>NZ_QICN01000001.1 GCF_003201205.1 Sinimarinibacterium flocculans
GACGCCCGCCGACTATGCACGGCAGCTCGCTGCCACAGCGATATCATCAACTCACGGGCTCTAATCGAAACGCTACTCAACGCGGGGTAACGTCGTATCCACATCTATATGCTTCCAGTTACGACGATGCGGGCGTCGAGGCCGGCAACGAGTCGGTACGGCAGGAGCCAGAGTTTGCGGTCCTTGTCCCATCGGGCGCCTGCGGCCTTCACGTCTTGCCGTAGTTCCAGCTCGTCGAGGGCGATACGGATGTGGACCGGAGTGTCAGCAGCGGGGGCGTTGCGAGCCCTCGGTACGCTCCACGGAATTTCTTCTTTGATCAGCTCGACGGTCTTGAGGCGGCGTTGGCCGACGGGGTCGTAGCGGTAGCGCACGGCTAACAAGCGCGGGCCGTACTTGGCTTGCAGTTTCCTGGTGCCGTTCTCGCCGGGGCGCAGGGTCAGGCGGGTGCGCAAGGCGGGCGCGATCTTGTCGGCACGCACAGTGTTTGGCGCACCGGAGGTTGCGAAGGCGCTTCGCGTTGCGCGGTGCATGGCCGCCCCGATGAATCCCCAGAATCGGACGATATGCCTGTCGGGTCGGTTTTGCGAGGTACTTTTCTAGTCGGGGTGTGAAGTTGTTCGCAGGTGTGGTGCGAAGGGCCGGTTCTCAGTTTGCGCTTTACGCGCTGCGCGCGGCCCTCTCCCCGACCCTCCCGCAGGCGGGAGAGGGGGAACTTTCAAATAGGACTTTCCGGACTCGGTGGTGGGGGCCGCGTCGGGCAACCCCTCGATACACCGCAGCGGTGCTGCGGCACTCGGGGCGAACGGGCGAGTATGGGGTGCCGTGGAGTGGCGGCGGTGCGCAGTGCAGTGAGGGATAAAAGAGAAAGGCCGCGAGCATGACTGCTCGCGGCCTTGATGGTCCCGCTGGTCGATCAGTTCGGGAAGGGCACGGTGGCGTAGGTGCGCATCGCGTAGGCGGCGTACTCGGCGCGGGTGACGGCGGTGCGTGGTGCGATGCGGGCCTGCCCGTCGATGATCTCGGCATCGAGGATGCGCAGGTTCAGGGCTTCCTGGACGTGGCCGAGCAGGGCCGGATCGACTTCCGCCGCATCGGAGACCGGGACGGGGTTGCCGTCGGCGTCCGGTGCGGTGAGTGCGGCGCCGGCATGACCGTCTGCCCGGTCCTGCAGGCCGATGGCCTGGACCAGCGCGTAGGCGACCTGCTGGCGCGTGACCGGCGCGCCGGTGTCGAAGCTGTTGCCGGAAAGCGGCAGCAGCGGCCGGGACGCGGTGTCACGGCTGAGCAGGAGCTGGCCGCTGCGGGTCACGGCCTCTGCCGCGGCGGCGACGTGCCCGGCGTCGGCCGGGATGTCGGCGAAGCGCAGGCTGCCGTCGTGTGCGCGCGTCTGGCGCACGCCCCAGGCCATCAGGTACTCGACGAACTGGGCGCGTGTCAGCGGCGCATCCGGGTCGAAGCCACCGGGCAGGCCGTCGATCAGTCGTGCGGTGACGGCGGCGAGCACGTACTCCTCCAGCGGATGGCCGGCCACGTCATCGACGCCGCGCGGTTCCGCGGCGGCGAACTGCGTGACGTTGACGTCGGCCGAGCCGGGGCCGGCGATGCCGTTGGTGACGCCGGCCGGGTCGACCGGCACGCCGGACACCGAGCCGATGCCGCGCACGGTGACGGTCCAGGTGCCGGGAACGCCGCGGCCGACGGCGGCAACGGTGGAACCGAGCAGCGGCAGGGCAATACCGGAGCCGTAGCGATTGCCTTCCGGGTCGATCAGCACGACGGCGCAGGTGCAGGGGTTGCCGAGCGGCTGGGTCCACTGCGCGGTGACCAGCGCGATGTCGGTACCGACCTCGAACTGCGATTCGGTGACCGGGCCCACGGGGAGGAAGTCGATCGTGAAGCGCTCGCTGGTGGCGTCACCCAGGCCGATCTCGGCGTAGAAGCCGCGCTGCGTGTGGTTGGTCTTGCCGTAGTCGCTGCGCAGGTCCAGCGCCATCGCCAGCGCAGCCTCGACGTTGGCAAAGCCGGCGCCCGCTTCCCACGGTGCGTAGCCGGGCATGTTGGTCGCGGTCTGCTTGAAGATCTGCTTGACCTCGCGCCAGGTGAGCGCGGGGTTGGCTTCGAGCAGCAGGGCGGTCAGACCGGCGAGGTGCGGCGCGGCCATGCTGGTGCCGGTCTTGCGCGTGTAGAACGGAATCAGCTCCAGCGGGATTTCGCCGGACTCGATGTCCGCCTGCGTGTCGAGCGGCGCGAACGGGTCGGCGGCGACCGCGCGGGCGGCGATGTAGTTGGTGCCCGGCGTGACGACCGTCGGGCGGTCCTCGACCACGTAGGTCTCGCCGTCCACCTCGACCGTGTAGGTCGGGTGCGCCAGCGAGCCGCGCGAGGACGACGGTGCCAGCAGGCCGGACTTCTCGCCGTTGCCGGCGACGATGACCCACGGCGCCTTCTTGAAGTTGCCGGTGATCGTGTCCTGGCCCGAGCCGGCGTTGCCGGCCGAGAACACGACGATGACGCCACGGTCGGCCAGCGCCTTGGTGGCGATGTTGGTCGGGTTGTCCGGATCGAAGCAGGTGCCGACGTCGCCGGTATCGCCGAAGGAGTTGGTGACGATGCGCAGGTTCAGCTCCGGCGCCTCGTCGAGCAGCTGCAGGGCGTAGTCGAAGCCGCCGAGCGAGTCGAGCACCAGCAGCGCGGCGCCGGAACCGTAGCCGGCGATGCTGGCGCCGCGCGCAGCACCGGCAAAGCGGCCGCCGGACGCGGTGCCGTCGCCGCCGGCGATGCCGGCCACGTGCGTGCCGTGCGAGCCGAGCAGGTCGGTATTGGGCACGCCTTCGATCGGCGTGAACGGCGCCATCTCGTTCTCGGTGAGGCTGCGCAGGTTCAGGTGGCCGAGCGCGTTGCGCACCACCTTGTCACCGTAGAACAGGTCCGGATGGGTGGCGTCGATGCCCGAGTCGTTGACGAGGATGGTCACGCCCTTGCCGGTGATCGGTTCGCCGGCGGCGTTGACCAGCTCCGGCGCGGCGTAGGCCTGGTCGACGGAGGTGAGTTCGCGGGCGACGTCGTCCTCGTAGCTCAGCGGCGCGTTCCAGCGTACCGAGCGCACACCCGGCAGTTGCTGCAGGGCCTCGATCTGGCCACGCGTGGCGAGCACGCCGGCGATCGGCAGGCGCTTGAGTGCGAAACCGGTCAGGCCGAGCTGTTCGAGCAGGCTGATGCGGTCGAGCCCGAGCGGGCCGCTGCCGTGGAAACTGACGATGACTTCGAGCAGTTCGGCATCGCCGAGCAGGCTGATCCGTTCGGCGGTGGCCGCCTCGGGATCGGCGCACTGGGCGTCGGCAACCGGTGGCGGCGAGGGCAGCGGCGTGACCGTCCCGGGCTGGGTCGGCGCGGCGCCGGTGTCGGGTGCCGTACTGCTGCCGCAGGCGGTCAGCAGGGCAAAGAGCAACAACAGGGCGCCGCGGCTGCGGACCCGGGTCGCAACATGGTTCATCTCTCATCCCCTTCAAATGACAGCAGGCCCGGCCTCTGACGGGCCGGATGACCGGTACCAGAAGCACGAAACGTACCGGGGAGCGGAGTGTAAGGCCGTGGCCCGCCAAGCGCGTCCGGGTTTTCCCGCAGCGCTTGCCGTGGGGCGCGAGGCTGTTGTATCTACAGGGCTAGATAGCGCGGCGGTGTGCCACCGCTCGCGACACCAGAAGAACGGGACGCAGCGATGCCAGAACAGGGGGACAGCGGCCTCGACCGGCTCATCGAGTCGCTGTACGGCTGCGTGGTCGAGCAGTCCGATACGCAGTTCATGACCGCGGCCCTCGAGCGCCTGTGCCAGTGGTGCGGTGCCGGTGCCGGTGCCTGGCTGCTGCAGACCGTGCAGGGCCAGCGCGTGGACTTCGCGGCCTGGCCGGCGCCGATCGCGCCGGAGGAAGTGGCCGGGATCACCTTTCCGGACGGGCAGCGCAGCGGCCCGGTGACGTCGCTGGCCGCCGACTGGCGGATCGACGGGCGTTCTGCCGCGGCGGCCGAGGGCTTCCACCTGATGCACCGGGGTACGGCGATGCACAGCACGGTGCTGCTGCTGTTCGCGGACACGCCGACCGGCGTGGACGATGCCCTGCGGCGGGCGCTCGGTCACCTGGTGCAGGCGGCCAGCCTGTCATTGCTGCAGCTGGTCCAGCGCGACGAATGGCTGCAGGCCATGGGCCGCCACTCGCGCGGGTCGGCGGCACTGGTCGACGAGCAGGGCCGGGTGGTGCTGGCCAGCCGGCGGTTCTTCGACTTGCTGCCCGATGCGCCGGGTGAAGGCACGGAGCGTCGCCTGCCGTTTCCGCTACCGGCCGGTGTGGCGGCCGACGGAACCGGCGAGTTCACCGCGGACGGACTGCACTTTCGCGTGCAGCGCCGCGGCGGGCTGCTGCTGATCAATGCGCGCCGGCCGCACCCGCTCGACGCCCTGTCGGCGCGCGAGCAGCAGATCGCGCGCGCGCTGGCCGCCGGCAAGACCTTCAAGAGCATCGCGCGCGAGTACGACATCGCCATCAGCACGGTGGCCAATCACGCCTCACGCATCTACCGCAAGCTCGGCCTGTACCGCCGCGAGGAACTGGTCGGCCTGCTGCGCAAGGCGGCGTGAGGGCCTGCCCATGACTGCCGGAATGCCGCACAATCGCAGGCTTGCCTGCCGGCCGGTCCGTTCTGCACGACACTGATCATGTCTCCGAGTTCTCAGCTTCCGCCCACCCGCGACTACGATCACGGCATCACCTGCGTCGACACGCTGCAGGAACGTCCGGGCCTGGCCTGCTGCTATCTGCTGCAGCGCGGCGACGACGTCGCCTTCGTCGAAGCCGGTACCGCGCACGGCGTGCCGCGCCTGCTCGCGTTGCTCGAGGCGCGCGGCATCGCCCGCGAACGGGTGCGCTACGTGATTCCCACGCATGTGCATCTCGATCACGCCGGCGGCGCCGGTGTGCTGATGCGCGAGCTGCCTGCCGCGAAGCTGGTCGCCCATCCGCGCGGCGCGCGGCACCTGATCGATCCGTCGAAGCTGATTGCCGGCGCCCAGGCGGTCTATGGCACCGCTGCGGTGCAGCGCATGTACGGCGAGATCGCGCCGGTGCCGGAGTCTCGCGTGATCGCCGCCGAAGACGCTGCGCGGCTGCCGCTGGGCGATGCCGAGCTGCAGTTCATCGACTCACCGGGTCACGCGCGGCACCACTTCTGCGTCTGGGACCCGGTGTCGCGCGGCTTCTTCACCGGCGACACCTTCGGCCTGTCCTATCGCGAGTTCGACGGACCCGGCGGCCCGTTCCTGTTCCCTACGACCACGCCGGTGCAGTTCGAGCCGGACGCGTGGATGCACACGCTGGACCGCCTGCTGTCGTTTGCGCCGCAGCGCATGTACCTGACCCACTTCGGCAGCGTGGAGAACGTGCCGCAGCTCGCGCAGACCCTGCGCGCAGGCATCGAGCGCTATCGCACCATCGCCGGACAACTCGCCGCGGCGCCCAACCGCCACGCCCAGCTGGTGGCGGCGCTGGTGGCCGACGCCCTGCGCGAGCTGGCGATGCTCGATGCGCCGGTCTCGGAGGCGCGCGCGCGCAAGCTGCTTGCTTTCGACATGGAACTCAACGCCCAGGGACTGGGCGTCTGGCTGAACGGACGCGCCTAGCCCGCATTTCTCATAGGGGGATCGAGTGATGGCCGTCGGTCGAGGAGGCCAGTGGCGCCGGGCTGGAGCGAAAGACATGGTTGTTCCATGGCTTGAGTGAAGCCCAAGCCATTGGCCCCGCAGACAGGCCAGCGCCGATCAGCCTTCGATCCTTCCGACACTCTGTTCAGAGCACGCCGCATGAACGATCCAATGCTCTTCAACTTGCGCACGGGGATCGAAGGCGACCCTGTGAGAAATGCGGGCTAGACGATGTCGTGAAGGCCCGGCCGGTGCCTGCGCCCGGCGAGGCATGACTCGATGTCATGCCCAGCTGCGCGAACACGGCCGGCGGGCCTGAGAACGTGGCGCGATGTCGCGCAACGGACGGCTTGCCGGGCTACACGCCCTCGCGCACGATCTCGCCCGGCGCCAGCAGCGGCAGCTGCACGCTGCCCGAGAGGTTGAGCGCCGGCACCAGCAGATCGCGCGACCAGGTAACCGGGAACTGCGGGTGGAAGCCGAAGACCAGCAGGCCGATCTGATCACCCTCGGCGAAACGCTCAGCGATGCCGGTCATCTCCAGGGTATGCCGGCCGAAGCCGCGCAGCGTCGTGAGCTGGTCGTCGACCAGGTCCCAGCGCTCGGTGCCCGCGGCGCGACGGCCGACACCGACGAAGAGAATCGGATCGCAGCCGAGCTGGAGGATCGGCGTCGCGCAGGCGGTCATCTCCAGGCCGGACAGTCCGGTGACCTCGACATCGAGCAGCGGCACGCCGGCGAGGATCGCGCCGCCCGCCTCCACGGTCCGTAGCGGCTGGGTGGCGAGCATCGCCTCGCGCGCGCCGTTGCCGAGCAGCGAGCCGAGTGCGCCGAGCGTGCCGCTGAGCTGCGGCGTCTCCGCGGCGATCTCGAAGCCTTCGCCGCCGCGCTTGACGCTGCGCACGGCGATGGCGTCGTCATCGGCAAGGCTCAGGCAGACATCGCTGCCGGTGGCCAGCGCCGTGTCGACGGCGCCGGACTGGCCGCGCAGCTTCTCCTCGAACCATGCGAAGCGCACGGCGGGCAGGTCGATGCTGCCGCAGGCACCGCTGCCGCCGGCATCCTGAAAGTTGGGCAGCGTCAGTGCCGCGTAGAACGGGTCGAGCGGACCTTCGAGCGCTTCGGTCGACAGCGGCAGGATGTGTCCGGACTGATGCGTCAGCAGGCGCACGTCGCCGCCGCGTGCCTTCATGCATTCGTAGTTGCGCAGGCCATCGTTGAAGTTGAACAGCGTGTCCCTGAAGCCCTGCGTGATCAGCGCGTCGACCGCGGGAACCGGGCCGGGCGGCACGAGGAAGGTATCGGGCGTCGCGAACATGAAGTCCTGCGGGCCGGGCGCTACACCGTCGCAGAAGTAGCGCACGCTGTGATAGGCGAAGAAGTTGCGGCCGGCTTCGGGAAAGTCGTTGGTGAGCGCGCCCTGCACGAGGGTCTCGACGATCGCCTCGTCCTGGTTCAGGCCGACGGGAATCTCGCCCGCGGTGAGGCCGGTGACGTTGCTCGCCTCGCCGCCGGCAACCAGCACCAGCGCCCAGCCGGATTTGATGACCTCGTGCGGGTTGAGCGCGTAGACAAGGTCGTGCGGCGTGATGTCGGGGGCGATCACGCGCAGGCGGTGCTTGGGATCGGCGCCGAACAGCAGGAACTGGTACATGCCGCCGTAGGAGCCGCCGTAGCTGCCGACGTACATCTCGCCGTTCTCGCGCCGGCGCAGGCCTTCGAGATCCTCCGCCCAGTCGAGCACGGCGACGAGATTCTGGCCTTCGTAGTCCGGGTCCATCACACGCACGGTGCCGCTGGACTCGCCGAAGCCGCGCTGGTCGATCGAGATCACGTAGTAGCCGGCGTCGTTGAGCCGCTTGATGAAGCTGCCGTCCGGGGCGCCGGTTTCGCGCGAGCCGCCGTAGCCATGGCCCTGGAGCACCAGCGGATAGGTCTTGCCCGCCTGCAGCTGCGTGGGTTCGAACACCTGGACGACGGTCGTGTCGCCAGTGACGGGCGAGGCGATCTCCTGACGGTAGCTGGTGCCGGCGCGGTCGGCCGTCACGGCGACCCGCGGCGGCGACTCGCCTGCGGTTAGCGGATTGCCGCCGGAAGAGGAGCCTCCGTCGTCGCTGCAGGCGGACAACAGCAGGACGAGCCCGGCAAGGGCAGGAATACGCATCGACATGGGGCACTCTCCTCCAAAAGACTGCGGCACTATCCTGTGCCTGGTACGTCCGTGATCGCGGATCAGATTACGCTTTTGTGAATGTCGATGCGACTGCCGGCAATCGCTGTGATGCTGCTGCTGCCCCTGTTCGCGGGCTGCGCGCGGCTGGGCTATTACGTGCACCTGGCCGGCGGGCAGATCGCGCTGCTGTCCGCACGTCAGCCGATCGAGCGGCTGATCGACGATCCCGCGACCGCGGCGCCGTTGCGCGAGCGCCTGAGCGCGGTGCGCGAAGCCCGCGCCTGGGCCGCGCAGCGGCTCGGGCTGCCGGCCAACGGCAGCTACACCGCGTACGCCGACCTGCAGCGGGAATACGTGGCCTGGAACGTGTTCGCGACACCGGAGCTCTCGCTGGAACCGCTGGAGCATTGCTTTCCCTTCGCCGGCTGCGTCGCCTACCAGGGCTACTACGCCCTCGACAAGGCGCAGGCGCGGGCGCGTGAACTGCGCGAGCAGGGTCATGACGTGTACATCGGCGGCGTGCCGGCGTATTCGACGCTGGGCTGGTTCGACGACCCGCTGCTCAGCACGATGATGCGCTGGGACGACGCGACGCTGATCGGCACCCTGTTCCATGAGCTGGCGCACCAGAAGCGCTACGTGCGGGACGACAGCGCCTTCAACGAATCCTACGCGAGCTTCGTCGAGCAGCAGGGACTGCGCGAGTACCTCGCACAGCACCCGCAGGTGTCGCCACCGGACGAACAGGCGCGCGGCCGGCGCACGCAGTTCGTGCAGCTGGTGCTGGCCGCCCGTCAACGCCTGGAAGACCTGTACACGCTGCCGCTCGACGCCGAGACCATGCGCGTACGCAAGGCCGAGGAGTTCGCGCGGCTCGAGGCGCAGTACGAGCGCCTGCGCGACACGGCCTGGGGCGGCGACACACGCTACGACGCCTTCTTTGCCGACGACGCGCCGAACAACGCGCGCCTGCTGCCCTTCGGCCTGTACGACGAGTACGTGCCGGCGTTCGCGCTGCTGTTTGAGCGCGCGGACCGCGACTGGGCGCGGTTTCACGAGGCCGTCGAGCGCCTGTCCAAGCTCGATGCCGAGACGCGGCGGGCGCAGATGGAAAGCCTGTTGCGCCGACGGCTGCCGGAGTGAACACGCCTCGCCCCGACTTGTAGGCGCGCCTTCAGGCGCGACGGCGCAGCTGCCGCCTGAAAAGAAGTCGCGCCCGAAGGCGCTCCTACATGGCGGAAAACACGACTGCGTCCGCTACTGCGTCCACTCCAGAGCCAGCGTCTCGCCGTGCGCGAGCACGCGGAACCGGTCCTGCGCAATCCCCGCGGCATCGAGCGCGGCGCGTAATCGCTGCGGCGGCTCGTCGATCGGCTCCTCGGTGAGGCGGAAGGTGCCCCAGTGCATCGCCACCGAGAAGCGGCTGCCGATGTCACGGTGGATGCGTACCGCTTCCTCGGGATCGATGTGCATCGCCTGCATGAACCAGCGCGGCGCGTAGGCGCCGATCGGGATCAGCGCCAGATCGACCGGCGCAAAGCGGGCACCGATGGCGGCGAAGTCCGGCGAGTAGCCGGTGTCGCCGGCAAAGTAGGCGCGTCGGCCGTCGCTCTCGACGACGAAGCCGCACCACAGCGTCGCGTTGCGGTCGCGCGCGCCGCGGCCGGAGAAGTGTTGCGCGGGCACGGCGTGCACGCGCAGTCCGCCGATGTCCGTGTGCTGCCACCAGTCGAGCTCGGTCACGCGGACGATGCCGCGGTGCGCGAACCAGGCCTTCAGACCCAGCGGCACCACGAAGTGCAGCGACGGATGCTCGCGTGAGAGACGCACGACCGTGGCCTCGTCGAGATGATCGTAGTGATCGTGCGAGATCAGGGCGAGGTCCAGCGGCGGCAGGTCGGGAAAGTCCAGCGCCGGCGGGTTGAGTCGCCGCGGGCCGGCGCGGCGCAGCGGCGATGCGCGGGCGGTGAGATGCGGGTCCGTGACGAGGTTGCGGCCGGCGAACTGCAGCAGGAAGCTCGAATGGCCGATCCAGGTCAGGCGGTCGGTGTCCGTCGGTGTGCGCAGCAGGGCGGGGTCGGGGCGCCGCCACGGCAGCTCCGGCCTGCGGTAGGGCTTGAGCAGGAAGCCCGGCAGCCAGCGCAGCGCATCCCAGCCGCCATGCGCATCGTTGCTGTGCGGATTGCGAAAGCCGCGGCGCGTGTGGTGGGAGGGAGCGGCGGAATCGGGCATCTGTGCATCCTGCGGAGCCGCGCCATTGTGGCAGTTCGGCCCGCGGCCAGCACGGAAGGGGGCGGTGCGGGTATCCTGCGCGCGTTTTTCGATCCGCGCACCCTGATCATGCAGCTGCACAACACGCTCTCCGGCACCAAGGAAGACTTCGTTCCGCTCGATCCGAACAGGGTGACGATGTACGTCTGCGGGCCGACGGTCTACAGCTACGCCCACATCGGCAACGCGCGGCCGGCGGTGGTGTTCGACGTGCTCGCGCGCGTGCTGCGCCGCCGCTACCCCGGCGTGGTCTACGTCCGCAACATCACCGACATCGACGACAAGATCAACGCGGCCGCCGCGAAGGAAGGCGTCGACATCCGCGTGATCACCGACCGTTACGCGGCGATCTATTTCGAGGACATGGCCGCACTGGGCGTGCTGCCGCCGGATCACGCGCCGCGCGTCACCGAGCATCTGCCCGAGACCATTGCGATGATCGAGCGGCTGGTCGCCTCGGGGCACGCCTACGAGGCCAAGGGTCACGTCCTGTTCCACACGCTGAGCTATGGCGACTACGGCAAGCTGTCGGGTCGCGACGAGCAGGCGCTGATGGCCGGTGCCCGAGTCGAGGTGGCCCCGTACAAGAAGCACGCCGGCGACTTCGTGCTGTGGAAGCCCTCGACCGACGAGCAACCGGGCTGGGACTCGCCCTGGGGCCGTGGCCGGCCGGGCTGGCACATCGAATGCTCGGCGATGGCCGAGGCGCTGCTCGGCGAGACCATCGACATCCACGGCGGCGGTCACGACCTGATCTTCCCGCACCACGAGAACGAGATCGCGCAAAGCACCTGCGCGCATGGCGGCAAGGTGTTCGCCCGCTACTGGCTGCACAACGGCTTTCTGAATGTCGACAGCCAGAAGATGTCGAAGTCGATCGGCAACGTGCTGCTGGTGCACGAACTGCTCAAGCGGGTGCCCGGCGAGGTGATCCGCCTGGTGCTGCTGACCGGGCACTACCGGCAACCGATCGACTGGACCGAGGAGGTCGTCAGCGAGGCGCGCAAGAAACTCGACCGACTCTATGGCGCGCTGCGCGAGCTGGCGGACGTGACGCCCGCGCCGGGTGTGACGGCGACCGACGCCTTCGTCGCCGCGCTGGAGGACGACCTGAACACGCCGATGGCGCTCGCCGAGCTGTTCGAACTGGCGCGTGCCGCGAACAAGGCGACGGCGGCGGACGACAAGGCACGCATCAAGGCGCAGATGCTCGACGCCGGCGAGCTGCTCGGCCTGCTGCAGCAGGCGCCGTCGGCGTGGTTCGCGCAGGCGCCGGGGAGCGACGGGGCGCCGTCGACGGAGGAGATCGAGGCGCTGCTCGCGCAGCGGACCGATGCACGCAGGAACAAGCAGTGGGCCGAGTCCGATCGCATCCGCGACGAACTCAAGGCCCGCGGCGTGCTGGTCGAGGACTCGAAGGACGGGCAGCGCTGGCGCTACGCCTGAGCGGCGAGCAGGCACCAGCGCACCAGCAGCGCGGCGACGACCATCTCCAGCCAGGCCAGCGGCAGGGCGACCGCGAGCACGGCGCCGGTGGCCAGGTTCATGTTGAACAGGCCGAGCCAGAGGATGCCGAAAATGCCGGCCCAGACCGCGGTGCCGGCCAGCACCGCGTTGCGGATGCCGGAGCCGAACTGGACGAGCATCAGCCACGTGAACCCGGTTGCGGCGAACAGCAGCAGCGTGTCCCAGGCACCCCAGATCATGAATACGCCGAAGTTCATCGGCGCGACGTCGTCGATCTGCGGAAACGCCTCGCGCATCATCGGCATCACGAAGACGAAGTAGCGGAAGATCTCGGACGCGTTGATCCAGATCGCGTTGGCCAGCAGCGCGGTCCAGAACGCCCGGCGCTGACCCGGCTCAGTCGGCATGTTCGGGCCGGTCGCGTCGCAGGGCATCGAGTCGTTGCTGCGCCTCGGCCTGCTCCGCTTCGTCGCGTTGCTTCTGCGACTTCGTGCGCCCGTGCCGGACCCGGTTCTCCGCCGCAGTGCGCTCGGCCTCGGCGCGCAGCTTGCGCTTGCGAAACTGGCGCAGGTTGACGATCTCGGCCATGACGAACTCCCGTGCGGGGCGGGTCAGACTACCCGATGTCCGTGCTCAGCGGGATGTCGTCGGTGCCGCTGCTTCGCGCAGGCGGTTTTCGCCGGCGTTGGTGTACAGCGCGCGACCGAACTGCTCGGGTGCATCCGGTTCGAGGATGGAATCGACGTACCACCACTCGCCCTGGGTGCGCTCGTGGGTGATGTCGAGCAGCACGTAGCCGTGGCGCTGGCCGTCGAAGTACTTGATGTGCGGGTCGACGACGCCGAACAGCGTCTGCAGCAGCGGCGTGGTGCCGTCGGGGAATCCGCCCGACGTCACCGACGGAGAGACGAACTCGACGCCGAGCGCCTTGATCAGTCCGAGGTCCAGCGGATCGCCGACGATGTTGTCGAGCAGTGTCACCAGTTCGCCCGGGTCGCGGTACAGCTCGCAACCCCAGGAGCTGTGGATGTCGCCGGTGAGCACGACGAGGTTGTCGACGCCGGCGCGCTCGATGGCGTCGAACACACGGTCGCGCGCCGCCGGGTAGCCGTCCCACTGGTCGGCGTTGATCGCGAGCAGTTCCTCGGCCAGGGTGATGCCGAGCAGCGACAGGTCCGGCAGCGAGGCCAGGCGCAGCTGCGCGAACATCACCTGCTGTCCGAGCAGCTTCCAGCGTGCCGTCGAGGTCGTGAGTCTGTCGGTCAGCCAGTTTTCCTGCGGCACGCCGAGCAGCTGGCGCGTCGGGTCGTTGAGCGCGGCCTGATCGAGCGGCGGCGTCGAGAGCTGCTCGTCGCGGCCGTACAGCCGCGTGTCGAGCATCAGCAGGTCGACCAGATCGCCGAACACGAACTGCCGCCAGATGCGCTGCGGGTCGGACGCGTCGGCGACGCGGATCGGCATCCACTCGAAGTAGGCCATGATCGACGCGGCCTTGCGCAGCGCCCAGACGCCCTCTTCGCCCTCGGTGTGGTTCTGCGCGCCGTCGCGCCAGGAATCGTTCGTCGACTCATGGTCGTCCCAGACCGCGATCAGCGGGTGCTGTGCGGTCATCGCCTGCAGGTCCGGGTCGGTGCGGTACTGCGCGTGCCGGTCGCGGTAGTCCTCCAGCGTGACCGTCTCGCGGCCATTGCTGTGGCCGCGGTTCAGGCCCTCCACGCCGCTGGAGCCCGACTCGTAGAAGTAGTCGCCGAGGTGGAAGACCGCGTCGAGGTCGCTGCGCTCGGCCATGCGCCGATAGACGCCGAAGTAGCCGCCCGAGTAGTTCGAGCACGAGGTGAAGGCGAAGCGCAGATGCTCGACGTGGCCGACCGGCAGCGTCTTCGTGCGGCCGACCGGCGAGACGGCGTCGCCGGCCTCGAAGCGGTACCAGTAGCGGGTGCCGGCTTCGAGGGCGGTCGGATCGACCTTGACCGTGTAGTCGCGCACCGCGTCGGTCACGACCGTGTCGCTGATGAGCACCTGGTCGAAGTCGGGGTCGCGGGCCACGACGTAGCGCACGCTGACCGGGCCGTCGGTCTCCGGCGTCACACGCGTCCACAGGATCACGCGATCGGCCAGCGGATCGCCGCTGGCGACGCCGTGGTCGAATCGCACCTTGGCGGCATCGCCACCGCCGCCTTCGCCAGCCGGGGCGTCGCTGCTGCCACAACCCTGCAGCAGCACGCTGCCCGAAAGCCCGCCCAGTCCCTGCAGAAACCTGCGTCGTTGCATGTCCGCCCCCCGAAGCGCTCCAGCCGGGCAGTATCGGCGACGCAGATCACATTCGCGTGAACGGAGGCGGATTTCCTATCGGGCTCGGATCACGGTCATAGTGCCGTGCGCCGGAGCCGCAGGGCATTGCCGATCACCGACACCGACGACAGGCTCATCGCCGCGCTGGCGACGATCGGAGACAGCAACAGGCCGAACACCGGGTAGAGCACGCCTGCCGCCAGCGGCACGCCGAGGCCGTTGTAGGCGAAGGCGAAGAACAGGTTCTGGCGGATGTTGCGCATCGTCCGGCGCGACAGCTGCACCGCGCGGACGATGCCGCGCAGGTCGCCCTGGACCAGCGTGATTCCGGCGGACTCCATCGCGACGTCCGTGCCGGTGCCCATCGCGATGCCGACCTGTGCCTGGGCCAGGGCCGGCGCATCGTTGACGCCGTCTCCGGCCATCGCGACGACCCGGCCTTCGGCCTGCAGGCGCTTGACGACGGCGGCCTTGTCCTGTGGCAGCACGTCGGCGATGACCTCATCGACCTGGAGCGATTTCGCGACTGCCTGCGCGCTACGCAGGTTGTCGCCGGTGAGCATGATCACGCGGATGTTCTCGGCCTTGAGTGCGCGCACGGCGTCCGCGGCGCTGGCCTTGATCGCATCGGCCACCACGAGCAGGCCGGCGACGCGCTGGTCGACGACGACGTAGATCGCCGTCGCGCCGTCTGCACGCTGCTGGTCCGCCGTCGCCGCGAGTTCGCCGGGGTCGACCCCGCGAGCCTGCAGCAGGCGCTGGTTGCCGATCGCGACTTCGCGTCCGCCGACCGTGGCCCAGACGCCGAGGCCCGGGTCGGAGTCGAACCCGGTGGCAGGGGCGGGGGAGATCCCGCGCGCCTGCGCACCCTCGACGATCGCGCGCGCCAGCGGGTGCTCGCTGGCCTGCTCGACCGCCGCGGCAAGCCCGAGCAGCTCGTTTTCGTCGAAGCCGGGCATGGTCAGCACCCGGTTGAGCGTCGGCCGGCCCTCGGTCAGCGTGCCGGTCTTGTCGACGACGAGCGTGTCGATCTTCTCCAGTGCCTCGAGCGCGGCCGCGTCGCGGATCAGTACGCCGGCCTGGGCGCCGCGACCGACACCGACCATGATCGACATCGGCGTGGCGAGGCCGAGTGCGCAGGGGCAGGCGATGATCAGCACCGACACCGCGACCACCAGGGCGTGGGCGAGCGCCGGTTGCGGGCCGAACCAGGCCCAGACGCCGGCGGCGATCGCGGCGATGATCACCACCGCCGGCACGAACCACGCGGCGACCGCGTCCGCCAGCCGCTGAATCGGCGCCCGCGAGCGCTGCGCGTCGGCGACCATGTGCACGATCTGCGACAGCAGCGTCTCGGCGCCGACCTGTTCGGCCAGCATCAGCAGGCTGCCGCTGGCGTTGACGGTGCCGGCCTTCAGCGCATCGTCGCGCTGCTTGCGCACTGGCGCGGGTTCGCCGGTCAGCATCGACTCGTCGACATGACTGCTGCCGTCGATCACGCGACCGTCCACCGGGATCTTTTCGCCGGGCCGCACGCGCAGGCGGTCGCCGGCCTGCAGTTGCTCGACGTCGACATCGCGCTCGACGCCGTCGTCGTCAAGCCGGCGCGCCGTCTTCGGTGCGAGCCTGAGCAGGGCCTTGATCGCGCCGGAGGTCTGGGCGCGGGCGCGCAGTTCCAGCACCTGGCCGAGCAGCACCAGCGCGACGATGACCGCCGCCGCCTCGAAGTAGAGCGGCGGCTGGCCGTGTTCGAGAAAGGCGGCGGGCAGGGTGCCCGGGAACAGCAGCGCGGCGAGGCTGAACAGCCATGCCGCGCCGGTGCCCAGCGCGATCAGCGTGAACATGTTGAGGTTTCGATGGACCAGTGACTGCCAGCCGCGCACGAAGAACGGCGCGCCGGCCCACAGCACGACCGGCGTCGCGAGTGCGAGCTGGGTCCAGCCGTTCCAGCCGCCGTGCAGCGGCAGGCCGAGCATCGGCCCCATGGCCAGCACCAGCGTCAGCAGCGCCAGCGGCACGCTGATCCAGAAGCGCCGGATCATGTCGTGCAGCTCGCCGTAATCGTCCTCGGCGGCCGGATTCGTCGGTTCCAGCGCCATGCCGCAGATCGGGCAACTGCCCGGATGGTCCTGCAGGATCTGCGGATGCATCGGGCAGGTCCACTGGCTGCCGGGTGTCGCGGGAGCCGGCTTGGGCCGGGAACCGGACGTCGCGCAGCAGGCGTGTGCGGCAGGTGCCGGCTTGGCACCATCGCCGCGGTCGTGACCGGCATGTGTCGCCGGCGTGTGCGCGCCGTGGCCGTTCTCCGCGTGCCGGTGGTGTGCACCGCAGCGGTGTTCAGGGATCTTGTCCATCACGCCGTCTCCCCGCTGAGCGCCTGCAGGATCGGGCACTGCTCGGTGGCGCCGTGTCCGGGGCAGGCCTTGACCAGGCCGCGCAGTCCGTCGCGGATGCGCTGCAGTTCGAGCAGCTTGGCCTCGACCTCGCCGAGGCGCTGCTGCGCGAGGCGTTTGACGGCTTCGACGTCGCCACGCTGGTCCGACAGTTCCAGCAGGCCCGCGATCTGCTCGAGGCTGAAGCCGAGGGCCTTGGCGCGACGGATGAAGCGCAGGCGCTGCAGGCTCTGCAGGGGGTACTCGCGATAGCCGGACGGCCGGCGCGGCGGTTCCGGCAGCAGGCCGCTGCGCTCGTAGTAGCGTACGGTATCGATGCCGACGCCGGCCTGTTCGGCAAGCTGGCTGATTCTGAGGCTGTGCATGACGGCTCCTGGAGAACAGTGCAGCCATGCTAAACCCTGGACTTTGGGCCAGAGTCAAGACCTGAAGTGGTTGAGACGATCGGCGGGCGCAAAAAAAGCGCGCCGTCCGAAGACGGCGCGCCGGGTATGCCTCGAGGGTCGAGCGGGCCTAGCGTGCCGCCAGCTCGGTGCTCTTCGCCGGTGCGGTGGCTTCGGTCGGCGCGGCCAGCGTGGCCGTCATGCGCGCATCGATCGCGGCCATCTGCGCACGGATGGCGGCTTCCGTGGCCGGGTGGAGCGGGCTGGGTTCCGCGGGGGCCGGCAGGGTAGCGGCCGATGCGCTCAGCAGTTTGGTCAGGCCGGTGTCGCCGGCGTGGGCCGCGGGAGCGACCAGCAGGGCGACGGTGAGGGCCAGCAGGGGGCGGCGCGTGTTCATGTTTCGTTCCTTTGCTGCACAGACATCGGGTCTGTTTTGATGCAGTGCATCATAGGAAGCGAAACGGCGTGTTGCAACGCAACAATACTAAAGGGTAAGTAAGGGTTACTTAATCATTCTGGCAACGACGATGCCAGGGGCAGCTGAGCAGGTGGTCATTCACCACGCCCATGGCCTGCAGGTAGGCGTAGATGATCGTGCTGCCGATGAACTTGAAGCCGCGCTTTGCCAAAGCTTTGCTAATGCGGTCGGACAGTTCCGTGCGTGCCGGCACCTCGGCTGGTCTCGTGAACCGATTGACGATCGGCCGGCCGTCGACGAAGGCCCACAGCCAGGCATCGAAGCTGCCGAACTCCCGCTGGATGTCGAGAAAGGCCCGGGCGTTGGTGCGCGCGGACGCGATCTTCAGGCGGTTGCGGACGATGCCGGGGTCGAGCATCAGCTTTTCCAGCCTGGCATCGGTGAAGCGCGCGACCTTGGCGGGATCGAAATCGGCGAAAGCCCGGCGGTAGCCGGCACGTTTCTCGAGGATCGTGCGCCACGACAGGCCGGCCTGCGCCCCTTCGAGAATCAGGAACTCGAACAGCACCCGATCGTCGTGCTGCGGCCGGCCCCATTCGTCATCGTGATAGGCGATGTAGTCGGGCGTCGACAGGCTCCACGGACAGCGCGCTGGCATGGGCGTGCTCAGGCGAAGCGGATGCGCTGGCCCTTCGGCCCGCCGACGACGCAGCCGTTCTCGGCGGCGAGTGCGCCGTTGACGAAGGTGGCGCGGATGGTCGCGGGGAAGGTGCAGCCCTCGACCGGCGACCAGCCGCAGCGGTAGAGCACGTCGGACTTGCGCACCGTCGTCGTCGCGCGCGGATCGACGACCACCAGATCCGCCCAGTAGCCCTCGCGGATGTAGCCGCGGTCGGGAATGCCGAAGCGGTCGGCGACGGCGTGGCTGGTCTTGCGCACGACGGTGCGCAGGTTCATCTCGCCGAGTTTCACCAGGTCGATCAGCATCAGCAGCGAGTGCTGCACCAGCGGCAGGCCCGACGGCGCCTTGAAGTAGGCATTGGCCTTCTCCTCGGCGGTGTGCGGGGCGTGGTCGGTGGCGACGATGTCGATGCGGTCCTCCATCACGGCGCGCACCAGCGCGCGGCGGTCCTGCGGCGTCTTGATCGCCGGGTTGCACTTGATCAGGTGGCCGAGCCGTTCGTAGTCGCGCTCGTCCATGTACAGGTGATGGACGCAGGCCTCGACGGTGATCTTCTTGTTCTTCATCGGTCCGGCCGTGAAGAACGCCAGCTCCTTCGCCGTCGTCAGATGCAGCACGTGCAGGTCGGCGTTGTATTTCTTCGCCAGGCTCGTCGCCAGTTCGGTGGACTTGTAGCAGGCCGCCTCGGAACGGATGCGCGGATGTTCGGCGGCCGGCACGTCGTCGCCGTACTTTTCGCGCGCCTTCGCCTCGTTGGCGAGAATCATCGGCGTGTCCTCGCAGTGCGTGACCACCAGCAGCGGCGCGCGCGAGAAGATGCCTTCGAGCGTCTTCGGGTTGTCGACCAGCATGTTGCCGGTGCTCGCACCCATGAACACCTTGATCGCGCAGGCCTCGTCGCGCTGCAGCGCCGCCACCTCCTCCAGGTTGTCGTTGGCGCCGCCGAAGTAGAACGCGTAGTTGCCGAAGCAGCGGCCCTGCGCCATCGCGTACTTCTCGGCGAGCAATGCGCGCGTCGTGATCGCCGGCTTGTTGTTGGGCATGTCGAAGAAGCTGGTCGTGCCGCCAACGACCGCCGCGCGCGATTCGGTGGACAGGTCGCCCTTGTGCGTGAGCCCCGGTTCGCGGAAGTGCACCTGATCGTCGATCACGCCCGGCAGCAGCCACTGGCCCTTCGCATCGAACACCGGCACGCCCGCCGGGGCGCTGATCCGCGGTGCGATGCGGGCGATGCGCCCGTCGCGCACGAGCACGTCGGCGGCGGTTTCGTGGTCCTCGTTGATGATGTGGGCGTTGGCGATCAGGACGTTCGACATGGGACGTTTTCCGGGGGGCGGCGACGACCTCCATGGTAATCGGATTGACGCCGGCGACGGGCGTATCATCCGGCAACCGGAGGAGCCAGCGAATGAGCGAGCAGACCCACTACCGCGCCTGCAACCTGTGTGAAGCGATCTGCGGCCTGGAGATCAAGGTTCGCGACGGCCACGTCGTCTCGATCAAGGGCGACGACGCAGACCCGCTGTCGCGCGGACACATCTGCCCCAAGGCCGTCGCGCTGCAGGACCTGCACGAGGACCCGGACCGGCTGCGGCGGCCGCTCAAGCGCATCGGCGATCAGTGGCAGGAAGTGGGCTGGGACGAGGCGCTCGACGACATCGCCGACCGCCTGGCCGCCATCCACAAGGCCCACGGCGCCAACAGCGTCGCCGCCTATCTGGGCAATCCGAGTGTGCACAACTGGGGCAACCTGACGCACAGCAGCGCATTCCTCGGCCCGCTGAAGACGCGCAGCCGCTACTCGGCGACCTCGGTCGACCAGTTGCCGCACCAGCTCGTCGCCTACTGGCTGTACGGGCACCAGTTGCTGGTGTCGGTGCCGGACATCGACCGCAGCCGCTACATCCTGATGCTCGGCGCCAATCCGATGGCCTCCAACGGCAGCCTGTGGACGGTGCCGGATTTCCGCGAGCGTCTGAAGGCGATGCAGGCACGCGGCGGCAAGCTGGTGCTGATCGATCCGCGCCGCACCGAAACCGCGGCAGTTGCCGACGAGCATCACTTCGTCCGGCCCGGTGCTGATGCCGCGCTGCTGCTGGCGCTGCTCAACACCCTGTTCGAGGAAAAGCTCGCGCAACCCGGGCGGCTCGCCGAGTTCACCGACGGTCTCGATGCGGTTGCCGAAGCGGTGCGGCCGTTCACGGCCGAGCGTGCGGCCCAGGTCTGCGGCATCGATGCCGGGACGATCTGCCGCATTGCACGCGAGTTTGCCGCCAGCGGCGCGGCGGCGGCCTACGGGCGCATGGGCGTGTCGACGCAGGCGCACGGCACGCTGTGCCAGTGGGCGCTGGCGTTGCTCAACATCGTCACCGGCAACCTCGACCGCGAAGGCGGGATGATGTTTCCGCTGCCGGCAATGGACCTGATCCGCGGTGCGGGATCGAAACCCGGCCATTTCGCTGCGTGGAAGTCGCGCGTGCGCGGTTTGCCCGAGTTCGGCGGCGAGCTGCCGGTCGCGGCGCTGGCCGAGGAAATCCTGACGCCGGGCGACGGGCAGGTGCGTGCGCTGGTGACGATTGCCGGCAATCCGGTGCTGTCGACGCCCAACGGACGCCAGCTCGAACAGGCGCTGGGCACGCTCGAATTCATGGTCAGCATCGACTACTACCGCAACGAGACCACGCGCTTCGCCGACTACATCCTGCCGCCCACCGGCGCGCTCGAGCACGACCACTACGACATCATCTTCCACCACTTCGCGATGCGGAATACGGCGCGCTACAACGCCGCGGTGTTCCCGAAACCGGCGGGGTCGCTGCACGACTGGGAGATCTTCGTGCGCCTCGGCCGCCGCCTGCGCGCGCGACTGCGCCCCGATGCGCGCAAGCCCTTTCTGCAGCGTCTCGGCGCGCGGCTGAAGGACGAGGTCATGCTGCGCATGCCGCCACATCGTCTGCTCGACCTCAGCCTGCGGCGCGGGCCCTACGGCAAGCAGGCACCGCAGGCGCTATCGCTGAACAGCCTCAAGGCGGCGCCGCACGGCATCGACCTGGGACCGCTGCAGCCGGTGCTGCCGCGCCGTCTGTGCACGAAGGACCGGCACATCGTCGCGATCAACGCGGCGATCGCGGAGGAGATCGCCCGCTACGACCGGCTGCTCGGCGAGCAGCAGGCCGCACAGCCCCGCGCCGGCGAGTTGTGGCTGATCGGGCGTCGTCACGTGCGCAGCAACAACTCGTGGATGCATAACGCGCAGCGGCTGGTGAAGGGCAAGCCGCGCCATCAGCTGTTCATGCACCCGCAGGATCTGGCCGCGCGGAATCTTGTCGACGGCATGCGCGTGCGCGTCGGCTCGCGCGTCGGCAATGTCGAGGTCGAGGTGCAGGCGACCGAGGACATCATGCCCGGTGTCGTGTCGCTGCCGCACGGCTGGGGCCATGCGCGTGTCGGTGTGCAGCAGCGCATCGCGCAGCAGCAGCCGGGCCAGAGCGCCAACGACCTGACCGACGACCGCCATCTCGATGTGCTGTCCGGCAACGCCGCGCTCAATGGCGTCGCGGTGACGGTCGAAGCAGCCACGGCAGAAAGCCGCGCCGCCTAGCGCATCCCTTGCCTCGCTGCGCGGGTGCAGGAGCGTCTTCAGGCGCGCCCTGATGTTTACGCGGCCCAGGGGTCGCGACCGGGAACGCTCCTACGAGGATTCGTCCAGCTCGATCCAGCGCAGCGCCGGATCGTCGATCAGCGGCAGGTACAGGGCAGCGCGCGGCGGGTGCCCCGCATCGTAGTCGCGCATCAGGGCGCAGTAGCCGGCGAGCTGCGCGCGATACCGCGCCAGTTCATTGCGCACGAAGGACGCCGTGTCCGCACCCTCGTGGGTGCTGGTCTTGAAGTCGACGATCCAGCGTGTGCCGTCGTCGACGAAGCTGCGGTCGATCACGCGCCGCTGCAGCACGCCGTCGCGCAGGGTGCTCAGGTCGAGTTCGCTGGCGGCGCCGGCGTGACGGTTGTCGAGCAGCCAGCGACCGCGCGGATCGGCCAGCGTGTTCGTCAGCGCCTGCATCACGCGTTCCGCCGCGGTGCCGCGTCGCGTGGCCGGTACGCCCATGCCGCGCAGCGCCGATTGCAGGACCGCGGCCAGGCTGGCGCAGCGCGCCGGGCTCCAGTGGTCGATGCCCTCTCCGGCAATAACCTGCACCCAGCGGTGGTAAAGCACGCCGACCGCCCGGGCGGTTTCGCCGGCCCAGTCGAAGCGCAGCGGCTCGCCGCTGCTGCCGGCGGCCGCAGCGGGCAGCGGCAGGCCGGCCGGCCGCGTCACGCGGGGCCAGTCGCGCAGGCGCCGCAGCGGCGGTGCCGACAACGCGGCGTCGGGCACCGCAGCGGACGTGCGCTGAACAGGCAGCTCCGCGGCGGCCTCGAAGGCGGCCGATACCGCCGGCCACAGACGTGCCAGCAGGCTGCGGTCGGGAGGTCGTGCCGGTGTGCCGTCGTCGGTGCGGCGGACGTTGCCGAGCAGATGCAGGCATCGGCGCGCCCGCGTCGTCGCCACGTAGAGCAGTCGTGCGTCCTCGTGGCGCTGACGCTCGGCCTCGCGCGCGCGCAGATGATCGTAGCTGTCCTCGCGCGCATCGCCGGTGGCGTGCACCGGCGCCATCAACAGGCGCGGGTGCCCGTCGGCATCGCTGATCTGCATCCATGCCACCGGCGGCGGATCGTCGCTGCGCGTGCCACGGCCGAGCCCCGGCACGATCACCGTGTCGAACTCGAGTCCCTTCGATTTGTGGATCGTCATCACGCTGACGCGCTCGTCGGCCGACGGGTCGGGACTGGCCTTGAGATCGTGCAGCGCGAGGTCGAGGGCGGTGAGATCCTCGAGTACCGCACCCGGTGCCAGCCGCTGCACGGCGTCGAAGTAGCTGGCCGCATCGGCGAGCGCCGTCGGTCCGTCGGCGCAGGCTGCGCCGCCCAATGCGAACCACGTGGATTCGAGCCAGCGCCGCAGCGGCATGCGTCCTTGCCGGGCGTGTGCCGCGACCACGACATCACGCAGGCGCGCGAGTCGGCGCTGACCGTCCTCGCTCATCGCCGCGATGCGCTGTACGTCGTCCATGGCGGTCAGCACGCTGTCCTGCGCCGGCAGGTCCGCGGCAAGCGCGTGTAGATCGGCGAGGGTCAGTCCGCACCAGGGGGCGCGCAGCACCGCAAGCCAGGCAATGCGGTCGTGCGGATGCAACAGTGCGCGCGTGAGCGCATGCAGGTCGGTGATGACCGGCCGCTCGGCGAGGCTCTCGATGTCGACCGCTTGGTAGCCGATGCCCGCATCGCGCAGCGCCGCGGCGATTTCCGTCAGGTGGCCGCGATTGCGCACGAGTATCGCGATGCGTCCGTCGGCGTCGCGTGACTGCGCCTCGCGCAGCAGTTCCACGACGCGCGCGGCTTCCGTGGCGTCGTCGGCATCGATCAGGGCGTGCAGTCGCACCGCAGGCGCTTCGGCGTCCGGATGGACCGCGTCGGCGCGGCTGTGCGTCACCGCGCTGCGATCCCGGTCGTCCTGCGGCGGCAGCACCTGCCGGAACGTTTCGTTGACCCAGTCGACGATGCCGCGCTGCGAGCGGAAGTTGCAGGACAGTGTCAGCGGAGTGAGCGGCAGCAGACCGATGCCGTGCTCGCGGGCGCGCAGGTAGAGGCCGACGTCGGCCTCGCGGAAGCGGTAGATGCTCTGCATCGGATCGCCGACGGCGAACAGCGTGCGGCCGTCGCCGGGCGTCCAGCCGGCCGTGAGCCGTTCGAGCAACTGCCACTGCGTCGTCGAGGTGTCCTGGAACTCGTCGACGAGCAGATGGCGGATGCGGTAGTCGAGGCGCAGCGCCAGATCGCTGGGCGCCTCGGGACCGCCCAGCGCGTGGACCGCCTGCGCCGCGATTTCCGCGAAGTCGGTGGCGCCACGCTCGGCGAACACCAGCCGCAGTTCCGCGGCCGCCAGCAGCATCGTGTCGAGCAGGGCGTCAAGCACCTGCCACTGGGCGTCGGTGTATCCCGGCGACGGCAGTTCGCGCAGCTCCGCCAGCCGCTCGCGCAGGCCGGGTTGCGCGGACAGCGCGGCCAGCAGGGCGAGGTGGGCGTCGCGTGCCGGTCCCAGTTCGGCCTTCTCCGCGTTGGTCTTGCCGGCCGGGAAGCCCTGTACCGCGTTGACGGTCGCACGCCAGCTGCCGTCGGCGGTGAGGACCAGGTCGAGCAGGGCGTGCCAGCGCGGCAGCTCGGCCGGCGCGCAGCCCGGCCACTGGCCGTCGCGCAGGGCATGCAAGGCCAGCTCCGGATTCTTCGCGTAGCGCTGGGACGAGGCATGTGCGGCCGACTGCAGCCAGATCGTCCTGAGCGTCGCCGGGATCGCGCGGTCGGCCTGCTGCAGGGCGTCGACGATCACACCTGTGAGGGCCGCTTCCAGCACCTCGCGCGAGCGACCGGCCTTGCGGTCGCCGGCGACCAGGCGCAGCCACTGGTCGCGTCGACGCAGCAGGTCGACGAGTTGCTGTTCGAGGCGCGCGGTGCGGTTGTCGAAATGACGCAGCACGCGTGCGACCGGCGCCGCCTGCGGCAGCTCGCTGTCGAGCGCGCCCAGCACCGCGCGCGCCGCTTCGCGGTACAGCGGTTCAGCGTTGTCGACGATGTCGATGCCGCCGCCGAGGCGCGACCCCAGCGGCGACTGGCGGACGATCTCGGCGCACAGTGCATCGATCGTGCGGATGCGCAGGCGCTGCGGCGTGTCGTGCAGGCGCCAGCCGCGGGTCTGCGACTGGGCGAGCACGCGCCGCGCCAGCTGCCAGGTGCGTTGCCGGTGCGCGTCCTGCGGCGCTTCGTCCGACTGTGCGGCGCGGATCGCGGCGAACACGCGGTGGCGCATCTCCGCTGCCGCCTTGCGCGTGAAGGTGATCGCGACGACCTCCTCGGGCTCGTCGACCGCGGCCAGCAGCAGCAGCAGGCGCTGGGTCAGCAGTTCGGTTTTTCCCGAGCCCGCCGGCGCCTGGACGATGAAGCTGCGCAGCGGGTCGAGCGCGGCGGCGCGCGCCTCGGCATCGGCGATCGGCGCTGCGGGCGTCTGCGTCATGTCGCCGCCTCGTCGTCGGCGGCCTCGGGGGCCAACTCGCGGATGCGGCACAGCGCATGCAGGCTGCAGTCGCGGCAGGACTGCCGCGGGTGCTTGGGCGTGACGCTGGCCAGGCCGCGCGCGATCTCGTCCGCCAGCGTCTGCAGCTCGCCGCGCCAGCGGCCCATCAGCGCGTCCCAGCCGCTGGCGTCGCGGGTGTCGCGCTCGTCCGTGTAGGCGCGGATCTGCGGGGCCAGGTCCGCATCCGCGCCGATGCCGTCGAGGCCCACGGTGCCGGCACGCAGCCGGGCATAGGCGATGCCATCGATGCCGGACTCGGTCAGCGCGTAGAGCAGCAGCTGCGGCTCCTCGGGCCGCGCGTCGCGCCAGGGCGGCTTGCGACCGACGCCGGTCTTGTAGTCGATGACGAGACGCCGGCCGTCGTCGAGCCGGTCGATGCGATCCGGGCGCAGCCGCAGCTGCAGCGGTCCGAAGCGGCGCAGGTCGTCGTCGGCCGTCGTCGCGGAGTCCGCTTCCTTGCGCCCTTCGAGCCGCTCGACGGTGAACGGCGGGCGTTCGCGTTCCAGCGTCAGCCACTGACGCAGCAGCGTGCCGAGGCGCTCCGCTTCGAGGCGGACGAGCGTCGGTGCGAAGCGTTGCGGAGCACGCGTCGCCATGCGTTGCAGTTCGGTGTCGACGGCGGCACCCAGCGCGCGATCGAGTGCGGCGTCGTCGAGCGATGCCAGCGTGGCGTGATCGCGCCACTGGCGCCACAGGGTCTCGAGTACCCGGTGTGTCACCACGCCGCGGTCGATGGCGTTCGGGCCGTAGCCCGGCTGTTCGAGCGCCTTTGCTCCGAGGCGATGTGTCGCGAAGGCGCGGAAGGGGCAGGTCGCCTGGTCGCCGATCAGGCGCGTGCCGCCGGGGACCGGACGGGCGAGATCCGGGTGCGGTGCATAGTGGTCGGCGAACGTCTCGAACTGTGCCAGTGCGCGCGCCTCGCGCCAGTGGTCGGCGGGCTGTGCCGGTGTTCCGGTCTGCGCGCCGTCGGCCTCCGACTGGATCAGCGGGCTCGGCAGCAGTGGGCGGTCGCCGTCGGTCGCCGGCCAGCAGAAGACGACCTCCGGGGCCGCGCGGCGCCAGGCCTGCGTGCTGCGCTCGGCCCAGGCCAGTTCCTGCGCGGTCGACGCGTGCGGCATGCCGAGGCGTCGCTGCAGCTCGAACGGAATGAACGGATTCGGCCGGCCCGCGGGCGGCCAGTGCTCGTCGTCGAGGCCGAGTACGCGCAGTGCATCGAAGCTCAGCCCGGCCGCCTCGGAAACGCCGAGGACCTGGATGTTCACCGGCGGCGACTGCGGCTGGAACACGCGCTCGCCGGCGAGGCGCGACAGCTGCGCCAGCGCCGCCGATGCCGGCACGGGGCCGAGCACGTCGCCCAGTGCCCCGAAGCTTGCGAGCAGATCGCGCCAGGCTTCGAGCGTCTGGAAATCGGCGCTGTCGAGCGGTCGTGCCCCGGGCCACCCGGCGAGATCGAGCCACTCGGTGAAGCGCTCCGCCCACTGCGCCGGATCGGCGCGGCGCTGGCTTGCCAACGGCGGCAGGCGCGCGATACGGGCATCGCCCCCAAGGGCCTGCAGCGTCGGCAGGTCGATCCGCAGATGCCCCTGTTCGCGCAACAGGCGGTCGCTGTTGGCGCGGGACATCCGGCTGTCGTCGTCGCCCCAGTACGGCGAGCACAGCAGGCTGCCCGCGGCCGGCAGATCGAGTCCGCCGATGCCGGTCTGCAGCAGTTGCAGTGCGCAGCGCACGAGGCCGGTGTCGGACAGCGGCTGGCCGAGGCTGAGGTTGTACGGACGCGATGCCGACGACGAGGCGAGGTCGTCGAGCGACGGACACAACACCTGATCGAAGATGCGCATCAGGTCGGCGCGTCGAGCGCCGAGATCGGGCACGACGATGCCGATGCGCGATCCGGGCTGCGCCAGCGCCCGCTCGCGCGTCCAGTGCGCAGCCGCCAGCAGCTCCTGCTCCGGATTCGACGCGCAGTACCCTTGTGCCGGACGTTCGCTCCCGCCGTCCGCCAGACGCAGGACCGTGCTGCCGCCGTTCTGCAACGATGCGACGAGACGCCGCAGCCATGGCGGTTCCGGATCGAAGCCGGCCAGTACGATGGTGCGCCCGGGCAGGGTCTGGCCCAGCGTGTCGATCTGCCGCAGACGCCACTCGTGCGGATCGTCGCGATCCAGTCGCCGGCAGCGCGCGCGATAGGCCTGCGCCCAGCGGTTGAAGGCCTCGACTTCCGGCGAGCCGACCTGCAGCGGCAGGCTCACGTCGTACTCGACGCACAGCCGCCAGGCCTCCGCCGCGAGGCGCGCGGCCTCGCCTTCCCGCAGCAAGGTGAAATCCTCGCGCGCCTCGGCGACGACCAGACGCCACAGCAGCACACACTCCGCCGTGGACAGCACATCCCGGCCGATGCCCCTTGCAAAGGCCTCCGCCGCCCGGTCGCTCAGCAATGCCTCCAGGCTGCGGATCGGTGGTGTGTCCCATACGCGCCGACCGCGCGCCGCCTGCGCGTGCGCGTAGTCCGCCTGGAGCTGCTGCGCGAGGCGCGGGCTGGCGCAGAGCACGGTGGGCCGGTCCGACGCGCCGTCGAGGCGCTCGCCCAGCCCGTCCCGCTCGATGAGGCCTATGCCGTCCAGCGGCGAAGCTGCGCGAGGGTCTACAGACATGGCGCCAGTATCGCGCGCCACGACGCCTTCAGTCGTCGTGGGCGTCGCGGTGGGCGATAGCGGGCTGGCCGGTATCGATGACCGTCTCGATGATGAATCGCGGCCTCGCCTTGACTTCGGAGTACAGCTTGCCGATGTACTCGCCCATCACACCAAGACACAGAAGCTGAATGCCGCCGAGCAGGTACATCGGCAGCGCCGTCGATGCCCAGCCCGGCACTGCGCGGTCGGTGAGCAGGGCGACGTAAAGAATCCAGACGCTGCAGGCAAGGGCGAAAACGAAGACCGTGAATCCCAGGGCCGTGATCATCCTCAACGGAAAGTTCGAGAATGAGGTGACGCCGTCGAACGCGAAGCTGAGCATCCGCCGCAGGGGGTACTTGGACTCGCCGGCATGCCGCTCGCCCCGGTCGTAGTAAACCGTGGCCGTCGGGAAGCCGAGCAGCGGAATGATGCCGCGCAGAAACAGGTTGACCTCACGGAAGGCCTTGAGTGCCTCGAGCGCACGGCGGCTCAGCAGGCGATAGTCCGCGTGATCGTTGATCAGCCGAACGCCCAAGGCGCGCATGATCCGGTAGAAACCGCGCGCGCTGCTGCGTTTGAACACACTGTCCATGTCTCGGCGGCGTCGCACGCCGTAGACGATGTCGGCGCCGTCCAGATACCGGTCGACCATCTCGAAGATGGCATTGACATCGTCCTGCAGGTCGGCGTCCAGCGAGATCGCCGCGTCGCCCCGGGCGGTGAACAACCCCGCGAGCAGCGCATGCTGGTGGCCGTGGTTGCGGGCCAGCTTGATTCCGGCGACCCAGGTCTGCGCGCGACAGGCCTCGTCGATG
The DNA here is from genome assembly GCF_003201205.1 of Sinimarinibacterium flocculans. GTDB lineage: Bacteria > Pseudomonadota > Gammaproteobacteria > Nevskiales > Nevskiaceae > Solimonas > Solimonas flocculans. Next base: position 28,427 of record NZ_QICN01000001.1, read on the forward strand.
AGCGCCCAGGTCCGGTCTCTGCTGCCGTCGTCGACGAAATAGATGCGACTGTCGTCGCGGATCTTGCCGTCGGCATGCAGCCGGCTCATGACCGCACAGAGGCGGGCGATGGTTTCACCGAGTACGGCTTCTTCGTTGTAGCACGGCACGACCAGGGCCAGGCACAACGGGGCCTCGCGCCGGTGGGCGTCGCGCGCAGTCATCTCCCGGACGGCTGGTGGAACGTCCACAGATAGCTCCCAAGATAGTTCCAGAGCAGCACGACCGCCGTCGCAAGGATCTGGACCACCAGATAATGCCCGTTCATCATCGTCGTGCCAACGTACATGATCAGCGTATTGATGATCAGCCCGGCTCCCGAGACCGCAGCGAACCGCGGCAGGGCGACGCGGTGGCGTTGCGTGCTGCGGAAGGTCAGCCTGCGGTTCAGGGCGTAGTTCGCGATCGCGCTGAGTCCGTAGGCCACGACGGAGGCGGGGACGGGTGTCATCCCCAGCCCCTCGACGCCGACGAGCAGCAGCGCATACATGAGTGCGGTCGCGAAGCCACCGACTATCACGAAGCGCGTGAAGCGCGCCACCTGTGCTCTCAGGTTCGGGGCGGAAAACTGGACCATATCCGGCGATTGCCCATCTCGATTCTCGAATCCGGCCGCGGCAGCGCTCACGGCCCCCACGCCGGCAGCTTAGAATTCCGCGGCGATCAACAACACCAGAAGATCAGGGACTCTTGAACACTGCTGCCTTCGTCTGCCTCTACGGGCTGTTCTTTGTCCTGGTCGCGGGCTACCTGATACGTGAGGACGACGGGAGAGTTGCCGCTACCCGCGACATCGCGGCGCAGCGCAGCCTCGTCCTGTGCTGGCTGGCGGTGGGTGTGCTCCTGCGTTTGCCGCTCCTCTGGGACACCGGTTTTCACTACGACACCGGTACCTACAAGGCCTGGGCACTCGAGGCGTCGAATCCCGACAATCCCCTGAATCTCTACCGCGAAGGTTACTTCGCGGATTATCCCCCTTTCTACATGTACGTGCTCGGTGCGCTCGGTGCCGTGGCGCGGGTGCTCGATTGGGGAAGCTCGACGCATTTCACCGCGCTGATCAAAGTTCCGGCGCTGCTCTGTGACGCCGCCGCGTCGCTGCTGCTGCTCCGGCATCTGCGTCGTGAGCTGGGCGAGGGCCGTGCCTGGGGGCTGGCGAGCCTGTACTGGCTCAACCCCGCGTTGATCTTCACGGGCGCGCTCTGGGGGCAGACCGAGGCCTTGCTCTGCCTGTTGATCGTCGGAGGATGGCTCGCGTGGCGCGGCGGCAGAATCGTTCCGGCCGCAGCGCTGTTCGCGATCGCCGTCGCGTTCAAGCCGCAAGGGGCGCTCTACGCCGGCATCTTCGGTATCGCCGTGATCATCGGACGCTCCCCGCGGACGATCGCGACAGCGGCGCTTACCGGCCTTGTCGTCTATGCGCTGATCGTCGCACGCTTTGCGTGGAGCCGGCCGTGGGACTGGTTGCCGAACCTCTATTTCGACACCGCCTCGACCTACGATTTCATCACCGTCAATGCCTACAACCTGTGGGCGCTGATGGGATGGAACTGGCAGAAGGACGTGGGGGTGGCGTTCGGTCTCAAGATGCAGACCTGGGCGCTCATCGACGCGACCGGCGCGATCGTCGCGGTCGCGGTCTGGCTCGGCCTGCGACTGCGCCGCACCGTCGACCCGGCCGAGCGTGGGACGCTCATCGCATGGGCGTTCGCGCTGGCGACGATCGCGTTCTTCATGCTCGCGCCGCGCATGCATGAGCGCTACATCCTCATGCTGCTGCCCATGTTGTTGCTCGTTGCGCCGGCACGTATCCGGCTGCCCTTATTCGTTCTATGGACCTGCGCAGCCCTCGCCAACATCGCCTACGTCTACTACTACTACATCGATCTGAACACGATCGCGCCCCACGACACGTCGTTCATCCGTGTCAGCTCGGCGGCGAATGTGGCGCTGTCGGTGCTGACGGTGCTGTGGTGGCAGTTGCCGGACTGGCCCCAGCGAGCGCTGAGCCGGCTGCCCCAACTGCGTTTCGCAAGGTCGGCGGCCCCGGTATCTCCGAGGCCCGCTCTTTCGACGTGGGGCCTGCAGCACAGCGCGATTGTGCTGGGCTTTGTGATAGCAGCTACGGCGATCGGCCTGTACCGCGTAGGCGTCAGCGACTATCCGCAGACCGGAGTGGCGACGGCAGAGGGGTTCACGCTCGAGTTCGAGTACGAAGAGCCGGTCGTCGCGCGGTATGCGCTGGTCTATGCCGGCGAGAAGGCCATCGGTGACAACGTCGTCAAGATGCAGCTCGAGCGCTACGAGGGCCAGGACTGGGTACCGCTCTTCGCCGAGCGCGAGATGCCGGACTTTTACCGTCTCTACGAGGTTACGCTCGAAAACGTCGGGCCGAGTACGCGCTATCGTTGGCGCGCATCGGGTGAGCAATGGCGCATCAACGAGCTGGGCCTGCTCGACGCGTCCGGCACGCCGCTGCAGCCGGATGCGCTGCTTGCGCGCGACAGCGAGGCCGCCGATTACGCGAACTTGGTCGACGAACCTCATACGTGGATTCGCGGGCGCGGATTCCTCGTCAGTACGTACTTCGACGAGATCTACCATGGGCGTACCGGCTACGAGTTCCTGCATCGGCAGCCGATCTATGAAACCACCCATCCGCCGCTCGGGAAATGGTTCATCTCGTGGGGCATCGATGTCTTCGGCATGACCCCCTTCGGTTGGCGCTTCTCGGGCGTGATCGCGTCCGCGCTCACGGTTGGCGTGCTCGCCTGGGGCGGCTGGCTGTTTGCCGGCAATCTGACCGCGATGTTGCTTGTCGGGGGGCTCGGTCTGTTCGAATTCTCGCGCTTCACGATCGGACGCTATGCCACGATCGACAGCTATCTCGGGCTGTTCACGCTCCTGTGCGTGCTCTTCCTGTGGCGGCAGTTCGGGTTGCGGCAGCACGCGGACTGGCGCGACGGGTGGCGTCTGAGCCCGGATCTGATTGCAGCGGGCGCCGCCCTGGGCGCGGCGATCGCCGTGAAATGGAGCGCGCTGTACGGCGGGGTGGGCGCATTCATGTTCTTCGCGATCGGAGCCGGCAGTGGATTCCGGCGCGACGGCGTGCAGCGCTGGAGCAGGCTCTGGCCGCGAATGACCGGCGCCGCGGTCGCGTTCGGGGCCGTGCCGCTGCTGATCTACTGGTTCAGCTATCTGCCCTTCCTGCGCAGCCTGCAGGACGCGCCCTCACTGCTGAGCCTCGACGGCCTTCGCGAAATACTCAAATCGCAGCGCGATATCTTCGACTACCACGCCAAGCTGACCAGCACGCACCCGTTCCAGTCGCCCTTCTGGACATGGCCGATCAACCTCAAGCCGCTGTGGATCTTCACGGGAGAAGGCTCGCCGCGGACAGCGATCTCGATTCTCGGTAATCCGCTGATCTGGTGGGGGGGGCTCGGTGTGATGCTCGTGGCGATCTGGCAGAACCTGCGGCGACCGCGCGCCGACGAACTCATTCTGTTCGGTGCGATCGCCAGCTTGTATCTGCCGTGGGCCCTGGTCGATCGTGCGGCCTTCAACTATCACTACTATCCGGCTGCCCTGGTGCTCATCGTGCTGCTGGGCAAGCGTCTGATCGAGTGGTCGCAATGGCCGAGGCTGAAAGAGCTGCCCTGGATCGCGGTCGCCCTGGCCGGCGGCCTCTTCGTCTGGTTCTATCCGACCATTTCCGGTCACCCGGCCCCCGACCAGTGGTTCCGGTCGCTGCGCTGGTTGCCGACGTGGTGGATGCTGTAGGACGGACGCTGCCGCCGTCAGAATCCCCACCGGCCCATCGAAAACTGAAAGCTGAACAACGCGAGCAGCAAGGTGCTGCCTACGCAGAACGCCATCCATTGCATTGGCGTGCGAAAGCCCTGGGCCAGCAGGATCATCATTGGAAAAAGGGTCAGGCAGTAGCGCGGCACGCTTTGCATGAAGTTTGTGGACAGGAACAGCAGCGTGTTGAGTGCCATCCACGCCGCATACGCCGGGCGTAGCCTGAACGCGCTGATCAGCGTCATGACGATGGCCAGCGCAGCGAACGACACCTCCTGGACACCGAGCATGTAGCGATTCGTCGGCGGATCGCCGCGCAGGACCCAGCCCCAGGCGCCCTGCAAGCCGTCCCAGGGAGGTGCGAGCCGCTTGTGCCAATGCCCGCGCTGGACTTCGAGAAAGTGCAGCGGATCGCCGAATACGGCGTGATTGACCCCCAGGTAGATCAGGACACCGGTGGGGACGAGCAGGATCGGCCAGGCTTGATACAGGGCGAGACGGTTCTCGCGCCATTGCCGCCACGCCTCACACGCGAGCAGTGCGGTGAGCAGGGCGCCGTTGACGCGCGTGAGCGCGGCGAACAGGCCGAGCAGCCCGGCCGTCTTCCAGTGCCCGCTCCGGGCCGCCAGAGCGCTGCCGACGACGAGCGCCAGAAACAGGCTCTCGGTATAGGCGATGTGCAGAAAATAGCTCGTCGGAAAAACGAACAGCAGCGCGACGGCCCGCTGGGCGAGATCGGCGCCGTAATCGAGCGCGACGAGGCGGTACAGCGCAAGCGCGAGCGCCAGAGATGCGAGGGTCGAGACCAGCAATGCAGCGATGTAGTGGTCCACGACCAGCCACGCCATCGCTCGCACCAGCCACGGATACATCGGAAAAAAAACGATGAACAGGCGCGCCTCACCTTCGGCGACATAGCCCTTGGCGGCGATCTGCAGGTAGTGCGGTGTATCCCACCGGCGCCAATAGTCGAGCAGCTCGAAAAGACTCCCCGCCGACTGGTTCTCGATGACGGCATGGGCGAGGCCGGCGTAGAGCAGCAGCAAAACCTTTACCGCGAGCACGAAGGCCAGCAAGCCGCTTTCCTGGGGACTCAGGGACAGGCGCTTGAGCATGGGGAGAACGGTCGGGCGAGATCGCCCGATGCTAGCGGAAATCTGCGGCGGGACGCGCGCGGTTCGGCGCGTCCCGCCGAATGTCGGCTACGCGCTCTCGACGATCGCCGTCACGCCCAGGCCGCCGGCGGCGCAGATCGAGATCAGGCCGCGACCGCCGCCGTTCTCGTGGATGATCTTGGCCAGCGTGGCGAGGATGCGACCGCCAGTGGCGGCGAACGGGTGGCCGGCGGCGAGGCTGCCGCCCTTGACGTTCATCTTGCTGCGGTCGATCGAACCCAGCGGCTTGTCGAGCCCCAGGCGCTGCTGGCAGAACACCGGATCTTCCCAGGCCTTGAGCGTGCACAGCACCTGCGCGGCAAAGGCTTCATGGATCTCGTAGAAGTCGAAGTCCTGCAGCGTCAGGCCGGCGCGCGCGAGCAGGCGCGGCACGGCGTAGGCCGGCGCCATGAGCAGGCCTTCCTTCTGCGCGCCGGCGAAATCGACGCCGGCCGTCTCGGCGTGGGCTAGGTAGGCTAGCGGCTTGAGACCGCGCGAGGTCGCCCAGTCGTCGGAGGCCAGCAGCACCGCCGAGGCGCCGTCGGTCAGCGGCGTGGAGTTGGCGGCCGTCAGCGTGCCGTGGCCGGACTTGCGGTCGAACACCGGCTGCAGTGTCGCCAGCTTCTCCAGCGAGATGTCCGGGCGCAGGTTGTTGTCGCGCGACAGGCCGGAGAACGGCACGACGAGGTCGTCGTAGAAGCCGGCTTCCCAAGCCGCCGCGGCCTTGTTGTGCGACTCGTAGGCGAGCAGGTCTTGGTCCTCGCGGCGGATCTTCCACTCCTTGGCCATGACCTCGCAGTGCTGGCCCATGCTCATCTTGGTGCGCGGCTCGCCGTTGGTCGGGATCGCCGGAGCCAGCATCGACGGGCGGAACTTGGCCAGTGCCTTGAGGCGCTGCCCGCCGGTCTTGGCGCGGTTTACTTCTAGCAGGATCTTGCGCAGCTTCTCGCCGACGGCGATCGGCGCATCGGACGTCGTGTCCACGCCGCCGCCGATGCCGGACTCGATCTGTCCGAGCGCGATCTTGTTGGCCACGCCGATCGCGGCCTGCAGGCCGGTGCCGCAGGCCATCTGCACGTCGCAGGCCGGCGTCGCCGCCGACAGGCCCGACGAGAGCACCGACTCGCGGCACAGGTTGAAGTCGCGCGAGTGCTTGAGCACCGCGCCGGCCTGGGCCTCGCCGAGCGTCTCGCCGTGCAGCTGGAACTTGTCGACCACGCCCTTGAACGCGGCGGTCAGCATGTCCTGGTTGGACTTGGTCGAGTACGCGGTGTTGGAGCGAGCGAACGGGATGCGCGCGCCGCCCAGAATCGCCACCTTGCGGCCATGGGGTTTCATCGGATGCTCCTGATGCGGGGAAATGGACCGTCGCAGATTATCCGCCGAAGCCCGTTGCCGGCCTATTGCCGTCGCGCCAGCGGGCGCCGCGCAGCCCGTCAGTGCGGCACGGGCCCCGTAGGAGCGCCTTCGGGCGCGATTCTTCTTTTACGTAGCGCCCCGGATCGCGCCTGAAGGCGCTCCTGCAACCGGCGTGTCAGGCGCCGTGCTCGAGGATCGCCATCGTGAACGCCTCGCCGTACTGCGCCAGCTTGCGGTCGCCGACGCCGGGGATGCGGGCAAAGGCGTCGAGCGTCGTCGGTCGCAGCTCGGCCATCGCCCGCAGCGAGGCGTCGGTGAAGACCACGTACGGCGGCACACCGGCCTCGGTGGCGAGTTGCTTGCGCAAGGCGCGCAAGGCTTCGAACAGCGCTTCGTCGGCCGGCGTGACCGCGGCAGCGGCGTCGCTGCGGCGGCCCTTGCGTCCCGCAGCCGGTCGCGGCGACGTCTCGGCGACCTCGACGCGGCGTTCGCCGCGCAGCACGCTGCGGCTGTCCGCATTCAGGCGCAGCACCGGGTAGCCGTCCTGGGTCTCGTCGACCAGTCCCTCGTGCAGCAGGGTGCGCAGCACCGCGCGCCATTCGTCCTGCGACAGGTCGCGGCCGATGCCGTAGGTCGACAGGTCCGTGTGACCGTTGCGGCGGATCTTCTCGGTGTCGGCGCCGCGCAGGATGTCGATGACGGTGCTGCCGCCGAAACGCTGGTTGCGCTGTGCGAGGCGCGCGATGCACGACAGCAGCTGCTGCGCCGCGACCGTGCGGTCGACGCGGTTGCGGGGTTCGACACAGTTGTCGCAGGCGCCGCAGGGCGGGGTGAAGGTCTCGCCGAAGTAGCGCAGCTGGATGCTGCGCCGGCAGGCGCTGGATTCCGCGTAGTCGAGCACTTGGCGCAGCTGCTGGCGTGCGAGCCGCTGCTCGTCCTCGAGCGCTTCGCCGGTCTGCGGGTCGACCTTCTGCTGGATCAGGAACTCTGCGGTGCGGATGTCGCCGGCGCCGAAGTAGAGCGTGCACCGCGCGGCTTCGCCGTCGCGGCCGGCCCTTCCGGCTTCCTGGTAGTAGCCCTCGATCGTGCGCGGCAGGTCGAAGTGGACCACCCAGCGTACGTCCGGCTTGTTGATGCCCATGCCGAAGGCGATGGTCGCGACCATCACCTGCACGTCGTCGCGGATGTAGCGGTCCTGGTGCTCGCGGCGCATGTCGGCGTCGAGGCCCGCGTGGTAGGGCAGGGCATCAACGCCGTCGTCGCGCAGCTTGACGGCGAGTTCCTCGACGCGCTTGCGCGACAGGCAGTAGACGATGCCCGAGCCGCCGCTGCGCGCCTGTTCGAGCAGCTCGCGATAGCTGTGGCGGTCCTTGTGGCGCACCGCGTAGTAGAGATTCGGCCGGTTGAAGCTGGCGACGTGGACCGCGGCTTCGCGCAGGGTGAGTTGCGCGACGATGTCGCGGCGCACGCGTTCGGTGGCGGTCGCGGTGAACGCCCAGCACGGCAGACCGCCGAAGCGCTCGCGCACCGTGGCGAGCTGGCGGTATTCGGGGCGGAAGTCATGTCCCCATTCCGAGACGCAGTGCGCCTCGTCGACGACCAGCGCCGACAGCCCGACGCGTTCGGCGAGGGTCGCGAGAAAACCGCCGAGAAAGTCGGCGAGTAGCAGGCGCTCGGGGGCGACGTACAGCAGTGTGGTCTTTCCATCGAGCAGGGCCTGCTGGCGTCGCGCCGTCTCGCCGGCATCGAGCGTGGAGTTGAGGAAGGTCGCGGCAATGCCCATGCCGTCGAGCAGCCGCACCTGATCCTGCATCAGCGCGATCAGCGGCGACACGACCAGCGTGACGCCCTCGCGCAGCAGTGCCGGCAGCTGGAAGCACAGCGACTTGCCACCGCCGGTCGGCATGATCGCGAGCAGGTCGCGGCCGGCCAGCGCATCGCGCACGACGGCTTCCTGCCCGGGGCGGAACGCGTCGAAGCCGAAGCGGTGCTTGAGTGTGTCGTGGACGGGATCGGCCATATCGTCATCCCCTCCCGATCCTGCTGACCACCCTCTCCCGCGAGGGGAGAGGGAACACCCTCACTCCTCCGCCCACTTCTGCAGCATCTTTTCCAGGTAGTGGATGTGATGTGTGCCGGCGCCGAAGACTTCGTCGGCCATGATCCGGCGCTGCAGCTCGATGTTGGTGTGGATGCCCTCGATCACCATTTCCGCGAGCGCCTGGCGCATGCGTGCGATGGCGATCTCGCGCGTCGCGCCCCAGGCGATGAGCTTGCCGATCATCGAGTCGTAGTGCGGCGGCACCTTGTAGCCGGCGTAGCAATGCGAATCGAGACGGATGCCGGGGCCGCCCGGCGCGTGGTACTTGCGGATCTCGCCGGGCGAGGGCACGAAGGTCCGCGGGTTCTCGGCGTTGATGCGGCACTCGATCGCATGTCCGCGGAACTGGATGTCGTCCTGCGTCAGCCGCAGCGGCTGGCCGTCGGCGATGCGGATCATCTCGCCGATCAAGTCGACGCTGGTGACCATCTCGGTCACCGGGTGCTCGACCTGGATGCGGGTGTTCATCTCGATGAAGTAGAACTGCCCGTTCTCGTAGAGAAACTCGAAGGTGCCGGCGCCGCGGTAGCCGATGCGCTTGCAGGCCTCGACGCAGAGCGCGCCGATCTGCGCGCGCTGCTCGGCGGTGACGCCGGGGGCCAGAGACTCCTCGACGACCTTCTGGTTGCGCCGCTGCATCGAGCAGTCGCGCTCGCCGAGGTGGATCGCATTGCCTTGGCCGTCGGCGAGCACCTGGATCTCCACGTGCCGTGGGGTTTCCAGGTACTTCTCCATGAACACCGAGCCGTCGCGGAACGCCGCGAGCGCCTCGCTGCGCGCGAGCTGGATCTTGTTGATCAGCTCGCCGGGTTCGCGCACGACGTGCATACCGCGGCCGCCGCCACCGGCCGCGGCCTTGATCAGTACCGGATAGCCGACCTGCGTGGCGGTATCGACGCAGACCTGCTCGTCGTCCGGCAGCACCCCCTCGGAGCCGGGGACGCAGGGCACGCCGGCGGCGATCATCTCGGCCTTCGCGTTGGTCTTGGACCCCATCAGCCGGATCGTCTCCGGATTGGGCCCGATGAAGATGAAGCCCGAGCGCTCCACCGATTCGGCGAAATCCGCGTTCTCCGACAAAAAGCCGTAACCCGGATGGATCGCGTCGGCCTGCGTCACCTCCGCAGCGGAGATGATCGCCGCCATGTTCAGGTAGCTGCGTCCGGCCTGCGGCGGGCCGATGCAGACGGCCTCGTCGGCGAAGGCGACATGCTTCTGCTCGCGGTCGGCCGTGGAATAGACCGCGACGGTCTTGATGCCCAGCTCGCGGCAGCTGCGCAGGATGCGCAGCGCGATCTCGCCGCGGTTGGCGATGAGGACTTTCTTGATCTGTTTCATCGTTCGCAGGCAGGTCGCCGCGTCACTCGATCACGAACAGCGGCTGGTCGAACTCCACCGGACTTTCGTTATCGACGAGGATCTCGACGACGACACCGGCCTTGTCCGACTCGATCTGGTTGAGCATCTTCATCGCCTCGATGATGCACAGCACCTGTCCGGACTTGACCGTCTGGCCGACCTCGACGAAGGCCTTCGCGCCGGGCGACGGCGCGCGATAGAAGGTGCCGACCATCGGTGCGCGCACGACGTGGCGGGTGTCGGGCTTCGACGCCTCCGCGGCCTTGGGCGCGGCGGCAGCCGGGGCCGCCGCCGGGGGCGGCGCAACGGCAGCCGGTGGCGGCGCGTACTGCACCGGCGGCATCGCGACCGGCGCGGACTGGCGGCTGATGCGGACCGACTCCTCGCCCTCGCGCACTTCCAGTTCCGAGATGCCGCTCTGTTCGACGAGTTCGATCAGCGTCTTGATCTTGCGAAGATCCATGGTGTCCCTTGCGAGTGCGGTGGGGGCGTCAGCCTGCGGCCGGCGCCAGTCTTTCGTGAGCGGCCAGCAGCGCCAGCCGGTACCCCAGGGGGCCGCAGCCGACGATGACGCCGGCTGCGATGTCGGAGAAGTACGAGTGCCGGCGGAACGCCTCGCGGGCGTGGACGTTCGACAGGTGTACCTCGATGAACGGGATGGCCGTGCCCAGCAAGGCATCGCGCAGGGCGACGCTGGTGTGCGTATACGCGCCGGGATTGAGCAGGATGAAGGCGACCTCTTCGGTGCGCGCCTGCTGCACGCGGTCGACCAGCTCGCCTTCGTGGTTGCTCTGGAAACAGGCGAGGTCGTGGCCGAGCGTGCGGGCCTGCTCGCACAGGGCCTGCTCGATCTCGGGCAGCGTCCGACTGCCGTAGACGGCCGGCTCGCGGGTCCCGAGCAGATTCAGGTTGGGACCGTTGATGAGCAGCAGGTGGCTCAAGCAGGCGCTCGGCAGGGGGTTTCCCTCATTCTGCCCGACGCGTCCGAAAGAACACAAGATGCGTGCAGTTGACTGCAGATCAGGGCAAGTTTTGTCGGATTGCTCGCACAGCGGAGGGAGCGATACCGTTCAGGCGCCCAGGTGGGAGGTAATCAGGGTTTCCAGCGCGGCGCGTGACAGGCCGCCGAGCACGACCTCGGCGATGCGTCCCTCGGGATCGACCAGGACCGTGTAGGGCAGGGCGCCGCGGGTGTTGCCGAGGGCCTGCATCGCCTGGTCCGCGGCCGCGAAATCCGCCATCACCGGGTAGTTGAGACGGAAGCGCTGCACGATGGGCGCGACCGCCGCGGCGTCGTCCAGCGCCGGACCGAGAATGCGCAGGCCACGCGCGGCGTAGCGGGCCTGCGCTTCGACCAGCAGCGGCAGCTCGTCCATGCATGGGGCGCACCACGACGCCCAGAAGTTGATCAGAACCCACTGGCCGCGCATGGCTTCGAGACGGTGCTCGCGCTGCTGGGCGTCGACGAAGACCAGATTCGGCGCGGGCTGACCGATCAGCGGGGAGGAGCCGGGGCCGAGCAGGCGGTAAGCCAGGTAACCGGCGCTGCCGGCACACAGGGCCAGCAAAAGGACGAGCAGGGTCTGTCGCATGAAGGTCGGGATGGGCTGTCAGGTCGTCGAGCGCACGACCCAGTCGAGATAGGCCGCGTGGCCGCGGTCCAGGTCGACCGCGACGATCTCCGGAAGTTCGTAGGGATGCCGGGCCAGCACCGCATCGCGGAGCGCGTCGAAGCGGTCCGCGCGATGCTTGATCAGGAGCAGGGCCTCGTCGTCGCGGCACACCGCGCCCTGCCAGCGATAGACCGAGCGGATCTGAGGGACGATGTTGACGCAGGCGGCGACGCCGGCCTCGACCAACGCCGACGCCAGCGCATCGGCGCTGTCGGGGGGGCAGATGACCAGGGCGAGGGCAACCGTCATGGCCGGCATTGTGCCGGCGCGGTCGGCAAGGCTGCTAGGCTTGCGGCGTTCTTCTCCACGCAGACCGCAGGATCGCGCAGGCATGTCCTCTTCGCATCCGACGCAGGCTTCGCCCGGCCGCTGGGCGGACTGGTTCGCGCGCTTCCGGCGTCGGCGCGAGGCCGTGCCCGCGCCGCCTGATCCCGCCGAGCGCGAGCGCATCGCTGCGCAGGAGCGCGCGAAGATCTTTCGCGACCTGCATGACGACATCGGCGTGAAGCTGCTGGCCCTGCTGCACACGGTCAACGATGTGCGCCAGGCCGACCTCGTGCGCTCGGTGATCTACGATCTGCGCGACATCGTGTCGCGTTCGCGGCGTCCTCCGGGTACGCTGCTCGAAGTTCTCGCGCAGATTCGCGACGAGATGGAGCAGCGCCTCGAGGCGCTCGGCGTGCAGCTGGCGTGGCAGCAGATCGCCACGCCGGACGTGCCGGTCACGAGCTTCTCGGCACTGAACCTGTTCCGCATCATGCGTGAAGCCGTGACCAACGCCATCCGCCACGGGCGCGCCCGGGAGATCCGTGTCCACATCGCCTGCGAGAACGCCATGCTGATGTTCGCGATCGCCAACGACGGCGGCGGACCGCTGCGCGCATCGGCCACCGGTACCGGCACGCTGGGCATGCGCGAACGGGCGGTGGCGCTGGGCGGAACGCTGCAGTGGACCGAGGAGCCCGCAGGCGGCGTCAAGGTGGCGCTGCTGGTGCCGCTGTCGTCACTCGAGTCGGCGACGGCCGGGGGGATGGGATGAAGCGCATCGAACGGGCGTTGGTGGTCGAGGACGTGACATCGGCGGCTGCGTGGCTGTCGGGGCTGCTGCAGGACGTGTTCGCCTGCGACATCTACGTCGCGGCCTCGGTCCAGGAAGGCCGGCGCAAGATGACCATGTACGGACCCGACCTCGTGCTGGTCGATCTGGGTCTGCCGGACGGCTCCGGCGTCGAGTTGCTGCGCTACGCCGCGCAGAACTTTCCCGACTGCCTGCGCGTGGTGACGACGATCTATGCCGACGACGAGCACCTGTTCGCGGCGCTGCGCGCGGGCGTGCAGGGCTATCTGCTGAAGGACGAGCCGGACACCAAGGTGCGGCGGGCGCTCAAGAGCATTGCCGACGGCGAACCGCCGCTGTCCTCGCTCGTCGCGCAGCGCATGCTCACGGCCTTCGGCCCCACCGAGGCGCAGCAGGACGCGATGTCGGAGGAGGGTGTGCTTTCGCCGCGCGAGCGCGAGGTCCTGACCCTGATCGCCAAGGGCATGCGCATGCCCGAGGTGGCGGACATGCTCGGTATCACGCGCAACACCACGGCGGGCTACATCAAGTCGGTGTATCGCAAGCTCGGTGTCTCCACCCGCGCCGAGGCGGCGCTCAAGGCAGCGAACCTGGGACTCGTCTGAGCCGCGGCGACAGAGGAAACCTCCTCAGGGAGGCCGGCAGGGCGCGGCCTAGAATGCCGGCTCGGTCGTCTGCCGGAGACTCCCGTGAGCGACGAGGGTGTGCTGTATGCCGGGCCGCCGCCGGCGCGCGAGCCGCTGCGCGCGGCCATCAGTGCGCACTGGCTGGCGGACGAAGCGCAGCTGGTCAACCGCCTGCTGTCGATTGCCGAACTGCCCGAGGCGCAGGCTCGCGCGGTGGTCGACCGCGCTGCGGACTGGGTGACGCGGGTGCGGCGCCTGCGCGAGCAGCGTTCGCCGCTCGACGCCTTCATGCAGCAGTACGACCTGTCCTCCGAGGAGGGCGTGCTGCTGATGTGTCTCGCCGAGGCCCTGCTGCGGATTCCGGATGACGACACCGCCGAGAAGCTGATCGCCGACAAGCTCGCGCAGGCCGACTGGGAGGCGCATCTGGGCGAAAGCGATTCGCTGTTCGTCAACGCCTCGACGTGGGGGCTGATGCTGACCGGCCGCATCGTCAGGCTCTCGCCCGAACTGACCGGCAACTTCCGCACGGCGATCAACCGGCTGATCGGGCGCTCGACCGAGCCGGTGATCCGGCTGGCGATCCGCCAGGCGATGCGGATGATGGGTTCGCAGTTCGTCATGGGCCGCGACATCGGCGAGGCGCTGCGCGAGTCGCACAGCCGGGCGCATCGGCGCTACCTGCACTCCTTCGACATGCTCGGCGAGGCCGCGCTGACCGCGGGCGACGCCGAACGCTACCTCAGCGCCTATCGCGACGCGATCGTCGCGATCGGACGCGACGCCGCGTCCCCGCCCGCGGACGTCTTCCGTCGTCCCGGCATCTCGGTGAAGCTGTCGGCGCTGCATCCGCGCTACGAGTTCGCGCAGCGCGCCCGCGTGCTCGCCGAGCTGACGCCGCGCCTGCACGAGCTGGCCATGCTGGCGCGGGCGCAGAACGTCGGCCTGACCGTCGACGCCGAGGAGGCCGACCGTCTGGAGTTGTCGCTCGATATCTTCGAGCAGGTCCGCGGCGACGCGGCCCTCCACGGCTGGGAGGGCCTGGGCCTGGCCGTGCAGGCCTTCCAGAAGCGCGGGCTCTACGTGATCGAATGGCTCGAGGCGCTGGCACGGCGCGTGGGCTGTCGTCTGCCCGTGCGCCTGGTCAAGGGCGCCTACTGGGACACCGAGATCAAGCGCGCCCAGGAGCAGGGCCTGCCCGGTTATCCGGTGTTCACCCGCAAGGCGAACACCGACGTCGCCTACCTGGCCTGCGCGCGCCGTCTGCTGGCCGCGCGCGACCTGTTCTACCCGATGCTCGCGACGCACAACGCGCACACGGTGGCTGCGGTCTGCGCCTTCGCCGGCGACGCCGACGGCGCCGGCCTGCACAGCCGCGGCGGCTACGAATTCCAGCGCCTGCACGGCATGGGCGAGGCCTTGTACGACGTCGTCGGCGAGGATTTGCCGGTGCCCTGTCGCGTCTACGCGCCGGTGGGCTTGCACGAGGATCTGCTGCCCTACCTGGTGCGCAGACTGCTCGAGAACGGCGCGAACACGTCGTTCGTCAACCGCATCTTCGACGAGCAGGTTCCGGCTGAGCAGCTGGTCGAGGACCCGGTCGCGGCGGTGGCCGCGCTGCCGGTGAAATCCAGTCCCAACCTGCCGATGCCGGTGGAACTCTACGGAGCCACGCGGCGCAATTCCCTGGGCCTGAATCTGGCGGACGAGCAGGCCACGGCGGCGCTGCGCCCGGCGCTGTCGCGGGCCGCGCCGGCGCCCGACGTGCGATCGATCGTCGTCGACGATGCCGTCGGCGACGCTCCGCGGCAGCCGGTCTGCTCTCCCGCCGATCGCCGCCGCGTGCTCGGTACGTGGACGCCGCTGCCGTCGGCGCGCGTTACCGACGTGGTCGGCGCGGCGCTGGCTGCGCAAGCGGCATGGAACGCACAGGGCGTCGGCAAGCGCGCGGCGATGCTCGAGCGTGCCGCCGACCGGCTCGAGTCGGACATGGCCGGCTTCATGCGCCTGGCGATCCGCGAAGCCGGCAAGACCGCTCCCGATGCGGTGACCGAGGTGCGCGAGGCTGTCGACTTCCTGCGCTACTACGCGGTGCAGGCGCGGCGGCTGATGGCACGCGCCGAGGTGATGCCGGGCCCGACCGGCGAGCACAACGAACTCCAGCTCCATGGCAAGGGGGTGTTCGTCTGCATCTCGCCGTGGAACTTTCCCCTGGCGATCTTCACCGGCCAGGTGGCCGCGGCGCTGGTCACCGGCAACGCCGTGATCGCCAAGCCCGCGGAGCAGACCAACCTGATCGCGTGGCGCATGGTGCAGTTGCTGCACGATTGCGGTGTGCCGCGCGGTGCGCTGCAACTGGTGCTCGGTGCCGGCGATCTCGGCGCGTCGCTGGTGGCCGACCCGCGTATCGCCGGTGTGGTGTTCACCGGCTCGGTCGAGGTGGCGCAGGCGATCAACCGCACGCTGGCGGCGCGCAGCGGCCCGATCGCGACCCTGATCGCCGAGACCGGGGGGCAGAACGCGATGATTGTCGATTCGTCGGCGTTGCCCGAGCAGGTGGTCAAGGACACGCTGGCCTCGGCTTTCGGCTCCGCCGGTCAGCGCTGCTCGGCGCTGCGCGTGCTGTACCTGCAGAACGAGATCGCCGACAGGACACTGACGATGTTGCGCGGTGCGATGCGCGAACTGGTCGTCGGCGACCCGGCGTGGCTGCGCACCGATGTCGGTCCGGTGATCGATGCCGCTGCGCAGCAGCGCCTGGCCACGCATGCCGACGACCTGGTGCGGCAGGGTTGTCGGGTGATCGAGCGGCTCGAAGCGCCGGCCGACGGTGCTCACGGCACCTGGTTCGCACCCTGCGCGATCGAGATCGACCGGCTCGGCCGGCTCGACGGCGAATACTTCGGTGCCATGCTGCACGTGATCCGTTTCGACGCCCGCGCGCTCGATCGGGTGATCGACGAGATCAACGCCAGCGGCTACGGCCTGACGCTGGGCGTGCATTCCCGCATCGAGACCACGTGGCGGCGCGTGCAGCAGCTGGCACGCGTCGGCAACTGCTACGTCAACCGCGGCATGACCGGCGCGGTGGTCGGCGTGCAGCCCTTCGGCGGCGAGGGCCTGTCCGGTACCGGGCCCAAGGCCGGCGGGCCGCACTACCTGCTGCGTTTCGTTGCCGAGCGCACGCTCACGGTGAACACCGCGGCGATCGGCGGCAACGCGCGCCTGCTGGCGCAGAGCGCCTGAGTCAGCGGCTCGCGGCGTCCGCCGGCTGCGGCAGGCTCAGCCCGCAGTCCAGACGCAGTCCACCGGGCGTGTCGTCGCCGCACCAGCGCGCCACCATCGGCGCAAGCGGAGCGGGCGCCGCTGTCGCGGCATCGGCCAGCGCGATGCCGTCGTGCGCCAGCCACAGTCCACTGGCGGCTCCGCCGGCGAACAGCATCAGCATCTGGGTGCGCTTGAGCGTGAAGCGGCGGCGGAGGTGAGCGTCGTCGTAGATGCGCAGCATGGTCGTAGTCCGTGGAACCGGAATCATCGTGGACTCATGAAGCGCCTTCGGCGGACGCGGGCGGACGGGCGGCGTCCGGCTGCCGACGATTGTGCGCCCGTGACGCTGCGGCGAGGCGTCTGCATAATGCGCGCCCCGATGACGGCCGGGTCCCGTGTGTGCCGTCCTGTCCCGCGCCGGACGCGGGAGATCACCTGCCGATACTGCTGCCATGTCCCGTCCGATCATGCCGGCGCTGCGTCTGGAAGCGCGCGCCAACCTGCGCCTCGCGGCACCGATCATCGCCACCCAGGTCACCTTCATGGGCATGGGTACGGCGGACACGATCATGGCCGGCCGCTACTCCGCGGAAGGCCTCGCCGCGGTCGCGGTGGGAGCGAACGTGTGGTTTCTCGCGTTCATGGTCTTCATGGGCATTCTGATGGCCTGCTCGCCGATCGTCGCGCAGCGCATCGGTGCCGGGCGCAGCGCCGGGGAGACCGGCGCTTTCGTGCGTGCGGCACTGGCGTTCTCGGTGTTGCTCGGCCTGCTGTGGATGGCGGGCATGCGGCTGGCCGCCGATCCGGTGCTCGACTGGCTGGCGCTCGGCGAACCGACGCGCGGCTACGCGCACGACTACATCCTTGCAGCGTCGTGGTCGGCGATGCCGCTGTGCCTGTGCTTCGTTGCGCGCAACACCGCCGAGGCACACGGCCTGACGCGGGTCGCACTGCTGGCCGGCCTGGCCGGACTCTTCGTCAACGTGCTGTTCGACTGGCTGCTGATGTACGGCCGGCTCGGGTTCCCGCAGATGGGGCCGGAGGGCTGCGCCTGGGCGACGGTGCTCGCGGCAGCGACGATGGTGCTGGTCTATGCGGGGCAGTACCGGCGGATCGCGACACTGCGGGCGCTCGGCGTGTTCCGTGCCGAGGTGCCCCGGCTGGGCGAGGACATCGGCGAGATCCTGCGGCTGGGTCTGCCGATCATGCTCATCGTCACGGCCGAGTCGTGGATGTTCAACATCGGCGCGCTGATGATGGCGCGCTTCGGTGCGGATACCGTCGCTGCGCACCAGGTCGCGATCAACTTCGCCGCGCTGTCGTTCATGGTGCCGCTGTCGGTCGGCTTCGCGACGACGGTGCGCGTCGGCCTGGCCGCCGGAGCCGGCGACGCCGCGGCGGTGCGCCTGCGCGGCCACGCCGGCATCGCCATCGGTGCCTGTTTCGCACTGTTCTCCGCCAGCGTCATGGCGACGATGCCGGCGACCATCGTCGGCCTGTACACCGACGCCGCGGCGGTGACGCCGCTGGCCGTGCAGTTCCTGTACTTCGCCGCGGTGTTCCAGATCTTCGACTGCATCCAGGCGACTGCCAACGGCGCCCTGCGCGGCGTCAAGGACACACGGGTGCCGATGCTCATCACCGTATCCGCGTACTGGATCGTCGGCCTGCCGCTGGCGTGGTGGCTCTCGTTCCGCACGTCGACCGGACCGTTCGGCGTGTGGTGGGGTTTCATCGTCTCGCTGGCGATCGCCGCCGCCGGGCTGTCGGCACGCGTCGCACGCCGCACCCGGCCGCGGCCGCAGGCGAGCGGTTCTGTCGATATGCCTTGAACTTCGTCGGCGTCGGCGCATCCTATGCGTCCCACCAGAGCAAGGAGCGCTGACATGAGCCTGAGACTCGGCGACACCGCCCCCGACTTCGAGGCCGACACCACCGAAGGCCGCATCCGTTTCCACGAGTGGCTCGGCGATGCCTGGGGCGTGCTGTTCAGCCACCCGAAGAACTACACGCCGGTGTGCACCACCGAGCTCGGCTACACGGCGAAGCTCAAGCCGGCTTTCGACGCGCGCAACGTCAAGGCCATCGGCCTGTCGGTCGACAGGCTCGAGGACCATCACGGTTGGAGCAAGGACATCGAGGAAACCCAGGGCGCTGCCCTGAACTTTCCGCTGATCGCCGATCCGGACTTCAAGGTCTCGAACCTGTACGGGATGATCCATCCGAACGCTTCGGACCGCTTCACGGTGCGCAGCGTGTTCGTCATCGATCCGAACAAGAAGGTGCGGCTGACGATCACCTATCCGGCGAGCACCGGCCGCAACTTCGACGAGATCCTGCGCGTGATCGACTCGCTGCAGCTCACCGACGGCTACAAGGTCGCCACGCCGGTGAACTGGAAGGCCGGCGAGGACGTCATCATCGTGCCGGCGGTCAGCAACGAGGATGCGGGCAAGCTGTTCCCGCAGGGCTGGAAGGAACTCAAGCCCTACCTTCGCATCGTGTCGCAGCCGAAGGGATGAAGCTAGGAGTCTGGGCGGTAGGAGGCTGGCAGGCGAGGCAAAGCGGTTTCGAGGCAGGTTTCGCGCTGGTTTGAGGCCAATAGCGGGTTCTATTGGCCGAGAAGCAGTGCGGAAGATGACCGAAACGGCGAAGCCGCAGCCGCCTGCGTTTCTACCGTCCAGGCTCCTGGGGCTCAGGCCGGGGCCTCGTCGAGGCCCCGGAGGATCAGCGGTCGCAGCGTGTTCCACAGGTCGAGCCCGGCCTGGGGGCCGTCGACCAGCAGCACGACGGCACCGTAGTCGCGACCGAGATCGATCCACGGCACGGTGCCGAGGGCGCCGGGGTCGCTGAACTCCGGGCCCGGGCTGCCGGGGTGCAGCGCCGGATCGGAGAACCACCAGCCGAAGGCATAGCCGGGATACAGGTCGCGATCGAGCGGGGTGCCGCGTTTCTGCAGTCCGGCGATCTGGTCGCTGCGGATCAGCGCCACCATCTCTTCGGACAACAGTCGCCGGCCGCCGTGGACCCCGTCGTTCATGAACATCTGCAGGATGCGCAGATAGTCGTCGAGACTCGAAACCGCGCCGCCGGCGATCCGCGGATTGGCGTCGCCGAGAAAATGGTAGTCGCGCAGCCCCAGAGGCTCGCCGAGTGCCGTGGCGAAGAAGCGCTCCCAGGGCTTGCCGCTGATCCGTTCCGCGACCAGCCCCGCCACCTGATAGCTGCCGCCGCCATACTGGAACTGCCTGCCGGGCGTGAAGCGCAGTGGCGCATCGGCGATCTGCTGGACGCATTCCACCAGGGTCGTCGTCACGTTCTCGTCGAGGCACCCGGGCTCCGGCGCGAGGCCGGACGTGTGGTTCAGCAGCATGCGCATGGTGATGGGCTGCTTGAGTGCCGGCCAGTCGACGACGTCGCCGAGGTAGTCGGCCACCGGGCGGTCGAGGTCGAGCTGTTCGGCATCGACCAGGGTCAGGATCGCCGCGGCCGAAGGCGCCTTGGTGGCGGAGGCGATCGGCACGATGCTGTCGATCCGGAGATCGCCGCCGGCGGTTCGCACGGCGATGCGGTCGCCGTCGATGAGGCCGAAGACGTAGCCGGTCGCATCGGCCGGGAGTGCCTGCTCCAGGCCGGCCTTGAGTTCGACCCATTGCGTCGGCACCAAGTCGCCGACCGGTTCGCTGTCCGCGCAGGCCGCCATCAGCAGGGTGACGGCGCAGGCGCCGGTCAACCGGGTACACAGGTTCATGTTCCTTCCCTGGAACGCATCGCCCGTCATGGGCAGGTTGCAGTCTGCGGCGCGCGCACTGAACCGCAGGTGAGCGCGGCGGCCTGCGATGCAGTTCTCAGTGACCCGGCGGGGCAGATCGTAGAGTCGCGTCAGGCCGCGAGGCCGGACAGAAAAAAGACGGGAGAGCAGAAGATGAGGCATTCTAGGGCGTTGGGGATCTTGCTGGCCGCGGGCATGGCGGCGGGCTGCGCGGCCGTGCCGCCGGTCGAGAAGGCGTATCACACCCGCGTGATCGAGACCTGGGTCGGCAGTACCGCATCGGCGCTGTGGTTGTCCTGGGGGCCGCCGGCGCGACAGCTCACGGCATCGAACGGCATGCGTTTCGACATCTATACGCAGCGCATCGGCAAGCCGGCGGGTGTCGACGATCCGGCGCTGAACCGGATGTATGCCGCGGCGTCCGATCCGGACTGCCTGACCTACTTCGCGGTCGACCCGAAGACCGATCGCATCCAGCTGGCCCGCTGGCGCGGCACCACCTGCCAGCTCTATGCCCAGCAGACCGACGTGGACGTGTTGCGCTCGATCCAGCCGACGGGGTTCTAAGCTGCCGACGCGGGGCGCGTAGACTGGCGGGAAACAATCGCCGGTCGGGGGAGCAATGAGCGTCGATCCACGAAGGGGGCTGCGCGCCGTCGTCGGCGGCCTGTGTCTGCTGCTGGCGCTGCTGTCGTCGGGCGCACGGGCGCAGGTCGCGAGCAGTGGCTACCTGCCGCTGTCAGACGGCACGCAGCTGCGCTACTCGCTGTATCTGCCGGCGGGCGAGGGGCCGTTCCCGGTGACGCTGGTCTACTCCGGTTACAACGCCGGCAACAACCCTTACGACATCAGCTTCGGCGGCATCGGTCCGATGCTGCTCGAGCGGGGCATCGCCGTGATCGGTGTCAGCCTGCGCGGCACCGGCTGCTCGGAAGGCGTGTGGGTGCCGTTCGAACTGCGCTGGGGACCGGACGGCGCAGAAGTCGTCGACTGGATCGCCCGGCAGGCCTGGAGCGACGGCAATGTCGCGATGGCCGGCGTCTCGTTCCCGGCGATCCTGTCGCTGGTGACCGCCGTGCAGCGCCCACCGGCCCTGCGCGCGATCCTGCCGATGGTGCCGCTCGGCGAGCTGTACCGCGACGTCGCCTATCCCGGTGGGCTGTTCAACCTGACGTTTGCCGGCGCGTGGACGCTGATGCAGAACGTCGGCACGCCGTTCTCGCTGTTCGAGACGCTGCAGGGCGACACGCACTGCGGTACCGCCATCCTCGGGCAGAACGATCCGCGGCATGTCACCGTGGTCGAGGCGGCAAGCATTCCGTATACCGACAGTGACGAGCGCTACGAGAAATTCCTGAGTCCGGCGCTGTTCGAGCGCATCGACGTGCCGGTGCTCGGCCAGGTCGGCTGGCAGGACGAGCAACTCGGTTCGCGCGCCTGGCATGCCTTCGAGCGCCTCGATCCGGCGCGCACCTGGATGCTCGGCACCAATGG
Organism: Sinimarinibacterium flocculans; assembly: GCF_003201205.1. GTDB lineage: Bacteria > Pseudomonadota > Gammaproteobacteria > Nevskiales > Nevskiaceae > Solimonas > Solimonas flocculans. Next base: position 50,153 of record NZ_QICN01000001.1, read on the forward strand.
GGCGCACGGCACGATCGTCAACAGTGCGCGCTTTCGCGATCTGGCGGCGGACTTTCTCGAGCACTTCCTGCGTGGTGGCCGCCCGCAGGACTTCGAGGCCCCGCGGCTGCAGATCTGGAAGGGCTTCTCGACCGATTTCGAGCCCGCGACCATCGAGACCTACGACCGCTGGCCGCTGCAGCCCGAGACGCTGACGCTGCACGCACAGGCGGACGGCAGCTTGCGGCCCGAACGTCCGGACGCCGAGGCGACGTTCGGCTATCTCTACCCCTTGCCGGCACCGAGCACGCTGACTGCCGTGCTGGTGCCGAACCCGACACAGCTGACCTATCTGCTGCCGGTGATTCCCGGCGGCTCCGTGGCGCTGACGACGCCGGTACTGGTCGACGAACTGCGCGTCTATGGCCCGGCCAGCGCCGATCTGTGGATCTCGGCACCGGCGCTCGACGTCGACGTGCAGGTGACGCTGGTCGAGGTTCGCCCGGATGGTCGCGAGATGTTCGTGCAGCGCGGCTGGTTGCGCGCTTCGCACCGTGCGCTCGACGTCGAACGTTCCACACCGAGGTTGCCGCTGCACACGCACCGCGAGGCGGACCTGCAGCCGCTGGAGCCCGGCGAGATCACGCCGCTGCGCGTCGAGCTGATGCCGGTGGCGCACAGCTTTCGCGCCGGCTCCGCCTTGCGGCTGTACATCGAGGCACCGCTGGGCTTTTCCGGGTTCCGTCAGCTTGCGCTCAACCCCCTGCCGACGGCGGTCAGCGTGCATGTGGGGCCGCAGACGCCGACGCGCCTGGTGTTCGGGCGTGCACCGGCTCCCGAATCGGTGCCGTTGTCGGCGGGCGCGGCGCCGGCCTGCGGCAGCGTGGAGAACCAGCCCTGCCGCTACAGCCTGCAGGCGGCGCCGGACGGGCAGCTGGGTTTCGACGCGCCACGCGATCAGAGCAGCGCCGACGGTGGCGTCTGGAACGCATGGGTGTTGATGCTGGCACTTTTCCTGCAGCAGCTGCGGCGGCGCTGCGTACAATAGCGGCCCCCAAAGTCCCGCCTCGCGCCACACCATCATGTCCGAGCCGCTGAACCGTCGATCCAGGACCATCACCGCGGGCGTGCAGCGCTCGCCCAACCGCGCGATGCTGCGTGCGGTCGGCTTTACCGATACCGACTTCGACAAGCCCATCGTCGGCGTCGCCAACGCGCACTCGACGATGAACCCCTGCAATGCCGGCATCCAGCCGCTGGCCGATCGCGCTGCCGCCGGCATCCGCGCCGCCGGGGGCATGCCGCAGGTCTTCGGCATCCCGACCGTCACCGACGGCATCTCGATGGGGACCGAGGGCATGAAGTTCTCGCTGGTGTCGCGCGAGGTGATTGCCGACGGCATCGAAACGGCCGCGTCGTCGCAGTGCATGGACGGCCTGCTCGTCGTCGGCGGCTGCGACAAGAACATGCCGGGCGCCATGATCGGCATGCTGCGCCTGAACGTTCCGGCGGTCTTCGTCTATGCCGGCACGATCAAGCCGGGCAACTGGAAAGGCGTGCCGCTGACGATCGTTTCCTCGTTCGAGGCTGTCGGCGCGTTCCAGGCGGGCAAGATGTCGCAGGAGGATTTCGACGGCATCGAGCGCAATGCCTGTCCGAGCGTCGGCGCCTGCGGCGGCATGTACACCGCGAACACGATGTCGAGCGCCTTCGAGGCGCTGGGCATGTCGCTGCTCGGTTCGAGCCAGATGGCTTCGCCGGACCCGGAGAAGGCGGACTCCGCCGCCGAGTCGGCACGGGTGCTGGTCGATGCGATCCGCCGCGACCTCAAGCCGCGCGACATCGTCACGCGCAAGGCGATCGAGAACGCGATCGCGCTGGTGATGGCCACCGGCGGCTCGACCAATGCGGTGCTGCACTTCCTGGCGATCGCACATGCCGCGCAGGTGCCGTTCACGATCGAGGACATCGAGGCGATCCGCCTGCGCACGCCAGTGCTGTGCGATCTCAAGCCCTCCGGCAAGTACGTGGCCGTGGACCTGCATCGCGCCGGCGGCGTGCCGCAGGTGCTCAAGATGCTGCTCGCCAACGGCCTGCTGCACGGCGACGCGCTGACGATCACCGGACGCACGATGGCCGAGGCGCTCGAGGACGTGCCGGCCACGCCGCGCGCCGACCAGGATGTGATCCGCCCGTTCGACAAGCCGCTCTACGCGCAGGGCCATCTGGCCGTGCTCAAGGGCAACCTCGCCCCCGAGGGGGCGGTGGCCAAGATCACCGGCCTGAAGAATCCGGTCATCACCGGCCCGGCGCGGGTGTTCGACTCCGAGGACGAATGCATGGCGGCGATCATGGCCGACCGCATCCGGCCGGGCGACGTGCTCGTCATTCGCTACGAGGGCCCGAAGGGCGGCCCGGGCATGCGCGAGATGCTGGCACCGACGGCGGCGCTGATCGGCAAGGGGCTCGGCGAGAGCGTGGGGCTGATCACCGACGGCCGCTTCTCCGGCGGCACCTGGGGCATGGTCGTTGGCCACGTAGCACCCGAAGCCTTCGTCGGCGGAAACATCGCGCTGGTGCAGGAGGGTGACAGCATCACCATCGACGCACACAAGCTGCTGCTGCAGCTCAACGTCGCCGACGAGGAGCTGGCACGCCGGCGCGAGGGCTGGCAGCCACCATCACCGCGCTACACGCGCGGCGTGCTGGCCAAGTTCGCGAAGCTGGTCAGCAGCGCCTCGAAGGGCGCCGTGACGGACTAGGCCCCCGGCATGGCGATCTGGCGACAGTGCAAGCAATGCAAGGCACACGCCGTTCGCCGTTCGCAGCGGTCGATCGGGCAGCGGGCGCTCGCCTGGGTGGTGCCGATCCGGCCGCAGCACTGCACGAAGTGCGGCCATCAGTCCTGGGGACTGCTGCACGCCGATGACCCTCGCGGGCCCTTCGTGACGTCCGCACTGTTCTGGGCCGTTCTGATCCTCGTCCTGTTTCCGTGGAATGCGAGCTTCGTGCGCCACGGGACCCAGGCGCTGCGCGGCGCCGTGAGCGCCGTGCTGTGGCCGGAAGGGTCGGGGAAGGCCATCTCCGTGCATTCGTCAACGCCCGCGGGCCAGAACGACGTGGCGGACGAGGCGGTGATCGTTGCTGCGGCGGAAGCGTCGGCGCCCGCCGTGCTGCCGACGCCGGACCTGCCGGCCGTCACCGCGTTGCCCACGATTGCGCCGGTTGCCGTCGCAGCGCCGACGCTCGTCCCTACGCCCGCACCCACATCCGTTCCGGCCCCGACGGCTGCGCCGACGCCGGCCGCCGGCGAGCGTCCGATGCGGCTGGACGGTGTCGACGTGCGCTGGACCGGCGAGGCGATGGAAGTCGTCGTACGCAGCGGCGACGCTCTCGAGCCCTCGCTACGATTCAGCGACGCCGACGGCGGTTACGTCATCGACCTGCCCGGACGCTGGTCGCTGGCCGACGGTCTACGCCTGAGCCGGACGTTCACGCGCTCGAATCTTGCAGCGCTGCACGTCGGCCGCAATCCGAAGTTCCTGCGCGTCGTCCTCGGACTCGGCGATCCGTCCGCGCCGGCACCGACGCTGGAGGTGCGCGACGAGGGGCTATGGATTCTGGTGTACTGAGCCCGGCCCGATGCCGAAGAACCGGCGAGCGGTGCGGCTCGTCAGTGCCGCGATGCGGTGTTCGTCCGTGCCGCGCGCCTGCGCCACGGCGCGGGTGACCCACGGCAGATAGGCGGGTTCGTTGCGCCGGCTGGGAGCCTTGGGCGCCGTACGCGGCAGCAGGTAAGGCGCATCGGTTTCGAGCATCAGGCGGTCGTCGGGGATGATGCGTACGGCGTCGAGCAGGTGTGCACCGCGGCGTTCGTCGCAGATCCAGCCGGTGATGCCGATGTGGCAGTCGAGCGCCAGATAGTCCTCGAGCGCTGTCTGCGTGTCGGTGAAGCAGTGCACGACCACCGCACCGAGCTGCGCCCGGTATTCGCGCAGCATCGCCACGAAGTCGCCGTGCGCGTCGCGCTGATGCAGGAACAGCGGCCGCCCGGTCTGCGCGGCGATGTCGAGCTGCGCGGCAAAGGCACGGCGCTGGGCGTCGCGGGGCGAGTAGTTGCGGAAGTAGTCGAGCCCGCACTCTCCGAGGGCCACGACTTCCGGCAGTGTCGCGTGCTCGCGCAGCTGTGCCGCGATCGCGGCGTTCCAGTCGCCGGCGTGGTGCGGGTGCAGCCCCGCGGTCGCGTAGAGCCGGCCGGGGTACCGGCGCGCGAGGGCCAGCGCATCGGCATTGCTGTCCTGGGCGCTGCCGGTGACGACGATCTCGGAGACGCCGGCGGAAGCGGCGCGTTCGAGCACGGCATCGAGGTCGGCCGCGAAGCTGTCATGGGCGAGGTTCGCGCCGATGTCCACGAGCGCGGGAACGTCCGGCCCGCTCATGGCAGCGGGGCGGTGGCCGTCTTCGGCGTCGCGAAGCACTCGTGGCGCCACAGCACGCGCTGTTCGACGCTCGGCGTCTGGCCCGGCGGTGGCGTCGTCTCGAGCATGTAGATCATGCGAAAGCTCATCAGGCGACGGTCGCGGGCGTCGCCGTCGAGCTTGTCGGCATTCCAGCTCCGGCACAGATACTTGCCGTAGTACAGCCGCTGGTTGGCGTACTGGGCCTCCCACAGCCGGCCGCGGTAGGTGAGCCAGCGGATACCGCCGTGCGTCTGCGAGTACAGCGCCGGCTTCTCGAAGCGGGGCGCGCCCTGTCCGGGATCGAGGACGTCGATCTCGGTGCCGTCCGCCAGGCGCCCCGGGATCACCAGCCAGCCGTCCTCCTTGAGCGGAAACGGCGCGAACATGTTCCACAGCTGGTCGATGCGCAGGGAGCGGAACACCGGGGTCAGCGCCGCGTAGCTCGCATGCGGCGGCATGCCGACGGTGTGGCCGTTCCAGATCAGCGTGAGCACGACCATGACCGCGGCGACGCCGTGCCAGAAGCGCGGCAGCTCCCAGCGGATTCGCCGCGTCGGCAGGATGCTGGCGGTGGTGCGGCCGAAGGCGCCGCGGTGGCGGGCGACGAAGTCGTAGACGGCGTTGCCCGGCCGTTCGAGCTGCGGGGCGCGCAGCAGCGGCCAGAGCCATCCGAACAGCGGCGAATGGCGCACGAGAACGGTGAACGCCTGCCACTTGAGGTAGGCGCGTTCCTCGCCGTCGATGACGACCCAGGAGTAGTTGGCTTCCATCAGCGTCCGCGCACGCGGCGTCTCCTGCGCCGGCGCGATGGGACTGCGCGGCAGGATCAGGAACTGCTGCATCAACCGGCAGGACTTGAGGCAGAAACCGCAGTCGATGTCGTAGTAGATCCGCGGCGCGGCCGGGTGCCTATGTCGGTGGCGGCGATCGAGGGCATCCCAGATCCAGCCGCCGGCGAAGACCGTCAGCGAACTCAGGCTCACGTAGGGGAAGTGGCCGAGTTCGAGACACAGCAGGAAGCCCACGTGCATCAGCATGAAGCACAGCATCAGCACGAAACGCAGCGGGCGCAGGAAAAACGGCGAGAAGATCAGCAGCGGACCGAGCAGTTCCAGCCACCAGACGTAGAAGCTCAGTGCCTTGGTCAGCGGCAGCCACTCGTTGAGCAGCCGGCCCAGCGGCAGCACGTGACGGTCGAGCGACAGCGCGTAGTAGACGGCGGTGTAGTCGGGCACCCACTCGCGGCCGCTCTTGAGCAGTGCGCTGAAGAAGTACACCGACATCACCTGCAACAGCAGGCCCGCGCTCGCCCACGACAGATGGGCATGTCGAGGCGGTGGCGGGTTCTCGGCGACGGCGGCATCGACCGAGAAGCGCGCGCCCGTCGGCAGGAACATGGACCAGAACAGCAGGCAGCAGATCAGCAGGTCGCCGCCGATCAGCACCGCCGGGTTGCGGTTCAGCAGCGAGGCCCAGAGCACGAACGAAGCGACCGACGCCAGTCGGGTGTGCCAGCCGAGGGCGAGCATCAGCGCGAGCACGCTCTGCACCGTCAGCAACGCCGCGATGAACCAGGCCTGCCCCCCGGCCAGGTGCAGGGACAGCCGCGGGCCGGCGTCGGATTCGATCAGCCATGACCGTGGCATGACGCCGGCGTCGGTCCAGAACGCGCCGAGATCGCCGAAACACAGCAGCAGGTTGCAGAACAGCACGCTGCCGAGCGCGAAGCGGAACAGCGCCAGCGTGCGCAAATCGATGCCGAAGATGTCGGCAAGCTGCTCGGCAAGGCGGGGGAAGCGTTGCGTCAGGTCCATCGGCAGGCAGAAAACGACACTTGCGCAAATGACAAGGGGAGCCTGTGGCTCCCCTTGTCGGCCTCGGTAGGAGGAATCACTCCTGGACGATCAGATCGCCCATCTGGCCAGTGCCGCCGTCGAGCATGCGCTGCTGCTCAAGCGCGGCGCGTGCATCCTCCGCATACTCGTATTCGGTACGGAAACCGACATCGGTCAGGCCGCCGACCAGGCCGAGCAGTCCGCCGCCCGTGCCGCCGGTGCCACCACCGGTGCCGCCCGTGCCGCCGCCCGTGCCGCCGGTGCCACCACCGGTGCCACCGGTACCGCCGCCAGTGCCGCCCGTACCGCCACCCGTGCCGCCGGTTCCGCCACCGCCATCCGGGTCGGGTGACTCGTCGTCGCTGTCAGCGACGACGACAGCCACGGCGCCGACGCCGACGACGCCGGCAGCGAGCACGCCCCAGTTCGCCGCGGTCCAGACGCTGCCGGTCTGGTTCAGGCGGTAGCTGTCGATGAAGGGCATGCCATGCACCTGCGCCGAGGAGAAGCCGGCGTTGCTGAACTCCACCGCCATCATCGGCGCGGCGGGGCGGTCGAGAAAGCGCGAATCGTGATCGATGCGCAGGCCGTAGAAGAAGGACTCCGCCTTCTGCTCGGCACCGCCGAACTTGAAGTTGACGTAGGCGTGCGCCTCGGGACGCCGCTCGTCCGGCGTGGCGGCGTCGGCCATCAGGCCGGCGCCCAGCAGTGTGGCACCCGTCCCCAGTGCCGTGATCAGGTTTCGCATCTTCCGAGTCCCTCAGATAGTCCAGCGTTTTCGAAGCCGAAGCCTATACGGGACCGCGTGACAGAGGCAAGCACGGCGGCGGGCGGCGTCTGCGGCACAATGCGGGGCCGCCAACAACGAGATTTTCCCCCGTGAGCGAGTCCCCCGCACCCGGCACGACGGTCGAGCAGATGATTCCTGGTTCCGCCGGTCTGATCGAGGCCCTGTGGTCGGCGCCGCGCGAGCCGCGTGGCGACGCCGGCTTCGCGATCGTCTGTCATCCGCACCCGCTGTTCGGCGGCGCGATGTCGAACAAGGTCGCCTATTCGCTCGCGGCGACCGCACAGAAGGCCGGCCTGCACGCGCTGCGCTTCAATTTCCGCGGTGTCGGGCGCAGCGAAGGCGGGCACGACGAGGGGCGCGGCGAAACCGAGGATGTCGCGTTCCTGGCCGCCTGGATGCGCGAACGCCTCGGTGCCGGCGCGCCGGTCGTGCTCATGGGCTTCTCGTTCGGCGCCTGGGTCAGCGTGCGCGCGGCCGCGCAGCTGAAGCCGGCGGTACAGGTCAGCATCGCGCCGCCTTTCGGCAAGTATGTCGGCGACGCCGCGGTGCCGCCGCGTCCACCGTGTCCGTGGCTGGTCATCCACGGTACCGACGACGAGGTGGTCGACTACAACCAGACCCGCGCAGTGCTCGATGCCTATTCGCCACCACCGGAGCTGGTGAGCCTCGACGGCACCGGCCATTTCTTTCACGGGCGGCTGGGCGAACTCGGAGCGATCGTCCAGCCGTTCCTCGAGAAGCATCTGGACTGACATCCTCGTTTGTTATCCTGCCGGCCCCGTCACCGGCCGAACCTGGAGCTTCCCATGCGCCGTTTCTGCGCCATCTTCATCCTGGGCTTGTCCGCAGCGCCGCCGGCGCTGGCCGACACCGAGTTCGACATTGTCTGCGCCGGCAACTGCCAGGCCGCCTTCGAGGGCGCCGTCGAGGACGTCGCCGCCGCCCTGAACTACAAGGCCCTCGGGCCGGCGGAGCCCGGCGGGATCACCGGGTTCGGCATCGGCGCGTTCGTCAACTACACCCCGGTGCGCAACGACGACGACTGGCGGACGCTGACCGGCACCGACGTCGATTTCGTCGGCATGGCCGGCGTCGCGGCGTCCAAGGGGCTGCCCTTCGGCATCGACCTGGGAGCGTTCTACACGGCCGTGCCCGACACCGGCGTCAAGGCCTATGGCGCAGAGCTGCGTTACGCGATCCTCGACGGCGGCATCGCCTCGCCCGCGCTGGCACTGCGTGGTGCGTTGACGCGCACCAGCGGCATCGACGACTTCGACTACGAGGCCTACAGCATCGACGTGTCGCTGTCCAAGGGCTTCACGTTCCTGACGCCCTACGTCGGCGCCGGCTACGTCTGGGCCGAGGCGGATCCGAGCGGCGATGTCGCGACGATCGCCGGACTGAGCAAGGCCGAAGTCGACGAGCAGCGTTTCTTCGTCGGTCTGCGGGTGAGCTTCCTGCTGCTGGAGATCACGCCGGAGTACGAGCGCACGGGCGACAACAGCGCCTACAACCTGCGCCTGGGCCTGTCGTTCTGAGCGTAACGATGCTGGACAAACTCGCGCGGATGTTGCGCGGTGCAAACGGCGCTTCGGCGGGTGAGGAGCCGGTTCACCGGCATCTGGCGATGGCGGTCCTGCTGGTCGAGACCGCCCGCGCCGATTTCGCCGACCAGGGCGAGGAGCGCGACGTGATGCGTCGCGCGCTGGTCGACGCCCTCGGGCTGAACCCCGACGAGGCGGCGGAACTGGTCGACAGCGCGTTCTCGCATTCGCGCGAGGCGGTATCGCTGCACGGATTTCTCGACACGCTCAACCGCGAGCTGGACGCCGACGGCAAGCGCCAGCTGCTCGAATGGCTGTGGCGCGTGGCCTTCGCCGATGGCCGCGTCGACCCGCAGGAAGAGGCGCGGGTCCGGCAGCTCGCCGAACTGCTGTTCCTGCCGCATTCCGAGTTCGTGCGCATGCGGCTGAAGGTCGAGGCCGAACAGGCGGCCCGGGAGCAGGACTGAGACGGACAGGCTGTCAGCGCCGATTCAGGCGCGCGGCCGCATCGTGCAGGCTTGGCCGCAGCCGGCGGCCCCGAGCGGGAGCAAGTGACTGATGAACATCCGTAGGCTGATCGGCGTTCTGTGCATCGTGGGGTCTCCGCTCATGGTCGCCACGGCTCCCGCGGCAGGCGCCGCCGATGGCGATGCCGTCGGGGGCAGCGCGCAGCAGCGTGCCGAGCCGGCGCCGACCGCAGGCGCGCAGAACCAGACCTACTCCTCCGAGGAGATCATGCGCGAGGCCTCGCGCTTCTTCGGTGAAACCAGCGAGGCGCTGGCCAAGGCCGTCGAACGCACGATTTCCGACTACGGGCGCCCCACGGCCTACATTTACGGCAGCGAGGGCGGCGCGGCGATCGTCGTCGGTCTGCGCTACGGCGAAGGGCGCCTGCAGTACAAGGGTGGCGGCAGCATGCCGGTGTACTGGCAGGGCCCGAGCATCGGCTGGGACTTCGGCGGCAATGCCGCGAAGGTCTTCACGCTGGTCTACAACCTCGAAGAGACCTATCAGCTGTTCCAGCGCTTTCCCGCCGTCGACGGCAGTCTCTACGTGATCGCCGGATTCTCGGTCAACTACCAGCGCAGCGGCGACATCGTGCTGGCGCCGATCCGGACCGGCGTCGGCCTGCGCGCCGGCGCCAGCCTCGGCTACGTCCACTACACGCGCGAGCGTTCGCTGGTGCCACTCTAGGCACCCGGCAGGAAGGCCCCGCTCAAGCCGGCAGCGACGGCAGCCGCGCGATGCGGCGGAGCAGTTCGTCGACGTCGCTGCGGTCGTGATACAGGCCGAAACCGATGCGCAGGTGATCGCCGCGCACGTCGGTGATCACCTCGGCCTCGTGGAGGCGGCGTTGCACGACGTGGGCCTGCGGGTGGCTGAAGGTCAGGAAACTGCCGCGCGGATGCGGCTCCGGCGGCTGCAGGCGTGCACGGGCGAGAACCGGGTGATAGAGGCGGTCGAGCGCCGCGAGGAAGTCGCGCTGCAGTTCGAGCACGTGGGCACGGATGACCGAGGCGCTGAGCTGATGACGCCGCGCCCAGTCCATCACCGCGTTGAGCCGGTACAGCGCCGTCGGGTCGAAGGTCGCGCCCCAGAAGCGGCTGCCGTCCTCGGCATAGGGCACGGTGCCGCGTCCGTCGTCCGTCAGTGACGCGAAGCCCGCGAACCAGCCGGTGTTCAGCGGCCGCGACGCGTAGCCCGGAGGGCAATGCATCCAGGCCGCGCCTTCGCCGCTCATCGCGTACTTGTAGCCGCCACCGAGATAGAACGCGCGTGCGGCGATGCGCCCGAGATCGACCGGCACGGCCATGAACGCGTGGTAGCCGTCGACGACGACCAGACTGCGTGTGCTGGACACGGCATCGACCAGCGGCAGCAGATCCTCGATCCAGTAGCCGGTGTTATAGAAGACATGGCTGAACCACACCAGATGCTGCCCACCGGCGCGTGCCGCGGCGCCAAAGCGCTCGGAGAAGCTGTCGAACGGCTGCACCGGCACGCGTTCGACTTCCGCGAGTCCGGCCTCCTCGAGGCGCCGCATCTGCCGTTCGAAGCTCAGGAACTCGCTGTCGGTGGTCAGCACCCGCAGGGGGCGGGCGTCGATGTCCGACAGCAGGCGCGTCAGGAACTCGTGCGTGTTTGCACCGAAGCACAGGCTCGCATGATCCGGCAGGTTCAGCAGGCGCGCGAGATGGTGCTGAGCCGCCGGGACGATCTCTCCGAAGATCCGCGTCCACTTGTCGTCCATCAGCTCGGCGGCATCGAGCCAGGCACGCTGCTGGGCGTCGAAGCTCACGTCCGGCCAGGGATGATGACTGTGGGCGCAGAAGTGCAGGCGGGTGGGGCGGTGTGCCAGGAACCGGGCGAAGTGGCTCTTCAGGCTCATGCGTTTCGGCCCCGCGGCGTGCGCACGCCATGACAGGTCGGCTGATCGCGCCGGACACGACCGTGCGCGCCCGGATACGGGCCTCCGTTGCCGAGGCGCCCGGCGGGGCCAAGCGTGTCCAGCAGGTCCATGCATGCCGGCATGCGCGTCCCTCCACGCGCCGCGTTCGTTAGAATTCACTGTAATCCAAAAGCTCGACATCCGGCACCACACTTGCAGCGGGTCCTCCAGATTCACCGACGCTTGCCGCCGCTGGCGATCGCCCTGCGGGAGACCTTGCGTGAGGGATACGGGGGACGCGAGCTCCGGGCGGACCTGCTGGCCGGCGTATCCGTCGGCATCATCGCGGTGCCGCTCGCGCTGGCGTTGGCCATTGCATCGGGGGTGCCTCCGCAGCACGGGCTCTACACCGCCATCGTCGCGGGGCTGCTGATCGCCCTGGCCGGCGGGTCGCGATTCAACGTCTCCGGCCCGACGGCGGCCTTCGTCGTCATCCTGCAGCCGATCGCGGCGCAGCACGGCGTCGGCGGGCTGCTGCTGGCGACCTTCATGGCGGGGGTCATGCTCGTCGCCATGGGGTGGGGCCGGGCCGGCCAGCTGATCCAGTTCATCCCGTACCCGGTGACCACCGGCTTCACGGCCGGCATCGCCGTGGTCATCGCCAGCCTGCAGCTCAGCGACTTTCTCGGCCTGCCTGCCGCCGGCAGCAGCCATTTCGTCGAACGCATGCTCGCGCTGTTGCGGGTACTGCCGGAGATCAATCCCGCGGAAGCCGCGCTCGGCAGCGGCGTGTTGTTGCTGCTGGCCTTGTGGCCGCGGCTGGGAACGCGGGTCCCGGCCTATCTCGCCGGTGCTGTCGTGGCCGCCGCTGCCGCCTATGGCGCGCGCAGTCTCTGGCCGGACTGCGGCATCGTCACGATCGCGGACCGCTTTGCCTACAGCGTCGACGGCGTGGTCCACGCCGGCATCCCCGCCATGCTGCCCGCCGTGCACTGGCCCTGGCAGCTCCCGGGGGCGGACGGCACGCCGATGCACCTGGACTTCGATCTGCTGCGCTCGCTGCTCGGTCCGGCCTTCGCGATCGCGATGCTCGGCGCCATCGAGTCGCTGCTGTGCGCGGTCGTCGCCGATGGCATGACCGGGCGCAAGCACGATCCGGATGCGGAACTGGTCGCGCAGGGGCTTGGCAACATCGCGGCGCCGCTGTTCGGCGGCATTCCGGCAACCGGGGCGCTCGCGCGCACCGCCGCGAACGTGCGTGCCGGCGCGCGCTCGCCGCTGGCCAGCGTGTTCCATGCGCTGTTCGTGCTCGCCGCGATGCTGCTGCTCGCGCCGGTGCTGTCGTGGCTGCCGATGAGCGGTCTGGCGGCACTGCTGCTGATGGTGGCCTGGAACATGAGCGAGCGGCACAACGTCCTGCGCATCCTGCGCGTGGCGCCGCGCGGCGACGTGCTGCTGCTGCTGGTGTGCTTCGGGCTGACGGTGTTTTTCGACATGGTCATCGCGGTGGGCTTCGGCGTCGTGCTGGCGTCGCTGTTCTTCATGCACCGCATGTCGCGGGTGGCGATGGTGACGCTGGTCGGCGACGGCGATCCGCATGCGCCGCGGGATCTGCCGGAGGAGGTGCGCTACTACCGCATCGCCGGGCCCTTGTTCTTCGGTGCGGCCGAACGCGCGATGGCGGCCCTGCGCCGCCACGACCACGGCGTCCGCGCGCTGGTGCTGGATCTTTCCGCGGTGCCGACGATCGATGCGACCGGGCTCGTGGCCCTTGAAGAATTGCTCGACGAACTCCATGAAGCGGGTGTGTTCGTGGCCCTGTGCGGCGCCCAGCGCAGCGTGCTGGGCCTGCTGCGCGAGGGGGGCTACACGCGCCAGGCGGGCGCGCGCTGGTACTTTGCGTCGGCCGACGCCGCGGTGCGCTGGTGGCAACGCGGCCGGGCTGCGAACTCCTGACGCGCGGCCCGGTCGAAAGCACGTAGAATCGGGCCGTTCCCGAAGCAACTTGTTCGTCCCCTAGGAGTCCGTCGTCATGAGCTGGAACGAGAACACACATCGGATGGCACGTCCCGCACCGGTACACGGCGGCCAGCGGCCGCTTCCGCGCGCGGTGTCCGGCGCTGCGCCGTCCGCACTGCAGACCAACAAGGTCCTGCGCAACACCTACATGCTGCTGTCGATGACGCTGCTGTTCAGCGCGGCGATGGCGGGCGTGTCGATGGCGGTCGGCGCGCCGTACGGCGTCAGCCTGATCTGTTCGCTGGTCGCGCTCGGCCTGCTCTGGTTCGTCGTGCCGCGCACGGCGGATTCCGAGGCAGGCATCTGGGTCGTGTTCGCGGTCACCGGATTGCTCGGTTTCGGTCTGGGTCCTGTGCTGAACATGTATCTGCGCGGCTTCGCCAACGGTTCGCAGATCGTGATGATGGCCTTCGGCCTGACCGGTACGATCTTCGTCGGCCTGTCGGCCTATGCGGTGAAGACCCGTCGCGATTTCAGCTTCATGCGCGGGTTCCTGTTCACCGGCATTCTGATCGCCTTCGTCGTCAGCATCGGCCTGCTCGTCGCCTCGTTCTTCGGCGTCTACCTGCAGCCGCTGGCGCTGGGGATCTCCGCGATGTTCGCGCTGCTGATGTGCGGCCTGATCCTGTACCAGACCGGCGAGATCGTGAACGGCGGCGAGACCAACTACGTGCTGGCGACGGTCACGCTGTACGTGTCGATCTACAACCTGTTCACCAGCCTGCTGCACCTGCTCGGCTTCGCGGCCGGCGACGACTGATCCGTTCATCGTCGCGGTACACGCAGAACCCCGCTCGACGCGGGGTTCTTGCGTTTCAGGCCGCGCTTTGCGGGGCGGGTGTGCCGTGGCGATGCTCGATGTCGGCGATCCGGGTTTCGAGCATCTCCAGCGGTACCGCGATGCTGTACAGAAAGCCCTGCACCTGATCGCAGTCGCGCTGCTGCAGGTACTGCTGCTGCTGCAGGGTCTCGACCCCCTCGGCGACGACACCGATGTCGAGGCTGTGGGCCATGGCGATGATGGCATTGACCACCGCGGCATCCGCGGCATCGGCGTCGAGGTCGCGGACGAACGAGCGGTCGATCTTGAGCTTGTCGATCGGGAAGCGAGTGAGGTAGGACAGGCTGGAGTAGCCGGTGCCGAAGTCATCGATGACGATGGCCACGCCCAGGTCGCGCAGGGCACGCAGCTGGGCGACGCTGCGGTCCGGACTCTGCATCAGCATGCCTTCGGTGATCTCCAGTTCGAGATCCGCCGGCGAAAGCCCGCTTTCGAGTAGCGCGCTGCGCACGACCTGCGGCCATTCGGGCTGCTGGAACTGCCGCGGCGAGACGTTCACCGCCAGCGACAGCCGGCGTCCCAGCGAGCGTTGCAGCTGCACGCACTCGCGGCATGCCGTCCGCAGCACGCGCTCGCCGAGCAGCAGGATCAGGCCGCCCTCCTCGGCGATGGGAACGAAGCGGTCGGGCGACACCTCGCCCCACGGCAGGCTGTTCCAGCGTGCGAGCGCCTCGAGGCCGCAGACCTGTCCGCTGCGCAGCGCGATCTGCGGCTGGTAGCCGACGGACAACTCATCGCTCTCGATGGCCCGGCGCAGCGCGGTGGCCAGCGCCAGCCGGTCCCGGCTTTCTTGTTCCATCGCCGCGCTGAACCACTGGAAATTGCTGCGCCCGTTGGCCTTGGCGTGATACATGGCCGTGTCGGCCCGCTTGAGCAGCGTGGTCGGATCGTCGCCGTCGTCCGGGTAGACGCAGCCACCGATGCTCGAACTGACCAGCAGCTCGTGCTCGTCGACCTGGATCGGTGCGGCGATGGCGGCGGCGATCTGGTCCGTCAGCGGCTTCAGCGCTTCGCGCGACTCGGCGTCCGCCAGCAGGATGACGAACTCGTCGCCGCCCAGGCGGGCAACGGTATCGCTTCTGCGCACGCAGCGTCGCAGGCGCTGCGACACGCCCAGCAGCAGCCGGTCGCCGACCAGGTGTCCGAGAGAGTCGTTGATGCGCTTGAAGTGATCCAGGTCCAGCATCAGCAGCGCAAGGCGACCGCCGCGCGGGCGGGCCTGCTCGATGGCGATCTCGATGCGGTCGAGCAGTAGCGCACGGTTCGGCAGGCCGGTCAGGGCGTCGTGATGCGCCATGTGGCGGATGACCGCCTCGGTGCGCTTGCGCTCGGTGATGTCGTAGGCGACCTTGAGAAAGCCGTGGACCCTGCCGTCGTCGTCACGCATCGCCGTGATCGCGATGTTGACCGGCACGTGTCGGCCGTCCTTGCGCACGTAGGTCCACTCGCGCTCGTCCGCAGTGTTGCGGCTGCCCGATGCGACGATGACCTGGAAGTTGGCGGGAATCTCGAGTCCGGTCTGCTCCGAGAACTCCTCGGCGCGGCGGCGCAGTTCCTGCGGCTCGTGGATCAGCAGCGCGGAACGGCCGACGAGTTCCTCGCGCCGATAGTCGAGCAGCTGCAGGGCGGCAGGGTTGACGGTGAGGATGCAGCCGTCGACATCGGTCGCAATGACGGCGAACGGCAGGCTGTCGAGTATCGACTGGCGCAGCCGGTCGGCTTCGGCCACGCGCGTGGCGCGCTGCGCCAGCAGGCGTTCGCTGATGTCGATCACCGATGCCAGCACGAAGGTGCCGTCCTCGGTCTGCAGGGGGTTGAGTCCGATCTCGATCGGAATCTCGCTGGCGTCCTTGCGCAGGCCGTAGAGCTCGCGACCGGCGCCCATCGCGCGCGCATCCGGCTGCGCGAAGAAATCGTTGCGGAAGGTCTGGTGGTGCGCGCGGAAACGTTCCGGGATCAGTGCCTCGACGGACAGCCGGAGCAGCTCGTCGCGGCTGTAGCCGAACAGCCTCTCGGTCTGCGAGTTGACGAGCACGATCCGGCCCTGCGCGTTGGTCATCAGCATCGCGTTCGGGGCGGCCTCGATGATCAGGCGCAGGCGCTCCTCGGCCCGTTTGCGCTCGGTGATGTCGATGACCGAAGCCAGCACATACGGGCCGTCGGGCATCTGCAGCGGATTGAGCCCGATCTCGATCGGCACCTCGCGGCCGTCGCCGCGCAGGCCGTACAGATCGCGGCCGGCGCCCATCGCGCGCGCGTCCGGGTGCGTGAAGAAGCTGTCGCGGAAAGCGTGGTGATGGGTGCGGAAACGCTGCGGGATCAGCATCTCGACCGGCTGGCCGAGCATCTGCGCCCGGTTGTACGCGAACAGCTTCTCGGTCTGCGTGTTGACCAGCGTGATCAGGCCGCGGCGGTCGACCATGACCATCGCGTTCGGCGCCGCCTCGATCACCAGTCGCAGGCGCTGCTCCTCGCCCGGCAGTGGCGTCGCCGAAGGGCCGGCGGGGCTGTTGCGATCAGCGGTCATGGTCCTGCCGTGCGCTCCCGGTGCGCATCTGCCGCCGGCACATTAGCACGGTGTCCTGCGCATCCCCGGGGGATCGCCGGCCGCAGGGGACGACCGGGGGCGACGGGCCGACGAAGTGCGGCTCGACGGCCGGTCGGTGCTGCGGTTCAGCGATCGAGTCGCAGGACGAACACGCCCTGGTCGGTCCGCAGCAGGCGGCCGGTGACCTCGACGCGCTCGTCGCTCGTGCCCGGGCGCAGGTCGAGCAGGCGCGCGTGCTCGGTCTGCCCGCTGACCCACAGACAGGCGCCGTTCTCTCCCGTGAGCATCCAGTCCTTGCGGGTCAGCGGCTGCACGCCGGCACAGCGGCCCTCGCGCGCGCGCGGCAGGCCGGACAGGGTGATGCGCTGGTCGATGACCTGGTCGAGGTGGTGGACCGCCAGTTCCACCGGCACCGCCGTGCCGGGGGCGAAGGTCACCGGCTGGCTCGGGTCATAGCCGCCGAAGCAGGCCGACAGCATCGTGGTGAATGCGAAGAGGACAAATCGATAGCGCATGGCAATTGAAAGCATCAGAAAGATTGACTTCTCTTTTAAATGAGAATGGCTACCATTTACATCAGATCTTCATCGAGCACGGCCATGATCAAGACTTTCAGCTTCGGCGCCATGCACATCTCCGTGGCCTTCGTCGTCGTCTGGGCGATGACCGGCGACTGGATGACCGGCGGACTCGTCGCCCTGGTCGAGCCCTGCGTCAACACCGTGGCCTACCACTTCCACGAGAAGGTCTGGAAGCGCTGGCAGCGACGCGATGATGCGTCAGCCCTGCCGCTGATGCACGCGCACTGAGGCTCCGCCGCCCGCCGGGGCGACCTTGGAGCCCGGTCGGTAGAAACGCGCGTGGCTGCGCCTTCGCCATTTCGGCCATCTTCCGCGCTGCCTCTCGGCCGATAGTCCCGGCCATTGGCCTCGAATCAACGCGAAACCTGTCTCGAAATGGCTTTGCCGCGCCTGCGCGGTTCTACCGCCCGGGCTCCTTGCGGATACTCTATGGCGCCCTGTCCCGCGCCGCATCGTCCGCATGATCTCCGACGCCGATTACCGTGACCACGATGGCCTGGGCCTTGCCGCGCTGGTGGCGCGAGGCGAGGTGACGGCCGCCGAGCTGATCGAGGCCGCGATGGCGCGCGCCGAGGCGGTGAATCCGCAGATCAACGCGATCGTCATCCCGATGCACGAGCAGGCGCGGACGCGCGCGCGGCAGGCACTGGACGGGCCCTTCGCAGGTGTGCCGTTCCTGATCAAGGACATCATCCAGGATCATGCCGGCGTGCTCACCACCGCGGGCAGCCGCGCCATCGACTACGTGCCCGACGCGCATGCCGAGGTCACGGCGCGCTTCCTGGCCAGCGGCGTCGTGGTCTTCGGCAAGACCAGCACGCCGGAGCTGGCGCTCAAGGGCATCACCGAGTCGCAGCGCTGGGGGGCGACGCGCAACCCCTGGGATACGACGCGCACCCCCGGCGGGTCCAGCGGCGGCGCCGCGGCGGCAGTGGCGGCGGGCATCGTGCCGCTGGCAGGCGCCAACGACGGCGGCGGGTCGATCCGCATTCCCGCGGCCTGTTGCGGCCTGTTCGGCTTGCGGCCGTCGCGCGGCCGCGTGCCGCTGGGGCCACGCATCGGCGAGGCCTGGGAGGGGGCATCCTCGGATCTGGTCGTCTCGCGCAGCGTGCGCGACAGCGCCGCGATGCTCGATGCGATCCAGGGCGCGGACGTCGGTGCGCCGTTCGAGATCCGGTCTCCTGAGCGCCCCTATCTGGACGAGGTGACGCGCGAACCGGATCGGCTGCGTATCGCCTTCACGACGCGATCGCCGATCGACACCGAGGTCGATCCGGCCTGTGTGCGTGCGGTGACCGACACGGCAGCCTTACTGCAGTCGCTCGGCCACCACGTCGAGCAGGCCGAGCCCGGCATCGACGGTCTGCAGCTCGCGCAGGATTACCTGACGATGTACATGGGGCAGGTCTCGGCCGACATCGCGCACTGGGACGCCGTGGCCGGCGCACGCGAAGCCGACTTCGAGCCCGATACCCGGGTCCTGGGGCTGCTGGGGCGCACACTGCCGGCGCGCGACTACGTGCTCGCAAACCGGCGCTGGAACGACTACGCGCGCGCGCTCGGACGCTTCCACCAGCGCTACGCGCTGTATCTGACGCCGACGCTGGCCTGTCCGCCGGTGGCGATCGGCGCGCTGGCCTTGCCGCCCTGGCAGCGCATCGCCCAGAGCCTGTTGCTGGCCGCCGGCGCCGGCCGGCTGCTGCACGGCAGCGGTGTCGTCGAGCAGCTCGCGCGCGACAGTCTGGCCAAGGTGCCGTTCACGCAGCTGGCGAATCTCACGGGCACCCCGGCGATGTCGGTGCCGCTGTGGTCCACCGATGACGGCTTGCCGCTCGGTGTGCAGTTCATCGCCGCCTCCGGTCGCGAGGACCTGCTGTTCCAGCTCGCCGGCCAGCTCGAACGCGCGCGGCCGTGGGCGCAGCGCAGGCCGGCGCTGTGACCGTCGTCATTCCGGCGCGCTTCCGCGGCCCGACGCAGTCCGGCAACGGCGGCTACAGCTGCGGGCTGCTGGCGGAGGCGCTCGGCGGCGTCGCCGAGGTCACGTTGCGCGCGCCGCCGCCGCTCGATACGCCCCTGCACCGGACCATTGGCGACGATGGGGTGGCCCGCCTGGTGCATGACGGACAAACGATCGCAGAAGCGAAGCGCACCGACGGGCCGTGGCCGGCACCGCCGGCGGTGCCGGATGTCGAGACGATCGCGGCGGCGGAACACCGTTACGCCGGCCACCGCGCACACGACTACCCGGAATGCTTCGCCTGCGGCCCCGCGCGCGCGGCCGACGACGGCCTGTGCATCTTCAGCGGTCCCGTGGCCGACGGTGTCGTCGCTGCTCGCTGGCACGTCGACGCATCGCTGGCCGGCGCCGACTGCCGCGTGACGACGCCGGTGCTGTGGGCCGCGATCGACTGCGCCGGCTACTGGGCCGCCGTGGAGGGGCTTCCGGAGCGGCCACGGATGCTGCTCGGCCGCATGGCGGCGCGATTCACGGCGCCGGTGGCCGCCGGCGACACCTGCATCGTGCTCGGTTGGCGCGAACGCATCGACGGGCGCAAGCACCACGCCGGGACCGCGTTGTTCGGCATGCAGGGACACTGTCTCGGACAGAGCCGGCAGACCTGGATCGCGCTGCGTGGCGATGGCTGAGTGGGTCGACGCCGTGCGTGCGCGTCTCGCCGACGCGCCGGACATCGCCGCAGCGGTGCCGCGCGCGATCGCCGCGAGCCGCTTCCTCGACGCTGCGCTGCAGGCCCTGACCGCGGCCGACGATGCGCTGGGGGACTTCACGCGCGCCTACGCCGACGGCGAGACGCGGCGGCGTGTCGACGCGGTTCTCGAAGGTGTGGACACGCCGGACTCGGCCATGGCCGCGCTGCGGCGGCTGCGACGACGGCAGATGGCGCGCATCGCGCTGCGCGACCTCAGCGGCGCCGCGCCGCTGGACGAGACGCTGCACGACCTGTCGGACCTTGCGGACGCCTGCGTCGCCGCGGCGCTCGGCTTCGTCGAGCGCCGGCTGCAGGCGCGTCACGGCGTACCGCGCACGGCCGACGGTGTGCCGATCCGGCCGGTGGTGCTCGGCATGGGCAAGCTCGGCGGCCGCGAGCTGAATTTCTCGTCGGACATCGACCTGATCTTCTGCCACACCGACAGCGGCGAGACCGACGGTGCGCGCGCGCTCAGCAGCGACGAGTACTTCGCGAAGCTGGCACAGGAGACGACCAGGCTGCTGCTGGCGCAGACCGCCGACGGCTTCGTGTTCCGCGTCGACACGATGCTGCGGCCGTTCGGCTCGGCCGGCGCACTGTCCGCCTCGTTTCCGGCGCTGGAGGACTACTACCAGGTCCACGGCCGCGAATGGGAGCGCTACGCAATGATCAAGGCGCGGCCGGTGGCCGGCGATCTCGCGGCCGGCGAGCGGCTGCTGACCTTGCTGCGGCCGTTCGTCTACCGCCGCTATCTCGACTACAACGCGATCGGTGCACTGCGCGGACTCAAGCGCCTGATCGAGGACGAAGTGGCGCGCAAGGGGCTCGACGACAACATCAAGCTCGGCGCCGGCGGCATTCGCGAGATCGAGTTCATCGTGCAGTCGTTCCAGCTGGTGCGTGGCGGCGCCGAGGAACCGCTGCGTGATCACCGCCTGCGGCCGGTCCTGCGCTACCTCGGCGAGCAGGGCTACCTCGATGCCGGGACCGCGTCCCGGCTCGACGAGGCCTACGTCTTCCTGCGTCGCGTCGAGAACGCCATCCAGATGTATGCGGACCAGCAGACGCACGCGCTGCCGGAGCACGAGGCCGCGCGCGAGGCCCTACTCTGCGCGATGGGCTCCCGCGACTGGGCCACGCTGCAGTCGCGGCTCAACGAGGTCCGTGCCTATGTGCGCGAACAGTTCATGCTGGTTTTCGCCGCCGACGAGGACGACGAGGGCAGTGCGAGTCACAAGCTCGTGGCTGCCCTGTGGAGCGGCACGCTGACCGGCGACGCCGCGCTCGAGGCCCTCTACTCAGCGGGCTTTCGCGCGCGTCCGCAAGCGGTGCTGGCCGGTATCGAGGCCCTGCGTACGGTGCGCCTGGTGCGGGCGATGCGCGAGGCGACCGCGCGTCGCCTGCTGCAACTGCTCGCGCGCCTGGTCGACGAGTCGGCGGCGCAGGCCGATCCGGAAACGGCGCTGGTCCGCACGCTGCGCGTGATCGAGGCGATTGCCGGGCGCAGCAACTACCTCACGCTGCTGCGCGAATCGGACGCCGCGCGCACGGCCCTGTTGCGCCTGTGTCGCGCCAGCCCGTGGCTGACCGACTTCATCGCGCGATCGCCGATCGTGCTCGACAGCCTGCTCGATGCGCGCACGCTCTACGCACCGCCGGACCGCGACGAACTCGTCGACGAACTGCAACGACGCGCTGCCCCCCTGCAGCCGCCGGCCGACACCGAGCAGGCGATGAACCTGTTGCGCCACTACCAGCGCGAGATGACCTTGCGCGTGGCCGCCGCCGACCTGGTCGAGGCGCTGCCGCTGGTCCAGGTCAGTGACCGGCTGACCTGGCTCGCGGAGGTGATCGTCGCGCAGGCGCTGCGGTTCGCGTGGACCGAGATGCAGGCGCAGTACGGCGAGCCGCGGCGCACCGACGGCGCGTGTACCGGGTTCGCCGTCATCGCCTACGGCAAGTTCGGCGGGATCGAACTCGGCTACGGCTCCGATCTCGATCTGGTGTTCCTGCACGACTGCGACCAGCTCGACGCCGACAGCGTCGGTGGGACGCGATCCATCGACAACGGCACGTGGATGGCGCGTCTCGCGCAACGCCTGATCAACTGGCTGGCAACGCAGACGCCGGCCGGACGCGCCTACGAGGTCGACATGGAGTTGCGCCCGAACGGGCGGTCCGGCCTGCTGGTGAGCAGCGTCGACAGCTTCGGTGCCTATCAGCAGGAGGATGCGTGGACCTGGGAGCACCAGGCCCTGACCCGCGCACGCTGGGTCGCGGGCGACGAGCGCATCGGCCGGCATTTCGGGCAGATCCGCCGCGAGGTGCTGATGCGGGCGCGCGACGGCGACCGGCTGCGCGAGGACATCGTCGGCATGCGGCGGCGCATGCGCGGCGAGCTCGACAAGAGCAATGACGCCTGCTGGGACATCAAGCAGGGCGAGGGCGGCCTGATCGACATCGAGTTCATCACGCAGTACCTCGTGCTGCGCGATGCCCATCGCAACGAGGCGATCGTCTCGTTCAGCGACAACTGGCGTCAGCTCGATGCGCTGGCCCGCGCCGGCAGCATCGCCGTGGCCGATCGCGACGCGCTGATCGACAGCTACCGGCGCTACCGCGCCTGGGCGCATGAGCGTTCGCTGCAGCAGGCAGACGGACTCGCACCGGCCGGGGCTTTCGCCGAGCCGCGCGCCTGCGTGCGGCAGCTGTGGCAGACGATACTCGGCGACTGAGGGCTCGACGGACTGTCATGCGGCCCCGGCACAATAGGACGGTTCCACGCCGATGATCCTGTCGAACCGCTACAACTTCCTGTACGTCCACATTGCCAAGACCGGCGGCACCAGCGTGCGCGCCGCGCTGCGGCGTTTGCAGTGGCGGGACCCGTACTACCCGGCGCAGTGGCTATGCTCGCGCCTGTCGCACCTGACCGGCCATCGCATCGCCGCCAAGCTGCCGCGCCACGCCAAGATCGTCTGCGCCCAGGAGATGCTGCCGAGGGAGATGTTCGACGGTCTTTTCAAGTTCGCCTTCGTGCGCAACCCCTGGGACTTGCAGGTGTCGAGCTGGCACCACCTCAAGCGCGAGCGCCCGCATCTGCTCGAGGGACGCGAAAGCTTCGATGCCTTCACCCGCTGGAAGCTCGATCCGCAGAGGCCGTACCAGTATCACCTCGACACCGCGATCACGCCGCAGACGGACTATCTCGTCGATCTGCACGGCAGGCTGCTGACGAACTACCTCGGTCGCTACGAGCGCCTGCTTGAGGACTTCGATTACATCTGCCGCACGATCGGCGTGCCGACGCCGGCCCTGCCGCACAAGCGCCAGGCCACCGATCGCTCGAAGGACTACCGCAGCTACTACAGCGACGGGCTCGCGGAACTCGTGGGCCGGCATTTCGCCCGCGACGTCGAGATGCTCGGGTACCGCTTCGACGGGCCCTGACCATGTGTGGCATTGCCGGCATCGTGCTGCGGGAAGGCGTGGTTGACGAGGCCGATCTGCAGCGCATGGCGGCCGCGCTGACCCATCGCGGCCCCGAGGATTCCGGCGTGCACGTCGCGGGCCGGATCGGCCTGGCGCACACGCGGCTGGCGATCATCGACGTCGCCGGCGGACACCAGCCGCTGTTCGACGCATCGGGTCGCCATGCTCTGGTCTGCAACGGCGAAATCTACAACTACGTGGAGCTGCGCAGGGAGCTCGAGGCGCTCGGCGCCAGGCCGTCGACGCACTCGGATTCCGAGGTGGCCCTGCACGGCTATGCGCACTGGGGCAGCGACGCGTTCCGGAGGCTGCGCGGCATGTACGCCTTGGCGCTGCACGATCGCGAGGCGGACGCCCTGTGGCTGGTGCGCGACCGCCTCGGGATCAAGCCGCTGTATCTCGCGCGCCTGCCGGACCGCATCCTGTTCGCGTCCGAACTCAAGGCCCTGTTGCCGCTGCTGCCGGCGCGTCGCGTGCATGCCGGCGCCCTCGCGCAATACTTCCAGAACCAGCACGCCAGCGGCGCACCGACGGTCGTCGACTGGATCGAGCGCGTGCCGGCCGGCTGCGCGCTGCGCATCGGTCCCGACCTGTCGGTGGACACGCTGCGCTACTGGTCGCCGCTGGAGGTGCGCGCCCGGCACCGTCTGGCCTTCGATGACGCGGTTGCCGAGTGGGAGACGCTGTTCGCGCAGGTCATGCGCGAGCACATGCGTTCGGATGTGCCCTTCGGCCTGTTCCTCTCCGGCGGCGTCGATTCGGCCGTGCTGCTCGGTCAGTTGATGCGGCATCGCAGCGAGCCGGTGCGCACCTATTCGATCGGCTGGACCGATGCGCGGCAGCGCGACGAGCTGGACGAGGCGCAGGTCATCGCTGCCCGTTTCGGCGCCGAGCACCGCGCGATCCGCATGGACGCGCAGGCGGTGTTCCGGCGTCTGCCGCGCATGGTCTGGGCGGCCGACGACCTGATGCGCGACTACGCCAGCCTGCCGACGCTGGCCCTCGCCGAGGCCGCCGGTCGTGAGTTGAAGGTCGTGTTCAGCGGCGAGGGCGGCGACGAGGCCTTCGCCGGTTACGGCCGCTACCGTCCGGACTGGTTCGAGCGGCAGTACAAGGCACTGCGCCATCCGGGCAGTGGCGGGTTCCGCGTCCGGCCGGAACTCGATGCGGCATGGACGCGCTCGCTGTTCGCGCCGGAGTTGCAGGTCGCGTTGCGCCAGCACCGCGACCCGGTGGTGCGCGCGTGGCGCGAGACGCCGCCTGGCTGGAGCGATCTGCAAAGACGCCAGTACGCCGACCTGCAGACCAATCTGCAGGACGACCTGCTGGTCAAGGCCGACCGCATGCTGATGAGTTTCGGCGTCGAGGGGCGCGTGCCCTTCGTCGATCACCGTGTCGTCGAGTTCGGCCTGTCGCTGCCGGACGGGCTCAAGGTCTCGCGCCGCGGCGGCAAGCTGTTCCTCAGGCGCTGGGCCGAGTCCTTCGTGCCGCCGGATCACCTGTGGCGGCACAAGCGCGGCTTCCACGTACCGATCGGCGAATGGTTGCGCGGCAGCTTCCTCGAGCGGCTGGCGACGCTCCTGCCGCGCAGCGTCGCCGTGCGAGCCTGGTGCCGGACCGATACGGTCCGCGCCCTGCTGGCCAGACAGCAGCACCGTGGCGACGTGAGCCGCGAGGTGTTCAGCCTGCTGCAGTTCGCGATCTGGCACCGGCTGTTCATCGAGAACGGTCACCGAGCGCCGTCTGCCGAGGAGGATCCCCTCGAATGGATCGCGTAGACCGACGGCGCATCGCGATCTTCCTGTCGACCTCGGGGCACAGCGGCGTCGACCGGGCGATGCGCAACCTGATTCCGGCGCTTGCCGGGCGCGGCTATCGCATCGATCTGATCCGGGTGCGCCGCCATGGTCCGCACCTCGAACCGGTGCCGCCGGGCGTCCGTGTCATCGACAGCGGCGCGTCGACGACCTATCTGGCGCTGCCGGCACTGGCGCGCTACCTGCGCCGCGAGCGACCGGCGGTGCTGCTGTCGGACAAGGACCGGGTCAACCGCACCGCGTTGCTGGCGCGCTGGCTCGCACGCGCGTCGGGCACGCGGCTGATTCTGAGCTCGGGGACCACGGTCTCGGTCGACCTGCAGCATCGCGGCTTTTTCGAACGCGCGCTGCAGCGCTGGTCGATGGGCCGGCTCTACCGCCACGCCGACGCGGTGATCGTGCCCGGACGCGGCGTGGCCGACGACATGGCCGCCTACACCGGCCTGCCACGTGCGCGCATCCGCGTCGTGCCCAACCCGCTGGTGCCGCCGGTGCTGCTGCGCGAGCGGCCGTCGCCGCCGGAGCATCCGTGGTTCGAGGCCGGTGCGCCGCCGGTGATCCTCGGGGTCGGCGAGCTGTCGCCGCGCAAGGACTTCGCGACGCTGTTGCGCGCCTTCGCGCGACTGCGCGCACAGCGACCGTGCCGGCTGATGATCCTGGGCGAGGGGCGCGAGCGTACGCGGCTGCTGGCGCTGGCCGACGAGCTGGGCGTGGGCGAGGACGTCGCGCTGCCCGGTTTCGTCGACGGACCCTTCGCCTACATGGCGCACGCCGCGGTGTTCGCGCTGTGCTCGCGCTGGGAGGGCCTGCCGTCGGTGCCGGTGGAAGCCCTCGCTGCCGGAACGCCGGTGGTCGCCACCGATACGCCGGGCAGCCGCGAGATTCTCGAAGACGGCCACCTCGGACCGCTGGTGCCGATCGGCGACGAGACCGCACTGGCCACGGCGCTCGCCGCCGTGCTCGATGCGCCGCGCGACGAAGCCCGCCTGCGCGCCGCCGCCGCGCGTTACGAACACGAGTCCGCCACCAGCGGCTACCTCCAGGTCTTCGGTTTGGCCGAACGGGCGGAAGCATGACGGCGCCGATCGCGATCTACTCGAGCTTTCTGCGCAACCATGCGCGCAAGCCCTCGTCGGTGTCGCTGATCCAGCACGGCATCGACCGCTGGACGGTCGAGCTGGCCAATGCGCTCGCCGATGCCGGCGCGGCGGTGGACCTGCTGATCAAGAACGACGCGCCCGTGCCTGCCGCGCAGGCGATCCTGCACGACGGCGTGCGCCAGGTGGCAACGGGGTGCTCGCGGCTGCGCTCGTACGCGGCCTTGTGGGGCTATGTACGACGGCACCGTCCGCGCGTCCTGGTCGGCGGCCTGCGCCACGCGAACCGGCAGCTACTGCAGATTGGCAGCATGCTGCCGCGCACGCCCGTCGTGCTCAGCGTGCACGACCATCTGTCCAGCGTCCTCGCGCGCAGCGCCCCGGACGCGCGCGCCGCCTACCGCCGCGAACTGGCGCGCTATCGCGACGCCGATGCGCTCGCCTGCGTCAGTGCCGGCGTGCGCGACGACTTGCTGGCCCTGCTGCCTGGCCTGCCGCCGCAGCGTGTGCACGTGCTGCACAACCCGGTGAGGGTGCCGGACTGCGCGCGACCGTTGATGACCGCGGACGGGCGACGCGTGATCCTGGGCGCGGGGCGCCTGTCCGACGACAAGGGTTTCGACCGCCTGATCGATGCCTTTGCCCTGCTCGCGGAGGACCCCGGCCTGCAGCTGATGCTCTGCGGTGAGGGCACGCCGGCGCAGCGCCAGGCGCTGCAGCAGCGGGCGCGGGATCGCGGCCTGGGCGAACGCGTGGTGTTCGCCGGGCATGTCGACGATCTGGCCTGCCGGTATCGCGAGGCGGCGGTCTTCGTGCTGTCGTCACGGACCGAGGCGCTGCCGTACGTGCTGCTCGAGGCGATGGCCTGCGGTACGCCGGTGGTGGCCTTCGACTGCCCGACCGGGCCGGCGGAGATTCTCGACGGCGGGCGCTGCGGCGCGCTGGTCGCCGACGGCGACGTCGACGCCCTGGCACGGGCGATCCGCGACACGCTCGATGCGCCGGGCGACGCCGCACTGCGCCGCGCGCGCGCCGCCGAGTTCGCGCCGGCGCAGGTGGCGCGGCGCTGGCTGACGCTGATCGACGCCCTCGGCGAGCGGCGGGCCGCAGCATGAAGCGTCTGGCCGTACTCATCTCGTTTTCCGGCGACGGCGGCGTCGAGCGCATGGTCATCAACCTGTGCGCCGAGTTCGTCCGGCATGTCGAGGTCGACCTGCTCGCGATCCGCGCTGACGGCGGGCACGTCGAGCGCATCCCGTCGGCCGTCCGGCTGATCCGTCTCAAGGCACGTCATGCCTGGACGGCGGTGCCGGAGATCGAACGCTATCTGCGCGAGCGCCGGCCCGATGCCCTGCTCGTGGCCAAGGACCGCGCCGGCCGTGCCGCGATCCGGGCGCGGCGCCGGGCGGGCGCGCAGATGCCGCTGTGGATCCGCCTAGGCACGAACCTGTCCGCCGCGCTGGAGCGCCGCAACGCGTTCAACCGCTGGCTGCGGATCGCGCCGATGCGCCGCCTGTACCCGCTGGCCAGCGGCGTCATCGCCGTTTCGGAGGGGGTCAAGCGCGACACGCAGCGGGTGACCGGCTTGCCCGCCGGGCGCATCACCGTGATCCGCAACCCGGTGATCACGCCCATGCTGGCCGAGCACGCGGCCGAAGCCGTGCCGCACCCGTGGCTGGCCGACAAGCTGCAACCGGTCGTCGTGGGCATGGGACGCCTGACGCAGCAGAAGGATTTCCCGACGCTGCTGCGCGCCTTCGCCGCGCTGCAGCGCGAACGGCCTTCGCGCCTGATCCTGCTCGGCGAGGGCAAGGACCGCGAGGCCCTGGAGGCGCTGGCCGCCGAACTCGGCATCGGCGAGCGCGTGCTGTTCGCCGGGTTCCAGTCGAACCCCTATGCCTGGCTCGCCCGCGCCGACCTGTTCGTGCTCTCGTCGGCCTGGGAAGGCTCGCCGAATGCCCTGACCGAGGCGCTGGCGCTCGGCGTGCCGGCGGTGTCGACCGATTGCCCGAGCGGGCCGCAGGAGATTCTCGACGGCGGTCGCTACGGTGCGCTGGTGCCGGTCGGCGACGCGGCGGCGATGTGCCGGGCGATGTCGGCGACGCTGCAGGCGCCGCTGCCGCACAAGATGCTGTGCGCGGCTGTCGACGAGTACCGCGGCGAGACCAGTGCGCGGCGCTACCTTGCGGTGCTCGGACTGTCGGACGGCGACAGCAGTTCGCGGTAGACCGAGAGGTTGCCCTCGACCATCGCGTCCAGGGAGAACTCGCGTGCGATCAGCGCCCGTCCGCCGTCGCCGAGCTGCCGCCGCAGCGCGGCGTCGTTGCAGAGCCGCTCGACGGCCACGCGAAGCGCTTCGACGTCCCCGGGCGTGACCAGCAGACCGTTTTCGCCGTCGCGTACCGCCTCGGGCATGCCGCCGGCGCGGCTGGCGACGATCGGTACGCCGGCCGCTGCGGCCTGCAGCAAGGCCACGCCCAGGCCTTCCATGTATGCCGGGTGCACGAGCAGGTCGAGCGCGCCCATCCAGTCCGGCAGGTCGCGGCGGAAGCCGGCGAAATGCACGTCGTTCGTCAGCCCCAGACGCGCGACCTCGGCATTCAGCGCCTCGCGTTGCGGCCCCTGGCCGAAGCAGATCACGAAGGGTCTGCGCGACGGGGCCATGCGGGCCAGCGCCTCGAACAGCACGCGGTGCCCCTTGCGTTCGATGAGCTGCGCGGCAACGCCGGCGATGACGCGCGCCTCGGGGATGCCGAAGGCGGTGCACAGCTGCGTGCGCGGCGCCGGCCGTGTCCAGGCGCTGGCATCGACGGCGCTGCGGACCACGCGGATGCGTTGTGCATCGACGCCCTCGTCGCGCAGCACCGCGGCGATGCCCTCGGAGATGCAGATGACCCGCGCGTATCGGCGGTACTTCCACCGCGCCCAGAGACGGTGCTCCGGATTGTCGACACGGCGCGAGAGTACGGCCGGCACGGCGGCTGCCCTCGCCGCAAGCCCGCCGAGCACGTCGGCACCGCGGCGCGAGTGCAGGTGCACGAGCTGTGGCTGCTGCTCGGCAATGACGTGGCGCAGGCGGCCGATGAAAGCGAGATCCAGATCGCCTGCGCATGGCACCTCGACGACGTCGACCGGACTCTCGTGGAAGTGCGCGCCGATCGCCGCGCCCGGCGGACACACGAGGACGTTGTCGACGCCACGGCGCGCGAGGCCGTCGAGCAGGTAGGCAACCTGCTGCGCGCCGCCGTAGAGGTGCATGCCGGTTTCGACGTGGAGCACCCTCATGTCTGCGGCTCCAGCAGATGGCGGCCGGCATCCAGCACCCGCCGCGGGGTGAGCTGGCGCAGGCAGGTGTAGGCGCCGTCGCAGCTCGGGCGGCGCTTGCACGGTGCGCAGGGCAGTGCGTCGTACAGCACGGCGAGCGGCGACTCCGCGCCGCGCGTGTACGGGCAGGTGGACCCGAACAGCGCCACGGTCGGCGTGTGCACGGCGATGGCGATGTGCGTGAGGCCGGTGTCGACACCGATCGCGAGGCGCGCCTGCTGCAGCCAGGCGGGAAGATCGGCGAGGGCGGTGCGTCCGGAGAGGTCGATGCTCCCGGCCGGCATTCGCGCCGCCAGTGCTGCGGCCTGCGTACGGTCGCTCGGGCCGCCGAAGACGACGCACGGCCCGAGGCCCGACGCGGCGAGGTCATGGGCGAGCTGCACCCAGTGCGCGTCGGGCCAGTGCTTCTGTGGCCGCGTCGTGAACGGACACAGCGCAACGAAGCCGGGCTGCAGGCCGGCATCCCGCAGCGCCGTCGCCACGCGTGCCGCTGCCGCGTCGCCGACCGGCAGACGCGGGGGCGGCGCCGGGCTGCCGGTGAGATGCGCCGCCAGATGCCGGTATTCGGAGGCGATTGCCGCGATATCGCCGCCCTTGTCGATCCGCTCGTGCAGCAGGAAGCCCAGCGGCTCCTTGGAGCGAAAGCCGACGCGTCGCCGGCCGCCGGCCAGCCACGCGAGCCAGCGCGACTTCGCCAGGCCCTGCGCATCGACGACCCAGTCGTAGTCGCGGCTGCGCAGCTCGCGACGCAGCCGCAGCCAGGCGCGGGGCGAGGTCAGGGCCTGCCGCGATACCGCAATGGCGTTATCCAGACGCGGGTCGTCGCGCAGCAGGCCGCAGAAGCCGTCCTGCGCGAGCCAGTCGATGCGGGCCTCGGGGAAACAGCTGCGCAGGGCGTCGAGCAGGCTGCTGCAGAACACCAGGTCGCCGAGCGCCGACAGGCGCACGATCAGGATGCTGCGGGGAGCGGTGGGCGGCACGACGGTCCGGCGGGCGTGAACGGGCCGCATGATAGCCGCGTCGATCCCCCCTTTTGGCGACATCGGCCTTGCGACGGAGCCCCTATAATTGCCCGCTTCACGCTCCATCCTCCCCCGGAACCGAACAATGACGTCCTTTGCCGACCGCGACGGCTACATCTGGTACGACGGCGAACTCAAGCCGTGGCGCGACTGCACGACGCATGTGCTGACCTACACGCTGCACTACGGCGTCGGCTGCTTCGAGGGGGTACGCGCGTACAAGACGCCGAAGGGCACGGCCATCTTCCGGCTTGAGGAGCACACGCGACGCCTGTTCAACTCGGCGAAGATCCTCGGCATGAAGATGCCCTGGGACGAGGCGACGCTCAACGCGGCGCAGAAGGAGGTCCTGCGCGCCAACAAGCTTGAAGAGGCCTATCTGCGCCCGATGGTGTTCTACGGCAGCGAAGGCATGGGCCTGCGCGCTGCGGGCTTGAACACGCATGTGATCGTCGCGGCGTGGCCCTGGGGCGCCTATCTGGGCGCCGACAACATGGAGCGCGGCATCCGCATCAAGACCAGTTCCTTCTCGCGCCACTACGTCAACGCGTCGATGTGCCGGGCGAAGGCGAACGCCAACTATCTGAACTCGTCGATGGCGCTCAACGAGGTGCTGCGCGACGGCTACGACGAAGCGCTGATGCTCGATCCGGAGGGCTATGTCGCCGAAGGCAGCGCCGAGAACATCTTCGTCGTCACCAACGGCGTCATCAGCACGCCGGACGTCACCAGCGCACTTGACGGCATCACCCGGCGCACGGTGATGCAGCTGGCGCAGGACTTCGGCTACAAGGTCGTCGAGCGCCGCATCACCCGCGACGAGGTCTATGTCTGCGACGAGGCGTTCTTCACCGGAACCGCGGCCGAAGTCACGCCGATCCGCGAGGTCGACAACCGCCCGGTGGGCAGCGGCACGCGCGGTCCGGTCACCGCGAAGCTGCAGCAGGCCTATCTGGATCTGGTCAAGGGGCGCAGCGAACGCTATCCGGAGTGGCTCGCGCTGATCTGACGGCGCGGACTCCCGCATGCGCACCTCGCCGCCCGACTTCTCCCGCGCCCGCGTGCTGGTGGTGGGCGACGTGATGCTCGATCGCTACTGGACCGGCCCGGTCCAGCGCATCTCGCCGGAAGCCCCGGTGCCGGTCGTGCGGGTCAGGGCCGATCACGTGCGCGCCGGTGGCGCGGCGAACGTGGCCCTGAATGTCGCCAGCCTCGGCGCCCGAGTCCGGCTGATCGGCGTGGTCGGTCGCGATGAGGCAGCGCGACAGCTGGACGAGGCACTCGACGGCACGGGTATCGCGGCGGAATGGATCCGCACCGAGCGCCTGCCGACGATCACCAAGCTGCGTGTGCTGTCGCGCAACCAGCAGCTGCTGCGCATGGATTTCGAGGAAGCGCTCGACGTGGCGGGTGCCTTCGATCGCGAAGCGCTCCGCGACCTGTTCGAGCAGCGGCTGGCCGACTGCGACGTGGTCGTGTGCTCCGACTACGGCAAGGGCACGCTGAGCGACGTAGCAGACCTGATTGCGGCGGCGCGCGCGGCTGGCAAGCCGGTCCTGGTCGATCCCAAGGGCACGGACTATGCGCGCTACGCCGGCGCGAGCCTGCTGACGCCGAATGTCGCCGAGCTCGAGGCCGTGGCCGGTGCGGCGCGCGACGAAGCCGATCTGCTTGGTCGCGCCGAAGCGCTGCAGGCGCGGCTCGGTCTGGACGGACTGCTGCTGACGCGCAGCGAGAAGGGCCTGAGCCTGCTGCGCAGTGCGCAGGCGCCGCTGCATCTGCCCGCCGTCGCGCGCGAGGTCTTCGATGTGACCGGGGCCGGCGATACCGTCATTGCCACGCTGGCGGCAGCGCTCGCCGCCGGCGTCGAGCTGCCGGAGGCCTGCCGGCTTGCGAACCTTGCTGCGGGTGTCGTCGTCGGCAAGCTCGGCACCGCGAGTGTTTCCGTCGCGGAACTCGATGCCGCGCTGCACCCGCAGGGTCTCGACGCCGCGGTGCTCGACGAACCGGCCTTGCTCGCACGCGTCGCCGCCGAGCGGGAGAAGGGCCGCCGCATCGTCGTGACCAACGGCTGCTTCGACCTGCTGCATGTCGGGCACGTGAAGTATCTCGAGGCGGCGCGCGCGCTCGGCGATCTGCTCATCGTCGCGGTCAACGACGACGACTCGGTGCGCCGGCTCAAGGGGCCGTCACGGCCGGTCAATGCCTGTGCCGACCGCATGCGCGTCCTGGCCGCGTTGCGCAGTGTCGATTGCGTGGTGCCGTTTGCGGAAGACACACCGGCGCGCCTGATCGCCTCGGTGCTGCCGGACGTGCTGGTCAAGGGCGGCGACTACCGCCCCGAGCAGATCGCCGGACACGACGTCGTCACCGCCAGCGGCGGCGAGGTCGTCGTGCTCGATTTCCATGCCGGCTATTCGACGACCGGCATGCTTGAACGGGCGAAAAGCTAGCGAGCGGGAAAGCGCGGCGCGCCAGGCTCATGCTCGACGCGCAAGCCGTTCACCAGCATTGCGATGCCGTGGTATTGGCCGGCGAGCATCACCAGTTCCACGAGTTGATCCTCGGCGAACGTGCCGGCAAGCCGTGCCCACAGCGCATCGTCGATCCGGTAGTGCGCGTGCAGTTGTTCGACCAGTTCCAGCGCCAGCCGATCCTCGTCCGACCAGGTGCCGGGATCTGCGCCGCTGGCGGTCGCGGCCCATTCGGCCGGCGCGATACCGGCCTTCTGCGCGAACGCGGCCACGTGCACGCCCCATTCGTATTCGGCGCCGCACAGTGCGGTCGCGCGCAGGATGACGAGTTCGCGCAGCCGCATCGGAATGCTGCCGCGGTCGAGCAGGCCGCCCGCCATCATCCGCTGCAATGCGCGGGGGTTGTGTGCAATGGTCCGGAACAGCTTCAGTGGCGGGGCGCCACGCATGACGATGTCGAACGAAGCCTGCACATCGGTGGCATATGGCGGATCGATCGGGGTGATGCGAGCGGACATCGGGTTTCTCCGGTGCTACGATAATCGAAGCATACTGCTTCTGAAAACGTAGCGCAATGAAATCGATCGATCGTCCCGTCCGCGGTTCGAGCAGCGGCCGTCCCATCATGGCGCTGCTCGATCTGCTCGGCCGCCGCTGGACCATGCGCGTGCTCTGGGAGCTGCGCGGCGAGCCGCTGAGTTTTCGCGGCCTGCAGGCGGCCTGTTCGGGCATGTCGCCGTCGGTGCTCAACCAGCGGCTGGCGGAGTTGCGCGAGGCGCGCCTGGTCGAAGCGGGCGAGGCCGGCTATGCGCTGAGCGCGCACGGTCGCGAGCTGCTGAGCCTGTTCGGGCCGCTGAACCGCTGGGCCGAGGACTGGGCACGCAGCCTGCACGGCTGAATCCTCGTCGCCGATGGATAGCACACTTCCCGATGTGAGCGAGCTGGCCCCCGTTCACTGACTGCTACGAGGTTTCATTCCGGGCGCGATCTATCCTTCATGTCGGACTGCCGCCTTAGTCGGGTGGGGCGTAGGCGTCGCTTCCAACTGGTGCGACTTGATTGGCCGCGGGTTGCCGGCTCGCTTGGCTTGCGAAGACGAATAGGCCTCGGAGAGCGCCGGAGCGATGGATGTTGCAATCGATTCGGCGATGTCGCTCTGAAGAGCCAAGGCGTCGTCACTCATGCTTCGCTCAAACGTTCTTGACCAGAGATGGGTGCTCCTTTTCGTTTCCACGAGATGTGCATTCACTCGCAGACGCTCCCCAACTACCCTCACGCTTCCTTCGAGCACATGTGACGCCTGCAGCCTTTCAGCGACGGTTGCGATGTCGGAGTCTTTTCCCTTGAACCAGAAAGCTGAAGTGCGCGCAATGACACGCAGCCCCGGCTGCTGAGCCAGTCGATTGATCAGATCCTCGGTGATTCCATCGGCGAGAAGTTGGTTGTTCTGCTTATCAGTTATGTCGGCGAAAGGCAGCACCACCAAGGTTGGCGGCTTCAGGGGATGGCGGGCGGGCGTCAGCCGCAAGATCAACAACGCCAAGAGTGCAAGCATCGCCCCAATTGCGACGGGAGCTGCGATGCGAGTCGCTCGTAACAGAATTTTGTAGTGCGTGTCTGCTTGGCGTACTGCGTTCACGGTGGGCGCGTTTCTGTGCTCCGCGTCCGAGCCTACGCTGAGTCGATATCCCCGCTTGGGCAGGGTCTCGATTAAGCCCTTGGCTGCCATACCTCCTGCTGCCCCCAAGTGCCTCCTCAGCTGATAAATGCAGCGCGAAATTGCATCTTCCGTAACGAGACGCCCTCCCCAAACAGACTCAATCAGTTCGTCTCGTGACACAACCTGCCCGTTGCGACTGCTGAGCAGTACCAGAACAGCCATGACCTTGGGGTCGACCTGTTCAATGCCGCCCGGTCCCTCTATCGCTCCCTCAGCCGGCCTGATCCGTAACACGCCTAGGCGAAAAGGCTCCTCCGAGCCGCTCTCGGTTGCCGTGTACACCTACTACCCTCCCTCTGTGCTTGTTCCCTTGCAAGCGTCGCGAAGAGTAGCAGTTGCAGGTGTTCAGAGAGTAAAGAAAGCGCCTAATAAAAAGATCCCTCAAGGCGGATGTCAGGGCGATATCAGGGATTCGTCAGGCTGCTTCCGAAGGGGTCGGAAAACATCACCCAGCGCTCTGCCCGCAGCGGAGCTGGTGTGGTGTCAAGGGGGGATCGCATGTCGACGCGCTCACTGATGGTCTGTCTGGTGCTCGTTCTTCTTGTAGCGAATCAAGGTGCGTATGGCGCTGACCATGCGAAAAGGCCGATGTCGGTTCGCGTCGCTTTCGGAGATTTGGACTTGAGGCATCCCGATGGTGCCGCGGTACTCCTCCGGCGAATCGAAACGGCCGCTCGGCGGATATGTGGTGTCTATGACAGGAAGTCGCTGGGGGACCAAGCGCGACATGCACACTGCGTGGAGCAAGTCGTGTCAGGCGCGTTGGATCGGATCGACGACCCGCAAGTAGCGGCCTACGTGGCGAGTCGTGGGTCGAAAAGGCGGCCAACGGGGGTGGCCGCCTATGAGTGATGAAATGCTGCTTCAGCCGCGGCAGCCACCTTCGTCCTTTCCCGTCGTCGGAGAGGAGCGACTCGCCAGCGAGCTATACGCCTCGAAGCGGGCAAAAGGTCGGAAGTCCACCTTCTCTCCGGATGAGATCACGGGCATCCTACGCATGATGGACCAAGGCAGGTACGCGTCCGTGGCCGATCTTTGCGCGTTCCACGGTATATCGCGCCAGACCTACTACAACTGGCAGGCCAAGTATGGCAACAAGGCCGTGCTGGCGCTGCGCGTCGATGTTCTCGAAGCGGAAATCAGGCGTCTGAAGGAAATCGTCTACACGAGTTTGAAGGCGACATCGGGGTCGTAGCTCGTCTGCCGGCTCCTTGCGGGTCATCCGCCGATATCGAATTGCCCCGAGGGAGCGCCACCACGTTCTGGCGGGCGGGTGTCCGCTCTCCCGATTCCTTTAGGAGTTTGCTGCAAAACTCTGCATAAAATCTGCGGTTTGAGTGCGCAAGCAAGCGGGAGATGGGGATGCGCGGCGCAGTCATGGGGTAGGTGGAGATGCTGGTGGCGCTTTTCGCTGGAGGATCGCGTTCCAGCAGGTCATCCGCTTCGCGCGATCTGGCGGCTGGCCGATGGCGCGCTGCGGGAGATGAGTGGCGTGCTGACGACGATGTACTCGCACACCGGTCGTCCGTCGATTCCGCCGGAGCGCCTGATCCGAGCCCTGCTGCTGTAGGTGCTGTTCTCGATCCGCAGCGAACGACAGTTGATCGAGCAGCTGCATCACAGCCTGCTGTACCGCTGGTTGTCGGCATGGGAATCGAGGAAGTGGCCTGGGACGCCACGACCTTCACGCGCAATCGGCAACGGCTGATCGACGCCGATGCCGGACGGGCCTTGATGAGCGCGGTCCTGAGCCAGGCGCGTCAGCAGAAGCTGCTCTCGGACGAGCACTTCCGCGTCGATGGCACCCTGATCGAAGCTTGGGCCAGCCAGAACAGCTTCCAGTCCAAGGATGGCGATCCGCCGGCTGATGGCGGCGGTGACTTTCGCGGTCAGCGCCGCACCAACCACATCCATGCCTCGATCACCGATCCGCAAGCGCGGTCCTATCGCAACGCGCCGGGGCAGGAAGCCCGGCTGGCGTATCTGGGGCACGCCCTGATGGACAACCGTTACGGTCTGGTCGTCGATGCCTGCGCGACGCAAGCCACCGGCGAGATCAAGGGCGTCTTCGGATGGCTCAAGCGTATTGGCGGCCTGCGCAAGGTCAAGCTGCGCGGCGTCGCCAAGGTCGACAGTCTCTTCACCTTAGCGCTGGCCGCCTACAGCCTCGTGCGCATGAGAACGTTGCTCATGCCACAGCCTCAATCCGTCGAAGCACGACAATCTGCGCCGGATCGGCGCCACACAGCCGCCATAGCGCAAGAACATCGGCCGCTGTCGTCGATCAATCCGAAAATTGCGCGGCTTTCTCAGCAAACTCATAATGGATGCAACGGGAAAATGAACGAGCTGTCGGCCACGCAGCAGAGGCAACGCGCGTCAAAACGCCTGGCGCGCAGACGTGGCGGGATAAGCATACGGCTTGATTGGGGATGTTACGCCTCCATCGTGCTCGCTTCGGTCGATCCCGACGAGCGACAACATTCCACCTGCAGCTAGCTATTCTCGCAAGGCAAAACACGTCGCTCCATGCACGCCCTGGCCGAAACCTGATCGCGGCACTGAACCACTCAGCTTCGACGGGGCGCTTCTATGCGGAACACAGACTTGTTGCGACGGCGACAGCGTTGTCGGGCCGTTGAATGTCGCTTACAAAAAAATGCCCCTCGGAAGGAGGGGCATCTGAGCAGCATGAGGCCGTCTGTGACTGAGCGCTACAAACCAAACTCGTAACGTGCAGAGAGCCGGACTGTACGAGGCGTCTGGAACGAACTTGCCGTGCGCGGCGTCCCGTATTCCGGATTTTGGCCGGATTGCAGTTCGTATTCCTCAATGATGTTAGTCACTTCATCCTCGTTGGTCACATTGAAGAGGTCGAGGCCGATCGTCAATCCCGGCAGGGCGCCCGGTGCGTAGTTCGCGGACAAATCGAGCGTGAATGTCCAGCTCAGGCGCCCTTCGGAGCCGCGGCCGACTTGCTGCCCATTCACATAGGCGAACTCGCCTTCGTATGCACCGTTGTACAGCCCGATGACAGCATTATTCAGCGCGGGATCGGCATCGAAGCCTGGGGTGCCGAGCGGAATCAGGCCGAAGGCATTTTTCGGGCGTCCACTTTGAAGCTGGAACGACGCACCAAAGCGCCACTCGTCTGTAGGCGCATAAGAGCCGCGCGCCTTAAGGTTGTGGCGGCGATCGTTCGGCAGGTCTCCGTCCGCAACCAAGGCAAAGTTGTCGAAAGTGATCGTGATGCCTGCATCGTCTTGGCCGACATCGGAATTGGCAAAGCCTTCGAAGTTGCCGTACAGATGTGACCAAGTGTACGAGAAGTAAGCTTCCCACTTTCCGTCGAAGAAGCGCTGCAGGTCGACCTGCACCGCGTAGTACTTGCGCTTCGCTTCCGGGAGCATCAGCGTGTCATTCGAAATCGTCAGCGTGTCCGGTTCGCCATCGAAGTCAAAATCCTGCCCGTCGATGAATGGACTGGCGCCCGGATTTAAAAGCACGCAACCATACTGTCCACTAACAGCGTCGAAGTAACAGGTATCTTCCTGCGCTTCGATGAGATTGCGGTGCGAGGCCGAAACGCCGAGCACCCATCGGGGCGCGACCTCTGTTTCGAATCCGATAATGAACTCGTCGAGTTCCGTGGCCTTGATATTCTGATCGTAGGCCTGATCGCCGGAGCCCACGTCGGCAAAGCTGTTGCCGACCTGCTGCAGCCCGGTCGGGAAGCCGTTGTCATCGATACTGTCGTAGGTGTAGTTGGTCGTCCGGTCCTCGCCGATTGCCAGTGCGCGGGCGGCCAGATTGGTGACGATCGGTAGGAAGTATTTGCCGTAGTTCGCATAGACCTTGGAGTCGCCATCACCGAACAGATCGTAGGAGGCGCCTAGACGCGGGGCCCAGTTGTCCTCAAGTGTCAGATAGCTATCCCCGAACGCATCGTGCAGGTCGAATTCGTCGTAGCGTACACCCAGGTCCACCAGCAATCGCGGCGTAACCTGCCAGGAATCCTGCAGATAGTAGGCGGTCAGTTTGTTCTCGAAAACGCCGGCAAAGCCGAAGCTCCGAAGATTCACATACTCAGTGCCCTGCGTGACGGTCTGCCCCTGAAGATCACAACCGTCGACGCTTTCGCAGGTGTCGTAGGTGTATACCGTACCGTCGCCAGCATAAGCTAGTGTGTAGTCTGTTTCGAGATCTTCGCGGTCATATCCAATCTTGAGTTGATGAAAGCCATAAGCGTCGAAGGTAAAGGTCGTGTCAAAGCGATAAGCCTCGCGAGTGTCGATGATGTTCTGTTCACGTGCGGTTGCAGGAATGCAACCCAGACGCGAGCTGCCTGAACCGCGCCGGTCGACAATCGCCGAACACGGTGTGCCCGACGCAGATCGCGATGTCGCGATTTCCTTGCGCTCCCCCTTGCCGTACAGCAGATTGAGCGCCATCCAGTCGGTCAATTGGCCGGTGTAGTTGATTATGTAGTTTTGCCCGCCGAAGGTTTCTTCGGTGACGCCGTCAAGCGGCGTCGACGTTCGCGTACCCGTTTCGAGATCATAAGCGCTGGTGCTCGTGGTGTAGTCACGCTCGTCTGAGAACGCGGTCAACTGCAACTGGTGACCGTATGCAATGTTGTAGAGGAGGTTTGCTGCCCAGTAGGCCGGGCTGTCCGACTCCAGCTCGGCGAAGCCGCTGCCGCCCGTGGTGAGGTTTTCGGTGTTGAGGTATGGCGTGCCGACCAAGCCGTAGAAGAAAAGCTTGTCCCTGATTATCGGTCCGCTGGCGAAGATATTGGCTTCGTACTTGTCGCGCTGATCCTTGCTGTTGATAAATTTTGGTTCGCCGCCCCTGATGAAGACATCGGGATAGTCTTCGCGGCCGAAGTCCGGCTCCCAGAAGATATTGGCCCCAGCTCTAAACTCGTTGGCTCCGGTCTTGGAAACCGTCGAGATGCTCCCGCCCATGGACCGTCCGAATTCTGCCGAGTACCCGCCGGTGCGGATGTTGATTTCCCTGAAGAACTCGAATGGGACTTCAGCCGCCCCCAGTCCGTTGCGGAAGTCGGTGATGTTGAAGCCATTGATGAAGAACTGGTTTTCAAGCGGGGATGCGCCGCCGAACGTGACTAGCCGGTTACCCTGCTGGTTGGTGAAGTCGCTGGACCCTTCCACGGCGTCCGGCGCCAGCAGCTGGACCGCCGTGAGCGTTCTCTGAACGGGTATGCGTTCCAGTTCGGCTGCTGAGAAGCTGGTAGATGTCTCGGTCGACAGCGTGTCCACGAGGGCGGCATCAACGCCGGATACGACGATGTCATCGAGTCGCGCGGGCTCGGCTGCAAAGCTCACCTGGGTCCCTTTATTGAGATACACCAGGGCCGATTTGCTTGTCTTGACGTCCCCGGCCGTGTAGGTCACCGAGTACCGGCCCACTGGCAGAGAGTCGATACGATAGGTGCCGCTTCCCGAAACGCCGACTTCGATCGTGAATCCGGTTTCGGTGCTGACTGCTGACACCGTCCCGGATGTCCCTGGAACATTGCCGTAGAGATAGCCCTGCGCATTGCTCTGTGCCCATGCACTACCAGCTAGTAGAAAAATACTGAATAGTGCGGCGAATGCACCAAGCGGTTCGCGCTGCCGCGCAACTATCCAAGCTCGAAAAAGGATCTCCATCAGTTCACTCCCATGAGAACGAGACGGACCGATCGCACCGGCGCTTATGGCTCGCTACGAGCGGTTTGGTTTGACGACAACGTTTCGACTCTATGGCGCGCTTTTTAAAAGCGTCAATAACATCCTGAAAAACGTAAAGAATATGAAAAAAAATGGGGTTCAATGACCTATGAAATTGATCATTTATCGACCATTGATGCACTGCGCAAAATCGCCGCTGCGCAAAGAGTCGGAGCCGGAGAGATGGCGCGGGCCGTTCTTGCGGCGCTGCGGGAAATGAGGTCGTCCCTAGCGCGTCATCGTCGGGAACTACGCATCCGGTCTCAGGAAGTTGCTGAAGTACACTGCGGCGCCTTTGGAGGATTCATCTGAT
Source organism: Sinimarinibacterium flocculans (assembly GCF_003201205.1). Classification (GTDB taxonomy): domain Bacteria; phylum Pseudomonadota; class Gammaproteobacteria; order Nevskiales; family Nevskiaceae; genus Solimonas; species Solimonas flocculans. The sequence continues at coordinate 90,841 of NZ_QICN01000001.1, forward strand.
CAATGGGCCTTGGTGAGCTGTACGCACTCGGCTGTGCACTGGCCTGGGCCGTCGCCGTGATCCTGTTCAAGAAATCCGGCGAGCACCTGCCGCCGTTTGCGCTGAACCTGATCAAGACGGCGATGGTGTTGCCGCTGTTCGCGGTCACGATCCTGTTCGTCGAGGGGCCGGCGTTGCCGGACATCCCGGCCGATCATCTCGGCGTGATCCTGCTGTCCGGCGTGCTCGGCATCGCTGCGGGCGACACACTCTATTTCCGCGGGCTCAACGCGATCGGGGCGAGCCGCATGGCGGTCGCGCAGGCCCTGTACTCGCCGTTCGTGATCCTGCTGTCGATGCTCTGGCTTGCGGAGCGGCTCGGGTCGTGGCAGTTCGGCGGCGTCGGTCTGGTGCTGACCGGCATCGTGCTGGTGACCTGGAGTCGCGAGCGGCAATCGGTCGACGCACGTGCCTTGCGTATCGGCGTGGCCTGGGCCGTGCTGTCGGTGTTCCTGATGGCGCTGGGCGTGGTCATTGCCAAGCCGATGCTCGAACAGCACAGCTTCCTGTGGGTGGTGACGTTGCGCGTTGCTGCGGGCTTCCTGGGCATGTTCGCGATAGCGCTCGCCCGGCGACAACTCGCGGCACTGTGGCGCACCTACCGCGGCGTCACGCACTGGCCCGCAATCGTCGCCGGCGGCATCGTCGGCACCTATCTGTCGATGATGATGTGGCTGGCCGGCTACAAGTACACGCAGGCCTCGATCGCGGCGGTGCTCAACGAGCTGGCGGCGGTCTTCATCCTGCCGCTCGCGGTGATCTTCCTGCGCGAACCGGTGCACGCGCGGCAAGCCTTCGGCGTCCTGCTGGCGCTCGCCGGCGTCGTGCTGGTGGTGGCCCTGTAGGGCGGATTTCCTACGGCCCAGTGCCGCAGCGGAGCAGTTTTTCCCATCGGACGCTGACAAGGTGCGGCCTAAGATGGCGGCGATCTGCAACGAGGAGAGCCTCCATGGAAGGCAGCAGCCCGCGCTGGGACACCCTGTTTCGCAATGCCCTGGTCTTCGATGGCAGCGGCGCACCGCCGCGTCAGCAGGACGTCGCCGTCGCCGCCGGGCGCATTGCGGCGATCGGTCCGGGGCTGGCCGCCGCCGAGGCACGCGAGGTCATCGATGCGGCCGGCCGCTGGCTGATGCCCGGGCTGCTCGACATCCACACGCACTTCGATCTCGAGGTCGAGATCGAGCCGCAGCTGCCGGAGGCGGTGCGTCACGGCACGACCACGGTCGTCGTCGCCAACTGCAGCCTCGGGCTTGCCTACGGCGCCCAGCGGCGCGACGGCGCCGACCCCATCGTCGACTGCTTTGCGCGTGTCGAGAACGTACCGAAGCATGTCCTGCGCAAGGTGGCCGATCGCGTCGACTGGTCGGATTCGGCCGACTATCTCGCGCACTTCGATCGCCTGCCGCTGGGGCCGAACGTCGTGCCGATGATTCCGCACTCGATGCTGCGCATCGAGGCCATGGGCTTCGACAACTCGATCAGTCGCGACGCGACGGAGGCCGAGCTGCAGCGAATGGAGCAGCTCGTCGACAAGGGCATGCGCGAAGGCTATGTCGGGTTCTCAACTGACGCACTGCCGTTCCACTATCTCGCCAACCGTCCGAACACGCACAAGACGATTCCGACGCAGTTCGCCCCCTACAGTGAGCTCAAGCGTCTGACCGGCGTCGTGCGGCGCTGGGACCGCGTCTGGCAGGCGACGCCGCCCAAGGACGACAAGTTCGCGATCTTCAAGAACTTCCTGCTGACCTCGGCGCGCCTGCACGGTCGCCGCCTGAAGGTCACCGCGGTGGCGGCGATTGACGTGACCACGAACGGCTCGATCGTGCGTCTCGGTCGCCTGTTGTCGCGCATCCTCAACTCCAGGCTCGTCGGCGGCCTGTTCCGTTTCCAGGCGCTGTCGGCGCCGTTCAAGATCTGGAGCGACGGCGTCATCACGCCGATCGCCGAGGAAATCCCGGTTCTGCGCCGCCTCAACGAGTGCGATCTCGAGGATCGCGAGAGCCGTGCGAAGATCATGGACGACCCGGCCTGGGTCGCCGATTTCCGGCGGATGTGGTGGCACGGCAAGCGCGGCTTCGGCTTCGCGCGCCTGAAGCGCTGGCTGCGCATGGACGACAACGTGCTCACGCGCGAGCTGGTCGACATGACCATCGACCGCTGCCCGGTGCCGGACTGGAGCGGTGAGACGATGCAGGCCGTGTTCGAGCGCCTGCGAACCTGGCAGCTCAGCGGGCAGGGCGCGCGGAGCGAGGCGGAGGCACAGGCCTTTGCGAGCTTCCCCAGGCCGACGGAGGACGACTGCAGCTTCTTCCTGCACCTGCTGCGCCGCTTCGACACCGACCTGCGCTGGTGGACGGTGACGGCGAACCGCGATCCGCTGCTGACCAAGACGCTGCTGTCCGATCCCCTGCTGCTGCCCGGGTTCAATGACAGCGGCGCGCACCTGACCAACATGGCCTTCTACGACGGCAACCTGCGCACGCTCAAGTTTGCGCAGGAGGACGGCATCGACCAGGTTGCGCGGGCGGTGCACCGGTTGACGCAGGAGCCTGCGGAGTTCTTCGGACTGGACGCGGGCTGCATCCGCATCGGTGCGCAGGCGGATCTGGTCGTGATCGATCCGCGAGCCCTGCAGGCCTACGATCCGGACGCGAGCGTCGAGTACATCTATCGCGACGTCTTCGAACATCACCAGCTGGTCAACCGGCCGGCACAGGTCGTCGCTCAGGTGATGATTGCCGGACATCTCGCCTGGCGCGACGGTGCCTACACGCCGATGTTCGGGCGCGAGCGCTTCGGTCGCGTCCTGCGGCATCGCGATCACGAAGCGGCGGCACCTGCGGCGCTGGCCGCCTGACCGGGAATCCGCGGGGGCGGCGGCCGCCGTTCCGCGGAAACGGCGCGCTCGTCAGCCGGCAACGCCTCACGGCGCCGTCGCGGGGCAGCATGCGATCGTGCCCTACGAACGGACCGACGTATCGCGCATGTCGAGTCATGACCGCTTCTATCGCGTCGTGGTCGATGCGCTTGCGCACGACCGGCTGACGCTGCCGACATTGCCCGAGGTTGCGCACGGCATCCGTTGCCTCGTGCGCAACGAGGACGTGAGTGCTGCGCGGCTGGCGCGGGAGATCCTGCGTGACCCGGCCATCGCCGTCCGCCTGATTCGCGTTGCGAACAGTGCCGCGATGCGCGGCGGTCATCGTGTCGACAACGTGCAGCAGGCGGTGACGCGACTGGGCTTCGACTACACGCGCATGCTGGTCGACGGCCTGGCCCTCGAACAGATGTTCCGCGCGCGCGACCGTGAACTGCACGACCGCCTGCTGCTGTGCTGGCGCGACAGTGTCGAGATCGCGGCCCTGGCGCGCACGCTCGCCGAGCAGTGCACGCTGCTGCACCCGGAAATGGCGATGCTGGCCGGTCTCGTCCATCGCGTCGGCGTGCTGCCGATCCTCAAGCTGGCCGAGACGCACGCACACACGGTGGACAGCGACCGCGCTCTCGACGCGACGATCGATGCATTGGCGCCGCGCGTCGGGCGCATGATTCTGCAGGCTTGGCACTTCCCGCCGGAGCTGGTCGAGGTACCGATGCTCTGGCCGGACGCGACCCGCGATCACGACGGCGCCGCCGACTATCCGGACGTGATCTGCGTGGCCGCGCTGCGTCTGCGCGGTGCGCAGGACGCTTACGCGCCAGCGTTCCGCAAGCTCGATCTCGAGGCGGGTTTCGCCCTCGACGAGGCCGGCCCGCTGGGCGGCGGCTACCGGGAATCGCTCAGGCAGCTGGAAGCGTCGTAGGCCACCGGTTCAGCGTTCCAGGCTGGCCTCGCGCACGGCCTTGAACTCCGAGCCGTCCTTCCACTGCGGCCAGGCATCGCCATTGGACACGCGCAGGCCGACCTCGGCCAGCGCATTCATGTCCTGCGCGGCGCCGGCGAGATTCCAGTCGTCCTTCACCTCGTCCGACGGCTTGTGGTAGTCGTTGGCGTTGTACTCGAGCCGCTTCTTCAGGCCATGGCCCTTCTCGTGACCGATCATGTCGCCGCCGGCATCGGCGTACAGCGCCGGCACGCCGACCTTGGCGAACTCGAACTGGTCAGAGCGGTAGTAGAAGCCCTTCTCCGGCTCCTCGTCGGGCGCGACGACGCGCTCGCCGTCGGCGAGCACGTCCGTCAGCACATCCTCCAGCGTGTTCTGGCCTGAGCCGATCACCTGCAGGTCACGTGTCGGTCCCCACGGATTGAGCACGTCGAGATTGATCATCGCCAGCGTCTTGTCGAGCGGGTAGAGCGGGTTAGCGGCGTAGTGCTTGGCGCCGAGCAGGCCCTGTTCCTCGGCGGTGACCAGCATGAACAGCGTCGATCGCTTCGGCGGCGCCTGCTTGAACGCGCGCGCGATCTCGAGCACACCGGCGACGCCGGTGGCATTGTCGAGAGCGCCGTTGTAGATCTTGTCGCCTTCGAGATCCGGGTTGGTGCCGAGATGGTCCCAATGCGCGGAGTAGACGACCCACTCTTCCGGCTTCTCGGTGCCGGGCAGTGCGGCGACGACGTTCTGCGACTGCACCTCGCGCACCTCGTTGCGGATCGCGAAGCTCGCCTTGGCCTTCAGCGGCACCGGCTTGAAGTCTTTGCGCACGGCGGCCCGCTTGAGCGCCTCGAAGTCCTGTCCGAGCTTGCCGAACAGCGCCATGGCCTTGTCGTTGCTGATCCAGGCCTGCACCGGCACCGTTCCCATGTTCTTGTCGGTAGCGGCCAGCGCAAACTGTTCGCCGGTCCAGCTGTTCTCGACGACGGCCCACGGATAACCGGCCGGGCCGGTCTCGTGAATGATCAGCGCGGCGGCGGCGCCGACCTGGGCGGCGACTTCGTACTTGTAGGTCCAGCGGCCGTAGTAGGTCATCGCCTTGCCGCGGAACATCGCGTCGTCGAGAACGGACGGATCGTCCGCATCCGGGACGGCAGGGTCGTTGATCAGCATGACGATGGTCTTGCCGGTCACGTCGGCATCCTTGTAGTCGTCCCAGCCGTACTCCGGCGCCTTCACGCCATAGCCGACGAAGACCAGCTCGCTGTCCTCGACCTCGACCTCGGGCACGAAGCGCTGCGTGACCGCTGTGAAGTCGCGCCCGCGCTGCATCTCGATGGCTTCGCCGTCGGCGCTGAGCTGCATCGTCGCGGTGCCGTCGATGCCGACCAGCGGCACCTTCTGCACGTAGCTGCCGTCCGGATTGCCGGGCTCCAGGCCCATCGCTTTGAGCTGGTCGGTCAGATAGGCGACGGTTTTTTCCTCGCCGACGGTGCCCGGCAGACGGCCGGCGAATTCGTCCGAGGACAGCGCGCGCACGTGCGCCATCAGGCGTTCGGCGCTGACATCCGGTGCTCGTGCCGCGGATGCGGCAGGAGTCTCGACGGCCTGGCCGGCGGGCGGATCGGCCTGCTTCGATCCGCCACAGCCCGTGATCAGGATGGCGGCTACCGCGAGCGATGCGCCGAAGGGGATGTTCCTGTGCATGTCCGTCTCCTGTCGGTGTTCGTGAGCGTGCTCAGCCGCCGACCCAGCGTTGCAGCCAGGCGCGCACGGTGTCGTGCCACTGCACGCTGTTCTGCGGCTTGAGCACCCAGTGGTTCTCGTCCGGGAAGATCAACAGCTGGCTGTCGATGCCGCGACGCTGCAGCGCGGTGAACGTGGCGATGCCCTGTTCAGGCGGCACACGATAGTCCTTCTCGCCGTGGATCACGAGCATCGGCGTCTGCCACTTGGCGACGTGCGCGGCCGGATTGTGCTTCTCGTGCATCTGCGGATTCGCGAAGTACGGACCGCCGTGTTCCCACTCGTCGAACCACAGCTCTTCGGTGGTGTAGTACATGCTGCGGTTGTCGAAGATGCCGTCGTGGTTGACCAGCGCCTTGAACGCGTCCGGCCAGTTGCCGGCGATCCAGTTAATCATGTAGCCGCCGTAGCTGGCGCCGAGCGCCGCGGCCTTGTCTCCGTCGAGAAAGTCGTAGGTCTTCAGCGCGTGGGCCCAGCCTTTCTGCAGGTCGACCAGCGGCTTGCCGCCCCAGTCGCCGCGGATCGCATCGGTGAAGGCCTGGCCGTAGCCGGTCGAGCCGTGAAAGTCGATGAAGACGACGGCGTAGCCCCATGCCGCGTAGACCGACGGGTTCCAGCGGTAGTGCCAGTCGTTGCCCATGCTGCCCTGCGGTCCGCCGTGGATGATGAAGGCCACCGGATACTTCCTGCCCTTGCGCCAGTTCCACGGCTTGACCACGTAGCCGTAGACGGTCTCGTCGTTCCAGCCGGCGAAGGAGAACTGTTCGTAGTCGCCGAACTGGATATCCGACAGCAGCGCCGCGTTGTGTTGCGTGAGGGGTGTTGCTTCGCCGCCGCTGCGGGCGATGCGGTACAGGTCCACCGGCTGCGTCAGCGTGTCGAAGCCGTAGACGATGTGCTCGCTGCCGACCGAGAAGCCGGCCACATGCCCCGGTCCGGTGAGCGCCGTCGCCTCGCCGGTGGCGACGTCGATGGCGAACAGCCGGTGGCTGCCGACGTCGTCGGCGCTGGTGTAGAGCGTCTTGCCGTCGGCGGAGAACTGCAGGTTGCCGGCGGAGCGGTCCCAGCCGGGGGCGACTTCGCGGGTCTCGCCGGTCTTCAGGTCGCGCAGCATGATCGCCAAGCGGTCGGCCTCGTAGCCCGGCCGCTTCATCGCGCGCCAGATCAGGAAACGCCCGTCCGGCGAGAACACCGGGCCGATGTCCACGGCCTCGTTCGGCGCGGTGAGATTCTTCGGCGGCTGGCTGCCGTCGGCCGGCACCGTCCACAGATCGAGATTCGTGCTCCAGGCTTCGGTCCGGCCGGCGATGCGCGCGGTGAACACGATGGTCTTGCCGTCCGGCGAGAAGGTGTACTCGGAGGCATCGCCGAAGGGTTTGGACGGCGCATCGCCGTCGATGCCGCAGCTCACCTGCACCGGATCGCTGGCGCGGCCATCGTCGCCGAGCGTCAGCGTGAACAGCTGCGCGCGCGTCCCGTCCTTCCAGGTGTCCCAGTGACGGATGAACAGCTTGTCGAAAACCATGCCCGTGGTCTTCTGCTTGGCCCGCTCGTCGAGACGCTGCTTCGTGCAGGCGAGGTCCTTGCAGTCCGGGAACACGTCGATGGACACGGCGATGCGCCGGCCATCCGGCGACAGCGCGTAGTTGCTGACCGGCAACGGCAGTTCGGTGACCGGCTTGGCGTCGCCGCCGTCGGTCAGATCGAGACGCCAGACCTGCGCGCTGCCGCTGCGCGTGGACAGGAAGTACAGCCAGCGGCCGTCCGCCGACCAGCGCGGCTCGCTGTGATTGCCATCGGCCTTCGTCAGTTGTCGCGGCGCACCGCCGTCAACGGGTGCCAGCCACAGGTCGAGCACACCCTTGTTGTTGTCCCAGTCGGTGCGCCTCAGGGTGTAGGCGACGGATTTGCCGTCCGGCGAAAGCTGCGGATCGGAAACGCGCTCGAGGCGCACGAGATCGTCTGCGGTAAACGGGCGCGGCGCGTCGGTCGTCGGCGTGGACATGGCGGTGGTGGTGGCGAATGCGAGCAGGATGCCCGCGAGGGAACGTCTCATCAGCGTCGAACTCCTCACGACAAGGCCGGCATGGTAGCCGCATCGGACGGAACGACAATTGAGGGTAATGCCTCAGCCTCGGCCTCGCGACGCATGCCTATACTCGCGCGAATCACGCGATGGGGACATTGATGACTGCGACCGCTGCCGCACGTCCGGAAGAATGGTTCGGCCATCCGAAGGGCCTGTACGTCTGCTTCTTCACCGAGATGTGGGAGCGCTTCTCCTTCTACGGCATGAAGGCGCTGTTGTTCCTGTATCTGACCAAGTACCACCTGTTCGGCGACGCGCCGAGCTACGACCTGCTCGGGGCCTATGGCGGTCTGGTGTACGCGGTGCCGGTCATCGGCGGCATGATTGCAGACCGTTATCTGGGCATGCGCAAGGCGGTGATCCTGGGCGCGGTGCTGTTGTGCCTCGGGCATTTCGGCATGGCCTTCGAGGGCGAGCAGGCACGCTTCGTCGACGGCGTCGTCGTGCAGGATGCGCGCGCCCTGCAGGTGTTCTACCTGTCGCTGGCGCTGATCGTCACCGGCGTCGGCTTCCTCAAGCCGAACATCTCCAGCCTGGTCGGCAGGCTCTATGCCGACGACGACCCGCGGCGAGATTCGGGTTTCACGCTGTTCGTGGCCGGTATCAATCTCGGTGCCCTGTTCGCCAGCCTCGTCTGCGGCTATCTGGGCGAAACCTACGGCTGGAAGTACGGTTTCGGTGCCGCCGGTGTCGGAATGCTGCTGGGCCTGGTGGTGTTCATCACCGGCCAGAAACATCTGCACGGTCATGCCGAGCCGCGCGATCCGGCGCGCTTGCGCGAGCGCATCGCCGGCCCGCTGAACCGGGAGTGGGCGATCTACCTCGGCGCGTTCGCCGGTGCCCTGCTCGTCTGGCAGTTGATCCAGCGCACCTGGACGGTCCATGGCGCGATGCATCTGGTGTTCGCGGCGTTCGTGGCCTGGTTCGCGTGGTTCCTGGTCACGCAGTGCACTGCGGCCGAGCGCGGTCGCATGCTGTCACTGGTGGCGCTGATCCTCTGCGCGCTGGTGTTCTACACGCTCTACGAGCAGACCTACGGCTCCTGGGTCGCCTTCACCGACCGTCTGCTCGACAAGAACCTGCTCGGTCTGCAGATGACCGCGGGTTCGCTAACCTTCCTCGGCGCGTTCTTCATCGTCGGCCTGTCACCCCTGTTCGCGTGGCTGTGGCCGTGGCTGGCGAAGCGGGGTCTGAATCCCAGCACGCCGGTGAAGAGTGCGATCGGCCTGCTGTTCGCGGGCCTGGCCTTCCTGCCGATGCTGGCGGCGGCGCGGATCGGCGTCGACGGTGCGCTGGCGTCGGTCTGGTGGCTGGTGCTGGCCTACCTGCTGCTGGAGATCGGCGAGGTCTGCCTCTATCCGATCGGCCTGTCGGCGGTCAGCGAACTGTCGGTCCGGCGTGTCGTCAGCGTGATGATGGGGGCGTGGTTTCTTGCCACCGCGTACTCGGAGGTGCTGGCGGCCGCCTTCGGCAAGCTGTCGGCAATCGAGGTCGCCGAGGGCGCGGAACTGGATCTGCTCGCCGCTGCGGCGAAATACGCCGAATTGTTCTGGATGCTGTTTCTCGTCGGCGCCGGTGCGGCGGTCATCGCGTTACTGGCCACACCGCTGATCCGTCGCGGGATGCACGCGACGGATCAGCGGACCTGAGAACGAACCTCAGGCGAAACGGCGGCGCAGCAAGCCCAGCGCGAGAAGGCCGACAAGCAGCGGCAGCCCGAGGCTGCCGCCACCACCCCCCATCATGTTCGGGGTCGGCGTGGGTGTCGGCGCCGCGGTGGGCGTCGGTTGTGCGGTCGGCGTGGGAGTTGCCGTCGGGGTCGGCGTGGGCTGGACAGTCGGCGTCGGCGTCGGCGTTGGGGTGGGGCTCGGTGTCGGCGATGCGGCGGCGTTCTTTCCGGCGACCTGACGCTGGCCGGTGTTGTTCGGGTCCAGCCAGACCTTGAGCTGGCCGGCCGCCTGCGGATTCGCCAGCCACTGACGGTCGAGCCGCGCGTAGAAATCGGGGCTCGAGAGGGCCTGGCACGAGGCGCTCCCACCGGACAGCACGCCGACGATCTGGCGGTTCTGGTTCCACAGCCCCGAACCGGACGAGCCCTGCTCGGTGGTGCCCTGGCTCCAGGTGACGCGCCATGCCGGGATGTCCGACCCGCCGATGTTCACCTGCGAGGCGGTCAGCGAGTTGGTGTATTCGCTGATCTTCTTGGCGTCGCCCGACGGGTGATGAATGCTGACGCCGGAGCTGCCCCCGGTGCCGCTCGCATCCCAGCCGGCGAAGTACACGTTGAAGGCAGCGCTGGGCGGTTGCGCGAGCTCGATCAGCGACAGATCCGTGGGCTCGTCGCGGGCGCGCAGGATGGTGCCGGTCTGGTTCTGGCCGTCCGGCGCGTTGAGCGCGCCGCAACTGCCGTTCTGGAAGTTCCAGTAGACGACCACGCCGCCCGGCGAACTGCCCGGGTTGCCGATGCCGCAGTGATCGGCCGTCAGGATGTAGGGGGTGTCGTCCTGCGCCAGGTTGTTGACGAGCGTGCCGCTGCATACGCCGACGAAGGCGCCGGCCGGAATCTGCAGCTTGACGCTGGAGCGGATCTCGTCGCGCCAGGCATTGCCGAGCGGGCAGGCGGTATCGATGTTGCAGGCGCCGGAGTCGCCGAGATCGCGATCGTTCTTGAAGGCGTGGCCGAGGCGTGACAGCCCCAGTGCGACCCTGGAACGGTCATGGCTGGCGACGCGAAGCTCGATCACGGCGGTGTCGCCGGGCACGGTCGCCGTCCAGACCTCGCGCTTGGCATTGTGCGCGGCGCCCAGATAGGGCCCCTGCACGACACGACCCTGCGCATCGTAGATCCACAGCTTGGCGCTGGCCGGCAGATCGAAGCGGTCGAAGCGCATCAGCAGCGCCTGCGCCTGCGCCGAGAACACGCGCGTGCGCCAGCGGGCGACGCCGGCTTGCGGTTCGTCCCAGGTGCCGGCCTCGAGCCCGAGCGGCAAGGCGGTGGTGACCGCGAAGATCGCCGGCCCCGCGCCCTTCACCGCGCGCGCCTGCTCGATCGCCTTCGCCGTGGCTGCCGGGGGCGCGGCGTGCAACGGCAGCGCGTCCAGATCGGCCAGGTCGGGTTTCAGCGCCGCGGAGGCACCAGTCAGCCACAGCAGGGGCAGGGCAAGCAGGATTCGACGCATGCGCGGGCTCCGTGGGAATAGTCGTAATGGGTCGGCAGTGTAAGCCGGGGACATGGACCCCGTTGTGCGCCGGGTCTCGCGGTCGTTGTCAGCGTCGGCGCCGTGCCATCAGCAGCAGTCCGCCGAACAGCAGGCTGCCCCAGCCGAACGCACCACCGCCTCCGCCGCCCCCTCCGGTCCCCCCACCTGCGGTGCTGCCGCCGCCACCGCCGGCGTTGCGCCCGGAGATCTGCAGCGCACCGCTGTCGATCGGGTCGAGCCAGGCCTTGAGCTGACCGCTTGCCGCCGTACCCGCTTCCCACTGACGGTCGAGGCGGGCATAGAAATCGGGTTGGTCGTTGTCGACGTTGCCGTTGCAGGCAGCCGAGCCCCCCGAGAGGATGCCGACGATGTGCCGGCTCTCGTTCCACAGGCCGGAGCCGGACGAGCCCTGTTCGGTGGTGCCCTGCTGCCAGCGGTCGACCCGCCACGCCGGAATGCTCGGACCGGCGACCTCGATCTGCACGTTGGCCGCCTGCAGCGGAACCGTGAATTCGCTGATCTTCTTGGCATCGCCCGAGGGGTGATGGATGCCGACCCCCTGGTTACCGCCGCGTCCGCTGGCATCCCAGCCCGCGTAGTAGGCGTTGAAGGCCGCGCTGGGGCGCTCGTCGAGTTCGATCAGTGTCAGGTCGGTCTCCCGATCGTCGGCGCGCAGTCGCGCGCCGCTCTGTGTCTGGTTCGAGATCGCGTCCGGGGCGCCGCCGCAGCTGCTGTTCTGGAAGTTCCAGTAGACGACGACGCCCGATGCCGGACTGCCGAGGGTTCCGATCCCGCAATGATCAGCGGTCAGCACATAAGGGGTGCCGTCCTCGGCCGTGTTGTTCACCAGCGTGCCGGTGCACAGGCCGACGAAGAGCCCCGCGGGAATCTGCAGCTTGACCACGGCGCGGCTCTCGTCGCGCCATCCGCTGCCGAGGGCGCAGGCGGTATCGATGTTGCAGGCGCCGGAATCGCCGAGCTGGGCCGCGTTCTTGAATGCGTGGCCCACGCGAGACAGCGCGAGCGAGGTATTCAGCCGCTGCGCCCCGGGCACCCGCAACTCGATCACCGCGGTGTCGCCCGGCACCATCGCCGTCCACAGTGCCTCGTCGCCGCGCGCGCCGGTATACGGGCCCTGCAGCGTGCGACCCTGCGCGTCGTAGACCCACAAGGCGGCGCCGGCGGGCAGGTCGAAGCGGCCGAACGACATGATCAGGGCCTGTGCCTCGGCCGAATACACGCGGGTGCGCCAGCGTGCGACGCCGGGTTCCGGTGCATCCCAGATACCGTCGTCGAGGCCGAGCGGCAGCTCGACGCTGACCGCGAACAGGGCCGGGCCGGGCGTCTTCGACCGCTGCGCCGCTTCGACCGCCTTCGCGACCGCGACGGGCGACGTCGCGTGCAGCGGCAGCAGATCGAGATCGCCCAGGTCAGGCTGCGGCGCCGCAAGAACGGCCGGTAGCCAGAGTGTGACGGCGAGCGTCAGGAACAGGCGCATGCCGGGTCTCCCGTGGAATCTTTGCGTCGAAGGATGGCAGCGCCCGGCAGGCGCGTCCATTGCAGGCCCTTGTGACCTCGGATCTCCGCAGATGTTGCGCCGCCGAGCGCGGCGCAGCAGCGGGCCTCAGTCCGGGCACCGCACGATGTGCAGGGCACGCCCGTCCGTCAACTGCAGCATCGTGTCGGCTTGCGCGAGTTGCAGAACCGCCGCGACCAGGGCGCCGGGGCCTTCGCCGACGGCATCGACGATCTCGCCGGCTGCCGCGCCGTCTGCGCTGCGGATCTCGTCGCCGGGAGCAGGCGGCTGGCCGTCGGTCCGGGCGACGAACAGGCGTCGCTTGATCTGGCCCAGGTAGTGCAGCCGCGCGACGATCTCCTGTCCGGTGTAACAACCCTTGTCGAAGCTGATGCCGCCGAGCCGGTCGAGACTGGCCGTCTGCGGCACGAAGTGATCCGACGTGGCCGCGTAAACCGTGGGGACGCCGGCTTCGATGTCGGCACGACGCCAGTGCGCGAAATCCTGCAGCGGTCCCACAGCGGCGAGCAGCGGAGCGAGCGCGGCCGGCGTGCCGTGCACGCTGTACCGGGGCATCTCGCCGAAGCGCCGCAGCACGGTGATCCCGCGCTCCGTGTCCTGCGCGCAGTCCAGCGCCGCCGCCGGGACCGGCAGGCTCAGTTCGGCAAGCCGCATCGCGGATTGATCGCCGATAAGGCCGAAGGACGCGAGCGTGTCGTCTTCGTCGATCGTGACCCTGGAGCGCAGCACGAACATGCGCAGCCGTCTGCACGTTGCCGCGGCGATGTCGCGGTGCAGCTCCAGCACGATGGCATCGCCGCAGCGCAGCAGATGCGCGACCGCGAGCATGCGCCCCTTGGCGCTGTTGTAGCTGCCGATCTGCCCGCGCTCCGGGCTCAGCTGACGCAGGTCGTTGCTCAGCTGGCCCTGCAGGAACGGCAGTGCATCGTCGCCGCGAACGGCGACGTGGACGAGTGCGTCGAGCTGTACAGGAATACAGGGTTTCATTGCTGCATGCGCACAAAGTTTGCCAAACTATTAAGGCTAAGCCAGACCCGAAGCCAGACCATTTTGCTCTTGTGGCGATGTCACCGGAATCCAGCGTCCAGCCCGAACCGACGGAACATGCGAGCGAGGCCATCCCGCTCGCCGAACTCCTGCATCAGCGCCAGCCGGCTGCGGCGCAGAAGGTACCGGAAATCGGCGGCCGCACCGACGGGCCCGAACCGACGCGCTACGGGGATTGGGAAAAGAACGGCCGCTGCATCGACTTCTGAAGTGGCCGACTGACGACGCAACAACCCATTTTCGCGCAAGACGTTCCCAGGGAGCCGGAATGACCACGAAAACAACAGACAGCCGACCGCTGTCGCCGTTCATGCTCGGGCCGTACTACCGGTTCCAGTGGACTTCGGTCCTGTCCTTCGGCCACCGCATTACCGGCATCGGCCTGAGCCTCGGCACCGCCTTGCTCGCGATCTGGCTGATCGCGCTGGCCGGTGGCGCACAGTGGTATGCGGCCGTCGCGACGCACGTGCAGGCCTGGTACGGGCAGGTGCTGCTGTTCGCGTGGACCTGGGCACTCATGTACCACCTGGGCAACGGCATCCGCCATCTGTTCTGGGACATCGGTCGCGGCTTCGAGCTCAAGACCGCCGAGCGATCCGGTTATCTCGTCGTCGTCGCCTCGCTGCTGCTCACTGCGGCCGCCTGGGCGCTCGCGTATCTCGCCTGAGGGGCTGCGAACATGAGTCTGCGTTCTCCGTTGTCCCGCGCACGCGGCCTGGGTTCGGCCAAGCACGGCGTCCACCACTTCTGGGTGCAGCGCGTCAGCGCCATTGCACTGATCCCGCTGGCCCTGTGGTTCGTGTTCTCGGTGGCGACGCTGGCAAGCAAGGGCGGCAGCTTCGAGGCAGTGCGCTACTGGGCTTCCTATCCGTCCGTCGCCGTGACGCTGGTGCTGTTCCTCGCCGCCGCGGTCTATCACTCGATGCTCGGCGTGCAGGTGGTCATCGAGGACTACGTGTCCAGCGAAGGCTGGAAAATCACCGCCCTGCTGCTGTCGAAGTTCGCGCACGTCGTGATCGGCGTCGCCGGCATCTTCGCGGTGCTCAAACTCGCGCTCGCGTGACCCGACGCGAATCGCGGCCGCGGGCCGCCGATCGCGCAACAGAACCACGGAATCCAGGAAGACATGGCTTACGACATCGTTCATCACGAGTATGACGCGCTGGTGGTCGGCGCCGGCGGCTCCGGCCTGCGCGCCACGCTGGGGCTGGCCGAGGCCGGCCTGAAGACGGCCAACATCACCAAGCTGTTTCCGACCCGTTCGCACACGGTTGCGGCGCAGGGTGGCATCTCGGCGGCGCTCGCGAACATGGGCCGCGACGACTGGCGCTGGCACTTCTACGACACGGTGAAGGGCTCGGACTGGCTCGGCGATCAGGACGCGATCCAGTACATGACGCGCGAGGCGATTCCCGCGATCATCGAACTCGAGCACTACGGCGTGCCGTTCTCGCGCACGCCGGATGGCAAGATCTACCAGCGGCCGTTCGGCGGCATGACCACGGAGTTCGGCAAGGGGCCGCCGGCGCAGCGGACCTGCGCGGCCGCCGACCGCACCGGTCACGCGATGCTGCACACGCTTTACCAGCAGTCGCTGAAGTGCAAGGCGCAGTTCTTCATCGAGTACTTTGCGCTCGATCTGCTGATGGACGACGACGGCTCCTGCAAGGGCGTGCTCGCCTGGGATCTGGCGACCGGCCAGATCCACCGCTTCCGCGCGCACATGGTGATCCTGGCGACCGGCGGCTACGGGCGGGCGTACTTCTCGGCGACCTCGGCGCACACCTGCACCGGCGATGGCGGCGGCATGGTGCTGCGTGCCGGCCTGCCGCTGCAGGATCTCGAGTTCGTGCAGTTCCACCCGACCGGCATCTACGGCGCCGGCTGCCTGATCACCGAAGGTGCCCGAGGCGAGGGCGGCTACCTGACGAACAAGGACGGCGAGCGCTTCATGGAGCGTTATGCGCCCAGCGTGAAGGACCTTGCACCGCGCGACATGGTCAGCCGCGCGATGGCGACCGAGATCCGCGAGGGGCGCGGTGTCGGCGCCGAGGCCGACCACATTCACCTGCACCTCGAACACCTCGGGCCGGACGTGCTGCACGCGCGTCTGCCGGGTATCTCGGAAAGCGCCAAGATCTTCGCCGGTGTCGACGTCACCAAGGAGCCGATCCCGGTCGTGCCGACGGTGCACTACAACATGGGCGGTATCCCGACGTTGTGGACCGGCGAGGTCGTCACGCTCAAGGACGGCAACCCGGACGCCGTCGTGCCCGGCCTGATGGCCGTCGGTGAGGCGGCCTGCGTGTCCGTGCACGGTGCGAACCGTCTCGGCTCGAACTCGCTGCTCGATCTGGTCGTGTTCGGTCGTGCCGCGGCGATCCGCGCCGCCGAGCTGGTGAAGCCGGGCCAGCCGCACAAGAAGATTCCGGGCGACTCGGAAGACAAGGCGCTGGCGCGCGTCGACCGCTTCCGCAACGCCAAGGGCGGCACGTCGACGGCGCAGATCCGCACCGACATGCAGAAGACCATGCAGAAGCATTGCGCGGTCTTCCGTGACGGGCCGCTGATGCAGGAGGGCATTGCCCGGCTCAAGGGCGTGATCGAGAGCTTCGGCAACGACCTGTCCGTGTCCGATCGCTCGATGATCTGGAATTCCGACCTCGCCGAGACGCTGGAGCTGGACAACCTGCTCGGTCAGGCGCTGATCACCATCGTCGGCGCCGACAACCGCACCGAATCGCGCGGCGCGCATGCCCGCGACGATCTCAAGGATCGCGACGACCAGAACTGGATCAAGCACACCATCGCCTGGCGGACCGGCGACACCGACGTGAAGATCGACTACCGCCCGGTGCACATGCAGCCGCTGGATACCGAGGTCGAGCACATCCCGCCCGTTGCCCGCAAGTACTGATCCGAAGGACGCACGACATGGCCCAGTTCACGCTTCCGCAGAACTCCAAGATCGACAAGAAGGCCGGAAAGACCTTCAAGGCCCCGTCCGGCAGCGGGAAGGTGCAGATCTTCAAGATCTATCGCTACGATCCCGATGGCGGCGCCAACCCGCGCATGGACCGCTATGAAGTCGACATGGACAGCTGCGGTCCGATGGTTCTCGACGCGCTGATCAAGATCAAGAACGAGGTCGATCCCTCGCTGACCTTCCGTCGCTCGTGCCGTGAGGGCATCTGCGGCTCCTGTGCGATGAACATCGACGGCACCAACACGCTGGCCTGCATCAAGCCCTGCGACGAGGTCAAGGGCGAGGTGACGGTCTACCCGCTGCCGCACATGCCGGTGATCAAGGACCTCGTGCCGGACATGACGCATTTCTACGCGCAGCTGGCCTCGATCGAGCCGTGGCTGAAGACCGACTCGTCGGCGCCGACGCGCGAACGCCTGCAGTCCGAGGAGGACCGGGCGAAGCTCGACGGCCTGTACGAGTGCATCTTGTGCGCGTGCTGCTCGACCTCGTGCCCGAGCTACTGGTGGAACTCGGACCGCTATCTGGGACCGGCGATCCTGCTGCAGGCCTATCGCTGGCTGGTCGATTCGCGCGACGAGGCGACCGGCGAGCGCCTCGACGCGCTCGAGGATCCGTTCAAGCTGTATCGCTGCCACACCATCATGAACTGCGCCAAGACCTGCCCCAAGGGCCTGAACCCGGCGAAAGCGATCGCCGGCATCAAGCAGATGATGGTCGAGCGCACGGTTTGATGCTCCGGACTGTGCACCACGTACGGGGCGGCTCTGCCGCCCTTGTGAGTTGCGGGCGCCGATGAGCGCCGCCGACGGGCGCCTGCGCTGGCTGCTGCGGCGCGGCATGAAGGAGCTCGACGTGCTGATGGAGCGCTACCACGCGACGCGCTTCGAACAGGCTCCCGCGGAGGAGAAGGGCGAGTTCCTGCGTCTGATCACGCTCGCCGAGGACCCGGACATCTGGGCCTGGGTCATGGGGTATGACGAGCCGCCCGCCGAGTACCGCCACATCGTTGAGCAGCTCCGCGCCCACCATTGAACTGCGCCTCCAGCCCTCGCAGCGGCTGCTGCGACTGGCCCTGCTGCTGCATGGCGCCTGCCTGATCCTGCTGGTGCTGGCCGAGCCGCCGACCGCGGCGATGCTGGTCCTTGCAGGCGGCATCGCCGCATCATGGCTGTGGGTGCGGCGCCACCCGTCGCTGGGCTTCGGTCCGCGTGCCATCGTCCGCCTCCTGCTGCACGGCGACGGGCGCTGGACCTTGCAGCGCGTCGCGGGCCGACCGTTCGATGCCGAACTGCAGGGCGGCGCCATCGTCCGCGGCTCGTTGCTGGTGCTGCGCTTCCGGTCCGCCGACGGCAGGACGCACACGCGGGCGCTGGCCGGCGACGAGGCCGCCGCGGAGATGTTGCGCCGCCTGCGTGCGCGACTGAACAGCGACGCCGGTGACGGCGATCCGTCACGATAACGGTACCGCGCGTTCGCGTTGCGGGGCCTGGCTCAGCCAGGCGTGACGCGGCCGGGCAGGATCGTCGCCCGTGCGTCCGCGGCGGTCTGTGGGTAGTCGAGCATGTAGTGCAGGCCGCGGCTCTCGCGCCGGGCGAGCGCGGACCGCACGATCAGCTCCGCGCAGACCACCAGGTTGCGCAGCTCGATCAGGTGATGGCTGATGCGGTAGTTGCCGTAGTACTCCTGGATCTCGCCCGAGAGCAGCTGCACGCGCCGCAGCGCACGTTCGAGCCGCTTGGTCGTCCGCACGATGCCGACGTAGTCCCACATGAAGGTCCGCAGCTCGAGCCAGTTGTGCGAGACCACGACGTCCTCGTCGGAATCGGTGACGCGACTCTCGTCCCAGGGCCTGAGCGGCTGCGGCGGTGCGCGCCGGTCCAGCGTCTCCAGCAGGTGTTCCGCGGCGGAGGAGGCGAACACGAGGCATTCGAGCAGCGAATTCGATGCGAGACGATTCGCGCCGTGCAGGCCGGTGCACGCGGCTTCGCCGATGACGTAGAGCCCGTCGACGTCGGTGCAGGCATTCAGGTCGGTGACGACGCCGCCGCAGGTGAAATGCGCCGAGGGCACGACCGGGATCGGCTCGCGGGTGATGTCGATGCCCAGCTCCAGACAGCGTCCGTGGATGCTCGGAAAGTGGCTGCGGATGAATTCGGCGGGCTGATGGGTGATGTCGAGCAGCACATGCTTGAGGCCCAGGCGCTTCATCTCGTGGTCGATCGCACGCGCGACGATGTCACGTGGCGCGAGCTCGGCGCGATCGTCGAAGCGTGGCATGAAGCGTTCGCCGGGCGAGCCGTCCGGTTGCGGCAGGCGCAGAACGGCGCCTTCGCCGCGCAGCGCCTCGGAGATCAGGAAGTTGCGTGCTTCCGGGTGGAACAGGCAGGTCGGGTGGAACTGCATGAACTCCATGTTGGCGACGCGGCAGCCCGCTCGCCACGCCATGGCGATGCCGTCGCCGGAGGCGCCGAAGGGGTTGCTCGAGTACAGATAGACCTGGTTCGCGCCTCCGGTGCACAGCGCCACCGCGCGAGCCGCGACAGCGTCCACGTGCTTGCTGTCACGGTTGTACAGATAGGCGCCGAGTACGCGGCCGCCGTCCGCGTCACGAACCAGATCGACGGCGACGCGCCGCTCGAGCACGGTGATGTTCGGGTGTTCGCTGGCTAGAGACACGAGGGTCGTTTCCACTGCGCGCCCGGTGGCGTCGGCGGCATGGACGATGCGGCGATGCGAATGCCCGCCCTCGCGCGTGAGGTGCAGCCGCGAACCGCCGTTGAACTCGTCGTCCCCGCGGGTGAATTCCACGCCCTGGTCGAGCAGCCACTCGATGCACGCCGGGCCGCGCTCCACGGTGAAGCGCACGGCAGCGTCGTCGCACAGGCCGGCGCCGGCGGTCAGCGTGTCGCGGACATGGCTGTCGAGCGAATCGTCTTCGTCGAGGACCGCGGAGATGCCGCCCTGCGCCCACAGCGTCGAGCCCGAACTCAGCCGCGTCTTCGACACGACGCAGACGCTGCGGCCGGCCTGCGCGAGACGCAGCGCCAGCGACAGGCCGGCGGCGCCGCTGCCGATGACCAGCACATCTGTTGCAGTCATGATCCGGTCCGGGGGTTGATAGAATGGCGGGATGTCTCCGGCGGGCGCGCAAGGTGGTGCGCCGTCGGTCCGCCGGCTGCCGACGGGTCGCGACCAGCGTCCGGCATCGAAGTGTAACTGTATGTCCACGCGGGGCACGCGCATGCGGCGTCGCGCCCCGGGGTAACGCTCGCAACATGTCCGAAAGCAGCATCGACGAACAGCTGGTCACCCGTGCCCAGAACGGCGACGAACGCGCGTTCGAGCTGCTCGTGCGCAAGTACCAGTACAAGATCGTGCAGCTCGTCGGCCGGCTGGTCGGCGAGGCCGAGGCGCCGGACGTCGCCCAGGAGACGTTCATCCGCGCCTGGCGTGCGCTCCCGGGGTTCCGCGGCCAGTCGGCGTTCTACACATGGCTGTACCGGATCGGCATCAACACCGCCAAGAACTCCATCGTTTCGCGTGGGCGCCGGCCGGCGGACCAGGACATTGATGTCGCGGATGCCGAACTTTATGGGCATACCGAACATCTAAGCGACGTGGATACGCCCGAGGCCGAGCTGCTGACGGACGAGATCAGGCAGCGGGTCGCGGCGACGATTGCCGGTCTGCCGGCCGACCTGCGCAAGGCGATCACGCTGCGTGAGCTCGAGGGCCTGTCCTACGAGGAGATTGCGGAGGTGATGGACTGTCCCATCGGCACCGTGCGTTCGCGCATCTTCCGCGCACGCGAAGCCATCGACGCGGCCCTCAAGCCGCTGCTGGAATGAGCACGTACCGCCCCCGTGGCGCGCCGCCCGACGGCGCCTCGGGAACTTTTTCATCCGCACGCGGTTAAGCGTGTATCGTTGCAGTCAGGTAAGCACATGGCCAAGGACTCGATTTCTGCTCTGCTGGACGGCGAATGCAGTCCCGGCGAGCTCGACCGCATTCTCGACGAGATGGAGCGGTCCCCCGAACTCAAGGCGAGCTGGAGCCGGCTGTGCCTCGGCCGTGACGCCCATGAGGGCGTGAGCGTGCGCAAGGACCAGCCCTGCATCTGCGCCGGCGTGATGAGCCGTCTCGATACGCAGGAGCCGGCAGCGACGTCCCGGGTGGTGCCGATGACGCCGCCCCCACGCCGACGCGCATGGTGGATGCCGGCGGCGGGCCTGGCCGCGGCCGCCTCGCTGGCCGCAGTCGCCGTCGTCATGAACCTGCAGCCGCAGGCCGGACCGACGGCGGCGCCGGGCTTCGTGCCGCAGGCCGTCACGCCGGTCAGCGTGCCGGCCAAGGGCAGCCGGCCGGGCCTGCATGTCGTCTCCGCGAGCCAGGACGACCTGCAGCGTTCCGCGCAGGACGACGAGCTGCGGCGCTACCTGATCGAACACAGCAACACCCTGGCCGATCGCGGAATGGGGGCGACGCTCTCGTACGCGCGCTTCACGGCGCACAGCGTCGCCGAGCCGTCGGTCCTGCAGCCGGCGTCCTTCGGGACCGCCGGAGACCAGCCTTGAGTCGACTGACCGGCCTGGCGCTGCTGCTGTCGGCCGGCATCGCCCAGGCCGCGGCGCCGGACGCGATGCTGGTGCGCATGAGCGAAGCCGCGCGCGACGTCAATTACGAGGGCGTGGTCATCTATCAGGCGCAGAACCGCCTCGAGACGCTCAAGGTCGTCCACGGCTTCCGCGACGGCGTGGAGCTCGAACGTGTCGAGGCCCTGACGGGGGCGCCGCGCGAGATCGTCAAACGCGACGGCAAGGTGATCTGCCTGCTGCCGCGCGATCGTCGGTTCACTCTCGACCGGCCGACGCCCAAGGGCCTGTTTCCGACGCTCACGCCCGAGCGCATGGCGCAGATGGCGACCATCTACCAGTTCGAGAACATCGGCAGCGCCCGCGTCGCCGGACGTGACTGCCGTGGCATCGCCATCGCGCCGCGTGACAACTACCGGTACGGCTACCAGATCTGGGCCGATGCCGAGACGCATGTGCCGTTGAAGGTCAGCCTCGTCGCGCGCGATGGCCGCGTGCTCGAACAGATGATGTTCACCGAGGTGCGTTTTCCGGAAGAGATCGTCGACGCGCGCTTCGACGAGGCGCTGGCCGAGCACGAAGAACGCATCGCGGTGGCGGAAGCGCGGCAGGAGGAGCAGCAGGCCGCGGGCGACGCCGGCTGGCGGTTCGGGTCGTTGCCGCCGGGATTTCGCGTCACCATGCGCAGCCTGCGCCAGACCGCCGACGGCCGCGGTGTCGTCGAACATGTCGTGCTGACCGACGGCCTGACCGCGATTTCCGTGTTCAGCGCCCAGCAGCGCGAAACCTCGGTGCCGGTCTTCGAGGGGCAGTCGCGCATGGGGGCGGTTCACGCCTTCGGCAGGGTCATGGGCCGCGTGCACATCACCGTGGTCGGCGAGGCGCCCGAGGAAACGATCCGTCTGATCAGCGAGAGCGTGCAGCTCCCGGAAGCGGGTCCCGGCGCGCCGGTGCTGGTCGACACGGCCCCGGCGGCCGGGGCGACGCCGCAGGCGCCGGACTGATCGGCCGATGATCGAAGAGCGCGCCATCGTCTCGCGGATCGATGACGATGGCAGCGTCTGGGTGCGGCCGTTCGGCCCGGAGTCGTGCCCGAAGTGCGCGCAGGGGCAGGGTTGCGGCGGCGGCGTGCTCGCGCGGCTGGTCGGTCGCCGCAGGCCGGAGGTGCGGGTCGGCGGTCGTCTCGGTCCCCTGCAGGCAGGCGACGGGGTGATCGTCGGTGTCGACGAGTCCGCGCTGATGCGTGCCTCGCTGTGGATTTATCTGGCGCCGCTGGCCGGCATGTTCGCCGCCGGGGCCTTCGCACATGCCGTTCTCCACGCGCACGACATTCTCGTCGCCGCCTTTGGCCTGACCGGGCTGTTGGCCGGCTTCGTTGCCACTCATCTCGCCGGACGGCGCGCTGCCGGCTCGGCGCTGTATCTCCCGGTGCTGGTCCGACGGCTGGGGGATGCCGCTACCGGCTGCGCGCGCACGCCCTGACCGCGAGGCCGATGCGGCGCGGTTTGAATTTCGGCGCCGAATCCTTTGAAATTCGCGCCTCAAGGCGGACAACCCCGCCCGGCCGGAGCCGTCATGCAGTCTGTTGCCCGCCTCGCGCGGTGCCTGGGTCCCCTGATTCTGCTCGCCGCGAGTGCCTGCGAACGCGGGGGTACGGTTCAGCCGGGGGGCTATCCCGATTTCGCCGACCTCGTCGAACGCGTGTCGCCGGCCGTGGTGAACATCAGCACCGTGGCCACCGAGGTGCAGGCGCCTGACCAGGACGGTCACGGTGCGGTGCCGGAGTCCTTCGAGGAGGTGCCGGACTGGTTCCGGCGCTTCTTCGACCCGCCTTCCGAGCCGATCAGCCCCGAGGATGTCTATCCGCCCGAGCAGCAGTCGCTCGGTTCCGGCTTCATCCTGTCCGACGACGGCTACATCCTGACGAACTATCACGTGATTCGCGGCGCGAGCGAGATCATCGTGCGCCTGCTGGACCGCCGCCAGTTCGCGGCCGAGCTGATCGGCAGCGACGAAGCCAGCGATCTGGCGCTGCTGAGAATCGAGGCCCAGGACCTGCCGGTGGCGCGGCTCGGCGGTTCGCTCGACCTCAGGCCCGGGCAATGGGTGCTGGCGATCGGTTCGCCGTTCGGATTCGACTACTCGGTGACCGCCGGCATCGTCTCGGCGAAGGGGCGTGCGCTCGCCACCGAGCAATACGTCCCGTTCATCCAGACCGACGTGGCGATCAATCCCGGAAACTCCGGCGGGCCGCTGTTCAACCTCGCGGGCGAGGTGGTCGGCGTGAACTCGCAGATCTACTCCCAGTCGGGCGGCTATCAGGGGGTCTCGTTCGCGATTCCCATCGATGTCGCCGCCAAGGTGGCGCGCCAGCTGCGCGAGACCGGCACGGTGACGCGGGGCTGGCTCGGCGTCGTGGTCCAGGAGGTCGATCGCGACCTTGCCCAGCAGTTCGGGCTCGACAAGCCCGAAGGGGCCCTGATTGCACGCGTCCTGCCGGAGAGTCCGGCCGCACGGGCGGGCCTGCGCGAGGGGGACGTGATCCTGCGCTACAACGGCGAGCCGCTGCCGAGCTCGTCCAGCCTGCCGCATCTGGTCGGCGTGACCGACCCCGGCGAGGTGGCGACGCTCGACGTGGTTCGCGGCGGGCGGCGGCAGCGCATCGACGTCGACGTCGGCACGCTGCGCGCAGAGCCCACCGCCCTGGCGGCGGCCACACCGACGCCGACGCCACGACCGACCCCGCACCGCACCCTGGGCATGGCCCTGCGGGCCTTGACCGCAGACGAGCGGCGCGAGGCCCAGGTGGTCAACGGCGGCCTGATGATCACCTCGGTGACCGACGGTCCGGCGGCGCGCGCCGGCATCCGCGCCGGCGACGTGCTGCTGCAGATCGGCGGCCAGCAGGTCGACAGTCTCGATCGTTTCGCCGAGGTGTCGGGACGGCTGACACCCGGGCAGACGGTGGCCGTCCTGGTTCAGCGTCGTGGCGCGCCGCTGTTCCTCGCGCTCGACGTGCCTGCACCGGTTCCGGGCTGAGCCGGATCGCGTGCGCCAGTTGTTGCTGCTCGGGCGGCCGGACTGCCACCTCTGCGAGGTGTTCGAGGCGGCGCTCCACGCCCACCCCGATGCCGGCCGGTACCGCATCGAACACGCCTGCGTGGATGACCGCGGCGAATGGCGGATGCGGTACGGACGGCGCATCCCGGTCCTGCTCGACGAGGCCGGCGAGGTGCTCGGCGAAGGGGTCTTCGACCCCGCGGTGCTGACCCCCGGGAACGGGGGCTGAACCGGTATACTGCGCGGGTTTTGTTCCAGCCCGGCCCCGCGACCCGCGCGTCCGGCGCACCGCCTTTCAGACAGCCCCCATCCGTGCGTCAGGATCACATCCGAAATTTCTGCATCATCGCGCATATCGATCACGGCAAATCGACGCTCGCGGATCGCTTCATCCAGCTCACCGGCGGTCTCGAGCAGCGCGAGATGACCCAGCAGGTGCTGGACAACAACCCGATCGAGCGCGAGCGCGGCATCACCATCAAGGCGCAGTCGGTGCAATTGCACTACCGGGCGCAGGATGGCGAGCTGTACCAGTTCAACCTGATCGACACGCCGGGGCACGTGGACTTCTCCTACGAGGTGTCGCGTTCGCTGGCGGCCTGCGAGGGTGCGCTGCTGGTCGTCGATGCCTCCCAGGGCGTCGAGGCGCAGTCGGTCGCCAACTGCTACACGGCGATCGAGCAGAATCTCGAAGTACTGACGGTGCTCAACAAGATCGACCTGCAGAACGCCGAGCCTGAACGCGTCTGCGACGAGATCGAGCAAATCATCGGCGTGCCGGCCGTCGACGCGCTGCGGGTGTCGGCGAAGACCGGCCTCAACGTGCCGGACGTGCTCGAGGCCGTGGTGCACAAGCTGCCGCCGCCCAAGGGCGATCCCGAAGCGCGCCTGCAGGCACTGATCATCGATTCCTGGTTCGACAACTACCTGGGCGTCGTCTCGCTCGTGCGCATCGTCAACGGCACGGGTCTGGCCAAGGGCGACAAGATCCGGGTGATGTCTACCGGCCGCGACCACGAGATCACGATGCTCGGCGTCAACGCGCCCAAGCGTCTGTTCAAGGATCGTCTCGAGTGCGGCGAGGTGGGTTTCATCGTCGCCGGCATCAAGGACATCTTCGGTGCGCCGGTCGGCGACACGCTGACACTGGCTGCGCGACCCTGCGAAGCGCCGCTCCCCGGTTTCCGTCAGGTCCAGCCGCGGGTCTTCGCCGGCATGTTTCCGGTCGACGCCGACGACTTCGAGGATTTCCGCGAATCGCTGCAGAAGCTGCGGCTCAACGACTCGGCCCTGCAGTTCGAGCCGGAAAGCTCGACCGCGCTCGGGTTCGGTTTTCGCATCGGCTTTCTCGGCATGCTGCACATGGACATCGTCCAGGAGCGGCTGGAGCGTGAATACAACCTCAACCTGATCACGACGGCCCCGTCGGTGGTCTACGAGGTCCTCAAGTCCGACGGCGAGATCATCAAGGTCGACAACCCGGCCGAGCTGCCCGAGCCGGGCTCGATCGACGAGGTGCGCGAGCCGATCATCGACGCGCGCATCCTGATGCCGCCCGACTACGTCGGGCCGGTCATGCAGCTGTGCATGGAAAAGCGTGGTGTCCAGAAGAACCTGCGCTACCTCGGGTCGCAGGTGCAGATGGAGATCGAGATGCCGCTCGCCGAAGTCGTGCTCGACTTCTTCGACCGCCTGAAGAGCGTTTCGCGCGGGTTCGCCTCGTTCGAGTACGAGTTCGTCCGTTTCCAGGCCGGCGACTTGGTCAAGCTCGACGTCCTGGTCAACGGCGACCGCGTGGACGCCCTGGCCACGATCGTGCACCGCGATGCCGCCTATCCGCGCGGGCGCGACCTGTGTGAGCGCATGCAGGACGTGATCCACCGGCAGATGTTCGATATCGCCATCCAGGCGGCGATCGGCTCGAAGATCATCGCCCGTACGACGGTCAAGGCCTTGCGCAAGGACGTGATCGCCAAGTGCTACGGTGGCGACGTCAGCCGCAAGCGCAAGCTGCTCGAGAAGCAGAAGGAAGGCAAGAAGCGCATGAAGGCCGTGGGCAATGTCGAGATTCCGCAGGAAGCCTTCCTGGCGGTGCTCGGCGTCGATCGCAAGAAGTAGGACTCGAAGGGACCGGCATGTCGGATTTTCACATCGATTTCGCAGTGATCCTCACGGCGCTGACGTTCGTGACCGGCGTCGTCTGGGCGATGGACCGGTGGTGGCTCGCGCCACGCCGCGAGCAGCGGGTCGGCGTCGTCAAGCCGGGCGCATTCGTCGACTTCTGCGTCTCGTTCTTCCCGGTGATCTTCGTCGTCCTGGTCGTGCGGTCGTTCGTCGTCGAACCTTTCCGCATTCCCTCCGGCTCGATGATCCCGACGCTGCTGGTCGGGGATTTCATCCTCGTCAACAAGTTCGCCTACGGCCTGCGTGATCCGGTGCTGCACACGAAGTTCACCGGCGGAAGCGAGCCGGAGCGGGGCGACATCGTGGTGTTCCGCTGGCCGGTCGATCCGAGCAAGGACTTCATCAAACGGGTGATCGGCCTACCCGGCGATCGCGTGGCCTATCGCGACAAGCGCCTCTTCGTGAACGGCGAGCCGGCGCCGATCGAAGCCGACGGTGTTTATACTGCGCCGGGCCTGCCGCCGCCCGGAGTGGTCTACCGCATGCGCGAGAATCTCACCGGTATCGAGCACCATGTGCTGGTCAATCCGGGCCGCCCGGCCGACGACTTCGAGATCGTCGTGCCGGAGGGCGAGTACTTCATGATGGGCGACAATCGAGACGGCTCCGACGACAGTCGGCGCTGGGGCACGGTTCCGGCCCGCAACCTCGTCGGCAAGGCCTTCTTCATCTGGATGTCGTGGAACGGTGCCGACACCCGGATCGATTTTTCCCGCATCGGCACCGTCATCAGATAGCCGCGTTACGCAAGGGGATGAGCATGCACATGCGAAGCCGTCAGAGGGGACTCGGTTGGTTCGGGCTGCTGTTCGTGCTGGGCGTGATTGCCTTCACGGCGATCGTCGTCGTCAAGTGCCTGCCGATCTACCTGAACCAGATGAAGATCGCCAGCTCGATCAACAAGGTCGCGTCCGACCCGAGCAACGGTCGCGCCGAGCTTCACGAGTTGCGCCGCGATCTTCAGCGCTTCTGGGACATCGAAGACATCAACTACCTTCAGCCACGCGACATCAAGGTCAAGCGCACCGCCAACGGCCGCTTCCTGAGCTACGAATACGAAGCGCGCGAGCGGCTGTTCTACAACATCTCGATCGTCATCGATTTTCAGGACGACGTGCAGCTCGCCAACGTACAGTCTTGACCGATCCGCTGGACCGACTGCAGCAGCGACTTGCCTACCGGTTTGCCGACGCGGCATTGCTGGAGCGCGCGCTGTCCCATCGCAGCATCGGCAGTCGCAACAACGAGCGACTCGAGTTTCTCGGCGACGCGCTGGTGAACTTCATCGTGGCCGAGGTGCTGCATGCGACCAAGCCGACGGCGGAGGAGGGCGCGTTGTCGCGCCTGCGTGCAAGCTTGGTGCGCGAAGAGTCGCTCGCACGTCTGGCGCGCGAGCTCGATCTGGGTGAGGTCCTGCGGCTCGGCGAGAGCGAGCTCAAGTCCGGCGGGTTCCGGCGCGATTCGATCCTCGCCGATGCCTTCGAGGCCGTGCTCGGCGCGATCCACCTCGATGGCGGCTTCGATGCCGCGCGTGCCGCTACGCTGCGCCTGTTCGCCCCCCTGCTCGAGCAACTCCCGGATGCCGAGTCGCTTAAGGACCCGAAGACGCGCCTGCAGGAGTGGTTGCAGGCGCGATCGCGACCGCTTCCGCGCTACGAAGTGCTCGCCGAGGAGGGACCCGCGCACGCGCGGCGCTTCTCGGTGAGTTGCAGCCTTGCCGATGACGACAGCAGTACCTTCGCGCAGGCCGGCAGCCGCCGTGTCGCCGAGCAGCAGGCCGCGGCGGCGATGCTGGAACGGATGGAGGCCCCGCCGGGCCATGCGTAGCGGCATCGTCACGGTTGCGGGGCGCCCCTGCACCGGCGCTTGCGCCTGTGCCCGTGATGGTCATGTCGACCTCTGCCGACGTTGGGGCGTCATCGCCCTCACCGAGCCTGCCAATGCGTAGCGGCATCGTCACGATCGCGGGGCGCCCCAACGTCGGCAAGTCGTCGCTGCTCAACGCGCTCGTCGGCCGCAAGGTGAGTATCGTCTCGCACAAGCCGCAGACGACTCGCCATCGCGTGCAGGGCGTGCTGCATGCCGGCGACGACCAGATCGTCTTCGTCGACACGCCGGGCCTGCACCTCCTGCAGAAGCGCGCGCTGAACCGCGTGATGAACGAGGCTGCCGCCGGCGCCCTGCACGATGTCGATCTTGTGCTGTTCGTCATCGAGGCGGGTCGCTGGACACCGGAGGATCAGGCGGTGTTCGACAGGCTGGTGTCGCGCAATGTCCCGGTCGCCCTGGTCGTCAACAAGGTCGACCGCATCAATGACCGCAGCGCGCTGCTGCCGGAGCTGCAGCGGCTGGCCGCGATGCGCGACTACCGCTTCATCGTGCCGGTGTCCGCATTCAAGCGCGACAACCTCGTGGCCTTGCGTGACGAGATCCTGAAGGCGCTGCCGGAGGGGCCGCCGCTGTATCCGCAGGGGCAGGTCGTCGCGCACGACGATGCGTTCACCGTTGCCGAGGTGATTCGCGAAAAGCTGATCCGCAGTCTCCACCAGGAGCTGCCCTACGCGCTCACCGTGGAGGTCGAGCACTACGAACGCGAGGCCGGACTCGATCGCATCAGCGCGATCGTCTGGGTCGAGCGGGAGGGGCAGAAGAAGATCGTGATCGGCGAGAACGGCGAGACGCTGAAGAAGGTCGGTACCGCGGCGCGGCGCGAGCTGGAGCGCAGCTTCGGCCGGCGGCTGTTTCTCAAGCTCTGGTGCAAGGTGCGCGAGAACTGGAGCGATGATCCGAAGGCATTGCGCCGTTTCGGCCTGTCCGGGGACGATTGATCCGCCTGCTGCGGGCCCGACATGAGCCGCCACAGTGTCGATCTCGAACCCGCCTTCATCCTGTCGCAGCGACCGTACCGCGACAGCAGCCGGCTGCTGGAGGTCCTGACGCTGCACCATGGGCGGATCGGACTGGTTGCACGCGGCGTGCGTGCGCGAAAGTCCCGCCTCGGCGCGGCCCTGCAGAGCTTTGCTCCGATGCTGCTGTCGTGGCGCGCGGCGGGCGAGCTGGGAACCTTGCGTGCCGCCGAGCCGCGCGGACCGGCGGTGCCGCTGTCCGGCGAGCGCATCTTCTACGGCTGGTATCTCAATGAACTGCTGCTGCGGCTGCTGCCGCGCGACGATCCGCATCCGGTGCTGTACGCGCTGTACGAAACGCTGTTGCCGCAGCTGACGGATGAGGACGTGCAGGCCCAGATCGCGCTGCGCCTGTTCGAGAAGCGCCTGCTGGCCGATCTGGGGTACGCCCTGAACCTGCCACTGTCGCTCGATCCCCGACGCCGCTACCGCTATGAGCCGGACAGTGGCCCGATCGCGGACGGTGACGGCATTTCCGGTGCGAGCCTGATCGCCTTGCGCGACGAGCGCTTCGATTCGATCGAGGTGCTGCGCGACGCGCGTCGGGTCCTGCGTACGGCGTTGCGTGCCCACCTCGGCGATCGCGAACTGACCTCGGCGCGCCTGCTGCGCGAGCTGCGCCGATCGCAGTGAGTGACATCGCGTCGCCCGCGCATCGGCTATCTTCGTCCTCTCAATGCACTGGGAAACCCTCCGGATGCCGTCTTCGCCCACCACCGCCATCCGCCTCGGCGTCAACGTCGACCATGTCGCCACCGTGCGCCAGGCCCGCGGGACCGACTACCCCGATCCGGTCGAGGCCGGGCTGATCGCGGCAGCGGCCGGCGCCGACAGCATCACCATCCATCTGCGCGAGGATCGTCGCCACATCCAGGAGCACGACGTGCGCCGACTCAAGGCGCGCTGCCCGGTGCCGATCAATCTGGAGATGGCGATCACCGAGGAGATGCTCGCCTTCGCCTGCCGCGTCAAGCCGCGCTTCGCCTGCCTCGTGCCCGAGCGGCGGCGGGAGCTGACGACCGAGGGTGGACTCGACGTCGCCGGCCAGCGTCGGGCGGTCGGCGCGGCGTGTGCGCGACTGGCCCGCGCCGGAATCGAGGTGGCCCTGTTCATCGATCCCGATCCGGCGCAGCTCGATGCGGCCATCGCCAGCGGCGCGCCGCATGTCGAGATTCACACCGGGCGCTACGCGGAGGTGCGCGGACGCCGTCAGCAATCGGAACTCGCACGCATTGCGCGCTTCGCCGAGAAGGCGCAACGGGCGGGGCTCGAGGTCCATGCCGGGCACGGCCTGAACCTGGACAACGTCGGCGCGATCACGCGGATCGAGCCGATCGTCGAGCTCAACATCGGACACAGCGTCGTCGCGCGCGCGCTGTTCATCGGTCTGCCCGCAGCGATCGCCGAGATGCGACGCGCCATGAACAGCGCCCGGCTGGGGCTCGAATGAGCGGCATCTACGGCATCGGCGTCGACATCCTGCGCATCGAGCGCGTGGAGAAGGCGCTGGCGCGTCACGGCGACCGCCTGCTGACCCGCATGTTGAGCGAGGCCGAGCTGGCGGAGGTCCGTCAGCGCACCCATACCGCCCGGGCGCTGGCGATGTGCTTCGCCGCAAAGGAGGCCTTCGTCAAGGCGCTGGGCACAGGGTTTTCCGGCATCAAGTGGAGTGATGCGGGTGTCGTGCGCGCCGCCAACGGGCGTCCGCGGATGATTTTCAGCGACACCATGCAGGCACGGCTCGAACGCGATGGCGTCGGCGGCGTCCACGTCTCGCTCAGCGACGACGGCGGCCTGGTCTGCGCCTACGTGGTCATCGAGTCACGCTGACCCGGCATCGCGGTTGCGTTGTCCGGTGCGACCCTGGCGCCCGGCGCTGCCGGGTGCCAGGCATCGGTCAGGACGTTCAGCCTGACGCCGGCACCTGCGGGATGCGCTCACGCACGAGGCGGCGCCGCTCTTCGGCCTCGGCCACTGCGCCGATCTCGTCGACCAGTGCGCGGGTCAGGTGCGGCGCGAAGATCTCGATGAAATCGTGCATGTAGCCGCGCAGGAACAGGCCGCGGCGGAAGCCGATGTGCGTCGTGCTGGCCTCGAACAGGTGGTCGACGGGCAGACGCACGAGGTCGCGATCGCTGCGTTCGTCCCAGGCCATGCCGGCGATGATGCCGATGCCCAATCCCAGGCGCACATAGGTCTTGATCACGTCGGCATCGACGGCGGTCAGCACGACATCCGGCTTGAGTCCGTGCGCCGCGAACGCCTGGTCGAGCTTCGAGCGGCCGGTGAAGCCGAAGGTGTAGGTGACGATCGGATACTTGGCGATATCGGTCAGCTCCAGTCGCTTGATCTGCGCCAGCGGATGATCCGGCTGCACCAGCACGCAGCGGTTCCAGCGGTAGCAGGGCAGCATCACCAGGCTGTCGAAGTGGTGCATCGCCTCGGTGGCGATGGCGAAGTCGGCCTGGCCGTCGGCGGCCAGCTTGGCGATCTGCGGCGGCGACCCCTGATGCAGATGCAGCGTCACCTTCGGGTAGCGCTTGCGGAAGGCATGGATCACCGGCGGCAGGGCGTAGCGTGCCTGGGTATGCGTCGTGGCGATCGACAGGTCGCCGCGATCGCTGTCGTGAAACTCCTCGGCGATGCGCTCGATGTTCTCGACTTCCCCCAGCAGGCGCCTCGTGTACTCCAGAATACGCTGGCCGGCCGGCGTGATCTCGGACAGGTGCTTGCCGCTGCGCACGAAGATGTCGACACCGAGCTCCTCCTCGAGCAGCCGGATCTGCTTGCTGACGCCGGGCTGGGACGTGAACAGGGCCTCGGCGGCAGCCGTGACGTTCAGGCCGCGTTGCGCGACCTCGTGGATATAGCGAAGTTGGCGAAGCTTCATGGCGTTATCAGTCCCTGGAGACCGGCGGTGCGGTGGCAGAATAGCGACTCCGTGGCGACGCCGCCGCATCGCGATCGACTCATGACCGAACCGGCCTGGCCCTACTACCCGGTCTTCCTCAAGCTGCGGGATCAGCGCGTGCTGCTGGTGGGCGGCGGCGAGGTGGCCGGGCGCAAGCTGCGGCTGCTGCTGCGTGCCGGAGCGCGCGTCGAGATCGTCGCCGCCGAACTGGCCGGCGACGTGGCCGAGGCCTGTGCGTCGGGCAGGGCCGTGCATCAGGCCCGGGCGTTTTCCGACGCTCAGCTTCACGGCTGCCGTCTGGTGATCGCCGCAACCGGCGATCGCGACCTCAATGCGCGCGTCGCCGCGGTGGCGGAGTCCGCGGGCGTTGCCGTGAACGTCGTCGACGACGTGGCGCTGAGCCGCTTCATCACGCCGGCCATCGTCGACCGTGCGCCAATGCTGGTCGCGATCTCGAGTGGCGGTGCCGCCCCGGTGCTGGCGCGGCGCCTGCGCGAGCGCATCGAGACCTGGCTGCCGGCGGCCTATGGCCGGCTCGCCGGGTTCATGCAGCGGCACCGCGAGGCGGTGCGCGATGCGACGGTGCAGGGCGAAGCGCGCGGCGTCTGGGAACGGTTCCTCGACAGCCCGGCCGCCGAGCGGGTGCTGGCCGGCGACGAGGCGGGCGCCGAGGCCGGCCTGCAGGCGGCACTGCAGGACCGGCCTGCGGTCGGCGAGGTCTGGCTGGTCGGCGCGGGGCCCGGCGATCCCGACCTGCTGACCTTCAAGGCACTGCGTCTGATGCAGCAGTGTGACGTCGTGCTGCACGACCGGCTCATCTCGCCACAGGTCCTGGACCTGGTACGGCGCGATGCGCGGCGTCTGTTCGTCGGCAAGGCACGCAGCCAGCACGCCGTGCCGCAGGAGCAGATCAACGCCGAACTGGTGCGGCTGGCGCAGCAGGGGCTGCGCGTGCTGCGGCTCAAGGGCGGCGATCCCTTCATCTTCGGTCGCGGCGGCGAGGAGATCGACACGCTGATGGCGCACGGCATTCCGTTCCAGGTGGTGCCGGGCATCACCGCGGCCAGCGGCTGCGCCGCGTATGCCGGAATTCCGCTGACCCATCGCGACCACGCCCAGTCCTGTGTCTTCGTCACCGGTCATGCGCGCAAGGACGGCACGCTGGATTTGCACTGGGACCAGCTGGCACGACGCGGGCAGACCGTCGTCGTCTACATGGGCTTGCACACGCTGCCGGCGTTGTGTGCCGAACTGATCGTGCACGGGCTGCCGCCGCAGTGGCCGGCGGCGATGGTCGAGGAGGGGACGTCGCCGTCGCAGCGGGTGGTCGTCGGCACCCTGGGCGATCTGCCGCAGCGCGTCGAGGCGGCCGGTCTCAAGGGAGCGAGCCTGCTCATCGTCGGCGAGGTCGTGCGCTTGCGCGAACACCTGGCCTGGAATGCCGGTGGTGTAAAGGACGCTTGACATGGCGAGTCGTCGCTCCTAGTCTGTTTGTCAAGTTTGCTTGACACGAGGCGGCGCATGTACGACCGACGTTACTGGCGCGAAAGCGGGATCTGGCTGCTGATCTACCTGGGCGTGGTCCTGTTGACCGCGGCCGTGATGCGCCGGCTGCCTGATGACAGCCTCTGGCGTCTGCCGGCGATGCTGCCGTTCTTCGCCGCCGCAGCCGCAGCGTTCTGGATCGAGTTGCGGCAGCTGCGCCGCTTCGATGAACTGCAGCGTGCCATCTACCTCGAAGCGTCGCTGGCCGCGCTGTGGCTCACGGGTGCCGCCATCATCAGCGTCTGGCTGCTCGAAGAGGTCGGGGGTCTCGGGCGGATCTCGCCGCTGTGGCTGCTCGGTGTGCTCGGCGCCGGCTTTGCGCTCGGCTACTTCAAGGCCCGGCGTCGCTACCGGTGAAGAACCGCGTTCGCGAGTGCCGCCAGCAGACCGGCTGGACGCAGCAGGATCTGGCCGAGCGCCTCGGCGTTTCCAGACAGACCGTCAACGCGATCGAGACCGGCAAGTACGATCCGAGTCTGCCGCTGGCCTTCGCGCTCGCCGCACTGTTCGATTGCCGCATCGAGGATCTATTCGACCCGTCCTGAGGCCCGCAGGCCCGGACAAATGCCAAGGAACACCATGACCGACATCCTCTTCGCTGCCCTGATCGTCGTTGCGATGCTGTGCATGCGTTTCACCGAGCTGTTCTTCGAGAAGGTCTGGCCGCTGATCGAGCTGGCCGTCCGGCAACGCCTGGAACGGCCGGAGCAGCGACCATGATGCGCTTGCTGGTCGCCGCGGCGCTGCTGTGGGCAATGCCGTTGCCCGCCGCCCGCGCGCAGGGGCCGCTGACGTTCGCCGACTGCGACCTGGTCGACGGTCACGGTGTTCCGCGCGTCGAGGCGCAGTGCGCCGACTTTGCCGTGCCGGAAAACCACGACGAGCCGCAGGGACGCCAGATCGAGCTGCGCGTGGTCCGCGTCGAAGCTCGTCAGGCACGTCGACACGACGATCCCGTGGTGCTGCTGGCGGGCGGGCCCGGCCAGTCGGCGGTGGATGCCTACGTGTCGATGCGCGCGGCCTTCGCACCGCTCAACCGCGATCGCGAAGTGTTGCTCGTCGACCAGCGCGGCACCGGATCGTCCAACCGGCTGGCCTGCGATCTCGCCGAATCCGAGCTGCAGCTGACGCCGGAGCCGGCCGAACTGCGGCGCATGGCGAATCGCTGCCTCGACGACCTTGCCGGGCGCGCCAATGTCCGGTACTACACGACGTCGGACTACATCCTCGATCTGGAACAGGTGCGCTCGGCACTGGGCATCGCGCAGCTCAACCTGATCGGCGGGTCCTACGG
The DNA here is from genome assembly GCF_003201205.1 of Sinimarinibacterium flocculans. Classification (GTDB taxonomy): domain Bacteria; phylum Pseudomonadota; class Gammaproteobacteria; order Nevskiales; family Nevskiaceae; genus Solimonas; species Solimonas flocculans. The sequence goes on from NZ_QICN01000001.1 coordinate 125,795, forward strand.
TACGCGCGTGGCGCTCGAGTACCTGCGCCGCCATCCACAGGCAATCCGCACGGTCGTCGTCGACGGTGTCGTGCCGCCGACGCTCGCGCTGACCCAGGATCATGCGCGCAACCTCGACGACGCGATCGAGCGCCTGTTCGCCACTTGTGCAGCGGATGCCGGCTGCCGTGAGCGCTACGGCCGCCCCGCGCAGTTGCTGCGACAGCTGCGCGAGCGCCTGGCACGCGCGCCGATGGCGACCGGGTATCCCGATCCGGTCGATTTCACCCTGCAGCAGGGCGAGCTGACGCGCGGAACGCTGGCCGGCATCGTGCGCCTTTTTTCCTACCAGCCCGAATCCGCGTCGCTGCTGCCGCTGTTGCTCGCCGAGGCGGGGCAGGGGCGGCCGCAGGCGCTGGTCGCACAGTTCGGCATGCTGCTGCGCACCCTCGGCGACAAGCTGGCGCATGGCATGGAGCTGACGGTGACCTGCACCGAGGATCTACCGTTCCTGGGGCCGCAGGCGGAGGATGACGGGACGCTGCTCGGCTCGATGCTGACCGAGGCCGTGATCGCGCAGTGCGACGTCTGGCCGCGCGGCCGCCTGCCGGAGGATTTCAAGCGGCCGCTGCGATCGGACAAGCCGGTGCTGATCCTCTCCGGCGAGTTCGACCCGGTGACGCCGCCGCGCTACGGCGACGAGATCGCGCAGACGCTCAGCAGCAGCCGGCGCATCGTCGCGCCCGGGCAGGGGCATATCGTCATGCCGCGCGGCTGCCTGCCGCGGCTCGTGTCCGAGTTCATCGACACTGCGGATGCCGCGGGTCTGGACCCCGGCTGTGTCGACAGCCTCGGCACGATGCCCTTCTTCCTCGACTACAACGGATTCGCACCATGATCGAGATCAGGGGTCTGCGCCGCGCCTTCGGTGCCGTGCAGGCCGTCGACGGCGTATCGTTCGCGGCTGCGGACGCCCGGATCACCGGCCTGCTCGGCCCGAACGGGGCCGGCAAGACCACCACGCTGCGCATGCTCTACACGCTGCTCAAGCCGGACGCCGGGAGCATCCGCATCGACGATGTCGATGCCCTGGCCGACCCGGTCGGTGCGCGCCAACGCCTCGGCGTGCTGCCGGATGCGCGGGGTCTGTACAAGCGCTTCACGGCGCGCGAGAACATCGAGTACTTCGGGCGACTGCAGGGACTCGATCGCGAAACACTGCGCCGGCGCGCGGATGCCTTGATCGAGCGCCTGGACATGCGCGACATCGAACATCGTCGTGCCGAGGGCTTCTCGCAGGGCCAGCGCGTCAAGACCGCGATCGCCCGCGCCCTGGTTCACGAGCCGCGCAACATCGTGCTCGATGAGCCCACGAACGGCCTCGATGTCATGGCGACGCGCAGCCTGCGGCACTACCTGCGCGCCCTGCGCGATGAAGGGCGCTGCGTCGTGCTGTCGAGTCACATCATGCAGGAGGTCGCCGCCCTGTGCGACCACATCGTCGTGATCGCGCATGGCCGTGTCGTCGCCAGCGGCTCCGCCGAAGAACTTTTACAGACTACGGGCGCAAGCTCGCTGGAGGATGCGTTCGTGACGGCCATCGGTTCGGGAGAGGGGTTGCTCGCATGACCATTTCGACGGGCAACGTCGCCGCATCGCGCCGCGCGTGGATCACGGTCTTCTCCAAGGAGGTGCGCGAGAATGCGCGCGACCGTCGCACGCTGGCCTCGGCACTGCTGTACGGGCCGCTGGTCGGTCCGGTGCTGTTCGCGGTGCTGATCAGCTTCATCATGGTCCAGCAGCGCGAGAAGCTCGAGAAACCGCTGGAACTGGCGATCGTCGGCGCCGAGCATGCGCCGAACCTCGTGCGCCATCTGGAGCGGCAGGGCGTCATCGTGCGGCCGGCGCCGGGCGACGCGGAAGCGGCCATTCGCGAGCAGCGCGAGGATGTCGTGCTGCGCATCGGCTCCCGCTACGCGGAGCACTGGCAGGCCGGCAAGCCGGCGCCGGTGGACCTGCTCTTCGACGCCAGCCGCACGCACACCGGCGCGACTGTCGAGCGTACGCGCGCGCTGCTGCAGCAGTACGCCAGCACCGTGGCGACGCTGCGCCTGCAGGTGCGCGGCATCGCACCGCAGATCGTCACCCCGGTCGCGGTCGTGGACCGGGACCTGTCCACGCCGCAGAGCCGCACCGGCATGATCATGGCGATGCTGCCGTACTTCCTGATCCTGTCGGCCTTCGTCGGCGGCATGTATCTCGCCATCGACACGACCTCGGGCGAGCGCGAGCGCCAGTCGCTCGAACCGCTGCTGATCACGCCCGTATCGCGTGCCCAGATCATGTTCGGCAAACTGCTGGCCACCAGTGCCTATGCCGCGGCGTCGCTGCTGATCTGCGTGCTGGCGTTCGTCGTCAGCCTGGGCATGATTCCGGCAGACGTCGCCGGTTTCAGTCTGCAGCTGCCGGCGGTGACTGCCGTCTCGATCATGCTGACGGTGCTGCCGATCGCCCTGCTCGCAGCCTCCACCCAGACGGTCGTCGCGGCAATGGCCAAGTCCTTCCGCGAAGCGCAGACCTACCTGCAGTTCCTGATCCTGCTGCCGGCCGTGCCCAGCCTCGTGCTGGTCGTCAACCCGATGAAACCGGCGCTGTGGATGTATCTGACACCGCTGTTCGGCCAGAGCGCGTTGATCGGGGAGCTCGTGCGCGGCGAGGAGGTCCCGGTCGCATACATCGCGGCGTGCAGTGCGACGACAGTCCTGCTCTCCGGACTGTTCGCTGCGCTGGCCGTACGCCTGTATCGCAGCGAGCGGCTGGCGGTGAGCGCCTGAGGAGTCTCAGGCGCTCTGCGCGCTGCTCGGCCGGTCGAGGTCGCGCGAGCGCAGGCGTTTGGCGACGGCGCGCTGGATGCCGGCGGTGTCGAGGCCGCACTGGGCCAGCAGCTCCTCGCGCGTGCCGTGCTCGATGAACTGGTCGGGCAGGCCGAGGTTGAGCACCGGCACGGTGTGATGCTGGGCGACCAGCACTTCGTTGACGGCGGAACCGGCGCCGCCGAGGCGGGCATTGTCTTCCAGCGTGACCAGCAGGTCGTTCTCGTTGGCGAGTTCGAGGATCAGCTCGGTGTCGAGCGGCTTGACGAAGCGCATGTCGGCGACGACCGCGTCGAAGATCTCGGCGGCTTCGAGCGCCGGTTGCACCATCGCGCCGAAGGCGAGAATCGCCACACGCGGGCGGCGGCGGCCGTGCGCCTCGCGCAGGATGCGGCCCTTGCCGACCGCGAGCGGGCGGGCTTCGGTATCGCAGGCGACGCCGCTGCCGTTGCCGCGCGGATAGCGGACGGCGCTGGGCTGTTGCAGCGTCAGGCCGGTTGCGAGCATGCGCCGGCATTCGTTCTCGTCCGACGGCGCCATCACGACCAGGTTCGGAATGCAGCGCAGGTAGGAGAAATCGTAGGCGCCGTGGTGGGTCGCACCGTCGGCGCCGACCAGACCGCCGCGGTCCAGGGCGAACAGCACCGGCAGGTTCTGTATGGCGACGTCGTGGATCAGCTGGTCGTAACCGCGCTGCAGGAAGGTCGAGTAGATCGCGCAGACCGGCTTGAGGCCTTCGCACGCCAGTCCCGCGGCGAGGGTGACGGCATGCTGCTCGGCGATGCCGACATCGAAGTAGCGTTCCGGGAAACGCTGGGCATAGTCGACCAGCCCCGAGCCTTCGCGCATCGCCGGCGTGATCGCCACCACCGCGGGGTCGGCGGCCGCGGCCTCGCACAGCCACTGGCCGAACACCTGGGTGTAGCTGGGGGCGCCCGCGGTCTTCTTCCGCGGGAAGGCGCCAGTGACAGGGTCGAACTGGGTGACGCCGTGGTACTTGATCGGGTCGAGCTCGGCCGGGTCGAAGCCCTTGCCCTTGACAGTGACCACGTGCAGCAGCTGCGGGCCGGAGGCATCCCTGAGCCGCTCCAGCGCGGCGCCGAGCGCGTCGAGGTCGTGACCGTCCACCGGGCCGTGGTAGCCGAAGCCCAGCGTTTCGAAGATCGCGCCGGGATTGTCCAGATGCGCTTCGTTGTGGTCCTCGGACGCCGGACGCTGCTTGTGCGGGGCGTCGATGCCGAGCCGGCGCAGCAGCCGCGCCGAATGATTGCGCAGCGCGCCGACGTTCTCGGAGATCGACATGTCGTTGTCGTTGTAGATCACGAGCATGTCGAGCTTCAGGTGTCCGGCGTGGTTCAGCGCCTCGAAGGCCATGCCCGCGGTCATGCCGCCGTCGCCGATGACGGCAACCACCCTGCGCTTCTCGTTCTTGACGCGCACGGCGGCGGCCATGCCGGCGGCTGCGGAGATCGACGTCGACGAATGACCGACGCCGAAGGTGTCGTACTCGCTTTCCGCGCGATGGCAGAACGGCGCGAGGCCGCCGAGCCGGCGGATCGTCTCCAGGCGTGCGCGGCGTCCGGTCAGCATCTTGTGCGGATAGGCCTGATGGCCCACGTCCCAGACGAGGCGGTCGTGCGGGGTGTCGAAGGCGCGGTGCAGGGCGATCGACAGTTCGACCGTGCCCAGGTTGGCGGCGAAGTGGCCGCCGATGCGCCCCAGCGTCTCGATCAGGTAGCGGCGCACTTCGAGCGCCAGCGCGGGCAGCTCGGTCGCCGGCAGCCGGCGCAGGTCTGCGGGCGCATTGACGCCGCCGAGCAGGGCATATCCGGGGATGTCAGTCATCGTCTGAAAAGTATGCGCCTTGCGCTGTTTTGGTGCGAACCGCGCGGCGATTATCGCCGATGACGGCTGGCTTGTTGCACTGCAGTAGAAACCGGGTCAGTGGGCGCGCTGGCGAATCGCCTCGGTGAAGGCGAGCAGGGCGTCGGCACGGGTACCGAGCAGGCCCAGCGCCTCGCGGGCCTGGGCAAACAGCTCCTCGGCCCGCTGGCGCGCCGCCCCGAGTCCGAGCAGGGCCGGATAGGTCGATTTGCCGCTCGCGTGATCCTTGCCCGCGGTCTTGCCCAGCGTGTCGGCGCTGCCCTCGACGTCGAGCACGTCGTCCTGGATCTGGAAGGCCAGGCCCACGCACTTGCCGTAGCGGTCGAGCGCCTGGGCCGCGTCCGCGGGGCAGTCGTCCGCGGCGGCGCAGGCCATCTGCATGCAGGCGCGGATCAGCGCGCCGGTCTTGTGGATGTGCAGGGCCTCGAGTTCGGCGAGCGTGAGCTGCCGGTGCTCCGATTCGAGATCGACCGCCTGGCCGCCGACCATGCCGCGCGAGCCGGCGGCATGGGCGAGGATCGCGACCATGCGCAGGCGCTGGCTGGCGCTCAGGCCGCCGGCCGCGTCGTCGGCCAGCGTCTGGAAGGCCAGGGTCTGCAGGGCGTCGCCGACCAGGATTGCCGTGGCCTCGTCGAAGGCAATGTGCGTGGTCGGCCGCCCGCGGCGCAGGGCGTCGTCGTCCATCGCCGGCAGATCGTCGTGGACCAGCGAATAGACATGGATCATCTCGACGGCGCAGGCCGCGGCGTCGAGGCGGTGCGCGTCGATGCCGAGGGCGCGACCGCTCAGATAGACCAGCAGCGGCCGCAGCCGCTTGCCGCCGTCGCTGGCATAGCGCATGGCTTCGTGCAGGCGCGCCGGATACTGCCCGGCCGCCGGCAGCCGCTGGGCGAGGGCCTTGGCAAGCCGCTCGCGGTAGCCGGCAATCAGCGCTGCGGCAGGGTCGGCGGGGTCGGGGCTCACGGCGCCTCGTCGCCGGGCGCGTCCGCTTCGAGGAGGTTGCGCACCGTGAGTTCGGCGCCGTCCAGCGCTCCGCGACACTGACGTGCGAGTTCGATGCCGCGCCGGAACAGCTGCAGCGACTCTTCGAGCTTCAGCTCGCCGCGCTCGAGATCCTGGACGATCCCCTCGAGTTCCTTCATCGCGTCTTCGAAGCGGCTCACCGGATCGGCGTCCGGCCCGACTGCGGCTTCGGCTTTCTTGGCCATGACCCCGTCCGGAGTGATGTGATGATTTGTCGAATATCGTAATATCTGCGCCTGAACAGTCACTAGCCTGCGGCGCGGCGTGCGGCAGTGTAGCCGGGTTGCCGCAGGGGCGGGCATCCGCTAGTGTCCGCGCGCCTTTTCACGTCCCGAACATGGCCAATTCGAACTACAGCGCAGAAGCGATCGAGGTGCTGCAGGGGCTCGAGCCCGTGCGCAAGCGCCCCGGCATGTACACCGACACCGCGCGGCCCAACCATCTCGCGCAGGAGGTCATCGACAACGCGGTCGACGAGGCCCTCGCGGGCTACTGCAAGAACCTCTCGGTGACCTTGCACGCCGACGGTTCGCTGGAAGTGTCCGACGACGGTCGCGGCATGCCGGTGGACCTGCATCCGGTGCACAAGGTCACCGGTGTCGAGCTGATCCTGACCAAGCTGCATTCGGGCGCCAAGTTCTCGAACAAGCAGTATCAGTTCTCCGGCGGCCTGCACGGCGTCGGCGTGTCCGTCGTCAACGCGCTGTCCACCCGGCTTGAGGTGCGCGTGTGCCGCGACGGCACCGAGTACCAGATCGGCTTCGCCGGCGGCGAAGTGGTCGACAAGCTCAAGCCGATCGGCAACGTCGCGAAGAACCGGCGCGGCACGACAGTGCACTTCTGGCCGGACGCGAAGTACTTCGATTCGCCGAAGTTCTCGCTGCCGCGGCTCAAGCAGGTGCTGCGCGCCAAGGCGGTGCTGTGTCCGAACCTCAAGGTCACGCTGACCGAGGCCGCGAGCGGCGAGGTCACGATCTGGCAGTACGAGAACGGCCTGCGCGATTACCTGCGCGATGCGCTCGGCGATGCCGAGACGCTGCCCGCCGAGCCCTTCATCGGCAACTTCAAGGGGACGCGCGAGGAGGCCGAGTGGGCGCTGGTGTGGCTCAACACCGAAGGGCAACGTGGTGAGCCGGTTGCCGAGAGCTACGTCAACCTGATCCCGACCGCGCAGGGCGGCACCCACGTCAACGGCCTGCGCACCGGCCTGACCGAGGCGATCCGCGAATTCTGCGAGTTCCGCAACCTGCTGCCGCGCGGTCTCAAGCTGGCGCCCGAGGATGTCTGGCAGGACTGCGCCTACGTGCTGTCGGTGAAGATGCAGGACCCGCAGTTCGCCGGTCAGACCAAGGAGCGCCTGTCGTCGCGCGAGTCGGCGACCTTCGTGTCCGGCGTGGTCCATGACTCGTTCAGCCTGTGGCTCAACCAGCATCCCGAGGCCGGCGAGCAGATCGCGCAGCTGGTCATCGCCAGCGCCAATGCGCGGCTCAAGCTGGCCAAGCAGGTCGTGCGCAAGAAGATCACGACCGGCCCGGCACTGCCGGGCAAGCTCGCCGACTGCGTGCAGAGCGACGTCTCACGCACCGAGCTGTTCCTCGTCGAAGGCGATTCCGCCGGCGGCAGCGCCAAGCAGGCGCGCGACCGCGAGTTCCAGGCAATCATGCCGCTGCGCGGCAAGATCCTGAATACCTGGGAGGCCGACGCCAACGAGGCGTTGGCGTCCGACGAGATCCACAACATCAGCGTCGCCATTGGCGTCGATCCGGGCAGTGCCGACATCTCCGGCCTGCGCTACGGCAAGATCTGCGTCCTCGCGGACGCCGATTCCGACGGCCTGCACATCGCCACGCTGCTGTGCGCGCTGTTCCTCAAGCACTACCGGCCACTGGTCGAGGCCGGGCACATCTACATCGCCATGCCGCCGCTGTTCCGCATCGACGCCGGCAAGCAGGTGTTCTACGCGCTGGATGAATCGGAGAAGCAGGGTGTGCTCGACCGCCTCGCCGCTGAAGGCAACAAGTCGAAGATCAGCGTGACCCGCTTCAAGGGTCTTGGCGAAATGAATCCGCTGCAATTGCGCGAAACGACGATGACGCCCGACACGCGGCGGCTGGTGCAGCTTGCTCTCGACGACACGCCTGCAGAGCAGGTCATGGACATGCTGCTCGCGAAGAAGCGCGCCTCCGACCGCAAGGACTGGCTGGAACGCGAAGGCAACCGCGCCGAGGTCTGAAGAAGATGACCGACATCACCGATACCGAACGCCTGCCGCTGCGCGTCTTCGCCGAGAAGGCCTACCTCGACTACTCGATGTACGTCGTGCTCGACCGCGCGCTGCCGAACATCGCCGACGGTCTCAAGCCGGTGCAGCGACGCATCGTCTACGCGATGTCCGAACTCGGCCTGTCGGCCGGGCAGAAGCACAAGAAGTCGGCGCGCACCGTCGGCGACGTCATCGGCAAGTTTCATCCGCACGGCGACTCGGCCTGCTACGAGGCCATGGTCACCATGGCGCAGCCGTTCAACTACCGCTATCCGCTGGTCGACGGTCAGGGCAACTGGGGCTCGCCGGACGATCCGAAGTCGTTCGCGGCGATGCGCTACACCGAGTCGCGGCTCACGCCGTACGCGGCGGCGCTGCTCGGCGAGCTGGAGCAGGGTACGGTCGACTGGACGCCGAATTTCGACGGCACGCTCGAAGAGCCCAAGCTGCTGCCGGCACGGCTGCCGAACATCCTGGTCAACGGCACGACCGGTATCGCCGTCGGCATGGCCACGGACATTCCACCGCACAACATCCGTGAACTGGTGCAGGCCTGCCTGCATTTGCTCAAGCATCCGAACGCGCACATCGAGAAGCTCTGCGAGTTCGTGCCGGCGCCGGACTTCCCGACGTCTTGCGAAATCGTCTCCGAGCCGCACGACCTGCTGAAGATCTACCAGACCGGCAACGGCCAGGTGCGCGCGCGGGCGCGCTGGGAGCGCGAGGACGACGGCGACATCGTCGTCACCCACCTGCCGTTCCAGGTGTCGCCCGCCAAGGTGCTGGAGCAGATCGCCGAGCAGATGCGCGCGAAGAAGCTGCCGCTGGTCGAGGATCTGCGCGACGAGTCCGACCACGAGAACCCGACGCGGCTGGTCATCGTGCCGCGCTCGAACCGTGTGGATGCCGAGCAGCTGATGGCGCACCTGTTCGCGACCACCGATCTGGAACGCAGCTACCGCGTCAACCTCAACATGATCGGCCTCGACGGCCGGCCGCGGGTCAAGAACCTCAAGGACATCCTCAGCGAGTGGCTGGAGTATCGCTTCGCGACGGTCACGCGCCGCCTCAACCATCGTCTCGGCAAGGTCAACGAGCGCCTGCATCTGCTCGAAGGCCTGCTGATCGCCTATCTGAACATCGACGAGGTGATCCGCATCATCCGCTACGAGGATGATCCCAAGGCGAGCCTGATCCGCACCTTCGCGCTGACCGAGATCCAGGCCGACTACATCCTCGACCTCAAGCTGCGTCACCTGCAGAAGATCGAGGAGATGAAGATCAAGGGCGAGCAGGAAGAGCTCGCCGCCGAGCGCATGCGCCTGGAGGAACTGCTCGGCGACGACGACAAGCTGCGCAAGCTGATCGGCGACGAGCTCAAGGAAGACGCCAAGAAGTACGGCGACGACCGGCGCTGCCCGGTCAACGCAAGGCCGCCGGCACAGGCGCTGGTGGCGGCGGACATCCTGCCGGCCGAGCCGGTCACGGTCGTGCTGTCCAAGGCCGGCTGGATCCGTGCCGGCAAGGGACATGAACTCGACCCCACCGCGCTCAGCTACAAGGCCGGCGACGAATACCAGTGCCATGTGCTGGGCAAGACTAGCCAGCTGCTGGTGCTCATCGACCACAACGGCCGCTGCTACACGCTCAACCCGCGCGAGCTGCCGAGCGCGCGCTCGCAGGGCGAGCCGGTCACCAAGTGGCTGGAGATCCAGGACGGCGGCCGTATCGTCGGCCTGATGATGGGCGAGGCGCACGACCGCTATGTGCTCGGCGGTGACGAGGGCTACGGCTTCGTCGCCCGGCTCGGCGACCTGGAAGCCAACAAGCGCGCCGGCAAGGCCGTGGTCAATGCCGGCAAGGGCAGCACCCTGCTGCCGGCGCGGGCCGGTGACCCGGCCAGCGACCGGCTGGCCATGGCCACCGCCGAAGGCCGCCTGCTGGTGTTCCCGCTGAGCGAGCTGCCGGAACTGGCCAAGGGCAAGGGCAACAAGCTCATCGCACTCAAGGGCGAGGACCGCATCCTCGCGGCGACGGTCGTGCCGCCGGCGGCGAGCCTGGAGCTGGTCTGCGGCAAGCGCACGCTCACGCTCAAGCCCTCGGACCTGGAGCACTACACCGGCTCGCGCGCCAGTCGCGGCAGCCACCTTCCGCGCGGCTTCCAGCGCGTGGACAGCATGAACGCCATCGCGCCGGGCAAGTCCGTATCCTGAACCCGTGTCATCCGCGTGCCGCGAACCCGGTGCTTGAATTCCGGGTCCAAGCCCGCAAGTAGGCATATCGTCATGCCCGCAACGGCGGGCGTGGCGAGGGTTTATCCACCAGCCAGAGTCATCCTCGCGCCATGAAACGCATCGCCCTGTTCCTGCTGACCAACATCGCGGTTCTCGTCGTGCTGTCGGTGGTCGCCAGCATCTTCGGCGTCGATCGTTTCCTGACCCAGGAAGGCCTCAACCTGCAGGCGCTGCTGATCTTCAGCGCGATCTTCGGCATGGGCGGCTCGTTCATCTCGCTGGCGATGTCCAAGTGGATGGCCAAGCGCGCCACCGGCGCCCAGGTCATCACCCAGCCGAAGAGCTCGGCCGAAATGTGGCTGCTGCAGACCGTGGAGCGCCAGGCGCGCGCCGCCGGCATCGGCATGCCCGAGGTCGCCGTCTACGACGCGCCGGAACCCAACGCGTTCGCGACGGGCATGAACAAGAACGCCGCACTGGTCGCCGTGTCCACCGGCCTGCTGCACAACATGAGCCAGGACGAGGTCGAGGCCGTGCTCGGCCATGAAGTCAGCCATGTGGCCAACGGCGACATGGTCACGCTGGCGCTGGTGCAGGGCGTGCTCAACACCTTCGTGATGTTCCTGTCGCGCGTTGCCGGCTACGTCATCGACCGCGCGGTATTCCGCACCGAGCGCGGCATCGGTCCGGGCTACTACATCACCGTGATCGTGCTGCAGATCGTCTTCGGCATCCTCGCGTCGATGGTCGTCGCCTGGTTCTCGCGGCAGCGCGAATTCCGCGCCGACGCCGGCGGCGCCCACCTCGCCGGAAAGCGCAAGATGATCGCGGCGCTGGAGCGCCTGAAGGCTGCACACGGACAGTCGACCCTGCCGGAGAACATGACCGCCTTCGGCATCAGCGGCGGCAAGTTCGCGCAGATGTTCTCCAGCCACCCGCCGCTGGACGTGCGCATCGCCGCGTTGCAGCAGTCGACCTGAGCCCTCTCACAACGAAAGAACCCCGCCTTAGAGCGGGGTTTTTCGTTGCGACATCCTGGTAGCGGAGTGTCCCCGACGAACCCGCTCGCTTTTCCGCCGGAGCACGGCAGATGAACATTTCGGCACATTTCCTGCGCAGGACGGGGACACTTTGACGAGCGCCTGCCCTCTACACTGGCCAGGTCAAAACAGCAGGAAGACCCATGTTCAATCACGTCATGTTGGGGAGTAACGATCTGGAGCGATCCAGACAGTTTTATGACCGAGTCCTCGCCATTCTTGGTTGCACCACTGGCCCATCGCTCAGCACCACCAATTCCGGGCACCACCGGCTGTTCTACCGGCACGAGGGTCAGACCCTGGGCATCAGCCAGCCGATCAACGACCAGCCCGCCACTGCCGGCAACGGCAGCACGGTGGCGTTCCGCTGCGACTCGCCCGAGCAAGTCCGTGCGTTCCACGACACTGCCATCGCGCACGGCGGCCACTCGATCGAGGACCCGCCGGGACCGCGTACCCTGGGGCCACACAGCTACTTTCTGGCGTATGTGCGCGATCCCGACGGGAACAAGTTGTGCGCCATCCATCGCTTGCCGAACGAGCCGACGGCTGAGTGATTGCGTATGAGGCAGGCGTATCGGTCGCTGGCGTCACGCGCCGAAGTGGGGGTGACCGCCAACGTCGTGCAGCACTGTACGTTGCGCTTCAGCGAAGTAGCGGTCGACAGCGCAGCCCTCATCCTGCTGAGAGAAGGCGTCAAGACCTTGAAGCTGGGCTCGCGCCAGTGGACTGCGCGCAGCGGTGATGTGCTGGTGGTTTCCGGCGGACAGACGCTCGACATTCGCAACCAGCTGTCTCCGCAGGGCCTGTACGAAGCCCGCTGGATCGTATGGGACCCGGCCCTGCTGGCGGAGATGCAGCCCGAGCCGCCCAGGCGACCGCTGTCCGGAGTGTTCCACATGCCGTCGGCAAGCCGCATCTTCACCGACGCCGTCGACCGGGCAGTCCGGGCCATCGAATGTCAGGCCGAGGTCTCCGCGGCACTCGCCAGGCACGCGCTCGCGGAACTGCTTCTGTGGCTGCACGAGAGCAACGTCACGCTGGCGTCCAGCCAGCCCCGTTCGATGGTCGCGCGGCTGCGGTTGATGGTGTCGCGCTCTCCTTCGTCCCCCTGGTCCCTCCCGCATGCGGCTGAGCAGCTCGCCGTCAGCCAGACCACGTTGCGCAGGCGCTTGAGCGCGGAGGGTGCGACGTTCGGCGACGTGCTTGCCGATGCCCGCATGTCTCATGCCATGATGATGCTGCAGTCCACGCAGCGCGCGATTTCGTCGATCGCCTCCGATGTCGGTTATGCGTCAGCCTCGCGCTTCTCAGTCCGGTTCCGTTCGCGATCTGGATTCGCACCGTCCGTGGTGCGCGGACATCAGCGTTAGCCGTGTGAACCCAAAGCGTTGTGCGGCGAGATTCTTCCGATGGGGCTCGTCGCCTGGGCTGGCGTCCGAACGGTGCGAGTCGTCGCGATGCAGGCGACCGCTGAAGCGCTCCGGCGGAGCAGTTGGCACAGGTTTCGAGAGAACGGAGGGGGGAAAGAGAGCCGAACTGGGCGGCATCACGACGCCGGGGCGCCACGGCGTGGCACATGCAGAACCGCGCCGGACCCCCTGCGTGGTGTCGCGGAGCCCGGAAATGAAAACGCCCAACCGGAGAGGGTTGGGCGTTGAATGGTGGTGACGGGCGGAATCGAACCGCCGACCTAGGGGTTATGAATCCCTCGCTCTAACCGTCTGAGCTACGTCACCGGGAAAGGGGCGCGAAGTTTAAGGAAATCCGCGGGTTTCGTGAAGGCTTGCGTGCCGGCCGCTCAGACGTTGAAGCGGAAGTGCATGACGTCGCCGTCCTGAACGACGTACTCCTTGCCCTCTAGCCGCCACTTGCCGGCCTCCTTGGCGCCCGCCTCGCCCTGGCCGGCAATGTAGTCGGCATAGGCGATGACTTCGGCGCGGATGAAGCCTTTCTCGAAGTCGGTGTGGATGACGCCGGCCGCCTGCGGGGCGGTGGCACCGACCTTCACCGTCCAGGCACGCACTTCCTGTTCGCCCGCGGTGAAGTAGGTCTGCAGGCCGAGCAGGCTGTAGGCGCCGCGGATCACGCGGTTGAGGCCGGGTTCCTCGAGTCCGAGATCGGTCAGGAACGCGGCCTTGTCGGCGTCGTCGAGCTGGGCAATCTCGGCCTCGATCGCCGCGCAAACGGTCACGACCTGGGCGTTCTCGGCTGCCGCGTAGTCCTGCACTGCCTTGAGGTAGTCGTTGCCCTGGGTCAGGCCGGCCTCGTCGACGTTGGCGATGTACAGCGCCGGCTTGGCGGTGATCAGGTGCAGCTCGCGCAGCTCCAGGCGCTCCTCGGCAGTCAGCTCGAGCGCGCGCACCGGCCGTCCGCCGTCCAGATGGGCCTGCACGCGCTTGAGCAGCTCATGCTTGGCAATCGCCTCCTTGTTACCGGTCTTGGCTGCGCGCGCGGCGCGCTCGGCGGCCTTGGCGACGGTGTCGAGATCGGCCAGCGCCAGCTCGGTGTTGATGATCTCGATGTCACGGATCGGATCTGTCGAGCCGGCGACGTGGATCACGTCCGGGTTGTCGAAGCAGCGCGTCACGTGGGCGATCGCGTCGGTTTCGCGGATGTGCGAGAGGAACTGGTTGCCCAGGCCCTCGCCCTTGCTGGCGCCCGCCACGAGGCCGGCAATGTCGACGAACTCCACCGTGGCCGGCAGCAGGCGCTGCGGCTTGGCGATGGCCGCCAGCGCATCGAGACGCGCGTCCGGCACCGGCACGACGCCGACGTTGGGGTCGATGGTGCAGAACGGATAGTTCTCGGCCGCGATCTGCGCCTTGGTCAGCGCGTTGAACAGGGTGGACTTGCCGACGTTCGGCAGGCCGACGATGCCGCATTGGATGCCCATGGTGTTCTCTTCAGACTGCCTTGCTGTGAAGCTGGTTGATGGCGCGTTCCCAGCCGCGCGACAGCCAGGTCTCGAGCGCGTCGAGCGACAGGTCGATACCGTCGACGATCGCGCTCTCGTCGTCGCGGCTGGGGCGCCCGAGCACGTAGTTCAGCACCAGGGTCTTGTCGCCCGGATGTCCGATGCCCACGCGCAGACGGCGGTAGTCCGGCCCGAGCGCCCGGTGCACGTCGCGCAGCCCGTTGTGCCCGCCGTGACCGCCGCCGAGCTTCAGGCGCACGGTCCCCGCCGGCAGGTCGAGCTCGTCGTGAACGATGAGCACGCGATCCGGCGTGAGCTTGTAGAACTGCGCGAGCGCCTGTACCGCCTGGCCGCTGCGGTTCATGAAGGTCGACGGCTTGAGCAGCAGCACGTCGCTGCCGCCCAGTTCGATGCGACCGAACTCGCCGTGGAACTTGGCCTCGCGCCGCATCGCCGCGCGTGCCCGGTCGGCGAGCCGGTCGATACACCAGAAACCGGCGTTGTGTCGCGTGCGCGCGTACTCGTCGCCGGGATTGCCGAGTCCGACGATTGCGTGCAGTTCAGTCGACGAGGCCATGTCGGTGATGCGAGCGGTCGTGCAAACGAAACGGCCCGCCCGGGCGCTGGGGCACGGACGGGCCGCGGGATCGCCGGGCGATCCTTACTTCTTCTCTTCCTTCTTCGCGTCGGCAGCGGCGCCCTCGGCCGGGGCGTCGGCGGCCGGCGCCTCTTCCTCGATCGCGGCACGCGGCAGGTGGATCGAGACGACCGACTGGTCGTTGTCGTGCTTGAGCTCGAGCAGGGTCACGCCCTGCGGCAGCGTCAGCTCGGACAGATGGATCGACTCGTTGACCTGCATGCTCGACAGATCGACCTCGATGTACTCCGGCAGATCCTTCGGCAGGCACTCGACCTCGACCTGGTTCAGGTGGTGCTCGACGATGCCGCCGCCGGTCTTCACGCCCGGGGCGACGGTCTCGCCCTTGAAGTGCAGCGGCACGTGCATGCGCAGCAGCTTGTCCGCCTGCACGCGCTGGAAGTCGGCGTGTGTGGCGTATCCGCTGACCGGATGGCGCTGCAGATCCTTGAGCACGACCTGCTGTTCGGTGCCGTCCAGCTTGAGGGTGAGCAGATGCGAGTAGAAGGCCTCGACCTTCAGATGCTTGGCCATCTCGTTGGCGGACAGGGACACGGACGTCGGCGTCTCGCCGCCGCCGTAGACGATGGCCGGGATCTTGCCCTCGCGACGCAGGCGGCGGCTCGCACCCTTGCCCTGGTCAGCGCGGCTCTCGGCGATGACGACAAAGTTTTCTTTCATCAGACACTCCAGAAATGGAAAACCACCGCCCGCGACCAGGCGATGGGGGCGCGGATTATACAGAAAAAGGCCGCCCGGTCCGCGCTTGTCCTGTTCGGGGCGCCCGGCCGCTCGTCGGAGAGGGGCTGCGCGCCTGCCGGGCAGGCGTATTCTCGGTGCTGCCGCCCCAAGCAGCGGCCTGATCCGACAGGAGGTCTCGCCATGACACGCGCGAAATTCCTCGCAGCACTTCTCGTCGCCGGCCTTGCCGCCGGTTGCGCCAGCCAGCCCGCTACCGTCGGCGCCTACGGCGATCCGTGGGTCGACCGGGACCGTGTGGCCGCTGTCGAACGCGAGGCCAGGCGCACCGGTGTCGAGGTGCGCTGGGTCAATCCGCCGACTCGACGGGACGCGCGCAGCTAAGGTCTGCAGGGGCTCAGTGCCCGGCGGCGTGCCCGCCGCCGAACAGGTCGAGCAGCCAGGCGCGGCCGCCGCGACGCAGCAGCGCCAGTGCGTAGAGCGCGACAAGCGCAACGAGGCTGGCCCATCGTGTCCAGCCGGCGGCGACCGGCTGCGCCGCGTCGACCTCGCCGGTGAGCAGCAGCGCGCCCAGCGCGAGGCTGGCCAGCACATAGGCCGCGCTGCGGTCGACGGCATCGACGAAGCCGGCGCGAAGGGCGCAGCCCAGGCGCTGCATGCCGCGGCCGGGATCGCGCCCGCGCCAGAAACCGCATCCGGCGATCACGCCCGCAAGCACATGGGCGCCGAGCAACAGCGGCGCCGCCATCAGCGCGAGTTCCAGGCTGGCGCGAACGAAGGGTGACACCGCCGGGTCGTCGCCGTGCGCGAAGGTCAGCAATGCCAGCACCGCCAGCGCGGCGAGGTTGCCGAGCCCCTCGAATGGCGCCACCGAATGATGGTGCGCCGTGTCCTCGTCCAGATGCGGCCGCCCGAAGATCACATGCAGGATCGAGCCCGCGATCAGCGCCTGGAACCACGCCCAGCCGTCCGTGCCCAGCAACGCCGCAACGGTCACGCCGAAGGTGTAGCCGACGACGGTGCCGATGCACATCGCCACCAGCGCCAGGGCGGGTAGCCAGGCGCCGAACACCGGGTACAGCAGCCACCAGACCACCAGGCCCACCGGTACGCTGTGGATGGCGATCGCCAGGCCCAGGGCGCCGTGGGTATGGATGTCCTCGGCGATCAGCGCGGCGCCGTCGCCCAGGCTGTGCAGGACCAGCCCGACGATGGCGAGTGCCAGCGCCGCCAGGTGCGCGCCGCGGCGGACGCGGCTCAGGCCGTGCTCGAGCAGCGTGGGCCCGATCAGGCCGGTGACCAGAAAGCCCAGGCTCCACCAGCCGCCGTCGGCAAAGGCCTCGGGCATCACGTCGAGCAGGACCAGGCCGCTGATGCTCACCAGCACGAAGCCGTCGAGGAACGACAGCAGTGCCAGGCGCCGGCGCGCAAGCAGGTACCACAGCGGTCCGGACGCGAGCGCTGCGAGGGTGGCGATGAGCAGGATGAGGTGCATGATCAGTCCGCCATTATTTCATGCCCGTCAGGCGCGGCAGCGAGGCGCCATACTGCGCGCCCGGCATCCAGACTCATGACGACAAGGGCGTCGCTCCAGGTTCATGAACAAGATCGTTTCGATAGTGGTGTTGCTCGTAGCCCTGTGCGCAGGCGGCGTGTGGATGTGGTCGCAGCGCAGCGGCTATGACTACGAGGCCGCCTTCGAGAACCTGCCGGCGGCCGACTCCGCGGCGGACTGGCCGCTCGCCGACTTCGCCGGCAAGCCGCGCGAGGAAGCCGAACGGGTGCTGGGGCGACCCCTGGGCTGCGAGGCCGCGCTGCACAGCCGGCGTTGCCGCTACGCGGCCGGCGTCGAGGTGGTCTACATCGACGACCACGCCGACTGGATCACGATCGGCTTTCCGTACGGACGCTATCCGCTCGATGCCCAGGCGCTGCAGCGGCTCGGCCTGCCGGTCCAGCCGCCCACCGAGGAGGACGCGCACAGTCTGGTCTGGCGCGAGCTGCCGGGTCTGCAACTGATTCGCCTCGTCGGCGACGAGAACGGCGCGCTCTATGCCCGCATCCAGGTGAGCCATGGCTAGGGTGCTCGCGCTGCTCGCCGGCCTGTTCGCCGTCGCCGCCCACGCTGCGGATCTGCGCGTCACCCGCATCACGCCCGCAGGCGACGACGTGCGCGGCGAGCGTCAGATCGTCATCGCCTTCGACCGGGCGATGGTGCCGCTGGGGCGCATGCAGCGGGGCTCCGACGAGGTGCCCGCGCGCGTGGCGCCCGATCCCGGCTGCCGCTGGCGCTGGCTCGATCCGCAGCTCCTGGCCTGCGACCTGCCCGATGACGGCCTGCAGCCGGCAACGGCCTATCGGGTCGACGTCGAGGCCGGAACGACGGCACTCGACGGCGTGGTGCTGCGCAAGGCCGTCGCACACGCGTTCGTCACCGAGCGGCCGCGGCTGCTGTATGCCGGCGTGGCGTCCTGGCGTGCGCCGACGCAGCCGGAACTGCAACTGCGCTTCAACCTGCCGGTGACGGCTGCATCGGTGGTGCAGGCGCTGCGTTTCGGTGGCGCGGTCGAGGTCGAACCGGACCTGTTCGACTCGACGACGCCGTTCTATACGCCGCAGGGCGAGGCGCGTGAACTGTGGCGGCTGTGGCCGCGCGAGCCCTTGCCGGCCGACCGCACGGTGAACCTGCAGGTCGGTGCCGGTCTGGTCTCCGCCCAGGGCACGCAGCCCGGTCAGGCGCAGGACAACACGACCGCGTTCCACACCTTTCCGGAACCGCGCTGGCTCGGCCTGGCCTGCCAGGTGGGCAAGGCCGAACGCCGCTTCGCACCGGGCGTTGCCGCGACCGGCTGCTCGCCGCTCGACGGCATCGAGCTGGTGTTCAGCGCGCCGGTGGCGGTCGCGGCGCTGCGCGAGCACCTGGCGATCGAACCGTCCCCGCCGCTGCCGCAGGACCCCGACTACGACCCCTGGGCCAATGCCGGCGATGCGCGCCCGGTTGCCTGGCGCCATGCTGCCGGTCAGGTCTACCGGGTGCGGCTGCCGTTCGCGTTCTCCGCCGAGAGCCGCTACCGCCTGCGTCTCGACGCCAACCTGACCGACCGCTTCGAGCGCCCTCTGGCGCGCGGCGGCGAGATCGAGCTCGCCACCGGTGCACGCCGGCCGGCGCTGGTGTTCGAGCATGACAACGCGGTGCTGGAGGCCGGTCTCGATACGGAGGTGCCGGCCATCGTGACCAATCTCGAGGCCATGGTGGCGCGATACACGCGTATCGACGCGCAGGGGCGCAGCGGCGATCTCGAGCACCGCGTCCCCGTCGAGCCGGTGCGCAACCTCGCGTTCGCAATGCCGCTCGATGTGCGCGGGATGGTCGGTCGCCACAGCGGCGCCATCCGCGGCGAGCTGCGAACGGAGCCGGACACCGGTCACCCGCGCCGCTTCTTCGCACAGCTCACGCCGTTCCAGGTTCACGTCAAGCTCGGTCACGCCAACAGCCTGGTCTGGGTGACGCGCCTGGACGACGGGCAGGCGGTGGCCGACGCGCAGGTGACGATCCTCGGTGGCGACGAGGTTCTGGCGCAGGGCACGACCGATGCACAGGGCATCGTGCTGCTCGCGGGCAGCGGGCGTCTCGACCCGCAGCTCGACCGCGCCTGGGAGAGCGGCGAGCAGGCGCTGGCGGTTCACGTGCGGCGCGGCGACGATTTCGCGCTGTTGCCGCTGGAACACGATTTCGCGGTCGACACCTGGCGCGCGTCGCGCGAGCAGGTCTCGGCCTGGCGCCGCGCGCGGTACGGCCATCTGCGCGTCTGGGGCACGACGGCGCAGGGTGTGTACCGGGCCGGGGAGACCATCCAGTACAAGGTCTACGTCCGCGACGATGCCGGTGCGCGACTGGCGGCGGCGCCGGAAGGCGAGTACCGGCTCGTCGTCTACGACCCGACCGGGACGGCGGTCCATGAACGCAGCGGGCAGACCCTCAGTGCCTTCGGCGCACTCGACGGCGAACTGGTGCTGGCGAAGTCGGCGCCCGTGGGCTGGTATCGCTTCGAGCTGCGCCGCGAGGACGACGAGCACGCGGTCTTCGAGGCCCTGCGGGTGCTGGTCGCCGATTTCGTGCCGGCGCCATTTCGCGTCAGCGCCGAGTTGCGCGCCCGGGCCGCAACGCCGGATCAGCCGGTCGAGGCGCATGTGCAGGCGCGCCTGCATGGCGGCGGGCCGTTCAGCGCGGCGCCGCTGCGCGCGCTCGCGCGCCTGGAGGCGGCGCCGTTTTCGTCCGCACACAAGGTGGCCCGCGGCTTCCACTTCGACAGCAGTGCGCCGGACGCGCGCGACGTGCTGCCGCTGCTCGACGAACGCGCACGCCTCGACGGCGAAGGCATGTGGACCACGACGCTGTCCGCTGCCGACGGGCCGGTGCGCTACGGGCGCCTGCTGCTCGAAGGCAGCGTCGAGGACGATCGCGGGCGCAGCATCGCCGCGCGCGCGTCGCTGCCGTATCACGGAAGGGATCGCTACATCGGCCTGCGCTACGACGGCTGGGTGCTGACGGCCGGAGAGCCGGCCGAGCTGCAGACCCTCGTCGTCGACGCCGACGGCGAGCCGCGCAGCGGAGCGCCAACCTACGTCAAGGTCGAACGCAAGCGCACGCACGGCGCCCGCGTGAAGGGCGCCGGCAACGCCTACATCACGCGCTACACGCACGAGTGGGAACGTATCGAGACCTGCCCCGGCCGTTCGACGGACCGCCCGGCGGTCTGCACCTTCACGCCGGATGCGGCGGGCGAGTATCGCGTCACCGCCATGGTGCGCGACTCGCGCGACCGCCTGCACGAAACCCGGCAATGGCTGTATGCGCAGGGCCGGGGGGCGGTGCTGTGGGAGGAACCGGCGGACTACAGCCTCGAACTCGACGCCGAGCGCGAGAGCTGGCGCGTCGGTGACACGGCGCGGTTCTTGGTGCACAACCCGTTTCCCGGCGCGACGGCCCTGATCACGGTCGAGCGCTACGGCGTCATCGACCGGCGCGTCGAGGTCCTGGAAACGGCAACGCCGGTGATCGAGATTCCGGTGACCCCGGAGTTCGTCCCCGGCGCCTATGTGTCGGTGATCGTGATGTCGCCGCGTGTCGACACGCCGCCGGCGCAGGGCGTCGACCTGGGCAAGCCGACGTTCCGCATGGGCTATGCGCCGCTGGCCGTCGACGAGCCATGGCGGCAGATCGACGTCGAGGTGAAGGCCGATCGCGAGCAGTACCGGCCGCGCGAGACCGTGACGCTGGTGCTGCAGGCGCGTCCGCGGCAGCCGACCGGCGAGCCGGTGGAGTTCGCCGTCGCGGTGCTCGACGAGGCAGTGTTCGACCTGATCCGCAGCGGCAGCGACTACTTCGATCCGCTCAAGGGGCTGACTGCGCTCGATCCGCTCGACCTGGCCAACTTCAGCCTGCTGACGCGCCTCGTCGGACGGCAGAAGTTCGAGAAGAAAGGGGCGAACCCCGGCGGCGATGGCGGCGCCGATCTGTCGCTGCGCTCGATCGAGCGCTTCGTCGCCTACTGGAATCCGTCGCTGCCGGCGGATGCCGATGGCGGCGCCCGTGTCTCGTTCGCGCTGCCGGACCAGCTCACCGGCTGGCGCGTGCTCGCGCTCGCGGTCACGCCGACCGACCGCATGGGCCTGGGGCAGCGCGTGGTGCCTGTCTCCAAGCCCACCGAACTGCGGCCGGCGATGCCCAACCAGCTGGCGGTCGGTGACCGCTTCGAGGCCGCGTTCACGGTGCTCAACCGTGCCGACGCGCAGCGGCGCATCGAGGTCGCCATCCGCGTCGATGGGGGCGCCCGTGGCGAGACGACACAGCGCGTGGCGCTGGCGCCGTTCGAGCGCGCCCGCGTCGCGTTGCCGCTCACGGTGGAATCGGACGCGCCGCTGCGCTTCGAGGCACAGGCCGGCGACGACGAGGACCACGACGCGCTCGTGCACGTCGTCCCGGTGCGACAACGGCGCATGACCGCCGCCGCCGCCGATCTCGCGGACCTGACCGTGGACGCGCCCTTGCAACGGACGCTGCAGGTGCCGGCGGACGTGCTCGACGCCAGCTTGCAGCTGCAGTGGTCACCGACGCTGCTGGGTTCGCTCGGCGGTGTCTTCGGGCAGATGCGCGACTATCCGTACACCTGCTGGGAGCAGAAGCTCAGCCGGGCGGTCATGGCCGCACACTTCTCGGCCTTGAGCACCCGTACGGATCTCGCGGCCGAGTGGCCCGAGGCGGCCGCACTGCCGAAACAGGTGCTCGACGAGGCGATCGGCTTCCAGGCACCGGGCGGCGGAATGGCGTACTTCGTCGCCACCGATGCCTACGCGAGCCCCTACCTGTCGGCGTTCACCGGCCTCGCCTTCGGCTGGCTGCAGGCGGCGGGACATGCGCCGCCGGCGGATGTCTGGGACCGGCTGGATGCCTACCTGCTGCGCCTGCTGCGCGAAGACCCGGCGGCCAGCGGCTACGACAGCCGGCCGGCACGGGCGCAGTTGCGCGCCGTCGTGCTCGCGGCGCTGGCGCCGCGCGGCAAGATCGACGCCGCCGAGATCGCGCGCCACGCCTCGCGTCTGCCGGAGATGGGTCTGTTCGGCGAAAGCCTGCTGCTCGTCGCCGCGCAACAGGTGGACGGTGCCGACGCGCCGGCCCGCGCGGCGCGCGAGCGCGTGCTGGCGCGTGCCAACGAGTCCGCCGGTCGGGTGTCGCTGCAGGACGGCGACGGTGATGCCTGGACGTGGTTGCTCGGATCGCCGCTGCGCTCGAACTGCGCGGCGCTGTCGGCCCTGGTCGGCGAGCAGACCCGCGACGGCTGGCAGGCCTTGCCGGTCAAGCTCGTGCGTCACATCGAACAGGCGCGCAGCGTGCGCACGCACTGGGCCAACACCCAGGAGAACCTGTTCTGCACGCGCGCGCTGATCGACTATGTGCAGGCCTACGAGACCGAACCGGCGGCGCTCGACGTTCGCGTGCAACTCGACGGGCAAACCATCGGCGAGGCCAGCGTGCAGGCGCGGTCCGGGGCCTCGCTCCGCCACGCGCTCGACGCGCCGGGTACGCACGATCTGCAGGTCACGGCGAGCGGCCAGGGACGGGCCTACCAGAGCACCGTGCTGCGCTACGCGGAGCCGGCCGACGCGCCGCCGGTCAGCGCCGGACTGACGCTGACACGGCATTACGCCGTGCAGCGCGACGGGCGCTGGCAGCCACTGGAGACGTCTGCCGGTGTGCCGCTGCGGCTGCAGCGCGGCGAGTTGCTGAAGGTCGAGCTGGACCTGCAGGTGCCGGCCTGGATGAGCTACGTCGTCGTCGACGATCCGGTTCCCGGCGGCATCGAGCCGCTGAACCCGGACCTCGCCACGACCGCGGGTCTCGATGTCGAGGCACTGGGTGCCGATGGCGCCTGGCCGTGGCCGTTCTACCACCGCGAGCTGCGCTTCGACGCCGTGCGCCACTACGCCGAAGCGCTGCCCCAGGGGCATCACCGGCTGGTCTGGGTCGGGCAGGCGGTCGCGGCCGGCGAGTTTGCCATCGACCGTCCGCATGCCGAGCAGATGTACGAGCCGGACGTCTACGCCAACGGCACCGCGGCGCGCCTGCTCGTGGAGAACGCCGGGCCGTGAAGGGGCGGGGCGCAAGCGTCAGTGCCGCGCAAGCGGGAATCCGGCGACGCCGGATGCCTGCCTTCCGCACCTGGATGCGCGCCTGCGCGGGCATGACGGCATCGGCGGTCGTCGTGCTCCTGACGGCGACCGTGCTCGCGCAGCGCGCGCTGCCGGAGCGTCTCGTGCCGCCGCAGGATGCGCGTCGTCCGCCGGTGCTCGATCGCCATGGCAGTCCGCTGCAACTCGTGCACGATGGCGGCTGGAACCTGGCGGAACAGGTGAACCTCGCCGACGTGCCGCCGCTGCTGGTGGCCGCCGTGATCGGTGCCGAGGATCGCCGCTTCGATACCCATGCCGGGATCGACTGGCGGGGGCGCGCAGCGGCGCTCTGGCAGAACCTGCGCGCCGGTCGCGTCGTGCGCGGTGCGAGCACGATCAGCGAACAGGTCGTACGCCTGCTGCATCCGCGCGAGCGCACGCTGTGGTCGCGCTGGATCGAGGGCTGGGAGGCGATGCGCCTGGAGCGCCGCTTCTCCAAGCCCGAGATTCTCGAGTTCTATCTGAACCAGGTGCCCTACGGCGCGAACCGCCGCGGCGTACGGCCGGCGGCGCAGTACTACTTTGGCCGCAGCCTCGAGACGCTGGCGCCGCGCGAGATGCTGGCGCTGGCGGTGCTGTTGCGCGCGCCGTCGCGACTGGCCCGCGATACCGAGGCGCTCGACGCCGGCATCGGGCGCCTGGCGCAGCACCTGCGGTCGCATCCGGCGCTGGCGGAGGGGGCGGGCTGGCAGCCGGCGCCGCTGCGTCTTGCACGTCAGTCGACACCACTGGCTGCCGCACACGTCGTCGACCACCTGCGGCAGATGGTGCCGGGCGGTGGCCCCGTGCACAGCAGCCTCGATGCCGCCCTGCAGGCGGATGCCGAGCGCTTCCTGCGCGAGCGCCTGCACGACCTGCAGCGCGAAGGCGCCCGCAACGGTGCCGCGCTCGTCGTCGACTTGGACGGCAACCGCATCCGCGCCTGGGCGGTCGTCGACGCGGCGCACCCGCAGACGGTCGGCATCGATGCCGTCCGCGTGCCGCGGCAGCCGGGTTCGACGCTCAAGCCGCTGCTGTACGCCACCGCGTTCGAGCGCGGCTGGAGTCCGGCGACGCGAATCGACGACGCGCCGCTGGCCGAGCGCGTGAACGGCGGACTGCACGCCTACCGCAACTACAGTCGCGTGCACTACGGTTCGGTCACCGTCGCCGAGGCGCTCGGAAACTCCCTCAACATCCCGGCGGTCAAGGCGCTGCAGTTCGTCGGCGCGGAACATTTCCTCGGTGTCCTGAGACGCCTGGGCATCACCGGTCTCGACCGCCATCCGCGCTTCTACGGCGACGGCCTCGCGCTCGGCAACGGCGAGGTGACGCTCTACGAACTGGTGCAGGCCTACACCGCGCTCGCCCGCGAAGGACGCTTCCGGCCGCTGACCCTGCTCGAGCAACCGCGCGCCGTCGTGCGCGACTCGGTGGTGTTTTCCGCTGCCGCGGCTCGCGCGACCAGCGCCGTGCTGTCCGACCCGGCAATGCGACTGCTCGAATTCGGCGACGGTGGCCTGCTGCGCTTTGCCGCGCGTACCGCGGTCAAGACCGGCACGTCCAGCGACTATCGCGATGCCTGGACGCTGGCCTACGACGGCCGTCATGTCGTCGGGGTGTGGATCGGCAACCTCTCGGGGCGGGAGACCGAGGGCGTGAGCGGTGCGCGCGGTCCGGCGCTGCTGGCGCGCAGTCTGCTGGCCCGCCTCGGCGAAACCGTTCCGGTTCGCGCGGAATCCCCCGGAGCGGGCGCATCGTCCGCCATCGACGTCCCCGCGGCGCCTGAACCCACGCAGCCGACGCTGCGGCAGCCGTACGACGGTCTTCAACTGGCGCTCGATCCGCGCATTCCCGATGAACTGGAGCGCTTCGACTTCGAACTGGCCTGGTCGGGGACTCCCACGCGCGTGCGCTGGTACGTCGACGGCGATCTGGTGGGCGAGGGCATCGAGCCGCGCTGGTCATGGCCGCTGCGGCGGGGGCAGCATCGCCTGCACGCCGTGGTCGAATCCGGGGAGACCGAGCCGCTGCAGACCGCGGCGGTCGGCTTCGTCGTTCACTGATCGCCGGAACGCTGGTCGCGCTGGGGTCGGGGCCAGCTCCGGAGAAGCAGATCGGTCGCCAAGAGAAAAATGGCGCTCCCACCGGGATTCGACGATTTCGCCGGAGCGAAATCGGACGTCCGTGAGGACGGCCCCGAGCATCCGCGAGGGGTGAGGCCCATGGAGGGGCCGAACAACCGCGAAGGTGCGCGCCGCGGTGAACGCGCAAAGAAATGGCGCTCCCACCGGGATTCGAACCCGGGTTTAAGCCTTGAGAGGGCTCCGTCCTAGGCCTCTAGACGATGGGAGCGCGGCGACCACGACCTTCGGCCGGTGCGGCCAAAGGGCGCGTATTATCTGTTGGGCGCCGCGGCGATTCAACCGGTTTTTTCGTGCGGCGAAAACGCCGTTGGCCGGCGCCGCAGAAGCGGCCTCAGTTGATTAGGGCGGGGTGCGCGGTCAATATGCGCGCCCAATGAACTGGCTCAAGACACTGTTTCCGCGCAAAAGAAGGTCCGAACGCATCGAAGTCCGACGCATTCCCCGAGCCGAGCACCCGATCTCGCGCAGCCAGTTCACCCAGGCCACCTTGCGGACCCTGTATGGACTCAAGGACGCGGGCTACCAGGCTTATGTCGTCGGCGGCGGTGTGCGCGATCTGCTCGCGGGGGAGACGCCCAAGGACTTCGACATCGCGACCGATGCGCATCCCGAGGACGTCAAGCGCATCTTCCGCTCCTGCCGCCTGATCGGCCGGCGTTTCGTCATCTGCCACGTGCGCTGGGGCGGCGAGGTGGTCGAAGTCACGACCTTCCGCGGGGTCATCACCGACGAACACGAGCGCGACGAGACCGGGCGCATCCTCGCCGACAACGAATACGGCACGCTGGAGACCGATGCGTTCCGGCGCGACTTCACCGTCAATGCGCTGTACTACGACATCCGCGATTACGCGATCGTCGACTTTGCCGGCGGACTGCACGACATGCAGGCACGCCTGATCCGGCTGATCGGCGACCCCGAGCTGCGCTATCGCGAGGACCCGGTGCGCATGCTGCGCGCGGTGCGCATCGCCAACAAGCTCAGCTTCGAGATCGAGAAGGACACCGCGGCGCCGATTCCGAAACTCGCCGGACTGCTGCGCGAGATTCCGCCGGCGCGGCTGTTCGACGAAGTGATCAAGCTGCTGCAGTCGCGCGAGGCCGTCGCCAATCTCGAGGGACTGCATCGCTACGGATTGCTCAAGCAGATCCTGCCGGTGACCGATTCGGCGATGGGCGATGCGCGCTACGGCGAGTTCCTGCGCCAGGCGCTGGTCAACACCGCCGAACGGCTGGCCAACGACCAGACCGTCAGCCCGGCGTTCCTCTACGCCGCGCTGCTGTGGCCCGGGGTCGTCCGCGAATACCAGCGCCTGCTGCAGGCCGAAGGGCAGCACCCCAACGACGCGATCTCGCAGGCCTCGGAGCGCGTATTGGCGCGCACGCTGTCGACGATCATGATCCCCAAGCGCTTCAGCCTGCCGATGCGGGAAATCTGGGCGCTGCAGCCGCGGCTCGAACAGACGCGCGGCGGG
Organism: Sinimarinibacterium flocculans; assembly: GCF_003201205.1. Taxonomy (GTDB): domain Bacteria; phylum Pseudomonadota; class Gammaproteobacteria; order Nevskiales; family Nevskiaceae; genus Solimonas; species Solimonas flocculans. The sequence goes on from NZ_QICN01000001.1 coordinate 152,675, forward strand.
CGCGCGAAGCGGCTGTTGACGCATCCGCGGTTTCGCGCCGCCTACGACTTCCTGCTGCTGCGCGCCGCCTGCGGCGAAGTCCCGCAGGCGCTGGCGGACGGATGGACGCAGGCACAGACGGGTGAGTTGGCGGCCCCGGAACCGGACGACGCTGCCGACGGGGACGAGGGTGTGGCGCCCCCGGCGCGACGCAAACGCCGCCGCCGTGGCGGCCGACGCCGGCGTCCGGGCGCGCCCGCGCCGACACCGGCGCAATGACGCGGGCCTTCATCGGGCTCGGCGCGAATCTCGGTGATCCGCCTGCGCAGTTGCGCACGGCACTCGAGGCCATCGATCCGCTCGGGCGGATGCTCGCCGTCTCGCCGTTCTACCGCAGTGCGCCGATGGGGCCGACGGATCAGCCGGATTTCTGCAATGCCGTCTGCGCCCTCAAAACCGGACTCGCGGCGCCGGCACTGATGGACGCGCTGCTGGCGATCGAGCGCGGCATGGGCCGGCTGCGCACGGTCAAGTGGGGGCCGCGGCTGATCGATCTCGATCTGCTGCATGTCGACGGTGTGCACTGCGCCACCGAGACGCTGACGCTGCCGCATCCGGGCATCGGCCAGCGCAGCTTCGTGCTGGTGCCGTGGGCCGACATCGCCGCCGACACGACGGTACCGGGTGTCGGGCTGATCGACGAGGCGGCGCGGTCGGTCGATCGCACGGGTCTTCGACGCTGGGAGTCCGGTTGAACCGCCGGTCCGATGGGCTACACTGCGCCGTGCTCCGCGCCCCGCGTGCGGATCGTCCGGGTGCATGCCTTGGTGGGCCACCCTTCGTATCAATGCCCCGAATGCCGCGTGTATGTCTTGGTGGGCCACCGGCATTCCCCATCGGACGGCCTCCATTCCCGCATGGCCTCCGGGGAGCACTCAAGACATGGATAACACGAAGCCTGTGAGCATCGCGGAGCTGCGCGACATGCGTGCGCGTGGCGAAAAGATCGCCTGCCTGACCTGCTACGACGCCAGTTTCGCGCTGATCGAGGACCGCGCCGGCGTGGACCTCGTGCTGATCGGCGACTCGCTCGGCATGGTGCTGCACGGCGGTCGCACGACGACGCCGGTCACCGTCGATGACATCGTCTATCACAGCCGCTGCGTCGCGCCGCACCTGTCGCGCGCCTTCCTCGTCGCGGACCTGCCATTCCTGTCCTACGCGACGCTAGAGCGTGCGCTCGATGCCTCGCAGCGGGTGATGCAGGAGGGCGGCGCCAAGATGGTCAAGCTCGAAGGTGGCCGCGAACAGGCCAGCATCGTCGAGTACCTGTCGGTTCGCGGCGTGCCGGTGTGCGCCCATCTGGGCCTGCAGCCGCAGTTCGTGCACAAGATGGGTGCCTTCCGCATCCAGGGGCGCGACGAGGCGGCTGCCGAGGCGATGCTCCACGATGCGCGGGTGCTCGCCGAGGCGGGTGCCGATCTGCTGCTGCTCGAATGCATTCCCACCGAGCTGGGGGCGCGCATCGCCGCCGAGTCGCCGGTGCCGGTGATCGGCATCGGCGCCGGTCACCGGGTCGACGGCCAGATCCTGGTCCTGCACGACATCCTGCACGTCTCGCCCATGGTCACGCTCGGGCGCACGCCGCGGTTCGTGAAGAACTACATGACCTGTGCCGCGGAACAGGGCACGCCGGATATCGAGTCGGCGGTCCGTGCCTACGTCCGCGAAGTGAAGTCCGGGGCGTATCCGGCGCCGGAACACCGCTTCGACGTGCCGGCGCCGGCGGCCATCCGGAACGACAAGGCCGGCAGGACGGCCCGCCCGGCGCTGAAGCGGCCGGCGCCAGCCGGCGTGGTGCGGAAACGGCGCAAGTGATCACGCGTCACGCGATCACCGAGTTGCGCGCGCAGCTCGCTGTCTGGCGCGCGGCCGGCCAGCGCATCGCCCTGGTGCCGACGATGGGCAACCTGCACCGGGGCCATCTGCGGCTCGTGGAGCAGGCGCGGATGCAGGCCGACCGCGTCGTCGCGAGCATCTTCGTAAACCCGCTGCAGTTCGGACCCAACGAGGACTTCGAGCGCTACCCGCGGACACTGGCCGCGGATCAGGCCTCGCTGCAGGACGCCGGGGTCGACCTGCTCTTCGCGCCCTCGGTCGCCGAGATGTATCCCCATGGCCGCGAAACGCTGAGCAGCGTGCACGTGCCCGGCGTGTCCGAGGACCTCGACGGCGCCCACCGCCCCGGACACTTCGACGGCGTGGCGACGGTGGTCAGCATCCTGTTCAACATCGTGCAGCCGGATGTCGCGCTGTTCGGCGAGAAGGACTACCAGCAGCTCGCGGTGATCCGGCAGATGGTGCGAGACCTGCACCTGCCGATCGAGATCGTCGGCGTGCCCACGCAGCGTGATGTCGACGGTCTGGCGTTGTCGTCGCGCAACCAGTACCTGAGCCCCGAGGAGCGCACTCGCGCGCCGGCGCTGCACGCCGCCCTGAAGGCCGTGGCCGCAGCGCTCGACGAGGGCCGCCGCGACTTCGAACCGATCTCGGAAGAGCAGTGCAAGGTTCTGGCGAACAAGGGATTCGATGTGCAGTACCTGGCGATCCGCCGGCCCGATCTGGGGCTGCCGGATGCGACCACGCAGCGCTTCGTCGTGCTGGTGGCGGCGAAGCTCGGCCGGACCCGCCTGATCGACAACATCCAGGCCCCGTCGGGGCAAATATGACAGGCATTTGATGCACTGCGGGAATGCCGCTAGACTCCGGCCTCCGCGTGTGATCGAGATCACGCGAAACGGGCGTATGTCTTAGTGGGCCGCCCGCCGTAGCCAGACCCCCAGGCCGTCGCGTGTATGTCTTAGTGGGCCACCGACGACCCCAAGCTCCCGAAGAGGCATCGCCATGCAACTGCATATGCTCAAGTGCAAGCTGCACCGCGCCTGCGTGACCCACGCTGAACTCGACTACGACGGTTCCTGCGCCATCGACTCCAAGTTGCTGGAGCTCGCGGGCATCCTCGAATTCGAGCAGATCGACATCTACAACGTCACCAACGGCGAGCGGTTCACCACCTACGCCATCAAGGCCGAACCGGGCTCGGGCATCATCTCGGTGAACGGCGCTGCCGCCCACAAGGCCCGCGTCGGCGACCGCGTGATCATCTGCGCCTACGCGACGATGGACCAGGCCGCTGCACGCACGCTCAAGCCGCGTCTGGTCTACCTCGATGCCCAGAACCGCGTCGAACGCACCGCCAACACGATTCCGGTGCAGCTCGCGGTGTGATTGCGGTCCGCGCCTGGTTCCCCACACTCATCTATAGCGAGCGCCTGCAGGCACGCGGCCTGCGGGCGTTCAACGCGGAGCTGCTCGACGAGTGCCGGCGCATCCGTGATTTCGACGAGGCGGGGCGGGCGTGGTCGGCTCGCAGCTATCCGCTGGGCTATACGAGCTACGGCTCGCTCGACCGCCTGCAACGCTTCTCGTCGACCTTTGACGTCCTGCGCCAGCGCATCGACCCGCATGTGGCGTCCTATGCGCGGGCGCTGGACTGGGATCTGCGGGGCGGTCGTCTCGAGATGACGGACTGCTGGCTCAACATCATGCCGCAGGGTTGCAGCCACAGCTTTCACGTCCACCCGCACGCCGTGGTCAGCGGCACCTACTACGTCGACGTGCCACGGGGCAGCCCGGGCCTCAAGTTCGAGGATCCGCGGCTGACGAAGATGATGGCGGCGCCGGCGCGACGCGCGCGCGGACGGCCGGACCAGCGCGCGCACATCGAGTATCGCGCGCGTGCCGGCGACGTGATCCTGTTCGAAAGCTGGCTGCGCCACGAGGTGTCCGCCAATCCGGTCGGTGAGGAGCGCGTCAGCATCAGCTTCAACTACCACTGGCGCTGACCACCGGCATCCGGTTCAGTGAACAGTCGGGGACGGGGCTGCTAGGCTTCGGGGATCGCCTCGATACCCAGACGCATGAACGACCTGACTCGCAGCGGTTCCTGGCAGCAGGTGGCCGCGCAGGCCGCGCGCATGCAGCCGACGCATCTGCGCGAGCTGTTCGCCGACGACCCCGGACGCGCGCAGCGCTATACCGCGCAGGCCTGCGGCCTGCACCTGGACTACTCCAAGCAGCGCATCGACGATGCCGCACGCGCGGCGCTGCTCGCGCTCGCCGATGATCGCGGACTCGCCCAGTGGCGCGAGCGGTTGTTCGCCGGCGAGGCGGTCAACGCCACCGAGCATCGCGCCGCGCTGCACATGGCCCTGCGGGCCTCGCCCGACGATGCGCGCTTTGCAGCGGTGTCCGGCGAAGTCCATGCCGTTCGCCGGGCGATGCGTGCGTTCGCGCAGGCGGTTCGCGATGGCGAGCGGACAGGGGCGACGGGCGAGCGCATCACGGATGTCGTCAACATCGGCATCGGCGGATCGGACTTCGGGCCGCGCATGGTTTGTGCCGCGCTCGCGCCGCAGATCGACGGTCCCCGGCCGCACTTCGTCGCGAACGTCGACGGTGCCGAGCTGCACGCGCTGCTCGCGCGACTCGAGCCGGCGCGCACGCTGTTCATCGTCACCAGCAAGACCTTCACGACCCAGGAGACCCTGGCCAATGCACGGCGCGCCCGCGCGTGGCTGGTGGACGCTCTCGGCGAAGAGGCGGTGGCGCGCCACTTCGTTGCCGTCTCCACCAATGCCGAGGAGGTCGGGCGCTTCGGCATCGACAGCGACGCGATGTTCGGGTTCTGGGACTGGGTGGGCGGACGCTACTCTTTGTGGAGCGCGGTAGGCCTGTCGATCGTGCTCGCGCTCGGACCGGAGCGTTTCGATGCGCTGTGCGCCGGCGCCGCGGCGATGGACCGGCATTTCGTCGATGCGCCCGCCGAGCACAACCTGCCGGTGCTCATGGGATTGCTCGGCGTCTGGAACGTGAACTTCCTCGGCTGCGCCAGCCATGTGGTGGCGCCGTATGCGCAGCGGCTGTCGCTGTTCTGCGGCTGGCTGCAGCAACTGGAGATGGAGTCGAACGGCAAGCGCGTGGATCGCGACGGCCGCACGGTCGACTACGCCACGACACCGGCCCTCTGGGGCAGCGTGGGCACCAACGCCCAGCACGCCTACTTCCAGATGCTGCACCAGGGGCCGGCGGTGCACGCCATCGATTTCATCCTCGCGCAGTCGGCGGATCATCCGTTCGACGAGATGCAGCAGATGCTGGTGGCCAACTGCCTGGCGCAGTCCGCCGCGCTGATGGCGGGCAAGACCGCAGACGAGGTACGTGCCGAACTCGAGGCCGCAGGGTTGTCGGGCGCCGCCCTCAAGGCGGCGGTGCCGCACCGCGTATTCCCGGGAAACCGGCCGAGCAGCACCCTGCTGCTGCCGCGGCTGGACGCCCATCACCTGGGTGCGCTGCTCGCGCTCTACGAGCATCGCACCTTCGTGCAGGCGGTGATCTGGGGCATCAACCCCTTCGATCAGTGGGGCGTCGAGCTGGGCAAGCAGCTCGCGAAACGGATTCTCGATCCGGGCCAGCGGGCCGGGCTCGACGCATCGACGCGGGCGCTGTGGACACGAATCAACCCGCCGGACTGATGCGGCCGGCAGGGATGTCGGCCCGTCGCGCGATGGCGGGTACGATGCGGTGGCGGGACCTGGGTAAACACTGAAAGCAACCAGAAGCGAGGTGGATCATGGACGGATTTCGCGGTGTGATGGTGGTTGTCGTGGCTGTTGCGCTGGGCCTGTCGACGATTGCGGCGCCGGCGTCTGCGGCGATCGTCGGGACCGAGCAGATGCTGTCGCAGAACACCGCGCGGCAGGATGTCGATACCTTCCTGGCACGTGCCGAGGTGCAGGAGCAGCTGCAGGCCTGGGGCGTCGATGCCGCCGATGCGCAGCGGCGCGTGGCGACGCTGACACCGGACGAACTGCAGATGCTCAATGCGCAGATCGACGAGCTGCCGGCCGGGGCGGGCGCCCTCGAAGTGATCGGGGTGGTCTTTCTCGTGCTCCTGATTCTCGAGCTGGTCGGCGTGACCAACGTCTTCAGCGCGATCTGAACACGCGGCGGTCACGGGCCCGGCGGCTGTGGCTGCCGGGCCTTTTCGTATTGCTGCTCGGTGCCTGCGCCGGGCCGGAGACCCGGCACCTGCGCGAACAGACGCAGGCCGTGGAGCTGGCCGCGGTGCCGTTTCATCCGCAGGACGAATACCAGTGCGGCCCCGCGGCGCTGGCGACGCTGCTGGGCGCCGACGGACTCGCGGTATCGCCGGACGAACTGGTGCCGGAGATCTACGTGCCGGCGCGACAGGGCAGCCTGCAGGCGGAGATCGTCGCTGCGGTCCGGCGGCGCGGTCGTGTCCCCTACGTGCTGGCACCGCATATCGAGGCGGCGCTCACCGAGCTGCACGACGGCCGGCCGGTGCTGCTGCTGCAGAACCTGGGTACGCGTGCGTTGCCGGTCTGGCACTACGCCGTGATCGTCGGCTTCGATCCGCAGACGCAGACGTTCGTGCTGCGCTCGGGTCGGGAGCGGCGGCAGGAGCTGTCGGCCCGACGCCTGCTCGAAAGCTGGGACCGGGCGGGGCGCTGGATGCTGGTGACCGCGTCGCCCGGCGAGCCGCCGGCGAGCGCACAAGCCGGGCCGTGGCTGCGCGCCGCCTCCGCGTTCGAGTCGCTCGGAGCGTTCGAGCCGGCCGCTGCTGCGTACCGGGCGGCCACCCGACGCTGGCCCGACACGGCGATGGCCTGGACGGCGCTGGGCAATGTCCTTGCGCAGCAGGCCGACTGGCCGCAGGCCTACGACGCCTATGAACAGGCGCTCGCGAACGGAGACGACGGGCCGCTGCTCCGCAACAACCGCGCCTGGGTGCTTGCGCAGATGGGCTGCCGCGACGCCGCAATGGACGAGATCGATACCGGCCTGTCGGCAGCGACGCCAGCGCAGCGCGCCACGCTCGGCGACACCCGTGCGCAGATCCGGGCGCTTCAGTCGGACGCCGTCTGTTCCCGCTGACGTGCGAGGGCCCAGCCGACGTGTTCGCGCACGACCGGGTCTTCGTGATCGGCCTTCTGCGTCAGCGCCTCGATCACGGCGGCCGAGCGTGGTGCATTGCCCAGTGCGATCGCGATGTTGCGCAGCCAGCCGCCGTAGCCGGCGCGGCGCAAGGCCATGCCTTCGGTACGCTGCAGCCATTGCGCCTCGGTCCACGCGAACAGGTCGATCAGACGGGCGTCGTCGAGGCCGTGACGTGGTGCGAAGTCCGGCTCGGTGGTGAGCTGTGCGTGGCGGTTCCACGGACAGACGAGCTGGCAGTCGTCGCAGCCGAAGATGCGATTGCCGATCAGCGGTCGCAGCGCGACGGGAATCGGCCCCCGGTGCTCGATGGTGAGATAGGAGATGCAGCGCCGGGCGTCGAGCTGGTAGGGTGCAACGATGGCCTGTGTCGGACAGATGCGGATGCAGGCCATGCAGCGCCCGCAGCTGTCGGCGACGGGTGCGCTATCCGGGCGCGGTAGCGGCAGGTCGGTGTAGATCTCGCCGAGGAAGAACCACGAGCCGGCATCGCGGTGGAGCAGCAAGGTGTGCTTGCCGATCCAGCCGAGCCGCGCATCGCGCGCCAGCGCCTTTTCGAGCACCGGCGCACTGTCGGCGAACACGCGGTAGCCGTGGGTGCCGACCGCCTGTTCGATGCGCGCCGCGAGCCTGCGCAGCCGTGCGCGCATCAGCTTGTGATAGTCGCGACCGAGCGCGTAGCGTGAGACATAGGCGCGCTCCTTGTCCTCGAGCACCTGCAGGGCGTCCGCGGCGGCGGGACGGTACGGCATGCGGGCGCTGATCACACTGACGGTTCCCGGATGCAGCCGTGCCGGCGTGTGACGCATCTGCGGGTCTCGGGCCATCCACGCCATCTCTCCGTGATGCGATTGCGCGAGCCAGTCGCGCAAATGTCCGGCGTCCGCATCGATCTCGCAGCTCGAGATGCCGGCGTCGGAGAAGCCGAGCTCACGCGCCCACTGCGGGATCAGCGCCGGGATCTCGGCGAGCGACGGGACGGGCGGCGAAGCCGTGTTCATGCAGGTGGACGGGCGCGGGACGTTGGCGATCCACCAATATACTGTCGGCATGAACGAGCCGATGCGAGCCCTGTACGACGCCGAGCAGGTGCGCGAACTGGATCGCCGCGCGATAGCCGGCGGCATTGGCGGCTACGTGCTGATGCAGCGCGCCGCGCACGCCTGCTGGCAGGCGATGCAGGCGCAGCCGCAGCCGCGTCGCGTCACCGTGTTCTGCGGACCCGGCAACAACGGCGGTGACGGTTACGAGATCGCGCGTCTCGCGCGTGCCGCCGGCGCACAGGTGTCGGTGCACGCCCTGGGCGATCCGCGACCGGGCAGCGACGCGGCAACGGCCAAGCAGGCCTGGCTCGACGACGGCGGCAGAGTCGCTCCGGAAAACGGGGCGTCCACGGACGCGGACTGGATCGTCGATGCGCTGCTCGGTACCGGGCTCGGCCGCGCGCCGCAGGACGCCATGCAGGCGGCCATCGAATCGATCAACGCCGCACGCGAGCGCGGTGGGCGCGTACTCGCCGTCGACGTGCCGTCCGGGCTCGATGCGAGCAGCGGGTACGCGCCCGGCGCCTGCGTCCGCGCCGACGTCACCGTGAGCTTCATCGGCAGCAAGCTGGGTCTGTGGACGGGACGGGGGCCGGAGATGGCCGGTCAGCGGGTCTTCGACGCACTCGGCGTTCCCGAAGAGGTCTATGCCGGCGTCGCACCGCGGGCGCGGCTGCAGTCCGCGGATGCCTTGCGGCAGCTGGCGCGCCGCCCGCGCGACGCGCACAAGAACCTGTCGGGCCATGTCCTGATCGTCGGCGGCAACCTGGGCATGGGCGGCGCCGCGCTGCTCGCCGGGCGCGCGGCCCTGCGCAGCGGTGCCGGGCTCGTTTCCGTGGCCACGCGCCGGGAGCATGCGACGGCGTTGACGGCCGCGCAGCCGGAACTGATGGTGCATGGCATCGACCGGCCCGAGCAGCTCGATCCGCTGTTGGCGCGCGCGACCGTCACCGCACTCGGGCCGGGCCTCGGTCAGGACGAATGGGCCCGCGCGCTGTACGCCCGCACGATCGCGGACGACGGTGCGCTGGTCGTCGACGCCGATGCCCTGAACCTGCTGGCGCGGTTCCCGCGTGCTCGGCCGAACTGGATACTGACGCCGCACCCAGGCGAGGCCGGACGGCTGCTGCAGACGTCCTCGGCACAGGTGCAGGCCCAGCGGCTGCAGACGACGGCGCAGATCGCCGAGCGCTACGGTGGCGTCGCCGTGCTCAAGGGAGCCGGCAGCTGCGTCAGCGGCAGTCCGCCGCAGATCTGTCCGTACGGCAATGCCGGCATGGCCGTCGCCGGCATGGGCGATACGCTCACCGGCATCGTGGCGGCGCTGTGGGCACAGACCGGCGACCCCGCGCTGGCGGCGCAGCTCGGCGTCTTGGCGCACGCCTGCGCCGGCGACCGCGCGGCCCGCGACGGTGAGCGCGGCCTGCTGCCCGGCGATGTGATCGACGCCCTGCGCGCGACCCTCGACGCGAGATGAGCGACTCGTCCGCGACACCTGCGAATGCCGCCGCGCCAGCCATCCCGCTGGCGGACGCGTCGGCGACGGAAGCCGCTGGCGCAGCCTTGGCCGCTGCGCTGGCGTCGCGACCCGGTGCGGTGGTGTTCCTGCACGGCGACCTGGGAGCCGGCAAGACCACGCTGGCGCGCGGCTTTCTGCGGGCGCTCGGGGCCGACGGGCCGGTCCGCAGCCCGACGTATACGCTGATCGAGCCCTACACGCTGGGGGCGCGCACCGTCGTGCACATGGACCTCTACCGTCTGGCCGATCCGCAGGAGTGGTGGACGCTGGGGCTCGACAGCTACGCGCCCTCGCAGACCCTGTGGCTGGTCGAGTGGCCGGAGCGGGCGGCCGGCGTGCTGCCTGCGCCTTCGGTGGCGCTGCGGCTCGAGCGGGTCGGTGACGCACGCAGGCTCACGGTGCACGGCGACCCGGCCGTGGCGGCGGCATTGCGGTCCCGACTAGAGGTCCAGCTTTAAGAAAATGCTCTATCTCGATGTTTGATTGAGATATTCCCTCTTGCAAATGTCTGCGGGAAGGCGTACTTTCCGCCCAAATCGTGCTGGGCAGGGACATGCGCTGGGGTCTACTCGTCGTGGCGGTGGCGTTGAACTCGACGGCTTTTGCCGCCGAGTTGCGTGACCTGCGCGTCTGGGCCGGCCCCGAGTCGACGCGGGTCGTCTTCGATCTCGATGCGCCGGCGAAGCACGAGATGTTCACGTTGAGCGGACCCGAGCGCGTCGTCATCGACATCCAGGGGCTGGGCGCTGCGGCGCGGGCCCGCGTCGAAAGCACGGCCGGACAAGGTGTCGTCCAGCGCCTGCGCAGCGGTCCGCGCAAGAACGGCGTGCGTATCGTGCTCGATGTGAGCGACCGCGTGTTCGCGACCAGCTTCGCGTTGCCGCCGGACGCCGGCACCGGACACCGGCTCGTCGTCGATCTGGCGCATCCGGATGCGCCGCCTGCGGCAGCCGAGGTGGCGACTCCCGCGGTGGTCCAGGCGGCACCGGCCCCCGTTCCCGAGCCGCAGATCAGCCTGCGCAGCCGTCCGGTCGTGATCGCGATCGACGCCGGCCACGGCGGACAGGACCCCGGCGCCAAGGGGCGCAGCGGCCTGCTCGAGAAGAACGTGGCGCTGACGGTATCGCGCAAGCTGGCGAAGCTGATCAACGACACGCCGAACATGCGCGCGGTGCTGACCCGCGACGGCGACTACTTCCTCGGGCTGCGCGAGCGCGTCAACATCGCGCGCAAGCATCAGGCCGACCTGTTCGTCTCGGTGCACTGCAATGCCTTCACGCGCCGTGACATGCGCGGCTCCGCGGTCTATGTACTGTCGAACGGCGGGGCGACGAGCGAGCACGCGCGCTGGCTGGCGCAGAAGGAGAACGCGTCCGACCTGGTCGGCGGCGTCCACCTGCACGACAAGGACAACGAACTCGCCGCGGTGCTGATCGACCTGTCGCAGGGCGCGACGATGGAGGCCAGCTTCGACGTCGGCAGCCGCATCCTCGGCTCGCTGTCCAAGATCAATCGCCTGCAGAAGCGCGAGATCCAGCAGGCCGGTTTCGCGGTGCTCAAGGCGCCGGACATCCCGTCGGTGCTGGTCGAAACCGCATTCATCAGCAACGCCGAAGAAGAGAAGATGCTGGGCTCGGGCGCGTTCCAGGACAAGCTCGCGCGGCAGATCTTCGCCGGCGTGAAGGGTTATTTCGAGAGCTATCGGCCGCAGCAGCAGGTCGTCGAGGCGGAGCCCGAGCTGCAATACGTCAGTCGCAACAGCGCCGCGCAGGGCGAGTTGCACGAGACTTCGTTCACCCAAGGCGTCTCCCGCTAAAGGAGACTGACTGCCCGGGCGGTCGTGCTGCCGCCCGGGATTTTCTTTGTCCGTTTCCCGGGGCTGGCTTCGTCGGCGGCTCGCCCGCAGCAGCTACACTGGCGCGATGATTCGCGTCCTCCCCGATCAGCTCGTCAACCAGATTGCAGCCGGCGAAGTCGTCGAGCGTCCCGCCGCCGTCGTCAAGGAACTGATCGAGAACAGCCTCGATGCCGGCGCACGGCGCATCGATGTCGAACTCGAGCGCGGCGGCCTGGGACTGATCCGCATCCGCGACGACGGCGGCGGCATCGAGCCCTCGCAGATGGCGCTGGCCTTCGAGCGGCACGCGACCAGCAAGATCGCCAGCCTCGACGATCTGGAGCGCGTCGGCAGTCTCGGCTTTCGCGGCGAGGCGCTGCCCAGCATCCTGTCGGTGTCGCGTCTGCGCCTCACCTCGTGCCCGCCCGGCGGCGGGCACGCGTGGACGCTCGGCGGCGAGGGAGGACTCGCGGAGCGGCAGCCCGTGCCCGCGGCGCATCCGCCGGGGACCAGCGTCGAGGTGCGCGACCTGTTCTTCAACACGCCGGCGCGGCGCAAGTTCCTCAAGGCCGAGACGACCGAGTTCCGGCATGCGCAGACGGCGCTCGATCGCATCGCCTTGTCGCGCTTCGACGTCGGTTTCTCGCTGCGACACAACCAGCGCCGCGTGCGCGATCTGGCACCGGCCGACAGCGCTCCCGCGCGCCGCGCGCGGGTGGCGGCGATCTGCGGCGAGGAATTCGTCGCACAGGCGGTGGAAGTCGACGAGTCGCGCATGGGTATGCGCCTGCACGGCTGGGTCGGCCTGCCGAGCTTCGCGCGCAACCAGGCCGACCTGCAGTTCTTCTACGTCAACGGACGGCTGGTGCGCGACCGTCTGCCCGGGTTCGCGCTGCGTCGGGCGTTCGCCGACGTGATGCACTCGGCGCACCATCCGGCCTACGTGCTGTATCTCGAACTCGATCCGGCGGGCGTCGACGTCAACGTCCACCCGCAGAAGACCGAGGTGCGGTTCCGCGAGGGCGCGCGGGTGCACGACATGCTGTTCGGCGCCGTGCACCAGCTGCTGCGCGGCGTGCGGCCGCAGGCCGCCGAACAGCACCGCGTGACCCTGAAGCCGATGGCGGCCGCGGTATCTGCAGCGGCAATGCCTGCGCACCCGCAGGGCATGCCCAGCCTTGCCCTGGTGCCGGAACGGGCGCCGGCGGTCCTGGCCGAGGCGCCGGCGGCATACGGTGCATCCCCTCCGGCGCCGTCGGCGGCGCTGGACGAGCGCGCGGACGAGGCGCCACTGGGGCACGCGCTGGCGCAGCTGCACGGCATCTACATCCTGGCCCAGAACCGCCACGGCCTGGTCGTCGTCGATGCGCACGCGGCGCACGAACGGGTGCTTTACGAGCGCATGAAGCGGCAGCTCGACGGCGGCGGCGTGCCGGCGCAGGGCCTGTTGATGCCGCAGCAGGTCTCGCTGCACGAGGACGAGGCCGATGCGCTGGAGTCCCGGCGCGAGGAGCTGTACCGCTACGGCATCGAACTCGATCGCGCCGGGCCCACCAGCGTGCGGGTGCGCGCCGTGCCCCCGCTACTCGGGGGTGCGCAGGTCGAGACCCTGATCCGCGGGTTGGTGCGCGACGACGAATCCCGCGACAGTCGCAGCCATTTCGGCGAGGCCCTCGAAGCGCAGTACCGTGTGCTCGCCGACGTGGCCTGCAAGGCGGCGATCAAGGCGCATCGCCGCCTGACCTTGCCGGAGATGGAAGCCCTGTTGCGGGACATGGAGCGCACCGAACTGGCAGGGCAATGCAATCACGGCCGGCCGACCTGGGTGCAACTCGGCGTCGACGCGCTCGACCGGCTGTTCCTGCGCGGGCGCTGATATGCTGACCGGCCGCCGGCGAGTCCGGCGGGCGAGCGGGTCGAATAAGGGAGGATCGGGGTATGGACTCAGCCAGCGTGGCGGCCGCTCCGGCCGTCGAGCACCGCGTAGCGTTTCACGGATCGGGCGGTGAGTACTTCGGCATCTGGATCGTCAACCTCGTGCTGACGATCCTCACGCTCGGCATTTATTCGGCCTGGGCGAAGGTTCGCAGGCTCAAGTATTTCTACGGGCAGACCGAGCTGGCGGGTGCGCGTTTCGACTATCACGGCAATCCGCGGGCGATTCTCGTGGGGCGGCTGATCGGGCTGCTCCTGTTCGCCGCCTACACCGTCGCGACCGAACTGGTGTCATGGTGGACGCCGGTGGTGCTCGTGCTGCTCGCCGTCGTGCTGCCCTGGCTGCTGCGCAACGCGATCCGGTTCCAGCTGCACAACAGCAGCTACCGCGGTATCCGTTTCGCATTCGACGGTCGGCGCGCTCCCGCCTACGTTGTCTTCCTGCTGCATCCGCTGCTCATGCTGGTCACGTTCTATCTGACCGCGCCGTTGTTCCACCAGCGGGTCAAGCGCTATCAGCTTGGCAACGCGCGCTTCGGTGCGACCGCCGTGCAGTTCCATGCGGGCGTCGGACAGTTCTATCGCGCCTATGTCCCGGTGATGCTGCTGATGCTCGGCCTGTTCGTCATCGTGATCGGTACCATCGGCGCCGCCGTCAGCGGTGTGGAGCCGGGCGCCGAACCCGATCCGCGGGTCATCGGTGGAGCGGCGCTGACGAGCGTGCTGGTGATCTTCGGCGGCCTTCTGGTGATCGGTCCGATCTGGTTGGTGCGGACACAGAACCTCATCTGGAATCACACGAGTCTGGGCGAGCATCGCTTCGTCAGTACCCTGCGCGTGTGGCCGCTGCTGTGGATCCAGTTGAGCAATCTCGTCGGCATCATGCTCACGTTCGGACTGTTCATGCCGTGGGCTGCCGTGCGTATGGCGCGCTACCGGGCACAGAATGTGCGCCTGATCGCTGCGGGCGAGATCGACGCCTTCGTTGCCGGAACCGGTGCCGAGGTGACCGCGGCTGGCGAGGAGACGGCCGAGATCTTCGACTTCGACATCGGACTGTGACGCTGCAGGGCATTTACTACGACGGACAAAGCGCGCGGGCGCACGCGGTCGCCGTCGAGCTGTGCGACGGCCACTGGCAACTCCACGGACTCATCGAACGTCGCGAGCCTGTCGGCGAGGTGCAGATCAGCGAATGGCTCGGATCGGTGCCGCAACGGCTGCAGTTCCGGGACGGGGCCTATTGCGAAGTGGCGGATCACGCGGGCCTGGCTGCTGTGCTGTCGGCAGCCGGTCGTCGCGACCGCTCCATCGAATGGCTGCAGAACAGCCGGCGTGTGGCGATCGCCGCAGTCCTCTGCCTGATCGTCGCGGCGCTGTCAGCCTATCTCTGGGGGCTGCCGCTGGTGGCCAAGCTCGGTGCGCGGATGATGCCGCAGCGTGTCGTCGAGCAGGTCAGCTCGACGACGCTGCAGCTGCTCGACCGGCAGTTGCTCGCACCCAGCGAACTGCCGGCGGCGCGTCGCGGCCGGATCGAGGTGGCATTCGCGCGGTTGGCGGATGACGACGGCAGCCGCCTGCTGTTCCGGTCCAGCGCTCACATCGGTCCGAACGCCCTGACGCTGCCGGACGGCCGCATCGTGCTGCTCGACGAGCTGGCGGTGCTCGCGGAGGATGATGAGGAGGTTCTCGCGGTCCTGGCACACGAACTCGGACACGCCCACGGCCGGCACGGACTCGAGTTGCTGATCCGCGGCGCACTCCTGGGTTTCGTTTCCGCATGGTGGCTGGGAGACGCCAGCGCCCTGCTGGCGGCCGCGCCGGTGGTGCTGCTGCAGGCGCGCCACTCGCGCGAGCTGGAGCGCCAGGCAGACGCCTACGCCGTCGGACGGCTCGCCGCCGTCGGCGTGGCGCCCGCACGGCTGGCGGACGTGCTCGAGCGGATCGACGCGGTAGAGCGCGAGCGCAACGGCGGGCCACCAGCCGCGGCCTCGACCGGCTACCTCGACTCCCATCCGGCGACGAACGATCGCATCGAGCGTCTGCGCGCCGACGGCAGCCCGTGAGCATGGCCTTGCCGCCGGTGTTGTCGCTGATGGGCCCGACCGCGTCGGGCAAGACGCAATTGTCGCTGGAGCTGGCGTCGCGTCTGCCGGTGGAGATCGTCAGCGTCGATTCCGCACAGGTGTATCGCGGCATGGACATCGGCACGGCGAAGCCCTCGCCCGGGTTGCGGTCCGCAGTGCCGCATCACCTGATCGACATCCTGGATCCCTCGCAGCCCTATTCGGCGGCGCAGTTCGCGGCCGATGCCGCCGCGCTGATCGCGCAGATTCGCGCCCGCGGCCGCGTGCCGTTGCTGGTCGGCGGCACGATGCTGTACTTCCGCGCCCTTTTCGACGGTCTCAGCGAGCTGCCGCCGGCCGCCGCGGATCTGCGCGAGAAACTGGCGGCCGAGGCGCGCATTCACGGTTGGCCGGCGCTGCATGCCCGCCTGGCGGCGGGCGATCCGGACACCGCCGCGCGCCTGCACCCCAACGACCAGCAACGCATCCAGCGCGCGCTCGAAATCCTGGACGGCACCGGGATTCCGCCCAGCCGCTGGTATGCGCAGCCGCGGACCGGTGCCGTCGACGGTGCGAGCGTGCACGTTGCGCTCGTGCCGGACGATCGCGCACACCTGCACCGGCGCATCGATCAGCGCTTCGACCTGATGATGGATGCCGGTTTCCTCGACGAGGTGCGGCGCCTGCACGCGCGCGGCGATCTGCGCGCGGAACTGCCGGCGGTGCGTGCGGTCGGATACCGGCAACTATGGGCACATCTCGATGGCGCCTGTACGCTCGACGAGGCCATCGAGCGCGGCAAGGCCGCGACCCGTCAGTACGCCAAGCGACAACTCACCTGGTTACGCGGCGAAAGTCGCCTGTTGCGGTTCGATCCCGAGGCGTCCGGCGTCGTGGACCGCATCTTGCTTGCCATGAAAGTGGCGGCCACGGCTGCGTGATACACTCGAAGGCCCGTCAGTGGGCACGAAACGGCCTCGCCAAGGCCGACATTACAAACAGGGATACGTCCGATGTCCAAAGGTCACACACTACAAGAACCGTTTCTCAATGCGCTGCGCAAGGAGCGCATTCCCGTCTCGATCTACCTGGTCAACGGCATCAAGTTGCAGGGTCACATCGAGTCCTTCGATTCCTTCGTCGTCCTGTTGCGCAACAGCGTGAGCCAGATGGTCTACAAGCACGCGATCTCGACCGTCGTGCCGGCCCGTGCAGTGCGCCTCTATGATCCGTCCAGCGACAACGCTGACGGTGCCGACGGCGGAGAAGCCGCTGCGGGCTGAATGGGTTCGGACAACCGGCGGCGCAGCGGGGCGATGAGTCCCGCGTACGGCAGGGGCTGATGTTCGAACGCCCCAAGACCGGGCAGAAGGCGCTGCTGGTCCATCTCGATTTTCCCGGTACCGACTTCGAGTCGGACCGCGCCGAGTTCATCGAACTGGCCCGTTCGGCCGGTGCCGATGTGCTCGACGTCATCGGAGGCAGCCGCCGCCAGCCCGACCCCGGCCTGTTCGTCGGCAGCGGCAAGGCCGAGGAGATCGCCGCGGCCGCGGCGGCCTGTTGTGCCGAGCTGGTGATCTTCAACCACACGCTGAGTCCGAGCCAGGAGCGCAATCTCGAGCGCGCGCTCAAGGCGCGCGTCGTCGACCGCACCGGCCTGATCCTCGACATCTTCGCGACGCGGGCGCGTTCTCACGAGGGCAAGCTGCAGGTCGAACTGGCGCAGCTTCAGCACATGGCCACACGCCTGGTGCGCGGCTGGACCCATCTGGAGCGGCAGCGCGGCGGCATCGGCCTGCGCGGTCCGGGCGAAACGCAGCTCGAAACCGACCGGCGCCTGATCCGCGGCCGTATCGGCTCGCTCAAGCGCCAGCTCGAGGCGGTTCGTGGCCGGCGCGCGCGCTCGCGCGTGGCGCGCAGCCGTCGCCAGGTGCCGACGGTCTCGCTCGTCGGCTACACCAACGCCGGCAAGTCGACGCTGTTCAATGCGCTGACCGGCGACGGCGTCTTCGCATCGAGTCAGCTGTTCGCGACGCTCGATACCACGGTGCGACGCATGCCGCTGCAGTCCGGCGAGCCGGTCGTGGTCGCCGACACCGTCGGCTTCATCCGCGAGCTGCCGCACGATCTGGTGGCGGCGTTTCGCGCAACGCTGGAAGAAGCGCGCGACGCCGCGCTGCTGTTGCACGTGATCGATGCATCGGATGCCGAGCGCATGGACCGCATCGCCCAGGTGACGGCGGTGCTCGGCGAGATCGGTGCGGAACGTGCACCGACGCTCGAGGTCTTCAACAAGATCGACCTGAGGCCGGGCGAAACGGCTCGCGTCGATCGCGACGAGGAGGGCGTCGTACGGCGGGTCCATGTGTCCGCCCGCACCGGCGACGGTCTGGAGCTGCTGCGCGCGGCTGTGGCCGAGCGTCTGGCGCTGGCGCCGCAGGAGCGCGAACTCGTGCTGCCGGCCAGCGCCGCCCGGCTGCGCGCACAACTGTTCGCCCAGCGCGCCGTGCTGGAGGAAAGTACCGGCGACGACGGCAGCTACCATCTCAGGGTTTCGCTGCCGCCGGCGCAGTTGCAGCGACTGTGCCGAGACGCGGGGCTGGGCGAACTAGCCGGTGCCGCGGACGTCCCGGCTGTGGCGCGCTGAGGCGCCGCTGGCAAGCGGACTGGTAGAATCCTCTGAAGTCAGGCTTGTCGATGCATCGCGCGCAGCGCCGCGGCAGTCGCACGGCAGAGCCACCTCCCATTCATTCGGACTTTTCGGAGTAGCAAATGGCCTGGAACGAGCCGGGACCCGGTCGCGATCCGTGGAACCAGGGGCCCAAGCGCGGTGACGGTCCACCCGACCTCGACGAGATGCTCAAGCGTCTGAAGTCGCGGCTGGGCGGCGGTCGCGGAGGCAACGGCAGTAGCGGCGGCAAAGCGGGGACCCCCTTGCCCGGCGGCCTGATCGGTCTCGTGGTAGCGGCGTTGGCGCTGCTGTGGGCGGCGTCCGGCTTCTATGTCGTCGACGAGCAAGAGCAGGCGGTCGTGCTGCGCTTCGGCCAGCATGTCGCGACCACCGACGCCGGCCTGCACTGGCGCATGCCCTGGCCGATCGAGGCCGAGGAGATCGTCAACGTCACCGGCGTGCGCGCCACGCGTGACCGCGCGACGATGCTGACGCAGGACGAGAACATCGTCGATCTCGAGCTCACCGTGCAGTACCGCGTGTCGGACGTGAATGCCTTCGTGTTCAACGTCGCCGACCCCGACCTGACCATCCGCCAGGTCACGAAGTCCTCGGTACGCGAGGTGGTCGGTCAGTCGCGGATGGACTTCATCCTGACGGAAGGCCGCGAAGAGATCGCCGACCGCACCAAGCTGCTGCTGCAGGAGCGCATGGAGGAGTACGGGACCGGCCTGTTCGTCACCGAGGTCAACCTCCAGCAGGCGCAGCCGCCGGAGCCGGTGCAGGCCGCGTTTGCGGATGCGATCAAGGCGCGCGAGGACCAGCAGCGCCTGAAGAACGAGGCAGAGGCCTATGCCAACGACCGCCTGCCGCGCGCACGCGGTGCGGCGGCGCGCCAGGTCGAAGAGGCCAATGGCTATCGCGAGCAGGTTGTTGCCAAGGCGCAGGGCGACGCGTCACGTTTCACCCAGCTGCTGGCCGAGTACCGCGAGGCCCCCAAGGTTACGCGCGAGCGCCTGTATCTCGATGCGATGGGGGAGGTCTACGGCAACAACAACAAGATCCTCATCGACGTCGACAAGGGATCGCCGCTGTTGTACCTGCCGCTGGATCAGCTGATGCGTCGCGGCGGCAGCGGCGGCAGCAGTGCCGAAACCCTGGTTTCACCACAAACGATGCCGCGCAGCGGTTCGGGCTCGGAGCTCGACGGCTTGCGCTCGCGCGAAAGGGGTCGCTGATGAGAAACACCAGTCCCATCGTCATAGCCGTGGTTGCGATCGCGGTCCTGCTGCTCGTCTCGAATTCGGTGTTCATCGTCGACCAGCGCGAACGCGCGGTGCTGTTCCAGGTCGGCCAGCTCAAGGGCGCCGGCTACGAGCCCGGTCTGCACACGAAGCTTCCGTTCTTCCAGACCGTCCGCAAGTTCGACGCGCGCATCCTCACGCTCGACAACCAGACCGAGAACTTCCTGACGTCCGAGAAGAAGAACGTCGAGGTCGACTTCTTCGTCAAGTGGCGCATCGCCGATGCGGCGGTGTACTACCGTGCCACCGGCGGGCAGGAACTCGTGGCGCTCGATCGTCTGGCGGCGATCGTCAACCGCGGCCTGCGCGACGAGTTCGGTTCGCGCACGATCCAGCAGGCCGTTTCCGACGAGCGCGACGCGATCATGGAAGAGCTGGAGGCGAAGATCGAGCGCAACGTCGCCGACCTCGGCATCGAGATCATCGATGTGCGCCTGAAGGCGATCAACCTGCCGCAGTCGGTCAGCGAGTCGGTCTACGACCGCATGCGCGCCGAGCGCGCGCGCGTGGCGTCCGATCTGCGCGCACGCGGCGCCGAAGAGGCCGAGAAAATCCGCGCCGAGGCAGACCGTACGGCGCAGGTGACCATTGCCAACGCCTACAAGCAGGCCGAGGAGCTGCGCGGCGAAGGCGACGCCAAGGCGGCGGAGATCTATGCGCAGGCGTACAGCCAGGATGCGGAGTTCTACAACTTCTACCGCTCGCTCAACGTCTACCGCAGCAGCTTCTCGGACGGCCGCGACATACTCGTCCTGGAGCCGGATTCGCCGTTCTTCAAATACTTTCGCGGCAGCGCACCGTGAGCATCGACTGGGCCGAGCTGGTTCGTGCGCTCGGGCTGGTCATGGTGATCGAGGGTCTGATGCCGTTTGCAATGCCGTCACGCTGGCGGGCCATGCTGCTCACGATTGCGCAGTTCGACATTCGCGGTCTGCGCGTGATCGGCGGCTGCAGTATTGCTGTCGGACTGCTGGTGCTTCATCTGGTATAGCTCATGCTCGACGAACAATGGATGCTGCCCGAGGGGGTCGACGAGACGCTCCCGCCACTGGCGTGGCAGATGGAAGCCCTGCGCCGCAAGTTGCTCGATCACTATCGCAGGCGCGGCTACGAGCTGATCCTGCCGCCGCTGATCGAGCATCTCGACACCCTGCTGACCGGCACCGCGCAGGGTCTCGAGCGGCAGACGTTCAAGCTGACCGACCCGGCGAGCGGGCGCCTGCTCGGTCTGCGGGCGGACATGACGCCGCAGGCGGCGCGTATCGCGGCCCGTCGCTACGGTGACCGGCCGACGGTGCGCCTGTGCTATCTCGGCTCGGTGCTGCGCACCGAGCCCGACAATCTGGGCGGTCCGCGCTCGCCGCGACAGGTGGGCTGCGAGCTGTTCGGCGTGCCCGGTATCGCCGGCGATCTCGAGGTGCTCGAGCTGCTGCGCAGCACGCTGCGGCTGGCGGGCGTGCGGCGCCTGCACCTCGACCTTGGACACGTCGGCATCTATCGTGCGCTGACGGCCCGCGTCGGGCTCGATGCGGATGACGAGTCCGCACTCTTCGACATCCTGCAGCGCAAGTCGCATCCGGACCTGGCGGACTTCGCCCGCGCGCGCGGTCTGCGTCCGCGCCAGGCAGCGGCGATCTCGCAGCTGATGGATCTGAACGGCGACGTGTCCATTGTCGCCCGTGCCCGCGAGCTGCTGAAGGCCGGTGGCGAGGCCGTCGCCGAGGCCCTCGACCTGCTGCAGCGGGTCGTCGACGAGTTGCGGCGTGTCGCGCCCCGGCTCGACATCCACGTGGATCTCGCGGAGCTGCGCGGTTATCGCTATCACACCGGCATCGTCTTCGCGGCGTTCGTGCCGGGGCACGGTCGCGAGATCGCGCGCGGCGGCCGCTATGACGGTGTCGGCGCCGCGTTCGGCGCGGCGCGACCGGCAACCGGCTTCTCGGCCGACCTCAACGAGTTGCTGCGCCTGGGCGCGCCCGGCGCGGCATCGTCCCCGCGAACGCGCAAGCGCCGCTAGCTTCCGGCGCACGGGTACGCGGTTCTCAACTTCTGGAGTAGCGAGTCATGGGCAAGTCGGTCGTCATCATCGGCGCACAGTGGGGAGACGAGGGCAAGGGCAAGGTCGTCGACCTGCTCACCGATCGTGTGCAGGCCGTCGCCCGCTTCCAGGGCGGCCACAATGCCGGCCACACCCTGGTCATCAACGGGGTCAAGACCGCACTCAACCTGATCCCGTCCGGCATCATGCGGCCCGGTGTCGCCTGCCTGATCGGCAACGGCGTGGTGCTGTCGCTGCCGCACCTGATCGCGGAGATCGAGAAGGTCGAGGCGACCGGTGCGTCGGTGCGCGACCGCCTGCGCATCTCCGAGGCGGCGCCGCTGGTGCTGCCGGTCCACGCCCAGCTCGATCAGGCGCGTGAACACGCGCGTGGCGAGGCCAAGATCGGGACGACCGGCAAGGGCATCGGACCGGCGTACGAAGACAAGGTCGCGCGCCGTGCGGTACGCGTCGGCGACCTGTTCCATCGCGAACAGCTCGCGGCGAAGCTCGGCGAACTGCTTGCGTACCACAACTTCGTGCTGCAGAACTATTACCGCCAGGAGCCGGTGGACTTCCAGCGCACGCTGGACGATCTGCTGGGCTACGCCGAGATCGTCCGGCCGATGGTGGCGGACGTCACCGAGCTGCTGCGTCAGCATCTGCAGGGCGGCGACAACGTGCTGTTCGAGGGCGCCCAGGGCGCGTTGCTCGACGTGGACCACGGCACGTATCCCTATGTGACCTCCAGCAACACGACGGCCGGTGGCGCCGCGACCGGTACCGGTGTCGGCCCCCGAGAGCTCGGCTACGTGCTCGGCATCGTCAAGGCTTACGCGACGCGCGTCGGTTCCGGCCCGTTTCCGACGGAGCTGGACAACGACGTCGGTCAGCACATCCGCGACAAGGGCGCGGAGTACGGCACGGTGACGCGCCGTCCGCGGCGCTGCGGCTGGTTCGACGCCGTGGCCGCGCGGCGCTCGATCTTCAACAACAGCGTCAGCGGCCTGTGCGTCACCAAGCTCGACGTACTCGACGAGCTCGACGTCATCCGCATCTGCACCGGCTATCGCGTCGACGGGCAGCCGGTCGAGACGCCGCCGATCGGGGCCGAGGGATTCGCGCGCATCGAGGCGATCTACGAGGAGCTGCCAGGCTGGAAGTCGAACACCTACGGCGTCAAGCGCTTCGACGAGCTGCCGGAAAACGCAAGGCGCTACCTGCGTCGTCTCGAGGAGGTCGCCGGCGCGGAGATCGCGATCGTCTCGACCGGACCCGACCGCGAGCACACCATGGTGCTGCGCAATCCGTTCGATTGATCTGCCCGCAGGTCGATGGCTGCGGCTGCACTGGCATCGCGGCCTGCAAAGGCGGAAACTAAAAAAGGCCGACCGCAGGGTCAGCCTTTCATGCTTCGATTGGTGCCGAGAAGAGGACTCGAACCTCCACGGTGTTACCCGCCAGTACCTGAAACTGGTGCGTCTACCAATTCCGCCATCTCGGCTTGAGGGCGCGCATTGTGGCGACGCCCCTGACCTTTGTCAATGAAACCCAAGAACCCCAAAAAACCCAGCAAAAACACCGGCGCCGGCCCTTGGCAGGCGCGTGATCCAGCCTTCGCGGAGCAGTCGGCGCGCTACGCGGAGCCGATTCCCAGCCGCCAGCTGATCCTGCAGGCGCTGACCGCACACGACGGGCCGATGACGCTCGACGACCTGATCGGCGACTTCGGCCTGCGGCGGCTCGGCGAGCAGGAAGGCTTGGCCAAGCGCCTGCAGGCGATGGTGCGCGACGGCGAGCTGATGCAGAACCGCCGCGGCGCCTATGGGCCGGTGACGGAGATGCACCTGATCGCCGGTGTCGTGCAGGCGCACCGCGACGGCTTCGGTTTCCTGATTCCCGAGGCGGGCGGTGACGACGTCTTCCTGCCGCCGCGGCAGATGCGCGAACTGATGAACGGCGATCGCGTGCTGGTGCGCGTGGTCGGCAACGATTACAAGGGGCGACCGGAGGGTGTTGTTGCCGAAGTCATTGAACGGGTGACGCGCAGCGTCGTCGGCAGGCTTCACGTGGAGCAGGGCGTTTCCTACGTGATACCGGACAATCCGCGCGTGCAGCACGACCTGCTGATTCCGCAGGAGCATCTGCAGGGCGCGCGCCACGGGCAGATCGTCGTCGCCGAGATCATCACGCCACCCGGCCGCCGGACGCTGCCGGTCGGGCGCATCCAGGAGGCGCTCGGCGACTACATGGCGCCGGGTATGGAGATCGAGGCGGCGATCCGTGCGCACAGTCTGCCGCGGCACTGGCCGGAGGCGGTCGAACAGCAGCTTGCGGGTATCCCGGATGCGGTGCGGGCGCGGGACGTGGGCGACCGGGTCGACCTGCGCGACCTGCCGCTGGTGACGATCGACGGTGCCGACGCGCGCGACTTCGACGATGCGGTGTACTGCCGGCCCCATCGCAAGGGTGCCTTCACCCGCGGCGGGTGGACGCTGTGGGTTGCCATTGCCGACGTGTCGGCGTACGTGAAGCCGGATTCGCCGCTGGACAAGGAAGCCTTCCAGCGCGGCACCTCGGTCTACTTCCCGCAGCAGGTGATCCCGATGCTGCCGGAGAAGCTGTCGAACGGATTGTGTTCGCTCAACCCGGACGTCGATCGCCTGTGCATGGTGTGCGAGATGCGTGTGCTGCCGGACGGCACGATCGCGAAGTCGCGCTTCTACGAAGCCGTGATGCGCTCGCATGCGCGACTGCTGTACGAGGACGTCGCCGAGATGCTCGACGACCCTCAGGGCGAGCGTGCGCGTGCGCAGGCCTCGCTGCTGCCGCATCTGCAGGCACTGGATGCGGCCTTCGAGGCACTGCTGGCGGCGCGCAGCGAGCGCGGGGCCATCGACTTCGATTCGACCGAGACGCGCATCGTGTTCTCCGACGAGCGCAAGATCGACCGCATCGTCCCGGTGCGCCGCAACCGGGCGCATCGCCTGATCGAGGAATGCATGATCGCCGCCAACGTGCAGGCGGCGGCCTTCGTCGCCAAGCACAAGCTGCCCTGCCTCTACCGCGTCCACGAGTCTCCGGACCCGGTGAAGCTCAAGACCCTCCGTGAGTTCCTCGCGCTCAAGGGACTGCGGCTGGGTGGTGGCGACAAGCCGACGGCGCAGGACTACAGCACGACCATTGCCGCGCTCGAGGGGCGGGACGATGCCGCACTGGTGCAGACGGTGATGCTGCGCTCGATGATGCAGGCGCGCTACAGCCCTGACAACATCGGTCATTTCGGCCTGGCGCTGACGCACTACGCGCACTTCACTTCGCCGATCCGGCGCTACCCCGACCTGCTGCTGCATCGGGCGATCAAGCACGCGCTGGCGCGCGGCAAGGCGCGGGACTTCCTCTACGACGCGGAACGCATGCTGGCGCTGGGCACGCACTGCTCGATGACCGAGCGGCGTGCCGACGAAGCGACGCGCGAGGTCGTGACCTGGCTCAAGTGCGAGTACATGCGCGACCGCATCGGCGAGGTCTTCGACGGCTCCGTGGCCAGCGTCGCGCCGTTCGGCCTGTTCGTGGAACTTGCCGGGCTCTATGTCGACGGCCTGGTTCACGTCTCGTCGCTGCGCAACGACTACTACGAACACGATGCGGCCGCGCAGCGGCTCGTGGGCAGCCGCAGCAAGACGGTCTACGCGCTCGGTGACCGGGTCCGCGTGAAGGTCGTGCGCGTGAACCTGGATGAGCGCAAAATCGACCTAGAGCTGGTCGAGGTGATCCGGCATTCATCACGGATTAAGCCCTCGAACCCAGAATCCGCGAGAACAGCAAAATCACGAAAACGCCAGAGGAAACGCAGATGAAGACCCTGAACATCGCAGTATGCGCGCTGGTCGCGACGACGCTGGCCGGTTGCGCAGCGGACGATCCGAACCGGCGCGCCAAGACCGGTGCGGCGATCGGTGCGGTCGCCGGCGCGGTGCTCGGCAAGCAGGTGAGCGATGCACGCGGTGCGCCGATCGTGGGTGCAGTGGTCGGAGCGCTCGCCGGCGGCGCCGTCGGCAACTACATGGACAAGCAGAAGGCCGAGCTGGAACGCCAGCTCGCCGAGGAAGCGGCACGCAACGAGCTGCGCATCACGCAGATTTCCGGAGACGCGCTGAAGATCGGCATCGCCAGCGACGTCAGCTTCGATGTCGACAGTGCGCAGATCAAGCCGGATGCGTTGGCGACGTACAGCAAGATCGCCAACGTGCTCAAGTCGTACGACAAGACGGTGATCCACATCGTCGGTCACACCGACTCGACCGGCAGCGACCAGTACAACCAGGGGCTGTCGGAGCGGCGCGCGGCTTCGGTGGCCAGCTACATGGGCGGCCAGGGGCTGCCGGGTACCCGCGTGCGCCAGGAAGGGCGCGGCGAGAGCCAGCCGATCGCCAGCAACGACTCGGCGGACGGGCGCAAGCGCAACCGCCGCGTGGACATCGTGATCAAGCCGGTCATCGAGGGGCAGGAACAGCAGGCCTGGACGCCGCCGCCGTATCTCGGCGCCTGATCCCCACCGTCGTTTCATCGACGCCCCCGCATGATGCGGGGGCGTCGTGCTTTGGGCACACTGCCAGGACAGATCTCTTCGGGTGGCGACGTGGCAAGAACAACGCTGATCGGCGGCTTTCACGCCGTGCTTGCGGTGCTGGAGGATGCGCACGACAAGCCGTTCGAGATACTGCTGGCCGACAGTCGCGACGATGCGCGTGCGCGGCAGGTGCGCGCACTGGCGCAGACGCGTGACGTGCGCCTGCGTGTCGTCGCGCGCAGCGAACTGGACATCAAGGCCCCCGGCCTGCGCCACCAGGGCGTCCTCGCCTACGTTGCCGAGAAGGCCTTTGATGCCGAGGATCTGCTGTATCGCGCCGCGGAGCCGCATCACCTGCTGCTGGTGCTCGATGGGGTGCAGGACCCGCACAACCTCGGTGCCTGCCTGCGGACGGCCGAAGCCGCCGGCGTGACGGCCGTCGTGCTGCCCAAGGATCGCAGTACCGGGCTGACCGCGGTCGTCCGAAAGGCGGCGGCCGGCGCCGCGGAGCGCGTGCCGCTGGTGGCCGTGACCAACCTGGCCCGCACGCTGACGCGGCTCAAGGAGCTCGGATACTGGATCACCGGCCTGGACGGCGAGAGCAAGGACACGCTCTACGACGTCGACCTCACCGGTCCCACGGTGCTGGTCATGGGTGCCGAAGGGGAGGGCATGCGTCGTCTGACCCGCGAAGGCTGCGACCGGCTGGTCAGGATTCCGATGCAGGGCAAGATCGAGAGCCTGAACGTCTCGGTGGCTGCCGCGGTGTGCCTGTACGAAGCCGTCCGCCAGCGGCGGCCGACCGGCCGACGCGCCGGCGCGATTGCAACAAGTCGCTGATTCCCCTAATATCCGCGCCCCCGTGCCGACCCGGCGCGGTTGTCAGCCACTTGCTCCACGGCCGGCGCGCGCCGCGTCCGGGAGCCGCACGAAGGACCGCGTCGCAGCGGTGTCGTGCGTCCACAAGGAGATGCAATGCGACACTATGAAATCGTCGTCATGGTGCATCCGGACCAGAGTGAACAGGTTCCGGCCATGATCGAACGCTACAAGGGCATGGTCGAGGCCGGCGGCGGCAAGGTTCACCGCCTCGAGGACTGGGGCCGGCGTCAGCTCGCCTATCCGGTCGGCAAGGCGCACAAGGCGCACTACGTGCTCATGAACTTCGAGATGAACGCCGAGACGCTGGCCGAGCTCGAAGGGGCCTTCAAATTCAACGACGCCGTCATCCGCCGTCTGGTCGTCAAGAAGGACAAGGCGGTGACCGTGCAGTCGCCGCTGTTCAAGGCGCCGGAAGAAGAGCGCAAGGGCGGCAGCGAGTATCGCTCGCGCCGCAATGACGGCGACACCGACGGCGAGTCGGAGTCCGACAGCAAGCAGACCGGGGACGCCAACGCCTCGGAAGCAGGAGCCTGAGCCATGGCACAGTTTTTCCGCCGCAAGAAGTCGTGCAAGTTCAGCGCCGAGGGCGCACCCGAGATCGACTACAAGGATCTCAACGTGCTCAAGCAGTACGTCGGCGAGAACGGCAAGATCGTGCCGGCCCGCATCACGGGCACGCGCTCGCGCTACCAGCGTGAGCTGGCGCTGGCCATCAAGCGGGCGCGCTACCTGGCGCTGCTGCCGTACACCGACCGTCACGGCTGAGGGCTAGGAGCATGGACGTCATTCTGCTGGAAAAGATCAAGAAGCTCGGCGATCTGGGCGACACCGTGAAGGTCAAGTCCGGATTCGGGCGCAACTACCTGCTGCCGCAGGGCAAGGCGCTCCCCGCGACCGACGAGAACCGCAAGGTCTTCGAGACGCGCAAGGCCGAGCTGATGAAGAAGTCGCAGGACAGCCTCAACGCCGCGAAGATGCGCGCCGAGAAGCTGGCCGGCCTGACGGTGACGATCACCGCGCTGGCGAGCGAGGAAGGCAAGCTCTACGGGTCGATCGGCCCCGGCGAGATCGTCGATGCCGCGGCGGCGCAGGGCGTGGACCTGCATCGCAACGAGATCGACATGGTCACCGGACCGATTCGCGCGGTCGGCAGCTATGCGGTCGCCGTGCAGCTGCACTCCGAGGTCGAGTCGAGTCTGACCGTCATCGTCGAGGAACAGCGCGGCAAGGGCTGATACTTTGCCCCCGTGTTCCGGTTCAGCGGCCCGCCTTCGTGCGGGCCGCTGCATTTCAGGCGCCCCCGCGGCATGTGCGCGGGTATGATCCGAGGTTCATGAGCACTCCCGCCGCCAGACTGCAGGCCCAGCCGAAGCTGCCGCCGTACTCGATCGAGGCCGAGCAATCGGTGCTCGGCGGGCTGATGCTGGACAACCGGGCGTGGAACGAGCTCGGCGATCGCCTGTCCGCGGAGGACTTCTACCGGGAGGATCACCAGCTGATCTACCGGGCGATCTGCGAGCTGGTCGGCACCGCACGCCCCTGCGATTTCGTCACGCTCTCCGAGCATCTCAAGGCGCGCGGCCAGCTCGACGAGGCCGGCGGGCTGGCGTATCTGGGCAGCCTCGCCAACGACACGCCGAGCGCCGCCAATGTGCTCGCCTACGCCGACATCGTCCGCGAGCGGGCAGTGTTGCGCGGGCTGGTCGCCGCCGGTGGCGACATCGCGGAGCTGGGTTTTCGCGCCGACGGCCGCAGCTACGCCGAGCTGCTGGACATCGCCGAGCAGAAGGTCTTTGCGCTGCGCTCGCGCGCCGAGCATGCGCGTTCCAGTTACCACGCGATGCCCGAGCTGATGAAGCAGCTCGAGGAAAAGATCGAGTTTCTGCGGAGCAACCCCTCCGGTCTGGCCGGACTGTCGACGGGCTTCGTCGACCTGGATGCGAAGACCACCGGCCTGCACCCGGGCGATCTGGTGATCCTCGCGGGGCGTCCGTCGATGGGCAAGACCAGCTTCGCGCTGAACGTGGCGGAACATGTGGCGCTGTACGAGAAGAAGCCCGCGGCGGTGTTCAGCATGGAAATGCCGGCCGAGCAGCTCGCGTTGCGCATGCTGTCGTCGTTCGCGCGCATCCCCATGGGGCGGCTGCGCAGTGGTGACCTCGACGATCGCGACTGGGACCGGCTGGTGTCGCAGGGAGGTTTGATTCGCGAGGCGCCGCTGTACATCGACGAGACCGGCGCGCTGTCGCCGCTGGACCTGCGCGCACGCGCGCGCCGCATCAAGGCGCGTCACGGTCTGGGCCTGATCGTCGTCGACTACATCCAGCTGATGCAGGTGCCGGGAACCAAGGAAAACCGCACCAACGAGATCTCGGAGATCTCGCGCAGTCTCAAGGCACTGGCGAAGGAACTCGAGGTGCCGGTCATTGCACTGTCGCAGCTCAACCGCGGCGTCGAGCAGCGTGACAACAAGCGGCCGCGCATGGCCGACCTGCGCGAGTCCGGCGGCATCGAGCAGGACGCGGACCTGGTCGTGTTCATCTATCGCGACGAGGTCTACAACAGGGAATCCCCCGACGCCGGGACCGCGGAGATCATCATCGCCAAGCAGCGCAACGGGCCGCTCGGAACGGTCAAGACGGCGTTTCTCGGCGAGTTCACGCGTTTCGACAACCTCGCGCAAGGCTTCGACGACGGTTACGCATGATTCCGCGCGTCACCGCGAGCGTCGATCTGTCGGCGTTGACCCACAATCTGGGTGTCGTCCGTCGCATCGCTCCGCGGTCCAGGGTGATGGCGGCAGTCAAGGCCGATGCCTATGGCCACGGCGCGGTTCCCGTTTCGCGGGCGCTCGAGGCCGCCGGCGTCGATACGCTGGCCGTTGCCTGCCTGGAAGAGGCCATGGCCTTGCGTCAGGCGCGCATCCAGGCGCCGATTGCCTTGCTCGAGGGGGTGATGTCCGGCGAGGAGGCCGCGCAGGCCGTCTACGAGCGTCTGCAGATCGTCGTGCACGATCACTGGCAGATCGACCTGCTCGAACGGCTGCCGACCAGCGCCCGCCTGACGCTGTGGCTCAAGCTCGACAGCGGCATGCACCGGCTCGGGTTTCCGCTCACCGATGTGCCGCGGCTGCGGGACGTGCTGGCGCGTCATCCGGGGTGGACATTCGCCGGCTGGATGACGCATCTGGCCTGCGCCGACGAACCCGACAACGCCTTCACGCGCGAGCAGATCGCGCGCTTCGAGGCTGCCCTGTCCGGCGCGCCGGGGCCGCGGTCGATCGCGAACTCCGCCGGCCTGCTCGCCTGGCCGCAGGCGCGGGTCGACTGGGTGCGGCCCGGGCTGGCGCTCTACGGCTGTTCGCCGCTGCCGGAGATGCCGGCCCTCGGCCTGGGGCTGCGACCGGCGATGCGGCTGGAAAGCCGCCTGATCGCCGTCCGCGAGTACGCGGCAGGCGAGGGGGTCGGCTACGGTCTGCGCTACCGCTGCCCGGAGCGCATGCGCATCGGCGTGGTGTCCGTCGGCTACGCCGACGGGATGCACCGCGCGTTCCGCGACGGCACGCCGGTGCTGGTCCGCGGCCGCCGGGCCTATCTGGCCGGGCGCGTGTCGATGGACATGATCACCGTCGACCTGCGCGAGGTGGCCGATGCTGCCGTCGGCGACCCCGTCCTGTTGTGGGGTGAAGGACTGCCGGCCGAGCAGATCGCGACCTGGGCCGACACGCTGTCGTACGAGCTGTTCTGCGGTCTGACGCAGCGGGTGCGGTTTCGCTACCGGGGCGCACCCGCCTGAAACGAGAAAGGCCACGCCGGGCGTGGCCTTCGGATGCTCGCAGCGGCAATCCTCAGTTGACCGACGCCGAGGAGCGGCGGATCGCGTCGGACAGCGTGACCGCGCCGGTGCGATCGAGTTGCTCGCGGGTGATCACCTGACCGGGGGCACCCGTGCAGGGACGATCCTCCGAGGTCTTGAGACGGCTGCCCGTCTGCTGCAGGCAGCGGTTCGTTTCGGTCTCGTCCGGCTCGCTGGCCTGCGCATTCGTGGTGCCCTCGTCAGGCAGCGCTGCCGGCTCTGCGGCGTACAGGCCCGACGCGCCCAGCAGGGCGAGCCCGGCGGCGAGGGGGGTCAGTTTGTTCATGCGCATGCTCCGGCAGACGGTGGGTCGGCAGTACGCTGCTCGCCGTTACCTGTCCCTTGCCTGAACGACCGCCTCCCGGGCCTCAGGCCTCAAGCAGGAAGGTCATCCGCGTACCGACGAGTTCCACGGTGTCGTTGTGCTGGAGCTTGCGTGCCTGCGTGTCGATCGGCTGCCCATTGAGCAGCGGGCGCTGCGAGCCACTGTCGCCGCCGACGTGGACGATGTAGTAACCGTCCGCACGCCGGGTCACGGCGGCCACCTGAACGCCCGGCTTGCCGATCGTGGTGAGCGCCTTGGACAGCTCCAGTTCCTTGCCTGCGTTCGGACCCGAGGCGACCCGGAGCTTGCCGAGCATCGGCTTGGCGGAGGGGGGCGGCGTCGGGCGTGCCGCGGTCGCCGCCGGTGCGGCGGCCGGCGGCGCATCGGCGGCCTGGCTCACCTGTGCATCGAAGGCCGCGCCGAACTGGCCCGGCTTGAGGATCATGGTGCGCTCGAAGTCGTCGTCGACGCCCGCCTCGCCTTCGTAGCGCAGGGTGTTGCGCCCGATAGAGATGACGTCGCCGTGCGACAGGGGATGCTTCGCGATCGCCTTGCCGTTGACCTGGGTGCCGTTGGTCGAGTCCAGGTCCTCGAGAAAGGAGTCCTGGAGGATGGTGATGACCACGGCGTGATGCCCGGAAACCGCCTTGTCGGCGAGCGGGATGTCGTTGTCCGCATGCCGTCCAATGGTGATCCGCTCCTTGGTCAACTCGACCTCGGAGTTCTTGCCGCTGCTGTCGGTGACGATGAGCTTGCCCATTTTCAGAACCATTCCATCAGACGTTCATACCAGCGCCGGCCGCGTGCGAACGAACTGTCCACCCGTGCAAGCACAACCGAAACATTATCCTTGCCCCCAGCCGCGTTCGCGAGCGTCACCAGTTCCAATGCGGCGTGGTCAAGCGTAGCAGCGTGCCTGTCCAGTGTTAAGCCGATCTGGTTGTCGTCGACCATGTCGGTCAGGCCGTCGGAACACAGGAGGATGACGTCGCCGATCTCGGCGGTTTCCTCGATCAGGTCGACGCCGACGTCCGATTCGACACCGAGCGCGCGCGTCACGATGTTCTTGCGCACCAGCCGCGATGCGTCCTCGCGGCTGTAGTGGCCGCGGGCGATCAGCTCCTCGACCAGCGAGTGATCGCGGGTGATCTGTTCGAGCCTGCCGTTGCGGAAGCGGTACAGCCGCGAGTCGCCGACGTAGGCGATCGAGAGCCGGTCGTCGTGCAGCAGACAGGCCACGATCGTCGTGCCCATGCCGGCGCACTGCGGCTGGCTCTGCGCCACCGAGTGGATCGTCCGGTGCGCCTGCTCGACCGCCTCGCGCAGCGCCAGCGTCTCGACGCTGTGACCGCTGTCGGCATCGATCTCGCCATGGCGCAGCTCCGGCCACTGCCGGCGCATGAGGTCCAGCACGGTGGTCACCGAGATGCCGCTGGCGATCTCGCCGGCGTTGTAGCCGCCCATGCCGTCCGCCAGGACCAGCAAGCCGATGTCCGGGTCCTCGCCGACGGCGTCCTCGTTGTTGCTGCGCACCCGGCCGGTGTCGGTGGCCAGTGCCGTTGCAACCTTGCCCTTGAGTGCCATGCGACGCTCAGGCGCCCGCCGCCGCGCGCAGCTCGCGGGCGACATCGGCACCGCGTGCGTAGCGCGCATCGGCGCTCTTCTGCAGCAGGCGATCGACGATTGGAGCGACGGCCTCGGGAAGATCCGGGCGCAGCCCGTGGATCGGGGTGTGGGGTTCGGTGGCGATCTTCATCATCAGGTTCACCATCGAATTGGCCTGGAACGGCAGCGCGCCGGTGAGCAACTGGAACAGCGTCACGCCGAGCGAGAACAGGTCCGAACGGCCGTCGACGCGCTTGCCCGCGAGCTGCTCGGGCGACATGTAGCTGGGCGAGCCCAGGACCATGCCGGTCTTGGTCTTGTTGGAGTCGGTGAGCCGGGCGATGCCGAAGTCCATCAGCTTCACCGCGCGGCTGGACTCGACCAGCATCATGTTCGCCGGCTTGATGTCGCGATGGATCACGCCGCTGGCGTGGGCGTAGTCCAGGGCGTCGGCGGCATCGGCGATAAGCCGCAGAACATCGGGGACCGGCAGCAGCGCGTCGGCCTTGCAGTGCCGGGTGAGGTCGTGCCCCTTGATGAACTCCATGGCGATGTAGGCCAGGTCGTGCTCTTCGCCGGCGTCGAAGATCGACACGATGTTCGGATGGCTCAGGCGCCCGGCGGTTTCCGCCTCGCGGAAGAAGCGCTCCTTCACGCCGGCGAGTTCGTCTGGCTCGAACTCCTGCGACAGCGCCATCGTCTTGATGGCAACCTGGCGGCCGATCTTAGGGTCACGGCCGACGTAGACGATGCCCATTGCCCCCTTGCCGAGTTCCTTTTCGACCTGGTAGCGCCCGAGCATCGGCTTCTCGAGCTCTGCGGTCGCGTCGAGCACGAGCGTGCCGCCGGGGTGGGCCGATGCGGCGCTGCCGCCGAGGATCACGGTTTCCGACAGCTTCTTCGCCCGGCTCAGCTTCTGCTGCACGTCGCGGAACTCGCGATTGTGCTCGCCGATGTACTGATACACCGACTCGGCCTTATTGAACTGCCGCTTGCGCTCGAAGTCGAGCGCCAGGTTGTAGAGCAGATCCAGTGCCTTGTCGTCGACCGGTCGGACGCGACGGAACTTCTCGAAGGCCATGTCGAGTTGCCCCTGACCCTGGAAGGCGAGGCCGAGCATGCGGTTGGATTCGGCGCCCTCGACTTCGCTGCTGCGCTTGAGCCGTTCGGTGACGTTGAACTTCTTCACGGTCATGAACGCATGCCCCGCGATGAGGAACACGGCGGCCGTCGTCAGCTTGAACCACATCGCCTCCATCGCCATCAGGCCGATCTGTCCGCCGACCAGCATCAGCACGACGAGCGCGCTCAGCACGGCCGCGATCGTCGCCGGCAGGCGCGGCAGCAGCAGCGCGACGTACAGCGCCAGGGAAAGGAACACGCCGAGCTCGGCCCACGGCGCCCAGACGGGTCGGGTGAAGAAATCGCCCTGCAGCAGGCTCGACACGGCATGCGCGAGCGTGACCACGGGAGCCGTTGCCGCCGATACGGGCGTCGCGAAGGTGTCGCCGGTGCCGGCTGCCGTCGTGCCGATGAGGACGATGCGGTCGCGATAACGGTCGACCGGCAGTCGCCCGCTGAGCACGTCGTAGGCGGAGTCGACGGGAAACGCCGGCCGGCCGTCGACGTCACGGTAGAAGTGGGTGTACATGCGCAATGCCGGGCTCGTGCCGATGGCCTGCGGCCCCAGGTCCACGCCCTCTCCCAGCCGCACGGCGATGTCGTTGCCTTCCAGGTTCAGCGCGGTGGCGGCGATCATCAGTGACAGCGACGGATACAGCTCGTCGTAATGCTGCAGCACCAGCGGTTCGAAGCGCACCGCACCGTCCACGTCGGGCGTCACGTTGAGGTGCCCGATCGCGGCAGCCGCGGCGCCGATACCGGGAACCGGCACCTGGGCTTCGGTGGTCGGTAGCGGCGTCGCGCCGGCGGCACGTGCGCCCACGCGATCCTCGATGTTCGCGAGTGCATGGCGGCGAACGTAATCGGGCAGCGGCGCTTCCGGCCGGCCCTGCGGGCGGCCAATGGTGAACACCATCGGCAGGACCGCGCGCGCGTGAGCCTGCAGCGCGCTCGCCAGCGCGGCGTCGCCGGCCCCGGCGCTCGCAGCGGCCAGGTCGAGGCGGGTGCGCAGATCGCCGATGAGGCGTCCGTAGTCACGTGCCAACGCCGAGTCGGCGTAGGCGGCGGCGATGCCGCCGACGGCCGGGTCGCTGCTGGCGGCGTCCGCCAGCATCAGGCCGAAGGTCTCGATCTCGCCGGGGATCTGCCGGGTCAGCGCGGACTCGTCCAGCGTGGTGCGCAGCTCGGCGAGCGCATCGGCTCCGGCCCCCTGTTCCGGTTCCAGGTACAGCGCCGTGCTGCCGATGACGCGTGCGCCGCCGGCGTGCAGCTTCTCGATCAGCTCGCCCTGGCGCTGGCGCGGCCACGGCCAGCGACCGAGGTTGCGGATCGACTCGTCGTCGATGGCCACCACGGCGATCCGCTCCGACGGCGCCCGTTCGCGCGCACGCACGCCCAGATCGTAGGTGTAGCGTTCCAGCGATTCGAAGCCGCTGTCGAAGACCGCGAACGCCAGCACCGCGAAGAATGCGGAGAACAGCACGGCGGCGAACCAGTCGCGTCCCCAGACCTTTGCGCTCACTACGGCGTTCCCCCAAGGCATTGCGCTAACCTGATGGTACCTGTTTTGGGTGATGCCCCGACATGGAGCCTGCAGCGAGCGCCGATGGCAAAAAGCAAGATCGAATACGTCTGCCAGAGTTGCGGTGCGGCGAGCCCCAAGTGGTCGGGGCAGTGTGGCGACTGCGGCGCCTGGAACAGTCTGGTCGAGACCCAGGCGGCGCCGCGCGGCGCGCGCGCCGGCGGCATCAGCGGCACGGCGTCCGGACGCGTGCAGCGGTTGCGCGAGGTCAGCGCCGAGCAGACACCGCGCCTGGCGACCGGGCTGCCCGAAGTCGATCGGGTGTTCGGCGGCGGCGTCGTCCCCGGTGGCGTCTGCCTGCTGGGCGGCGATCCGGGCATCGGCAAGTCCACGCTGCTGCTGCAGGTCCTCTCGGCACTGCAGGACCGCAGCTCGACCCTCTACGTGACCGGCGAGGAGTCGCTCGCGCAGGTGCACCTGCGCGCGCAAAGGCTGGGGCTGCGCAATCTCGATGTGCCGGTGCTGGCCGAGACCTCGGTCGAGCAGATTCTGGCCCAGCTCGCGCAGCTCAAGCCGGCGTTCGTCGTCGTCGACTCGGTGCAGACGCTCTACACCGAGGCCCTGGAGCCGGCGCCCGGCTCGGTCTCGCAACTCCGCGAATCCGCGGCCCAGCTCGTGCGTCATGCCAAGGCGCACCAGACGGCGATCGTGCTCGTCGGGCATGTCACCAAGGATGGCGCCATTGCCGGTCCGCGCGTTCTCGAGCACATGGTGGACACCGTGCTGTACTTCGAGCACGACCCGGGTTCGCGCTACCGCATCGTGCGCGCGATCAAGAACCGCTTCGGCGCCGTGAACGAACTGGGCGTGTTCGCGATGACCGACGCCGGGCTCAAGGAAGTCAGCAATCCATCCGCGCTGTTCCTGTCGCGGCACGGTGATCCGGTGCCGGGCAGCGTCATCACGGTCGCGCGCCAGGGGAGCCGGCCGCTGCTGGTGGAAGTCCAGGCGCTGGTCGACCGCTCGCTCGCCGGTTCGCCGCGGCGCGTGACGCTCGGGCTCGAGAACAACCGGCTGAACATGCTGCTGGCCGTACTGCATCGACACGGCGGCATCGCGCTCTCGGATCAGGACGTCTACGCCAACGTCGTCGGTGGCATGCGCATCCACGAGACCGCCGCCGATTTGCCGCTGCTGATGGCGGCCTTGTCGAGTTTTCGCTCGCGTCCCTGGCCTGGCGATACGGTGGTCTTCGGTGAAGTGGGCCTCGCCGGGGAAGTGCGCCCCGTCGCCGGCGGTGAGGAGCGCCTGGCCGAGGCTGCCAAGCAAGGGTTCCGGCGGGCGATCGTTCCCGAGGGCAACCGCCCGCGGCGTGGGGCAAAGCTCGACCTGGAGATCGAAGCGGTCGGCAGGCTGTCGCAGGCACTCGAGCGCCTGTAGAGATGTAACGCTATGCGGCCTTGCGCGTTGCCGTCGGTGTTGGCGGCGGCCAGATGCGCGTGGACTTCACCGCGTTCGCACGCATCTCCGTGATCTCGAAGCCGTAGCCGGCGATCTCGGCCTTGACGCCTTCCTGCGGGAGGTGTTCGAGCTGTTCGAGCAGCAGTCCGTTGATGGTCTTGGGGCCGCTGGTGGGCAGCTTCCAGCCGAGGTTCTTGTTGAGGCTGCGGATCGTCACCGAGCCGGTGACGCGGTAGCTGCCATCGGCGTCGGCGTAGACGTTCTTGATGCGGGTCGCCGGGTCGGAGGTGAACTCGCCGATCACCTCCTCGAGGATGTCCTCGATGGTGACGAGGCCCTGGATGTCACCGTACTCGTCGACGACGAAACCGATGCGTCGCTTCTGGTTCTGGAAGTTGAGCAACTGCTGGTTGAGTGGCGTGCCTTCGGGAATGAAGTAGGGCTCGCGGGCGAGGGCCAGCAGGCTCTTCACGTCGAGCGCGTCCTCGGCCGCCAGGCGCACGACGCGACGCAGGTGCACCACGCCCTTGAGGTTGTCGATCGAACCGTCGAACAGCGGGATGCGCGTGTGCTGGCTGTTGGTGATGGCGTCGCGGATCGCCGACCAGGGTTCGGAGATGTCGATGCCGACGATCTCGTTGCGCGGCACCATGATGTCCTCGACGGTCGCGTTCTCGAGATCGAGGATCGACAGCAGCATCTTCTGGTGGCGATGCGGGATCATCGCGCCGGCCTCGGCGACGACCGTGCGCAGTTCCTCGGTGGACAGGCTGTGCTGGGCTGCCTCCTCGGGGGATACGCCGATGAGGCGCAGCAGCCCGTTACCGATCAGGGTGACGAGCCACACCAGCGGCCACAGCAGTCGCATCAGCGGCCACAGCACATAGGCCGCCGGGATCGCAAAACGTTCGGGGTGCAGGGCGGCGAGGGTCTTGGGCGTGACCTCACCGAAGATCAGCAGCAGCAGCGTCAGTGCGCCGGTGGCGATCGCGATGCCGCTCTCGCCGGGAAACAGGCGCAGGCCGATCACCGTGGCCAGTGCCGCGGCCAGCGTGTTGAAGAAGTTGTTGCCGAGCAGAATCGTGCCGATCAGCCGATCCGGCCGCTGCAGCATGCCCTGCGCCAGGCGTGCGCCGCGGTCACCCTTCTGCGCACGGGTCTTCAGGCGGTAACGATTCATCGTCATCAGCCCGGTCTCCGAACCGGAGAAGAAGGCTGAGCAGGCCAGCAGGGCAAAGAGCAATCCGAATAGAACGGATAAAGGAATATCGTCCAAGTGCGCGGCACGCGGTGACCGTATCGACCTCGCTAGTTAGCGAACGCAGCGCCCGCCTGTCAACCGGTCATGGATGAAGATTGTCCGCTAACTCCAGTGCGTGCCGAGAATTTGTTCGAGAATCAGCTTGCTGCCGAAGTACGCGAGAACCAGCATCGCGTAGCCGGTGAGGGTCCAGCGGATGGCCGTGCGGCCGCGCCAGCCATGGCGCTGCCGCCCCCACAGCAACACGGCGAAGATCAGCCAGGCGGTAACCGACAGCACGGTCTTGTGGGCAAGGTGCTGCGCCAGCCAGTCGCGGATGAACCACATGCCGGACAGCAGCGTCAGCGACAGCAGCAGAAAGCCGATGGCGATGAGCTGGAACAGCAGCCGTTCCATCGTCTGCAGCGGCGGCAGCGTCCGCGTCATGCGCGTCATGCGGTGGTCGTGCAGCAGCCGCTCCTGCAGGGCGAGTACTCCGGCATGGACCGCCGCGAGCGTCAGCAGGCCGGCGGACAGCAGAGACAGGACGATGTGGGTGCGAGCCTTCCAGTCGCCCACGGTCACGTCGCTGATCGGGGTCGGCAGCAGCGTCGCGAGCAGCATGGCCACGGCGGCAAACGGGTAGACCACGGTTCCGAGTGCGCGCAGGGGTTCGCGGAAGCACAGGGCCCACAGCAGCAGGGCCGACTGCCACGCGAACAGCGACAGGGCCTCGTTGATCCCGATCGTGATCGCGCCGCCGAGGAACACGTGCCCGCTCAGCGCCCAGGCATGCAGCGCCAGCGCAGGCAGTGGCAGCCAGCGCCCAGCCGCAGGAGAGGCCTGGCGGTAGTGCAGCCAGCCGGCCGTCAGATAGGCGGCCAGTGCGATGAGAACGAGGATCATGTCCGTGCAGCTTAGCACCGGCCAAGACGCGCTCGGGCGCGGGCTGCGGTCGGACCGGAACGCTGTGCTAGCATCGCCGGCGTCTCCCGGACGATCGAAGGCATGCGGATCAAGGTCCTCGGCTGTAGCGGTGGCGTCGGTCCCGGGCTGCGGACGACGAGCCTGCTGGTCGACGACGAGTTCCTGATCGACGCAGGCACCGGGGTAGGCGACCTGACGCTGACGCAGCAGCGCCGCATCCGCGGCGTATTCCTCACGCACTGCCATCTGGACCACGTCTGCGGCCTGGCGTTCATGGCCGACAACCTGTTCGACCTGATCGACCGGCCGATCGACGTGCATGCGACGGCGCAGACGCTGGGGCTGATCCGCGAGCACATCTTCAACTGGAAGATCTGGCCGGATTTCTCGGTCCTGCCCAACGAGAACCACCCGCTGCTGCGCTGGTGCGAGATCGGCGTCGGAGAAACCCTGGCCCTCGACGACGCGCGCGACCTGACCGTGTTCCCGGTGCTGCATACCGTGCCGGCCGTGGGTTGTGCGATCGCGGGGCGCCGCGGGACTTTCGCGTTCACCGGTGACACCTATGCCGACGACCACATGTGGAATGCGCTCAACGCGCTTCCGCGGCTCGACAAGCTGATGATCGAGATCGCGTTTCCGGACGAGCAGGCAGCGCTCGGGCACACGTCCAAGCATTTCACGCCGAGCCTGCTGGGCAGTGAGCTGAAGAAGCTGCGCCACCGGCCCAGGCTCTACCTGACGCATCACAAGCCCGGCTGCGAGGGCATGATCGAACGTCAGTGCCGTACGGCATTGCGCGGCTGGGACTACACCCACCTCAAGCGCGGCGACGTCATCGCCTTCGACTGAGCACCGGAACCGTTCGCTGACCCTACAATAGCGGCTGTTCAGACGGTACATCTCCCCGAGCCATGTTCGAAAACCTGACTTCGCGCCTGTCGCGCGTGCTCGACAGCATCCGTGGCCAGGGCCGCCTGACCGAAGAGCAGATCAACACCGCCGCGCGCGAGCTGCGCATGGCCCTGCTCGAAGCCGACGTGGCGCTGCCGGTCGTCAAGGACTTCGTGGAGCAGATCAAGTCGCGGGCGCTGGGCGTGGAGATCACGCAGTCGCTGACGCCGGGCCAGGAATTCCTGCGCGTGGTGCAGCAGGCCCTGACCGAGACGCTGGGCGGCAAGGCCGAGCCGCTGAACCTGCGGCAACAGCCGCCCGCGATCATCCTGATGGCCGGCCTGCAGGGCTCCGGCAAGACCACTACCACCGGCAAACTCGCGCGCCTGCTCAAGGAGCACGAGAAGAAGAAAGTGATGGTGGTGTCCTGCGACGTCTATCGCCCCGCGGCGATCGAGCAGCTGCGCATCGTCGCAGGGCAGGTGGGGGTGGACTGCTTCCCGTCCGCGGTCGGGCAGGACCCGGTCGCGATCGCGAGCGCCGCGCTGGCCGAGGCGAAGAAGCAGTACAGTGACGTGCTGATCGTCGATACCGCCGGCCGTACGACGGTCGACGAGGAGATGATGCGCGAGATCGCCGCGCTGCACGCCGCGATCACGCCGGTCGAGACCCTGTTCGTGGTCGACAGCATGACCGGCCAGGACGCGGCCAAGACCGCACGCGCGTTCGCCGACCGGCTGACACTGACCGGCGTCGTCCTCACCAAGGTCGACGGCGATGCCCGCGGCGGCGCGGCCCTGTCGGTCCGTCAGGTCACCGGCGCGCCGATCAAGTTCCTCGGCATCGGCGAGAAGTCCGACAAGCTCGAGGTCTTCCACCCGGACCGCATCGCCTCGCGCATTCTCGGACAGGGCGACGTCATGAGCCTGATCGAGGAGACCGTCCGCAAGGTCGATCAGGACAAGGCGCAGAAGCTCGCCGACAAGCTCAAGAAGACCAAGCGCTTCGACCTGGAAGATTTCCGCGAACAGATGCTACAGATGCAGAACATGGGCAGCATGGCGTCGCTGCTCGACAAGCTGCCGGGCGGTGCCCAGCTGCAGGCGCAGCTCAAGAATGTGGACGCCGATAAGCAGGTACGGCGCACCGTTGCGATCATCAACTCGATGACCCGCCATGAACGGCGCTTCCCGGACGTGATCAAGGCGTCGCGCAAGCGGCGCATCGCGGCCGGCAGCGGCGTCGAGGTGCAGGAGGTCAACCGCTTGTTGCGGCAGTTCGAGACCACCCGCGACATGATGAAGAAGGTGGCCAGCGGCGGGATGGCCAAGCTGATGCGCGCGATGGGCGGCCGCATGCCACCCGGCATGCTGCCGCGACGCTGATGCGCCGCCGCCCGGGGGCGTTCGCGGTCCGCCTGTTCGGCGCCTGCGCGCTGCTGGGCGCCGCGTGGGGGCCTGCGCCCGTGGCGGCCGGCAGTCTGCCGATGAGCATCGCCGCGCCGCGCGCAGAGGCCATCGGTGCCGGCGTCGAGGCGCCGGAGGCGGCCGGAATTCTCGTCAGCGGGAACCCGCCGGCCAGCGTGAGCCGGCTGCGCGGGCGTGTCCTCGTGGTGGAGTTCTGGGCGTCATGGTGCGGCCCGTGCATCGAGTCGATGCCGCGTCTCGATGCGCTGCGCAAGGAAATGCACGGCGCCGGCTATGCCGAGCGCTTCGAGGTCCTGGCCGTCGGACTCGACAAGCGGGTCGAGGACGCCGAGCGCTTTCTGCGCGTGCGGCCGGTGAGCTATCCGGTGGTCGTCGACACCATCGGCATCGCCTCGCGCAGCTACGGTGTCTGGCGCATGCCGGCCACGTTTCTCGTCGACGTCGACGGCACGATCAAGCAGATCTACCACGGCTACG
This sequence comes from Sinimarinibacterium flocculans, assembly GCF_003201205.1. Classification (GTDB taxonomy): domain Bacteria; phylum Pseudomonadota; class Gammaproteobacteria; order Nevskiales; family Nevskiaceae; genus Solimonas; species Solimonas flocculans. The sequence goes on from NZ_QICN01000001.1 coordinate 194,454, forward strand.
GGCCGAGCTTCGGGGCCGATCTGAGAGGGCGGGTGATCGGGCTGTTGCGGGCGGATGCCCGGCGGCGCGCGCAACTCGCTCAAAGCACTGGAAATCCGTGACGAAATCGCTACAATACGCGGCCTTTTCGGCGGCCTTGGGGCCGTCCAGTCCTGGATAACGCAAAGATGGTAACGATTCGATTGGCCCGTGCCGGCGCGAAGAAGCGCCCGTTCTACCACGTGGTCGCCACGGAGAAGAGCAGCCCGCGTGACGGCCGCTTCATCGAGCGCCTCGGGCATTACAACCCGAACGCCCGCGGCGCCGAGCAGAAGCTGGTGCTCGACGTGGCCAAGGTCGAGGCTTGGCAGCAGAAGGGCGCGAAGCTGTCCGAGCGCGTCGCCTACCTGGTCAAGACGGCGCCCAAGGCCGCCTGATTCCGATGTCGGTGCGCCGGGTGACGCTGGGCCGCGTCGCCGGTGTCTACGGCGTCAAGGGCTGGTTGCGGATCGATTCGCAGACCCGCCCGGCGGCGAAGATTCTGAAGTACCCGGACTGGTGGGTGCGGCTCGAGGGCCGCAGTTTCCGGATCGAAGTGGTCGAGGGGCGGGCGCATGGCAATGGCGTCGTCGCGAAGATCACCGGAGAAGATGGCCAGGCCATCGATGACCGCGATCAGGCGGCGCGATGGATCGGTGCGACGATCGAGGTCGAGCGCGATGCGCTGCCGGTGCTGCCGAAGGGGCAGTATTACTGGATCGATCTGATCGGGCTGAACGTGGTGAATCCGGCCGGGGCGCATCTGGGCACCGTGCGGGAGATGACGAGCAACGGCAGCCAGGACATCCTGGTGGTCGTCGACGAGGCGGGCACGCAGCGGCTGATTCCGTTCGTGCTCAAGCACATCGTAAAGCGCGTGGAGATGGACGAAGCTCGCATCGTCTGCGCGTGGGAAACGGACTACTGACGATGTCGTTGAAGATCGACGTCGTCACGCTGTTCCCGGAGCTGGTGGAGCAGGTGGTGCGGCACGGCATGCCGCGCATCGCGGTGGAAGCGGGGCAACTCGCGCTGACCACGCGCGATCTGCGCGACTACAGCGAGAATCGCTGGCGCCGGGTCGACGACCGGCCCTACGGCGGCGGTCCGGGGATGGTGATCGAACCGCAGCCGCTGGCGGCGGCGGTGCAGGCGTCGAAGCAGGCCCTCACGGAGGGTACGGGTGCAGCGCAGGTGATCCTGCTGTCGCCCCAGGGTGAACGCTTCGACCAGCACTGGGCGCAGCGGTTGTCGCGGGAGCAGGGCCTGATCCTGCTCTGCGGGCGGTACGAAGGGCTCGACGAGCGTTTCGTGCGTGCGGAAGTGGATGTGGAGCTGTCGCTGGGCGACTTCGTGTTGTCGGGCGGCGAGCTGGCGGCGATGGCGGTGATCGATGCGATCGCGCGCCTGCTGCCCGGAGTGCTCGGTCATGCCGAGTCGGCGCAGAACGATTCGTTCTCGGCCGGCCTGCTGGACCACCCGCACTTCACGCGCCCGGAGGTCTGGCGTGGGGAGTCGGTGCCGGAGGTGCTGCTATCCGGCGACCATGCGCGCATCGCGCGATGGCGCCTCAAGCAGGCCCTGGGAGCGACATGGCTGAAGCGGCCCGATCTGCTGGACGGGGTCGCGATGAGTGACGAGGTACGGACGCTGCTGCGCGAGTTCATCTCCGAAGCGGCACTTTGAAGACGAGGTAAGGACGATGCGCGCGAACAAGATCATTGCCCAGATCGAGGCAGAGCAGATGACCAAGCAGGTCCCGGACTTCCGGGCCGGCGACACGGTCGAGGTGAAGGTGAAGGTGAAGGAAGGCGACCGCGAGCGCCTGCAGGCCTTCGAGGGCGTGGTCATCGCGCGGCGCAACCGCGGCATGCACTCGGCGTTCACCGTGCGCAAGGTGTCGCACGGCGAAGGTGTCGAGCGCGTGTTCCAGACCTACAGCCCGCAGGTGGCCGACATCTCGGTGAAGCGTCGCGGCGACGTGCGTCGCGCCAAGCTCTACTACCTGCGCAACCTGTCGGGCAAGAAGGCGCGCATCGCCGAAAAGCTCGACTGATCCGTCGGTCGCGGGCGCAGGCCCCGGCCGACCGCAGATCGGATCAAGGCGACCCCGCAGCCGCATGGCTGCGGGGTTTTTTCGTGTCCGGAAAACGAGTGCTTGCCGGGGATGACCTGTCGACACTAGAATCAAACATCTGTTTGAAACAAATGTTTGATCATGTCGGACGACACCCGTTCTCCCATCGACCCGGCGGCGACGCATGCGGCACTGCTTGCGGCGGGCGCCGAGCTGTTCGCCGAGCACGGCTACGCGGCGACGCGCGTGCGCGACATCGCCGCGCGGGCAGGCGCCAATCTGGCCGCCATCAGCTACCACTTCGGTGGCAAGCAGGAGCTGTACATGGCGGTGCTCGAACACGAGGCCGCGCGCATGATCGCCCAGCATCCCCTGAGCCAGCCCGATCACGCCGATGACCCGGTTGCGCAGCTGCGTGACGTCATCGGCGGATTGCTCGGTCGCGTGCTCGCCGACGACGAACGAGGCCTGATCCAGCGCCTGTTGCTGCGCGAGATGTTCAGTCCCAGCGAGGCGCTGCCGTTGCTGGTCGAGCGGGTGCAGAAGCCGCAGTTCGCGCTGGTCCTGTCTGCGGTGACCGCCGTCGCCGGGCCGCATGTGCCCCCCGACCGGCTGCGGCTGGCGGGTCTGAGCCTGGTTGCGCAGTGCCTGTTCTACCTGAGCGCGCGGCCGGTCGTGGAGCGGATCGTGCCGGACGTCGTGTCGGCCGGCGGCCGTACCCGGCTGGTCGAGCACCTGACCGACTACAACCTTGCCGCCCTCCAGGCGCTGCGCGCGGCCCATGCGGAGCCCGGCGATGCGTGAAGCCATCCTGCTGATGCTCGGACTGTGCCTGCTCGCCGGGTGCGGCGCGGATGGGCGTCAGACCTATGCCGGATACGTCGAGGCCGAGCCGCTGCGCCTGGCCCCGGGACGGTCCGGATATCTCGACAGCGTGTCGGTCGAGCGCGGCGATGAGGTCGACGCGGGTGCCGCGCTGTTCGCCGTCGACGCGGCGTCCGAGGAAGCCGCCTTGGCGGCGGCCGAAGCCCGACACGCGGCGGCGCAGGCGCGCAACGAGGACTTGCGCAAGGGCAGTCGCGACGAGGAACTCGCCGTGTACCGTGCGCAGCTCGACCAGGCGCGTGCGGCATCGGAGTTGTCCGCTGCGCAGTTGCAGCGCCAGCAGGCCCTGTACGCCCGCGATGCCGTCAGCCGCGAGGCCCTGGACCAGGCACAGAGCGCGGTCGCGCGCGACCGGGCGCGGGTGCGCGAACTGCAGGCGGCGATCGCATCGGCGGAGCTGGCCGCCCGCGACGATGCGCTGCGTGCGGCCGGGGACGAGGCGCGCGCCGCCGCAGCCGTGGTGCGCGAGGCACAGGCGCAGCTCGCGCAGAAGCAGGTGCAGGCGCCGGCGGGCGGGAGGATCGAGGACATCTACTTCCGGCCGGGCGAGTGGGTCGCCGCGGGTCAGCCGGTGCTCGCCTTGCTGCCACCGCAGAACCGGCATCTGCGCTTCTTCGTGCCGGAAACCGCGCTGGGCGGCTTGCAGCTCGGCCAGGCGATCCGCGCGCATTGCGACGGCTGCGCCGAACCGGTGGACGCGCGGATCCGCTTCATCGCCGCCAGCGCGGAATACACGCCGCCGGTGCTGTACTCGCGCGAGCAGCGCGCCCGGCTGGTGTACCGCGTGGAGGCGCAACCCTCTGCGGAGGCGTCGTTGTCATTGCGGCCCGGCCAGCCGGTCGACATCGAGTTGCTGCCGTGACCGAGGCGGTGATCGATGTGCAAGGACTGACGAAGACTTTCGGCACACGCAGGGTCGTCGACCGCCTGGCGCTGCGCGTCGGGCGCGGGGAAATCTTCGGCTTTCTCGGGCCCAACGGCAGTGGCAAGACCACGTCGATCCGCATGCTGTGCGGACTGCTGACACCCGACGAGGGCGAGGGGCGGTGTCTGGGCTACGATATCCGCACGCAATCGGCCTTGATCAAGCGCGAAGTCGGCTACATGACCCAGCGCTTCAGCTTCTACGAGGATTTGTCGATCCGTGAGAATCTCGAGTTCGTCGCCGAGGTTTACGAGCTGCGGAATGCGCGCGCGGCCGTGGACGCGGCGCTGAACGACCTGGGTTTGGCCGATCGCCAGCGTCAGCTCGCGGGGCAGCTCTCCGGCGGCTGGAAGCAGCGCATGGCGCTGGCTGCCTGTCTGCTGCACCGGCCGCAGCTGCTGCTGCTCGACGAGCCGACGGCCGGCGTCGACCCGCAGGCGCGGCGCGAGTTCTGGGCCGAGATCCACCGGCTGGCCGCCGACGGCATGACGGTCCTGGTGTCCACGCACTACATGGACGAGGCGGAACGCTGCCATCGCCTGGCCTACGTCGCCTACGGCACGCTGCTGGCGCAGGGCTCCCCGGCACAACTGGTGCGCGACTGCGGCCTGTCCACTTTCACCGTCGACGGCGAGAATCTGCATGCGCTCCAGGCCGAGCTGCTCCGCTTGCCGGCGGCCGAGCAGGTCGTGCCGTTCGGCACCAGCCTGCACGTCAGCGGCGCCGAGGAGGACGCCCTGGAACGTCAGCTCCAGCCGTACTTCGCCCGCAGCGAGCTGCGCTGGACGCGCGACCGACCCCGGCTCGAGGACGTGTTCATCCACCTGATGCGGGGGCGTTCGTGAACGCCCTGCGCGTGCTGTCGTGGCGGCGCCTGCTGGCCGTGGTGCGCAAGGAGTTCGTCCAGGTCATGCGCGACCGCCTGACCTTCGCGATGATGGTCGGCATCCCGGTCGTGCAGCTTGCGATCTTCGGCTTTGCCATCAACGCCGATCCCAAGCGCCTGCCGACCGCGGTCGTCGTCGAATCGCCGGGCGTCTACACCCGCAGCCTGATCAGTGCCGTCGAGGCCACCGGATACTTCCGCCTGGTCGAATCGCCGGATCCGCGCGATGCGGCGGCGCTGCTGGAGGGGGGCGAGGTGCAGTTCGTGATGGTCGTACCCGCCGATTTCGAGCGTCGGCTGGTGCGCGGCGAGCGACCGGCCGTGCTGCTCGAGGCCGATGCGACCGACCCTGCGGCGACGAGCAATGCGCTCGCCTCCCTGGAGCCCCTGGCCCGAAGCGCGCTGCGCTTCGATCTGGACGGCCCGCTCGCCGGTGGCAGCGGGCCACCGTTCGAGTGGCGCGTGCATCGTCGCTACAACCCGGAGGGCATCACCCAGTACAACATCGTGCCGGGCCTGATGGGCGTGATCCTGACGATGACGATGATCATCATGACCGCGCTCGGCATGACCCGCGAACTGGAGCGCGGCACGATGGAGAACCTGCTGTCGATGCCGGTGCGGCCGCTGGAGGTGATGATCGGCAAGATCCTGCCGTACGTGCTGGTCGGCTACGTGCAGGTGATCGTGATCCTGCTGGCGGCCCGTTTCGTCTTCGAAGTGCCGATGGAAGGCAGCCTGGCGTGGCTCGGGCTGTGCGTGCTGGTCTTCATCGTGGCCAACCTGACGGTCGGCATCACCTTCTCCAGTCTGGCCCGCAACCAGACACAGGCGATGCAGATGAGCTTCTTCTTCTTCCTGCCGTCGATCCTGCTGTCCGGTTTCATGTTTCCGTTCCGTGGCATGCCGGCATGGGCGCAGGTGGTCGGCGAGGTGCTGCCGCTGACGCATTTCCTGCGGCTGGTACGCGGCATCCTGCTCAAGGGCTACGGCGTCGCCGATTCCTGGCCGCATCTGTGGCCGCTGATGCTGTTCATCGTCGTGGTGATGGGGATCGGCCTGAAGCGCTTCCGCCGCACGCTGGACTGAGCGCCGGCCTCTTGAACCCGGCCCGATCGTCCCCAGCTTGCGGACGACATCACGGGAGATCGACAGACCATGTCCGACACTGCGCAGAAGAGCGAGAAACGGGAATTCCAGGCCGAGGTGCGGCAGCTGCTGCACCTGATGATCCACTCGCTGTACTCGAACCGCGAGATCTTCCTGCGCGAGCTGATCTCGAACGCCTCGGACGCCTGCGACAAGCTGCGCTTCCTGGCGATCGACAAGCCCGAGCTGCTCGGCGGCGACGAGCTGGCCATCGAGCTGATTCCCGATGCCGCCGCCGGCACGCTGACGATCAAGGACAACGGTGTCGGCATGTCGCGCGACGAGGTCATCGACAACCTCGGCACGATCGCGCGCTCGGGCACGAAGCGCTTCATGGAAGCGATGTCCGGCGACCAGAAGAAGGACGCGCAGCTCATCGGCCAGTTCGGCGTCGGGTTCTATTCGGCCTTCATCGTTGCCGACAAGGTCAGCGTGCTGACGCTGCGGGCCGGCGAGAGCGAGGCCGTGCGCTGGGAGTCGGACGGGCAGGGCGAGTTCACCATCGAACCCTCGTTCAAGACCGATCGCGGCACCGAGGTGATCCTGCATCTGCGCGAGGACGCGCGCGAGTTCATCGAGGACTACCGGCTGCGCGCCATCGTGCAGCGCTACTCCGACCACATCGGTCTGCCGATCCGCCTGCGCAAGGACAAGGCCGAACCCGAGACGCTCAATCAGGCGCGCGCGTTCTGGACGCGGCCGAAATCCGAACTCAAGGACGAGGACTACCAGCAGTTCTACCAGCACCTCTCGCACGATTTCGAGGCGCCGCTGGCCTGGGGTCATCACAAGGTCGAGGGCACGCTGGAGTACACCTCGCTGCTGTACATCCCGGCGCGGGCGCCGTTCGATCTGTGGGATCGCGAGCAGGCGCGCGGCGTGAAGCTCTACGTCAAGCGCGTCTTCATCATGGACAAGGCCGCCGAGCTGCTGCCGGCCTACCTGCGCTTCGTCCGTGGTCTGGTCGATACCGCGGACCTGCCGCTGAACGTCTCTCGCGAGATCCTGCAGGGCAACCGCACCGTCGACAAGATCCGCAATGCGCTGGTCAAGCGCGTGCTCGACCTGCTCGATGAACTCGCCGAGAAGCGGCCGGAGGACTACACGAAGTTCTGGGCGACCTTCGGCCCGGTGTTCAAGGAAGGCATCGTCGAGGATGCGGCCAACCGCGAACGCATCGCCAAGCTGTGCCGTTTCGCGTCGACCACGCAGGCCGAGCGTCAGGACGTGACGCTCGATGCCTACCTCGGCCGCATGCCCGAAGGGCAGTCGAAGATCTACTACCTGACTGCCGAGACGCTGGCGGCGGCGCGCAGCAGCCCGCACCTCGAGGGCTTCCGCGCGAAGAACTACGAGGTACTCTTGCTGGCCGACCGCATCGACGAATGGGTCGTCGCCCATCTGCACGAGTACCAGGGCAAGCCGCTGGAGTCGGTCGCGCGCGCTTCGAAGGATGTCGAGAGCCAGATCGAGACGCCGGAAAAGGCGCGCCTGGAGGGCGAGTACGCGGACGTGCTCAAGCGCGTGCAGGAAACGCTCGGCGAGCGCGTCGAGGCCGTGCGCCTGTCATCGCGGCTGACGGAGTCGCCGTCCTGCCTGGTTGCGTCCGAGCAGGGCATGTCGCGGCGGCTCGAGGAAATCCTCAAGCGTGCCGGCGAGAACGTGCCGGTTTCGCGGCCGATCCTCGAACTCAACGGCAGCCATCCGTTGGTCGACAAGCTCAAGACGGCGGAGGACGGCAGTTTCGGCGACCTCGCCGAGCTGCTCTTCGGCCAGGCCGTGCTTGCCGAGGGCGGTCAGCTGGATGACCCTGCCGGCTTCGTCAAGCGCCTCAACGCGCTGGTGCTGGGCAACCTCGGCGACAAGCCGCGCATCATCGTGTAGTGCGCATCCTGCGCAAGCCGGGGCCATCCATGGCCCCGACTGTCAAAACAAGACGACGACCTCACCGCAGCACGCGTACCGCGTCGACGTAGCGCTTCTTCCAGTGCGGCAGGTCCACGCTGGCGACGATGACCGCCCGCCCGTTGGCGGGCGCGTGCACGGCCTGGCCGTCGCCGAGGTAGATCGCGACATGGTCCACGGGCCGGCGGCTGAAGCGGTAGAACAGCAGGTCGCCGGGCTCGAGCTCGCGCAGCTTCACACGCTCCCCCGTGCGGTACTGCTCGACGGTCGTGCGCGGAAGGCGGACGCCCGCCACGGCGTATACGTACTGCACCAGCCCGCTGCAATCGAAGCCATCGGGCGTCGTGCCGCCGAAGCGGTAGGGGCGTCCCACCTGACCCAGCGCTTCGAGGACCACGAGATGCTGCACAGCCGGATCAGGCCGCAGTCCCGTGCCGCCTCCGCAGGCTGTGAGCAGGGCGAGCAGCAGCATCGCTGACGCGCCCAGGCGGCGCATGCGCACGGACGGCGCGCGCCGGCTTCTCGACCGGGTGGGGTTCGCAGGGAGGCTCGGTGTCATGTCCATCCGCGGGTCCTGAACGGAGCGCATTGTGCCGCGCCCCGTCGGCGGTACGTCTCCAAAGTGCAGCAGAGCTGTCGCATTTCCGTCATCAGATCGTCATTTGCCGCCTCTAGTCTGCCGCCGCGTGAAGGTTAGGGGCAGACCGCACCGCATGGCATCGCCTGCGGGTGAACCGGGGTGAACCGAGATGGGTACGGCAGTCGAGCGGGTGCGGTTTCTGGAATCCCGCAGCGACGGTGCTCCCCTTGAATGCCACCGGGCACCTCCCGCGTCCTTCGCCCCGCGGCGGTCCGACCGACCGCCATCGCATCCGGCATACGCGCCCGAGGCCGTGCCGAACCGAATGTCCGATTGAAAACACTGATGAGACGGCACCCTCGCTTTTCCCTGTTCCCCGCCGCCCTCGCCCTGGCGGCGTTGCTGCTCAGCCACGGCGCTGCGGCAGCCGAGCTCTACCTGAGCGTGTTCCTGCAGGCGAATCCCCTCAAGGGGGTCGATGTCGAACTCAACGATCGCTTCGTCGGTGTCACGGGTGCCCGTGGTGACGTGACCACGGAGCTCTATGCAGGCCGTCACGTCGTGCGCCTGGTCAAGAACGGCGCGCCGCTGACGGAGTATGCGTTCGCCGTGAAGGAGGGCGAGAACGCCGAGATCAGCATCGGCTTCACCGACTTCCAGAAGAAGCCCGATGTCGCGATCGACATCTATCAGCCGGGCACGGCGTCGGGCGCCACCGGCGAGCTGAGCGGCGTCATCGCCGATGCGGACGGCGCAGCGGTCGTCGGCGCCCAGGTTGCGGTAGAGCCGGGTGTTGCGCAGGCGACGACCGACGAGCGCGGTGTCTACTCGCTGACGGTGCCGCGTGGCGAGTACCGCCTCACCGTGACGCATCCCGACTACGAGGCCGTCAAGAGCGGCGCGATCCGCGTGATCGCGAATGTCGGTGTCGCGGCGAACATCAGTCTCACACCGAAGCAGGCCGAACCGGCCGAAGCCCCGGTTGCGGCGGTGCCCGCGCCCGGCGCGACGGTGGCGGCACCACCCAGCGGTGTCGAGGAAGTCGTGGCACTGGGCTCGTACAAGCCGCTCGAAAGCACCGTCGAGACGGAGCGGTTCTCGCTCGCGGTGACCGACGCGATCAGTATCGACGAACTGCTGCGCATCGGCGACAGCGACGTCGCCGCGACGCTGCGCCGCATCGTCGGTGTCTCCGTGACCGGCGGTCGCTACGCGGTGGTGCGCGGTCTCGACGGCCGCTACATCTCGGCCACGCTCAACGGCAACCTGATGCCGAGTACCGATCCGTTCCGTCGCGACGTGCAGCTCGACCTGTTCCCCAACGACATCCTCGGCGGCATCGAGATCCAGAAGACCTTCACCGCCGACATGCCCGGCGACACCACCGGCGGCATCATCAAGATCAAGACGCGCGATCTGCCGGAGAACTACGTCAACAGCCTCTCGGCGTCGCTCGGCTATGTCACCGGCACGACCGGCGAGGATCTGCTGACCTACGAAGGCAGTGGCTCCGACGGCCTGGGCATGGACGACGGCCTGCGCGATCTGCCGGGAGCGATCTACGCGGCGACCAACGGCGGCAGGGACTTCAGCGTCTGCCAGTTCGAGGGTCAGCAGAACTGCGTCGAACGCGCGCGCGCCGCGGAACTGGCCACGCTGCTGCCGAACATCTACAACGTCCGCCGCGAGAGCGCTGCCCCGGACTTCGGTCTCGGCTACACCCTGGGCAACGTCTTCGACCGTGATATCGGCACGGTCGGGATGTACGGCAGCGTGTCGTACGACACCGGTGCCAAGTCACGACAGGACGCGGTCATCAACATCCCCAACGTGCGCAACTCCAGCTACGCGCGCGACGAGTTCGAGACGACGCTCAACGGCTACTTCGTCGCCGGCATCGAGAGCGACGACGGCTGGGAAGTGCTGAGCAAGACCATGGTCCTGCGCTCGACCGAGGACACGACCGAGGTCGAGGTCGGCGTCGATCCCGCGAACGACCAGCTGTTCGAGGAATACCTGATCGAGTGGGTCGAGCGTCAGTTCCTGGCCCAGCAGTTCGAAGGTGAGTGGTTCCTGTTCGACGATCACGAGCTGAACTGGCGCGCCGGCCTGTCGCAGACCCGCCGCGACGCCCCGGACCGCAGGTCCTACGAGTACCAGGCATCGATCGTCGATGGCCAGGCCGGAACCCCCGCGGTCATCGTCAACACTGTCGAGCGCAGCTATGCCGAGCTCACGGAGGATGGCGTCGATCTGGGTGTGGACTACCTGATCCCGTTCGAGCTCAACGACAAGATCTTCCTCGACGTACAGGTCGGCGCCCTGTTCAACCGGCGCGAGCGTGAGTCCGAACTGGTGCGCATCGGTTTTCGCGGTGGCAACAACGTCGACCGCACGCAGGACCTCGAGTCGCTGCTGACGCCGGAGAACTTCGCCAACGGCACGTTCACGCTGGCGGCGACGTCGACGGACACCGATGCGTATGACGCCGAGCAGGAGAGCGTCGCCTACTATCTGAGCACGACGACGACGATCGCCGACGTACTGACGATCATCGCCGGCATCCGGCAGGACGAGTTCACGCAGAAGATCGAGTTTCCGAACGCCTCGGTGGACCCGGTCGAGATCGACTCGAACGAGGCGCTGCCCTCCCTCGGGCTGATCTACCAGCTCGGTGCGTCCTGGCAGCTGCGCGCCGGTTACGGCAAGACCGTGTCCCGCCCGAACATCACCGAGAATGCGCCGACCCGGTTCTTCGACGAGCGCGGCCGGCAGTTCATCGGCTGCACCGCGGCACAGGCACCGGCGTGTACGCCCTCGCTGATCGACAACTACGATCTGCGTGCCGAGTACTACTTCAACGACGATCGCGACAGCGTCTCGCTGGCCCTGTTCTGGAAGGACATCAGCGATCCGATCGAACGCGCCGTGCCGTTCATCTCCGGGCAGGCGCAGGACTCGCTGACCTTCCGCAACCAGGAATCGGCGATGATCGGCGGCATCGAGATCGACGCGAGCGTGACCGCGCTCGACATGGCCAACCATGCGCTGACGATCGCGGCCAACGTCGCCTTCATCGAGTCCGAGATCAACCTCGACGCGCAGGGCCGGCAGCTGGAACTCGATCCGAATCGCGAACTCCAGGGCCAGTCGCCGTTTCTTGCCAACCTGCAGTTCGCCTACGACCACTTCCCGAGTGCGCAGAAGGTCACGCTGCTGGCGAACTACTTCGACGATCGCATCGACATCGTCGCCGGCCGCCCGGATACGCCGATCTACGAGGTCGGTCGCGCGACGGTGAACCTGAACTACGAGAAGGAGTTCGCGAACAGTTCGAAGATCAGCTTCAAGGCCAAGAACCTGCTCGATGAAGAGATCCAGTACGAGCAGAACGGCCGGATCATCGAAAGCTATTCCGAAGGCACGGAGTTCTCGGTGGGCTACACCTACAAGTTCTGACGTGAAGTTTTTCCCGGGCCGGATGCGCGGCGCGGGATCGCGGCGGCTACCCGAACGGAGCGTGGCTCCCATGGACCCGACCGCGGAGGCGTGAAGCGAAGCGCGTTTTTGTCCCGGCAACCCGACTATGTGAGGATGCAATGAAACGAGAGAACCTACTCGGCTTGATCTGCAGCGCCAGCGTGCTGCTGGCCGCCTGCGGTGGTGGCGGTGGTGGCGGCGGCGGTGACCCGACGCCGACTCCGACGCCGACGGCAACCCCGCCGCCGACGGAGCCGGACTTCGTCAGCTGTGCCGGCAACACCTGCACGATCAGTGGCGACGTCGACGAGGACTACACGATGGTCGCGTCGCGCAGCTGGATCCTCGATGACGTCGTGCGCGTCGGTGCTGGCAACGTCAGTGCGACCACGCAGGCTGCCGTTGATGCGATCAAGGCCGCTGGCGTGACGCTGACGATCGAACCCGGCACGAACATCAAGGCGACCGACGATGCGAGCCTGCTGGTGACGCGTGGTTCGAAGATCAACGCAAACGGCACGGCGGCTGCACCGATCACCTTCAGCAGCCTCGACGACGGTTTCGATGGCGAGGGCGAGTGGGGTGGCGTCGTGATCCAGGGCTTTGCCCCGCAGTTCGGTCAGGGCAACTCCGGCGCCTGCTCAGAAGCCACCGGCTTCTGCAACGTGCAGGGCGAAGGCGGCGATTTCATCGGCGTGTACGGTGGTACCGATGCGGCAGACGACAGCGGTGTCTTTCGCTACGTGCGCATCGCCGAGGGCGGCCTGATTGCCGGTCCGAACAACGAGGTCAACGGTCTGACGCTGCAGGGCGTCGGTCACGGCACGACGATCGAGTACGTGCAGGTGCACGCCAACCTCGACGACGGTGTCGAGTGGTTCGGCGGTACGGTCAACGCCCGCTACCTCGTGCTGACCAGCAACGACGATGACGACCTCGACTATGACGAGGGCTATCAGGGCAACGTGCAGTATGTGATTGTCCGCAAGAACCCGACCAAGCTCGGACCTACGGGCTCGAACGATCCGCGCATGATCGAGGCCAACAGCAGCGATGCGGACTACACCCCGCAGACCAATGCGGTGCTCGCCAACATCACGGCGATCGGATCGCAGGTCTCCAAGGGCGAGCCGGGCTTCCGCCTGCGCGGTGCCGTACAGTCGACGATCTACAACACGGCGCTGGTCGACGTGACGCAGCAGTGCGTGCGTATCGACAATGCCGACACCGACGGTGACGGCACGACCGACGTCGACTCGGTGATCGGCCTGGTCAACGTGATCGGCGACTGCGACGCCGGCTTCTACCGCGGCAGCAACGTCGCCAACCCCGAGACCAACGTGCAGGACACGACGGTAACGCTCGACGACGCCTACGCGGTGACGCAGGCCGCGGCGCAGCTCGGTGCTCCGGCGAATATCGTTCCGGTCGCCAATGGTTCGTCGTTCACCTTCGACCAGACCGACTACATCGGTGCGGTCGAGCCGGGTACGGCAGCCAACGAGGCCTGGTGGGCAGGCTGGACGCTGCCCGGCACGCTGACGGAGGCGGATGAGGAAGAACCCGCGGCGGCCGACTTCGTGTCGTGCACGGCGACGGTCTGCACGATGACCGGCGACGTGACCGAGGACTACGTGATGGTGGCCTCTCGTCAGTGGATCATCGACGACGTCGTGCGCGTGGGTGCCGGCAACGTCAGCGCGACGACTCAGGCCCAGGTCGACGCGATCAAGGCTGCCGGCGTGACGCTGACGATCCGTCCGGGTGTCGACATCCGCGCCACCAACGACGCGAGCCTGCTCGTGACGCGTGGTTCCAAGCTGATCGCCGCCGGCACTGCCGCTGCACCGATCACCTTCAGCAGCCTCGACGACGGTTTCGACGGCGAGGGCGAGTGGGGCGGCGTCGTGATCCAGGGCTTCGCGCCGCAGTTCGGCCAGGGCAACACGGGCGCCTGCTCGTTGGCCACCGGTTTCTGCAACGTGCAGGGCGAGGGCGGCGACTTCATCGGCGTCTACGGCGGCGACGATCCGGCGGACAACAGCGGCATCATCCGCTACGTGCGCATCGCCGAAGGCGGTCTGATCGCAGGGCCGAACAACGAGGTCAACGGTCTGACGCTGCAGGGCGTCGGTCACGGCACCCAGCTCGAGTTCGTGCAGGTGCACGCCAACCTCGATGACGGTGTCGAGTGGTTCGGCGGCACGGTCAATGCCCGCTATCTGGTGCTGACCAGCAACGACGACGACGACCTCGACTACGACGAGGGTTACCAGGGCAACGTGCAGTACGTGATCATCCGCAAGAACCCGACGAAGGCCGATCCTTCCGGTTCGAACGATCCGCGCATGATCGAGGCCAACAGCAGCGATGCGGACTACACGCCGCAGACCAATGCGGCGCTGGCCAACATCACGGCGATCGGTGCGGAAGTGTCGGACGGCGAGCCGGGCTTCCGTCTGCGTGGTGCGGTGACGACGACGATCTACAACACCGCGCTGGCCAACGTCGCGCAGCAGTGCGTGCGTATCGACAATGCCGATACCGATGGCGACGGCACGGCCGACGTCAACTCGGTCATCGGCATGGTCAACGTGATCGGCGACTGCGATGCGGGCTTCTACCGCAACAACATCGTCGCGGATCCGGACACCAACACCGCCACTGGCACCGTCACGATTGACGCCGCCTATGCGGTGACGGAAGCCGCGGCGCAGCTGGGCGCGGCGCCGCAGATGTCGCCGGTCAATAACGGTTCGTCGTTCACCTTCGACCCGACCGACTACATCGGCGCTGTCGAGCCAGGCACGGCTGCCGGCCAGGCCTGGTGGGCCGGATGGACGCTTCCGGGCACGCTGTAAGCCCGAAGCGGGCCGGTTGTTGATTAGCCGGCATTGAGGGACATCGGGCGGCGACCGAAGGGTCGCCGCCCTTTTCCTTTGCTGTTCCTCTACGCGACGCCCCGGCCTCGTGTGCAGATGTCATGAAAACGACATCTGATCGTCACAATCTGGCCTTAGCCTGCCGCGCACACTCTCTACGGCGACCGCTCGGTCGGCTCGCGGACGTGACGCCCGTCGAAGCTCGCGTGGCCTGGCTGGCACGCCGGCGCTGTCGCAACCGGGGCTCCTCAGCCGTTCTCAAAACCTCAGGGAATTCATCATCAACATGGTCAGCAAGACTCCGATGAGGGCGCTGATGCTGGCGAGCCTCGTGCTCGCGTCGTCCGGTGCCTCCGCGCAACTCGACAATGCCATCGCCAAGGAGGCGACGCGCGTCGAGAAGGGGGCCCAGGCCCAGGACAAGGTCGACCAGATCTACGACCAGACACGGGACAGCGTCACCGAGTTCAAGAGCGTGACCAAGCAGGCCGACGGCCTGCGCGTCTACCTCCAGCAGCTGCAGAAGCAGTTGCAGAACCAGGCCACCGAGCTGGCCGAGATCGAGCGGTCGGTGCAGGACGTGACCGTCATCGAGCGGCAGATCGTGCCGCTGATGCTGCGCATGATTGACGGCCTCGAACAGTTCGTCGCGCTGGACCTTCCGTTCCTGCTCGAGGAGCGTCGCGAGCGGGTGTCCGGTCTGCGCGGCCTGCTCGAGCGCGCCGACGTGACCGTGGCCGAGAAGTTCCGGAACGTCATGGCGGCCTACACCACCGAGATCGAGTACGGGCGGACGATCGAGGCCTATCGCGGCACGCTGCCGGGAACCGATCGCGAGGTCGACTTCCTGCGCATCGGGCGTATCGCGATGTTCTACGAAAGCCTCGACGGCAAGGAGGTCGGTCGCTGGAACGCCGACGGCAAGGCCTTCGAGCAACTGTCCGGCGCCTATCGCGGCCAGATCGGGCAGGGCATCCGTATCGCCCGCGAACAGGCTGCGCCCGACCTGATCCGCCTCCCGATCCAGACCGCCGGAGCCGCGCAATGAGCCGCGTCATGACCCGTTTCAAATCGTTGTTTGCCGCAGCGGCCCTCACCGCGATCGTTGCGGCGCCCGCGACCGCGCAGAACGACGGTGCACGATCGGTCGACGACCTGCTGCGCCTGATCGAGCAGGGCGTCGCCAAGGATGCCGCCGAGCAGCGCCGGCGCATCCAGGAGTTCGAGGCGGACCGCGCGCAACAGACGCAGCGCCTGAGCGCCGCGCGTGCGGAACTGCGCGACTTGGAATCCCGCAGTGTCGCTGCCGAGCAGCAGTACCAGACCAACGAAACGAAGATCGCTGAAGAGACCGCGCGGCTCAATGAAAGACTGGGCGCGCTGCGCGAGCTGTTCGGCGTGCTGCAGCAGACGGCCGGCGACTTTCGCGGCGTGGTGCAGTCCTCGATCGTCAGTGCCCAGTATCCGGGGCGCGAGGACTTTCTCGGCGAGCTGATCAGGAAGGCCGGATCGGGCTCGCGCCTGCCGTCGATCGAGGAGCTCGAGAAGCTCTGGTTCGAAATGCAGCGGCAGGCGGTCGAATCCGGAAAGTCCGTCAAGTTCAGTGCCGAGGTCGTGGACCCCAACGGCGACAAGCGCCAGGCCGAAGTGATCCGCGTCGGCGAGTTCAACGCGGTGGCCGGTGGCGACTTCCTGTACTTCGACAGCGAGCGCGGCAACCTCGTCGAACTCGCGCGGCAGCCGGCCGGCCGCTACACCGGCGTGGCCGCGGACTACGCAAGTGCCGCCGAAGGGCAGGTGGAGGACTTCTGGATCGATCCGTCGCGCGGTTCGATTCTCGCGCTGCTGATCCAGTCGCCGAACCTGATGGAACGCGTCCATCAGGGCGGCATCGTCGGCTACGTCATCATCGCGCTGGGCGTGATCGGCGTGCTGCTGTTCCTGGAGCGCCTGATCTCGCTGTCGTCGATCGACGGCAAGGTGCGCCGCCAGATGAAGAGCACCGAGCCGCGTGACGACAATCCGCTCGGACGCGTGATGGCGACCTACCAGAAGTATCGCGGCACCGACCAGGAGACCCTGGAGCTGCGCCTGACCGAGTCGATTGCGCAGGAGACGCCCAGCCTGACGCGCTTCCTGCCGCTGCTGAAGATCATCTCGGTCGTCGCGCCGCTGCTCGGCCTGCTCGGCACGGTCACCGGCATGATCAATACCTTCCAGGCGATCACGTTGTTCGGTACCGGCGACCCCAAGCTGATGGCGGGCGGCATCTCGCAGGCGCTGGTCACGACCGTCCTGGGCCTGTGCGTGGCGATCCCGACCGTGTTGCTGCACACGATCGCGCAGGGACGTTCGAAGCGTATCGCCCAGGTCATCGAGGAGCGCGCCGTGGGCATCATGGCCGAGCACGCGGAGACCGAGGGCCATGTACGCACTGCTTGAGGCGTACGAACAGGTCCAGATCTTCCTCGAACGCGGGGGGCCGATCCTGTTGTGGATCGGTCTGCTGGTGTTCGTCATGTGGACGCTGATCATCGAGCGGCTGATGTACTACCGGATCGGCTTTCCGCGCCTGGCGCGGCAGATCATGGGGCGCTGGGAGGCGCGCCGCGAGCGCAAGTCCTGGGAAGCGCACCAGATCCGGCAGTCGATGGTCGCCGACGCCAAGATCAACCTGCAGTCGCAGTTGTCGCTGATTAAGGCGATGGTCGCGCTGTGCCCACTGCTCGGCCTGCTCGGCACCGTGACCGGCATGATGGAAGTGTTCGACGTCATGGCGATCGCCGGCACGGGGAGCGCCCGCAACATGGCCTCGGGCATCTCGAAGGCGACGATTCCGACCATGGCCGGCATGGTCGGGGCGCTCACCGGCGTGTTCTTCACGGCGATTCTCGATCGCCAGGCCAAGATGAAGAAGACGCACCTCGAAGACGAACTCACGTTCGACCACTAACGAATTCGCGAAGCCCCTACGCCCATGCGACAGATCTTCCCCAAGGCCGAAGAAGAGGAATCCAGCATCGACCTGACGCCGATGCTCGACGTCGTCTTCATCATGCTGATCTTCTTCATCGTCACCGCGACCTTCGTCAAGGAGTCCGGCATCGAGGTCAATCGCCCCGAAGCCAGCACCGCAACCAAGCAGGAGCGGGCGAACATCCTGGTCGCCATCGACCGCAACGGCGAGATCTGGATCAATCGCCGCCGGGTCGAGGTCGATGCCCTGCGGCCGAACATCGAGCGCCTGCACGCGGAGAATCCGCAGGGAACGGTCGTCATCCAGGCCGATCAGGAAGCGCAGACCAAGCAGCTCGTCGCGGTGATGGACGCGGCACGCGAAGCCGGCGTGTACGAGATCTCGATCGCCGCGGAGTCGCAGTGATCCATGCAGCGACAGACCGGGGTGTGACGTGACGGCTCTCGTGCAGCGCTTTCCCGTGGCGGCGCCGCTGGCGGCGCTGGTGACCTTCGCGATCTTCTTCGTGATGACCGTGCTGATCGCCACCGGCAAGTCGGCTTTCACCGAGGAAGTGCAGGGACGCGTCATCGATTTCGTCCGCGTCAAGCAGGATGAGGACGTCACGCGGAAGGAGCGCAAGCCGGACCGTCCGCCGCCGCCGGACCGCCCGCCGCCGCAGCCGGAAGTGCCGCAGCAGCAGATGACCGCGCAGGCGATCAAGCAGGATTTCTCGATCGGCGCCGTCAGCGCCGACGTGGACGTCGACGTCTCCGCCGGCATGGGCGCCGGCGCGTCCGACGGTGACTATCTGCCGATCGTGAAGGTGGCGCCCGTCTACCCGCAGCGGGCGCTGTCCCGAAAGATCGAAGGCTGGGTGCTGGTCGAGTTCACGGTGACCGAGACCGGCGCCGTCGCCGACGCGCGGGCGATCGAGGCCGAGCCACCCGGCATCTTCGAGGATGCGGCGGTCGAGGCCGCACTGAAATTCCGCTACAAGCCGCGGGTCATCGACGGCAAGCCGGTGGCTGTCAGCGGCGTGCAAAACCTGATCCGCTTCGAGATGGAGAAATGATCATGCGCAAGACGATCCTGATGCTGGGAATGCTCGCCGCCCTCTCGTCGCCTGCGGTAATGGCCGAGGAGGGCGAGTCTTCCTCCAGTCGCGGCGAGCGCAGCCTCGCGATGCGCGAGACCACCTTCAAGCAGCTCAACAAGGCACGCGAGCTGTCCGAGCAGGACAATCACGCGGAGGCCATCTCGGTGCTGACGCGCATCGCCGACGACCGTCGGGCGAACGGCTACGAGAAGGCACAGGCTTACTACATGCTGGCGTTCTGTCACTACCAGCAGGGCGACAACGCCAAGGCGATCGCGGCCTACGAGCAGGTGCTGACGCAGGACGGCGTGCCCGACAGCCTGCGCACCAGCACGCAGTACGCGATCGCCCAGATGTACATGGCCACCGAGAAATGGGGCAAGGCGGTCGCGGTGCTCGAAGACTGGTTCAAGGCGACCGACGAACCGGGCGCGAACGCCTATGTGCTTCTCGGTCAGGCCTACTTCCAGCTCAGGCAGTACGACAAGGCGCGCCGTCCGATCGAACGGGCGATCGTCAACGCGAAGAACAGCGGCGAGCAGGTCAAGGAGAACTGGCTGCTGCTGTTGCGTTCGATCTACTACGAGGCGGGCGACTTCCGCAACATGATGGTCACGCTCAAGGATCTCGCCGGGCTCTATCCGAAGCGAGAGTACTGGCTCCAGCTCGCGGCGGTATACGGCGAACTCGACGATCCGAAGCGCCAGCTCGCGGTGCTGCTCGCGGCCTACGACCAAGGCTATTTCGAGCGCGGACAGGACTACGTCAACCTCGCCCAGCTGCTACTCGGCAACGACGTGCCCTATCGCGCGGCGACGGTGCTGCAGGAAGGCATCGACAAGAAGCTCGTCGAATCCAGCGCGCAGTACCTGAACCTGCTTGCGGACGCCTACGTGCGTGCGAAGGACTACGCGGCCGCCATCGAAGTCCTGCGCCGTGCGGCCCAGACCACCGGCGACGGCGAATCGGAACTGCGGCTGGCACAGGCGCTGATGGAACAGAACCAGTGGGGCGAAGCCGCCGCCGCCGCACGCCGCGCGATCGAGAAGGGCGGGCTGCGCCGTCCCGACGTTGCGAACGTCGTGCTCGGGCTCGCGCTCTACGAGCAGAACCAGTTGCCGGCCGCGGCCGCCGCGTTCAGCAAGGCATCCGAGGACGAGCGTTCGCGCACCGTGGCCGAGCAGTGGAAGCAGTTCATTGCCCGCGAGCAGGAGCGGATTCGCGCGATCGCGGCCTTCGGCGCGGGGTGAGCGATCGCGTCTTTGCGAATGCCCGGTGGGCATTCGCAGCGATCGCGAACGCCCGGCCATGGATGGCCGGGCCGGGGGGCACTAAGCGGCGATCCGTCGCGCCATGGATGGCGAGCCTGCTGCGTCCCGAAGGAGCCTGCCGCGAACGCCCGGCCATGACTGGCCGGGCGAGGCGCTCATCGGCACGGGGTACCCGCTAGGGACTGAGGGACTGAGGGACGGCCGGCCCGACGCATTCACCGTGGTACAGGCACGCCCGACGCCCGCCTGCTCAGCCGGTCGGAGGCGCTGTCTCGATCATCGACGGGCGCTGCGCGAACTGCGCATGCCATTCGCCGAGCGCCACGCCGGTATGGCGCCACTCGACGTACGGCAGACGAAAGTCGAGGTAGCTCAAGGCAACGGCCGCGGTGATCTCCAGTACGCCGACCTCGTCCCGCGACAGCGCGCCGTTTTCCAGTTCCAGCAGCTCGATGGCGCGGCGGATCGCCAGTGCCTGGCGATCCAGGAACGGGATGTAGACGATGCTTTCCGGGCGCCTGCGTTCGTAGACCGTCGCGACCGCAGCGTCGATCACGCCCTCGGCGATGCGCTGCAGGCGCAGCGCCGCCCAGCGGCGACGGCCCCGTGGCAGGGGGGCGAGGCCGCCGTGGCGCGCCTGCAGGTACTCGAGAATCAGGTTCGAATCCGGCAAGGCCTCGCCGCGGTCCGTCACCAGCGTCGGAATCTTCGACATCGGGTTCGCAGCCAGCAGTTCCGGCGGCGGATCGAAGGGGTCGGTCATGACCAGCTCGACCGACTCGCCGATGCCCTGCTCCAGCAGCGCGACGCGTACCTTGCGCGAGTAGGGGGATGTCGGGCTGCAGTAGAGGCGCATGCGATGACTCGTGGGGGCGGGGGGGCTGGATGCGATATCGTAGCGGCCCTTTGATGTCGCGCGCCGAGGAGTTTTCCGCCGGTCATGAATGTCCTCGTCGTTGGCAAGGCCAAGACCGGCACGACGGTCATCTCCAAGGCCATCCATCAGGCGCTCCCCGGAGCCCGCTATCACCTCGAGCCGAAGGCGGCAAGCTATTTCGAGGAGCACGGCGGGGGAGGTGGGTCGGACATCGTCAAGATCATCTTCGAGCATTGGGGCGGCCGGCCCGCGGATCGTGACGCGCTCGTCGACAATCGCCTGGCGATGCGTTTCGACCGCAGGGTGTTCATCGTCCGCGACCCTCGCGATGAAGCGATCAGCCGCTTGCTCTACCTGGCATATCCATGGATGGCCAAGCACGGCGCAGGCCGCGATCAACGCCAGACCCTGCGCGAATGGATCGGCCTGTTGCAGTGCAAGGAGCGCGACCCGCAGTCGGTGGGCGGACTGGAGCTGTTCGCATGGGCGCGCGAGCGGCTGGGGACCGACGTGCTCGCCTCAACCGCGCAAAGCGCTGCGCGTTACGCGGCGTTTCTCGCCAGAGCCCCGGCGAGCAGCTTCCTCATCCGTTACGAGGACTTCGTCGAGGGCAGAATCGCGGCGCTGAACGAGTATCTCGGGCTGCAGCTGGAGCCACAGACGGTCCCGCTCGGTGATCTGGCCCGTACGCGGCGCTCCGCAACGAGCGGCAACTGGAAGTCGTTCTTCGCGGCATCCGAAATGTCGACGCTGCAGTCGCTGTTCGGTGAGGCGTGCGAGGCCCAAGGCTATGAGGACTGGGCGCCACAGTCGGTAGCGGCGCTCGACAGCCGGCATTTCTCCGGCTATGTCGCGCGCCTGGTCGAATCGGGCACGCCGACGCGCCTGCAGAGGCTCAGGGCCGTGCTGAGTGGTCTGCTGCAGCGGGTGCATGGATGGCCCGCGGGCTGAGGTGGCCGAAGGGCGACCCGTGCGCGGCCTGCGGTCGCCAGCCCGCGCTTGCGCGCCTCAGTTGCCGTCGAGCTTGTCCAGGTAGCGCTCGGCGTCGAGTGCGGCCTGGCAGCCGCTGCCGGCGGAGGTGATGGCCTGGCGGTAGACGTGGTCCATGACGTCGCCGGCGGCGAAGACGCCGGGGACGCTGGTCGCCGTGGCATCGCCGTTGCTGCCGGAGCGGACCTTGATGTAGCCGCCGTTCATGTCGAGCTGGCCGTCGAACAGGCCGGTGTTCGGCGTATGCCCGATGGCGATGAAGACGCCCTTGAGTGCGATCTTGCGGGTCTCGCCGCTGTTGACGTTGCGGATGCGCATGCCGGTGACGCCGCCGTCGTCGCCGAGCACCTCGTCGAGGGTCGAATCCCAGACGATCTCGACCTTGCCCTCGGCGGCCTTGCGGAACAGCTTGTCGTGCAGGATCTTCTCGCCCTTGAACTTGTCGCGGCGGTGCACGACCGTGACCTTGCTGGCGATGTTGGCCAGGTAGAGCGCTTCCTCGACCGCGGTATTGCCGCCGCCGATCACGGCCACTTCCTGGTTCTTGTAGAAGAAGCCGTCGCAGGTCGCGCAGGCCGAGACGCCTTTGCCGCGGAACGCCTGCTCGCTGTCCAGGCCGAGATACTTGGCACTGGCGCCGGTGGTGATGATCAGCGCATCGCAGGTGTAGCTGCCCTGGTCGCCGGTGAGCGTGAACGGGCGCTGCTTCAGGTCGACCGTGTGGATGTGGTCGTAGATCAGCTGCGTGTCGAAGCGCTCGGCATGCTTCTGCATGCGCGCCATCAGGTCGGGGCCGAGCAGGCCCTCGACGTCGCCCGGCCAGTTGTCGACCTCCGTGGTCGTCATCAGCTGTCCGCCGACCTCCAGGCCCGTGATGAGCGCGGGTTTCAGGTTCGCGCGCGCGGCGTAGACCGCAGCCGTGTAGCCGGCGGGGCCGGACCCGAGAATGATCAGACGGTGATGCAGGCTGCTCATGGCGACATTTCCGGTGGAGCCCGTGCGATCGCACGAGGGCGCTGCATGCTACGGACGACGCGGCGATAGGTCAAAGCAACTCGATTCATGCTGCCGATAGCGCGGCACAATGAAGCCCGAAGGACAGCGGACGTCACAAATCGGTCATCTATTGTTCATATGCTTGGCCTGTTTTCTAATGAGATCATGCTGATGCAGGGCAAGCTGATACTGGTGGTCGAGGACGAGGCACCGATTCGCGAACTGCTCCGTTTCGCGCTCGCGCGCGCCGAGTTCCGCGTCGTCGAGGCCGAATCCGCACAGGACGCGCGCCTGCGCATCGCCGACCAGCGTCCGGACCTGATCCTGATGGACTGGATGATGCCCGGCGTGTCCGGCATCGAGCTCACGCGCGAACTCAAGTCGCAGGCCACCACGCGAGACATCCCGGTGATCATGGTGACGGCGCGGGCCGAGGAAGAAGACGCCATCCGCGGGCTCAACGTCGGCTGCGACGACTACGTGTCGAAGCCGTTCTCGTATCCGGAACTGATCGCGCGCATCAACGCGGTGCTGCGGCGTGCCGTGCCCGGCGGGGAGGAGGAGCGCGTCGCAGTCAACGGCCTCGTGGTCGACGCCGCCAGCCAGCGTGTCACCGCCAAGGGCGAACCGGTGAAGCTCGGACCGACCGAATACCGCCTGCTGCACTTCTTCGTCAGCCACCCCGAGCGCGTCTATTCGCGTGAGCAGGTGCTCGATCGCGTATGGGGGCAGAACGTCTACGTCGAGGAGCGCACGGTGGACGTGCATATCCGACGATTGCGCAAGGCGCTCGAGCCTTTCGGCTACGATGCGATGATTCAGACCGTGCGTGGATCGGGTTATCGCTTCTCGGAAAAATACTGAGCCCGCCATGGCCGGCGCGTCGGACGTGCAGCAGACGAACGACAGCGCCGGCACGGCGTCCGGCGGTGATGCACCGCTGGCGAGCCAGGCGCGCCTGTGGCAGCGCGAGCTGCTGCGCCTGATCCTGCTGCTCCTGCTCGGCGGCCTGGCCGGTTGGCTGTTCGAGCATCCCGCCGCCGGCGTCGCGATTGCCGCGTTGTTCGTGCTGTTGCTGCAGGCACGCAACCTGATCCGCCTGCGCCTGTGGCTGCAGATGCCCAAGCGACTCGAACTGCCGGAGCCGGGTGGCTTGTGGGGCGAGGTGTTCGACGGCCTCATCGAACTGCAGCGCAAGAACCGCAAGAAGAAGAAGAAGCTCGCGGCGATGCTGTCCGAGTTCCAGGCCTCGACCGCAGCGCTGCCGGACGGCGCCGTGGTGCTGGGCGAGCGCGGCGAGATCGCGTGGTTCAACAGCGCCGCCCAGCGCCTGCTCGGCCTGCGCGTACCGCAGGACATCGGCATCCGCGTGCCGAACCTGATTCGCCACCCGGACTTCGCGCAGTACTTCGACGGCGGCGAGTTCGACCGCGAGGCCGAGCTGCCGTCGCCGATCAATCCGGCGAAGACGCTGTCGCTGCGGGTCGTGCCCTACGGCCGCAACCAGCGTCTGCTGATCGTCCGCGACGTGTCGGAGCGGCTGATGCTCGACGCCGCCCGGCGCGACTTCGTCGCCAACGCCTCCCACGAGTTGCGTACGCCGTTGACCGTGCTGCGCGGCTATCTGGACCTGATGGAGATGGAGTCCCAGGGCAACGGCGTGCTGGCGCCGTGGCACGCGCCGGTGGTCGAGATGCGCAGCCAGGCGATGCGCATGGAAAACCTGATCAACGACATGCTCAAGCTCGCGCGGCTGGAGTCTGGGCGCGCGCAGATGCGCGAGGAACGCCTCGATGCCCCGGCGATGATCCAGCGGGCGGTCGAGGATGCGCGGGCACTGTCGCGCGGCCAGCACCGTTTCGAGCTGGCGGTCGAGCCCGGACTGGGGCTGTCGGGCGGGGAAACCCAGCTGCAGAGCATCTTCGTCAACCTGATCAGCAACGCGGTGCGCTATACCCCGCCCGGCGGCGCCATCCGCGTGCGCTGGCAGCAGACCGCGGAGGGGGTGCGTTTCTCGGTGGCGGATACCGGCATCGGCATCGCCCAGAAGGACATTCCGCGCCTGACCGAGCGCTTCTACCGGGTGGACGTCGGGCGCTCGCAGGCCAGCGGCGGCACCGGGCTGGGCCTGTCCATCGTCAAGCACGCCCTGGAAGCCTTCGACGGCCGCCTCGAGATCGAGAGCGAGATCGGGGTCGGCAGCACCTTCACCGGCGTGTTTCCGCCGCACCGCCTGCTGCGACTGCCCGCGCCGGAACCGGCCGAAACCCCGCTACGACGCTGAGTTTCCCGGGACTTTTCGCCTGTCATCAAACCGTCACGAAAGTTTCATACTGTGCTCGGGTGTCGCGGCGACACTTCGCCGCCGAAACCACCCAGACCGAGGACGCACATGAAACGATTGATCGCTGCCCCCGTCGTCGCGGCGCTGATGCTGGCGCTGGCCGCTTGCGGCAAGAAGGACGAAGCGCCGACCGCGCCGGCCAGCACGACGAGCGCCGCGGCACCTGCCGCCGAGACCGCACCGGTGGCGAGTGCGCCGGCCGAGAAGACGGCGGACGAGGGTTCGACGACGGTCGACCCGGACCTGCCGGGCTATGAGCCCGTCTCCGGCGTCTCCGGGAACTTCTCCAGCGTGGGCTCGGATACGCTGAACAACCTGATGACGCTGTGGGCCGAGGCGTACCAGAAGTTCTATCCGAACGTGAACATCCAGATCCAGGGCGCGGGCTCGTCGACGGCGCCGCCGGCGCTGACCGAGGGCACCGCCAACTTCGGCCCGATGTCGCGGCCGATGAAGGATCAGGAGATCCAGGCGTTCGAACAGAAGTACGGCTACAAGCCGACCGCCGTCGGCGTCGCCATCGACGCCCTCGCGGTCTACGTCAACAAGGACAACCCGATCGAGGGCCTGTCGATTCCGCAGGTCGATGCCATCTTCTCGGCCACGCGCAAGTGCGGCGGCGCGCAGGATCTGACCCGCTGGGGCGACGTCGGCCTGACCGGCGACTGGGCGTCCAAGCCGTTCCAGATGTATGGCCGCAACTCGGTGTCCGGCACCTACGGCTACTTCAAGGAAAACGCGCTGTGCAAGGGTGATTTCAAGTCGACGGTCAACGAGCAGCCGGGTTCGGCCTCGGTGGTGCAGTCGATTTCGACCAGCCTCGCCGCGATCGGCTACTCCGGGCTCGGCTACAAGACCTCGGGCGTTCGCGCACTGCCGCTGTCGCGCGCCGACGGCGAGCCGTATGTCGAGGCCAGCGACGAGAACGCGGTCACCGGTGCCTATCCGCTGTCGCGCGTGCTGTTCGTCTACGTGAACAAGGCCCCGAACAAGCCGCTGTCGCCGATGGAAACCGAGTTCTTCCGCATGGTGCTGTCGCGCCAGGGCCAGGAAGTGGTGCAGAAGGACGGCTACACGCCGCTGCCGGAGAAGCTCGCGGCGCGTTTCCGCTCCGAGCTGGGCATCGAATAAGTCTTTCCCGGACCGGCGGTGCGGTGGCCCGCAGGGTGCCGCACCGCCATCACACCAAACCGATACGATAGGCCCGCACCGTTCTGGTGCGGGTGCAGGGGAGTGCGCATGAACAACAAACTTCATCGGATGAGCATCGTCGTCGCAGGTGCGGCACTGATCGGTCTCGTCGCGGTGCCGGCGCAGGCCGAAACCGTCGAGACCCGCGGTGGCATCCGCATCACCTCGGACGACGGCCGGTTCAAGGCCCAGCTCGGCGGCCGCATCCACCTGGACAGCAATGTCTGGGTCGACGACGACGAGTTCGGCGATCTGGAAACCGGTGTCTTCTTCCGCCGCGGTCGCATCACGCTCGAAGGCGAGGCCTACGGCTGGCGCTACAAGTTCGAGAACGACTTTGCCGGACAGAGCGGCGACAACGGTTCGGGCATTCGCGAGATGTGGATCGGCACGACCCTGGCCGGCGTCAAGCTGCGTCTCGGTCAGGCCAAGCCCTACCGCGGCATCGAGGAGCTGACCAGCTCCAACGACCTGCTGTTCATGGAGCGTCCTTTCGCCAGCGGCTCGGGCATCTACCGCCAGTACCAGACCGGCGTGTTCGCCGACGCCGCCGGCAGCAACTACGGCTGGGGCGCGGCGGTTTACAACCTGCGCAACGGTGCTGACAGCGACGACGACACCGACGGCGTCGGCGCGACCGTTCGCGGCTACTACCTGCCGATAATGGACGACGACGTACTGCTGCACGTCGGCGGCATCGCCAGCCTCGACAATCCGGCGAACGGCAAGACGGTGGGCGCCTCGGTGCGCTTCGCCGGCCGTCGCGGTCCGTCCCAGGGGCTCGGCAGCACCACAGAAGATCAGCAGAGCTTCGGCGTCGAACTGGCCGGCCGGGTCGGCTCGCTGTCGCTGCAGAGCGAGTACCACTTTGTCACACTCGCGCAACCTTCCGGAGACGATACTGACCTTTCGGCCAGCTACGTCCAGGTGTCATGGCTGCTCAACGGGGAGGTCAAGCCCTACGACGTCGGCAAGGGTGCGTTCAAGTCGCCGAAGCCGGCGGGTGGCCGGGGAGCCTGGGAGCTGAAGCTGCGCTACGACCTGATCGACGTCTCCGGCCGCGATCCGGAGATCGACGTGAGCCAGCTCGCCGCCGGTGCGAACTGGTACATCAATCCGAACGTGCGCTTCATGCTCGAGTACATCCAGGGCGAAAGCGACCTGAGCGATGGCACGGGAGTCGACGGCAGCCTGATCGCCGCCCGCGCGCAGCTCAGTTTCTGATCACACCCGGGCGCCGCCGCGGCGGCGCCCGGGCTTCAAGTCACCGCGATCCGCAGCCATGAGCGAATCCGACGCAGTTGCCGCCCCCGGGGTGGAGAGCATCATTGCCGGCAAGGCGCCGGGCATGCGGGCCCGTTATCTCAAGGACGCCGCGGCGCGGTGGATCGTTTGGCTCGGCGGGCTGGGCGTGATCGGTGCGCTGATGCTGATCTTCGTCTACCTGCTGTCCGAGGTGATGCCGCTGTTCGGCGGCGCCCACATTGATGCGCGCCAGAGCTTCGCCATGCCGGGGCCCGCAGCACAGACCCTGTACGTGGCTGCCGAGGAGCAGGGCGAGATCGGCCTGCGCGTCACCGATGGCGGCGAACTGGTGTTCTTCGATCTCTACGACGGCAGCGTGCGCGACCGACAGGCGCTGCCGGGCGGCGACGCAGGCGTGTCGGGCATCGCCGAGCTGTCGGCGGAGCGCGGCGAGCTCGCCGCGCATCTACGTGACGGCAGTGTCACGCTGTTCCGCCACCGCTATCGCGTGAGCTATCCCGGCGACCGGCGGCTGATCACGCCGGAAGTCGAGTTCCCG
This sequence comes from Sinimarinibacterium flocculans, assembly GCF_003201205.1. Taxonomy (GTDB): domain Bacteria; phylum Pseudomonadota; class Gammaproteobacteria; order Nevskiales; family Nevskiaceae; genus Solimonas; species Solimonas flocculans. Next base: position 222,769 of record NZ_QICN01000001.1, read on the forward strand.
ATGGGCGCCGAGCCGCTGGCGTTCATGGACGAGGCTGGGCGCGGCCTCGTGGCCCGTTCGGAGCGTGGCGCGCTGGTGCTCGCCGCGATCGACACGAACGGCGACGTGCAGATCAAGCGCTTCGACCGCCGCGAGAACTTTCTCGGTGAGGTCGAGGTGCAGGAGCGCGAGCGTCAGCGCTTCACGCCGGCGGTGAAGGCCGACATCCTCCTGCTGGAGCCGCTGCTGACCTGGCTCTACGTCGTCGAGCGCGAAGCCGGGCGCATCGCGATGTATCGCCTGTCGTCCGGTAATCCTGAGCTGGTCAATGTCTACGACGTCGGCGCGCGGGTCCGCGAAGCGCGTTATCTGGCCGGCGGCATCTCCATCGTCGTCGCGCAGGACGACGGACGGGTCTCGCAATGGTTCCCGGCGCGCGACGAAGGCGGCCAGTACTACCTGGCGCGGGTGCGCGAATTCCGGTTGCCCGACGGCAGCGCCAGGCCGACGGCGATCGGTCCCGAGTTGCGCCGCCGCACCTTCGCCGTCGGCGGCAGCGACGGCAGCGTCTCGCTGTTTCACGCCACCGCCGGCCGACGGATCGGCACCGAGCAGGTGCTCGACGGCGAGATTGCCCTGCTGGCGTTCAATCCGCGTGCGCAGTACCTGATGGCGATCGGCGCGGACGGCCAGATCCGCGGTTTCGACGTCGACAACGAACATCCGGAAGTCTCGTTCAAGGCGCTGTGGGGCCGCGTCTGGTACGAAAGCTACGACGAGCCGCGCCTGCTCTGGCAGTCGTCGGCCGCGACCTCCGACTTCGAACCCAAGTTCAGCATCACGCCGCTGTCGGTGGGCACGCTCAAGGGCGCGTTCTACGCGATGATTTTCGCGATTCCGCTGGCAATCCTCGGCGCGATCTTCACGGCTTACTTCATGTCGCCGGAGATGCGCCAGATCGTCAAGCCGACGGTCGAGATCATGGCGGCGCTGCCGTCGGTGATCCTCGGCTTCCTCGCCGGCCTGTGGCTGGCGCCGTTCGTCGAGACCAATCTGCCCGGCGTCTTCCTGACGCTGATCCTGCTGCCGCTGTCGGTGCCGATCTTCGGCTTCGCGTGGTCGAAGATGCCGCGTGCCCTGCGCTACCGCGTGCCGCCCGGCTGGGAGGCGGCGATGCTGGTGCCGGCAATCGCACTGGTGGTCTGGGTCTGCTTTGCCATCGCCAAGCCGATCGAGGCGGTCGTGTTCGGCGGCAACATGCAGGCGTGGATGGACCACACGCTGGGCATTGGCTATGACCAGCGCAATGCCCTGGTCGTCGGCGTCGCGATGGGCGTGGCCGTGATCCCCGTCATCTTCTCGATCGCCGAGGACGCCATCTTCACCGTACCCAAGCACCTCACGCTCGGTTCGCTGGCCCTGGGCGCCACCGCCTGGCAGACGCTGGTGCGCGTGGTGCTGCCGACGGCGAGCCCGGGCATGTTCTCGGCGGTGATGATCGGCATGGGCCGTGCCGTCGGCGAGACCATGATCGTGCTGATGGCCACCGGCAACACGCCGATCACCGATTTCAGCATGTTCTCCGGCATGCGCACGCTGGCCGCGAACGTCGCCGTCGAGATGCCCGAGTCCGAGGTCGGCAGCACCCACTTCCGGCTGCTGTTCCTGGCCGGCCTGGTGCTGTTCGTCTTCACCTTCCTGCTCAACACGCTGGCCGAGGTCGTGCGCCAGCGGCTGCGTGCGCGTTACAGCAACATCTAGGGCCGCTTCATGGAACAGACCCAGACCCCGCAGATGATCGCGCAGCAACTCGTCGCCGGCGACACGACGACGGTGCGCGCCTACGTCAAGTCGGGACAGCCGTGGATCTGGCTCACCGCGGCGGCGATCTCGGTGGCTTTCATCACCACCGTCGCCCTGCTCGGACTGACGGCGGCGCGCGGCCTGCCGCACTTCTGGCCGGCGGACCTGCTCCAGGCCCGCTACGAGCAGCCGGGGGCGGCGCCGGTGCCGATGCTTGCGGAGGTCCGTTCGAGCGAAGAGGTCACCGCCGCGCGCCTGCTCGATGCCGGCCTGCCGGTCGATCCGCAACGCGATCTGTACGAGCGGCTGCTGCTGAAGATCGGCAATCGCGACATCGGCGGCGTCGACTTCCGCTATGTCGTGTCGGACTGGCTGGTCGACCGGCAGACGCCGGCGGACGCGGTCGTCCTCGAACGCATCGAGTGGGGCAATTTTCACGGCTTTCTCGACGCGGTCGTCGTCGACGGCAACAGCGTCGCCGGCAGCGAGGCGTGGTCGGCCTACCAGCAGGCCCAGCGTCGCGTTGATGCGCTGCGTGGCGACATCCGTCGCATCGAGAAGAAGCAGATCGGTGCCATCAACTACGAACTCGAGCGCTTGCGCCTGCAGGCGCGGCGGCTGGAGATCGACGGCAAGACCCGCGAATCCCATCCGGAGGCCTTCGCGCCGCTGGATCGTCGTCGCGACGAGCAGGGCGCGAAGTACGAGGCGTTGCGGGCGGAGCTCAATGCGCTCAACCGCGACATCCGCCGCGATTCGGTGCGCGTGCGCACGGTGGACGGGCAGCAGCGCACGATCGCGCTGGCGCAGCTGGTCCATGGCTACCGGCCCAACCGCATGGGGGTGCTGGACAAGACCCTCCACTTCTTCGGCAAGGTCTGGGAGTTCGTTTCGGACGAACCCCGCGAGGCGAATACCGAGGGCGGCATCTTCCCGGCGATCTTCGGGACGGTGCTGATGGTCATGATCATGTCGATCGTGGTGACACCGTTCGGCATCCTCGCCGCGCTGTACCTGCGCGAGTACGCGCACCAGGGTGCGATGACGCGTGCGATCCGCATCGCCGTGAACAATCTCGCCGGCGTGCCGTCGATCGTGTTCGGCATGTTCGGCCTGGGCTTCTTCGTCTACTTCCTCGGCGGCGGCATCGACCGGCTGTTCTACCCGGAAGCGGCGCCGGCACCGGTATTCGGCACGCCGGGCATCCTCTGGGCCTCGCTGACGCTGGCGCTGCTGACGCTGCCGGTGGTGATCGTCGCGACGGAGGAGGGCCTGGCCCGCATCCCGCGTGCCACGCGCGAGGCCTCGCTCGCGCTCGGCGCGACCAAGGCCGAGACCCTGTGGCGGGTCGTGCTGCCGATGGCGTCACCGGCGATGATGACCGGGCTGATCCTGGCCATCGCGCGTGCCGCCGGCGAAGTCGCGCCGCTGATGCTGGTCGGCGTGGTCAAGCTGGCGCCGACACTGCCGATCGACGGCAACTTCCCGTTCATTCACTTCGAACGCAAGTTCATGCACCTGGGCTTCCACATCTACGATGTCGGCTTCCAGTCGCCCAACGTGGAGGCGGCGCGCCCGCTGGTGTATGCGACTTCGTTCCTGCTCGTGCTCGTCGTGGTGCTGCTCAACGTCAGCGCCATCATGATCCGCAACCGCCTGCGCGAGCGGTACAAGGCACTGGACCACTGACCCGGTCCGGCGCGAGACTTCAACTCATGGAGAATCCGAGCATGTCCGGCGTTCAATCCAAGACGGCACTGGCCCAGGGTCTCGACATCGACGCGCTGCGCCGCGAGCAGGCGGGCGCAGGCATCGACGCCGAGACGATCGCGATCGAGGTCGAGGGGCTGAACCTGTTCTACGGTTCGTCGCAGGCGCTGAAGGGCATCGGCCTGAGCATTCCGCAGCGCAAGGTCACGGCCTTCATCGGCCCGTCCGGTTGCGGCAAGTCGACGCTGCTGCGCTGCTTCAACCGCATGAACGACCTGATCGACGGCTGCCGCATCGAGGGCCAGATCCGCCTGCACGGCAAGAACATCTTCGACCGCGACGTCGACGTCGCGATGCTGCGCCGGCGCGTGGGCATGGTGTTCCAGAAGCCCAATCCGTTTCCGAAGTCGATCTACGAGAACGTGGCCTACGGGATGCGCCTGGCCGGCATGAACCGCAAGCGCGACCTCGACGACACGGTGGAGTGGGCGCTCAAGGGCGCCGCGCTGTGGGACGAGGTCAAGGACCGGCTCGAGGATTCGGCGCTGGGCCTGTCCGGCGGCCAGCAGCAGCGCCTGGTGATCGCCCGCGCCATCGCGATCCAGCCGGACGTGATCCTGCTCGACGAACCCTGCTCGGCGCTCGATCCGATCTCGACGCTCAAGGTCGAGGAGCTGATCAACGAGCTGAAGAACCGCTACACGATCGTGATCGTCACGCACAACATGCAGCAGGCGGCGCGTGTGTCCGACTACACGGCATTCATGTACATGGGCGACCTGGTCGAGTACGGCAATACCGACCAGCTCTTCACCAAGCCCAAGCAGAAGCAGACCGAGGATTACATCACCGGAAGATACGGGTGAGGCGGGGTTGTCCGGTTCGTCCGGTGGACGAACCGGCCGCCGAACGCCCGGCCAGGGAGCGTTTGCCCGGGCGAGTCGTGACTCGATGTCACGACGAGTTAAGCAAACGCGGACCGGGGCCGGTAGCCGTGCGCGGAGTCGCGCCATGGACGGCCAGAGCACAGATTGAAGGGCACAGTACATGAACACACCCGGCTACAAATCCCACATCTCCAGCCAGTTCAACGCCGAGCTGGAAGACGTGCGTCAGCGCGTGCTGGCCATGGGCGGGCTGGTGGAACAGCAGATCGTCGAGGCGACGCGGGCGCTGATGGATGCCGACGCCGATCTCGGCCAGCAGGTGGCCAAGAACGACTACAAGGTCAACGAGCTGGAAGTCTTCATCGACGAGGAGTGCGCGCGCATCCTCGCGCGGCGCCAGCCGACCGCCAGCGACCTGCGGCTGGTGTATGCGGTGATCAAGACCATCACCGATCTCGAGCGCATCGGCGACGAGGCCGAGAAGATCGCACGCATGGCCGTGGACCTGTCGGCCCAGGACCGGCTCAGCGTCGGCATGCTGGAAGTGCACCACCTGTCGCGCCATGTCGTGCAGATGGTGCACGACGCGCTCGACTCCTTCGCGCGCATGGACCCGGAAGCTGCGCTGGCGGCAGCGCGCGAGGACCAGGCGATCGACCGGGAGTACGAGTCGCTGATGCGCCAGTGCATCACCTTCATGATGGAGGATCCGCGCACGATCCGGCGGGTGATGGACATCATCTGGAGCGTACGTGCGCTCGAGCGCATCGGCGACCACGCCAAGAACATCGCCGAGTACGTGATCTACTACGTCAAGGGCAAGGACGTGCGCCACGTCTCCATCGAAGCGATGGAGCGCGAGGTCAAGGGCGGCTGAACGCCTGCGCCGGACGCCGCGTCACCGCGGCGTCACGTTGACGTCATCTGTGCTGCCTACATTCCCCGTTCTGTCACAAATCACACAGGGGAAGAACGGGCATGCGTATCAGGCAAGGTCTGGCCGTCGCGTTGGCGACGCTCACGTTGGGACTCGCGGCTTGCGACGGCGACGACGGTGCGACCGGCGCGCCCGGCCCGCAAGGACCCGAGGGTCCGGGCGGACCGCAGGGGCCCGGCGGCAGCGGTGAGGTCCTGCTCGATCTCTCCCTGATCGGACGCTACGCCTCCGGCGTCTTCGACGAGGGCGCGGCGGAGATCGTGGCCCACGACGCCTCGACGCAGCGCATGTTCGTGATCAACGCCGCGGCGGCGACGGTCGACGTGCTGAACATCGCCGACCCGAGCGAGCCCGTGCTGCTCGAGACCATCGACGCCAGCGCCGAGGGTGCCGGCGCCAACAGCGTCGCGGTCTTCGGCGGTGTCGCCGCTGTCGCGATCGAGGCCGATCCGAAGACCGATCCGGGCAAGGTCGTGTTCTACGACACCACCAGCCTGCAGAAACTCGGCGAGGCCACGGTCGGCGCACTGCCGGACATGCTCACGTTCACACCCGATGGCAGCGCCGTGCTGGTCGCCAACGAGGGCGAGCCCAACGAGGGGTACACCGTCGATCCGGTCGGTTCGGTCAGCGTCATCGACGTCAGCGATGGCTTCGCCGCGCCGACGGTCGCGACGGCCGATTTCACGGCCTTCAACGCCCAGGCGGCGGCGCTGCGCGCAGCGGGCGTGCGCATCTACGGTCCGGGCGCCACGGTGGCCCAGGACCTGGAGCCTGAGTACATCGGCATCGCCGCCGACGGGCAGTCGGCCTGGGTTGCGCTGCAGGAGGCCAATGCCATCGGCGTGCTCGACCTGAGCGATCTCTCGGCGCCGGTGTTCACCGACATCCTGCCGCTGGGCTACAAGGATCATCGCGTGCTCGGCAACGAGCTCGATGCCAGCGATCGCGACGGCCTGATCAACATCCGCAGCTGGCCGGTTCTGGGCATGTACCAGCCGGACGCGATCGCCAGCTACAGCTTCAACGGCAAGACCTACTACATCACCGCCAACGAGGGCGACGACCGCAACGACTTCATCCCCGACGAGGAGACGGTGCGGATCAAGGATCTGACGCTCGACGCCGAGGCCTTCCCGGATGCCGCGACGCTGCAGGCCGACGAGGCGATCGGCCGTCTGGCGGCCACGCGCTTCAACGGCGATACCGACGACGACGGCGACTTCGATGCGCTGTACGTCCTCGGCGGCCGCTCGTTCTCGATCTGGTCGGCCGATGCCACCCAGCTCTACGACAGCGGCGCCGACTTCGAGCGCATCACCGCGCAGCGCTATCCGGCGAACTTCAACGCCAGCAACGACGACAACGAGGCCGAGGACCGCAGCGACGCCAAGGGGCCGGAACCGGAAGGCCTGGCCGTCGGCACGATCGCCGGGCGCACGTTCGCGTTCATCGGCCTCGAGCGCATCGGCGGCATCATGGTCTACGACGTGACCAACCCGCAGAACGCGCGCTTCGTCCAGTACATCAACCCGCGCGACTTCAGCCGCACCCCGGGCGACGATCCGGACGCCGGCGATCTGGGGCCGGAGGGACTGGCCTTCATCGCCGCCGAGGACAGCCCGATCGACGTGCCGATGCTCGTCGTCGGCAACGAGGTCAGCGGCACCACGGCCTTCCTGCGCATCGACGTGATCGAGCTGGACTGATCCGGGGCGTCCGATCGTGACCAGGCCGCCGGGTCACCGGCGGCCTTTTTCGTGCCCCCGCGATCCGCGGACAGGGCCGATGGACTACACTGCGCGCCTTCATGGCACGCCGCAAACCCCGAACGCTCAGGATCGCGCTCGCATCCGCCCTGCTCGTTGCGCTGAGCCTCGGGCTGGTTGTGCTGAGCACCTATCTGCTCGGCCTCGACCGCGAGATTCGCGAGCGTTTCGCCGGCGCGCGCTGGGCGCTGCCGGCGCAGGTCTACGCGGCGCCGATGGAGCTGTACACGGGCCTGGACATCGCCCCCACCGAGCTGGTGCACGAGCTCAACCGTCTGGGCTACCGCGAAGACCCGCGGCTCAGCGGCCCCGGCAGCTTCCTGCCGTCGCGCACGCAGGTCGACATCCATCTGCGCGAGTTCGCGTTCTGGGACGGGCTGCAGCCGGCGCAGACCCTGGCCGTGCGCTTCGGTGGCGACAGCATCACCTCGATCGTGCGCGTGGCCGACGGGGCCCCGGTCGACATCTTCCGCCTCGATCCGATGCTGATCGGCAGCATCTTCCCGTCGCACGGCGAGGATCGCGTCCTCGTGCGCATCGACGAGGTGCCGCCGCTGCTGGTCAAGGGACTGATCGCGGTCGAGGACCGGCAGTTCTACGGGCACTTCGGCATCAGCCCGCGCTCGATCCTGCGGGCGATGGTGGCCAACCTGCGGGCGGGGCGCGTGGTTCAGGGCGGCAGCACGATCACGCAGCAGCTGGTCAAGAACTTCTTCCTGTCGAACCGGCAGACCTGGGCACGCAAGATCAACGAGGCCTTCATGGCGCTGCTGATCGAGCGCCACTACGACAAGGACCAGATTCTCGAGGCTTACCTCAACGAGGTGCACCTCGGGCAGGACGGCAGCCGGGCGGTGCACGGCTTCGGGCTCGGTGCGCGCTTCTACTTCAACAAGCCGCTGGAGGAACTGGAGCCCCAGGAAGTGGCGCTGCTCGTCGGGCTGATCAAGGGCACGTCCTACTACAACCCGCGCCGCAACGCCGAGCGGGCGCTGGCGCGGCGCGACCTCGTGCTCGGGGTGTTTTTCGAGGACGGCCTGATCGACGAGGCGGCCTACCAGCGCGCGCTCGCCGCGCCGCTCGGCGTCGATGGCGGCCGCATCGGTGGTGCCGAGCGCTACCCGGCCTTCGTCGAGCTGGTCAAGCGGCAGTTGCGCGGACAGTACGACGATGCCGATCTCACTGACGAAGGGCTGCGGATCTTCACGACGCTGAACCCGCGCGCGCAGGAAGTGCTCGAACGGCACATCGTCGAGTCTGTGGCCGAGATCGAGCGCTTGCGCAAGATGAAGCCGCAGACGCTGCAGGCCGCCGGCGTGATCACCAGTGCCGACGGCGGCGAGGTGATGGCGCTGGTCGGCGGTCGCGACGTGCGCTACGCCGGGTTCAACCGCGCGCTCGATTCGCAGCGTCCGATCGGGTCGCTGGTGAAGCCCTTCGTCTACCTGACGGCACTCGAGCGCCCGGGCGAGTTCAACCTGCATTCGATCCTGCCGGACGAACCCATCGAGCTGCGCCTGCCACACGGCGCGCTGTGGGCCCCGCGCAACTACGACAAGCAGTTTCACGGGCCGCAGCCGCTGTACCGGGCGCTGGCACAGTCCTACAACCTGCCGACGGTCTACACCGGGCTGCAGGTCGGCGCCGAGCAGGTATTGCGCACGATCCGGCGCGCCGGCTACGAGGGCGACGCGCAGGCGCTGCCGTCGCTGTTCCTGGGCGCCATCGGCATGTCGCCGCTGCAGGTCGCGGAGATCTACGGCACGCTCGCGGCCGGCGGCTTCCAGGCGCCGCCGTCGGCCATCCGCGAGGTCCAGACCAAGGACGGCGAGCCGCTGTCGCGCTACCCGATCGCCGTACGCCAGACCTTGCCGGACGGACCGGTCTATCTGGTCGGCTGGGGCCTGCAGCGCGTGGTCGCCGAGGGCACCGGTCGCGGGGTCTATGCCGCGTTGCCCGGCAGCGCCGTCGTGGCCGGCAAGACCGGCACCACCGACGACTATCGCGACAGCTGGTTCGCCGGCTTTTCCGCGGACCGGGTCGCCGTGGTCTGGGTCGGCCGTGACGACAACCAGCCGACCGGGCTGTCCGGTTCCAGCGGCGCGCTGCCGGTGTGGGCGCGCGTGATGCGCGATCTGCGCGTGCGCAACTTCGATCCGATTCCTCCGGCCAGCGTGGAAACGCTGCGGGTCGACCGGCTGACCGGTCAGCGCGCCGACGACGGTTGCGCGGAAACGATCGAGGTGCCGTTCATGGTCGGCTGGGGTCCACAGGAATGGGCACCCTGCGCCTACGGCGGCGAGCGCAGTCCGCTGCGCTGGCTGCGCGATATCTTTGAGCGCTGACGGTCTACACTGGCGTCCATGGACGTGATCGACGACGCGCGGGCAGGGCGGCGGGCGCTGCCGCCGATGATCGCCCTGGCGCTCCTGGCCAGCGCCTGCGGTGGTACCCAGGGGACGCACAAGGTGTGGTCCGAGCCGGAGCCGGCGATCGTCGGGCAGCCGGTCGACCCCGCAGTGGAGACGGCGCCCGCCCGGCCGCTGCCGCCCCGCGGGATCGACGATGCACCGGGGCAGCCGCAGCGCGCCGAGGACATCAGCGGCGCTGCGGTCACTGCGCTGATGCGCCAGGCCCGCAGCGCCCTCGACAGCGGCGAACCGCAGCACGCAGCCTCGGCGCTCGAACGCGCGCTGCGCATCGAGCCGCGCAACTACTTCGTCTGGTCGCTGCTGGGTCAGGCCTACCTCGCCCAGGACAACTACAGCCAGGCCGACAGCGTCGCCGCCAAATCCAATGCGCTGGCGCGCGGCAATGCCTATGTCGAGCTGAGCAACTGGCGCACGATCGCTGCCGCACGCGCCGCGCTCGGCGATGCCGCCGGCGCCGGCGCCGCCCAGGTGCGGCTGCGCGAGCTGGAGCAGTGGCTGCAGGACGGCAGCCGCTAGCCCGCATTTCTCACAGGGTCGCCTTCGATCCCGGTGCAACGGATTGACGGCGTGGAGAACTTCATAGTGGGCTCCTTGAACAAGCTGTTGGAAGGATCGAAGGCTGATCGGCGCTGGCCTGCCTGCGGTGCCATCGGCTTGGGCTTCACTCAACCGATGGAACGACCATCGGTTTCGTTCCAGCCCGGCGCCGCTGGCATCCTCGGCGTACGGCCATCGCTCGATCCCCCTGTGAGAAATGCGGGCTAACGGCGTGGACGCCGCTCACGCAGACCTCGCCATCGGCACCGAACTGCTGGGCGCGGACGGTCCACTCGCGCAGCGCATCGAAGGGTTCGCACCGCGCGCCGCCCAGCAGCGCATGGCCGACGCGGTGGCCGCCGCATTGCGCGACGCAGAGACCCTCGCCGTCGAGGCCGGTACCGGCACCGGCAAGACCTACGCCTATCTCGTGCCGGTACTGCTGTCCGGCATGCGCACGGTGATCTCCACCGGCACGCGCACGCTGCAGGACCAGCTGTTCCACCGCGACCTGCCGCGCGTTCGCGAGGCACTCGCCGCGCCGGTACGCGTCGCCCTGCTCAAGGGGCGCGGCAACTACCTGTGCCTGCACCGCATGAAGCGCGCGCGCGGCCTGCCGGCGATGCGCGCGCTGTTCGACCAGTTGCGCGCGGTCGAGGAATGGGCGCGGCGCACCGAGCGCGGCGAACTGTCGGAACTCGGCGAGTTCCGCGAGGACTCGCCGCTGACGCGGCAGATCACGTCCACCGCCGACAACTGCCTGGGCAGCCGCTGCGACGATTTCGACGACTGCTTCGTCGCCATCGCCCGGCGGCGGGCGCAGGCGGCCGATGTGGTCGTCGTCAACCACCACCTGCTGCTGTCGGACTTCACCCTCAAGGACCAAGGCTTCGGCCAGATCCTCTCCGGCAGTGACGCCGTCATTCTCGACGAGGCGCATCAGTTGCCGGAGCTGGCGGCGCAGTTCTTCGGGCGGCGCGTGTCGACGAGGCAGATCCAGGAACTGGCGCGGGACGCGCACGTGGAAGCACAGAACTGCGGCGACCTGCCGGAGCTTGCCGAGGCCGCGCAGCGGTTGTCCGCCGACGTGACCCGGCTCGAAGCCTGCTTCGTACCGGGCAGTGGCCGCCAGCTGCTCGCGCGCTTTCGCGCCGACGGCGTCGCCGAACTGCCGCTGGAGCAGCTCGGGCAGTCGCTGGACGAGCTGTATGCCCTGCTGCGACCGCTGGAAGAACGCAACGCCGAGATCGCCGGCGTGCTCGAGCGCACGCACGGTCTGCGCGAGCACTGGCAGCACATTCTCGAACTGCCGCCGGACGAGGACGATGCGCCGCGGGCAGAGGTGCGCTGGGTGGAGCCCCTGATGCGCGGCGGCAGCTTCCATGCGACACCGATCGAACTCGCCGAGGGGTTCCGGCGCATGCGCGAGACCTATCCCGGTGCCTGGGTGCTGACCTCGGCGACGCTGGCGGCGGGCGGCGACTTCTCGCACTTCGTGCGCACGCTCGGCATCGAGGACGCCCGCACCGAATGCCTCGACAGCCCGTTCGACTACGCGCAGCAGGCGCGCCTATATCTGCCGCGCGGGCTGCCGGAACCGAACCAGCCGGGCTACGCCGAGGCTGTGGCCGCGGCGGCGTTGCCGGTGATCGAGGCCTCCGGCGGCGGCGCCTTCGTCCTGTGCACCAGCCACCGTGCGCTGCGCGTGATCGCGCAGCAGTTGCGGGCGAGGCTGTCGCTGCGCGTACTGGTGCAGGGCGAGGACACGCGATCGGCGCTGCTCGACGACTTCACCGCCGACGGCAACGCCGTGCTCGTCGGCACCAGCAGCTTCTGGGAAGGTGTCGACGTGCGCGGCCAGGCACTGCGCCTCGTGATCATCGACCGTCTGCCGTTCGCGGCGCCGGGCGATCCGGTGCTCGATGCCAAGATCGCGGCGATCCGCAGTGCCGGCGGCAAGCCGTTCTTCGAGCTGCAGCTGCCGGAGGCGATCGTCACCCTGCGACAGGGCGTCGGCCGCCTGATCCGCGACAACGCCGATCACGGCCTGCTGATGCTCTGCGACCCGCGGCTGACGCAGAAGGCCTACGGTCGCCAGGTCCTCGCGGCGCTGCCGAGGATGCCGGTGCTGCGCGAACTCGAGGATGCCACGGCGTGGATGCGGCATCTCGCGGAGACCGTGTCATGAAACTGCTGGCGATCGATACGGCCACTGAAGCCTGTTCCGTCGCCCTGCTGGCCAATAGTCAGGTGCTGGCCGATCACGTGGTGGCCGGACGCTCGCATACCGAGCGGCTGATGCCGATGGTGCATGCGCTGATGGCACAGGCCGGGCTGGCGTTCGCGCAGCTCGACGGCTACGTCTGCGGTGTCGGCCCCGGCAGCTTCGCCGGCGTGCGCATCGGCGTCGGCTACGTCAAGGGCCTGGCGCTGGCGCACGATCGGCCGGTGATGCCGGTGTCGTCGCTCGCGGCGCTGGCGCTGCCGGCCTTGCGCGACGGCGCACAGCGCGTGCTCGCGGCGATCGACGCGCGGCTCGACGAGGTCTACTTCGGCGTCTTCTCCGCCGGAGACGACGGCCTGCCGCGGGCCCTGCAGCCAGAGATTGTCTGTGCGCCGCAAGCCGCGCCGAGGCTCGACGCCGGGCCCTGGCATGCGGTCGGCTCCGGCTGGGCGCGCTATGCCGAGGTCCTGCGCGGCGCAACCGGCGCATCGCTTGTGGAGCCCGACGGCGAGGCGCTGCCACGGGCCAGCGATGCGCTGGCGATCGCGTTGCCGCGGCTGCGCGCCGGCGAGGGGATCGCAGCGGACGCGCTGGCACCGGCCTACCTGCGCAACAAGGTGGCGCTGACGCTCGAAGAGCAGCGCGCGAGGCGCGGCTGAGGCGCCGCGGCTGGAGAAGCGCAGGGGATTCAGGCACACTCGTGCTCCGCCGCACGCCTTACGGGCGTCGCGCCACGTTTCGACGGTGGCCCGTGCCGGCCCTTCGCGACGGCAAGCCGTGAACCCCGCCAGGCCCGGAAGGGAGCAACGGTAGCGGCGACGCCGGGTGCCGGAGTCAGCTGGTACGGGCCGCCACCCTCATCGATGCCGGGTCACCCCGATGATCGAGCCTGTGACCGTCACGCTGGAAGGCCACGGCGTCCGCCTGGAGCCGCTCGCGCTTTCACACGAGGATGACCTGCGCGCTGCCGCGGCCGACGGCCAGCTGTGGACACTGTGGTACACCGGCGTGCCCGAGCCCGCACAGACGCGCAGCTACATCGAGGCGGCGCTGGAAGGCCAGGCGCAGGGCCACATGCTGCCGTGGGCCGTGCGCGATCTGGCGAGCGGCCGCGTCGTCGGTTCCACGCGCTATCACGACATCGTTGCCGCGATCGACCGGGTCGAGATCGGCTACACCTGGTACGCCGCCAGCCGTCAGCGCAGCCACGTCAATACCGCGTGCAAGCTGCTGCTGCTCGGGCACGCCTTCGATCGCCTGCGCTGCGCGGTCGTCGGCCTGCGCACCGACAACTTCAACTTCGCGTCGCAGCGGGCGATCGCCGCGCTCGGCGCGCAGCGCGACGGCGTGATGCGTCACCACGCCGCGCGCCGCGACGGCAGCGTGCGCGATACCGTGATGTTCAGCATCCTCGCGGTGGAATGGCGGGACGTGAAGCGGCATCTGGAACTGCGCCTGGCGCGGCACGCCGGCTGATCCGCCGGCGGTAGCCGGGCGGCGGTCAATCCGCGACAATCCGGGCTCCGTTTTCCCCAACGCCGCTCGCCATGAGCTATCTCGCGCTCGCCCGCAAATACCGCCCCCGACGCTTCGAGGACGTGGTCGGCCAGGACCACGTGGTCCGGGCGCTGTCGCACGCGCTGGCCGGCGACAAGCTGCACCCGGCGATCCTGCTCACCGGAACCCGCGGCGTCGGCAAGACCACGCTGGCGCGCATCGTCGCCAAGTGCCTGAACTGCGAGACCGGTGTCAGCGCCAGTCCCTGCGGCCGCTGCACGGCCTGCGGCGAGGTCGACCAGGGCCGCTTCGTCGATCTGCTGGAAATCGACGCGGCCAGCAACACCGGCGTCGACGATGTCCGTCAGCTGATCGAGAATGCGCAGTACTCCCCGGCGCGCGGTCGCTACAAGGTCTACCTGATCGACGAAGTCCACATGCTCTCGAAGAGCGCGTTCAACGCGCTGCTGAAGACGCTGGAGGAGCCGCCGCCGCATGTGAAGTTCATTCTCGCGACCACCGACCCGCAGAAGCTGCTGGTGACGGTGCTGTCGCGCTGCCTGCAGTTCAATCTCAAGCGCCTGCCGGTGTCGGTGATCCGCGAGCAACTCGGCAAGGTGCTGGATGCCGAGAGCGTCCCGTTCGAGCCGGGTGCGGTGGTCGAGATCGCGCGCGCGGCGGACGGTTCGATGCGGGACGGGCTCTCGCTGGTCGACCAGGCGATCGCCTTCTCGGGCGGTCAGCCGCTGACGCGCGGCGGCGTCGAGGACATGCTCGGGACCAGCGGCCGCGAGCGCCTGTTCGAGCTGTTGCGCGCCCTGGCGTCGGGCGAAGCGGCTGCGGTGGGCGATTGTCTGCAGGCGCTGGATGCGCAGGCGCCGGACTACGGTGCCTTGCTCGGCGACGTGGCAACCGCGCTGCAGCGCATCGCCGTGCTGCAGACCCTGCCCAGCGTGCGCAGCGAGGACGACGACGAGGCGTTGCTGGCGCTGGTCGCGCAGTTCACGCCGGAACATGTGCAGCTGCTCTACCAGATCGCGGTGCACGGCCGTCGCGACCTGCAGTGGGCGCCGGAGCCGCGGATCGGCTTCGAGATGAGCGTCCTGCGCATGTTGGCGTTCCAGCCGGAAAACCAGGTCGACGGCGGTGCCGCGCCGGCCCAGGGCGCGCCGCGGGCGCGCAGTGCCGGCACAGAGCCGGGTGCCGCGCCGGCGCGCGCCGACAGCGCAGCCGCCGCGTTGCCGTGGGAGCAACGCGTCGCCGCGCTGCCGCTGGACGGTTTCGTGCGCCAGCTCGCGCGGCATTGCGCGTGGGTGGGACAGGACGGGACGAACGTACGCCTGCGCGTGGACCCCAGGGCGCAGCACCTGCTGCTCGAGGAGCGCCGGGTCGCCCTGGAGGCAGCGCTGTCGGCACAGGCGGGCACACGGCTGAGCGTGCACATCGAGACGGCGCAGGAGGAAGCGCCCGCGACGCCGGCGCAACTGGCACAGCGGCGCGAACAGGCGCGGCAGCAGGCAGCGGAGGATGCGGTGCTCGCCGACCCCGTGGTCCGCGCCTTCCAGGAACAATTCGGGGCGCGCGTGAAGGCCGGTTCGGTCCGCGCGCTCGACAGTTGATGACCCACGACGATTTCGGAGAACGATGATGAAAGGCGCTCTCGGCCAGATCATGCGTCAGGCCCAGCAGATGCAGGACAACATGAAGCGCGTGCAGGAGGAGATCGCGCGCATGGAAGTCTCGGGCGAGGCCGGTGCCGGCCTGGTCAAGGTCACGCTGACCGGCAAGTACCAGTGTCGCAGCGTCGAGATCAGCCCCGACGCGCTCAAGGAAGACAAGGAGTTCGTCGAGGACCTGATCGCCGCGGCGATCAACGATGCGGCGCAGAAGGTCGAGGAAACGAGCAAATCCAAGCTCGGCGCGGTGACGGCGGGGATGCAGCTGCCGCTGCCGCCGGGTTTCGCGGGCTTGGGCTAGGCGCCTGCGCGGTTCCTGCCGCCCAGGCTCCTGGCGAATGTCCGGTGGACATTCGCCGAGCTCGCGAACGCCCGGCCATGGAGCGTTTGCCTGGGCGAGTCGTGACTCAATGTCACGACGAGTCACGCAAACGCCGGGCAGCGCGATCTGACGGGCACGCCGTTTCGCCATGGATGGCCGACGCGAAGTTTCTCAGTGGCGGCGCAACCGGATTCGCACCCCGCCCTAAGTCACCAGCGTCGGCGCACGCCGCCCGGTCAGCTCGCCGATGCGGCCCAGACGATCGGCGGCGGCAGCCAGCGGCGCCAACGCGTCGGCAGGGCGCCACGCCAGCGCGCTGGCGTCATGCTCGTAGCGTTCGAGGTACAGCCGCAGCGTCGCGCCCTGGGTGCCGGTGCCGGACAGGCGCATGATGATGCGTGCGTGATCGCCGCAGACGATGCGCAGGCCCTGGTTGCTGGCGATGCTGCCGTCGATGCGATCGTGATAGCTGAACTCGTCGGCGAGCGTCACGTCCCGGTCGCCGACCTGCTGTCCCGGCAGGTTCGCCAGCTCGCCGGCGAAGGCCTGCATCACTGCTTCCGCCGCCGGGCCGGGCAGGCCCTCGTAGTCGTGCCGCTGGTAGTAGTGGCGTCCGTAGCGTTGCCAGTGCGCGCGCGCGATCTCGGCGATGGGCTTGCCGGTGACGGCCAGTACGTTGAGCCATGCCAGAACGGCCCACAGGCCGTCCTTCTCCCGGGCGTGGTTGGAACTGGTGCCGAAGCTTTCCTCGCCGCAGATCGTTGCCTGGCCGGCGTCGAGCAGGTTGCAGAAGAACTTCCAGCCGGTGGGCGTCTCGAAAGCCGGCACCTTGAGGGCGCGGGCGACGTGATCGGCCGCGCGCGAGGTCGGCATCGAGCGTGCGATACCGGCGACGCCGTCACGGTAGCCCGGGAGTTGCGGCAGGTGCGCGGCCAGCATCGCCAGCGAGTCGCCGGGCGAGACGAAGATCTCGCGACCGAGAATCATGTTGCGGTCGCCGTCGCCGTCGCTGGCCGCAACCAGTTCCGGTGCGCCCGCACCGAAGGCGAGTTCGACCAGATGCTTGCCGTAGACGAGGTTGGGGTCGGGGTGACCGCCGCCGAAGTCCTCGAGCGGGGTCGCATTGAGCACGGACGCGGCCGGGGCGCCGAGCTGTTCGACGAGGATGCGTCGCGCATAGGGGCCGGTCACCGCGTGCATCGCGTCGAAGCGCAGGCCGTGACCCTGTCTGATCCAGTCGCGCATGCGATCGAAGTCGAACAGCGACTGCATCAGTTCGGCGTAGTCGTCGACGCCGTCGACGACGTCGATGCGCATGCTGCCGGTCTGCACGGTGGCACGCCGGTCGAGATCGACGTCGGCATCGTCGTCTATGCGGTAGTGCGTGATGCGCTTGCTGTGGGCGTGGATGCGCTCGGTCAGGCCTTCGCCGGCCTGGCCGCCGCCGGCGATGTTGAACTTGATGCCGAAATCGCCTTCGGGGCCGGCGGGATTGTGGCTCGCGGTGAGCAGGAAGCCGCCGGCGGCGCCGAGCTTGCGGATCAGGTGCGAGGCCGCCGGGGTCGACAGCAAACCGCCCTGGCCGACGACGACGCGCGCGACCCCGTTGGCGCTCGCCATCGCGATCGCGGTGCGGATCGCGTCGCGGTTGTGATAGCGGCCGTCGCCGCCGATCACCAGCGTGGCGCCCTTGAGTTCGGGCGCGCAGTCGAAGATCGACTGCAGGAAGTTTTCCAGGTAGTGCGGCTGCTGGAAGACCTCGACCTTCTTGCGCAGTCCGGCGGTGCCGGGCTTCTGGTCGAGGTAGGGCTTGGTGGGGATTTCGCGTGCGGCCATCGTCGCTCTCGTCGTTGTCGGGCCCGGCACTATCTTAACGATCCGGGGATGACGGGACCGTGCGCGGGATGCGATGGCGCGGCTTGATATAGTGCGACGCATGCAAGCGACCACGGAACTGTGCCCCTGCTGCGGAAAGCCGCGCCGCCTCGCGCACCTGATCGAGTTGTACGAACACAACTACCGGCTGATCCAGCGGCTGGTGCCGGAGTTCGACATCCCGTACGACGGTGCCGTGTCGCACAGCCAGAGCGACTGCCCCTTGCACCTGCAGATCGTCGACCGGGATCGCTACACGCTGACGGTGCACCTGACCTACGAGTTCACCGACGAGACCGGGGTGCGCCGGCAGCCGGACCTGTGGGTACGCCTGTACCGCGACGCCGGCGTGGCCGAGGCCCTGCGCTGCAGCTACCGGCCGCCGTGGCGCGTCGAGGACGACGCCGATCCGGCGGCGCACGCGTTTCTGTCCGAACAGTGGCGGCGCAATCTGCTGCTGAACAAGTGGCTCGAGTACCTGCTCGAGCACGGACACGGCTTCGGCCTGGCCGAGCGTCCGCGGCTCGCGGTCACTGCTTAGGTTTTCAGATCGGGTCGACGCGGATGTCCTCGCCGGCTCTCAGCGCCGCGAGTGTGCTGTCCGCCACGTCGCCCGGCCGGCGCATTGCCGGCCCCGCCGCCTCGACCAGGACATACGTCTGCCCCTCGTGCCGGATGTGGGCCTGACCGGGCAGCGGCCGGCCGGCAATGCCGAGCAGGTAGTGACCGGGCACGTGGATGCCCACGAGGCGTTCCTCGGTGAGATGCAGCAGGACGGCGGCGAGCAGCGCCGATTTGGTGTCGCAGTCACCATAGCCCTGCTCCAGCGCCCGAGCCGGCGGATAGAAGCCGACGATCCTGCGTCCGTTGTCCCAGTCCCCGGGTTCGCGATAGGGCAGGCCGGTCTGCACGAGCGCGATCGCGGCGTCGACGGCCCAGCGCGAGTCCCGTCCGCGTTCCGCGGCCAGACGGCGCAGGGCCTCGGCGAGCGGCTGCACGTGCGCGCGATTGCGATGCACGGCCAGCGGGACATCGACGAACAGGCGCGTCGGCTGACCGCTACGGCGCTTCATCCGCAGTCCGCGCTCGCCGTAGTAGCGCGCGACGTGCTGGTCGAGCGCCGCCTGGTTGCAGGCCTTGCTGCGGGTGCAGCGATCGACCAGCGCGTCGAGTTCCGTGCGGGCGATGCCAAAGCCCTGAGCGGCGTTCCGCGCCGCGCCGGCGGCCAGCGGAAAACCGATGTGCAGCGGATCGCCATCGAAGCTGGTGAAGCGCGCGGTGACGCGATACAGGCCGTCCCTTGCGAGGCTGCGCGAATAGCCGCTGCCGGCGGCGGGAATCGCGATGCTGCGCACCATCGCGGCATCCGGCTGCGATTCGTCGACGGAAGCCTGCGAGGCGCAGACCGGCCCGAGCATGGCGAGCACGACGACCAGCGACGTGCGGACGGAGGACAAGGGCTTGGACGACATGCGCGGCTCCCGGCAGTGAGACTGACTGCGGGGAGCGAGGCAATCCGTGTACGACGCGGCGCACGTCTCGTCGGGGAATGTCCGTCGGTTGCAATGATGCGGCGCAGCGATCGCGCCCCGACCGGCATGTCGGTCCTGGGCCGGCGCAGCTTGCCCGGCCGGCGGCGAACCGTTGCGATCTCAGTTGCTTGTGCGCGAGCGCGCGATCAGCGGGCGCCCGGCCGGTCGCCAACCGTCGCCCGACAGCGGCTGTCAGGGAATCCCGCTCGATAAAATGTCTAGGCGGTTGTGGGCGCCGGGCGAGCGGCAGGTGCCGCGCCGGTGCGGCGCCGGCCTCCGGCGCAGCGAAAACGACACTCGCCGTCGAATGGCGTCAGCAAGTGCCGCGAATCGTCAGATTGCCGTCGAAGCCGACGCGGCGCAGGCCATCCCCGGCCTCCAGCCATTCCATGCGCTGCGGGGTCCAGTCGGCGAGCACGATGCGCTCGACCTCGCGACCGCCGATCTGCAGCCGGTGCGTCGCCGGCCGGTGCGTGTGCCCGTGAATGATCCGGCGGCAGCCGCAGGCGCGGAACGCCTCGGCGATCGCCGATGGATGCACGTCCATGATCTCGACGGTCTTGCGATCCTTGTCGTCGTCGCTGCGTCGGCGCACGTCGCCGGCGATGCGTGCGCGCAGGGATGTCGGCAGCCGCAGGAACAGCGACTGCGCCAGCGGATTGCGCGAGAAGCGGCGCCAGCGCTGGTAGGCGCGATCGTCGCTGCACCACGCGTCGCCGTGCGACAGCAGGGTGGCCTCGCCATCGAGATCGACGCGTATCGGATCGGCGAGCAGTTCCACGCCGCTGGCGCGGGCGAAACCGGTGCCGACGAGAAAGTCGCGGTTGCCGTGCATGAAGCCGATGCGCACGCCGGCATCGGTCAGTGCGCGCAACGCACGGATCTCGTCGCGATAGAGTGCCAGGCCGGCATCGTCGCCGATCCAGTATTCGAACAGGTCGCCGAGGATGTAGACCTGCCGGGCCGTGCGCGCCGGACCGTCCAGGAAACGCAAAAAGCCCTCGCGCAACGGCGAGGGCTCTGCGGGCAGGTGCAGGTCCGACAGCAGCAGTGCAGTCATGCGCGCGGCACGACGTGCGACTACTCGCTCTTAGCGGGCTCCGCCGCCTCGATCACGCTGACCTTCTCGATCACGACCTGCTCCACCGGCACGTCGCGGCCGAATGGGCGGATCGCGCCGGTCGGGGCCTCGGCGATCTTGTCGACCACGTCCATGCCGTCGACGACCTTGCCGAACACCGCATAGCCCCAGCCGTCCTGCCCCGGGTAGTCGAGGAAGGCATTGTTGCCGTGGTTGATGAAGAACTGCGAGCTGGCGGAATGCGGGTCGCTGGTGCGCGCCATGGCGATCGTGCCGCGCTCGTTCTTCAGGCCGTTCTTGGCCTCGTTCTCGATCGGCGCGCGGGTCTTGCGCTGCGCGTAGCTGGCGTCGTAGCCGCCGCCCTGGATCATGAAGCCCTTGATCACGCGGTGGAACACCAAGCCGTCGTAGTGCTTGTCCTGCACGTACTGCACGAAGTTGGCCGTGCTCTTCGGCGCCTTGTCGGCGTCGAGTTCGAGCGTGATGTCGCCCACGGAGGTTTCCATGAGCACGCGGACGGGTTCAGCGGCAGCAGCAGTCATTGTCATTCCCAGAATCAGTGAGCCAAGCAGGGTTCTTGCGGCAGGCTTGAGGGTGGTTTTCATCTTCGTGGTGTCTCTCATGCAGCGAATGCGTGGGGCAGGGCCGCGTCGACATCGGCGAGCGCATCCTCGATCAGCTCCCAGCTGTCCGCGGCGTGCATGCCCTCGGACAGCGTGCGCCGGAACGCACGGCCGCCGGGCTGGCCACGATACAGGCCCAGGATGTGACGCGTGATGTGTTTGAGTGCGACCCCGCTGGCGAGTTCACGCTCGACGTAGCCGCGCAGGCGCTCGACCACCTCGTGGCGTGTCGGCACGGCATGGGCGTCGCCGAACAGCCGCTGGTCGACGTCGGCGAGCAGATACGGGTGATCGTAGACCTCGCGGCCGAGCATCACGCCGTCGACGGTTTCGAGGTGCTGCTCGCAGGCATCGAGCGTCTTGATGCCGCCGTTGATGACGACGGTGAGCTGCGGGTAGTCCTGCTTGAGGCGCTGGACCAGTTCGTAGGTCAGCGGCGGGATCTCGCGGTTCTCCTTGGGCGACAGGCCCTTGAGCCAGGCCTTGCGCGCATGGACGATGAACACCTCGCAACCGGCCTCGGCGACGGTCTCGACGAAGTGCCGCATGAAGGCGTAGTCCTCGGAGTCGTCCACGCCGATACGGTGCTTGACCGTGACCGGCAGCTTCGTTGCGCCGCGCATCGCGCGCACGCAGTCGGCGACCAGTTCCGGCTCGCGCATCAGGCAGGCCCCGAAACGGCCTTCCTGCACGCGGTCCGACGGACAGCCGCAGTTGAGGTTGATCTCGTCGTAGCCCTGGCGCTCGCCGAGTTCGCTGCAGTACGCCAGTTCGTCCGGGTCGGAGCCGCCGAGCTGCAGCGCGATCGGATGCTCGGCACCGTCGAACTTGAGCAGGCGCCTGCGCGGCCCGTGAATCAGCGCCGGCGTGCACACCATCTCGGTGTACAGCCGCGCGTGACGCGAAATCTGGCGCAGGAAGAACCGGCAGTGCCGGTCCGTCCAGTCCATCATCGGCGCCACGCAGAAGCGCCAGGGTGAAAGGTCGGCAGTCGGGATCATCGGCGGATTCTACACGTCGCTTCGACGCGGTCGGCGCATTGCGTCCTTTGTGCCGGGAACGGCCAGCCAAGTTCCGCGCTGGCAGTGGATGGCCCTTTTTGCAAAGATGCCGCGCCGGATTGCGGCGCGCTGCAGGTGGAGCACGAATGACCGATCGCCAGTACCACATCGTTGTTTTCGGAGCAACGAGCTTCGTCGGCGAGATCCTGACCCGCTATCTGCTCCAGAGACACGGGGTGGGCGGGGATCTGCAGTGGGCCATCGCCGGGCGCTCGGCGACCAAGCTCGGTGCCTTGAAGGCGGGGCTCGGCGCGGATGCCGAGGCGCTGCCGGTGCTGCTCGCCGATGCGGCGGACGATGCGCAACTGCGGCAGATGTGCGCGCAGGCGCGCGTCGTGGTCTCGACGGTCGGGCCCTACGCACTGTACGGCTCGCCGCTGGTTGCGGCCTGCGCGCAGACCGGAACCGATTACTGCGATCTCACCGGCGAGGTGCAGTGGATCCGCCGGATGATCCTGGCGCACGAGGACGAGGCGAAGGCCTCGGGCGCACGCATCGTGCATTGCTGCGGCTTCGACTCGATTCCGTCGGACCTGGGCGTGTACTTCCTCCAGCAGCAGGCGCGCGAGCGCTTCGGTGCGCCTTGCACGCGGGTGAAGCTGCGCATCAAGGCGATGCGCGGCGGCTTTTCGGGTGGCACCGCCGCGAGCCTGATGAACGTGCTCACGGAAGTGAAGCGCGACCCCTCCCTGCGCAAGGTGCTCGGCAATCCCTTCGCACTGTGCGTCGGTGACGATTCAGGTCGACCGCGCCAGCCGGAAGTGCGGCTCGCCGCCTACGACGAGGAGTTCGGCAGCTGGGCCGGACCGTTCGTGATGTCGGCGATCAACACGCGCGTCGTCCATCGTTCGAACCACCTGGCCGGGCACCCCTACGGGCGCGACTTCGTCTACGACGAGGCGATGATGACCGGTCGCGGCATCCGCGGGCGCCTGACGGCGGCCGGCATCGGCGCCGGACTCGGCGGCTTCGTCGCCGCCGCGGTCGTGCCGCCGACCCGCTGGCTGCTGGAGCGCTACGTGGTGCCCAAGCCGGGAGAGGGGCCGAGTCCGGCCGCGCAGGAGAGCGGCTTCTACGATTTTCGTTTCATCGGCACGACGGCGGACGGCCGCAGCCTGCGTACCAAGGTGACCGGCGACCGTGACCCGGGGTACGGCTCCACCGCCAAGATGCTCGGGGAGGCGGCGGTGTGCCTGGCGCAGGACCTCCCGCGTGAACGCAAGGCGGGAGGCTTCTGGACGCCGGCGACGGCCTTCGGCGGGCAACTGATCGATCGGCTGCAGGCGCACGCCGGCCTGCGATTCGAAGTCCTCGACTGATCGGCAACCCGGGAGCGAGCCATGGCGGGCAGCAGTCTGCTGGCGCTGATCGACGACATCGCCACGATCCTCGACGACGTGGCGGTGATGACCAAGCTGGCGACGAAGAAGACCGCCGGCGTGCTCGGCGACGACCTGGCCCTCAATGCCGAACAGGTGTCCGGTGTGCGGGCCGAGCGCGAGCTGCCCGTGGTGTGGGCGGTCGCGAAGGGGTCCGCGCTCAACAAGGCGATCCTGGTGCCGGCGGCGCTGGCGATCAGCCTGCTGATTCCCTGGGCGATCGTGCCGCTGCTGATGGCCGGCGGCCTGTTCCTGTGCTTCGAGGGCTTCGAGAAGCTGGCGCACCGCTACCTGCATGCGCCGGCCGAGGACGAGGCGGCACATGCCGAACGCCTGCGCGCGCTCGCCGATCCGGCCACGGACATGGCGGCGTTCGAGCGGCGCAAGGTCAAGGGCGCGATCCGCACCGACTTCATCCTCTCGGCCGAGATCATCGTCATCACGCTGGGCACGGTGGCGGGTGCCGGACTCGGCATGCAGGTGGCGGTGCTCTGCGGCATCGCCGTGATCATGACGATCGGCGTCTACGGTCTGGTCGCCGGCATCGTCAAGATCGACGACGCAGGGCTGAGCCTTGCCCGCCATCCGCAGGCGGCGATGCAGGCACTCGGCCGCGGGCTGCTGGCGCTGGCGCCGCGGCTCATGAAACTGCTTTCGGTCCTCGGCACGGCGGCGATGTTCACCGTCGGTGGCGGCATCCTCACGCACGGCGTGCCGCTGCTGCACCACGCGGTCACCGGCAGTGCCGAGGTGCTGGCGACGCTGCCCGCGGCCGGCCAGATTCTCGCGGCCGTGGTGCCGACGCTGCTCAATGCCCTGGCCGGCATCGTCGCCGGCGGGCTCGTGGTCGCCGCGGTGTTCGGCTTCAAGCGCCTGCGCGCACCGGCAGCGGCCTGAAGCGCGGGTCCGGTTTCAGGCGCTGCCGCCCGGCTCGGCCTGCGCGCGCAGGCTCTCCCACAGCAACGACTGCTTGGCGCTCGGATCGCTCGTCTCGAGCAGACGCTGCCGTGCCGCGAGCGGCAGGTCGAGCAGTTCCGCCAGCCGGTGGCTCAGCCAGATGCCGTCCTGCGGCCGTTGCGGGGCGGGGAACACGTCGGCGCCGAACTGTTCGACGATGCGTTCGTACAACTGGGTCAGGCCGCCGTAGTTCCCGTCGACCGGCGCGGGCTGCGCCGGCGGCAGCAGGGTCACGTGCGCGCGGATCAGGCCGTCGTGCTGCACATGGCGCTCGTCGATGCGGAACACGCGCTCGCCGCGGACCCGCAGGTTGAACAGGCCGGGCGTCGGCACGTCCCAGTCGACGATGCGCGCCGTGCACCCCACTGCATGCGGCACCGCCGGCTCGCCGGCCTCGCGGCCGTCGAGGATCAGGCAGACACCGAAGGTGCTGTCGCCGCCGATGCAGGCCTTGGTCATGTCGACGTAGCGCTGCTCGAAGATGCGCAGCGGCATCACGCCGTCGGGAAACAGCACCGTGCCCAGCGGGAAGATCGGGATGTCCTGAATCGTCTCCGTCGTCATCGGTCCACGAGCGCCTCGGGCAGTAGTAGCGGGTCGAGCCGGTTGCCGGCGACGCGCACCCAGGGTGCGTCCGGTTCTGCCGACACCTCGACCGGAATTCCGTAGACGCGCTCGATGCGGGCGGCGGTCAGCACTTCGCCGGGCACCCCCTGCGCGACGACCTCGCCGCAACACAGCAGGGTGGCACTGTCGGCGTACGCGAACACGAGATTGGGGTCATGTAGGACGGCGATCACGGCGACGCCCTGTGCGGCGAAGGCGCGGGCGATGCGCAGGCAATGGTGCTGGTGGGCGAGGTCGAGGCTGGCGGTCGGTTCGTCGAGCAGCAGCAGGCGCGTCCCCGAGGCCGGCGGGTCCCAGATCTGCGCCAGCACGCGCGCGAACTGGACGCGAGCCCGCTCGCCGCCGGACAGCGCCGTGTACGGTCGGCTGCGCAGGTGGTCGGTCGCGGTCAGGCGCAGGGCCGCATCGACGATGGCGCGTTCTCGCGCCGGGTGCGATGCCGAAGCCGGCAGGCGGCCCATCGCCACGACGTCCTCGACGGCGAAGGCGAAGCTCAGCTCGTGACGCTGCGGCAGCACGGCCCGCAGCGTGGCCAGCTGCGGCAGCGGCCAGTCCGTCAGCGGGCGGGCGTTGAACGCGATGGTGCCGGCCTGCACGCGACGATCGCCCGCGAGCAGGTTCAGCAACGTGGACTTGCCGGCGCCATTGGGACCGAGGATGGCATGCACCTCACCCGGGCCGACGCTCAGCGAGACGTCACGCAGCAGGTGCTGTGCGCCGAGGCGGTAACCGAGCCCGTCGGCGTGCAGCGTCATGACAGTTCCGCGCCGCCGCGGTAGCGCAGCAGCAGGGCCAGGAAGAAGGGGCCGCCGACGAGTGCCGTCAGAATGCCGACCGGCAGCTCCGCCGGCATGAACAGCGTGCGGGCCAGCGTATCGGCGACCAGCAGCAGCAGCGCACCGAGCAGACCGCTGAGCGGCAGCACGAGACGGTGATCCGGGCCGACCCACAGGCGGACCAGGTGCGGCACGATCAGGCCGACGAAGCCGATGATGCCGGCGAGGGCAACGGCGATCCCCGCCGCGACGACGATGGCCAGCGTCAGCCGGCGTTTCAGCGCCTCGACGTCCACGCCCAGGTGGCGCGCCTCGGCTTCACCGAGCAGCAGGGCATTGAGCGCGCGCGCCCGCAGACCGATCCAGGTCGCGGCGATCAGCAGCAGCGGGACACCGACGGCGAGATCGGCCAGTCCCGCGCGCGCCAGCGAGCCGAACATCCACAGCGTGACCGCGCGCAGGGCGAAGTCGTCGGCGACATAGGACAGCAGGCCGATGCCGGCACCGGCGACAGCATTGAGCGCGAGCCCCGCCAGCAGCATCGTCGCCACCTGGGTGCGGCCGCCGACCAGGGCCAGGCGCAGCACCGCCCAGGCCGCGATCGCGGCGCCGGCGAAGCTCGCCAGCGGCAGTCCCAGTGCGACCGGCACCAGGCCGGTTCCGAGCACCAGGTAGGCGGCGGCGGAGAGCGCGGCGCCCGAAGAGACGCCGACGAGGCCCGGCTCGGCGAGCGGATTGCGCAGCAGTGCCTGCATGCCGGCGCCGGCGATGCCCAGCGCCGCGCCGATCGCGAGTGCGAGGACGATGCGGGGCAGCCGAATCTGCCAGAGCACGGCGTGCTCATAGTCGGCGAGCGCCGTGGCATTGCCGATGGCGGCGAGCAGGCGCCCGGGGGCGATCGGGACCGGGCCGAGGCTCAGCGCGACGAGGCAGACGCAGGCCAGCGCGAGCACCAGGCCGGCGACACGGCGGGACAGGCCGCGGCCGGGTCGGGCACGGTGGAGCATGCTGGAAAACGTTTCTGCGGAAGCCATCGGGCCGCAGCGTAGCAAAGCGCGCCTCGCCGCTCTGGACGCGCAAAACAAAAAAAAGCGGCGGTGCCGGGAAGGCACCACCGCCGCGACCGTAGCGGGCGAGTCGGGGTTACTTGTTGAGAATCAGGCGATCGTTGCGGGTGCGCAGCAGCCGGTATTCCTCGCCACGATGTTCGATGACGATCTCGCGGCTCCCGCGCAGCAACTCGTCGCTGTTGACGCGGACGATGGCGGGGTTGCGCGGGGCGCGGGCGGCAGGGGTCTGGGCGGGCAGGCGAACGACGACGGTCATGGGACACTCCAGGCAGTGGATGCGATAACGAATAGTAATGATTATCATTTAAGTGTCAACAGGGTATCTGCCGGATGCTCGGATTCCGTCACGGCCGCCCGGAGCGGCGCTGCTATACTGCTGGGCTCGCGCGCGAAAGTGGCGGAATTGGTAGACGCACTGGATTTAGGTTCCAGCGCCTAGCGGCGTGAGAGTTCGAGTCTCTCCTTTCGCACCACCGGCCTGACGCGCAGCCCCGATAGCAGTCCAACAACCAGCCTCAAGAGCCTTCAAAGCAATATGGAAGTGAATGTCGAATCGCCGGGCGGCTTGCGCCGGCAGATGCGTGTGCGTGTGCCTGCGGACCGCGTGGCGAAGGCGGTCGACGACCGTCTCAAGCGCTACGCCAGCCGCGCCAAGCTCCCGGGCTTCCGCCCCGGCAAGGCGCCGCGCAAGGTGATCGAGCAGCAGTTCGGCGACTCGGCGCGCATGGACGCGATTTCCGACATCGTCCAGCAGACGTATCCCGAGGCCCTGAGCCAGGCCGGCGTCAATCCTGCCGGCCAGCCGAAGATCGACATCACTGCCGAGAAGGCCGGCGAGCCGCTCGAGTACGTGGCGCATTTCGAGGTGTACCCCGAAGTCCAGCTGCAGGCACTCGACCGCCTGGCCATCGACCGTCCCGTGGTCGAGGTGACCGATGCCGACGTCGACCGCCTGGTGGAGAACCTGCGCAAGGCGCGTCGCAGCTACGACGCCGTGGAGCGCGCCGCCGCCGCGGGCGACCGCGTGACCGTGGACTTTCTCGGCAAGGTGGACGGTGAGGCCTTCGCCGGTGGCGAGGGCAAGGACGTCCAGTTCGAGATCGGCGCCAGCCAGTTCCTGCCGGACCTCGAGAACGGGGTCGTCGGCCACTCCGCCGGCGAGACCTTCAGCGTCGACGTGAACTTCCCCGAGGACTACCGCGCCGAGAACCTGCGCGGCAAGACCGCACAGTTCGAAGTGTCGCTGAAGACGGTCGAGGCGGCGACGCTGCCGGCCATCGACGCAGAGTTCCTCAAGGCCCACAACGTCGACGAGGCCGCGGGCGAAGCCGGGCTGCGCGACAAGTGCCGCGCCGCGCTGGAGAAGGAGCGCGACAAGGGCGTGCAGAACCGGCTCAAGGCGCAGGCGCTCGACCAGCTGCTCGAAACCAATCCCATCGACGTTCCGGACGCGCTGGTGCAGCAGGAGATTCCGCGCCTGCGCCAGGAAGCCGCTGCGCGCATGAACATGCCGGCCGCTGACGCCGAGAAGCTCGAGCAGATGATGCCGGGCAACCTGTTCGAGCCGTCGGCGCGGCGCCGCGTGAGCCTGGGCCTGCTGGTCGGCGAGGTGATCAAGGCCAAGCAGATCAAGCTCGATCCGGAGCGGCTCGACAAGGCGCTCGACGGCATCGCCGCAGACTACGAGCAGCCCGAGCAGGTCAAGGCCTACTATCGCTCGCGCCAGGACCTGATGCAGGGCCTGAGCGCCATGGTGATGGAAGAGCAGGTCGTCGACGCGCTGCTGGCGGGCGTGCAGCCCAGGGAGCAGCCGATGACGCTCGACGAGCTGCTGAACCCGAAGGCGGCGGCAGCGCAGTCCTGAGCGTCTGCGACGGTCAGATGGTTTCCGAGTGCACAGGTCTTGCATAGACCCCGCAAGCCCCGATTGAGCTGAAGATGAACGACAACCCGATCCGATCCCTGCCTGCGCGGGCGCAACACCTGGTCCCGATGGTGGTCGAGCAGACCGCCCGTGGCGAGCGCGCCTTCGACATCTATTCGCGACTGCTCAAGGAGCGCGTGATCTTCATCGTCGGACCGATCGACGATTTCATGGCGAATCTGGTCGTCGCGCAGCTGCTGTTCCTCGAGTCCGAGAACCCGGACAAGGACATCCACCTGTACATCAACTCGCCGGGCGGTGTGATCACCTCGGGCCTGTCGATCTACGACACGATGCGCTTCATCAAGCCGGATGTCGGCACGATGTGCATCGGACAGGCGGCCAGCATGGGGGCGTTCCTGCTGTGTGCCGGCGCCAAGGGCAAGCGGTTCGCCCTGCCGAACGCGCGGGTGATGATCCACCAGCCGTCCGGCGGCGCCCAGGGACAGGCGACCGACATCGAGATCCAGGCCCGCGAGATCCTGTACCTGCGCGAGCAGCTCAACAAGATCATGTCGGAGCACACCGGCCAGCCGATCGAGCGCATTGCCCGCGACGTGGAGCGCGACTTCTTCATGAATGCCGAGCAGGCGAAGGAGTACGGGGTGATCGACCAGATCGTGACCCAACGGAGCGGTTCGGCGGCCTGAACGGTCGTCCGGGGCGTTGCCCCGAGTACGGGTTTTGCAGCCAAATGACACTGTGCTATACAGCTAGGGCCAGTCTCAGGCAGAGGTAGACAAGGTAGGACGATGACGAACGAGACGCGCAGCGGATCTCACAACGGCCGGGTGCTCTATTGCTCTTTCTGCGGCAAGAGCGAGCACGAAGTACGCAAGCTGATCGCCGGTCCGTCGGTGTACATCTGCGACGAGTGCGTCGATCTGTGCAACGACATCATCCGTGAAGAAGTTCACGCCAAGCCGCAGACCAAGGGGCTGCCCAAGCCGCAGGAAATCCGGGCGGTCCTGGACGAGTACGTGATCGGGCAGGACCAGGCCAAGAAGATTCTGTCGGTCGCGGTCTACAACCACTACAAGCGGTTGTCGCTGCGCGGTTCCGACGGTGTCGAGATCGCGAAGTCCAATATCCTGCTGATCGGCCCGACCGGCTCCGGCAAGACCCTGCTGGCCGAGACCCTGGCGCGCCTGCTCGACGTGCCGTTCGCCATTGCCGACGCGACCACGCTGACCGAGGCGGGCTACGTCGGCGAGGATGTCGAGAACATCATCGCGCGCCTGCTGCAGAAGTGCGACTACGACATCGACAAGGCGCAGCGCGGCATCGTCTACATCGACGAGATCGACAAGATCTCGCGCAAGTCCGAGAACCCGAGCATCACGCGGGACGTGTCGGGCGAGGGCGTGCAGCAGGCGCTGCTCAAGCTGATCGAGGGCACGATCGCCAGCGTGCCGCCGCAGGGCGGGCGCAAGCATCCGCAGCAGGAGTTCCTGCAGGTCAATACCGGCAGCATCCTGTTCATCTGCGGTGGCGCCTTCGCCGGTCTGGACAAGGTGATCCAGCAGCGCTCGGAGCGCACCGGCATCGGCTTTTCGGCCGAGGTGAAGTCGGACAAGGATTCGAAGCGCACCTCCGAGCTGCTGTCGCGCGTCGAACCGGACGACCTGATCCGCTTCGGCATGATTCCGGAGTTCATCGGGCGCCTGCCGGTGGCCGCGGTGCTTGAGGAACTCGACGAGCCGGCGCTGATGGCCATCCTCAAGGAGCCCAAGAACGCCCTGGTCAAGCAGTACGCCAAGCTGTTCAACATGGAAGGCGTGCAGCTCGAGTTCCGCGAGGAAGCGCTGCATGCGATCGCCACCAAGGCCAAGGAGCGCAAGACCGGCGCGCGCGGCCTGCGCACGATCATGGAGAACATCCTGCTCGACGTCATGTACGACCTGCCGTCGATGCAGAACGTCAGCAAGGTCGTCGTCGACGATGCCGTCGTGCGTGGAGAGGCCAAGCCGTTCATCGTCTACGAGAACGCCGAGGCCAAGCACGGTGCGAAGAGCACGGCCGCCTGAGACCGCACTGGTGTTCCGAGCAAGGCCCCGCTTCGCGGGGCTTTTGCTTTGGGGCGCGGTTTTCGTCGGTGGATGGGGACCGGCCGGTGCGGCGGAAAGCTGTCGAAACGCGGAGCTGGTCCGTGTCCACGACGGCGACACCGTGAGCCTGCGCTGCGATACGGGGCTGGTGAAGCTGCGCTTCGCCGACATCGACGCGCCGGAATACCGTCAGCCCGGCGGCCGGCAGGCGCGCGAGGCCCTGGTCGCATTGCTCGACGGCTGCCGCCTCGTCGTCGAGACACGGGCCACGGATCGCTACGGCCGTCGCATCGGCGACATCCTGGTCGGCGACGAGAAGGTCTCCCTGCGGCTGGTGTCGCAGGGCTGGGCCTGGTGCGGTCCGCGTTCGGCACGAACGTGCCGCTCGCGGCAGGATGCGGCGCGGGACGCCCGGCGCGGCCTGTGGCAGGACGCTGCGCCGGTGCCGCCCTGGCGCTGGCGCGAGCAGCATCCGTACCGGCCGTGAACGAGAACGCCCCCGGCCGCTGGCCGGGGGCGATGCCGGCCGCGGGGGCACCCGGGGGAGGGTAGCGGCAGGCGCGGCTACCTTAGTGGTTTGGCCTGCCGGCGCCTATTAGCCGAAAGGCTAATGTGCGCGGCGCCGGGCGGTCAGGTGCGTACGTCCGCCGACAGCAGCACGACCTCGGGTTCCTGCACGTGGTAACCCTGGATGAAGTTCACGCCCATCTGCCACAGACGCGCCATCACGTTGGCGTCCTCGACATGAGAGACGATGACCTTGATCTGCTTGTTCTTTGCCAGCTCCATCAGGCTCGTCATCTTGCGATGCGTCTCCTTGTCGTTGAAGTTGGTCGTGAACGACGGATGGAACTTGATGAACTGCATCGGGATGTGCTCGATCAGCTGCGCCGAGTTCGAGCCGGTGCCGAAATGCTCGATGGCGATCTGGGCGCCGACGTCGAGCAGTGCCTTGGTGATCAGGCGTGCCTTGCGGATGTGGTTCTGGACCACGGCCTCCTGCATCTCGAAGACGATCTCGCCGGGCCTGAGCGCCCGGGTCCGGAGCTGCTCGCCGACCCAGGCGGCAAAGCCCTCGGCGTCCTTGAGCGAATCCTGCGACAGCTTGACGAACAGGCTCGACACTTCCTGCGCGCTGTCGCGCTTGGCCTGGACCTTGAGCGCCCGGCTGGTGACCCAGCGGTCGATCGACGTCAGCAGACCGTGCTTCTCGGCGGCGCCGATGAACTCGGACGCATGCAGCTCCTTGCCGTTCTCGTCGATCACGCGCACGAGCACGTCGAAGTGCTGGCGGGTGTCGCCCTCGAGGCTGGCGATCGACTGGTAAGCGAGCTTGAGGCGATTGTCTTCAAGCGCCTTCTTGACCATCGCCGCCTTGCGCGCGTCGTCGCGTTCCTGCAGCGAGGTGCGGGCGTTCGGACCCAGGTTGGCGAACTGGTTGCCACCCTTGGCCGAGATCGCCCGGCTGTCCTGGACCAGCTCCGCGGTCACGGTCGCCGCCTGTTCGCTGCCCGAGAACGGGTAGGCGGCCACCGTCAGCGACAGATGCGCTTCGTGGCCGGCGGTGTTGAAGATCTGCTTGGCGGCGTCGCGGACCAGCGCCTCGCCGATCTCGACGATCTCGCCCGGCGTCGGGCGCGAGACCAGACAGGCAATCTCGTGCGTCGAGAAGCGGTAGAGCTGATCCTGCGGCTGCAGCCGCTCGCGCAGCCAGGCCTGGAACTGCTCGACGGCCTCGGCGGCATCGTGCAGGCCGAGACGCTGCTCCGTGCCGGCGAAGTCGTCGATCAGGCACAACAGCACGGCGCGCTGCTCCGACGGCTTGCCGGCACCGGCAATGGCCGCGGCCAGCGCCTCGAAGTAGGCGAGGCGATCGCTCGGCGCTACCGCGGCCTGCGCCGTCGTGGCCGGGGCCGCAGCGGGTTCCGAGCGGATCAGCATCTCGATCAGATGCTCGCCGTCGGCGCTGCCGAGCGTCAGGTGCGCGCCGATCGACACGCGGCGGCCGTCCTTGTGCAGCAGGCAGCACTCCAGCGGCCGGCCTTCGTTCTTGCCGCGCAGGAACAGCTTGAGATGTTCCTTGACCTTGGGCTGATGGTCGTCCGCGACCAGGTCCATCAGTGGCAACGCCGTCAGGTCGTCGGCACGCTCGTAGCCGAGCAGCTGCGCAAATGCCGGGTTGACCTCGGAGAGGATGCCTTCCTGGATATGCGCGATGGCGTCGTTGGTCCCGGCGATGAGCTGCTGGTGCCGCGACTCGAAATCCTCCAGCCGCTGGCGGGTGCTGCGCAGCTCGCGCAGCTGCGAATGCTTGGCGATCTCGCGCAGCACCACCAGCTCCAGGTGGCGCATGTGCCGCAGATCTTCGTTAGAGACGACGTCGCTGGCGCCGGCCGCCAGGGCCGCAACGGAGTCTTCGGCGGTGATCTGCGGACTGAGTACCAGCACTGGCAGGTCGGGCATCAGGCGCCGCTGCAGGTCGAGCACATCCTTGATCGGGGCTGCGGGGAGCGCGTCGACGCAGACCAGCACGTCGGGCGTGCCGCCGCGCAGCGCGTTCTCCACATCCTCGAGGTCGGTGACCCATGCGCAGCGTACCGGGTGCCCGGCGTTGCGCAGGTAGCTTTCGATGCGTTTGCCGACGCTTTCCGATTCGGCGACGACCAGCATGACGTGGCTCGGCGCGCTGCTGGCGGCCACGTCCTGCCGGGCGACCCGGGCGGCTTCAGCGGCGCACATGGCCCACCTGGATCGGTGCCTGCGGTGCGGTTCGCAACGGGATATCCGGCATGGTTTCGTTGTTGTCGATGCGGCACATCTCGCAGTTCCCTTGCTGGTCAGCCGACGCCGCCGCAACCGTCGTTTCCGGACGGATGGCGCGCCGCATCAACAACCGTCTGGGCCGTGGTTACCATGCGATAGGCGTCTTCGATGTCCTTCCTGGCTCCTCGCGGACCAGTCGTGGCACGAGGTACCCCGGCAGCCTTGCCAGCAGCGCTTCCATCAGTGCGCGTGCCGCAGCTTCCTCAACCTCGAAATGGGCCGTGCCCCGCACCCGGTCCAGCAGGTGGACATAGTACGGGAGGACGCCGCATTCGCACAGCCGTTCGCTGAGCGCGACCAGCGTCCCGGCATCGTCGTTGATGCGACGCAGCAGCACCGACTGGTTCAGCAGCGTGACACCCGCGTGTCGCAGCGGCTGCAGCGCCCGGGCCACGTCGTCGTCGAGCTCCCGGGGGTGGTTGGCGTGCAGGACCATGATCTTCTGCAGACGGCTGCGACCGAGCCAGCCGAGCAGGCGCTCGTCGATGCGTTCCGGCAGCACGATCGGCTGGCGCGTATGGATGCGCAGCCGGCGCAGGTGAGGGATTCCGTCGAGGGCATCGACCAGCTCGCCGAGCTTGTCGTCGGACAGCGACAGCGGGTCGCCTCCGGAGAGGATCACCTCGCGGATGCTGTCGTCGCCGGCGATCGTGTCCAGCGCCGCGCGCCAGTGGTCGCGCGCCGCCAGATGATCGGAATAGGGAAAATGCCGCCGGAAGCAGTAGCGGCAGTGGATGGCGCAGGCGCCGGTGGTCATCACCAGCACGCGCCCGTCGTACTTGTGCACGACGCCGCCGTCGCGGAGCCGCTGCAGGTCGCCCACGGCATCGAGGCCGAATCCGGCCACCTCGGCCGCCTCGGCCGATGCCGGCCACACCTGCAGGAACAGCGGGTCGAGCGGATCGCCCTTGCGCATGCGCGAGGCGTAGCCGCGCGGCACCCGCAGCGGGAAGTCACGGGCGAGCGCCGGGGCCAGCGCCGGCAGCGCGGGGTCCAGTTCGAGGAAATCGAGCAGTTCGGCCGGGCGCAAAAACGCCTCGCGCAACGCATGCTGCCAACAGGGGGCTTGCTGGCGGGTGGCCAGGGGCGACGGTATCATGGTTGACATCCTGTCACAGACGGGGCCATCCGTGGCCCCGTTTTTCAATACACGCACCGCAACTCAACATGGCCACTGTCAGCACCAACGAAATGAAGGCCGGGACCAAGGTCCTGATCGACGGCGATCCGTATTCGGTGATCGAGAACGAATACCGCAAGCCGGGCAAGGGCCAGGCGACCAACTCGCTGAAGATCCGCAATCTCAAGACCGGCCGCGTGCTCGAACGCACGCTCAAGTCCGGCGACACGCTGGAGGTTGCCGACGTCGAGGACGTGGAGATGCAGTATCTCTACAACGACGGCGAGTTCTGGACGTTCATGGATCCCAAGTCCTTCGAGCAGATCCAGGCCGGCGCCGCGCCGATGGCGGACGCGGCACAGTGGATCAAGGGCGAGGAGATCTGCCGCATCACGCTGTGGAACGGCGTGCCGCTGTACGTGGCGGCGCCAAACTCGGTGGAACTCACCATCACCGAGACGGACCCGGGCGTGCGCGGCGACACGGCTACCGGCGGTACCAAGCCGGCGAAGCTGGAGACCGGCGCGGTCGTCAAGGTGCCGTTGTTCGTCAACGAAGGCGAGAAGATCAAGATCGACACGCGCACCGGCGAGTACCTGAATCGCGTCGGCAAGTAATGCGATGACGGGCAGGTCGCAAGACTGGCGCCCGGCAGCCACACGACGAGTCCTGGAGGCGCGGGCGGAACTCTACGGTTCCATCCGCGCCTTCTTCGCTGCGCGCAGTGTCCTCGAGGTGGAGACGCCGATCCTGTCGCGGCACGCGACGGTGGACCGCCACATCGACAGCTTCGCGACCACCGACGGACGCTGGCTGCACACCTCGCCGGAGTTCGCGATGAAGCGCCTGCTGGCGGCCGGCAGCGGCCCGATCTGGCAGATCGCGAAAGTCTTCCGCGTCGACGAGCAGGGCCGGCATCACAACCCGGAATTCTCGATGCTCGAGTGGTATCGGCCGGGCCTGGATCATCACGCGCTGATGGACGAGGTCGCCGCGCTGCTCGCGCATTGCGGTGTCGCGTCGCGCTGCGAACGCACCAGCTATCGCGAGGCCTTCGTGCGCCATGCCGGCATCGATCCGTGGACCGACGAGGCGCCGCGGCTGCGCGCCGCACTGCGCGAGCGCGGCATCGCCGAGCCGCAGCGCCTGAGCAGCGACGAGCTGGCGGACCGCGACTTCTGGCTCGACCTGTGGATGTCGCTGGTGGTCGGTCCCGCGCTCGGCGGCGACGCCCCGGTATTCGTCCACGACTACCCCGCCTCGCAGGCGGCCCTGGCGCGCGTGCGGCCCGGCACTCCGCCGGTGGCCGAGCGTTTCGAGCTGTTCTGGCACGGCATCGAGCTGGCCAACGGCTTTCACGAGCTGACCGATGCCGGCGAGCAGCGGCGGCGCTTCGAGGACGACCAGGCCTGGCGCGCCGCGCTCGGGCGCACGGTACCGCCGTACGACCGGCCACTCGTGGAGGCGCTGCAGTCGGGCATGCCGGACTGCGCCGGCGTCGCGCTCGGTCTGGATCGCCTGCTGATGCTCACGCTCGGCCTGACGAGCATCGACCAGACGCTCGCGTTTCCCGCTGACCGGGCCTAGGAGCCTGGGCGGCAGAAACGCGCGCGGCTGCGGCGTCGCCATTTCGGCCATCTTCCGCGCTGCTTCTCGGCCAATAGTCCCTGCTATTGGCCTCGAATCAACGCGAAACCTGTCTCGAAATGGCTTTGCCTCGCCTGCGCGGCTCCTACCGCCCAGGCTCCTGGCGCGCGTTCAGGTGGCCCAGAGGTCCCAGGCGAAGCGCAGGATCAGCAGTCCGACCACCGCGACGAACAGTCGGCGCACGAACACACTGCCCTTGCGGATCGCCATGTGGGTGCCGGTGAGGCTGCCGGCGACGTTGAACGCGGCCATCGGCAGGGCGATGTCATAGCGCACGTGGCCGGCGCCGATGAAGAAGGCCAGCGCGGCGCCGTTGGTGACGACGTTGACCAGCTTGGCCGAGGCCGAGGCGGCGAGAAAGCTGAAGCCGAACAGGCCGACGAAGGCGATGACGAGGAAGCTGCCGGTGCCGGGGCCGAAGATGCCATCGTAGAACCCGATCACGGCGCCGGTGGCCAGCGCGGTCCACTGCGTGCGTCGTGGCGAGAGCTTCGGGGCGTGCAGCGCGCCGATGTCCTTCTTCGCCAGCGTGTAGGCGAGCACGGCGATCAGCAGCACGAGGATCAGCGGGCGGATCGCATCGGCCGGAATCGACGCGGCGGCGCTGGCGCCGAGAAAGCCGAACACCAGTGCGGTGGCGGTGGTCGGCAACGTCGCGCGCCATTCCACCGGTACGCGTCGGAGGTACTGGACGGCCGCCGTCAGCGTGCCCCAGATGCTCGCGAACTTGTTGGTGCCGAGCAGCGTTGCCGGCGGCACGCCCGGCAGCAGCACGAACAGCGCCGGGATCTGGATGAGGCCGCCGCCACCGACGACGGCATCGACGAAGCCCGCGAGAAACGCCAGGGCACAGAGCGCGGCCAGCAGTTCGAGGCCGATGTCCAAGCGGCGCGCGCAGCCGCCGCGCTACAGGATCCGGCCGACGCTCGCCGGCAGCTCGAAGCGCCGGCCGTCGAGCAGGCGGTTGAGCAGCCGCGTGATCCACTCGCGCGTCGTCGTCAGCTTGTTGATCTTGAGGAAGGTCTTGCCGCCGTCCTCGATGAGTTCATAGCGGTCGATGGTCACCGCGATCACCTCGCGCTCGCCGCGCATCATCACCTTGGCGACGATGCGGGCCGCACGCGTGTCGACATTGACCTCGCGGATCTCGCCGTAGTCGCCGTAGCGGTCGTTGGCCCAGGTCTTGATCGCAACCCCGAGCGCGCCGTCCTTCATGGCCTTGCCGATCCGTCCGATCACCATGTCTCGCTCCTCCTACAGAATGTCGGATGCGTACGCGGCCAGACGCGAGCGTTCGCCGCGCGCCAGCGTCACGTGTCCACCGTGCGGCCAGCCCTGGAACCGGTCGACGACGTAGGTCAGGCCGGAAGTGGTCTCGGTCAGGTACGGCGTGTCGATCTGCCCCAGGTTGCCCAGGCAGATCATCTTCGAACCCGGCCCCACGCGCGTGATCAGCGTCTTCATCTGCTTGGCCGTGAGGTTCTGCGCCTCGTCGATGATGATGAAGCGGTTGAGGAAGGTGCGGCCACGCATGAAGTTCAGCGAACGGATCTTGATGCGCTTGGCCAGCAGGTCGTTGGTCGCCGCGCGCTCCCAGTCGCCGGCGTTGCTGTTCTGCGTGAGCACCTCGAGGTTGTCCATCAGCGCGCCCATCCACGGCGTCATCTTCTCCTCTTCGGTTCCGGGCAGAAATCCGATGTCCTCGCCGACCGGCACGGTGACGCGCGTCATGATGATCTCGCGATAGCGCTGCTCGTCCATCGTCTGCGCGAGGCCGGCTGCCAGCGTCAGCAGGGTCTTGCCGGTGCCCGCGGTGCCGAGCACGGTGACGAAGTCGATCTCCGGGTCGAGCAGCAGGTTGAGCGCGAAGTTCTGCTCGCGGTTCTTGGCGTGGATGCCCCAGACGCTGCTCTTGCCCTGGCGGTAGTCGCGGATCACGCGCAGTTCCGCCGCGTTGCCGTCGATGCTGCTGACGACCAGCTCCAGACCGCCCTGGTCCTCGTCCGGGATGTAGAGGAACTGGTTGACGTGCCAGCCCTTCACCAGCGGGCCCTTGATGCGGTAGGCGGCGCGACCGCGGCTGTCCTGCCAGCTCTCCATCTTCTCGCCGTGCGTGGCCCAGAAGTTCGCCGGCAGTTCCTTGTAGCCGGTATAGAGCAGGTCGAGATCGTCGAGGACCTGGTCGTTGTGATAGTCCTCGGTATGCACGCCGATGACGGCGGCCTTGATGCGCAGGTTGATGTCCTTGCTGACCAGCGTGACCTTGCGGGTCGGGTGCCGGGTCTGCTGCTCGAGCGCGTTGACCAGGATGCTGTTGTCCGGCTTGTTGCCGGGAATCAGGCCGGGCAGCGAGGTGTCGGACGGCCGCGTCTGGAAGAACAGCCGGCCGCTGGCCGGCTTGCCGTTGTGTACGCGCGTGTGACCGTTGCCGGACGCCGTGCGGGTTGCCGGCAGCGGCAGGCCCTTCTCGATCTGGACGTGGTCGCGGCCATGCATCAGCTCGTCGAAGAAGCGGCTCACCTGGCGCGCGTTGCGCGCCACTTCGCTGGTGCCCTTCTTGGAGTTGTCCAGCTCCTCGAGAACGACCATCGGCACGTACAGGTCGTGCTCTTCGAAACGGAACAGGCTGGTGGGATCGTGCAGCAGAACGTTGGTGTCGAGAACGAAGATCTTGCGCTTGCTCATGAGTGCCGGACGAGGCCGCTCCCGCGCCGTGCCGGCGCAGGAATCAGGCAGAGGGGGAGGGCGCGCGTCGCAGGCCGGCATGACCGGGCCGGGAAACGGGAGGCGCGATGGCGTGGCGTCTTAATTGCAGTCTTGTGAATGATTGGCGACGGCGATGCGCCGTCACGCACCGCTGTACCGCAATCTAGCCCAACCGGGCCGGCATCGAAAAGGGATACTCGCGCGCGGTCGAATCGCGCTATGGTGAATGTCCTGCCGCGCTCCGCCTAAAGACCGGCAGCGGCATCGAGCACGGCCTGCGCGTGATTCTTCACCTTCACGCTGCGCCAGACCTGACGCAGCACGCCCTTCGCGTCGAACAGGAAGGTGCTGCGGTCCACGCCCATGTACTTGCGGCCGTACAGGGTCTTCTCGCGGATCACGTCGAAGGCGCGGCACGCGGCCTCGTCCGCGTCGGACAGCAGCGCGAACGGAAACTCGAACTTGGTCGCGAAGTTCTCGTGCGAACGCACGCTGTCGCGCGACACGCCGACGATCTCCACGCCGGCCTTGCGGAACTTCCCGTACAGGTCGCGGAAGTCCTGGCCTTCCTGCGTGCAGCCCGGCGTGTTGTCCTTGGGGTAGAAGTACACGACCAGCGCCTTGCCCTTGAAGGAACGCAGCGCGATGTCGCGGCCACCGGTGGCGGGCAGGGTGAGGTCGGGAATCTTGTCGCCGATGTCGAGGGCCATGCACGGATCTCCCTAAGTGCGGAGCCCCGGATACGTACGCCCCGCGATGCGCGGATGCAGCTTCAGGTGTTGCCGATCTCAGGTCTTGATGGGGTCGAGCATGCCGTCGGCGTTGAGATCGTCGCACAGGTCCATGAAGGACTCGCGCAGCGCCTGCGGATGCTGGTTCACCGGGACGTGCAGCACCATCTGCACGTTCGCCATCTCCGCGCCGGTGTAGGTCGACTGGTACTTCTGCGTCGAGATCTCGACGACGACGACGTCCTGATGCTGGAAGAACTCGAGGATGTTCACCAGCAGGTTGGAGTCCTGCGGCGCGACGACCTCGGCGGCGTAGGGGCGGAAGTCCGGATTCACCGAACGGGCCTCGCAGCGCTCGAAGCGGACCTGCAGCTCGAGCTTCTCGGCGATGCCGGGCAGCGCCGTCTCCAGCCGCCCGAGCGTGCTCCAGTTGCCGGACACCAGCAGGTTGGCCGTGAGGCGGTCGCCGATCTGGGCGATGCGGCAGTCCTCGACCTCGCCACCGCGTTCACGGATCGCCTTGAACAGCTCCAGCGGCACGTTGCCCTTGGGCTTGCCGATGGCGGAAACGGTGAGCAGGTTGTCGGTCTGGGACATGATGCCGCTGTGTCGCTTGGGCCGCGAAGTTTAATTCATTCGGCCCGCGCACGAGTCGCGGCCTCGCAGCGCCGCGGCGGCTGCCGGTATACTTGCCGCCCTTTTTTCCGGCCCCGCCGCCGACCACCAACGCCATGATCAAGGGCAGCATCGTCGCCATCGTCACGCCCATGCACGAAGATGGGGCGCTGGACTGGAAGCGGCTGGACGCATTGGTGGACTGGCATGTCGCCGAAGGGACCGACGCGATCGTGGCCGTCGGCACGACGGGCGAGTCGGCGACGCTGGACCTCGAAGAGCACATCGCCGTCATCCGGCGGGTCGTGGAACGCGCCGCCGGCCGCGTGCCGGTCATCGCCGGCACCGGCTCCAACGCCACCAGCGAAGCCATCGAGCAGACGCTGGCGGCCAAGACCGTCGGCGCCGACGCGGCGCTGCTGGTCACGCCCTACTACAACAAGCCGCCGCAGGAAGGCCTGTACCGGCACTTCCGCAAGATCGCCGAGTCGGTTGAGCTGCCGCAGATCCTCTACAACGTGCCCGGCCGCACCGGCTGCGACCTGCTGCCGGCCACCGTCGCGCGGCTGGCACAGCTGCCGAACATCGTCGGCATCAAGGAGGCCAGGGGCGAGCTGTCGCGCATCCGCGAGCTGCTGGATCTGGAACTGGGCGCGGATTTCGCGATCTACTCGGGGGACGACGCCACCGCCTGCGCGTCGATTCTCGCCGGCGGCCATGGCGACATCTCGGTGACGGCCAATGTCGCGCCGCGCAAGATGCACCAGATGTGCGCGGCGGCGCTCGCCGGCGACCGCGCGACGGCCGAGGCGCTCGACGCCGAACTGCAGGCACTGCACAAGGATCTGTTCGTGGAACCCAATCCGATTCCCGCCAAGTGGGCCCTCTGCCAGATGGGCATGATCGAAAACGGCCTGCGCCTGCCGCTGGTGCCGATGGACGAGGCGCATGCCCCGCGCGTACGCGCAGCGCTGCAGGCCGCCGGAGTGATGGCATGAGCCGGCGCCTGCTGACGATCTGCGCGGTGGCGATGCTGGCGGCCTGCGGCAGCAACCGCCACTGCATCGGCGAGTTCCCGTACCAGCGCGCCGCGACATTGGCTCCGCCGGCCGAGGTCGAGGGCCTGAGCACGCCGGAGTCGGTTGCCGCCCTGCGCATTCCGCCGGCGCC
The DNA here is from genome assembly GCF_003201205.1 of Sinimarinibacterium flocculans. Taxonomy (GTDB): domain Bacteria; phylum Pseudomonadota; class Gammaproteobacteria; order Nevskiales; family Nevskiaceae; genus Solimonas; species Solimonas flocculans. The sequence goes on from NZ_QICN01000001.1 coordinate 264,307, forward strand.
GGCCGAGTCCGTGCCCTACGCGCGCAACGTGCCGGACCCCGAGAATCCCGGCAGCACGCGCGTGCAATGCCTCGACGTGCCGCCGCCGATGACCGTCGTCCCCGAAACGGACCCGGCGCCAGCGGCCGCGGAATCCTGAGCCGGCACCGGTATAATGCGCAGCCTTCACGGAGAGATGTCCGAGTGGTTGAAGGAGCACGCCTGGAAAGCGTGTATACGGTGAATGCCGTATCGCGGGTTCGAATCCCGCTCTCTCCGCCACACAAATGAAAAAGGCCCCTTGAAAGGGGCTTTTTTCGTTTTCGCCCGATGGACCGGGCGAGGGGGCGAAGCCGCGGCAGCGGTCGACCCGCGAGGAAACCCCGCTCCCGTCGCCAAGGATGCTGCAAGGAAGCGGCTTTCAGGCGCTTGGGGCGCTGCAATGAGACCTTTCACACATTGCGGGCGCTTATACACACGGCCTGGCTTGCACTTGCGGGGGGATGAGGGTCGAATGGTCCGGGCCCGTGGCCTCGTTCCGGCTGCGGGGGGCGGCAGCGCAGGAGGGTGCGCGGCCGCAGCAGGCGGGCTGCCGCCATCACGCAAGGGGGAAGGGATGATGATTTCCGGTCCGATGTACGCCGTCGCGCGTCGCGGCAGCGCATGGTTTCTCGCGCTCGCCGTTGCGGCCTGTGGTGGTGGGGGCGGCAGTTCGCCGGCTCCGGCGCTGTCTCTGGATGACGCGGACGCCGTCAGCGAGGCCTTGCTGGAGAAGGTCACCGTCGGCGCGGTCTCGGCGCAGCTGCTGCCGGGCGATCCGCCTGCGGAGAGCGCCGATCCGGATCGGCCGGTGATCGTGTCGGAGGCGGCGCCGTTCGCGCAGCCCGGCCAGACGGTTTCGCTGGACCTGCAGCTCACGTCCAGCAGTGCCATCAACGGGATTTTCGCGAAGGTTCCGGGCGCCGAAAGCTTCTTCGAGGCGGTGTTCGAGGAACCGCTCGGCAAGGGCGCTTCCGGCAAGCTCGACATCGCGGTCATCTTCTCCGTGTCGATCCCGCTGGAGATCCGTCAGAGCGGCCAGCTGTGCTTCGACCTGTCCGCGCGCAACATCAACGGGCGCGTGTCGTCGCCGCTGCGCATCTGCATTCCGATCAACGTCCCCGGCGCCTCACCGCAGCCGAGCCCCACGGCGACCGCAACGCCGACCGCGAGTCCGCAGCCCACGTCGACGCCGACCGCTTCGCCCACCGCGACTCCGACGGCGACGCCCACGATGACTCCGGGGCCGAGCGCCACGCCGACGCCGACCGCCAGCGCCACCCCCACGCCGAGCCCCAGCCCGACGCCAACACCGTCGCCGGGTGTGACGACCGTGGCCTTCGCCGACGCGGCGCAGACGGCCGTGGAGTCCGCCGGCGTGGTCAACGTCGGCCTGACGGTCAATCCGGTGTCCAGCGAGGACATCAGCCTGCCGTTCACCGTATCGGGTACGGCAACGGCCGGCGATCGAACGGTGACGGCCAGCCCGCTGGTCATCCCGGCCGGGACCAGCAACGCGACGATCAGCGTGTCGCTGATCGACGACGATGGTGCCGAAGGCGACGAGACGGTCATCATCACGCTGTCGGCGCCGAGCGGTGGCGCGCAGCTCGGCTCGCCGAGCGTGCACACGCTGACCATCGACGACGACGAGGGCGATCCGGCGCCGCAGGGAACGATCTTCGTCATCGACGACACCTATCGCCTGATCCGCTTCAACGCCGGTTCGCCGGGAACGGCCACCTTCCTCGACATTCAGGGGATCGAGGCGACCCTTCCGGACAACTCGAGCCCGTTGATCCTGTCGATGGACTTCCGGCCGGCGACGAGCGAGCTGTATGTGTACACGAGCGACCGGCGCTTCTACCGGCTGGATACGGCGACCGCCACGGCCACGCTGATCGCGTCGACGCCGGTCACCGTGACCACCGACGAGCTGTTGGGTCTCGACTTCAATCCCTGCGCGGACGTGCTGCGCGCAATCGGCGCGGAGGGCGAGAACTATCGTCTGACGCCGTCGATTGCCCTGATCGCTCGCGACACCGATCTCGCCTACGCGGCGGGCGACCCCAACGAGTCCGCCGGCACCCCCGGGGTCAATGCGATCGGCTACGACGACTGCAGCCAGGGCGTGACGACGCTGTTCGGCATCGACACCACGTTCGACGCGCTGGTCCGCGTCGGCAGCGTCGACGGCACGCCGGTATCCCCGAACACGGGGCAGCTCAACACGGTCGGTGAGCTCAGCTTCAGCCTCGGCGGGGCGGGACAGGTGCCGCTCGACATCGACCGTCAGAACGGTGCGGCCTACACGACCGACCAGAGCGGCAGCCAGACCAGCCTGCTGCGGGTGAACCTGGCGACGGGCGCGTTGACCAATCTCGGCCAGATCGGCAACGGCAGCAGCGACGTGCGGGTGCAGGCGCTGGCGGTGCAGCCGTAGACGCTCCGGGTCGGCGGCCGCTCAGGCGGCCGCCGACCTCGCGGCCGGCGAGCGCGCGAGATACGCCAGCGCCTGCTCGGTCGAGGCCTCGTTGCGTGGGTCGTACCAGGGCGAGAGGTAAGGCAGCTCCGTCAGGAACAGCCACAGCGGATCGGGCAGGTGGCCGTTGCGGGCCACGCGCACCCACTCGCGCCACAGCCACGGCCGGAAGACGCTCGGCCGTTGCTTCGCGAAGCGCGGGTCCTGACACATCAGGTCCGCGGCACCGTCGGCCCAGATGCCGAAGACCGCGACGAAGGTGATCGCCGACAGGTAGTAGCGCGACAGGTAGCTGCCGCCGAGATGCGTGTACAGGTCGAAGGCGACGCTGCGGTGCTCGATCTCCTCGGCGCCATGCCAGCGGATCAGGTCGAGCAGCACCGGGTCGGCCCCGGCCTTGTCCCACTCGCGGTTGTTCAGCGCGTACTTGCCGAGCACGCAGGTCATGTGCTCGACCGCGGCGATGATGCCGAGCCGGAAGACCAGCCAGCGCCGCTGCAGCAGCCTGGGCAGCTTGCGACCGAACGGCTCGTCGCCCAGCGCCCGCTCGAACAGCCAGTCCATCACCGCGAGATTGCGGCGGGTGTCGATGCCGTGCGCGCGCAGGTACTCCGAGCAGGCGCCGGCGTGCGCGCGCGCGTGCATCGCTTCCTGCCGCACGAAGGCCTGCACGTCGGCGCGCAGCTTGTCGTCGGTGACGAAGGGCAGCGCCTGGTTGTAGAGCCGGCAGAACCAGAACTCGCCGGCCGGCAGGATCATGTTGATCTCGTTGATGAAGTGGCTCGCGAACGGCTGGCCGGGAATCCACTCCAGCGGCGTGTTCGCCCAGTCGAAGCGCACCTTGCGCGGGAGGATGTCGTGGGTGGTCGACGATGCCCGGCGGACGCCGGGAAACGGCAGGACTCGGGTCATTGCGGACTCCTGGCGCCGGCTATAGGTTGATGCGCGCGATGCGCCGCGCCGCGCCCGGCGCGAAGCGCGTGAGCCAGCGGATGGCATGCACCTCGGCGCCGACGCGGACCTCGGCGCGGTTGTGCTCGACCGCATCGACAATGGCGCGGGCGACCGCATCGGGTTTGAGATTGCGCAGCTCGTAGAGCCGGTTCGCGCGGCTGCGCTTCGCGGCCGCCTCGTCACCGTCGGCGCCGACCATCGACGCGGTGCTGACGATGTTCGTGTTGACCACGCCCGGGTAGATCGCGCTGACGCCGATATGTCGCTCGGCCAGTTCGGCGCGCAGGCATTCGGTCAGCATCTGCACGGCGGCCTTGGTCGTGTTGTAGGCCGGCGTCAGTCGCGTCGGGAAGAAGGCGAGCCCGGAAGACACGTTGACGATGTGGCCACGCGTGTCGGCGTCGATCATCTGCTGCGCGAACAGGCGGGAGCCGTGGATCACGCCCCAGAGATTCACGTCGAGGATCTTCTTCCAGTCGGCGGTGGAGGTATCGAGCACCGGGCCCGACATGCCGATGCCGGCATTGTTGACGATCACGTCCGCGGCGCCGTACTGCTCGCCGATCTCGGCGGCCAGGGCTTCCATCGCCCTGGCGTCACCGACATCGAGCGCGTAGGCGACGCTGTAGGTATCGAGCAGGCCCGCGAGTTCGGCGGTGCGTTCGGCGGCGGCGCGGTCGATGTCGACGGCGATGGTGTCTGCCCCGGATTCGGCGAAGGCGAGCACGGTCTCGCGACCGATGCCGGAGCCGGCACCGGTGACGACGACCAGCTTGCCGCTGTGCCTGCGCCGCGCGCCGCGGACGCGGGCCCGGCGCAGCGCCGGCGGTTCGTCACCGGTTTCGACGAAGTCGACGAAGCTGCCGATCCGCTCGGCGAGCAGCTGCGGATGACTCAGCGGCAGCCAGTGACCGGCATCCACCTCGCTGCGCCACAGCGCCGGCGCCCACTGCGGCAGGTCGTCGAGCAGTTGCGGTGTCACGAAGCGGTCGCGCAGCGGCACGATGAGTTGCACCGGGATCTCGGCACGCCGCTCGCCCGGTTCGAGCAGGCGGCTGCGCACGTTGGCGCGATACAGCTTGATGCCGTGGCGACCGTCCTCGCGTTGCGTCTCGCTGATGTGCGGGGCGACGCCATCCAGTTTCTCCAGCAGCGACGGCCACAACCTGTCGAGGCCCATTTCCCAGGCCTTCGGCGCTGCAAACGGCAGGTGGAACAGGCCGATGTACCAGGAGTGCAGCAATTGCGAGGCCACGCGCGAGAACTCGCGCGGCGTGCCGTTCCTGAGCCGCTGGCGGACCCAGTGGCCGGCGTGGTCGAGGCACGGTCCGGAGATGGTCGTGAACGAGGCGATGCGACCGCGCATCGTTTCCGTGGTCACCGCTTCCCAGGACTGGATCGATCCCCAGTCGTGGCCGACCAGATGCACCGGCCGGTCCGGGCTCACGGCATCGGCGACCGCGGCGGCATCGGCAACCAGGTGGTCGAGCGCGTAGTCGGCGACCGACTCGGGCGCCGTCGACTGGCCGGCGCCGCGCACGTCATAGGCCACGACGTGGTAGTGCTCGCAGAGCAGGGCAGCGGTGGCGTCCCAGACGCGGCTGCTGTCGGGGTAGCCGTGGACCAGCAGCAGGGTCGGGCGAGCGGACTCGCCCCACTCGTGCACCGCGAGCCGCACGCTTCCCGAAGCGACGAAGCGGGTCTTGCGCGCGCTCATGCTGCCGCCCTCTGCGTGGTGGCCGGCGGCGACCACAGTCCGCGCGCGATCCAGCGCCGCACATGCGGCACGTCGTCGTCGAGCCACCAGGCATCGTCGTCGGTGACGACGAGCAGTTCCTCGAACTTGGCACCGGTGCCGCGAAAGCCCAGGTGCGGCTCCACCGCCCACAGGCCCGGCGTCGGCGGGTGATCGGATGTCGCGCTGCTGTTCCACAGCGGCGACCAGCCTTCCCGTCGTCCGCGCAGGCCGCCGCGCGCCAGCCCGGCGAGGTTGCGCAGGCCGAAGCGTGCGAGCGACGGATGGCGGGCGCGACCGTCCTCGGCAAGGCGCTCGACGCGGTGCGCGAGCACCTCGAACGGATAGGCCTTGTGCCGCGGCTCGTAGCCGTGGCGACTGCACAGACGGTCCACCGCGCGACTGATCGCGGCCAGCGAGTCGCGTGCGCGCACGCGATCCAGGATCAGCGTCCGGTATTCGTGAAGATCGTCCATCAGCCGGTCGAGCACGCGGTTCTCGCCGATCACGCCGCAGTAGCCGATGTCCGCCGTGTAGCCGCCGACGGTCGGGGCGCAGTCGAGGATGTAGGGCATGTTCTCCTCGAGCACGCGTCCGCCCGGGTAGAACGCCGGGTTGAAGCCGCGCAGGTGACGGATGCCGGCGAAACCACGGAAGGCCGTGCGATCGCCGAACCAGGCGAAGGGCTCGTGGAAGCAGTCGTCGGCGCCCTCGTCCTGCAGGAACTCACGCATGCGCGCGGCGACCGCGCGCTCGGTCATGCCCGGGCGCAACTCCGCGCCGATGGTTTCGGCGCAGCGGTAGGCGAGGCGCTGCGCGCTGCGAAAGCCGTCGAGATCGTTCCCGTCCGGCACTCCCGTCGTCGATACGCTGGCCATGTCTTCTCCGGCTGGCGTGGCGGAATCATTGTGACATTGATCGATGTAATCGTGTCAATGTCGTTGCGACAGCGGGTGCCGGCGCTGCGGTCAGCGGGGTGCCTTGCTTACGCCGCCTCCGCCGCCGCAGCCGTGTCGTCGCGGCCGGCGACGAAGCGCATGCCGCTGTCCTCGAGCGTGCCGTAGCGGAGCGTGATCAGGTCCTTGATGTAGTTCTGGTGCAGCTTCCACGGCGCCTTCGAGCCCTGCTTGGGGAAGCTCTCGATCGCGCGCTGCACGTAACCGGACGAAAAATCGATCAGCGGTTCCTCGCCGACGCTCGGATCGTCGTTGTGCGGCACGGCGTAGCCGCCGCCGTTGCGGTCGAGACGCGCGATGATGCGGCAGACGTACTGGGAGGCGAGGTCCGCCTTGAGCGTCCACGAGGCGTTGGTGTAGCCGATGCAGTAGGCGAAGTTCGGCACACCGCTGAGCATCATGCCCTTGTAGCTCATCGTCCGCGCCAGATTGACGTCCTCGCCGTCGACGCGGATCTGCATGCCGCCGAAGGCCAGCAGCTGCAGCCCGGTGGCGGAGACGACGATGTCGGCGGCCAGCTCGCGCCCGGACTTCAGCCGGATGCCGTCCGGCGTGAAGCGCTCGACATGGTCGGTGACGATGTCGGCCTGCCCGCGGCGCACGGCCTTGAACAGGTCGGCGTCCGGAACGAAGCACAGACGCTGGTCCCAGGGGTTGTACCGCGGCCGGAAGTGTTCGTCGATCGGGTAGTCCGCCGGCAATTGCGCGGCAATGCCCTTGCGCAGCAGCTTCTTCGCGAAGCCGGGATAGCGCCGGCACACCGTGTAGAACGCCAAGCTCATCAGCACGTTCTTGCTGCGCGTCAGGGCATAGACGGCGCGTTCGGGCAGCACCTTGCGCAGGGCGCCGGCAATGCGGTCTTCGCCGGGCAGCGTCAGCACATAGGTGGGCGAGCGCTGCAGCATGGTGACGTGCGCCGCGGTCCCGGCCATCGCCGGCACCAGCGTCACCGCGGTCGCGCCGCTGCCGATGACGACGACGCGCTTGCCGGCGTAGTCGAGGTTCTCGGGCCAGTGCTGCGGATGGGTCAGTTGCCCGCCGAAGTCGCCGGCGCCGGGAAAGTCCGGCATGTAGCCGGCGTCGTAGCGGTAGTAACCGCTGCACATGTAGAGGAAGCGGCAGGTGTAGCGCCGCGTCTCGCGCGCTTCGCCGCACTCGGCCTCCACGGTCCAGCGCGCATCGTCGCCCGACCAGCTCGCGCGCACGACCTTGTGGCGGAAGCGGATGTGCCGGTCGACGTCGTGCTCGCGCGCGGTCTGGCGGACGTACTCGAGGATCGACGGACCGTCGGCGATCGACTTGGCGGCCGTCCACGGCTTGAACGAGTAGCCGAGCGTGAACATGTCCGAATCCGAGCGGATGCCGGGGTAGCGGAACAGGTCCCAGGTGCCGCCGATGGTGTCGCGCGCCTCGAGGATCGCCCAGGTCTTGCCCGGACAGTGCGTCTGCAGATGCACGCCGGCGCCGATGCCGGACAGGCCGGCCCCGACGACGAGTACGTCAAAGTGTTCAAGCGACATCAGCTACCCCGGATTGCGGTGCGAAGGATCAGCGTCCGAGTCTTGATGCGGGCGGCGTGGCCGGCAAGGGCTGCTGCGCCGCACCGCCGCGTCCTGCCGGTCACATGCCGTCGGCGAGGCTCCTGCAGGTTTCGCCGTACTCGCGGATCAGGCGTGCACACAGTTCGGTGGCCGGCGGCAGGTCGCGAATCTCGGTCGTGCCCTGGCCGGCGGACCAGATGTCCTTCCAGGCCTTGGAGGCACTGAGTTCCTCGCCGAGGTTGATCTCGGTCTTGGGCTTGAGGTTGTCGGGGTCGAGCCCGGCACCGACGATCGACGGTCGCAGGAAGTTCGCCGGGATGCCGCTGATGGCCGGCGTGTAGACGATGTCGGCGCTGCCGGCGTCGATCAGCATCTGCTTGTACGCCTCGGGCGCATTCGCCTCCTGCGTCGCGATGAAGCGCGTGCCCATGTAGGCGAAGTCCGCGCCCAGCGCGCGTGCCGCGGCGACGCCGCGACCCGAGGAGATGCAACCGGACAGCACGATGTAGCCGTCGAAGACGCTGCGGATCTCGGGCACGAGTGCGAACGGGTTGACCACGCCGGCATGCCCGCCGGCACCGGCCGATACCGGAATCAGGCCGTCGACGCCGGCCTTCGCCGCCTTCTCTGCGTGGCGCTGGTTGACGATGTCGTGGAACACGACGCCGCCGTAGCTGTGCACGGCGTCGACGACCTCGGCGACGGCGCCCAGCGAGGTGATCACCAGCGGCACCTTGTGGCGCACCACCTGCTCGAGATCGGCCTGCAGGCGCGGGTTGGTCCGGTGCACGATCAGGTTCACCCCGTACGGTGCGTCCTTGTCGGTCAGCGTCGCGTTGAGCGTTTCCAGCCACTCGACGAAGCCCGCCGTCGTGCGCTGGTTGAGCGCCGGAAACGTGCCGACGACGCCGCTCTGGCAGCAGGCAGCGACGAGTTTCGGGTTGGAGACGATGAACATCGGCGCGGCGATCGCGGGGATGCGAAGGCGGCCTTGCCAGCTCGCGGGCATGCGCATGGGAGCGTCCTGTGAGGAGGTGGATGAGTCGTCATTCCCGCCTTCGCGGGAATGACGTTTTCGATTTGAAGCGATATCGCTCTAGGCTGGACTCACTTCGGCGCCATGCGGATCGCGCCATCGAGGCGGATCGTCTCGCCGTTGAGCATCACGTTGTCGACGATGCTCGTGACCATCTGCGCGAACTCGTCGGGCTTGCCCAGGCGCGGCGGGAACGGCACCTGCACGCCGAGCGAGTCCTGCGCTTCCTTGGGCAGGCTTTCGAGCAGCGGCGTCAGGAACAGGCCCGGTGCGATCGTGACCACGCGGATGCCGAAGCGCGCGAACTCGCGCGCCAGCGGCAGCGTCATGCCGACGACGCCGGCTTTCGAGGCGGCGTAGGCGGGCTGGCCGATCTGGCCGTCATAGGCCGCGACCGAGGCGGTGTTGATGATCACGCCGCGCTCGCCGAGATCGTTGGGCTGCTGGCCCTGCATGGCCGCTGCAGCCACGCGGATCAGGTTGAAGCTGCCGACGAGATTCACCTTGATGATCTTCTCGAACTGCGCGAGCGGCAGCGGGCCATCCTTGCCGACCGCCTTCGCCGGCGTGCCGATGCCGGCGCAGTTGACGAGGATGTCGATGCGGCCGAAAGCCTCCTGCGCCGCCTGGACCACGGCGACCGCGTCGGTGTCGACGCCGACGTCGCAGCGCACGAAGCGCGCGGCGTCGCCGAGTTCCTTCGCAAGCGCTTCGCCGCGTTGCGCGTTCATGTCCGCAATGACGGCCTTGCCGCCCTGCGCGACGAGGCGCCGTACGGTCGCTTCGCCCAAACCCGAGGCGCCGCCGGTGACGATGCCGACATGATCCTTGATCTGCACGCTGTTTCTCCGTTTCAGAAAATCCGAGTAACCGATACGACAGGCGCCCGAAACATTGGCGCCAAGCGGATCGGCAGGCATTATACGGACCGACGTGGCGGCTCAAGGCCGTCACGGGGTAACGATCGTTACCGCATCGGGTCCGCGCGCAGTGTACGCAATGTGCGACCGCTGCGGTCCGCACTTTGGTATGGCAGGCGCGCCGGTGCAAGCCGCAGCGCCCTTGGAGACAGCAGATGCAGCGCAGACCGTTCGAACCGGAGATGGAGCAGTTCCGCGATGCGGCCCGCAAGTTTTTCCAGACCGAGATCCGGCCGCATTCGGAGCGATGGCGCGAGACCGGCATCGTCGATCGCGAGGCCTTCCTCAAGGCGGGCGAGGCCGGCCTGCTGTGCATCTGGGCGGACGAGCAGTATGGCGGGCTCGGGCTGAACGACTTCCGTTACGAGCAGATCCTGATCGAGGAGAACGCCTTCCACGGCGACTCCGGCTACTTCATCACGCTGCACAGCCGCTTGGTCGCGCCGTACTTCCAGCACTTCGGCAACGAGGAACAGAAGCAGCGCTTCCTGCCGTCGTTCATCAGCGGCGAGAAGATTCTCGCGATCGCGATGACCGAGCCGGACGCCGGCTCCGATCTCGCCGGCATGAAGGCGCGCGCGGTCGAGCACGACGATCACTGGGTGCTCAACGGCACCAAGACCTACATCTCCAACGGCATCAACGCGGACGTCGTCATCGTCGCGGCGAAGACGCACGCGGAGAACCCGCACGGCGTGACGCTGTTCATCGTTGAACGCGGCATGGAGGGCTTCGAGCGCGGTCGTCTGCTCAAGAAGATGGGCATGAAGTCGCAGGACACCGCTGAGCTGTTCTTCCGCGACGTCAAGGTGCCCAAGGCCAACGTGCTCGGCCAAGTGCACGCCGGCTTCTATCACCTGATGAAGGGCCTCGCTGAGGAGCGGCTGATCGGCGCCTGCGGCAACCTCGCCGCCACGCGCGTCGCGATGGAGGTGACGCGCGAGTTCGTGCGCAACCGCAAGGTGTTCGGCAAGCCGCTGAGCAAGATGCAGAACACGCGCTTCAAGCTCGCCGCGCTGGATGCCGAGATCGACATCGCCCAGGTCTACGTCGACCGCTGCGTGGAGCAGCACAACCTCGGCAAGCTCGATCCGGTCGACGCCGCCCGCGCCAAGCTCTACACCAGCGAACTGGCCGGCCGCATGGTCGACGAGGGCGTGCAGCAGCACGGCGGCGCCGGTTACATGGAGGAGTACGAGATCTGCCGCCTGTACCAGGACGAGCGCATCCACCGCATCCTCGCCGGCACCTCCGAGATCATGAAGGAAATCATCGCGCGTTCGACGCTGGACTGACCCATGAGCTACCAAGACATCCTCTACGGCGTCGAAGACGGCGTCGCCACCATCCGCTTCAACCGCCCGCAGGCGCTCAACGCGATGACGCTGCGCCTGCTCGAGGAGACGCGCGACGCTTTCGCGCGGTGCGCCGACGACCAGCAGGTGCGCGCCGTCGTGCTGACCGGCGAGGGGCGGGCGTTCTCGTCCGGCGCCGACCTGGTCGCAAACATGAGTGCGCCGCCGCTCGGCGCTGACGGCAGGCTCGATCTGGGCCTGCCGCTGGAGACGCACTACAACCCGCTGATCGCGCAGATGCGCAGCCTGCCCAAGCCGGTGATCGCCGCGGTCAACGGCGCGGCGGCCGGGGCCGCGGCCAATGTCGCGCTGCTGGCCGACCTGACGATCGCCGCGCGCAGCGCCTACTTCCTGCAGGCCTTCGTCAACATCGCGCTGATTCCGGACGCCGGCGGCACCTGGCTGCTGCCGCGCCTCGTCGGCCCGCAGCGGGCGATGCAGCTCGCGCTGCTGGGCGAGCGCCTGCCGGCCGAGACGGCGCAGCAATGGGGCCTGATCGCCGAGGTCGTCGACGACGAGGCGCTGGCCGCGCGGGCGACGGCCGTGGCGCGCAAGCTTGCCGACGGCCCGGCGCAGGCGATCGCGCGCATCAAGCAGTCAATCCACGCTGCGGCCGGCAACGATCTGGACACGCAGCTTGCGCTGGAGCGCGACCTGCAGCGCGACTGCGGCCGCCACCCGGACTTCATGGAAGGCGTGATGGCCTTCACGCAGAAGCGCAAGGCGAACTTCAAGGGAGGCTGACCGATGCCCGGCAACACGCTGCTCGCGGGTATCCGCCTGCTCGACCTCTCGCGCCTGCTGCCCGGGCCGTTCTGCTCGCTGTATCTCGCGCAGATGGGCGCGGAGGTCATCAAGATCGAGGAGCCGGACGGCGGCGACTACGCGCGCGGCATGGGCGAGCTGTTCGCGCAGGTCAACCGCGGCAAGAAATCGGTGACGCTGGATCTGCGCGATGCCGAGGATCGCGAGGCCTTCCTCGCGCTGGTCGACGACGCCGATGTCGTGCTCGAATCCTTCCGCCCCGGCGTCATGGACAAGCTCGGCTGCGGCTACGAGACGCTGCGCGCGCGCAACCCGAGGCTGGTTTACGCGGCGCTCACCGGCTACGGGCAGACCGGGCCGTATCGCGACTGGGCCGGGCACGACATGAACTACCTCGCGCTGGCCGGCGTGCTCGACCAGGTCGGCAGCGCCGGCGGGCCGCCCGCGCAGTCGAACCTGCAGATCGCCGACCTGGCCGGCGGAGCGCTGACCTGTGCGATGGGCATCCTCGCCGCCGTCATCGGTGCGCGCAGCAGCGGGCAGGGCACGATGGTCGATGTCTCGATGATGGACGGCGCGCTCGCGCTGATGCCCATCGCGCTCGCGGCGCTGCGCCAGGACGGCCGGCTGCCGCCGCGCGGCGCCGGCATGCTCACCGGCCTGCTGCCGAACTACCGCGTCTATCGTTGCCGCGATGGCCGGCATCTGGCCGTCGGCGCGCTGGAGCCCAAGTTCTTCCTGCGCCTGCTCGCCGTGCTCGGCGACCGGCTGCCCGCGCCCTTGAGGAAGTGGCTGCCGCGCGGCTCCGGCACGTCCGGGTCATCCGGCGGCAAGACGCCGGGCGGCAGCAAGGATCCGTTCGGCAGTCTCGGCCGGATGCGCGGCGATCCGCGACGCGCGCGCCTGGTGACGGCGCCGGTGCATCTCGCGCTGGCGGGACTGTTCATGACACGCACGCGCGACCAGTGGGCCGAGCTGCTGGCCGGTCAGGACTGCTGCGTGACGCCGGTGCTGAGCCTCGACGAGGTGCTCGACGACGCGCAGGTGCGCGCACGCGGCATGATCGAGGATGACGGCGGCAAGCCCGCGTTCGCGCTGCCGATCCGCTTCGACGCGGAGCTGCCGCGCAGCGCGCCGGCGCCGCGGCTCGGCGAACACACGGCGGACGTGCTCGGTCGCGCCGCGAACGACTAGCCGAAGAAATCCCAGTTCAGGCGCAGGCCGACGACCACCGGCGGCGCCAGCGTATCGGCGCGGCCGAAGTCGGTGTGGAACTGTGCGAGGCGGTAGCGCTCGTCGAGCAGGTTCTCGCCGAACACCGTCACGCGCAGGTTCCACGGCGCGTGCAGGTAGCTGACGCGCGCGTTGACGACGCGGTAGCTGCTCTCGAAGGAGTTCTCCGAGTTCTGCGCGAGGTAGAAGAAGCCGCCGTTGTAGTAGTAGTCGACGCCGACCTCGACGCTGCCGCTGCGCACATCCACGGTCTGGCTCAGCGACGCGGCGCCGCTGAACTCGGGCGTGCGCACGATGCGGTTGCCGCTGAAGTCGCGGCAGCGTGGGCCGGACGGATTGTCCGGATCGTCGCCGCAGTCGCTGCGGAACGACAGGCCGGTGTCCTCGTCGTAGCCGCTGCCGTTGCGGTAGTCGGTGTAGATCGCGTCCAGCCACGAACCGCCCAGGGTCAGCACCAGGCCCGGATTGCGCTGCGGCATCGGCAGCACCGTGGCGTCGAACTCCACGCCGCGGATGCGCGCCTCGCCGGCATTCTCGAAATTGATCGCGCCGCCGCTGGTCAGCGAGACGAAGCCGGTCTGCAGGTTCTCGATCTCGCTTTCGAACACGGCGACGTTCAGGCGCAGCGAACGGTCGAACAGGTCCGACTTGAAGCCGATCTCGTAGGAGGTGACCTCCTCCGGCTCGATGTAGTCGGGCGGCAGGTAGATGTTGATGATGTTGTAGGTCGCGCTCTTGAAGCCCTGCGAGAACGAGGCATACAGCATCAGGTTGCGGGTCGGCGTCACGTCGATGGCGACGCGCGGCGAGAAGTTGCTGACGGTGGACTCGCGCGGCGCGAACGAGACCAGCGAGCCGTCGATGCCTTCGAGCTCGACGTCCGAGCGGATCAGCGTGCGCGTCTCCTCCTGGTAGCGGCCGCCCGCGGTCAGGTTGAGCCAGTCGGTGAGATTGGCCGTGGCCTGGGCATAGCCCGAGTAGGACTCGGCGCCGATCAGGCCGATGAAGTTGAAGCGCAGCTGCGTCGGCAGCGGCGCGGCGCCGAGCAGCCCGCGCAGCGCGTCGGGCAGGCCGCCGAGCACGGGTTCGAGATTGAGCACGCTGCCGGCCAGCGACAGGTAGCCTGGGTTGTAGCCGCCCTCGCTGCGCAGGTAGTACAGGCCGGCGACCCACTGCAGCCAGTGGCTGGCAAAGCTGCCGTCGTTGGACGTGAACTGCAGCTCGCCGGTGCGGATCTGCTGGTAGTCGCTCTCGGCGCCGTAGGTCGCCGCGGGACGCTGCGAACCGTCGTAGTCGTAGACGTAGTCGTAGGCGTCGATGAAGTAGTGGCTGCCGAGCAGCTTCACGTCGAACCACGGCAGCGTCCACACCGCTTCGCCGTACCAGGCCTCGGTGTCGGTGGTCAGCGACGGCGTCGAATCCGCGGTGACGACGTACTCGCGCGTCTCCGCCGGGATCAGCAGCAACCGTCCGAGCAGGCTTGGCGCGGTATTCACCGAGGTCGTCGTAGAGGTGCCGCTGTAGCGCGCGAGCAGACCGGTCAGCGTGATGCGCAGATCGTCGGTCGGTGCGAAGGACAGGCGCAGGCGTCCGCCGCGGCCGATCTCCGGCGGCAGCTCGTCGGTGCCGCCGTTGTCCAGCGTGTAGTAGTTGTCCTCGCGGTGATAGAAGCCGGAGAAGCTCGCCGCCACCGTGTCGGCCAGCGGCACGCTGACGTGCGCGCGAGCCTTGAGGTCGTCGAAGCGGGCATAGCTGGCCTGCACCGAGGCTTCCGGCTCCGGGCCGGGCGCGCGCGTGAACAGGCTGATCGCGCCGCCGGTGGAATTGCGCCCGAACAGGGTGCCCTGCGGTCCGCGCAGCACCTCGATGCGCTCCAGCGCGCCGAAGGACTGCACCATGTTGTGCGCCGACGGAAAGTACACGCCGTCGAGATAGGTGGCGACGCTGGGCTCCGCTGACGGCACGAAGGCATCGGTGCCGACGCCGCGCAGGTAGATCAGGTTGTAGCCGGCCAGGTCGCTGAACTGCAGGCCCGGCACGGCCGTGCCCAGGTCCTTGACGCTGACGATGCCGCGCGCGTCGAGCTGGAAGTCGGTGAACGCCGAGATCGCGATCGGCACCTCCTGCAGCGACTGCTCGCGCTTCTGCGCGGTGACGATGATCGTCTCGATGGCACCGGGCGCCGGCGTCGCGGCCTGCTCGACCGGTGCGTCGTCGCGCAGGGTCTCGACGGCGATCACGTTCAGCTCGTCCGAATCGCCGGCGGACGGGGCATCCTGGGCGCTGGCGACCGTGGCGATGCCGAGCAGCACCGCGGCGGCGGGCAGTCGCCCGGACCGGGGATAACGGGTCGGAGTCGGCAGGAAATGCGAGCGGGCCATGACCGTTGCGTTCGGGGAATGGACGGGCGCGGAGGATACCGGCTGTCATGCCCTGTCCGGCATGACCGGCAGTGCTATCGATAGATCGATTCGCGCGGCGGTGGCAGCAGTCCGGCCATCGGGCCGGCCTTGCCTACCACTTCATCATCGGCAGCGGTCGCAGCGGTTCGCGCCCGAGCTGGCGCAGCGTGAGCTGCACCAGCCGCTTGTGGAATCCGGCATTCGGGAAGGTCCTGCGCACATCGGCGACGAAGGCGCGCGGCAAACCGAAGCGCACCAGGCCCAGCGACACGTCGACCAGGTCGGCCTTGCGGAAGGCCTCGACGAGATCGCCGCCGGCCTCCCGCCACGGACGGAAGCGATGATGCTGGTCGATGATCGCGTCGATTTCGTCGCCCCAGGAGGGTTCGCCGTGCTGCTGCAGCCATTCGCGGGCCAGTTCGGCGGACGGCCGCAGGTAGTCGATCGTGCCGTGCGTCCAGATGGCGATGTCGTGGAACACCGCGGCGATCACCAGCTTGCGCGCGGCGGTCTCGTCGGGCCGGGCCAGCGCGAAGCAGAAGTTCAGCATGCGCAGCAGGTGATTGCGGTAGGCCTCGTAGTCGGCGCCGATCGGTTCGCGCCACGCTTCGAGCATCGCGTCGAGCTGCGGGAATTCCGGGTGGACCTGCATGGCGGGCGTCCTGCGAACGGGCGGGCGGGGCAGGATCGCCGATCCCCGGGTGGCCGACACTACCCGCAGCGATCCGGCGCCATTCTTGCGTACCCCTTGGCCGGGGTCGATCCTGGCTCCAGACGATGCTGGAAACATGGCCATCTCACACACCGTCTCGCGCCTTTTTTGTGCATGGGCACTCGGCCTGTGCACGCTGCCGGTGGCGGCAGCCTCGCTGTCGGACCTGTTCGCCGCCGTGCCGCGCCCGCCCGCCGATGCCGCGACCGCGGTGACCTGGGTCGCGGACGGCGCGGTGATCCAGCCGGAGGTCGTGACGCTGCGCCAGGCCATCACCGCCGAGCGGGCGGCGGTTGCCGAACTCAATGGCGGCGCCGCACCGCAACCGGGGACGCCGGTGGCCGCGGCGCCGAACGATCCGCCGGAGGTGCAGCGCGCCGCGCGCGCGTATGCGGACTACCTGACCGCCAACGGCGGCGAACGCAGCCCGCAGGCGGCGCTGGCCAAGCGCAAGCGCTGGCTGCAGCGCGCGCTGGGGCAGCAGCAGATGGAGGTCAACCGGCGCATGCGCCCGTGCCCGGCGCCGTGCACGGACAGCGCGATCCTCGCCGAGAACCAGCAGCACCTGGAGGCGCGCATGCGCATCCTCGACACCGAGATCAGGACCTGGAACGCCCTGTTCGACGACTGGAAGAAAACGCGCGGCGCCTACGTGATTCCCGGCGACCTGAGCCTCGGCGTCGCGGCGCCGGCGGCGGCAACCGCCACGCCGCAGGGCCGTTCGACGCTGGCGAGCTACCGCGCGGCCATGCTCGACGAGGTGGAGATGCTGCTGTCGATCACCGAGCTGTCGGCACTGCGCGCCGCGGCGATCACCAGCGGCCTCGACGAGCGCACGCCGGACAGCATCAGCGGCGCGACGAAGAAGACCTCCGGGTCCTGATCCGTTTGGCGGGGCTGGCGCGGCCCTCCGCGTCGGCGCGCCCGGCGGCTCTTGAGGCCGCCGTGTCGAAATCCGGCGTGCCGGTTCGACCATCCAGTGAGCACGTTCCCGCCGGGGGCCCGCCGAGGGCCCCGCGGGGCCGTGTGCATCTACCCGCACTGGAGTCCCGCCATGCCTGCCGTCCTCTCCGGGATCGATGCCGAGACCGGTCCTGCCGTGGTGTCGCGCGGTGACTGGCTGCTCGCGCGCAAGGCGCTGCTGCAACAGGAAAAGGCGCTGACGCGGCTGCGCGACCGCGTCGACGCCGCGCGGCGCGCCATGCCCTGGGTCCGGCTGGAGCGGTCCTACCGGTTCGACGGCCCTGACGGGCCGGTCACGCTGGACGCGCTGTTCGACGGTCGCCGGCAGCTGCTGGTCCATCACCACATGTTCGCCCCGGGCTGGACGCAGGGCTGTGCCGCGTGCGCGGTCACGGCCGATCACCTCGACGTGGCCCGCCGGCATTTCGAGCGCCACGACCTGTCGTTCGTCGCCGTGTCACGCGCTTCGCCGGCGCAGATCGAGGCCTACCGCCGGCGCATGGGCTGGGGTTTTCGCTGGGTCTCCGCGGAGCACGGCGAGTTCAATGACGACTTCAACGTCTCGTTCGCGCCGCGCGACCTCGCCAGCGGCAAGGTCTACTACAACTACGCGGCCGTCGAAGCGCGAATCGAGGAACTGCCGGGCCTGAGCGTGTTCTATCGCAAGGGCCCGGGGGAGATCTTCCACACCTATTCGACCTATGCGCGCGGCATCGAGCTGCTGGACGGCGCCGCGCTGTGCCTGGACCTGACACCCGACGGCCGCGTCCGCACACGGCACGACGAGGCCTGCCGCAACGAAGGCCCGCCCGCCCGCCGGAGTGCCGCGGTGGCGGCAATCGTCAGGTAAGGGCCATCAAACCCCGTCAGAATCAGCGCCGTCCCCGAGACGGCAAGGAGCGCCTCATGAAGTACCTGTGTCTGGTGTACAGCGACGAACGCAAGCTCGAAGGCTGGGACGATGCCGAGTGCATGGCCTGCGGCCAGAGCTTCCGCGACAGCGGTCACCTGGTGGCGGCCGAGGCCTTGCAGTCCGTGCACACGGCGACGACCGTGCGCGTGCGCGACGGCAAGGTCTCGATCACCGACGGCCCGTTCGCCGAAACCAAGGAACAGCTCGCCGGCTTCTACCTGCTGGACGCGAAGAATCTCGACGAGGCGCTGCAGATGGCGGCGAAGATTCCGCCGGCCACGGTCGGCAGCATCGAGGTGCGACCGATCCGCGAGCTGATGCCGCGGTAGCGCGCATGTGGTCGCTGCGCTACTGCCCGCCGGCCGGCGGTGTCGAAATCCGCGGGCGCCGCTCGACTGAAGAACGGCGGCACGCGTTGCCGCGAACACCGGAGTGCGAAATGAAGTATCTCTGCCTGGCCTACGAGCAGGAGTCGAAGCTGGCGTCGATGTCGCGCGAGCAGTGGCAGTCGCTGCGCGAGGAGACGCTGGCCTATGTCGAACAGATGCAGCGCAGCGGACAGCTCATCACCACCTGGCCGCTGCAGACCGTGCGCAACGCCACCACCGTGCGCGTGCGCAACGGCCAGCTGTCGGCCACCGACGGACCGTTCGCCGAGACCAAGGAACAGCTCGGCGGCTTTTTCATGATCGAGGCACGCGACCTCAACGAGGCGATCCAGATCGCCGGGCGCTGGCCGTCGGCGCGCTTCGGCAGCATCGAGGTGCGACCGATCGCGGAGGGTTTGCCCGAGGAGGGACGCTATGAAACGAACTGAACGGCTGTTGCTTGCCCCGGCAGCGGCGCTGGGCATGGCGCTGGGCGCCGTGCCGGCCGCGGCGGCGCCGGTGGTCTATGAACTCGATCCGCTGCACACCTTTCCCAGCATCGAGTTCCCGCACATGGACATCTCGGTCTGGCGCGGCAAGTTCGATCGCACCAGCGGCACGGTCACGCTCGACCGCGAGGCGCGCAGCGGGCGGGTGGAAGTGCGGATCGACACCGCCAGCATCAACTTCGGCCTCGACATCATGGACGAGAAGGCGCGCGGCGAAGAATGGTTCGACGTCGCGCAGTATCCCGAGGCGACCTACGTCGGCGAGCTGCGCTTCGAAGGCGACAAGGCGGTTGCGGTCGACGGCGAGTTCACGTTCCGCGGCAAGACCCTGCCGCTGACCCTGACGCTCAACAGCTTCAAGTGCATCGAGCATCCCTTCTACAAGAAGGAGGTCTGCGGCGCCGATGCGCTGGGCGAACTCAACTGGGGCGTCTACGGCATGAAGTACAGCGAGTTCGGCCAGGGCGACGCCGGGCGGGTGACACTGCGCATCCAGGCGGAGGCGATGCCCAAGTCCGATTGACGGCGGAGTGTCGAACGGGCCGTGTCCGGTTCGACCAGAAGGTGGAAGCCTTCGCCATCCGCGAGGGCAGTCGATTCAAGGAGCCGAAACGATGTCCACGATGATCTTCGTCAACCTGCCCGTCGCCGACCTGAAGAAGTCCATGTCGTTCTTCGAGGCACTGGGCTGGCACTTCAATCCGCAATTCACCGACGACACGGCCGCCTGCCTGGTGATCAGCGACACCGTCCACGCGATGCTGCACACGCATGCCTCGTTCCGCCGCTTCACGCCCAAGGCGATCTGCGATGCGCACACGACCAGCGAGGTGCTGATCGCGCTGTCCTGCGACAGCCGTGCGCAGGTCGACGAGCGGGTCGGAAAGGCCATGGCCGCCGGCGCGAAGCCGTTCCGCGAGCCACAGGATCACGGTTTCATGTACGAGCGTGCGTTTCAGGATCTCGATGGACACATCTGGGAAATGATGTGGATGGACCCCGCGGCCGTGCAATGATCGCGGCTGCCTGACCCACACTGCGAGAGGAGAGGTCGGATGTCATACGTCGATGGTTTCGTACTGCCGGTGCCGAAGGACAAGCTCGGCGAATACCGCAAGATGGCGCGCCTGGGCGGCAAGGTCTGGCGCGAGCATGGCGCGCTGGCCTACGTCGAGTGCGTGGAGGACGACGTCAAGCCGGGCAAGCACACCTCGTTCCCGCAGAGCGTGAAGCTCAAGAAGGGCGAGGTCGTGGTCTTCGCCTGGGTGGTCTACAAGTCGCGCAAGGATCGCGACCGCGTGATGAAGAAGGTCATGAGCGATCCGCGTCTGCAGATGGACCCCAAGAAGATGCCCTTCGACGGCAAGCGCATGTTCTGGGGCGGCTTCAAGCCGATCGTCGAGATGTAGCCGGCGCGGGCAGGCGCGATGAAGGCACCGGCCGCCATCGATATCCGCCGCGTCGTCGATGCGGTCTACCGCGACGAGTCGCGGCGGGTACTGGCGACGCTGATCCGCCTGCTCGGCGATTTCGACCTGGCGGAGGAGGCGCTGCACGAGGCCTTTGCCGCCGCGGTCGAGCAGTGGCAGCGCGATGGCGTGCCGGACAGTCCCCGTGCCTGGCTGGTCTCGGCCGGTCGCTTCAAGGCGATCGACGTGATCCGCCGCCGCGCGCGTTTCGACGCCTCGCTGCACCTGGTCGCGGACGAGCTCTACGCCGAGGCCGACAACGACCGCGACGACGAGCATCTCGAGGACGACCGCCTGCGGCTGATGTTCACCTGCTGCCACCCGGCATTGCCGGCCGACGCCCAGGTGGCGCTGACGCTGCGCGAGGTCTGCGGACTGACGACCGAGGAGATCGCGCACGCCTTCCTCACCGCGCCGTCGACGCTGGCCCAGCGCATCGTGCGCGCCAAGAACAAGATCCGCGACGCCAGGATTCCGTACGAGGTGCCGGGCCGCGCCGAGCTGCCGCAGCGGCTCGAATCGGTGCTGCGGGTCGTCTACCTCGTGTTCAACGAAGGGTATTCGGCGTCGTCCGGCACGGAGCTGACGCGCCACGATCTTTCGGCCGAGGCCATCCGGCTCGGGCGCCTCTTGCTGGAGCTGCTGCCGGACCCGGAAGTCATGGGCCTGCTGGCGCTGATGCTGCTGCAGGAGTCGCGCCGTACGGCGCGCAGCACCGCCGGCGGCGACCTGATCCTGCTGGAGGACCAGGACCGCGGCCTGTGGAACCGCGAGCTGATCGCGCAGGGCAGTGCGCTGGTGGAGCGCGCGCTGTCGTCGCGGCGCTTCGGGCCGTACAGCCTGCAGGCGGCGATTGCCGCCGTACACGCCGACGCGAAGACCGCGGCCGAGACGGACTGGGCGGAGATCGTCGGGCTCTACGACGTGCTGCACCGGCTCGAACCGTCGCCGGTGGTCGAGCTCAACCGCGCGGTCGCCGTGGCGATGCGCGACGGTGCCGACGCCGGCCTGCGGCTGGTCGACGCGATCCTCGCGCGCGGCGAGCTGCGCGACTACCACTTCGCGCATGCCGCGCGCGCGGAGTTCTGCCGCCGGCTCGGTCGTCGCGCCGAGGCGCGCGAAGGCTACGAGCAGGCCCTGGCACTCGCACGCCAGGAGCCGGAACGACGCTTCCTGGAGCGGCG
Source organism: Sinimarinibacterium flocculans (assembly GCF_003201205.1). Classification (GTDB taxonomy): domain Bacteria; phylum Pseudomonadota; class Gammaproteobacteria; order Nevskiales; family Nevskiaceae; genus Solimonas; species Solimonas flocculans. The sequence goes on from NZ_QICN01000001.1 coordinate 285,822, forward strand.
CCTCGACGCGCTGCGCGGCGCCTGAGGCTTGACTCCGGACCGGGGTCCGGAGTGCAGGCTGCGCGCCGGGTTCCTCCAGGAGCGGTGCATGAGCAAGGCAAGCGGACGTTTCCGTCGGTGGCGCGACTTCGTCCGCCACATCCGCCCGAGTGTCAGCGCGGAGCTGGCCGCGGCGGACGCGGCCGAGCAGGCCGGCGATCCGGCGCGGGCATACGCGCATCTGGAACGCGCGCACGTGCTCGGCCAGGGTTCGACGCGCGAACACGTGCGCGTGCACCTGCGCATGCTGCAGTGGGGCCTGCGCCACCGCGACCGCCGCGAGGTGCGCGGCCAGATGCTGCGCCTGGTCGGCGCCGCGACCAAGACGGCCGTCGGCCTGGTGCCCACCGGCAACACCGGCGGCAGCAACATCAGCCCGTTCCGCCGCCTGCCGGTGCCCGCGGACCTGCAGGCCATCATCGACGCGGCACGTTGACCTCGAAGGTCATCGCCGAGACGGGAGAGCGGCGCTAGGCTGTCCGGGTCCGTCCACCCGGAGACCGCCGATGCACGAGTTCGCCGAGCGCTTCGCCGAGGCCTGGGCGCGGCCGACGCCCGAGGGCCTCGTCGCCCTGCTGTGCGAGGACGTCGTGCTGCGACAGCCGCACCTGCCGGCGATCCGTGGGCGCGACGCCGCCCGGCACGAGCTGTCGCGACTGCTGCGCTGCCTGCCGGAACTGCACGGCGAGATCGACCGCGCCAGCGGCGACGATCAGACGGTGTTCATCGAGTGGCGCATGAAGCCGCTGCGCAATGCCAGAACCGCGATCCCCGCGGTGGACCGCTTCCTGCTGCGCGACGGCCTCGGCAGCGAGCGCACGGTCTACTTCGATCAACTGGCGATGCTGCGCAGCGTGTTGCGCCATGCCCGCCTCTGGCCGGGCTTCCTGCGCTACCGGCTCGGACGTTAGCCCGCATTTCTCACAGGGTCGCCTTCGATCCCCGCACCAGGGCCGGAACTCATTGAGGATTTCGTGATGCGCTCGCAAAACAAGCGGTCATCGGGATCGAAGGCTGATCGGCGCTGGCCTGCCTGCGGTGCCATCAGCTTGGGCTTCACTCAACCGATGGAACAACCATCGGTTTCGCTCCAGCCCGGCGCTGCTGGCATCCTCGGCCTACGGCCATCGCTCGATCACCCTGTGAGAAATGCGGGCTAACCGATCCCGATCAGGCGCAGGGCGGAGGTTGCCAGTGTCGGCTCCACCGCCAGCAGGCGGAACGCGATCACCTGCGCGATTCCGACGCAGAAGCCCAGCGCCGCGCCGGTGGCGATCAGCATCCACTCGTCCTCCTTGAAGGCCGGCCGCAGCATGCGTTCGAACTCCAGCGGCGGCAGCACTTCCAGACGGCCCGCCAGCGTGCTGCTGATGTCCATCGCGTCCTTGGCGTAACCGTCGACGGCGCGCACGGTCTGAGGCAGCCGCGAGACGATGCGGCTGACGGCGGTGTCCTTCATCGCCACGTAGCGCTTGGTGCCGACGGTCCACGCCACGAACGGACGGGCGATGCCGGACTGCTCGTCGATCGTGCGCTTGACGTGCTTGGCGATCATGCTGAACACGCGGTCGGCGTACGGGCCCTTGAGCACGGCCTCGATGATGTTCGACGGCGTGACGATCTCGTCGGCGATCAGGCGCGCGTAGTCGCGGGAGATTTCCTTCTGCCGCTTGAAGAACAGGCCCTGGATCGTGAACGGCCCGATACGGCGCGGCGTCTGCGGCCGGAAGATCATCTCCAGCGCCACGTAGTTGGTCGCCCAGCCCACCAGCAGGCCGAACAGCGGCAGTTGCCAGCTTGCCTTGTAGAAGGTCCAGCCGATCATCTGGAACACGCCGAACAGCAGGCCGAAGTACAGGCCGGAGCGGCCGATGAACTTGAACTCTTCCTTGCCGGTTTCCTGGAACACGGCATTGATCAGCGCGCGGTCGCGGATCAGCGTGGAGACGACCATCTCCTTGAGGTCGAAGACCATCTCCACGTCGTTGCGCAGCTCGCCCATGATCTGCGCCACCACCTGCGGCGTGTCGTCCTGGATGCGCCGGACGATGATGTTGCGCACGCGGATCGGCAGCGTCTCCCACAGCGTGGGCTCGTACTCGCGCATGATCTCGTCCATCAGATCGTCGACGAGGGCCAGCAGCGGCTTTTCGATCTCCGCCGCCACGCGCGCCGGCTCCAGGCGGTCGAAGATCTCGCGCTCGGTCACCAGCGTAGGCACCAGCGTCTCGCAGGCGATCGCCGCCATCTTGCCGGCCTTGCGCGGGATGATGCCCTGCCAGCCGAAGATCGGCGGCTTGCCGACGAAATCCAGCGGATAGAACATCATTTTGATGGCGATGACGTTGGTCACGTAACCCACCAGACCGCTGGTCACCGGGATGGACAGGTACAGCCAGAGGTTCGCCTTGAAGTCGGCGAGCGCCAACGTCAGAAAGTCCATGCTCATGAGTTCATCCACACCGGTCGGCGTCCGCGACCCGGCCTGCGCCGCAGACGCACCGGGCTAGTCGCGCGGCGCGCATGCGTCCCAGAACGCCCGGCCCAGGTCCGACAGTTGCAGCACCCGCCGCTGATAGTGCACCGTGCTCAGCGCGCCGGGCTTGGCCTGCTCCACGGCCTCGCGGACCGCGCCGTCCGCCTCCAGCATCTGGTACTTGATCTCCAGGCGGTCGTCCTCGGCGGCGGATTCGACCAGCCCCAGCGCCCGCAGGCGCGCGATGTAGGCGGGGGTCTGCCCCAGCAGCCGGACACCCGCCAGCTTGCCGAGGCCGCTGACGTTCGACACCAGGCGCTGCGTCGCCGGCCCCAGGCGCGGGCCGATGGCCACGTGCAGCAGCGGCACCGCAGCTTCTTTCGCCAGCGCCTTGAGAATCAGCAACTCGTCGGCGACGAGCTGGTCGAGCAGCAGATGGAACAAGGCGTCCGTCGCCTGTTCCGGCGTCTGCTCCTCGGCGCGCGCAAGCAGGCGCGCCGCGCGTTCCTGCAGGCCGGGCTGTCGGCCGGAGGCTCCGGCGCGGGCGGGGCCGCAGGCATCGTCCGGGTCCAGGTGATCGAGACGGTGCTTGAGCTCGCCGAGCACGCGCGTCTCCACGCGCTCCAGCTGCCGCTGCGCGAGCTGCGCACCCGGCAGCGTCTGCGCCACCTCCCTCACGCGCCGGAACAGGGCGCCGAAATCGTGGCTGGCGGCGTCGCGATGATCGTCTTGCATGGATTGGTTCGTTCCCCCGGGGCGGCCCCTGCCGGCCCGACCGCGCCGGGCAGACAAGAAGCCCGGCCGGGCAGCCGCGAGCGTACCATCAATCGATGGCGAGGTCGCTCAAAAACCCGCGGGCTGCCTGCCACACCATGCGCCGCTGTACACTGGCGCCCCGACACCGCGCCCGTAGCTCAATGGATAGAGCATCAGGCTTCGAACCTGAGGGTTGGGAGTTCGAGTCTCTCCGGGCGCGCCAGTTCTTCGAGTGTTTGCCCAGTAACGGATTCGCTACTCGCTGGCAACCATCAGCCGGTGACAAGGGAAAGGCAAGTATTAGGGGGGTAGCCGTTGCGTCGCTCGATTACAGCCATCTGCTGGCGAGTCGCCGCACGCAAATAGAGCCCGCACTAGGCGGGCTCTTAACCTTCAACTCCATGAAGAAAAACGTTTCTAACTAATTGATTACGCGGCTGTTCATGTCGACACTCCTAGCGAATCATGAAGCCTAGTGTACAGCAGCAAACACTCACTGCGAAACTGCCTTGGCAACCACCGTATCAAAGGCGCACTGTCCGTTCACCTCGAACCAGTCCTTCTTAATCGTCCATCTCACATACGCAGTCTGTCCCACCGCTACCTCCGCGCGTGTCGGCGTCTGCATACCATTGGGTTGCGACGGAACGAGATAGCCAAGATTCGGATCGATCAGTAGTATCAGTTCGAGGCGCACCCTGTGTCGATTGGCCCGCTGCATTACGGCATACGAGACTATGTCGGGTTCTCCGCGCACTAAAGTTCTTGTGCACTCGCCCTGTTTCGACCATCGAGCAATGAATTTTCGAGGCTCGTCACTATGACTAATCGGCGGCACAAAGGCATAGACGAAGCCTTTCGCAGAAGGTTCGTTCACCAGAGGAAATCTTGGTAAAGGGACCTCAGTGCTGCCTTGGATTTCGGCGATTGTCCAGTTCAAATCCGCCATGCTGATATTGATCGGCTCGTTGGACGATCTGAACTCTAACAGCGATCGCGAGCCCAGCCACGGCTGGCCTGTGGTCTTGAAAACGCGCTGCATCTCGTAGAGAACGTCGCCGTTCGCATCTATTCGTACCGTGTACCTGGTATCGTCTTCGAGCGTTTCCGGGCGCCTACTTTCGTCACAGTAGGCCTTCTCCAGCAATTCCGCGTTCTCTATCGTTCTCGTAACAACGACATGCGGCTTGGTATCGATCCCTTTGAGCAAGGGCACTTCTGAGCTGAACTCCATCCATTTCACTTGAGCGCCGGCGGCAACGCCCGCCTGCAAGAGCAGCCCCTTCTGCTCCGTGCTGAGATTGAAGTCCACCGCCGTGATGCCACTGGGGAAGTAGATCGGATTCTCGCAATACTTGTGCGGAACTGGTTGCGCTTTGTCGTGTGCGTCCAGCAAAGTGTCAACGAGCGCGCGAAGAAACTGCGGAAAATTGTTGACGTTGGTGTTGGGGGCGACTATTGGCATCAGACGAAAGCCGACTGTCGGATAGGGATCAGTTTCAAACATCCGCAATGGAAAGTTGCTGAGCATCCCACCGTCGACCATCAGCCCATTGACGTTTGCAGGATGGAAGAAGAACGGAATGCTGGCCGAAGCTACCACTGCCTCTACGATGCTCTTATCAGCCGAGTAAGTCTTGGAGAAAGGTCTCAGCTCTCTCCTTCCGATATCGGATGCCACGATCCTGAGATCCTTGACCGCTGTGATATCTCTAAACTTTGTGTTCTCGCCAATTTGCTGTATCAGCCACGCTTTGAGGCCATCTGCGACAAAGAACCCATAATCAGCGAGTAGGCTATTCATATGCCGCTTGATGGATCTGTTGTTTCGGCGCCAGAACCCTGCGACTGACAGCATGCCAAGATTGCCGCCAGAGGCCCTTCCGGCCAGCGCTGCAATCTCTTGCGCGATGGCTTTCAGTTCCTTCATCTTGTCCAGAGCCGTGGGGTCGAGCAGGGTTTCGAGATCCAACCCACGCATTCGCGACTCGAGGTCTGCCTTCGACATGCCGCAAGCGATTAGCGCGGCGGCAATCGCGCCCGCAGAGGCGCCCCCGACGACATTGACGCGGCAGCTATCGGGCATCTGCGAATAGGCACCGGCATAGCTCAATCCTTTGACGCCGCCGCCCTGAAAAACTAGGTTCACTAACCTTGCCATGGCGCCTCCCCGTGTCTCCGAAGTAGCAATCTACATTATTCCTTCCTGCTTCCAACAATAGCGCCAGTCGGGCGGGTGCCCATGCGTCAGAAGCGGTCAATCGCAACGGACGGATTCTGGGCACACTTGGTCAATCGGAAGTACCGCTTGGGGAACTATCAGTGACCATTGACGACAATTAGCGATCGGCCATCAGGCGTGTTGCACTGAACGAGGTGCGGAGCGTCAGCAGCTAGTGAATGATCCTGAACATCCGCTCCGCCTCACACCACATCTGCATCATGCGGCGGTGCTCGTCGCGCTGACGGGCGCCGACGAAGGCTTCTTCTGACCGGTACTTGGCGCATTGGTCGCGCATCTGTTGCCAAGCTTGGCGCCGGCAGCCGCGTTCGTCCACGGTGCCGTAGCCATAGGCATCGCATCGCCGTTCGGCGCTGCGGATCGCTGCGTTCTGGCTGGAGGTACGCGGTGCCGGCCTTTGGGTTGGGGCGGGGCGCATGTAGGGGCGCGGTGTCGGCTTCGGTGTCCAGCGCGGCGCTGGCGGCGGTTGTGAACGCGGCGCGGAGCGGCTGGGCGTTGCGGGTGGCTGGGTCAGGCGGGCACGCATGTTCGCGGCTTCGCGCTGCTGCGCGCTCAGGGCCTGCCGGAGTTGTTCGTTCTCGGACGCCAGCCTGGCGTTTTCGGCAGTGAGCGCGAGCCTGCGGTCGCGCTCCTTCACGGCCCAGGAGGCGACACCGACGAGGCTGGCGATGAGCACGGCCAGCAGCAGCATCGGCAACGGCCCGCCGGCGTTCGATGGCGCATTCCGGATGGGTCGCGGTCGTCTGGCGGCGTGCAGGTCCGGTGTCGGCACGACGGGTTCTCCCTTGGTTGTTCTGATACTGCTGTCCCGCTCGTCCATGCCGCAGTCCGGAAGCGCAGGGCGGTCGCAGTTCACGATGTGGAGAACCGGCGAGTCCGGGTGCGGGACGCGGCCGCCATAGGATGAACCAGTCGCGGGTCGTTGCGGAAGATGTTCGTAGTGGCGGGGCTCCCATGGCTGGGCGATCGTCGGAACGGCGACCGGTCGTCACGCTTGGTGGCGGGACGTCGGCGTATCCACTCTCTGACAGGTGTCGTGGCAAAAAGGTGAGTGACGGTAGCCGGATGTTCTGATCCGTGCCGAACGACGGCGCATGAAAGTGGATGCGGTTCAAACTTTGTCTTCGACGACGTGACCGGGTCGCGGGAATCCGGCGTATGATCGCGCCGCCGTCCTCCCCAATGGCGGGTTGCAGGGCGAGCGTTCAAGACCGGACGAGGTGTGGCGATGGGCGGAGTCGTGTCGTCGTTGGAATGCGTGTTGTCTTCCCTTTCTTCTTCGATGCGCAGCAGCAGAATGCTGGCGCTGGCGCCGGTCCTGCTGCTGGGCGCATGCGGTGGCGGCGGCGCGGAGCTGGGCGAGCCGATCGAGCCGCCAGAGGGTTGGGAAGCGGTCGGCGGCGTGACGCAGACGACCGCCAGCGAGGTCATGACGCGCGGCGCGCAAGGTCTTTACGTGGCGGCGGGGCGCGCGGTCTACCGCAGCGCGAACGGCGAGGACTGGACGGCCCTGGCGCCTCTGCCGGCGGACGTGGAAGCCGCCAGCCTGATCGAGATCGACGGCCAGCCTTGGGCGGGCGGCTACAACAATGCCGGGGTCTATCGGCTGCCGGCGGGCGCAACGGCTTGGCGCGAGGATGCCTCGGGACTGGCCGGCCTGGGCGCAAGAACGGTGCTGGGTCTGGCCGTGCGCGGACGGCAGTTGTTCGCAGCAACCGCGGGCTCCGGGCTGTACCGGCGCGAGCTGGACCAGGCGGCCGGCTGGGTGGCGGACCGGCAGGGGATTCCATCCAACCTGTCGTGGAACGTCGAGTCGGTGGCCGAACACCAGGGGCGTGTGATCGCCGGCGCCGGCGGCAACGGCAACCTCTACATCCGCACGGGCGACAGCTTGACCTGGCGCGAAGTGGCGTACGAGACCTTCAACGGCGAGGCGCTGTTCCTCTGGTCGTTCTTCGATGACGGTGACGCGCTGCTCGCCGCTGGCAATCGACGGCTGTATCGCAGCACCGATGCCGGCGAGACCTGGACGGTCGTCTTCGGCTATCCGCGCTACGTCAGCCGCGCGCGGTTCGCGGCGACGGATACGGCGATCTACGTGATGCTCACGACGAGCATCGACACGCGCATCCTGCGCTCGACCGATGGCGGCCTGAGCTGGAATCCCGCGGTGGAGAACCTGCAGGGTGTGCAGGGTTACGACATCGGCATCCTGCAGTCGACGCTGTTCCTCGCACACCAGAACGGTTTCTGGCGGACGACGCTGCAACCGTAAGCGCGAGGAAGCCCGGCGCCGATCCGTCTTCGGCGCCGGGCCAGGGTCAGCGTCTGCGTCAGTCCCTGCGTCGGGCGTCGCTCACGCCGCCAGTGGAATCCGCGGGGCGTGACGGTTCAGCCAGGTCTTGAAGTCCTGCACGCCGGGGTGCAGCTCGCGCGTCTCGGCCACGGAGCGCAGGGCGCGGAACATGCCGTTGAAGTCGTGCTTGTAGGCGAACATGTTGGCGAGGTCCGCCGCGCCGGGGAACGGTAGCGCGGCGTAGGCCTCATGCGGCATGTCGAGGTGGCGCACCGGCTCGCCGAGTACGCCGCTGAGCGCCATGGCCATCTGCGGGCCGCTCAGGTGCTCGCCGGCAATACCGACGTGCCGGCCGAACGCTTTCTCACCGAGCTTGAACAACGCCAGCGCGCAAACGCCGATGTCTTCGGCGGCGATGCCGGGCAGCGCGCGCGTACCCATCGGCAGCAGGAAGCCGAGCCGGCCGTCGCTGCCGCGCGTGGGCGCCATGCCGAAGTGGATGAGGTTGTCCCAGAAGAACGAGGTGTGCAGGTAGGTGGTGGGCAGGCGCGCGAACAGCGCGTCGGCCTCGCCCTTGGCGTCGAAGTGCGGCACCTTCCAGCGGTGTCCGAGCGTGGGGAAGCGGGGGCTGTCCGGCGGAATCAGCAGCCGCGTGTCCTCCAGCGTCGACCACACCACGTGCGAGATGCCGACCCTGCAGGCGGCGTCGGCAATGTTCGCCGCCTGCAGGATTTCGCGCTCCGGCGACTGGTGCGACCAGAAGTCGGTGACCGCGAACAGCGCGTCTGCGCCGGCGAGCGCCGTGCGCAGGCTCTCGACGTCATCCGCGTCGCCGGCGGCGATGTCCGCGCCCAGCGCGCGCAGGCTCTGCGCGGCGGGCGTGTCCGGTCGCCGGGTGATCGCGCGCACGCGAAAGGTCTGTGCCGGGTCGCGCAGGGCGGCGCGGACGAGGCCGCCGCCCTGTGCACCGGTTGCACCGAGTACCGCCAGAACCGGTTGCCTGCTCATGCGCGCGATCTCCACGGTCAGTTCGCGGCGTCGGTCGCGGCGGTCTTCGCCGCCGGCGGCAGCGGTTCCGGCACGCGGTTGCGGATCGGCGGGATCGACTGCAGGTAGGCGTGGATCGCGTCGAGGTCCGCGTCGGTCATGTTGTTGTAGACCGGGTAGGGCATCGGCGGCAGCAGCTCGCGGCCACGGCCGAGATGACGGCCGCTGCGGATCGTGTCGCGGAAGTTCTTCGCGGTCCACTTGCCCATTCCGGTTTCCGGATCGGGCGTCAGGTTCGCCGTGAAGCTCACGCCCCAGGGACCGGCCCAGGCGGTGTTCGTGGCGGAGACGACGGACAGCCACGGACCTTCCGGCAGCGACGGCACCGGCGGCATGGTCAGGTCCTGCGGGTGGCCGGACAGCGCGCGGCTCATGTCGGGGCCGGGGCCGTCCGGGCCCATGATCCACGGCGTGTGGCAGTCGTGGCAGCCAGTCGACTGCACGATGTAGCGACCGCGTTCGACCGGCGTTTCCGCCAGGGCGGCGTGAGCGCTCGTCAGCAGGCCGAGCGCGAGCAGCGTGCGCGACATGCGGGTGGGTGGGAACAGGCGGGTCATGGCATGCCTCCTTGGGCAGTGGGGGAAGATTCGTCGAGCCAGCGCTGGATCAGCGCGAGGCCCTCGGTGTCGACATGCGCGGTGCCGAGCGGCGGCATCTGCGCGCGTGGATCGCGGGTGGCCATGCGCTGCGCGAGCACCTGCAGTCGCGTGTCCGCGGCGAGGTTCTGCGGGCGGTAGCGGTCCGCCGGCGCCACCAGCGAGGCGAGCACGGCGTCGTTGTGCGCCGGGTCGGCGACGCGCTGCGCGAGCAGCAGCCCGGTGGGCACGCCGGCGTCCTGCGCGTTGTCGTGGCAGTGGCCGCAGTTGGCGTGCAGATAGCCCAGTGCCGCGCGCGTCACCGGCGTCGGCGCGTCGATGCGCGGCGCCTTGTCGGCGGGCAGGCCGGTCAGCCGGCCGCTGCGCATCAGCGCATCGAGGTCGGTCGCGACGGGATCGGGCGTCTCCGCGTGCGGTGCCAGCGGGTCGCGGTCGGCGGAGAGCTGCAGCGCCGAGAAGCCGAGCACCGGTACCGCGGCGCCTTCATGACAGACGCGGCAGTCGGCCTGCGACGGGATGCGGTAGTCGCCGTCCTGCGTCGCCACGCGCATGCCGCGCACGGGCGCCAGCTCGGCGTCGGTGCCGTCCTCGCGCCAGACGTAGCTGACGAAACGCCAGCTACCGTCCTCGATGCGGTCGATCATTCGGGTCTCGATCGCGCGGCCGACGGCGAACTGCTTCCAGAGGCGCGTGCCGATCGGGAACACCCAGGCATCCGGGTTGGAGGCGTCGATCGCCGTGCCCGCCGGCAGGCGGATCCAGCGCCGCTTGCTCGCACCGTCCGACCACAGCGGGTACTGCGGCGAGAAGGGGATCACGTCGGCGGCGACCTCGCGACGTGCGATGTCCGCATACAGCCCCGTCTCGCTGAGCAGGCCGGGCGCGTCGTGCAGGCCCGGCGCGGCGACGGCCGGCGCGCACGCGAGCATCAGCATCAGCGGCAGGGTGGGGGGGCGCAGCGCGAACACGGGTGCTCCGGGGCAGGACTGAGGGCACGCAGTCTGCGAAAGGCCCGGAGGGGGTGCTCGTAATTTTTCGCTACGCGAATCCTAAAAGCTTGCTAAGCGGCCATTCCCGGCCGCGGAACATTGATCAGCGTCACAGAACGACGCAGCGTGAGCACGAAGCGACCGCGACCGCAGCGCTCGATGGCGATGTCGCTGCTGCGTTCGGCGAGCCGCCGCGTGAGCAGGATCAGTCGCGCTTCGAGGTTGTCGGCGATGTCCGGCAGGCGCAGGCCGGCGTCGAGTCGCAGTTCGCGGTTGGTGAACTGCGTGCGGCCGGTTTCCTGGTGGTCGCCCAGCAGCTTCCACAGGATGGCGCCGGCCACGCCCTTGATGAGGTAGTCGTCGTCGAGGAACACGCTGTGATCCTCGGCGTAGTGGCGCACCGTCAGCGGCGTGGTGTCGGAGGGCTGCGCGACGACCGGCGGCTCGGCCTCGATGGCGGGCTCCTCGGCATCGCCGAGCAGCAACATCTGCGCGGCGATCTGCGCGGCGAAGGCGACCAGCGCATCCTCGTCGTCGTAGCCGAAGCGCGATTCGTCCGGGCTTTCCAGGTAGATCACGCCGAGCAGCCGCGGCCCGGCGACGATGGGTACGGCGAGCTGGCTGTGCGGATGCGGCAGGCCGGGAAACGGAATCTCGCGCTGCGCGAAGGCCAGCCCCGCTTCGCGCGCGGTTTCGCGCACGGCGCGGTGATAGCTGTACTCCTCGGTGAGGTGCGCGATGCGGATAGGCGTGCGCACCTCGGCGGCGACGCCGATCACGCCGTCGCCGATGGCGATCTCGGAGCCGATGCCGGATTCGGGATAGCCGCGGCTGGCGACGGTGTAGAGCAGGTTGTCGGCGGCGTCGTGCGCCAGGAACATCGCGTGGCGCAGGTCGAAGTCGCTGACCAGTGCCGTGAGGCTGGCGCTGAACAGGGCTTCCAGGTCGGCGCAGGCGGCGATGCGCGTGGTGGCGCTGCGCAGCGCGGCGAGCAGGTTGCGTCGCGGTGCGAGCAGCGGCAACGCCGCGCCGGGCACGGCCTCGATCGACAGCACGCGGTAGATGTCCGCGCCGCGCAGCTTGAAGACGCCGGCCATGCCGGTGTGCGAGGCGATGCCGGCGAGCTTGGCCTTCATGCGCTCGAAGATGCGGCCTTCGCATTCGGTGCGCAGGTACATCAGCGACAGGCGGTAGCAGGCGCCGCTGCGCGGATGCGTGACCTCCACGGTCGCGCGCGGGTTGAGCAGGATGTTCTCGCGGGTCTTGTTGAAGAACTGGAACGACAGCGCGACGTGGTGTTCGTCGACGTACTCGACCTGCGAGGTGTAGGTGACGTTGGGCGTGCCGTCCGGCGCGCAGGTGGCCATGGCGCTGGGCACGCTGCCTTCGAGGCAGTCGCGGATCGCGTCGACGCTCAGCGGTGCGGCGTTCACTGGAGCCCCCTGTGCCGGAACCCGTCGTCACGACTTTGCCGTGAGTCCGAGCGCGCTCCCGCACCTGTTCGCGCTGCGCGCAAAGCACTGTGTCGCGCGCTCATGCGAGGCGCTGTCCGGCATTGGGGCCGGGCGTCTGCGAGTAGATTTCCGTGGGGGTGAAGCGCACCGCCACGAGATCCTCGGGAGCGAAGAACAGCACCGTGCGAACGAAGGCTTCGGTGTAGCCGATGGGTTCGAGTTCGGCGAAGAAGCCGTCGACGAAGGCCTGCGCGAGCGCGATGTCCTGCGGGCCGGGCGCTTCGATCCTGGCGTCGCGTCCCTTGAGCTGGATCGTGCGGTGCGTGCTCGGCTGCGAGTGACAGGTGGTGATCCAGCCGCTGTCGGCGATGTCGCGCAGCACGGTCGCCGCCGGCGTGCGCCGCAGCAGCACGGTGAGGCTGCGACGATCCTCGGAGACACGGCAGGCCACGCCGCGCGACACCGAGGGCACTAGGCGCGCGTCGCGCGAAGCGGCGATGACCGAGACGCCGGGCACCAGAAACGCCGCATGTTCGGGCGCGATGAGGGCCGCCGGCGATGCCGACGCCGCCTTTGGCGCTGACTGCTTGGTGGACTTGCTGGCCTTCGAGTCACGGGCCATGGGTCAACCCCGAACCCATACCGGCACCGGCCGGCGCCGAATCATACCGCCGCGACCGCGTCTGCGGTGAGTCCGGCCGTCGCCGGCGCGCCGGCACCGTTACCATCGCGCCGGGGGAGTGACCTCCGTCGAGCGGAGAGCAGGCAGATGAAGATCGTGCTGATCACCGGCGCGGCCAGCGGTCTGGGATGGGCGCTGGCGCAGGCATTCTTCGCCCGCGGCGATGCCGTGGTGCTGACCGACGTCAACGCCGCGCTGCTTGCCGAGCGTGAAGGGGCGCTGGGCGACCCGGCGCGCGTGGCGGCACGGGCCGGCGATATCACCGACGCGGCGTTCCGGCTTGCGCTGGTCGAGCATGTTCGCGAGCGCTTCGGGCGGCTGGACACGCTGGTCAACAACGCCGGCATCACCCACCGCTCGCTGGTGACGGCGACCGACCCGGCGGTGTTCGACAAGGTCATGGCGGTGGACTGGCAGGCGCCGGTGCACCTCACCTGCGCCGCGCTGCCGCTGTTGACGGAGGCGCGTGGCTGCATCGTCAACGTCGGCTCGATGGCCGGCTGGATGCCGGTGCTCGGGCGCGCGGCCTACTGCGCCGCCAAGGGCGCGCTGACGCAGTTCTTCGAAGTCCTGCGATGCGAGGTGCAGGACCGCGGCATCCACGTGCTCAACGTCTATCCGTCGTTCCTGGACACGCCGATCGAGCACAACGCGCTCGGCGGCGACGGCCGACCGGCACAACACCGGCGTTCCATGGTCGGGCAGATGCGCAGCGCCGGGTGGATGGCCGGGCTGATCGTCGATGCCGAAGCACGTCGGCGACCGTGGCTGTTCCCCGACCGGCTGTCGTGGTTCGGCAGCGTGCTGTGGCGGCTGTGGCCGTCGCGTTACCTGGCGATCATGCGCCGGCGCTTCGCCGTCGAGCTGGCGCAGTAAGGCGGCTTGCGAACGCCCGGCTGCGAAGAATTATCGTTTGTGATCAGGCGGCTAGGCGGTCGGCAGGTCATTTCTCCTAGTGCTGGCCGGGGCGCCGAACGACTACCATTGCGTTTCATATCGGTTGCGGGGCTGTTGCAGCGACGCGCAGCCATAGCCGTCAAGGGGAGTGTGATGCAGAGCAAAGCGATGTTGTCGCGGGGGCCGGCCGGCTGGGTATCGGCGCTGGCCATGGTCCTGACGCTGGCCGCCTGCGGCGGCGGTTCGTCCTCGGATGCACCGGGCCCGGGGCCCGGTCCCGGACCCACTCCCGGTCCGGAGCCCGGCGAAGGGCGCACCTTCGTGATCGAGCCGAACGCGGACGCGACCACGGACATGATCGCGGCGATGATCCAGGCGCTGCCGGGCGACGTCATCGAGTTCGGCTGCGGCTACTTCGAACTGAGCTCCGCGCTGCAGCTCACCAACACCGAGGACGTCACCATCCGCGGCTGCGGTCGCGACGCCACGGTGCTGTCGTTCAAGACCAGCAACACGCCGGAGGGCATCCTCGCGGTCAACGTCCACGGACTGTGGATCGAGGACCTGACGGTGCTCGACACCGGCGGCAACGGCATCGAGCTGCGCGGCGTGGATCACGCGCGCCTGCAGCGCGTGCGCGCCATCTGGTCGTCCGGCGGCGGTCGCGAGAGCGCCACGCCGATCACGGCCGACAACGCCTTCGCCAACGACGCGGCGCTGCTCAACGTGGCCTGCACCGACCCGGCGACGCTCAACCCGGACGCGCCGGAGAACCAGCTCCCCGGACTGGACACGACCTCGCCGGACTACACGGTGAGCCCGAAGTCGGGCCGCTACGGCATCTACCCGGTGGCGTCGGAGAACATCCTCGTCGACGACGCCGAGTCGGTCGGTGCGTCGGATGCCGGCATCTATGTCGGCCAGACCAACAACGCCATCATCCGCAACAGCCGCGCCGCCTATAACGTCTTCGGCTTCGAGATCGAGAACGTGCGCGGCGGCGAGTACGCGAACAATCTGGCCGAATGCAACACGGGCGGCTTCCTGATCTACGATCTCGACGGCCTGCGCCAGTACGGCGACCGCTCGCGCATGTACGGCAACACCGCGCGCAACAACAACACCTACAACTTCACCTCGGGCGGCATCGTCGGCAGCGTGCCGCCGGGCAGCGGCATGATCACGCTGTCCTACGACCGCATCGAGATCTTCGACAACCTCTTCGAGAACAACAACACCGCCGGCATCATCCACGCCAGCTACGAGCTGTTCCCCGAAGGTGCGGGACGGCCGGTCGAGAAGCGCATCGACTGGTACACCGAAGGGCTGTACATCCACGGCAACCGCTTCGTGAACAACGGCAACGGCCTGCCGCGGCCGACGACGACCGACCTGGCCAACGGCGAGGTCGCGCGCGTGCTGCCGGCGCTGGTCGGCCTGAAGAACGCGGCCGCATGCCTCAACCCGCTGAACCTGACGACCTGCCTGTCGGCGGCCGCGGGCGGCGGGCTTGGGCTGCAGACGCTCGGCTACCGCGGTGCGCACATCATCTGGGACGGCCTGCTCGACAGCTACGACGCCGACTGCCCGTATCCGGTCGACGCCAACGGCAATCCCGTGCCGAAGGACGAGCGCGGCAAGCCGCTGCACACCAACGACCATCCGAATCCGTCCTGCCACTACAACGCCTACAAGTTCAACACCGCTGCGCCGGATGCGCCGCGCATCGTTCCCGACTGGTTCGCGTCGTGCATCGATGCCGACAACGACTTCAGCGACGACAGCCTGAAGTTCGCACGCTTCAACGGCACCAAGGGCTTGGAAGTGGTGATCGCGGCGGCGACGGCGGACCTCGCGTCTGGCGGCGAGGCGCTGGTGCAGATTCTCAGCGGCCTGGCGGCGACCGACCTGTTCAACTTCGCGTCGAGCTTCGACACCTCCGCGCACGAGTGCCCGACGGCCTACGGTCGCAACCTGCAGCCGTTGCCGGCCGTCGTGATCCCGCCGTTCGAGCGCAGCGGCAACTTCGACCCCGCGCCCAGCGAGGAAGAAGTGCGCGCCCTGTGCGAGGCGGCCGTGGCCGACGGTGCGGCGAACTTCGCCGCCGCGGCGGTGAACTGCCCGACGCTGGACCAGTACGCGCTGTTCGCCGATCCGGAGGACCCGACCAGCGCCCCGCGCGGCAACGGCGTGCCCTTCGTGCTCAACACCAAGCTGTTCTCGGATTACGCGGTGAAGTACCGCGTGGCCTACCTGCCGCCCGGCGCCAAGGCGACCTACCGCGACGGCATCACCGACGGCGTCAACGCGACGATCAGCTTCCCGGTCGGCACGATCATCGCCAAGACCTTTGCGTTCGCCGACGACGAGGCGGGCACCGAGGTGCCGGTCGAAACCCGCCTGCTGATCAAGCGTCGCAGCTCGCGCGGCCTCGAACGCTGGGACGGCGTGCCGTACATCTGGACCACCGAGAACGACGGTCGCCGCGTCGCCCGGCTGGCGATGGGCGGCGGCACGCGGGCCGTGTCGTGGCAGTACACCGACCTCGATTCCGGCGCCCTGCACTCGGGCAGCACCGCGGGCTACCAGATCCCGCATGCCAACCAGTGCCTGAGCTGCCACGCCAACGAGGACGCCGATACCGGCTCTGCGCCGATCGGTCCGCGCATCCGCAATCTCAACCGGCGCTACGCCTCCGAAACGCTGCGCAGCACCGGGCAGTCGATGCACGAGGTGAAGGGCCGCAACCAGATTGCCTACTGGTGCGAGAGCGGCCGGCTCGCCGGCTGCCCGTCCGACCTGGGCGTGGACCCGCAGACCGGGATCGCGACCAAGCTCGAAAGACTGCCGGTGTTCAACAAGCCGGGTGACGCGGGATACCCGGCCGGCAGTGGCGAGGACATCGAGGCACGCGCCCGCGCGTATCTCGAGGTGAACTGCCAGTACTGCCACAACCCGCGCGGTTTCGCGGGCAGCACCGGCCTGTACCTCGACGTGTTCCGTGCGGTGAACGAGAGCTACGGCATCTGCAAGCGGCCGACGGCGACGGGCCAGGAAGGCAACGGCGGCCGGACCTACGACATCCACCCGGGCAATGTCGGCGATTCCATCCTGCCGTTCCGCATCGGGCCGGATGCGACGACGCCGGCGGCGCGCATGCCGCCGATCGCCCGCAGCGTCTCCCACGCCGAAGGCCATGCGCTGATCGAGCAGTGGATCCGCGAGGTCGTCGTCAAGGACGAATCCCGCTACCCGGGTTCGACGAGCTGCACCGGCGACTGAGGCATCGCTGACGGGCGGGGGCGGGCGCGAGCCCGCCCCCGCTTCGTCGTTCAGGCGCGGAACGGGAAGTCGATCTCGGGCCGGCGGCCGCAGACGATGTCGGCGAGTGCACGCCCGGACCCGCAGGCATGCGTCCAGCCCAGCGTGCCGTGGCCCGTGTCCAGGTACAGGTTGGGGTAGGGCGTGCGACCGATGCAGGGCAGGTTCGACGGCGTCGACGGGCGCAGGCCGCACCAGTAGCGCGCCTGGCTGACATCGCCCGCGCCGGGGAACAGCGCCTCGGTACGGCGCAGCAGCAGTTCGCAGCGTGCCGGGTCGAGCTGCAGGTCGACGTTGCCGAGTTCGGCCATGCCGGCGATGCGCAGGCGCTCGCCCAGGCGCGAGAACACCAGGCGATGTTCGTCGTCGGTCAGCGAGACCTCGAAGGCGCGTGCCGGGTCACGCACCGGCATCGTCAGCGAATAGCCCTTCGCGGCCTGGATCGGCAGCCGCAGGTCGAGCGGTCGCGCCAGTGCCGCGCTGTGACTGCCGAGCGCGAGCACCCAGGCGTCGGCCTGCAGCGCCGGTGCGCCTGCCGCATCGTCGAGGCGCACGCCGCGGATCGATCCGTCGGCCGTCTCGAATCCGTGGATGTGCCGGTTCAGCAGGAAGCGCACGCCGCGCTCGCGGCAACGGGCCGCCAGTTGCTGCGTGAACGCATGGGCGTCGCCGGACTCGTCGTCGGCGGTGTAGGTGGCGCCGACGATGCGTGCGGCGCTGGCGCGCAGTGCCGGCTCGACGGCCAGAGCGGCCTCGGTGTCGAGCACCGTGCGCTCGCAGCCGAACTCGCGCATCAGCGAGGCGGCGCGCCGGGCGGCGCGAAACTCGTCGGCGTCGGTGTAGACGTGCAGGATGCCGCGCGTGCGCTGGTCGTACTGCAGTCCGAGGCCGGTGCGCAGCGCCTGCAGTTGCGCGCGGCTGTACAGGCCGAGCGTGACCAGGTGCCGCACGTTGTCGCGCACCCGTGCCGGCCGGCACTCGCCGACGAAGGCCAGCAGCCAGCGCCACAGCGCCGGGTCCGGCGTCGGCGACAGGCGCAGCGGGGAATCGCGATCGGCGAGCCACGACGGCAGCTTGCGCAGCGCACGCGGCGTCGCCCAGGGCTCGGCATGGCTGACGGAGATCTGCCCGCCGTTGGCGAAGCTGGTTTCGGCGGCAACCGCATCGTTGCGGTCGACGACCGTCACCTCGCAGCCCGCTTCGCGCAGATACCAGGCGGCCGTCACGCCGACGACGCCGGCGCCCAGCACCGCTACGTGCATCGGCGGCTCCGGCGTGCGCGGGGCAGGCTGTGGTCGGCGGCAGGCATGCGGCGCGCAGTGTAGCGGCGTCGCGTCGATAGCGGCGCCCTATTGCCGGGCTGCAAACAAATCATTTCACCTGCAGGCGGGCGCGGCGTAGCCTTGCGTCACCGATGCGGAATTGCCCCTCCCCGATCCGCATCGCAGCCGGGTTCCCCCGCACCCGGCGCTCCCCGGATGACGGGCGATTCGTCGCCCGTCATCCCCCTCACTCCGGTGCCTGCCCTCAGACGGGTTCCTGCGCGGCCTTCTTGCGGCGCTCCGCCTCGAGTTCGGCGCCGTGCTGGAGTACCGCACCGCGCAGCTGCATGAGGTTCTCGCGCAGCATGTCGGCGACCAGTTCATCGGTGCGCGGGTCGCGCAGCACCTCGAGCACGACACGGAAGCCCGCACGGGTCACCGACTGCACGATGTCGTCGTAGAACGGCAGCCGCGACAGGCGCCCCGCCTGCGGGTCCTCACGCAGCTTCTCGGCCAGCATCGCCTCGATCTCGCGCTCGTTCTCGAGCAGGGCACGGGCGATGTTCTGCGTGTAGTGCCCCTTGGACATCACCGCCGCCACTTCTCCGAGCACGCCGGCGGTGATCGGCGCCTTGATCGCGTCGACGATCGCGCTGCTGAAGCGGTTGACGAGGCGGTAGAAGAATTCGTCGCCGAACGCGCGGTCGGCGGCGCGGCCGAAGCGCGACAGCAGCACGAGGATGCGCAGGATGCGGAACAGGCGGAATCCGCGCAGCGCGGGTTCCGAGAGCGGGATCATGCCGATGATCTCGTACCAGTTGCGCCCGAGGTAACCCCAGGCCCAGCCGTTGCGGCGCCAGCGCCATGCGAACTCGACGGCGAAGATCGCGCAGATCGCGATGTCGGTGCGGATGATCCAGCGCGTGGTCTCGGCGGGTAGCTCCCAGAACGTCTCCCAGCACAGCAGCGCGATCGACAGGATCGCGAGCACCAGCATGATCCAGTCGAGCGCGCCGATGCGGCGCTGTTCGGTGGGCGGGACGATGGCACTCATGCCGGCGCGCCTGCCGGTTGGGGCCCACGCAGCCGCAGCAGGGTGGTCAGCAGCACCGGCAGGAAGCTCAGCGTCAGCAGGGTCGCGAACACCAGGCCGGAGAGCACGATCACGCCCAGGCCGCGATACAGCTCGGTGCCGGCGCCGGGAATGAGCACCAGCGGGCCGAGTCCGAAGACCGTGGTCACCGTGGTCATCAGGATCGGTCGCAGGCGCGAATCGAGGGCGTCCAGCACCGCCTGCTCGACCGATGCCGCGCCCGCGCGCAGGTTGTGACGCGCCTGGTCGACGATGAGGATCGGGTTGTTGACGACGGTGCCGAGCACGATCAGGAAGCCGAGCATCGTGATCATGTCGAACGGCTGGCGGATCGCCAGGTTCAACAGGGCCAGCCCGACGATGCCGCCGGCGATGCCCAGCGGCACGGTGGTCATGATCACCAGCGGATACCCCCAGTGCGTGAAGATCGCGACCAGCAGAAAGTAGCAAAGCAGCAGCGCGATGAGGAAGTTGCCGGCGAGCGCCTCGCGCGTCGCGTCGAGCTGGTCGCTGGCACCGGAGATGTCCATCAGCACGCCCTGCGGGATCGCGCCCTCGGCGATCAGGGCATCGACGACCTCGGTCTGCACGCGGCCGACGGCGGTTTCCAGCGCGATGCTGCGCGGCGGAATGACGTTGAGCGTCACCGTGCGCCGGCCGTTGACGCGGCGCAGCTCGTCGGTGTCGACGGTCTCGACCAGTTCGGCCACCGCCGACAGCGGCACCACGACGCCGGTGGGCGTGTGCAGTGGCAGGTCGGGCAGGTTGGCGAGCGTCTGCGCGAAGCCGGCGTCGCTGAACAGGTAGATGTCGACCTTGCTGTCGTCGACGAAGAACTCGTCGACGAAGGCGCCGTCGGACAACGCGGCGACGGTGAAGCCGAGCGCCGACGCATCCAGCCCGGTTTCGGCGACCCGCGCCCAGTCGGGACGGATCTCGATCAGCGGCTGTCCCAGCGACAGCGACGGCGGGTCCGAACCGATCTGCGGATCGCCGAGCACTTCGCGGGCCCGCGCATAGACCGCCTGGGCGGCGGTGAGGATCTCGGCCAGGTCTGCGCCCGAGATGTCGACGTTGACGCTGCGCGTGCCGCCGTCGTTGCTGGAGATGATCGAACCGCGCGCGGCGAAGGCGCGCATGCCCGGGTAGGTCTGGTAGCGGCGGGTCAGCGCGCGCATCAGGGCGTCGATGTCGGCAGGGTCGACGGTCTCGGCGATGATGCGCAGGTTCTGCGGCGCGACACGCATGTTCAGGTAGGCCAGCGGCGGCACGTCGGTCTCGCCGCGCGCGTAGGCGTCGCGATCGGCCTCGACGTGCGGCAGCAGTTCGTCCTGCAGCGCCTGGGCGATCGCCGTCATCTCGGTGAGGTTGTAGCCCGGCGGCGCGATCATGCTGGCGAAGGTCTTCGGTTCCTCGCCTTCGGGCAGGTACTCCGCCGGCGGCGTCAGCGCGATCAGCGCGGCCGCGGTGACGGCGACGATCGCGGCGAGGTAACCCCAGCGGCGCGACGGCGTGGCCACGAGCCAGCCGGCGATGGACAGCGTCAGCTTGCGGAAGCCGCGCGGGGCCTGCGTCGCGCCGACGCCGTTGCCGTCGCCGGCGAAGCCCATGCGCAGGCTCGCCGCCGGAATCAGCGTGATTGCGACCAGCATCGACGCGAGGATCGACGCCGAGATCGCGATGGCGACGTCGGAGTAGAGCTGGCCGGCCTCCTGCTCGATGAACAGCACCGGCATGAACACGATGACCGTGGTCAGCGTCGAGGCCAGAACCGCGGGCCATACACGGCGTACGGCCGCTGCCGCCGCCGCAAGACGGCTGGCGCCGCGGCTGCGTTCGCGCTCGATCGCTTCGAGCACGACGATGGTGTTGTCCAGCGTCATGCCGATGGCGAAGGCGACGCCGGCCATCGAGATCACGTTGATCGTGCGGCCGGCCAGCAGCAGGCCGAGGAAGGCGGCGATGGTGCAGATCGGGATGCCGATGGCGCCGACGCCGGTCGCCGCGGCCGAGCGCAGGAAAAGGAACATGACGCCGATCGCCAGCGTCGCGCCGATCGCCAGATTGCGGAAGACGTTGCTCACCGACTCCTCGACGTAGCGGACGTCGTCGCTGATCAGCGCCATCGTCATGCCGGCCGGACCCAGCACGGTCTCGTTGATCTCGTCGATGACCGGCAGCATGCCGCGCTTGATCGAGATCACGTTGGAGCCGTCGAGCCGGTTCACGGCGAGGCTGATCGCGTTCTCGCCGTCGACCATCGCGCGTTCGCGCAGCTCGAAGTGGTCGAGCCGCACCGTGGCCACGTCGCGCAGGCGGATCAGTGTGCCGTTGCGCGCGGCGACGACGAGGTTCTCGATGTCGGCCAGCGTCTCGAAGCGTCCGACGGTGCGCACGAGGTAGCGCCGCTTGCCGGCATCGAGGTCGCCGCCGGAGGCATCGCGGTTGCGTGCGCGGATGGTGTCGCGCAGTCCGGGCAGGGTCAGGCCGCGCTCGGCGAGCGCGCCGGGGTCGACCTCGATCTGCACCTGGCGCTCGGCACCGCCGCCGATGCGCACCTGCGACACGCCGGGGACGCGCTCCATGCGCACGCGCACGTTGTCGTCGACGAAGTCGCGCATCAGGTTCATGTCGAGGCCGAGCGGGTTGCCCGGCAGCGGCGTGACGCGGAAGTACATGAACGAGTTCTGCGAGAACGAACTCGCGGTCACGCGCGGCTCGTCGACGTTCTCCGGGTACGCCGGCACCTGCGACAGCGCGTTGTTGACGTCGAGCAGGGCCTGGGTGATGTCGATGCCGAAAGGGAACTCCAGTTCGACATCGGCGGCGCCGGTCGAGGCGTAGGAGACCAGGCGCTGGAGGCCGGGAATCGCGCGCAGGTAGGTTTCCTGCTCGATCAGGATCTCCTTCTCGACGTCCTGCGGTGTGGCGCCGGGCCAGCGGGTCTGGACCGAGATCGTGCGGACGTCGAGGTCCGGGATCATCTGCACCGGCACGCGCAGGACCGCGGCCAGTCCGAGCACGCAGACGACCAGGGTGGCGACGGCGAGCAGCGTGCCGCGCTGCAGGACGTTCTCGACCATCTCAGCCGCCCCGTTCCATCTGCAGCGGCTGGTTCTCGCGCAGACCCTCGTTGCCGCGCACGATCACCCGGGCAGTGTCGTCCAGGCCGCTGATGACGACGAGCTGCTCGCCGCGGGCGCCGCCGAGTTCGACGCGCCGCTCGCGCGCGAGCGACTGACCGTCGGCGTCCTCGGCAATCCAGACCGTGGTCGTGCCGTCGGGGTAGCGGCGGACCGCGTCGCGCGGCACCAGCAGCACCGGCGTCGGCGCGCCGACTTCGAAACGCACGCGGGCGGACATGCCCGGCGCGATCAGGCCCTCGTCGTTGTCCACCAGCACGCGGGCCAGGAAGGTGCGCGTCGACGGATCGGCCACCGGGACGCTGGCGCCGAGGCGCGCGTCGAAGCGGCGGTCGGGCAGGGCATCGAGGCGCACCTCGATGCGGGTCCGCTCGTCGAGACTGCCGAGCTGGCGCTGCGGCATCCGCACGTCGATGCGCAGCGGGTCGGTCGCGACCAGTTGCAGCACCGGCGTGCCGGTGGCCACCCACTCGCCCTCGTCGCTGAAGCGTCGCGTGACCACGCCGTCGAACGGGGCGACGACGCGGTGACGCGCCAGCAGCTCGGCCTGTTCGTCGCGCTCGGCCTGCAGACGCGCCAGCGCGGCCTGCGCCGCCGCGTACTCGGCCTCGCGGGTGAGGAACTGCGAGCGCGGAATGCTGCCGTCAGCCGACAGGCGCTCGCCTTCCTCGCGCAGCCGGCGACTCTCGTCGAGCAGCGCACGACCCTCGGCCAGTGCGGCATCGGCGCGGCGCAGCGCCAGTGCGGCGAGGCGGTCGTCGAACTCGATCAGCGTGTCGCCCTTGCTCACGCGGTCGCCGGCGTCCACGCGCACCCGCTGCACGAGGCCGCTGACGCGCGGCGACAGGTCGGCGTCGCGTTCGGCGGTGACACTGCCGGTGAGGTTGAGCGTTTCGGCAACGCTGCTGCGCTGCGGAGCCTCGACACGGACCAGCGCCGTGCCCTGCGCAGCCGCCAGGCCGGCGAACAGCAGGGCCGGCAGGCCCATCCATGGCAGATGTCTCATGAGTCGGATTTTCTTGGGCAATCGTGAATGGAGCGCCGGCCAGCGCCCGGAGTTCCCGCGGCCGGAACTTCAGTAACCGGCGGCCTGACCGTCCTTGCGCGACTCGGAGGCGCCGTAATAGACGAAACCGTCGCCGCTGCGTTCGCGCATGATGGCCTGATAACCGCCGTAGCCGCCGGGGTCGTAGCCGATGCGATGGCCGCGTTTCATCAGCTCGCGGACGGTTTCGGCGGCAAATCCGGACTCGAGCTGCAGCGTGCCGCCGTCGACCATCGTCGCTGCGCCGGTCGGTTCGCTCGATCCGGTGTGGTAGATGCGCGGGGCGTCGCCGGCCTCCTGCAGGTTCATGCCGAAGTCGACGAGGTTGAGCACGATCTGCACGTGGCCCTGCGGCTGCATGTCGCCGCCCATCACGCCGAAGCTGATCCACGGCTCGCCGTCGCGCGTCACGAAGGCCGGGATGATGGTCTGGAACGGGCGCTTGCCCGGTGCGTAGACGTTGGCGTGCCCGTCCTCGAGCGCGAACAGTTCGCCGCGGTCCTGCAGGATGAAACCGAGCCCCGGCGGGCTCATGCCGCTGCCCATGCCGCGGTAGTTCGACTGGATCAGTGACACCATCATGCCGTCGCGGTCGGCAGTGGTCAGGTAGATCGTGTCGCCGTCGCGCAGTGCCGGGTTGCCGGCGTCGACGCGCCGCGCCGCGCGGCCGGTGTCGAGCAGCTTGCGGCGTTCGTCGGCGTAGTCCTTCGAGATCAGCGCGGGCACCGGCAGCTCGGCGAACGCCGGGTCGGCGTACCACTTCGCGCGATCCTCGAAGGCGAGCTTCTTGGCCTCGGTGAACAGGTGCACGTGATCGACGCTGCCGAAGCCGGCCGCCTTCAGGTCATGGGCCTCGAGCAGGTTGAGCATCTGCAACGCGGCGATGCCTTGCGTGTTGGGCGGCAGTTCCCAGACCTCGACGTCGCGGTAGCGTGTCGAAACCGGTTCCACCCACTCGCTGCGGTGCGAGGACAGGTCCTCGACGCTCAGGTAGCCGCCCTGCGCCTGCACGTAGTCGGCGATGCGTGCGGCGATCTCGCCGGTGTAGAAGGCATCGCGACCGCCCCTGGCGATGCGCTCGAGCGTGAACGCGAGATGCGGGTTCTTCCAGATCTCGCCCTTGCGCGGCGCGCGGCTGTCGATCGTGAACTGCTCGACGAAGCCGGGGAAGGGCGACAGGCGCGGCACCGACAGGTCCCAGTAGTACGCGATCAGCTCGCTCACCGGGTGGCCTTCGCGTGCGTAGCGGATCGCCGGCGCGAGGTTGTCGCGCATCTTCAGCCGGCCGAAACGGCCGTGCAGCGCGAACCACGCGTCCACCGCGCCGGGAACGCTGACCGGCAGCGGGCCATGCGGCGGGATCGAATCGCGTTGCAGGCGGGCCAGTTCGGCGCGCAGCTGCTCCAGCGTCAGCGCGCGCGGCGAGCGGCCGCTGCCGTTGAGGCCGTGGAGCTTCTTCGTCTTCGGGTCCCAGACGATCGCGAACAGGTCGCCGCCGATGCCGTTGCCGGTGGGCTCCATCAGGCCCAGCGCCGCGTTGGCGGCGATGGCTGCGTCGACGGCGCTGCCGCCGGCCTTGAGGATGTCCAGCGCTACCTGGGTCGCCAGCGGGTGGCTGGTCGCCGCCATGCCGTGACGCGCGATCACCTCGGAGCGGGTCGCGAAGTCACGGCCGGTGACGCGGTCGGCGGCCGCGGCCGGCAGCGCGGCGAGCAGGGCGCCGGCGAGGCCGGCCAGCAGGCGGCAGGACGCGGATGCGCGCATGTGCGGTTTCCGTGTGACGGGAACCGCAGACTACCAGCCTGCGTCCAGACCGGGTTCCGGCGCGGGTCAGCTCAGGCGTCGTGCGGCGATCCAGCCACCGGCGAACATTGCCGGCACGAACACGATCGCGGTCCAGTGACCGAGGCCGAAGCCGACCAGCGCCGGTCCCGGGCAATAGCCTGCCCAGCCCCAGCCCAGTCCGAACAGTGCGGCGCCCACGATCAGGCGGCGATCCACCGGCGCGGTCGGCGGCGAAGCGAAGGTTTCCGCCAGCAGCGGTCGCCGGCGGCGCCGCAGCAGCGCGAAGCCGGGCACGGTGACGGCGAGGGCGCCGCCCATGACGAAGGCCAGTGACGGGTCCCAGCCGGCGCCGATGCGCAGAAAGCCGAGGACGCGCTGCGGATCGGCCATGCCGGAGATCAGCAGGCCGGCGCCGAACAGCAGGCCCGCCAGCACTGCAGGAAGTCGTTCGCGCATGTTCAGACTCCTGCCAGGCGCTGGATCGCGCTCGCCGTGAGCATGCCCAGGGCCATGAAGGTGATCGTCGCGGCGAGCGAGCGGCGCGACAGGCGCGCCAGGCCGCAGACGCCGTGGCCGCTGGTGCAGCCGTTGCCGACGCGCGTGCCGATACCGACCAGCAGACCGGCGCCGGCCATGCTCAGGCCCAGCGCCGTCGACACCGGTGGCGGCGTTGCCGCCAGGCCCGTACTCAGCGCTGCGACCCAGGCACCGCCGATCAGTCCGCCGAGAAACCACAGGCGCCAGGCACGATCGGTCGCGCCGGTCAGCAGGCCGAAGCCGATGCCGCTGATGCCGGCGATGCGCCCGGACAGCGCATACAGCAACAGCGCGGCGGTGCCGATCATCACCCCCCCCGCCAGGGACCATGCCCACTGTTCGGTCATGTCTGGTTCACCTCGTTTCCATTCTGCCTTGAAACTATACCGGGTAGGGTATACGATGCGGGCATTCCGATGCAATCGAGGCAGCGACCGATGGCCGAATGGCATGAACGCAAGCATCGCGTGCTCACGCGTCTCAAGCGCGCCGAGGGGCAGGTCCGCGCGGTCACCGCGATGGTCGAGCGCGAGGAGGACTGCGAGCGCATCGCCCAGCAGCTCGCGGCCGTGCGCAAGGCGCTGGACCGTGCCTTCTACGACATGATGGCGTGTGCGACGCAACGCGAACTCGAAGCGGCCGGCGCCGCGGACGTCAAGGTGGTGCGCCGGCTCGATCACATGAGCGACCTGCTCGCGCGCTATGGCTGATCTGGCCGTACTGGGCGCGATCGGCATCGTCATCGGCCTGGTGCTGGGACTGACCGGTGCCGGCGGCTCGATCCTGGCCGTGCCGCTGCTGATGGCGGGCATGGGCTGGAGCCTGGTGTCGGCGGCGCCGGTGGCCTTGATCGCGGTCTTCGCTTCCGCGTCGGTGGGTGCCTGGAGTGCCTGGCGACGGGACATCGTGCGCTACCGCGCCGCGCTGCTGATGGCGACGCTGGGACTGCTGCTGGCGCCGGCCGGACTCGCCGCGGCGCGGTGGCTGCCGGTATTGCCGCTGACGCTGGCGTTCGCTGTCATTCTGGCGGTGGTTGCGCTGCGCCTGTGGCGGCAGGCGCAACGAACGCCGGCGGATACGGCGGTCGTGCGCGCGGCGCTGCCGGCCGAGCAGCGCGCACAGGGCGAGCCGCTGTGCAAGCTCAGCCCGCACAGCGGCCGCCTGATCTGGACGCGGCCGTGCATGGCGGTGATGGCGCTGTGCGGCGCCGCAACGGGCGTGCTCTCGGGTCTGTTCGGCGTCGGCGGCGGCTTCGTCATCGTGCCGGCGCTGCGCGCCGTGACCGACCTGTCGATGGCCGCCGCGGTGGCGACGTCGCTGCTGGCGATCGCCTTGATCAGCGGCGGCACATTGGCGATCGCGGTGACGCAGGGGTTCGCCGCGCCGCTGCCGCTGGCCCTGCTGTTCGCCGGCGCAGCCATCGCCGGGATGATGCTCGGCCGCACGCTCGCGCCGCGGATCGGCGGTCCGCGACTGCAGCAGGGTTTCTCGTTGCTGATGTTGCTGGCCGCACTGGGGATCGCCGTCGACGCCTGGGGATC
This sequence comes from Sinimarinibacterium flocculans, assembly GCF_003201205.1. Classification (GTDB taxonomy): domain Bacteria; phylum Pseudomonadota; class Gammaproteobacteria; order Nevskiales; family Nevskiaceae; genus Solimonas; species Solimonas flocculans. The sequence goes on from NZ_QICN01000001.1 coordinate 313,023, forward strand.
GATCTAATCCGAACCGGAGTCTCACATGCTCTTCCGACAACTCTACGACCACGAATCCAGCACCTACACCTACCTGCTCGCCGCACGGCGCGGCGGCGAGGCCCTGTTCATCGATCCGGTGCGCGAGCAGATGGATGCCTACCTGCGGCTGATCGAGCAGCTCGGCGTGAAGCTGGTGATCGCCGTCGACACGCACACGCATGCGGATCACGTGACCGCCCTGGGCAAGCTGCGCGAGGCGACCGGCTGCGCCAGCATGATGGGCGAGCGCACGAAAGCCGAGTGCGTTTCGGCGCAGTTCCGTGACGGCGAGACACTGAAGGTCGACGGCATCGGCCTGCGCGCGCTGTACACGCCCGGACACACCGACGAGTCGTTCAGCCTGGTCATGGACGACCGCGTGTTCACCGGCGACGTCCTGCTGATCGGCGGCACCGGCCGCACCGATTTCCAGAACGGCGATGCCTACGCCTCGTACGACTCGATCTTCAACAAGCTGCTGAAGCTGCCGGACGAGACCCTCGTGTACCCGGCGCACGACTACAAGGGCTGGATGGTTTCGACGATCGGCGACGAGCGGCGGCACAACCCGCGGCTGCAGGTGGATTCGGCCGAGGCCTATGCGGCGATCATGAACAACCTCAATCTGCCGAACCCGCGGCTGATGGATATTGCGGTGCCGGCGAACCTGCGCTGCGGAGTGGTCGACGCCGCGTCTGGGTGAAATCCCCCAAGCGTTTGTGGTCCAATACGCGGCGCGGGAGGAGAACGACAAACATAACCCGCCAACGCCAACCGGGGCGTATTCATGGACGCATTGCTGCTATCGCGCATCCAGTTCGGCTTCACCGTCGGCTTCCACATCCTCTTTCCGACGCTGACCATCGGCCTCGCCTGGTTCCTGGTGTTCTTCGAGGCGCGCTGGCGTCGCACGCAGCAGGCGCACTGGCTCGAGCTGTACCGTTTCTGGGTCAAGATCTTCGCGCTGACCTTCGGCATGGGTGTGGTCTCCGGCCTGGTGCTGTCGTACCAGTTCGGCACCAACTTCTCGCGGTTCTCGGAGCTGGCCGGGCCGGTGATGGGGCCGCTGCTCTCCGTCGAGGTGCTCACCGCCTTCTTCGTCGAGGCCGGCTTTCTCGGCGTGATGCTGTTCGGCTGGGACAAGGTCGGCCCGAGGCTGCACTTCCTGGCGACGCTGCTGGTCGCGATCGGTACTACCAATTCGGCGTTCTGGATCCTGTCGGCAAACAGCTTCATGCATACGCCGCAGGGCGCCGAGTTCGTCGACGGCGTGTTGATCCCGCAGGACTGGTGGGCGATCGTCTTCAACCCCTCGTTCCCCTACCGCCTGTCGCACATGCTGCTGGCGTCCGGACTGACGACGGCGCTGGTCATCGCCGGCGGCTCGGCCTGGTGCCTGTCGCGCGGCCTGTACTGCGAGGCCAGCCGCTCGGCCCTGAAGACGGCGATCGCGGTGCTCGCGCTGGCGGCGCCGGCACAGATCGTCGTCGGCGACTTTCACGGCCTCAACGTGCGCGAGCATCAGCCGATGAAGGTGGCGGCGATGGAAGGGCTGTGGGAGACCACGCGCGGCGCACCGCTGGTGGCCTTCGCGTGGCCTGATCAGGCGGCGCAGACCAACCGGTTCGCTGTGGAGATTCCCAAGCTCGCCAGCCTGATCCTCACGCATGAACTGGATGGCGAGGTCCTTGGCCTGAGCGAGGTTCCGCTCGCGCAGCAGCCGCCGGTGCTGCCGGTGTTCTTCGGCTTCCGCCTGATGGTCGGACTCGGATTCGTCTTCGTGCTGCTCGGCGCGTCCGGTGTCTGGACCTGGCTGCGCGGGCGGCTCGACGACGCCACGCGTCTGCAGCAGGCCTTCATGCTGGCCACGCCCCTGGGTTTCGTCGCGACGCTGGCCGGCTGGATCGTCGCCGAGACCGGCCGCCAGCCGTGGCTGGTCAACGGCATGATCCGCACCGCCGACGGCGTGTCGCCGATCCCCGCCGCGAGCGTCGCCGTTTCGCTGGCGCTGTTCGTGCTCGTCTACGGGCTGCTGTTCGCGGCGTATCTGTATTTCGTCTTCAAGCTGGTCCGCAAGGGGCCGGCACTGCCCGAGACCCACCTGGAGGCGATGCGCGGTGCGCGCCCGGGCGAGCTGCTGATCGACGAAGCCGAACCGCAGGGGGCGCGCTGATGGACCTCACGCTGATTCTCGCCGGCATCATCGTCTTCGGCGTCGGGGCCTACGTCATTCTCGACGGCTTCGATCTGGGTGTCGGCATCCTGTTCCCGCTGATCCCCGACGATGCTATGCGCGACACCGCGATCAACAGCATCGCACCGGTCTGGGACGGCAACGAGACCTGGCTGATCCTCGGCGGTGCGGTGCTGTTCGCGGCCTTCCCGGTGGTCTACGCGGTCGCGCTGTCGGCGTTCTACATCCCGATCATGCTGCTGCTGTTCGCGCTGATCTTCCGCGGCGTGGCCTTCGAGTTCCGCTTCAAGGCCACGCGCAGCAAGAACTGGTGGTCGCGCGCCTTCACCGGCGGCTCCACGCTCGCGGCATTCGCGCAGGGTCTGTTGCTCGGCGGCATCCTCGAAGGCGTGACCACCGGTCCGGGGCCGCAAGGGTCGGGTATCGCGCTCGAGTTCGCCGGCGCCAGTTTCGACTGGCTGACGCCGTTCTCGGTGATCACCGGCCTCGGCGTCGTCGGCGGCTACGCGCTGCTCGGGGCCACCTGGCTCAACATGAAGACCGAGGACGGACTGCGCGACTGGTCGCGCGCCGCGGCGCGCAAGGCGCTGTACGTGTCGCTGCTGGCGCTGGCCGTCGTGAGCCTGTACACGCCGCTGAAGTTCGACTACATCGCCGAACGCTGGTTTGCCGACATGCACTGGCTGAGCCTGTCGCCGGTGCCGCTGGCGACTGCGGTGGTCGCGTTCTCGTTGTACCGCGAGCTCAAGGCCGGATCGCACTATCCGCCGTTCTTCTACGCGATCGCGCTGTTCCTGTTCGGATACCTGGGCATCGGCATCAGCCTGTGGCCGCACATCCTGCCGCCGGCGCTGACCGTGCACAACGCGGCGGCGCCGGAGCAGAGCCAGGTCTTCGTGCTGGTGGCGCTGTCGATCACCTTGCCGATGGTGCTGATCTACACCGTCTACGCGTACTGGGTGTTCCGTGGAAAAGTCGAGGCCGGCGCCGGCTACACGCACTGAGCCGTCGAGCGGCTGGCGGCGGCTGGCGTGGTTCGTCGGCCTGTGGGCGGCCGGCGTCGCCGTCTTCGGCCTGGTGACCTACGGGCTGCGGGCACTCATCCCCTGACCGTTGTCGAACCCGTACGGGCGTCCATCGATTGCCGGAGGGCGTCGCTACAGGTTCGGCAGCCTGGCTACGGTTGCTTGTCGTCCAGCCGCGCCTTGATCGGGTTGACGACTTCCAGGCTGCGCACCGGCTCGGGCTTCTCCTCCGGCGGGCCGTAGATCGACAGCCGCACGAGACCGCGCCAGAAGCGTGACAGTCCGTCCGCCTCGTCGTCCTCGTCCTCGCATTCGCCGATGCAGGGCAGGCGTTCCCGGTGCACGCCGATGACGTCGAGCGGGTCGCGCTCGGCCTCGACGATGATCGGTTCCAGCTCGGTCTGCTCCGGCGCTTCCTGCGCCGGCTGCGCGTGCGCGCCGACCGTCAACAGCAGCCACAGACACGCGGAACAACGCAAACGGCGCATGAACGACTCCGGCGGGCGCGTGCTGTCCACGCTACGCGCCGGTCGCCGGCCCCGCAAGCGCCTTCAGGACGAGCAGCTCACGGCGATGTGCCGGGCATCCGGAGGCGGCACGGCGGCGTGCGCAGCCTGCGCCGGTTCTTCGTACGGCCGGCGCAGCGATGCCAGCAGGCGCTCGAGTTCGACCGTGCTGCCCTGCGCGCAGTCGTCGATCACGCGCTGGGCCAGGTGATTGCGCAGCACGACCAGCGGGTTGACCCGGTTCATGCGCGCCGCGCGTCCGGCATCGTCCTCGGACTGCGCGCGCAGCCGCGCGCGGTAGTCGGCGAGCCAGCCGCCCAGCGCGTCATGGTCGAGCACCTGGTCGCCCAGCGCCGCCGGGATCGCCGCATCGTCGGCGCGAACGGCGGCCAGACCGCGGAAACTCAAGGTGAAGTCGCTGCGGCCGCGGTGCAGCAGCGTCAGGAAGCGGTTCATCAGGTCCTCGTCGCCATCGTGCGCATCGAGCAGGCCGAACTTCGCGCGCCAGCGCCCCGTCATCGCGCGCGAATAGGTTTCCGGATAACGGTCGACGATCGACTGGCCGAGCTCCGCCGCCGCTTCCGGCGTCTCGCCGAGCAGCGGTACGCAGGCCTGCACCAGCCGCGAGCAGTTCCAGTGGCCGATGCGCGGCTGGTTGTCGTAGGCGTAGCGCCCGCCTTCGTCGGAATGGTTGCAGATGTGATGGCCGTCGAAGCCGTCGATGAAGCCGTAGGGTCCGAAGTCGAGCGTCACGCCGACGGCCGACATGTTGTCGGTGTTCATCACGCCGTGGCAGAAGCCCACGGCCTGCCAGGCGGCGATCAGCTCGGCGGTGAGGTCGGTGATCCGTTCGAGCCAGCGCAGGTGGCGGTCGGGCCTGCCGGACAGATCGGCGAAGTGTTCGTCGATGACGTGGTCGGCGAGCGGCGCCAGCCGCTCGAACTGTCCGCGCGAGTAGAACACCTCGAAGCTGCCGAAGCGCACATGGCTGGGCGCCACCCGGCAGATCACGGCGGCCGTCTCCATGGTCTCGCGCCGGACCGGATCGTCGGCGGCGATCAGGCACAGGGCGCGCGTCGTCGGGATGCCGAGATGATGCAGCGCCTCGCCGGCCAGATACTCGCGCACCGAGGAGCGCAGCACCGCGCGGCCGTCGGCGAAACGCGAGTAGGGCGTCTGGCCCGCGCCCTTGAGCTGCAGGTCCCAGGATGCGCCCCGAGCGTTGCGGACCTGGCCGAGCAGGATCGCGCGGCCGTCGCCGAGCTGTGGCACCCAGACGCCGAACTGGTGCCCGGCGTACAGCATCGCCAGCGGGTCGCCGCCGGGCAGCGGCGCGTTGCCGGCGAACACCTGGGTGAACGACGGCTCGCCCACGGCGGCGGGATCGAGGTCGAGCAGGGCGGCGACCTCGGCATTGGCGTGCAGCAGGCGCGGATTCGTCAGCGGTGTCGGTGTCACGCGCGAGAAGTAGGCCTCGCCCAGGCGCGCAAAGCGGTTGTCGAGCCGCAGGGCGTCGAGACGGCGGAGCGGGGAGGCAATGCGGTCTGGGGTTTCGGACATGAAGCCTTCGGTTCGGGACGAGGCGGGGGGAACTGTGGCTACACTGGGCCGCATGTGCGACACACAGGTCCTGATCGCGGACGGCGCCGTCTGGTTCGCCAAGAACTCGGACCGCGAGCCGTCCGAACCGCAATCCGTCGTGCGCCACGCCGCCGTCAGCGGCGACACCGCCGCGCGACTCCGGGTCTCGCACATCGAGATCGACCAGGTGCCGCAGCGCCACGCCGTCATCCTCTCACAGCCGGCGTGGTGCTGGGGCGCGGAGATGGGCCTCAACGCCGCCGGTGTCGCGATCGGCAACGAGGCCATCTTCTCGAAGTGCGCGACGATGGAGCCGGGCCTGCTCGGCATGGACCTCGTGCGGCTGGGTCTCGAGCGCGCCGCGACGGCGGCGCAGGCCGTGGACGTCATGACCGCGCTGCTGGCACGCCACGGGCAGGGCGGGCCGGCCGGCTACAAGGATCGCGGCTTTCACTACGACAACAGCTTCATCGTCGCGGATACGCGCGAGGCCTGGGTGCTCGAAACCGCCGGGCGCGAATGGGCGGCGCGGCGCGTCGACGGCCGCGGTGCGATCTCCAATGCCCTGACGATCCGTCGCGACTACGACCGCGCTTCCGACGCGGTCGCGTCGACGGGGATCGACTTCGCCCGCACCTACGACACGCGGCTCATGCCGCTGTTCGCACGCTCGCAGGCGCGCCGCGATGCCGGCTTGCGCGGGCTCGACCGGTCCGGTCTGCCGGCGTTCTCGCGCATGGCCGCGCAACTGCGTTCGCACGCCAGGAACAACGAGGCGCCGGTCGACGGCAGCAATGCCGATATCTGCATGCACGCCGCCGGCTTCATCCGGCGCCACCAGACCACCGGCTCGATGATCGCGCGGCTCGCGCCCGACGGGGCGGATGCGCTGTTCACCGGAACGTCCGCACCGTGCCTGTCGATCTTCCGCCCGGTTCGGTTCGACGGCGACTGGAGCGTGCTGACGTCGGAAGCCGAGCGCGTCGAAGCGCCGCTGTGGCGCCGCCACGAGTGGCTGCATCGCTGGGCCCTGGCCGATGCCGGGCTGCGCGAGCGCCTGCGCAGCACGCGCGAGGTGATCGAGCCGCAGATCTTCGCGCTCGTGACCCTGGGCGACGCGGACGGCGCCCAGCGCGCGGATCGTCTCGCGGCCTCGTGGCACAAGGTCCTGTGGGAATCGCTCGCGAGCCTCGAGCCGCCGAAGCTGAGCCGCCACTGGCGGCACCTGGCTGAACAAGACGGTATCGGTCCCGGGCTGTCCATATGAGCCTGTCTCGAAGGCGAGTCTGTCGTCTGGTATTCGAGGCAGGATGGCAGGATCGTCTGGGAAGTCGCCTTCGCGTGCAGGCTAGTGAAATCCCTCCAGGGCGCCCGCCAGGATTTCGCACTGGCGATCGAAGAACCGGCGCGACACGCCGGCCTTGGGGGCCACGGCGTCAAAGCCATGGAACGCGCCGGGAACCACGTCCAGCGTGCACGACACGCCTGCGGACTGCAGGCGCCGGGCGTACTCCACGCCCTCGTCATGCAGCGGGTCCAGCGTGCCGACACCGATCCAGGCGGGCGGCAGACCCGACAGGTCGGTCCGTCTGGCCGGCACCGCGCGCGCCGGATCGGCGTTGCGCAGGTAGGCATCCCAGCCCAGGCGGTTGGTGCGCTCGGTCCACATCCGGTGCAACGGGTTGGTGATGCCGGGACGATCGGGCGAGCGATCGTCGATCATCGGGTAGACCAGGAGCTGGAACAGTGGCGCGATCCGCCCGCGTTCGCGCGCCAGCAGCGCGAGCGCTGCGGCCAGTCCGCCGCCGGCGCTGGCGCCGGCAACGACGATCCGTTCCGCGTCGATCCCGTCGAGCCGGCCCAGCCATTCCAGCGCGGCGTAACAGTCCTCGAGTGCCGCGGGGTACGGATGCTGCGGCGCGAGGCGGTATTCCACCGCGGCAACGGGAATGCCCAGGCGCTCGGCGAACCGGCTGCACGAGGCATCGTCCTGTGTCGCGGAGCCCATCACATAGCCGCCGCCATGAATCCACAACATTGCGGCACCGCATCCGCGCGGTGCGGATGGCCGGTGAATGCGCGCGCCGACGCCGCCCGGAATGGCGACGAGCGACACGCCGGGCCTGCGCCGGCGGGACATGCGCCGCGACAGCCATTGCATCAACGGCAGCGTGCTGCGCGTGAAGGCATTGCGTGGCAGGAAGCGGGCAATGCGGCGAAGATCGGGGTGGTAGTCCTGCTGCATGGCGTCGAAGCGGACGGTTCAGTTGTGCGGTGGCGAGAGGTCCGACGTGAGGTGCGCTGCGGCAGCGCTGCCGGCGAGCCTCGCCGCGTGCGCCGCGCTCATGCGGGCGTCACGCGGATCGTCAGGTGTTCGTGCCGTCTCACCTGGAGGCTCTTCACCCACGCGGGCGGTCGCGACGCGTCGAGTGCGATATCGCGGGTGCGCGCCAGCAGCGCGCGGAGCACGATCGCGCCTTCGAGGCGTGCCAGCGGGGCGCCGACGCAGGTGTGGATGCCGCGCCCGAAGGTCATGTGCTTGCGCGGACGGTCGAGGTCGATCTCGTCGGCCCGGTCGAATACCTCGGGGTCGCGATTGCCCGCGCTCCAGAACATCAGCACGGTTGCACGTCGCGGGATGTCGACGTCGCCCAGACGGGTGTCCTTCGGGACCGAGCGCAGGTGATAGCGGAACGGCGACTCGAGCCGCAGCACCTCCTCCAGGAACGCGGGGATGCGTTCGGGTTGTGCGCGCAGCATGGCCTGCAGCTCCGGGTCCTCGGCCAGACGGCGCACCGCATTGCCCAGCAGGCTCGTCGTCGATTCGCCGCCGGCCGCGAGCAGGATGTGCAGGATCGCGCGGCCTTCCATCGTGCGCAGCGTGCCGTCGTCGACGCTGCGCCGGATCGCCGAGAGGATGTCGCTTCCGTCGCGGGAGGCTGCCCGCAGCTGGCCGCCGATCCAGCGCTGGATCATCGCGGAACGCACCAGGCAGAACAGGAGCTGGAACAGGTTCATCGTGCCGTCGACCACGGCGGTCGAATCGAAGGCCGCCCGCAGCAACCTGTCGATGTCGCTGCCCTTGAAACCCACCAGTCGGCTGACGACCGTCATCGGCAGCGGATTGGCGACGAGGTGCATGAAATCGCCCGACCGGGCTGCGAGCAACCGCCCGATGCAGGCATCGGTCACCTGCTCGATGTCCGGAGCCATCGCGGACATCTTGCGGGCGACCAGTTCGGGAAAGACGGCGTTCCGATGGAGCGCATGCGCCGGCGGATCGGCTGTCGCCAGCGCCTGGACCGGGAGGCTGTCGCGCGTCAGGCGCGCCGGGGTTCCGTTCCAGCTGCGATAGAGCACGCCGGTGAGATGGGAAGAGAAATCCTCGACGCGGCGGGCGGCTTCCTCGAGCAGGGCGTGGCGCGTCACGACGACGATCTTCGTACCCGGCACCTGCCATACCGGGGCGGTCTGACGCAGCTCCCGATAGAACGGGTACGGGTCGTCCAGGGTTTGCGGATCGATCAGTCGTCGTGCGGATGCGGAATCGCGCATGGTGTCTCCGGACGGCGGAAGCCGGGGCAGGATCGTAACTGGCATATATGCTAGTAACGACGTCGGCGTACTGTCAATGGTGACAGTTACATCGGATGGCGGGGCCGTGTGCGGACATTTGGCGTGCGCTCATGAGGCATCATCCGGCCCACACATTGGCGGGAGTGTCCTGTATGGCGGAGACGCGGCGGCCGGCCGAGGAAAGCCGGTCCATGCTCATCGAGGCGGCGGTCGAGATCATCAGGACCGAGGGTTACGCCGCGCTGTCGGCCCGCCGACTCGCCGAGAAGGTCGGGCTGAAACGGCAGATCGTCCATTACTACTTCCGCACGATCGACGAACTGCTGCTGGCCACGGTGCGTCACTACGGCGATCGCGGACTTGCCGTCCTGTCCGAGACGATGCGCGACGATCCGCTGCGCGCGATCTGGGAGGTGCAGGCGGATGCGAGCGCGACGACGTTTGCATTCATGGCCATGGCCACGCACCGCCCCGCGGTGAAGAAGGAGGTGCTGCGGTACATGGACAAGTTCCGCAGGCTGCAGACCACGGCGATCACCGACTACTACGCATCGCGCGGCGTCCGGACGTCGGTTCCACCGGTGGCCATGGCCATCATTCTGCAGAGCGTCTCCCAGGCGCTCTCGGCCGAGGCGTCACTCGGTTGCACGCGCGGGCACGCGGAAACCCGGGCGCTGGTCGGCAAGCTGCTCGACGCCCTGGCGGCGGGCGCAAGCCCCGGCGCGCTCGTGAAGGAGTGACTGGCCTGCGGCCGGGGAACCCCGCGGACTCAGCCGCGTCGCCCGGCGATCACACCGCCGTCGCAGAGGATGTCGGTCCCGGTCAGATAGCCCGCCTTGCTGCTCGCACAGAAGGCGAGCACCTCGGCGATCTCCGCGGGCGTGCCGAAGCGCTTGAGCGCGGCGGTGCGCAGCATCTCGGCCGAACCGCTCTTTTCCTCCAGCCGCCCCATCTCGGTGTCGAAGCTGCCGGGCGACACCGACAGCACGCGGGCGCCCTTCTCGCCGAAGCGTGCCGCACTGTGCCGGCTCAGCCAGATCACGAAATGCTTGCTGATGCCGTAGGCCATGCCGCGGCGATAGAGCGCCTTGGGCATCAGGTTCGCGCGCCGCACGGCGCGACGCAGGAAGGTGTCGGCGTCGCTCAGCGCGAGCGGGTAGGCGCGGGTCGGACACAGCAGCGACGGCATCATGTGCGCCGCCATCGACGCGACGTTGACCAGCGCGAAGCCTTCGCGCGCATGGCCGAGGCAGGCCTCCACGATGTTCACCGTGCCCAGCGCGTTGACCTTCATGATCGTCTCCGGCTCCGCCATCTGCGGGCTCAGGCCGGCGGTGTGGACGACGGAGGCGAGGGTGCCCGACTGCGCGGCGCGCTGCACCAGGGCGTCCACGGCGCTGCGATCGGTGATGTCGCAGACCGACGCGTCGCAGTCGATGCCCTGCGCGCGCAGCTCGGCAAGCGCGGCGTCCAGCCGCTCTTGGCGCACGTCGCAGATCAGCACGCGATGGTCGCGCCCCAGGACGCGTGCCGTCGCCAGGCCCATGCCGCCGGCGCCGCCGGTGATGACGGTGACGTTCTTCATCGTTCGAAAGCGCATGCCGTGATGTCCGCCGGCAGGCTATCGAAGCGACTGCCGGTCCGCCGGTTTGTGCGCGCCGGACTGCGCCGGCAATCAATCGTGGCTGCCGGTCCGGCCTATCCGGCCGCGTGCAGGCCCCAGGCGTGCAGTCCGAGCAGCAGCGTCATCAGCAGCACCAGAAGCGCGTCGGCGAAGCGCCGAAGTGTTGCCGGAGCGTGCCGCAGTTCCATGAACTCCCAGACGATCACCCGCACCTTGATCGCGGCGATCAGCAGCACCGACACGGTGATCGCCACGCTCGGCGAGAACGCCTCGCCACCGTCGCGCGTGCCCAGCCACCACGACAGCAGGGTCACGCCGGTGAGCAGGGCGAACACCAGTCTCAAGCGCGCGTCCGTCGATGCACTCACGGTGAGCCCGCATTTCCCACAGGGTCGCCTTCGATCCCGCTGTATCTGGAGGTATTCGTTGATTCGTTCACGGCGTGAGTCCCGAGCAGGGTGTGTGATGGATCGAAGGCTGATCGGCGCTGACCTGTCTGCGGTGTCATCGACTTGGGCTTCACTCAACCGATGGGACAACCATCGGCTTCGCTCCAGCCCGGCGCCGCTGACATCCTCGACATACGGTCATCGCTCGATCCCCCTGTGAGAAATGCGGGCTACCTCATCACATAGAGCAGGGCGAAGATGATCACCCAGAGAAAATCGACCATGTGCCAGTAGATGCCGCAGGCCTCGATGGCGGGCATCGACCGCCGTGCAGGGCTGTGCATCTGGTGGATCGCCACCGCGAGAAAGCCGAAGCCCATCAGCACGTGGACGACGTGGATGCCGGTGAGAAAGTAGTAGAAGGTGAAGAAGCCGTTGGTTGTCAGCGTGTAGCCGTCGCCGATCTTGGACGACCACTCGACGAGCTTGGACGCGATGAACAGGCCGCCGAAGGCCATCGTCGCCCACACCTGTCGCTGGGCGGCAGCGTGGCGGCCTTCGCGCGCGGCCTGCACGGCGCCGGCCATCAGCCACGAGCTGACCAGCAGGATCACCGTGTTGGCGGCGCCGAAGTGCTGGCTGAGCTGCTGCTGGGATTCCAGATAGAGCGCGGGCTCCCAGACGCGGTGGAGCATGTAGGCGACGAAGTAGCTGCTGAAGATCACGACTTCGATCGCGACGAAGATCCAGATGTCGATGCGACCGGGGATGGCGTTGCTTGGGAGCGAACCGCTTGCCTTCGCCTCTCCCGCTTGCGGGAGAGGCTGCCGCGAGGCGGCTGGAGAGGGCGCGGCGTCAGCCGCGTGCAGCAGCGTACCGGCTTCGGCGTCGCTGCGCGCCGCCGCCCTCTCCCCGGCCCACTCCCGCAAGCGGGAGAGGGGGACGTCATTCGAAGTCACGTGCATCGTTTTCACGAAGGGCGGATCAGAAGCGCAGCGACGCCGTCGTGGCGAGCTGCGGGGTTTCGGGCAGCGGACCCTCGCGCAGATCGTCGCGGACGGTCATGCGCCGCAGCAGCGCGATGAACACGGCCGTGTAGACCGCGAACACCAGCGTGTCGATCCAGAAGGTGATGACGCCATTCCACGCGAACGGGCCGGCCTTGAAGATCCATGCCGGCGCGACGACAACCTCGGTCAGCAGGTTGCAGATGTTCAGATAGCCGAACCACAGCGGGAACACGCGGTTCTTGTCGAGCAGGATCGCGACCATCCACACGGCGGTGCCGACGAGGAACAGGCCCATCGTGCCGACGAAGGTCATGAACGCGGCGTCGTAGAGCCAGCTGATGATCTGCGGATCGCGGTCTGGTCGCAGCGCGCCCGCACACAGCAGCAGGGCGGCGAGCAGCATGCCGGGGAAGGCACTGACCGAGTAGATCGCGATGTAGCTGTAGGCGAACACCGGACTGACCGACATGCGCCGCATCGAGTAGCCGATCAGCGCATTGCAGGCCGGCGCCATGAACGAGATCAGGAAGATGATGCCGAAGCCCCAGACCAGGCCGTCATGCGTGTCGGCGAACCACTGCGCGACGCGCTCGGGTTCCCACCACGGCTTGGGCGGCGGCATCACGCGCGTCATCAGCACGAAGACGATGCCGAAGATCTGGTAGAAGACGACCATCGTCCACCACGCGAGCCACAGCTCCAGCTTGGGGTTCTGGCGCCACTGCTCGCGCAGGCGCGCGGCGAGGCCACCGTCGCGCGGCGCGCGGCTCATGCCGCGGCCTCCATGGCGGAGCGCTCGCGCAGCACGTTGCGGCCAAGCACGAGCGTCATCACCACCAGCCACAGCCCGATCGCGGCGTTGCGCAGCCAGAAGCTGAGCGCGCCGTCCCAGGCCAGCGGCCCTTCGAGCGTCGTCACCGAGAAGGCGGCGGGCGCGATGGCGACGGCGACGGCAAGATTGAAGTGCGCGACCCAGCGCGGGAACACCGGCTGCGGCTGGCGGTCGAGGAAGATCGCGAGCGCAAGGAACACGCACTGGCCGATGAGGAAGCACACCGGGCTGGTGAACGTGATCCAGGCGAGGTCGTGGAACAGCAGGGTCAGTTGCGGATCGCGCTCCGGGCGGAAGGCCGCGAGCAGCCAGAACAGGTCGGCGACGAAGAACAGCACCGGCCCGGCGGTCGCGCAGCCCAGGTAGCAGTAGGCGAGAATCGGCGTGCGATGCGCCATGCGGCGGATCTGCATGACGAGCAGTGTCAGCAGCACGATGACGCCGATGCCGAACCAGTTGAACACGATCAGGCTGTAGCGGATCAGCGGCTGGTTGGCCGGATCGCGATAGAACGCCGCGACCTCGTCAGCGCTCATCGTCGGCGGCAGCGGCGGGAAGAAGCCGGGGAAGAACAGGAACACCAGCACCCAGCTCAGGATGAGCGCCGGCAGGGACCAGAACAGGGCGCGTTCGCCGTCGAGACTACGCATGTCGGTGTGTCGTTCCATCGGATCGCTCGCTCATTCCCAGTCGTAGCTGAGGTTCAGCCCGACGATGCGCGGCTCGGACCACATCGAAGCCTTGAAGTACGTCAGGTTCCACTGGTTGCTGTTGGAGATGCGCCAGACGCGGTTCTGCAGGTTGGTGCCGAACAGCTGCATGCTCAGCCGCGATCCCATGATCCGGCTCCAGGTGAGGCTGGCGTTGAGCAGGCCGAACGACGGCAGCCACGCACCGGGCTCCGCGTCCGGAGGCGGGGAGGCGCTGTACTGCGTGTCGGTCCAGGTGTAGGTCAGCGCGGCCTCGAGATATCCGCGGGACGGGTCGATCGGCAGGAAGGAGCGGCCGGAGACGCTGAACTGGTGCTCCGGTGTGGTCTGGAAGGGGCTGCAGGTGAAGTCGACCACGTTCCCGGACTCGATCTCCTCGCCGGTGCAGTCGAGCTGCGGCGTGGCGCCGGTGTAGTCCAGCTTGAAGTCCCGGTACTCGGCGCGGGTATAGCCGTAGGTGCCGGTCAGTGAGGTGCCCTGCCAGGGTTCGATCGTCAGGTCGAGTTCGAGACCGGAGACCCAGGCCGAACCGACGTTGAAGATCGACTGCCCCAGCTCCGGCACCGGATTGACCGAGTTGGGCGGCACGTAGGCGTCGATGCCGGCCTTCTGCAGGTCGGTGTAGTCGGTGTAGTAGAGGGCGGTGTTCAGACGCACCGGCACGCCGAGGACGTCGAAGTCGGATTTCTGGCCCACCTCGTAGTTGAGGACGAACTCGGGCGCGTAGGTGTAGCGCTCGGGCACGACGGAGATCGGTGCGATGCCGCCGGTCTTGTAGCCGCGGCTGACCTTGCCGTAGAGCAGCGTGTGGCTGGCGTCGGTGTCGAGCTTGTAGTCGAGCCCCGCGGTCCAGGTCCACTCGGCACTGGACACTTCCGCCTGGAAGCTCTTGTCCACCAGCGGAAGCAGCCCCAGCGCGAGCTGGGTGATCGAGGCGTTCCCCGAGGTCCTGTCGCGCGTGTGGCGCGCGCCGAGGGTCAGACTCAGCCCCGACAGCGAAGCGAACACATCGCCGAGGTCGTAGGTGCCCTGGGCGAAGCCGGCGAGAGAGCGCTTCTGCTGGTCGTACCGTTGATCGACGTCGACGAACAGCAGCGACTTGGCGACGATCCGGCCGATCGCTTCGGTGTCCTCGTAGAAGCCGCCGACGATGTACGAGAGCGCACCGCCCATCGCGCTTCCCTGGAACTGCAACTCCTCGGTGAACGTGCGGATATCCGCCTCGTACATGTCGTCCGGGTTGATGAACTCGTTGATCTCGGCGCGCGAGCCGTCGAGGTCCCAGCGGTAGGAATGCCTCATCGTCGAGAAGCTGGCGATGTTGACCACGGACAGCGAGTCGCCGAGCGAGATCCGCAACTTGTCGACCACCGCACCGGTCTTGAGGATGTCGTTGGGGTCGCCGCTGATCTGCACGCTGCGGATTCCGCGCGCCGCCTGCTCGTCGGCGATGTCCTGACCGCAGTTGGTCGACGGTCCGAAGAAGTTCAGCGCCAGGCAGCCGAGATTGGCCGTCTGGGCGAGGTCGATGCCCGGGATGATCTGGGTGAGATTGCCGATGCCGATCGCACCGGGGATGGCGCGATTCAGACCTTCGCGGTTGATCTCCTCGAACACCATCGCGGTGCCGTTATCATGGCTGTCGGCGTAGTACGCCAGCAGATAGTTCTCGACGAGATCGGAAGGTTGCCAGAGCAGGCCCAGCCGGCCCATCCAGTAGTCCTTGCTGTCGTAATCCTTGCCGGTGACCACGTCCCGGGTGAAGCCGTCGCGCTGATAGACCTGGCTGCCGACCCGCGCGAGCAGGCGTTCGCTGATCAGCGGTGCGTTGAGTACCGCTTCGTAGCTTCGGCCGTTGAGGTTGCCGGCGCCGTCCAGCGCCACCATGCCGCCACGCAGGGCGCCGGACCATCCTTCCTCGGGCCTGCGCGGTTCGAGCAGCAGCGCGCCGCCGGTGGTGTTGCGGCCGAACAGGGTGCCTTGCGAGCCCTTGAGGATCTGGACGTTGGACAGGTCGAAAAACTTGCCCGGGCCGCCCTGGTAGTTGGCGACGGGGTCGGAGGGCAGGGGCACCTCGCCCATGTAGATCACCACGCCGGGACTCGAGCCGAAGGTCGCACCCTGGCCGCGGATCGTCGGTGTCTCGGTGTTGCGCATCTGGCTGTTGCTGTTGACCACCAGCGACGGCACGCGTCCCTGCAGGTCCTGCGCGCTGTTGATCTGTTCGCGCCGCAGGTCGTCGGCGGACATGGCGGAGATCGCCACCGGGACGTCCTGGATGTTTTCCTCTGCGCGCCGCGCGGTGACGACGATTTCCTCGATCTGCCGGCGCGCGGGCGCGGCTTCCAGCGTGTCGGGCGCAATCTCCGCCTCGGCGACCGGCACGACCGGATAGTCCGTCGATGGCGGCGTCGACGGTCGGGCCAGGGCGTCGGTCAGCAGCGCGTCGAGTCCGTCGTCTTCGGGAGCGGCGGCATCCTGCGCCGGCGCCGTCCCGTGCGCGCCGAGCAGCAGGGCGAGCAGCCCCGCGATGTAGCGCCCCGTACCGGCGCGAGCCCTGCCTGTCCTCATGCGCTTCCCCTGCACCGTCCCGCACCGTGGCCGCGGCCCGGTGTCTCGTCGGCGAGGAAATTAGGAGCCCGCGCGCACCACCGTCTAGGCTGCGGCGAGGACAGCGCGTTCGTTTTCGGTCATGCGGCGCTAGCGGCCCAGGGGCGATGCAGGGAGTGGCGGTACTGTCCCGGACTGATGCCGGTGACACGCCGGAACGCCGCGCAGAAGTTGGAGGTGCTGGCAAAGCCGAGCCGGCTGGCGATCTCGGCGATGTTCTCGTCCGTGCCGAGCAGGCGCTTGGCGTGCAGCGCCTGTCGCTCGGCCACATAGCGACCCACCGAGCAGCCGCGCACGGTGCGAAAGGCGCGGGCGAGCTGGCGCACCGACAGGTCGCAGAGCGCGGCCAGCTCGCTCAGGGACGGCGCCTCGCGGACCTCGAACAGGCGCTCCTCGATGCGCCGCAGCTGCCAGGGCGCGAGGCCGGCGCTGGTCGGTCGTTCGCGCAGCGCATGGCCGTAGCGCAGCAGGTCGATCGTCAGCTGGGTCGCGACGGACTCGACGAGCGTGCGGCTCGCGAATCCGGGGTGACGCAGTTCGTCGGCCAGACGCATCAGCAGGTAACGGACGTGGCTGTCGCGGATATCCAGCGACAGCAGCAGGTGCTGCTCGAGAAACGGCGGCACGCGGTCGAACAGCGCCAGCGTCGGCGCCAGCGGCAGGTGGCACAGCACCGAGGTCAGCGGCTGGTCCTCGTCGCTGCGGACGTGAACGTCGATGGTGGGTGGCAGCGCAAAGACGTCGCCGATGTTCTCGAAGCGATCCGATGACCAGAAGTCGCTGAAGCAGGCACGCGCGCTGCGATGGCGGGTGCCCAGACAGAGTTCGACGCGGATGCTGTCTTCCAGGTGCATCCGGCTCTCGGGCGGTTCGCCGAAGCGATAGCGCACGAGCTGGACGCAGGCATTCGCCGTATCGATCTGCGCATCGATGTCCATGGCGGCGCTCGCGCGCCGGATCGTCGTCATCGTGGCCATCCCGGTCAGGTGGACGTGCTCGGAAACGATTATGCGCCGTGCGTCGCCGACGCCGTGTTCGTTTCGGGTGTTGCAAATATAAAACGATACTTGCACATTGACAACAGCCGGGTGGTCCGGTCAAATGCCGGCCATCCCGCGCCCCGCCTCGTGCGAGTGGCCGCGCCCGGACAAGGACACGCATGACCCCGCTGACCGACTACACGAGCTACGCCGACGCCCAGCGCCACTACTCGATGGAGGCGGTCTGGGCGCTGTTTGACGGGGACAGGCAGTCGTTCAACATCGCCCACGAGTGCGTGGATCGTCATGCCACCGATCCGCAGCGCATCGCCGCGCGCGTGGCGCATGCCGACGGTCGCGACGAGATCATCCGCTTCGCCGAGCTGTCGGCCTGGTCGAGCCGTTTCGCCCACTGGCTGGTCGCGCAGGGCGTGAAGCCGGGCGACCGCGTGGCCTTCATGCTCGATCCGTCGCTGGCGTTCTACACGGCGATGTTCGGCGCGATGAAGATGGGCGCGATCAGCGTGCCGCTGTTCACGCTGTTCGGGCCGGAGGGCCTGCAACTGCGCGTGGCGGACTGCAATCCGGTCATTCTCGTGACCAACACCGAGAAGGCCGAGATGGCCAAGGGCTCGGCGGATACGCGCGTGGTGGTGGCCGACGACGCGCTGTTCGATGCGCTCAAGGCGTATCCGGACACGTTCGAGACGAACACCAAGGCCGACGACCTGGCCGCCTTCCAGTACACCTCGGGCACCACGCGCGAGCTGCCGGCGGCGGTCAAGCACACGCATCGCGCGATCGTCGTGTTGGCGCTCGCCGCGCTGTACGGCACCGGCGTGCGCCCGGGCGACGACTTCTTCTGCCCGTCGTCGCCGGCCTGGGGGCACGGCATGTGGCATGGCACGCTGGCGCCGCTGTCGCTGGGCGTGACCACCGGCACCATGGCCGGCAAGTTCTCGGCGCTGCGCCTGTTGCAGGCGCTGCAGGACTATGGCATCACCAACCTGTCGGCCGCGGCGACGCACTACCGCATGATGAAGGCGACCGGCGAGGCCGAGCGCTTCACGTTCCGTATCCAGAAGCTGTCGTACACCGGCGAGCCGATCGACCCGGCGACGCTGGAGTACACCGAGAAGCTCTTCGGCCAATCGGTCTGCAGCATGTACGGCACGACCGAGATCGGCGTGGTGCTGGTGAACTATCCGGGCGCGCCCGACTTCACGGTCAAGCCGGGCTCGCTCGGCAAGGCGATTCCGGGCCAGACCGTCGAGGTCCATGACGCCAGCGGCAAGCCCTGCGCACCGCGCCAGGTCGGCGAACTCAAGCTGCTGCGCCGCGGCGAGTGGGTACCGACCAAGGATCTCGGCTGGGTCGACGAGGACGGTCACTTCTACCACGGTGGCCGCGCCGACGACGTGATCATCTCCGCCGGCTGGACGATGAGCGCCGTCGAGATCGAGAACGTGCTGCTCAAGCACCCGGACGTGCGCGAGGCCGCCGTCATCGGCGTCAAGGATCAGCTGCGCGGCCAGGTCGTGAAGGCCTTCGTCGTCAGCCCGCGGCCGGCCAACGATGCCTTCGTCAAGGAGCTGCAGGACTTCACCCGCGAGCGCCTGAGCCAGCACGAATACCCGCGCGTGATCGCGCTGGTCGACGAACTTCCCAAGACCCCGGCCGGCAAGGTCAATCGCAAGGTCCTGCGCGACCGCGAAGCCGCTGCAGCCTGACACCCCCGAAACCCACAGATTTCACAGGAGACGCACATGGCAGACGACGCCGGCATGTTCCCCAAGATCACCGAGAAGGGCCTCGAAGAGCTGCGCAAGCGCATCGGCGTCGCCATCACCGACACGGTCGAGCCGTGGAACTACGAGGCGACCCGCGACGCGATCCGTCACTACGCCCACGGCATCGGCGACGACAACCCGCTGTGGTGCGATCCGGACTATGCCGAGAAGTCGCGCTTCGGCACCATCACCGCGCTGCCGAGCTTCCTGTTCACGACCAGCCGCATCGTCTCCGGCTATGTCGGCGGCCTGTCCGGCGTGCATGCGATGTGGGCCGGCGCCAACTGGCAGTGGCACCAGCCGGTGCTGCGCAACGACACGATCCACACCGAAGCCAAGCTCAAGGACCTGATCGAGCACCAGACCCGCTTCGCCGGCCGCTCGTTCCAGCAGATCTACAACGTCAGGTTCTACAACCAGAAGGGTGACTTCGTCGCCGAAGCGGACTCGTGGTGCTTCCGCACCGACCGCGACGTGGCGCGCGAGCAGGGCACCAAGTACACCGAGGTCAAGGCCCGCGCGCCGCACAAGTACACGGACGAGGAGCTGAACAAGGTCTGGGAGCTGTACGCCAAGGAAGAAGTGCGCGGCGCCAACACCCGCTACTGGAAGGACGTGAACGTCGGCGACAAGCTGCCGACGATGGTCAAGGGGCCGATGACGGTCACCGGTTTCATCTGCTATGCGCAGGGCTGGGGCGGCCTGTACATCCGCGCCAACAAGCTCGCCTGGCAGCAGCATCACAAGCACCCGGGCCTGGGCATCAAGAACCGCTTCGGCATTCCGGACTGCCCGGAGCGCGTGCACTGGGAAGAGGAGTTTGCGCACAAGGTCGGTACGCCGGGCGCCTACGACTACGGCCCGGAGCGTTGCTCGTGGCTGACGCATCATCTGACCAACTGGCAGGGCGACGCCGGCTTCCTGCGCAGCAGCCACTGCCAGATCCGTCGCCACAATCCGGAAGGCGACATCGTCACCATCGACGGTGAAGTCGTGCGCAAGTTCGAGGAGGGCGGCCGCAAGCTGGTCGAGATCAAGCAGATCGCGACGACGCAGACCGGCGAGACCTCGGCCTTCGGTGGCGGCGTCGTCGAGCTGCCCTGATGCCCTGCGTTCGTCGGTGATCGATTGCCGACGACCGTAGTCAATATTGCCTTCAAGAGCAGTCGTTTTTTGCGTGGGTTGTTGTCCTACAGTCAGGGCGTAGAGGCCTGTCTACGCTGCGATTTCGATGCCCGGTAACTCGCCGTGAGACGAGAGGCACTGCCTGACCGGTTGCATCGTCGTCCCACCTGAAATGGGCGCCGGCGGCGGTCGTGGACCGTCGCCGGCCGGCCGAGGAGCAACGACCCGAATGAAGACGATGGCAAGGGCGGCCACGCTGGCCGCCGCAGTGCACGCCGTGTTTCCGCTGGCCGCCGTGGCCCAGGGCACAGACGAGCTGGATTTTCTGCTCGAGGATGCGGCGCCTGCGCAATCCGCACCGTCTCCCACGCCGGCCCCGACACCGGCGCCGGCTGGACCGGACGCAGCGGACGCCAGCGCGGCGCCGTCCGCGCCGACGTCATCCGATCCTGCGCCGCAGACGGCCGATGCCGAGCCGCCGCTGGACGTCATCCCGCTGCCGCGCGACGAGCCCGAGCCGGTGGCCGCGGCGCCGCGAGCACGTGCGATCGAGGAGATCATCGTCACCGCCCAGCGTCGCGAAGAAAGCGCGCAGGACGTGCCGATCTCGATCACGGTCTTCGACGGCAAGCAGCTGGGCAACGCCAACATCACCAATTCCGCCGATCTGGCGCTGTACACGCCGTCGCTGTCGGCGAACACGCGCTTCGGCGCCGACAACGCGACGTTCTCGATCCGCGGCTTCACTCAGGAGCTGCGCACGACGGCGTCGGTGGCCACGTACATGGCGGAGGTCGTCGCCCCGCGCGGCCAGAGCTCGCAGACCTCGGGCGACGGCGCCGGTCCGGGCGCGATGTTCGATCTCGCCAACGTCCAGGTCCTGAAAGGACCGCAGGGCACGCTGTTCGGGCGCAACACCACGGGTGGCGCGGTGCTGCTTGTGCCGAACCGTCCGACCGACGAGTTCAGCGGCTATCTGGAATTGTCGGGCGGCGAGTGGAGCGCGCAGCGCGCGCAGGGCGTGGTCAACGTGCCGTTTTCCGAGGGTTTCCGCACGCGCCTGGCGGTGGACCTGAACCAGCGCGACGGCCACCTGGACAACATCACCGGGATCGGCACGGACGCGATGGGCAGCGTCGACTACCTGTCGGCGCGCTTCAGCACGGTCTGGGATATCGGCGACAACGCCGAGAACTACACGATCCTGTCGTACATCGACTCCGAGAGCACCGGCTACAGCTCGCAACTGTATGCCTGCAACGGCAACTATCTTCAGGGCGGGTTCTTCCTGGTGTTCGCCGGTGCACTGCACGTGCCGGCCTGCCAGGACCAGCTCCGGCGTCAGGCCGCGGCCGGGCAGGACGATTTCTACGACGTCGTCAGCACGATCGCCTCGCCGATGACGGACATCGAGGAAAAGCGCCTGATCAACACGCTGACCTGGCATCTGAGCGAGACGGTGACGCTCAAGAACATCCTCGCCTACGCACACCTGCACACCGAGAACGGTTCGGACATCTTCGGCACGCAGTTCCGCTACGCCACGCCGCTGCTCGCACTGCCGGCGGCGCTGCAGCCGGTGCTCGGCCTGCTGGGTCTGGGCGGCGGCGGACTGCCGCTGGACCCGAATCCCAACCGCGAGTTCAAGACCGGCGTCTCGGTGCCCAATCCGGACATCCCGGTGACCAGCCAGGAAACCTACGTCGCGGAACTGCAGTTGCAGGGCGAGGCCGGGGACGGCAGGTTCATCTGGCAGGGCGGCCTGTACTACGAGAACAGCGTTCCGGACGGCTTCTCCGGCAATAACTCCGCCGGCCTGGTGTCCTGCGAGCTGTCGACGCTCGAAGGCGATCCGTCCGGCTTCAACTGCTACGACCCGCTCGGCGGCGCCGTCGGCGGCGTGCTGGTGCAGGAGTACAAGACCGAGTATCTGAACCAGGCGGTCTATGCCCAGGGCACCTGGAACATCTCCGACCAGTTCAGCACGACGCTGGGCCTGCGCTACACCTGGGACGAGTCCGAGGGCTACGGCATCAAGACGTCCTATCGCTGGCTGCTGGCGGTGCCGCTGGGATCGGCGCAGGAGATCACCACGCCACGCGTGAAGAGCGAGGCCCCGACCGGCGTCATCGAGTTCGACTACAAGCCCTTCGACGGCATGATGGCCTACGCCAAGTACATCCGCGGCTATCGTCAGGGCAACGTGATCCTTGCGGCCGACCCCGGCGCGGATACCTTCGAGCCGGAGAAGGTGGACACCTACGAGATCGGCCTGAAGACGCTGTTCGGCGGCCCGGTGCCCGGCCAGCTCAATCTGGCCGCGTTTTACAACGACTTCACCGACCAGCAGTTGCAGCTGGGCTACATCTCGCGCTCGGCGCTCCAGACCACGACGATCGTCAACGCCGGCAAGTCGCGGATCGCCGGCATCGAAGGCGACGTCGCCTTCAGCCTGACCGAAAACCTGACCCTGGCGCTGGCGTTCTCGCTGCTCGAAACCGAGCTGCTGGAACAGGAAGACCAGACGGCACGGGTCAGCGAGGCCGGCGGTGCGATCGCCGGCTTCTCGGTGACGCCGATCGCCGACGTCGGCGACGAACTGCCGTACGCACCGGATCAGACCTACATCGTCTCGCTGAACTGGCGGCTGCCGGTGAGCGTGAACCTGGGCGAGATGGATCTGGGCCTGACCTATTCGGCGATCGGTGAGCAGCGTTCGGCCGCAACCAGCTCGGGGCCATTCGGCATGCTGGATGCGTTCCAGACCCTGAACGTGAACTTCGGCTGGGGACGCATCTTCGGCAGTGCGATGGATCTGGTCGTCTTCGGCACCAACGTGCTCGACGAGGAATACGTGACCTACACCAGCGGCACCTACAACCTGCTCGGCTTCGAGTCGCGCATGCTCGGCACGCCGCGCATGGTCGGCGCGCGGCTGCGTTACAACTTCGGCAACGCCGACTGATCCCGGCGACGCGGCGCCCCGCGGGTGCCGGAAGGCTGCTGTTCTGCAGCACGGCGAGGGCCGGACGGGCCGCTGGGGCGGGTCGTCCGGCCGCCAGTTTGACGTACGCCGTAAGAAGAGTTGCCTTGCGCTGTATCCACCATTGTGCGCCGGTTCGGACACTGCGTAGGCTGATCCCTACCGCGTGAGACCGCGGCCGTTGTTCATATCAATCGGGGATGGGGGCCGGCCGGGACGACCTGCCGCCGGTACAGCACGAGGAGATGCGCGTGAAGAAGAAGATCGTGATGGCCGCTGCATTGGCGGCCACGGCCTCTATGGTCGCACCAGCGACGGCAGTAGCGCAGGACGACGAACTGGACTTTCTGCTCGAGGATGCGGCGCCGCGGTCCTCGTCGCCGCGGCCGAGCCCGACGCCGACACCGGCCGCCGAGCCGCAGGCCGCCGCTCAGGGCGAGCAGGGCGGGGCGGAACGGGCGCAGCCGGCGCCGCAGTCCACCGCGACCCCGCAGCCCTCGCAGGCCGCGGAAGCCGAGCCGCCGCTCGACGTCATTCCGCTGCCGCGCGAGGACGGGCCGCCGATCGAGACGCAGCCGGCGCCGCGTGGCCGGGCCATCGAGGAGATCGTCGTCACCGCGCAGCGTCGCGAAGAAAGCCTGCAGGACGTCGCCATCTCGATGACGGTCTTCGACCAGGAACAGCTCAGCGACGCCAACATCACCAATTCCGCCGATCTGGCCATCTACACGCCGGGTCTGACCTCCAACGCACGCTTCGGTAACGAGAACGCCACGTTCACGATCCGCGGCTTCACGCAGGACCTGCGCACCACGGCGTCGGTCGCCACGTACTTCGCCGAAGTCGTCGCCCCGCGCGGCCAGAGTTCGCAGAGTTCCGGCGACGGTGCCGGCCCCGGCACGCTGTTCGATCTGCAGAACGTGCAGGTCCTCAAGGGGCCGCAGGGCACGCTGTTCGGACGCAACACCACGGGTGGCGCAATCCTGCTGGTCCCGCAGCGGCCCAAGGACGAGTTCGAAGGCTATGTCGAGGCCACCGGCGGCAACTTCGAGCAGCGCCAGATCCAGGCCGTGGTCAACGTACCGTTGAGCGAGTCCCTACGCATCCGCCTCGGCGTCGAGGACAAGCAGCGCGAGGGCCATCTCAACAATGTCACCGGCATCGGCGCCGACAAGCTCGGCGACGTCAACTACACGGCAGTGCGCGCCAGCCTGCTGTGGGATCTCTCCGACAACATCGAGAACTACACGATCCTGCAGTACGTGGACTCCGACTCCAACGGCTACACGACGCGCCTGTTCGCCTGCAACAACCTGATCGGCACGGACGGCATCTCCGAGCCCAGCCCCTTTGCGCTGGTCACGGCGCCGCAGTGCCAGCGGCAGCTCGATGCGCAGGAGGCCTCGGGCCGGAACGGCTACTACGACCTCGCCAGCACAGTGCGGACGCCGATCACGCTGATCGAGGAAAAGCGCTTCATCAACACGCTCACCTGGCACCTGAGCGACGACGTGGCGCTGAAGAACATTCTCGCCTACACGCACCTGCTGACGAAGAACGGCTCGAACATCTTTGGCACCTACTTCCAGGACCCGACCGATCCTTCGCGCGAGTTCTCGGCGGGCGCCTCGGTGGTGAACCCGAAGATTCCGGTCACCAACCAGGAAAGCTACATCGCGGAAGTCCAGCTCCAGGGCAGCTCGTTCAGCGACCGCATGATCTGGCAGACCGGCCTGTACTACGAGACCAGCAAGCCGGACGGTCCGTCCGGCAACATCGCGGCCAGCTTCCTGTACTGCGATCTCGGCAGCCTCGAGAGCGGCGATCCCTCGACGTACAACTGCAACGACCCGTTCGCCGGACAGCTGGGCGGCGTGCTGGTCCAGGAGTTCGAGACCGAGTACCTGAACCAGGCGGTGTATGCGCAGGCCACCTGGGACTTCAACGACTACTTCAACATGACCGCGGGCCTGCGCTACACCTGGGACGAAACCGAGGGTTACGGCGTGAAGCGGCGCTACGCCTATCTGCTGACCGTGCAGCAGGCGCCGGTTGTGACCGTGTCGACCCCCCGGACCGAGAGCGACGCGCCCACCGGCATGATCGAGTTCCAGTACAAGCCCTTCCTCGGCACGATGACCTACGTGAAGTACACGCGGGGCTATCGTCAGGGCAGCGTGAACCTCGCGGCGGACGCGGGCGTCGATACGCACGAGCCCGAGAAGGTCGACACCTACGAGATCGGTGCCAAGACGCAGTTCGGCGGTCCGGTGCCGGGACGCTTCAACATCTCCGCGTTCTACAACGACTTCACCGACATGCAGCTGCAGTTCGGCTACATCTCGCGCGCCGGCGGCCCGACGACCTCGATCGCCAACGCCGGCAAGGCCGAGATCAAGGGCTTCGAGGCCGATGCCTTCCTGCAGCCCTTCGAGAGCCTGACGGCGATCCTGTCGTACTCGTATCTGGACACCGAGCTGCTCGAACAGGACCAGGAAGCGCAGTGCGACCGAATCCGCAACGTCGGCCTGATCGAAGGGTTCACCTGCACGCCGATTGCCGCGGTGGGCGACAACCTGCCGTTTGCCCCGCGTCACTCGGCGGTCGGCTCGCTGATCTGGACGCTGCCGTTTCCTGCGAGCCTGGGCACGATCAACATTGGCACGACCTACGTCTACACCGGCGACATGCGCGTCGCGGCCTCCTCCGAGTCGCCGTTCGCCGTGCTCCCCAGCTTCGAGCTGTGGAATCTCAACCTGAACTGGAGCGACATCTTCACGCTGCCGCTCGACCTGGACGTCTACGCGACGAACATCACCGACAAACAGTACATGACCTACGTTGGCGGCACGTACAACGTCATCGGCATCGAGTCCCGCGCAATGGGCCAGCCGCGCATGATCGGCGCCCGACTGAAGTACCGCTTCGGCGCCCAGGGCGGCTGATCTATAAGGGGTAAGGGAGCGAAAGCCGGTGGCCGAACGCGGTCACCGGCTTCTTCGCTTTCCGGCGGGCGAGCGGACGGCATCCGTCGCCAGCCGGCACGTGTCTCAATCCAGGTAGGCGATACCGGTCTGTTTCACCGACACGGTCCACAGGCGCTGCGCCGCGTCGGCATCCTGGGCCAGGCGGCTGCGTCGGGCCGGGGCGGGGTGGCCCTTCATGCCGAAGACGCGGTCCGGTCCGTAGTAGTCGTCGTTGCCGACGCCCGGCATCGTCGCGGCGTACAGCGTCGACAACGCGCCGACCTCGGCGGTGTTGATGAACCAGCGCAGCGCGATCGGTCGCATCACGGCCATGCGCATCGCCGCGAACGTGCCGGGTTCGGCTTTCTGGATGTTGGTGTCGGCGCCGCCCGGATGTCCGCCGGCGGACACCTGCGTCGCGCCGCGCGCCGCCAGCCGTCGGCCGAGTTCCTTCATGAACAGCAAGTTGGCCAGCTTGCTCGCGCAGTAGGCATCGAAGGGCTTGTACGTCCGCCGCGCGTAGTGCAGGTCGGCGAGATCGAGCGGCTTGGCGCGCCAGTGGCCCATGCTGCCCACGGTGATGATCCGCGAGGCCGGCGTCGCCAGCAGCGGTTCGATCAGCAGGCCGGTGAGGGCGAAATGGCCGAGATGGTTGGTCCCCATCTGGCTTTCGAAGCCATCCACCGTGGTCGCGAACGGCACCCCCATGATGCCGGCGTTGTTGATCAGCAGGTCCAGCCGCTCGTGCCGGCCACGGAACTCGTCGGCAAAGTCGCGCACTGATGCGAGGTTGGAAAGATCGAGTTTCATCAGCGCCACGTCGGCCTGCGGCACCCGGGAGCGGATGTCCTCGATGGCGGCAGCGGCGCGGTCCGGGCTGCGGCAGGCCATGATCACCTTAGCCCCGGCGGCGGCGAGCGCCATCGAGGTCTGCAGGCCGATGCCACTGTTGGCACCGGTGACAATGGCGGTTCTGCCGGCCTGTGACGGCATCTTCGCGGTCGTCCAGTTCTCGTTCGCGTTCATCTGCGGCTCACGTTCGTTCAGGCTACTATACAACAGCACTGTTGATTAATAAGGATGACTGAGATGGCTTTCATGTCCCGGGTCTGCGCCGTCCTGCTTCTGGGCCTGAGCGCGGTGGTCGGTGCGCAGGGCGAGTGGCGCGAGGAGAAGCAGCAGGACGGCATCCGCATCGAGTCGCGTGCCGTCGAAGGTTGGGAGATTCGCGAGATGCGCGGCACGGCGATGTTCGACGGTCATCTGGACAGCCTCGTCGCCGTGATCACCGACCCGGCCGCCGCACCCCGGCTCAACGAGCTGGTCGAGTCGTCGAAGGTCGTGCAGCGCGACAGTGCCACGCGTTACCAGGTCTATACGCTGACGAAGATGCCGTGGCCGCTGAAGGACCGCGATGTGCTGATGCAGCGGCAGATCGAGCGCGATGCGCAGACCGGTGCCGTGACCATTGCCGATCAGGCGGCGAGCGGTACGGTGCCCGAGAAGGACGGGCTGGTGCGTATCGTGCGCGCCAGCAATCGCTGGACCTTCACGCCGACGGCCGACGGCAAGGTGCGCATCGAGTTCGTGATGTTGTCCGATCCGGCGGGTCCGATCCCGTCGTCGCTGATCAACTCGATGTCGGTCAGCACCCCGCTCAAGACGATTGCCCAGCTCATCGCGCTGGCAAGGCAATCCCCCTATGCCGAGGCCGAGTCGTTGTTCGCCGCCGAGACCGCCGCGGCGGCGGAGTAGGGCGCGGCCTCGACTGCGCCGCCCGGCGTGCGCTCCGGCCCGAACGGCCGGAGCCACAACACCAGCGCCGGCAGCAGGAACAGGTCGGCCACCAGCGCGGCCACCATCGTCGCGGCGAGCAGTGCGCCGAAGCTGGTCAGCACCGCCATCGAGGAAATCAGGTAGCTGGAGAAGGCTGCGGTGAGGATCACGGTGGTGACCGTGATCGCCGGGCCGACGCCGCGCAGGGCGCGGGCGACGGCCGTGCGGTAGTCGCCGCTGGCCGCGAACTCGCTGCGCAGTCGCGCGAGCATGTGGATGGTGTCGTCGACGGCGATGCCGATCGCGATCGTTGCCAGCAGCAGGCGCAGGTAGTCCAGCGACCACGCCAGCCAGCCCATCATGCCCAGCGTCAGGGCGATCGGAAACAGGTTCGGGATCATGCCGATCAGGCCGACCTTGACCGAGCCGAAGGCCAGCATCATGACCAGCGTGATCAGACCGAAGACCACGGCATAGCCCTCGATCTGGGTCCTGGTGATGTAGTCGGCCATACGCACCCACAGCAGGCCGATGCCGCTGACCTCGATGCGGGCGTGCTGCGGCGGATGCTGTGCGAGATGGGCATCCATCGCCGCCATGAAGCGGCGCACCTCGCTGGCCGCGACCAGCTGGAGCCGCACCTGCAGCGCGGTGCTGGAGCGGTCGAGGTTGAGCACGTCCTCCATTTCCTTGCCGCCGGACATCTCGTAGACCAGCAGCAGCTGCGCGAGCACCTGCGGATCGTCCGGGATGCGGTAGTAGGCGGGGTCGTCGCCGTGGAAGGCCTGGTTCAGTTCCTTGACGATGTCGACGATCGACAGGCTGTCTTGCACGACGGTCTCGCGGTCTGCCGCGGCCTGCAGAGCCTCGATTTCCTTGAGCAGGTCGGGGTTCTTGATGCCGTCCGCGGTATCGGTCTCGAACAGGTAGATCACGCTGAGCAGGCCGCCCATCAGCGCGTTGATCTGTTCGGTGTGCCGACGCCACTCCTGCGACGGCTTGAACTCGTGCAGGAAGTTGAAGTCCACCTGCAGCCGCGCCAGCCCGGCGCCGGCCCCGAGCAGCACGACCAGGAAGCCGGCGAGCAGCGCACGCGGATGACGCAGGTTGATGGCGACGGTCCATTCGATGAAGCGCTGCAGCCAGCCGCTGTTGGCGGGGCCGACGGCGGCCGGCTGTGGCTTCGCGCGGGCGGCAAAGCCGATCAGCAGCGTCAGCGACAGCACGAAGGCACAGATGACGCCGAAGGCCGAGTACAGCGCCAGCTCGCTGACGGCGCGCAAGTCGGACACCGTCATGCCGAGAAAGCCGATCGCCGTCGTCACGGCCGCCAGCAGGCAGGGCGTGCCGACGCGGCTGACCGCGACGCGCACCGCCGCTGGCGCATCCAGCCTCTCTGCGCGCGCGTCCTGCCAGGCATGCAGCACGTGCACGCACTGGGCGACGCCCACGGCGCACAGCAGCGACGGGATCATCAGGAAGAACAGGTTCACCTTCCAGCCGACCAGCCCCATCAGGCCGAGCGTCAGCGTGATCGACAGCAGCACGACGCCCAGCGGCGCCAGCAAACCGAGCAGCCGGGTGCGGAACAGCAGCAGGCCGGCGAGGCTGACCAGCAGCATCGACACGACCGTCAGCAGCCCGATCTCGCCGCCGAGGATCTCGTTGTAGGCGGCGTTCATCGGCACGTCGCCGGAGATCAGGTACTCGATGCCGGCGTACCGGAACTCGGGGCGTTCGAGAATCTCGCGGACGACGCGGTTGGGCACCTGCGGATAGAGATTGGCGATGCCGTCGCCGCCGTCCGGATCGTGGCGCAGGCGGTCCACCGGATCGGTGCTGGTGCGCGTCATCTCGATGACGATGGCGGCGTTGCGCGCATCCGGACTGAGCAGGCTGCCGACGTAGATCGGCTTGCCCAGCGCGACCTCGCGCAGGCGCAGCAGTTCGTCCTGCGTTTCAGGGAAGTCCTCTATCAGATCGCGGATCGTGATCAGGTCGCCGTCGGCCTCGATGAACTCGACATTGCTCAGGCTGGTGACCTTGCGCGCGAACGGCACCTCGGCTTCGAGTGCGCGCGTGAGTGCGTCGATCTGGCGCATCACCTCGATGTCGAACGGCCCATGTTCGCGGCTGGGCGCGCGATACAGCAGGTAGACGACCTCGTCGGACGAGAAGTCGCGGATGTACTGCTGGTAGGCCGCGAACGCCGCGTCGGATTCGTTGAAGTACGAATCCATGCTGTTGTCCTGGCGGACCTTGGCGGCGCCCCAGAGGCCGACGGCCAGCAGCGCGACGGCGCCGAGCATGACCGTCTTTGCACGTCGGGCGGACCAGTCCGCCATCGATTCGAACAGCCGATCGAGTGCACCCTGCAGGCCGCGCACGCGCGGCGAATGGTCGTTGGTCATCGTTCCTGACTGCTGCGGCTGAAGGGCACCGCGCGACGTCAGGCGGTCCCCTCACCCAGATAGAGGTCGATCATCTTGCGCAGGCCGGCGCCGACCTGCACGTCATCCGTCAGCGGCCCGACGACCGCGGCCTTCGCCGCCTCGACGGGCGTCAGGCCCTCGGCCACCAGACGGCCGGCGGCGATCAGCACCCGCGTCGATGCGACTTCGCGCAGTCCGCCGGTCTCGAGTCGCCGGATCGCCTGGGCCAGGCGCACGAAATCGGCTGCCGTCTTCGGATCGACACCGGACTCGGCGGCGACGATGCGTTCCTCGGCGTCGGCCGGCGGATAGCCGAACTCGATGGCCACCATGCGCTGCCGCGTCGAGTCCTTCAGGTCCTTGAGCACGCTCTGATAGCCGGGATTGTACGAGACGACCAGGCAGAAGCCCGGCGCCGCATCGAGCGTCACGCCGAGGCGCTCGATAGGCAGCTGGCGCCGGTGATCCGCCAGCGGATGCAGGACGACGGTCGTGTCCTGCCGGGCCTCGACGACCTCGTCGAGGTAGCAGATCGCACCATCGCGGACGGCCTTCGTCAGCGGGCCGTCGCACCAGGTGGTCCTGCCGTCGTTGAGCAGGTAGCGCCCGACGAGATCCGCGGTCGTCAGGTCGTCATGGCAGGAGACGGTGATCAGCGGGCGCCCCAGCTCGTGCGCCATCGCTTCGACGAAGCGGGTCTTGCCGCAGCCGGTCGGCCCCTTCAGCAGGATCGACAGCCCCTGTCGGTAGGCGGCCTTGAACAGGCGCTCCTCGTTGCCGCAGGCGAGGTAATAGGGGCGTGCCGTCTGCGCGTGGTCCGGTGGTGTGGAGTCCATGGTGTTCATGTCTATGGGCTTGTGCGGGACGCGTACTCAGAAGTTGTAACGCAGGCGGGCGCCGATGAAGCGTGCGGCGCCGACGTTGCGCGACTCGATGCCGAGCGGCCTGAAGGTCCCTGTCGTGAACACGACATATTCCTCGTCGAGGACATTGGTGGCGAACACCGTGAGGTCGTAGGGTGCCCCGAGGATGCTGGTCCAGCCGATGTTCAAGTTCAGCAGACCGAAGCCGTCGAGCACCGCAAACGGCGAGGAGCTGGTGGCGGCGACGCGTTGCGCGCCGGTGTGCGCGTAGGTGGCGCCCATGTCCACACGCCCCCAGCGCGGGGGCAGCGGAGCCGTCCAGTTGATGTGCGCGACGTAGGTGTGGTCCGGCGCAAACGGCAGTTCGTCGCCGGCCTCGGCGATGGGGGTGCAGGTGAAGCCCTCGATGAATCCGACCGCTTCGACGCGCGAGCAGAAGTCGGCCGACTTGACCAGCTTGGTATCGAGGAACGAGTACGACAGGCTGACGCTCAGGGCCTCGAGCGGCTGGAAGAAGGACTCGATCTCGATGCCGCGGGAGGTGCCTTCACCGGCGTTGAAGATCGCTGTCGTCGGTCCTGAGGTCGTCGACACGTAGCCGCCCTGCAGCTGCATGTCGGTCAGCGTGTTGTCGAACAGCGCGATGTTGAAGCGTCCCGGCACCAGTCCGCCGAAGGTGCTCTTGAAGCCGATCTCGTAGGTGTCGACGGTTTCCGGATTGTGCGTGTCGAGACCGGGATCGGCCAGCATGTTGACCGTACCCTGGCGGTAGCCGCGCGTGTACTTGGCGTAGGTCATCACATCCTCGCGTGGCCGGAAGGCGAATTCGAGGATGCCGGTGGGCGCGGTGCTCTTCACGGTCGGCGTCTGCACGGTGATCTCGGGTGCCTGCTGCACCGTGAGCACGTACGGGAAGAATTCCTTGACGCCGTGACCCCTGGTCTCGTCCCAGGTGTAGCGCAGGCCGAGCGTGATGCTGAAGGGATCGGCAACGTGCCAGGTGCCCTGGGTGTACACGGCCTTGTTGATGTACTCGGTCTTGACCTGGTAGCGGTAGGGGCCGCCGACGATGCCGGCGAGCGGATCGAAGCAGTCGTACTGAGAGGGATCGTTGGTCTCGATCGTCGAGATGTCGCAGTACACCAGCGCCACCGAACTGTTGCCGGAGAATCCGTCCGGACGGCTGTGCTCGTAATACAGCCCTGCCTGCCAGATCAGGCGATTGTCGAAGGACTCGCCCTGCAGCTGCATCTCCTCGACCCAGGTCTCCTGGCGGGTGACGGGCATGTCGGTACGCGGAATCGTGTGGCCGATGCCCAGCACGCGCCGGCCGGTCAGATCGGAAGGGTCGGGGAAGCGGTTGCCGAACACGTTGGAGCTGTTTTCGGTGTGCAGATGCGCATAGGCGAGGATGTTCTTGAATGCCAGCGTATCCGACAGCGTCCACGTGGTCGTGTTGATCAGGCGCCGTTCGCGGATGTCGGTCGACGCGCTCTCGATATCGCTGACGACGTCGAAGCGGCCGGCCTGGCCGGCGGCAGCCTGATCGGCGAGCTGCTGTTCGCAGGCCTGGAACGTCAGCAGGCCCAGCGGGCTGCCGCCCAGCGGAACGCCGGGCAGGGGATTGGTGAGGTCGATGTCGCCGCCGGATGCGATGAGGTCGACCAGGCCGTTGATCAGGGCCTGCACGTCGTACTCGCCCACTTCGGTCAGGTTCTCGACGAGGTTGTTGCAGGCGTAGAGCTGCGAGGTGCTGCCGTTGGTATCCGAGTTCACCATCGAGGCAATCGTGTAGTTCTCGATCGTGTCGGTGACGTCCCAGACCAGGCTCAGGCGGCCGGCGGTGTAGTCCAGATCGGCCAGCTCGTCCGGGCCGATGCCGCTGACGTTGTTGAGCAGTCCGTCGCGCCGGTTGTGGTCGATGCCCAGGCGCAGGCGCAGGCGATCGTTGACCGGATAGTTGAACACGCCCTGGCCGCGCAGGCCGCCGAGCTCCGCGCCGGTGAATTCGGCATAGCCTTCGATCACGTCGGTGGGCTTCTGCGGCACGATCAGGATCGCGCCGCCGGTGGTGTTGCGGCCGAACAGGGTGCCCTGCGGTCCCTTGAGCACCTGGATGTTCTGGAGGTCGAACAGCGTGCCGGGGCCGGCGCCGTCGCCCGAGGTCTGCGTGCTCTGTCCGCGCGGCGCGACCACTTCGGCGAAGTAGGTGCCCACCGACGCCGTGGTGCGCAGGTCCTGCGTGAAGCCGCGGATCGTGAACGTGGCGTTGTCGGTGCCGAAGCGCGTGTTCGCCGACAGCGACGGCGTGTAACGGGCGATGTCGGCGGATGTAGTCATGTTCGCCTTGGAGATCTGCTCCTGGTCCATGACCGTGATCGAGATCGCGACGTCCTGCAGGTTCTCTTCGCGGCGTTGCGCGGTCACGATGATCTCTTCGATCTCGCGGGCCGGCCGGAACATGCGCCTGGCGAGACTGTCCTCGGCAGGCGCCGGTTCGGCGACCGGGACGGTCTGCGCGTAGGGCTCGGGTGTGCGTTCCGGCACGGGGTCGGCGGAGCCCGGCGCTGAGTCCGGGCGGTCCGACGCGCCGTTGCCCTGCAGCAGTGCGTCCAGATCGGAGGCGTCGTTCTGCGCGGTCGCGGCTGTCGCGCAGCCGAGGACGGCGAGCCCCAGCAATGCGAGTGCAGACTTGAAGGTGCCACTGTGCATCCCGTTCTCCTCCCCGGTGCCGGCGGTGTGTCCCGCAGCTACCGGTTATGCGTCCTCAATACCGGCCCGGGCCGGTTCCCCGAAGCGTCAGGCGATCCGCCGCTTCGCCTCTCCATTGCGCAGCGCCGAGCGGAACAGCGGGCCGATCAGCCCGGCCAGCCGATCCGCCTTCGGCACGCTGGCGTGCGCCGCACTGCCGAAGATCCGGCGCAGCGATTCGGTGTCGGTGCTCGCGCCCACGCTCAGGCACAGGCACCCCACGCCGTCGCGGCGTGCTTCAGCCAGCGCCTTGCGTGCGTCGGCGCGGCCGTAGCCGGGTTCGTAGCCGTGGTCGTAGGCGAGGCCGTCCGACAGCACGACGAGCAGGCGCCGCGACGTGCCGCCCTGTTCGATCAGCACGCTCGCGCCGTGGCGGATCGCCGCGCCCAGGCGCGAGTACGCACCCGGCACCAGCCCGAACAGCCGGCGCATGACGGCGCTGTCGAGCGCCTCGTCGAAACGTTTCACCGGCGTCAGGTTCACCGACTGCCGGCCCTGCGAGTGGAAGGCGTAGAGGCTGACGCGATCACCGACCTCATGCAGCACCGTGGTCAGTGCGGCAGCGACGTCCCGCTGCTGCACGTGGACACTGCCGCCTGCGGGACTGTCCTGGGTCGCCGAGCCCGAGACGTCGAGCAGGATCAGCACCGACAGGTCGCGGCGCAGGCGCAGGCTCTCGACGTAGACCGCCTCGTCGGGCGCCGATCCGGCGAGCCGTTCGAGCTGCGATTCGATGGCCGCGTCGATGTCGATGTCGTCGCCCTGTGCACGGCGGTGAATCCGATCGAGACCCATGCCGAGGCGGGCGAGGGGCTTGCGCAGCGCGTGGCCGGCGAGCCATTCCACCGATGCATGTGCGTCGGCCTGCGCCGCGACTTCGTTGACCGTGCACCAGTCAGCGCGGTAGGCGCCACGATGCGTGTCCCACTCGGGGTAGAGGATGCCGCGTCGCGGGCCGAGCAGGCCGTCGAGGCTGTCGGCGCTGGCGCTGGAGGTCACGCTGCGCACGGCGCCGCGCGCGCCGCTGCGGGAACTGTGTGTGGGCGCATCGGCGCCCGGGGCGCCGCCCTCCTTGAGGCTGCGCACCTGCTCGAACAGGCGCTGCAGCAGCTTGCCGATGCCGCCGCCGCCACCGACCGGGCTGCTGACCGTGTCCTCGCCGTCCTCCTCGTCCGCCTGCGCAGTGTCGTCCAGCTCGGTCAGCGCCTGCTGCGCGCTCCGGGGAATGTGCCGGGGGGCGTCAGTGGAACTGCCGGTTGCGACCGGCGCTGCGGACAGCAGCGCGCGGACGTTAACAACGCCGAAGTCGGTCGGCGTCGCCGGCAGCGGCTCGGACGTGCGTGCGAGTGACAGCGAGTCGGCCGGCGATGCCGTGCGCCCGGCGAGTCCGGGATCGATCAGCGAGCGCGCAAGCGGCGGCAGCACCGCATCGAGCGCGAGCAGTGC
The DNA here is from genome assembly GCF_003201205.1 of Sinimarinibacterium flocculans. Lineage (GTDB taxonomy): Bacteria > Pseudomonadota > Gammaproteobacteria > Nevskiales > Nevskiaceae > Solimonas > Solimonas flocculans. The sequence continues at coordinate 348,213 of NZ_QICN01000001.1, forward strand.
GCGGTGTGCTTCTAGAACGAGATAGCGTGCCGCAAGCGTTGGCCGTCGCTTGACGGCCTTGAGGAGTCCGGCCTCGAAGCTGCCCGCGGCCAGCAGGGCGCACTGCACGCAGAGCTGGCGCAGCTGCGTGCGTCTCGGGGCCGCGAGATCGACGAAGATCGCGGTGCCATCCGTCCACGGCGCTGCGCCCGGGCCGGCATCCTCGACGCGCACGCCACGCTTCGACAGCGACGACGCGAGCATGTCGAGATCCACGAGATCGGTGCTGCGGGAAGGGGCGGACATGGGCGTCGCTTCGTCCAGCTACGACAGCCGTTGCAGGTCGTCGACGATGGTCTGCAGACGCTCGGCCGGCATCCGCGCCTGCGGGAAGCCGGAGATCTGCCGCAGCGTCAGGCCACGCCCCATGCGCAGCAGCGGACCGGCCGTGGCCATCTCCGGGTAGTGCCGCGCCATCACCGCCTTGGCTTCGGGATGGTCGAGGATGTCGCCGAGCTTGCTGTCGGCGCTGAACGGCGTGGTCCCCGAGGCTTCGGAGGCGCTGTCCTGGCCAAGGCCGCGTCGCGCGCTGATCTGCATCACCTCGTCGACGATCGACGTCGGAACCGTGAACGGCTGCGTGCCGGAGATCTTCGCGAGATTGGCGGCAATGTCTTCCGCGGTCGGTTCGGTGCCGGCCGGCGCGAGCCAGCCCTCGCCGAGTCCGGCGAAGACACGGGCATAGCGTCCGGCACCGGCCGAGTAGTTGTGGTGGCTCAGGGCGCAGGCGCGGCTCGCGAGGAACACCACCATCGGCACGACCAGTCTGGGGTCGATGATCTGCAGGAAGGGAATCTGCGCGGCGGCCTCGTCGCCACCCACGGTTTCCGTGACCATCCGCGAGAAGCCGAAGGGCAGCACGCAGTTGGCCTTGATGCCGTGCTCCTCGCCTTCGATGGCGACGACGTTGGCAAGGCCGAAGGTGCCGGCCTTGGCCGCCGCGTAGTGGGCTTCCTGCGGCTGCCCGAACATTCCGGCCGACGAGGCGGTGAAGACGAAGCGGCCGTAGCCCTGGGCTTTCATCGCACGGAAGGCCGGCTGGCTCAGGTAGAAGCTGCCGTCGAGATGGACGTTGAGCATGCGCCGCCATGCGTCGGCGCTCAGGCGTTCGAAGTCCACCGAGCCGAAGATGCCGGCATTGCTGATCACGGCGTCGAGACGGCCGAAGTGTTCGAGCGCGGTGCGCACGATCGCCTCGCCGCCTTCGGGCGTGGCCACCGAGTCGTGGGAGGCCACGGCCTTGCCGCCGGCCCGACGGATCTCGTCGACGACCTGGTCGGCGACACTGCCGTCGGCGCCGTCGCCGCCCATCGAGCCGCCGAGATCATTGACGACGACGGCGGCGCCGCGACGCGCGAACTCCAGCGCGTACAGGCGTCCGAGACCGCGGCCGGCACCGGTGACGATGACGACCTGGTCCTTGAAGTCGATGGCCGTGGTCTGATGCGGACTCAGAGGCGCGGCGGCCGTCGCGACGGTGGTAGGTGCGGGCGACGGGCTGCGCAAGACGCCCATGCCGGGAATCTTCATCGCCATGCGCACGATGTGATGTACCCACAGCCCCGGTACCCAGCGTGCCATGAAGGCCAGCGCGCCGGCGTCGGGGCCGACGGTGCGGCGCACGATCGGTTTGCGGTCGAGCACGGCCTGCGCCAGCGCGCGCGCGAACTTCTCCGGCGGACTGGCCTTGGCCACGGCCGCCTTGCCGGCGGCGTGGATGCCTTCGTACATCCGGCCGTAGGGGCCGTGATGGTCGCCGTAGTCGGGCGTCTGCTCGGTCAGGATGTCGGTGTTGAAGGTGCCGGTCACCAGAATCGACACGCCCAGTCCGAACGGCGCGATTTCCTGCGACAGCGCTTCGGCCCAGCGTTCGAGCGCACCCTTGGAGGCGGAATAGGCACTGATCACCGGCATGCCGCGCACGGCGCCCATGCTGGAGATGGCGACGATGCGGCCGCTGCCGCGCGCACGCATCGCCGGCAGCAGCGCGCGGGTCAGGGTCACCGGGCCGAACAGGTTGGTGGCAAAGAGCTGCTGCCACGCCGACTCCGGCGTTTCCTCGGCACTGCCGGCGGCGGCCACGCCGGCGTTGTGGACGATCACGTCGGGCGCACCCACGGCGTCGAGCATGGCCTGTGCCGCGACCGGGATCGACGCCGCGTCGGCAAGATCGAGCTTCATGCCGACGATGCGCGGATCGTCGGCCGGGGCGCCTGCCGCCGCGCGCAGCCGTTCCAGGCCGGCATCGACCGAGCGCATCGCGGCGACCACGCGCCAGCCCTGTCGGTACAGGTGAACGGCGGACGCCAGGCCCAGCCCGCGCGACGCGCCGGTGATCAGCACCGTGCGCATCAGCCATTCCCCTTCGGCAGGCAGCCGGGCTCGTCGACCAGCGGATTGACGGCGGGCCGACCGTCGGGCTGGCCGATGGTGATGCGGTTCCAGTAGCCCTCGAAGTACGGTCCGGGCTGGCCCTCGCGCTCGTAGTAGCCCTGCGGGTCGTAGACCTTGGCTTCCGGGTACGGGTAGGGGCAGGCGACCGAGGTGGCGAGGCCGGACACGCGGATCAGCGCGAAGGCGCCGCCGTAGCAGAAGTAGGCGACGTTGAGGAAGCCGAACATCATCAGGAAGCTCGCGAGTACCGGCCGGTGCTGCAGGAAGCGCAGCCGCTGCGCGAGCTTTTCGGCCACGGTACGCCCGGTATCGTCGCGGTAGACGAGGATGCCCGCGGGAATCATCACGAAGGTGACGAAGGTGGATTCCCAGATCAGCGGGAACTGGTACGTGGTGCCGGCGAAGATCGTCCCGAACGGGATGGCCTGCGAGTAGATGTACATGCCGGTCCTGACGAGCGTGACCTCCAGCATCATGTCCATCACGAAGCCGAAGACGAGGATCAGTCCCGCGAGACTCCACAGCGGGTGGCGCCAGACGAAGGCGTCCATCGTCCGCTTCGCCTGCATGCGCCGCAGCATCCACACCGCGGGAAAGTAGGGGCCGAAGTAGAACAGCGCGTAGCCGATGACGACGAAGGGTTCGACCGTCGGCGACAGGTTGATCAGCGGCCAGTCCTCGGGCCAGTGCCACAGCTGCGGGTTGTACACCGCGTACGGCGCCCAGTTCATGATCGGGTCCTGCCAGACGATCGCGGTCGATGCGATCGCCATCAGCACGTAGGGGTGCCCTGGCTGGCGGCGCCATGCCTGGATGCAGACGACGATCAGGACGATCATCGCGACGACGCAGAAGAACTGCTGCAGCTCCAGCCAGTAGTCGAAGCCGAACAGCACCTCGACCGGTCGCGGCACGCCGGTGACCTCGGGGTTGGCGATGCGCGGCGACACCGCGCCGGTACGCGCGAACCACGCAATGACGCCGATGAGTGCTGCCGGAAGCAGCCACCAGAGCCAGCCGGCCGGACTCCGGCCCGGCGTTCCCACCGCTGCGACGCGACCGCTCATGCCCTCTATCTCCTCGTGGACGCCGCTTTCTTCTGGCGGGTGCGGCGCTTGTGGGTGTCTTGAATGCCCAGCAGATGGCGCATCGCGCGCAGGACCTCCCGCTTGAGTCCGGCGACCTGCTCCGCTTCCATGGATGCGGCTTGGTCCTGCTGCGGCACCAGCGTGGCCAGTGCGCCGGCGTAGAAGATCGTGGTCCCGACCACCGAGCTGGCGACCAGAAAGACGTTGTCCTCGACGGGGCGCAACTCGCCGCTGGCGCAGCCTTCCTCGAACAGCGCGAGGAAGCGCATCGCCACCTGGTCGTCGTCGGAGAAGATGCCGTGGGCATGCGGCTCGGGGCCGTCGGCGACGAAGCGCATCAGCAGCCTGGCCAGCGTCGGGCGCGCGACCAGCGTGTCGATCCAGGCGCCGGCAGCCATCTCGATGCGCTCGGCAATGCTGCGATCCGATGCGGCGAGGATGCGCTCGAGCTCGTCCCTGAGCGGACCGAACGCATCCTCAAACATGGCGTCGTACAGCGCCTGCTTGTCCTTGTAGTAGTAGAACAGGGCAGCGCGCGTCATCTGCACGGTGTCGGCCACATCCTCGAGCCGCGCGGCGGCAAAGCCCTTGCGGGCGAACAGATCCTCGGCGGCCGCGAGGATCGCGGCGCGCGTGCGCTCGGCCCGGGCGCTGGTCGGTTCGCTGACGGTGGCGTTGGTCACTGGATGGCTCCTGCACGTGGTTGGGACCGGCATTCTCGCCGCCCGACCACGGGCGGGTGGCGATCTCTCCATGGAACTCTACTTGCGCGACAGTTGAAATTCAACTGGCGAGTCAGTAAAGTTTTGACTGTCGAACAGAAACACGACTGATCCCGATTGGGGCGAGGAGAACGACATGCTTGAGCTTCTGTTGCTGGACGGCCTGCGGCTGTTGTTCGCGTTCGGGGTCTGCGGCCTGGTGATCTGGTTCTGGTACTGGTTCATGGATTCGGTCGGCACGTTCTGATCCGGCGCGCCTCGCGACTCCGCCATGTCGTCCGTCAATGCGCTCGGAATGGAGCGAAGCTGCGCGGTCATCGCTTCGGCGCTGTCCGACGGGCGCTGCGAGGGCGTGCGCCTGATGACCGGGGAGCGGCGGACGTTTGCGATGAACCGGGCGCGCACCGTTGCGCATGTGCCGGTGCCGGCGCTGACGCCGGGGTGGACCCTGCGCACCTGGAGCTGCGGCATCGCCCTGCAGTGCGCGCCGTCCAAGGCGCGGATCGCCGCCTTCACACTCAAGGCCCTGTCGCCGCGTCAGTCGGCAGCGCTGTCCGTCGTCGAAGGGGGCGTCGCGCTGGGGTGGTTGTCCACGCGCTGGCCTGGCCTGGTGCCGGAGCTGCGGCGGTTCCTGCCGGAGCTGCCGATGCGGGATGCCGATCTGGACGGCGTCACGATCCTCGAGGCGGCGATGGCGCTGGCGGATTCACCTGCGCCGCTTCAGCTTCACCCGGTGCTGGGCCAGTTGCCGGTCGGTCTGGCGCCGAGGCGCGGTTTGCTCGAAGCGCTGCGGCGCCGCCAGGGGCGCATGCCCTGGTCCACGCGCAAACGCTACGTGTCGCCGGGCTATGAATCCATCCCGGTCGGAGGGGAGGGCACCATCAAGAGTGCGCGCCTGCCGCCGCCGAGCCGCCCCGAGGACGACGATCCGGAGATCCGTGCGGACCAGCGTGCCGGCGTGCCATACCCGGAATGGAACCTGTGGACGCAGAAGTTCCTGCCGGACCATGTCGCGGTGCTCGAGCGCAAGCTGCCGGTCAGTCGCAAGCCGCCGCGCGCGGTGCCAGCCAATTTGCGGCGCTGGTTCGAAGAACACACGCACCGGGTGATGCAGCGGCGCCTGGAAGACGGCTCCGACCTCGACATCGACCAGTACATCGAATTCCACGTCGACCGGAAGACCGGCAAGGCGTCCGAAGCGCGGGTATTCCGCGACCTGCAGCCGAGCTTTCGCGATGTGACCACCGCCCTGCTGCTGGACGGCAGCGCTTCGCTGGGCGGGCGCGGAGGAACGAGTTTCAAGCTGGAGCTGGATTGCGCCGACGCGCTGTGTCACGCAATGGCGCTGGCCCGCGAGCGTCACGGCCTGTTCGTGTTCAACGGCAAGACGCGCCATCGCGTCGACGTGACCTGTCTCAAGGATTTCAAGGACCCGCACCCGGTGATTCCGGGCGATCTCGGACTCATGACCGGCGGCTACACGCGGCTGGGTGCGCCCCTGCGTCATCTGACCAGTCGGCTACTCGCTCAGCCGACCGAGCGGCGCCTGCTGATCGTCATCGGCGACGGCCTGATCTCCGACGAAGGCTACGAAGGCCGCTACGCCTGGGCCGACAGCGCCCATGCGGTCAAGGAGGCCGAGGACGCCGCGGTGTCGCTGTACTACATCGGTGTCGGGCAGACCAAGGTCGATCCGCTGCCGGACGTGTTCGGCCCGCAGCGCTCGATGCGCATCCGCCGGGTCGAGGAACTCCCGCGCGTTCTGGCGCAAGTACATCGTGAACTGGTGGCCGCGTAATGGATAGCGAACGCATGCAGCAGCATTTCTACCAGAGCAACGGCAACGAGGTTGCGCTGTTCCGGCGCGCCGCCGAGCAGCGCGTGCCGGTGATGCTCACCGGGCCGACCGGCTGCGGCAAGACGCGCTTCGTCGAGTACATGGGCGAGGTGCTCGGACGCCCGGTGGTGACGATCAGCTGCCATGACGACCTGACCAGCTCCGATCTGGTCGGGCGCTTCATGGTCACCGGTGGCGACGTGGTCTGGACCGACGGACCGCTGACGCGCGCCGTGAAAGACGGCGCCATCTGCTACATGGACGAGGTCGTCGAGGCCCGGCACGACTCGCTGGCCGTGCTGCACTCGCTGACCGATCACCGCCGCACGCTCTACCTCGACCGTGCCGGCGAAGTGGTCCGTGCACCGGACAGCTTCATGCTGGTGTGCTCCTACAACCCGGCGTACCGCAGTTCGCTCAAGGAGCTCAAGCCCTCGTTCCGGCAGCGCTTCGTCACCGTGGCCATGACCTATCTGCCACCGGAGCGCGAGGCCGAAGTGCTCGTCGCCGAGGCCGGCATCGACGCCGCTGTCGCCAGGCGCCTGGTCAACTGCGCGACCGCCATCCGCAACGCCGATGACGTGTTCCACTTCGAGCCGCCGTCGACGCGCGTGCTGGTCACCGCGGCCAAGCTCGTCGCCTCCGGCGCCACCGAGATCGAGGCGGCCGACGTCTGCATTCTCGCGCCGTTGTCGAACGACGGCGCCATCACCGACGGATTGCGGGAGCTGGCCGCAGCCAGCCTGTTGGGCGCCGCGACCTCGGACCCCACCGCCACGCACACCCCAGGAGGATCCAGGACATGAGCGGGCACAGCGTCAGTGAGCAGGACCGGCGTCGCAAGAAGGCCATGATCGTGTTCCAGATCCTGATCTACAGCTGGATCTTCGGGACGTTCCTCGTCCAGATGTATCTCTACTCCAAGAGCGACTGGTAGAACGACATGGCAAGCATCCGTCAGAGCGGTTTCGGCGCCTACGACGCGCACCAGGCCGACAGCGCAGCGGCGCAGTGGAAGGCCGACAAGTGGATGATCGCCGGCACGATCCTGATGGGCACCGGCGTGCTCGGCATCATCGGTTTGCCGATGTTCTTCTACGGCATGCACCTGCAGAAGCTCGCCGCGCGCGCCGGCTTCTCCGTGCGGCCGCTGATCGTCACGCTGATCGGCTATCTGGTGATCATCGACTCGGCGCTCAACAGCATGGGCTGGACGCTGGATCTGTTCGCGCACCACACGCTGATCAACCGCGTGCTGACGGTGGGCTGGGGTGCGCTGTTCGATGGCGGCTACTTCTGGCACTACAACGAGCTGTGGGTCGGCGGCGCCGGCGCGCCCGGCGAGAAGGCCTGGGAGATCGCGCTGATTCCCTGCCTGTTCTGTGCACGGTTGGCGGCAGCGATCGGCCTGCTGCAGATGAAGCGCTGGGGGCAGCAGTGGCTGATCGTCACCTGCTGGATGGGGATCATCGTCTGGACCGGCTACAACACCAACATGACGATCTTCGCCGACGTGCGCTACGCGAACATCGCCTTCCCGGTCTGGGGCTGGTGGCTCTACGACATCTGGTACATCACGCCGTTTCTCGCGCTGCCGTACCTGCATACGGTCAACCGCGAAATCTTCTCCGAGTGATGGCGCCCGCCGAAGGACATCCCGATGAACACTTCAACCGATAACAGTCTGCCGCTGGGCACCACCGCACACTACGCGACGATGCACACCTGGCTGCAGCGCGGCCTGTTCGCCTGCCTCGTCGTCCTGGTGATCGAAGCCTCGCTGTCGCTGCCACTGATTGCGGTGTGGATGGGCTGGCCGACACTGTCGCTGACCGAGATCTGCCACGAGATGACCAAGGTCCGCTACTCCAGCGACGCGGCGGAGTGCAAGGTGCCGCATCCGCTGTTCGATCCTTCCGAGGGCGTGGCCTTCAAGGACAGCGCCGAGGATCTCTGGGGCATCCAGCCGCGCCCGCTGTACAAGCGGATCGGCTACCGCGATCTCGTCAGGTTCCGCGACGAACGGCTGGCGCGCGAGGAGGCGGCGCGTTCGCGCAACGCACTCGCGGCGGCCCCGGCACCGATCACCGATGCATCGACACCGGCGCCGGCTTCGGCATCGGCAGAGGACTGATTGATGAGCACTGCCGACAAGGCCAACCAGGTCCAGCAGCCTGCGCACGTTCCGGACGCGCTGGTCTACGCGTTCGACTACAACACCGATCCCGAGTACTGCCGCGATCCGCACGCCCGGGCGGCAGACCTCGTGGAGCGCGCGCCGCCGATCTTCTGGACGCCGTACAACGGCGGACACTGGATGTTCCAGTCGCACGCCGCGGTCGCCGAGGCACTGCGCGACTACGGGACCTTCTCCAGCGAGCACTTCGCACCGGAAGCGTTCAACGCGATGATGGCGGAGCTGCCGGAGGAGGAACGCATTCCGGCGCCCGTGCCCATCTGCATTGATCCGCCGCTGCACGCCAAGCTGCGGCAGCCGCTGTTCTCGACGTTCTCGCCCAAGGCCGTCGCGGCCATGGAGACGAAGATCCGCGCGCTGGCCGAGCGGCTGATCGATGCGATCGCGCAGCAGGGGCATTGTGAGTTCCAGCAGGCGGTCGCCGACGTCTATCCGGTCGAGATCTTCCTGGCGATGTTCGGCCTGCCGATCGAGAAGGAGCGCGAGTACCGCGATCTCGCAAAGTCGCATCTGAAATCGATCACGCCGGATCTGTCAGAGAACATGATGATGATGCAGAGCATCGCTGCGGTGATGCGCGAAACCATCATCGCGCGCCGCGACGACCGCCGCGACGATCTCATCAGCCTGCTGTGGGGGCTGGAGATCGAGGGCGAGCCGATGGCGCTGGACCTGATGCTCAGCTATTGTGTGATCCTGTTCATCGCCGGACTCGACACGGTGGTCAACGCCCTGGGCTTCGGCGTGCGCCATCTGGCGTCCGATCCGGAGCTGCAGAAGACGCTGCGTGCGCGGCCCGATCTGATTCCGAAGGCGACCGAGGAACTGCTGCGCCGCTACGCGTTCGTCGCCCCCATCCGCATCCTCAAGCGGGACACTGTCTTCTCCGGCGTCCAGCTCAAGGAAGGCGAGCGCGTGATGATGTTCCTGCCCGGCGCCAGTGTGGACGCCAGCGTCTACCCGGATCCGCTGCGCTTCGATCTGGAACGCACCAACCAGCCGCACATGGCGTTCGGTTCCGGACCGCACTTCTGTCTGGGTATGCACCTCGCACGTCTGGAACTGCGGGTGATGTACGAAACCCTGCTGCGCAAGCTGCCCGAGTTCCGGCTCGATCCGGATCAGGCGCCGGCATTCCACGGCAGCATCATCGCCGGACCGACGAGCATTCACCTCGTCTGGGGTGCGGGGGCGAAACGGCCGGCAGCCGCAGCGTCCCGGCAGCAGGCAGCGCCCGCGGCGGACACGGTTCCGGTTCCTGCTGCCGCGTCCGCAACGTTTTCTGCTGCGCCGTCGGCTGCACCGGCAGCGACGGCCGGCGCCGTCAATGCCGGTCCGCCGGCGTCCATCGAGGGGGTGTGGACGGTCACGATCTACGGGCCGACCGGACCGCAGGAGACGACGCTGGAACTTGCGCTGGTGAACGGTGCACTGGGCGGTACGCAAGCGGCACTCGGCCAGGTCGAGAAGGTCGACGAGATCGCCTATGACAGCCGCACCGGCAAGGTGTCCTGGGTCAACAAGATCAGCAAGCCGCTTCCGTTGAAACTCAAGTTCGACGGGGTGGTCGAGGGCGGTTCGATGAACGGCAAGATCAAGGCCTCGATCATGGGCTCCTTCCCGTTCACGGCCGTCCGGCACTGAAAAGGCGGTCCGCGTGGGCGCTGTCATCATGCTGGGCTCGCTGGGTGGATTGATCGCGCTGATCTTTGCGCTGGTCGGCCGCCTCGATCCGGAAGCCCGGCGGTCGCCGTCGGGGGCTGGCGTGGAGCACGACGATGCCTGAGCTGAGCCCCGCGTTGCAGTGGGGACAGGCCTTTGCTTATGTCGGAGGGGCGGCGTTCGTCGCCGCCGGGCTGTATCTGAGTGTCCGGCGCGGACGTCTGCATCCGCTGCTGCTGGTCTGCATCTCCGCGATCTCGTTCTCGTGGATCGAGGCGCCCTACGACTGGGCGGTCTACGCGCAGTTTCCCCCGGAGCTGCCGCGCATGCCGGCCTGGTGGCCGATGAACATGACCTGGGGTGGCGGGTTGCCCGCCGCCGTGCCGCCAGGCTACATCGCCTACTTTGTTTTGCCCGCGGTGATCGGTGCCGGGCTCGGCCGTCGCCTGAGCCGTAGGCTGCGATGGCGCAGGCCATACGCGCTGCTGGTCACCGGCCTGGTCGTCGGCTGTGCCTGGGCCTTCGTATTCAATGCGCTGTTCGGGCCGCGCTTCGGTGTCTTCTACTACGGGCGCGTCATCGAGGGTCTCGCGCTCTGGGAGGGGACGCGCTACCAGTACCCGCTGTACGACGCGCTGGCGATGGGCGTGCAGATGATGGTGTTCACCTACCTGCTGGGCCGGATCGATGTGCAAGGGCGCACGATCGTCGATGCCTGGGCCGATGCGAGGACCCGCACGCGCACCCGTTCGGCGCTGCTGTCGATCGCCGCCTTCATCATCGTCGGTCACCTGGCCTACCTGGCGGTGTTCGCTCCGCATCTGGCGACCAAGCAGATGGGGCTGGTCACCGCCGGACCCACCGAGCAACTGTTCGAGGGCGTGCCGAACCAGCCGCAGTGATGCCGCGCTACTTGCGGACGTTTCGCGCGGGTTTTTCGGGTGAGGGCTTCCCGGGGGCAGGCGAGGGTGTCGTGGCCGCGGCTGGCATGATCGGCAGGATCACGAAGCGGTAGAGGATGTCGGCGACGCGTTCGACCGGCAGGCGTGCGTCCTGACGCAGCCACCAGGTCAGGACTTCGATCGTGCCGCTGACGACGAGCAGTGTGCCGATGTCGGGCGGCGGCCAGTCCTGGGGACTCGCGCGACGCTTCGCGATCTCGAGCGAGGTCTGGAGCAGTTCGGCCCGCAGCGCGTCGCCGGCGCCGCCGGTCAGCAGCGTCGACCACAGGCGGCGGTTCTCGCGCACGTAGCGGAACAGTTCGAGCGACGCTTCCTGCACGCCTCTTCCATCGACCATCGGCATGGTCAGCGCCAGCAGCTGGCGCATCTCCTCGGTCGCGATGTCGCTGAGCAGTGCCTCGCGCGTGGGGTAGTGGCGGAAGAAGGTCGTGTAGCTGACCCCGGCCTCGGCGGCGATGTCGCGGATGCTGATCTGGTCGAGCGGCGTCGAGTCCAGCAATGAGAGCAGCGCATCGCGGAACGATGCGCGCGTGCGCACGGCCCGCGCGTCCTGCGCTGTCGAAAGGTGAGGCCGGTAGGTCTTGAATCGCATGAGATATGCAATATGATATTGCATATCTTTTGATGGGCAAAGTCGGGGTAGGCGCTTGAAGGTCCGGGGTTCGTGGTTGTGGTCACAGGGGCGTGCGGCGTTGGTGCTGTGCGCAGCGGGCGTTGCCGGACTTTCGGGCTGTGGCGCGCCGGCGCAGGAGGACATAGCGGCGACCGAGAGTCGCGCGGTACTGTCGGTGGAACTGATCGAGCCGCGAGCCGAGCAGTGGCCCGACCGCCTCAGCGCCAGCGGCGAGATTGCGGCATGGCAGGAGGCGGTGATCGGCACCGAGGTGGCCGGTGTGCGGCTGAAGAAGGTGCTCGCCGACGTTGGCGACGTGGTCAAACGCGGCGATTTGCTCGCACGCTATGACGAGGACAGCCTGCGCGCCGAACTGGCGCGCCTGGACGCGGAGGTGGCGGTTGCCGAAGCGACCCTCGTGGAGGCGCAGGCCGACGCCCAGCGCGTCGATCGCCTGCAGGACACGCAGGCGATCTCGGCGCAGGCGGCGCAGGCCTACCGTACCGCGGCAGCCGTCGCCCAGGCGCGCGTCGAATCGGCGAAGGCGCAGCGCGAGGCGCAGCGGCTCAAGCTGCGCTACGCGCGCATCACCGCCCCCGATGACGGCGTGATCACCTCGCGCTCGGCCACGCTGGGTTCGGTCGGCACGCTCGGCGGGGAACTGTTCCGCCTGCTGCGGGACGGCCGGCTCGAGTGGCGTGCGGAGGTGCCCGCGGCGGATCTGGCGCGACTCGAGCCGGGCATGACGGTCGAGATCGCCCGCGCCGACGGCAGTGTCGTCGCCGGCTCGGTGCGGCAGGTGGCGCCGACGGTCGATGCGCGCACGCGCAACGGCATCGTCTATGTCGATCTGCCGTCAGACAGCGGTCTGGCAGCTGGCATGTACGTCAGCGGTCACTTCGCGCTGGCGCAACGCGAGGCGCTGACGGTGCCGGAGTCGGCCGTCGTGCTGCGCGACGGCAACAGCTATCTGATGCGCGTCGACGCGAATCAGCGCGTGCATCAGGTGAAGGTATCCGGCGGCCGACGCCGCAACGGTGCGATCGAGATTCTCGGCGACATCGGGTCGCAGGACCGCTTCGTGCGCTCCGGCGGCGCCTTTCTCGCCGACGGCGACCGGGTCGACGTGGCCACGGAGTCGCCGGTCTCATGAACTTCTCCTCCTGGGCGATCCGGCAGCCGACGCCGTCGATCCTGCTGTTCTTCATGCTGACGGTGGCGGGGCTGATCGCCTTCGAGCGGCTCGGCATCCAGAGCATGCCGGACATGGAGTTTCCCTCCGTGTCGCTGGTTGCCAACGTGCCCGGTGCGGCGCCCGAGCAACTCGAAGCCGAGGTGGCGCGTCCGATCGAGGATGCGGTGTCGAGCATTGGCAGCGTGCGCCACGTGACGACGACGATCAACGACGGCGCTGTCAGCATGATGATCGAGTTCGCCTACGAGAAGCAGACGCAGGAGGCGGTGATCGACGTGCGCGACGCGGTCGCCCGCATCCGCTCGACGCTGCCGTCGGAGATGCAGGAGCCGGTGGTCTCGCGCGTCGAGATCGCCGGCCTGCCGATGGTGACCTATGCGGTGTCCTCGGATCGCATGGACGAGGCCGACCTGTCGTGGTTCGTCGACGACACCGTGAGTCGGGCCCTGTTGCAGGTTCGCGGCGTTGCCGAAGTGCGCCGGCAGGGCGGGGTGACACGCGAGGTGCGCGTGGAACTCGATCCGATCCGCCTGCAGGCGCAGCAGGTCACGCCGGGCCAGATCAGCAGCCAGTTGCGACGCATGCAGCAGGAGGCGCCGGGCGGTCGTGGCGACCTGAGCGGGCTCGAGCAGACGGTCAGGACGCTCGGCACGGTGACCGACGCGTCGGCGCTGGCTCAGATGTCGCTGCCGCTGGCCGACGGACGCAGGCTGCGGCTTGCCGATGTCGCGGAGGTACGCGACACGCACGCGGAACGCCGCCAGCTGGCGTTGCTGGACGGCGAGCAGGTCGTCGGCGTCGACATCATGCGCGCGCGCGGTCATGACGACGTCACCACCTCGAAGGGTGTCTACGCCGGCATCGAGGCGCTGCAGGATGCACATCCGCAGGTGCGTTTCGTCGAGGTGTCGAACACGGTCGATCACAGCAAGTCCGAATACCAGGCGGCGATGCGTGCGCTCTACGAGGGCTGCATTCTCGCGGTACTTGTGGTGTGGGCCTTCCTGCGCGACTGGCGCGCGACGCTGGTTTCCGCCGTGGCGCTGCCGCTGTCGATCATCCCGACCTTCATCGTCATCATGGCGATGGGGTACTACCTGAACGTCCTGACCCTGCTGGCGCTCACGCTGGTCATCGGCATCCTCGTCGACGACGCGATCGTCGAGGTCGAGAACATCATGCGCCATTTGGAGATGGGCAAGCCGCCGCTGAAGGCCGCGATGGAGGCGGCCGACGAGATCGGTCTCGCCGTCATCGCCACCTCGCTGACGCTGGTCGCGGTGTTCCTGCCGACCGCCTTCGCCGGCGGCATGACCGGCAGCCTCTTCCGCCAGTTCGGCTGGACGGCGGCGGCGGCCGTGCTGTTCTCGCTGCTCGTCGCGCGCCTGCTGACACCGATGATGGCGGCCTATCTGCTGAAGCCGCGCACGCAGGTGCACCACGACGGCCGGCTGATGCTGGGCTACCTCAAGGCGGCGCGCTGGTGCCTCGACCACCCGCGGACGACGGTCGTCGGCGCTGGCGCATTCTTTCTCGTGTCGCTGGTGATGATCGGCCAGTTGCCGATGGCCTTCATCGCCGGCACCGACTCGTCGAACGAGGTAGCGATCGTCGAGGCGCCACCCGGGAGCTCGCTGGAGCAGACTCGGGAGCTGGCCGAGCGCGCGCGCGTGCTACTGGCCGAGCTTCCCTTCGTGGAACTGGTGTACACGACGATCGGCGCCGGCGTGCAGACCGGGAACATCCGCGACAGCCTCGCAGCAGCGGAGGTGCGCACGGCTCAGCTGACTGCGCGCTTCACGGCTGAGGCGGGCCGGCGCCACACGATCGACGAACTGCGCGTGGCGATGCGCGAAGCGCTGGCGCCGCTGCCCGGCGCGCGGGTCAGCATCGGACGCGGTACGCCGGGCGAGAAGATGAACCTGATCCTCGCCGGCGATGACCCGCAGGTGCTGATGCGCACGGCACGCGCGGTCGAAACCGAGTTGCGTACGCTGCGCGGTATCGGCGCGGTGACCTCGTCGGCGAGCCTGCAGCGACCCGAGATCGTCATCCGGCCCGACTTCGCGCGCGCCGCGGAGCTGGGCATCACCTCCGCCGCGATCGGCGAGGTGGTGCGTGTCGCCACGGTCGGCGACTACGACTTCAACCTGCCGCGCATGAACCTGCCGGGACGGCAACTGTATGTGCGCGTGCAGCTCGATCCCGATGCACGCAGCGATCCGGCGATGATCGGTCAGCTGCGTGTGCGCAGCGACGCCGGCTATGCCGTGCCCCTGGCGAATATCGCCGGCATCAGCCTGGCGGGTGGTCCGGCACAGATCGATCGCTACGATCGCAGCCGCGTCGTCAAGCTGTCGGTGGATCTCGAAGGCCGACCGATCGGTGACGTGCTCAAGGAAGCGCGAGCCTTGCCGACGCTGAAGGCATTGCCGTCCGGCGTGAGAGAGATCGAGTCCGGCGACGTCGAGTACATGACCGAGATGGTCGACGGCTTCATGTTGGCCATGCTCGCCGGCATCTTCTGTGTCTACGCGGTCATGGTGCTGTTGTTCCATGACTTCGGTCAGCCGGTCACGGTGCTCGCAGCACTGCCGCTGGCGGCCACCGGTGCATTGGGTCTGCTATGGCTGTTCGGCCTGCCGCTGTCGATGTCGGCGCTGATCGGGCTGCTGATGCTGATCGGCATCGTCACCAAGAACTCCATCCTGCTGGTCGACTACGCGATCATGGCGCGGCGCGACCTGGGCATGAACCGCACCGATGCGCTGATCGATGCCTGTCACAAGCGGGCGCGGCCGATCGTGATGACCACGGTCGCGATGGGCGCGGGCATGATGCCGATCGCGCTGGTGCTCAGCGGCGACGATGCGTTCCGCCAGCCGATGGCACTGGTGGTGATCGGCGGACTGA
Source organism: Sinimarinibacterium flocculans (assembly GCF_003201205.1). Taxonomy (GTDB): domain Bacteria; phylum Pseudomonadota; class Gammaproteobacteria; order Nevskiales; family Nevskiaceae; genus Solimonas; species Solimonas flocculans. Next base: position 363,835 of record NZ_QICN01000001.1, read on the forward strand.
TCACGTCCACCGTGCTGAGCCTGCTGGTCGTGCCGGTCGTGTTCGAGATCGTGGACGAGTTCAAGGCCCGCGTGATGCCGCGCGGGCTCGGTGCGCAGGCAGTCGAAAGCACGGGCTGAGGTCAGGCGGCTTTGGTGCGCGCCTGCTCGCGTTGTGCGTGCCAGTCGATCGCATCGCGCACCGTTTCGGCAATCGGGCGCGGGTTCCAGCCCAGTTCGCGCCGCGCCTTGCCGTTGTCCATTTCGCGGAAGGCGTCGGACAGAAACACGGCGTCGGTGCGGACCAGATAGTCCTTGCGGCCGATCAGCCTGAAGATGCGTTCCGCGACCCAGGCGACTGCGTAGCCGACCCGAAGCGGAATGACCTTGGGCGGCGCGTTGCCACGCAACGCGGCGGCCATGCCATAGAAGTCGCGGTTGCGGATGAACTCGTTGGCGATGATGTAGCGCTCGCCGCTGCGTCCGCGCGCCTCCGCGAGCAGGGCCGCTTCCGCCACGTCACGGATGTCGACGGTCGGTGCCCCGGCGTCGAGGCAGGCCTTGATGCGTCCGTTGGCCGTGTCCCACAGCGCGCCGCCGTGCGGCGTCGGCTGGTAGTCCTCGGGGCCGTAGGTGTTGGCCACGCACAGCGCGGTGCCGGACAGCTGCTTCTCGCGACAGTAGACGAGGAAGCGGTTTTCGGCCTCGACGCGCGCGCGGATGTACGGCGAGGCCCGATCCATCCAGTTGAACGGGATGTCCTCGGTCACCGGTCCGTCCGGATTGAAGCCGAGCGTGCCCATCGAGCTGGTGAAGATGAAGCGCTTCACGCCGCAGGCCAGCGCCGCGTCCATGCTGTTGACCACGCCGTCGACGTTGTTGCGCCAGATCGGCGTCGGGTCGCTGAGCCAGAAGCGCGGATCGACGACGCTATGGAACACCGTATGGCAGCCGTCCATCGCCGTGCGCAGCGACGCCGGATCGAGCACGTCGCCGTAGTGGATCTCGACCGGCAGTCCGTCCAGTGCCTCGGTGCGGCTGGTCCTGCGCAGCAGCACCCGCACGGTGCGTCCGCTCTGCACGAGCAGGCGCGTGATGTGGCTGCCGACGAAGCCGCTGGCGCCGGTCACGAGGACGGGTCGATGGTGATCGATGCTGTGCTGGGTCGTCATGCCTCACGCGCCTTGTTGTTCTTCTCCCCTCTCCCGCTTGCGGGAGAGGGGCGGGGGAGAGGGCCCGCGAAGCGGGTTCTTGCTGCCTGCGCAACTGAGCAACGGCGTAACGGCGCTGCGCGCCGCCCTCTCCCACCCTTCGGGCACCCTCTCCCGCAAGCGGGCGAGGGCAGCAGAATGCTCATTGGGTTCCTAAACGGTGCGCCGCAGCGCGAGCACGCTGCCCTCGGCATCACCGGACAGATACAGCGTACCGTCGGCACCCGCGGCGAGGCCGGCGAATGGCCCCATCGGACCAGACAGAGTGCCGATCGCGCCCAGTGCCTTGGGCACGACGCCGGCCGGTGCGCCGACCGGCAGGTTCGTGGCGAGTACGTCGCGTGCGCCGCTGCCGAGATTGAGACAGACCAGTTCCTTGCGGCCCGCATCGACCACGTGCAGCACGCCGGCGTGCACCAGCAGGCCCTGCGGCTGCTGCAGGCCATCGATGACGGTTTCGGCCTTGCCGCGCGCGAGCTTGACGACGCGGCCGCCTGCGGACTCGCTGACGTAGACCGTGCCATCGCTGTCGACCGCGACGCCGGACGGCTGGTGCAGGCCGCTGGTCAGCGTGTCCGCCGTGCCGTTGGCGAAGGACAACACGCGACCGCCGCCGAGTTCGGCGAACACCACCGCACCACCGGGTGCGACGGCAACGCCGTAGAGCTGGTCCAAGCCGCTGGCCAGCACTTCGCTGGACGGTGCGTCCGGCCGGTAGCGCGCCACATCGCCGTTAGCGGTGGTGACGACGAACGCTCCAGGCCCGCTGTGGGCGACACCGCGCGAATAGCCGGGATAGCCGGGGGCGAACAGGTGGCCGAGCGATGCGCGCGTCCCATCGGGGCGCAGCCGCCAGGAGAACGCACCGTCGGCGACGTAGAGAGAACCATCGTCGTCGACGGCGAGGCCCAGCGGCCAGTTGAAGCCGTCCGGCACCAGCTCTCGCGTCGTGCCGTCCTTGAGCACTTCGACGATATAGCCGGAGATGTTGGAGACGAACAGGCGCTCGCCGACAAAGCTGCAGTTGTCCAGGCCGGGCGTGAGCTGCGCGAGCAGCGTGCGTTCGCCGGTCTGCGGATCGATGCGCAGCACCTGGCCGCTGGCCACCTGCGTGGACACGATGAAGCCCTGCGCGTCGAACTTCACCGAGTCCGGCACGCCCAGATCGCCCGCGACTTTCTCCGGCGCACCGCCAGCGAGGTCGACGCGCCAGATCTCGTTGGTGCCCATGACCGGGAAGTACAGCTTGCCGTCCGGCCCGACCGAGAAGGCGTTGGGCATCGGCACGTCGCTGGCGATGATGCGCGCGCGGCCGTCGTTGCGGTCCAGTTCCATGATGCGGCCGCCGGGGCGGCACTCGCCGACGATCAGGCGACCCTGATGGAAGGTGATCGGGTTGGCGACCGGGATGTCGCCATTGATGACGCGATAGCGGCCGTCGCGCCTGAGCATGCCGATGCGGCCTTCGGTGATCTCGGTGGCGTAGAGGTTGCCGTCGTCGTCGAAGGCGATGTCGTCGGGTGCGACGATGTCGCCGCCCGTCGGGCTGATGACCTCGATCGCGCCGCTGTCGACGTCGATTGCGCTGACCTGGCTGCCCGAGACCTGCGCCACGTAGAGGCGGCCATCGGCGCCGGTGCGCAGGCCGTTGGCGCCGAACAGGCGACTGGGAGGCGTCAGGCGCTCCAGCCGCCAGCCTTCGGCGGTCCGGGCGGACGCGGCGGCGGCGAAACGGCCGGTGTGCTGCGACATTCGGATGTTCTCCTCGCGATGTGCGGGTGCGGCCCTTCGGGTCGCTGTCTCAGATCACTTTCAGGTTCTGCAGCTCGGTGATCCTGGCGTCGTCATAGCCCAGTTCCGCCAGCACCTCGCGCGTGTGCTCGCCGAGCATCGGCGGTGCGCTGCGGATCGTCGCGGGGCTCTTCGACATCTGCGCCAGGGGGCTGGCGATCAGATCCACGTAGCCGGCCGCGGCATAGGCATGCGGGGTGCGCGCCCGCAGCTTCCGGTGCTGGACCTGCGGCTCCTTCCAGACGTCGGGCAGGGTGTTGTAGCGGGCCGAAGGAATGCCGGCCTCGTCCAGCCTGGCGATCATCTCGGCGACCGGGAACTGCCGGCTCCAGGTGTTGATGATGTCCATCAGCTCGGCGCGATGCGTCTTGCCGCGCTTGAAGTTGGTGTTGAAGCGCGGATCGTCGTTGAGTTCGGGCTGGTTCATCAGGACCGTGAGGCGACGGTAGTGTTCGTCGGTGCCGGCGGTCAGATAGACGATGCCGTCCTTGCAGTGGATCAGGTCGGCCGGGCCGCCGCCGTTGCCGCCGTTGCCCAGGCGCGGCGGCGCCTCGCCGCTGATCAGGTAGTCCTGCATGATGTGGCTGACCATCGCCACCGAGCTGTCGAGCAGCGCGATGTCGATGTACTGGCCTTCGCCGGTCCGGTGGCGGTACATCAGCGCGCCCATGATCGCCAGCGCGGTGTTGTGGCCGGTCATGTAGTCGACCAGGCTGGGCCCGGTCTTCAGCGGTCCGGCGCCGGGCTGGCCGTCGGGAATGCCGGTCACCGCCATCATGCCGCCGGTGGCCTGGAACAGGCCGTCGTAGCCGGGCAGGGCGGCCATCGGCCCGGTCTGGCCGAAGCCGGTGACCGAGCAGTAGATCAGCCGCGGATTGATGGTGCTGAGGCTGTCGTAGTCCAGGCCGAAGCGCTTCAGGTCGCCGACCTTGTAGTTCTCGATCAGCACGTCGGCGGTGGCGACCAGCTTGCGCAGGATCTCCTGTCCCTCCGGCTTGGCATGGTTCAGCGTGATCGAGCGCTTGTTGCGGTTGGAGACGGTGAAGAAACTGGAATGGCGGGTCTCGATGCCGTCCTTGCCGGGCACCGAGGAGAAGCCGTAGCCGCGGCCGTCGTCGCCGATGCCGGGACGCTCGATCTTGATCACATCGGCACCGAGGTCGCCGAGGATCTGGGCGCCCACCGGCGCCGCGAAGACGCGGCTCATGTCGATGACGCGGATACCCGACAGGGCGCTGCTGTTGCTGGTCATGCTCGTGCTCGAACTGTCGTCTCCTTCTCCCCGCTCGCGGGGAGAAGGTGCCCGAAGGGCGGATGAGGGGCAGCTTGGTCGCAATGCTCGTGCGCCTTCGGCGCGCCCCTCACCCCGGCCCTCTCCCCGCCAGCGGGGAGAGGGAGCTGCTCTTACCAGCCTGCATTTATAGCGCCGCCGCCGCACGTTGCGGCGCGCGACGGCGGCCTTGTCACGCAGGGACAACGCTCATCTCACGGGCGATCAATACGCCGGCTGCCATCCTGTTCTAGATTGCCGCTACCGTCGCAGCGAGAATCGGCCGGAAGCGTCGTGCCCGCTCGGTGTCGCGGTTCATCCAGACAAGCTACGGACGGGTCAGATGCAGGTAGCCATCGTTACAGGCGCGAGCAGCGGGATCGGATTCGGCACGGCCGTCAAGCTGGCGCAGATGGGCATGGCCGTCGTCGGCGTCGGCCGCGACGAGAACAAGCTGGCCGGTCTCGCCTCCGCCATCGGCAAGCCGGACCAGATCGCCACGCTGGCCGTGGACCTGACCACCGACGCCGCGCCCGAACAGGTCGCGGCGCTGGCGATGTCGCGCTGGGGGCGAATCGACTTTCTCGTCAACAACGCCGGCGTCGGCAGCCCCAAGCCCTTGCACGAGACCGACGACGAAACGCTCGACTACTTCCTCGGCCTGATGCTGCGCGCGCCGTTCCGCATGGCGCGCGAGGCCATCGGCCACATGAAGCCGGGCTCGGCGATCATCAACGTCACTTCCACCTTCGCCGTGGTCGGCGGCATGCGTGGCGGCGCCTACTCGGCGGCGAAGGCAGGCATGACCGGCCTGACCCAGCACATCGCCTGCCAGTACGGCGCGCAGGGCATCCGCTGCAACGCCGTCGCGCCGGGTGTGACGGTGACGCCGATGACCGAGGGACGCCTGCAGGACGAGCGCTTCAAGCGCATCAACGTCGAGATGACGCCACACACGCGCCTGGGCGAGGTCGAGGACATCGCCAGCACCATCGCCTTCCTGTGCACGCCGGGGGCGAGCTTCATCAACGGCCAGACCATCGTCGTCGATGGTGGCTGGAGTTCGACCAAGTACCTGTCCGACTTTGCGCTGACCTCGGAGTGGAAAGCCCGATGAACGATGCAAGGAGTGGGTACCCCAAGCCCCGCGTCGAGCCAAAGCTGCCTGCCGATTGGGGCGAGGCCGAACACGACGCGATGAGCGCGATGCCCGGTGCGCGCGACTTCGTACTTGCGAACTGGCAGAAGGACCCGCGCGGCGTCAACGGCCTCGGCGTCATGCTGCAGCATCCGCTCGCGACCAGGGCCTTCCTGACGTTCAACAATCATGTCGCCGTCACCAGCACGATCGGCAAGCGCGAGCGCGAGTTGCTGATCCTGCGGATGAGCTGGCTGCGCGGTTCGGAGTACGAGTTCCTGCAGCATGTCGTGCTCGGCAAGCGTTTCGGCCTGAGCGATGCCGACATCGAGCGCCTGCAGCGTGGCCCCGAGGCACCGGGCTGGAGCCCGCTCGACGCCGACCTGCTGCGCGCGGTGGACGAGCTGCAGGCCGACGCGCGCATTGGCGATGCGACCTGGGAACGGCTGTCGCAGCACCTCACGCTCGAACAGCGTATCGACCTGATCTACACCGTCGGCTGCTACGAGATCGCCGGCATGCTGTTCAAGACGCTCGGCGCGCAACTCGACGCCGGTGTCGAGCCGCTGCCGGACGAAGTGCGTCGTCGCATGCATGCAAGGAGAACCGACTGATGGCCCTCTCGATCATCCAGGGCAAGCCGCTGGCCGAAGAAGCACTCGGCGCGCTGACGCTTGGCGGCTTCCTGCGCGAGGTCTGCGACGCCAACGGACCGCGCGAGGCCATGGTCTACCACCTGCCGGACGGCACGGTGCTGCGCAAGACTTACACCGAGGTCTGGGACGAGGCCGTGACGGTGGCCCGTGCACTGGTGGCGCGCGGCGTGACCAAGGACACGCGCGTCGGCCTGATGGTGACCAACCGGCCGGAGTGGGTCACCGGCATGTTCGGCATCGCGCTCACCGGCGCGACCTGCGTTGCGCTCAGCACGTTCTCCAAGGGCAGCGAGCTGGAGTACCAGCTGCGCGTCGCCGACGTGTCGCTGCTGATCTTCGAGCGGTCGATCATGGGGCGCGACTTTGCGCAGGAGCTGCTGGAGTTCTGTCCGGCGCTGGGCACGTCGAAGATTCCGATGATGACGCCGGGTCTGCCGTATCTGCGCCAGGCCGTGTGCATCGGCGAGACGCCGGCGGGGGCGTTCGAATCCTGGGACGGTTTCCTGCGCGGCCCGCTCGCGGACAAGGCGCTGGTTGAGGCGATGGCGGCCGAAGTTGCGCCGACAGACCGCGGCTTCATCTTCTTCTCGTCCGGCTCGACCGCCAAGCCCAAGGCGATCCAGCATTCGCATCGCGCCGCGGCGATCCAGTCGTGGCGCTGGAAGCGCATCTACAACGTCGATGCCGACGTGCGCACCTGGTCGGCGAACGGCTTCTTCTGGTCCGGCAACTTCTGCATGGGGCTGGGCACGACCTTCGCCGCCGGTGGCTGCCTGGTGCTGCAGAGCGCCTTCCTGCCCGGCGAGGCCCTGCGCCTGATGCAGGCGGAGAAGGCGACGCTGCCGGTGGCCTGGCCGCATCAGTGGGGCAAGCTGGTCGACGATCCGGCCTATGCGGACACCGACCTGTCGTCGCTGCGCTATGTCGGCGCGCTGTCGCCGCTGCGCGAGCATCCGACGGTGAACGCCGACTGGCAGGAGCCGATCGCCGCCTACGGCAACACCGAAACCTTCACTGTCGTCACCGTCCATCCCAGCGGGACGCCGCCGGCGATCGCCGACGGCAACAGCGGCTTCGCCTTGCCCGGCAACACCATCCGCATCGTCGATCCGCTGACCGGCGAGGTCGTGCCGCAGGGCGAGTCGGGAGAGATCGCGGTCAAGGGACCGACGCTGATGCTTGGCTATCTCGACGTGCCTGCCGAGGACACCTTCGACATCGACGGCTTCCTGCGCACCGGCGACGGCGGTTTCATCGACGAGCAGGGCCGCCTGCACTGGAGGGGGCGCCTCAACGACATCATCAAGACCGGTGGCGCCAATGTGTCGCCGCTGGAGATCAATACCGTGGCGATGCAGTGTCCGGGCGTGAAGATCGCAGCGACCGTGGGCGTGCCGCACGACACCCTGGGCGAGATGGTCGTGACCTGCGTCGTCCCCGAGGACGGCGCGCCGGTCGACGAGCCGACCGTGCGCGGCTTCGTCGCCAGGCAGCTGTCGAGCTACAAGGTGCCGCGCCGCGTGCTGGTCATCGCCGAGACCGATCTGGAGCTGACCGGCTCGAACAAGATCAAGACCGCGGCGCTGCGCGAGTTCGCGGCGAAGCAGCTCGCCGAACAGGCAGCTACTTAGCTCATGATCCGAACGCTGCGCCCCAGCGTCCCCTCTCCCGTTTACGGGAGAGGATCAGGGAGAGGGCGCGGGCGAAGACGGCGTAGCTGTACCGACTCAGCGCTGCGCGCGGCCCTCTCCCCAGCCCTCTCCCGCGAGCGGGAGAGGGAGACAAGTCGTCTATGACTGGCTTCGACGAAACGGTCGACTTCGTCGTCGTCGGCAGCGGCGGCGGCTCGATGTGCGCCGCGCTGGTGCTGCGCGAGGCCGGCAGGCAGGTACTGATCCTCGAGAAGACCGGTCTGGTCGGCGGCACGACCGCGCGATCGGGCGGCGTGATGTGGCTGCCGGACAATCCGTTCATGCGCCGCGATGGCGTCGATGACAGCTTCGAGCAGGCGTCGCGCTACCTCGATGCGCTGTGCGGCGATCAGCCAGACGCGCCCGGATCGACCGTGGAACGCCGGCGGTGCTATCTGCGCGAAGCGCCGCGGATGATCGAGTTCCTGCTCGCCCAGGGCATCAGGCTCGACCGAGTCAAGGAGTGGCCGGACTACTACGACGAACTGCCCGGCGGGTCGGTGCCGGGGCGTACCGTCGTCGCCGAGTTGTTCGATCTCAACGAGCTGGGCGAATGGGCATCGCGGCTGCGACCGAGCTTCGTGCAGATCCCGCTGCCGGCCTCGCTCGAGGAGATGCTCGAACTGCCGGCGATGAAGCGCTCGTGGCGAGTGAAGGGGCTGCTGCTGCGGCTGATCCTGCGCGCCATCGTCGCCCGGCTCACCGGGAAGCGCTGGGTGGCCGGCGGTGCGGCCCTGCAGGGGCGGATGCTGCAGGCGGCGCTGCGCGCAGGCACCGACATCCGCACCGACGCCCCGGTCCAGGCGTTGATCGTCGACAACGGCCGCGTCAGCGGCGTCATCACGACGAGGAATGGCCGTCCCTGGCGGATCGGGGCGCGCCTCGGCGTGCTGGTGAACGCCGGCGGGTTCGCGCGCAACCAGGCGATGCGCGATCGCTACATGCCGGATACGCGGGCGCAGTGGTCGCTGGCGGCGCCCGGCGATACCGGCGAGATGATCGAGGAGATGATGCGTATCGGCGCCGCGGTCGCGCAGATGGACGAGCGCGTCGGCAACCAGCTGACGATTCCGCCGGGTGCCGAGGACGCGGAAGTCAAGCCGACGGCGCAATCGATGACGGCGGCACCGCACTGCATCCTCGTCGACCGCTGCGGCGTGCGCTACATGAACGAAGGCGGCTCGTACATGGCCTATGCCAAGGGCATGCTCGAACGCCACAAGACCGTACCGGCAGTGCCGGGCTGGGCGATCTTCGACAGCCAGTACCTCGCCAGGTACATGCTCGCGGGCACGATGCCGGGCAGCCGCAAGCCGCAACGCTGGTTCGATGAGGGCTATCTGCGGCGCGGCGACAGCCTCGCGGATCTCGCCCGGCAGCTCGACCTTTCTGCGGACACGCTGCAGGCGACGATCGAACGCTTCAACCGCTTCGTCGACGCCGGTCGCGACGCCGACTTCCATCGCGGCGAGCGCGCCTACGATCGCTGGCTAGGCGACGAGTTCCACCAGCCGTCGCCGAGCCTCGGGCGCATCGACCGGCCGCCGTACTACGCGGTGCCGGTGGTGCCCGGCGACGTCGGCACCTATGGCGGCGTGGTCACCGACGCGCATGCGCGCGTCCTGCGTGCCGACGGCTCGGTCATCGACGGCCTGTACGCGACCGGCGTGTCGACGGCGTCGGTGATGGGTCGTTTCTATCCGGGCGCTGGCGCCAGTGTCGGACCGTCGTTCGTCTGGGGCTACGTTGCCGCCCGCCACGCGGCGTCGACTGTGCAGCGTGCAGAACCGGCAGTCTCCGGGGTCGCCGGATGAACGCCATCTGACGCAAGATTGCGCGCGGCTCCGGCAACGACAACCTCAGCATCATCGAAGGACATCCCATGTCGAACAAGGATTTCGAAGAAGGCCTGGCGCGGCGCACGCAGCTGCTCGGCGAGGCCTACGTGACCAAGGCGATGCATCAGGCACCGGCGTTCAACCGCGAGATACAGGAGTACATCACCGGCGCGGTCTGGGGTCGCGTGTGGAGCAGCGGCGAGATGTCGCTGCGCGAGCGCACGCTGGTTACGGTGAGCCTGGTCTGCGCGCTCGGGCGCACGACCGAGATGAAGGTGCATCTGCGCAATGCGCTGCGCAACGGCATCACGCCCGATGAACTCAAGGCGCTGTTCTTCCACGTCGCCGGCTACTGCGGCGCACCGGCGGCCCAGGAGTGCTTCCGCGCCTATCACGAGGTCGTCGCGGCGATGGCCGCCGAAGCGGAAGCGGACGGCGGCGCAAGCTGAGCGCGTCGGCGTGACCGACGGTTCTGTCAGGCCGGCGCGGCGCTGGGCGGCACTGGAGCCGCTGCGCGAGCGCAGCTTCCGGCGCATCTGGTCGGCGAGCCTGCTGTCCAATTTCGGGCAGCTCATTCTCGGCGTGGGCGCCGCCTGGGAGATGACACGGCTGACGCCGTCGCCGGAGATGGTGGCCCTGGTCCAGAGCGCGCTGATGCTGCCGCTGATGCTGGTGGCGATTCCCGCCGGCGCGATCGCCGACATGTTCGACCGTCGCAAGGTGGCGATGAGCGGTCTCGGCTTCGCGACGCTGTCGGCCACGACCCTGACCGTGCTTGCCTCCCTCGGCTGGGTATCGCCGTGGCTGCTGCTCGCGTTCTGCTTTCTCATCGGTGCCGGTGTGGCGCTGTACGGCCCGGCCTGGCAGGCCTCGGTGATCGAGCAGGTGAAGCCGGAAACCCTGCCGGCGGCGGTGGCGCTGTCGTCGGTGAGCTACAACATCGCCCGCAGTTTCGGGCCGGCGCTCGGCGGCGTGATCGTCGTCGCGGTCGGCGCGATGGCGACCTTCGCGCTCAACGCCCTGTTCTATCTGCCGCTGTTGCTGGCGTTCTGGCTGTGGCGGCGTCCGCAGGTCTCGCCGCGCCTGCCGCCGGAAGCCATGCATCGTGCCATCGTCTCCGGTGCGCGATACGCGATTCATTCCGAGGCGGTGCGCAACGTCATCGTCCGCGCCTTCGTTTCCGGTTTTGCCGGCGCCTCGGTTGTGGCGCTGACACCGCTGGTGGCGCGCGATCTGCTCGGCGGCGATGCGAGGACCTACGGCCTGCTGCTCGGTGCCAACGGCATCGGCGCCGTTGCCGGGGCCTTTGCCGTCGGCGCGATCCGCGAGAGACTCAAGCCCGAACATTCGGCGTGGATCTGCGCGACGGTGGCCGGCCTGATGATCATCCTGCTGGGCCTGAGCCGCAGTCCGTGGCTGTCGGCCCTGACGCTGCTGTTCATCGGGTCCTCGTACATGCTGCTGGTCACGCTGCTGAGCGTGGGTGTGCAGCTTTCCGCGCCGCGCTGGGTCGTTGCGCGCGCCCTGTCGTGGTTCCAGTCGGCGCTGACCGGCGGCATCGCCGTCGGGGCCTGGTTCTGGGGCGCGACGACGGCGAAATGGGATCTGAGTACGGCGATGGTCGTTTCCGGCGCGTCGCTGATGCTGACGCCCCTCGTCGGTCTGCTGCTGCCGATGCCGCGCGTCTCGCACGTCGACATCGAGCCGGCCGAGCTCAACAGCGAACCCGAGGTCGGCTTGCCGCTGACGCTGCGCAGCGGGCCCGTGGAGATCGAGATCGACTATCGCGTCGACCCCGCGGACGCACGCCAGTTCTACGAGGTCATGCAGAAGCTGCAGCGCGTGCGCCTGCGCAACGGCGCCTTCGGCTGGTCGCTGTCGCGCGACATCGCCGACGCGAGGCTGTGGACCGAGCGCTTCCACTGCCCGACCTGGGGCGACTACCTGCGTCAGCGCAGCCGCCTGACGCTGGCCGACCGCGAGCTGCAGAACCGGGCCGACAGTTTCCACACGCCGGGCCCCGGCTCGCGTGTGCGCCGGCGCCTGGAGCGACCGTTGGGGTCGGTGCGCTGGCGTGCCGACACGCCGGCCCCCAGCGGCGACCACATGCCGCTGTATCCGCCGCAGTAGACTCGGGCAGTAATAGGCAACACTGTCGACTAATTGTGCCGCGCGCCGATATACTCGGCGGACCAACCGATCGACCGGCGCGGGCACTTCTGCCGCGCGAGGAGAGCCGAATGTCCGAAGCCCTGATCATCGATGCCGTGCGCACGCCGCGCGGCATCGGCAAGCCCGGCAAGGGTGCGCTGACCGGCATGCATCCGCAGCACATTGCCGCGACCGTGCTTGCGGCACTGGCCCGCCGCAACGATCTGAACACCGGCGACGTCGACGATGTGATCTGGGGCACCAGCGCACAGAAGGGTCTGCAGGGCGGCGACATGGGGCGCATGGCCGCGCTCGATGCCGGCTATGACGTGCGCGTCAGCGGCGTGACGCTGGACCGCTTCTGCGGCAGCGGACTGACCGCGGTGAGCCTCGCCGCCGGGCAGATCCGCGCCGGCATGGAAGAACTGATCGTGGCCGGCGGTTGCGAGATGACCTCGCAGATCGCGGCGATGCAGGCGGCCGAGCAGGCGGCGGGCCTGAGGTCGCCGGGCCTCGGCACCGGCAACCGGCGCCTGCAGGCGCGCTACCCGCAGTCGCACCAGGGCGTCAGTGCCGATGCGATCGCGTCGATGGAAGGCATCGGTCGCGAGGCGCTGGATGCCTTCGGTGTCGAGAGCCAGAAACGCGCCGCGCGGGCGATCGCCAACGGCTGGTTCGACCGCTCGCTCGTGCCGGTGGTCGACGAGGACGGCAAGCTCGTGCTCGACAAGGACGAGTACCCGCGTCCGGACACGACGCTGGAAGGCCTCGCCGCGCTCAAGCCGGCCTTCGCGCAGTTTGCCGACATGCCGCTCGACAAGGACGGCACGACCTTCCGCAAGCTCATCAACAAGGTCTATCCGGACCTGAAGATCGAGTCGCTGCATCATGCCGGTACCTCGTCGGGCAACGTCGACGGCGCCGCGGCGCTGCTGCTGGCGTCCGGGAGCTATGCGCGCAGGCACGGCCTGAAGGCACGGGCGCGCGTGATCGCGAGCGCTAACGTCGGCGACGACCCGACGCTGATGCTCAATGCGCCGGTGCCGGCCGCGCGCAAGGTGCTCGCGCGGGCCGGTCTGACGCTCAAGGACATCGATCTTTTCGAGGTCAACGAGGCCTTTGCCGTTGTCGTCGAGAAGTTCATCCGCGACCTGGACATCGACCGCGAGCGGATCAATGTCAACGGCGGTGCCATCGCGCTCGGTCATCCGATCGGCGCGACCGGTGCGATGCTGATCGGCACCGTGCTCGACGAGCTGGAACGGCGCGATGCGAAGCGCGCGCTGGTGACGATGTGCGCCGCGGGCGGCATGGCGCCGGCCATCATCATCGAACGCGTCTAGGAACAGGACGGATGAGCGACAAGAACAGCATGTTGCCGTGGCCGGCCGACGACCTGTCGAGCTACGGCCCGGTCGAGAGTCAGCCGGTCGGCAGGATCCAGCAGTTCGTCGGTCGCGTGATGCACCGCAACTGGAGCCTGATTCCGCATGTCACGCATCACGACGATGCCGACATCACCGGTTTCGAGCAGCGCCGCAAGGCCTGGAATGCGGCCAACCCGGACCGCAAGCGCTCGCTGCTGGCGGCGCTGGTCAAGGCGTCGGTCGCCGCGCTGCAGCAGTACCCGCGCTTCAACAGTGCGCTGTCCGCGGACGGCACGACGCTGACCGCGCGCAAGTACTTCCACATCGGCATCGCGGTGGACGTGCCGAGCGGGCTGCTGGTGCCGTCGCTGCGCGACTGCGATACGAAGAGCATCGACGCCATCAACGAGGAGATCGCCCGCATCTCCGACAAGGCCCGCACCAAGGGCCTGTCGATGGCCGAGATGTCTGGTGGCTGTTTCACGCTGTCGTCGCTGGGACATATCGGCGGCACCGGCTTCACGCCGATCATCAACGCGCCGGAAGTGGCGATACTCGGCATCTGCCGCACGCGCGGCCAGTTCGTGCCGGACGCCCAGGGGCAACCGGTGCTGCGCCAGCTGCTGCCGCTGTCGCTGAGTTACGACCATCGGGTGATCAACGGTGCCGACGCCGCGCGGTTCGTGCGCGCCATCGCCGATTGGCTGAACGCCTACGACTTCTCCGGCTGAGCCCGTCTCTGGCAAATTGCTTGCTTGTCCCACAAAATGCCTGCTGGTGCAGGGTTTTACGGGGACAGTGAATTGACGCGGAGAAGCAAGCGGAATCCGGATGGAACGCGCACGGCGATCCTGCAGGCTGCGGGGAAGCTGCTGGCGCAGGACGGACCGGAAGGCCTGAGTGTCTCCCAGGTGGCCCAGCTTGCTGGCGTCAATCGCGGTACCGCCTATCAGCACTTCCCCAGTCGCGAGCTGCTGCTGGCCGCGACGACCGCCTGGGTCAGCGACCAGCTGCGACAGGCGGTGTTCGGCGACGATCCCTCGAGTGAGCACACCCCGGGTGCGATGGATCCGATGCGCATGACCGAGCAGATGGCGGCGTTCGCGATGGAGAACCCGGAATTCGGCCGTGTCTGGCTGTTCGAGGTGCTCAGTTCCAGCAAGCCGACGAACGATCCGTTCTGGAGCCAGTTCCGCAGCCTGTTCGAGAAGTTCGCGCAGACGGATCTGGCCCAGCCAGGCATCGACGTCGAGGTGCACGCGGTGATCATGCTGATCGGCACCTTCCTGTGGCCGGTGTTCGCGCGTGCGCATTCGCGAACCGCCAAGGAGCGCCAGCAGATGGCCAAGCGCTTCTCCAGCGAGATGCTGCGGCTGAGCCTGCACGGCACGATGCGCCCCGAGAAGTTCCCCGAACTCAGTGCCCGCGTCGACAAGGCCGTCGGGACGCGCAAGAAGGCGAAGTAGACGCGCATTGCGTTTGCGTCGTGCGCGCGCATCAGCGTGTGCACGATCCGTCTCCTCCGCCGACGCTTCCAGTCAACAACACTGTTGACGATGACCGGGGCCTGAATTAGCGTTGTGCGACCCCACCGGCGGCCGTCCGGGCCGCACGCGCCAATTCCGCACGAGGAGCGCACAGCATGTCACTTGCAGGCAAGACCGCCATCGTCACCGGCGCGGCATCGGGCATCGGCCTGGCGACGGCGCGGCGGCTGGCCGTCGCCGGTGCCAGCGTCGCGATCTGGGATCTGAACGAGGAAGGCGCTCAGGCCGCCGCTGCGGCACTGGTCGGCGAGGGGCGCCGCGCCATTGCCTCGCGCGTCGACGTGTCGAAGCGGGCCGACGCCGATGCGGCGGTCAAGGCCGCGCGCGAGCAGCTCGGTCCGGTCGGCATCCTCGTGAACAACGCCGGCATGTCGGCGTTCACGCCGTTCATGGAGATCGGCGAGGAGCTGTGGGACCGCATCATGACGGTCAACCTCAAGAGCCTGCTGGTCTGCACGCAGGCGGTGCTGCCGGACATGCTGGAGGCGAAGTGGGGACGCGTGATCAACGTGTCCTCGTCGAGTGCGCAGACCGGTGCCGCGACGATGGTGCACTACGCCGCGTCCAAGGGCGGCGTCATCGGCTTCACCAAGGCGCTGGCCCAGGAACTCGCCGCGACCGGCATCACCGTCAACAACGTGCCGCCCGGCTTCGTCGACACGCCGATGCTGCGTGAGCAGCTCAAGGACCGGGTCGACATGATCGCCGCCGCGTCGCCGATGAAGCGCCCGGGTCGGCCGGAAGACATGGCCGCGGCCATCGCCTTCCTCGCGTCGGAAGAGGCGGGCTACATCACCGGGCACACGCTGAGCGTCAACGGCGGCCGTTATTCCTCGTAAATCCAGATCGCAGACATGACCAGCAAGACGCTCGACTGTTCCGACATCGACCGCTATCTCGGCAAGCCGATGCAGCCGGGCCGCACGCGCGATCCGGTCGCCAACAACGACATCCGTCGCTGGGCGCAGGGCATGCACTTCCCGAACCGACTGCACTACGACGACGACTTCGCCGCCGAGAGCCGCTTTGGCCGCCTGATCGCGCCGCAGTCGTTCCCGGTGGCCACCGATGACGGCCACGGCGCTGCGCCGGCCTGCGTCGGCACGATTCCGGACTCGCACCTGATCTTCGGCGGCGACGAATGGTGGTTCCACGGCCCCCGCATCTTCGCCGGCGACCTGATCCGCAACGAGCGCGTGCCGTTCGACTACGTCGTCAAGGAAACCAAGTTTGC
Source organism: Sinimarinibacterium flocculans (assembly GCF_003201205.1). Lineage (GTDB taxonomy): Bacteria > Pseudomonadota > Gammaproteobacteria > Nevskiales > Nevskiaceae > Solimonas > Solimonas flocculans. Next base: position 379,707 of record NZ_QICN01000001.1, read on the forward strand.
GGGGCCAACCTGCTTCCAGCGCGGCGACAACGTGTACTACAACGACCGCGGCGAGAAGATCGCGACGCAGCGCTCCACCAGCATCCGCTACCTCGCCGAGGCCGCCCGCGAGATGGGCTCGCTGAACGCCGCGTCGGAGGAGCCGGTGTGGACACGCGAGCAGATCGAGGAACTCGAAGCGAAGAAGTTCGAGTACGTGCAGACCCTGCACGCGCTGGGACACGGCAAGCGTCTGTGGGACGACGTGAACATCGGCGACAAATTGCCGACGCGCATTTTCGGGCCGCACAGCATCGCCAGCTTCACCACCGAGTGGCGCGCCTACCTGTTCACAATCTGGGGCAGCATGCATCGCCGCACCGACCTGGATCTCGAGGCGCTGGGCTTCACCAAGGACATGGCCGGACACGAGAACGATCCGGTCATGGAGCGGCAGAACCCGGAACTGACCGACGGCGCCTACTACGGTCCGTCGCGCGGCCACCTGTTCCCCGAATGGGCGCGCACCATCGGCATGCCCCGCGGCTACGGCTACGGCGCGTCGATGGGCGCGTGGATCATCGACTACTTCTCCGGCTGGGCCGGCGAGTGGGGGCGGGTGTTGCACTCGAACGCGGCCTACCGCGGCCCGGCCTTCACCGGCGACATCACGGTGATGAACGCCAGCATCATCGACAAGAGCGTGGACGAGCAGGGCCGCGCCATCGTGCAGGTCGACTGCAAGATGACCAATCAGCTCGGCACCGTCATGGCGACGGCCAGGGCCGAGATCGAGCTGCCGAAGAAGTAGTCCGGCAGTCAGGCGCTCACGAAAAAGGCGGCCACTGGCCGCCTTTTTCGTTACGCGGGGCCTTCGTCAGTCCGATGACGGCAGCGGCTTGGCTTCCTTGAGCTGCAGGGCCACGCCGCCGATCGACAGCGAGCCCTTGCCGGGCTTGGTGCACAGCAGTTCGACATTGCCGTCGGCATCGACGTAGCGCTTGCCGATCTGCGAGCCGTTGGCGAACCCGGGGTCCAGCGCGGCCGGTGTGGCCGGCTTGTCCGGGCCCATCGGCGCGCCACCGCAGTCGACGACGACGTCCTTGCCGCGCACGACCATGACCTCGGTGTCGCAGGCGGCGCTCTTGAGCTTCATTCCGGGCTTCATGGCGGGTCTCCTTACGACGCGCGGATGCCGATGGCCTTGGTCTCGAGGAACTCCTCGATGCCTTCGACGCCCCACTCACGACCCATGCCGCTCTGCTTGTAGCCGCCGAACGGCAGGTCGCCGGTGATGCTCATGCCGCCGTTGACCGACAGCGCGCCGGCGCGGATGCGCCTGGCGATGCCCAGCGCCCGCTGGGTGTCGCCGAACACGGCGCCGCCGAGGCCGTAGATGCTGTCGTTGGCGATGCGCACGGCATCGTCATCGTTCTCGTAAGGGATCACGACCAGCACCGGCCCGAAGATCTCCTCCTGGGCGATGCGCATGTCGTTGCGCACGTCGACGAAGCAGGTCGGCTCGATGAAGAAGCCCGTGCCCTTGTCGGTGCGGACCTTGCCGCCCGCGAGCAGGCGTGCGCCTTCCCGCTGGCCGATCTCGATGTAGTTCTTCACGCGCTCGAGCTGCTTCTTCGAGATCACCGGGCCCATGATGCAGGTCGGCTCGTCGAAGTTGCCCCACTTGTCGGCGAAGCCGGCATAGGCCATCTCGAGGATCTTGGTGACTTCCGCATAGCGCGACTTGGGCACCAGCAGGCGCGTGGGGTAGGCGCAGCCCTGGCCGGCGTGGAACACGACCATCGACGAGGCGATGACCATCGGGAAGTTGGGGCAGTCGTCGAGCACGATGTAGGCCGACTTGCCGCCGAGTTCGAGGAACACGCGCTTCAGCGAATCCGCGCCGTTCTTCATGATCAGCTTGCCGACTGCGGTCGAGCCGGTGAACGAGATCAGGTCGACGCGCGGGTCCCTGGTCAGCATCTCGCCGGCCATCGCCGGGTCGGCCGAGGTGATGACGTTGAACACGCCCGGCGGGAATCCGGCCTCGGCGGCCAGTTCGCCCATGATCGCGCCCATCAGCGGCGTGTCCGGCGCCGGCTTGAGCACGACCGTGCAGCCGGCGAGCAGCGCGGCGACGACCTTGCCGATGTTCACATACAGCGGCACGTTCCACGGCGTGATTGCGCCGACGACGCCCATCGCCTCGTTGACGACCAGGCGCTGGGTGTCGAAGCCGTACTCGTTCTTCTTGCCCAGATCCTTCTGCCAGGTGACCTTCGGGAAGCAGTCGAGCAGGCCGTCGAAGCCGTTGAGCGCACCGTCGATCTGCGCGCGGGCGGCGGCACCGATGGCCGAGCCTGCCTCGAGACGTGCGATCTGCACCAGCTTGTCGCGGTTGGCCTGCAGCAGGGCGCGGTATTTCTTGAGCAGTTCGACGCGCAGCTCGCGATTGGTCGACCAGTCGGTCTCGTCGAAGGCGCGACGCGCGGCGGCAATCGCTTCGTTGACGTCATCGGCCGAGGCATCGGCCGCCTTGCCGACGACCTCGCCGGTCCACGGGCCGATGTTGTCGTAGGTCTTGCCGCCGGCTGCGGGACGCAGCTTGCCGTCGATGTACAGCTTGGCCTCTGGGAGCATCACGATCGGGTTCTCCTGAAACGGAATTCGAATGAATGGTCGTCGCTGCGGGCGGACGGGGCGCTCAGGCGCGCGTCGCGGTGAACGAGTAGGACCCCATCAGGCCGGCCTTGCACTTGCCTTCCATCGTGTCGCCGCTGACGGTGGCGGTGAAGACGACCTTCATCTTCAGCGGCTTGGTGACGTGGTTGGTCCACACCAGCTTGCTGCCGTCGAAGCTGGCATCGCTGATCGGCGTGCTCGTGCCGTTGCCCGTCTGCGATCCGGTGATGGTGCCGCTGCTCTCGGCGAGTTCGAGTACCGTCTTCTGCGGACCGGTCGGCGCCTTGATCGTGACGTTCCACTTGCCTGCGATGGACATGGCGTCTCTCCTGCCAGTGATTCGAAGCGGCGCTCAACCGCGCCCGTAGGCCGAGAGGTCCCCGGCGTAGGCGATGCCGCCGGGCCAGAACTTCTCGCCGCTGACCTTGCGGAAGTAGTGCACCGTGCGCGCGACCGAACCGGACGCGGAGCGTGGCTGCATGGCGATTCCGCTGGGGCTGCGCCCGCCCGCCCTTGCGCTGAAATCGCCGATCGTCAGGTTGAGATCGTCCGTCTGCTGCGCACACAGGATCAGCTGGTCGCCCGGGCAGTAGTGGCGCGGTTCGATCTGGAACGGCGAGAGTTCGCCGCGCTTCATCGCGACGTGGCCGGGGACGTTGATCACCTCGACGCTGTGCACCTCGTCGTACCACTTGTGGTACTCGGCGGCACGGCCCGGCACGTAGTTGCCGAGGATGATGCTGACGCCGGACAGCGGCTCGTCGCGCCGCCAGTTGTCGCTGCCCTTCCAGTCCGAGTACATGCGGTAGGTGTAGATCTTCTCGGTCTCGTCGTCGGCGATCAGTCCGCGGTCGCGCGCATCGGCGATCAGCGGTCCCAGGGCCGGCACGTCGAGCGCCGGGTCGGGCAGGTCGAAGTCGTAGATGCTCAGGTAGCGCCACGGCTGCGGGATGTCGCGCATGATCTGTTCGGGCGTCACCTCGTAACGGTCGGCAGCCGTGAGACCGCGCAGGCCGGCCAGCGCCTTGCGGTGCGCGCCGTCGAACCACGACGCGTACTCGGCGTCGCGTCCGGTGGCGACGTTGTGCAGATGAATGGTCGTGTACAGGGCCATGTCCGGGCAGCTTGTGATCGTGGGACTCCTCCGGCGGCATGATAAGCCAGATCACTGACAAGTAAACAGCACTGTTGTATGGTTGCGGGCGCCGCATCCTGTGCGGACAGTTCCGGAGGGGACATGAGACAAGCCGCGCCGGCGGGCGCCGCCGCAGCGGGGCCCGCACAGCCTGATTCCCTGCTCGATCTGCACGGTCAGGTGGCGTTCGTCAGCGGTGCGGGGCAGGGCGCCGGCCGTGCGATCGCGCTGATGCTGGCGCGAAACGGCGCGGGCGGGATCGCCGTGAACGATTTCGTCGGCGAGCGTGCCGAGGCGGTGGCGGCGGAGATCCGGACGCTCGGTGTGCCGGCAGTGGCTGTGCCTGCGGATGTCGGCGATCTCGATGCCGTGCGCGGAGCGTTCGCGCAGGCGCAGGCGCTGGGGCCGGTGACACTGCTGGTCAACAATGCCGGCAACGCGGGGCCGGCGCAGCAGATGCGGCCGACGCCGCTGTTCTGGGAGACCGATCCCGCGGACTGGGACCGCTTCCTGCGCACCAATCTCCAGGGGGTGCTGAACTGCTGCCACGCGGCGTTGCCGGTCATGGTCGCACAGCAGCGTGGCCGCATCGTCACCATCGTCTCCGATGCCGCCCGCACCGGCGAAGCGCGCCTGTCGGTCTATGCCGCGGCCAAGGCCGGCGCCGCGGGCTTCATGCGCTCCTTGGCGAAGGAGGCGGGCCGCTACGACATCACGGCGAACTGCGTGTCGCTGTCGACGCTGGAGCCGGCACTCGACGAGCCGGCGAAGTCTGCGTTTCTCTCGAGCGAGCAGGCCAGGGCGCATGTCGCGCGCTACTCGATCCGGCGCTTCGGACAACCGGACGATGTCGCCGCGATGGTGCTGTTCCTGTGTTCGGACGCGGCCGCCTGGATCACCGGCCAGACCTATCCGGTCAACGGGGGCTACAGTGCCGCGCTCTGAACGCAGGCGACGTCGCTGCACGGCAGACCCGCGATGAGCTACTTCGCCGAACTGCGCACGCACTGGCGCCCGCTCGCGGCCTCCACGATCGGGCATGGCGTCGGCATCGGCGTGATGGCCTATGTCGTCGGCACCTTCGCGCCGCATCTGCTCGCGGAGTTCGGCTGGACCCGGTCGCAGTTCGCGCTGCTGGGAACGGCCACGTTGCTGACGCTGGTGTTCCTGCCGGTGGTCGGTCGCGCAGCCGACCTGTTCGGCGTACGCCGCACGGCGCTGCTCGGCGTGATCTACATGCCGATGTCGTTCTACGCGTTGAGCACCATCGGCGGCGACTTTCGTGTGTTCATCGCCATCGTCATCTCGCAGGTCGTGCTCGGCATCGGCACGTCGACGACGGTCTACAGCCGCCTCGTCGCCGAGCGCTTCGTACAGGCACGCGGGCTCGGCCTGGCGATCATGGCCAGCGGTCCGGCCATCGTCGGTGCCATCGGCTCGCCATTGCTGAGCGACTACATCGACGAGCACGGCTGGCGTGCCGGGTACCGCCTGATGGCGGCATTCACGGCCTGTCTCGGCGTGCTGGCGCTTGCGCTGGTGCCGAGCGGGCAGCAGCCGGCACCCGCTGCCCGGCGCGCACGCAGTGCGCCCCGCGACTACGCGGCGATTGCGCGCAGCCGCGCGTTCTGGCTGATTGCCGGCGGCATGTTCCTGTGCAACATCGCCGCGCCGCTGCACGGTCCTCAGCTCAAGCTGATGCTGCTCGATGCCGGCGCACCGGCACTGGATGCCGCGCGGCTGGTGTCGCTCTACGCCATCGGCGTGATCGTCGGCCGCTTCGCCTGCGGACTGGCGCTGGACCGTTTCGCCGCGCATCGCATCGCTGCGCTGAGCATGGGCCTGCCGGCGATCGGCATGTTCCTGATCGCATCGCCGCTCGACGCCTGGTGGACCCTGTGGGTCGCGGTGTCTCTGATGGGCCTGTCGCAGGGCGCCGAAGGCGATATTGCCGGCTACCTCGTCGTCCGCCACTTCGGGGTCGGCATCTTCAGCAGCGTGCTCGGGCTCATCATCGCCGCGCTGGGTGTGGCGTCGTCGCTCGGCGCCCTGCTGCTGAGCCTGTCGCTGTCGCCGACCGACAGCTACGCGCCGTTTCTCGCTGCGAGCGCGGTGGCGGTACTCATCGGCAGTCTGTTGTTCCTGGGGCTCGGTCGCAGCGGCGAATTCGTCGACCCTGCCGCAGAGACCGCGCCCGCGTCAGCCGCCTGAGCGTCGCAGGTCGGGAATGAAGGCCGGCAATTCGCTCGACAGCCGGATGCCGGGCGCCGCGGCGCAGACGTAGGCCACGGCGTTGACCGCGCGGTGGGCGGTGTAGCCCGGGGTCGTCGCCGCCTTGTGCTCGGGCGCGACGGTGAAGCGCAGGTCCAGTTCCAGTGGCGCATCGCCGTCGAGCTGCAGGCGCCAGCCGTCGCCGCGCAGATCCCAGTCCCGGTCGAGTTCGGTGGTCACGAACCAGTTGGCGGTGAAGCCGATCAGCGGCTTGCCATTGCGCAGACCGTTCACGGTGGCGCGCTGGGCGGCGACGGTACCGGCCTTGACCTCGCCTGCGGCGATGCGCGTGTCGCGGCGGGCGAGGGCGACCTCGCCATGTGCCTCGATGTCGTCGAAGGCCAGGCCAACGGCCTCGGCGACCGCCTGCAGCGAAGGGCCGAAGGCGTGACGCAGATGCAGCGCGCGACCGGCGTCGGCCTGCGGATTCGGCGCGCGGCCGAAGCCCATCAGGTCGAACAGCATCTCCGGCGAGTTGCGCGAGCGCATGTCGGCGAACTCGTGGATGTGCAGGCGGTCGAGCCGGCGCTGGATCGACAGCAGCGCCAGCGGCACCGCCTCGGTGATGAAACCCGGGCTGCTGCCGGTGCTGTGGATCGATGCGCCGCCCCGCGTGCAGGCGGCGTCGATGCGTTCGCGCAACGCCGGATCCATGCGTGCCGGCAGGTGGAACTCGGTGCGCGTCGTGACGACGTTGATGCCGGCGTCGAGCAGGCGGCACAGGTCGTCGGCTTCGGTGCGTTGCGGCATGTAGAGCACGCAGTCCGGCTCGAGCGCGAGGATGTCGTCGATGCTGCGCGTCGCTTTCACGCCGACGGGCGGCAGGCCGCACAGCTCGCCGGCATCGCGGCCGGCCTTGGCATCGGCGTAGACGTAGAGGCCGACCAGTTCCAGCGTGGGGTGTTCGATGACGGCGCGCAGCGAGCGCGTGCCGATGTTGCCGGTGGCCCATTGCACGACACGCAGAACGCGGTCGCCGGTGCGGGTGCTGCTCATCGGTGTCTCCTCGGGGTGTAGCCCGGACGATGAGCCGACTATGGCCCGTCACCGCGCGACACGGTCGGTGTCGTCGCGCCCGCTGCCGTCGCGGTCAACAGCCGCTTCAGCGCACGGCAAGTCCCGGTCCGCCGCAGCCGGTCCAGGTGGAGACCCGGCGGATGTATAGGCGGCTGCAGGTTCTGACGAGACGGTCCCGGCGCCTTCTCGCACCATCGCGGTCAACCTGCCGGCGGGGGCGCTACCCGCCGTCGCGCCGGCATCACGAAGAGAACCGTGCGGAGACCGCCATGTCATTCGAGCTGAACCGGCGCCTGGCCGCCCGTCGCGAGCCGCTGCCGACCTCGGCGACCGTGGACCCGGTCACCGCGAGCATCATCCGCGGCGCGATGGAGACCGTCTGCTTCGAGGCGGCGACCCATCTCGGGCGCGCGGCCTCGTCGCCGATCATCAACTCCTCGAACGAGCGCAACGCCAGCATCATCGACGCGCATGGCCGCCTGGCGGCAGTGGCCATCGGCACGCCGCACCTGACCTTCGTCTCGCAGCTCACCGTACGCTACGGGCTGGAGATGTTCAAGGACTTCGACTGGGGGCCGGGCGATGTATTTCTGGGCAACGATCCCGACTACGGCGGCGGCCATCTGCCGGACTACAACGTCTATGCGCCGGTGTTCGACGACAACGGCGAGCTGATCCTGATCCAGGCGCTGCAGGCGCACCAGGGCGATACCGGCGGTAAGGACCCGGGCGGCTTCACGCTGGAGGCGACCGACATCTTTACCGAAGGTCTGGCGATTCCCTGCCTCAAGCTGCTGCATCGCGGCGAGAAGCGGCTCGACGTGATCCGCATGATCGAGCGCAACAACCGCTTCGCGACCTTCCGCGGTGACCTCGCGGCGATGATCAGCGCCGTGCAGCTCGCGGTGCGCCGGCTCGAAGATGTGATCCGCAAGTGGGGCGCCGATGCGGTCAAGGCGACGATCAATGCCGAGATCGAGCAATCCGAGAAGCGTTTGCGCGAGGAGGTGTCGCGCTGGAAGGACGGCACCTACGAAGCCGATGTCTGGATCGACCATGACACCCAGGGCACCAAGGACATCAAGGTCCATGCCGCCTGCACGATCCAGGGTGACCAGCTCACGGTGGACCTGACCGGCACCGATGACCGGCCGAACCTCGTCGGCGTGTGGAACACCTACGGCAACACGCGCAGTTACATCATGGTGCAGGTCGCCGCGGCGATCGATCCGGGCATCGTCAAGAACGAGGGTCTGTTCAACGCCGTCGAGATGATCGTGCCGGAGGGCTGCATCGCGCACCCGCCGCCGAACAAACCGGCGGCGCTCGGCTCCTTCCATCCCGCCTGCGAGATCACCGAGGCGGTGTGCATCGCGCTGTCGCAGGTCGTGCCGGAACGGGCGACGCCGCAGGTCTACAAGATCGGCATGCCCAACGCGGTCATCGGCTTCGATGCGAAGGGCCAGATGTGGATGGACCAGGGTGTCGATGCACGGTCGATGGACTCGTCGGCGGTGCAGGGCATCGACGGCTGGGGCTCGTCCTGTGTCGGCCTGGGCAACCTGCTGCTGTCCGAGGCCGAGGATCTGGAGAGCCGCTTTCCGATCATCAACCTCAGCCGCGAGATGACGACGGACACCGGTGGCGCCGGCCAATGGCGCGGCCAACCGGGCAGCCTCAACGTCAAGAAGGTGCTCGCACCGACAATGGCAATGGCATGGATGGTCTCGTCACGGCATCCGCTGCGCGGCCTCTGCGGCGGCGAGGACGCGGGCGGCTACGAGAACCGCTTCGAGGTCGGCACCCCCAACGAACGCAGGATCGAACTCTCGGCACTGGCGCAGCTGCCGGCCGAGGCGGTGATCGCCTACCAGCACGGCGGCGGCGGCGGCTTCGGCCCGGCCCTGTTGCGCGATCCGGAGGCGGTGAAGGACGACGTGCTCGACGAGAAGGTCAGCCTGCAGGCCGCGCGCGACAAGTACGGCGTGGTGCTGACCGGCTCGCTCGACGATTATGACCTCGCGGTCGATGTCGCGGCAACGGCGGCACTGCGCGAGCAGATGGGCAGCGCGAAAGCGGCATAAGGCAAGGAACGTCAAATGGGCTATCGCGTCGGCATCGACATCGGCGGCACCTTCACCGACTTCGCGCTGTTGAAGGGCGACGAAGTCATCCTGCACAAGAACCTGAGCACGCCGGAAGACCGCTCGGTCGGCGTGATGACGGGCCTGAAGAAGCTCGCCGAGAAGGAAGGACTCGCGCTCGCGGACTTTCTGGCGCAGTGCGACGCCATCGTCCATGGCACGACCGTCGCCGACAACACGCTGATCGAGATGAACGGCGCGCTGACAGGCCTGATCACGACGGAAGGTTTTCGCGACGAGATCGAGTACCGGCGCGGCTACAAGGAGAATATCTGGGATGTTCGCCTCGATCCGCCGAAGGAGATCACGCCGCGGCGCCGGCGTCTGACGGTGCCCGAGCGCGTCCTCGCCGACGGTTCGGTCTACAAGTCGCTGGACGAGGCGGCCGTCCGCGAGGCCTGCCGAAAGCTGGTCAAGCAGAAGGTCGAGTCGGTCGCGATCTCGCTGCTGTTCTCCTTCGTCAATCCGGCGCACGAGAAGCGCGTCGCCGAGATCGTCGCCGAGGAAATGCCGGGCGTGCCGATCTCGCTGTCGCACCAGGTGCTGCCGCGCGCGCCCGAGTACGACCGCACCAGCACGACCGTGGTCAACGCCTATGTCGCGCCGCGCGTGAACCACTATCTCGAACGGCTGGTCGAGCGGCTGCACGAGGCGGGTTATCAGAAGCGGCTGATGGTGATGCAGGCCAGCGGCGGCGTGATGACGCGCGAGTACATCGAAGGGGCGCCGATCCGCGTGCTCGCGTCCGGACCGGCCGGTGGCGTGATCGGCTCGGCGCATGTCGGTGCGGCGAAAGGCCATCCGAACCTGCTGTGCGTGGACATGGGCGGCACGTCATACGACATGTCGGTGGTGCTCGACGGCGCCGCACCGGCCGAAGCCGGCTGGAACATGCACCACCGCTATCTGATCGGCGTGCCGATGGTGCAGGTGGAGACGCTCGGCGCCGGCGGCGGTTCGATCTGCCATGTGCACAACGGCGCGCTGCAGGTGGGACCGGCCTCGGCCGGCTCCGAACCCGGGCCGATCTGCTACGGCCGTGGCGGCGTGCAGCCGGCGATCACCGATGCGCTGCTGATGCTCGGCATTCTCGAAGCGGATACCGACTTCGCCGGCGGCAGCTTCTCGCTGACGCGCAAGGGGGTCGACGCAGCGTTCGCGAAGATCGGTGCCGAGATGGGTTATGGCGCCGAGGATGCCGCCTTCGATTGCTGGCGGATGGTCAACGCCAACATGTCGCAGGCCGTGCGCCGCACTGTTGCCAGCAAGGGCCTCGATCCCAAGGACATGGTCATGCTCGCCTACGGCGGCAACGGACCGGTGTTCGCCGCGATCCAGGCCGAGGACCTGGGCATCGCCAAGGTGCTGGTGCCCAAGGCCTCGCCGACGTTCTCGGCGCTCGGCACGCTGGTCGCCGATCCGGCCATCGACGAGGAACGGTCCTATCTCTCGTCGGCGGACAAGGTCGACGGCGAGCGGCTCAAGGGGCTGTGGCAGGACCTGGAAGCACGCGCCGGCCGCTACTTCACCGACGCGCAGTTCGCCAACGACCAGATCAAGGCGCGCTACCAGCTCAAGATGCGTTATCCGGGCCAGAACTGGACGCTGGCCTTCGATGTTCGCGTCAACCAGGGCCTGGGCGATCTGTCCTTCGTCGATGCGGGTATCGGCGTGCGTGCGGTCGAGCTGTTCAACGAACGCCACATGGCCGAGTTCGGTCACGTGCGCGACGACGAGATGCCGGAGATCACCGGCCTGCGACTGGTGACCTCGGTGCAGACGCCGTCGCCGCAGGTGAGCGCCGGCACCTCGGCGCCGCGCGCAGCGGCCAAGGCCGCCCGCAGCCGTCGCGCCAACCTCGGCCGCGGCTATGCGGACACGCCGGTGTTCCGCGGCAGCGATCTGCGGGCGGGCAGTGAAGTGGCGGGCCCGGCGATTATCGAGGAGACCTTCACGACCATCGTCGTCTATCCGGGCTGGACCGCATGCGTCGACGACGCGGGCGACTACGAACTCGTCCGCACCTGATGTCCGCGCTGAACGGATTCCGCGTGCTGGAGCTCGCCGAGGGCGTGGCCGGCGAGTATTGCGGCAAGTTGCTCGCGGACTTCGGCGCGGAGGTGATCAAGATCGAAGCGCCGGATGGCAGTCCGACGCGCCGGCTCGGTCCCTTCGCCGACGGCGAGCCGGGTCCCGAACGCAGCGGGTTGTTCGCCTACCTGAACACCAACAAGCGTTCGGCGACGCTCGATCTCGGCAACGCCAACGGTGTCGCGACGCTGCAGCGCCTGCTCGATCGCGTGGATGCGGTGATCGACGATCACGCGCCGGGCTGGCTAACCAGCGCCGGTCTCGATCCGCTGCAGGTCGGGACGACGCATCCGGCACTGGTGCTGTGCGCGATCTCGCCCCATGGCCAGGACGCGCCGGAAGAGCGGCGACACGCCACGGACCTGACCGTGTTCCACGCCAGCGGCTGGGGCTTCCATACGCCCACCGGCGCCGACCCGGCGCGGCCCCCGCTCAACGGGGCCGGGCGCTTCCTGCCGAGCTACGAGGCCGGCCTCGATGCGGCGCTGTGCATCGTGGCGGCACTCTTCGAGCGCGAGCAGTCCGCGCGCGGCCGCGTCATCGACATCGCCATGCAGCAGGTGCTCGCGTCGCGCGCGGACTACGTGCTCGCGCAGATGGTCGCCGGGGACATGGAGGCGAGCACGAGCCGTACGGCCTTCGACCTCGCCGGCCCGGCCGGCATCTTCCGCTGTGCCGACGGCTATGCCTACATCTGGATGTCCGCGCCTGCCCACTGGGACGCGCTGCGCACGCTGCTCGGCGACCCGGCATGGATGCAGACGTTTCCCGAGCGCTGGCTCGAGCGCGCCTGCACGCCGGAGCGTGTCGCCGAGTGCCGTAAACACCTTGCGGCGTGGCTGGCAACGCAGCACAAGGCGCAGGTGGCGGCCGAGGCACAGGCGCTGGGGCTGACGCTGGTGCCGGTCAACGACGCGGAGGATCTGCTGGCATCGCCGCAGCAGGCGTTCCGGCGATACTTCGTCGAGGTCTGGCACCCGGTGCTGGGCCGCATGCCCTATCCGGGCGTGCCGTACCGGATGAGCGCCACGCCGCCGCGCATCGACCGGGCGGCGCCGGTTCTGGGCGCTCATACGCAGGACGTGCTCGCCGGCGGAGACGCGGCATGATGCCGCGCGATCGGGGTGGTCCGCTCGCCGGCGTGCGCGTCGTCGAGCTGACCAAGGTCTGGGCCGGGCCCTATGTCGGCAAGCTGCTGGCGTACCTGGGCGCCGAGGTGATCCGCGTCGAAAGCCTCGGCTCGCTCGACGTCACCCGCGTCTACGGCGTCGACGACATGAACAACGCACCGGGTTTCCAGTCGGTGAATCCGCAGAAGCTCAGCGTGCAGATCGACATGAAGCAGCCCGAGGGCGTGAAGCTGATTCTCGACCTGCTGGCGAAATCCGACATGCTGGTCGAGAACCTGCGACCCGGCGCGGTGAGGCGCCTGGGGCTGGGCTACGACGTGGTGAAGCAGTCGCGTCCGGACATCGTCTACGTGTCGATGGGCATGTACGGCAGCGAAGGACCGCTGGCATACCAGACCGGCTACGCGCCGTGCTTCGCCGCACTGGGCGGCGTCAGCGGACGGGTCGGCTACGAGAACGAACCGCCCAGCGGCATGAACGTGCGCTACGCGGACTCGACCTTCGGTGCCGCCGCGGCCTATGCGGCCACGGTCGCGCTGCTGCACCGGCGCCGCAGCGGGCAGGGCCAGTTCATCGACGTGTCGGCGGTCGAAAGCATGACCAGCATGATCGGCGACGAACTCGTCGGCCACGCGATGGGGCAGGTCCTGCGGGCGGACGGCAACCGCCATCCGGACATGGCACCGCATGGCGTCTATCCCTGCCGTGACGGCGAATGGATCAGCCTGGCGGCGACCACGGACGCAGCCTGGGCGGCCCTGGCCGGCGCGATGGAGCAGCCGGCGCTGGCCACCGACGCGCGCTTTGCCGATCTGCCGGCGCGCAAGGCCCACGAAAGCGAGCTGGATGCTCTGATCGGCGCGTGGACCGCCCGTCGCGATGCCGCCCAGGCCGCGGCATGGCTGCAGCGCCACGGGATTGCCGCGGCCAAGAGCCAGAGTTCCGTCGACCTGGTCTCCGATCCGCACCTGTGGGCACGCGGCTTCTATCGCGAGCTGCGGCAGCCGGACGGCAGCTCGAAGCTCACCGTGGGACCGTCGTGGAAGATGACGCGCGAAGCCGCGATCGAGGATGGCGCGCCGCATCTCGGGCAGCACAACGCCTACGTCTTCGCCGAGATCCTCGGACTCGACGCGGAGGAACAGTCGCGTCTGGCCGCGGCCGGCGTCGCCCGTTGAGGCGGGGGAATGGGCTTGCGGGCAGCGCTCCGGGCAGGGCGCGGGCGATGCGCCAAATGTATAGCGGGCAGCGCCCTCTGCGGGGACGCGGCCCGGGGGCGTCGATACCATCGGCTCGAGTGTCCTGGCGCCTGCGGTCGCGGTGAACGCGGTCTGCAGGACGACATGCCCGACGCGTGAGGAGCGCGCGAGGCTCCGGATCGGAGACTGAACCGTGACAGAAACCCTATTCGCCTTCGACAAGCGCAACTATCGCGACTGTCAGAGCAGCTTCCGCGGTCCCAAGAACCAAGAGTACTACCTGGGCGACTACTCGATCGAGGCCGGCAACGTCATCGACGTGCGCGCCGAGCGCAAAACCGTCGGCTCCTGCTCGATCATCCGCCTGCGCTCGAAGACGCGGCTGTCGTTCCGGCGCTCGTGGTCGCATCTGCGCGAGGACGGCATCGATGTCGCGGTCCTGTGGTTCGTCAAGCGCGGCCGGCTGAGCATCTCGCACCAGCGCGGCCAGACCGTCGCCAAGCCCGGCGACTTCGTCGTCACCCGTTCGATGACGCCGTTCACGGTCGAATGCCTCACCGACGAGATGTCCGAGCACGAGGTGCTGCACATGATCGTGCCGGCCCACGTGTTCCGCCGCTTCATGAGCCACGACGTGCCGACCGGTTTCAGCCTGCCGGCGCAGGGACGGGCGTTCGCGTTGGCCGAGCGCATCCTCATCGACATCTTCGAGGACCCGGGCCGCTTCGAGGAGCATGCCGTCCAGCTGCTGGTCGACAGTGCGCTGTCGGTGCTCAGCACTGCCATCCGCCAGCACGACGTCGCGGTTCCGGTGCGCCAGACCATTTCGGAAAGACGCCTGCAGGACGTGCTCAAGTTCATCGACGTCCACCTCTCCGATCCCAAGCTCAGCAGCACCTCGGTGGCCACCGGCGTCGGCATCTCGACGCGCTACCTGTCGTTCCTGCTCAACCAGCACGGCACGCCGTTCTCGACGCTGGTCTGGGACAAGCGGCTCAAGGTCGCTGCGCAGTGGCTGGCATCGGCGCGACCGGGTGAGGCGTCGATCAGCGAGATCGCCTACAGGGTGGGCTTCAAGTGCCCGGCGCACTTCAGCCGCATGTTCAAGCGCGGGTTCCAGATGAGCCCCCGCCAGTACCGCGCCGCGAAGCTGGCGGCGGTCACGCCGCCGCCGGTGCAGATGCCCGAATCCGGCGCGCAGCTCCAGCACTGAATCCCAGCGCAAGGCAGGTTACAGATGAGTTCGAGTGAGGCCATGGCATCCGGCTGTCCGGTCGCGGGATCGCTGGCGAATGCGTCGTTCGCCGATCCGCAGGTGCGGGCGCAGCCGAATGCGTTCTACGAGACGCTGCGCCGCGAAGCGCCGGTTCACTACGACGAAAAGCTCAAGATGTGGCTGGTGTCGCGTTACGAGGACATCGTCACGCTGCTGCGCGATCCGCTCACGTACTCGGACAAGCATGGCTACGAGGCGATGTACGCCAGCGGCCACTTCGAGGAGTTCAAGCAGATTCTCGAACGCGATGGCGGCGGCTTCTTTCCGGACGCGATCAAGGACGACCCGCCCGCGCACACGCGCGTGCGGCGCCTGCTCGACAAGGCCTTCACCGCGCACCGTGTCGCTTCGATCGAGCCGCGCATCACGGCGGTGATCGTCGACCAGGTCGAGAAGCTGGCCGAAAAGGCGAAGAACGGCACCGTCGTCGACGGCATCAAGGATTTCTCGGTGCCGGTGACGATCCGCATCATCTGCGAGCAGATGGGCATCCAGCAGTTCAATGCCGACAAGATCCAGCGCTGGTCGGGTGCGATCACCGCGCAGATCTCGAAGATGCAGGACCGCGAGCAGATGATCGGCAACGCCGCGCTGATCTGCGAGCTGCAGAACTTCATCATCAGCGAGATGAAGGCGCGCGAGGCCGAGCCGCGCGAGGACATGATTTCCGACATCGTCCATGCCACGCTCGACGACGGCAGCAAGCTGACGTTTGCGGAAGCCGTATCGCTGGTGCGCGCCCTGATCATCGCCGGCAACGACACGACGGCCACGGCCCTCGGCAACCTGCTGTTCCTGCTGGCCACGCGGCCCGAGGTGGGTGTCGCGCTGGAGGCCTCGGTCGACGACGACCGTGCGCTGAACCGTTTCGTCGAGGAGCTGCTGCGCCTCGAACCCCCGGTACGCGGTCTGGCCAAGATGACCACCTGCGAGACCGAACTCGGTGGGGTCAAGCTGCCGAAGCACGCGCACATGCTGGTGCTGTATGCGTCCGGCAACGACGATGCCGACAAGTTCGCCTGCCCGCGGAATTTCGACATCAATCGCAGCAACCTGATGCAGCACGTCGCCTTCGGCGTCGGCGTGCATCGCTGCATCGGTGCCGCGCTGTCGCGCATGGAGATCAAGGTCGCCGCGCGCGAGATCCACAGGCGCCTCGCCGACATCCGTCTTGCGGTCCCCGTCGAGCAGATCACCTATCTGCCGACGGTGGCCACGCGCTCGATCGAGCATCTGCCGCTGCAGCTCAAGGCCCGTTAGCTCTCGTACCGGCGCCGGCTCCCGGCCGGCGCGCCACCCGGAGAAGGCAGTGACTCAGGAACTGGCCGGAAAGGTCGCGATCGTCACCGGCGGCGCCAGCGGAATCGGGCGGGCGACCGTCGAGCTGTTCGCTGCGGAGGGCGCCAAGGTCGTGCTGGCCGACGTTAACGATGCGCAGGGCGAGGCGCTCGCCGCCGGACTCGGGTCTTCGGTGCTGTACAAGCGCACCGACGTGTCGCAGCGCGAGCAGGTGCAGGCGCTGGTCGACTTCGCGATCGAGCGCTTCGACGGGCTGCACATCATGTTCAACAACGCCGGCATCTCCGGCGCCCAGCACGCCCGCTTTATGGACGATCCGCTGCAGGACTTCGACAAGGTCATCGGCATCAACTTGTTCGGCGCGCTGGTCGGTACGCAGTGCGCCGCGCGGCATATGAAGGACCATGGCGGCGGCGTGATCCTGAACAATGCCTCGATCGCCGGGGTGCTGCCGGGCCAGGCACTGATCACCTACCGGGCGTCGAAGGCGGCGCTGATCATGATCAGCAAGTCCAACGCCATCGACCTCGCCGAGTACAACATCCGCGTCAACGTGCTCGCCCCCGGGCACATCCGCACGCCGCTGACCTCGTTCGCGCCGCCGGATGCGAGTCCCGAGGTCGCGGCGCGGGTGAAGCAGGCCGTCGGTGCGGCCTTCGACGTGAACCAGCCCCTCAAGCGCACGGGTCGCCCGGAAGACGTCGCGCAAGTCGTCTTGTTCATGTGCAGCGACCGCTCGGCACAGATCACCGGCACCGTGCTGCCGGTCGACGGCGGCATCACCGCCGGCGATCCGGTGAACCATCTGAACGACATCATGCGGGCCCGCGCCGAGGCGCTGGCGGGCGCCGGGGAGCAGCTGCAATGAGCGGAGCGGAAACATTCGATGTCATCGTCGTCGGCTCCGGAGCTGCCGGCGCGACGGCCGCACTGCGCGCGCACGAGGCCGGCCTGTCGGTGCTGATCGTCGAGAAGGCGCACAAGTATGGCGGGACCTCGGCGGCCTCCGGCGGTGTCATCTGGGTGCCGAACCACCAGTTCACGTCGAACGACGACAGCCGCGAGAAGGCCCTGGCCTATCTCGATGCCCTGATCAGAAAGCCGGTGAACCGCGAGCGGCTCGAGGCCTACGTCGATCAGGCGCCGGAGATGCTGCGCTTCGTGAAATCGCTCGGCGTGCCGGTGGCGCCGGCACCGTACTACCCGGACTACTTTCCGGATGCGCCGAACGCGCGTGTCGACCGTTCCATCCTCTGCGATACCTTCGACGGGCGCGAACTTGGCGACAAGTTCGTGCTCATGCGCGAGCAGTACGCGCGCTTCAAGATTCTCAACCGCTACGCGATGGACGTGCTGCAGTTCTTCTCCATCTCCACGCGTGCGCCGGGGTGGATCAGGACCTTTCTCAAGATGGCCTGGACCTACTGGTCGGATGTGTCGACGCGCATGCTGACGCGCCGCGACCGCCGCTTCACGCAGGGCGCGGCGCTGATGGGGCACCTGTACAAGCGCGTGTTCGATCGCGGCATCGAGCTCCGGCTGGAAACGAAGCTCGACGAGCTGGTCGTGTCCGACGGCAAGGTCACTGGCGTCAAGCTGAGCCACTTCGGGCGGCGTTACGAAATCGGCGCACGGCACGGCGTCGTACTCGCCGCCGGCGGGTTCGAGTGGAACCAGGAACTGCGCGACCGCTTCTTCCCGGTGCCCGGCCTGACGCGGCACAGCTCCACACCCGAGGATGCCAACCGCGGCGAGGCCCTGATCGCCGGCATGAAAATCGGCGCATCGACCGAGCACACGGAAGCCGGCTGGTGGATTCCGACGATGCACATCCCGATGGAAAGCCGCTCGAACTTCGAGGACATCGTGCAGGCGGCCTTCGATATCGGTCGTCCGCACAGCGTCTGTGTCAACCGCAACGGCGTGCGCTTCGTCAACGAAGCCTGCAGCTACGACGAATTCGGCGCGGCAATGGTCGAGGACCAGCTCAGGACGGGAGCGAATACCCCGTGCTGGCTGGTGTTCGACGCGACGTTCCGCCAGAAATTCACCGCCGGCGGCATCATGCCGACGATCCTGATGCCGGACCGTCGCATTCCGCCGGACTGGTGGGATCACTACATCTTCCGCGCCGATACGCTTGATGCGCTGGCCGCCAAGATCCATCTGCCGGCGGCGACGCTGAAGCAGACCGTCGACACGATGAACCAGTACGCGGTGTCGGGCGTCGATACGCAGTTCAGGCGCGGCGCCAGTCCCTACGACCAGATGTTCGGCGATGCCAACGTCAAGCCGAACCCCTGCCTGGGGCCGATCGACACCGCACCGTTCTATGCCGTGCCGATCAACCTCGGCGATCTCGGTACCAAGGGTGGCCTCAGGTGCGATGCCCTGGCGCGCGTGCTCGACGGCAATGACCAACCGATTCCGAACCTGTACGCGGCCGGAAACAACGCCGGCAGTCCCTTCGGCAACCTGTACCCCGGCGCCGGTGGCACGATCGGCCCGGCGATGACCTTCGGCTACGTGGCGGCCAGCCATATCGCCACGCAGGCGCAGGGCGACGCAGGGACACAGCGGGCGGCTGCCTGAGTCGCGCACGACACTCGAACCACCGGAGCCCATCGTGGCGAAGAAGACTGCAGGAAAGAAGGCCGCGGCAAAGAAGAAGCCGGCGGCGAAGCGGCCGAAGCCCGAAGACATCATCCGCTACCACAAGGACCCGAAGACGCGGATCGCGACGATCACGCTCGACCGCCCGGACCATCTCAACGCGCCGACCATTGCCGCGCGTCTGCGCTACGCCGACCTGATCCATCGCGCCAACGTCGACGACGAGGTCAAGGTGCTGGTGATCCGCGGTGCCGGCAACAACCTCGGCGCCGGCGCCGACCTGCCCGAGCAGGAGGAGATGCTCAACGACGATGGCGAGTACTCGCTGTTGCACGAGTTCCGCATCGGCGAGAACGAGGGGGTCAAGTACCCGCCCAAGGGCAGCTTCCGCTACCTCGGCCAGCTCAACCAGCTCTACGCCAATTCGAATTTCGGCTGCCGCAGCCTGCAGGACTTCAAGAAGATCAGCATTCTCGAAGTGAAGGGCTACTGCTACGGCTGGCATTTCTACCAGGCCGCCGACGCCGATCTGGTGATCTCGTCCGACGACGCGCTCTACGGGCATCCCTCGTTCCGCTATGTCGGCTGGGGCCCGCGCATGTGGCAGTGGGCGCAGACCATGGGCCTGCGCAAATTCCAGGAAATGGTCTTCACCGGCCGTCCGTTCACGGCCAAGGAGATGTACGACTGCAACTTCCTCAACAGCGTCGTGCCGCGCGAGCAGCTCGATGCCGAGGTGCAGAAGTACGCGCTGGCCTGCAGCCGTACGCGTCCGACCGACGTGGTGGTCATGCAGAAGCAGTTCTTCGAGATCATGAAGCAGCACCAGGGCGAGTACATGGGCAGTCTGCTCACGTCCTGGCTCGAGGGCATGTTCCCGGCCGTGCGCAACGACGCCGACGAACTCACGCTCAACAAGGAAACCTTCGGCAAGGGCCTGAACAACGCCGTGAAGGACAACGACGACCTCTATCCGCCGGAGTTCCGCCTGAGCAAGGGCGCACGCAAGGCGAAGAAGTAGTGCCGCACAGCGCGACGCTTCAGTCAGTTCCCCCTCTCCCGCTTGCGGGAGAGAGAAGGGGGGAGGGCCGCGCGAAGCGCGGAATCGCCGGCTTCGCCGGCGCCCTCTCCCGGCCCTGCGGGCCACCCTCTCCCGCGCGCGGGAGAGGGGAGGGCTGACCTGCCGATGCAATACACCGTCCTCGGCAGCACCGGCCTCGTTGTTTCGCGCCTCGGCTTCGGCGCGCTGACCTTCAGTGGCGGCAACACCAGCCTGCCGTCGGTCTACAAGGTCGGTGCGAAGCTCGCGGACGAGCTGGTCGGGCGTGCGCTCGATACCGGCGTCAATTTCTTCGACACCGCTGACGTTTATGCGGACGGCGAATCGGAAGCGCTGCTCGGCGCGGCGCTCAAGCCGCATCGCGAGAAGGTGGTCATCACCACCAAGGTCGGCAATCGCGGCAGTCGCGAACTGCTGCATGCCGGCTTGTCCAAACGCCACATCCTGTGGTCAGTCGATCAAAGCCTGAAGCGCCTCGGCACCGACTGGATCGACTTCTACGTCGCTCATCGCGAAGACCCGTATACCCCTCTGGAGGAAACGCTGGAGGCGTTCGACACGGTGGTGCGTGCCGGAAAGGTCCGCTACATCGGGTTCTCCAACTGGTCCGCATGGACCGCCGCTGCGGCGCTGGAGATTCAGAAGGCCAACGGCCTCGCGCGCTTCACCCATGGGCAGATGTACTACTCCCTGCTCGGGCGCGACGTCGAGCGCGACGTGCTGCCGATGATGCGCCGCTACGGCCTGGGCCTGACCGTCTGGAGCCCGCTGGCCTACGGCTTTCTGTCGGGCGCATACACGCGTGCGGACCTGGCGAAGCCGGACAATCGCTTCTCGAACTTCGACATGTTGCGCTTCGACCGCGACAAGGGTTTCGCACTGCTCGAATTGATGCGCGGCATTGCGCAGCGGCACGGCAGCAGTGTGGCCCGCGTCGCCATTGCCTGGGTGCTGGCGCGACCGAGCGTCGACAGCGTGCTGATCGGTGCGACCAAGCTCGACCAGCTCGACGACAACCTCGGCGCCGTCGATCTGCGCTTGAGCGTGGAAGATCTGGCCGCACTCGATGCGGCGAGCGCGATCACGCCGATCTACCCGAGCTCGGACTGGACCGTCCCGGACGCGCGCACCGCGCGCAGTCTCGCCCGGCCGTGATCGGCAATCGCTGTTGACTGCGCGGGCACGACCCGGCCAGGCATCGACGCAGGTGCAGGCGGCGTCGATAGAGTCGAACACCGGCCTTCGAGCGAGGGGAGTGCGCATGGAGTATCAGGACAAGACGGTCGTCGTCACCGGCGCGGGTTCCGGCCTTGGCGCGGCGATCGCCGATGCGTTCGCAGCCGCAGGCGCGAGGCTGGCGCTTCTCGACATCGACGCCGAACGGGCTCACGCGAAGGCGGCCGATCTGGCTGAACGGGGCACCGAGGCGATCGCGATCGGCGTCGATGTTGCCGACAAGGCGTCGGTTGCGGCGGCGGCACAGGCCGTGGCATCGCGTTTCGGCGGTTGCGACGTGCTCTGCGCCAATGTCGGCGTGCAGCAGTTCGGCGCCGTCGACAAGCTCAGCGACGAGGACTGGACCTGGGTGCTGTCGGTGAACGTGCGCGGCGTCATCGACACGGTCTCGGCCTTTCTGCCACTGCTGCGGCATCGTGAGGGCCTGCGCCACATCGTCCTGACCGCCTCGTCGAGCTATTTCACGCCGGGTGTGCGCATGGCCGCCTATGTCACCAGCAAGTACGCCGTCGTCGGCTACGGCGAAGTCCTGCGGATGGAGCTGGCCGAAGAGGACATCAACGTCGCGCTGCTGTTCCCGGCCGGCATGGCGACGCGTCACCTGGAAAGCAGCGTCAGGGCCCGGCCAGCGGCGCTCGGGCCGTCGCGGCTCGACCGCGACGACATCCGCGCGATGATGGCCAGCGCGAAGATGTCGCCCGAGAAGGACGTCGCGACGCCCGAACATGCCGTGCGCAACCTGCTCGCCGATCTGCGCGCGCGCCAGCCCTACATCATCACGCACGGCGGCTATCGCGATCAGATCGAGGCGCGCAATGCGCGCATGCTCGAAGCCTTCGCGCACATGGAGGCGCGGCCATGAACGACGTCACCGCCCTGCGCGAGATCGAGGCACTCAAGCAACTGAAGGCGCGCTACTGCCGCCTGCTCGACGCCAAGGACTGGAGCGCGTGGCGCGAACTGTTCTCCGACGATTTCGTCAGCGACACGACGCCCTCCGGCGGCAAGTACATCGAGGGTGCGGACGACTTCGTTGCCTTCGTTCGCCGTATGCTCGGGTCGACGCGCCGCGTCACCGTGCATCAGGTCCATGCGCCGGAACTGGAACTGATTTCGGAATCGGCCGCGCGAGGCATCTGGGCGCTGCACGATATCGTCCGTCTGCTTCCGGGGCTGACCATGGACGGCTACGGTCACTATCACGAGACCTACGAGAAGCACGACGGGCAGTGGCGTTTCAAGTCGTCGACGCTGACGCGCCTGCGCGCGGACCTGAAGACGCCGATCCTGAGTATCCGCCTGCCGATGCGGCGATGATGGCGGCGGTCTGGGCCTGCGGCGACACCTTCGGCATCCCGATTCCCGCCGATCCGGCTGCGCTGCGTGAAGGCGGAACGGACTTTCTGACCCGCGTGATGCACGCCGCCGGTACGCTGGCGGCGGACAATCGCGTCACCGCGATCACGCGCTGCGACGACGTGCGCGGCGGCAGTACCGGGCGCAAGCTGCTGCTGTCGGTCGACTATGCGCGTGCCGAGGCCCGCTCGCCACGCGAACTGTTCGTGAAGTTCTCTCGCGACCTCGACGATCCCATCCGCGATCTTGGGCGCACGCAGATGCAGGGCGAGGTGCGCTTTGCGCTGCTGTCGCGGGCGCCGGACTTCCCGATCGCCGTGCCGGCCTGTGCGTTCGCCGACTACGCGTCCGTGAGCGGCACCGGCATCCTGATCACCGAGCGCATCGGCTTCGGCCGGGGCGGTGTCGAGCCGCAGTACGAGAAATGCCGTGACGAGGAACTGCCCGAGCCGATCGAACACTACCGCGCCATTCTCACGGCTATGGCGCGGCTGGCCGCCGCCGACCGGACAGGACGGCTGCCGGGCGACATCGGCATGCAGTTTCCATTCGAGTTCGATCGCCTGAGCGTCGGCGAGCGGGCGCCACGCACGTCTCAGCAGTTGCGCAACCGCGTCGCCCGCTATGGGACATTCGCTGCGAAACATCCGTGGCTGCTGCCGGACAACCTCCGCACAGCGGACTTCATCGCGCGCCTTGGCGACGAAGTGGCGCGCGTGGCCGAGCGCAGGGATGCGATCCGTCACGAGCTGATGTCCACGCCGGAGCACGTCGCGCTCTGTCATTGGAACGCCAATGTCGACAACGCCTGGTTCTGGCGCGAGTCCGGTGCCTTGCGCTGCGGCCTGATGGACTGGGGCTGCGTTGCCCGGATGAACGTGGCGATGGCCCTGTGGGGCGCGCTCAGTGCGGCATCGACCGATCTGTGGAACCACCACGCCGATGCGCTGCTCGCGCACTTCACGGACGAGTTCTCTGCGGCCGGAGCGGCAGCGCCCGATCCGCGCAGGCTCGAGCGCCAGCTCGTGCTCTATGCCTGCCTGATGGGCATCACCTGGCTGCTCGACGCGCCGGCCTACATCGAACGCGAGGTGCCACAGCTCGCATCGGTGGAGAGCCGCCTCGACCCACGGTTGCGCGACAGCGAGACGGCGCGCGTGCAACTGCAGATGCTGACCAACGTGCTCGGCCTGTTTGCACGGCATGACATCACGCGTCTGCTCGGCGAGACGTGCTGAAGCGCCGGCATCGCCGGCATCGCCGGCGGCGCCGTCAGGCGGGGGCCGCGGTGCGTCGTTTGCGCGACGCTGGCGAATCGCGTTCGCGGCGCCGATGCGCACCCGGGAGCTTGTCGTACTGCGACAGGTGGTGGTCCCACGCAGCCTTGATCTCCTGGACGTCGCCGGTGGTCAGCAGGTCGAGCATGACGCCGCGCATCATGGCGACGAACAGGCGCGCGTGGATGCGGGCCTCCGCAGGGCGCAGTCCCATCCGCCGGAAGATGTCACCGATCGGCTCCAGCCAGGCGACGACGAGCGTGTCCAGCAGGCCGGTGGCATGCGCGCGGCCTTGCAGGGCGTGCCCGTAGATCTCGACGAACAGACGGAACGCGCTTTCCTGCTGCGGGTCGCGGAGCCGCTCCCAGCCGAGGTCCAGCAACTCCAGCGGCGACCTGTCCTGCTCCTCGCGGAGCGACAGCAGCCAGTCCTGCTGCTCGCGCTCGATCTCGGCCACGACGGCCATCAGGAGATCTTCCTTGGTGCCGAAGTGATAGATCAGCAGGCGGTGGCTGGTGCCGAGCTGCTCGGCGAGCTGGCGCAGCGTCACATCGCCCACGCCGTGCTCGCGCAGATAGTGCATGGTGCCGGCGAGCAGTCGCTGCTTGGTCTCCGCGCGCGGGCCGGGCATGAAGCCGGCGCCCTGGGCCTGTGCACGCCGCGGCCGGCGCTGTGCCGAGGTGCTCCGCTTGTCCCCGCCCTTCATTGACGACCCTGCCGGAATCCAGGCGGCACTCTAGCAGGCACGACACGGGCGATCACGCCTGCGGATCGGTCAGCATCGCGCGCAGATCCTTCTTCAGTATCTTGCCGAGCAGGCCGGTGGGCAGCCGCTCGATGAAGCGGATCTCGTGCGGACGCTTGAAGGCCGACAGCTTGTCCTCGCAGCAGGCCCGGATGGCCGCTTCCAGCTCCGCGCCCGGCCGATCCGCGACGACGAAGGCCACCGGCAGCTCGTCGCGCATGTCGTCCGGCTTGCCGACCACGGCACATTCGACGACGCCGGGGACGGTCGCGATCACCGTTTCGATCTCGATGGCCGCGACGTTCTCGCCGCCGACCTTGAGCATGTCCTTGGTGCGGCCGACGAAGAACAGCTCGCCCTGCGGCCGTGCCACCACTTCGTCGCCGGTCTCGAACCAGCCGTCGTCGTCGAAGGCCGCGGCCGTGGCCTCGGGGTCGTGCAGGTATTCGTGGAACAGCGAGAGTCCCGGCACGCCGCGGACGTAGAGCCGGCCAGGCTCGTCCGGGCCGGCCTCGCTGCCGTCGTCGCGCCGCACCGAGATCTCGTATTCCGGCCGCGGCCGTCCCATGGCGCCTTCGGGGCCGGCGAAGCCCTGCTCGGTGCTGATGCAGGCGGAAACGGTCTCGGTCATGCCGTACCACCCCGTGGTCCGTATGCCCCAGCGCTCGCGCACCATGGCCAGATCGCCGGCGAAGGTCCAGACACGATAGTCGTGGGCCGGGGGATCGGGCTGGGTGAGCAGGGCGCGGATCGGAAACGGCGACATGCTTGCCCAGGTGCAGCGCTGGCGGACCGAGATCTCCCAGAACCGCGATGCCGAGAAGCGGGGCGTGAGCACCGCGGACGCCCCGGCCCACAGCGTGGACAGCATCGAGTAGGCGAGCGCATTGGTGTGGAACAGCGGAAAGTGGACGATGCCGCGATCCTCCGCGGTCAGCTCGAGGATCGACGCCAGCGTGCGTGCGGCCCACAAGGCATTGCCCTGCGTCCACACGACGCCCTTGGGACGCGACGTGGTGCCGGACGTGAACTGCACGCTGTTGGGTGCCAGCGGGTCGGGCGGCCGTGCCGGTGCGTCCTGCGGGTTGCCGCGCAGGCGGGCCAGCGGAACCAGGTCTGCGGCCGGCGGTGAGTCGGGCGCCTGACCGCTGTCGGTCGCGCCAACGGCGATCCAGCGGAAGGCGTGGGGCAGACCCGTCAGCAGGCTCGCGAACTTCGGTTGCGTGACCGCCACCGTGGCGCCGCTGTGTCGGGCGAAGTAGGCCAGCTCGTCCGCGGTCGAGTGCGTGTTGGTGGTGACGGCGATGGCGCCCAGACGCGCACAGGCATGCCAGAGGAACAGGAACTCCGGGCAGTTGTCCATGTGCACGAGCACGAAGGTCCCGGGTGCCACGCCCATTGCCGCCAGCCCGGCAGCGTAGGCGCGTGTCTCTTCGGCGAACTGCGCGTAGGTCCAGGTCCGGCCCGTTGCGTCGAAGGGTTCCCAGATCAGGTACGGACGCTCGCCGCGGGATGCGGCCTGGGCGTCGACCAGCCAGGGCAGGTTGCGGCCCGTGAACGCGTGGACGGCCGGTGCGCGCAGCGCGGTGGGGGCGGGCATGTCAGCAACCCCCACCGGCGATCGAGGGTTCGCGGCTCATTTCGCCCGGACCTCGGCCAGCAGGTCCTTGAGCAGGCCGAAGAACGTCATCAATGCCTGCTGTCCGGGAAAGTGGTGGACCATGCCGTCGATGCGCGCGTGCCGGACCGCGACCCCGGCCTCGCGCAGCCGCTCCGCATAGCGCTCGCCTTCGTCCCGCACCGGATCGTTCTCGATGGTCACGACGACCGCCGGCGGCATGCCGCCGAGATCGGGGGCAAGCAGCGGCGAGATGCCGGGATCGGTCCTCGGGACGCCGGGGGCGTATTGCTCGTAGGCCCAGACCAGTTGGCGCCGGGTCAGCACGTAGCCCTCTTCGAACGTCTTGACCGACGGACACGACAGGCTGGCATCGGTCAGCGGTGCGAACAGCAGCTGGAACGCGAACGTCGGCGTACCGCGGTCGCGTGCGCGCAGGGCCAGCGCGGCAGCGATGTTGCCGCCGCTGCTCTCCCCGGCAACGCCGATGCAGTCGGGCAGGGCGCCGATCTCCCTGGCATGCGCGAAGGTCCACTGCGCCGCGGCGTCGGCGTCGTCGAGGGGCGCCGGGTACTGCGCCTCCGGCGACAGGCGCTGGTCCACCGAGACGACGATGCATCCGGTCATCTTCGCGGCGATCCGGCGCAGGGGGTCCATCTGTTCGAGTGTCGTGCGTGTGAAGGACCCGCCGCGAATCCAGACGATCGCCGGGAACGGTCCCGGGCCTTCGGGCGTGTAGATGCGCAGCGTCAGCGGCTGTCCGCTGCCGCCCTTGATGAGCGTGTCCTCGACCTTGCCGATCGGCAGCGGGTCGGCGGGCTTCATCAGACGGGCGGCAGCGTCACGGAATTCCTGGACCGTGGCATCGGGCGGCTGGGGAATGCTTTCCATGGCCTTGAGGAAAGCGGCGGCATCGGGATGAAGGGGCATGGCTCAGTCCTCGCTCAGGATGGCGATGCGCTCCTGCCACTGGCGTCGGCGCACCGGGAAGGCGGCGCGCGAACGTTCGCGCGCGCCGGAAAGAACGCGCCGGCCCTCGTCGGTGAGGTCGGCTTCGCTCCAGGTGGATTCGCGGTCGATCTCGACCGTCACCGCCGTCACGCCGTCGACCCGGCGCACCCGCTCCTCGATGCCCTGCATGAGGCTGCCGATCATCGTGCACCACGGTGAGGTCGCACGCAGGCGCACGCGCACCGAGCCCGGCGGCTCGATCCGGATGCCGGTGATCAGGCCCATGTCGACGACGCTCATCGCCGCGTTGGCCTGCACGCTGCAGGGGTCGTAGACATCGGCGAGCGCCGCCTCGATCTGTGCGTGCCCGATCATGCCGCCGCTCCGAGTCGGTTCTCGCGCAGATAGCGGCGCCAGTTGGAGTAGGGTTCCTGCAGGCCGGTGCGACGCCGCTCCTCGGCGAACTCGTCGTCGGCGATCGCGTGTTTGGCCTTGGCGACGTCCAGTCCGATCAGGCGAGCGAAGTTGCCGCCGAGAATCAGCGCCTTGTCCTCGTCGGTGATCTGCCCGATGCCGAACGACTCCAGCGTCGACGGCTTGAACTGGAAGCTGCGGATCTTCTCGACGATGGGGTGCGAGTGCAGCACCATGTTCCCGGACGAGAAGATGACCTTCTGCGGACCCGCCCAGGCCAGGAAGTTGGCCATCATCTCCTCGAACTGTCCGGGTGCCTTGGTGCAGAACGCCGAGGTGCACTCGAGGTTGGCGTAGATGTTGGGCATGGACGCCATCTGCGCCAGCGTCTCGTCCATGAACGACCAGCCGGCGTGGACGATCTCGAACGAGAGGTCCGGGAAGGCGTCGGCCGCACCGCCGACGTCGTCGACGCGAAACGGGTTCAGGGGCACCGGGCCGAGCGGCGCGGCCTTGTGGATCGCCACGACCTTGATGCCGCGGTCCCGTGCGGCACGGAACAGCGGGAAGGCGAGCTTGTTGTCGTCCATCCGCCAGGACCGCAGCGGATCGACCTGTGCGGGGTAGAGCTTCAGGCCGACGGCCTGCGGCAGTTCGTCAAGCTGCTCGTGGAGTTCGCGCAGGCAGGTCTTGAGTCCCAGGGTCGGGTCCACGCCGACATAGGCGAAGAAGCGCTGCGGCCAGCGGCGCAGGGCCTCGACCGTCTTGTAACGCGCACACAGGCCGTCCTTGAAGTAGGAGTCGAGGCGCAGCGTATGCGTGACCGCGAGGTCGACGTTGCTCTCGAGAAACAGCGTGCGGGCAAGAATCTCCACCGGCCAGTCGGTGCACTGGTCGGCCGCGCTCAGGCCCAGCCCGGGCTGCCACGTCTCGTGCAGCCCGCAGAGCTGCGCCCGCAGCAGTTGTGCGTAGCGATGGTCGTGGGTATTGGCGTCGCTCAGGTCGTACGCATGCGCAACGGCGTCGATGATGAGTTGATCGCTGGTCATGACGGCGGCTTCTCCTCCAGCCTGGTTCGGTGTTGTGGCGCGATGCAGCGGACCGCTCGCCGGAGACGGCAGATCCGTCCGCCGGCGTCCCTCGATCCGCGCACCGCTCCGCGATGACGACGGGGTTCACATCTCACGCGGTTCATCGGTCCGTGAAGCTTCGACTCTGGACTTTTGTTCCAAGTGGTGAAAATAATGTACCAAGTGGTGAAGTCGTAATGCAAGACGGACCTCGCCGCTCGGGAACCCGGCAACGAACAAAGGAGGAGAGCCCATGTGGTGTATTGCGATCTGCGACGATGCTCCGGGCGCGGCAGCCGAACGCGCGCGCCTGTTCGAGGCACACGTCACCCACAACGTCGCGCACATCGCGGCGACGCTGTTCGCGGCGCCGCTGGCGAACGCGGACGGCGCGACGGGAATCGGCGACGACCCGAACCTGCGCGGTTCGGTCTACTGCCTCGACGTGGCCGACCTTGCGGCCGCGCGCCGGATCATGGAATCCGACCCCTTCGCCGCCGGCGTGTGGGGCGCCATCGCGTACTACGAGTGGCAGGCGCCGACCGGTGCCTGGCTCGATCCGCAGCAGCGTCCGGAGGGCCTGAGCGCCGACTACCGCTGCTATCTCGCGGTGGCCCGATCGCCGCTCGAGGTGCGCGACGCGCTGGTGCTCGGCGCAGTCCGACCCGTGGAGGCGGCAACCGCATCGGGCGATCCGCTGGCGTGTGCGGCCCTGCTGCGCGCCGACAGCCTCGATCAGGCGCGACGGCAGGCTGCCGGCGCTGAGTGGGTGGCGGCGGCCCCGGTGGCGATCGGTCGCTGGGTGCGTATCGCCTCGGTGGCCGACGTCGTGCGCACGCGGCAGAAGGCGCAGGCAAGACCGTAACGGACGACGGTGGAGAGAGGCGAGAGGGCGGGAGCACGCGGAGGCCGCATGGCGCGGTTCACCGGTACCCGGCATGGGACCGGGTCGCGCATCGCGAGGTCCGCGCTAGTCCGGCAATCTCGACGCTTCTGCCACCGTCTCGGACGCGATGTGAGCCCCTGAGCCGTCGCGAAAATACTGATTCGGCGCAGAAGGAGGAGACCGATGCGCTGGCCGACCAGCAAAGAAGCGCTGTACATCACTCTGGTGATCGCCTGCCTGCATCCCGCAGCGCGGGCCCAGGACGACCTCGACGCCCTGCTCGGCGGCGACACCGCGGCTGCACGGCCGGCCGAGGTACGTAACGATGCCGAGCCGTCGGCGGCGGAGGAACCGCAGGCACTCGACACCATCGCGGTCGGAAGCGGGCAGGAGATGCCGGCCGAAGCGGTGGCCGCGGGCCGTCGTCCGTCGAGCCGCCTGGTGGAGGAGATCGTCGTGACCGCGCAGAAGCGCGAGGAGAACCTGCAGGACGTTCCGGTCAGCGTCGCGGCGTTTTCCGGCGACCAGCTCCAGGCACTGGGCGTCGACAATCCCAAGGATCTCGGCAACGTCACGCCGGGCTTCGTGACCAACGACAGCCTCGGCTTCGCCGCGTACAGCATCCGCGGGGTCGGCAGCGACATCTTCGTGCCGTCGGCAGACACCGGCGTCGCCACCTACGTCGACGGCATCTATCAGCCGCTGCCCATCGGCCTGGCAACGGACTTCGGCAGGCTCGAACGCATCGAGGTGCTGAAGGGGCCGCAGGGCACGCTATACGGCCGCAATACCGTGGGCGGCGCGGTGAACATCATCACCCGCAAGCCCGCGGAGCAACTGGAGGTCTACGTCCGCGGCGAGCGCGCGAGCTTCGACACGACCAGGCTCAAGGTCTACGTCAGCGGACCGCTGTATTCCGACGTGGTGTCGGCGGGCATCTCGGCGATCCGCAACCGCTCGCAGACCTATTATCGGCCGACTCCCGAATCGGTGATCCAGGGCTTTGCCGACGACGTCACCGAGGGCGTCAACCCGCGCGTGATGCTGCGGCTGGGCGACGATCTGGACCTGACGCTCAGCGCCATGTACGTGAAGCTGACCGGGCCGAGCGTGATGCTCGGGACGCTCGATCCGTGGCCGGCCTACGATCTGCTGATGGCCGACCAGGGCGACTACGAGGTCAGCCGCGATTCGGTGGAGGATCACTGGCAGAACGAGAACCTGCTCGGCTATCTCGAACTGAACTGGCGACTGCCGATGTTCGGCGTCAAGCTGCTCGCCAGCCACCAGGATCAGGAGCAGCGCCAGCCGATCGGTGCGCTGGACTACGACCAGTCCGAGCTGCCGCTGGCGACGGCGCGTCAGGACCCGGCGTTCGGCAAGGTCGATACGGTGGAGTTGCAGTTGTCGTCGACACCGGGAGGCTGGCTCGCGGAGGACTTCGTCTGGACCGCCGGCCTGTACTACTACCACGCGGTCACCGGCATCGACCCGATGTATCTGGCCGCTGCTCCGTTGCAGACCGACCGCCTGCCCCTGATCGGTGCACTGCCGCTGCCGCCGATCGGCGTCACCCTGGCCAGCCACGGCATTCTGGCGACGGATGCACTGGCGGGCTTCGGCCAGATGACCTGGCATGCGCTGGACTGGTTGAGCCTGACGCTGGGTGCCCGGTATCAGGTCGAGGATCGCGGCTTGACGCGCGCCGACTCCAATCTCGTCAATCCCGATGGCTCGGAGGCGCGGATCGACAACTATCCGCTGGACAGCGTCACCACGCGTCGCTTCTCGCCGAAGGTTTCCCTGGAGTTCCGCCCGTTCGGCGGCGACACGCTGCTTTATGCCTCCTTTCAGCAGGCGACGAAGAGCGGAACGTTCAATGTCGTGAACTTCAGTGCGCCGCCGAGCGCGGTCCGGCCGCAGGATGTGACGGCCTACGAGGCCGGCCTCAAGGGCACGCTCCTCGATGGCGGCCTGCGTTACGACCTCGCGGTCTACCACTACGAGATCGACGACTTCCAGGCGCAGTACGTGTCCGTGAGCAGCGGCGGCGCCCTGAACCTCTACAACGCACTGTCTGCCTACTCGCGAGGGGCGGAGGGCAATCTCGTCTGGCAGGTGTTTCCCGAGTGGAATCCGGGTTTCGCCCTGAGCGGCGGCGTCGCGTTCATGGACGCGCACTTCGACGAGTTTCCCAACGGCTCCGGCTACGACGAGCAGACCGGCCTGTTCTTCGGCGAGCGTGCCCTGGCCGGGCCGCTCGCCCCGCCGCAGGACTTCACCGGCAACGAGATGACCGCGTCGCCGGAGCTGACCGCGACGCTCGGCGTCAACCAGCTGCTTCAGGCGCCGGGCGGCGAGATCGAAATCGGCGTGCAGGCCTCGTACAACTCGGGCTTCTTCTTCGACGTGCAGAACATGCAGCGTGCCTCGCAGCCGGAGTATTGCCTGATCGGCGCGCGTCTGAGCTACCTGTTCGAACGATGGCAGCTGCGCGCCACGCTGTCGGGTCAGAACCTGACGGACGAGCTGTACTACCGCTCGCGCTTCACCTTCGACTTCGGGACCGCAAGCCAGGTCGCGCCACCGCGTTCGCTGGCGTTCAGTCTGGAGTGGGATTTCCAGTGACCGGCATCGGCCGCCGTCACGGCCCGTCTGCGCAGGCTACGCAGCCTAGCGGCGGCGCTTCCTGGTCAGCACGCCCTTTTCCAAGAACGCCGCGAACTCGCGCGCGAAGCGCCGTGCGAGGTCTTCCGGATCGCTGTCCGGCAGGCGGCTGAGCATGACCAGCGTCGAGGTCATGCCGAGGAAGATGTAGCTGATGACGTCGATGTCGAGATCGGCCCGCGCTTCGCCGGCGGCCTGCATGCGCTCCAGCGACTGCCGGATCAGGCGGTTGATCGGGTGTTGGGGCGACAGGTCGCGGCCGGCCATCGCGTCGCTGATCAGCAGGCTGGCGGCGTCGCGGTTCTGCAGGATCAGGCGCGTGGCGTTGAGCAGCACTTCGTCGGGATCGGCCACCGCTTCCTTCTGGATCGACTCCAGCAGGCGCACGGTGATCCAGTCCTTGGCCTCGCGCAGCAGGTGGTCGCGATGCTCGAAGTGCTGGTAGGCGACGCCGCGGCTGACGTTCGCCAGCTCCGCGGCGTCCTTCAGCGAGACGCCGTCCGGACCCTTCTGCGCGAGGATTTCGACGGTCGCCTGCAGCAGCCGCTCGCGCGTCAGCGCGGGGTTGCGGATGCGGGGTTTGCGCGCGATCGCTGCTTTTGTTTCGGTCATTGCGACCACTTTATTCGAGTCGTCGCGCCCAGGTGCGCTCCTGCAAACCAGAACCTGTAGGAGCGCACCCGGGCGCGACGAAGCCGGCAACCAACCCTCAGAACTGCGACGCCGGCATTCGTACGACCAGACCGTCCAGCTCCGCCTTGACGGTGATCTGGCAGGAGAGGCGGCTGTTGCTCTCGGTGTTCATCACGCCATCGAGCATGATTTCTTCCGTCTCGTTGCGCGCATCGACCTTGTCGGCCCACGCCGGGTCGACGTAGCAGTGACAGGTTGCGCAGGAGCAGGCGCCGCCGCAGTCGCCGATGATGCCGGGCACCAGGTTCTCCGTGGCGGCCTGCATGACGGTCTTGCCGGCCTCGGCATCGATGACGTGCTCTTTGCCGTTGTGTTCGATGAAGTGGATCTTCGGCATGGTGATTACGCCTTGGTCGCAGTGAAAGGATAGGAACCCATGAAGCCGGCCTTGGCCTTGCCGGTGATCGTGTTGCCGCTCAGTTCGCCCTTGAACTCGACCTTCATCTTCATCGGCTTGGTGATGTGGTTGCACCAGTAGATCGCGTTGCCGTCCTTCTTGAAATCGGCGATCGGCGAGGTCGAACCCTGTCCGGTCTGCGCACCGGTGATCTTGTCGCCGCTGCGTTCGAGCACCAGCGTCGCCGGCTGTGGGCCGGTCGGCCCCTTCACGACGACGTTCCAGGTGCCTTCCAACGTCACTTCCGCCGATGCCGCTGCGGCAGGTGCCGGCGCCGGCGCCGGTTCGGCGGCCTTGGGCACGCTGTAGGTTGCGTTCTTCGGCTTGGAGCCGATCCACGCCGGCAGGCTGTCCCAGCCGCGTACCGACGACGTCGACGACAGCACCGCGTGATCGAGGTCCACCTCCCAGTCCGGGAAGCGCTTGAGAATCTCCTCCAGCGCGACACGGCCTTCGAGGCGCGCCAGCGGCGCACCGATGCAGACGTGGATGCCCTGACCGAAGGTCATGTGGGGGCGCGCCTCGCGATGGATGTTGAAGGTGTCGCCGTTGACGAAGCGGCGCTCGTCGCGATTGCCGGCGGCGACGAGCAGCATCATCACCGCGCCCTTGGGCACTTTCTTGCCGTGCAGCTCGATGTCGCGCATCACCTCACGGGCGAGGAACGGCCCGGGCGGTTCGAAGCGCAGCACTTCCTCGACCGTCTGCGGCACGAGGGCGAGGTTTTTCGCGACGTCGCGGCGCTGGTCGGGGTGCTCGGACAACGTCTTGCCCATCCAGCCGATCAGGCGGTTGGTGGTCTCGTTGCCGGCACCGGCGATGACGTTGACGATGTTGGTGATCTCGTCGCGCGTGAGCCTGCGGGTTTCGCCGGTCGGGTCCTTGAACTCGGCCTGCAGCAGCTCCGTCATCATGTCGTCCGACGGGTTCTTCTCGCGCCAGGCGATGTACTCGTCGAAGCCCGACAGCGCCTCATCCTGCAGCTTCTTGTTGTGCTCGATATCGAGCGGCTTGCCGGCCTCGGTGCGGATGCGGTCGTCCACCGACTGGCGGATCGCCTCCTGATCCTTCTCGGGAATGCCGAGCAGCATGCTGACGGCGCGCATCGGCATTTCTGCGCCGAGGTTGGTGATGAAGTCGAAGCGGTCGCCGCCGACCAGCGGATCGAGGCTGCGCGCACACAGCTTGCGGATGTCCGCCTCGACGGCGGCCATGCGCTTGGGCGTGATGATGCGCTGCATCAGCGCGCGATAGGCGGTGTGCTTGGGCGGGTCCTGGTGGATGAACACCGAGTCCGGCATCACCGACTTGGCCTTGATGAACTCGAGGATGTCGCCGTGGCGCGAGCTGAACAGTTCCTTGTCGCGCAGCGTGGATTCGATGTCGGCGAAGTGGCTCACCGCGTAGAAGTCGTGCTCTTCGTTGTAGTACAGCGGCGCTTCTTCGCGGAGCCGCTTGTACGTCGGATAGGGATTCTTGGTGAGCTCGGTGTTGTACGGATCCCAGGAAAGCTCTGTGCTCATGTCTCCACCTTCGGCGTGTCGTTTGGATGTGCGCTGGATCGGATCGCAGCGGTACCGGCATCCGGCATCGCGGCGGCGTGCATGTCGGGCGCTAATGTACACGCATGTGCATTAAGCTGCAAAGACCTCATCGCGCCGAAATCAGTCGGGCACTCAGAGGCACCCGATTCACGTATATGTCATTGACATATCCATCGGCCTCTCTATCATCGAAGCGTATATCCCATGTGGACATGTCAGATGGAGCAGGGCGCAGTTTTCAAGAGCAATCGCAGTCAGGCCATCCGGTTGCCGAAAGCGGCGGCGCTGCCCGAGGACGTGAAGCGCGTGGATGTCGTGTCCATCGGGCGCACGCGCGTCATCGCCCCGGCCGGAGAGGCATGGGACAGCTGGTTTGATGGTGCCGGCGTCAGCGCCGATTTCATGGCAGAGCGAGAGCAAGCGGCGGAGCAGGAGCGCGAGACGCTTTGATGCTGCGCTACATGCTCGATACGAACCTGTGCATTGGCGTCGTCCGGGACAAGCCGACGGCAGCGCGTGCCGCGTTCAAGCGTCACCACGCGCAGATGTGCATCAGCTCGATCACCGTGATGGAGCTGTTGTACGGGGTGGAGCGGTCCGCGCAGCCGGAACGAAATCTGGAGGAAGTGGAGGGCTTCATCGCGCGGCTGGAGGTCTTGGACTACGACACACCGGCGGCAGCCCATACGGCCCAGATTCGGGCAGAACTCAGAAAGGCGGGCATGCAGATCGGCCCCTACGACCAGATGATCGCTGGCCATGCACGGTCGCGCGGACTGGTGGTGGTCACCAACAACATGCGCGAGTTTCAGCGCGTTGCCGGCCTTCGCTGCGAAGACTGGCTTGCATGATCGGTATGCACGTTTTCACGGCTCCCACCCGGCTGCCGTTGAGTTCCACATGAAAGACCTCGGCAGCTACGACTACGTCATCCTCGGCGCCGGCACTGCCGGCTGCGTGCTCGCCAACCGGCTGTCGCAGGACCCGAGCAAGTCCGTGCTGCTGCTCGAAGCCGGCGGCAAGGACGACTGGATCTGGATACACATCCCGGTCGGCTATCTCTACTGCATCGGCAATCCGCGCACCGACTGGTGCTACCGCACGCAGGACGAACCGGGCCTGGGTGGACGCAACATCCTCTATGCGCGAGGGCGCGTGCTTGGCGGCAGCTCGTCGATCAACGCGATGATCTACATGCGCGGCCAGCAGCGCGACTACGACGAATGGGCGCGCTTAAGCGGCGACGACTCGTGGCGCTGGGAGCAGGTGCTGCCGGTCTTCAAGCGCAGCGAGGACCACTGGCGCGGCGGCGACGACTACCACGGCAGCGGCGGCGAACTGCGGGTCGAGCAGCAGCGCCTGCGCTGGGACGTCCTCGACCGCTTTGCCGAAGCCGCCGAGCAGGCCGGCATCCCGCGCACCGACGATTTCAACACCGGCAACAACGAAGGATCGGGCAAGTTCGAGGTCACGCAGCGTCGCGGCTGGCGCTGGAGCGCATCGCGCGCCTTCCTGCAGCCCGCGCGCAAGCGTCCGAACCTGCGCGTCGTCACCGGTGCGCTCATCGATAAGCTGCGCTTCGACGGCACGGGCGTCAGCGGCGTCGAGTTCACGCTGAACGGCGAGCCGCATCGTGCCGGTGCGCGTCTCGAAACCGTGATGGCGGCCGGTGCCATCGGCACGCCGGCGATCCTGCAA
Source organism: Sinimarinibacterium flocculans (assembly GCF_003201205.1). Classification (GTDB taxonomy): domain Bacteria; phylum Pseudomonadota; class Gammaproteobacteria; order Nevskiales; family Nevskiaceae; genus Solimonas; species Solimonas flocculans. The sequence continues at coordinate 416,155 of NZ_QICN01000001.1, forward strand.
CGCTCCGGCATCGGCGATGCGCGCAAGCTCGCCGATCTAGGCATCACGCCGGTGCTCGACCTTCCCGGCGTGGGTGCCAACCTGCAGGACCATCTGCAACTGCGCTCGATCTACAAGGTGAGCGGCATCCGCACGCTCAACCAGGTTGCTAATCACTGGTTCGGCAAGACGATGATGGGACTCGAGTACGCTTGGCGCCGGGGCGGCCCGCTGAGCATGGCGCCGAGTCAGCTCGGTGTGTTCACGAAGTCGGACGCTTCACGGCAAACGCCGAATCTCGAATACCACGTGCAGCCGCTGTCGCTCGACAAGTTCGGCGACCCGCTGCATCGATTTCCCGCCTTCACCGCCAGCGTCTGTAACCTGCGCCCGACCTCGCGCGGCAGCGTCGACATCGTCTCGCGCGATCCCGCCGATGCGCCGCGCATCTGCCCGCGCTACCTGTCCACCGACGAAGACCGCAGGATCGCCGCCGACGCCCTCAAGCTGACCCGCCGCATCGCCGCGATGCCCGCGCTCGCCCCCTACCAGCCGGACGAATATCTGCCCGGACCGGACTACCAGACCGACGAAGCACTCGCGACTGCCGCGGGTCTCATCGGCACGACCATCTTTCACCCCGTGGGCACCTGCAAGATGGGCAAGACCGATGACGCCAGCGCCGTCGTCGACACGCACCTGCGCGTCCGCGGCATTGACGGCCTGCGCATCGTCGACGCCTCGATCATGCCCACCATCACCTCGGGCAACACCAACGCGCCGGTGGTGATGATTGCGGAGAAGGCGGCGGAGATGATTCGATCCGGCTGACTTCCGGAGGAGTTGACCGGGGTCGCCGATCAGCCCGATGCAGTCCTTCGATGGCTTCGAGTCAATGGCTCAGACCGGCCAGGAGCGGACATAATTCTCTCTGTTTGGCATATGGCTCATGCTTTGAGCCACCCTCCGCACCAAGATGATCAGCCCTTTACTGATTGAGAGGACCGCCCATGACAATGAATACCAATCTACGGGGCCGGCTCCGCAACACCTCACTTCCGGCAAACCAAGGCCTCCTTCCAGTCTTCGAGGCAGTGGTCAATTCGATCCAGGCAATAGAAGCTGCCGACGGCTTGGGCGATCCCACGATCACTGTCGAAGTTCATCGCTCTCCGCAGACGGAGATCGTGTTGGGCGACGGTCGTGGAAAAAGGGGGGCTCCACCCAGTGAGCCTATCGTGGGTTTCACGGTCATCGACGAAGGCATAGGATTTGATGACGAGAATTTTCGGTCGTTCGAGACCCTGGACACCGATTTCAAAGCGTCAAAAGGATGTCGCGGCGTCGGCCGTCTGCTCTGGCTCAAGGCATTTGCATCCGTCGCGGTTACAAGCACGTATGTTGACTCACCGGGAGTCCTTCTCACGCGCACCTTGACGTTCGATATACAGAGGGGCGTGGTAGCTCAGCCGCCCACCAAGGCTGGTCTAGGGGCGACACGAAAGACCAAAGTGATGCTCCAGTCGTTTAAGGAGGAGTTCCGAGACCGAGCAGCGAAGACCGGTCATCGAATCGCCGCGGAGCTGTTTGAGCACTGCATCTGGTACTTTGTGCGCGCGGGCGGAGCCCCTCGCATCTTGGTGCGAGATGGAGAGGAGATCATTGCGCTCGAAGAGATCTACAACGAATACATGGTCTCGTCGGCGTCGATGGAGAAGCTAACCCTTAAGGATCAGAACTTTGAGATAACCCATCTGCGCCTTAAAGCTAGTTTGGCCAAAGAAGCTTTCATTGCTTGGGGGGCTGCGGGCCGGGTTGTTCAAACAGAAGGGATTGCAGCAAAGATTCCCGGCCTTCATGGGCGCCTCCGGGATGGTGACACTGAATTCTTGTACGCCGCCTATGTAACGTCCGACTACCTTGATCAGGCTGTGCGGGCAGAACGAACAGCATTCGATGTCAGGAATGATTTATTTCACGACCAGAAGATCAGCATGACTGAGCTTCGGGATGCAGTCCTGGCTGCCTCCCGAAAGCAGCTAAAGCATTTTCTAGAGGCTAGTCAGAGAGCCAGTCGCGAACGCGTTACGACATTTGTTGACACGAGGGCGCCCCGATATCGCCCCGTGCTCGACCGGATGGATCCCGACAAACTCAGCATCAATCCTGACATCTCGGACCGCGACCTCGATCTACTTCTGCACAAAGAACTTGCGGTCATCGAAGGGGAGGTTCTATCAGAAGGCCACTCCATCATGGAAGTTGGAGATAACGAGACGGTCGCTAAATATCGAGAGCGCCTCGCTAACTATTTGAAGCGAGTAGACGACATAAAGAAGTCTGACCTTGCGAACTACGTCTTTCATCGCAAAGTCGTGCTGGACCTGCTCGATAAGGCCATCCAGAAGGGTCCCGACGGCAAGTACGCACGTGAAGAGGTAATACACGAACTCATCATCCCTCTCAGGAGGACATCCAATGAGGTTCATCCTGACGGAGCCAATCTCTGGCTTATCGACGAGCGCTTGGCATTTCACAATTTTCTAGCATCCGACAGAACGCTCGACTCGATGCCCATTACTGGAGCCACAGACCGCTCCGAGCCGGATATTTGCGCACTTAATGTTTACGATGAACCCCTGCTCATCGCTGAAGGCGCAAAGCTCCCTCTGGCGTCTCTAGTCATCATCGAGATCAAGCGTCCCATGAGGAATGACGCCGGCAGCGGAGAGAACAAAGATCCTATTGAGCAAGCCCTCGGCTATCTTGAGCGGATCAGGGCTGGCGGAGCGCAGACCTCCACTGGCCGCCTTATTCCGCAATCAAGAGACATCCCCGGCTTTTGCTACATCATCTGCGATCTAACCCCGTCCGTAGAGAAGCGATGCAAGCAGGCCTCGCTCAGGGTTACCAGCGATAAGCAGGGCTACTTTGGATACAACGAAAATTACAAGGCCTATATCGAAGTGCTTTCATTCGACAAGCTTGTGAACGCGGCTCGCGAGCGTAATCGGGCCTTTTTCGACAAGTTGGGGCTCCCAAACAACTAGGCAGCCAATCCCAACCCCCAGATCGATCAATGCTTAACCCTCGGCATGAGCGCGGGCACCCCCTCAGGGAGAAGCGAGTCTCTAAGCGTCAGAACTCGCTGATCTAACAAACATTCGGCTAGCTGTCCGCTCGGGGTCGGTCTGAGTCGATGGACCTCGCGCCTGAGAAGGACCGCTACTGGCACCTAGCTCCCCATCATTCGGCTAACACCGTAGATGAAGCCAGCCGCGGCTGCGGCACCGATCGCGAGAATCGCGTACGCACCTCCGACCAATTCCCGCTTGATCTTCTGAAACTCCGCACGGCTGTTGACGTTAGGGAACGGCGTTTCGGGGACCGGCAGGCCGAGAAACGCACATAGTGGTCCCCAGCCCTGATCGACCGTGAACACGAGCAGTCGATCCGGCGGGACCTCCGCCTTGATCGTTTCGATGTGTCGCTCGTAGTAGGCAATCGCGCGTTCGCGGTTTTCCATCGTGTTCTGGTGGCCGCGCTGCCAGATGAGTTTCTCGGCCATGGTGCCGAACTTGCGGCCGAAAGGCGTCAGTGCCTTGAGCACCTTGAACTGCCAGGCGCTCTGCGTGAAGTAGATCGTATCCATCGTGCTGTCGTACCAGGCGTCTGCGCCCTCGGGGTGCAGGGTGAGGATGATCTTGGCGTCGGGATAGGTCGCCAGCAGCTCGCGCCAGACGACGCACGCGGGGTTGTCGACCGCGGCGGTGTAGCGCGAGAAGACCTGTTCCCAGTCGTGCTGCTTGCCGGCCCCGGCCTTGGCGACCCTGAGCCAGAAATCGAGATGGGTCTTGTTGGCCTTGTTCCGCAGGACCTCGAACATGTGGTAGCACGGATAGCCCAGTTGATTGAGCGCCGTGTACAGGGATTCGGTGCCGGTGCGGCCGAAGCCGACACCGATGATCTTGAGTGGCATGTGTCCCCCGCTGGCGATGTGCGCATGAGCCGGATGCGCGAATGGAGCGTAGCAGGGCGGTGGCGCAGGCGGCGATTCGATTGCGACGCTGGCCAACCCGCTTCGCGGGCCCTCTCCCTGGCCCTCTCCCGCTTGCGGGAGAGGGAACATACGTTGCGAGTGCCTGGCGGACGGCGGGGGGCTGAGCGTTCGTGCGCGGCGGGCGTATCAAACGTCTTCGAGCAACTGCGCGCGCATTTGCTGTTCGAGCGGCGGCGTGAGGCCGCAGGTACGCAGGTATCCGGTGATGGAGCCGTGATCCTGGTCGATCCGGTCGAAGGCGGCGTCCAGATACTCCGCTTCGACATCGGCCAGCACGCGCACCATCTGCCGGGCGGCGGCGTCACCAACGACTTCGCGCAGACGCTCGGCGATGCGTGAGGCCATCGCGTCGATCGCGAGGTGCTCGCGGGTGGCGAGGTAATGGGCGTGAATCTGTTCGCGGTCGACGCCGAGCGCGTGCTGGATGCAGGCGCAGATGAAGCCGGTGCGGTCCTTGCCGGCGGAGCAGTGGATCAGTGCAGGCAGCTCGTCGTTGGCCAGTCGCTCGAACAATTGCGGGAGCAGCGGCGCGGCGGCGGCGGGCAGCGCCTCGTAGGTCGCGATCAGCATGCGGCGCACGCCGGCGGGCGTCGGATCTTCGATCAGCATGCGACGCAGGTCGACGTGGCCGGAGCGCACGTCGAGCAGGCCGGCGACGAGCCATTCGGTCTGCAGGTCTTCGGGCCACTGGCTCGGGCGCGCTGTGCGTTCGAATTCGCTGCGCAGGTCGCAGACCAAGCGGATGCCGAGGGCACGGAGCCTGTCGTGGTCGGCGGCGTTCAGTGCCGAGAGATCGCCGGAGCGGAAGATGCGGCCGCTGCGGATGCGGCGGCCGTCGGCGGTTGGCGTGCCGCCGAGGTCGCGGAAGACCTTGAGGCCGGAGGGTGGGGTGGTGGCGCTGGCGGTCATCAATGGCGCTGAAGTGTCATCCCGAGCGTGGCGAGGGATCTGATTTTGCGGCGTGCGCGTGGCCCGGGTGCGAGATTCTTCGCTGCGCTCAGAATGACAGTGGATTGGCGGACGCGAGTTCTATGATGGAGAAGTTCTTCGCTGTACCCAAAATGACAGGGGCGGAGATCCGGCGAGCTTGTGCAGGCGCAGGTTGACCGGCACACCCGAGAAGCGCGGCATGAAATTGATCGGTTCCAGGTCGCGCTGTAACGAGGTGAGCTGGCCGGTGTGGCTGCCGCGCTGGGCATGCGGGTCGGTCGCCGGTGCGAGCGAGCCGTACAGGTGCGTCATCGAGACGACACCGCGACGCAGGCCGGGATCGGCGCGCGCGATGCCGAGGATGCGGCCGTGCTCGGATGCGATCTCGATCGTGGCGCCGTCGGCGATGCCTTCGTCGGCCATGTTGTCCGCGTTCATCCACGCCCAGTTGACCGGATGGCGCCTGAGCGTTCGCGGCGCGTCCCGGTAGGCGCTGTTCATGGCTTCGAGGATACGGCGGCAGCTCAATTGGTATTGGTAGCGCGTGTCCGGCGTCTCCCGCAGCAAGGCTTGCAGCTCCGCAGCGATGTCCGGCGGGCAGAGCTGCAGGCGTGCGCCGTTGTCGGCGGCGGGCTGGACGAACTCCGCCTCGAACTGAGGACGCACGCCCTCGGGGTGATTGCGCAGCGTCTCGAAGGGCGCGCGGCTGTTCTCGCACAGATGACGGATCATCGTCTCCGCATCGGGTGGCTGGTCCGTGCCGAGGTCGAGCCCCCCGGGCAGCGCGGCGTAGTCGCTGCCGTAGCTCCAGTACTTGAGCGTGAGTCCGATGCCCATGCGTGCGGCCACGCCCCAGAAGAAGAACCAGTCGTCGATCGTGTCACCCGGCCGGGGCAGCGCCGGCCGCGCGTACTGCGCGAAGGCCTCGGGGTAGAGCCCGTCGCCGGCGATGCTGAGGTCGTGGCGCTCGAAGGGCTGCGTGGTCGCGATCACGTAATGCGCATGCTGCGCGGTCTCGTTCATGCGCGCGTCCAGGCAGACCAGCAGCTCCAGGTCCTCGAAGGCGGGCACGGCCTGCGCCGGGTCGCCGAGCGCCGGCAGCGGATTGCCGCCGAAGACGATCAGCGCGCGGATGCGATCCGGGCCCGGCGTCAGGATCTCGCGCGGCAGCAGTGCGGTCGGCAACTCGCCGAACAGCGGACCGATGTCGGCGCTGCGGCATTTGGGGCCGCGCTCCCAGCTGCGCGTCGGCGGCACGACGGTCTCATGGAACTTACGTGGCCTGAGCGTGCCCGGATTGCGTACGCGATCGCCCGCGCGCCGGTAACCGCCGACCAGCGCGTTGACGGCCTCGATCATGTGGTCGTTGAGGTTCGAGTGCGCGGACATCGACGGGCCCGTGCCGCTGCCGACGAAGGGCCGTTGCGCCTCGCCGAGCCAGCGGGCGAGGGTCTCGATCTGCTCGACCGGAATGCCGGCGCGTTCGGCCGCGAACGCCGGTGTGAATGGCGCGACGGCCGCACGCAGCTCGTCGAGCTGTGCGACGAAGCGAGCGCAGAACGCCCGGTTGTACGTGGCGTCGCGCAGCAGGATATGCGCGACCGCGGCAAACAGCGCCGCGTCGTGGCCGGGCAGCGGCTGGATGAGCAGGTCGGCATGGCGCGCCGTCTCGGTACGGCGCGGATCGACGACGACGATGCGTGCGCCGCGCGCCTTTGCCGCGGCGAGTGACTTCCCCGGTGCGCCGCTGTCGCCGGCGGCGAACGGATAGGTCTGGTGGCTGACCAGCGGGTTGTTGCCGACGATGACGGCGAGATCGATGTCGCGCGTGCTCGGCTTGCCGCTGGCCATCACGCCCATGCGGCCCATCGTCACCCATTTGGCCGACTGGTCGATGGTCATCGTCGAAAAGAAGTTCGGCGTGCCGATCCGCGCCGCCAGTGCGCGCTCCAGCAGGCCGCCGAGCGTGCTGCGATAGGCGCCGGTGCCGTGGTAGAACGCGACCGCCCGCGGTCCGTGCGTCGCGATCAGGTCCGCGAGCCTTGCGGCGATTTCGTCGAGCGCGCGTGCCGCAGCGATCGGAACATGGCCGCCGTCATCCGCGCGCTTCAGGCTCTGAAGCAGGCGCGGCTCATCGCCGTTGTGGAAGTCGGCGGCCGCGCGACCTTTCGCGCACATGTAACCGCCGTAGGGCGAGACGCTGCCGTCGCCGCTGACGGCAACGATGCGGCCGTCTTCCACGGTCAGGTCCATCGCGCACAGCGCGCTGCAGTTGCGGCAGAAGGACTTGTGCTGCTGCTGCGCCATGCGCTGAATCGCTCAGTGCCGGTCGAGGCGGATGTTGCCGAACATCGGTCCCATCGCCGGCGAGTTCAGCAGGCTGTGCGGAAAGCCGGGGTCGATGCGGCTGACGGCATCGAGGGTCTGCCGCTGCGCATCGGTGAAGTCCAGTTCGAGCGCGCCGAGGTTGTCTTCGAGCTGTTCGAGCGTGCGTACACCGAGGATCGGGGAGGTCACCGCCGGGTGCAGCAGCGTCCAGGCGAGCGCGACCTGGGAGGCGCTGCGGTCCATCTGCTTGGCCACGTCGATCACCGCTTCAGCCATCGCCAGAGTGCGCTCGGACAGCCGTCCGGTGGCGAGGTTGATGTCCTTGCGCGAGTCGAGCTTGCTGCGGTCCACGGCGGTGCCGAGGTCTTGCGCGCGATACTTGCCGCTGAGCACGCCGCCGGCCAGCGGCGACCACGGCAGCACCCCCATGCCCATCTCGCGCGCCATCGGCAGCAGCTCGCGCTCGACGGTGCGTTCGGTGAGGTTGTAGGGCAGCTGCAGCGCGGCAAACGGTGTCCAGCCGCGCAGCGCCGCGACCGCCTGCATGCGTGACGCCTGCCAGGCCGGCGTGTCGGACAGGCCGGTGTAGAGAATCTTGCCGGCGCGCACCAGATCGTCGAAGGCGCGCAGGATTTCCTCCACCGGCGTGACGCCGTCCCACATGTGCAGATACAGCAGGTCGATGTAGTCGGTGCGCAGCCGTCGCAGGCTGTCCTCGACGGCCTGCACCATGCTCTTGCGGTGGTTGCCGGTGGCATTCGGGTCGCCCGGCGAGGTTGTCAGGCTGTACTTGGTCGCGATGACGAAGCGATCGCGGCGGCCCTGCACGAGACGTCCGACCGCGCGTTCCGATTCGCCGCCCGCGTAGAAATTGGCGGTGTCCAGATGATTGCCGCCGTGTTCGGCATAGGCGTCGACGATGTTCCGCGCCTCGGCCTCGGCGGTGCCCCAGGCCTGCGCGACGCCGAAGCTCATCGTGCCGAGCGCGAGGGGTGACACGCGCAGGCCGGAGCGGCCGAGCAGGCGGTAGCGGTCGAGGGCGAGGGTCATCTGGTGGTGCTCCGGGGTTCGGTCAGAGATGCCCCTCTCCCGTATGCGGGAGAGGGTGCCCGAAGGGCGGGAGAGGGCGGCGCGCAGCGCCGTGGGGAAGCGGGCAAGAATCCGCTTCGCGGCCCTCTCCCCCGCCCCTCTCCCGCAAGCGGGCGAGGGGAAGAGAAGAGGGTAAGCCGATGAAGAATGAAGGCGCAGGCGTCTGCCTATCGGTGCGTGGATCCTCCAGCCGACCACTTGAGCCACACGATCGGGTGCCGCGAGAATTCGGCGATCTCCGAGGACAACGACTGACATGCCCGCCTACATCATCTTCCTGCGCGAAGGCGCCGTTCGCGACGCCGAGGCGCTGGCGACGTATCGCAACTCGAACCGCGATGCGCCGCGCGATCCGAAACTGCAGCCGCTCGTGGTCTACGGCGCGCTCGAGGCGCTGGAGGGCAAGGCGCCGGATGGCGTCGTCGTGTTGCAGTTTCCGAGCGTCGCCGATGCGAAGGCCTGGTACGACAGTCCGGGCTACCAGGCGGCGATTCCGCATCGGCAGCGTGCGGCGGACTATCGGGCGTTCATCGTCGAAGGCTTGTAGCGATCGTACGACCCTTGTGGGAGCGCCTTCAGGCGCGACGCTGTTGCGCCACGTACAGATCGCGCCTGAAGGCGCTCCTACGATTGGCATGACTCAGGGCCTCGTGAGGTCATCAAGCGCGTCCGCCGTATCGAGCTCAACGAAGGCGCTCGCGTAACGCTGCACCAGCGCACGCGAGATGGCCGGTGGCTGCCAGCCGTCGGTGCCGAGCGTCGACAGCCAGATCGCCAGGCCATAGGCCGGCGACGCGCGGTAGTGCAGCCACGCAGCCTCCGACGACGGGCGCTGCTCCGGGTGGATGTCGAGTGCGGTGCGCCAGGCCTCGATGAGGTCGCGTTCGCTGCGGCGGCGGTCGACCTGCGTCAGCGCACCGACGAGAAAGTAGCCGACGTCCTGCGACCAGCCGCCGCGCCGCACGACCTGCCAGTCGAGGAAACCAACGCGGTCGTCGGGCAGCACATAGGTGTTGCCGATGTGCGCGTCGCCGTGCAGCAGCGTGACTGGCTCGTGCGCCAGCGTGCCGACGTAGCGTGCCCACAGGTCGACGATCGTGTCGCCATCGACCGCGCGCAGCGTTTCCGGCAGCAGCCCGGCCGCGCGCTCCAGGCCGACAGGCACACGCTTGCGCAAGCCCACCTGCCAGCCCTCGGTCGGCGCCCAGGTCTGCACCCAGGCGAGCGACGGCTGCGATTCGGCTGAGAAGTTCCAGTAGCGGCTGTGAAGCCGTGCGAGACCGCTCACGCCGTTGGCGACCTGCTCGACGGACAGCGGTCGCGTCGCGTCGCGCGGATCGGCGTCGCGCGCCGCGAGGTCTTCCATCACCAGCAGGAAGTTGCCGCCCTCGCGATCCACGACCGCCTCGTATACGAGCGGATGATCGACAGGTAGCGTGATGTTGTCGGCGAACAGCTGCGCCTCGTTGAACAGATTGCCGTTGCGTAGATGCACTGCGCGGTGCGCCGGGTCGTTGGACTTGATGAACAGCGTTGCCGGCCCGGTGCCACGCTCGTAGCTCAGACCGATGCGCGCACGACGATTGGTGCCGTCGTCGCACCAGAGCACATCGGCCTTCGCGACGCGCGACTGCGGATGCCAGCGGGCGATGGCCGCCGTCGCCCACTCCGGCGTGAGCGTGTCCCAGGACTGCGGAATACGGGGATGCACGCTCATGCCGCACACCTGCGTGCAGCACGCTGACGAGCGGCCTGCAGCCGTGCACTTAGGCTGTCCTGCCGAAGGCTCACGCCGCACGCCACTGCGGCGGCGCGACCGGATTCTCGAACGCGGCGAGCAGTTGCGGCAGACGTTCCACGTAGGCCTTGGCGTTGGCGTCCTTGACCGGGCCGTAGCCGGCAATGTCCTGCGCGGCGCCGGCCAGCTCGATCGCAGCGGAAAGGTTCCGCTCGTCGACGCGATCGACGATGTCGAGGATCAGCGCGCGATAGTCGGCGATCAGCCGGCGTTCGAGGCGCCGTTCGTGCGTGTATCCGAGGGGATCGAAGGCGGTGCCGCGCAGGACTTTCAACGGTGCGAGCAGGCGGAAGGCGTGCAGCATCCACGCGCCGAAGCGACGCTTCTTCGGGCGACCGGCGCCGTCCTGGCCCGGCAGCATCGGCGGGGCAAGGTGGAACTGCAGCTTGAAGTCCCCTGAGAACTGTTCACGCAGGCGCTGGGTGAACGCGGGGTCGGTGTACAGCCGCGCGACCTCGTACTCGTCCTTGTAGGCCATCAGGCGTGCGAGTGTCAGCGCGACTTCACGCACGAGGCGCTCGCCATCCTGCGGCACGCGCGCCATGACCCGCGCGCGGATGTCGGCAACGAAGTCGGCGTACTGCTTCGCGTAGTCCGCGCTCTGGTAGGCGGTGAGCAGGCGCGTGCGACTCGCGAGCACGTCGTCCACCGTGGCCAGCGGCACCAGTTCCCGTGGGGCACCGAGTTCGCGCAGCAGCGCATCCGGGTCGTGTGCCGCGAGGCGGCCCAGCGCAAAGGTGCGCAGGTTGCCGTCGACGAAGCTGCCGTTGAGGCGGATGGCCTGTTCGAGGGCGGCGGCGCTGACGGGCAGCAGCCCCTTCTGCGCGGCGTAGCCGAGCATGAGGATGTTGGTGGCGATGCTGTCGCCGGTCAGCTCCGTGGCGAGGCGGCTCGCGGCCAGCTCGAACAGCGTGCCGCCGTCCAGTGCGGCGACGATGGCCTTGCGCAGGCGTTGCTCGTTCAGGTCCAGCTTCTTGTTGGTCTGGAACTCGCCGGTGGGCGCGACATCGGTGTTGAGCACGGCGCGGGTGTGTCCCGGCCGCACGGTCCTGAGCACCGTGGCGCCGGCGCCGACGATCGCATCGCAGGCGATCAGCACATCGGTCATGCCTTCGGACAGCCGCGCGCTGTAGATGCCGGCCGGGTCGGGGCCGATGCGGATATGGCTGGTCACGGCACCGCCTTTCTGCGCCATGCCGGTCAGGTCGAGGATCGTGCAGCCCTTGCGGTCGAGATGCGCGGCCATGCCGAGCAGCGCGCCGATGGTCAGCACGCCGGTGCCGCCGATGCCGGCGACCAGGATGTTGCAGCCGCGCGCGTCCATCGCTGCGACCGGCGCCGGCGGCAGTGCGGCGATGAGCTGCTGCAGGCGCGCCGCGTCGCCGCCCGCGCGCACGGCAATCTTCGCGCCGGTGACCGTGACAAAGGACGGGCAGAAGCCCTTGAGGCAGCTGTAGTCCTTGTTGCAGTTGGACTGGTCGATGCGCCGCTTGCGGCCGAACTCGGTTTCCAGCGGCTGCACCGACAGGCAGTTGGACTGCACCGAGCAGTCGCCGCAGCCTTCGCAGACATCGGGGTTGATGAAGACGCGCTGGTCGGGATCGACCATCTGCTTGCGCTTGCGCCGGCGGCGCTTCTCCGCGGCGCAGGTCTGCTCGTAGACAATTGCGGACACGCCCGGGCTGTCGCGCAGTTCGCGCTGCAGCGCGTCCATCTCGTCGCGGTGATGCAGGCTGGCGTTGGCCGGCAGCGCGAGATGGCGGAACTTCCCGGGATCGTCGGACACCAGCTTCACCGGGCGCACGCCCTCGGAGAGCAGCTGGTTGACCATGTCGATCGGCGTGATGCCCTGCTCGACCGGCTGGCCGCCGGTCATCGCGACGGCATCGTTGTACAGCAGCTTGTAGGTGATGTTGGCTTTGGCCGCGACCGAGGCACGGATCGACAGGATGCCCGAGTGCGAGTAGGTGCCGTCGCCCATGTTCGCGAATACGTGCGGCGTGTCGACGAAGGCGCTGACCGAGGCCCAGTTGGAGCCTTCGTGCCCCATGGGCATGAACTGCATCGTGTTGCGATCCATGACCACGGCGACCAGGCCGTGGCAGCCGATGCCGCCCAGGGCCTTGGAGCCGTCAGGAATCCTGGTGCTGGTGTTGTGCGGGCAGCCGGAGCAGAAGTACGCCGGACGCATCGTGCTGCTGCCCACGGTGGCGGCGTGCGCCTCGATTGCGCCGTATGCGCGCTGCCGCGTATCGAGGACGTCGTCCGACAGGCCCAGCTGGTCGAGCAGCATGCGCAGCGCGCGCCGCACCTGCGGGACGCTGAGTTCGCCGGCGGCCGGCAGCAGCGTTGCCCCATGCAGGTCGTGCTTGCCGGCGATGCGCGGACGCCGCGCGTCCGGCAGATCGTAGAGATGGCGCGCGATCTGTTCTTCCATCAGCGCGCGCTTTTCCTCGACGACGAGCACCGCGCGGCTGTCCTGCGCGAAGTCGAGCAGGCGCTGCGGGTCCATCGGCCAGATCAGGCCCGGCTTGTAGACGCGGATGCCGAGCTGGCGGCAGCGCGCCTCGTCGAGGCCCAGGTCGTCGAGGGCCTGGCGCACGTCGAGGTAGGCCTTGCCCGCGGTGACGATCGACAGCGTGCGACGTTCGCCGTCGATGACCACGCGGTCGATGCCGTTGGCGCGCGCGAAGGCCTGCGCCGCCGGCAGCCGTTTGTTGACCAGCCAGTCCTCCTCGACCAGCGGCGGCAGGTTGGGGCGCAGGTTCAGGCCTTCGGGCGGCAACGCCACGTCGCCTGGCGTCACGTAGGTGACGCGCGGATCGGGCAGCTCGACCTCGCCGGACAGGTCCAGCGTATCGGTGATGCACTTCAGGCCCACATAGCAGCCGCTGTAGCGCGACATTGCCCAGCCGAACAGGCCGAACTCGATGATCTCGCCGATCGTCGCCGGGTACAGCACCGGCACCATCGCGGCGATCAGCGTGTGCTCGGACTGGTGCGCGCTGTCGGAGGATTTGCCGCCATGATCGTCGCCGGCGACGACGAGCACGCCGCCGCGCGCCGACGTGCCCTCGAAGTTCGCGAGCTTGAGCGATTCGCAGGCACGGTCGACGCCGATGCCCTTGCCGTACCACAGGCCGAACACGCCTTCGAACTGCGAGGCGCCGAACCAGTTCAGCTCCTGTGTGCCGCGAATGCCGCTGACCGCCAGTTCCTCGTTGAGGCCGGGCACGAAGCGGATGTGGTGTGCATCGAGCAGCTTCTGCGCGCCCCACAGCGCGACGTCGTAGACGCCCAGTGGCGAGCCGCGGTAACCGGAGATGTAGCCCGCCGTCTTCAGTCCCGCCGCGGCGTCACGCCGCGCCTGGTCCAGCGGCAGACGCACCAGCGCCTGGTTGGACGAGATGAAGACGCGGCCGCCGTCCTGCAGGTACTTGTCGTCGAGGGTGGTGGCGGACTTGGTCATGGGGAAAGGAGGTTGCCTGTCTCCCTCTCCCCGCGAGCGGGGAGAGGGCCGGGGTGAGGGGCGATCGGTGCGCGGCCCCTCACCCCAACCCTCTCCCCATTGCATGGGGAGAGGGGGACTGGTTCACGGCCGCGTCGGCTTGCCCGTGAGCGCACTCAGTGGAAAGTCGCACTTGCCCTCGATCGTCTGCTGGATCTCGATCAGGTTGCCTTCCGGGTCGCGGCCGTAGATGGTCTTCACGTGGCCGACGTCGATCGGGCCGGGCTGGCCGAAGGTCATGCCCAAGCCCTTGAGGCGCTCGAACTCCTGCTCGATGTCGGTCACGTCCACGCAGAAGTGCGTGTAGCCCTTGTCGTAGGCGTTCTTCGGCTCCGTGGAGGTCGGCTGGGGCTGCTGGTACTCGAACAGCTCCATGTAGCAGGTGCCGCAGCGCAGCATCGCGCCCTTGGCGGCCGAGTCCGGCACATCGACGATGCGGTCGATGAACTCGCTCTTCTCCCAGGCGAAGGGCTCGCCGACGACCTCGAAGCCGAAGGCGTCGCGGTAGAACGCGATCATGCGGTCCAGGTCGCGGACGTGGACGGCGACGTGGTGAATGCCTCGGATCATGCCGGGTTCCTCCGTTTCGCAGCGGCTTTTCGGTGGCGATCCGGTCGTAATTTAGCGACCGGGGACAGGTCTGAATCGTCCGTGGCGGAGTCAGACAAGATGCCCTGCGCAGCCGGGCATTCGGGGCCTGTGGGTCGGGGTCGATAATCAGTGATGACATCGGCGGACCCCGTGGAGGAGGCGCTCGACAGATGAACAGAACGATCTTTACAGGCGCGACCGTCTGGGACGCCAGTGGCGCCAAGCCCTTCGTCGGCGATGTTCTGGTTGACGGCAACCGCATCGCGGCAGTCGGCCACGGTGCCGGCAAGCTCAAGGCCGGCGATGCCCACGTCGTCGATGCCAAGGGCCTGTTCCTGATGCCCGGCATGACCGAGGGGCATGCGCACCTGTCGTTCGAGTCCGTCGCCGCCACCGAGGACCTGATCACGCCGTCGCCCGAGGCGCACACGCTGCTGACCGCGCGCGTCGCCAAGGTGCTGCTCGACGCCGGTTTCACCAGCGCCTGGGGCGCGTCCGAGGCCAAGCTTCGTCTCGGCGTTGCGGTGCGCGATGCGGTCAACGCCGGCCTGCTGCCGGGGCCGCGCATCCGCGCCGGCTCGCTGGAGATCTCCGTCACCGGCGCGATGGGCGACGAGAGCCGCGAGCACAATCCGCGCAAGGGTCCGTCGATCATCGTCGACGGCCCGGAAGAGATGCGCAAGGCGGTGCGCCTGAGCTGCCGCGAGGGCTGCGACAACATCAAGCTCGACGTTTCCGGCGATCCGTTCTATCCGGGCACGCCGGCGCACACCACGCCGATGAGCTTCGACGAGATCCGCATGGCGGTCGAGACCGCGCATGCCTATGGCCGCAAGGTCAACGCGCACACGCGCTCGATCGAGGGCAGCAAGGCCTGCCTGCGCGCCGGCGTGGACATGCTCTACCACTGCGAATTCTCGGACGAGGAACTGCTCGACCTGTTCGAGGAGCACAAGGATCACGTCTTCGTCGCGCCGACGGTCAGCCTGTTCCACACGATCAACAACAACGAGGCGGCCGGCGTCGGCCTCACCGCTGAGATCGGCGGCTACATGGGCATTCCGGGTCTGGTCGAGGCGTCGGTGCAGACGCACACCGCGCTGCGCAAGCGCGGTATCCGCCATCTGATCGGCGGCGATTACGGGTTCAAGTGGAGCCCGAACGGCACCAACGCGCGCGACCTGCAGTTCTTCGTCGACTACTACGGCTACACGCCGGCCGAGGCGCTGCGCTGCGCGACTTGGAACGGCGGTCTGGCTATGGGCATGGGCGTCGAGAAGCTCGGCGCGGTGCAGGAGGGCTATCTGGCCGACCTGCTGCTCGTCGACGGCGATCCGTTGGCCGACCTGTCGGTGCTGCTCGATACGAATCGGCTCGTCGCGATCATGAAGGACGGGCAGTTCCACAAGAATGCGATGCATGTCGCCGAACGGCGCGCGGCGGCCTAGCCTCAGCGAAGCACGCGGAGAAAACGATGTCAGTCAAGACCGAAGAAGTGATCAAGCTCAAGGATCTGCCGAAGGGCGACGCCCGTTGTCCCGGGGCACCCAGCACGCAGGACATCATCGCCGCTGACACGGTGAAGGCGCCGGGCTGGGTCTGCTCGGAGTCCTACCAGTTCCTCGGCGACGAGGACATCCCGACCGATCGCTACACCGATCCGGCCTACGCAAAGCGCGAGCTGGACACGCTGTGGAAGAAGACCTGGCAGTTCGCCTGCCGCGAGGAGCACATCGCGGAAGTCGGCGATTACTACGTCTACGACCTCGGCCACTACTCGTTCATCATCACCCGCGTCGCCGAGAACGAGATCCGCGCGTACTACAACGCCTGCCTGCATCGCGGCACCAAGCTGCGCGCCTCGGGCACCGACGGCAACGCCGAGGAGTTCAAGTGCAGCTTCCACGGCTGGAGCTGGAATCTCGACGGCACGCACAAGTCGACGACCTGCGACTGGGACTTCCCGCATGTCGATTCGAAGAAGTTCTCGCTGCCGCAGGCGCGCGTCGCCCGGCTCGGCGGCTTCGTGTTCATCAACATGGACCCGGTCGCGCCCTCGCTGGAGGACTACCTCGGCCCCGAGGCGCTGTCGCACATCAAGGCCTGGAAGCTGGAAGACCGCTACGTCTACCTGCATGTGTCAAAGCGCATCCCGGCGAACTGGAAGCTGACGATCGAGGCCTTCATGGAGGCCTATCACGTCATCGAGACGCACCCGCAGGTGGCGCCGAGTAACGGCGACGCCAACTCGCAATACGACATCTACGGCGAGCACGTCGACCGCTTCATCTCGACGCTGGGCGTCGTCAGCCCGCACCTCTACGGCCAGGTCAGCGAACAGGACATCCTCAACCAGTTCACGCTGGGCGACAGCAGCGCACTGGGCGATACCAAGTTCACGCTCAAGGACGGCGGCACCGCGCGCAGCGTCATGGCCGAGATGTTCCGCAGCATGTTCGAGAAGGCGACCAACACCGACCTGTCGAAGGTCTCGGATTCCGAGCTGCTCGACTGCTTCTCGTACACCGTTTTCCCGAACACCTTCCTGTTCCCGGGCATCTCGCTGCCGATGGTCTACCGCTTCCGCCCAGACCGTCACGACCACCGCAAGTGCCTCTACGAGGTGCTGTTCCTGCGTCCGGTGCCGGTCGACGGCAAGCGTCCGGTGCCGGCGATGCCGATCCACCTCGAGGATCACCAGTCGTTCACCGAGGCGGCCGGCATGGACCCGGGCTTCGGCGCGATTCTCGACCAGGACACCGAGAACCTGATCCTGCAGCAGGAAGGTGTCGAGGCCAGCGCCAAAAAGGGGCTGACGCTGGGCAACTACCAGGAGATCCGCGTGCGCCACTTCAACCGGGCGCTCGACAAGTACGTCGGCAAGTCCTCGGGCTAACGGTCGCGTGACGGATCAAACCGAACCGGCGCCCTCGGCCGAGGGCGCATACACGCGTTTCTGCGCGGTGACCGAACTCCCGCCGGAGTCGAAGAAGGCGGTGCGGATCGGTAGCCACTGGATCCTGGTCTGCCACACCGAGGGCAGGTACTACGCGGTGTCCAACATCTGCTCGCACGCGACCCGCCCGCTGATGATGGGGCGCGTGCGCCACTGCACGATCACCTGCCCGGTACACGGCGCGCGCTTCAACCTCGAAAGCGGTGCGGCACTGAACCTGCCGGCGACCAAGCCGATCGCGACCTATCCGGTGCGCATCGTCGACGACTGGATCGAGGTGATGTTGTAAACGGCCGTAACGGGCCGCCCCACCAGCTTCTGTAGGAGCGCACCTGGGCGCGACGGCTTGGCCGGTGTGGCGTGGGTCGCGCCTAGGAGCGCTCCTACGAGCGCTCATGTTTAGCGCTGCGCCAGATGTATAGCGCTCGGCGGTCTTGGTCGGGATCGTTGCTGACGGCGGCGATATATTGCGTTCAATCCGAAATGGAAAGCCCGTACATGTCTGCAAAACCGGAACAAGCAGCTGCTCAACTCGATCTCAGCGATCTCGACCGCTGGGTCGGAAAGCCGGTGGTCTTCGCCGAGCTGTGGGATCCGTGCAACGCGACCGACATCCGCCGCTGGGTCATGGCGATGGACTATCCGAACCCGATCCACTGGGACCAGGAGTTCGCGCTGGCGTCGAAGTTCGGCGGCATCGTTGCGCCGCAGTCCTTCGCGGTGGCGATGGACTACGGACACGGCTGCCATCCGGCCGGGGTCGGCAAGATTCCGGGCTCGCATCTGATCTTCGGCGGCGAGGAGTGGTGGTTCTTCGGCGCACCGGTGCGTCCGGGCGACAAGCTGTTCCAGAAGCGCCGCTTCGACGGCTACGACGTCAAGGACACGAGCTTCGCCGGTCCCACCGTATTCCAGCGTGGCGACACCGAACACCGTAACCAGGACGGCGTGCTCGTCGCACGCGAGCGCGCGACCTCGATCCGCTACCTGATCGAGGAGGCGAACAAGCGCGGCGTGTTCGGCAAGGAGAAGGCCTCGCCCAAGCGCTGGGACAAGCAGGAGCTGGCCGAGATCCACAAGCTGCGCTACGACTGGATCCTGTCCAATCGTGAAGGCCGCTCGCCGTTGTGGGCTGACGTGAAGGTCGGCGACAAGCTGCCGCGCCGCGTGATCGGCCCGCATTCGATCGCGACCTTCGTCACCGAGTACCGGGCCTTCCGCCAGAACATCTGGGGCACCTGGCGCTGGAACGTGCCCGAAGGCATGGTCGATCCGGCGACCGCGGACGCCGGCTTCGCCAAGGACATGAGCTACGACTACAGTGCGCGCAAGATCGACCCGCGCCAGGGCGACGGCCTGTACCACGGGCCGTCGAGCGGTCACGTGAACCTGGAGAAGGCGAGCAACATCGGCATGGGCGGCATGTACGGTTATGGCGCATCGATGAACGCCTGGCACCTGGATTACGTGTCCTACTGGGCCGGCCACGACGGCTTCGTCTGGCACTCGAAGACGCAGTTCCGCAGCCCGGCGTTCGAGGGCGATGTGACCTTCATCGACGGCGAAGTCGTCGACAAGCAGCCGAACTCGGCCTACGGCTGTCCGGTCGCGGTCGTCGAAGTGAAGATGACGACGCAGAAGGGCGAGCAGATCCTCAAGGGCACGGCCGACGTGCAGCTGCCGTACTGATTCCGTTGCCATGATTCCACGTCGCAGGCTGCCCCCTGTATCCCCCTGTAGGAGCGGCTTCACCCGCGACACGGCGGGCACGCCGCACGAAACAGGGTCGCGGCTGAAGCCGCTCCCACAATGACGTCTCCTGTCGCCGAACAGATGTCGATCGTCCGCGGCATTCCGCTGCAGGAGGAGCCGGGGCAGGGCGCGCACACGATTCCCGGCTACCTGCGCGAGGTCACGCAGCGTTACGCCGGTGCCGAGGCGCTGGTGATGCACACCGCTGCCGGGGTTGAGCGCTGGTCCTACGAGATGCTGTGGGAGCGCTCCGTCGAAGTGGCCAGGGCCCTGATCGCCAGCGGTGTCGGCAAGGACAGCCGCGTCGGCATCCTGATGGTCAACCGGCCGGAGTACCTGTCGTCGGTGTTCGGCATCGGCCTGGCCGGTGGTGTCGCGGTGGCGCTGAGCACCTTCTCGACGCCGGCGGAGCTGGAGCACCTGATTGCCGTCTCCGGCATCTCGGTGCTGTTGTTCGACGGACGCGTGCTCAAGCGTGATTTCGGCGCCGTACTGGCCGAGCTGGAGCCGGCGCTGCTGGACGCGGCGCCGGGCGCGCTCCAGTCGACGAAGTTTCCGTTCCTGCGCCATCTAGTGCGCCTCGATTCGGTCACCGCGGACGATGCCGGAGACCTGAAGGCGCGCAGCTTCGAGTCGTGGACGGATTTCCTCGGCCGCGGCCGCACGGTGACGGATGCCATCGTAGACGCGCGTGCGGCGGCGGTTGCGCCGTCGGATGCCGGCGGACTGTTCTTCTCGTCCGGGACCACCAGCCTGCCCAAAGGCATCCTGCACGCGCAGCGGGCGTTCGCGATCCAGTGGTGGCGATGGCCGCGCGTGATGTGCGTGAAGGGGCCCGCGCGTGCCTGGACCGGCAACGGCTTCTTCTGGTCCGGCAACATCACGATGATCGTCGGCGTGGCGCTGTCGACCGGCGGCTGCATCGTGCTGCAGCCGTACTTCGAGCCGGAACAGGCGCTCAGGCTCTGGGAAGCCGAGCGCGTGAATTACCTGTCGGGCCGGCCGCACCAGTGGGCGCGGCTGCAGGAGGCGCCGAACTGGGCGAGCGCCGATCTGTCGAGCCTGCACTACATCACCAATGCCGATCTGCTCAAGCAGCACCCGAGCGTGAAGACCGGCTGGCGCCTGCCGATGACCTTCGGCACCACCGAGACCAACACCGCGGCGACGACCTACACGGCGGACACGTCGCCCGAGCAGTACGCCGGCAGTGCCGGCGAGCCGCTACCGGGCAACCTGCTGAAGGTCGTCGATCCGCTGACCGGTGCGGTCGTCCCGCGCGGCCAGCGTGGCGAGATCTGCCTGAAGGGGCCGACGCTGATGCTCGGCTACATCGGCAAGGCGGTCGAAGACGTCCTCGACGACGAGGGCTATTACCGCACCGGTGACGGCGGCTACGTCGACGAGGTCGGGCGGCTGTACTGGGAAGGCCGGCTCACCGAGATCATCAAGACCGGCGGCGCCAACATCTCGCCGCCGGAGATCGACGCGGTGATCGCGTTGTATCCCGGCGTGCGCCGCACGCAGACCGTCGGTGTGCCGCACGACACGCTCGGCGAGATGGCGGTGGCCTGCATCGTGCCGCACGAAGGCGTGGACATCGACGAGGATGCACTGCGCGTGTTCCTGAAGGAGCGCCTGGCCAGCTTCAAGGTTCCGCGCCGCTTCCTGTTCCTGCAGGAAGAGGAGATGGCGGTGACCGCCAACGGCAAGGTGAAGTCGGGCGAACTCCGCCAGCTCGCCGAAAAGCGGCTGCAGCCGGGCGTGGTGGCCTAGGCAGTCGGGCGACGGTTCGTGCGGATGGCGTCCTCGATCAGCCCGGCGATCCAGGCGAGAGCGGCGCTCGTTTCGGCGGTGTCCAGACGCCAGGCCGTGCCGAGCCGCTCGTAGAGCGGTGGCGTCCACAGCATGTCGAGCATGGCGGCAGCGATGACGCAGTCGCGCGATGGCCAGTCCGGCGCGGCACGCTCGACGGCGCTGGTCAGGGCCGCGCGCCGACGATGGTCGAGTGCGGCGAGGGCGGGCTCCTCGGCTGCAGGTGCAGGCGTCGCGAACGAGGACAGGTATCGGTGGACGTCGGTCGCGATGGATGCGAAGTCGCGCAGTTCGATGTGATCGAGCCGGACCCCGGACTCCTCGACGAGTCGCTGCAGGATGGCGCCGCGCAGCGTGCGCTCGTCGGAGAAATGACGATGCACCGTGCGCACGCTGATGCCCGCCTGTTCGGCGACTGCCTTGAACGTGAGCGCACGCCAGTCCCAGCTGGCCAGGCGGTGTGCGATCCGGGCGCCGGCCGCGACGATGTCCTCGCGGGTCCGCGCCGCCTGCTGGCGACGCAAGGGGCTGTGGTAGGGACGTCGCCGGGTATCGGCGGAATCGGCTGCGGCGCGGGCTTTGCGTGGAGGCATCGACTCGATCATAGCGAAGCCTGCAGAGCTGTCTGTCGGGCTGTGGAATGCTCGCGGCGCTGCGCGTGGCCGTCCCGCTCCGTCAGTCGGCCTCGGGAAGATCGAGCACCTTCCAGATACCGTCGGCGCTGGCCAGTGTGCGCTCACCCGCGCACAGCAGGCCGCGCATGAAGATCAGCTGCCGGCTGCGGCGGACGAGCTCGGGGGTGCAGGTGATGAACTCTCCGGTGCGGCCGCCGGCCACGAAGTGCAGCTGAAGCTGGGCAGTGACCAGATGCTTGCCGCCGAGCGCGTCGGCGGCGCCGAAGCCGAGGGCGATGTCGGCGAAGGTCATCAGTGCACCGCCGTGGATTGCGCCGGGCCGGTTGTTGCCCTGCTGCGAGCCGCCGAGAAACCCGATCGTGCGGGCGTTCGCGGCGCCGCGGAGCCAGATCGGCCCCAGGTGTCCGGTGAAGCCTTCGCCGGTCAGCGAGGTCCAGCCGGCGGCGACAAGCGATTGGGCATCCATGACTGCGGCAGTTCGATTCGGGCGTTCGGCGTGTTTCCGGTATCGGGGCTCAGGCGGCCGGCCGGCGTTCGGCCAGCAAGGCCTCGGCGCTCAGGTACTTGGTCGTCGTCCAGCCGCCGTCGAGGGCGATGCTCTGGCCGTTGATGTAGCTGCCCTCCGCCGAGGCGAGGAAGTGGATGAGGTTGGCGACATCCTCGACGGTGCCTTCCCGGTCGAAAGGTGTCATCTCGTGATTGATGCGCCGGAACGGCGCAGCGTCCCAGTAGGCATCGGTCATGTCGGTGCGGATGACGCCGGGCGCGACCAGATTGCTGCGGATGCCCTGTGCGCCGTACTGCGCCGCGAGCGTCTGCGTGAGGCCGATCAGTCCGGCCTTCACCGCACAGTAGGCACCGCCATCGAGCCCGCCGACCAGGCCGAAGGTCGAACCGACGTTGACGATGGCCGATCCGGGTTTCATCACGCCGAGTGCTGCCCGACAGAAGCGGAACGGCGCCTTGAGGCTCGTTTCGACGACCTCATCGAGCGTGTCGTCGTCGGTCTGATGCACCGGGGCCCACTTGCCGGCACCGGCGTTGTTGACCAGGCAGTCGAGCCGGCCGAAGGCCTGCATCGCGATATCGACGGCCCGCTGCGCGGCACTCCTGTCGGTGACGTCCACGGCAAGCGTCCGGACCTCCGTCAGCGACGACAGTTCCGCAACCAGCTCCGCCAGCTTCTCGGGGCGGCGCGCCACCGCGACGATGCGATAGCCGCCGGCGGCGAAGCGGCGCGACGTGGCGGCGCCGATGCCGGCACTTGCACCGGTGATCAGCACGACGGGTTTGCCGGATTCCTGAGCCATGGGCTGCCACTCCTCTTTGCGTGATGTGCGAGCGGCATGCGCTGCGACGCCGCGTCGCGGCATCTTATCGGCGGTGCAGGGCGCAGGAACGTCGTTGCCGTGAAGCCGCGGGGTGGACTGCGTCGCGAGGCACTAGCGTGCGCGCTGACAGACCAGTGGCCGCGGCGTCGGCGTGGCGCGCAGGCTCACGCGCCGAGCCGGGCGGCGGCTGGCGGCGGGGTGTGGCGGCCGGTCTGCGGAATCTTCGCCTGTCCCCGCGCTGCCCCGGAGGCGAGTTCGCGCCGGAAGCGCTGGGGGGGCACGCCGGTCCAGCGCTTGAAGGCGCGACCGAAGCTCGACTGGTCGGAGTAGCCGAGCAGATCGGCGAGCGCGTCCAGCGACATCTGTCCGTGTTCGAGATGGTCCTTGGCCAGATCGATCCGCATCTTCTCGAGGATGTCGGAGAAGCGCAGGCCGTGTTCGCTCAGGCTGGCCTGCAGCGTCCGTACCGAAGTGCCGAGCTTTCTTGCGCACTGCTCGACCGAGCAGCTTCCGCGCGGCAATGCGCCCCGCAGATAGTCCTCGACCCGCTCGACGATCGTCCTTCGCGATGTGGCCCTGACACGATCGAGATAGCCGCCCAGCAACCGGAACAGCAGGCGGTTGGCGCTGCTCACCGGCTGATTCAGGAACGCGGCGGGGAAGCTCACCGCGTTGACGCTTGCGCCCGCGCGAAACGGGCAGCCCAGCCTGCTCTCGATCTCCGGCACGACGTCGGCGGGCACGTCCACGGTGAGTTGCACCCGGCTCGGCTGGAATCCGGGACCGCCGACCAGGCGCAGCAGCTTCAGGTTCAGCATGGCCGCCTGCAGGCTAGCCTGCGTGTTGTGGCCGAGGTCGGCCTGCACGCGCCAGCGGATCTCGGCCGCTTCGCGTCCTTCGACGAGTTCGAGCACCGGCACCGGCGAATGGACTACCGGGATGTAGTCGATGAAGCAGGTGACCGCCTCGCGCATCGTCGATGCGGCCTTGCACAACGCGGCGACCGAGCCGTAGACGCCGATCGGATCCTGGAGCTGCGCCAGGCGCAGACCGAACAAGGGCTCGCGCAGGCTGCGGCTGCAGAACTCCAGCATGTCCACCAGCGCCTTGCTGTCGATGAAGGCATCCGGGTCGTGGATCAGGCGGGCGTCGATGCCGTGCCGCTCGAGGATCTCGCGCGGATCGCCGCCCAGGGTTCTGACCAGTCCGGAGAAGCCGTTGAGGTTCGCGGTCCGCATCTGCCGCTCGACGGGCGTCGAATCCAGCGGCCCTTCGAGACGAAAGAAATAGTCGTCGCTCATCGCATGCTCCTCGCTGGCCGCACGACGGCGCCGGAAAAAGCATACCGTCGGGCGTCGGCGATAATCAACACTGATGTCTGTCGACGACGGAATCGCGAGGCGCAGATATAAGGACCGGGCGCGCCGCGTGTGCTCAGCGCCCGGCACGCGTCGGCCTGCGCTCATTCAGGACAAAAAACTGCGTGCATCGCGAGCCGGACCTATCTATAATGCCGGCCCGGTCGAGAGGTAGCGGAAACGAGGCCTCGGAGAAATTGGTTTTTGGCTCAAGGATTTGGCATATGTCCGTTGCGCCGCGCCACTCCGAAATCCTATACTTCTCGTCTGTCTGGTGCGGGGTGGAGCAGTCTGGCAGCTCGTCGGGCTCATAACCCGAAGGTCGCAGGTTCAAATCCTGCCCCCGCTACCACATTAGGCTTGAGAAAGGCCCCTTCGAGGGCCTTTTTTGTTGGCGAAACATCGGCTTGGAGGCGCGCGACAGCTGGGATGGCGGTGCTCAGAGAGCGGCTGCAACAACTACTCGAACCGGTCGTCGAGGCGCTCGGTTACGAGCTCGTGCTGCTCGAGTTCAGCCCTAGTACCAAGAGTGGGCTGCTGCGACTGTATATCGACAGTCCCGGCGGCATCACGATCGAGGACTGCGAGCGTGTCAGCCGCGAGGTGGCCGGCCAGCTCGACGTCGAGGACCCGATCAGCAGCGGCTATCGCCTCGAAGTCTCGTCGCCCGGGCTCGACCGTCCGCTGGTCAAGCCGTCTCACTATGAACGCTTCGTCGGAGAGCAGGCGCGGGTGCAGCTGCTGGCGCCGCGCGACGGGCGGCGCCGGTTCGTCGGCTGGATCCGCGTTGCGGGTACCGACGCGGTGCAGCTGGAAACGCAGGATGGCCTCGTCGAGCTTCCGTACGCGGAGATCGATCGGGCGCGACTGGTGCCGGAATACGATCGAGAGTAGGTGATCATGAACAAGAACATCCTGTTGATGGTGGACGTGGTCTCCAACGAGAAGGGCGTCGAGAAAGACCTGATCTTCGAGGCGCTGGAAGCTGCGCTCGCGTCCGCCGGCAAGGAGCAGTACGGCGACGAGTCCGACCTGCGCGTCGCGATCGATCGCGAGACCGGCGACTACGAGACGTTCCAGCGCTGGACGGTGCTCGAGGACGACAGCGAGGAATTCGAGTACCCGGAACGGCAGATCAAGCTGTCGTATGCGGTCAAGCAGAAGGAAGATGCCCAGCCTGGCGACGTGCTCGAGCACAAGGTCGATTCCGTCGACTTCGGCCGCATCGGAGCCCAGAAGGCCAAGCAGGTCATCGTGCAGAAGGTGCGCGAGGCCGAGCGTGCGCAGGTGGTCGAGGCCTATCAGGATCGGGTCGGCGAGCTGATCACCGGGCAGGTCAAGCGTCTGGAGCGCGGCAGCGTCATCGTCGACCTGGGCGGCAACGCCGAGGCGATCATCCTGCGCGACCAGCTGATCCCGCGCGAGCCGGTCCGGCCGGGCGATCGCATTCGCGGCTACCTGTACGAGGTGAGCCCGCAGGCGCGCGGGCCGCAGCTGTTCCTGTCGCGCACGTCGCCCCAGTTCCTGATGGAACTGTTCAAGCTCGAGGTGCCCGAGATCGCCCAGGGCCTGATCGAGCTCAAGGGCGCGGCCCGTGACCCCGGGTTGCGCGCGAAGATCGCGGTGCAGGCCAAGGACAAGCGCATCGATCCGGTCGGCGCCTGCGTCGGCATGCGCGGTTCGCGTGTGCAAAGCGTCTCCAACGAGCTCGCCGGCGAGCGCGTCGACATCGTGCCGTGGGACGAGAACATCGCGCAGTTCGTCATCAACGCGATGGCGCCCGCCGAGGTCGAGACCATCATCGTCGACGAGGAATCGCACTCGATGACGATCGGTGTCTCCGAGGAGAAGCTGGCGCAGGCCATCGGCCGCGGCGGCCAGAACGTTCGCCTGGCTTCGGAGCTGACCGGCTGGATCCTCAACGTCATGACCTCGGCCGATGCCGAGGCGAAGAAGGAAGAGGAGAACCAGTCGGTCCTGCAGGGCTTCATGGAGGCGCTGGACGTCGACGAGGAGGTCGCGACCGTACTCGTGCAGGAAGGCTTCACGACGCTCGAGGAAGTGGCCTACGTGCCGACGCAGGAACTGCTCAAGATCGAGGAGTTCGACGAGGCCATCGTCGAGGAACTGCGCAACCGCGCCCGCGACGTGCTCCTGACCAAGGCGATCGCCAAGGCGGAGCAGCGCGCGCACGCGCAGCCGGCCGACGACCTGCTGGCGGTCGAGGGTGTCGACGAGGACACGGCCTACCAGCTGGCGGAAGTCGGCATCGGCGATTGCACGGCGCTTGCCGATCTGGCGACCGACGAGCTGATCGAGCTGCTTCCGGATTTCGGTGAGGAGCGCGCATCGGCGCTGATCATGGCGGCGCGTGCCAAGGCCTACGCCTGAACCGTGGACTGAAGAGCGTCTGCTCGGGAAGGAACTGAATGTCAACGGTAACCGTACAAGACTTCGCTAAGGAACTCGGCCGGCCGGTCGACGAGCTGCTGTCCCAGTTCAAGGAGGCCGGCGTCGCCGTCACCAAGGCCGATGCTTCGGTCACGGCCGAGGACAAGGTGGCACTGCTGAGCTATCTGCAGCAGAAGACCCGCAGCACTTCCGGCGCCGAACCGCGCCGCATCACGCTGAAGCGCCGCGAGACGACGGAACTGAAGCTTGGCGGCAGCCGCGGCGCGCCGGCCAAGACCGTCAGCATCGAGGTGCGCAAGAAGCGGACGTACGTCAAGCGCGAGGAGCCCGAGGCCCAGGACCCCGAGGCACTGCGCGAGGCCGAGGAAGCGGCCGCACGCGTCGAGGCCGAGCGCGAGCTTGCCGCACGTGCGGCAGCCGAGGCCGAGGCACGCCGGCATCAGGAAGAGGCGGAGCGCAAGCTCAAGGAAGAGGAAGCCGAGCGTCAGCGCACCGAGGCCGAGGCTGCGGCCAAGCACGCCGAGCAGGAGCACACGCGCCTGCTGCAGGAGGACCCGCTGTATCGTGCGAAGTGGGAGGCCGAGCAGGCCCGCGTGCGGGCATCGGAGAATGTCCGGCGTGCCGCCGAAGCCGCGCGCACGATGGCCGCGGCTCCGACTCCGCCGCCGGGTGTTGCGCCCGGTGCCGCGCCTGCGGCGGCCAAGCGCGCCGGCGGGCGTGACCGCGGTGCCGCCAAGGGGCGCTCCGAGCTGCATCTGGCCGAGGGCAAGAGCGGCCGCCGCGAACGCAAGACCAAGAAGCCGTCGGGGCGGGTGCGCGTGGAGAACGTGCACGTGTTCGAGAAGCCGGTGGCGCCGATCGTTCGCGAGGTCGAGGTGCCGGAGGCGATCACCGTCGGCGAGCTGGCCAATCGCATGGCGGTCAAGGCCACGGAACTCATCAAGGTCATGATGCGCAACGGCGTCATGGCCACCATCAACCAGACGCTCGATCAGGACACGGCGGCCCTGATGGTCGAGGAGCTGGGGCACAAGGCGCGCATGGTCAAGGCCAGCGATGCCGAGGACAAGCTCGAGCAGGCGGTGTCGGGCGAGCAGGCCGACGTCGAGACCGAGCCGCGTCCGCCGGTCGTGACCATCATGGGCCACGTCGACCACGGCAAGACCTCGCTGCTCGACTACATCCGCAAGACCAAGGTCGCCGCCGGCGAAGCCGGTGGCATCACGCAGCACATCGGCGCCTATCACGTCGAGACCGACAAGGGCATCGTGACGTTTCTCGATACGCCGGGTCACGCGGCGTTCACGAGAATGCGTGCGCGCGGTGCGCAGATCACCGACATCGTCGTACTGGTCGTGGCGGCCGACGACGGTGTCATGCCGCAGACGCGCGAAGCGATTCAGCATGCCAAGGCGGCCGGTGCGCCGATCGTCGTGGCGATCACCAAGGTCGACAAGCCCGAGGCCGACATCGACCGCGTCAAGACCGAGCTGACCAAGGAAGAGATCGTGCCCGAGGACTGGGGTGGCGACATCCAGGTCGTCGGCGTGTCGGCGTTCTCCGGCGAGGGCGTGGACGCCCTGCTCGACGCGATTCTCGTCCAGGCGGAGATCCTCGAGCTCAAGGCGCCGATCGAGGCACTGGCGCGTGGCAACATTCTCGAATCGTCGATCGAGAAGGGCCGCGGCCCGGTGGCGACCGTGCTGGTTCGCGCCGGCACGCTCAAGCAGGGCGACGTCGTGCTGTCCGGCCCGCACTTCGGCCGCGTCCGTGCGATGTTCGACGAGGCCGGCAAGCCTGTGAAGCAGGCCGGTCCGTCGATTCCGGTGCAGATCCTCGGTCTGTCCGGTGCGCCGGATGCCGGTGACGACGTGGTCGTCGTGGCCGACGAGCGCAGCGCGCGCGAGCTGGCACAGCTGCGCGAACAGAAGCTGCGCGAGCAGAAGCTGGCGCAGTCGCAGGCGCTGCGCATGGACCAGGTCTTCGCGAAGATGGGCGAGGGCGAGGTCAAGCAGCTCAACCTGATGATCAAGGCCGACGTGCAGGGTTCTGCCGAGGCAATCGCCGACGCGCTGCGCAAGATCCCGAGCGAAGAGGTCAAGGTCAACGTGCTGTCGTCGGGCATCGGCGGCATCAGCGAGTCCGACGTCGATCTGGCGCTCGCCTCCAAGGCCACGATCATCGGCTTCTCCGTCCGTGCCGATGCCGGCGCGCGCAAGCGCATCCAGGACACCGGCGTCGACGTCCGTTACTACTCGATCATCTACGACATCCTCGACGATGTTCGCGATGCGGTCGCCGGCTTGCTCGGTACCGAGACGCGCGAGCAGATCGTGGGTATCGCCCAGGTGCGCGACGTGTTCCGCAGCTCGAAGCTCGGCGCGATCGCCGGCTGCCTGGTGATCGAAGGCTCGGTGCAGAAGAGTCTGCCGATCCGCGTGCTGCGCAACCAGACGGTGATCTACGAGGGCGTGCTCGAGTCCCTGCGCCGCTTCAAGGACGACGTGGCGAAGGTCGAGGCCGGCACCGAATGCGGCATCGGCGTCAAGGACTACAACGACGTCAAGGTCGGCGACCAGATCGAGTGCTTCCAGCGTGTGGAGGTGCGGCGCACGGTATCGGCAGCCGCCTGATGCCGTCGTCCGCCTGACGCGTCGTGCGAGACTTTCCGCGCCGGCTGCGCCTGAACACCCAGCTTCAGGCCGAGCTGGCGATGCTGATCCGCGAGTCCCTGTCCGACCCACGCGTGGCGGGGGCGACGATCACCTCGGTCGACGTGTCGCCGGATCTTCGCAACGCCCGCATCCGCGTCAGCCTGCTCGCGGACGATGCGCGCCTGTCCGTCGCCGTCGCCGGTCTCAATCATGCGGCCGGCAAGCTGCGCAGCGCGCTGGCCCAGCGCCTCAAACTGCGGCGCGTCCCGGAGCTGCGCTTCGTCGCCGACGTGGAATTGCGGCAGGCCGAGCGGGTCAGCGCGCTGATCCACGACGCCGTCCGTCGCGACGCCGACAAGGCCGGGCGCGACAGCTGATCCCCATGCGGTCATGAGCAAGCCACGGCGCCCGCGTCGACGCGTCGACGGCATCCTGTTGCTGGACAAACCGGTCGGCCTGAGTTCGAACGCGGCCTTGCAGGATGTCCGCCGGCTGTTCGGAGCCGACAAGGCCGGGCATACCGGCAGCCTCGACCCGCTGGCCAGCGGCGTGCTGCCGATCTGCCTCGGCGAGGCGACGAAACTCTCGGGCGTTCTGCTCGATGCCGACAAGTGCTACGTCGCCGAGGCACGCCTGGGATTGCGCACGGCGACCGGCGACGTCGAGGGCGAGGTGATCGAGACCGGGCCGGTACCGGGGATCGATGCGCTGCGGCAGGCCGCGACGCGGATGACCGGACGCATCACCCAGGTGCCGCCGATGTATTCCGCGCTCAAGCACGAAGGGCAGCGGCTGTATGCGCTCGCGCGCCAGGGGATCGAGGTCGAGCGGGCGCCGCGCGAGGTACGGATTCACGCCCTTGAGGTCACGCCGCTCCCCGAGTCCGATCGCGTGCTGGTGCGGGCGCAATGCTCCAAGGGGACTTACATCCGCACTCTGGTGGAGGATCTGGCCCGCGCTGCCGGCGGTTGTGCGCATCTGGCCGCACTGAGGCGCACGGCGGTGGCCCCGTTCGAGGGGCTGCCGATGCACACCCTCGACGAGCTGCAGGAGCGGGCGGCGCAGGGCGGAACCGCGGCGCTCGATGCGCTGCTGCTCGCACCGGCGGCGGGTCTGTCGAACTGGCCGCGGGTGCAGGTGGCTGAGGAAACTGCGGCGCGCCTGGCGCGCGGGCAGGCTGTCGGCCTCGGTGACACTGCGGCGCCGGGGCGCTGCGCGGTCACCGACGACGCAGGCCGCCTGCTGGGCCTGGGCGAGGTTGACGAGCGTGGCAGCCTGAGGCCGCGCCGTTGGCTGCTGCCGAATGCCGCTGACGGCTTGTGATTGCCCTGTGGAAAAAGCTAATATATTGGGCTTTGTAAAGACCAAATACATTCGAGTTTTCGGAGTTTGCAGCAATGACCGTGACCGCTGAACGCAAGTCGGACGTCGTCAAGAAGTTCGCCCGCAGCAACCAGGACACCGGCTCGCCGGAAGTGCAGGTGGCCCTGCTGACCGAGCGCATCAAGGCGCTGGGCCCGCACTTCGACCAGCACAAGAAGGACAACCACTCCCGTCGCGGCCTGCTGAAGATGGTCAACCAGCGTCGTCAGATGCTCGACTATCTCAAGCGCAAGGACGAAACGCGCTACACCAAGCTGATTGCGGAACTGGGTCTGCGTCGCTGATCCCTCCCAGACGTTGTCGGCCGCCATTGCATTCAAGCCCCCGGTCGTGAAACCACAGGTTTCACCGGGGGTTTTTGCTTTGCCGGCAGCGACGGCAGCACCGCAGGACCCGCGTCGTCAACGACAGCGGGCCAGCGGCATCGCAACAGGGCCCGGGGCATCTCGTCCTCGCCGCGGGCCACGCCAATATCCGACGGATGTCCGCGAGCGCGCGATGCGTGCACCGATCCGCCGCCAACCGTGAGAACAATACCCATGGCCGTTCCCGCCACACCCGCCACACCGATCCGCAAGACCTTCCGCTACGGCAGCCGCGACGTCACCATCGAAACCGGCGCCATCGCGCGCCAGGCCAGCGGTGCGGTCACCGTCACGGTCGACGAGACCGTGGTGCTGGTTACCGTCGTTGCCCGCAAGGATGCCAAGCCGGACCAGGACTTCTTTCCGCTGACGGTCGACTACCTCGAGAAGTTCTACGCCGGCGGCCGCATCCCCGGCGGCTTCTTCAAGCGCGAGGGACGCCCGACGGAGAAGGAGACCCTCACCAGCCGCCTGATCGACCGGCCGATCCGCCCGCTGTTCCCGGACGGCTTCTACAACGAGATCCAGATCATCGCGCAGGTGATGTCGCTGAACCCGGAGGTCGACGGCGAGATCCCGGCGATGATCGGTGCCTCGGCGGCGCTGGCGCTGTCCGGCGTTCCGTTCGCGGGGCCCATCGGTGCCGCCAAGGTCGGTTACAAGAACGGCAACTACATCCTCAATCCTTCCAAGAGCGAGCTGGCCGACTCCGAGCTCGAGCTCGTGGTTGCCGGGACCAAGGATGCGGTGCTGATGGTCGAGTCCGAGGCCAAGATGCTGCCGGAGCCGGTCATGCTTGGCGCCGTGCTGTTCGGCCACGAGCAGATGCAGGCCGCCATCCAGGCGATCAACGAGCTGGCCGCCGAGGCCGGCAAGCCGAAGTGGGAGTGGACGGCGCCGGATCGCAGCGCGGTCAAGGCCTTCGTCGCCCAGTTCGAGGGCGCGATCACCGAGGCCTACGGGCACACCGACAAGCAGACGCGCTACGGCAAGCTGGACGAGGTCGCCAAGCAGGCCAAGGCTGCCCGTCCGGCCGACGCGCCGTTCACCGACAACCATATCAAGGCGGAACTCGACGAGCTCAAGGCCAAGATCGTGCGCAACCGCATCCTCGACGGTGCGCCGCGCATCGACGGTCGCGACCGCGAGACGGTGCGTCCGCTGGCCATCAGCACCGGTGTGATGCCGCGTGCCCACGGTTCGGCGCTGTTCACGCGCGGCGAGACGCAGGCCATCGCGATCACGACGCTGGGCACCGGCAAGGACTACCAGATCATCGACGCGATCGACGGCGAGACCCACGATCACTTCCTGTTCCACTACAACTTCCCGCCGTACTGCGTGGGCGAGACCGGGCGTGTGAACATGCCCAAGCGCCGCGAAGTCGGCCACGGCCGCCTCGCCAAGCGCGGTGTCGCGGCGGTGATGCCGGACCTCGACAAGGAATTCCCGTACGTCGTGCGCGTGGTTTCGGAGATCACCGAGTCCAACGGCTCGTCGTCGATGGCTTCGGTCTGCGGCGCCTGCCTGTCGCTGATGGACGCCGGTGTGCCGATCAAGGCGCCGGTGGCCGGTGTCGCGATGGGCCTGATTCTCGAGGGTTCGCGCTGGGCCGTGCTGACGGACATCCTCGGTGACGAGGACCACCTCGGCGACATGGACTTCAAGGTCGCCGGCACCGAAGGCGGCGTCACGGCGCTGCAGATGGACATCAAGGTGGCCGGCATCAGCGGCGAGATCATGGCGCAGGCGCTCACGCAGGCGAAGGCCGCGCGTCTGCACATCCTCAAGCAGATGAACGAGGTGCTGGCGACGCCGCGCAGCAACCTGTCGCCGTATGCGCCGCAGATCACGACGATCAAGATCCACCCGGACAAGATCCGCGAAGTGATCGGCAAGGGCGGCTCGACCATCCAGGCGATCACGCGCGAGACCGGCACGTCGATCGACATCAGCGACGACGGCACGATCAAGATCGCCGCGGTCGACGGCAAGGCGGCGGAGGCGGCGATCAACCGCATCCAGACGCTGACCCGCGACGTCGAGGTCGGCGCGATCTACGAGGGCAAGGTCGCCAAGATCATGGACTTCGGCGCCTTCGTCACGATTGCCCCGGGCAAGGACGGCCTCGTGCACATCTCGCAGCTCGCCGACAAGCGCGTCGAGAAGGTCGAGGACGTGGTCAAGGAAGGGCAGGAAGTCCGCGTCAAGGTGCTCGAAGTCAGCCGCGACGGCAAGATCCGCCTGTCGATGAAGGCGGTCGACGTCGAAGCTGCATGAACTTTGGTTGAACGGAGCCGGATTCTGCGTCAGAATCCGGCCCCACCAACATAGCGCCTCCGGTGTCAGCACCGAGCACCGGGGTGGTCTTTCTGGGGAGATCGGAGCAGCCCGCACGTACGGGCGAAAAAAGAAGCCCCCTGGGATACAGGGGGCAAGGTGCGAGAAAGGCGCGAGGCCTTTCTGGAGGAGACCTTCCTGACCCGGCACGCCACCCGGCCTGCCGGGTTTTTCGTTGCCGCGTCATGTTGCAGTGCAGTATAGGGATGGCTGACTGTGAAGTCAACAAACCGGCCTCATTTATAAAATATTATAAAACAGGCACTTATCTGTGACTTCGGGCCGATTTGTGACGCGAACGTCACTTCGCCGTTGCAACGCTCGCGCGATCAGCGCGCTTGATCCGCGTCCTCGGCTCCCGCGTCGATACCCGCGCGGCGCTTGATCGACTTGGCGCGCGACGACAGGTTGCGCAGGAACTCGGCGCGGACGGAACGCCAGATCGGTACCTGCCGTTCGGCGATGTCGACGAGGCTCTGGATCGGTTGCGGTGCCTGACCGAGCAGGCCCCGCAACTGCTCGGTGAACTGGTGTTGCTGCTGCTGGAACAGCTGGGCCGACAATTCCAGATAGCGGCCGATGCTGTTCTGCATCGGGTCACCGTAGTAGCGGATGATGAATTCGAGCAGGTCGGTCGTGAAGATCGGATCGCCGCCTTCTTCCTGCTCCGCGATCACCTGCAGCAGGATGCTGCGGGTGATGTCGTCGCCGGTGCGCTTGTCCTCGACCCGGAACGGGATGTGTTCGAGGACCAGCTTGCGAATCTCTTCGAGCGTGATGTACCGGCTGATGTGGGTGTCGTACAGACGCCGGTTCGGATACTTCTTGATGACGCGTGATTCGCTCATGTCGACAGGGTCTTGGGGCTGATGTTGCACTGCGTTTGCTGCATAGCATCATGCCAGACTCAGGGGGCTTGCTCCACATTGATGCAGGCGCCTTGGGGCAGGGCACCGGGCCGCCAGTGCTGGACCGCCCAGCTCAGCACCTCTTCGACGGACGCCGTGGCGAGCGCATCGGGCGGTCTCTGGCCAAGCCACTGCAGACATTGGTGCAGGCGCGTACCGGCGGCGCTTTCGTCAATGGCACGCGCGTGGTTCTGCTTGGAAAGCTTGCGTCCGTCGCTGCCGACGAGCACGGGCAGGTGACGGTACCGTGGCGAGACGTACCCCAGTGCCGCGCCGATCTGCCGCTGCATGAACGTCGAGCCAAGCAGGTCTGCGCCGCGGACGACCTCGGTGATGCCCTGGGCCTGCTCATCGACGGCGCAGGCCAGCTGGTAGCCGACGATGCCGTCGCGCCGGCGCACGATGAAGTCGCCGATGTGCTCGGCCGGGTCGCAGCGCTGCAGGGCCTGCCAGCCGTCGTCGAATGCCTGCGTACCGGCATCGGCGCGCAGGCGCAGTGCATGCCCCGTGGGCGGCAGGCGTCGATCGCGGCAATGCCCGTCATACACCGGACCTTCCATGCCCTTGCGCAAGGCCGAGGCGCGCAGGCGCGCGCGGCTGCAGTCGCAGGCATACAGGCGATGCGAGTCCTCCAGCCGCGCGAGCGCAGCGGCGTAGTCATCGGTGTGCTGCGACTGGTAGCGCGGCGCCTCGTCCCAGTGCAGTCCATGCGCCTCGAGCTGGCGCAGGATCCGCGCGGTCCACGCGGGATCGCAGCGTGCGGTGTCGAGATCGTCGATGCGCAGCAGCCAGTCGCCGCCGGCGACGCGGGCGCACAGCCAGCTGGCCAGCGCCGTCAGCAGCGAACCCAGGTGCAGGGGGCCGCTGGGCGTGGGCGCGAAGCGGCCACGATAGCGATGGACGGGATCGCTCCCGGCTGGGGTCCTGGGATCGGTCATCGGTTCGGCCGCGTGCCCTGAGTCACAAGGCGCGGGGACGCCGGCATGCTACATTAACTTCACCGTTCAACCCGCTGAACCTTCATCGGATGGACCCCGAAGAACCCGAGCCCGCAGAGAGCGGCCCCGATTCATGAGCCTGCGCGCCGTCCTGTTCGACGTCGACGGTACCCTAGCCGACACCGAGTCTCTCGGTCACCGGCCGGCCTATAACCGGGCGTTCCGCAAGCTCGGTCTGCAGATGCGCTGGGGGCCCAAGCTGTATCGCCGCCTGTTGAAGCTTCCGGGCGGACGCGAACGGCTCAAATACTACGTGCAGCACTACCGCCCCGATCTGGGCGCGCAACAGGCCGAGGTCGATGCCGACATCGATGCCTGGGTCGCGAAGGTGCACGAACTCAAGTCCAAGTATTTCCGGCGGCGCATGCGTCACGGCAAGGTGCCGCTGCGCCCCGGTGTTGCGCGCGTCATGCGCGAAGCGCGGCGCGAGGGCCTGAAGCTGGCGATCGTGACCAATGCGAGCCTGAAGACGCTGCGTCCGGTGCTCCGGTACTGCATGGGGCCGGAACTCGCTGCCGAGGTCGACGTCATCGCCAGCGGTGAGGAAGTGGCGCACAAGAAGCCCGCGCCGGATCTCTATCGGCTGGCGATGCGTCGGCTGGACGTCAAGGCCTGCGACTGCGTGGCCCTCGAGGATTCGGAGATGGGCATGAAGGCGGCGGTCGCCGCCGGCGTCGCCGCGGTCGTCACGGTCAACAGCGATACCGTCGAACAGGATTTCGAACGTGCGTCACTGGTGATGTCCAGCCTCGGCGAGCCCGGAGCGCCGGCCCGCGTCTTGCGCGGCCAGTTGCCGGGCCCCCAATGGGTCACGATCGGTGCGCTGCGGGGCGTTCTGGAGCAGTCGAAACCCCGTCCGGCGCGCGCGGCCTGAGTTTGCGGCGGTTATCGGGGCCGTCCTCGCCGGACCAGCCGATATACTGCGCCCGGTTC
Source organism: Sinimarinibacterium flocculans (assembly GCF_003201205.1). Lineage (GTDB taxonomy): Bacteria > Pseudomonadota > Gammaproteobacteria > Nevskiales > Nevskiaceae > Solimonas > Solimonas flocculans. The sequence continues at coordinate 452,278 of NZ_QICN01000001.1, forward strand.
GATGGCCGGAGCACGCATGCGACGCTGGAACGGTTGGGGGGAAGACAGCGACGACTATGCACTGGGCGACGACGCCCGTGCCTTCCTGAAGGATCGCGTCGGTGCCGGCACCGCCCCGCGCGACGCGGTGCTGCAGCAGGTACTCGAGGCCTTGCCGGCCAGCCGTCTGCCGTCCGGTGCGCCATTCGAGACGGAAGCACGGCTGCGCGTGCTGCACGCCCGCGGACAGAGCTTTCCCGACTGGGTTGCGCTGCGTTCGGGGCGCGTCGGCCCCTGCGCCGACGGTGTCGCCCTGCCGTCGAGTCACGACGAGGCCGCACAGGCGCTGGCGTCCGCCCGCAGGCTCGGCGCGCTCGTGGTGCCCTATGGCGGCGGCACCAGCGTCGTCGGCCACCTGGCGGTGCCGCCCGTCGACCGCCCGGTGGTCAACATCTCGCTGGAGCGGATGAACCGGCTGCTGAGCGTCGACGACAAGGCCTGGCTCGCCAGTTTCGGCGCCGGCACGCCGGGGCCGCAGGTCGAGGCGCAATTGCGCTCCCATGGATTCATGCTCGGCCACTTTCCGCAGTCGTACCCGTACTCGACGGTCGGGGGCTGGGTGGTCACGCGGTCGTCCGGACAGCAGTCGCTGCGCTATGGACGCATCGAGCAAATGTTCGCATCCGGTCGCCTGGCGACGCCGCGCGGCCAATGGAGTGTCGGCGGCGTGCCGGCGTCGTCGGCCGGGCCCGACCTGCGCGAGATCGTGCTCGGCTCGGAAGGCCGGGTGGGCCTGCTGACCGAGGTCAGCATGCGCCTGCGGCGGCTGCCGGAGGAGGAGAGTTTCCACGGCGTGTTCTTCCCGGACTGGGCGTCGGCGGTCGACGCCGTGCGCGCCATGGTGCAGGCGGACCTGCCGCTGTCGATGCTGCGGTTGTCCAACGAGATCGAGACCGAGACCCAGCTGCGACTCGCCGGCCACCCGCAGATGATCCGCTGGCTGCAGCGTTATCTGGGCATGCGCGGGATTGACCGCGGGCAGTGCATGCTGATGCTGGCGGTCACCGGCACGCTGGCGGAATGCCGGCGCACGCGGCGCGACGCGCTGGCCATTGCCAAGCGCCACCGTGGCGTCCATGTCGGCAAGGGCATGGGCAAGACCTGGGCGCGCAACCGCTTTCGCGGCCCCTTGCTGCGCAACGCGCTGTGGGAGCTCGGCTATGCGGCGGACACCGTGGAGACCTGCGTCAACTGGCCCGCCGCGACCGGACTGATGCGCGCGATCGAGCAGGCCGCGCACGACGCGATGGCCGCCGAGAACGAACGCATCCATGCGTTCACGCACCTGTCGCATGTCTATCGCCAGGGGTGCAGCATCTATTCGACCTTCGTGTTCCGTTCGGCGGGTGATCCGGACGCGAACCTGGAACGCTGGCGCAAGCTCAAGAGCCGGGTGTCGGAAGCGATCGTCGCGCACGGCGGCACCATCAGCCATCAGCACGGCGTGGGCGTCGACCATGCGCCCTACCTGCCTGCCGAGAAGGGCGCGCTGGGCATGGATCTGCTGCGCGCAGTCGCGCGCGAGCTGGATCCTGACGGCATCATGAATCCGGGCAAGCTGTTCTCATGATCCTCGCGCAGACCTCGCCGATGGTTCCGGCGACGGTCTCTTTCGGCCAGGCATCGGCGACGCAGCGTCGGGAGCGGCGGCATGGTCGCGCGCACTGAGCTGTCGGCGCTGCGCGATCGCTACGATCTGGTGATCGTCGGCGGCGGCATCACCGGCGCGGGCATCTTCCGCGAGGCGGTGCGTACGCAGGCGAGTGCGCTGCTGGTCGAAGCGCGCGACTACGCATCGGGGACCTCGTCGTGGTCGTCGAAGCTCGTGCACGGCGGCCTGCGCTACCTGAAGAACGGCCAATGGCGCCTGACGCTCGAGTCGGTGCGCGAGCGCCAGCGACTGCTCGGCGAGGCGCCGGGCCTGGTCGAGCCGCAGACTTTCCTCATGCCGATCTACGCCGGGCGCAAGCCGGGCCGCTGGCTGATGCAGTTCGGTCTGCGCATCTACGACTGGATGGCCGGCGCGCGGCGTTCGCGCTGGCTCGATGCGCAGACGACACTTGAAGCCGAGGCCGACTTGGCGCGCCGCGATCTGCTGGGCGCCATGGCCTACGAGGATGCGCGCACCGACGATGCGCGGCTGGTGCTGCGCCTGATTCTCGACGGCTGCGCCGACGGCGGCGTCGCGCTGAACTATGTCAAGGCCAGTGTGCGCAGCGACGGCCAGCGCGTCTGTGGCGTTCGTCTGAGCGATGCCGTCAGCGGCAGTGAACGCGAGATCGACGCCGGCGTCGTGATCAACGCGACCGGTGCCTGGGCCGGCGCGCTGCCCGGCGCCCCGGCCGGCGCGCCGTCATTGCGTCCGCTGCGCGGCAGCCACCTGCTGTTCTCGCCACGGCGCTTCGGCCTGCGCCATGCGGTGTCCTGGCTGCATCCGCAGGACGGCCGTCCAGTGTTCGCCTACCCCTGGGAAGGGGCCGTGCTCTACGGTACGACCGACCTGGATCACGGCGAGACACCGGACGAGCCGCGGATCACGAGCCAGGAGGTCGACTATCTGCTGGCGGGTCTTGCTGCGCAGTTCCCGCGGCTGTGCCTCAACGCCGGGGACGTGATCAGCACGTATGCCGGCGTGCGGCCGGTGGTGGGCGGCGGCAAAGCCGATCCTTCGGCCGAGTCGCGCGAGTCGGCCCTGTGGCAGACGCCGGGCCTGGTGGGCATCACCGGGGGTAAGCTGACGACGTTCCGCGTCACCGCGCGCGAGGTCCTGCGTGCCGCCGCACGCGAGTTGCCGCGGCTGCTGCCGCAGGACGAGCAGCCGCTGTTCGCCTCGGCGACGCCGGTCGACAGTCAACGCCGGCTGTACGGGCGTCTCGGCATCGCCGCCGCCGGCACGCTGATGCAGGAAGTGCCGGGCGAGGAGCTGTCCCGTATCGGTGACACGCCGTGGACCTGGGCCGAGCTGCGCTGGGCCGCGCGTCACGAGCAGGTCGTGCATCTGGACGACCTGCTGCTGCGGCGCAGCCGTCTGGGGCTGGTCGTCGAGAACGGTGCCCGGGCGCTGCTGCCCCGGGTGCTGGCGATCTGCCGCGAAGAGCTTGGCTGGGATGCGGCGCGCTGCGACGCCGAACAGGCGCGCTGGCTCGGCCGCTGGCAGTCTCAGCACGCACCTCCGGGCTGGACCGCGTGAAACCGCGGCATCTGCTCGCGCTCGATGTGGGGACGCAGAGTGCGCGGGCCCTGCTGTTCGATGCCCGTGGGGAGTTGCTCGGCAAGGCGCAGCGCGCCTTCGATCCGGTCTACGTCTCGCCGCAGCCGGGATGGGCCGAGCAGGATCCGGAACGCTACTGGGAGGCGATGTGCGAATGCAGCCGGCAGCTCTGGCGCGACGGTTTGCGCCCGGACGATGTCGCCGCGGTGACCCTGACCACGCAGCGGGCGACGATGATCTGCGTCGATGCCGCCGGGCAGTCCCTGCGCCCGGCCACCGTCTGGCTGGATCAGCGGCGTTGCACCGAGCCGCCGCGACTGTCGCCGCTGTGGCGAAGCCTCTTCCGTCTGGCCGGCGCCGCGCCGTTGGTGGCGCACCTGCAGCGCGAGGCCGATGCCAACTGGCTGGCACAGCACGAACCGGCGATCTGGCGCGAGACCGACAAGTTCCTGTTCCTGTCCGGCTGGCTGACCCGGCGTCTGGTCGGTGCGTACGTGGATTCCGCCGGCTGCCAGGTGGGCTTCGTGCCCTTCGACTATGCCCGTCTCGACTGGGCCGGGCCGCGCGACTTCAAGTGGCAGGCGATCGCGGTCCGGCGTGAACAGCTCCCCGACCTGGTGCCCCCGGGGGCCACGCTCGGCGCGCTGACGACGGCTGCCGGCGAGGCGCTCGGCGTGCCTGCCGGCGTGCCGCTGATCGCCGCGGCCGCGGACAAGGCCTGCGAGGTTCTCGGCAGCGGCGCGACGACGCCGGACGCGGCGCAGCTGAGCTTCGGGACGACGGCGACGATCAACACCACCCAGTCGCGCTACATCGAAGTCCAGCGGATGCTGCCCGCCTATCCGGCGGCGATGCCGGGGGCCTGGAACACCGAGATCCAGATCTACCGCGGCTTCTGGATGGTGTCCTGGTTCAAGCGCGAGTTCGCGCATCGCGAGCAGGCGCTGGCGGCGGCGCGCGGCGTGCCGGTGGAGGCCCTGTTCGACGAACTGGTGGCCGGCGTGCCGCCCGGTTCGATGGGGCTGATGCTGCAACCCTACTGGTCGCCCGGCGTGCGCGATCCCGGGCCCGAGGCCAAGGGCGGCATCATCGGCTTCGGCGACGTGCATACGCGGGCGCACTTCTACCGGGCGATCCTCGAAGGGCTCGTCTACGGGCTGCGTGCCGGGCGCGAACAGATCGAGCGCCGCACCGGCGTGGCGATCCGGCGGTTGCTGGTCTCGGGCGGCGGCTCGCAGTCCGACCAGGCGATGCAGATCACCGCCGACGTCTTCGGCCTCGCGGCCGAACGTCCGCCGATCTACGAGACCTCGGCGCTCGGCGCCGCTATCAACGCGGCGGTCGGCATCGGCCTGTACCGCGACCATGCGCAGGCAGTCGCGGCGATGACCCGCAAGGGCACCGTCTTCGTGCCGGAGCCGTCGGCCGTTGCGACCTACGATGCGCTGTACCGCGAGGTCTATCGGCGGATGTATCCGCGCCTCAAGCCCCTGTACGAGCGTATCCGCGCGATTACCGGCTACCCGCCGTAGGGGCCGTAGGCGCGTTCGCCGCCGACGATGCGCCACCACGTGCCGGCAATGACGTAGCGGGGGAAGTTGACGAACTGCTCGGCGACGAGGCGCTGCGCGAACACCCAGGCACCGGCCCAAGGTTCGGGGGCGACGGCTTCGCGGTCGTGACCGAGGCCCTGGAGAAAGACGGATACGACGATCAACAGCAAACCGTCGAAGGCGGCGAACAGGCCGCTGAACAGTATCGAGCCGAGCATGTCGATCGCGCCCCACCAGAACAGGGGCACGGCGACGATGTGCAGGATCAGGTTGAGGCGGTCCTGGTGGCGCTCGGCGTAGCCGGCCCACTGGGTTTCGAGCAGGGTTGCGAAACTCATCGCGGCTGAGCTCCATGGCATTGGCAATGCGCGGCGGCGCAGGGCACAGGGCGGGGAACGGGCGGCACGGGCGAACCCGGTACGCCGAAGCCTCGTTGACGGCGGAGCGGGGTCACGGCGTGGCTCCGGCGCCGGTGGGGTCGACGTGCCAGGCCGGCGGCGGCAGGCTGCCGCTCCATCCGGGCTGACGGTGCTCGACGGACACGTGCGTATAGATGCCGCCGCGCACGTTGAACACGGCAGTCAGGCGCATGAAGCGCGGCTGCGTCGCCGCCACCAGGTCGTCGAGGATTTCGTTGGTCACGGCCTCGTGGAACTTGCCCTCGTCGCGGAAGCTCCAGACGTACAGCTTCAGCGCCTTGAGTTCGACGCACAGGCGGTCGGCGACGTACTCCAGATAGAGCGTGCCGAAGTCCGGCTGCCCGGTCTTCGGGCACAGGCAGGTGAACTCCGGGATCCGCATGCGGATTGCGAAATCGCGTTGCGGCGCCGGGTTCGGAAAGGTTTCGAGAGACTTGCTCGGCTGGGTCGACATCGAGAAAAGGCGGCGAAGACGGGCCCGGTGGACGGGGCGGCTTCATAATTTACACTACGCGCCCTGCGGGCCCGTGCCCTTCACCTATAAGACCGCGCCCACGCGAGGCGCGAAAACACTCGATCAGCATGCGCCTTTCTGGCATCAAGCTCGCCGGCTTCAAGTCTTTCGTGGACGCGATGCAGCTGCCGCTGCCGGTGAACCTCACCGCGGTCGTCGGCCCCAATGGCTGCGGCAAGTCCAACATCATCGACGCGGTGCGCTGGGTGCTGGGCGAGACCAGCATGAAGAACCTGCGCTCCGCGGACGCAGAGGACGTGATCTTCAACGGCTCGAAGACGCGCAAGCCGGTCGGCCGCGCCGCGGTCGAGCTGCTGTTCGACAACAGCGACGGCACCATCGGCGGGCCGTATGCGGCCTACAGCGAGATCGCCGTGCGCCGCGAACTGACGCGCGAAGGCGGCTCGCAGTACTACCTCAATGGCGCCAAGTGCCTGAAGCGCGACGTCACCGACCTGTTCCTCGGGACCGGTCTGGGCGGCAAGAACCAGTACGCGATCATCGAGCAGGGCATGGTGTCGCGGATGATCGAGGCCAAGCCGGAGGAGCTGCGCCACTGGCTGGAAGAGGCGGCCGGAATCTCAAAGTACAAGGATCGTCGCCGCGAAACCGAGTCGAGAATCAGGCAAACCCGAGAAAACCTGATTCGACTGAATGACTTGCGGTCAGAAATTCAGCAAAGACTGGAAGTTCTGACGAAGCAGGCTGCCAATGCCGAGAAGTACAAGGCGGCCAAGGCCGAGGAACGCCAGCTGCGTGCGGAAATCCTGGCGCTGCGGATGCGCCAGTTCGACGAGCAGTGCGCGGGACACGAGTCGGCGATCGCCGAGCTGGAGCAGGCGCTCGAGCAGGCGCGCTCGCGCGTCCATCACCTCGCCGAGGCGCGCGTCTCGGCCGATGTCGAAAGCCGCGCGCTCGCCGGTCACCTGAACGAGGAGCAGAGCAAGGTCTACGAGGCCGAGGCCCAGCTCGCACGGCAGGAACAGAGCCTGCAGCACGCGCGCGAACTGCAGCAGCTCAAGGCGCGCGAACTCGACCAGATCGCGCGCCAGCTCGCGGAGCTGGATGCGCGCCAGGATCGCGAGCAGCAGCGCCTGGAAGAGGCGCGACGGCAGCTCGCCGACCTGGAGCGGCAGGTGGCCGATGCCGAGAACGGCGAGGTCGATGCGCAATCGGCGGTGATCGCCGCCGAAGAGGAAGCGCAGGAGGAACAGCATCGCTGGGACGTGTTCGTCCAGGACGCCGAGACGCCGCTGTCGCAGACCGAGGCGGAGCGCGTGCGCGTCCAGCAGCTCGAACGTGCGCGTTTCCAGAACGATGAACGGCACCGCCGGCTGCAAGGCGAGCTGGCGCAGATCAACGTCGAGCCGATCCGCGTCAGTCTTGAGGAAGCGGATCGCGAGCTGGCGACGCTGAACGCCGAACTCGATGGTGCCGACGAGCGCCTGCGCGAGATGGACACGCAGCTGCAGCAGCTGCGCGACGAGCGCACCGCATCCGAAGCGGCGCTGCACGAGACCCGTCAGCAGCTCCAGGCGGCGCGCGGGCGCGTGGCCTCGCTGGAGACGCTGCAGCAGGCGGCGCTGCGCGAGGACGATGCCGGCCTGAATCAGTGGCTGGCGCAGCACGGGCTGAGCGAGTATCCGCGGCTGGCTGCATCCCTGCAGGTCGACAACGGCTGGGACAATGCCGTCGAACAGGTCCTCGAGGGCCTGCTCCAGGCGCCGGTGGTACAGGACTTCGCAGGACGCGTCCGCGGACTCCAGGCGCCGGAGGGCGGGATCGCACTGGTCGCCGACACGACCGCGCGTGGAGCCTCGGGACTTGCCGCCCAGGTCAGCGGCCCGCAGGCCGTCATCGACCTGTTGCACGGCATCCATGCCGTCGACACCCTCGACGACGCGGAGGCGCTGCTGCCGACGCTGGCCGCCGGCGAATCGGTGATCACGCGCGACGGCGTCTGGTGTGGCGCGCAGTTCCGCCGCTGGCCGGGCCGCGGCAGCGCCGAGGGCGGCGTGATCGCGCGCAGCCAGCTGCTCAAGCAGCTCAAGGTGCAGGTCAAGGCGCAGCAGCAGCAGGTGCTCGAGCGCGAGCAGGTCCTGGGCGAGTTGCGGGGGCGCATCCATGCCGCCGAGCAGGAACGTCGGGACACCTCGTCGAAGTTCGATCAGTTGCGCCACCGCCAGGCGCAGAAGCTCGCCTTCCGCCAGGCCCAGGCGGTGCGCCTCGAGCAGGCGCAGCAGCGCTTCGAGGCGCTGAGCCAGGAGATCGAGACCCTGGATCGCGCACGGGCGCAGCAGCAGGACGAGCTGGAGACCTCGCGCACGCGCCTGTCGTCACTCGAGCAGATCGCCCAGGAACTCCGCGACAAGCGCGCGGCGATGCAGCAGAACCTGCAGCGCAAGCGCGACGCCGTGGTGCGCGCGCGCAACGACGCGATGCAGGTGCAGCAGTCGCGCAACAACCTGCAGGTCCAGCTCGCCGGTCGGCGCAGTGCCCTGAGTGCCCTGGAGCAGGCGATCGCCGACATCCATGCCGGGCGCGAGACGCTGCAGGCACGGCGGATCGAGGAGGAGCGCCACGCGGCCGAACTCGATGCGCCGCTGCAGACCCAGGCCGGCGACGTCGAGCAGGCGCGCGCGGCCGTGGAGACGGCGCGCGCGGCCCTGCGGACGGTACGCGAGCAGGTGGAGGCGGCCGAACTCAAGCTGCAGGAGGCCGCGCAGGTGGCGCGCGCGGCGGAGGCGGACAAGGACGCGGCGCTGGAGCGCCTGCAGCAGGCGAAGCTGGAATTCGAGAACCTGCGCGCGCATCGCGACAGCCTCGAGGAACAGATCGGCGAAACCGGCTTCGAACGCGAGGCCCTGTTTGCCGGACTCGCCGAGGATGCCACGCTGGCCAACTGGGAGGACCGGCTCGGCGTCGTGCTGCGTCGCATCGAGCGGCTCGGCGCGATCAACCTCGCGGCGATCGAGGAGCTCGAAGAGGCCCAGGGGCGCGAAACCTACCTCGCCGAGCAGCATGCCGACCTGCACGGGGCCCTGGAGACGCTCGAAGAGGCGATCCGCAAGATCGACACCGAGACCAAGGAGCTGTTCCGGCAGACCTTCGACAAGGTCGACACGGTGTTCCGCGACCGCTTTCCGAAGCTGTTCGGCGGCGGCGAAGCCTATCTGGAGCTGACCGGCGAGGACCTGCTCGATACCGGCGTGCGCGTGATGGCGCGTCCGCCCGGCAAGCGCAATTCGACCATCCACCTGCTCTCGGGCGGCGAGAAGGCGATGACGGCGGTGGCGCTGCTGCTGGCCCTGTTCCAGCTCAACCCGGCGCCGTTCTGCCTGATGGACGAGGTCGACGCCCCGCTGGACGATGCCAACGTCGGCCGCTTCTGCGAGGTGGTCCGGGAAATGTCGCAGAACGTGCAGTTCATTATCATCACGCACAACAAGATCACCATGGAGCTGGCGCGACAGCTGCACGGGGTGACCATGCAGGAGCCGGGCGTCTCGCGCCTGGTCAGCGTGGACATCGAGCAAGCCGTCGAGCTGGCGACCGAGCAGGGAACGAAGGAATGAGTCCGACGCAGTGGGCGCTTCTGATCGTGGGTGCGGTCGCCGTCATCGCGATCTACTGGTTCAGCCGGCGCGAGCGGCCGGAGGCACGCCGCCGCCGCAGCGAGGCACCGGTGAAGACGGTGAAGCTGCCGGGTGCGGCGCCCGGCGCCGGCAACGACCAGATGGACATGTTCTCGCGCTTCGGCGAGTTCGACGAGTTCGGCGTCGGCAAGCCGCGCAAGCGTGTGTCGCCCGATCTCGGCGGCGGCACATCGGTGGCCGGCACTGGCGCAGCGGCAGCGGCGGCCGCGGCGCCGGTCGAGGAGAAGATCGTGGCACTGCTGATCGCCGAGCGCGAGGGGACCGCGATCTTCGGCGAGCGGATCCACGCCGCGCTCCAGGCGCAGGGCCTGCAGTTCGGCGACCGCAAGATCTATCACCGCATCGCCCGTGGCGCCCCGGTGTTTTCGGTCGCCAGCCTGATCAAGCCCGGTCATCTCGATCCGGCGCAGCGCCGCGAGTTCTCGACGCCGGGTCTGTCGGTGTTCATGGTGCTGCCCGGGCCGACCGCGCCCGAGGAAGCGATCGCCGACATGTTCCTGACCGCCCGTGCACTCGCGCGTGAACTCAATGCCGACGTCTACGACAGCAACCGCGAACCGCTGACGGCAGCAGCGGAAGGGGCCATCGTCGCCGACGTGAAGGCCTGGGCGCGGCTGCAGGGCCTGTAGGAGCGACGGGGCCGTGGGCGCGCCGTCGGCCGCCGTGCAGCGGGCCGAACAGTTGCGGCGCGAACTGCGCGAACACAATCACCGCTACTACGTTCTCGACGATCCGGGCATTTCGGACGCCGAGTACGACACCCTGTTCCGGGAACTGCAGGCGCTGGAGGCCGCACACCCGGAGCTGCTGACGCCGGACTCGCCGACGCAGCGCGTCGGTGGCGCGCCGTCGGCCGAGTTCGCGGCGGTGCGGCATCGCCAGCCGATGCTCTCACTGAACAACTGCTTCAGCGACACGGAACTCGAGGATTTCGACCGGCGCGTGCGCGAGGGTCTGGCGCGTGACGACGTCGATTACGTGGCCGAACCCAAGCTCGACGGGCTGGCGGTCTCGCTGCTGTATCGCGAGGGTCGCTTCGAGCAGGGCGCCACCCGCGGCGACGGCGAAACCGGCGAGGACATCACCGCGAACCTGCGCACCATCCGCGCGATTCCGCTGACCTTGCGCGGGACGGCGCCGCCGCTGGTGGAAGTGCGCGGCGAGGTCTACCTGCCGCACGCCGGTTTCCGGCGCATGAACGAGGAGGCCGCGGCGCGCGGCGACAAGCTCTACGTGAATCCGCGCAACGCCGCCGCCGGCTCGTTGCGCCAGCTCGATCCAGCGGTCACTGCGCGTCGTCCCCTGGCGCTCTACGCCTATGGCCTCGGGTACGTGGAAGGCTGGCGCGCGCCGGCAACGCACCACGAGGTGCTCGCGCAACTGCGCGAATGGGGCTTGCCGGTGTCGCCGCTGATCGAGGTCGTGCACGGCGTCGACGGCTGCCGCGTCTATTACGCCGCCATGCAGACGCGGCGTGCCGGGCTGGCCTTCGATATCGACGGGGTGGTCTACAAGCTCGACGATCTGGCGGGACGCGACGAGCTGGGGTTCGTCGCGCGCGCACCGCGCTGGGCGATCGCGCACAAGTTTCCGGCGGAGGAAGCGCAGACGGTGCTGGAGAACGTCGAGTTCCAGGTCGGGCGGACCGGCGCGCTGACGCCGGTGGCGCGGCTGCAGCCGGTGTTCGTCGGCGGCGCCACGGTGTCGAACGCGACACTGCACAACATGGACGAGATCACGCGCAAGGACGTGCACATCGGCGATACCGTGATCGTGCGCCGCGCCGGCGACGTGATACCCGAGGTCAAGGCCGTCGTGACGGCGCGCCGTCCGCCGGATGCGCAGGCGGTCGTGCTGCCGCCGAGCTGCCCGGTCTGCGGCGGCCGCGTGGAGAAGGAGGAAGGCGAGGTCATCGCCCGCTGCACCAACGGGCTGTCGTGCCGCGCCCAGCTTCACGGGGCCCTGCTGCATTTCGTCTCGCGCCGCGCGATGGATATCGAAGGGCTCGGCGAGAAGCTGCTGGCGCAGCTCATCGAACTCGACTGGGTCCGCACGCCGGCCGACATCTACGCGCTGCAGGCGGAGCGCCTCGCCGGGCTAGAGCGCATGGGCGAGAAGTCCGCGCAGAACCTGGTCGATGCCGTCGGGCGCAGCAAGCAGACCACGCTCGAGCGCTTTCTCTATGCCCTGGGCATCCGCGACGTCGGCGAGACCACGGCCCGCGATCTCGCGCGGCACTTCGGCACGCTCGAGGCGCTGATTGCCGCGGCACAGGCCGACGCACCGACCGCGCATGCCGACAAGGACAAGGAGCGCTGCCCGCAGCTGCGTGCCGTGACCGACGTCGGGCCGGTGGTCGCCGCGCATGTCAGCCATTTCTTCGTCGAGCCGCGCAACCTCGAGGTCATTGCCGCGTTGCGCGGTGCCGGCGTGCACTGGCCCCAGGCGCAGGCCGCGCGCGAGGGGCCGCTGACCGGAAAGACCTTCGTGCTGACCGGCACCCTGCCGGGCATGACGCGCGACGAGGCGGGGGCGCTGATCGAAACGGCCGGCGGCAAGCTGTCCGGCTCGGTGTCGAAGAAGACCGACTATGTCGTCGCCGGCGAGTCTGCGGGCTCGAAACTGGCGAAGGCCGAGAAGCTCGGCGTCGCCGTCATCGATCTCGACGGACTGAAGGCGCTGATCGCCGGCGAAGGCTGAGCGTCCGGACGCTCAGGATGCGACCTCGTCGGGCGTGCGCGCGACGATGGACAGCGCATGGATGTCGGACTGCATCAGGGCGTCGAGTGCGGCGTAGACCGTCCGGTGCCGCTGCAGCGGTCTCTGGCCGGCGAAGGCGGCGCTGACGATCTCGACGCTGAAGTGTCCCTTGCCGCTGGCCGCGCCGGCATGACCGGCGTGCAGGTGGCTGTCGTCGCGCACGGCCAAGTGCGTCGGCGCGAAGGCCTGCTGCAGCGTTTCGCGGATGCGTTCGACACGGCTCACGGCAGGACCTTGAGATACGGCTGCACTGTGGTGCGGCTGAACACGCCCGCATGGACATACGGGTCATCGGCCGCCCAGGCCCGGGCGTCGGCGAGGCTCGGGAACTCCGCGATGATCAGGCTGCCGTGGAACCCGGCGTCCCCCGGATCGGGCGCATCGACGCGCGGCCTCGGGCCGGCGGCGAACAGCCGCTTCCCGTCGATCAGCGGTTGCAGGTAGGCGAGATGCGCGGCACGGGTCGCGCGGCGGATCGGAAGCGAGTCCGGCGCGTCCTCGCCCAGGATCATGTAGAGCATCGACTACTCCTCCGGCAGGTACTGCCGCAGGAACGGCACATGGGCGAGGAAGAACACGAACATCAGCAGCGTGAAGCCGAAGGTCTTGAACTGCACCCAGGTCTCTTCCGAGAAGTGCTGGGCGACATAGACGTTGAGCAGCGCGCAGAACGCGAAGAAGCCGGCCCAGGCCAGGTTCACCTTGCGCCAGACCGGGTCCGGCAGTGTCACCGTCTTCTGCGGGATGCGGGCGAGCAGTACCTTGTCGCCGATGACGTGGCTGAGCAGCAGGGCCAGGGAGAATACGGCATAGACCGCGGTCGGCTTGTACTGGATGAACGCCGGGTCGCGAATCCACAGCGTCAGGCCGCCGAGCAGACCGGCGACGACCGCGGTGATCAGGTGGGTCTTGTGGATGCGCCGCTCGCGCAGCCAGTAGACGGCCACGAGCAGGAACAGCGAGACGATGAGCACGCCGGTGGCGACGTAGATGCCGGCGACGTAGTAGGCGCCGAAGAACAGCAGCGCGGGGGCGAAATCGAGCAGGGCCTTCATTGAGTGGCGTCCTGTACGGGCCGGCGCCGACGTGGCGACGCCTTTTCCATGCAGGCTGGATGTCCTTTGATGAACGAGGTCCGTACATTCTAGAAGGCTTGGGCCGGTAGAATGCGCGCCTCATGGCCGACTGGTTCCAGATCCACCCGGTGAATCCGCAGCAGCGCCTGCTCGCGCAGATCGCCGTGCGGGTGCGACAGGGCGCGGTGATCGCGTATCCGACCGACTCCTGCTACGCGCTTGGCTGCCAGCTCGACGACCGCGGTGCCGCGGAGCGGCTGAGACGCATCCGCGACTTCGACCGCCATCACCAGTTCACGCTGGTGTGTCGCGACCTGTCCGAGATCGCGACCTACGCCAAGGTCGACAACCGCCAGTTCCGCCTGATCAAGTCGCTGACGCCGGGGCCGTACACCTTCGTGCTGATGGCGACCAAGGAGTTGCCGAGGCGCGTGGCCCACGAGAAGCGCAAGACCGTCGGCATCCGCGTGCCGGGGCACGTCACCACGCAGGCCCTGCTCGAAACCCTGGGCGAGCCGCTGATTTCCTGCACGCTGCAGTTTCCCGGCGAGGATCTGCCGGTCGGCGAGCCCGAGGACTGGCGCGAGCAGCTCGACCGGTCCGTCGACATCGTGATCGACGGCGGCCCCTGCGGCGTCGATCCGACCACGGTGCTGGATCTGAGCGAAGACGACGTCAGCGTGGTCCGTCGCGGCAAGGGCGACCTGGAGCGGATCGGGTTGTAGCCCGCATTTCTCACAGGGTCGCCTTCGATCCTCGCGCCGGTGCTGGACGGGGTTGAAGATTTCACGATGAGCCTGCAGAACAAGCTGTTGTCGGGATCGAAGGCTGATCGGCGCTGGCCTGCCTGCGGTGCCATCGGCTTGGGCTTCACTCAACCGATGGAACCACCATCGGTTTCGTTCCAGCCCGGCGCCGCTGGCAGCCTCGGCATACGGCCATCACTCGATCCCCCTGTGAGAAGTGCGGGCTAGCAGGGGCGGCTGCGCCCGGTCAGCCCGGACCCGGCGGCCGGTATAATGCGACGCCTACGAGGGTGCATCGGGCCGGTCCTGCGGCCGTCGATCGGACCTCCCAACGGCCGTCAGGCCCATTGCCCGTCAAGCCCGCACCGTGAGCGCATCGCCCAAACCCGTCGTCCTGTCCGGCATCCAGCCCTCCGGTCACCTGACCCTCGGCAACTATCTGGGCGCGATCAAGAACTGGCTGCCGCTGCACGCCAGTCACGACTGCTACTACATGCTCGTGGACCTGCACGCGGTCACCGTGCGCCAGGACCCGGCGGAGTTGCGCGAGCGCTGCTACGAGTTCATCTCCCTGTACCTCGCCTGCGGGCTCGACCCGGCGAAGAACGTGCTGTTCGTGCAGTCGCACGTGCCGGCGCACGCGAGGCTGGCGTGGGTGCTGAACTGCTATACGCAGTTCGGCGAGCTGTCGCGGATGACGCAGTTCAAGGACAAGAGCGCCAAGCACGTCGACAACATCAACGCCGGCCTGTTCAGCTATCCGGTGCTGATGGCCGCCGACATCCTGCTCTACCAGGCCAATGCCGTGCCGGTGGGCGACGACCAGAAGCAGCACCTCGAGCTGACGCGCGATGTGGCGATCCGCTTCAACAACGTCCATGGCGCGGACAAGCCGGTCTTCACCGTTCCGGAGCCGATGATCCCGCCGGTCGGCGCGCGCATCATGGGGCTGCAGGAACCGACGAAGAAGATGTCCAAGTCCGACGACGCGCCGACCAATGCGCTGTACCTGCTCGACCCGCCGGACACGCTCGTGCGCAAGATCAAGCGTGCGGTCACCGACCTCGGCAGCGAGGTGCGCTTCGACGTCGCCGAGAAGCCGGGTGTCTCGAACCTGATGTCGATTCTCGCGGCCGCGAGCAACCGCTCGATCGAATCGATTGCGCAGGAGTACGACGGTCAGGGTTACGGCAAGTTCAAGCAGGCGGTTGCCGACGCGGTGGTCGCGACGCTGGAGCCGGTGCAGGCACGCTACCGCGAGGTGCGTGACGACACCGAAGGCCTGCGCCGCGTGCTGCGCGACGGCGCCGAACGCGCCTCGGCACGCGCCGACGCCACGCTGCAGCGCGTCCACGACGCCCTCGGTTTCATTCCGGCATGAATACCGAAACCGGCGCCGAGGACATGACCGCGGATGTCCCCGCAGCGGTCGCGGACGCCCGCGCGCCGAAGGTCCATGGCCAGCCGATGGAGAAGCTGCCGGAGGACCTGTACATCCCGCCGGACGCCCTCGAGGTGTTCCTCGAAGCCTTCGAGGGGCCGCTCGATCTGCTGCTGTACCTGATCCGCCGGCAGAACCTGAACATCCTCGACATCCCGGTCCTGAAGATCACGCAGCAGTACATCCAGTACATCGAGCTGATGCGCGAGCTCAAGCTGGAACTGGCCGCCGAGTACCTGGTGATGGCGGCGCTGCTGGCCGAGATCAAGTCGAGCATCCTGCTGCCGCGTCCGCCGCCAGACGAGGCGGTGGAGCAGGGCGACCCGCGCATGGAGCTGGTGCGCCGCCTGCAGGAGTACGAACGGTTCAAGACGGCTGGCGAGACGCTGGAAAAGATGCCGCGCGTCGGCCGCGACGTGTTCCTCGCGCAGGCACGGCCGGAGGTGATTCCGCAGTCGGCGCAGGTGCCGATGCCGACGCTGCGCGAGCTGGTGATGGCGTTCCGCGACGTCATGGAGCGCAGCGCGCTGTTCACGCATCACCAGATCTCGCGCGAGCCGCTGTCGGTGCGCGAGCGCATGTCGCACATCCTGTCGCGCATCTCCAAGGGGCCGGCGCGCTTCGTCGATCTCGTGGACCCGGAAGAGGGGCGTATCGGGGTCGTCGTCTGCTTCCTCGCCGTGCTCGAGCTGGCGAAGTCGTCGCTGATCGCCGTGCAGCAGGATGCGCCCTTCGAACCGATGCTGCTGGCGCCGCCCAAGGCCGCGCCGGCAACGCTGGAGGAAGCTGTCGATGAGTGAAGAAACGACGAACCAGGACGCGGGCGAGCAGGATCTCGACCTGGCGTCGCCGCCGCAGGTGGACGACGAGCGCTGGGGCATGCTCGAGCGCGTGCTCGAAGCCCTGCTGCTGGCGTCGGACCAGCCGCTGTCGATCGAGCAGCTGCACCGCCTGCTCGGCAACGAGCTGGGCGTGACCAAGAAGGATCTGCGCGCCGGGCTCGAGCGCCTGGAAGCGACGCTGGCCGGTCGCGCCGCGGAGCTGCGCGAAGTGGCCAGTGGCTTTCGCATCCAGGTGCGGCCCGACTACGCCGAGTGGGTCAGCAAGCTGTGGCAGGAGAAGCCGCCGCGTCTGTCGCGCGCGCTGCTGGAGACGCTGGCGCTGGTCTGCTACCGCCAGCCGATCACGCGTGGCGAGATCGAGGAGGTCCGTGGCGTGGCGTTGTCGCCGAACATCATCCGCACGCTGCTCGAACGCAACTGGATCCGCGAGGTCGGCGTCAAGGAAGTGCCCGGCCGGCCGTCGCTGTTCGGCACGACCCAGCAGTTGCTCGACGACCTGTCGTTGAAGTCGCTCGACGATCTGCCGAGCCTGCCCGAGATCAAGGACCCGCAGCAGCTCGAAGCGGCCCTGCAGAAGCTCGGCGAGCAGCTGCACGAGGTCTCGCATGTTGCCGACGCGCCGGCCGGAACGACGGCGTCCGCCGCAGAGGATCAGCCGGCCGCCGGTGACGAGGCTGCGCCGGCCGATACCGGGACCGGCGACGAGGCGGGCGAGGGCGATGCCCCGCCGGCACCGCCGACCGTGCACTGAGCACGGACGCCCCGTGGCCGAACGCATCCAGAAACTGCTGGCCACCGCCGGCGTCGCGTCGCGCCGCGAGATCGAGCGCCTGATCGCCGAGGGGCGCATTCTGGTCAACGGGCGGCCGGCCGAGATCGGCCAGCGCGTCGATCACGACGACAAGATCCGCGTCGACGGCCGGCCGATCGGCCTGCAGCGCAAGGCCGACCCTACCCGCGTGCTGATCTACAAGAAGCAGGTCGGCGAAGTCGTCACGCGCGAGGACCCGGAAGGGCGGCGTACGGTATTCCGCAAGCTGCCGGTCCTCGAGGCCAGTCGCTGGATCGCCGTCGGCCGGCTCGACATCAACACCTCTGGTCTGCTGCTGCTGACCAACAACGGCGAGCTTGCGCGGCGCCTGATGCATCCGAGTTTCGAGGTGCCGCGCGAGTACGCGGTGCGCGTCCACGGCCAGGTGGATGCCGAGATGATCCAGCGCCTGACGCGCGGCGTCGAACTCGACGACGGCATGGCGCGGTTCGAGTCGATGCTTGCCGATGCTTACGAGGACGGCGAGGGCAGCAACCAGTGGTTCCGCGTGCGGCTGCGCGAAGGGCGCAACCGCGAGGTCCGTCGCCTGTTCGAATCGCAGGGGCTCGAGGTCAGCCGCCTGATCCGCGTGAGCTACGGGCCGATCGAGCTCGGCCGCGGCATCAAGTCCGCCACCAGCCGTGAAGCGACAGCGGCCGAGATCGAGGCCCTGATGGAGGCGGTGGGACTCGAGCCGGAACGTCCATCGGCACGCCCGCGCAGCGCGAGGCCGTCGACCGGAAGGGCGGCGGCGCGCACGAAGTCCGCGGCGCGCAAGCCCATGCGCAAACCCCGTCCTACAGCGCGCGACCGTTGACGCCGCGGCTGTCGGGACCCAGCAACCACAGCAGGCTCGGCACGACACTGTCCGGCAGCGGCACCGTCTCGGCGCGCTCGCCCGGGTAGCCGCGCAGGCGCACGCCGCTGCGCATCGGTCCCGGATCGAAGCTGTTGATCCGCAGCGTCGAGCGGTCGCTCAGCTCCGCGGCCCAGGAGCGCATCATCTGCTCGACCGCGGCCTTGGCGATGCCGTAGACACCGTCGTAGGCATGCGGCTCGCGACCGTGCCGGTCGGACAGGAAGACGACCGAGGCGTCGCTCGACGCCTGCAGCAGCGGCAACAGGTTGCGGGTCAGCGCGTAGGCTGCGGTGAGGTTGACCTGCAGCCCCTCCACCCAGTCCTTCGGCTCGATGTCGGCCATCGGCGAGAACGCCTTGAAGTGGACAGCGCAGTGCAGCAGGCCGTCGAGGCCGCCCATTTCTCGCGCCACCGTCTCCGCGAGATCGGCGTAGTCCTTCCATCCGGCGCCGACCAGATGCATGGGGTAGATCGCTGGTTGTGGTGCGCCGCCGGCTTCGATGGCGTCATAGACGGCCTCCAGCTTCCTGACCGTGCGTCCGAGCAGGATCACGGTGGCGCCGTGTGCCGCGCATCCCAGCGCCGCGGCGCGACCGAGGCCGTCGCCGGCGCCGGTGATCAGGATGCGACGGCCGGCGAGCAGATCCGGTGTCGGCTGGTAGTTGGCGGGAATCGAGTCGGACATCGGTGGCGCGGCAGCAGGGGGCGCGTAGTGTAGCGGCCCCCGCGGGGCGGCTCTCAGCCGCGAGGCTGCCCGGCGAGCCAGTGCAGCAGGGCGTCCGGCGACTCCACGACCCGATCGGCGCCCCAGCGGTCGACCGGGGTATCGCCGATGTAGCCCCAAGCAGCGGCGATGCTGCGCATGCCCGCCGCGTGTGCCGCATCGATATCGCGCAGGTCGTCGCCCACGTAGACACAGTTCGACGCCGCAACGCCGGCGAGTGCTGCGGCGTGCAGC
This sequence comes from Sinimarinibacterium flocculans, assembly GCF_003201205.1. GTDB lineage: Bacteria > Pseudomonadota > Gammaproteobacteria > Nevskiales > Nevskiaceae > Solimonas > Solimonas flocculans. The sequence continues at coordinate 471,163 of NZ_QICN01000001.1, forward strand.
AGTCCGTCCGGTGCCGGCTTGGCGCGTGGCACCTCGTCGGCGCTGACGGCGCAGCAGGCGCGCGCGGCCAGGTCGAGCGCATCGAGCAGCGGCCCGGTCAACCACGCCGGCTTGTTGGTCATCACACCCCAGCGCCGCTGCTGCGCCTCGATGCCGGCCAGCAGCTCGGCGATACCGTCGAAAGGCCGCGAATCGTCGGCCAGATGTGCGCGATAACGGTCGAGGAACAGGCGGCGGTGCGCATCGAACTCCGGATGCTCGGGCGTGATGCCGAGCGCCTTGTGCAGCAGCCCGCGAGCGCCGGCGGACGCGACCGGCCGGTAGTCGGCCAGCGGCAGCGGCGGCAGCCCCAGCGTCGCGCGGACGTGGTTGGCGGCATGGCCGAGATCCGGCGCGGTATCGACCAGCGTGCCGTCGAGATCGAACAGCACGCAGTGGACCGGTGCGCTCATCGGTCCTGCGGTCGCCGGCAGTGCATGAAGTAGTTGACGTCGATGTCGTCGGACAGCGTCGCTGCCCGCAGCAGCGGGTTGTAGCGCAGGCCCTTCATGCCCTGCAGTTCGAGTCCGGCCGCGCGCGCCCAGGCTTCCAGCTCGGACGGCCGGATGAACTTCTCGTACTGGTGCGTGCCGCGCGGCACGAGGTTCAGCAGATACTCGGCGCCGACGATCATCAGCGCGAACGACTTCGGGTTGCGATGGATGGTCGAGAACACCACGTCGCCACCGGGGCGCACGAGACGCGCGCAGGCGGCGACGACCGAGGCCGGATCGGGTACGTGCTCGAGCATCTCCAGGCAGCACACCAGGTCGTAACGGCCGGCCTGCTCGGCCGCCAGCGGCTCGGCGGCGATCTGCCGGTAGTCGACGGCGACGCCGGACTGCTGCGCGTGTGCACGCGCGACGGCGAGCACGTCCGCAGCCATGTCGACGCCGAGCACCTGGGCGCCCTCGCGTGCCAGCGCCTCGGCCAGCAGGCCGCCGCCGCAGCCGACGTCGACGGCGCGCTTGCCCCGCAGCCCGTCGGCGCAGCGCGCGATGTAGCGCACGCGCGGCGGGTTGATGACGTGCAGCGCCTGCATCTCGCCCTGCGGGTCCCACCAGCGCGCGGCGAGGGCGTCGAAGTTGGCGATCTCCTTCTGATCGACATTGGCGCTGCGGGTTCCAGCCGTGGCGCCGGCCCCGACCGGACCGTGCTCTGTTCCGGACGCATTCGTCATGGCTTGATCTTCCTGCGCCACTCGCCGGCGCGGGCGATCGCGGCATGCTCGTCGAGCGTCGTCAGACGCCGCTCGCGCAGCAGCGCACGACCGGCGACATAGGCATCGCTCACCTGTTCGCGGCCCGCGGCGTAGACCAGTTGCGAGAGCACGTTGTAGACCGGTTGGGTGTTCGCGGCGGACAGGTCCACGGCGATGAAGTCCGCCGACTTGCCGGCCACCAGCGAACCGATCTCGTCGTCCAAGCCGAGCGCCCGGGCACCGCCGAGCGTCGCCGCGTGCAGCGCGTCGGCGGCCGGCAGGGTCCGCGCGTCGCCTGCCACCGCCTTGGCCAGCAGGGCCGCGCAGCGCATTTCCCCGAACAGGTCGAGATCGTTGTTGCTCGCCGCGCCGTCGGTGCCCAGGGCGACGTTGACGCCGGCCGCGCGCAGTTTGCCGATCGGCGCGAAACCGCTGGCGAGCTTGAGGTTGGATTCGGGACAGTGGGCCACATGAACGCCGTGCGCCGCGGCCTGCGCGATCTCCTCGTCGGTGAGCTGGGTCATGTGCACCGCGATGAAGTCCGGGCCGAGCAGCTCGAGCTCGCGCAGCCGCTGCCAGGGGCGCTTGCCGGTGGCCTCTACGGCCATCGCCACCTCGCCGGCGGTTTCGTGCACGTGCATGTGGATGCCGATACCCAGCTCGTTGGCGTACTGGCGGATTTTCAGCAGCGGTGCGTCGGAGACCGTATAGGGCGCATGCGGCGCGAAGATCGTGCGCACCAGCGGCTCGTGCTTGAGGGCGTCGTGCAGTTCCAGGCCCTTGTGGATGTATTCATCGGCCGACGATGCCCAGGCGCTCGGGAAGTCGATCGCGATCAGGCCGACGCTGGCGCGCACACCCGCCTCGATGGCGATGCGCGCGCTCGCGTCGGGGAAGAAGTACATGTCGTTGATGCAGGTGACGCCGCCTCGGATCATCTCGGCGAACGCCAGCCGCGCGCCGTCCTCGCAGAAGTCGGGTGCCACGTGCGCGGCCTCGGCCGGCCACATGTGGTTCTGCAGCCAGTCCATCAGCGGCAGGTCGTCGGCGATGCCGCGCAGCAGGCTCATTGCCGCGTGCGTGTGGACGTTGACCAGGCCGGGCAGCACTGCGTGGTCGGGCAGCGCCAGCGTCTCGCGTGCCTGGTACTGCGCCCGGGCCTCGGCGATCGGCAGGACCGCGACGATGCGCCCGCCATCGACGATCAGCGCATGGGATTCGAGCACGGCGCCGGCCGGTTCGATCGGCACGAGCCAGCGCGGTGCGACCAGCAGGTCGACGGAAATCATGGGTGTCAGCGGGGCCGGTAGAATCTGCGCCGCATTCTATCCGAGCGATGCCATGACCTCCGCCGTGCAGCCGATTCTCTGGACCCGCGAGCAGCTGCGGTTGCTGGACCAGCGCGAGCTGCCGCAGCACGTGCGCTGGCTCGATTGCCGCGGTGCCGCCGACGTGGCCGCGGCGATCCACGACATGGCGGTGCGCGGTGCGCCGGCGATCGGCATCGCGGCCGCGTACGGACTGGTGCTGGCGCTGCGCGCCGACGCCGACGGTTTCGACCGCGCCTTCGCCGCGCTGGCCGCGTCGCGGCCCACCGCGGTGAACCTGCGCTGGGCACTCGAACGCATGCGCGGTGTGTGGCTGGCGACGCATGACATCGAGGCCCTGGAAGCCGAGGCCGTGCGCATCCACGAGGAGGATCTGGCGCAGAACCTGCAGATCGGCGCCTTCGGTGCCGCGTTGCTGCCGTCCGGCGCACGCGTGATCACCCATTGCAACACCGGCGCGCTGGCCACCGGCGGCCACGGCACCGCGCTCGGCGTGATCCGCAGCGCCTGGGCGCAGAACCGGCTGGCCATGGTCTACAACACCGAGACGCGGCCGTGGTTGCAGGGCGCGCGCCTGACGGCGTGGGAACTGCAGCAGGAGGGCATCCCGGCGCGCCTGATCGCCGACGGTGCCGCGGCGCACCTGATGTCGCGCGAGAAGATCGACTGGGTGATCGTCGGCGCCGATCGCATCGCCGCGAACGGCGACACCGCTAACAAGATCGGGACGTATGCGCTCGCCGTCGCGGCCCGTCGTCACGGGGTGAAGGTCATGGTCGCGGCCCCGAGCGGCACCTTCGACCTGCGCTGCCCGTCAGGTCGCGAGATCCCGATCGAGGAGCGGCCGTCCACCGAACTCACGGCGTTCCGCGGGCAGGCCGTGGCACCCGATGGATTCGACGCCTTCAACCCGGTGTTCGACGTGACGCCGGCGGAGCTGATCGATGCCATCGTCTGCGAGCGTGGCGTCGTCGGGACGCCCACGTCCGAGGGGGTCGCGCGGCTGCTGGGATAGGCCCTTTCGAGGGGGCTTTGTGTTAAAATTCCTTGACAAATATGACCGCGCCCACCGGGTGCGCAACCCTCTGAAAAGGCAATAAAAGCTGCGGCACCGCGAGGGCCGCGGCGTGCCGCATACATGAAGCCGGACATGAGTGACTTCGCCAAGGAGGTTCTGAGCGTCAATCTCGAGGACGAGATGCGGCGCAGTTATCTCGATTACGCGATGAGCGTGATCGTCGGCCGAGCGCTCCCGGACGCGCGCGACGGCCTCAAGCCGGTGCATCGCCGTGTGCTCTACGCGATGAAGGAGCTCGGCAACGACTACAACAAGCCGTACAAGAAGTCGGCGCGCATCGTCGGCGACGTCATCGGTAAGTACCACCCGCACGGCGACTCCGCGGTGTACGACACGATGGTGCGCATGGCCCAGGACTTCTCGATGCGCTACGTGCTCGTCGACGGCCAGGGCAACTTCGGCTCGGTCGACGGCGACGCGCCGGCGGCGATGCGTTACACCGAGGTGCGCATGGCGCGCTTGGCGCACGAGCTGCTGGCGGACATCGACAAGGAGACGGTCGACTTCCAGCCCAACTACGACGGTTCCGAGACCGAGCCGGGCGTGCTGCCGACCAAGGTGCCGCAGCTGCTCATCAACGGCAGCTCGGGCATCGCCGTCGGCATGGCGACCAACATCCCGCCGCACAATCTTTCCGAGGTCATCGACGGCTGCATCGCGCTGATCGACAACCCCGAGATCGAGCTGGCCGAGCTGATGCAGCACATCCCGGCGCCGGACTTTCCGACCGCGGGCCTGCTGCTCGACGCGCACGGTCTGGTCGACGCCTACGCGACCGGCCGCGGGCGTGTCGTCATCCGCTCGCGCACGCACTTCGAGGACATCGGCAACGACAAGCAGGCGATCATCGTCACCGAGCTGCCGTACCAGGTGAACAAGGCGCGGCTGCTCGAGAAGATCGCCGAGCTGGTCAAGGACAAGAAGATCGAGGGCATCACCGAGCTGCGCGACGAGTCCGACAAGGACGGCACGCGCATGGTGATCGAGCTGCGGCGCGGCGAGAACGCCGAGGTGGTGCTGAACAACCTGTTCCAGCACACCCAGCTGCAGGACAGCTTCAACCTCAACATGGTCGCGCTGGACAACGGCCAGCCGCGACTGCTGTCGCTCAAGGAACTGCTGCAGATCTTCGTCCGCCATCGCCGCGAGGTGGTCACGCGGCGCACACGCTACCTGCTGCGCAAGGCGCGTGAACGCGCCCATGTGCTGGAGGGGCTTTCGGTCGCGCTGGCCAACATCGACGCGATCATCGAGCTGATCAAGACCAGCCCGAACCCCGCCGAGGCCAAGGCCGGACTGATGGCGCGGCTGTGGGCACCGGGACCGGTCACCGCGATGCTCGAGCGTGCCGGCAGCGATGCGTCGCGTCCGTCGGACCTGGCGGCGGAATTCGGCATCGTCGACGGTGCGGACGGAGCGGGCTACCGTCTGTCCGAGGCCCAGGCCCAGGCGATTCTCGATCTGCGTCTGCATCGCCTCACCGGGCTCGAGCAGGACAAGATCCACGACGAGTTCCGGCAGCTGCTGGAGTCGATTCTGGACTACCTCGACATCCTCGGCTCTGACGAGCGCCTGCTCGACGTGATCCGCGGCGAGTTGCGCGAGATCAAGGAGCAGTACGGCGACGCACGTCGCACCGAGATCACCGACGCCGCGCTGAACATGGCGCGCGAGGACCTGATCCCGCCGCAGGACATGGTGGTCACGCTGTCGCACGAAGGCTACGTCAAGGCGGTGCCGCTGGACGAGTACCAGGCGCAGCGGCGCGGTGGTCGCGGCCGGATCGCGGCGACGACCAAGGAAGCGGATTTCGTCGATCGCCTGTGGGTGGCCCACTCGCACGACACGCTGTTGTGCTTCTCCAGCCTGGGCAAGTGCTACAAGCTGCGCGTGTTCGAGCTGCCGAGCGGTTCGCGCGGTTCGCGCGGCAAGCCGTTCAATAACCTGCTGCCGCTGGAAGAGCGGGAGAAGGTCAACGCCGTGCTGCCGATCAAGTCCTTCGACGACGCCCCGCCCGGCATGGCCTCGCCGGAGCAGAAGGCGTTCATCTTCATGGTGACGCGGCGCGGCACGGTGAAGAAGACCGAACTGGCCGCGTTCAAGAACGTGCGCGCCAACGGCATCATCGCCGTCGACCTGCGCGTCGACGACGAGTTGGTCGGCGTCGCACTGACCGGCGGCGGTCACGACATCATCCTGATCTCCGACGGTGGCCGTGCGATCCGCTTCAACGAGGCCGACGTACGGCCGATGGGGCGCGGCGCCACCGGCGTGCGCGGCATGCGCCTGCTGAAGACCTTTGCCAGCGGCGACGACGAGACCGAGGACGCGGCGGCCGATGAGGCCGACGAGGCTGCCGCCGACACCGGTCCGGAGCAGGCGCGCGTGATCTCCCTGCTGGTCGCCAACGGCGGCGATCAGGACAGCGAGATCCTGACGGTGTCGGAACTGGGCTACGGCAAGCGCACGCCGGTCGCGCAGTTCCCGCGGCGCGGCCGCGGCGGCCAGGGCGTGATCGCGCAGGCGCTGTCGGAGAAGACCGGTCGCCTGATCGGCGCCGTCGCGGTCGGCGACGACGACGAGGTGATGCTGATTTCCGAGAGCGGCATTCTCATCCGCTTCAAGACCAGCGACGTGCGCACGATGAGCCGCAACACCCAGGGTGTGCGCCTGATGCGGCCGACCGACGGCGATCGCCTCGTCGGGGTCGACCGGATCGACGGCGAGGATGCCGAGGGAGCCGAGGACGCCGTACTGCCGCCGGTCGACGGCGAGTAGGCGGGGCGCCGGGCGTTCAGATCCCTTCGGATGACGGCCTGAGCTGACGCAGGTCCTCGACGCCGTTGCGGCAGCCGAAGACGAAGGCGTCCGGGTAGCCCTCGCAGTACTGCGGATCGGTGAAGTTGCCGCGCTGTGCCCATTCGTAGCCGTCGGTGTGGGTCGTGCAATGCGTGCTGCACGGCGCCGGCGGCGGCACGGTGTCGCCGCGGGCGCAGGCGCCGATCAGCAGGGTGGTGAGCGTCAGCGGAAGGATGATGCGGGTCATCGTCGGAAAGTGGATTCGAAGCGTCGGGGTCAAAGATAGCGCACGCCGGTGAGGCGTTCCGATGCCTCCCACAGCAAGCGGTTGCGTTCGGGATCGCGGGCGATGCGCAGGCAGCCGACGCGCCGCGGATGGCCCTTGAGCTGTTGCCAGCCGTCCGGACCGAAGTAGTCGCCGCTTTCGACGTCGGGCATGGTGATCGCGTAGAGCTGCGGCAGCGCGCCCATGGCCTGATCCTGGCTGAGCAAGGCGTTGCCGAACTGCATCAGCAGCCTGCCGACACGGGAGTTCTGCTGCGCCGGCCCGACGAACATCAGATTGGTCGCCGCATAGCCCGGGTGGGCACAGGCCGAGCGGACATCGAAACCGGCGGCGCGCAGGCGACGGTCCAGCTCGAAGTGGAACCTCAGGTTGGCCATCTTGCTGCGACCGTAGGCGTCCCACTTGTTGTAGCGCTGGCGCTCGAAGCCCAGGTCGCCCGCATCGAGGCGCATGCCCCACTTGTGGGCATTGCTGGCGACGCTGACGACGCGCGCGCCGGCTGTGGCCTTGAGCTGGTCGAGCATCAGGCCGGTGAGGGCGAAGTGGCCGAGATGGTTGGTGCCCATCTGCATCTCGAAACCGTCCTTCGTGCGCTGCAGCGGCAGCGCCATGACGCCGGCGTTGTTGCACAGCACGTCGATGCGCTCGAAGCGGCGTGCGCAATCGGCAGCGAACGTGCGGACCGACGCCAGGTCGGCGAGGTCCAGGGTCATCAGCTCGGCCTTCGCGCCGGGAGCGCGCCGCTGCACCTGGTCGAGCGCGGCGCCGGCCCGGTCCGGATTGCGGCAGGCCATGATCACCTCGGCGCCGGCCGCGGCGAGCGCAACGCTGGTCTCCAGTCCCAGCCCGCTGCTCGCCCCGGTCACGACGATGCGGCGACCCTGCTGCGGCGGAATGTCCGCCACGGTCCATTGCGTGCTCATCCGGCTCCCCCGTCACAAAGCGCTGCAGCGTAGCCGGTTTTGCGTTGCGACCGCTACGATGGCGGCGAATGCGCAAGATCATTCACGTGGACATGGATGCGTTCTACGCATCCGTAGAGCAGCGCGACGATCCGTCGTTGCGCGGCCGTCCGGTGGTCGTGGCGTGGCGGGGGGCGCGCTCGGTGGTCTGTGCGGCCTCGTATGAGGCGCGGCGCTTCGGCGTGCGCTCGGCGATGCCGGCGGTGCGCGCCGAGCGGCTGTGTCCGGAGGCTGCGTTCGTGCCGCCGGATTTCAGCCGCTACCGAACGGTGTCGCGCCAGGTCCGCGAGATCTTCCGCCGCCATACCGCGCTGGTCGAACCGCTGTCCCTGGACGAGGCCTACCTGGACGTGAGCCATCCGCTCAGCGATCTGCCCAGCGCCACCGCGATCGCCGAATCGATCCGCGCCGCGATTCGCGCCGAACTGCAGCTGACGGCTTCGGCCGGAGTCGCCCCGAACAAGTTTCTCGCGAAGATCGCCTCGGACTGGCGCAAGCCCGATGGCCTGTTCGTGATCCGGCCGGCACACGTCGCGAAGTTTCTCGAACCGTTACCGGTGGGGCGCCTGCCCGGCGTCGGCAAGGTGATGGAAGGCCGGCTGGCGCAGATGGGCATCGCGACGGTCGGGCAATTGCGCCTGCGCGATCCAGGTGAGCTGCAGGATCGTTTCGGTCGCTATGGCCGGCGCCTTCACGAACTGGCGCACGGGATCGACGAACGCAGCGTCGAACCGGACCGCCCGGTGCAGTCGGTTTCGGCCGAAGACACCTTCGCCCAGGATCTGCCGCTCGATGCACTGGCTCCGCACGTCGAACGCATGGCGCGGAAAGCCTGGACGGCGTCGCGCAAGTACGAGCGGATCGGGCGCACGGTCGTGCTCAAGCTCAAGACCGCGGACTTCCGCATCCTGACGCGCAGTCACACGCCGCCGCTGCCGCCGGCGGACGAGGCCGAATTCGTCGGCATTGCGGTCGGCCTGCTGGCGCGCGCGGCAGGCGTGGCCGGTACGCGCTACCGTCTCGTCGGTGTCGGACTGGGAAATTTCGCCGACGCCGACGATCCGCGCGTGCAGGACCTGTTCACCGGGACGGCGATGACGTGAGACCGTCATCCGCACGCCATCTGTCCGCCACGCCGTTCTCACAGTCGACCGGGACACTGCAGCGGCCGGTCCGGGAGACGGACCTCCACGGAAGGAGCACGGCATGCGCAAGCGCAGGAAGGTGAGAGGGCTGTTGTCGGCCATTGTCGCGCTGTGCGCGGCATGGGCCCCGGGGTCCGCGACGGCGGGCGGCGATCACGGTCAGGCAGGGACCGCGGTCGAACTCGGGCCACGACCGTTCCATCTGGTCGAGGACATGGACGACAGTCCGCTCAAGCGCCGGCTGCAGCAGTGCGCGAAGCGACCGTCGCGGCGTAGCGACTTCTCGATTGCGCATCGCGGCGCCCCGCTGCAGTTTCCGGAGCACACGCGCGAGTTCTACGAAGCTGCCATCCGCATGGGGGCCGGCATCGTCGAGTGCGACGTGACGTTCACCGCGGACCGTGAGCTGGTCTGCCGGCATTCGCAGTGCGATCTGCACACGACGACCGACATCCTGGCGAGACCGGACCTGGCGGCGAAGTGCTCGGCGCCGTTCGTGCCCGCCGAGTTCGATCCGGCGACCGGCGAGCGCACCCGCGCGGCATCGGCGCGCTGCTGCACCAGCGACATCACGCTGGCCGAGTTCAGGACGCTGTGCGGCAAGATGGACGCGGCGAACCCGGATGCGACGAGCGTCGCCCAGTACCTCGACGGGACGGCCCGCTGGCGCACGGACCTGTACGCCGGCTGCGGTACGCTGATGACACATGCCGAGAGCATCGCGCTGTTCCGGCGCCACGGCGTGAAGATGACGCCGGAGCTCAAGGAGCCGTCGGTGCCGATGCCGTACCAGGGCGACTACACCCAGCAGCAGTACGCGCAGCAGATGATCGACGAGTACCGCGCCGCCGGCGTGCGTCCGCGCGAGGTGTTCCCGCAGTCCTTCCGCATCGAGGACGTGCGGTACTGGATCGAGCACGAGCCGCTGTTCGGACGCCAGGCGGTCTATCTCGACGGCCGCGTCGACGATCCTGCCTTCGTCGCCACGCTCGAGGACTTCCAGGCGCTGGCCGCGCAGGGCGTGCGCATCGTCGCGCCGCCGATGTGGGCGCTGGTAACGCTCGACGAATCGCAGCGGATCGTGCCGTCCGGGTACGCACAACTAGCGCGTCTGGCGGGGCTCGACATCATTGCCTGGAGCTTCGAGCGTACCGGTCCGATCGCGGACATGATCCCCGAGGGGCGCCAGTACTACTTCCAGAGCGTCGCTGAGGTGATGGACAACGACGGCGACGCGATCGAGGTGCTCGACGTGCTGGCGCGCGAGGTCGGCATCATCGGCATTTTCTCGGATTGGCCGGCGACGGTCACGCACTACGCCAACTGCATGCGCCTGTGAGGCGGATCAGGGGGCGATCGCGGCGTTGCGTTCGTCGATCTGCTCGTTGAGCGTCCAGTAGTCGTAGAGGATGCCGAGCCCGAAGACGCCGACCGTGAGCAGGTACAGGATTCCGGTGATCCACTTGCCCTGGTAGAAGCGGTGGATGCCGAAGATGCCGAGGAAGGTCAGCAGGATCCAGGCGACGGAGTAGTTGATAGGGCCGCCGCGGTAGCGGCGGTCGGCGTCGCGGTCCATCCCCGGGATCAGGAACAGGTCGACGATCCAGCCGATGAACAGCAGGCCGAGCGTGAAGAACCAGATCGTGCCAGTGATCTGGCGGCCGTAGTAGAACCGGTGGGCGCCCATGAATCCGAAGATCCACAGGGCGTAGCCGACCGGCATGTGGTGGGTGTTGTGCTGGCTCATTCGCTCGTTCTCCGTCGGCCTTGGATGCCCGAAGGGCCGTTTGCGTTTGCACGCGCCTCAGGCGGCGTGCGCGACACCCGAGTAGACGTAGGTCATCGGCTTCGGCCCCTTGAGGTAGCGGTGTGCGAGTTCGCCGATGCGGAATCCGCCGGCCTCGATCAGGGCCGGGATGTCGCGGTTCAGGTGGCAGCCGCCGGCGATCGGTTTCCACACCGGTGTCAGCCGGTGCTGCCAGCGGCGGACACCGTCATCCGGCGCGAGACCGTGTTCGCAGAACAGCAGCTCGCCGCCAGGCTTGAGCACGCGGCGCATCTCGGCCAGCGCCGGTACCGGATCGGGAATCGTGCACAGCGTGAACGTGCAGACGACGCTGTCGTAGCTGGCGTCCGCGGCGCCGATCTGCTCGATCACCAGCGGCACCGTGTCCACCGGAATGCCGATGCCCTGCGCCCGCCGGCGCGCCTTGGTCTGGATCTCGGCCGAGGGATCGACGCCGAAGATGTGCTCGACCTTGTGCGCGTCGTAGAACTCCAGGTTCAGGCCGCTGCCGATGCCGATCTCCAGCACGCGCCCGCGTGCGCGCGGCACGATCTGCGAACGTGCCTTCATGATCTCGCCGAGGCCGCAGGCGCAGTCGATCACGTGCGGCAGGATGTAGCGGTCGTAAAAGCCCATGAACGTCTCCCGGTATGCGCCGTGCACTTTACGGGCTGTGGCTGCGCAGTGCAGCGATGCGCAGCAGCAGGTTGGGGTCCGGGCAGTTCGCAAGCCAGCGTTCGCGCTCGCCGGCCTCGCAGACGCCGGGGTAGTCACCGGTGCGCCCCTCGAGATCGATGACGATCTGGAAGTGCAGGTGCGGCGGCCAGCCGACGTTCTCGCCGGGTTCGCCGAGTGCGCCGATGCGCTCGCCGGCGCCGACGACCTGACCGGGGCGCAGCGTCGACAGGCCGGCGCGCGCCAGGTGCCCGTAGAGGGTGTGGAAGCGCCAGCCGTCGATCTCGTGTGCGAAGACGAGGGTCGGGCCGTAGTCGCCGAAGGTGCGGTTGTCGGCGAGGCTGTGCAGCCTGCCGTCGAGCACGGCGTGAACCGGCGTGCCGGCGGCGGCCCACAGATCGACACCGAGATGAATCGTCCGCCAGCGGCCATCGGCCCGACGGAACAGGGGACTCAGGCGGTAGAGCGCGCGGTCTTCGGCGTACCCGCCGGCGGCGCAGCGAACCGCGGCGGCGTGCATCTGCGCCTGCACCCAGGTACCGAAGCGCTCGAGGTCGAGCGGATCGAACGCCCCCAGTGCCGCGTTGCCGGCGCTCAGGTCGAGTGCCACGACGCCGGCGGCATCGAGATCGAAACCGAAGGGACTGGCGGTCGGAGCCTGCGCGAGGCTGCGCTGCAGCGGCGTCACGAGCCGGTGGCCTGCAGGTTGCGGTCGAGCGGCTGCGGGCCGTACCAGTAGGCGAAGGCCGACTCGTAGAGCATCGTGCGCAGTTCGGGGGGCGGACGCCAGCGCTCGTGCGAGATCGCGGCGCGGATCATGAAATCGAAGAAGGTGAGGTGGGTGCGCAGGATGCGCTGGTGCCGGTGCGGCGCGATCGGGTTGAAGATGCCGAGCACCGAGAAGATCTGCGCCGGGCTCTTCTTGACCCAGAGCCAGGAACCCATCTCCAGCGTCAGCGGAATGAAGGGCCGGTCGCTGCCGAGCTTGGCACGGTCGTAGAGGTAGTCCCAGAGATCGCCGTGCGTCGTGTACTGGCGCGCCTGCGGTTCGATCACGTAGATGCTGTGATAGGGATGCGTGGTGCGGAACATCGTGCGCAGCGCGTAGATCTCCGGCAGGCAGTCGATCGGCCGGCGCGACCGTGCGTACGGGAACCAGATGCGGTCCTTGGTGCCGAAGCCGGAGTGGCAATCGATCGACAGGCTGAAGGCATGCGGCAGCAGGCGCTGCTCGACGACCTCGCACAACACCTGGGCCTCCGGCTGCATCGGGGCATCCCGGCGGCCGCGATACCAGGGCAGCGCCGAGGTCAGGCGCTGACCGCCGAGCAGCCAGGAGACGTCATGGTCGGCGTCGACGGGCGCGTTGCGCATCAGGTCGACGCCGGCCGGATTGCTGCGCGTGCGGCGGCGCATGCCGCCGGGATTGACCAGCGGCACGAAGACCAGGCGTACGCGTTCGAGCATGTGCCGCAGCGACTCGTCCCAGTGCAGGCGCTCGATGAGCGTTTGCAGGAACGCGATCAGTACCTGGGCGCCGATGCGCTCGACGCCGTGGATGCCGCCGAAGAAACCGACGGCCGGCGCGCGCGGATCCGTCGTGCCCAGCTCCAGGCAGTGCAACGGCAGGCGTTCCTTGCCGAGGACGACCTCGTGCAGCACTTCGCTGCGCAGCAGTCCGTCCGCGCGACGGATCAGTGCGCGGATGGCATCGAGTTCCGGGAAGTCGCCGGTGCTGAACGGGCGGGGGAGCAGCTGCGCCATGCCGGCATCTTAGAACGGCCGCATGACAAACGCGTCAGCGCAGCAGCTCGTAGGGGCCGCCCTTCTGCAGGGCCCGCTGGTACGCCGGGCGCGCGTGAATGCGTTCGAGGAAGGCCGCGATCCGCGGATACTCGTCGATGCCGCCGGCACGCGACGCCGCGGCCTCCAGCGGAAAGCTCATCTGCACGTCGGCGGCGGTGAAATCCTCGCCCGCGAACCAGGTGCTGCGGCCGAGTTCCGACTCGACGTAGTCCAGATGCAGCCGGGTGTTCGGGCCGAGAAACTGGCGATGCACCGCCTTGACGATACCGGCGGCGATCGGCCGGATCAGCATGGGGCTTCCCGGAACGATGCGGTTGAAGATCAGGGTCATCACCATCAGGGGCATCAGCGAGCCCTCGGCATAGTGCAGCCAGTAGCTGTAGCGAAGGCGGGCGTCGCTGCCGGCCGCCGGTGCCAGCCGGCCGCTGCCGTGGCGGTCGACCAGGTATTCGATGATCGCGCCGGTCTCGGCGACTACGCGCTCGCCGTCGCTGATCACCGGCGACTTGCCCAGCGGATGCACGTTCTTCAGCGACGCCGGTGCCAGCATGGTCTTGGCGTCGCGCTCGTAACGCTCGACGCGGTAGTCGATGCCCAGTTCCTCGAGCAGCCAGAGGACGCGTTGCGAGCGGGAGTTGTTGAGATGGTGGACGGTGATCACGTGGGTTTTCCTGTTGTCAGTCGTGGTCGTCGCGGCCGCTGACCCCGGGGTCGCGTTCGGTGCGCAGCCCGAGGGCGCTGCGGGTCGCCTGACCGGACAGGCGGTTGACGCCGCGGATGGTGCCGTAGACGGCGTTGGCGATGACATCGTGGGCCTGGCGCACGACGCGCGTCGTGTCCCGCGTCGCCGGCAGGGCTTCGAGCAGGCCGAACGGAATCGCCGCGATGCCGAAATGGACCTGGCGAACGGCCTGCGTGCCGACGTCGACCGCGGTTTCGGTCAGCTGCTGCGCTTCGGCCAGTTGTCGCTGCTGTTCGATGCGGCGGCGCAGCTCGATCAGCAGGGCTCCGCTGCGACGCAGACTGTCGGCAAGGCCTTCGATGGCGCGGGTGTCTGCGGTGCTGCGTCGCCAGACCTCGGCGCTCAGCGCGATCGCGAGCAGGCCCAGCACCGCGTCAACCCAGACCATGGATGCGCACCTCCGCCTGTACGCCGTGCTCGCCGAGCTGCTGCCGCAGCATCTCGGCCGCGCGTTGATAGACGAGCCGGCGGATCAGCCCGGGCGCGACGCGACCGAGCGGCCCGGCCAGCGGCGATTCCTGGCTCGCGAGTTCCACCGGGTTGAGGATTTCGATGGTGATCAGGGCGCCGCCGGTATTCAGCAGGGTGGCGGCATCCGGCGGCAGCGCATTCCAGCTGCGGGCCAGCACGGTCTGGTCGCGGGCCAGCGTCGCCAGCAGGCGTTGCTGCTGGTGCGCGCGCCGCCACAGCAGCAACAGGCTCGCGATCAGCGCGACGAGCACGAGTACGATGAACATCTGCATGGGGGAGCCGTCATCCGGCGCAGGACTGCGGCCACGCTAGCGATTGTGCCTTGCCACCGCAAGCCGCAACGCTGGCAGCGCCGGGTCGCACCGTATCAGTCCTGGCGGCGCCGGCCGGGGCGCGGTCGGCTTCACGGCGCGGCGACGGCAGTCAGCGGCCGCCGAGCACGAGCGTCGCGCGCTCGACATCCTTCGGACGTACCCAGAACACGGCCCCGTAGCGCTCGGCGCCGGCGGCGATCGCATCGATCTGCGTGATGTTGATGCCGGCCGTCCCCAGACGCTCGGCGAGCTTGACCAGCGCGCCGGCGCGGTCCTTGCCCTGGGCGAGAAAACCCGTCCGCTTCTTCGACAGGCGCCAGCCGAACTGCTTGGCGAGTGCTTCGAGCCAGGCGGCATCTTCGGGGATCAGTTCGACCTGCGACGTTCCGGATGCCGCCGGAAAGGCGGTGAGGGCGAGCAGGTTGATGCCGTGCTTCTTCAGGGTCTTCAGCAGGTGCGAGCCGTCACCCGGTTTGTCGCGGTGATGCAGGACGTACTTGTTCACCCGACGGATGCCCTTGGCCATCAGCATGCTCCTGAACGGATTCGCCGAAGCAGAAAAGCACAAATCCCCGGTACGCGCCAGCGCATCGCGGGCGGGCGGCTCGCGATCAGCGCCCATTCAGTCCGGCGCCGTCACACTGCATGGGTTCGACGTTCAGGGAAGCGTCGGACCGGGAGCTCCCCGAAAAAACGGTTCAATCCAGCAGGATCACCATGACAAGGATACTGGCAACCACGACGCTGGCCCTGTTGCTCGCCGCCTGCGGCAGCGACGGTGGCGGCGATTCCGGACCGGCGAAGCTGTCGCTCTCGGTCACCGACGCACCGGTCGATTCGGCCGAGGCCGTCGTCGTCTCGTTCACCGGTGTCGAGTTGTTCCCGAGCGGCGGCGGCGATGTCGTCGGCTTCGAGTTCGACCCGCCGCTGTCGATCGACCTGCTGGCGCTGCAAGGCGACAACAGCGCCTTCCTGATCGAGGACGCGGATATCGAGGCCGGCGTCTACGACGAGGTCCGTCTGATCATCGACACAGAGAACGCCAGCTGCAACAACCTCGTGGCGCCCTTCGCCTCGTACATCCGCATCGACGGCACCGACTATCCGCTGACCGTGCCCAGCGGCGGCGCCTCGGGACTGAAGATCTCCGGGCCGATCACCGCGGCCGCAGGCGGCCGTGCGGACTACACGATCGATTTCGATCTGCGCCGCTCGATCGCCGAGCGCGGCGCCACCGGTTGCTACAACCTGCGCCCGGTGCTGCGCGTCGTCGACAACGCCGAGGTCGGCTCCCTGTTCGGCACCGTCGATCCGGCATTGCTCGCCGATTCCACGTGTACGGCCGATCCGGTCACCGGCCGCGGCGCGGCGGTGTACGTGTTCGAGGGCAGCGGTATCGAGCCGGATGATATCGACGGCACGGATCCGGAGCCGCTGACGTCGGCGCTGCTGGCGCCTGTCGAGGGCGGAGGGCTCGCGTACGAGGTGGGCTTCCTGCTCGCCGGCGACTACACCGTTGCCCTGAGCTGCCAGGCCGGAGAGGACGAGGCCGCGACCGACGACGAGATCGCCTTCGCGGTGACCGTGGACGTTGCCGTCGAGGCGGACGCCGCGACGGAGCAGAACTTCACCGTCACGCCGGCGCCGTAGCGTCGAGACCGGTGTAAACCGGCGGGCCGGCGTCTCATGAGACGCCGGCCCGTTTTCGTTAGGCTGTGACCATGAGCATCCTGCAGCTGCCGCATGCACCGCCGCGCGTCCTGCTGTTCGACTGGCATGCCACCCTGGTCGACACCATGGATGCGATGTACTACGCGCTGGACGATGTGCTGCCGCGCTTGGTCGGGCTGGGGCTGATCGAGCGGCTGGTGCCGCCGGGACAGTCGAAGACGATCGAGGACGCGCGGCTGGTCAAGTACGTGCGCGAGCATGCGCGCCTGCATCCGAAGATCCGGGCCGAGCGCCGGATCTCGCGCACCGACATCTTCGAACTGCTGTTCGGCGACGACCAGGAGGCGAAGGCGATCGCCCACGCCGAGTTCGACCGCAGCTACGAGCGGCATTTCGGTCTGGTCCGGCCGATGGAGCGGGATGCGCGCGCGCAGCTGGAAGCGCTGCGTGCCCTGGGTATCCGGCTCGGCGTGCTGTCCAACCGCAGTCGCCGCTTCATGGCGCACGAGATCTACACCGTCGACGGCAGTGGCTGGCACGAGCTGTTCGACACCATGGTCTGCGGCGACGACGTCGAGCGGCGCAAGCCGCATCCCGACCTCATCCGCAAGGCACTGGCCGATCTCGGCGCGGCGACCGACGAAGGCTGCTGGTACGTGGGCGACAGCACGACCGACATCACGGCGGCGAAGCGCGCCGGCGTGACGGCCGTGTTCTACAACGGCGCCGGATGGGACCGGCACTGGCTGGACCGGATCTTTCCCGGCACCGACCGCCATCCGCACCGTCCGGACGCCGTGGTCGCCGACCTCGGCGAGCTGGTCGCACTGGCCCGGCGCTTCCTGGATGCCGTGGCCGCCGCCGGCTGATCGGGGGCGCCGCTTCAGCGCGCGGGGCGGGGCCAGGGCAGCAGTGCCGGCACGCGGCGCATGTGCTCGGCATAGCCCGGCCGGCGCTCGACGCTGCGCCGGTCCATGAAGGGAATGCTGGCGAACGCGAACATCCCGGTCATCGTCAGCGCGCCGGGAACGATCCACCACCACTGCGACGGCGCCGCCGCCAGGCCGAACAGCATCAGGCCCCACCAGAAGCCGAGTTCGCCGAGGTAGTTCGGGTGGCGCGACCAGCGCCACAGTCCACTGGTGATGAACGCGCCGGCCTGTTTGCGGGCGATGAAGGCGTGCAGCTGCAGGTCGGCCACCGTCTCGATCAGGATCGCGCCGAGCGTCACCGCCAGCGCCAGCGCATCGAGCGCGCCGAAGCCCGCGTGTCCGCGGCTCATCACCGCGTAGACGGGCAGGCAGCCGAGGAACACCTGGATCGTCGGGAACACGTGGATGCCCGCCAGGTCCGCCCACAGTGCCGCGCGGCCGGCGCGCTCGCGGACCAGCGGATAGCGCCAGTCCTCGTGATGCAGCCCGCCCCAGTGCACGGCCCAGTTGGCCGTCAGGCGCAGACCCCACAACCACACCAGTGCGATGACCAGCCACGCGCGCACGGGGTCGATCCCGCTGGCGGCATGGCTCCAGTACCAGTACAGCGCGAACAGCGGCGGCAGCACGCTCCAGTACGCGTCGTAGAAGCTCGAGTTCCGGTAGGCGCGGGAGAACGCGAAGATCACCAGCGTGGCCACGAGGTCCGCCACGAACAGGTCCCAGGGCTGCGGCAGTTCGACCGCCAGCAGGGCTGCGGCCCCTGCGGCCAGACACAGCGCATATGCGATCACGATGGCCGCGTAGTCACGCCTGCCTGCCATGTGCCAAGCCCCCGAATGGTCGAGGCTCGACGCTAGCGACTGTCCCCGGCGGCAGCCTCGTCACAGCGGACGAGGCCGCGAGCCGTCGTCAGGGACGCGCCGCCTCGCGCAGAAAGCGCGCCAGGCCGCCGAGTTGCACCGACTGGACCTCGTCCACCACCGGCGCGAACTCGGCCAGATCGTCCGGCGAGTACCCGCCGACGCGGTAGTACAGGGTGATGCGCGTGCCGCCGTCGATGGCCTCGAAACGCCAGTCGAGCGCGCCGTGCAGGCCCATGCCCTGCAGCGGGCCGAGGCCGCCGGTCATGCGCAGGAGCCTGCCCGGATCGGCGAAGCTCACGCGCATGTGCGCGGCCTGGCGCGCGCCGTCGATCTCGCAGAAGCAGCCGCCCGCGCGCGGCTCGATCGACAGCCGGGCGGCGTCCCCCCACCAGGTGTGGTCCGCCGGCCACCAGCGGCCCACGTCCTCGACGAGGGCGCGGAAGGCCACGTCCGGTGGGACCGGGACGGTCTCGACGTTCTCGATGGTGAAGCCCTGCGGCGAGCTGTCGAGGACCGCGCCGTTGGCCACCGTCGCCGACAAGGATGTGCCCACGCCTGCCAGCATCAGCGCCGCCATTTTCGTAAGGTGCATCGTCGATCTCCCTGCCGGTTTCGGGTGCCGGCATCGTCGCTGCCGGCGGGGTTCGCGGCCAGACCTGTTGACGCCGTAACAGTTTTGCTATGATTCGCGCCCCTGAGCGGGACCCGGTCGGGGAAATGCTCGCGATGGTGACCGTAGCTCAGTCGGTAGAGTCCCAGATTGTGATTCTGGTTGTCGCGGGTTCGAGCCCCGTCGGTCACCCCACTTTCAAGGCAATTGCGTACGAAGTTCGGGCTGCTAGCTCAATGGTAGAGCAGCTGACTCTTAATCAGTAGGTTCGGGGTTCGAGTCCCTGGCAGCCCACCACTACGCAAGTTCCAGCAAGCCCGGCGGATACCGGGCTTTGTCGTTTATGTGCGCCGTACCGAGGACCATCGAAACATGCTGCAGCAGATTCGTGACCGTACGTCTGGGCTGATCGCAGGATTCATCGTTGCGCTCATCGCAATCCCCTTCGCGTTCTTCGGCATCGAGTCGCTGGCGCCGGGCGGCGGCGACCCGGTCGTGGCGGAGGTCGGCGACCAGAAGATCCACGAGTCGCAGTTCCGGCGGCAGTACGACCAGCGCTATCAGCAGCTGGTGCAGCTCATGGGCGAGAACTTCCGCGCCGACATGTTCGACCAGGAGCGCATGCGCGCCGCGGTGCTGCGTGACATGACGCAGGAGACGATGCTGCGGCAGTACACCGAGGACCGCGGCTATCGCGCCGACGATGCGACCCTGTTCAACGTGATTTCGGCGGAATCGGCGTTCCAGCGCGACGGCGAGTTCGACGGCCAGGCCTACCGCGATGCTCTGCAGCGTGCGGGCTTCACCGTCGAGCGCTACGAAAGCCAGCTGCGCGACAACATCGAGATGAACCAGATGCGTGAGGCGGTCGTCGATACCGCCTTCAGCACGCCGGTCGAGCGGACACTCGCCGCGAAGCTGCAGGCGCAGGAGCGCACGCTGCAGTACGCCGTCTTCGAGGTTGCGCGCTATCGCGACCGCGTGAGCGTGACCGACGAGCAGGTCGAAGCGCGCTACGAGCAGACCAAGGCCCGCTATATGGCGCCGGAGCGCCTGCGACTCGCCTATGTCGAGCTGGCGCTGGACAAGCTGCCGGACGTGGAGCCGCCCTCCGAGGATGTGCTCAAGGTGCTCTACGAGGGCGAGAAGGCCGGTCGCTTCACCACGCCCGAGGAGCGCAGCGCGCGGCACATTCTCGTCGGCTTCGGGGCCGACAAGGACGCCGCTAAGCAGAAGATCGAGGACCTGGCGAAGCAGCTCGCCGACGGCGCCGATTTCGCCGAGCTGGCGCGCGAGCACTCGGAGGACCCGGGGTCCAGCCAGGCCGGCGGAGACCTCGGCTGGGTGCGTCGCGGACAGATGGTCAAGGGCTTCGAGGATGCGTTGTTCGCACTCGACGAGGGCCAGACGAGCGCGCCGGTCGAGACCGAGTTCGGCTGGCACCTGATCCGTCTCGACGAACTCAAGCCGGCCACGGTCCGTGCCTTCGACGAAGAGGGCGTGCAGCAGTCGCTCAAGGAACTGTTCGCCGATCGCGAGCGTCAGCAGCGCTTCCAGGAGATGTCGGAGCGCCTGGAGCAGCTGGCCTTCGAGAACCCCGGCGCGCTCGAGCCGGTGGCCCAAGCGCTGGAGCTGCAGGTGCAGACGACCGACTGGTTCGAGCGCGGCAAGGGCAGCGGCATCGCGGCGGAGCCCAAGGTGGTCGAGGCGGCGTTCTCGCGTGAAGTGATCGAGGACGGCGAGAACAGCCAGCCGCTGAGCCTGGGCGGCAACCGCATCGTCGTCGTGCGCAAGGCCGAACACGAGCCGCCGCGGCAGAAGGCGCTCGACGAGGTGGCCGGACAGGTCCGTGCCGAGCTGGTCGACGAGGCCGCGCGCAAGCTCATCGAGCAGGAAGCGCAGGAAGTGCTCAACGCGGTCCGCGGCGGCACCGACTTCCAGGAGATCGTCAGCGCCAAGAACGGCGAGCTGCGCAACCCGGGCAAGATCCGCCGCGACAACGAGGAAGTGGAGGCTGCGGTCGTTGCCGCCGCATTCCGGCTGCCGCATCCGCAGGACGGCACGCCCTCGACCGGCGAGGCGCAGCTCGACAACGGCGGCAGGGCGGTGCTGCTGCTCAGCGCTGTCGACACGCCCGAGGATGCGCGCCTCAACGAAGTGCAGCAGCGGCGTCTGCGCGACCTCGCGGCCGGTGCGCAGTTCGGTGCCTACATGGAAGAGATCGAGACGCGGGTCGGCGTCGAGATCCGCGAGCGGCCGGACGACGCCGAAACGCCGCCGATCGACGGCTGAGCCCGCTCGTTGGCGGCACCGAGGCCGTTCGTGGTTCAATCGAACCCGGACGGCCTTCTTCGTTGCGCACATGAAACTTCACTGGCAGATCGCGCTCGCGCTGCTGGCTGCGATCGTTGCCGGTGCAGCCATCGGCGAGGCGCCATGGTTCATCGAGACCACCAGCTTCGTCGGCACGCTGTTTCTCAACGGCCTGAAGATGCTGATCGTGCCGCTGATCGTCGGCGCGATGATCAACGCGATTCTCGGCCTGAGTGCCGACAGCGGCAGCGTCTCGCGCATCGGCGGCAAGGCGGTCATCTTCTTCGCCGGGACCACGCTGGTCTCGGTGCTCACCGCACTGATCCTGCTCAACGTCATCGAGCCGGGCGTCATTGACGGCGAACCGGCCGGCGAACGCCTGGGCCTGTCTGCGGACACCGATCGCGTGCTCGCCAGCGTCGAGGATCGCGGTAGCGGCGATCTGTTCGAGGTGCTGCTGCGCATGGTGCCGCCGAACCTGATCGAGGCGGCTGCACGCACGGAGATGCTGGCGCTGATCTTCTTCAGCCTGCTGTACGGCTATTTCGCGTCGCGGCTTCCGCCGGAGATGGCGGATACCCAGCGGCGGTTCTGGGGCGGCCTGTACGAGGTGATGATCCGCATCACCGGCTGGGTGATGCGGTTCGCGCCGATCGGCGTTTTTGCCCTGGTCGGGCGCACCGTCGCCCAGACCGGGTGGGGCGCCCTCGAACCGCTGCTGCTGTTCTTCTGCTGCGTGCTGGCCGGCCTGCTGATCCAGACCTTCGTCTGGCTGCCGCTGCTGCTGCGGACGTTCTCGCTGTCGCCGAAGCGTTTCCTGCAGGCCATGGCGCCGGTGCTGCTGACGGCCTTTTCCACGAGTTCGTCCGCGGCGACGCTGCCGGTGAGCATCGACCACGTCAAGCGCAGCGGCGTATCCGACGGCATCGCCGGCTTCGTGCTGCCGCTGGGTGCGACGGTGAACATGAACGGCACCGCCCTCTACGAGTGCGCCGCCGCGATCTTCATCGCCCAGGCTTACGGCCTGGAGCTGAGCCTGGTGGCGCAGTTCACGATCGTGCTGCTGGCGCTGCTGACCTCGATCGGCGTCGCCGGCATCCCGTCGGCGAGCCTGGTGGCCATTGCCGTGATCCTGTCGGCGGTCGGCCTGCCGCTGGAGGGCGTCGGCCTGATTCTCGCCGTCGACCGCATTCTCGACATGTGCCGGACCGCCGTGAACGTGTTCGGCGACACCGTCTGCGCCGCCGTCATCGCACGGATGGAGAACGAACCGGTGCTGCGCGACGGCAGCGGCTGAAACTCAGCCCCTGTCCGCGCCGGGCAGCGTCATGCCCATGATGTTGTAGCCGGCATCGACGTAGAGGATCTCGCCGGTGATGCCGGATGCGAGGTCCGAGCACAGGAACGCGGCCGCGTTGCCGACTTCCTCGATGGTGACGTTGCGCTTGAGCGGCGAGGCTTCCTCGGCCGCCGAGAGCATGCCGCGAAAGCCGGTGATGCCGGCTGCCGCGAGGGTCTTGATCGGTCCGGCGGAAATGCCGTTGACGCGGATGCCCTGCTCGCCGAGATCGGCGGCCATGAAGCGCACGTTCGCTTCCAGCGATGCCTTGGCGGCGCCCATGACGTTGTACATCGGCACCGCGCGGACCGCGCCCAGGTAGGTCAGCGTCAGCAGCGAGGCCTTGCGGCCCTGCATCAGCGGGCGGGCAGCCTTGCCCAGCGCCGCGAACGAATAGCTCGAGATGTCGTGCGCGATGCGCGATCCTTCGCGCGTGACGGCATCGAGGTAGCGGCCTGCGAGCTGCTCGCGCGGTGCGAAGCCGATCGAGTGCACGAGCACGTCGAGCCCGCCCCATTGCCGCTGCAGCTCGCTCATCAGTTCATCGATCTGCGCGTCTTCGGCGACGTCCAGCGGAAGCACGATCTTCGAGCCGCACTCGGCGGCGAAGGCCTCGACACGGCTCTTGAGCCGGTCGTTCTGATAGGTGAAGGCCAGCTCGGCGCCCTCGCGATGGAAGGCTTCGGCGATGCCGGTGGCGATCGAACGATCACTGGCGACGCCGGTGATCAGGGCACGCTTGCCCGAAAGGAACCCCATGTGTCGTGCTCCGTGGCGCTATGGCGGGCGTAAGTTTCCGGTTTCCGGTCGCCGGTTTCCAGTCATGGAACCGCGTCCGGAAACCGGAGACCATCCGCCGGAAACTGCTTCTACGACGGCAGGAACGTGATCGGGTAGTTGGGATAGGTGAACGCCGGCACGTCCTTGGCGCCGAAGTTCATCAGCATCACGCGCTGCACGATCTTGCGTTCGAGGTCGGGATTGTTGAAGGTGCTGGACACCAGCTTGCAATCCGTCACCGAGCCGTTGGGCGCGATCGTCAGGCTGATGACGATCTTGCCGGCGCCCAGGTTGGGGTTGTCGCGCGCAGCCCGGTTGTAGATCGATGTGATCGCGCCCTTGTTGCGGTCGAAGATCAGCTGGATCTCCTCGAGCGTGCGGCCGGCGATCAGGCGGTCGCCACCTTGCCCGGGCCGTGTGCGGTCCGGGCCGACGCCGACCGGGCTCTCGACCTGCGTCGTGCGCCGTTCGCCGAGTCCGCTGCCGGACTGCGCGCGCCGGGTCGCGCCGGTGCCGCTCGGCGAGCCGATGCCGCTGGATGCCGCGGACGCCGACTGTTCGAAGACGCGGCTGTCGCCGCCGTCGCTGCCGCCGGAGCGATCGATCGTCGCCAGTGCCTGGTCGGGTCGCTGGATCGACTGCACGCCGCTGTGCAAGGCCTGCAGCTGATCGGCGAACGCCATGACGCCTGAGCGCGACGCCGTCTCGCGGGCGCGTTCGACGGCGCGCTGCTGCTGGACCTCGGGGGGCTGGGCCGGCGGCGCGGTCGGCTGCGGCTGCGGCTCAGCCGGGGCTTCGGGTTCGACCGGGTCCGGTTCGTCCTGCTCGGCCGGTTGGGGCTCCTCGACCTTGTCGGCCACCGGTGCCGGTTCCTCGGCCAGCAGTTCGACATAGCGCGAGCCGGTCAGCGTGCCGCCGCCGCGCGTCAGCCCGACGAGTTCGAGGAACGGCACGACGATGCTGATGATCAGCAGCGGAATGCCGACGATCACGATCAGGCGGTTGAAGCGGCGATCCGACTCCGCAGCCAGATCCCAGCTCTGCCACTGGATGGTCTGCGTGCTCACTGGTGCACCTTATAGCTGAAGGGACAATGCAGACTTCGCCGTGAGCGGACGCGCGCCTCCCGCACCCATTGCGCTTCGCGCAAGCGCCGTGTCGACGCGCTCATGCGCCGTCTCCACCGGCGCGGTGTGCGACGGCGAGCGAGATCTTCGCGAAGCGTGCATCGGTGCACGTCGCCATGATCTTCTTGACCAGCTGATAGGGGATGTCCTTGTCGGCCATGATGTTGATTTCGCCGCGGGAGACCGCGCCGTCGGCGTCGCCGCCCACGACCGGCAGCAGGCCTTCCTGCAGCAGACGCGCCTTGAGCGGTCCGAGCACGTTGGCGGTGCTGTCCATCGCGGCGGTCGTGCTCATGACGACCTCGCTGTTCACGAGGATGTCCTCGTTGGTGACCATCAGCAGCACGGTTTCGCGCGGACCGTCCACGGCGACCGATTCCGGCAGCACCAGCGTTCCGGGGTTCGGCAGCACCTCGACCTGCGAGGAGTTCACGAGCAGGAAGAAGACCAGGATCGTGAAGATGTCCATCAGCGAGGTCAGCGACAGCGCCCCCGGACGGTTGCGCTTGCGACGGCGTTCCAGGCGCTGCGTGCGCAGCGTGTGGGCGCGGATCACGGTGCGGCCTCCTGTGCCGGCGCATCGCCGACCGAAATCTGCGGGAACATGTCGACCAGCACCCCTTCGCTCGCGGCCGGCAGGTAGTGGACGGTGTCCATCACCTGGATCATCACGTCGTAGGCGATGCCGGGTTCGAGCAGCAGGGTGATGCGGTCCTCTGCCGGATTGCGCTCCTTGATGCCGGCCAGCGCCTGGCCCAGCGCGGCGTAGCTGTAGTCGTCCTCGGCCTTCGGCCACGACTGCACGGTGGCGCCGTCATTGGTCAGCGTCAGTCCGGTTTCGCGGATCACGACGGTCAGGCCGCGCTTGACGTCCTCGGACGGCGGCTGGCTGCGGGAGCTGTCGGGCAGGTCCAGTTCCTTGATCGTCAGCTGCGTGAAGACGGCCGTGATCAGCAGGAACGGCACCAGCACGACCATCAGGTTGAGAAAGGCCGTGATGTTGAGCTCCGCCACGTCCTGGCGGCGCGCACGGCGCATGCGGGCGAGCATCGGCGTCTCTGGTTTAGCCCTTGAGGCCGAGGCTGTTGAGGAACTTGATCGCCGCCATCTCGACGCTGTCGATCAGGTCGTTGGCCCTGGACTGCAGCCAGGCATGCGACAGCAGCAGCGGAATGGCGACCATCAGGCCGAACGCCGTGGTGTTCATGGCCACCGAGATCGACGCCGACAGCAGGTTCGCCTTCTCCGCCGGATTGACGTTGGCCACCGCGTTGAAGCCCTGGATCAGGCCGATGATGGTGCCGAGCAGTCCGAGCAGCGTGGCGATGTTGGCGAAGGTCGCGAGGTAGTGCGTGCGCCGCTCGAGCAGCGGCGTGACTTCCATGATGCTTTCCTCCATCGCCATCTCGATCTCGCCGCGGGTCGCGTTGCCGCGGGCCCGGGCCAGGCCGAAGCCGAGCACGCGACCGATTGCCGTCTCCGACTCGCCGGCGAGCTGCTCGGCGGCCTCGTGCTTGCCCTGGTTGAGCAGCGGCAGCAGGTTCGACCACAGCTGGCGGTTTTCGACGTTCGCGCGACGCAGGTACAGCGCGCGCTCGATCGCGATCGCGAGCCCGATGATCAGCACCACCAGAATGGGGTACATGAACGCGCCGCCACTCTGGAAGAAGCGCAGGACGGTGGCAAAGAACTCCATGGGGTCAGCCTCTTGATGAATCAGTGCGTGGTTGGGTGACGGGGCTTGTGCGTTGCATCCGCTTCAGCGGCCGCCGGGGGTGACGATACCTTTTTGCTTCAGCGCGCCACTGAGCGCGTTGTGATACTCGATCTGGCGGACGAACACCTGCTCGTCCACGGGTAGCAGTTCCTCCTGCAAGAGACGCGCCGGACGGTCCATGTCCGGTTCCGGACGCGCGTCGCGCCACGGCATGATGTACAGACCGATCGGCGATTCGCGTTCGCCGATGATGGTCGTGCCGGCCTCGCCGGTGTCCTGGCGGCCGGCGGACTGCGGCATACCGCCGACGGCCGGCATCTCGTCCTGCGCCGTCGCGGCGCCGGCGAACCCGAGCAGCACGATCCCCAGCAGCCGGGTTGCCCCGCTCATGGCTGCACCTCGCTGCCGTCCGGCGGCGCTGCGGACGCAGGAGCCTCGGCCGGCGGGTTCTCCGCCTCGATCTGCGCAACCCAGGCCATGACCCGGAGGTCGTCGCCACCGGTCAGGCGCAGATATTCGCGGTAGTGGGGCAGGGCGTCCGTCGGTCGTCGCAGGTGCGCGTCGAGCAGCAGCCCGAGATTGTAATGCGCGAAGGCGTACCCGGAATCGATTGCCAGCGCGCGTTCGTACGACGCGCGGGCGCGCTCGAAGTCTCCGGACTCGCGGTAGAGGATGCCGAGCCAGTTCAAGGCGATCTTGTTGTCGGGCTTGAGCTGTGCGGCGCGGGCGAGCGCCCCGATCGCCTGCGGACGGCGGTTGGAGCGCGCGAACAGGATGCCGAGGTTGGTCCACGGGCCGGCGTGCTCGGGGAAGTCCTGCGCCACCGTGCGGAAGGCCTCCTCGGCTTCGCCGACCTGGCCGTCGCGCAGCATCTGCAGCGCCGCGTCGAAACGCTGCTGTGGATTGCCCTTGTCGGGTTCCGTCTGAGCCTCTCCGGTCGTGGGCGACGGCTCGGCGGATGGCGGGCGCTGCTGCACGCTGCCGCAGGCGGCGAGCAGCAGGACGAGCGAGGCGGCGGCAAGCTGCCGCGCGCGATCAGTCGAGCGCTTCATAGCGGTCCTCTCCCTGCTCGCGCTTGCCGTAGCGTGCCGGCACCATGTCGGCGAGCGTCGCCGCGCTGCGGGCGATCCACTCGTCGTACAGATCGCTGCGCAGGCGCTGCAGGTTGGCTTCGTGGGTTTCGATGGCCTGCTCCTCGAAGGGATAAGCCTGCTCCTCGAGCAGCAGTTCGTACTGTTCCAGCGCAAGGCCGTCGAGATCGCGCGGGCGCTCCGACGACATCAGTGCGCGGCCGAATTCGCGGTAGACCTCGCCGAGTTCGAAGGTCGCGGCGGTGGTGGTCTCGGCAAAGCCGTACCCGGCCGCGCGATCGAGCCAGCGGATCGCCTCCTGCATGGCCTGCTGCTTGCGCGGCAGGCTGTTCTCGATCGGCAGGCTCAGGCGCAGGCGGGCGACGTCGCGCGCGGCCATGCGTCCCAGTTCGAGGCTGGCTTCGGCCGCCAGCGAGCGCGACCGGTTGCTGCGCTCGGTGCCGGCCGCACTGTCGGCATCGACCAGGGCCTGCAGCCAGAAGTTCAGCTGGGTGGCATTGCCCGAGGCACGGGCGTAGTCGACCAGACGGCTGCGCGCCTCCAGCGCGCGCTCCAGCGGGCGCGGATAGGTCTCGACGTAGCGGGCATAGGCACCGGCGGCATCGTCGGCGGCCTCGCCCTCGTCGAACAGCGTTGCCGCCAGCCATGCCGCCTCGCGGCGCACGTCGACGCTTTCGCTGTCGCGACCGGCAATGCGCAGGTAGGCGCGGGCGGCGTCGAGCGGCCTGCCGTCGCTCTGATAGGCGACCGCGAGTTTCTTGTCGACGTCGGCTTCCAGTGCGTGTCCGGGGAAGCGCTGACGGAAGCCTTCGAGCACGCGCGCCGCCGCGGGCCAGTCCTCGAGCGCGATGAGCGCCGCCGCGCCGTCGTACTCGGCGGTGGCGCGGATGCCCGAGGCGGGCGCGAGCTCGCCGATGCGCAGGAAGTGGAATGCCGCGGTCTTGAGGTCGTCCGCCTCGCGTGCCGCCTCGCCCTGGCGATACACCGAGATCGCCAGCTGCTCGGTGATCTCGGCGCGTTCGGCGGCCTGCGCCGGCGTCAGCCGCAGTTCCTCGGAGAACGCCGACTCGGCTTCGGCAAAGCGGTCCTCGGCGAAGTGGGCGTCGCCGGTCACGCTCCAGGCGATGCGGCGCAGCGTCGCGTCGGCCGGCGGTTGCGCGTCGAGGACGCGCGACGCGATCGTGATGGCCTCGTCGTAGGCCTCGAGTTCGTAGAGGTCCTGCGTCGCCTGCGTCAGCACCGCGAGCTTGTGCTCGTGGGCGGGGAAGCTGTCGGCGAGGCGGATCGCGGCATCGACCGCCGTGCGCAGTGCCTGCGGTCGCTGGGCGGCGTCCACTTCTCCGGCATGTCGCGCGTAGGCGAGCACCGAGGCATAGGCGGCCTCGCCGGCGCGGGCGAAGCCTTCGTAGTCGTAGCCGGTACGCGCGTACTCCTGCGCCGCCTCGAGCGTGCGGCCGCCGTCGAGCAGGGCGTCGCCGAGCAGGAAGTTCACCTCGGCGAGCTTCTCGTCCTGCGGGAACAGCTCGATGATCCGGCGATACCAGCGGGCGGCGACCAGGAAGTCCGCGCGCCGGGCCGTCGGGTCGGCGTCCTCGGCAGCCTGCTGCGCGCGTGCATGGTGATGGCGCGCGAGATCGTCCATGTGCGTGCGCAGCTCGGCCATCACCGCGTCGGTCGGCGCGGCGCCGGCCCAGTACGCGGCATCGGGGTCGTAGACGGTGGCGTAGCGCTGCTTTTCCTCGATGACGAGATCGCCGAAACCGGCGTCCTCGTAGACCGCGATGATCCGCGACTGGAAGCCGGGCGCCAGCGGCGAACTGCCGTAGCGCGAGATGAACGCCGCATAGGCGCCGGCGGCATCCGTGTAGCGTTCCTTGTCGCGCATCGCCTCGCCGAGCGCCACGTAGAGCAGGGGATGGAAGCGCACGTCACCGTGCGCCTGCAGATAGTCGTTGAGCGCCGGCCCGCCGCCGAGCGTCGCGAGCGCCAGCGTGATCACGCGCAGCGAGTCGCGCACCATGTCGGCGTCGGCCACGTCGACCTGCGCGAGCGCCGGCTCGGGTTCGAGCAGCTCGCCGGTCGGCAGCTCGCGGTCGAGGATGTCGAAGAAGGTGCCGACGGCGTCCTCGTACTTCGACTGCTTGTACTGCGTCCAGCCGTACTTGTACTGCGCCGGCTCGAAGAACGGCGTCGCGTCCTTCAGGTCCATCACCACGCGGTAGTCGCTTTCGGCCTCGGCGTAGCGGCCCAGGTAGAACAGCAGTTCCGCACGGCGGAAGCGCGCGTCGCCGGCGAGGTCCGAGTTCGGGTGCCGGTCGGTCAGTCGCTTGAGCGTATCGATCGCGGCTTCGGTCTCGCCGATGTTCTGTTGCGCGCGGGCGAGCTGGTAGAAGATGCGGTCGTTGTCGTCGCTGTTCGGGTCGGCGTACAGCAACTTGTTGTAGAGGCTGATGGCCTCCTGCAGGGATTTCTCGGACTCCTCGGTCGCGCCGCGGCTGTCCTGGATCTGCACCTGCAGGTCGGCCAGGCGCCGCTGCGCCTCGTTGCGGGTCTCGACGTCCGGCGCCAGTTCCAGCAGCCGGCGGTAGTTCTCGGCTGCTGCCTCGGCATCGCGTGCGACCGGTTCGGAGCGGATGATCGGCAGCACCTCCTCGGAGGGGCGATCCATCTTGCCGATCGTCTTGGAGATCGGCGGCGAGCTTTCCTTGATGACGCTCGATCCGCAGCCCGCGAGCAGCAGGCCCGCAAGTGGGAGCAGCAGGCGGCGGCTGCGGTTACTCGTCATTGAGTTCGCCCTTCTTCCGACGGTCGTACAGGCGCGCCAGCGCGAAGCGTGCCTCGATGAGATAGCGCTCGATCTGCTGCTTCTGGCCGTCCAGGTTGACCAGGGCCATGTCCTGCAGCAGCTTCGACTGTTCATCGCCGGCGACGGCAAGCTGCCGGCTCAGGTCCGCCAGGCGCTGCTGCGCGGCGCGGGCGCGCTCGGCCGGACCGTTGAAGCGCGCCGGCGCCCCGGCGAGCCGCAGGCGCGGTCGCAGCTGCGGTGCGCCTGGGTCGTCGCCAGCGTAGGCGCCGGGTACCGACAGCGCCGTTTCGGCGCGCAGCGGAATTTCCAGGCCCGCCCACGGCGGCGACCAGCGGCTGCGCGCGCGGCGGATCAGCAGCGTCGCATCGCCGGGCGGACGGTCGGACGCGGTGTAGAGCCGTTCCGCCGTGCTCAGCCGCTGCGACCAGGACTCGAGCGAGCGCTGCATCATGCGCGTGTCGCGGTAGTTCTTCAGCGCCTCCTGGAAGCGGTGTTCGGCAAGCAGCTGCTGGAGGAAGTAGGTTTCCGGCGCGTCCGGCAGGTCGAGCAGCTTCCACTGCCATCCTGCTTCGGATTCGATCTCGCGACGCACGATGGTTTCGACCATGCGCCCCTGACGGATCGAGATCTTGGCGGCCTCCATGCGCCGCCGCGCTTCCTCGAGCACCCCGATGGCCTTCTCGTAGTACTGCAGCGCCTGCGTGTAGGCGCCGAGCCGGTCCAGCGTGAACGGAATCGCCAGCCAGGCTTCCTGCACGGCCGTATCCATGGGGTCGCGCGAGATCAGCTCGACCCAGGGCACCAATGCCTTGGCCAGTGCCTCTTCTTCCTGCTCGCTGGCCTTGCTCAGCCGGAACGAGCGCAGGCCGGCACGCTTGAAGATGTCTTCCTCGACGAAGCCGGGGCGCAGCAGCACGCCCAGCGTCGAGAAGGTGGTGAACGGGCTCGAGTCGGTCTCGGGCTCGTCGCCGACCAGGGCCTTGCTGACACGCTCACCTTGTGGGGCGAGTTCGGCCCAGCCGAGGCCGAGCAGGGCGCGGTTCGAGAACGGCCCTTCGAATCGCACGCGCTCCAGCGGCGGCTTGGCGGTGCCGCCCTGCTGGCTCTGCAGGAAGTACCAGCCGAGGCTCAGGTTCGCGCGATCTCGCAGCGCCAGCTCTTCGAGGTCGGACGGGACCAGCCGGCCGACACGATCGAGTACCGTCAGTCCCTGCGGCGCCCGGCCGTCGTTGATCAGCGCCACGGCGAGGTTGTAGCGCGTGTAAGGCGACTGGCGGTCCGAGTTGTCGAGGTCGGTCAGCACCTCGGCAGCATCGCCATAGCGCTTTTCCGCCATGAGCACGCGTGCGAGCAGGTCCTGCCAGTCCTCGACCAGTTCCTGCGGCAGGCTTTCGCGCATCCGGTAGAGGGTCGCGCGGGCCTCCGCCCAGTAACCCCGCGTGTACTCGAACTCGGCGATGCGCAACTGCGCCCGGCCGAGCATCAGCCGGTCGTCGGTGGTGCGTTCGAGCTGACGGTAGATGGCCTGTGCGCGATCGCGCAGGCCGAAGGCGAGATAGTTTTCGGCGAGCTGCCAACGGTACGGCTCGGGCAGGCGCTGTGGTTCGTTCGACGGATCGATCAGGCGCAGTTCGACGATCGCCGAGTAGTGGCGGCTGTCGCGGCTCAGGTACTCCGCGACGCGCAGATGCGGATCGTCCGGCGAGCCCGGTGCATAGATGTCGGCGGCGGACGCCGGCAGCGTGGCGGCCAGCAGCAGCAGAGCCAGCGCGCGCATCAGGGCAGGCTCCGCCATTGCTTCATGGTGGTGCGCAACTCGTCGCCGAAGCGGCTCGCGCGCGAGATCGTGAACTCGAGCTCCGTTTCGCGATCGCCCTTGTCGAAGATCGCCTCGTAACTGCCGGTGACCGGCGGATCCTCCGGGCCGTCGTCGGCGTAGTGGCCGCGATAGTTCAGACGGATGCGGTGCGCGCCCTCGCCGACGGTGGCGCGCAACACGCGCTGCAGGGCCTGCTCCGACAGCAGTGCGCGTGCATCGCGTTCGTCGTAGCGGTGCGACTCGGCATCGCGCTCGTCGATCGCGACGCTGACCTCGTCGAGCAGCAGGCCGGCGACGTCGACGCGCAGGTACACCGACACGCGCAGGTGATCGGGGACCAGCACCGTGTTCTCGATCGACTGCGCTTCGGTCGTCAGTTCGATGACCTCGTCCTTGAGGGCCTGCATGGTTTGATCGAGGCGGATCGCGCGTTCCGCGACATCCGCAGCCTGATCGGCCGCGGCGGCGTGCAGGGGAAACAGCGCAACCAGCAGCGGGCGCACCGCCCTGCGGCCACGAATCAAGCGCATGCGAAAAAAGTTCTGATGGTGGGACCGCGCGAGTGTATCAAAAGCACTTCGCCAGAAGCCTCGTCCGGTGCTTGCGGTCGTTTCTGCGGGACCAGCGGCGGCCCGCGTCAGAGATGGCTGACAAGCGTCGGGATCGACGGAGCCGGGTCGGGCGCAGACGACACCGTTAAGTGTGTGGCCGCGGTCATGCAGTACGTTTCATGACGTGCACATCGAAGTCAATCGGGATCAACCCCCATTCCGATGCGCGTTTTTCACCTGCGCAAGCGTTCCCGGCAAGCTTTGTTGACGGTCGAAAACCCGCTTGTTATAAAGCGCCGCAACCCACCGTTGAGCTCATGGTTTGCGGCCGTCTCGAGCACGTCCAGTGCAAGGTCGCAAGGCGGTTGCATCGTCGTGAAGTGGGTAGGCGGTCGGCAGGGCACGTTGACGATCCGATGAGGACGGCAGGTCGATTCGCACAAACTAGCGGTCAGTCACGCCAGGGGTTCGCCAGATTTTCTTTGTTTCGGCTCATACGCCATCCACTTTTGAGGGGACGCTCTAGATGAACAAAACGGATTTGATCAACGCGGTCGCGGACAAGGCCGATATCTCCAAGGCTGACGCCGGACGTGCGGTCGATGCACTGTTCGAGGTGATCGGCAAGGCGCTCAAGAAGAAGGACAAGGTGTCCCTCGTCGGCTTCGGTACCTTCCTCGTTCGCGAGCGTGCTGCCCGTCAGGGTCGCAACCCGAAGACCGGTGCCACCATCAAGATCAAGGCGAGCAAGACGCCGGCCTTCAAGGCTGGCAAGGCGCTCAAGGACATGCTAAAGTAGCGGTCTTTGCTGGTGGAAAGGTCGCCGGGTACGGGACCGACCGGTAACGCTTCATCGGGGTGCTTAGCTCAGTTGGTAGAGCGTCGCCCTTACAAGGCGAATGTCGGCGGTTCGAGCCCGTCAGCACCCACCAGGCTGCACAATCCGGAGCGGTAGTTCAGTCGGTTAGAATACCGGCCTGTCACGCCGGGGGTCGCGGGTTCGAGTCCCGTCCGCTCCGCCACGTCAAGATCGAAGGGCGTCCCAGTCGGGACGCCCTTCTTTTTTTGTCTCGCACGCGGGGCGGGTGAAAAGCGCGGCTGGGAAGACGGCACTGCGGCGGGCGAGAATGCGACGGCGGTTTTCCGGTTCAGACGCGGCAGTCGTGGGGGAGTGTCCTGAATGTCACATCCAGTCGTGTTGCTGCACGGCATGTGGTGCACCGGTGCGAACTGGGCGCGCGTGCGCGAGATACTCGAACCGCGCGGCTACGCCTGCTTTTCGCCGACGCTGCCGGCGCACGAGCCGGTTCCGGATCAGCCGCTGCAGGTCGGACGCTGCAGCCTGCGCGACTATCTGGGCTTTGCCGAGGACGCGATCGCGGCACAGGGTTACACGCAGCGCCCGGTTCTGGTCGGGCACGGCATGGGCGCTCTGCTGGCGCAGCAGCTGGCCGCGCGGGTCGATGCCCTGGCGCTGGTGCTGCTGAACCCCGCACCGCCGGCGGGCGGAGCGGGCCTGCGCCCGCTGAGGTTCGCCGCGATCTCGCCGTGGCTGGCGACCGGCACGTTCTGGCGCCGTCCCTACAAGCCCGCATTCGAGCGTGCCGCGCGCATCCTTTTCAATGGCATCGCCGCCGATCGGCATCGCGCGCTCTACGAGACGCTGGTGCACGAGTCGGGTCGCGCCGTTTCCGAAATCGCGCTGTGGTGGGCGGACCTCGCGCGTGCTGCCGCGATCCGTTCGGACGATGTACGCTGTCCGGTATACGTGGTCAGCTGCGGTGAAGACCGCCTGATACCCGACGCCGTCGCGCGCCGGGTCGCGGCGCGGTACGCACCGGTGGCACAGCGTCACTATCCAGACCGCGGCCATTGGGTCATCGACGACGAGGAGACCGAGGAAATGATGCACGGCATCTGCAGCTGGCTGCGTCCGATCGAGCGGCGCGAAGAGGCGGCAGCTCGTGCGCGCTGAGGTGTTGCGCCGCAGCGCCGGCATCGGCGCCGCGGTGCTGCTGGCCGCCGTGTGCACGACCGCACCGGCCCAGCAGGACTCGGTGCAGCGGGCCATCGGCACCGTCGAGCAGACGCAGCGTGCGGCTGCCCAGTCTCAGCAGCGCATCGACCGGCTCGATGCGCAGACGCGCGAGATGCTGGAGCGCTACCGGGCGGCGGTCTGGCAGGCGCAGCAGCTCGAGGTCTACAGCGAGCAGATCGAGGAGCTCGTGGAGTCGCAGCGCGGCGATCGCGAGGCGCTGCAACGGCAGATTGACGAGATGGAGCGGGTCGAGCGCGATCTGCTGCCGTTGATGCTGCGCATGATCGACAGCCTCGAATCGTTCATCGAGCTGGACCTGCCGTTCCTGCCGGATGAGCGGCAGCGCCGCGTCGCCGAGTTGCGGCGCCTGATGGGTGATGCCGATGTCGGCACCGCCGACAAGTTCCGGCGCATTCTCGAGGCGTATCGCATCGAGGTCGACTACGGCAATGCGCTCGGCGCGGAGCGGGTCGATGTCGACGGGCGGCTGATGGACCAGCTGCGCGTGGGGCGCACCGGCCTGTTCGCGATCGCGCTCGACGCCGAGGATGCGCTGCGCTGGGATGCCACGGCGCAACGTTGGGAACCGCTGCAAGCCCGGTATATCCCGGCCCTGAGGGAGGCCTTGCGCATTGCCCGGGAAACCGCGGCCGCAAGCCTGCTGGTGTTGCCGATGCCGGTGGCCACGAGTGCCGGGGAGGCTGCACGATGAAGCGCCTGATTGCATCGTTGCTGCTGCTGGTTGCCGCGCCGGTCATGGCGCAGCCTGCCGGTCTGGATGCCCTGCTCGAGCAGATCCGCAAGAGCCAGAGCGAATCGACACGGCTCAATCAGGAGCGCGAGCAGCGCTTCCTGCGCAACAAGAGCGAACAGGCCGAATTGCTGCGCCAGGCCGAGCGCGAGCTGGCTGCCGCCAAGGCGCGCGCCGATGCCGCGCGCGGGCGCTACGACACGCAGCAGCGCGAGGTGGCGGCGCTCAAGGCGCAGCTGCAGGAACGCGCCGGCGACTACGTGCAGGTCAACGCGGCAGTGCGCCAGCTCGCCGGCGAGCTGCGCAGTGCCGCAGCCGACTCGATGCTGACGGCGCAGTTTCCCGAGCGCATGGACTTCCTCGACGAGCTCGCGTCGGGAACGGCGCTGCCGAGCCTGTCCGAGCTGGAGACGCTGTGGTTCACGCTGACCCAGGAGATGACCGAGAGCGGCAAGGTCGCCCGCTTCAGGACGCAGATCGTCGACGAACAGGGCTCGCGGCGCGACGCCGAGGTCATCCGCATCGGCAGCTTCACGGCGTTTGCGGACGGCCGATACCTGGTCGCGAGCAACGAGGGGCGCCTGCTGACGGCGCTGCCGAGACAGCCCTCGGGCCGCCTGCAGGATCTCGCCGAGGACTTCGCCGATGCGGACGGACCGGTGGCGCCGGCGCTCGTCGATCCTTCGCGCGGCAGCCTGCTGCTGATCGAGGGCGAGAAGCCGACGCTGGGCGAGCGCGTGCGCCAGGGTGGCCTCGTCGGTTACGTGATTCTCGCGATCGGAGCCGTCGGCCTGCTGCTCGCGTTCGGCCAGATGGCGTATCTCGAAGCGGTGGGCCGGCGCGTGCGCCGGCAGCTGCGCGAACTGCGAACGCCGCGTGCGGACAATCCGCTCGGTCGTGTGCTCAAGGTATTCGAGGGGGACGACACGCACCAGGAAGATGACGCCGAGCTGCTGGAGCTCAAGCTGTCGGAGGCGGTGTTGCGCGAGATGCCGCCGCTGGAGCGCGCGCAGTCGATCCTGCGCCTGTTCGCGGCCACCGCACCGCTGCTCGGCCTGCTCGGCACCGTCACCGGCATGATCGTGACCTTCCAGGCGATCACGGTCTTCGGCACCGGCGATCCGAAGCTGATGGCCGACGGCATTTCGCAGGCGCTGGTGACGACCGTCGAGGGGCTCGTGGTCGCCTTGCCGCTGCTGTTCGTCAACGTGCTGCTGGCGACGCGTGCGCGCGCCATCGTGCAGGTGCTGGACGAACAGTCGGCCGGCCTGCTCGCGCAGCGGCTGGAGGCGGGGCGTGCTTGACCTGCTCGGGGCCTCCGACGCCGGGCTGCTGTTGCCCGTGCAACGCTTCATGGACGCGGGCGGCTTCGTGCTGTGGTGGATCTTCGCAGCGGCCATCGTGCTGTGGACGCTGATCCTCGAACGCTACTGGTACTTCCGGAGGATCTGGCCGCGCCGTCGCGATGGCGTGCGGCGCGTCTGGCAGGCACGCCCGGAGCGTCGGTCGTGGACGGCGCGCCGCATCCGCGCCGCGATGCTGGGCGAGCAGGAGGCCTCGATGGCGGCGACGCTGCCGCTGATCCAGGTGCTGATCTCGATGTGCCCGCTGCTTGGTCTGCTCGGCACCGTCACCGGCATGATCGAGGTCTTCGACGTGATGTCGCTGAAGGGCACGTCGGACGCGCGGGCGAT
This sequence comes from Sinimarinibacterium flocculans, assembly GCF_003201205.1. Lineage (GTDB taxonomy): Bacteria > Pseudomonadota > Gammaproteobacteria > Nevskiales > Nevskiaceae > Solimonas > Solimonas flocculans. The sequence goes on from NZ_QICN01000001.1 coordinate 507,900, forward strand.
GGCGGCCGGCGTGTCGCGTGCGACGGTGCCGACGATGGCGGGCATGGTCGTCGGCCTGTCCGGGCTGCTGTCGATCAACCGCTTCCGCAAGCGGGTCCGAGTCGAGACCGAGCGGCTCGGCGACGAGCTGGCCTACACCTGAGACGCCCATGAAAGTCCGCCGCCACGCCGCGCCGCCCGAGGACACCGGCATCGATCTGACACCGATGCTCGACGTCATCTTCATCATGCTGATCTTCTTCATCGTCACGACGACCTTCGTGCGCGAGGCCGGCATCGAGATCAACCGCCCGTCCGCCGAGACCGCGGTCAAGCAGGAGCAGAGCAATATCCTCGTCGCGATCTCCGCGGACAGCGAGGTCTGGATCGACGGCCAGCGTGTCGACATCCGTGAACTGCGCGGCATGATCCGCAAGCTCAAGTCCGAGAACCCGGAGGCCGCGGTCATCGTCCAGGCCGACCGCGATGCGCGCGCCGGCCTTCTGGTGCAGGCCATGGACCAGGCGCGGCTCGCCGGCGTGCGCGATGTGGCGGTCGCCGCGGAGCAGCCGTGAAGCAGCGCCTGCTCGTCTATGCGCTGGTCCTGGTCGTCGTGCTCGGCTGGCTGGCTTGGCGCGGGCGCACGCCGGCGCCGATCGACGTGATCGTCGTGCGCGATGGCGTGGTCAGCGCCGACGGGCAGATCGTCGAGACCGCACAGCTCGGCGCGCATGTCGCGGCGCAGCTCGAGCGCGATGCGCGGCGGCGCGTGCGCGTCACCGTCGATGCCAAGGCGCCGAGCACGACGCTGATTCCGGTGCTGCAGTCGCTCGAGCAGTCCGGCGTCGAGAACGTCGAAGTGATCGCGAACCCGTGACACGCTGGCTGGTCACGCCGCCGGCCGCGTTGCTGATCGCGCTGGCCCTGTTCCTGCTCATGGAGTGGCTCATCCGGCCGCCGCAGGGCCCGGACGATCTGTTGCGCGTACTGCCGGAGGTCGAGGTCGTACGCGCCACGCCCGAGGAGGAACCGCCGCCGGATCTCGCCAGCCCGGACGCGGCCCCGCCGCCGCCACCGGCCGCGCCACCGGCGCTCACGCGACCGGACCTGCCGTCGGTCGCCGTGCCGGCGCTCGACGCGGTGCCGCTGGACGTGGGACCGGTCGCCCTGCCGACGCGACTGGCGGGCAGCAGCCTGAAACTCGGCAGCAGCGGCGCGTTCGGCGGTTTCGCCGGTGGCGGGGGCGGCGGTACGGGAACCGGCAAGGGTTTCAGCGGACGCCCGCTGATCCCGCTGTCGACAGCGCGTCCGCAGATGCCGGAGTGGGCCTGCAAGCAGGGCATCCGCGGCTGGGTCGAGGTGGTGTTCACGGTCCTGCCGACCGGCAAGGTGACGGATGTGCGGCTGATCGACGCCGATCCGCGCGGCGTCTTCGAGACGGCGGCGATCGAGAGCGTGGCCAACTGGATCTACGAGTCCCATGACCGCGCGCGCGAGGTCAAGCAGCGTGTCGAGATGGACCCGGCGGATTGCGCGTACAACTGGCAATGAAGACGCGCACGTCCATGCCCGGACACGGCCGTTCGACGGCGGAACCGCCCACCGGACCGTACTGCCGTGTGTCCCGCCGGTTACGGCTTCCCGGGCAGGCCGCAGTCCTGCTGCTGCTCGTGCCCATGGCCGTGCAGGCGCAGCAGTACCGCAGCGAGACGCGCGAGCTCGAGTCCGTCCCGCCAGCCGTCGAGCAGAAGAGCGCGCAGGAGCTGCTGCGCACGACCAAGGACCCGTATGCCAAGTCCCTGCTGCTGCGCGATCTGGCCGCGCAGGCCGCGCAGTCGGGTGACGCCGGCGCCGCCGCGCGCTATCTGGAACAGGCGCTGGCGCAGAACGCCCTGTCCGGCATCGCCGAGCAGCAGTTGCGCGAGCAGCTCTCGCAGCTGTACCTGTCGAGCGGCGACTACCAGAAGCTCGTTCCCCAGCTCGAGGCCCAGGTCAAGTCCGGCAAGGCCGGGGTCGAGACGCTGATCGCGCTGGGCTCGGCGTACATCGAACAGAAGCGCTACAGCGCGGCGATTCCGCTGCTGCAGCGGGGCATGCGCGAAGCGGCGGCGCAGAAGCGTCGCATCGATCCGTCGTGGCGGCGCGCACTTGCCGCAGCGCTGCTGGCCGCAGGGCGCGAACGCGAGGCGCTGCCGGAACTCGAGAAGCTGCTGGCCGAGGACCCGACCCAGCGCGACGACTGGATGCGGCTGGCGGCGATCCACCTGAAGGCGGGCGACAAATCGCGTGCCGCCGCGGTCATGGAGATCGCCGGCCGCCTGGGCTTTCTCGGCGACACCGAAAGCCGCTTGCGCCTGGTGACGCTCACGGCGCAGATCGGTGCGCCGTTCGAGGCGGCATCGACGCTCGCCGAGTTCATCGAGCGCAAGCAGGTGCCGCTCAACGGCGAGAGCGCGACGCTGCTGGCCTCGCTGTGGATCGCGGCGCGCGAATCGCAGCTTGCGCTCGCCGCGCTCGACGATGCGATCCGCCTGGCGCCTTCGGCGCGGCTCTACCAGCAACGGGCGCAGTTGCACATGGATCGCGAGGAATACGGCGAGGCGGCGCGTGCGTTGTCGGCGGCGATCGAGCGCGGCGCGCGCGACGGCGCGACCCTGATGGCCCTGGGCATGGCGCGCTATCAGCAAGCCGACATCGATGCCGCGCTGCAGGCGTTTCGCGAGGCGCAGGCGCAGGGCGCCTCGCGCAAGCTGGCGGGCGACTGGATCGAGTATCTGGAATCGGGCCGCGCGCGCGAGCAGGCGATGGCCGCCGCGGCACAGCGCCGCGTGCGCAGCGACGAGCCGGTACGCCTGGGTGGGCGGCTCGGCGATGCGCCGGTCACGGTAACGGCCGCGGCCACCGGCGATGCGGACGGTGCGGGGGCGGCGCCGCGCACCGTCCGTGGCGGCTTGACGCCGATCGGAGCCGAGGCCAGTGCCAGCGCCGACGGCAGCATCCCGGCGTGGACCGGCGGGCTGACGCAGGCCCAGTGGCCGAGCGGATTTCGCAAGGGCGAGCGCCTGCGTGACCCGTTCGCCGGAGAGCGGCCGCTGTTCACGATCACCCGCGACAACCTCGCGCGTTACCGCGAACGGCTGAGCCAGGGGCACCTGGCGCTGTTCGCGCGCTACCCCGGCTACACGATGCCGGTCTACGCGACCCGCCGCAGTGTCAGCTACCCGCAGGCGATCTATGAGGCCAGCCAGGCGAACATCGGGCGGGCCAGGCTGCTCGGCCCCGACGCACTGGCGGGGGCGAAGCTGGGCGTGCCGTTCCCGAAACCGCAGTCCGGCGTCGAGGTGATGTGGAATCACCGCACGCGCTACCGCGGCAACTCGGTCGAGGCACAGACGACGCAGGCGGTGGTGCAGCCGCGCGGCTCGCCGATCTATCTCAAGCAGACCGAACGCGTCTGGTTCCGCTACGGCAATACCGACGATCCGGTCGATCTGTCGAAACAGAACATCCTGCTGTACTACCTGACCTGGTTCGGCAAGACCCGCAACGAGGTCGACTTCCTGGCGCTGGTGCACGAGAGCGCGAACTCGCTCGAGAACCCGCGCAACATCTGGGTGCTGCCGCCGGGCATCCCGCGCATGTTCCGCGTGCCGCCGGTGGGTTACGACCAGCCTTTCGTGGGCTCCGACGGCCTGATGTTCATCGACATGGTCGACATGTACAACGGCGCCTTCGACCGCTACGTCTGGAAGCTGCTCGGCAAGCGCGAGCTCTACATTCCCTACAACGGCTTTCGCATCGGTGATGGCAGCTACAGCTACGACGCCCTGTTGACGCCGCATCACTTCAACCAGGAGGCGACGCGCTACGAGTTGCACCGGGTCTGGGTGATCGAGGCCACCGAGCGATCGGGCAAGCGTCACAGCTTCGGTACGCGCACCTTCTATGTCGACGAGGACAGCTGGAACGTCGTGCTGGTGGAGAACGAGGATCGTTCGGGGCAGCTCTGGCGCTTCCAGGAGGGGCATCTGCTGCCGTTCTACGACGGCGCATTCGCCAACACCGCGCCGATGCTGGTCTACGACTTCAAGGACGGGCGCTACTTCGCCAGCCGCCTGTCGGCCGAGGACCGGCCGCCGGAGTACGGCGTGCCGATGCGCGACGCCGAATTCGTGCCGGCAGCGGTGCGCGCACGCTACGCGCGCTGAGCGGCCGCGCCGTCACGAAAGATTCATCGCCCCGCACTGCAACCCTTTCGCCGTACCCTGCATCTGATCTGCGGCAAGGCGTCGGTTCCTTGCCGGCGGACGGAGAAGGGGACATGAATCAGACGGTGGGTGCCATGCTGCTGGTGTTGTCGCTGAGCGGTGTCGGAGAAGCGGCAACGGCCTGTGACGACCAGCGGTCCGTGGAGGCAGCAGGCTCGTTGCTGCATCAGGCGCTGTCGGAACTGCGCGACGAGCGCGACCGGCAGATGCAGGCGCAAGCGCGCATCGCGCTGGCGCAGCTGCGCTCGGAAACCGAGACCGCCCTCGCGCAGGGTGCGTCGACCGCAGCCGGGCATTCGGTCAGGACCGGGCCCTGAGGGACGTTGCCGGCAGGGCGGACGAGCTGCCGGCCCTCGCAGTGCGGCTGCCGCTGACGGCAGCCCGGACCGGTATCAGCGGCGCCCCGGTCCCGGGCTCGCGTCGCCACCGGATTCCAGATAGCGGCCGATCAGGCGTGCCAGACCCGGAATGGCTGCCTTGACTTCCCCTTCCGCGGAGCCGCGCAGGCGGGCGTAGGCGCCCTGCGCGACCGGACTCGCGCGGCCGATCCAGCGGTCGGCAACGGCGAGCAGCGCCGCCGTGGCGCGTCCGTTATGCTCTTGCAGGTAGGCGGCGAAGTCACCGCCCGTTTCCGACCGGAAGTCCTGGTAGAGCGGATCGAGCGCGAGTGCGAACTCGGGCAGCAGCTTGCGGACGGCGCGGTCGAGGATGCCGGGCTTGGCGGCCTTGATCATCGCCAGACCGGTTTTCAGGCTCATGCCGCGCAGGCCGCCGCGACCGCCGACGTGGGACTCGATCAGGCCGATCGCATCCCGAACCACGGCGTCGCGCTGCGCGGGCGCCCACAGAATGTCCGCAAGGGTCGTCATCTGATCATGTCATCCCGAAACCAAAACGGCGCGAAGGGTAGCATCCCGTCCCTCAAGACCGGCCCGTTCGAGCGCAGTGTCGCCCTGACGCGCCTGGGCGTGGGCGCCGGCGCCAAGATCATGGCGCACTCGATCGCCAACATCTTTCGCGGCGAGATCCGCCGCGACGACGCCAATCGCGAGTTCTACCGCCGTCAGGCCCAGGTGCTGGCCGATGAGCTCGGCAAGCTCAAGGGCAGCGTGATGAAGGCCGGGCAGATGCTGTCGCTGTACGGCCAGTACTTCCTGCCCGAGGAGGCGGTGACGGTGCTGTCGTCGCTGCAGGACGACACCCCGCCGGTGGACTGGAAGGTCGTGCGTCCGGTGCTCGAGCGCGCCCTGGGCCGCCGGCGCCTGCAGGAACTGGAGGTCGACGAGACGCCGCTCGCCGCCGCCTCGCTGGGCCAAGTGCATCGCGCCCGCCGCCGCACCGACGGTCTGGAGTTGTGCGTGAAGATCCAGTACCCCGGCGTCGCGGACGCGATCGAAAGCGACATCCGTACGCTGTCGCGACTGCTGATCATGACCCGGCTGACGCCGCGGGGTCTCGACATCACGCCGGTCTTCAACGAGGTGCGCGAGATGCTGCACCGCGAGGTCGACTACGAGAGCGAACGACACTTCACGGAAACCTTCGCCGCGCGCCTCGGCGACGATCCGCGCTTCGTCGTTCCGCGCGTCATCGGCGAATACTGCAGCGATCAGGTGCTGACCACGAGCTACGAGCACGGCCTCAACGTGCGCGACGCGCGCGTGCGGGCGCTCGACCAGTCGCGCCGCGACCGGCTCGGCAGCGCGTTTCTCGAGCTGTTCCTGACCGAGTTCTTCGATTGGGGCATGGTCCAGTCCGATCCGCACTTCGGCAACTACCGCATCCGGCTGGGGGACGATGCCGAAGGCGACCGCTTCGTGCTGCTCGATTTCGGCGCCACGCGCGTCTTCGGGCGCGGCTTCATCGACAGCTATGCCGAGATTGTGCGCGGCGCGCTGGCGCGGGACCGCAATCGCCTGAAGCAGGGCGCGGTTGCGATCGGCCTGATGCAGCCCGGCTTCCCGCGCGCGGTCGTCGATGCCTTCGCCGAGATGTGCGAACTCATCGTCGAACCGTTCGCGCCGGCCGCGGATGAGCGCGTACCCGAGGCCCTGCGCACGGCGGACGGCCGCTACCGCTGGGGCGCCAGCGATCTGCCGATGCGCGCCAGCCGCATGGCCGCGATCAATGCGCTGTCGGTGCACTTTCGCGTCCCGCCGCGGGAGATCGTCTTCCTGCACCGGCGACTTGCCGGCGTGTTCATCATGCTGGCCGCGCTGCACTGCGAAGTCGACGGCCGCGATACGCTGCTGCAGGCGCTCGGACGCGCCGAAGAGCGCTCGCCCCGGCAGGCGGACGACTGACGCCGGCGGGCGCCGACGCGGCGGCATTCGCGTCTGGCAAGCCCCCAGCGGATTCGGTAGCATCCGCTGCAAAGCGACGCCGCTCGCAACGCAATCAGCACCGTCGAGTGCACCGAAATCCCCCACGAGGAGAATCATCCCGATGAACAAGCGCCTATCCGTTCTGACCGGCGCCTTGGCCCTGAGCCTGATGTCAGGCGCGGCGATCGCCAAGGTCTCCGCCGAAGAGGCTGAGCGCCTCGGCGGCGACGAGCTGACGCCGGTCGGCGCCGAGCGCGGACCCAACAAGGACGGCACGATTCCCGAGTGGCAGCCCGCGCAGCGCCGCGGCTCGCTCTCGGGCGAGTATCCGAACGATCCGCGCATCGACGGCGAAAAGCCCCTGTTCACCATCACCAAGGCGAACATGGCGCAGTACGCCGACAAGTTGTCGGAAGGGCACAAGCACCTGCTGAACACGTACGACAGCTACAAGATGAACGTGTATCCGTCGCACCGGTTCACGACGTGGCCGAACGAGATCTTCGCGGCGACGAAGGTCAATGCCACGCAGTGTGAGATGCTCGATCCGGACACGCCCAACAACTGCAAGCTGGGCTTCCCGTTCCCGATCCCGAAGACCGGTGCCGAGCCGGTGTGGAACCACAAGGTCAAGTGGCGCGGCGAGGCCGTGACCCGCTACAACAACCAGATGATCGTGCAGCCGAACGGCGACTATCAGCTGACCAAGCTGATCGAGGACGTGCAGTTCGGCTACGCCTCGTTCAAGAACCCGATTCCGCTGACCAAGGACTCCGGCGAGTTCCTGCGCTACCTGTCGAAGACCGTGGCACCGCCGCGTCTGGCGGGTACCTTCATCCTCGTCCACGAGAAGGCGGGCACCGGCGCCGCCGGCCGCCAGGCGTGGCTGTACTCACCCGGCCTCAAGCGCATCCGCCGCGCGCCGACGGTGTGCTGCGACAATCCCTACGAGGGCACCGACGGTCACCAGTTCTACGATCAGGTCGACATGTTCAACGGCGCGCTCGAGCGCTACAACTGGAAGCTCGTCGGCAAGAAGGAGATGTACATCCCGTACAACTCCAACCGCATCGCCGGCCCGCAGACCAAGTACGACGTGATGGTCAAGCCGCGCCATCTCAACCAGGACCTCCCGCGCTACGAGCTGCATCGCGTCTGGGTCGTCGAGGCCGACATCAAGGCCGGCACGAGCCACACCTTCAAGAAGCGCCGCTACTACATCGACGAGGACGGCTGGACGATCGGCATGATCGACGCGTACGACAACCGCGATCAGCTCTATCAGTTCCAGGAAGGCCACATCGTCTTCGCCTACAACCTGCTGACCGCGACGACGATCCCGGAAGTGATCTACCACTTCACCTCCGGCCGCTACTTCATCACGGCGACCTTCAACGAGGACAAGCCGATCGATGCCACCGTGCAGTTCAAGCCGGACTACTTCACGCCGGCCTCGGTGCAGAAGATGACGACGAAGTGATCGGCATGCGGTTGTTGTAGATTGCAGCCGCCGGGGTCGCCCCCGGCGGCTTTTTCATGTGACGCTGGAGGGGAAAAGATGAAGTTCGACGACAAGCACAGCTTCAACAAGCCGGCGGCTACGGTCATGAAGATGTTCTCGGATCGCGCCTATTTCGAACGCAAGTACAAGGATCTCGGCTTCACCGGAATCGAGGTCCTCGAACACGAGAAGAGCGACAAGCGCTTTCGCATCAAGGTCCGCTACATCGCGAAGAACGACGTGCAGGTTCCGGACATGCTCAAGAAGTTCATGCCGACGCAGATCACCGTAATCCAGGAGGACGCCTGGGATCTGGTGCGCATGACCGGTCGCCTCGACGTCGAGATCAAGGGCACGCCGGTCAAGGTCAGCGCCGACATGACGCTCAAGGACGAGGGCAAGGGTGCTGCCAACCACCTCAAGTGGACCGTCAGCAGCAGCGTGCCGCTGCTGGGCGGCAAGCTCGAGAAACTGACTGCCGACGACATCAAGGCCAAGGCCGGCAACGACGTCGCGACCACGCAGAAGATCCTCGGCGACTACTAGGAGTCTGTCCGGACGTGAGTAACGACGATTCCTCGCAGCGCGGCGACGACGCGGCCCCGGGCCTGTGGCAGACGGTTGCCAGCGTTGCCGCTTCGTTCTTCGGCGTGCAGAGTGCGCGCAACCGGGAGCGCGACTTCACGAAGGGCAAGCCCTTGCACTTCATCGTCGTCGGGCTGGCCATGACGCTGGCCTTCATCCTCGTCATCTGGGCAGCAGTGCGGTTTGCGCTGCACAGTGCCGGTCTCTAGGGAGATGTTCGCGTGAACGACATGGACGCTGCGGCTCGCAGGGCGCAGATGCCGATTCCTCTGCCGCTGCTGCTGCTCGACGGTGTCGGCGCGCTGGTCTTTGCGCTCGGCGCCGCCGGGCACTTCGGCGGCGTTGCGCTGCTGTCGCGCTGGCTGCCGCAGGTGCCACAGGTCGACGTCGCGGCCATGATCGTCGGCGGCGCGCTGATGGCCGCGGCAATGGTCGGCATCGTGCGCGCCGCGTTGCGCAGAGGCCGTGAGCTGCGCGCTGCATCTGCGCCGCCGCCGGCGCAGCCGGGGCTGGCTTCGTCGCAGCAGCCGCGCCGCTGAACCCGGACGCTCAGCGCGGCGGTTCGAGCGCGGCCTTCAGCCGATACAGCGTTTCGAGTGCCTCCCGCGGCGTCATCGCGTCGGGATCGATCGCCTCAAGCAGATCCAGCGCCGGCGACGGCTCGGGTGAGGCGGGCGGCGACGGCGGTTGCGTCGGTGCAGGCGTCGGTGCGAACAGCGGCAGCTGCGGTGCCGTGTCCGGGCCCGTCGCCGCGGCCTCGAGGGTCTCCAGATGCGTACGCGCGGCGCGGATCACCGATGGCGGCACGCCGGCCAGCGCGGCCACCTGCAGGCCGAAGCTGCGGCTCGCCGGCCCGGGCTTGACCTGGTGCAGGAAGACGAGTCTGTCGCCGTCGGCGCTGCTGTATTCGGCCGCGTCCAGGTGGACGTTGTCGACGCCCGGCAGGCTGCCGGCAAGGGCCGTCAGCTCGAAGTAGTGGGTGGCGAACAGGCAGAAGGCACGCACGCCCGTCGCCAGGTGTTCGGCGACCGCGCGCGCAAGGGACAGGCCGTCGTAGGTCGAGGTGCCGCGGCCGATCTCGTCCATCAGCACCAGGCTGTGCGCGGTGGCGTTGTGGAGGATGTTGGCGGTTTCACTCATCTCGACCATGAACGTCGACTGTCCTGCCGCGAGATCGTCGGAGGCACCGATGCGGGTGAAGATGCGGTCCACCGGTCCGATCCGCGCGCCGGCGGCCGGGACGTAGCAGCCGGTGTGCGCCAGCAGCACGATGAGCGCGGTCTGGCGCATGTACGTGGACTTGCCGCCCATGTTGGGGCCGGTGATCACCAGCAGGCGCCGCGCGTCGTCGAGGGCCACGTCGTTGGGGACGAAGGGCTGCGAGGACATCTGCTCGACGACCGGATGGCGGCCGCCGCGGATGTCGATGCAGGCCTGATCGACGAGCTCCGGGCGCACCAGATTCAGCGCATGGGCGCGCTCGGCGAAGCAGGCGAGCACGTCGAGTTCGGCCAGGGCCTGCGCGCAGGACTGCAGCGGCGTCAATTGCGCGTTGAGATGGTCCAGCAGCTGTTCGAAGAGCTGCTTCTCGCGCGCCAGTGCGCGATCGCGCGCCGACAGCACCTGGTCCTCGAAGCGCTTGAGTTCGTCGGTGATGTAGCGCTCGTAGTGGGTCAGCGTCTGGCGCCGGGTGTAGTCCGGCGGCACCTTGGCGGCGTGCGTCTTGCCGAGTTCGATGTAGTAGCCGTGAACGCGGTTGTAGCCGACCTTGAGCGCATCGATGCCGGTCCGTGCCCGCTCGCGCGTCTCCAGGTCCGCGAGGAAGCCGTCCGCGTTTTCGGAGAGCTGGCGCAACTCGTCGAGCGTCGGATCGAAACCACCGCGGAAGACGCCGCCGTCCTTGGCCAGCAGCGGCAGCTCGTCGGCGAGCGCGGCCGACAGGTGTGCCGACAGCTCGGCGTGATCGCCGAGTTGCTGCGCGAGCTGCAGCAGCAGCGGTGCCTCGCATCCCTGCAGCGCCGCGGCGGTCTGCGGCAGTTGCCGCAGGCTCGCCGCCAGTCCGCCGAGATCGCGCGGACGCGCCGATCGCAGCGCGATGCGCGCGAGGATGCGTTCGAGATCGACGATGTCCTTGAGCGCGCCACGCAGGCGCTCGGCGGCACTGCCTTGTCGCGCATCGGCATCGAGCAGGCTTTCGATGGCATCGTGGCGTGCGCGCAACGCTTGTTGATCGCGCAGCGGCCGCGTCAGCCAGCGCTGCAGGGCACGCGCACCCATCGCCGTGACGCAGCGGTCGAGCACCGACAGCAGCGTGAAGTCGTGTGCGCCGGAGATCGAGCGGTCGATCTCGAGGTTGCGCCGCGTCGCCGCGTCGAGCAGCAGCGCTTCCTCCGGCTGTTCGACGCGCAGTCCGGTCAGATGCGGCAGCGCGCTGCGCTGGGTGTCCTGCACGTACTGCAGCAGCGCGCCGGCGGCCGCGACCGCGGCGTCGAGTGCCTCGGCACCGAAGCCGCGCAGGTCGCGGGTGCCGAACTGCGCGGTGAGCAGGCGCCGTGCGGCGTCGTGCTCGAAATGCCACGGCGGTCGCGGGCGCGCCGGCAGGCCGGCTGACGCTATCGCCCCGTCGTCGTCGGTGACCAGCAGTTCGCTCGGGCGCAGCCGCTGCAGTTCGGCCTGCAGCTCGCCGGGACGTGACGTCTGCAGCACCGAGAAGCGGCCCGAGGAGAGCTCCAGCCACGCCAGTCCGAAGTGCTCGCCGCGACGGCACGCGGCCGCGAGCAGGGTCTGTGCGCGCGCATCGAGCAAGGCATCGTCGGTCGCCGTTCCCGGGGTGACGATGCGCACCACTTCGCGGCGTACCGGCCCCTTGTCGACACCGACTTCGCCGACCTGCTCGGCGATCGCCACCGACTGGCCCGCCTTGATCAGCCGGGCGAGATACTGGTCGAGCGCATGGTGCGGAATGCCGGCCATGATCACCGGCTTGCCGGCGGATTCGCCGCGACGGGTCAGGGTGATGCTGAGCAGCCGCGCGGCCTCGCGGGCGTCGTCGTAGAACAGCTCGTAGAAATCGCCCATGCGGAACAGCACGAGCATGTCGGGGTACTGTGCCTTGATGCCAAGGTACTGCTGCATCAGCGGCGTGTGGTCACTGGGACGGCTGGCGGTCATCTCGCGGAGGCGGGCGATCGGGCAGGGGCGCGGGGCGAGCTGGCGCCGCGGCTATACTTGCGGCCCCCGATTATCGCCCGTTCCGCGCCGGCTTTCGCTTCCGTGTCCGATTCCGCTCCGAATACGACCGCCGTCTGGTCACCCCAGTCCTGGCAGTCCCGTCCCGCCGTGCAGCAGCCGGCCTATCCCGATCCGGTGGCGCTGGACGAAGCGTTGGCGCGATTGCGTCAGCTGCCGCCGCTGGTCACCTCCTGGGAGGTCGACGCGCTGCGCGGTCACCTGGCGCGTGCGCAGAACGGCGAGGGCTTCGTGCTGCAGGGCGGGGACTGCGCCGAGTCCTTCGCCGACTGCCGGCCGGACGTCATCACCAACCGGCTCAAGGTCCTGCTGCAGATGTCGCTGGTGCTGGTGCACGGCCTGAAGAGCCGGGTCGTGCGCATCGGCCGCTTCGCCGGCCAGTACGCGAAGCCGCGCTCGGCCGACACCGAGACACGTGGCGACGTCACGCTGCCCAGTTACCGCGGCGACCTGGTCAACGCGCCGGAGTTCGACGCCGCTGCCCGCGCACCCGACCCGCAGCGCCTGCTCGAGGGGCACGCGCGTTCGGCGATGACGGTCAACTTCGTCCGCGGCCTCATCGACGGCGGCTTCGCCGACCTGCACCACCCCGAATACTGGGATCTGGACTGGGTGCAGCATTCGCCGCTGGCGGCGGACTACCAGCGCATGGTCGACACCCTCGGCGACTCGGTGCGCTTCATGGAGACGCTGGCCGGACAGCCGATCGGCGATTTCTCGCGCGTGGAGTTCTTCACCTCGCACGAGGCCCTGCTGCTGCACTACGAGCAGGCGCACACGCGACAGGTACCGCGCAAGGATGGCTGGTACAACCTGTCGACGCATTTTCCGTGGATCGGCATGCGTACCGCCGATCTCGACGGGGCCCATGTCGAATACTGCCGCGGCATCCGCAACCCGGTGGGGATCAAGGTCGGGCCGGCCATGACGGCCGACTGGGTGGTCGCGCTGTGCCGCGCGATCAACCCGCACAACGAACCGGGCCGGCTGACGCTGATTCACCGCATGGGCGCGGACAAGATCGCCGGCCACCTGCCGGGCCTGATCGAGGCGGTCCGTGCCGCCGGCTGCAGGGTGCTCTGGGTCTGCGACCCGATGCACGGCAACACCATCTCGACCCCCAGCGGCCTGAAGACGCGACCCTTCGATCGCATCCTTGCCGAGGTCGAGCAGGCCTTCGCGATCCACAAGGGATGCGGCTCGCGCCTGGGCGGCGTCCATCTGGAGCTGACCGGCGAGGACGTCACCGAGTGCACCGGCGGCGCGCGCAACCTGTCCGATATCGACCTGGCACGAGCCTACCGGTCGACGGTCGATCCGCGCCTCAACTACGAGCAGGCGCTCGAACTGGCGATGAAGATCGTCCGCGTCGCGGACTGAGCGTGCCGGCGTTGTGACCCGGGAGGATCAGTCGACGTAGAGCGAGCTGACCGATTCCTCCGCGGAGATGCGGCGGATGGTCTCCGCCAGCAGGCCGCCGATCGAGAGCTGGCGGATTTTCGGGCAGGCGGCGCCGGCGGGCGACAGCGGAATGGTGTCGGTGACCACCAGCTCGTCGAGCACCGAGTTGCTGATGTTCTTGATCGCCGGGCCCGACAGCACCGGATGCGTGACGTAGGCGACGACCTTGGTCGCGCCTTCCTCCTTGAGCGCCGCGGCGGCCTTGCACAGGGTGCCGGCGGTGTCGACGAGGTCATCGACCAGCACGCAGGTGCGGCCGTCGACGTCGCCGATGATGTTCATCACGCGCGACTCGTTCGGCTTGGGGCGGCGCTTGTCGATGATGGCCAGGTCGGCATCGTCCAGTCGCTTGGCGACCGCGCGGGCGCGCACCACGCCACCCACGTCCGGCGCAACGACGATCAGGCGCTCGTACTTCTGCCGCCAGATCTCGCCGAGCAGGACCGGGCTGGCATAGACGTTGTCCACCGGAATGTCGAAGAAGCCCTGGATCTGGTCGGCATGCAGGTCGACCGTGAGCACGCGGTCGGCGCCGCACTCGCCGATCATGTCGGCGACGACCTTGGCCGAGATCGGCACGCGCGCGCTGCGCGGACGGCGGTCCTGGCGCGCGTAGCCGAAGTAGGGGATGACCGCGGTGACGCGGGCCGCCGATGCGCGCTTGAGCGCGTCGAGCATCAGCAGCAGTTCCATCGTGTTGTCGTTGGTCGGCACGCAGGTCGGCTGGACGACGAAGACGTCCTTGCCGCGCACGTTCTCGAGAATCTCGATCTGGATCTCGCCGTCCGAGAACTGGCCGACGACCGCTTCGCCGATCGGCGTTTTCAGGTATGCCGCGATGTCCCGGGAGAGCTTCGGGTTGGCATTCCCGGAGAACAGCATCAACTGCGAGTCGGACATGATTCGGCCTTTCGGTCGTGTTGCGCGTGCGGACGGTCGGTCGTCGTTCCCGCCGCAGCGGGAATCCGGAGTTCGGCTGGGGTCCCGCCTTCGCGGGGCATCCGGCGTTTCGTGTGCGCCGTACGCGTCGCGAAAGCGCGAATGGCTGGGGCGGATGGATTCGAACCACCGAATGACGGGATCAAAACCCGCTGCCTTACCACTTGGCTACGCCCCAGCAGACCCTCGAGATGCTGCCGGCGCGCATTATACGGAATGCGACGCGGGGTCTCGTGCGGCACCGAGGCTCAGCGTGCCGCCGCATCGACCAGTGGCGAGCGGTTGCGGCCGCGAACGACGAGGCAGGGGGCCGACCCTTCCGCCTGCGCCTGTGCGGCAATCGCGTCGGCGGTCGCACGATCATCGCAGGCGAGGAACACCGCGGCACCGGTGCCCGACATGCGGGCGGCGCCATGGCGGCGCAGCCACGCGAGCGCGGCGGCGACCGCGGGATGGCGTGCCGTGGTCACCGGTTCGCAGACGTTGGTGGCTGCGCCGGATTCGAAGGCGGCGAGATCGATGCGCGGGCAGTCGCGCTGCAGTTCGGGAGCGGCGAAGATCGCCGCGGTGGACACCGCGACCGGGGGGGTGAGCACGACATACCACGGCTCGGACGGCTCGACGCGCGAGAGACGTTCGCCGACGCCTTCCGCCCAGGCGGCATGACCGCGCACGAAGACCGGAACGTCGGCGCCCAGGCGCAGGCCGATGCGGGCGAGCTCGTCGGTGGTCAGGCCGAGATTCCACAGCCGGTTGAGGGCGACCAGTGTGGTCGCGGCGTTGCTCGATCCGCCGCCGAGTCCGGCTCCGATCGGAATGCGTTTCTCGACGCGGATATCGGCGCCCAGGTTGCATCCGGAAGCCTGCTGGATGGCGCGTGCGGCGCGGATCGCGAGGTCCTCCGCCTCGTCGACGCCGGGGACGTCCTGCATGCGGCGGATCACGCCGTCGCCGCGCGGCACGAAGAACAGCGTGTCGGCGAGGTCGAGGAACTGGAAGACCGTCTGCAGCTCGTGATAGCCGTCAGCGCGGCGCCCCGTGATGTGCAGGAACAGGTTGATCTTGGCCGGAGCGGGCCAGGCGTAGCCGGCGGTGAAGGCGCCGGGAAGCGTGTCGGACATGGAAGGAGCGGGGGTCAGGAAGCGGCCGCGAGGTCCAGCGCGGCCCAGCGGTCGATCAGCAGGCGCAGGTGCACCTCGGCCGATCGGGCCTCGAGCCGGCGCGGCAGGGCCAGTGCGCCGACGGTCTGGTAGCTGTCGTAGTGCACGGTCCAGCCGTGCTGCTCCAGGCTGGCGATCCGTCCCTCGGCATCGAGCACCAGCCGGTCGATCGCGCCGTCCGCCGGCAAACCGAGCGTCCAGGCACGCAGGTCGGCCAGGGGCAGCGTCCAGCCGAGCGCGGCCTGCATCCAGCCCTGCGGGTCGTCGGTGCGGTGTTCGCCGTCCTTGCTGCGCACGATCACGCCGTCGGCATCGCCATCGATGGCGACGGCGCCGGCGCCCAGCGGACCCCGCAGCTGCAGGGTGAAGCTGTCGTCGGCGCGCTGCCGCCAAAGCAGTTCGCCGCTGCGGCCGAAGCCGTCCGACAGCCGTCCCTGCAGGCTGAAGCCCAGCACCCGCGCCAGCGCCTCGCGATGCTGATTCCACTGCAGCCGCGCGTTCGGATCATCTCTGGGCGGCGCGCCGGGCGGCGCGCAGGCTGCCAGCGCGAGCGCGAGCAGCAGCGCCAGCGTCCGGATCATGGGTCGAGGCGGCCTCGCGTTTCGAGCACCACCGGGTTGTCCGGGTCGCCGCGCAGCGCGCGATCCCAGACGGCGCGCGCCTTGTCGCGATCGCCCGTCACCCACAGGACTTCGCCCAGATGCGCGGCGACTTCCGGATCGGGGAAGCGCTCGTAGGCCTGGCTGAGCAGTTCGAGCGCCTGCTCGTTGCGGCCGCGTTTGTAGAGGAGCCAGCCCATGCTGTCGATGATCGCGGCGTCGTCCGGCTCGAGTTCCAGCGCGCGACCGATCAGGTCTTCGGCCTCGTCGAGGCGTTCGCTGTGCACGACGAGCATGTATCCGAGCGCGTTCAGCGCCCGCGCGTCGTTGGGCGAGCGATCGAGAATGGTGCGCAGATCGCTCTCGGCGCTGTCGAGGCTGCCGAGCCGTTCGTGGGCCAGCGAACGGCCGTAGAGCAGGTCGAGATCGTCGCCATCCTCGGCGAGCGCGCGTTCGTAGTGCGCCAGCGCGGCCTTGGCGTCGCCGCTCTCGATCAGCATCTCGCCCTCGGCGAGGTCGAGGCGCGAGGCGAGCTGCGGGAAACGCCTGCGCAGCTCGCCGAGCAGGGCGCGGGCCTCGTCGACGCGGTCGATCCGTGCGAGCACCGCGGCGCTGCGCATCGCCGCCTCGACGGCGGCAGGGCCCTGACGGACGCGGCTGTACAGCTCGAGCGCGTCGTGCGGGCGCTGATCGCCCTCGGCGATGCGGCCGAGCTGCAGGGCCGCCTCCTGGGCGCGCGGACCGCTCAGGGTGATCAGCAGGTGCTTCTCGGCATCCTCGAAGCGCCCCTCGTCGAAGGCCAGCACGCCGAGGGCGTAGTGGGCGTCGACGTTCGGCGGGTCGATGTCGAGGATCGCCTGGAGCTGCCGTCGCGCCGCCTCGCGCTCGCGCTCGTCGAGCAGCAGGCGCGCGTAGCCGAGGCGCAGGTCGACCGGGCGCTCGTCGGCGGCGGCCAGTTCGTCGATGCGCGCGTCGGCGCGAGCGATCTCGCCCTGTCCGACCCAGATGCCGACCTGCAGCAGCTCATGGTCACGATTGCCGGGATCGAGCCGCCGCGCCTCGGCGATCGCCGCTTCGGCGACATCGAGCCGGTCGAAATGCAGGGCGACCACGCCGAGCGCGTGATGCGCGCCGGCGAGCTCCGGCCATTGCGCCATCAGGTGGTCCATGACCGACAGCGCACCGTCGGCGCGGTCAGGACCGACCTGCATCAGCACCTGGGCGACGTGCATGAAGCCGTCGGCCGGCCCTCCGGGATGGCCGCGGACGAGCGCCTCGGCCTGCTCGATCGTGGCGCTGAGATCGCCGCGCTGCAGGCTCAGGCCGGCGATCACCTCGCGCGGGTCGGCGGAATCGGGCTCGAGTTCGAGCCAGCGCCGCGCCAGTTCGAGGGACAGGGATTCGTCGCGGGCAGCCACCGCCATCGCCGTGCCGCGGCGGGCCAGTTCGGCGTCGTCGACGATCTTCAGCGCCGCGGCGAACTCGCTCGCCGCCAGGCCAGGCTCGCTGCGCGACGCGGCCAGCTCGCCGGCCATCACGTGGTACTGGGCGCGCGCCGATGCCGACTGCAGCGCGGTGTCGGGCACCTCTTCGACCACACGCACGTCGGAGGCGGGCGGGATGCGCGTGTCCGCGACCGGATCGGCGGCGGGCGGCGGCGTCACCGCGCATGCACCCAGCATCAGTGCGGCGGCGGAAGCGGAAAACCAGGGGGCGATCGTGCGCACAATGCACTCTTGGAACGTGGATGACTGATCCGACATTATCCGGCAACTGCCGGTTCCCGGCATGAAGACCGCGCAGCGCGGGCCTGCGGCAGCGTAAAATCCGCGTCGCCCGATGCTTTGCGGACAGCCATGGCCCTCGTCACTCTCGGTCTCAGCCATCATCGCGCGCCCGTCGAGGCGCGCGACCGGCTGTCGTTCACCGAAAGCGACCTGCCGAACGCCCTGACGCGTCTGCGCGCGCTGCCCGGCGTCGACGAGGCGGCGATCCTGTCCACCTGCAACCGCACCGAGATCATGGCGGTGGTCACGCCGGATCTCGAAACCCGCCTGCTCGACTGGTGGCGGCGCGAACGCGAGGTGCCGGAGGGCTACATCGAGAAATACCTGTACACGCATCGCGACCTGGGCAGCGTCACGCACAGCCTGCGCGTGGCCTCCGGCCTCGATTCGCTGGTGCTCGGCGAACCGCAGATCCTCGGGCAGATGAAGCAGTCGTACAGCGTCGCCACCGAGGTCCGTGCGCTCGGTCCGGTGCTGGCAAGGCTGTTCCAGCACGCCTTCGCGGTGGCCAAGCTGGTGCGTTCGCAGACCCAGGTCGGTGCGCACCCGGTGTCGGTGGCCTATGCCGCGCTGCAGATGGCGAGGCGCATCTTCGCCGACCTGCACGAGCAGACCGCGCTGCTGATCGGTGCCGGCGAGACCATGCAGCTCGTCGGGCGGCATCTGCACCAGCACGGCGTGGGGCGCATCGTCATCGCCAATCGCAGTCTGGAACGCGCCGAGAAGCTGGCGCGCGAACTTCACGGCTACGCGATCAGCCTCAGCGACCTGCCGGGCTATCTCGCCGATGCCGATCTCGTCGTCTCGTCGACGGCGGCGCGCGGCCACATCATCGAGCGCGACGCGATGCGCAAGGCGCTGCAGTCGCGGCGGCGCAAGCCCGTCTTCATGATCGATCTCGCGGTTCCCCGCGACATCGACCCGCGGATCGCCGATCTCGAGGACATCTACCTCTACAGCATCGACGACCTGCGCGACGTCATCACCCAGAACCTGAAGCTGCGCGAGGAGGCCGCACGCCAGGCCGAGGTGCTGGTGCGCACGCAGGCGGACGAGTTCGCGCGCTGGCTCGAAAGCCGCGATGCGGGATCGACGATCCAGGCGATCCGCGCACGCGCGCGCGCCAGCCGCGACGAGGTGCTCGACCGCGCGCGGCGGCGGCTGGCGGCCGGCGAATCGCCCGAGGCGGTGCTCGCCTTCGTCGCCGACACGCTGAGCAACAAGATCCTGCATGCGCCGTCGCAGATCCTGCGTCGCGCCGACGCGGTCGAACAGGCCCTGCTGCTCAATGCGGCGCGGCGCCTGTTCGACCTGCCGGAGGATTGAGGCGCCTTGAAGTCGTCGCTGATCGCCAAGCTGGAGCAGATGGTCGAGCGCCGCGAGGAAGTCGCCCGTGAACTGGGCGATCCCGTCGTCATCGGCGATGCCGACCGCTTCCGGCGGCTCTCGCAGGAATACGCGCAGCTTGGCCCCGTGGTCGAAAGCTACGCCGCGTGGCGCGAGGTCGGTACCAGCCTCGAAGGACTCGAGCAGATGCGCACCGATCCGGACCCGGAGCTGCGCGGCATGGCCGAGGACGAGCTGCCGCAACTGCAGGCGCGCCTGGAGGCGCTGCAGGAGGAGTTGCAGACGCATCTGGTGCCGCGCGATCCGCTCGACGGCAACAATGTGTTCCTCGAGATCCGTGCCGGCACCGGCGGCGACGAGGCGGCGATCTTCGCCGGCGACCTGTTCCGCATGTACTCGCGCTACGCGGAGCTGCAGGGCTGGCAGGTCGAGGTCCTGTCGGCGAACGAGGGCGAGCACGGTGGCTATCGCGAGATCATCACGCGGGTGATCGGCTACGGCGCGTACTCGCAGCTCAAGTTCGAGTCCGGTGCCCATCGCGTGCAGCGGGTGCCGGAAACCGAGGCGCAGGGGCGCATCCACACCTCGGCGGCGACGGTGGCGGTGCTGCCCGAGATCGAGGAGTCGCAGATCGCCGTGAATCCCGCCGATCTGAAGATCGATACCTTCCGCTCCAGCGGCGCCGGCGGTCAGCACGTCAACAAGACCGAGTCGGCGATCCGTATCACGCACCTGCCGACCGGGGTCGTCGTCGAGTGTCAGGAGGAACGCTCGCAGCACAAGAACCGCGCCAAGGCGATGGCGCTGCTGCAGGCGCGCCTGCTCGACGCCGAGCGCAGCAAGCAGACGGCGGACATGGCGGCCCGGCGCAAGCAGCTCGTCGGCAGCGGCGACCGCTCCGAACGTATCCGCACCTACAATTTCCCGCAGGGCCGCGTCACCGACCATCGCATCAACCTGACGCTGTATCAGCTCGACCGCATCATCGAGGGCGATCTCGATCCCGTGATCCAGCCGCTGCTGGCCGAATACCAGGCCGAACTGCTGGCCGAACTCGGGGAGGCATGAAGCTCGGCGAGGCCCTGATGGCGGCGCAGGCGCGCATCGCCGCGATCAGCGACAGTCCGCGCCTCGATGCCGAGCTGCTGTTCGGCCATGTCAGCGGGCTGGGCCGGGCCCAGGTCTATGCACGCCTGAGCGAGGCGGTGGATACGGCGGAGCTGGCCCGTTTCGAGGCACTGGCGGCGCGGCGTGCACGCGGTGAACCCGTCGCCTACCTGACCGGTCGTCGCGGTTTCTGGAACCTGGACCTTCGGGTATCGCCCGCGGTGCTGGTGCCGCGGCCGGAAACCGAGCTGCTGGTCGAGTGGGGTCTGACGCTGCTCGCCGGCCGGACCGGGCCGCGTATCGCCGACCTCGGCACCGGCAGCGGCGCGATCGCGCTGGCTTTGGCCGGAGAACGGTCCGATGCACGGGTCGAGGCGACCGATGCCTCGGCCGACGCGCTGGCGGTGGCCCGGGCCAATGCGCAGGCACTCGGTCTCGAGCAGGTCCGTTTCACGCAGGGTCACTGGCTCGAGGCACTGGCGCCGCATGCCTACGATCTGCTGGTCTCCAATCCGCCCTACATCGCGCATGCCGATCCGCACCTCGAGGCGCTGCGTTTCGAGCCGCTGACGGCGCTGACCGACGGTGCCGACGGACTCAACCCCTTGCGCGAGATCATCGGCGGCGCCCGCGGGCATCTGCTGGCGGGGGGCTGGCTGCTGGTCGAGCACGGCTACGATCAGGGAGCGGCCGTCCGCGAGCTGTTCGGGCAGGCGGGTTTCGTGGACGTCACGACGCGCCGCGACTACGGTGGACAGGAACGGGCCACGGCCGGCCGCCGGGGGGAGACATGACCGACTACTCGCGCTACGCCCGTCAGGTGGTGCTGCCCGAGGTCGGGGTCAACGGGCAGAGCCTGCTGCGCGATTCGAGCGTGCTGATCGTCGGGCTCGGCGGCCTCGGCAGCGCAGCCGCGCAATACCTCGCCGGTGCGGGCATCGGCCGTCTGCTGCTCGCCGACCGGGATCGCATCGAACGCAGCAATCTGCAGCGCCAGACGCTGTACCGCGAGGCCGACACCGGCCGCTACAAGGTCGAGGCGGCGCTGGCGCAACTCGCGGCGCTCAACCCCGAAGCCGATCTCGTCGGCCTCGACGCGTCGCAGTGGCCGCAGGCGGTGGCCGATGCGGACGTGGTCCTCGACTGCACCGACAATTTTCCCACGCGGCATGCGATCAACGCCGCCTGCGTGCGGGCGCGCCGCCCGCTGGTCAGCGGCGCCGCCATCCGCCTGGAAGGACAGCTCGCCGTGTTCGACCTGCGGCGTGGCGGACCCTGCTATCGCTGCCTGTATCCGGAGACGGGCGAGGTGGCGGAGCGTTGCGAGCAGGCGGGCATACTCGGGCCGGTCGTCGGCGTGGTCGGCACGATGCAGGCACTGGCCGCGCTCAAGCTACTGCTGGGCATCGGCGACGATGCCGGGCGCCTGCAGGTCTGGGACGCGAAGCAGATGAGCTGGCGCTCGCATGAGATCGGCGCCGATCCCGAATGCCCCACGTGTGGACACCCCCATGTCTGAATCGCCGCTCGTTCTCCCGCGCCGCCTGGCGATCCGCATCCTGCATGCGGCGCAGACGGCGCAACCCGGGTCGATCCGCGGCGTGGTGACGGCCCGCGCCGGCCAGCCGAGCGGCCTTCGCGTCGGCAGCGACGCGCCGGGTGCAGACGAGACGGTCTGGGCTGCGCTATGGTCGTGTCCGCAGACCGAGGCGGTGCCGAGCGCCGGGGAGCTGGTGCCGGGGCAACTCAGCCTGATCGTGTCGCTGAACACCAAGGGCGTGCTCGAGATGCGTGCCTGGCAGCGGCAGGGCGAGACGGCGAGCGAGCGGGTGCTGCAGATCCGCGACTGACGGTACGGGGGTGCCGCAGTCGTCGTGGCGACGAACAGGGGGCGTGGGATGTTCCAGGGGGTCATGATGACCGGTACGGCTCTGCACCGCCGAGCGGCGGCGATGGCCGTTCATCGCTGCTGCAGGGTCGGCGATCAGACCGCGCGACCGCGGGTGTCGGACACCCCCCAGACTGCGCTTTGATCCGACCGCCACGCTGCCCGACGGCAGACCGGCTGCACCGAGACGACATGCACGACGCCGTTCCCACTTCCGCCAGCGAGCTGTTCGATCTGCTGCCGGCCTCGACGCTGCTGCGGCAGTTCCCGCAGCCGCTCGCCGTGCTCGACGCGACCGGCAACCGCGTGCTGCTCGTCAACGATGCGCTGGCCATGCGCTGCGGGCGCGTCCAGGCCGATCTTTCCGACATCGAACTGTCGCAGTTGCAGCGCCTCTACGGCGAGATGTCGACGACGGGAGCCTCGTCGTGTACACACCTGCATCCGCTGCAGCTCGACGGCGGCAGTGCGCTGCTGTGGCTGCCGGAGCACTGCAGCGGCGAAGGATCCGCGGTCGCGCGCGACGAACTCACCGGGTTGGAGTCGCGCCGGGCCTTCGAGACGCGCCTGCGCGGCCTGCTCGCCAAGAAGCTCGACGGCGTTCTGATCCGATTCGAGATCGACCAGTTCAAGCTGATCAACGACGCTTACGGCCGGGAGGCCGGCAACCAGCTGCTGATCCAGCTCGGGCACCTCGTGGCCTCGCTGGTGCGCGACGACGACGAGCCGGCCCGTCTGGGCGGCGACGAGTTCGCAATCGTGGTCAGCGACGGCGACGCCGAGCGCGCCTGGCAGATCGCGGAGCGAGTGCGCCTGCAGGTTGCCGCGCAGGGTTTCGAATGGAGCGGCCGGGCCTACGGCGTGACGATGAGCATCGGCATTGCGACCTTTGCCGACGCTTACCACGACTTCGTCGAGCTGCTGGCGGCGGCCGACACGGCGTGCGAGGCCGCCAAGTCGCGCGGACGCAACCGGATCGAGATCTACCGACGCGAGGACGGCGAAGTGCACCGTCTGCGCGGCGAGCAGTCCTGGGGCGCGCGCGTGCTCGACACGCTGGAGGCCAGCCGCTTTGCGCTCTACCAGCAGCGGATCGAACCGCTGTCCGGCGGTGGGCGCGGCCATTGCGAGGTGCTGCTGCGCGTGCGTGGCGTGTCCGGCTGGACGCCGCCCGGCGAGTTCGTCGCCGCCGCCGAACGCTACGGACTGATGCCGCAGGTGGACCGTCGCGTGATCGCGCGCGTGCTCAAGGAGATCGCGCGGCTGCCGGTCGACCAGCGGCCGCTGTGCGCGATCAATCTGTCTGGCCACAGTCTGGGCGACCAGGGCCTGGCCGCGTACATCGAGCGGATGCTCGACCGCTACGAAGTCCATCCCGGGCACGTCTGCTTCGAGATCACCGAGACCGCCGCCATCGCGAACACGGCGCGCGCGGTGGCGCTGGTCGGCGCACTCAAGCGGCTTGGCTGCTCGGTGGCGCTCGACGACTTCGGCGCGGGCATGTCGTCCTTCAGCTACCTGAAGTCGCTCGACGTCGACATGATCAAG
This sequence comes from Sinimarinibacterium flocculans, assembly GCF_003201205.1. Taxonomy (GTDB): domain Bacteria; phylum Pseudomonadota; class Gammaproteobacteria; order Nevskiales; family Nevskiaceae; genus Solimonas; species Solimonas flocculans. Next base: position 531,642 of record NZ_QICN01000001.1, read on the forward strand.
ATCGACGGCAGTTTCGTGCGCCACGTTGCCACCGATGCCGTCGATGCCGCCACGGTCGAGGGCATGGTCAAGATCGCGGGCCTGCGGGGGCTGGCGACCGTGGCCGAATGCGTCGAGGACGAAGCCTCGCTGCGGCGTCTGGCCGAACTCGGCGTGCATGCGGCGCAGGGTTTCTACCTGCACCGTCCGGAACCCTGGTCGCTGCCCTAGGCGCCTGGCGGGGGCAACTGGCGACAACGGGGCGGGCAGGGCGTGTCCTACAATGCGCGCCTCACAAACGCCATCTGCCCCCATGCGCCTGTCGAAGTTCCCGCTGCACACCACCAAGGAAACCCCGGCCGACGCCGAGGTGGTCTCCCACCAGCTGATGTTGCGCGCCGGGTACATCCGCAAGCTCGGCGCCGGCTTGTACAGCTGGCTGCCGCTGGGCCTGCGCGTGCTGCAGAGGATCGAGGCCGTCGTCCGCGAGGAGATGAACCGTGCCGGCAGCCTGGAGCTGCTGATGCCGTCGGTGCATCCGGCAGAACTGTGGCAGGAATCGGGTCGCTGGCAGCAGATGGGCGAGGAGATGCTGCGCTTCAAGGACCGGCATCAGAACGATTTCGCCTACGGTCCGACGCACGAGGAGGTGATCTGTCACCACTTCCGCCAGGACTTCCGCAGCTACAAGCAGCTGCCGGTCAGCTTCTACCAGGTGCAGACCAAGTTCCGCGACGAGCGCCGCCCGCGTTTCGGCGTCATGCGCTCGCGCGAGTTCATCATGAAGGACGCCTACTCCTTCCACATGGACAAGGACGATCTGGCGCGCGAGTACCTGAACATGCGCGAGGCCTACACGCGCATCTTCACGCGACTGGGCGTCGACTTTCGCGTGGTCAAGGCGGACTCCGGCAACATCGGCGGCGCGGCGTCCGAGGAGTTCCACGTGCTGGCCGGATCCGGCGAGGATCTGCTCGCGGTCTCCGACAGCGGGCCGTACGCCGCCAACGTCGAGGCCGCGGAAACGCTGCCGTCCGAGCAGCCGCGGGCCGCGGCGACGGCCGCGATGGAGAAGGTGTCGACGCCGGGACAGAAAACCTGCGAACAGGTGTCGAAGTTCCTCGACGTGCCGCTGACCGGCAAGGTCAAGCTGCTGGTCGTGCAGGGTGCCGAGGGCGGGCTGGTCGCAATCGCGCTGCGCGGCGACCACCAGCTCAACGAGATCAAGGCGGCGCGTCATCCGGCCGTCGCGAGCCCGCTGCGGTTGGCGGACCCGGCCGATGTCCAGCGGGTCTTCGGTTGCGAGGTCGGCTATCTGGGGCCGGTCGGCTGCCCGGTGCCGCTGATCGCCGATCATGCCGCCGCCGCGCTGGCGGACTTCGTCTGCGGCGCCAACGACAACGACCATCACCTGCGCGGCGTCAACTGGGGGCGCGATTGTGCGGAGCCCGAGTCGCTGGACCTGCGCATGATCGCCGAAGGCGATCCGAGCCCGGACGGTCAGGGCGCGATCCGCTTCGTCCGCGGCATCGAAGGCGGACACATCTTCCAGCTCGGTCGCAAGTACAGCACGGCGATGGGGCTGTCGGTGCTCGACGACAAGGGCGCCTCGGTGACGCCGGAAATGGGCTGCTACGGCATCGGCATCACGCGCCTGGCGGCTGCCGTGATCGAACAGTCCTTCGACGCCGCCGGCATCATCTGGCCGGATGCGATCGCTCCGTTCCGGGTGATCCTGTGCCCGATCGGGCTGGACAAGTCGGAAACCGTGCGCGTGGCCGTCGAGACGCTCTACGGGGAACTGCTCGGGACCGGTGTCGACGTGCTGCTCGACGACCGCGGCAACCGTCCGGGCGCGATGTTCGCCGACGCCGATCTGATCGGCATTCCGCACCGCATCGTCGTCGGCGACAAGGGGCTGGCCGGCCAGCAGTTCGAGTACAAGCATCGCCGCGCCGACAAGGCCGAGATGATCGCCGCGACGACCGCGGCAGTGCTGGAGAAGCTCGGAGCCTGACGTGTCGCAGCGCCGGCAGATCCGTACGGCGGTATTACTGGCCGCCTGCCTGCACGGCGGCGCGTCCGCGGCGCCGGTGGCACCGCCGGAGCCGGAGCTGCGGGATCTGCTCGCGCGCACCATCGACGCGACTGACAGCTTCGAGCACCGCTTCGATGCCGAGGTCTGGCTGGTCGACATGTCGGCGCGGCTCGCGCGCTTCATGCCGGACGAGGCCGCGCGTCTGGAACTGCTGCGCCTCGTGCACAGCGAGGCGCGCAGGGCCAAGCTGGCGCCGGAGCTGGTGCTGGCGGTCATCCAGGTCGAGAGCTACTTCGACCGCTACGCGATCTCGGTGGCCGGCGCCCAGGGGTTGATGCAGATCATGCCGTTCTGGCTCGACGAGATTGGCCGGCCGGACGACAACCTGTTCCACGTGCAGACCAATCTGCGCATGGGCTGCACCATCCTCAAGTTCTACCTGGACAAGGAACGCGGCAACCTGATCAACGCGCTCGGCCGCTACAACGGCAGCCTCGGTCGGCTCGACTATCCGGACAAGGTCATCCACGCGCTTAACCAACGGTGGTATCGGCAGTGAACGAGATCCTCGTGCTCTACTACTCGCGCCACGGTTCGGTGGCGCAGATGGCGCGCGCGATGGCGCACGGCGTCGAGTCCGTGTCCGGAATGACAGCGCGCCTGCGCACGGTGCCGCCGGTCAGTGCCGATGCGGACGAGCGCGCGCCGGCGATTCCCGACGAAGGCCCGCCGTACGCGGTGCTCGACGATCTGCGCGAGTGTTCGGGCCTGCTGCTCGGGAGCCCGACCCGCTTCGGCAACATGGCGGCGCCGCTCAAGCACTTCCTCGACGGGACATCGGCGCTGTGGCTGTCCGGCGTGCTGGCCGGAAAGCCTGCGGCGGTGTTCACGTCCACGGGAACGCTGCACGGCGGACAGGAGAGCACGCTGCTGTCGATGATGCTGCCGCTGCTGCATCACGGCATGCTGCTCGTCGGGCTGCCGTACACGGAGAGCGCGTTGTCGGAAACGCGCAGCGGCGGCACACCCTACGGCGCAAGCCACCACGCGGGCGTGGGGACACGGCCGACGCCGTTGACGCGCGAGGAACGGACCCTGTGCGAAGCGCTGGGCCGGCGCGTGGCCCTGACCGCGCAGAGGCTTGCCCGGTGAGCATGCGGCTCAGTGAGGCCGCACGGCGTGCGGCGCTGGCGGCGCACGCCGCGCTGATTGCCGCGCAGGTGGCGGTCGGCGGGACGCTGCCCTGGGTCGGCGCGGCCTTGTTGCTGCTGCCGTTGCCGGGCTTGTGGCGCGGGCGCGAGTACAGCTACCAGTGGTCGTCGATGCTGGTCGCCTTCTTCTGCGCACTGTGGCTCGCGGAAGGGTGGGCCGACGCGGGCGGTCGCGCGCAGGCGTTCGCCATCGCCGCGCTGGCCGCGGCCGACTTCGTCAGCCAGATTCTGTACGTGCGCCTGCGGGGCCGAGAACGGTCTGCGCCAGCGGCAGGGTCAGGCGACGCTTCGCGCTGAGCGAGGCACGATCGAGCGCGTCGAGCGCATCGACCAGACTGCCGGTGTCGCGCGCGCGGGTGTTCAGCAACCAGCGCGAGACCTCGTCGGGCAGATCGAGTCCGCGACGTAGCGCGCGCAGGCGCAGCAGCTCGGCCCGCTCGTCGTCGTTGAGCGGCCTGAGTCCGAACAGCGCGCATTGCGACAGGCGGGTGCGCAGATCGGGCACGGCTGTGGCAAGCCGGTCCGGTGCGGCGCCGAGGGCGAGCGCATACGGCTTGCCGGCGCTGCGCAGGGCGTCGAGCAGGCGCAGCAAGCCCAGGCACCAGCTGCGGTCACCGGCGACGGCATCGACATCGTCGACGAACAGCGCGCCGGCGTGTTCGAAGCCTCCCAGCAGTTCGGCGCTGTCGTCGGCGATCGTCGCCAGCGGCAGGTAGGCGCCGCGATGATGACGACAGGCCGCCTGCAGCAGGTGGGTGCGGCCGCTGCCGGGCGGACCGAAGAGCGCGAGCGGCTGCGCGAGTTCGCGCAGCGCGGTCACGGCGTCGGCGTTGGGGCCGGGGAAGTAGCTGTCGAAGCTGGCCGTGTCGCGCAGCTGCACGGCGAGCGGCAACTGCGCGCCCTTCATGGCGTCGGGGGCGGATCGACCGGCGTGTCCGGCGGCGGCGCGCCGTAGAGCGGGCTGGCGAACCACTGCTGCTTGGCGTGGCGCAACAGCACGGCGATCGCGGCCGAGCCGGGCAGGGCGAGCAGGATGCCGACGAAGCCGAACAGCTGGCCGCCCGCCATCAGCGCGAAGATCACGGCAACCGGGTGCAGGCCGATCTTGTCGCCGACCAGGGTCGGCGTGAGCCACCAGCTCTCGACCACCTGGCCGATACCGAAGACGACCGCGACCCAGACCAGCGGCAGCAGGGCCTGCTCCTGCACCAGCATGGCCAGCATCGCCGCGACGAAACCGACGACGAAGCCCAGGTACGGCACGAAGCTGAGCATGCCGGCGGAGAAGCCGATCACCAGCGCGAGCTTGAGGCCGGCGAGCGCCAGGCCGACGCTGTACAGCACCGACAGCAGCAGCATCACCGTGAGCTGGCCGCGCAGGAAGGAGCCCATGACCGCGTCGGTCTCGCGGGCCAGTTGCGCGACCCGGGGCAGGTGGCGCGGCGGGATCATCTTCGCGATCCAGGCGACCAGATCGTCCCAGTCGCGCAGCAGGTAGAAGCTGACGATCGGCACCAGCAGCAGGTTGGCCAGCGCCGTCGCGAATACCGCGCCGGACTGCGAGACCTGTGCCCAGACCGTGCGCACGAGGTCTCCCGCCGTGGACCAGTGCTTGGCGACGATGTCGCGCAGGCCCTGCACGTCGAGGCGCACGCCCTCGGGCAGGCTGAGGCCCAGCCACGGCAGCGCGGTGTCCTGCAGCCACGCCAGCCAGTCCGGAATGTTCTTGAGCAGCGCGATCGACTGCTGGTAGAGCATCGGTGCGACCAGGACCAGGGCGACCAGGCCGACGAGACTGAGCACGAGGAAGACGACGACGACGCCGAGCGTCCGCGACAGGCCCCAGCGCTGCAGCCGGTCGACGATGGGATCGCCCAGGTAGGCGAGGCCGGCGCCGATCAGGAACGGCGTGAGGATCGGCCCGAGCAGCGAGAAGAACACGACCAGCCCCAGGCCGGCCGCGTACCAGTGCCAGTGCTCGCGCAGATGCGGCGTCACGGCCGCGAGGCTCCCTGGTAGCGGTAGGCGAGCTGCACGTCGGCGGCAGCGGAGGTCTCGGGCGCCAGTTCGTAGGCACTGAGCAGCGCGCCGCGCAGGCGGCCGGCACCGCCCTCGATCCGTACGCGCATGTCCAGCGTCTCGCCGATGGCGCGGCTGGGCAGGACGTCCTGCACGCCGGGCAGGCCGTGCAGGCGCGTGACCACGCGCAGGTAGGCGTCACGCCCGCGCAGGCCGCTGATGCGCAGCAGCACGTCCTCGACCTCGGCCGCGTACACGCCCCAGATCGGCAGTTGCAGGGCCTTGAGGCGACGCTCCACGGCGTTGCCGTCGAAGCCGGCCACCAGCAGCAGACCCTGTTCGGCGTCGCGCTGGTAGCCGTAGTGCTGCACCAGTTCCGGGGCCTCGGCGATGACGTCGGCGGCGGCATACTCGGCCTCGGCACCGCTGACGTTGACGACCACCTGCCGCAGCGCCTCGCGCAGCGCCTCGTCGCGCACCTCGGCGCTCTGGTCGGGGACCGGCACCCGTGCCTCGAAGGCACGCAGGGGTTCGGCGGTCTGGGCGGCGGAGGTCCACGGCAGCAGGCCGGCGGACGCCGCGAGCAGGAGCGGGAGCAGCTTCGGCAGGAGTTGCATGCACAAATTATCCGGTGCGGCCGGTTAAAATGACAGCCGAATCCCGCCGGGCCCGACTGGACCGCCAGTACGGGCCCGGTTGCCTTATGGGTGGCGTCCGCGCCATTCGAACGAATCCGCCGAGCACAAGCCAATGACCAAGAAGGCCGGACTGACCTACCGCGATGCGGGTGTCGACATCGACGCCGGCGATGCCCTGGTCGACGACATCAAGCGCATCGTCAGGTCGACGCGGCGCCCGGAGGTGCTCGCCGGCGTCGGCGGCTTCGGTGCACTGGTCGGACTGCCGAAGAAGTATCGTCAGCCGGTGCTGGTCAGCGGCACCGACGGTGTCGGCACCAAGCTGATGCTCGGCCTCGAAACCGGCCTCGTCGAGGGTCTCGGCCAGGATCTGGTGGCGATGTGCGCCAACGACGTTCTGGTGTCCGGCGCCGAGCCGCTGTTCTTTCTCGACTACTACGCGACCGGCAAGCTCGACCCGCACGTCGCGGCGCAGGTGATCCGCGGCATCGCCCGCGGTTGCAAGCAGTCCGGTTGCGCGCTGGTCGGTGGCGAGACCGCCGAGATGCCCGGCATGTATCCCCCGGGCGAGTTCGACCTGGCCGGCTTCTGCGTCGCCGTGGTCGAACGCAGCCGCATCATCGACGGCCGCGGCATCCGCCGCGGCGACGTGCTGATCGCGCTGCCGTCGAGCGGGCCGCATTCCAACGGCTACTCGCTGATCCGGCGCATCCTCAAGCTGCGCAAGGCCCGCCTCGGCAAGCCGTTCGGCCGGTCGACGCTGGCCGAGACGCTGATGACCCCCACCGCCCTGTACGCGCGTCCGGTGCTGGCGCTGCTGGCTGCCGGCGTACGCGTGCGCGGCATGGCACATATCACCGGCGGCGGCCTGCCGGGCAACCTGCCGCGCTGCTTTCCGAAGGGCGTCGGCGCCGTGATCGATACCGCGAGCTGGACGCGCCCCGAGATCTTCGACTGGCTGCAGGCGCAGGGTGATGTCGACGAAGAAGAGATGCGCCGCGTGTTCAATTGCGGCATCGGCTACGTCGTCGTCGTGCCGCGGCTCGAGGCCGACGCCGCGCTCGCCGTGCTCAGGAAGGCGCGGGCGAAACCCTGGCTGCTGGGCGAGATCACGGCCGGCAGGCAGGATGTACGTTACGCCTGATGGCCGCACGCATCGCGGTGCTGATCTCGGGACGCGGGCGCAATCTGCAGGCGATCGCGGCGGCCTGCGCGGATGGCCGCATCGACGGCAGGATCACGACCGTGATCAGCAGTCGCGCCGACGCGGCCGGGCTGGACTTCGCGCGCGCCCATGGGCTCGAGACGCAGGTCCTGGCATCGCGCGAGTGGCCCGAACGCGCGGCCTACGACACGGCGCTGGCGCAGCGGATCGACGAACGGCAACCGGATCTCGTCGTCCTCGCAGGCTTCATGCGCATCCTCACGCCCGGCTTCGTCGAGCACTACCGCGGTCGTCTGCTGAACGTGCACCCGTCGCTGCTGCCGCGTCACCGCGGGCTCGATACGCACCGGCGCGTTCTCGAGGCCGGCGACGAATGCCACGGCGCCAGCGTCCATTTCGTGACCGCGGAGCTCGACGGCGGACCGGTGATCGTTCAGGGGCAATTAACAGTCCGGGCGCAGGATACGCCGGAGACCCTCGCCGAGCGCGTCATGAACGACATCGAACTGAAGATCTACCCGCAGGCGGTTGCCTGGCTGGCCCGCGGCGAGCTTGCGTTGCACGACGGGGAGGTCCGGTTCCGCGGTGCGCCGCTGGATGCCCCGCTGACGATGGATGCGCTGGAGGACGGCTTCCGATGAGGCGCCTGATGGCGGCGCTGCTCATCCTGGCGGTCGCCAGCGGCGTGCGGGCGCAGGCACAGGAGTCCGTGCAGGCACTGCCGCAAGAGCAGACGCAGACGCAGGGGCAAGAGCAGGCGCGAGAGGCGGGCGCCGACGCGGCGGTCTTCGATCCGGTGGCACACCTGCTGGACCGCTCACACCGTTACAGCGTCGAGTGGGCCGGCATCTCGCTGGGCAAGGGCACGATTGCCCTGCAGGGCGATGCCGGCGGCTGCTACCGCTTCGAGTCGACCACCGATCCGATCGCTCTCGTACGCTGGACCTATGGCGCGCCCCGCGAGCAGAGCCGCTTCTGCGTACGCGACGGCGCCATCGTGCCGGTGACCTACGCGTACATCAACGAGAAGCGCGAGAAGGACAGCTTCCGTCTCGACTTCGCCGAGGACAACAGCGAGGTGCGCATGCTCAAGCGCGGCGATCTGCAGGTGCGCGAGATTGCCGATCAGGAGACCTACGATCCCTTCCTGATGCGCGAAGTGGTGCGCCTGTGGGTGCTGCGTCACCTTGCCGGCGTGGCGCCGGCACAGGCCGCGTTCACGATGGTCGACGACGACCGCATCAAGACCTACCGCTTCGCCATCGGCGAACGCGAGATCGTGGACGTGCCCGCGGGGCGCGTCGACGCGCTGCGCGTCGACCGCCTGGACGACCGTCGCCCGCACCACTACTGGCTCGATCCCGAGCGCGGTTACATCCCGGTGAAGATCGAGCAGCTCAAGGAGGACAAGGTCGAGCTGCGGATGCTGCTGCTGGAGTGAGCCGGCTCAGGCGGCGATGACACCTTCCTCGCGCAGCTTGTCGAGGTGGCTTTCGATGTTCAGGCGCGCCAGCGGCAGCAGCCGCGGATCGACGTCGGCATAGATCAGCGGCAGCATTTCGCCGACGTCGTGGCCCTCGTGGAACAGCGCGAGCACCTGCTTCTCGCGCAGCTCGCGGTGGCGCAGTGTCTCCTGCAGGCGGTAGCTGGTGCCCATCGCGATGCCGTGTGACGGATAGATCGCGTAGGGGTCCAGGGCGATGATCTTGCGCAGGGAGTCGAAGTAGCGGCCCATGTGTCCTTCGGGCTTGGCGATGACGACCGTGCCCAGGCCCTGGATGAGGTCGCCGACGATGCACCAGGCGCGGTCGTCCGGCATCAGCGCGAGCTGTCCTTCGTCGTGTCCGGGTACCGCATGGACGCGCACCGCGCGCCCGAGCCATCGGCACAGCGTGTCGTTCTCGCGGTAGTGGTTCACCGTGATGCCGTCGAAGTAGCCGGGCACCTCGTCGGCGATGCGCGTCTGCGTGTCCAGCGACATGCCCATCGGCACCTCGAAGCGCCGCGCCAGCAGGTTCGCACGTTCGCGGTGATCCGGGTGGTGATGCGTGAGGAAGATCTCGTGGATGCCGAAGCGCTCCACCAGCTCGATCAGCCGCTGCATTTCCGCGTCGTCGGCCGGCGACGGGTCGACGAGCACGCGGTGCGACTGCGCATCGCCGAGCAGGAAGCAGTTGGTGTGCTGGGCCGGCGGCAGGGTATTCGACCGCACGAGGATCTGGCGCACGCCGCACATCGATTCGATCATCGGCAGCGGGAACTGCTCGCGCGTCTCGAAATGCAGCCCCGGCGCTTCGGCCGCGCGGAGGTCGGCGGCCAGCGCGCGCAGCACGGCGATGGTCGGCGGCGCCGACAGCAGCTCGCCCTGCTCGTAGCGGCGCAGCCACTCGGCCGGCGTCGCCCACGCGCAACTGCCGATCTCGTTGGTGTCCGCCACCAGCGTCGGGCGCTCGACGAGTTCGACCACGAAGAAGCGGGTATCGAAGCGCACCGGCGCCGGCGACGGCGTCAGCGCGCTGCCGACCAGGCGGATGTCGCGCACCTCGACCGTCGCCAGATCCAGTGCGACCTCCTCGCGCAGTTCGCGCAGCAGTGCGCGCGCCACGCGTTCCTCGAAGGACAGCCAGCCGGCGGGCAAGGCCGCGCCGGCGGCGTCCGCGGCGTCGACCTTGCCGCCGGGGAAGGCGTGATAGCCCGGAAACGCACTGAGAAAATGCTGGCGGTGGACCAGCAGCACTTCGCCGTCGTGGATCAGCACGGCGGTGACGGCATCGACGATTCGGCTCATGACTCGGAAACGACAGGATCAGACCGGCATTATCGGCCCTGTGGGCCCTGTGGGCCCTGTGGGCCCTGTGGGCCCTGTGGACCCCGCGTCATGACTCACCGCGCGGCTCGATGCGCTTGAGCATGACCTTGTCGGAGGAGAAGGTCACGCTGATGACGTGTTCGCGCCCGTTCCAGCGCTCGGTCATCAGCGTCATGCGCCCGACGCCGCCACCGGAGACATCGTCCGGCTTGCCGAGTATCGCGTGGACCTCGTCGCGACTCATGCCGCTTTCGACCCGTTCGTAGTTGTCCGGGGTGACCTTGCTGCAGGCGGCGGCCAGCACCAGCAAACCGACAACGACGATACGCGACACGGCCATGGTCCGCCTCCGGGGGAATGTCCGTCCATCTTCGTGCCCGGGGGGAGACATGACAAGACGTCGCCCGGCGCCGCGGGACGTTGTCGTGCACACCGTGCCGCGTGGACAATAGGCGCCCGGCTTCATCTTCGGACCGCTCGTGAACCCCCTGCTCGAATGCCACCGCCTGGGCCAGTCGATCTGGCTCGATTTCATCCGCCGCAAGCAGCTTGCCGAAGGCGGGCTTGCGCGCCTGGTCGCCGATGGCGAGATTCGCGGCGTGACCTCGAATCCCGCGATCTTCGAGAAGGCCATCGGCGGCAGTGACGACTACGACACCGCGCTGGCCGCCGCGATCGCGAGCGGCGAGCGCGATCCGCAGCGCCTGTTCGAACAACTCGCGATCGACGACATCCGCGCCGCGGCCGATGTGCTGCAGCCGGTGTGGCGCGACAGCAGCGGCGTCGACGGCCACGTGAGTCTCGAAGTGTCGCCGCACCTGGCGATGGACGAGGAGGCGACGGTGCGTGACGCCGAGCGCCTGTGGCACGCGGTCGATCGGCCGAACCTGATGATCAAGGTGCCGGGAACGGCGCCCGGTGTCGGCGCGATGCGACGTCTGATCGCCCAGGGCATCAATGTCAACGTGACGCTGCTGTTCTCGCGCGCCGCCTACGCTGCCGTTGCCGCGGCCTACATCGACGGTGTGGAGGCTTTCGCCGCCGCCGGCGGCGATCCGGCCGCTGTGGCCAGCGTCGCCAGCTTCTTCGTCAGTCGCATCGACGGTGTGCTCGATGCCGAGATCGAACGCCGCGCCACGGCGACGCCGGACCAGGCGCCGGCCTTGCGTGCGCTGGCGGGGCGCATCGCGATCGCCAACGCCAGGCTGGCCTATGCGGATGCCGGGCGCATCTACGCGCAGCCGCGCTGGCAGGCCCTGGCGCAGCGCGGTGCGCGCGTGCAGCGTCTGCTGTGGGCGAGCACCGGCACCAAGAATCCGGCGTACAGCGACGTGCTCTATGTCGAGTCGCTGATCGGCGCGGACACGGTCAACACGGTGCCGCCGGCGACGCTGGACGCCTTCCGCGATCACGGCAGGGCACGGGCGACGCTGGGCGAGGACGTGGACGGCGCCCACACGGTTTTCGCCGAGATCGAGCGACTCGGACTGCCGCTGGACGAGGTGACCGCGCAGCTCGTCGACGACGGCATCGGCCTGTTCGTCGAGGCGCACGACAAGCTGCTCGCCGCCGTCGCCGCGAAACGCGATGCGCTGCTGCGCCGCGTCGCCTGAGGACGCCGATGGACGCGAAGCTGCAGGTCGAAGTGCTGCCGGTGACGGCGTTCCAGCAGAACTGCTCGCTGGTCTGGGACGCGGTGTCGGGGCGGGGCGCGCTGGTCGATGCGGGCGGCGAGCCGGCCCGGCTGATCGAGGCCGCGCAGGCGCGTGGTGTCACGCTCGAGAAACTGCTGGTGACGCACGGTCACCTTGATCACATCGGCGTCGTCGCCGAACTGGCGGAGAAGCTGGGTCTGCCGATCGAAGGACCGCACGAGGACGACGCGTTCTGGATCGAGCTGCTGCCCGAGGTCGCCCGGCAGTACGGATTTCCGCCGGCGCGCAGCTTCACGCCGCAGCGGTGGCTGCAGCACGGCGATCAGGTCACGGTCGGCGGCCTGTGCTTCGACGTGATCCACTGCCCCGGTCACACGCCGGGACATGTCGTGTTTCATCACCGCCCGTCACGGCTGGCGATCGTCGGCGACGTACTGTTCCAGGGTTCGATCGGCCGCACCGACTTTCCGCGCGGCAACCACGCCGATCTGATCCGCTCGATCCGCGACCGTCTGTTCCCGCTCGGCGACGACATCACCTTCGTCCCGGGGCACGGTCCCCTGTCCACCTTCGGCGCCGAGCGCCGTAGCAATCCCTTCGTCGGCGACGCCGCAGTCGGCTCCTGAGCCGCTACCTGAACTGACGACGGGCTTGAGGAGAAGGACGGCCGGGCGCGGCGCCCGGCGCCGTCAGAGGTGCAGGCCGCACTCCGTCTTCGGCTTGCCGAGCCAGCGCCCGCTGCGTCCGTCGCCGGCGACGGTGCAATGCGTGCAGCCGATCGACTGGAAGCCCTGGGCGACCAGCGGATGGAACGGCAGGTCGTGCTCGCGGATGTAGGCGTCGCGCTGTTCGCGCGTGACGTCGACCATCGGGTTGAACTTCACGATGCCGCGACGCACCTCGAAGATGTCGAGGCCGGCGCGGTGCTCGGTCTGCCAGTGCATCAGGCTCGACACCCAGACCTGATAGTTCGGCTTGACCGCTTCCAATGGCTCGACCTTGTTGACCGAGCAGCAGAAGTCCGGGTCGCGTTTCCAGGTCTGCTCCTCGGTCGTGAACTGGTGTTTCCAGTCCTCGGCCCGCAGGTCGCTGACCTTGAGACCGAACAGGTCGATCAGGTATTGCCGGTACTGCACCGTCTCGGGAAAGTGGTAGCCGGTGTCGATGAAATGAATGACCTGCTCCGGCCGGATGCGCGAGATGATGTGCAGAAAGTACGCGGAAGTCGCGGCGAACGACGAGGTCACCAGCACCTTCGCAGGGTCGAAGTCGGTGTACAGGCGGCGGATGCGCTCCTCGAAATGCAGCGGCGCATACGCGGCGTTGAGTTCGGCGATCCGCGCGTCGTCCAGCGGCGCGAGGCGCGAAGCGGCGGTGTCGGGAGTGGCGGCTTCCACGTCTGCGAGGGGCGCGGCGAGAGGCAGGCTGTCCATGATGCGCCGCAGTCTATGGGCGCCCTCCGGGGCATACAATCGCCGACGCCCCCCGGCGGACAAATCGCATAAGGATATAGCGGCGCCGCTCTCAATCCTCCGGGCGCTGATGCTTGAACCGCAGCAGTTCGCGACGCTGCTGCTTGCTCGGACGCTCGTGGCTGACGAGCCCCTGAGCCAGCTTGCGCTGCAGTCGCAAATTCTCGCGACGCTCGATGCTGCGCGGCGTTTCCCGGTACAGGCGCTGGGCTTCGGGCGCACCGCGGCGCTGGTCGCTCAGGCCCTCGACGACGAGCTCGATCTCGTCGCTGCCGCGGCGCACGCTCAGCCGCGCACCGGTCGCGACGTTCTTGCTGACCTTGCAGCGTTCGTCGTCGTAGCGCACGTGGCCGCTGTCGATGGCCTGCTTGGCGAGGCTGCGGGTCTTGAACAGGCGCGCGGCCCACAGCCACTTGTCGAGGCGCACGCCGCTGGCGGATTCCGGTCGGTCGGACATGCGCGAACGGTAGTCGCCCGCGACCGGACCTGGCAATCAGGGGTCGGGCGGGGGCTCCGCCGAGCGATCGGCCGGGGGCGTCGCGGCGGGAGCCGCGGGATGCGTGCCGCGGCCGAACGGCAGTTCGAGTCCGAAGCCGATCTCGTATGAACCCTCGCGCTTGACCGCCGGGTCGTCACGCGGCCAGCTGTAGCCGAGCACCAGCTCGCCGTAGAGCTTGGCCGGAATCAGCGGCTGGCGGTAAATGGTGCGGCCGCCGTATTCGAAGAGCGGCTCCGGCGCGTCGGTCTCGCCGCGTGCGAAGAGCTGGTAGGCGATCGCGCGCTCGTCGCGCAGGTTCTGGTAGAGGATCACGGCGGACAGCCAGTCGACGCCCCGGGTGATGTCGCTGATCGTGCCGACTTCGGTCACGCGCAGCAGCAGGCTCGGCGTCAGCACGTGGTTGTAGTCCACACCCAGCGTCAGGCCGATGCCGTCGCGCGTCTGCCAGAACGGCGTCGCGCGGACATAGACCAGGTTCTGGTAGTCGGACCAGGCGTTGTAGTGCAGGCGCATGCGCACGAAGGCGCGCGGCTCGCGCAGGCTGGCGGCGCCGACCTTGACGTCGGCCTGCAGCCGCTCGGAGCTGGGCAGGCCATAGCCGAGTCCGGCCAGCCACTCGTCGCGATCGGCGAGCGTCGGGAACTGCGAGCGCAGTCCGAAGGCCTCGGTGCGGTCGCGGATGAAATCATCCTCGTCGTCGCGTCCGAAGAACGCCGAGACGCGTTCCTTGAGGTTGGGCAGGTCGAAGCGCACACGCAGACGGGTGCGCGTGTCGAAGCCGTCGAACTGGGTGTAGGAGACCGAACTCTCCACGTAGCCGCTAGTGCGCTGTGCCGAACGGATCTGCGCTTCGCCACCGAACAGGCCGTCCAGCCACAGGGCGGCGCGGCAGCCGGTTTCCTCGAGCAGGGCCTGGGTCTCGTCCACCAGCGGCTCATCCTCGCTCGTCGGCAGCTGGCAGGGATGCAACAGTCCGGGAGGAGCGTCGGGCGTCTCGGCGCCTGCCGCCGGCAGGCAGCAGCCCAGCCACAGCAGCGCCAGGGCACGGCGCGCGAGGTGGCGCGCCGTCGGTCCGGGATCGTTCGGTCCGGCTTCATGAGCAACTGGGCGTCTCACCGGCTTCTCCCGATCGGCGCGGCGTGCCGTCATCCCGATCATCATGCCGCTGCATGTTGATTCTGCACGCATTGTGGCCCGGCACAGTGGGCGGTCTGCGCTGAGCAGCGCCTGAACCGCCGTCCGTCCGTTTCGGCTGCCACGCTTGATCCGGCCGGCAGCGGCCGCATAGCGCACAGGACCGTTCCGGCATAATGCCGGCAAAACCCGCTTCTCAGGAGTCCCCCGTGAGCACCAACGACCGAACCGCACCCGTTCTGCCCCTGCGCGACGTCGTGGTGTTTCCGCACATGGCGATTCCGCTGTTCGTCGGCCGCGAGAAGTCGATCAAGGCCCTGACGGCGGCAATGCAGGACGACAAGCGCATTCTGCTGCTGGCCCAGCGCACCGCCGATACCGACGATCCGCAGTCGCGGGATCTGTACAGCGTCGGCACGCTGGCGAGCATCCTGCAGATGCTCAAGCTGCCGGACGGCACCGTCAAGGTGCTGGTCGAAGGGCAGCGCCGCGCGCAGGTGTCGAACTTCGACTTCGACGGCGAGTTCGTGATGGCCGAGTGCCAGACGCTCCCGGAGGACAAGGAGACGGTGACCGACAGCAAGGAGCTCGATGCGCTGTCGCGCTCGATCCTCGCGCAGTTCGAGTCCTACTCCAAGCTCAACAAGAAGGTGCCGGCGGAGCTGCTGCCGTCGCTGGCCAGCATGGATTCGCCGGGGCGGCTCGCCGACACCATCGCCGCGCACCTGAACCTCAAGCTCGAGGACAAGCAGGAGGTGCTCGAGATCGCCGATCCGCGTACGCGCCTGGAACACGTGCTCAAGCAGCTGGAAGGCGAGATCGACGTGCTGCAGATCGAGAAGAAGATCCGCTCGCGCGTGAAGTCGCAGATGGAGAAGAACCAGCGCGAGTACTACCTCAACGAGCAGATGAAGGCGATCCAGAAGGAGCTCGGCGAGAACGAGGACGGGCCCAGCGAGCAGGAGGAGCTGGCGCAGAAGATCGACAAGGCGGGCATGCACAAGGACGCCAAGGCCAAGGCCGTCGCCGAGTTCAACAAGCTCAAGATGATGCCGCCGATGTCGGCGGAAGCCACGGTCGTGCGCAACTACCTTGACTGGCTCACCCAGGTGCCGTGGAAGAAGCGCAGCAAGACGCACATCGACCTCGATGCCTGCCAGAAGAAGCTCGACACCGACCACTACGGTCTGGAGAAGGTCAAGGAGCGCATCGTCGAGTATCTCGCCGTGCAGGCGCGCATGAAGAAGCTCAAGGGGCCGATCCTGTGCCTGGTCGGTCCGCCGGGCGTCGGCAAGACCTCGCTCGGGCGCTCGATCGCCGAGGCGGTCAACCGCAAGTTCGTGCGCATGAGCCTCGGCGGCGTGCGCGACGAGGCCGAGATCCGCGGCCATCGCCGCACCTATATCGGCTCGATGCCCGGCAAGATCGTGCAGAACATGGCCAAGGTGGGCGTGAAGAACCCGCTGTTCCTGCTCGACGAAATCGACAAGATGGCGATGGACTTCCGCGGCGATCCGTCATCGGCGCTGCTGGAGGTGCTCGATCCGGAGCAGAACTCGACCTTCCAGGATCACTACCTGGAAGTCGAGTTCGACCTCTCGGACGTGATGTTCATCGCCACCGCGAACACGCTGAACATTCCGGCGCCGCTGCTCGACCGCATGGAAGTGATCCGCCTCGCCGGCTATACCGAGGAGGAGAAGCTCAACATTGCCCGCCAGTACCTGCTGCCCAAGCAGATGAAGAACAACGGCGTGCGCGACGGCGAACTCGAGATCGGCGACGACGCGCTGACCGGCATCATCCGCCTGTACACGCGCGAGGCCGGCGTGCGCAGCCTGGAACGCCTGATCAGCAAGGTCTGCCGCAAGGTGGTCAAGCAGCTGCTGACCGATCCGGGCCACAAGACGGTTTCGGTCACCGCCGAGAATCTGGACCAGTACCTCGGCGTGGCGCAGTTCCGCTTCGGGCGGGCCGAGGAGCGCAACCGCGTCGGCCAGGTGACCGGACTGGCGTGGACCGAGGTCGGCGGCGAGCTGCTGACGATCGAGGCGGCGCTGGCGCCGGGCAAGGGCAAGCTCACCCAGACCGGGTCGCTGGGCAACGTCATGCAGGAGTCGATCCAGGCGGCGCTGACGGTCGTGCGTTCGCGCAGCGAGGCGCTGGGTGTGGATCCGAAGTTCTACGAGACCCGGGATCTGCACGTGCACGTGCCGGAAGGCGCGACGCCGAAGGACGGGCCGTCGGCCGGCATCGCGATGTGCACGGCGCTGGTGTCGGCGCTGACCGGTATCCCGGTCCGGGCCGACGTGGCCATGACCGGCGAGATCACGCTGCGCGGCGAGGTGCTGCCGATCGGCGGGCTCAAGGAGAAGCTGCTCGCGGCCCAGCGCGGCGGCATTCAGACCGTGCTGATCCCGCACGAGAACGTGAAGGACCTGGCCGACATTCCGGAGACCGTCAAGTCGCGTCTCAACATCGAACCGGTCCGCTGGATCGAGGACGTGCTGAAGACCGCGCTCGAGCGCATGCCCGAGCCGCGTCCCGAGAGTGTTGCCGTCTCCACCGAAGAGGCCGCGGCGGCCGAGGCGGCGCGCGCGCACTGAGCGCGCCGACCGCCGCGGCGGCGGCGTTTCAGCGGTTGCGTTCCTCAAGCGGGCGCCAGTTGTCCGGCAGCGCGTCGCGGACCTCGCGGCGCTTGGCGAGCAGGCGGGCGCGCTGCTTTTCCTCCAGGTCCGGCAGCCGCAGGCCGGCGTCGAGCTGGGCCAGCGCCAGTCCGGCGTCGCCGCGCCGGTGCAGGAAGTTCGCCATCTGATAGGAGGCCTCGGCCATGTTGCCGCTCTCGCGTGCGGCCTGGGCGAGGAGATTGAAGGTCTGCAGCTGCGTGCCCAGGGCCTGCTCGCGCGCCAGCAGGACTTGCCGGGCCTCCTCGGGACGTCCGGCGGTCATCAGTCCCTCGGCATAGCCGAGGATCGCCGGGGCGTAGCGCGGATAGCGCTGGAGCGTGCGCTCCAGGATTGCCAGTCCGGTGTCGTGATCGCCGGAGAGCATGCGCAGGCGCCCGGCCAGCAGCTGGATATTGGCCTGGTTCGGATGGCGCTTGCCGAGCTCGTCGGCAATCTCGAGCGCGCGCGCCACCTGGCCGGTCTCGCCAAGCGCGAGCGCCAGGCCGTAGCGGTTGTCGTCGCCGTCGCGGCCGGCCGCGACGTTCGCACCGAAGGCGCTGACCGCGACGCTGGGCCGCTCCGCCGACAGGACGCGCGCCCGCGCCCGCATCAGGCCGAATTCGACCGGGTCCTTCACCTCGACGGCCGGCATCTCGGCAGCGCGCGCGGGCTTCGGCGATGCGGTTGGTCGTCAGCGGATGCGTGCGCAGGATTTCGGGCAGGCCGCTGCCATACAGGCGCGCCTGCTGTCCGATCTTCTGGAAGAAGCCGGCCATGCCCTGCGGGTCGTAGCCGGCGTTGGCCATCGTCTGGATGCCGATGCGGTCGGCCTCGTGTTCATGCGCGCGCGTGTAGCTGACCTGCCGCTGGTAGCTCATCGCCTGCCCCAGGGACAGGGCGCCGATGACCACGTCGGGGTCCGCCGAGCCGGCGATGATCGCCGCGATCACACCGAGCCAAGTGGCGATATTGGCGACCTCGGTGTCCTCGGCGGTGCGCGCCAGATGGCGCTGGGTGACGTGCGCGAGCTCGTGCCCCATGACGCCGGCGACCTCGCTCTCGCTGTCGGCGGCGATCAGCAGGCCGCTGTTGAAGCCGATGAAGCCGCCGGGCATCGCGAATGCATTGATGCGGGCGTCGTCGACGACGAAGAAGGTCAGCTCGGGCGCGCGCGTGGCGCTGTGCGCGGCGAGCTTCCAGCCCATCGTCGAGATGTAGTCGGTCAGCTCCGGGTCTTCGAGGATGTACCCACCGCGGTAGAGCTGCCCCATGATGCGGGTGCCCAGCGCCTTCTCTTGCATCGGCGACAGGGTGTTGTCGGCGGGCTCGCCGATGTTCGGCAGGTCGATCGCCGACGGCGGGACCGGCTGTGCGGCGGCCCCGCTGATCAGCGCGAGCGACAGCAACGAGGGCAGGAGCAGTCTGGACATGGGGCTTAGAACGCCGCGTCGGTGCAAGGTTCGCCGGCCGGCGCTCACGCGCTGCGACGCTGCCAGCGGCCGATCGACTGGCCCATGCGCACGACCTTGCCCGGCGTCAGTTCCGCCGACCATTCGAGCGCGCCGGCTTCGGCCAGCAGGATCACCGTGGAGCCCATGTTGAAGCGTCCCAGCTCCTCGCCACGGGCGAGCATCACCGGGTTCATGGTTTCGTAGCGCTGCGGTTCGCCGCGAACGTGCGGCGGCGAGACGCAGCCGGCCCACACGGTCTCGAGCGAACCGACGAACAGGGCACCGACCATCGTCACGGCAATGCCGCCAGCGTCGGTCTGGAACAGGGCGTTGAGCCGCTCGTTGCGGGCGAACAGTCGCGGCATCGCTCGCGCGGTGGCGGCGTTGACGCTGAACAGGCGCCCGGGAACATAGCTCCACTTCTCCAGGCGTCCGCCGATCGGCATGTGGATGCGGTGATAGTTGTGGGGTGCCAGGTAGATCGTGCAGAACAGGCCGTCCGTGAAGCGCCGCGCCGCCTCCTCGTCGCCGCCGAGCAGCTCGAGTGCCGAGTACTCGTGTCCCTTGGCCTGGAAGATGCGGCCGTCGCGGATGCGGCCGACCTGGCTGACGGTGCCGTCCACCGGGCTGACGAAAGCGTCCCCGGCCTCGGGCAGCGGCCGCGCGCCGGTTCTCAGGGCGCGCGTGAAGAAGTGATTGAAGCTGGCGTAGTTCTCCGGGACCAGGTACTCGGCCTCGCGCAGGTCGACCGTATAGCCGCGAAGGAACAGGCGGATCAGGGCGTTCTTGAACGCGGTATGGCGGATGTTCGCGATGCGGTGGATCAGTGCCGAGAGCCAGCGCGTCGGCAGGCACAGCTGCAGCAGTGCGAACAGGCGATCCGGGCCCGATGCGCGGTCGTCGCCGCTGGACGTGCTCATGCGGCGCGCACGGTCAGCACGGCATCAACCGCTGTCTCGCCGCAGCGCAGCGTCACCGACACTGTGTCGCCGACGGTCAGCGCCTTCTGCGGCCGGAACAGCATCAGGTGATAGCCGCCCGGGGCCAGTTCCGCGCTGCCGTGCGGCGGCACCTCGATTACCTGCTCGCGCAGCATGCGCGACTGGCCGTCGTCGACGACCGTGCGGTGGATCTCGGCGGCGCCGAAATCGGTGGTGTCCGCTCCGTCGCAGCGCAGCGGCTGGCTGGTGTTGTTGTGCAGACGCAGGTAGCCGGCATTGACGTTCGTACCCGGCGGGGCCAG
This sequence comes from Sinimarinibacterium flocculans, assembly GCF_003201205.1. Classification (GTDB taxonomy): domain Bacteria; phylum Pseudomonadota; class Gammaproteobacteria; order Nevskiales; family Nevskiaceae; genus Solimonas; species Solimonas flocculans. Next base: position 551,621 of record NZ_QICN01000001.1, read on the forward strand.
TCGCACCCAGCCGTCGCTGGCCTGCGGTGCTGCCGGCGGCGTGCGGCTGCAGGCCGTCAGGATCAGTACTGCGCACAGGCCGATGAGGCGCAGGTTCACGAGCGCGACTCCAGCAGGGCGCCGAGATCCCGTGTCAGCGCGTCGACGCGATGCGGCGGGGTGAAGTAGCCGGCGATCTCGCCACGCGGATTGATCAGCACCAGCGCCGCCGAGTGATCCATGGTGTAGCTTTCGGGGGTTTCGCCGGGCACCTTGGCATAGGCGACACCCAATGCCTGCGCGAACTCGCGGAGTGCCGGCTCGGGGGCGGTTGCGCCCTTGAACGCCGGACTGAAGAAATGCACGTAGCGCTGCAGGACTTCCGGCGTGTCGCGTTCCGGATCGACCGAGAACAGCAGCACCTGCAGCGCGTCGGCGCGCTCGCCGAGCTGCGCCTGCACGGTCTTGAGCAGGCCCAGCGTGGTCGGGCAGATGTCCGGGCAGTAGGTGAATCCGGGGAATATCAGGGTCCAGCGGTTCTGCAGCTGTGCATTGGTGAATGCGGCGCCGCTCTCGTCGACGAGGCTGAAGGCGGGCAGGGCGCGAGGCTGCTGCAGCAGGGTGCCGGACTCGATCGCCGTGGTCTTCGGGGCGCTGATGAACACCGCGGCGAGCACGCCGCCGATCAGCGCGAGCGCCGCCAGAAACACCGTCAGCGCGGTCTTGTTGGGATTCGAGGTGGAGGACACGGTGGGCGGGAAGATGATGATTCGTTGTCGCGGTGGCAGACGCAACCGCATAATGCGCGCCCATTATTCCACAGCCCCGTCCCGTTCTTCCGCCGCAGATGTCCACCTTTGCCGATACCGAAGCGCTGTCCACGGTGCGCGACCTCGTGCGCTGGGGGGCGAGCCGTTTCGCGGAAGCGGGACTGCATTTCGGACACGGCACCGACAATGCCCTCGACGAGGCCTACTTCCTGACGTTGCACGCGCTGCACCTGCCCTTCGACCTGCCGGCGGTGTATCTCGAATCGGCAGTGACGACGCGCGAGCGCGACGCGGTGCTGCGCCTGCTGCGCCTGCGGGTCAGCAGCCGCAAGCCGGCGGCCTATCTGATCGGCCGCATCCGCTTTGCCGGCCTCGAGTTCGAGGTCGACGAGCGCGTGCTGATCCCGCGCTCGCCGATCGGCGAACTGATCGAACGCGGCTTCGAGCCCTGGCTGCAGCAGGCGCCGGCGCGCGTGCTCGACCTGTGCGCCGGCAGCGGCTGCATCGGCATCGCCACGGCGGCGGTGTTCGAGTATGCCGAAGTCGACCTCGCCGAGATCGACGCGGCGGCGCTGACGGTGTGTCGTCGCAATATCGCGCTGCACGGCGTGGGCGAGCGGGTACGCGCGGTCCGCTCCGACGTCTACGACGGTCTCGGCGAGGCGCGCTATGAGCTGATCGTTGCCAATCCGCCGTACGTGCCGGTCGCCGAGTGGCGCGCCCTGCAGCCGGAATACCGGCACGAGCCGCGCATGGCCCTGGCCGCCGGCGACGACGGCATGGACGTGGTCGCGCGCATCCTTCATGGTGCCGTCGACCGCCTGCAGCCCGGCGGCGTGCTCATCTGCGAAGTCGGCGGCAGCGTCGACGAGTTCGAAACGCGCTGGCCGCGCCTGCCGGTGACCTGGATCGAGTTCGATCGCGGCGGCGACGGCGTCTTCACCATCGGCCGCGAGGCCCTGAAGGAAGCGCTCTGATGTCCGGGAATACCTTCGGCCGGCTGTTCTGCGTCACCAGTTTCGGCGAGAGCCACGGCGCGGCGATCGGCTGCGTCGTCGACGGCTGCCCGCCGGGCCTGGCGCTGTCCGAAGCCGACATCCAGCCGGATCTCGATCGCCGCAGGCCGGGCACGTCGAAGTACGTCACCCAGCGCAAGGAAGCCGACCAGGTCGAGATCCTGTCCGGTGTGTTCGAGGGCAGGACCACCGGCACGCCGATCGCGCTGCTGATCCGCAACACCGATCAGCGCAGCTACGACTACGAGAAGATCAAGCAGGTGTTCCGGCCGAACCATGCCGACTACGCCTACATCCAGAAGTACGGCGTCCGCGATCATCGCGGCGGTGGGCGGTCGAGCGCGCGCGAGACGGCGGTGCGCGTGGCCGCCGGCGCCATTGCGCGCAAGTACCTGCGCGAGCGGCTGGGTATCGAGGTCCGCGGCTGCGTCGAGCAGGTGGGCGCGATCGAATGCGCGCGCGCGGACTGGTCGGCGGTGAACGCCAATCCGTTCTTCTGCGCCGACCCGGTGCGTGTGCCGGAGCTGGAGCAGCTCATCGACCGCCTGCGCAGCGAGGGTGACTCGGTCGGCGCGCGACTGTACGTGGAGGCCACCGGCGTGCCGCCGGGACTCGGCGAGCCGGTATTCGACCGGCTCGACGCGGATCTGGCGTTCGCGCTGATGTCGATCAATGCGGTCAAGGGCGTCGAGATCGGCGACGGCATGCGCGTCGCCGCGATGCGCGGTACCGAGCATCGCGACGAGATGCGTCCGGACGGCTTCCTCGGTAACCACTCTGGTGGCATCGCCGGCGGCATCTCCACCGGCCAGACCGTCTACGCCCGTTACGCGATCAAGCCGACCTCGAGCATCACCACGCCCGGCAAGAGCATCGACGAGACCGGCGCCGCCACCGAGATGCGCACGACCGGCCGTCACGATCCCTGCGTCGGCCTGCGCGCCACGCCGATCGGCGAAGCGATGATGGCGCTGGTGCTGATGGATCACTGGCTGCGCCAGCGCGCGCAGAACGCCGACGTGAAGCCGGCCACGCCGCGCATTCCGGGCGAGACGTGACATGACGCCGTCGGATGCAGGCGTCGACCGCCTGCACAAGGGGCCTATCGGCCGCCGCGACATCACTGCGACGGAGGCCGTTTTGGCGCAGGGCAAGGCGCCAGACGCGATGCTTGGTGACTCCAAGCGAGCGGCTGGCAACGCCGCCCTGCGCCAAAACGGCCCCGTCCCTTCGGGTTGCGCCGGAAATCACGCCATTCGGCGTTGCTCGTCGCTCATGTGGGACGACCACACCACGCTCCTCGCGCCTTGCTTGGCGTGATTTCCGGCAGCAACGCAGCGATGTCGCGGCGGTCGATAGGCCCCCGGCTGGCGTCGTTCTATTTCTTCTACTACGCGACGGTCGGCGCGTTCATGCCGTACTGGGCGCCGTACCTGGAGGCGCGCGGTTTCACGGCGCTGCAGATGGGCGTGGCCTTCGCGCTGATGGGCGTGATGCGCTCCATCGTCCCGATTGCCTGGGGCTGGTGGGCGGACGCGCGCGGCGGGCGCATCTACCTGATCCGCTGGGCTAGCCTCGCGGCGCTGCTGACCTTCATGTCGATTCCCTTCGTCGACGGCGTCTGGTGGATCGGCGGCCTGATGGTCGCCTACACGCTGTTCTGGCATGCCTTGCTGCCGCAGTTCGAGGTGGTGACGCTCAATCACCTGCTCGCCAGCGGTGGCGACTACAGCCGCATCCGCCTGTGGGGCTCGGTCGGATTCGTCGTCGCCGTGCTGGGGCTTGGGGCCCTGCTGGACCTGACCGGCATGCTGTGGCTGCCGTGGCTCGTCGGCTGCTTCTGGCTGGGCATGGCCGGCGCAACCTGGGCCGTGCCCGAGCCACCGGATGCCTATTCGCGCGACACCCCGCGGGTGCCGATCCTGTCGGTGCTCAGTCGGCGCGAGGTCATCGCCTTCCTGCTGGTCTGCTTCTGCTCGCAGCTCAGCTTCGCGCCGTACTACAACTTCTTCACGCTGTTTCTCGAGCATCACGGCTACCGCCGCAGTCTCGCCGGCGTGCTGTGGACGGTGGGCGTCGTCGCCGAGATCGGCCTGTTCCTGGTGATCGGCCGCTACATCCGCCGCTACGGCGCCCGCGCCGTGCTGCTGCTGGCGCTGGGGACGACGGCGCTGCGCTGGACGCTGACCGCGACGCTGGTCGACAGCCTCGCCGTGCTGGTGCTCAGCCAGCTCCTGCACGCGACCAGCTTCGGCGCCTACCACAGCGTGGCGGTGTTCTACGTACAGCGCCTGTTCCCGGGCGCATTGCAGGGGCGGGGTCAGGCGGTTTACAACGCCGTGGCCTACGGCATCGGCGGCAGCATCGGCAGTCTCGGCAGCGGTCTGCTGTGGGACCGCGTGTCGCCGGATGCGGCCTTCGTCGCCGCCGCGCTGGTCGCCGCGCTGGGGCTGATCATTGCGTGGCGGCGGTTGCCGGGCGAGGCGGAACGGCTGTAGCCAGCACCGGAACCGAGTGGCAGAAAATCCATTCAGTATGGAAACGTCGTACTTGTGTAACTAATTGATTCATTGTGATTGAATGAATTAGTATCTATTCACAATTAATTCACGAGGCGCCATGGACGCCGCGATCGAGACCTTGTTGCGCCGCGGGCCGCTGTCGCGCGGCGCATTGCAGGACCAGCTCGGGGTCAGCCAGCCAACGCTGTCGCGGCGGATCGCGGTGATGTCCCAGGTGCTGCCCATGGGGCGCGCTCGCGCAAGGCGTTACGGCCTGCGCCGCAACGTCCGCGATCTGCCATCGGCTTTGCCGCTGTACCAGATCGACGCCGACGGACGCGCGCTGCAGATCGGCACGCTGCATGCCGTTCATGGCGGCTGGTGGTTCGAGGACGCGGTGGCGCCCCGTGATTCTGCGTGGTTCGATGGCCTGCCGTGGTTTCTCGCCGACATGCGGCCGCAAGGCTTTCTCGGCGCCGGATTTGCGCGGCGTCATCCCGAGTTGGGGTTGCCGGAACGGCTCGCGGACTGGCAGGACGATCACGCGCTCTACGCGCTCGCGCGTCGCGGCGAGGATGCCTCCGGCAATCTGATCCTGGGCGAGGAGTCGCTGGCGCGCTGGGCGTCCGCGCCCGACGAGCCTGTCGACACGCCGTCGCGCAACTGGCCGCGCCTCGCGGAAGCGGCGCTGGCCGGGGAGCACGGCATCTCGTCGGCCGGTGGCGAGCAGCCGAAGTTCGCCGTGCTGGCCGACACGGAGTCCGGCCCGACCCAGTTGCTGGTGAAGTTCTCCGAGCCGGTCCACACGCCGGCAGGAGGCCGGTGGGCGGATCTGCTGATCGCGGAGTATCACGCGCTGGCGTGCATAGGATCGACCGGCCTGTCGGCTGCGACTGCGCGGCTGTTCGACGCCGGCGATCGCATGTTTCTCGAAGTGCAGCGTTTCGACCGCGTCGGCGCGCGTGGCCGGCGCGGGCTGATCTCGCTGGGCGCCGTGGACGATCAGTTCGTGGGTCAGCGCCGTCGCTGGCTCGATACCGCGCTGGAACTGCAGCGTCAGCGTCGCCTTGACGTCGAGGATGTGCAGCGCGTTGCGTGGTTGCAGGCCTTCGGCGAGATGATCGGCAATACCGACATGCACTTCGGCAATCTGTCCTTGCACTACGAGGGGCACTGGCCGGCGGAAGTCGCGCCGTGCTACGACATGCTGCCGATGCTCTATGCGCCGCGCCGTTCCGAGGTGCGCACGCCGGTGCTGACGCCGCGTGTGCCGCTGGGCGGCGGTCTGCAGATCGCGCGCGCCGCGCAGAAGAGCGCAACGATGTTCTGGCAGGCGGTGGCCGCGGACTCGCGGGTTTCGGCGGACTTTCGCGAGGTCTCGCGGCGAAATGCCGCAACGGTAGCGGCACTGCGCTGGTAGGTCGGCCGGCTTTACAGCGGGTGCAGGCGCGCGGCCGGCACAGTCACCTGTTCCGGCCAATGACGATGGTTGAACACCTGCCCGTCGCGACGAACGGCGGCGACGGCCGCGAGGTCGATGTCCGCGTAGAGCCATTGCGCGCGGTTCATCGTGCCGAGCGCGAGCACGCCGTCGTCGGGAAAGCCCCGGTCGGGCGGGCCGAAGACGCCGGCGGCGCCGACGTTGACGTCCACCGCGGCGGACCACGGCGCTTCTCCGACCAGCGGCGACTGCACGACGATGCACTGGTTCTCCAGTGCGCGCGCCTGGCAGCCGACGCGCACGCGGTGATAGCCGGCGGGCGTGTCGGTGCAGCTCGGCACCAGAATCAGCTCGGCACCGGCCTCGGCCTGCGCACGCGCCAGCAGCGGGAACTCGCAGTCGTAGCAGAGGTTCACGGCGATGCGGCCGTGCGCCGTGTCGAAGACCTTGAGCGTCGGCGCGCCGCTGATCTGCCAGCTCTCGCGTTCGAAGCGGGTCATGATCTGCTTGTCCTGGAAGTCGGCGTTCCCCGTCGGTGCGCACAGCCACGCCCGGTTGACGGTGCGGCCGTCGTCCAGTGTCCACGGAAAACTGCCGGCGAGCAGGTAGACGCCGTGCGTGCGCGCGAGCCGGCGATGCAGGTCGACGTAGCGTTCGCGCAGGGTCTGCAGTGCGATCACTTGCAGATTCAGGTCGTCGCGCGTCGCCTCGTCGAACAGCGCGGCAAGGCTCATGGCGGCGTACTCCGGGAACACCAGCAGCCTGGCGCCCTCGTCGGCGGCCTCGGCGACCCAGCGCGACAGCAGGGTCTCGACCTCATCCCAGGTCCGCGGCTCCGATACGGGAAACTGTGCGGCGGCGAGCCGGAACGCACTCACTGCTTCAACTCGCGCAGCCAGTAGGTCATCGGCTTGCGGGTGGATTCGACATCGCCGATGTCGGGCCACGACAGGGTGGTCTGCAGCGCCGGCACCTTGCGGTAGCCGCGGCGCTGCCAGAAGCCGTCGTTGGGCACATAGCCCGCCGGCCGGAGCGGGTGGTCGTCTGGCCGCTGCACGGCGCAGAACGCGCAGACCGGCAGGTTCAGCGAGCGCGCGTGCGCCTCGCGCAACTCGAAGAACTTCACGCCGAGGCCGCGACCGCGATAGTCGTTCAGCAGCACCGATTCGCCGAAATAGTCGATGCGCGACAGCTCATGGCCGGCGTCGATGAAGGGCTGCTGCATGTCCGCGGGGGCGTCGGCAAGCGGGATCACCGTCGAGGCGCCGATGCAGCGCCCGCCGTCGCGTACCAGGACGCACATCGCCCGTGGGCAGTCGACGTAGACCTGCAGGTACTTCGCCTCGTACTCGGGGCTGCCGTCGTAGAGGTAAGGCCACTCGCGGAATACGGTACAGCGCAGCGCGGCGAGCGCATCGCGCTCGCGGGCGATGTCGGCGCCGTGCAGCGACTCGATCTGCAGATTCGACATCGGCGGGCTCAGGCGCCGACCTGGCGCAGCCAGTCCTGCAGGTTGTAGTAGTTGGTGACGCGGGCGATCAGGCCATCGCGGATCTCGAAGAAGGCACCGCCGGGCAGACGGTAGGTCTGGCCGCTGGCGGGCGGCAGGCCTTCGTCGGTCTTGAGGTAGGTGCCGAGCACGACGTACTCGGCGGCGGCGCGTCTGCCCTCGGCGTTTGCCGTGATCGAGATGTCGACGATCTGTTCGCTGTAGCTCGCGTTCATGCGGTCGATGAAGAGCCGGAACGCGGCCTTGCCGGTTTCGCGGGCGCCCTGGTTGAGATCGTGCGCGACGTCGTCGGTGAGCAGGGCGAAGAATCCCTCCCAGTCGCGGGCGTTGAATGCGGCGTAGTAGCGGGCGATCAGGTCGGTGGTTGCAGCTTGCATCGGACGGCTCGGCGGAAAAGCGGGCGGGCAGTTTACCGGCTACGCAGCGGGCAGCAGCCGCATCAGCGCCTGCGCGGCACCGGAGCGCGTGCGTCTTTCGTGCCAGACCAGCCCGAGTTCGCGGTGCAGCCGCAACCGCGGGACGTGCAGGCGGGCGAGGGTATCGTCGAGCATCGACTCCGGCAGCACGCTCCATCCCAGGCCGATGCCGGCGAGCATCTTCAGGGTCTCGAGATAGTTGGTGGCGAGGCGTACGTGCGGTCGCACGCCTTCGCGCTCGAGCGCGCGGGTGACGATGCGGTGCGTATATGTCGCCTCGTCGGGAAGGACGGCAGGATGCCCGGCGAGCTGGACCAGCGAGACCTGGCGGCGGCCCGCGAGCGGATGGTCGGGGGCGGCGACGACCACGAGCGGGTCGGGCCAGACGAGGCGCTGCTGCAACTGGGCGAGCGGCTGCGTCGGCAGCGTGACGATGCCCAGCTCGAGCTGGCCGGCGAGCACGGCCTGGCAGACGACTTCCGAATCCATGAAGTGGATGTCGAGATCGACCTGCGGGAATTCGCGCGTGAACTGACCGAGGACCGGCGGCAGGCGGTGCAGGCCGATGTGATGGCTGGTGCCGATCGACAGGCGCCCGCCGACCTGCGCATGCAGCTGCGACAACGCGCGGCGCGCATCCTCGATGTCCTGCAGCGTCTTGTGCGCGTAGGGCAGCAGGGTGCGGCCGGCATCGGTCAGGCCGACACTGCGACCGACCCGATCGAACAGCGACTGGCCGATCTGCGATTCGAGCGCGGTGATGCGTTTGCTCACGGCCGGTTGTGACAGATGCAGCCGCTCCGCGGCCACGGTGAAGGAGCCGGCCTCCGCGACGGCGACAAAGGCGGTCAGCAACTGCGTGTCCATCGGGCGTTCCCATTTATTCCATAGTGGAATGCAGTATATAAAAACGATTCATTGGAGTTATTGATGGCCGATGCCTAAGATGCGCGCCGTCTTCTCTCCACCATGGGTTCTCCAGCCATGAGCCGCAGCCCCGACGCCCCCGCGCGAACCTTGTACGACAAGATCTGGGACGCCCACGTCGTCGCCGACAACGGCGACGGTTCGGCGCTGATCTACATCGATCGCCATCTGGTGCACGAAGTCACCAGCCCGCAGGCCTTCGACGGCTTGCGCATGAACGGCCGCAAGCCCTGGCGCCTGGGCGCGAACCTGGCCGTGGCCGATCACAACGTGCCGACGACGAAGGATCGCGTGCACGGCATCAAGGATCCGATCTCGCGTGCGCAGGTCGACGCGCTCGACGCCAATTGCGCGGAATTCGGCATCACCGAGTTCGGCATGAACGATCTGCGCCAGGGCATCGTCCACGTGATCGGGCCGGAGCAGGGCGCGACGCTGCCGGGCATGACCGTGGTCTGCGGCGACTCGCATACCGCGACGCACGGCGCTTTCGGTGCGCTAGCCTTCGGCATCGGCACCTCGGAGGTCGAGCACACGCTGGCGACGCAGACGCTGGTGCTGAAGAAAGCCAGGACCATGCTGATCCGGGTCAACGGACAGGTCGGCCCCGGCGTCACCGCCAAGGACATCACGCTCGCCGTGATCGGGCGGATCGGCACGGCCGGTGGTACCGGCCACGTCATCGAGTACGCCGGCGAGGCGATCGAGGCCCTGTCGATGGAAGGGCGCATGACCCTGTGCAACATGGCCATCGAGGGCGGCGCGCGCGCCGGCCTCGTGGCGGTCGACGACAAGACCATCGCCTATGTGAAGGGCCGCCCGTTCGCCCCGCGGCCGGAGCAGTGGGACGCCGCGGTGGCGAGCTGGAAGCAGCTGCGCAGCGATCCCGGTGCGGTGTTCGATACGGTCGTCGAGCTGGATGCCGCGCAGATCGAGCCACAGGTGAGCTGGGGAACCTCGCCTGAAATGGTCGGACCGGTTTCCGCGCGGGTGCCCGATCCGGCCAGCGTGGCCGACCCGGTCAAGCGCAGCGGCATGGAGAAGGCGCTGGCCTACATGGGCCTGGCCGCGAACACGCCGATCACCGAGATCGCCATCGACAAGGTGTTCATCGGTTCCTGCACGAACTCGCGCATCGAGGACCTCCGCGCCGCGGCCGAGGTCGTTCGCGGCAAGCGCAAGGCCGCGAACGTCAAGCTGGCGATGGTGGTGCCGGGCTCCGGGCTGGTGAAGCAGCAGGCGGAAGCCGAGGGACTGGATCAGGTGTTCACCGCAGCCGGATTCGAGTGGCGCGAGCCGGGCTGCTCGATGTGCCTGGCGATGAACGCCGATCGCCTGGAGCCGGGCGAGCGCTGCGCCTCGACCAGCAACCGCAATTTCGAGAGTCGGCAGGGGCAGGGCGGTCGCACGCACCTGGTCTCGCCGGCCATGGCCGCTGCCGCCGGCATCGCCGGTCATTTCGTTGACGTCCGGAGCCTCTAGATCATGCGCGCTTTTACCGTAGTGACATCCAAGGTCGCGCCGATGGATCGTCCTAACGTGGATACCGACGCGATCATTCCCAAGCAGTACCTCAAGTCGATCCGCCGCACCGGATTCGGCCCGTTCCTGTTCGACGACTGGCGCTATCTGGATGCGGGCACGCTCGAGATCGACCCGGCGGCGCGCCGGCCGAATCCGGCATTCGTGCTCAACGATGCGAAGCATGCGGGCGCGCAGATCCTGGTCGCGCGAGACAACTTCGGTTGCGGCTCGTCGCGCGAGCACGCGGTGTGGGCGCTGGACGACTACGGCTTTCGTGCCGTGATCGCGCCGAGCTTCGCCGACATCTTCTTCTCCAACTGCTTCAAGAACGGCGTGCTGCCGGTGGTGCTGCAAGCCGCCGAAGTGCAGGCGATCTTCGAGATGGTGGAGGCCGATGCGAACGCGCAGGTCACGATCGATCTGCCGGCGCAGCAGGTGAGACTGGCGGACGGCCGCAGCTTCGCGTTCGAAATCAATCCGCACCACAAGCACAACCTGATCAACGGCCTGGACGAGATCGGCCTGACGCTGCAGCAGGCCGATGCGATCAGGGCCTACGAGGCGAAGCGGCGCGTCGAGGCGCCGTGGCTGTTCAACTGAGACCCGACCCGGAAGCATCACGCATGAGCAACAAGAACATCCTGATTCTCCCTGGCGACTACATCGGCACCGAGATCATGGCCGAGGCGGTCAAGGTCCTCGAGGTGCTCAAGGCCGAGGGCGAGGCCATCGAATGGTCGTTCGGCCATCTCGGCGGTGCCGCCTATGACGCCGAGGGCCATCCGTATCCGCCATCGACGCAGCAGGCCGCGCGCGCAGCCGACGCGATCCTGATGGGCGCCGTCGGCGGTCCGAAGTACGACAGCCTCCCGCGCGCGGTGCGCCCGGAGCAGGGGATTCTCGGCATCCGCAAGGATCTGGGACTGTTTGCGAACCTGCGTCCGGCGCTGGCCTACGAGGAGCTGGCGGCGGCCTCGTCGTTCAAGCCGGAGGTGATCGCCGGACTGGACATCCTGATCCTGCGCGAGCTGACCGGCGACATCTACTTCGGCCAGCCGCGCGGTCGCCGCACGAACGCGGACGGCGCCGAGGAAGGCTACGACACGATGCATTACAGCGTGCCGGAGATCGAGCGCATCGGTCACGTCGCCTTCCAGGCGGCGCGCAAGCGCGGCAAGCGCCTGTGCTCGGTGGACAAGGAGAACGTGCTGGAGACCTCGCGTCTATGGCGCGAGGTGATGATCCGTGTCGGCCAGGACTACCCGGACGTCGCGCTGTCGCACATGTACGTCGACAACGCGGCGATGCAGCTGGTCAAGAACCCGAAGCAGTTCGACGTGATCGTCACCGGCAACATCTTCGGCGACATTCTCTCCGACGAGGCGTCGATGCTCGCCGGGTCGATCGGCATGCTGCCGTCTGCGTCGCTGGACGTGAACAACAAGGGCCTGTACGAGCCGATCCACGGCAGCGCGCCGGACATCGCCGGCCACAACAAGGCCAATCCGCTGGCGACGATCCTGTCGGTGGGCATGATGTTCAAGTACAGCTTCGACCGTGCCGACATCGCCGAGCGCATCGACGCCACGGTCAAGAAGGTGTTGCGCGCCGGTCATCGCACCGGCGACATCGCGCAGCCGGGCGAGAAGGTCATCGGCACGAAGGAAATGGGCGACGCCTTTGTGGCTGAGTTCCGCAAGTAGCAAGACAGCAGAGACGCAAGATGAAGAAGCTGGGAATGGTGGGTTGGCGCGGCATGGTCGGCTCGGTGCTGATGCAGCGCATGAGCGAGGAAAACGATTTCTCGCTGGTGGAGACGCATTTCTTCAGCACCTCGAGTGCCGGCGGCCCCGGCCCCCGGGTCGCGGGCAAGGACACGCCGCCGCTGAAGGACGCGAACAGCATCGACGCGCTGCAGGCGATGGATATCGTCATCAGCTGCCAGGGCGGCGACTACACCAACGAGGTCTATCCGAAGCTGCGCGCCGCCGGCTGGGACGGCTACTGGATCGACGCGGCCAGCGCGCTGCGCATGAAGGACGATGCGGTCATCATCCTCGACCCGGTCAACCGTCACGTCATCGACGCCGCGCTGGCCAGGGGCGTGAAGAACTACATCGGCGGCAACTGTACGAACTCCATCCTGCTGATGGGCGTCGGCGGCCTGTTCCGCGAAGGGCTGGTCGAGTGGGTCAGCTCGATGACCTACCAGGCGGCGTCCGGTGGCGGGGCCAACCACATGCGCGAGCTGCTCAAGGGCATGGGCGTCGTGCACGCGGCCGTTGCCGACGAACTGGCGACGCCGGCCTCGGCGATCCTCGACATCGACCGCAAGGTCGCGCAGGCCATCCGCAGTGACATGCCGACCGAGTTCTTCGGCGCGCCGCTGGCCGGCGGCCTGATTCCGTGGATCGATGCGCAGCTCGACAACGGCCAGTCCAAGGAAGAGTGGAAGGGGCAGGCCGAGGTCAACAAGATCCTCGGCAATGTCCAGTCCGGAACGATCGTTCCGGTCGACGGCCTGTGCGTGCGTATCGGTGCGATGCGCTGCCACAGCCTTGCGCTGACCCTCAAGCTCAAGCGCGACCTGCCGCTGACGGAGATCGAGGCCATCATCCGCTCGGGCAACGACTGGGTGCACTGGGTGCCGAACGACCGGCCGACGACGATGCGCGAACTCACCCCGGCCGCGATCACCGGCGGGCTCAAGGTCGGCGTCGGTCGTGTGCGCAAGCTCAATTTCGGCCCGCAGTACCTGTCGGCCTTCGTCATCGGCGACCAGCTCCTCTGGGGCGCTGCCGAACCGCTGCGCCGCATGCTGCGGATTCTCGTCGGGCGGTAGAATCGCGGCCCCGAACCAGGGCCCGCGATGAAACGCCGTTTCGATCTTGCCGTTCTCGGTGCCGACAGCCTCGTCGGCGCTGCCTTGCTGGAGTTGCTCGCCGAGCGCCGCTTTCCCGCGGGGGAGGTCAGCGCGCTGGGGCTGGATGCCGAGGAGGGGGCGAACGTGGAGTTCGCCGGACACGCGCTGCCGGTGGATTCGGCGTCGGCGTTCGATTTCGGTCAGGTGCAGCTGGCCTTCTTGGCGGACGACGATCCGCGGCTTGCGGCCGAGGCCGAACGCGCCGCCGATGCAGGTTGCGTCGTCGTCGATGCCGGGGGGACGGCCTGGCGCGATCCGGAGATTCCGCGGGTGGTCGCCGGCATCAACGACGCGGCGCTGGCCGGCTTCAACGAGCGCGGCATCGTCGCGGCGCCGGATCGCGTGCTGGTGCCGCTGCTGCGGGTGCTGGCGCCGGTGCACGGCGAGTGTCCGCTGCGATCGGTCCACGTCACGGCGATGATTCCGGTGTCCGACGCGGGACGGCCGGCGTTCCAGGATCTGGCGCGCGAGACCACGGCGCTGCTCAATGCGCGCCACATCGATCGCAGCCATTTCAAGCAGCAGATCGCCTTCAACGTCCATGGCCAGATCGGTGCCGTGGACGGGGGCGGGGCGACCGAACGCGAACGGCGCATCGGCGACGACCTGCGGAACCTGCTCGGCGCACCCGAACTGTCGGTGTCGGTCCACCTCGTGCAGGTGCCGCTGTTCTACGGCTATGCGCTGACCGTCGATCTGCTGTCGGACCGTCCCGTGGACCTCGAAGCGGTCACCCGGGTTCTGGCCGCAAGCCCGGGGCTCGACTGCCGTGGCCCCGGTGACGCCGGCGACTGTCCGTCGCCGGTGGCCGACGCGATGGCGAGTTCCTCGGTGCAGGTGGCACGCCTGCGCCAGAGCGCCGGCACGCACTCGGCGGCCCTGTGGATCACGGCCGACAACATCCGCTGCGCGGCGGCGTCCAACGCCGTCGCCTGTGCCGAAGTCCTGATTAGTGACTATTTATAAATCATTAGGTATAAAAGGGCTTATGCGCGCAAGTTCACCTGCCGCGTGAACATCGGGGGTGCAGGTTGATTCAGGAGAGGATATGAGGCGCTCGCTTACACGCCTGGCCGCCGTGCTTCCCGGGCTGTGGCTCAGTGCTGCCGCCGCCGTCGGTCTCGGCGAGATCGACGTGTCTTCGCGTCTGAACCAGCGTTTCGCGGCAACCATCCCCGTCTACGATGCGACGCCGGAGGCGCTCGACGCGCTCACCGTGCGCCTAGCCGGCAACACCGAGTTCGAGCGCCTGGGCATCGAACGGCCGGCGTTCCTGTCCTCGCTGCGATTCGCCGTGCGCAGCGAGGGTGCGCCGCGCATCGAGATTCGCAGCGACCAGCCGGCGCGTGAGCCGGTCCTGACGCTGCTGCTGGAGATTCGCGACGGCGGCAGCCGCGTCGTGCGCGAGTACACCGTGCTGCTCGACCCACCCGACTACCGCGACGCCGGCGACGGTGCCGACACGTTCTACGAAACGGCGACCGAGTCGGGCGGCAGCGCGCAGATCGGCCAGGCACCGGCGGCGACACCCGATGTGGCCGTCGCGACCCCGGCGCCAACGCGCATGCCGGTCGCCACGCCGACCCCGGCACCGGTCGTTGCCGGCGTGCCGGACGAACCCGCCTCCGTGGCCGATGCGCCGGCGCTGTCCGACGGACGCTACGGGCCCGTGTCGGGGGACGAGACGCTGTGGCGCATCGCCACGCGACTGCGTCCGGACGGCGCGAGCATGGACCAGATGCTGCTGGCCCTGTACCAGCGCAACCCGCAGGCCTTCGCCGGCAGCATCAACGGCTTGCTGGAAGGTGCGATGCTGGAGGTGCCGTCGGCCGCGGACATCATGTCGGTCAGCGCCGCCGCGGCCCGCGACGAGGTCATGCGCCTGCGCGGCATGACGCCTCCGGCGGCGAGCGCGAGGCCGACGCCGGCCCCGACGCCTGCGCCCACGCCGGTACCGACCCCGGTGCCGACGCCGACCCCCACGCCGGCCCCGACTCCCGTCGCCACGCCCGAGACCACGCCGGTCCCCGTCATCGACACGATGCCGGCGATGGACGCCGGCACGCTGACCGATCCTGGCGTCGGCGACCTGCCGACGGACGACGGCGACCTGCCGACGGACGACGGCGCCGAGCTGGTCGCCGACGACATGAACGACGGTGCGCAGGAGGCGCTTGATCCCGGTTTGCAGCTCGAACCCGAAGAGCCGGCCGACGCGGCGGACGAGGAGATCGTCGTCGACGAGCCGGTCGGGTCGCCGCGTACCTCCAGCCTGCTCGAAAGCCTGGTGATTCCGCTGGTCATCGGCCTGCTGATTCTCGGCGGGCTGGGCTACGGCATCTCGCGGCTGCTGGCGCGGCGCAAACAGGCGGATACCGTCAATGCCCCGTTCGGCGTCGTCACGCCGAAGCCGGCGACGATCGCCAAGCCGGCTGCCGCGCCGGCACCGGCTGCGGCCGCCGGAGCTGCGGCTGGCGCATCCGCGCGACGCTCGGTCGACGAAGAGTTCGAGGAACTGCAGGCGACGCTGGATGCCGAGGACCGAATGGCCGCGCCCAAGGCGGCTTCGGAGACCGCGGAGCCGCCGTCGTTCGAGGCGACGCAGCAGGTTTCGACCGCGCAGCTCGCCACCGAGCAGTTCGACACGGCGGCGTTCGAGACTGCCGCGGCCGGCGAGAACACGGCGGGTGCCGGCGAGCCGGTGGACTTTGACCTGACCGGCCAGTTCGAGTCGCAGACCGTCCAGATCAACCTGGATGCCAACGACCCGATCTCCGAGGCGGACTTCCACCACGCCTATGGGCTGTACGACGAAGCCGCCTTGCTGCTGAACCAGGCCATCGAGAAAGAGCCGGCGCGCCCCGATCTGCGCGTCAAGCTCGCCGAAACCTATTTCGCTGCCGGCAAGACCGCCGAATTCACGGCCTGCGCCGAGTCGCTCAAGCCGATGCTCGGCGACGCCGACTGGCAGAAGATCGCGATCATGGGTCAGCAGCTCTCGCCGGACACGCCGCTGTTCCAGTCCGGGGGTGACGGCGGCGGTGCCGTGGACCTGGATCTGGGCGCCGAGGCGCCTCCGGCCGGTGCCGGAAACGGCGGCGAAGGCACGCTGGACTTCCAGCTCGACCCGGTGGACCTGCCGAAGCTCGATGCGCCCGAGCTGCAGGTGGCCACGGTGGACAAGGGCGACGCCCTCGAATTCGATCTCAGCGAGTTCGACCTCGCATCGTCCGAGGAGGGCGAGCCGTCGGCACCGGCGGCGCCCGAACCGCGCAGTGGCGGCGAGTCGGTGGATTTCGATCTCGACCTGTCGGCCTTCGACGGCACCGAGGCGGAGGCCTCCCCGGCGGATGCGGGCGAGCCGCCCGTCACGCCCGAACCGGAGGCCGGTGCCGCACCCGCGGCGAGCGAGCCCGCCGACGATGGGCTCGACCTTCCGGTCGATACCGACACGGTGTCCTTCGACGTCGGCGATGCCGGCGGCGGCGAGATTCGGCTGGACGACATCGACCTGGGCGAACTCGAAGGCGCCGACACGACGGCAGGCGGGGGCGACGAGGCGGCGACCAAGCTCGATCTGGCGCGCGCCTACGTCGACATGGGCGACAAGGAGATGGCGCGCTCCCTGCTGGACGAGGTCGTCGAGCAGGGCAACGAGTCGCAGCGCCAGGACGCCAAGACGCTGATCGACCAGCTCGGTTGATGACTCGGGCATGGCGCCGCCGCTGACGCTGCATCCGGCGGTTCGCATCCTGCTGCTGCTGGTCACGGCGTCGACACTGCCGGCGATGAGCCTGACGACGCTGGCCGTCATCGGCGGCCTCGGCCTGACCACCCACTGGCGCCTGAGCGCTTCCGCCCTCGATCGTCTGCGCGGCGGGCTGTGGCGGCTGCGCTGGCTGCTGCTGGCGATCTTCGTGCTCTACGGCGGCTTCACGCCCGGCGAACCGCTGCTGCCGGCGCTGCCCGGCCTCAGTCGCGAGGGGCTCGCCGAGGGACTGCGGCGGATGCTGGTGCTGGTCGACCTGCTGGTGCTCGTCTATCTCCTGCTCGCCGTCACGCCGACGACGCAACTCGTCGTCGGCGTCCGCGTGCTGCTGGCGCCGCTGCGCATCCTCGGTGTCGAGCCCGAACGGGTCGGCTTGCGCATTGCGCTGGCGCTGGAGGCGGTGAGCGGCCTGCAGCAGCGGTTGCGCGGCGATGCCGGCGTTCCGCTGTGGACGCGTGCAGCGGCGCTGATCGAGGCGGTCGAGCGCGACGCAGCGACGGCCGCTGCGCCGGTGGACCTCGCGGATGCCGGACTTCCGCGCTGGTGGGAATGGCTGTTGCCGCCGCTGCTGTTCGCCGGCCTGTATCTCCTGGCCTACGGCGGGGGACCATGACGCGCTACGCCGCAGGCGTCGAGTATGTCGGCACCGGCTTCAGTGGCTGGCAAGCGCTTGCCGGCCGCCGGACCGTGCAGGCCGAACTCGAGCGCGCGCTGTCGACCGTGGCCGCCCATGCGCTTGCCGTGACGGCTGCCGGGCGGACCGATGCCGGCGTGCACGCCGTGCAGCAGGTGCTGCACTTCGATTCGACGGCCGAGCGCAGCGACTACGCGTGGTTGCTCGGGGCCAACAGTCAGTTGCCGGCGGATGTGGGCCTGCGCTGGATCAGGCCGGTCGATCCCCGCTTCCATGCCCGGCACAGCGCCGTGCGCCGCCGCTACCGCTACGTGATCCACAATCACCGCGCACGCAGCGCATTGCTGCATGCGGGCAGCGGCTGGTGGCCGCAGCGGCTCGACGCCACCGCGATGCACGCCGCGGCGCAGGCGCTGATCGGCGAACACGACTTCTCGTCGTTCCGCGATTCGCAGTGCCAGTCGCCGACGCCGATGCGCCGTCTCGACGCGATCGCCGTTCGCCGCCACGGCGATCGCGTCGTCGTCGATGTCTGCGGGAACGCTTTCCTGCATCACATGGTGCGCAACATCGTCGGCACCCTGGCGCTGGTCGGCCTGGGCAAGCAGCCGACTTCCTGGGTCGCCGAACTGCTGTCGCAACGCGACCGCAGGCTGGCCGGGATGACGGCGCCGGCGGGGGGGCTGTATTTCGTGGGACCGGAATATCCGGCAGAATTCGGCCTCCCGGCGCCGCCCGCGCTCGTGTTCCCCCCGGTCTGAGCCTTGCCCGTTTCCCGCACCCGCATCAAGTTCTGCGGTATCCGCCGTGCCGCGGACGCTGCCGCGGCAATCGATCTGGGCGTCGACGCGCTGGGCTTCGTGATGGTGCCGGCGAGCCGTCGCTATCTCGCACCGGACCGCGCTGCGGCGCTGCGTGCCAGGCTGCCGCCCCTGGTCACCGTCGTTGCCCTGTTCATGGACGCCGATCCGGCGACCGTGCAGCTCGCCATCGATGCGCTGCAACCCGACCTGCTCCAGTTTCACGGCAGCGAGGATGCGGGGTTCTGCGCGGGATTCGGCCTGCCCTACGTCAAGGCCGTGGCGATGCGCGGCGACGGCGATCTGCGACGCGTCGCGCGCCAGCACCGTCAGGCCGGCGCCCTGCTGCTGGACGGACATGCCCCGGGCGAGATGGGCGGCAGCGGAAAGGCGTTCGACTGGTCGACGGTGGTGCGCGGTGTCGCGCGACCGCTGATTCTCGCCGGCGGCCTGACGCCGGGGAACGTGGGACGCGGCATTCGCGCGCTGCGCCCGTATGCCGTCGACGTGTCCAGCGGCATCGAGTCGCGACCCGGCGTCAAGGATGCTGCGAAAATGCGCGCCTTCGTCGAGGCCGTGCGGCGTGCCGACCGGCATCGCCGCTGACGACACCCGCAGTCCAGGAGCACCACAACGATTCGCCCATGACTTACGACTACCCCGATACCCGCGGTCATTTCGGTCCCTACGGCGGCCAGTTCGTCGCCGAAACCCTGATGGAGCCGCTGCGGGCCCTGGCCGCGGCCTACGATGCGCTGCGCAAGGATCCGGACTTCCTGCGCGAGCTCGACGGGGACCTGCGCGACTACGTCGGGCGGCCGTCGCCGCTGTATCACGCCGCGCGCCTGACCCGGCGCTGGGGCGGGGCGCAGATCTGGCTCAAGCGCGAGGACCTGAACCACACCGGCGCGCACAAGGTGAACAACACCGTGGGCCAGGCCCTGCTGGCCAAGCACCTGGGCAAGACGCGCATCATCGCCGAGACCGGCGCCGGCCAGCACGGCGTCGCCAGCGCGACCATCGCCGCGCGCCTGGGCTTGAAGTGCGTCGTCTACATGGGCGCGGAGGACGTCGAGCGCCAGTCGCCGAACGTCTACCGGATGAAGCTGCTGGGCGCCGAGGTCGTGCCGGTGAAGAGCGGCACGAGGACGCTCAAGGATGCGATGAACGAGGCCCTGCGCGACTGGGTCACGAACGTCGACGACACGTTCTACGTGATCGGCACCGTCGCCGGCCCGCACCCGTATCCCATGCTGGTACGCGACTTCCAGTCGGTGATCGGCCGCGAGGTGATCGCGCAGAGCCGCGACAAGTTCGGGCGCCTGCCGGATGCGCTGGTCGCCTGCGTCGGTGGCGGATCGAACGCGATCGGGCTGTTCCATCCGTTCATCGATCATCGCGAGGTGGCGATGGTCGGTGTCGAGGCGGGCGGACGCGGTGTCGACACGCCCGAGCATGCCGCGCCGCTGTCGGCCGGCAAGCCCGGCGTGCTCCACGGCAACCGCACCTACATCATGGCGGACGTCAACGGCCAGATCCTGCCCACGCATTCGATCTCCGCCGGTCTCGACTATCCCGGCGTCGGCCCGGAGCACTCGTGGCTCAAGGACAGCGGTCGCGTCGAGTACGTGGCCGTCACCGACGACGAGGCCCTGGCGGCCTTCCACGAGCTGACGCGCGCCGAGGGCATCATCCCGGCGCTGGAGTCGGCGCACGCCTTCGCCCATGCGCGCAAGATGGCGCCGGCGCTGGGACCGGAACGGCATCTGGTCATCAACCTGTCCGGACGCGGCGACAAGGACATCTTCACGATCGCGCGTCGCGAAGGCATCTCATTGTGAACATCCTGTTCAAACACCGGCCATCCGTGGCCGGACTTCTCAAACAAGCATGAACCGTCTCGACAAGACCTTTGCCGCCCTGAAGAGCGCCGGGCGCAAGGCATTGATTCCGTACATCACCGCGGGCGATCCGCACCCGGACCACACGGTGGCGCTGATGCATGCGCTGGTGCGTGGCGGGGCCGACGTGATCGAACTCGGCGTGCCGTTTTCCGATCCGATGGCCGACGGGCCGGTGATCCAGCTCGCCTGCGAACGTGCCCTGGCGCACGGCACGGGGCTCTGGGACATCCTCGACATGGTCGCCGCGTTCCGCCGCGACGACGCGACGACTCCGGTCGTGCTGATGGGCTATCTGAACCCGATCGAGACGCGGGGAATCGAGGCCTTCGCGGAGCGCGCGCGCGAAGCCGGTGTCGACGGCGTGCTCATCGTCGACCTGGCGATCGAGGAAGCGCCGGACTACCTGCCGGCGCTGCGCAAGCGCGGCATCGACTGCATCTTCCTGCTGGCGCCGACCAGTCCGGAGTCGCGGGTCAGGGCCGTGGCGCATCTGGCCAGCGGCTACCTGTACTACGTGTCCCTCAAGGGCGTGACCGGCGCGGCGAACCTCGACATCGCCAGCGTGACCGCCAAGCTCGACGAGATCCGCCGGCACAGCGAACTGCCGGTCGCCGTCGGCTTCGGCATCCGCGATGCCGCATCGGCGCAGGCGGTGGGCCGCATCGCCGACGGCGTCGTCGTCGGCAGCGCGCTGGTTTCCGAGGTCGAGCGGCTGCAGCAGCAGCCGGAGGCGCTGCCGGAGGTGCTGCAAGGCCGCTTGCAGACCCTGCGGCAGGCGCTGGATGCCGACGGCGGCTAAGATGATACGTCCACACCTGTCGCGACCATGTCCGATTCGATGAGTTGGCTCGACAAGATTGCCGGTTCCAAGCTGCTGTCCAGCAACGCCCGCAAGCGCAATGTGCCCGAGGGGCTGTGGACCAAGTGCGACAGCTGCCAGTCGGTGCTGTACCGGGCCGAGCTCGAGCGCACGCTGGAGGTCTGCCCCAAGTGCGGCACGCACCGCTCGATCAGCGCCCGTCACCGTCTCGACCAGTTCCTCGATCCCGAGCCGCGCGTCGAGATCGGCACCGAGGTGGCGCCCAAGGATCCGCTGAAGTTCAAGGACAGCCGCAAGTACACGGAGCGCCTCAAGGAGGCGCAGAACGACACGCACGAGCAGGATGCGCTGATCGTGATGCGTGGCCAGCTCGTCGGCATGCCGCTGGTGGCCGCGGCCTTCGAGTTCAGCTTCATGGGCGGATCGATGGGCAGCGTCGTCGGCGAGAAGTTCGTCCGCGGCATCAATGCCTGCCTCGAATTCGGCGTGCCCTTCGTCTGTTTCCACGCCTCCGGCGGCGCGCGCATGCAGGAGTCGCTGTTCTCGCTCCTGCAGATGGCCAAGACCTCGGCGGCATTGACCAAGCTGTCCGAACGGGGCTTGCCGTACATCTCGGTGCTGACGCATCCGACGATGGGCGGCGTATCGGCGAGTTTCGCGATGCTCGGCGACGTGCAGATCGCCGAACCGCGGGCGCTGATCGGCTTCGCCGGACCGCGCGTGATCGAACAGACCGTGCGCCAGAAGCTGCCCGAGGGTTTCCAGCGCGCCGAGTTCCTGCTCGAGAAGGGCGCGATCGACCTGATCGTGGACCGGCGCGAGATGCGCGATCGCGTGTACCGCCTGCTGGCGATGCTCACGCACTTCTCGCCGAGCGTCAGCGCCGCCTGATACCGGCGTGGACGCAGGCTTGATGCGTTGCAGGCGCCGTTGCCGTCGTCCGTGCCTGCCGGCGTTGCGCGACACATGACCCGGCGGCATCGATGACCCGTTCGCTCGACGAATGGCTGCAGTGGCAGGAACGTCTGCATCCGCAGGCGATCGACCTCGGCCTGGATCGCGTGCGGGCCGTGGCGGCCCGGCTCGGCCTGCCCGACGCGCAGCCGGTGACGCTGACGATCGCCGGCACCAACGGCAAGGGATCGAGTGCGCACCTCGCGGCGCTGATCTACCGCGAGGCCGGCTACCGTGTCGGCCTGTACACCTCGCCGCATCTGCTGCGCTACAACGAGCGCGTACGCATCGACGGGCAGGTGGCCGACGATGCCGCGTTGTGCCGGGCCTTCGAGGCGATCGAAGCGCAGCGCGGCGACATCCGGCTGACCTACTTCGAGTTCGGCACGCTCGCGGCGCTGTGGCTGTTCCGCGAGGCCGCGGTCGACGTGCAGGTGCTCGAGGTCGGCCTCGGCGGCCGCCTGGACGCCGTCAATCTGGTGAACGCCGACGCCGCGCTGATCACCAGCATCGGCATCGATCACACCGACTGGCTCGGACCGAATCGCGACAGCATCGCCCGCGAGAAGGCCGGCATCTTCCGGCCCGAGCGACCGGCGATCGTCGCCGAGCCGGAGCCGCCGCCGGCCCTGACCGAGGTGGCCAGTGCCTGTGGCGCCCGCTTGCAGCGTCTGGGCGTGGACTTCGGTTTCGAGCCGCGGCCGGCCGGATTCGACTGGTGGTCGGCGCAGGGCCGGCTCAGCGAGCTGCCGTCCCCCGGGCTGTCCGGTCTCGCGCAGCTGCGCAACGCGGCCGGCGTGCTCGCCGCGGTCGAGGCGCTGCAGCGACGCTGCGCGGTGCCGGAGGACCGGCTGCGCCGGGCCCTGCCGCAACTGCGCCTGCCCGGACGCTGCGAGCGCCGCGGACGCTTCCTGCTCGACGTCGCGCACAACGAGCAGGCGGCGCAGGTGCTCGCCGAAGCCCTACGGCAGCCCGGGCTGCCCGGCCCGCGCGTGCTGGTGCTCGGCATGCTCGCCGACAAGCCGCATGCGGCCTTCCTCGCGGCGCTGGCGGGCGGCTTCGACAGCCTGGTCCTCGTCGGCCTGCCGCGGCCGCGCGGCCTCGACGCGGCGACGCTGGCGGAGCGCATCGGCCGGCAGGACGGGGTGCGATGCTGCGACAATATGCCTGCGGCCCTGACGGCCGCGCGCGAATTGGCGGGCGACGATGGCAGCATCATCGTGAGCGGCTCGTTTCTCACTGTCGCCGCCGCCGCACCCCTGATCCACGATGCGGGTTCATGCTGATCGATGAATGACAAGCTCAAACGCCGCCTGACCGGTGCCGCCGTGATCGTGCTGGTGGCGCTGGCGCTGGCCGCGCTGCTGCCCGAACCGCAGCTCGCGCCTTCGGTCGAGGACGAGTTGCGCGTGGTCACGATTCCGTTGCAGGAGGAGGCGATCGTCGAGACCGCACCCCTCGACGACGGCGAAGCCGGCACCGCCGGCGAGGTCGACAGCCCGCCGGAGATCGTCGATGGCGATGGCGTCGCGCCCGAAACCCCGCCGGCCCCGGCGAGCACGCCGACGGCCCGTCCAACGACCCGGCCGACGCCGAAGCCGTCGGCGCGTCCGCCGGCGACGCCGAGTCCAAGCCCGACGCCGGCACCGGCCGCAACGGCGACGCCTCGACCGACACCGGTCGTCACGGCGACGCCGCGTCCGCAGCCCACCGCGGCCGCCGGCGCGGATGCCGGCGGCGAGATCTGGTGGGTGCAGGTCGGCTCCTACGCCGACATCGGCAATGCCCGCGAAGCCGAGGCGCGCCTCGCCGCGCTCGGACAGACGGTGATCGTTGCGCCGATCGAAACCGCCTCCGGCACGCTCTACCGCGTGCGCGCCGGCCCGTACACGAGCGCGGCGCGCGCCCAGGCCGCGCACGAACAGGTCGTGCGCGCCGGCATGCCGGAAGCGCGTCTGATCAAGCCCTGAGAGGTGGGCCGCGGCGTATCGTCATGCAGTGGTAAAATTGGACACCGTTGTCTGCGACATGCGGCATGACCTGGGTCGACTACAGCATTCTCGGCGTATTCGTGATCTCCGTGCTGCTCGGTGTCTGGCGCGGCCTCACCCGCGAAGTCCTGAGCCTGCTGACCTGGATCGCCGCCTTCGTCGTTGCCTGGATGTTCCATCGGCCCGCCGCCGCGATGATCGCCCCGTACATTCCTGACCCGGTACTGAGCATGGCTGCCGCCTGCGCCGGCGTGTTCCTGCTCGCGCTGCTGGTCGGTGCGCTGCTCACGCACCTGCTGGTCACGGTGGTGCGCGAGAGCGGTTTCTCGCCCGCCGACCGGACGCTCGGCGGCGGTCTGGGGATGGTCCGTGCGGTCATCGTCGTCAGCCTGTTCGTGCTGGTCGGAGGGCGCATGGGTGCGGCCGAGGCCGGCTGGTGGCAGGAGTCCGCCCTGATCGGCCAGTTCGAGCCGCTCGCGCAGGGCTTTGCGAACGTGATGCCCGAGGCGTGGCTCGACATGATCAAACCCACCGCGAACCCCAACCCGTCCCCAGGCCCATAACCATGTGCGGAATTGCCGGCGTCGTTTCCCAGGGTACTACCGTGAGCGCGGAGCTGTTCGACGCGCTGACGATGCTGCAGCACCGCGGCCAGGACGCGGCCGGCATCATCACCAACGAGGACCACCACCTGTTCCTGCGCAAGGAGAACGGACTGGTGCGCGACGTGTTCAGCGCCGACGAGCACATGCTGCGTCTGCGCGGGCGCATGGGCGTGGCGCATGTCCGCTATCCGACGGCGGGCTGTTCGACCTCGGCGGAGGCGCAGCCGTTCTATACCAACACGCCGTTCGGCATCTCGCTGTCGCACAACGGCAACCTGACCAACGCCGAGGAACTCAAGCAGGAGCTGTTCCTGCAGGACCGCCGGCACCTGAACACCGAGTCCGACTCCGAGGTGCTGCTCAACATCTTCGCGCACGAGCTGCTCCAGCGCGGCGTGCTGCGCCTGACCCCGGAAGACATCTTCGCGGCGGTCTCCGGGGTGCACCTGCGCTGCCGCGGCGCCTACGCCTGCGTTGCGATGATCACCGGCTACGGGGTCGTCGGTTTTCGCGATCCCTACGGCATCCGCCCCGCCGTCTACGGCGTGCGCGAGACCAAGAACGGTGTCGACTACCTGATCGCATCCGAATCGGTGGCGCTCGACGCCCTGGGCTACGAGCTGCTGGCTGACATCCAGCCCGGCGAGGCGGTACTGATCACGCTCGACGGCAAGTTGCACAAGCGGCAGTGCGCCGCCAACCCGATCTACTCGCCCTGCATCTTCGAGCACGTCTACCTGGCGCGGCCAGACTCGGTGATCGACGACATCTACGTCTACAAGGCGCGCCTGCGCATGGGCGTGAAACTCGCCGAGAAGATCCTGCGCGAATGGCCGGATCACGACATCGACACCGTGATCCCGATCCCGGACACCTCGCGCGTCGCCGGTGCCGAACTCGCCGCGCGGCTGGGCGTGAACTACCGCGAGGGCTTCATCAAGAACCGCTACATCGGGCGCACCTTCATCATGCCCGGACAGGCGCAGCGCAAGAAATCGGTGCGCCAGAAGCTCAACCCGGTCGATCTCGAGTTCAAGGGCAAGAACGTGCTGCTGGTCGACGACTCGATCGTGCGCGGCACCACGTCCAGGGAGATCATCGAGATGGCGCGCGAGGCCGGGGCGAAGAAGGTGTACTTCGCGTCCGCGGCGCCGCCGGTGCGGTATCCCAACGTCTACGGCATCGACATGCCGACGAGCTCGGAGCTGGTGGCGCACGGCCGCAGCGTCGAGGAGCTGCAGACGCTGCTCGGTGCCGATCGCCTGATCTATCAGGACCTTGAGGATCTGGTCGAGGCGGTCCGTGCCGGCAACCCGGCGATCACCCGTTTCGACTGCTCGGTGTTCACCGGCGAGTACATCACCCAGGACGTCACGGCCGAGTACCTGAGCCAGCTCGAGCTGTTCCGCAGCGACTCGGCCAAGTCGGCGCGCAAGCAGGCCCGAACGGTGATCGAGCTGACGAACAACGCTTGAGACGCAGCGGTTTTGCGTTTACCTTTCGCCACGGCGCCGATTTGAGCCTGCTTGCGGGCGCCTTACAAATGCAGCTAAACGGTACGAGAGGTCCGTTTAGCCGTTCGGCAAACGGGCCTTTCGCGTTTTCGAGGAGCGTGTGCTGTGAATGAGACCTTCGATCCGGAATGGGGCGCCTCCACGCTCGGCGTGCGCGCCGCGGAGCCGCGCACGGAGAACCGCGAGCACGCCGCGTCGGTCTCGATGACGTCGAGCTACGTGTTCGGCAGCGCGGCCGAAGCCGCGGCGGTGTTCCAGGGGCAGGCGCCCGGCTACATTTACTCGCGGTTCACCAATCCGACCGTCGAGGCCTTCGAGCGGCGTCTCGCCGCGATGGAAGGCGGCGAGAGCTGCGTGGCCACCGCCAGCGGCATGGCGGCGATCCTGAGCCTGTGTCTTGCGCTGCTCAGGCAGGGCGATCACATCCTCTCGTCGAGCGGCGTCTTCGGTTCGACGATCAACCTGTTCAACAACGTGCTGACGCGCTTCGGCGTGACGACCTCCTATGTCGACACGACGGCGGACGTCGCGACCTGGGAGGCGGCGTTGCGGCCGAACACGAAGCTGCTGTTCGTGGAGACGCCGTCGAACCCGCTGGTGGAACTGGCCGACATCGCCTCGCTGGCACGGCTGTCCCGTGCGCACGGCGCTTGGCTGTGCGTCGACAACTGCTTCCTGACCCCGGTGCTGCAGCAGCCGCTGAGGCTCGGTGCCGACTTCGTGATCCACTCGGCGACCAAGTACATCGACGGGCAGGGGCGCGCCGTGGGCGGCGCCATCGTCGGTGACGCCGAGAGGGTCGGCAAGGACGTGTTCGGCTTCATGCGTACCGCGGGTCCGTGCATGAGTCCGTTCAATGCCTGGGTGTTTCTCAAGGGTCTGGAAACCCTGGCCGTGCGCATGCGCGCGCACTGCGACAACGCCCGGGCCGTCGCCGAGTGGCTCGAGGAGCAGCCGAGCGTCGCCCGGGTCTTCTATCCGGGGCTGGCGAGCCATCCGCAGCACGTGCTCGCGCAGCGTCAGCAAAGCGGCTACGGCGGCGTCGTCAGCTTCGAGCTCGAGGGCGGGCGCGATGCGGCGTGGAAGCTGATCGATGCGACCCGTATGCTGTCGATCACCGCGAATCTCGGCGATACGCGCACGACGATCACGCATCCGGCAACGACGACGCACGGCCGCATCAGCCAGGAGGCGCGCGACGCGGCGGGCGTGACCGAGGGCCTGGTGCGGCTTGCCGTGGGCCTGGAGGACGCGCGGGACATCATCGCCGACCTCGCCCGCGGCCTCGGCTGAGCCGTGCCGACGAGGGACGCTGCGTTCGCGGCGCTCGTCGAGCGCGATCCGCAGCGCAAGTGCGAGGCGGTGGTGGCGATCGGCAGCGCCGGTGCCGACGCACCGGCATCGGGCTTCGACTGGCAACGCGTGCCGGGCCGGCCGCCGCGGCCGGTGCTGGTGCATCCGCGCGACGTTCCCAGACGGTCCCTGGGCAGTGCCGATGGGCGGCGGGCGCTGCTGCACGCCGTGGCCCACATCGAGTTCAACGCGATCAACCTGGCGCTCGACGCCGTGTGCCGCTTCGACGGTCTGCCGCCGGCGTTCTATGCGGACTGGCTCAGCGTCGCCCGCGACGAGGCGCGTCACTTCCGGCTGCTGCGCGCGCGACTGCAGCAGCTCGGCTGCGACTATGGCGACTTTCCGGCGCACAACGGGCTCTGGGAGGCGGCGGAGAAGACCGCGCACGACGTGCTGGTCCGGATGGCGCTGGTGCCGCGCGTGCTCGAGGCGCGCGGCCTCGACGTGACGCCGGGCATGATGGCGCGCGTGCGCGAGGCCGGTGACGAGCCGACGCTGGCGATTCTGGCCACGATCCTGGACGAGGAGGTCCGGCACGTGGCCATCGGCACCCATTGGTTCCGGCACCTGTGCGCCAGTCGCGGACTCGAGCCGGTGGCGACCTTCCGCGGGTTGCTCGGCGAGCATGGCGTGCGCCTGCATCCGCCGCTGAATCTCGACGCGCGCGAGCGCGCCGGGTTCGTGGCTGCGGAGCTGTCCTGACGCAGGGCCGATTCAGTAGTAGATCGTCACCGTGACGGTATCGCTGTAAACGCCCTGGGGCGGCGTCGCCTGCGCGGCGACCCGCGCATGCACGGTGACGCTCTGCACGCTGCCGTTGCCGGTTCCGCCCACCGTGTCGGTGTTCGGCGTGTCGCCCCAGCGCTGCGTGCGTGCGGCGTCGCGATACAGCTCGTAGCCGACGTATCGGCCGGCGAGGCTGCGCATGCGCCGCTGCTGGCCGGTCGCATGCAGGCCGTCGTCGAGTCCGATCTGGTACGGCGTGGTGTTGGTACAGCGCGGCGAGATGGTCGCCGTGGTATCGACGGCCGTTGCGAGCAGTCCGCGCGTGCCGAAATCGACATCCTGCACCGTGAATCCCGGCGTGCACGCGGCGTTGACGGTCGCGCTGGCATCGAAGGGAAAGGTCGTGGTGCCGCCGCCGTCGCCGGCGCTCGTACAGTTGCCGGGTACCGTGGCACTGCCCAGCAGTCGTTCGTCGTAACGGTAGCGCGCTTCGGCGTCGATGCCGCTGAAGCTGTTCAGGTAGGTGCCGGGCACGGCGGAGAACTGGTTGGCCGGCACGCGCGCATAGACCGTACGTGACCCCGAACCGGAACCGCCGAGCAGCGGTACCGCGTACTGCAGCACGACTTCGACGTGGTTGCCGGGATAGGTGCCCCAGACCTGCGTGCGCGATGCATCGCTGTACAGGTTGAACTGCAGCGCCGACGCGCCGCTGAGCATCCTGCGCGGCGTGATGCCGCCGTCGCCCTGGGCGCCGTCGCCGATGCTCAGACACAGGCGCACGGCGGCGTTGGCGAGCAGGCTCAGGCCGAAGGTCTGACACTGGTAGCTGAGCGTGGCACTGACATCGGCCCAGCCGTTGAACGGGTCGCTGAAGCCGAATGCGACGTTGGACAGGCTGGCGCTGCAGGTCGTCGTCGCGAACGCCGGCGGCGTGGACGCCAGTGCTGCGGCGGCCAGGGGCAGCGCCAGTGCGCGCCGCCATCGCATGAGCGTCAATCGTCGCATCGCAGGGGACCGATCACCGGCAGGTCGTGCAGATCGTCAGCATAGTCAAAGCGGACGGTGCAGACCGAGCCATCGGCGCGGACGACATCGACGCGATTGTGCGCCTGCAGTTCCTCCAGGTAGACCTGACCGTCGTAGCCGACCACCGCCGTCGCGGTCTCGCCATGGTGGACGCGGCTGCCGAGCGGTACCGCCGAACCGTCCGCCTGATGCAGGACCAGCAGGGCGGCGCGCGTGCGCTCCAGGCCGAAGCGGGCGACGGTTCCGGCGCGGGCAGCCGGCACGGCGCTGAGCTGTTCGTGGTCGAAGCGGATCTGCGGCGGCAGGTGCAGCGGGTCGATGGCGATGCGGTTGGGCTGCCAGGCATTCAGGCCGGTGAGCAGGTAGTGACCGTGCGCGTCGGTACGCCCGATCTGCCGGTTCTCCAGCAGCACCGGCACGTCGGCGACGCCGCCGGTCGATACCAGCGCGAAACCGTCGTCGACGCTGCGCGCGAGAAACACGCTGCGCTCCATCAGCACGACGGCGCCGCCGGCGCCGGCGAAGACGCTGTCGCGATCGCCGTCGCGGCGCAGTCCGCCTCGCCATTGCACGCGGTCGGCGCGGTAGCCGGCCTCGATCTGATGCGTGTTGCCGGTGTCGGCGCGCTCGCTGCGCAGCGCCCAGCCTCCGCCGCCGTCGGTGGGAACGGGCCGGCTGGCGTAGGCACTGTAGCGTTCGTGTCCGTCCCGTCGCTCTGCAGCTGCGCCGACGCTGATGCGGTGGCCGAGGCTCACCGACAGGCCGGCAAAAAAGCCAAGGGCGCGGTCGTCGTCGAGATCGCGGTTCAGGCTGGCAAACAGGGACAGCCGCGGCAGCGGTGAGACGCTGTAGCTGAGTCCGAGGCTGCGTGAGCGACCGTCCTCGACGCGGTCGAGGCGGACGTAGCTGAGCGACCACTGGCCGCCGGCGCTCGCGCCGAGTCCGACCAACGCGCGTTCCGCGCGTCGCGGCGGTGCACGGCCGTCGACTGCCGCAAGGTCGCGGTAGTCGCCATGGGTGCGCTGCAGCGCGTAGTCGACGACGAAGCCGCCCGCGGTACGGTTGTAGCCGAGGTGGCTGAGGCTGCCATCACCGTCGCCGCTGCTGTAGGCGCCCGCGCCATGCAGCGTGCCCCAGTGGCCGAGGCCGACGAGGGCACCCGCGCCGGCGACGGCGAGGCCGTCCTCGCCTTCGGCATGTGCTTCGAGGGTGAGCCAGTCGCGCAGGCCGTGGCGCAGGCTGGCACTGCCGGCCACGCCGTCGCGGTAGTCGAAGGAGTCGATGCCGTAGCTGCGGCGGACCTGGCCGAGCTCCACCGAGTAGTCGCTCAGACCGCGCTGGAGCAGGCGGCTGGCATTGTAGAAGTCGAAGGACAGCACCTGGCTGCGGCCGAGCGTGTCGGTGATCACGAGTCGCGCCTGTCCGGTACCGCTCACCGCCGGCGGCGCGGTCAGCTCGAAAGGGCCGGGCGCGACGTCGCCGTCGTAGCGGCGCACGCCGTCGACATAGAGCTCGATCGTCGACGGCAGCGCGGCTTCGCCGAGGAACTGCGGGATCGGGTAGGTGATCAGGCCCGGCTGCAGACTGAAGTCGCGTCGAAGCTGGATGCCGCCGAGCCGTGTCGCCCGCGTCCACGGCAGCGCGCCGCTGACGAAATCGCCGACGCTCAGCGTCCACAGGCCGGACGGTGCGTAGCGCGTCCAGTTGCTGTCGAGGCGCACGTAGGGCTCGCTGTCGCCCTGCTCGCGCAGCTGCGACAGTCCGCTCGATTCGAAGATCCCGGTGCCACCGAACACCCGCAGTGCGGTTGCGGCGCTCACCGTCCCCTGGCGGTCGTGGATGGCGAAGAGATCGTAGTTCAGCAGGGCCCCCGCTTGCGCGTCCGCAGACCAACGCCGGTGGCCGACCGTATCGATCGACCGCCGCTGGAGGTCCAGCCGATCGACACGGGCATCGACGTGCAGCTGCTGACGGGCGGCGTCATAGCGGAAGTCCACGCCGGGAACGGCGTCGAGCCCGAGGTAACGGTCCTGCGGGAGGTCGTCGACGGCGATACCCAGCGCGTGCAGGTTCGAGGGCCACGCGTACAGCCGCCGGTCCTCGTCGGCAAAGACCTGCACGACGCGCCGTGTCGGCACCTGGTTGACGACGACGTCCAGATACAGCTCCTGGACCGCGTCGCTCATGCCCGGGCCTTCGGCGAGGATCACGCCGACATCGCGCGCATCGTTCGACGCGGATGCGGTGGCGGCGACACCCCAGGCGACCAGCGCCAGGAGGCCGAACCACGTCCGGTGCGCAGGGCTAGTGCGAGACCGGAACGCGGGCGTGCCGGTCGTCGACGCGGACCTCGATGGCGGCGGCTGCGTCGAGGCTGCCCGCCGGCGGGTCCAGCAGCCAGGAACGTCCGGCACCGGCGAGCACGTAACCGAGCAGGCCGTCATGCCGGTGCAGGACCTGGCCCTGCGCATCCAGCACGCGCAGTCCGGAAAGCTGCGCATGCCGCGCGGACGGGTTGCGCACGGCGAGCCGCAGCCGGCCGTCGGTAGCGGTTTCGGTCGACCACGTCAGCTCTCCTTCTGCGGGGGCGGCGCTGCTGGCGGCGATGAACAGCGGTACCGAGTAGCGGATCACGAAGTTCAGCCCCGGCGGCAGTGTCGACGCCGGTTGCGTGCGCGCCGGAGGCAGTTCGTCGACCAGCAGGCGGTAACTGCGCTCGACGGACGCTGCCGCGCTGCCGTCGCGGCGCACGATGCGCACGAGCTGCTGCGAGCCGGGAGCAAGGGTTGTCATCGGCGGGCTGACGACGAGATCCGTGCTCGGTTCGAGCACGTCCTCGCCATCGACCTGGGACCACGCGAAGACGCGTAACTGTGCCTGGATCGGCTGGTCGCCGTGATTGTGAAGACGCAGGCCCTGGACGCGTTCGTCGGCAGGGAAGTCGACGCGCGTCGGGCTGACGCTGAAGCCGGACGCGAACAGCGGCGCCGACAGCAGCGCCAGTGCGCCGCAGGCCCAGCCTGCGATGACGCGTCCGCACCTCCCCATGTCCGTCCGCTCCGAAAGACTCAGTAGGTCACGGTGACCGTGATCGTGTCGGTGTACGTGCCGGCCGGCGGCGTGTCCTGGACCGGTACGCGACCGTAGACCGTGAAGGTCTGGTTCGCGCCCGTGCCGGTTGCCGACACCGTGTCGGTGTCGATGATATCGCCCCAGTGGCTGCTGCGGCCGGCGTCGGAGAACAGATCGTAGGTGACGTCGTTGGCGCCGTTGAGCATCTTGCGCGCAGTGGTGACGCCGCCGCCGTTGTCGCCGGCGCTGAGGCCGATGTCGTACACCACGCCTTCGGTGCACAGCACGGTGATGTCGGCATCGCTGTCGACCGCGCTGCTGAGCAGGCCCGCGGTGCCGAAATCGAGCAGCGGGTCGGCACTGACGGCGCAGGCTGCCTCGAGGACGATCTGCACGTCGAAAGTGGTGGTCTGCTCGGCGGCGAGGGCCGCGTTGCCGCCAAGGGCCGCAGCGGCCGCCGCGGCGATGAGAAGGGGACGCTGTGTCATGGCTTGCTGCTCCGGTTCGCTTCGGTACGCGCCGCGACGTCGCCGCGGCATCAGGACCGATACTGCGCCGGAGAACATCCGTGCCTCTCGCGCGGGTGATGGGCGTGGCATCGCGCGCGAGCAACGGTAAGGGAATATCCGACGCCAACCCGGACATCGCCGCTCGTCTGTAGTGGGATGCCGCTTATCCCGCGTAGGAAATTGCTCTCAAGTTTGCGACGCGAAGTCCGATAAGGACGACAACAGCGGCAACAACACCCGACCTCGGGGCCGCTGCGGCAGGACCGGAGCCGGTTGGCGCCGGATCCGGTTTCGGACATCCAAGGAGCTTTCCATGCAAGTCATCAACACCAACGTGATGTCGCTCAATGCCCAGCGCAACCTGACGACCTCGCAGTCCTCTCTCGCCACCTCGCTGCAGCGCCTGTCCTCGGGCCTGCGCATCAACAGCGCCAAGGACGACGCCGCCGGCCTCGCGATCAGCGAGCGTTTCAGCAGCCAGATCCGCGGCCTCGACCAGGCGCAGCGCAACGCCAACGACGGCATCTCGCTGGCGCAGACCGCCGAAGGCGCACTGGCGCAGGTCACCAACAACCTGCAGCGCATCCGCGAACTCGCGGTGCAGTCGGCCAATGCCACCAACAGCAGCACCGACCGCACGGCGCTGCAGGCCGAAGTCGACCAGCTCCTGTCGGAAATCGACCGCGTCGCCAATCAGACGGAGTTCAACGGCGTCAAGCTGCTCGACGGCAGCTTCACCTCGGCCGTGTTCCAGGTCGGCGCCAACGCCGGAGAGACGATCTCGGTCTCGTCGCTGGTGGATGCCAACACCGCGGCGCTGTCGTCGGTGACCTCGGCCACGGGCCAGTCCAGCGTGACCAGCGGCATCTCCGATCTCGCCGCGGCCACGGCCGGCGATCTGGTGATCAACGGCGTCGACGTCAGCACCGGCATCGGTGCCGCCGGCTCGATCAACCAGCGCGTCGGGCAGGTCGTCGATGCGATCAACAACACCTCCTCGCAGCACGGCGTCAGCGCCGCCTTCGATTCGGTGAACGGTCGCATCGTGCTGACCTCGGACGCCGACATCGCCGTCACTGGCAACGATGACGGCACGGTCACCGGCTTCAACGTGGCGGGCAACGACGGCGACGCCACCGCGGCGACGACCAACGGCCTCACCACGCTGAGCGTGGCCTCGTTCTCGGGAGCCTCGCTGGCCATCCAGCAGATGGACAGTGCGCTCTCCCAGGTGAACTCGGCGCGTGCGACCCTCGGTGCGATCCAGAACCGCTTCGAGTCGGTGGTGCAGTCGCTGTCGACGACCTCGGAGAACCTGTCGGCCGCGCGCTCGCGCATCCAGGACACCAACTTCGCGGCCGAAACCGCGAACCTGACGCGCGCGCAGATCCTGCAGCAGGCCGGTACGGCGATGCTGGCCCAGGCCAACTCCGCGCCGCAGAACGTCCTCAGCCTGCTCCAGGGCTAAGGGCGGTAGCGGACCCCGGGGCCCAGGCCCCGGGGTTCAATCGGCCAGTCCGCCGACGGAGGGAGCCGCGTGAGCGATCCGATCATCGTGACGTCCAGCCGGGCCGCACCGCAGGGTGCCGGCCCGTCCGTCGTGGTGCCGAACGCGTCGGCGGAGGCCGGTGCGGACGTGGTACGGCCGGCTAGCGGCGCCCCGGCCGTCACCATGGTCGACGGACTCGAGGACGCCGTCCGCGCGCTGCAGCAGCAGGCGATCGATGTCGGCGCCGAGCTCGAATTCAGCATCGACGACGAACTCGATCGCGTCATCGTGACCTTGCGCGACCGGCGCGATGGCACGGTGCTGCGCCAGATTCCGAGCGAAGAGGTCCTGCGCATCGCGCGCTTGCTCAGAAGCGACGCGGCGCCGCTCGTGCAGGTCGTCGTCTGAGCCGGAGGCAGGCATGGCAAGCATTTCCTCTCTGGGCGTCGGATCGGGACTGGACATCGCGTCCCTGGTTTCGCAGCTGGTTGCCGCCGAGCGTGCGCCGACACAGAACCGCATCGACACCTCGCAATCCCGGATCAACGTACAGCTGTCGGCGATCGGCACTTTCAAGGGCGCGCTCGCGGATGTGCGCAGCAAGCTCGAGACCCTGCAGTCCGGCGCGCTCGCCGGCCTCAAGGCGAGCAGCAGCAAGACGGAGACCTTCACCGCGACGGCCGCAGACGGTGCGGTGGTCGGCGATTACCAGGTGGAGGTCGTCTCGCTGGCGCGGGCGCACAAGATGGTCAGCGGCGCCTACGCCGACGGCGCCGGCACGGTGCTCGCCAACGGCGACGTCGAGATCAGCGTCGGCGGCGAGCCGTTCACGGTCACGCTGGGCGACGGCAACAACACGCTCGAGGATCTGCGCCGCATGATCAACGAGTCGGCCGACAACACCGGCGTCAGCGCCACGCTGATCAACGAGGCCGGCGGCACACGACTGATGCTCACGGCCTGGGATACCGGCACCGCGCGGCAGATCGCCGTCACCGGCATGGCCTTCAGCGAGCAGCAGGCGGCGGCCGATGCGCATGTGCGCATCGAGGGCTTCGATCACTACGCATCGTCGAACACCGTCACCGATGCCATCGACGGTCTGACGCTCAAGCTGGTGGCCGCCGAACCCGGCGTGTCGCACACGCTCAGCGTCGGGCACGACGCCGAGGCGGCGCAGAAGGCGGTCACCGCATTCGTCAACGCCTACAACGCCGCGGTCAAGACGATCGGCAGTCTCACCCGCTACAACGCCGACACGCGGCAGGCCGCCGCGCTGACGGGCGACAGCACGGTGCGCGGCGCCATGCAGGCACTGCGCGGCGTGATCGGCAGCGGCAATGGCACCGGTACGTTCAGATTCCTGTCGGACATCGGCATCAGTACGCAGACCGACGGCACGCTCAAGCTCGATACGCAGGCACTGACGGATGCGCTGGCCAGCGATCGCAGCGCCGTCGTCACCCTGCTCGATGGCGAGGGTGGCTACGCGGAGCGTCTTGCCGCCGTGCTCGACAACGTCGTCGGCGATGACGGCCAGGTCGAGACGCGCACCGATTCGCTGCAGGCGCGCCTGAAGGATCTGGGACGTCAGCAGGACGCGCTGAACCTGCGCATGGAACAGGTCGAGAACCGCTACCGCTCGCAGTTCACTGCGCTGGATACGCTGGTTGCGCAGATGAACAGCACCAGCAGCTACCTGACGCAGCAGCTGGCGAGCCTCGCCAACCTGACCACGCAGAACAAGTGATGCCTCGCGTCAGCGGATGACGCGGGCGATGCAGCCGTTGCGATCGATCAGGAAGGAGACGCGCCGGCCGTCGTCGGTGCGCATCGGCGGCGTCTGCAGCCGCCCGTCGCTGAGCTTGACGACATCCTCGAAGCCCGCGATGTCGGCGTAGGTGAAGTCGCGCTGGGCGAACAGCTCGGAAACATGCCGGCTGCAACGGGACCGTTCCAGCGCCAGCTGTCTGGCATGTGCCTCGCGGCGCTGCTCGGCCTCGATGCGCGCCGCTTCTTCGGGGCTGAGCGTCGGCGCAGCAGGCGGGCGCAGGGCGGCGACTTCGAGGGCGGTATCAGTCGCCTGCTCGGAAACCTGGGGGGATCGGCTTGCCGGAGCGGAGGCTGACCCGGCATCGGCGAGCTGCACCGGTGCCGGCGTGGACAGCGGGACCGGTAGCGGGGTCGCCGTTGGCGAAGCGATCACCGGTGCCGGCGTCGCGGCGGCGATGCCTGCCGGACTTGCGCGCGGCGTTGGTACCGGTGCCGGGGCTGATTCCGGTTCCGGCCCTGCCCGCGGATCGACGGTCGCGGTGCCGATCGGCACCGAATCGTCCTGCGGGGTCTCCGCGCTGATCCGTTCGAACGCGGCCCGGTCCAGTGCGGGGCCGTCGGCAGCGGCCAGCGAGGTCGGGACGAAGCGCGGGCGGTTCTGTGCCGTTGCCGGCACCGCGGCGGTATCGGCGGCGGCGACTGCGGCGGGCGCCGGAGGCGGCGGCGACGTGCGCGGTACCAGCAGCCAGGCACCGCCGGCGATGCCGACGACCACCGTGGCCGCGACCGCCAGCCACAGTCCCGCTGGCGAGCGGCGCGGCGCGGCAGCGGGCACGACCGTCATCGCGCGGCGCGGCCTGGCCGACGCCACCTGCAGGTGGCTGCGCCATTCCTGCGCGCCGGGCCTGCGACCGGGCTCCAGATCAAGGGCGCGCTCGACCACAGCGATCAGCTCGGCGGAGACCGCCTCGTCCGCGAGGCCGGCCAGCGACGGCAGGGGCTCACCCTGCAGCCGCCGTGCGGCATCGGGCGGCGTGCGCCGCGCAATCAGCTGCCAGGCGATCGCCGCGAGCGCATAGACGTCGCTCGCCGGCGTGACCGAAAGATCGGGCTGCAGTTCCTCGGGCGCCGCATACGGCGCGGTTGCCACGCTGTGCACGGTGCGCGTCTGCAGCCGCAAGGGGCCGCGCAGGCTGCCGAAGCCGTGCAGGATCACGGAGCCGTCGTCGTGGACCCAGAGCTGGCGCGGGTCGACGACGCGATGGACCAGGCCGGCGGCGTGGATGGCGGCAAGCGCATCGAGCGCGTCGGCGAGCAGGCGCGGGATGCGCGTGGCGTCGATGGCGCCGGGCTGCTGCAGCATCGCGGCGAGCGGCTGGCCGGTCGACGGTGTGCAGGCATGCCAGGCCGTACCGCCGGATTCGAAGGGATCGTCGATCGTCGCCAGGGCCGGGTGCGCGATCGCCGCGAACTGGCGCGCGCGATCCAGATAGCTGCGCGTCCACCAGCGCAACGCGCTGCGGTCGCCGCTGTCGACCGGCTCGACGCCGTCGGCGCCGCGCCGGACCACGCCCAGCGGGAACAGCTCGTGCAGGACGCAGACCCCGCTGCGATGGCGGGCGAGGTAGCGATGGCCCTGACCGTCATGGTCGAGCGCCCGCTGCACGACGTAATCCCCGATTGCGGCGCCCGCTGCGAGCGGCGCCTGCGACGCGTCCTGCTTCATCCCTGAACCCCCTCGTCGGCGAAGCCTCCTGCCGCGCGGTCCGTGGCCGCGCGGGCGTTTCCCCGATGGTAGGAACTTCGCCGCGCGGGCAGTACCGGGAATCTCCCCAGCCGGCTTCCGCGACCGCCGTTCCTGACGGCGGCGTCAGCTTTGAGGGCGGTTCAGCAGGGTGGCCTGCAGCCTGCCGGCGCGGTCCATGCGCGCGGCGATGTCTTCCGGCGCCGGCGCCGTTGTCGTCCAGCCGGCGAGATGGCGGCGCAGCAGCGCGGCCAGGGCCTCGATGTGGGCCGTTCCGGCATTGAGCGCCGGGATGTAGCGCAGGGCCTCCCCGCCGCCCGTGACGAAGGCCTCGCCGTAGCGCAGCGACACCTCCTCGAGCGTTTCCAGGCAGTCCGCCGAAAAGCCGGGGCAGATCACGTCGAGCTTGCGCACGCCGCTGGCGGCGAGTGCCGCGATGCGTTCGTCGGTATAGGGCGTGAGCCAGCGGGTGCGCCCCACGCGTGACTGGAAGCTGACGCTCCAGGCTTCCGCTGCGAGGCCCAGACGCTGCGCGAGCAGTCGCGCGGTCTTCTGGCACATACAGTAGTACGGATCGCCGGCCTCGAAGTAGCGCAGCGGAATCGAGTGGAACGACATCAGCAGGTGTTCGCCGCGACCCTGCGCGTCCCAGTGCGCGCGCACCGAGGCGGCCAGTGCCTCGATGTAGCCGTCGTCGTCGTGGTAGGTGTCGATGGTGCGCAGCGACGGTGGCCAGCGTCGTGCGGCCAGTTCGGCATAGACGGCATCGAAGACGGCGGCGGTGGTCGTTGCCGAGTACTGCGGATACAGCGGCAGCACGAGCACCTGCCGGACGTTCGCCGCGTCGAAGGCCTCGAAGGCCGCGGCGATGGACGGGTTGCCGTAGCGCATCGCCAGCTGCACGACGGCAGCGTCGCCCAGCGATCGCTGCAGGGCCTCGCACTGGTCGCGGCCGATGGCGAGCAAGGGCGATCCGCGCTCGGTCCACACCGCCGAGTAGGCGTGCACGAGCTTGCGTGAGCGAAAGGGCAGGATGACGCCGTGCAGCAGCGGCCACCACAGCACCCGCGGCACCTCGATGACGCGACGGTCGCCGAGAAACTCGCCGAGGTATCGACGGATCGCCGGTGCGGTCGGTGCGTCGGGCGTGCCGAGATTGACCA
Organism: Sinimarinibacterium flocculans; assembly: GCF_003201205.1. Lineage (GTDB taxonomy): Bacteria > Pseudomonadota > Gammaproteobacteria > Nevskiales > Nevskiaceae > Solimonas > Solimonas flocculans. The sequence goes on from NZ_QICN01000001.1 coordinate 590,477, forward strand.
GCAGGATGCCCGTGCGCGACGGCGCACGATGGGCGGCGTCAGCCGCGAGGGTGAGCGTCGAATCAGTCATCCGCGCAGCTTACGTCAGCGACGCCGAATCGGTTGCGCCGCGCTCAGCCGGACCGCCGGCGCCGGAAGTAGTCGTGATAGGCGTGCATCGCGCGCGAGCCGAGCAGCAGCATCACCGGCAGGTTGATCGCCAGCATGAATCCCAGTGCGACCGTGCTGATCGTGTCGACCTCGATATCGGTGCGGATGTAGCCGAGACAGGTGACGAAGATCAGCACGCACCACAGCAGTCGATAGGGCACGACCCAGCCGTTGCCGGCGAGATAGATCACCCCCTGCTCGCCGTAGTAGCTCCAGGTGATCATCGTCGAGATGGCGAAGGCCCAGACGGCCAGCGTCACCATCCATTGCCCGAGACCGGGGCGGGCGGAGTCGAAGGCCTTGGCCGTCAGCGTCGAGCCCGGGTAGTCGGCGAAGACGCCGGCCTCGATGACGCGCGGCGGTTCCGCGGCGGTGAGCGGGCGCCACTGGATCGAGCGGCCGGCGCCCTCGCCGACGACGTTGCCGAACAGCTTGCCGCGCGTCGCATCGTCATTTTCGGTGACGATGAACACTTGGTCGCCGGCGATCAGTCCGGGATGCGCCGTGGACGGCAGCGTGTACGAGGACGGCGCCCACTGCTGTTCGCCGACTTCGACGAGGGCCGGCGGAGCGTCCCAGTGCACGATCGCGCCGCGATTCCACACGCCGGTGATCAGGATCACCAGCGCGGTCATGGTGCAGACGACCAGCGTGTCGATGAAGGGTTCGAGTCCGGCGACGACACCTTCGGTGACCGGCTCCCGCGTCCTGACGGCCGAGTGTGCGATCGGCGCCGAGCCGATGCCGGACTCGGACGAGAACAGCGCGCGCTTCATGCCGAAGATGAAAGCCGTACCCATGCTGGCGCCGACGAACGCGCCTCCGGCCTCGGCCGGGGAGAACGCGCAGCGGAAGATCATCGCGAAGGTGTCCGGAATCCGTTCGGCATTGACGAACAGCACGTACAGCGCGGCGATCACGTAGATGCCGCACATCAACGGCACCAGTACGCCGGCAATGCTGCCGATGCGACGGATGCCGCCGAGAATCACCGCCGCCACCAGCACCGCCATCACCAGTCCCGACAGCCAGGTCGGTACGCCGAAGTAGGCGCGGGCGATCTCCGAGGCATTCCAGGCCTGGAACATGTTGCCGCCGGTGATGCCGAACAGGATCAGTGCCACGGCGAACAGCGCGCCGGCAACCAGTCCGAGCCTGGCGAGTTTCGGACTCAGTTCCGCCAGCCCCCGCTTGCATACCCACATCGTGCCGCCGTGCGGATTGTCCGGATCGCTGACGTCGCGATATAGCATCGACAGCGTGACTTCGGTGGTCTTCAGTGCCATCCCCACCAGCCCGACCATCCACATCCAGAACACCGCGCCCGGCCCGCCGACCGAGACAGCGATGGCGACACCGCCGATGTTGCCGAGACCGACGGTCGCCGACAGTGCCGCCGACAAGGCCTGGAAGTGCGACAGCGCGCCGTCGCCGCCTTCCGAGACGCCGGGGACCTTGCCGCGCAGCAGCTGGACGCCGTGGGTCAGTGCGCGTCGCTGGCCGAAGCCGGACCACACCGTGAACACCAAGCCGACACCCAGCAGGCACAGCAGGGTCGGCATGCCGAGCATCACGGCATTCACGGCATCCAGCACGGCAAACAGACGATCCATCGGCTCGGGCTCCAGCGTCGGTCGGGGAGGGGGGGATCAGGCAAGCAAGGCCGAGGCCATGATCCACAGGATCCCCAGCGGCGCCAGGAAGCGCAGCACGAACAGCCAGACCGGTGCCCACGGCAGGTGCAGGCTGCCCTCGTTGCTGAGCTCGTGCGTCGCCTTCTTCCACGCCCAGCCGACGAACAGTGCAGTGAACAGGCCGCCGAGCGGCAGCATCAGGTTGTTGGCGAGAAAATCCATCAGGTCGAACCAGTTGCGGCCGCCGATGGTGACGCCGGACCAGATGCCGAACGACAGCGACGCCGGAATCCCGAGCGCGAAACAGACCAGTGCGGCGACGATCACGACCTTGCGTCGCGACATGCAGTGTTCGTCGACGAAGTAGCAGACCATGGGTTCGAGAATCGACACGGCCGAGGTCAGCGCGGCGATCGCCAGCAGCGTGAAGAACAGCACGCCGAACAGCGCACCCAGCGGCATCGACGCGAAGACCGCGGGCAGGGTGACGAAGGTCAGGCCCGGGCCGGCGCTCGGGTCGAAGCCGAAGGCGAACACCGCCGGCATGATCATCAGGCCGGCGAGCACGGCGACGCTGGTATCGACCATCGCCACGGTCAGCGTCGCCTTCGGCAGGTGCTCGTGTCTCGACAGGTACGACCCGTAGGTCAGCAGCGTGCCCATGCCGATCGACAGCGAGAAGAAGGCCTGCGCGATGGCGGCGTAGAAGGTCTCGGCGGTGACCTTGCTGAAATCGGGCTTCAGAAAGAAGCCGAGTCCGGCCGCCGCGCCGTCAAGGGTCACGGCACGCAGCACCAGCGCGAGCAGAATCACGAACAGCGCCGGCATCAGGATCTTGTTCCAGCGCTCGATCCCCTTGGCGATGCCGCCGACGACGATCCAGGCGGTCAGCGCCATGAACACGCCGGAGTACAGGATCGGCCGGACCGGATCGGCGACGAAGCCGGAGAAGACCTGCGAGAGCTGCCCGGCGTCGGTCGTGTGGATGCTGCCGCTGGCCATGAACCCGACGTAGGCCAGCGTCCAGCCGGCCACGACGATGTAGAACGACAGGATGACGAAGCCGGTCAACACGCCGCCGTAGCCCACCAGTGGCCAGGCGCCGCCGCCGAGCGTGCGAAAGGCGCCGACCGGATTGCGCTGTGCGGCGCGGCCGACGAGCATCTCGGCGATCGCGACCGACAGGCCGAAGCCGATGATGATGGCGAGGTAGATCAGCAGGAAGGCGCCGCCGCCGTTGGTCCCGGTGGTGTACGGGAAGCGCCAGATGTTGCCGATGCCGACCGCCGAACCGGCGGCGGCCATCACGAATCCGAAACGACTACCCCAGTGTTCGCGCGCTGCAGTCATGGTGTCCCCCGCACTGTGTGCGGCCGATTATGCCGGACTGGTCTGCAGCGGCCCTCGGGGAAGGTACTCAGCCGCCGGACATCGCGGCGAGTGCGTCGTCGACGGCGCGACGCACGCTGTGCAGTTCGCGCCGGTTCTCCGCTCCGGCCTGCAGGGTCTCGCTGCGCAGCAGCCATTCTTCGAGCGCGGACGCGGTCTGGCGCAAGGTCGGCAGATGGTAGAACGCCGCCGTTCCGCGCAGGGTATGGGCCGCATCGCGGGCGGCGGCGAGGTCGTGCGCGTCGAAGGCGGTTTCCAGGTCGCGCAGTTGCAGCGGCAGTTCCTCGCGCAACAGCGCCAGGAGTTCGGGGTCAGCCGTCAGCCGGGCCGCGGCCGGTGGCGGGCCGACGAGCGCCGGGTCCAGCTTGCGCAGCAGCGCGCGCTCGTCGAAGGGCTTGATCAGCACGGCGTCGGCGCCGGACTGCAGGAAGTGATGGCGCTCCTCCGGCTCCAGGTGCGCGCTGACGGCCAGGATGCGGCAGCGTGGCGAATCACCGGACTCGGCAGCGCGGATCTCGCGCGCGCAGCCGGGGCCGTCGAGTTCGGGCATGTGGGCGTCCAGCAGGACGATCGGCGGCCGTTCGCGCAGCCATTGCTGCAGGGCACTGCGGCCGTCTCCGGCCTCGATCACCTCGAGGCCGAGCCGTCGGCACAGCGCACCGAGATAGCGGCGGTTGACGAGGTTGTTGTCGGCCACCAGCACGCGGCGCCCGGCGAGCGGCTGCTGCTCCGTGGCCGGACTGGCGGTGATCAGGCGCAGGATCTCGTCGTGCAGGCGGTCGCGACCGATCGCCTTGGCGTGGCAGGCGGCAGCGCCGGCGTCGCGCAGCTGCTCGTGGACGGGCAGGGCGGCGGAGGCCACCAGCGCCAGCAGCGGCGGCTGATGTTCCGCACAGGCGGCGAGAATCGCGCCCACCGCCGGCGTGCCGCGGTCGCCGGGCTTGATGCCGAGGATCACCAGGTCCGGCTTGTTCGCGCCGGCCCGCAACGCATCCGCCAGCTCCGTCGCCAGCGCGAAGCTGCGGACGTGCAGTCCCCAGAACTCGAGCCAGTGCACGAGCGCCAGGCGCGAGGTCGCGTGGCCTTCGAGCAGCCATACCGAGCGTTCCGAGAGGCGCGGGTCGAAGGCCGGCGAGCTCTCCGCGTTGACCATCAGCTTGCACGGCAGCAGGACGCTGAACGTCGAACCCTTGCCCGGCGTGCTGTCGAGGCCGACCTCGCCACCCATCAGTTCGACCAGCTTGCGCACGATGGACAGCCCCAGACCGCTGCTGCCGCGGGCATTGCGGCCGAGCTGGCGATAAGGCTGGAACAGGCGCTGCTGCTGTTCGGCAGAGATGCCGATGCCGGTGTCGGTGACCGAGAAGCGCAACCAGGTGCGGCCCGCCTCCTCGCGCTCGCGCATCACGCGCAGCACCACCTCGCCGCGGTCGGTGAACTTGATCGCATTGGACAGCAGGTTGGTGAGAATCTGGCGCAGGCGCTGCGCGTCGCCGCGCACCTGCCGCGGCACGTCGTGATAGACGATGCGCACCAGTTCGAGGTCCTTGTCGTAGGCCAGCGGCTCGAGCAGCGCCGTCGTGTCCTCGACGGTATCGATGACGTCCAGCGGTTCCTCGTTGAGCCGCAGACGGCCGGCCTCGATCCGGCTCCAGTCGAGCAGGTCGTTGATCATCGCCAGCAGGGCACGCGCGGATTTCTCCAGCGTGTCGAGCTGGTGCGCCTGTTCGGCGTCGAGTCCGGAGCGGCGCAGCAGGTCGGCGTAACCGAGGATGCCCGTCAGCGGCGTGCGCAGCTCGTGCGAGAGGCTGGCCACCAGCTCGCTCTGCGCGCGCGCCTCCTCGTGCGCGGCGGCGGCGGCGCTGCGCAGCTGCTGGTTCTGGGCCAGCAGGCCGTCGCGCTCGCCGCGCAGGTGCCGGGTCTGCTCGCCGACGTGGGCGTCGAAGCGGGAGCGCAGCGCATCGACCTGTTCGGCGATGCGGTCGCCGGCGTCGGCAAGCTCGCCGAGTGCGCCGCGCCGGTGGTCGGGCATGCGCTGTTCGGCGCGGCCCATCGACAAGGCGCGCAGCCCGAGCGCGACCGCGCCGATATCGCGGGCGCTGCGGCGCAACGCCAGGACCGCCAGCAGCAGGGACGCGCCGCCCGCGGCCGCCGCGGCGGCACGCAGCGCGGGGGGCAGGCCGACGCCCGACCACGCCAGCAGCAGGCCGAGCGCCAGCGCGATGACGCCCAGCGCGAGCAGCGCCGCGCCGCCCGGCGGCCAGCGCCTGAGGCCTGCATCAGCCCTTCTGTCCGGCATGCGTCTTGGTATCCGTCGGCGATGCGCGCCCGGTAGAATCGCGTCGATGAGTTATCCCACCCTCGCCGATTTTATCGGCAATACGCCGCTCGCCCAGCTCAAGCGCCTGCCCGGTATCGGCAGCAACACGCTGCTGGTCAAGCTCGAAGGCAACAATCCGGCCGGCTCGGTCAAGGACCGTCCGGCCTATTCCATGATCCGCCGCGCCGAGGAGCGTGGGGACATCAAGCCGGGCGACGTGCTGATCGAGGCGACCAGCGGCAATACCGGCATCGCGCTGGCGATGGCTGCGACGGTCAAGGGCTACAAGCTCAAGCTGATCATGCCGGAACACCTGTCGGTGGAGCGCCGCGCGGTGATGAAGGCCTTCGGCGCCGAAGTGATCCTGGTGACGCAGCGGCAGGGCATGGAAGGCGCGCGCGACCTGGCGCTGCAGATGCAGGCGCAGGGCCAGGGCAAGGTGCTCGACCAGTTCGGCAACCCGGACAATCCGCGCGCCCATTACGAAGGCACCGCGCCGGAGATCTGGAAGGCCACGCAGGGACGCATCACCCATTTTGTCTCCTCGATGGGCACCACGGGCACCATCATGGGCTGTTCGCGGTACTTCAAGGAACAGAGCGAGGCGGTGCAGATCGTCGGCGTCCAGCCCGACGGCGAGTCCTCGATTCCCGGTATCCGCAAGTGGCCCGAGGCCTATCTGCCGAAGATCTTCGAGGCTGAGCGCGTCGACCGCGTGATCGAGGTCAGCGCGAAGGACGCCGAGGACACGATGCGGCTCGCCGGCACCGTCGAGGGCCTGTTCTGCGGGCCCAGTTCCGGCGGCGCGCTGTGGGCGGCGCTGCAGGTGTGCAAGCAGGTCGAGAATGCGACGATCGTGACCATCGTCTGCGATCGCGGCGACCGCTACATCTCCACCGGTGTCTTCCCCTCCTGAACGGCGCGATGCGCGAACCCGTCCTGGTTTTCGACATCGAGACTGTGCCCGATCTCGACGGCGGACGTCGCGTGCTCGGGCTTGACGGCATGGGCGACGACGCGGTGTGGACGGCGATGCGCACGCAGCGCCTGGCCGAGCGCGGCAACGATTTCATGCCGGCGCATCTGCAGCGCATCGTCGCGATCTCGGTGGTGCTGCGGCAGGGCGACGGCATCAGGGTCTGGTCGATCGGCGACGAGGACGCGACCGAAGGCGAGCTGGTGCAGCGCTTCTTCGACGGCGTCGAGAAATACCGGCCGGTGCTCGTGTCGTGGAACGGCGGCGGCTTCGATCTGCCGGTGCTGCACTACCGCGCGCTGATCCACGGCTGCATTGCGCCGCGCTACTGGGACACCGGGCATTTCGACCGCGAAGCCAAGTGGGACAACTATCTGGGCCGCTTCCAGTTCCGCCATACCGACCTCATGGACGTGCTGGCGCTGTACACCGGGCGCCAGAACGCGCCGCTCAACGAGATCGCGCTGCTGCTGGGCTTTCCCGGCAAGTTGGGCATGGATGGCTCTAAGGTCTTCGATGCCTACCGCGAGGGACGGCTCGGCGAGATCCGCGCCTACTGCGAAACCGACGTCGTCAACACCTGGTTGGTGTATCTGCGTTTCGAGCTGATGCGCGGGCGCCTGACGCCGGCCCAGCACCAGGACGAGGAGCAGCGCGTGCGCGACGCCCTGCTGGCCAGCGACGCACCGCACTGGGCGGAGTTTCTCGACGGCTGGGCGGGCTGAGGTGAGAAAGCGCAGGTTGCCGCCGCAGGGCGAATTCACCGCCGAGATTCTCGACTTCGACCAGGAGGGGCGCGGTTTCGCGCGCATCGACGGCAAGGCGACGTTCATCGCCGACGCGCTGCCGGGCGAGCGCGTGCGCTTCCGCTACCTGCACGCCGGCAAGGACGCCGACGAAGGGCAGTGCGTCGCGGTCGAGCAGGCGAGTGCGGATCGCGTCGAGCCGCGCTGCGCGCACTTCGGCATCTGCGGCGGCTGTTCGATGCAGCATCTGCATGCGGCGAGCCAGATCGTCTTCAAGCAGAAGCAGCTGCTCGATCAGCTCGAGCGGATCGGCAGGTTGCGGCCTGAAACCATCGCACCGCCGGTCGTTGCCGACGTCGAGCAGGGCGTCTGGGGCTATCGGCGTCGCGCACGCCTCGGCGCCAAGCGCGTGCCGAAGAAGGGCGGCGCGATCGTCGGCTTTCGCGAACGCAATACCCACTTCGTCACGCCGCTGCAGCGGTGCGAGGTGCTCGATCCGCGCATCGGCGAAAAGCTGCCGGCGCTGCGCGCGCTGATCGACGGACTGTCGATACCGGACCGCGTGCCGCAGGTCGAGGTGGCGTGCGCCGCCGACAGGGTGGCGCTGGTGTTCCGCCTGCTCGACCCGGCGAGCGAGGACGACCTGGCGCGGCTGGCCGCGTTCGGTGCCGAGGCGTCGTTCGACATCTATCTGCAGACCGGCGGTCCGGCTACGATCCGGCCGCTGACGCCGGCGGCACCCCTGGAGTACTCGCCGGACGGCTCCGGACTGCGCCTGCGGTTCGAGCCGGCCGACTTCATCCAGGTCAACGGCAGCATCAGCCAGCAGACCGTGAGGCAGGCGCTGGACTGGCTGGAACTGTCCGTCGGCGATCGCGTGCTGGAGCTGTTCTGCGGGCTCGGCAATTTCTCGCTGCCGCTGGCGGCGCGCGGGGCCCGGGTGATGGCGGTCGAAGGCGAGATCGGCCTGGTGCAGCGTGCGCGCGAGAATGCACGGCGCAACGGTTTCGATGATCCCGCGGCGCTGTCCTTCGAGAAGGCCGACCTGTTCAAGGAAGGCGCCGATGCGTCCTGGCTGCAGGCGCCGTTCGACAAGGTGCTGCTCGATCCGCCACGTGCCGGCGCCCGCGAGATCCTGCCGCTCGTGGCCGCGCGCGCGCCGTCCCGCATCGTCTACGTGTCCTGCCACCCGGGCACGCTGGCGCGCGATGCCGGCATGCTGGTGCACGAGCACGGCTACCGGCTGGCGCGGGCCGGCGTGATGGACATGTTCCCGCACACCAGTCATGTCGAGAGCATGGCCCTGTTTGTCCGGGAGGCATGACCGCACGATGGCCCTCGAGATCGAACGCAAGTTCCTGGTCGTCGGCGACGACTGGCGTGCGCAGGTGTCGCGCGCCGCGCGGATGCGCCAGGGCTACCTCAGCCGCGAAGCCGGCCGCGCGTCGGTGCGCGTGCGCGTCGAGGACGACCGTGCCACGCTCAACATCAAGGCGGCGGTCGTCGGCAGCGCGCGTGCGGAGTACGAGTACGCGATTCCGGTCGGCGAGGCCTGCGAACTGCTGGAGACGCTGTGCGTCGGCCGGCTGGAGAAGATCCGGCACTACATCGAGCGCGACGGCATCGTCTGGGAGGTCGACGAGTTCACCGGCGACAATGCCGGGCTGATCGTCGCCGAGGTCGAACTGTCCGCCGTCGACCAGGCTTTCGTGCGGCCTCAGTGGCTGGGTCGCGAGCTGACCGACGATCGGCGCTACTACAACCATCACCTGGCCCTGCATCCCTACCGCAGCTGGGACGCCGATGCGCATTGAGGTCGACATCGCGTCGCAGCACCTGAGGCTGTTCGATCACGGCCGGCGCCTGGCCGAGTACCGCGTGTCGACCGCGGCGAACGGTGCCGGCGAGGTGAACGGCTCGGGCATGACGCCACGCGGCCGTCACCGGGTCCGTGCGAAAATCGGCGCCGGCCTGCCGCCCGGCGCCGTGCTCTCGGCACGGCGGTGGACCGGCGAGATCTGGACGCCGCAGCTGCATGCGCGCCATCCCGGACGCGACTGGATCCTGTCCCGCATCCTGTGGCTGTGCGGCTGCGAGCGGGGCCGCAACCGGCTGGGCTGCGTCGACAGCTTCCGCCGTTACATCTACCTGCACGGCACGCCGTATGCAGACCAGCTCGGCACGCCGGCATCGAAGGGCTGCGTGCGCATGAGCAACGAAGACATCATCGAACTGTACGAGCGCATTGCGCCGGGAACCGAAGTTGACATCAACGACTAGAAAATCCCCACTCGGCCCGCTGATGGTCGACGTCGGCGGCCTGGAACTCACGGCGGAGGACCGCGAGATCCTTGCTCACCCGCTGGTCGGCGGCGTGATCCTTTTCACCCGCAACTACCGCGACCACGATCAGCTGCGCGCCCTGTGCGACGATATCCGTGGCCTGCGTGCGCAGCGCCTGCTGCTGGCTGTCGATCACGAAGGCGGGCGCATCCAGCGCTTTCGCGTCGGCTTTTCGCGTATTCCGGCGATGCGCAGCTACGGCGCGCGCCATGACGAGGATGCTGCGATGGCCGCCGCCGGTGCCCGCGACGCGGGCCTGGCGATCGGGCGGGAACTGGCGGCATTCGGCATCGACCTGTGCTTCGCGCCGGTGCTCGACGTCGATCACGGCGTCAGCGGCGTGATCGGCGACCGTGCGTTCTCCGATCGCGGCGACGTCGTCACCACACTCGCGCGCGCCTTCCGCTCGGGGCTGCAGGCTGCCGGCATGGCCGCGACGGGCAAGCATTTTCCGGGGCACGGCGCGGTGACCGCGGACTCTCACGTCGAGCTGCCGGTGGACCGGCGTGCCGAGAGCGAGCTGCGTGCGATCGAGCTGCAGCCGTTCGCGGCGCTGATCGCCGATGGCATCGAATCGATCATGATGGCGCACGTGCGCTACACCGCGGTCGACGAGACGCCGGCGTCGCTGTCGCGCAAGTGGATACGCGGCATCCTGCGGCGCGAGCTGGGCTTCGGCGGCGCGGTGTTCTGCGACGATCTTTCCATGGGCGCCGCCGCGGTCGTCGGCGGCCTCGACGAGCGTGCCCGCCTCGCGCTGGCGGCCGGCTGCGACATGCTGCCCGTGTGCAACGACCGCCCGGGCGTCGTGGCCCTGCTCGATGCGCTCAAGGACCTGCGCCCCAACCGCGCGGCGAGCGCGCGGCTGCAGCGTCTCTATCTGCGGGACACGGGAGCGACGGCATGAGCGCCGATCCGATGCATGCGCAGCAGGTCCTGACGCAGGCCGACTGCCTGCACGATGCCGCGGCCGTTCAGCAAGCCTACGACCGGCTCGCCGGCGAACTCGATGCGCGGTATGCGTCGGCCAACCCGCTGCTGCTGTGCGTGATGAACGGCGGGCTGCACGCGACCGCCGAGCTGAGCCGGCGGCTGGCCTTTCCGCTGGAGATCGACTACCTGCACGCAACGCGGTATCGCGGTGCGACCCGCGGCGGCGGCCTGGAGTGGTATCGGCAGCCGGCCGCGCAGCGCATCGAGAACCGCCACGTCGTCGTCGTCGACGACATCCTCGACGAGGGTCATACGCTCGTCGCGATCCGTGCGGCACTGCAGGCGTTCGCCCCGGCGTCGCTGGCGGTGGTCGTCCTCGTCGAGAAGCTGCACGCGCGCCGGGTTGCCGACGCCCATGCGGAATTCATCGGTCTGCAGGTCGAGGACCGCTACGTGTTCGGCTGCGGCATGGACTACCAGGAATACTGGCGGCAACTGCCCGCCATCTACGCCGTGAAGGACGCATGAACGAGAACGCAAGCGAGGCCGCCGGGATCGCCGTGATCGGCGGAACCGGCATGAACCAGTGGCCCGGCCTGCAGATCGACGAGCGTCGCGCGGTCGATACGCCCTACGGTCCGCCGAGCGCGCCGCTGCTGCGCGGCCGCATCAACGGGGCGACAGCCTGGTTCCTCGCCCGCCACGGGGAGGGCCACAAGCTGCCGCCGCACGCGATCAACTATCGCGCGAACCTGTGGGCTCTGCGCGAGGTCGGCGTGCGCAGCGTGATCGCCATTGCCGCGGTGGGCGGCATCGCCGACTGGTTCGCGCCGGGCGAAGTGGCGATTCCCGACGACGTGCTCGACTACACCTGGGGGCGCGAGCATACCTACGCCGACGGGCGCGACGGCAGCCCGCTGCAGCATGTCGAGTTCACGCAACCGTATACACCGAGCCTGGCCGCGCGCTTGCATGCCGCCGCCGCGGCAGCCGGCGTGGTCATCGCCGGCGCCGGGGTGATGGCGGTGACGCAGGGGCCGCGCCTCGAAACCGCCGCCGAGATCCGACGCCTGCGACACGACGGTGCCGACATGGTCGGCATGACCGGCATGCCGGAAGCGGTTCTGGCCCGCGAGCTCGGCATGCACTACGGCTGCCTCGCGGTGTCGGTCAACTGGGCGGCCGGCGTCAAGGGCGTCGGCGACATCCACGCCGAGATCGAGCAGTCGGTGCAGACCGGCATGGCCAAGGTGCACGCCGTGCTGGCAGCGCTGCTCGCGGCCTGAGCGACACGATCGCGGCGGCGCACCGGCATCGGCCTACTGGCCGAAGTTGAACTGCAGGTTCAGCGACGCCGCATCGACGCGGGTCTCGAGGTTGTCGCCTTCCAGCTCGAAGCGCTCGTACTCGAGGCGCAGGTCGGCCACTTCGCCTAGGGGAATGCGTGCGCCCAGGCCCCAGAAGAAATCGGTGCCGTCGTCGCTGGCACGTGCGGTCGAATTGAGCGGGCCGCGCACGTAGGCGTCGGTATTCCAGAACAGGGCACCGGCCTTGGCGTACGGCGTGACCGGTCCCAGCGGCAGATCGGCGACGGCAGCGGCGGTCCAGCCGTCGGCCTCGGCGCGGGCACCGTTGCTCTCGGCATCGCCGAAGTCGAGATACTGCGCCTCCAGCGAGAGCACCGGGTTGAAGCGGAAGCCGGCCAGGGCCTTCCACGAAACGCGGTCGTCGTCGAACTCCTCGTCGTTGCTCGGAAAGTCGGGGCTGCTGTACAGCTCGTTGTCCACGCGCGTGTAGATCGCGCCGCCGCCGAGGAACAGGCCGGACTCGGTGTCGGCCTGGGCAAAGGCGGGCAGGGCCAGCATGCCGCCGATGGCCATCAGGGAAATCGCTCGGGCACGTCGTTTCATTGCAAGGTCCTCCTGTCTTGATGGATGGGCCGCAGCGGGGCCCGGACGGCGGCAACCCTGAAGTCGAGGCACTGAATCGGTACTGAACTTCCGTCGCAGGAGGTGGGCGGCGCACTGTCGTGTGTCCGCAACAGTGCTATCTTCAGCAGCGGCGCCCGAGGCGCCGTTAAAAAAACGATTCGCCGCCGATCACGTACGCGCCATCGGTGGCAGGAAGAGGCAGAGGAGGATCAGGGGATGCGTCTGCAGATTGCGTGGTGCATGTCGCTGCTGCTGGCCGCGGCGCCGGTGGCGGCGAAGGTTTCGGCCGAAGAGGCGGCTCGACTGGGGCAGGATCTCACGCCCATCGGTGCGCAGAAGGCCGGCAACGAGGACGGCAGTATTCCGGCGTGGGAAGGCGGGCTGACGACGCCGCCGCCGTGCTATCAGGGTGAGGGCTCGCGCTACTGCGATCCGTTTCCGGAAGACCGGCCGGTGCTCACCGTGACCGCGGCCAATGCCGAGCAGTACCGCGATCAGCTCAGCGCCGGGCAGCTTGCCATGCTGCAGAAATTCGACAGCTACAAGCTGAACGTCTACCCGACGCGCCGCACCTCGGCATTTCCTGATTTCGTCTACGAGGCGACCGCGCGCAACGCGGTCAACGCGACCCTGGAGTTCGAAGGGGAGTCGCTGAAGAACGCCATCCTCGGCTTTCCGTTCCCGATCCCGAAGTCCGCGCAGGAAGTGATCTGGAACCACAAGCTGCGCTATCGCGGCGTCGGCGGCGCCCGCTGGAACAATCAGGCGGCGGTCACTCCGTCGGGTGCGTTCACGCTGGTCGAGATCACCGAGGATGTGAAGTTTCCGTACGCCGCGCGTGACGCGACGCCGGACTCGATCGACAACATCATCATCTACTTCCTGCAGATCGTGCGCGCGCCGCCGCGGCTCGCCGGCCAGATCACCCTGGTGCACGAGACCATGGACCAGGTCCGCGAGCCGCGTCGTGCCTGGCAGTACAGTCCGGGCCAGCGGCGCATCCGCCGTGCGCCGAACGTGGCCTACGACAATCCCAGCACCGCGTCGGACGGCCTGCGCACCAACGACCAGCTCGACGCCTTCAACGGTGCCACCGACCGGTACACGTGGAAGCTGATCGGCAAGAAGGAAATGTTCGTGCCGTTCAACTCGTACAAGCTGCACAGCGACGCGTACGACTACGACGAGGTGATCCTCAAGGGGCACATCAACCAGGACCTGAGCCGCTACGAGCGGCGTCGCGTCTGGGTGGTCGAGGCCAACCTGCGCCCGCGGACCAGCCACATGTTCAAGCGGCGCGTGTTCTACGTCGAGGAGGACAGCTGGGGCATCGTGCTGGTGGACCTGTACGACAACCGCGACCAGCTCTGGCGCTGGCAGGAGATGCATACCTTCCAGGCCTACGACAAGCCCTTCGTCGGGCCACCGGCAATGGAGACCGCGTACGACCTGCAGTCCGGTCGCTACATCGCCTACTCGATGAACAACCAGGCGCCGGAAACCATCGAGCGCGACTTCGAGAAGAGCTACTTCGATCCGTCGAACGTCTCCAAGCAGTCGTTCAAGTAGCGGCGGGTATCGGGCGGATCCTTCCGCGGAAGGATCCGCCGCCTGCGCGAGAAGCGCGACCGACGTGAGCGCAGCCGACTTCGGTCGCTAACGCAGGCCGCCCTGGACGTCGGCAAGCACGCCTTCCAGATCGCGGACGGCTGCCGATGGCAGCCAGATCTGCAGCATCGCGCGTTCGTCGCGGATCACCGGCGTCCACAATTCGCCACCGGCGGCCTCGCGGTAGGGGCCGTGACGCTCGCGGCCGTCGCCCGAGCACCACCACACTTCGGTGCGGGGCGGCAGCTGCAGCCCCGCGAGATGGGCCGACAGCGAGGTCGCGCCGGCGGAGTGCATCTGCACCACCAGCGTCGACCAGCCTTGCGCCTGCTGCCAGCGTCCGAGGCGGCTCAGCTTGCGGTCGACCGCCAGGCGTCGCGCGAAGGCTTGCTGATCGTCCGGTCGCGTCGCCGGCAGCTTCAGCGCGTCGGCATGCTCGATCGCGGTCCGGTCGCAGGCCGGCGGCGGGTAGGGCTGCAATGGCGCCGGTGTCGGGGCCGGACGACCGGCGCAGCCGCCGATCAGGGCGGCGGCAAGCACCGCCGCTCCGGCGATCGTGGCCTGGTGGGTCTTCGTCATCGATACGGCTCCCGCCGCGGTGCGCTTCATGGCAGCTTCTGCACGCGCGCGAGCACGCCGAGCTTGGGGCTGTCGATGTGGTGCAACTCGGCGCGCCGCATGCGGCGCCGCTCGCTGAGTGCGAACTGGTGGCCGTCGCTTTCGGTGTAACGCAGGTCCACGTCGAGGTGCAGGTAGCGGCTCATCAGCAGGCTCACGCTGCCATCGACCGGCGGCACCAGGAAGCTGCTGTAGGTCAGCGGATCGGTGATCGTGATCGGTTCGCCATGACGGATGGCGAGGCGCGGTCCGTTCGCCTCCGGGGGGCGTGCCTGCTCCCAGGCCAGGCGCATCAGCGGCCGGAACCGCCGGGAATTGCGCAGGCGGCTCCAGTGCTCCTGCAATCCGAACTCCGCATCCGGCAGCACGCGGATGCCCGCCGCGATCAGCCCGGCGGTGTCGTCGAGTGAAAGGGCTGCGCTCTCGGCAGGTTGCTGGGCCGCGGCGCCGGCTTCGCCGCCGGAATACAGATCGAGAAACAGGATCAGGTCGACGCGGTAGCTGTCGGCGGATGCGGGCAGGGCGGCGAACAGCGCCAGGGCTGCGAGCAGGATTCCGAACCGCGGGCGGCGACGGGTCGGGGCAGTGTCGTCTTTTCTCATCGTGATTATTAACGAACCTCAGCCAAGGCTCGGGAAATGAGCCTGTGTGCTGGGAGGATGACGCCATGGTTCTGATGGAGACGACGACCATGGCGATGAATCGAGTGCAGTTTCAACCTGGACTGTCGATGGCGGAGTTCATTCGGGGCTATGGCAGTGAGCGCCAGTGCGAGCAGGCGCTGATTGCGGCGCGCTGGCCGGACGGATTCGTCTGCCCGCACTGCCGGGACACGCGATCGAGCAGCTTCGAACGGGACGGCAGGACGTACTGGCAGTGCTGCCGCTGCCGACGCCAGACCACGGTGACGGCCGGCACCATCTTCGCGGCGACCAAGCTGCCGCTGACGACCTGGTTTCTGGCGATGCACCTGCTCACCCAGTCGAAGAACAACGTCTCGGCGCTGGAGCTGCGCCGGCATCTGGGCGTGTCGTATGTCACCGCCCTGCTGGTCAAGCACAAGCTCATGCAGGTCATGGCCGATCGGGAGCAAGGCCTTGTTCTGACGGGACGTATCGAGATCGACGACGCTTATCTGGGCGGCGAGCATCCGGGCAAGACCGGCCGTGGATCGCCCAACAAGGTGCCGTTCATTGCGGCGGTCCAGACCAGTGCCGACGGCAAGCCGCAGAGAGTCTGCTTCAAGGCCATGCGCTTCACCAAGGCCGGCATCCAGGACTGGGCGCATCGCGCCATCGATCCCGACGCCGTGGTCGTCAGCGACGCGCTGCCCAGCGTCAAGGCTGGCTTGGCCGCCGAAGTCGTTCGCTATCACGCCATCAAAACCGGCAGCGGCCGACAGGCTGTGCTGCATCCGGAGTTTCGCAACGTGAACACCGTGCTGGGCAACCTCAAGACCGCGATCACGGGGACCTACCATGCCTTCAACTTCTCCAAATACGCGGATCGCTATCTCGCCGAAGCGCAGTACCGCTTCAATCGGCGATTCGATCTGAGGTCGATCCTCATCCGCCTCGTCCATGCCGCAGCACAGACTCGCGCTTATCCCGCGTCCGTGCTGAGACTGGCTGAGATTCGTTAATAATCACGTTTCTCATTGTGCGCGCAGTGTAGCCAACAGTTCCTGTGCCCGCGGGGCCCGCGTCTCGGCCTGCTCGAAGTCGCCGTGGCAGTGCAGCCGGGCCTGGCCTTCGAGCTTGTAGACCTTGGGCTGCGACTGGATCAGGCGGATCAGCCGGGCCGGGTCGATGTCCGGCCTGGGGCCGAAGTCCAGCGTCAGCGTGCGGCTGCCCGCGCGTATCCGCGACAGGCCGAGCGCCTGCGCCTGCACACGCAGCTCCGCGGATTCGAACAGGCGCTCGGCTGCCGGCGGCAGCAGGCCGAAGCGGTCGATCATCTCGACCTTGAGCTCGCGCAGCGCGGTTTCGTCGGCCGCCTCGGCGATGCGCTTGTACAGTGTCAGCCGCGTGTGCACGTCGGGGATGTAATCGTCCGGAATCAGGCTGCCGACGCCCAGATCGATCTCGCAGGCGGTCTGGCCGAACGGCGCATCGTCGAGCTTGCCGGTGCGGATCGCCTTGACCGCACGCGCCAGAAGCTCCGCGTACATGGTGAAGCCGATCTCCTCGATCTGGCCGGACTGCTCGGCGCCTAGCAACTCGCCGGCACCGCGGATCTCGAGGTCGTGCGTGGCCAGCGCAAATCCTGAACCGAGATCGCCGAGCGTCTCGATCGCCTCCAGCCGCTTCTGCGCATCCGGGTTCAGGGCACGCCGGCTCGGCACCATCAGGTAGGCGTAGCCGCGGTGATGGCTGCGGCCGACGCGGCCGCGCAACTGGTGCAGCTGCGCCAGCCCGAGCTGGTCGGCGCGGTCGATCAGGATCGTGTTCGCACTGGGTACGTCGATACCGGACTCGATGATCGTCGTGCAGACGAGGATGTTGAAGCGCTGGTGATAGAAGTCGAGCATCACCTGCTCGAGTTCGCGCTCGCGCATCTGGCCGTGCGCGAAGCGCACGCTGCCTTCGGGCACCAGTTCGCGGATGCTGCGCGCGAAGTTCTCGATGTCGCGCACCTCGTTGTGCAGGATGTACACCTGCCCACCGCGACGCAGCTCGCGCAGGCAGGCCTCCTGCACGAGAGCATTGCTCCACTCAGAAACCTGGGTCTTGATCGCCAGCCGAGACGCCGGCGGCGTGGCGATGATCGACAGTTCGCGCAGGCCGGCCAGCCCCATGTTGAGCGTGCGCGGAATCGGCGTGGCGGTGAGCGTCAGCACGTCGACTTCGGCGCGCAGGTTCTTCATGCGCTCCTTGTGGCGCACGCCGAAGCGGTGCTCCTCGTCGACGACGACGAGGCCGAGGTTCTTGAAACGCACGTCGTCCTGCAACAGCCGGTGGGTGCCGATGACCACGTCGAGACGGCCGTCGGTGAGCTGCCTGAGCAACTCGCTCTGTTCCTTGGTCGAACGCAGCCGCGACAGCGCCGCGACACGGATCGGAAAGTCGGCGAAGCGGTCGGCGAAATTCTTCGCATGCTGTTCGACCAGCAGCGTCGTCGGCGCCAGGACACAGACCTGGCGGCCCGCGCGAGCGGCGACGAAGGCGGCGCGCAGCGCCACCTCGGTCTTGCCGAACCCGACGTCGCCGCAGACGACGCGGTCCATCGGCCGTTCGGCGGCGAGATCGGCGAGCACCGCGTCGATCGCCGTCTGCTGGTCCGGCGTTGGCGCGAACGGAAAGCCCTCGCAGAAGCGGCGATAGTCGTCCTCGTTGACGGCGATCGCCGCGCCCTGCTTGGCCATGCGCCGTGCCTGGATCTGCAGCAGCTCGGCCGCGACGTCGTGCGCTTTCTCGCGCGCCTTGGCCTGCGCCTTGGCCCAGCGGTCCGAGCCGAGGTTGTGCAGCGGCGCTGTCTCCGCTTCGCCGCCGGTGTAGCGGTGGATCAGGTTCAGCGAGGTGACCGGGACGTAGAGCTTGTCCTGCCTGGCGTACTCGAGCACCAGGTATTCGGTTTCGATGCCGCCGGCGTCGAGCTTCTGCAAGCCCAGATACCGGCCGACACCGTGCTCGATGTGGACCACCGGCGCGCCCGGCTGCAGCGTGGACAGGTCACGCAGCACCGTGTCCGGGTCGCGCACCTTGCTGCGTCTTCGCGGCGCCGTCTGCGACGGGGCGTGCAGGCCGAAGACCTGCGATTCGGCGATCACGCTGATGTTCAGTGCGGGCAGGCGGAAACCCTGCTGCAGCGGACCGAGGGTGATGCCGTAGCGCTTGCCGTCATCGGCAAAGGCACGCCAGCCGGTGTATTCGCGCGGCAGGATGCCGAGCGGCTTGAGCCAGCCGAGCAAGGCCTCGCGCCGGCCCGGCGACTCGGCGACGAACAGCACGCGGTCGGCGCCGTCGGCCAGATGGCGCCGGACCGCCTCGCCGCCGTCGGCGAGCGCGGTCGCCTCGTTCGGCAGATCGTGCCGGCCGAAGGTCTGCAGGGCATCGAGGGCTTGCGCCGGCGGCACGAACAGCTCGGCTGGCTGCATCAGCGGGCGCTCGATGTCGCCGCGATAGCGCTCGAAACGCTCGCCGATCTGGCGCCAGTCCTCGTCGAGCGCGCTGGGCAGGTCGCCGATCGCGACGACCAGCGTGTCGGCCGGCAGGTAGTCGGCAAGACTGGCCGTGTCGGTGAAGAACAGCGGCAACCACGACTCGATGCCGCCGGGCATCAGGCCCTTGCTGACCTCGGCGTAGATGCGCGAGCGCGCCGGATCGCCGGGGAAGGTTTCGCGGTAGCGGCGGCGGAAGGTCTCGATGCCGTCCTTGTCGGTCGGGAACTCGCGCGCCGGCAGCAGACGGATCGCGTCGACCTTGTCGGTGCTGCGCTGGGTTTCGGGATCGAAGGTGCGGATGCTGTCGATCTCGTCGTCGAACAGGTCGATGCGATAGGCGTCCGCCGAGCCCATCGGAAACAGGTCGATCAGGGCGCCGCGTACCGCGAACTCGCCCTGGGTCTGCACCTCGGACACGGACTGGTAGCCGGTGGCCACCAGGCGCGTGCGAAACGCCAGCGGATCGAGCCGCTCGCCGGCGGCGAGCGCGAAGGCGCGGCTGTCAAGCCATTGCCGCGGCGGCAGGCGCTGGATCAGCTGGTCGGCGGTCGTCAGCAGTACGCCGCGCCGCATCTGCGGCAGCCGGTGCAAGGCGGCGATGCGCTCGGACAGGATCTCCTGGTGCGGCGAGAACGGGTCGTACGGCAGGACCTCCGTATTCGGCAGGTGGACCAGTGCCAGTCCGTCGTCGAGGAAGAAGCGCAGCTCGGCTTCGAGCCGGTAGGCATGCTGCTCGTTGGTGGCCAGCGCCAGCACGAGGCCTTGATGCGCGGCGGCGGCGCGCGCGATCGACAGCGCCGTCGCCGGGGGCGGCGCGGCAGCGGGGCCGGAGGAGGCGGGGGCGGATTCCACGGTCATGCGCAAAGCACCCGATTATCGCAGAGCCGTGTGCGGACCGTCGGTCGCGGCCCGGCCCGGCTAGACGCGTCGCAGGTGATTGTCCCAGGCGCAGTCGGGAATCAGCGTGGCGTCGAGCGGTTCGAGATCCGGGCCGGCGTGCCGCAGTCCGCCCAGGCCGTCGCTGAGCAGAAAGCCGCCCTCGGTGTCGGGGGCGACGCCGCAGCCATCGTCGATGCGGGCACTACCGAGACAGCGGCCGTAGCGCGTGTCCCACCAGACCACGAGATTGCCGACCGGGCTGCTCGTGGCGAGGATGCCGCCGCCGGCATCGACGGCGACGGAGCCGACGTAGTTGCGCAAGGCATGCTGGGTGGGTTCGTCGGCGCGAAACAGCTCGGCGGCATGCCCGCGGCGGTGTCGCCCGACCAGTGGCGGCTGTTCGTCGATCGGTCCGCTGTGCTGGCAGCCGAACCAGACCGAGCCGTTGTGATCGAGGGCCAGGTGGCGGATGGAGAGTTGATGCAGTGCGGCGTCGAGTCGGACACGCTCGAGCAGGCGACCGTCGACGGTGTCGACGTAGGCCAGCGACGGCTGCATCGAATCGAGGTTCAGCGCGAGCTTGCCGTAGTCGGGATGCGTCAGCAGGCCGCCGTTGGCCACGCACAGTGTGCGCCCGTCGGGCATCAGCAGCAGCTCATGCGGGCCGATGCCGCCGCTGTCGAACTCGCCGGTGCGTTGCCAGCCGTCCGCTCGGCGTCGGTAGACGCCGATGACCCCGCGGCCGGCCGCGTAGTCGTTCTCGGTGGCGTAGACGGTATGACCGTCCCGGCCGAACGCCCCGTGGCCGAAGAAGTGGCGGTCCGGCGGCAAGGGCAACGGCGTCGGGGCGGCGTCGCCGCCGAGCGCAAAGGCCAGCGCGAAGAAGCCCGGCTGACGGCCGAAGGCCACGGCAGTCCGGCCGGCATCGTCGATGGCGAAGCTGTGCCCGCGGTCGGGCAGCGCGATCACGCGCAGGGCGTGGCCGCGTGCGTCGATCACTGCGGCCTCGTAGCGGCCGGCTCGGCGGCGTGCGGCCAGCCACCGTGGCGCGCCGGCAGTGGCGGCGGCGACGCGCGGCAGCGCCAGCAGCGCGCCGGTCGCCGCGAGGGCCTGCAGCAGACGGCGCCGGTCAGTCGCCATCGAGTGCGTTGAAACCCAGGTTCACGGCGAGCGCCGGCGCGAGATATTCGACGAGGATGCTCTGCAGGTTCTTCATCACCAGCGCCGCGTGCTCGAGGCGGGATCGCGCAGCGGGGTCGGCGACGGCCTGCTCGAACGGCAGGTCCACGGCGTCGAGGTCAGCCTTGGCCGTCAGGGCTTCGGCGCGGACGTTGTCGTCGATCCAGCGATCGTCGGGTCCGAGCGCCACGCCGAGGCCGCTCGCCTCGTACAGCGCCAGCAGTCCGGCGAGGTTGGCGGCCATCGCGCGCGTCGTCAGTCCGCTGCGCCACAGCGGCGCGCGGCGCGCCTTCGCCCCGTCGGCACTGTCGCCGAGTGCCACGAGCAGCTTGCTGTCGCGCGTGTACTGCAGGCCGGCGGACAGCGCCTTGAGCACTTCGGTCGCGACCTCCTGCGTCGAGCGATACGTCGGGTTCCGTGCCGCCGGCCGGGCGAGTTCCTGCGCGAGCGGGGCATCGGCACTCCACGCCGCCTGCAGCTCGCCTGCGAGTACGTGCAGGTGGCCGGCGATCGCCACGGCGTAGGCGCAGCGATAGCGACCGGCGTCGGCAGCCGTCTCGATCTGGGTCGCCGCGTTGCCGCCGTAGAGGGCGTATTCGAGCGCCGGGATGCCCTGCAGCGCGACGCTGTCGCGACGCAGCGTCTGCGGCTCCAGGCGTTGCGGTTCGGCAGCGGCCAGCAGGGCCTGCACCTGCCGCAGCGTCACGCCGCGAGGGTCGGGAAAGAAGAAGAAGCGCTCGAAGCGGTTGTCTTCGACCAGTGGCCCGAAGCGCATCGGCTCGACCTGCGACCAGGCGACGACGAGCGCCGAGAAGCTGTGCTCGACCGCTTCCCGCCGGCCTTCCGCCTGCGGCTGCCCGCAATAGCCGGGCAGCACCTCCGCGAGGTCGCTTGCGGCGCCGACCAGCGTGTCGGTCGCCGGACGGATATGCGTCGTGAGCAGCCGCCGTCCGAGGTCGGTGGGCAGCTGCGCGTGAACGGGACTGCCGGCGAGCATCGTCGCGAGCAGCGCCCATGTCGGCAGGATGGCGTTTCTCATAGGGATTCGAGGAACCGGATCAGGTCGGCGCGCTGTTGCGGCGTCATGCGTACGACACGATCGCGCGCCGCCTGCGCCTCGCCGCCATGCCACAGGATCGCCTCCAGAAGACTGCGTGCCCGTCCGTCGTGCAGGAAGCTGGCGCGCGGATTCACGGTCTGCGCGAGACCGACACCCCACAGCGGCGGCGTTCGCCACTCACGCCCGTCGGCAAGGCCTTCGGGTCGATGGTCGGCGAGGTCCTCGCCCATGTCGTGCAGCAGCAGGTCGGTATAGGGCCAGATCAGCTGGAAGCGGTGCTCCGGCTGCGCGGCGTCGCGCCGGGTCACGTACTTGGGGACGTGACAACCGTTGCAGCGGGCCTCGTGGAAGAGCCGCTTGCCGGCCAGGACCTGCGGGTCGTCGACGTCGCGGCGCGCCGGCACCGCGAGATTGGACGAGTAGAACGCGACGAACTCCAGCAGCTCGGCCGGCACTTCCTCGGCGCCGTCGTTCGCGCCGTGCGGCAGTTCCCGGCACGGCGACTGCGCGGGGGTGCAGTCGCCGTGGTGATCCGGCAGCAGCGGTGTCGACAGGCCCATGTCGCCGGCGAAGGCGTGGGCCGCCTGGCTCGCGATGCCCGGCTGTCCGGCCTTCCAGCCGAAGCGGCCGAGCACGCGGCTGCCATCCGGTGCGCGCGTCCACGCCGGCTTGCCGCTGACGCCGTCGGGGTCGTTGCCAAGATCGGCATTGGCGAGGATGTCCGCTTCGTGGATGGCGGCGAGCAGGCCGAGCCCCGGCATCGGCGAGGCAAGTCGCGGCGAGACCATCAGGTCGTCGCGTGGCGGGCCGTAGCCGAAGTCGGCGATGCCGTACTCGGGAACACGCAGCGAAACCACCTCGTCGCCGGCGAGTTCGACGCGACGCTCGCGCCAGCGGATCGTCATGCGTCCTTCGGCCGGCAATCCGGCCACGGCGAAGTTCTGCAGCTGGCCGCCATAGGTCGGCTCGGGGATGACGGCGCGCTCGCCACGTTCGAGCTGTGCGCGCTCGTCGTCGCTGCGCGGCGGCACCGACAGGCGCA
The DNA here is from genome assembly GCF_003201205.1 of Sinimarinibacterium flocculans. GTDB lineage: Bacteria > Pseudomonadota > Gammaproteobacteria > Nevskiales > Nevskiaceae > Solimonas > Solimonas flocculans. The sequence goes on from NZ_QICN01000001.1 coordinate 613,447, forward strand.
GGAACAGCGAGACGGCAGGCTCATCGCCGTCCGGCACGGTGCCGCGTCCGTCCTTGAGGTGGCAGCCCTGGCAGGAGCGTGCGTTGAACAGCGGGCCGAGCCCGTCGGACGCCTGCGTCGACGACGGCGCCGAGACCCAGTCCTTGCGGAACAGGCCGTTGCCGATCTGGAAACGCTGGCGGCCTTCGAAATCGAGATTGCTCGAGGGGTGCGAGAAGATGTCCGCATCGACGCGCTTGTCGCGGACCGTGGTCGCGCCGCCGGGCAGGTTCTCGAACCGTTCGGGCTCGGTGAAACCGGCGGGGGGACGCAGGATTTCGGCGACGCGCTCGCGCGTCGGCGCATCCAGGTCGTCGCGATGCGCCAGTAGTTCGGCGCGGCCCGGCGATGCGAAGGTCGCGAGGCAGCAGAGCACGGCGGCGAGGACAGGTGCGCGCATCGGGGCCTTACTGGAACACCGTATCCGCGTCGTCGAGGCTGGCGGAGCCCTCGAGATCGATGCGACCGAGATCGAGCGCCGCGATGACGCGTTCGATCACGCGGGTCTGGGCGATGAGCCGGTCGATCGCCGCCTGCACGACCGCATTCCCCTCGGTATTGCCGGCACCGATCATCTGGTCGTAGGCCTCGGTGGTCTCGGCGCGATGCCGCAGCCGCTGCATCGCCTCACCGGTCGCTGCCAGCGCCGCGCGCATGTCCCGGTCGAGATCCGGCGTACGCGCGCGAACCAGATCGGACAGCGACGGCCCTTCGATGCGGTCGGCATCGGCGCGCAGGTAGCGACCGAAGTAGACGTTGTCGATGCCGAGCTGGTCGTAGAAATGGGATTCGTGGGTGTTGTCCGAGAAACAGTCCTGCTCCTCTTCGGGATCGTGCAGGATCAGCCCCAGTTTCATGCGTTCGCCGGCAAGCTCGCCGTACGACAGGCTGCCCATGCCGGTCAGCATGGCGGCGAGGCCGGCGACCGGGTCGGTGGTCACGTGCGCGCGGGCGGCGCCACCGGGGCGCCAGGCCGCCACCATCTCTTCGAGGTCGTCGACGAGCAGGGCCGCCGCGGCTTCGAGGTAGGCGATGCGACGCTGGCAATGGCCGCCGGTGCAGTGGGCGACGTCGAAGTCCGTCGGCGGGCGTGCACCGGCGCCGGGTCCTGTGCTGTTGAGATCCTGACCCCACAGCAGGAACTCGATGGCGTGGTAGCCCGTGGCGACGTTGGCCTCGACGCCGCCGATCTCGTGCAGCGTTCCGGCGAGCAGGGTCTTGTCGATGCGCGTGGCGTCGATCGCGCGGCCGCCGACGTGCAGCTTCGGCTGCGCGATGATGTTGGCGGTGTAGTAGGCGTTGGTATCGGACTCGTAGCCGTAGGCGGCATCGACATAGTCGATCAGTCCCTCGTCCAGCGGCCAGGCGTTGACGCGTCCCTCCCAGGCGTCGACCACCGGATTGCCGAACCTGAACACCTCGGTCTGCATGTAGGCACGGCGTGCACTCTTCCAGGCGGCCCGGGCGGCCTGCAGCCGCGCATCGTCCGGCTGCTTTGTCAGCGCGGCGATCCGTTCGGCGAGCGTGCGGGCACCGGCGAGGGCATCGCCGTAGCCGGCGAGCGCCAGTTCGGCGTAGTGATCGACGACCTGTCGCGGCGTCGGCTCGTCGGCGATGGCGGCGGAAGCCGGCGCCATCAGGACACCGGCGAGCAACAGGATGCGGGGAAGCTTCATGGGTGGCAGCCCGATGGGAGTGGCGTGCGGGAACAGGGCGGATGCATCACGGCAGTGTCTCCGCAGCCCTGCGGCCGACGCGGGCGAGCAGCAGGACCGGCAGCAGGCCGGCGAGCACGATGATCAGGGCAGCGACGGCGCCGTCCTCGTAGGTGCCGCGTGCGGCCTCGCCATAGAGCGTGGTGGCCAGCGTTTCGAAATCCAGGGGTCGCAGCAGCAGAGTCGCCGGCAGCTCCTTCATGCAGTCGACGAAGACAAGCAGCGCAGCCGCGGCGAGCGCGGGCCGCAGCATCGGCAGGTGCACCCGGCGCAGCACGCCACCGGCGGTCTCGCCGAGCGTACGCGCCGCATGATCGATCGACGGCGCAATGCGCGCGAAACCGGATTCGATGCCGCCGGCCGAGACGGCGAGAAAGCGTGCGGCGTACGCGTAGATCAGCGCCGCGCCGGAGCCCAGTGTGAGCAGGCCGATCGAGCCCCCGACGAAGCCCTCGATGAGGTCGCCGGCCCAGCGGTCGAATGCACCCAGCGGTGCGAGCAGGCCGATCGCCAGCACCGTGCCGGGCACCGCATAGCCGAGACCGGCAATGCGTGCGCTGGCCTGGGCGAGGGGGCCGGGCGCAACGCGCGCGGCGTAGGTCACGGTCACGCCCAGGGCGACGATCACGACAGTCGCCGCTGCCGCCGTCGCGACGGTGTTGAGCGTGGCGTCCAGCAGGGACGGCGGCAGTCCGGCGAAGCGCAGGCGTGCGATGCTGCGCTCGACCAGGTACAGCGCCGGTGCGACGAAACCGAGCAGTACCGGCACGCTCCCCAGCGCGAACGCGGCGACGCCGGCGGCGCCGGACAGGCGTGTCGGCGTCATCGGACGGGCACGTTGCGCGGCGGTGTTGTAACGCTGGCTGCGGCGACCGCGACGCTCGATCAGCAGCAGCGCGGCCACGACCGCGAGCATCGCCAGCGCGATCTGTGCGGCTCCGGCGAGATCGGCGCGATTGACCCAGGTGGAATAGATCGAGATCGTCAGCGTGCGCACGCCGAGAAACTCGGACGCGCCGATGTCGTTGATCGTCTCCATCAGCGCCAGGCTGGCACCCACGGCCACGGCGGGACGGGCCAGCGGCAGCGCCACGCGCACGAACACCGTGCGCGGTCCCGCACCGAGCGTGCGCGCGGCCTCGATCAGGGTGGCCGACTGCATCAGGAACAGCGCGCGCGTGGTCAGGTAGACGTAGGGGTAGAGCACGAAGCCGAGTACGAAGATGCAGCCGCCGAGCGAGCGGATGTCCGGCAGGCGCAGATCGCGCGGGCTGTCGATGCCGAGTACGGCGCGCAGGCCGGACTGCAGCGGACCAATCGGGTGCAGCAGATCCATGTAGGCGTAGGCGACGATGTACGTCGGCACCGCCAGCGGCAGCAGCAGGGCCCAGTCCAGAAGCGCCCGTCCGCGGAAGTCGTAGGCCGATACCAGCCACGCGCTGCCGGTGCCGACGACGATCACCAGCGCGCCGACACCCAGCAGCAGCAGCGCGGTCTGATGCAGCGTCGGCGGCAGTACGTGCTGCAGCAAATGCGGCCACAGGCTGGCGTCGCCACGCAGCGCGGCGGCGCCCAGCGCGATCAGCGGCAGCAGCACGAGTGCCGCGACCAGCAGGCTCGCGAAGGACCAGCCTCGTCCGCTGTGCACCGGAACGGTCGGCGTCAGTTGTCGAAGCCGATGCGTTCGGCCATCAGGCTCGCCGTCCTGCGGTGTCGCGCGATCTCGGTCAGCGGCAAGGCGTCCGGCTGCAGCGTGCCGTAGGCGGCGGTGATCGGGTCGGGCTCGGCGGCCTCGTTGACCGGGTACTCGAAGTCGACGTGGGCGTAGATCTGCTGCGCAGCCGGGGAGACGAGGTATTCGAGCAGGCGCACGGCCTGGTCACGGTTCGGCGCATGGCGGGCGACGGCGGCGCCGGAGATGTTCACGTGGGTGCCGCCGTTCTCGAAGCGTGGCAGGACCACCTGGATCGCGTCGCCCCACTTCTGCTGCTCCGGGCCGCCGGCGCCGCTGCGCATCCGCCCGACGTAGTACGAGTTGCCGACGCCGATGTCGCAGAGCTGGCCGAGAATGTCGCGGGCGACTTCGCGGTCGCCGCCACCGGCCTTGCGCGCGAGGTTGGCCTTCAGAGCCTGGAGCCAGGCTTCGGCCGCCGCCTCGCCGTGGTGGGCGATGTAGGCGGCGATCAGCGCAGTGCTGTACGGGTGCAGGCCCGAACGCATGCAGAACCGACCCTTCCAGCGCGGATCGGCGAGATCCTCGTAGGTGAGGCCCTCGAGGTCGAGGTCCTTGGCCGCGTAGACCAGTCGCGCGCGCATCGACAATGCGAACCAGCGATTGCCGGCGTCGCGCAGGGCCGCCGGCACGGCGGCGCGCAGGACCTCGGAGTCCACCGCCTGCACGAGATCGTGATCGACGAGATCGATCAGGTTGCCGAAGTCGACGGTCATCAGCACGTCGGCAGGGGAGCGCTCGCCCTCGGCGGCGACGCGTTCGGCGAGTCCGTCCTTGATGAAGATCGTTCGGACGTCGACGCCGGTCTCGCGCGTGAACGCGGAGAGCAGGGGCTGGATCAGTCCCGGCTCGCGCGTGGTGTACAGATTCACGGTTTCGGCGTGCGCGGGGCTGGCCGCGAACAGGAAGGTGGCGGCCGTGCCGGCGAAGGTCAGGAACTGGCGCAGAGTCATCATGAGCGTGGTCAGACGTTCGGTGAAGCGGGAAAACGAAGGGCCGCGGCCTCATCGGCGCGCAGGTGAACGACCTGCCCGGGGCGGACCGTCGGCGGTGCGGGGAGGTGTAGCGTCAGCGGCAACGCATGCCCGGCGATGCGCACGCGAAGCTGGGTGAGGTCGCCGAGAAACAGCGTGTCGGTCACCGTGCCGGCCACGCCATCGGAGGCGGTGACGATGTCGCGCGGGCGCAGGCCGACGACGGCCGGCCCGTCGGAGAGGCCAGCGGCATCGAAGCTGCCGAGTGCGGTGTCGATGCGCCCGCCGCGGACTTCGCCCGGAATCTCGTTGAGCACGCTGAAGAAGCGTGCCGCGAACAGGCTGGCCGGCTGGCGGTAGAGCATCTGCGGCGGAGCGTCCTGCTCGACGCGGCCGCCATGCATCAGCACGATGCGATCGGCGATGCACAGCGCCTCCTGCGGATCGTGCGTGACGACCACGGCGGTGATGCCGGCCTCGCGCAGCAGGGCCATCGTGTCGTCGCGCACACGGTCGCGCAGCCGGCGATCCAGGTTGGAGAAAGGTTCGTCCATCAGCAGCACGCGCGGGGCCGGCGCCAGGGCCCGGGCGAGCGCGACGCGCTGCTGCTCGCCGCCGGAGAGCATGTGTGGATAGTGGTGCGCGCGCGCGGCCAGGCCGACGCGGTCGAGCGCGGCCTGCGCCCTGGCGGCGCGCTGCGCGCGGGTGCCCTCGTGCAGGCCGAACATGACGTTGCGCAGCACGTCCAGGTGCGGGAACAGGGCGTAGTCCTGGAACACCATGCCGACGCGGCGGCGCTCGGCCGGCACGAAGCGCGAGGGCGTGCTCATCGCCTCGCCGTCGATGTGGATGCTGCCGCTGTCGGGCCGCTCGACGCCGGCGATCAGCCGCAGCAGCGTGGTCTTGCCGCAACCCGAGTGGCCGAGCAGACAGACGGTCTCGCCGGCCCGGGCAGACCACGAGACGCCGTCCACGGCGGGACGATCGCCGTAGCGCCGGCTGACGGCTTCGATCTGCAGCGATGCGGCCGGGGCGCGATCTGGAAGAGCTTCTGAGGGAGGGGGCACGGCGTCAACGGCGGGCGGACGGGTCGTCTAAAACGAGCCGGCCGCTGGCTGCGCCCTGGCGCAGGCCAGTGCGGTGCCGTCTCGGCGCGGCAGCCACGTGACCGGTCATCGGGGCGTATCGTACCCGATAAACGTTCTCATTTGCCGCGCCCGGGGGGGCGTGGGCCCCGCTCCCGGATCAGCTGCTGCGGTCGAAGTGCATCGCATCGTCCCTTGCGGTCACCTCGATCGTGTCACCAGCGGCGAACTGGCCGTCGAGAATCATCCGGGCGAGCGGGTTTTCGACTTGCGCCTGGATCGCGCGCTTGAGCGGCCGTGCGCCGTAGACCGGATCGAAGCCGACCTCGGCCAGGCGGTCGAGCGCGGAGTCGGTGAAACGCAGTGCGATGCCGCGCTCGGCCAGTCGGCCGACCAGTCCCTGGGTCTGGATGCGCGCGATCTGCCGGATCTGCGCCGAACCCAGCGGGTGGAACACGACGGCCTCGTCGATGCGGTTGATGAACTCCGGACGGAAGTGCCCCCCGACGACGGCCATGACCGCTTCCTTGATCGCGGCATGGTCGGCAGGCGCGCCGGCATTGCGGCTCATCATTTCCTGGATCAGGTTCGAACCTAGGTTCGACGTCATCACCACGACCGTGTTGCGGAAGTCCACGGTGCGGCCCTGGCCATCCGTCAGGCGGCCGTCGTCGAGCACCTGCAACAGGACGTTGAAGACTTCCGGGTGGGCCTTCTCGACCTCGTCCATGAGAATCACCGAATACGGACGCCGCCGGACGGACTCGGTCAGTTGGCCGCCTTCCTCGTAGCCGACGTAACCCGGCGGCGCGCCGATCAGGCGCGCGACGCTGTGGCGTTCGCCGTACTCGGACATGTCGATGCGGGCCATGGCCTCTTCGGTATCGAACAGGAAGGCGGCCAGCGCCTTGCACAGCTCGGTCTTGCCGACGCCGGTCGGGCCGAGGAACAGGAAGGAGCCGATCGGCCGGTTCGGGTCCGACAGGCCGGCGCGCGAACGCCGGATGGCATTGGAAACCGCCGTGATGGCCTCGTCCTGCGAGACCACGCGCTGATGCAGGGCGTCCTCCATGCGCAGCAGCTTGTCGCGCTCGCCTTCGAGCAGCTTGGACACCGGAATACCGGTCCAGCGGGCGACGATCTCCGCGATCTCATCCTCGGAGACCGAGTTGCGCAGCAGCTCGAACTTCTGCGTCGTGCCCTCGTGGCTCGAGGCCTGTGCGAGCTTGCGCTCGAGCTCGGGGATGCGGCCGTAGCGGATCTCGGAGGCGCGCGCATGGTCGCCGGCACGCAACGCCAGCTCGAAGTCCTGCCTGGCGCGTTCCAGCTCTTCCCTGACGCCGGCGGAACCGGTGACGGAGGCCTTCTCGGCCTTCCATTTCTCTTCGAGGTCGGCGTAGTCGCGTTCCAGCGAATCGATGGTCTTCTCGAGCTCGGCCAGCGAGCGCTTCGCGCCTTCGTCGCTCTCCTTCTTGAGGGCCTCCCGCTCGATCTTGAGCTGGATCAGCCGCCGGTGCAGGCGGTCGAGCGCCTCGGGCTTGGAGTCGATCTCGATGCGGATGCGCGAGGCGGCCTCGTCGACCAGGTCGATCGCCTTGTCCGGCAGGTTGCGATCGGTGATGTACCGGTGCGAGAGCCGGGCCGCCGCGATCAGGGCGCCGTCGGTGATGTCGACCCCATGGTGCACCTCGTAGCGCTCCTTGAGACCGCGGAGGATCGCGATCGTGTCCTCGACGCTGGGCTCGCCGACCAGGACTTTCTGGAACCGTCGTTCGAGCGCTGCATCCTTCTCGATGTACTTGCGGTACTCGTCGAGCGTGGTCGCGCCGATGCAGTGCAGCTCGCCGCGTGCGAGCGCCGGCTTGAGCATGTTGCCGGCATCCATCGCACCTTCGGCCTTGCCGGCGCCGACGAGGGTATGGATCTCGTCGATGAACAGGATGATGTTGCCTTCCTGCCGGGCAAGATCCGTCAGCACCGCCTTGAGGCGTTCCTCGAACTCGCCGCGGAACTTGGCGCCCGCGATGAGTGCGCCCAGATCCAGTGTCAGGACCCGCTTGTTCTTCAGGGACTCCGGTACCTCGCCGTTGACGATGCGCTGCGCCAGACCCTCGACGATCGCGGTCTTGCCGACACCGGGTTCGCCGATCAGCGCCGGATTGTTCTTCGTGCGCCGCGACAGCACCTGGATCACCCGGCGGATCTCCTCGTCCCGGCCGATCACCGGGTCGAGCTTGTTCTGTCCGGCGCGTGCCGTCAGGTCGATGGTGTACTTCTCCAGCGCCTGCCGCTGGTCTTCGGCGCCCGGATTGTCGACCTTCTGGCCGCCGCGGAGTGCCTCGATCGCCTGTTCGAGCAGGGCCTTGCGCGCGCCGGCAGCGCGCAGGGCCTCGCCGGCGGTGGACTTGTCGTCGGCAGCGGCCAGCACGAACAGCTCGCTGGAGATGAACTGATCCTTGCGCTGCTGGGCGAGCTTGTCGGTGAGATTGAGCAGGCGCGCGAGGTCCGGCGAGACGGCGATCTCGCCGGTGGCGTCGCCCAGCTGCGGCGCGCGTTCCAGCGCCTGCGTGAGCTTGCTGCGCAGCAGGTCGGTGTTGACGCCGGCGTTCTGCAGCAGCGGCAGGGTCGAGCCGCCTTCCTGCTGCAGCAGCGCCAGCAACAGATGCGTGGGTTCGATCGCCGGGTTGTCGCGGCCCGCCGCCAGCGACTGGGCATCGGCCAGTGCCTGCTGGAAACGGCTCGTGAGTCTGTCTGTGCGCATAAGGGGCTCGCTCGTCTGCTTGTCGGCTGATGCTCCTGCAGATGCGGGCCCCGGCGTCCGATTCAAGTAGGCGCTTCTGTTGTCAAGTGTCAGTCCAGCGATTACATTGCGTCGGATACAGAGCGGGTCGGACGATCCGCTCCTTCACACGTCAAGGACCCGCAAGAGGTCCCGTGTGCGGCCATCAATGGCGGAGAGACGATAGATGGGCGGGACCTCGCTTCTGCGTGGAGGGATGCGCAGCAGGACATCGGTCCGGTCGGTCGGCGCAGGCAGGATGGGGGCTCGAATGGTGCGGTCGGGCATCACGACGACAATGATGCAGGGCGCGCTCTATGCAGCCGTTCCGGCCCTGCTGCTGATGGCGATCGTCGATGCCTACGGCTATCCCTTCGAGCCGCCGTACCAGGTCATGGCGATGCTCGGCGCCGTGTTCTCGTTCCTGCTGCTGGGGCGCTACGACCTGCTGGCCGAATGGCGCATGGACCGCCCAGGGTCCGTCGGCACGCAGCTGCTCTACAGCTGGGGGGTGATCGTGGGGCTGATGCTGTTCATCGCCTACGTCTCCCGTTACACCGGCTACTTCTCGCGCGTGATCGTGACCGCGTGGTTCGTCATGACGCCGGCGGCGCTCGCACTGCTGAACTTCTTCGCGCGATGGTTCACCCGCCGCTTCGTGCCGCACGCGCTGGCGCAGCGCAGCGCCGTGATCGTCTTCGCGAACGAGTCCGCGCAGATGCTGGCGCGCAGCCTGCAGGAGTCGGAGCTGTACCGGCTCGAGGGCTATTTCGACGACCGGGCGGGCGACCGCGACGCTCAGAACGCGCGGATCGGCCGCCTGCTCGGGCGCGTGCAGGACCTCGTTCCGTACGTTCGCGAGCACCACACGGAAGTCGTCTTCATCATGCTGCCGGAGCAGGGCATCGGCCGCGCGACGGAGCTGCAGGACCTGCTCGGCGACACCACGGCGTCGGTGTACTTCGTGCCGAACTTCGCGCTGTACGACCTGATCGGCGCCGAGCTGTCGGAGGTCGAGGGCGTACCGGTTCTGCGGGTTTCGGAGACGCCCTTGTTCGGCATCGACGGCGTGTACAAGCACGTCTTCGACTTCTGTGCCCCGGCCGTCGGTCTGGTCCTGCTGGCGCCGCTGATGCTCGCCATCGCCGCCGCCGTGCGGCTCGATTCGCGAGGGCCCGCCCTCTACCGGCAGCGGCGTTACGGACTCAACGGGCAGGAGTTCGTCGTCTACAAGTTCCGCACGATGCACGTCAACGATCCGGACGACCGCATCGTCCAGGCGCGGCGGGACGACGCGCGCGTGACGCGGATCGGGCGCTTTCTGCGTCGCACCTCGCTGGACGAGCTGCCGCAGCTGTTCAATGTGCTCAAGGGCGAGATGAGCCTGGTCGGACCGCGTCCGCACGCCGTGCAGCACAACGAGTACTACCGCAAGGCCGTCAAGCACTACATGGTGCGCCACAAGGTCAAGCCGGGCTTGACCGGCTAGGCGCAGGTCAACGGTCTGCGCGGCGAAACCGGCGAGCTGACGTTGATGGAGCAGCGCGTGCGCTACGACCTCGACTACATCCGGCGCTGGTCGCCGCTGTTCGACATCCAGATCATCCTGAAGACCCTGCTGATGATCCTGCGCGACCGCAACGCGTACTGAGACTCGCCGAAGGGCGGGCTTGCCCGGCCCCGGGCGTGAAGATATTGTCCTATCTATGTCATTTCGATGAGGTTTACTCGGCGCTTCGGGCTTTAGAGCCGGGCATGGATGGACACGATTCCCGCAATTCTCAAGGTCGACGCCGGCGGCATGCCGGTTTCGTGGATCCACTGGCAGACCGCCGTGGTGCTGTACGCGCGCGCGCGCGTGCGATGGGAGGCGGGGGCCGAACGTTTCCTGATCCGTGGCGGAACCAATGCCTCGACGGGGCGCCGCTCGGAGCTGCGGATCGGCTCCATCATCGCGGTGGCGGACCGTTCGCGCCGGCACGCGCGTGTGGTGCCGCTGCTGACCAACCGGACCCTGTTCCAGCGGGATCGCCAGCTGTGCCTGTACTGCGGGCGACAGTTCGCCGCCTCGCAGCTCACGCGTGACCACGTGTTTCCGGCCTCGCGGGGCGGCCGCTCGGTCTGGGAGAACTGCGTGACGGCATGCCGGTCCTGTAATCAACGCAAGGACGACCGCACGCCGGAAGAGGCCAACATGAAACTCATCGCCGTGCCGTATACGCCGAATCTCGCGGAGTACCTGATTCTGTCGAACCGGCGGATACTGGCCGACCAGATGGAGTTCCTGCTGGCCCATGCGCCGAGTCCGGCGCGCTGCGGCTAGGGACCTTCCAGCGCGGGATTGCCACCGTGCGGCGGAATCGGACAATATTTGTCACGCAGTTGTGGTACAAAACTGACACGATGTTCACCTCCCGCTAAGGAAGGCAGGGTCGGAGGCCGATGGGCGGCTACCGGCAGGAGGATCGGGGACCGAGGTCAGAGCAAACAACATGAACGCGCACGCGCACGCGACAGTGGAATCCGAGGCGCCGGCGGCCAATGCCGGCGAGCCGTCGGAGCGGTCCAATCCCATCGTTTCGGCGTTGTACGAGATGGCGGTTTCCGTCCTCGGCGACCAGCTGCGCGAGATGTTCGACAAGGCCGACGACATCCTCTTCGACTCGGCCGAGAAAGCCCGCGCGGGCGACGAGCAACGCCTGTACCTCGACACGATGCGCATCGTGCGCGTGCAGCGCGCCAAGATCATCAACGCGTTCCAGGGCTCCCTGCGCGAGGCGCTGGCCAGCATCGGCAACGACGACGAAGCGGGAACACGCAATCACCTCGACGACATGTCGCAGTGGTCGCTGCAGGACGGCGACGCGCTCGAGGAGCGCATCGCGGTCAGCAACATGGAGACCAAGGCGGCCTCGCTGCATGCGCACGAACTGGTCGAGTTGCAGCGTCGCCTCGCGCGCCTGTCGGACATGTCCGGCGACGGCATCACGTCGGAGTCGATGGCGCCGGCGCGCATCATCCGCGCGTTCCAGAATTCGATGCGGGACCTGTCGGTCGATTTCCCGATCAAGCTGGTCATCTACAAGCTGTTCGATCGCGTCGTGATCGGGCGCCTGTCGGAGGTCTTCGTCGGTGCCAATCAGCTGCTCGCGGTGCACGGCATCGAGCCGCGCACCGACGGCCCTGCGCAGGCGCGCAAGCCGGCCGCGCAATCGTTCGGCAGGCCGTCGCCGGGCGCTGCGCCCGGCGTGCCGTCCTGGGCGAACGGCCTGGATCAGTCGACCCTGGGCGCGTTCTCGGGGCCGGCCTATGGCGGCGGGTCACCGCAGATGACGGGCGGCAGCGCATCGGCCGGCGGTTCTCCGGCGCCGTGGCCCTCGCAGCCGGGAAGCTGGGGCGCCGCCGCAGTGCAGGGCAGCTACGGCGATGCGATGCTCTCGCAGGAGATCGCGCAGATTCTCGGCGCCTATGCACAAGGACGGGCACCGCAGGCGCCGAACTGGCTGCCGCCCGAGAACGTGGCGCTGGTCGCGCGCATGTTCGACGGGTTCTATCGGGACGCGCGCCTGCCGGACCATCTCAAGCCGATGCTCTCGCGCCTGCAGTTGCCGGTGATGAAGGCGGCGCTGTCCGACCGGCGCTTTTTCGTCGATCCGCAGCATCCGGCGCGACGGACGGTGAACGACCTGTTCGAGATGCTGTTGCAGTTCGGCACCGCCGAGTCGGCGCCCCAGCCGCAGATGATCAGCGAGCTGCAGGGACTCATCGATGCCGTGTCGCGCTCGTTCAACCTCGATCCCGAGAAGCTGCGCGCGCACCAGTCGGAGCCGGTCGACGAGCGCACCGCCGACAGCTTCCTGCGCGAGCAGGAGGAGCTGCAGCAGAAGAAGAACCGTGCACGCGTCGAGCGTGTGCGCCGTGTCGTGTCGCACGAACTCAAGCGGCGCATCGGCGAGCGTCGTCTGCCGCCGGGTGTCATGCGCCTGATGCTGTCCGGCTTCGGGCCGCTGCTGTGCCTCGACTACATCCGCAACGGCATCGACGGCGCGTCCTGGACGCAGACCATGCAACTGGTCGACCGCGTCATCGACAGCCTGCAGCCCAGCCGCGGAAGCACGGCAGAGCGGGCCGCAGCCGAGGCCGAGATCGTGGCCCACATCTCGCGCCGTCTGGCCAACATCGGATTCTCCGATGCGCGCCTCGAGGAAGTGCTGTCCGGCTTGCTGCAGGCCTATCTGGAACTGGCGGACAACGACGACGAGGCCATCTTCGAGGACGCACAGGACGGCACCCTGCGGGTGTCGGTGCCCGAGGCGGCGCCGGCGATGAGTCTCGAGCTGAGCCCGGAGAAGGAGCTGCAGGGGCTGCTGTCGATCCTGCTGGTTCCGGGCGGCTGGTTCACGGTGTGGGAGCCGGCAACCCAGACCAAGCACTGGGTGCGGGTCAAGGGCTACTACCCGGTGCAGAACGCGGTGATGTTCGGGCACTACATGGAAGAGCGCTTCCTGCGCATCCGCGCATCCGCATTCGCGACGGACCTGATCGAGGGGCGTGCCTCGCCGATCGATCCGTCACCGGAACTGCAGGCGGCGGTCGCACGGGTTGCGGAGCTGCCGTTCGAGCGTGGTTCCGATGCGCTGGTCTGGACCAGCGTGGACGGCAAGCCGATCGAGGGCTAATGCGCGCCGCGCCGCGCCGCGCCGCGGAGCGCGAGGTTTCCGGGCAGCGGCGTTTCGCGGCGTTCGAGCTAGTAGTCTTCCAGGTCGAGGTCGTCGTCGACGAGGCGGCGAAGCAGCCGTTCTTCCTTGTACTTCTCCACGTCGCGCCAGTCGCGCAGCTTGGTGCTCGGCGTCGCCAGCGACTCGTCGACGTTGGGCAGCTCGTCGTCGCTGCCGTCGGCGTCATCGACGAACTCGTCGAAGCTCTTCGGGGCCTCGGTCTGAGCGGGGGCTTTCTTCGGCTTGCGGGGCATCTTTGGCGAGCATCCTAGGCGGGCGGCTCCTGCGACAGCCGCCCTTGGCGCGCGTTTTTAGCAGGCTTTCCGGCCCGCGGGAAGCCCCCGTCAACGGCGGCCCGGAATCGCGGCCGCGAGGCGTCGTCGTCGACGCACGGCCGGCCCGGCGAATGCCAGCATTGCGAGCGTCGCCAACAGGCCGGATGACAGCGCGCCGCCACCCCCGCCGCCCTGCGGCTGGCGCGCGATGCAGGCCGGACTGCCGGCGCCGACCGCTTCGCCGCCGTCCGCTTCGAAGAACGCCGCGAGCGTGTAGTCGAGCGACTCGGTAAGGTCGAAGTTGACCACCGTGACGTAGTAGGTGCCGGCGCGCGGGTTGGCGACGACCTCTGCTTCGTTGCCGTCGGCTTCTCCGGCAACCGTATCGGCATCGGTGAAGAACGTGGGGTCGTCTTCGGGATCGGCGCCCAGGTCGATGTCGTATTGCGCCGGTGCCCCGTACTTCACGAGCACGTCGATGTCGGTCTGTGCCCGCGTGCATACGACGAGGCGCTGGCCGGCCGGCACGGCATCGACGTCGAGGTGGTAGGTGTGGAACTCGTCGTGGAGCCCGAGCGACAACACGCCTTGGGCAGGCTCGGCGAGCGCGAGTTCGGCGAGCTCCGCACGAAACGGACGCAGCGCCTGATAGCCGCCCGCGGCGCCGAGTTCCAGCCAGAACCCCAGTTCCTCGTAGTCGCTTTCGGCATCCAGGATCTCGATGGAATAGCTCAGCGTGGTCGACTCGCCCTGCGCGAGGGTCGGGATGGTCTGCGGGCCGGTCAGTACACGGATGCGGTCGGTCGGCGCCAGCAGCCGCGCCTGCGTATCGATCGCGGTCTGCCACAGGTTCTCGACACGAAGCTGGACGGCGAGCGTTTCGCCGGCATCTAGCCGACCGTTACCGTCGCCGCCCTGCAGCGAAACCGCGCGCAGCACGAGTGAGGGGCGCGGCGCGAGGTCGAGGCTCGCGGCGGCGTCCAGGCGTCCGCCGGCGGTGAGCAGATGCGCGTCCCCGCCGTCGACGCCGGCTTCGGCGCCCTCGATGAGCCGGGCCTTGAGCTCGAGCATCGACGCCTGCGGGTTCTCGCTGAGCATCAGCGCCGCGATGCCGGCGGCGTACGGCGATGCGAACGAGGTGCCACTGGTGCCGCAGGTGCCGCCGTCGAGACAGGTGTCGCCGGTGACGTAGGCGTTGCCGGGCAGGGTGGTGACGATCTGCAGGCCCGGTGCCGAGATGTCGGCGCTGACAGGGCCGAACTGGCTGAAGCTGGCGATGTTGTCCTGGCGGTTGGTGGCCGCGACGGTGACGATGTTGTCGAGCTTGTCGGCGGACGGATCGACGACGAAGCGGCCGCCGTTGCGGCTCGTGCATCCGCCTTCCCGATAGTTGGCGGGAAAGGCGGCGACCGAGTAGTCGAGGTTGGAGTTGAAGTTGCCCGCCGAGGTCACGAACAGGATGCCGGCTTCGCCCAATCGCCTGATGGCCTCGTACTCCGCCTGCGAGCAGCTCGGGCCGCCGTAGCTCGCGTTGACCAGTTTCGCGCCGCGCGTGCGTGCGTACTCGTAGGCGGCGAGGATGGAGCCGGAGTCGAGCTCCACCTGGCCGTCCCTGACGCGGCCGACCTTCAACGGCATCATGCGGACATCCCAGATGGTGCCGGCGACGCCGATGCCGTTGTTGCCGACGGCGCCGAGACTGCCGGCAACCAGGGTGCCGTGATCGAGCAAGCCGTTCTGGTCGGGTCTCACGTCCGTGTTGCAGCCATCGAGATTCTGCGCCGAGCACGTCGTCAGGTCGGCGCCGGCCACGAAGTTCGCCGCGAGATCTTCATGATCCACGTCGAAGGCGTCGTCGATCACGGCGACCAGCACGCTGCCGTCGCCGGTGCGGTCGGCAACGCCATCGCCATCGCGATCCCAGGCGGCCGGCATGTTCATGTCTGCGCCGGGCTTGCTCGCCAGCGCTGCGGCCTCGGGATCGTCCGCCGGTACGGCGAAGTTCGCCTGCCCGGTACTCAGCAGGCCCCAGAGCTGATCGAACAGCGGATCGTTGGGGATCGCCGCGAGGCGGCGCCGGATGAAGTTGGGCTCGACATAGGCAACGGCGGGGTCTGCGGCCAGCAGTGCACCTGCGGCCTGTACGCTGGTGATCGCCGGCAGGCGCAGGACCTGGACGCGGCCGCCATCGAGGCTCAGGCGTGTCTGCAGACCGAGGCTGTCGCGCAGCGTCGAGGCGCTCTTGGCCGCGATCGCCGAGCGGTAACCCACGATCAGCTCGTCCGCGACGTGACGATCGCCGATCCGCGCGGCGGCGGCCAGGGCGGCGCTCGGGAGTGCGGCCAGCATCAGCGTTGCGGCAAGGGATGCGCGGCGGCGCCACAGAGCGGTCTTCTCAGGGTCGATCATGGCGTCTCCGTTGTGCTGGTGTTTTACGCGGCGATGAGTAGAATACGCGTCCTCGCGTGGGGCGGTAGCTCAGCTGGGAGAGCGTCGCGTTCGCAATGCGAAGGTCGGGAGTTCGATCCTCCTCCGCTCCACCACACGACAAGGTCTTGTAGAGGTCTGAGCTCGCAACAGCGAGCCGGCAGTGACCAGGCGATTTCAGGCGGCTTCGGCCGCCTTTTGTCGTTCTGGATGACATAGGCTTCGAAACGACGGAGCGAACCGGGCGAGGGTCTCGGGAACCAGCAACGGCACCGCATCGGTTCCCTCGTCCAGTGGTCTGAAAACGAGAGGTCGACAGACATGTCCAGCGTCACCCGTAGCACCTTCGACGAAGTGATGGTTCCCAACTACCAGCCCGCGGCGCTGATACCGGTGCGCGGGCAGGGGTCGCGCCTGTGGGATCAGCAGGGGCGCGAGTATCTCGACTTCGCCTGCGGCATTGCCGTCACCGGCCTCGGTCACGCTCATCCGCGCCTGCTGTCGGTGCTGGCCGAGCAGGCCGGCCGTCTGTGGCATCTGTCCAATGTGATGACCAACGAACCGGCTCTGCGCCTGGCGCGGCGGCTCACGGATCTGACGTTCGCGGACAAGGTGTTCTTCTGCAACTCGGGCGCGGAAGCGAACGAAGCCGCCTTCAAGCTGGCGCGGCGTTGGGGCAGCACGCAGTTCGGGCCGCACAAGAGCACGATCGTGTCGTTCTACAACGCCTTTCACGGGCGCACGCTGTTCACGGTCAGCGTCGGCGGGCAGGCCAAGTACACGAAGGGCTTCGAGCCGCTGCCGGGCGGCATCCGCCATGTCGCGTTCAACGACCTGGCCGCGCTCGAGGCGGTGATGGACGACAGTGTCTGCGCCGTGGTCATGGAACCGGTGCAGGGCGAGGGTGGGGTGTTGCCGGCCACGCGCGAGTTCGCGCAGGGCGTGCGTGCGCTCTGCGATCGCTTCAAGGCGCTGCTGGTGTATGACGAGGTGCAGACCGGCAACGGTCGCAGCGGAACCCTGTTCGCCTACGAGCAGTACGGGGTGACGCCGGACGTGCTGACGACCGCCAAGGGCCTGGGCGGCGGATTCCCGATCGGGGCGATGCTGACCACCGACGCCCTCGCCGGCGTCCTGGCGTTCGGGACGCACGGCTCCACCTATGGCGGCAATCCGCTGGCCTGTGCGGTGGCGGATGCGGTGGTCGAGGAAATCGCCCGCCCCGAGTTGCTGCGCAACGTCGGCGAGCGTGCGGCGCAGTTGACTGCGCGGCTCGAGGAGATCGGTGCGCGCTACGGCCTGTTCTCGACGACCCGCGGCATGGGACTGCTGATCGGAGCGCCGCTGTCGGATGCGTGGAAAGGGCGGGCGAAGGACGTCGTCAACGCAGCGCTGGCCGAGGGCCTGTGGTTGCTGGTGGCCGGGCCGGACGTGTTGCGGTTCGCGCCGGCGCTGAACATCAGCGAGGCGGACGTGGCGGAGGGGCTGCGACGCTTCGAACGTGCCTGTGCCGTACTGACGAGCGCCAGCCCGTCCTGACGTTTGCAGCACTCCCGAACGGCGCGAGGCCTCTCGCGCCGTTCTTTTTGTGTTGGCTCCGTTGACTAACATACCCTGTTAGGTGAGAATCGCCGCTATGAACTTCAGCGTGCACTTCGACGAGCCCACGCTCGACCGTCTCAATCTCGCGGTCGAGCGCTCCGGCATGACGCGCAACCGCATCATCGTGACGGCGGTGCAGGCCTGGCTGGCGCAGAACGAAGAGAAGGACTGGCCGGAGACGCTGAAGGCCCATTTCCGCAACCCGGCGCCGGAGCTGACCGAGGACACGCTGGATTTCCAGGCCTGGCGCAGTGCGCTGGGCGCCGGTAGTGAGCTGCGCTGGTGAAATACCTGCTCGACTCCGATGTGCTGGCCGGCGCGATCAAGGGGCGGCTGCCGGTCGTGCTGCGGCTGGCCGAACTCAAGCCGACTGACATCGCGATCTCGGTGTTCGCGCGCATGGAGGCGGAGACGGCGCTGCGCCTGCAGCCGCGTGCCCAGGCCCGATTCGGGCGCCTGCTCAAGGAATTTCTCGCCAGCGTGACCGTGCTCGAGTTCGGTGCTGCCGAGGCACAGCAGGCGGTGAGCCTGGGGGCGTATCTGCAGGCGGCGGGCGAGCGGCTGGCGGCGCTGGACCTGCTGCAGGCAGCGACCGCCCTGACCCATCAGCTCGTGCTCGTCACCGATCGCGTCAACGATTTCGCCGGTGTGCCCAATCTCGATGCCGAGAAATGGGCATAGCAGGAATGACTTCAGATATGCAACGCAAGGTAATGAAATGAAAAGAATCGTGAACTTCAGTGCCGGTCCGGCCACGCTGCCGTTCGAGGTGCTCCAGCAAGTGCAGGCTGAGTTGCTCGACTGGAACGGCTCGGGCATGTCGGTAATGGAGATGTCGCATCGCGACAAGGAGTTCATGTCCATCGCCCAGGCCGCGGAACAGGACCTGCGGGAGGTCATGGGCATCCCCGCGAACTACAAGGTCCTGTTCATGCAGGGTGGGGCCACCGCACAGTTCAGCTTCGTGCCGATGAACCTGCTGCGCGGCAAGGCGGGCGCCGACTACATCGTCACCGGCGACTGGGGCAAGAAGGCCGCGAAGATCGGCGGGCAGCTGTGCAAGGTCAACGTTGCCGCGAGCGCCGAGGCCGACAAGTTCACGCACATTCCCGAGCGCGGGAGCTGGAACCTCGATCCGGATGCGGCCTACGTGCACATCACGCCGAACGAGACCATTCACGGCGTCGAGTTCCATGCCGAGCCGGATACGGCCGGTGTGCCGCTGGTGGCCGACATGTCCTCGAACATCCTGTCGCGGCCGATCGACGTGTCGAAGTACGGCCTGATCTACGCCGGAGCGCAGAAGAACATCGGCCCGTCGGGCGTGACCATCGTTGTCGTGCGCGAGGACCTGCTCGGCGAGACACTGCCGAAGACGCCGGCGATCTTCGACTACAAGCAGGTGGCCGACAACGAGTCGATGCTCAACACGCCGCCGTGCTTCGCCTGGTACGTGGCCGGCCTGGTCTTCAAGTGGATGAAGCAGCAGGGCGGCATGACCGCGATCGGCGAGCGCAACGCCGCCAAGGCGGCGCTGCTGTACGACTACATCGACAGCGAACCGTTCTACACCAACCCGGTGCGCAAGGCCGACCGTTCGCGAATGAACGTGCCGTTCACGCTGGCCAACCCGGAGCGCGATGCCGACTTTCTCAAGGGCGCGAAGGCGGTTGGCCTGTCGGGACTCAAGGGCCATCGCTCGGTCGGCGGCATGCGCGCATCGATCTACAACGCGATGACGATCGACGGCGTGCAGGCGCTGGTCGATTACATGAAAGAGTTCGTTCGCACCCAGTCCTGAAGACGTCCCTACCAAGATCCGACATGTACAAGATCCAGACCCTGAACAACATCTCCGTCGTTGGCCTCGAGCGACTGCCGCGCGATACCTACGAGGTCGCCTCGGACATCGCCCGCCCGGATGCCGTGCTGGTGCGTTCGGCCGACATGCACAAGCTCGACATCGCCGACTCGATCAAGGCGATCGGACGCGCCGGCGCCGGCACCAACAACATCCCGGTCGCGCAGATGTCGAAGCGGGGGGTGCCGGTGTTCAACGCGCCGGGCGCCAACGCCAATGCGGTCAAGGAACTGGTGCTGGCCAGCCTGTTCATGGCGGCGCGCAACATCCCGCAGTCGCTGGATTTCGTGCGCAAGCTGGACGGTGACGACAAGGCGATGCACGAGGCCGTCGAGGCCGGCAAGAAGAAGTTCGTCGGCTTCGAGCTGCCGGGACGCACGCTCGGCGTGATCGGCTTGGGGGCCATCGGCGTCAAGGTCGCCAACGCCGCGCTGGAACTGGGCATGACGGTCTACGGCTTCGATCCGGCAATGACCGTGCAGAACGCCTGGCAGCTCAACTCCGGGGTGCGTCAGGCGGTGTCGGTCGACGACCTGATGGCCAAGTCGCAGTTCGTGTCCGTGCACGTGCCGCTGCTCGATGCGACGCGCAAGCTGATCAATGCCGAGCGCATCGGCCTGATGAAGAAGCAGGGTGTCGTGCTGAACTTCGCGCGCGACGCCATCGTCGACGAGCAGGCAGTGATCGAGGCGTTGAACGGCGGCAAGCTGCACGCCTACGCCTGCGATTTCCCGTCCAACGCACTCAAGGGCCATCCGCGCGTGATCGCGACCCCGCATCTGGGGGCGTCGACGGCCGAGGCCGAGGACAACTGTGCCGTGATGGTGGCGGACCAGATCCGCGAGTTTCTCGAGGCCGGCAACGTGCGCAATTCGGTGAACTTCCCGGAGGCGGTGCTGCCACTGCTGCCGGGCAAGACGCGCCTGTGCGTGGTCAACGAGAACGTGCCGAACATGGTCGGACAGATCTCCACCGCGCTGGCCAAGCGCCAGCTCAACATCGCCGACCTGCTCAACAAGTCGCGCGGCGATCTGGCGTACACGATCGTCGACGTCGACACCGACATTCCCGGCGACGCGGTTGCCGAGATCGCGGGCATCGGTGGCGTTCTCGCGACCCGGGTGATCGCCGCGCGCTAGCGTCAGCACGCCGGGGGCGGATGCGAAACTGCGTACAATTCCGCCCCCGGCCGCCCGCGGCTGCCTGGCAGACGCCATGACGCAGAACGAACTGGTTTCCGCTCGCGAGCAGATCGACACGCTGGACGAACAGATCCAGGCGCTGATCTCTCGGCGCGCACGCATTGCCCAGCAGATCGCGCTGATCAAGCAGGGCATGGGCGACGTCGGCGACCACTACCGGCCGTCGCGCGAAGCCGAGGTGCTGCGTGCCGTGATCGCGCGGAACCGGGCGGCCGGCGGGCCGCTCACCGACGAAACCATCGCGCGCCTGATGCGCGAGATCATGTCGGCATGCCTGTCGCTGGAATCGCCGCTGACAATCGCGTACCTAGGACCCGAGGGGACCTACACCCAAGCAGCGGTGCTCAAGCACTTCGGCGACAGCGTGCGGGCCCGCGCCGCCAATGCGATCGACGAGATCTTCCGCGACGTGGAGTCGGGTGCGGCGGACTACGGCGTCGTGCCGGTCGAGAACTCGATCGGCGGCGTCGTCAGCCATACACTCGACGAGCTGGTCCACACGACCTTGCGCATCTGCGGCGAGGTCACGCTGCCGGTCCATCATCATCTGCTGTCACGGGCCGATGCGCTGGCCGGCATCAGGAAGGTCTACGCGCACCCGCAGTCGTTCGCCCAGTGCCGCAAGTGGCTGGACGCCCGGCTGCCGCAGGCCGACCGCGAAGCGGTGTCGAGCAACGGCCAGGCAGCGGCACAGGCACGACAGGAGGGGGCGGGGGTTGCGGCCATCGCCAGCCTGCAGGCCGGGCGGATCAACGATCTCAACATTCTCGCCTCCAACATCGAGGACGACCCGAGCAACACGACGCGTTTCCTCGTGCTGGGTAAACAGGATCCCGCGCCGACCGGTCAGGATCTGACCTCGATCGTGCTGACCGGCCATCGCAACCAGCCGGGCGCGCTGCTGCGCCTGCTGCAACCGCTGTCCGATGCGGGGCTGGACATGACGCGGATCGAGTCGCGTCCGGTCAAGGGCTCGGCCGTGCGCGACTACTACTTCTTCATCGACTTCACCGGACATGCGGCCAGCGAAAAGGTCCGGGACGTGCTCGACGCGGTCAGCGGCACCGCGGCCTTCTTCAAGGTGCTCGGCTCCTATCCGCGCGCCGTCGTTTGACTGTTTACGGCAGAACCATGACGCAGACGCTTTTCAAGCATGCCGCCACCGGGGTGCTCAGTCTCGAAGCCTACTCGCCCGGGATGCCGATCGAGGAGCTGCAGCGGCGGCTGGGGGTTTCCAGCGCGATCAAGCTCGCCTCCAACGAGAACCCGCTCGGCTGCAGCCCGCGGGTGCGCGAAGCCCTGGCGGCCGCCGTGTCCGGCGGCGACATGGCGCGCTATCCCGACGGCAGCGGCCATCGCCTGAAGCAGAAACTCGCCGCGATGCACGGGATCGAGCCCGAGCGCATCACGCTGGGCAATGGCTCCAATGACATCATCGAGCTGCTCGGGCGCGTGTTCCTCGGCCCCGACCGCGCGGCGATGTTCTCGGCGCACGCCTTCGCGGTCTACCCGATCATCACCCAGGCGCAGTGCGCGCGCGCCGTCGTCGTACCCGCGCTGCCGGCCAGTGCCGATCAGCCATACGGGCATGACCTCGACGGCTTCGCGCGGGCGCTCGCCGCCCATCCGGACGTTGCGCTGATCTTCATCGCCAACCCGAACAACCCGACGGGCACCTGGCTCGACGCGGCGCGCATCGAGGCGTTTCTGTCGCAGGTGCCGGACGACGTCATCGTCGCGCTCGACGAGGCCTACTACGAGTACATGGCTCCGGCGATCCGCGGTGACTCACGCGCCTGGCTGGATCGTCACCCGAATCTCGTGGTGTTCCGTACGTTCTCGAAGACCTATGGCCTGGCGTCGTTGCGCGCTGGTTACTCGCTGTCGAGTGCGGCGCTCGCCGACCTGCTCAACCGCGTGCGGCAGCCGTTCAACAACAACAGCCTCGCGCTGCTGGCGGCCGAGATCGCGCTCGGCGACCAGGATTTCGTCGAGGCGTCGGTCGAGCTCAACACGCGCGAGCGCGAACGGCTGACGAAGGCGCTGCGTGCCAGGGAGCTGAACGTGCTGCCGTCGCAGGCGAACTTCCTCGCCATCGATTTCGGCCGGGACGCGAAGCCGGTGCACCAGGGATTGCTCGAGCGCGGCGTGATCGTGCGGCCGCTGGCGTCGTACGACCTGCCGCGCTTCTTGCGCGTGAGCATCGGAACCGCGGCGGAGAACGATCGCTTCCTCGAGGCGCTCGGGGAGGTCCTGGCGGCGTGATCGTGCAGCGACTGGCCGTCATCGGCCTCGGACTGATCGGTGGTTCGCTGGCAAGGGCGCTGCGTTCGGCCGGCGCCGTGGCGCACATCTCGGGCTATGACCCCGACCCGTCCCGGCGCGACGACGCGCAGCGGCTGTGCGTCATCGACCGGGTCTGCGACACGCCGGCGGCGGCGGTGCGCGACGCAGACCTCGTCGTACTGGCCGTGCCGGTCCTGCATACCGTCGAGGCGCTGGTCGACTGCCTGCCGGCATGCAAGCTGGAAGTCGTCGTCACCGATGTCGGCAGCACCAAGTCGTCGGTGCTCGGCGACGTGGCGCGCGCCTGCGGGGAGTTGCCGCCGTGGTTCGTCGCCGGGCATCCGATCGCCGGCACCGAGAAGAGCGGCATCGCACATTCGCAGGCCGACCTGTTCCGTCGCCACCGGGTGATCCTGACGCCGCACGAGCACCAGGACCGCACCGCGCTGGCCTTGGTGACGCGCGTGTGGCAGGCCGCGGGCGCGCGCGTCGTCGAGATGGACGCGCGCCGGCACGATGCGATCTTCGCGGCCACGTCGCACCTGCCGCACGTGCTGGCCTACAGCTTCGTCGACATGCTCGCGCGGCTCGACGGCAGCGACGAGATCTTTCCGAACGCCGGTGGCGGGTTCCGCGATTTTTCGCGCATCGCGTCGAGTTCGCCGGAGATGTGGCATGACATCGTGCGCGCCAATGCGGCGTCGGTCGGCGAGTTGCTCGACCGGCAGATCGGCGAGCTGCAGCAGATCCGCGCGATGATGCACGAAGCCCGCTGGGACGAGCTCAAGGCGCTGTTCGAGCGCGCGCGAAGCGCACGCGAGCGCTATCTCGCGCAGATCGAATGAACCCGGCCCCGGTCGCCGCAGGGGACTCGATCGAGCTGACGCCGATCCCGGCGGCGCGTGGCGAACTGCGGCTCCCGGGATCGAAGAGCATCTCGATCCGTGCGCTGCTGCTGGCGAGCCTCGCCGAGGGCGAGACACGGCTGAGCGGTCTGCTCGACGCCGACGACACGCGCGTGATGCGGGCGGCGCTGCTGGCCTGCGGCGTGTCGCTGATCGATGCCGGGGGCGGTGACTGGTCCGTGCGCGGTGCGTCGCGCTTTCCGCATCGTACGGCGGACATCTTCGTCGGCAACTCCGGGCTGTCGATCCGCACGCTGGTGGCCGTGCTCGCCTTCATGGACGGTCGCTACCGGCTGTCCGGCGTGCCGCGCATGCACGAACGCCCGATCGGCGATCTGGTCGACGCGCTACGCCCCTTGGGCGCCAACATCGATTACCTGCAGCAGCCGGGCTTCCCGCCGCTGCAGATCGAACCGGCGGGGCAGCGCGCGGCGCAACCGGCCCGGGTGCGCGGCAATGCGTCGAGCCAGTTCCTCACCGGTATCCTGCAGGCGGCGCCGCTGCTGGCGCGCGAACACGACCTGGTGATCGAGGTCGAGGGCGAGTTGATCTCGAAGCCGTACATTGACCTGAGCCTAGCCCTGATGCAGCGCTTCGGCGTCGAGGTGAAGCGCGCGCAGACGGCCGCCGGCAGCCCGCGCTACACGGTGGCGCGGGGTGCCGGCTATCGATCGCCCGGCTGCTTCGCGGTCGAGGGCGACGCGTCGTCCGCATCGTACTTCCTGGCACTCGGCTTGCTCGCCGGCGGACCGGTGCGGGTCCGCGGCATGGGGCGCGCGAGTCTGCAGGGCGACGTACGCTTTGCCGACGTCATCGCGGCGATGGGGGGCGAGGTCGTGCAGGGCGACGACTGGACCGAGGTCTGCTCGCAGGGGCTGCGCAACGGCTTCCGGCCGAAGGCGATCGATGCCGATTTCAACCACATCCCCGATGCGGCGATGACGGCGGCGGTCGTCGCCCTGTTCGCCGATGGACCGAGCGTGCTGCGCAACATCGGCAGCTGGCGGGTCAAGGAGACGGACCGCATCGCGGCCATGGCGACGGAACTCGCGAAGTTCGGCGCCGGAATCGAGGCCGGTGCGGACTTCCTGCGCATCACGCCGCCACCCAGCCTGCGTCCGGCGACGGTCGATACCTATGACGACCATCGCATGGCGATGAGCTTCTCGCTGGCCGCCTGCGGCGGCGTGCCGGTGCGCATCAACGATCCGGGCTGCGTCGCCAAGACCTTCCCGGACTACTTCGCGCAGCTCACGGCGCTCACCGGCGGATAGCACGATGCCGGAAACGACGATCCCGGTCATCGCCGTCGACGGCCCCAGCGGCGTCGGCAAGGGGCTGGTCACGCGCTGGCTCGCGCAACGTCTGCCCGGCTGGCATCGGCTCGACAGCGGCGCGCTGTACCGCATCCTCGCCTTGAGTGCGCACCGCCGCGGCGTCGATCTGCATGAAGCGCGGGCGGTCGCCGGGCTCGCGCCGCGACTGGACATCCGCTTCGAGGGGGCGAGCGAGGATGACGAGCGCATCCTCGTCGATGGCGAGAACTGGACGCACGACGTGCGTCGCGAATCGACTGGCGCGCTGGCCTCGAAGATCGCTGCCGCGCCCGAGGTCCGCGCGGCACTGCTGCAACGGCAACATGATTTCCGCCAGGCGCCGGGACTGATCGCCGACGGGCGTGACATGGGCACTGTCGTGTTCCCCGATGCGGCGCTCAAGATCTTCATGGATGCGAGCCCCGAGGAACGCGCGCAGCGTCGACTCAAGCAGTTGAGCGCAAAGGGGATACAGGCTACACTCGCGCCCCTTTGCGAAGAGATACGCGCCCGCGATGAGCGCGACCGCAACCGTCCGATTGCTCCGCTCAAACCGGCAGAGCATGCGGAAGTGGTTGATACGACTGGGCTTTCCCCCGAAGCGGTGATTGCAAGGGTGGAGGAACTGGTACAGCGGTACGGCTTGTCCTGACGTCGTCTCCCTGCGCAGAAAAACCACGCGGACCGCATGGATGCGGGCCGTCTTTTTTCATTTAACGGGCCCCCAAGCCGGATGCGCGGGGATGTTCAACTTTCAGAGCAATTGAATGAGCGAAAGTTTCGCTGAGTTGTTTGAGGCCAGCCTCAAGAGCGGCCAGTCCATGCAGTCCGGCACCATCGTCAACGCCAAGGTGCTGGAGATCAAGTCCGACGTCGTCATCGTCGATGCGGGCCTGAAGTCCGAAGGCGTGATTCCCATCCAGGAATTCATGATCGACGGCGAGCTCAAGGTCGCCGCCGGCGACGACGTGGAAGTGGCGCTGGAAACTGTTGAGGACGGCTTCGGCGAGACCAAGTTCTCGAAGGAAAAGGCCGAGCGCATCAAGACCTGGGAGCGTCTGCAGAAGGCGTTCGAGGGCAAGGAAACGGTCATCGGCACGATCACCGGCAAGGTCAAGGGCGGTTTTACGGTCGACATCGGTTCGGTCCGTGCATTCCTTCCGGGCTCGCTGGTCGACGTGCGTCCGGTGCGCGACACGGCCTACCTCGAGGGCAAGCCGCTCGAGTTCAAGGTCATCAAGCTCGACAAGATCCGCAACAACGTCGTCGTCTCGCGTCGCGAAGTGCTCGAGGCCGAGTACAGCGCCGAGCGTGACACCCTGCTGGCCAACCTGCAGGAAGGCGTGGTGCTCAAGGGCGTGGTCAAGAACCTCGTCGAGTACGGCGCGTTCGTCGACCTGGGCGGCATCGACGGCCTGCTGCACATCACCGACATGACGTGGAAGCGCGTCAAGGACCCGGCCGAAGTCGTCTCGGTCGGCCAGGAGATCGAAGTCAAGGTCCTCAAGTACGATCGCGAGCGTCGCCGCGTGTCGCTGGGCCTCAAGCAGCTCGGTGCTGACCCGTGGGTCGACATCGAGCGTCGCTACCCGGAGAAGACCCGCCTGTTCGGCAAGGTCACCAACATCACCGACTACGGTTCGTTCGTCGAGATCGAGCCGGGCGTCGAGGGTCTGGTGCACGTCTCCGAGATGGACTGGACGAACAAGAACGTCAACCCGGCCAAGGTC
The DNA here is from genome assembly GCF_003201205.1 of Sinimarinibacterium flocculans. Classification (GTDB taxonomy): domain Bacteria; phylum Pseudomonadota; class Gammaproteobacteria; order Nevskiales; family Nevskiaceae; genus Solimonas; species Solimonas flocculans. The sequence continues at coordinate 640,093 of NZ_QICN01000001.1, forward strand.
GTGAACGTTGGCGACGAGGTCGAGGTGATGATCCTCGACATCGACGGCGAGCGCCGCCGCATCTCGCTCGGCATGAAGCAGTGCCGTCCGAATCCGTGGGAAGAGTTCGCGCAGAACCACCAGAAGGGCGACCGCGTCCGCGGTGCGATCAAGTCGATCACCGATTTCGGCATCTTCATCGGCCTCGACGGCGGCATCGACGGTCTGGTCCATCTGTCGGATCTCGACTGGAACGAGCCGGGCGAAGTCGCGGTGCGTCGCTACCAGAAGGGTCAGGAGGTCGATGCCGTGGTGCTGGCGATCGACGGTGCGCGCGAGCGCATCTCGCTGGGCGTCAAGCAGGTCTCGTCCGATCCGCTGACCGACTTCATCGCGCACAACACCAAGGGCAACATCGTCTCCGGCACGGTGCGTACCGTCGATCCGCGCGGCGCGGTCATCGATCTGGGCAACGGTGTCGAGGGCTACATCCGTGCCAACGACCTGGCCCGCGAGCGCATCGAAGACGCGACCAAGGTGCTCAAGGAAGGCGACACGCTGGAAGCCCGCTTCATCGGTGTGGATCGCAAGAACCGCACGATCCAGCTGTCGGTCCGCGAGAAGGAAATCCAGGAAGAGCAGGAGGCCGTGGCCGAATACAGCCGCAACGCCAGCACGGGCAAGACCAGCCTGGGCGACCTGCTGAAGGAGCAGATGGGCGGTGGCAACAACTGATGCGCTGCATCAGTTAAGTTGTTGCGCCATCTCCCGGATATTTCTGGGAAAAAAGAAAGGGCCGCGCTTGCGCGGCCCTTTTGTTTTCTTTAATGTTCAATCTGTTACGGACCACCCGGCCGTCTGGCGATGACCAAATCCGAACTGATCGAACGTCTGGCGGCGCGCCAGACGCACCTGATGCACAAAGACGTCGAGCTGGCGGTCAAGCTCGTGCTCGACCAGATCAGCATGGCCCTGGCGCGCGACGACCGTGTCGAGATCCGCGGCTTCGGCAGTTTCGCGTTGCACCACAGGCCGGCGCGCGTCGGCCGCAACCCCAAGACCGGCGAAGCCGTCAGCATCCCCCCCAAGCGCGTCCCTCATTTCAAGCCAGGCAAGGAGATGCGCGAACGCGTCAACGCCAGCACCGCAATGCCGGATCCGGCACCTGTGCCGGCGCCCACCGAACTGCCGCTCTGAGACGGACATCATGGCGCGCATCCTGTTGCTGCTGCTGGTGATCCTGCTGTTGGCGCTGGGTGCGACGATCGGCTACTTCAATGCACAGCCGGTGACCTTCGATTATCTGCTCGGGGTCTGGGAGGTGCCGCTGGCCGGCCTGCTCGTCGCCGTGCTGGCGATCGGCGTTGTGCTCGCACTGGTCGCCGCCGCGGGGCGCATCCTTGCGCTGCGGCTGGAAGTCCGGCGCCTGCGTCAGCGGGTCCGCGACCACGAGATCGAATTGCGTAACCTGCGCGAACTGTCGCTGGATACGCCGTCACCCGGTCCGGGCCCCACATGAGGGTCGCGGCAGTGTCGAAGCACGTGGCGGCGCGTGCGGCTCGCCGTGCTTGATCCGCTGTTCACCTGGCTGTTGCTGCCGCTGGGGCTGGTGCTCGGCTGGGCCCTGGCCCGGCGTCGCCCGGACGGTGGCGACAAGGCGGGCTTCACCGGAGAGCAGCTGGGTGGCCTGCTGACGCAGTTGTCGTCGGACGATCCCGACCAGGCGATCGCCGCGCTGACCACGGCCACCGAGATCGACCCGTCGACGGCCGAGCTGCATCTGACGCTGGGGCGCATGTTCCGCAAGCGCGGCGAGGTGGACCGGGCGCTGCGCGTGCATGAAGCGCTGGTCCAGCGCAGCGGCCTGGCCCCGCAGCAGTTGCTGCAGGCGCGCTACGAGCTGGCGCAGGACTACATGACCGCCGGTGTCATGGATCGGGCCGAGCAGCTCTTCGACAAACTGGCCGGCGACGGCGCCTTCGTCGTGCCGTCGCTGGATGCGATCCGCACCATCCACGAGCAGGCCCGCGACTGGCCGCTGGCGATCGAGGCTGCCCGACGCTTGCAGTCGGCCAAGGGTGAGTCCCAGCGCGCCGCGATCGCACAGTACTTCTGCGAGATGGCGGAGGAGGCCCGGCGCGGTCGCGATACGAAGGAGGCGTTGAACCTGGCCCGGCAGGCGCTCGACGAGGATCGAAGCTGCGTGCGCGCGCTGCTGCTGCTTGCGCAGTTGCACGAGGCGCAGGCGGAGTACCCGGCGGCGGCCCGCCACTACCTGAAGGCGTTCGAGCATGACCCGCGCTTTCTGCCCGAGGTGATCGAGCCGCTGCAGCGGTGCTTCTCGGCCACCGGCGACCGCGACGGATACCTGCTCTTTCTGCGCGACGCCAAGGAGATGACGTCGAGCAGCCTGCCTTTCGTCGCCGAGGCGCGTCTGCTTGCCGAGACCGGCATGGACCCGCTCGATCATCTGGCCCAGGGACTGGAGGCGCGGCCGAGTCGCGCGGTGCTGGCGGACTTTCTCGAGATCCTGGAACGCCAGCCGAACGTCGTGGCGGCAGGGCTCGACAAACCGGCGGCCAGCCTGCGTCAGGCGCTGCTGCGGCTGATGGAGTCGACACCCCGCTACCAGTGCAGCACCTGCGGATTCTCGCCGCGGCAGATGTTCTGGCAATGTCCCGGATGCAAGCAGTGGGGAACGACGGCGCCCGCCGACGACGTGCTGCGCGGCTAGCGCTGCTGCGCAGGCCGCCCGTGCCCCGCAGGACATCCCCAGTCGCTACACTCCGGTAGTCGCCGCAACAGGTGCGCGGGAGGACAGGCTTGGCGAGGACGGCATTCGTCACCGGCGCCACGGGCTTTGTGGGCCTCAACTTGGTCGAAGCGCTGCTCGACCAGGGCTGGGAGGTGATCGCCCTGCACCGCGCGAGCTCGGAGCTCGGCGTCCTCGAGCGTTTCCGGAAGGTACAGCGGGTGGTGGGCGACGTGACGGACGCGCGCTCGGTCAAGCTGGCACTGCCGCGCGGTGTCGACTGCGTGTTCCACGTCGCCGGCAACACCAGCCTGTGGACGCGCACCCACGTTGAGCAGTTGAAGGTCAATGTGCGGGGCACCCGGCATGTGGTCCGTGCGGCGCTGGAGGCCGGCGTGCGCCGCTTCGTGCATACCTCCAGTGTGGTCGCCTACGGCCTGCACAGCGGAACCATCACCGAGGAAACGCCGACACGCGGCAGTGCGGTGACGCTCAACTACATCCGCAGCAAGGCGCTCGCCGAGCGCGAAGTGCGCAAGGCCATCGGCGCCGGCCTGCCGGCAGTGATCGTCAATCCCTCGCACATCATCGGACCGTACGACACCACCAGCTGGGCACGCATGTTCCGCCTGGTCAAGCAGGGGCGCTTGCCCGCCGTGCCGCCCGGAGGGGGCAGCTTCTGCCACGTGCAGGCGGTGGCGCAGGCGATGGTGACTGCGGCCGAGAACGGGCGCGTGGGTCACAACTACCTGCTCGGCGGTGCCCAGGCGAGCTATGTCGGTCTGGTCAAGGCGATCGCCGGCGCGCTCGGCGTGAAACGCCGTGTCGTGGCGGTGCCGCCAGCGGTGCTCAACGGCTATGCGCTGGTCGAGGAGTGGATCGCGCCGATGTTCGGGCGGGAGCCGGACGTGACCCGCGACGCGGTGGCGCTGCTGTCCCAGAACCTGTACTGCGACAGCCGCAAGGCGCAACGGGAGCTGGGCTACCGGCCGCGGCCGCTCGAGCAGATGGTCGCCGATTGCCGCGACTGGATGCTTCAGGCGAGGCTGCTGTAGGGCGGGCTGTTGCCCGGCCCCGGTCAACTGCTGGTGCCGGCGGGAACCTCGATGCGGGAGCCCGGACGGATCAGGCCCGCGTGTCTGAGCTTGTTGTGCTGCATGAGCGCGTCGACGCTGGTGTCGTAGCGGCGGGCGATGCGCCACAGCGACTCGCCCGGCTGGACGACGTGCACCCGGGCCTTCGGCGCCGGGGCGACGATGGGTGCAGGGGTGCGGTCCAGCGCCGCCCGCAGCCGCTGCGCATGGGCGGTGGGCAGCAGGATGCCGCGCTTGACCGACGTGCTGTCGAGGTTGCCGAGCCCCGGGTTGTAGACGGTGATCACGGCCTCGGGCACACCGGCGATGCGGGCGGCTTGGCGCAGGTTCACGGGCCGGTCGAGTGCAATCGTCTCGGCCGCCGGGCGGTCGGCGATCGTCGGAAGGCGGATGCCGAAACGCTGCGGCTGCTCGACGAGCAGGGCCATGCCCATCAGGCGGCGGACGTGCTCGTGCGTTTCGCGCGGCAGTTGCAGCGCCCAGAAGTCGGTGCCCCGCGGCTGGGCCTCGAGCAGGCGCGACAGTCGGGCGGCGCCGATGTTGTAGGCCGCGAGCGCCAGATGCCAGTCACCGAAACGGGCGTAGTGCGAACGCAGGTAGCGTATGGCGGCGTCGGTGCTGGCGATCGGATCGCGGCGTGCGTCGTACTGGGTCGTCGTCGGCAGACCCAGGGCGCGACCGGTGGCGGGAAGAAACTGCCACAAGCCGTGTGCGCGCTGCGGCGACGCGGCGTGCGGGTCGAAGCCGGATTCGATCGCCGGTAGCAGCGCGATCTCTGCGGGCAGGTTCTCGCGTTCGACCGCCTCGACGATGTACCACAGGAACGGCTGCGACCGGGCCAGCAGGCGCTGCGTCGCGTCGGGTTTGCGTGCGTAGTACCGCGCCCAGTCGACGATCTCGCGCTGTTCGTCGTTGACCAGGCGCATGTTGGCAGCCACTCGCGGCCAGATCGAGTCCGGCGGCGAGCCTGGGGTGACCGGGCCGGCATGCAGCGAGCAGGCGAGCCAGCAGGCCGCAACGGCGGCCGGTATCGGGCGCATCGAACCCCCCTGAGTTGCGGTCTGCAAGAGTCCGTTGCAGCGACGCAGCGGCCCCGGTACCGACTCTACCGCAACATGGCGCTTTTGTTACCCCCGGAACAAGGGGGCTCACGCGGCGCGAAAGCCGTCCTTCCACCGCCGCAGCACGCCGAAGACCTCGGCCTCGCTGCCCAGCGCGGTACCCGCTTTCTCGTCCGCAGCCGCGCGGATCTGGGGGACCCCGGCGCGCAGGAAGGGGTTGATCGTGCGTTCCAGTCGCAGCGTTGTCGGCAGGCTCGGACGCCCCGCATCGCGCAGGGCGCGCACATGCTGGAGATGCGCCTGGATGTCGCCGTTGTGCGGTTCCACCGCGGCGGCGAAGGCCAGATTGGACAGGGTGTACTCGTGCGTGCAGTACACCAGCGTATCGTCGGGCAGCGCGGCCAGGCGCTGCAGGGACGCATGCATCTGCTCGGGGGTGCCCTCGAACAGGCGCCCGCAGCCGGCGGAGAACAGCGTGTCTCCGCAGAGCAGGAATCCTCGTGCCACGGCGTGGTAGGCGATGTGCCCCAGCGTATGGCCGGGCACTGCGATGACCGAGAACTGCGTGTTCAGCACCTCGACGGTGTCACCATCGGCCAGCGTCTGCGTGAGCTGCGGAATACGCGGGAGTTCCGCCTGCGGGCCATAGACCGGGACGGGCCAGCGCTCGAGCAGTGCCGAAATGCCGCCGACGTGGTCCGGGTGATGATGCGTGACGAGAATCGCCTCCAGGCGCAGTCCTTCGTGCTCGAGAAAGGCCTGTACCGGCGCTGCGTCGCCCGGATCGACGACCACCGCCCGTTCGCCGTCGACGAGCGTCCAAAGATAATTGTCGACGAAGGCCGGGATGGCATGCAGGTGCATCGGCGTTAACATGGCAGCGCAGGTTCCGCAGCAGGGTAGCGCCATGCCGCTGACACGTCACGAAGGAGGCCGACCGCTCGATCGCCACGCCCTCGATCTGTGGCGCTCGTCGCCGCGCGCCGTGCGTCTGCTCGAACTCGAGTCGGCGGAGCTGGCGCGCCTGCTGCCGGACGTGTTCGGCCGGCACGTGCTGCAGATCGGCAGCTGGGGTATCGGCGGCGCGCTGGTCGATACGGCCGGCACGCTGCATCACGCGGTGCTCGGTACCTCCGGAGACGGTGCGGCAGCGGCGGTGATCGACCCGCAGCGCCTGCCGGTCCTGGCCAAGTCGGTCGACGCGGTCGTGCTGCCGCACACGCTGGAGTTCGCGCGCTCGCCGCACAACGTGCTGCGCGAGGTCAACCGCATCCTCAACGATCGTGGCCGCCTGTTCGTGCTGGGCTTCAGTCCGCTGGGGGTCTGGGCCTGGCGCAGCCGGCTCGGCCTCGGGCATCGCGCGTTTCCGCGCGGGGCCCGCTTCTACGGGGCGGGGCGGATCGAGGATTGGCTGGAGCTGCTCGACTTCGACGTCACCGAGGTGCGTCGCTACAGCGTCGGCTTTCCCTGGCTGGCGCCGCGCAGCGTCGGGGAAGGCTGGTCGCCGGCCAGTCTGGTGCTGCCGCTGGCGGAGGCCTACATGGTGTGCGCACGCAAGCGCGTGCTGCCGATGAATTTCGTCGGCCGCGTGCAGCGCGCGCAGGTCAAGCCTCTGGTCGGCGTCGGCCTTCCGGCCGCGCAGCGCGGTCTTGCCGATGGCGAGGCCGGACCGTCCGGTTAAAATCGCGGATTGCCCACGGAATCTGTTCGTCGCCGCGTTGAAGCACATCACCATCCACACCGACGGTGCCTGCAAGGGCAATCCGGGCCCCGGCGGCTGGGGTGCCGTTCTGCAGTTCAACGGACACACGCGCGAACTCAAGGGCGGCGAGCGGCAGACGACCAACAACCGCATGGAGCTGACCGCCGCCATCCGCGCACTGGAGGCGTTGCGCGAACCCTGTGCGGTTACGCTCTACACCGACTCGGTGTACGTGATGCAGGGGCTGACGCAATGGCTGCCCGGCTGGAAGGCACGCGGATGGCGGACAGCCGACAGGAAGCCGGTGAAGAACCAGGACCTGTGGCAGGCGCTCGACGCCGCCGCCGCGCGGCACCGGATCGACTGGCGCTGGGTCAAGGGACACAGCGGTGATCCGGGGAACGAAGCCGCCGACCGCCTTGCCAACGAAGGCTGCGCCGAGACGCAGGCGATATAGTCGTCACTCCACTAAGCCGCCCGCGACATGCGTCAGATCGTTCTCGATACCGAAACCACCGGCCTGGAAGTCGAGCAGGGCCACCGCATCATTGAGGTCGGCTGCGTCGAGCTGCGCAACCGGCGGGTGACGGGCAACGATTTCCACCAGTACGTCCATCCGCAGGACAAGCCGATCGATGCGGGAGCGGTCGACGTGCACGGGATCACGATGGAGTTCCTGGCCGACAAGCCGCATTTTCGCGATATCGCCGATCAGCTGTGGCAGTACCTCGCCGGTGCCGAACTGGTGATCCACAACGCCGCATTCGACGTCGGCTTTCTCGACCGCGAGTTCGCGCGCTGTGGTTACACCGACAAGCTGGCGGACGTCTGCCACATCACCGACACCGTGGCGATGGCGCGCAAGCTGCACCCGGGGCAACGCGTGAGCCTCGACGCCCTGTGCCGGCGCTACGAGGTCGACAACTCCCAGCGCGACCTGCACGGCGCCTTGCTCGACGCCCGCCTGCTGGCGGACGTGTATCTGGCGATGACCGGAGGCCAGAGCCGCCTGGGGCTCGAGGACACCGGCGGTACGGCCTCGCGTCGCTCGCGCTTCGTCGAACTGCTCGGCAGCGGAGACGGCCCGCTGCACGTCCTGCAGGCCAGCGCCGACGAGCTGAGTGCGCATCGTGCGCGCCTTGCCCAGATCGCCGGCAAGGGCACCTGCCTGTGGGTCGCGGACCTGAATGCGGAAGAAGGGGTGGAGCCGCGGTGACGTCGCTGCGCACCGCGCTGATCACCGGTGCGAATCGCGGCATCGGCCTGCATGTCGCGCAGCAACTCGCGGCGCGTGGCATGCGTGTGGTGCTGACGGCACGCACAGCCGAGGCGGCGCAACAGGCGCTCGCGGGGCTCCAGATGTCTGGCGCGCCGGCGGTCGCCCTCGGCGTGGACGTCGGCGACGTCGCTTCGATACGGGCCGCCGCCGATGAACTCGCCCGGCGGCAGATCGACGTCGACATCCTGATCAACAACGCCGGGATCTATCCCGAGGGCGGTCTGCTCACGACCGGCGATGCCGATCTGCGGCAGGCGCTCGACGTGAATCTGCTGGGGCCGGTGCACTGTGCGAGAGCCTGGATGCCGGGCATGCTCGCCCGGGGCTTCGGGCGCGTCGTCAACCTGAGCAGCGGCTACGGGTGCTTCTCGGGCGGCCTCGGCGGTCCGGCGGCCTACAGCGTTTCCAAGGCGGCGCTCAACGCCGCGACGCTGCATCTGGCCGCTGACTGCCGCGAGGACGTCAAGGTGGTCGCCGTGGACCCGGGTTGGGTGCGCACGCGCATGGGCGGCCCGCAGGCGCCGCGGGTAGTCGACGACGCGGCCGCCGACGTGGTCTGGGCCGCCACGCTCGGTGCCGATGCGCCCAACGGTGTGCTGTGGCGGCGGCGAGCCGTCGCGCCGTGGTGATCAGTTCGCCGGACCGGCTTCGGCCATGGCGGTGATGACCTCGAAGTACGGTGGTCGCATCTCGCGCGAGCTCACCCGGCACTGCCGCACCTTCAATCCGCATCCCGTCATCAGGCGGCGCAACCGGTCCGGCGCGATACCCAGATTGAGGTGGTCGTAGGCACGCATCGTTTCCTCGTGCCCGTGCTCGGCCAGGGCGGCGACGATCAGCCGTCCGCCCGGTCGCAGCAGGCGTGCGGCTTCGCGCAGCACTGCCTGCGGCTCGCGCGTGTACGACAGGGCGTGCATCAGGAAGACGTGATCATAGGCCGCCGGCGGCAGCGGCAGCCGGTGCATGTCGCCTTCGCGCAGCTCGACGTTGGCCAGGCGCGAGAGGCGCTTGCGTGCAGCCGCCGTGACGGTCGGGCTGATATCGATGCCGGTGACGCTGCGGGCCCGCTCGGCGATGAGTTCGGCCAGCACGCCGTCGCCGCAGGCCACATCGACCACGTCCCCCAGATCCAGCAAGCCGATCAGCGCACGCGCCGTCGCCTCCCAGGTGCGCCCCGGCGAGTAGTGCAGATCCATGCGACCGGCGACCGACTCGGCCCAGGTCTGGCCGTGCTTGCGGCGGGCCACGACCTGTCCGGCGCGTTCGCGGTCCACCCGCAACTGGGTATCGTCCAGCCGCTCCCGCAGCAGCGCCCACAGGCTCGCCATCTCGTCGTCGTTCGCTGCCGCCGAGTACAGCGCGGCGTTGCCGCTGCGCTTGTCCTGGACCAGCCCGGCGCGCTTGAGGCGCGCCAAGTGGGTCGATACGCGACTTTGCGCGAGGCCAGTCACCTCGGTCAGTTCGGCGACGCTGAGTTCGTGCTGTTCGAGCAACAGCAGCAGCCGCAGGCGGCTGGCGTCGGCGAGCAGGCTGCAGATGGCGGTGCTCTGTTCGAGCGACAGGCTCATGCGGATGAACGGATGAAGGATGCCGGCATTGTGACCAGCGTGCCGGCAAACAGAAAGCCCGCCGGCAAGGCGGGCTTTCTCGATGCGGCGGTCGGCGTCAGTGGGCTCAGGTCTGCGGCGGCGTGTCCTGGTCGCCGGTCACCGGCGTCTCGGCCGGGACCTCGCCGGGCGCCAGGCCCAGTTCCGCCGCCTCTTTCTTTCCCTGCGAGGTGGCCAGGAAGGCGCGCGACAGGGGTGAGGGCGTGATCGACTGTGCCACGGCCAGCACCGGTGCGGCCGCTTCGGCGACCTTCTTTTCGACCTTTCGTGCCTGGCTGCGCGCCTGCACCTGGACCTTGCGGACCTGCTCTCGCACCTTGCCGACCGTGCGCTTGGCCTGGCTCACATCTTTCTTGACCGACGCGCTCGCCTTGCGGGCAGACGTCTTGGCTTTGGCCACGTCCTTCTTCACGGTCGCGCGAGCCTTCGTCACCGCCTTCTTGGCCTTGGTGACGGCCTTCTTCGCCGACGTGCGTGCCTTCGTGCGCAGCGACGACGCCTTGGCCGCGGGCTTGCTCGCGCCGGCATTCTTCGCGGCCTTTTTCACCGCTTTCTTGACGGGCTTCTTGGTCGTCTTCGGGGCCGCTTTCTTCGCGGCCTTCCTGGCTGGCTTGGCGGCTGGCTTGCGGGCAGGTTTGGCGGGCTTTCGGGCGGCGAGCTTCTTCGCAGGTTTCTTGGCGGCAGTCTTCTTGACGGCTTTGCCGGCCGTCTTCTTCACGGACTTCTTCATAAGCGTGACGAACTCCATACGTAGGACGGCCGTGCGGGCCGGGACAAGGCGGGAACCCGAAGCATCGGGCGATACCGGAAAGCGGTGCGTGGGAGAGGGCGCCGATGCCGCGGCGCGAGGGTGTTGTCAGGGGGCAGCGGCTTGCGCCAGGCTCGGTATGAGGACGGGCCGGGGCGGGATGGCAGCGGGGATCGCCGACTTGCTGCAGCCATCTGTTCTCCCTTGACTTTTCCCCCGAAAAGATGCTGGCGAGTGTAGGGTCCGGCAACAAAGCTGTCAAAAAATGCACAAGCTGCCCACATCTGCGCCCAGCATGCCCTCAAAATCGCGAAAGCCGCGATGGATCATCGGTTTACGCCCGTGTCGCAGCGGGGCTATGATGCCCGCCCAACTTTCGGGTGCGGGCGCGTCTGCGCCGCCCGGCGATCCCTTCGGGACTGGCGGCCATGCCCAGGCGCGTTGCGCGCGCAGATTTCTCGGTTCTTCATCAATTTCATCCCAGTGAGGTGACCCAGCATGTCAAACGGGCCCATGTATTCAGGGCAGTCGATTCGCGTGACCGCGCTTGCCGACGGCCTTGCAGAACTGTGTTTCGATCGTCAGGGCGACGCGGTCAACAAGTTCGACGCGCGCACGGTGCAGGAACTCAAGGAAGCCGGCGAAGCGCTGGCCCAGGCCAAGGACGTCAAGGGCCTGATCGTGACCAGCGCCAAGGACGTGTTCATCGTCGGCGCCGACATCACCGAGTTCGGCGCCAACTTCGAACGTTCGGAGGAAGAGATCGCGGCCTGGGCGTTCGAGGCGAACAAGGTGTTCAGCGCGATCGAGGACCTGCCGTTCCCGAGTTGCACGGCGATCAACGGATTCGCGCTGGGCGGCGGCTTCGAGATGGCCCTGTCGACCGACTACCGGGTCATGGCGGCGACCGCCCAGGTTGGTTTCCCCGAGGTCAAGCTCGGCATCATTCCGGGTTTCGGCGGCACGGTGCGGTTCCCGCGACTGACGGGCGCCGACAACGCGATCGAATGGATCGCGGGCGGCGGCCAGAACAAGGCGGATGCCGCGCTCAAGGTTCACGCCGTCGATGCCGTCGTCGCGGCGGACAAGGTTCGTGATGCCGCGATCGCACTCGTGCAGCAGGCAATCGCAGGCAAGTACGACTGGCAGGCGCGCCGCGCGCAGAAGAAGGGGCCGCTCAAGCTCGATCCGATCGAGACGATGATGGTCTTCGGTACGGCGATTCCGTTCGTGCAGGGTCAGGCCGGCAAGCACTACCCGGCGCCGGTCGAGGCGGTGAAGTCGATCCAGAAGGCCGCGGGCAAGTCGCGCGACGATGCCCTCAAGATCGAGGGGCAGAGCTTCGCGAAGGTCGCCAAGACGACGGTTGCCGACAGCCTCGTCGGCATCTTCCTCAACGACCAGTTCCTCAAGAAGAAGGCCAAGGGCTACATCAAGGCCGGCAAGAAGGTCGAACAGGCGGCGGTCCTCGGCGCCGGCATCATGGGTGGCGGCATCGCCTACCAGAGTGCGATCAAGGGCACGCCGATCATCATGAAGGACATCGCCGACAAGGCGCTGGACCTGGGCATGAGCGAGGCCAACAAGCTGCTGAGCAAGCAGGTCTCGCGCAAGAAGCTCACGCCCGAGAAGGCCGGCGCGATCCTTTCGACGATCCGGCCGACGCTGAACTACGGCGATTTCGGCAACGTCGACATCGTCGTCGAGGCCGTGGTCGAGAATCCGAAGATCAAGAAGAGCGTGCTGGCCGAGGTGGAGGGGCTGGTCAAGGACGGCACCATCATCGCGTCGAACACCTCGTCGATCTCGATCGACGACCTGTCGACGGCGATGAAGAAACCCGAGAATTTCCTCGGCATGCACTTCTTCAACCCGGTGCATCGCATGCCCCTGGTCGAGGTCATCTACGGCGAGAAGACCTCGAAGGAAGCGATTGCGACGGTCGCGGCCTACGCCGCGGCGATGGGCAAGACGCCGATCGTCGTCAAGAACTGCCCGGGCTTTCTGGTCAACCGCATCCTGTTCCCGTACTTCGGCGGCTGGTCGATGCTGCTGCGCGACGGCGGCGACTACCAGAAGATCGACAAGGTCATGGAAGGCTTCGGCTGGCCGATGGGGCCTGCCTACCTGCAGGACGTGGTCGGCATCGATACCTCGCACCACGTCGGCGACGTGCTTGCGGAGGGCTACCCGGATCGCATGTCGAACAAGGAGTTCAAGTCCGCGCTCGACGTGATGTACGAACAGAAGCGTTACGGTCAGAAGAACGGCATCGGCTTCTACAAGTACGAAGAAGACAAGAAGGGCAAGCCGGTCAAGAAGGTCGATCCGCAGACGGCCGAGCTCATCGCGTCGGTGCAGCCGAACGGCAGCAAGGACTTCGGTGACGAAGAGATCATCGACCGTCTGATGATTCCGATGATCATCGAAACCGTGCGCTGCCTCGACGAGGGTATCGTCGAGACGCCGACCGAGGCGGACATGGGCCTGATCTACGGCATCGGCTTTCCTCCGCACCGCGGAGGCGCGCTCAAGTACGCCGACACGCTGGGCATGAAGACGGTGCTCGAGAAGGCCGCGAACTACGCGTCGCTCGGCAAGCTCTACGAGCCCACCGAGTCGATGAAGAAGATGGCCGCCGAAGGCAAGCGCTACTTCCCGAAGTAAGCGCGACCACCGAATTCAGGAGTGAATGAGATGACCGAAGTTGTCATAGTCGATGCAGTCCGCACCCCGATGGGTCGCTCCAAGGGCGGTGCATTCCGCAACGTGCGCGCCGAGGACCTGTCGGCTGAGCTGATCAGGGCCGTGCTCGCGCGCAATGCCGCCGTCAAGGGCAAGGATGTCGAGGACGTGATCTGGGGCTGCGTGCAGCAGACCCTCGAGCAGGGCTTCAACATCGCACGCAACGCCTTGCTCAAGGCAGGGCTGCCGAACACCGTGCCGGGCCAGACCGTCAATCGTCTCTGCGGCTCGTCGATGACGGCGATTCATATCGCGGCCGCGTCGATCAAGGCCGGTATCGGCGACACCTACATCTGCGGCGGCGTCGAGCACATGGGGCACGTGCCGATGACCCATGGATTCGACGGCGATCCGGGGCTGTCGGTGACGACCGCGAAGGCGGCGGCGATGATGGGCCTGACCGCCGAGATGCTGACGCAGACGCACCAGGTGTCCCGCGACAAGCAGGACGAGTTCGCACTGGCGTCGCACCAGAAGGCCTACAAGGCCTGGAAGGACGGACGCTTCAAGAACGAGATGGTGCCCATCGCCGGCCACGATGCCGACGGCGCGCCGATCCTCGTCGATTTCGATGAAGTCGTCCGGCCCGAGGCGAATCTCGAAGACCTGGGCAAGCTCAGGCCGGCCTTCAATCCCAAGGGCAGCGTAACCGCCGGCAACAGCTCGGCGATCTCGGACGGCGCCTCGTGCACGCTGGTCATGGCCGAAGACAAGGCAAAGGCTTTGGGCCTCAAGCCGATGGCCCGCATCCGCGCCGTGGCCGCTGCGGGCTGCAATCCTTCGATCATGGGCATCGGCCCGGTTCCGGCGACGAAGAAGGCGCTGGAGCGTGCGGGGCTGTCGATCGACAACATCGACTACTTCGAGCTCAACGAGGCCTTCGCGGCGCAGTCCCTGGCGGTGATGAAGGACCTCAAGCTGCTGGAGCGCATGGACCGCGTCAACATCAAGGGCGGCGCCATCGCACTGGGCCATCCGCTGGGCTGCTCCGGGGCGCGCATCACCGGCGCTCTGGCGCATGTGCTGGGCGAGCAGGACGCGCAGTTCGGCGTCGCGACCATGTGCATCGGCATGGGGCAGGGCGTGGCGACGGTGCTCGAGAGGGTCAACTGAGCCCGGCGCGCTCAAGCGCGTCTCGATGTGTTCCCAAAGGCCGGGCAGTCGCCCGGCCTTTTTTGTCGGGCGGCATGCATCGGGGGTTCATGAACGGGAAAGATCGTCGTGCTAGCGTAAGGGTGGGTCACCATCGCTTGTGGAGGTTCCCGCCATGATCATCCAGCATCTCTTCCGTGGCTGCGCCGTGCTCGGCCTCAGCGTCGCCGGTCTGTTGGCCATGCCAGCCTTCGCGGAGTCACCGCCATCGGAACCGGCACCGGGCTGGTGCGCGAAGAATCCGCAGAAGTGCGAAGAGCTCAAGCGGCAGCGTGCCGAGTACTGTTCGCGCAATCCGCAGACCTGCGAAACGCGTGACGCCCGCCGCGATGCGCGCAAGGCCTACTGCGATCAGAACCCCGGAAAGTGCGAGGCGCTCAAGCAGGAGCGGCAGGATCGGATCGAGCGCACGAAGGAGTACTGCGCTGCACATCCGGCCGAATGCGAAGAGAAGAAGCAGGCGTTCCGCGATCGACAGGACGAACGTCGCGAGCGGTTCCGCGACGCCGTGGACGACGCGCCGTAACCATCAGCGGGGCCCCCGCGCCCGCCGGTTTCGCTGCGGGCGCCAGTCTCAGAGCGTCTGGCGCGGCCTTGGCGCCTTGCGCGCGGCTTCCAGCAGACTCAAGGCGCTCTTGATGCGCGTGGCGTCGAGCTTGGCGCCGGCCAGGGCCGTCGACATCTTCGAGATCAGTTCGCGCCATGCCGCCTGCGGGTCTTCCGGGGGCGTCTCGATCAGGTCGAGCAGGCGTTCCATCAGATCCAGGCCGTTGCGCCAGTGATCGTGATCGGCTCCGTACTGCAGCAGCCCCTTGACCAGCAGCGGTCCCCAGAAGGTATTGAAGAAACGGATCACCGGCTGTGGGACGGCGCGACCGAAGGTGCGCAATTCCAGTTCGCGCACGACCAGGCGCTTGGCCTCGTTGATGACGGTTTCGCGCCGTTTCTCGGCGTGCTGCTTCTGCGATGAGAAGAACGAGTTGATCTGCTTGTCGCTGATCGGCTCGGCGTTGAGCATCGCTTCGCGCACGAAGTCCGGCGCCAGATCGAACTGAACGAGCACTTGCTGCAGGACCGCCGCCATGTGGCGCGCCTCGGCCGTGCCGGTGATGCGCGAGGTCGCGGACTTGAGCATCAGCTCGTTGACCAGACTGCGCAGGGGGTGGGTGACGGCGGTGAACAGCGTCGCATCGGTCAGCGCCGACTTGACCAGCGGGAATCGCACCGATTCGTGCTGCGGGCCGAGCTCCTCGGGCACGAACGGGTCTTCGATGGCCTCGTTGAGGAACTGACCGGCCAGCGCGATGCGCTGCAGCGGCGCCTTGCGCTTGTCCACCGGCACCTCGGTGCCGGATGGCAGCGGCGTGTCGCCCTGCAAGGCGAGCAGATCGCCGGCGAGCGAGCCGTCGTTGTACGTATCGTTGCTCACCGGCACGCGCTCGCGGACGGATGCGAGCATCGACGCCGTCTTGTCGTCGATGGTGTCGGTCTTGCGGCGGGCGGGCGTCGCGGCAGGCGAACCGTCTGCAGGAGGCGCAGGCGCAGGCACAGCCTCGGGCGCCGGGGTTTCACGGGTGGCGGCGGAACCGGCTGCAGGGGGCGCCGGTTTGGGGGCGGGGGACTCGGCAGGCGGCTGACGCCGGATCGCCTCGGAGCGCGCCTGCTCGTGTGCGAGCATCGCTTCCGCTTCCGCGGCGCGCGAGGCGATGTCGGTCAGCGAGCCCAGCAGCTTTTCGTACAGCGAGGGCAACTGGGGCAGAACCAGCGTGTCGAACTGGTCGAACAGCACCCGCAGATGTGCGCTGCCGTAGTTCAGGGCTACCGCCGTGTCGCGGAGCGCACGGCACAGGCTGGCCGGCGCGAGGGCGCCGGCGTGAATCGGGAAGCGCACCGAGCGCCGGATCAGGTCGAGCTGGGTGTCGAACTCGCCGATGAGTGCGGCAAACTGCGTTTCCGCACGCAGCTGCGGCGGCGTCAGCACCATGACGTCGTTGGCGGTGGCGCGACTCGTCGCCAGTTTCGCCGACTCTGCGGAGCCGGTCAGGCTGATGTCGACGCGTACCAGGACCTCATCGAGCCAGCGGCTGGGGTCGGAGGCCACCGCGCGGGCCAGTGCCGTGCAGTTGCGTTGTTCGGCAACCAGCACGGTGACCGAAGCGCGTCTGCGCAGCGCTTCGGGAAGCTGCGCGAAGAACGGCTTGAAGACCGAAGTCAGCGCGACGCTCACCGAACGCCGCAGGGCATTGATCGCCGGCGTGCCCATCTTCAGCACCTCGGACGAGGCCGGCCCCACTGCCGCCGCCGAGAGCCGCGTGGCATCCGAATCAGGCATCCTGCTCATGGGTCTCCCTGGCGACGCTCCCTTCACCACCCGACATACGCGGTTCGCCGTCCGCCGGCAACCGTTCCCGGAGCGGAAGACTACGCGATCCGCGGGAATCTGCGTACTCGTGAGATCGGGATGAGGGCGCCGGGAGCGTGTGTGGCGCGGGCCATCGTGCCACGCGAAAGCGCGAGATGGCGTCCCCACGGGGATTCGAACCCCGGTTACCGCCGTGAAAGGGCGGAAAATGGACGCCCATGGACATCCACGGATGACAGCAATGCCTAGGGAAAGGTCCAGATACGTCCATTGCCTATCGCATTGATTCGGGGTCGTCTATTACCTAAAATTACCTAAGAGATAATGTTGCCACACCAAGTGCGGGGACGTGGGAAGTAAATATGGCCAGAACACCTCGCGACGCGCGGATCGAAACTCGAAAGGCGCGGCTCAAACTGCAAGAGCGACACGACCCGCATTGGCGGCAGGTTGTCCCGGGGCTATTTATCGGATACCGAAGAGCCAACGCGCGCAGCAATGGCGTCTGGTACTCGCGCAAGCTCGAAGCGGGCCGATACCGCAAAAAGCGGGTCGGGCAAGCTGACGATCACATCGACGCCGATGGAAAGGTGACCCTTACCTACACCCAAGCTGTGGATCGGGTTCGGGAAGTCGCGGCCGGCAAGTCGGTAAGTGCTCCACGACACTACGGCGATGGGGTCGTGCTCAATGATGTTATCGACGCCTATCTCTCGGCGCGGCAGACAATTCCTGGCGGGCGGCAGAACCGGGTCATGAGCGAAGGCAACGCCAAGCTCACCAGACAAAGCTGGGATCGTTACGGTGCCACTATTGGCCAAATGCCGGTCACGGCAATCGACACCAAGACACTACAGACTTGGCATGCGGGAATCGCGAAGGCTCCTCCGACGAAGCGGGGCAAGGTAATGAGCTTCAATCCTCGTGAGCCTCAGCAGCTACGTGGTCGAAAGGCGACAGCCAACCGCGTTCTGACCACCGTCAAGGCGGCGCTTCGTTGGGCCCAGGTAGAGGGCTTGCTATCCGATGCTCACCCAGATTACTGGGCACGAGTGAAACCTTTTGCAATTGACGAGGATCCGCTGCCGCGGATGCTCGAACCGGATGAGGTCAGCCGTTTGCTCAAATCTGCTGCCCCGGAACTGCGTGAGCTGCTCACGGGCGCAATGATGACGGGCGCGCGCTATGGCGATCTCTGTGCTCTCAAGGTCGGCGATTTCAACGTTGAAGGCGGCGTCGTGCGAATTCAGCAAGGCAAGACGGGGAAGTTGTTGTGGCAGCCGTTGACGCCCGAAGGCAAGAAGTTCTTCGAACGGATAAGCGTCGGGCGAGAGCAGAATGAACCAATGTTCCGGCGAGAAGATGGGCGCCCGTGGCGCAAATCAGAGGCAGCACGCCCTATGCACGAAGCCGCTCAGACCAGCAAGCTGCAAGGGGTCACCTTCAAGGCAATGAGATCAACTTACGGCAAGCTGTTACTGTTGGCGACCCGTGACATCGAGCTAGTTGCCAAGGCGCTCGGCCACTCAGATAGTCGTATTACTCGGCGCCACTACGCACACCTGCTTCCGTCTGAAGTTGCTCGTGGCATCGCCAAACTGCCGGCACTAGGCATTGATGAGTAACGAGAGAGTCGATTGGATCTCAGGGAGCCCATCAACTAAGGCCGTCGCACAGACCGTCGCTGAATTTTCTTCAGGGACTCGATCTCAAGCCTCAGCTTCTCCAACTGTAGCCGCTGATGTTCTGCCTCGGTTCATTCGTCCCCCGCTACCATCGCCTCCGGGCTGCTCAGCGTCGCTGGCGTGCCAGCTCCAGCCAGTGAACACCGGTTGCTTGCGGCAGATCCACCTCGGCAGTGCCTGTGCGCTTTTCGACCGATCCGGTGTATGCGCGCCTCTGCCTCGGAGATGATTGCGGGCTAGCTCTCCAGCTGAGGTCTCACGAGCAGCTGGAACACATCGGTCAGGACGTTAGCGTCCGTAAGCGTCGGCATCGGGGTGAGAGCGGGAATGGTCAGTGTTGCACTGACGTTCCGGCCTGAGCGCAATTCCCAATCGGTTACGCTGTCGGTGTCGCGCAGACTATCGGTAGCGGTGTTCCGGCCTGAGCGCAATTCCCAATCGGTTACGCTGGACGAGGCGGACATGCTCAGCGATCTGTAGTTCCGGCCTGAGCGCAATTCCCAATCGGTTACGCTACCACCATGATCTACACCCACGTCCTCAACGTTCCGGCCTGAGCGCAATTCCCAATCGGTTACGCTCTCTCCGCCTCCACGCTCATCAGCCGATCAGTTCCGGCCTGAGCGCAATTCCCAATCGGTTACGCTCGAGCAGTTGATGACCTCGATGCCGCGGTGGTTCCGGCCTGAGCGCAATTCCCAATCGGTTACGCTCCACGGCGAGCAATTGCCCATCCCCGAGATGTTCCGGCCTGAGCGCAATTCCCAATCGGTTACGCTCCTCGTCGTCGACGGTGTCACCCACATCGTGTTCCGGCCTGAGCGCAATTCCCAATCGGTTACGCTCGACAACGGCGACCCCTTGCTCCACAGCATGTTCCGGCCTGAGCGCAATTCCCAATCGGTTACGCTACCACGGGCTCTCGGATGAGGGATCGGCGAGTTCCGGCCTGAGCGCAATTCCCAATCGGTTACGCTGTGCGGGTAGATGACGTCGCCGGTGACGAGGTTCCGGCCTGAGCGCAATTCCCAATCGGTTACGCTCAGTCGCGCGCGCACGACGGCGAACGATCCGTTCCGGCCTGAGCGCAATTCCCAATCGGTTACGCTAGCAGTCCCGATGTCCCACGAGTCATTTGAGTTCCGGCCTGAGCGCAATTCCCAATCGGTTACGCTTACCAGCACGTTGTTGTTCACGGCCCAACAGTTCCGGCCTGAGCGCAATTCCCAATCGGTTACGCTGTTCCTCGCCATCTCGACGATGCAGAACAGGTTCCGGCCTGAGCGCAATTCCCAATCGGTTACGCTCCCCGTAAGAGTGGCGCTCCCACGCCGACGGTTCCGGCCTGAGCGCAATTCCCAATCGGTTACGCTCGTGCCGGCGATGATCCGCGATCCCCAGCGGTTCCGGCCTGAGCGCAATTCCCAATCGGTTACGCTGCGTGTAACAGAACCCCATGAAGTATCAGGGTTTTCTGTTATATGTGGCGCAACAAAGCGGAGTTCGCATGGGCTAGAACAAGTTGAACTGGTCTGGATTTTTTCTCGCGCTAGCTCGCTTCTTGCCGACGAAGGTGGCAATGCGTTCGTATTGTTTGTCGGTGAAATAGAGGATGTCCACCTTGCCGCCGTCGGGTAGTTCCGACTCGACGCGCTTGGTCAAGGTGTCAGCCTGCTCGGGGCCGGTGCAATGGCGCAGATATACCGAAAACTGCGCCATCTCGAAGCCTTGATCGAGCAGCGCCTTGCGGAATGCGGTCGCCGCCTTGCGCTCCTTGTCTTCGACCACGGGTAGGTCGAACATCACCAGCATCCACATCAGCCGGTAGCCGGTCAGCATCAGAAGGCGCTACTGCCGCTCTCAGTGAAGAGCAGCGGACGCAGCGGCAGTGCGAAGTCCAGCTTGTCCCGCTCCCCCGCGAAAACCTGGGCCAGCGAGACCGCCAGCCGCTGCACGCAGACCATCAGGGGAGTCCGGCCGGCTTCGCTGTCCATGTCGAGATAGAGCGTGTGCGCGAGTTGGCGCTTGGCTTCAGGATTGACAGTGCTCGCGCCCGCGCGATGCAACTCGCGCACGCGCCAGTCCATCACCGGGCGATAAGGTTCCATAAGGTCATCCACCAGACGCATGCCGTTCTGCCGGCTGCGGTGAAACAGCCCGAGCGAGGGATGCAGACCCGCCGCGAGCACCGCGCGCGCCGTCGCTGAGCGCAGGATGGTGTAGGCGTAGTTGAGCAGGGCATTGATGCCGTCGCCCTCCTGATTGCGGGTGAAGCCTTCGCCCATCACGCGGCTCCAGTAGCGGCGGGCCGCCTGTGCCTCGATGTTGTCGGGGTCGCCGATCCGAACCTTCGGGATGAGTGCGGTGATCAGCGCGGGTGATTCTCCGCATGCTTCTAGCACCGCCGCCTGCTGTTGCAGCTTGGCCTTGACCAGCTGCGACCAGAGGCGCTTCTTGAGCGGCAGGCTGGCATCGAGCTGCGAGTCCATGCGGCCCGCTTGCTCGTGATGCCCCTCCAGCGGCCAGAGAAAGGCGACCGGAGAATGGTTGGCACCGCTAACGACCAGTGGCACCTTGCGCTCGGCCAGCGCTACCAGCACGTTCTTGGTGTAGCCGAGCCCGTGTGCGTTGCCGATGACGGCAGCGATGTCATCCAGCGGGATGCGACCAAGCTCCTGCTCATGATCGCGGATCACTAGAAAGCCGCGATCCACAGAGAGACGGCGGCCATCCTGGGCGATCTCGACAATGCGGCCGAGCATAGGCTTGGCTCAGGGCTTGAAGCCGGGGTCTAGGACGTAGCCCAGTTCGGTGACGAAGACGCGGCGGGCCTCTGCATCTTTCAGCGCGCTGGCCGCTCGAACCAGATACTTGAAGGAGTCATCCTTGTCGCGATCCCTATTTCTCAGGTCGCCGCCTTCGTGGTGTTCGGCAAGGATGATCTTGCCTGCCGTCATTTGGGCAACGCGGTAGATTCGTCGATACGTTTCGGAACCGACAGCGACGAAGTCGTCTGCACACAACCTCATCACCAACGACATCCCATTCTGCGCCAGCGTCTTGTGCCGAAGCCGCGCCGGGTCTCTCCGCGCAATCTGCGCGGCCTCGAAGCTGGTGACGATGTGATCGCGCCAGCGCCCGTTCTCGTCGCGATAAATCTCCACGCAGTAGTTGCCGTCGCCCTTGTAGGCCTTATAGGGCGCGCCCCGCGCTTCGCTGCCACGGCCGGGATGAGAGCCGCCGCGCCCCATCGGTATCACGGTTAGCGTCTCAGCAACCCGCACGCGGCTGATGCCGGTCTGCTCGACAAATGCGGCCAGTTTGGCCGCGAACTCCTTGCCCTCGGTGCCAGCTACCGCAGCCTTGATGCGCTCGCGCAGCGCGCGGTCGCGAATGTCGTCAAGGTCGGTGGGCTTGGTCAGCGACAGCAGAGGCACACGATGCACCACCTGAGAAGGCCTGCCGGGCTCATAGGGCTCGGCAAAGCCGTAAGCGGTGTCGTTGTGCAGACCGGCCTGATAGCCGTGGTCCGGCTTGTAGCTCACGACGATGCGCGGCAAGGCTTGCTCTAGCGCATCGCGAAAGCCCTCCCAGGGGTAGGGCACGAGGATGCGGTCCTTCTCTCGTTCGAGCCGCTCCTGGCCCGAGAGTGTGGCCACCTTCTGCAGCAGGCTGCGATCCGTCACGGCGATCGTCGCGGCATCGAGCGCGTGGTGACGATGGTCAGTGCGGTTCTTCTTGCCGCTGTCGGACAGCAGCTGGTTCAAGCCCCACTTGCCGCGCAGGAGCGCGGTCAGCCGGCCCGGCGTGACCCACACGTCGTTCGGATGGCACACGTAGCTGAGGTAAGCCTTGGCCGTGCGACTCAGATACGCGGTGTCGGTGAGGTGCCGTGCGAGGAAGTCACCGCCATGTCGCGTCTCGAACTGTTCCATCGCGCGGTCCGCGAAGCGCCACTTCTTGTTGCTGGGCATGTTCGCCGCGCGGTCCTGGATCGCCTGCCAGTCGAAGCCATGCAGCGACTGGCCGAAGGCCTCGAAGGGCGTGCTGTTCTTCTTGTAGCGATTGGCTTCTCGGTAGGCCAGTGTCTTGTTGGCGATGCTGTCGTCTAGCGTGCGGGCGAACGGCAGGATGTGTTCGACCTCGACTTCCTCACTGAACAGCTTCTCGCGCCCAATCTGCCGGCCGGTGTAGGGGCAACGCCGATCCAGCGGGTCTCGGATGTTCAGTTCGCGCCATAGCTTGAGGCGTAACAGGTTCTCGCCGGTGTCGCGTAGGCCATGCCTTTGCAGTTCCTCGCGGTCGGCATCGCGCTGCTTCTGATTCTCAGCCTGCTCCTTCTGGATACGCTCCCTCTGATCCCGGCTCTGTTTGAGTTCGCGCGTCACTTCCAGTGCGATCTGGGTTGGTGGGCCGTAGCGCTCGATCACCGCATTGACCAGCCGCCGCAACTGATTCAAGCCGATGTGCACGGTGGGATTGGCGATGCGCCCGCACTGCTTTTCCTCGGAGTCTTCCGGATTGCCGGAGCCGAAACCCACCGCCGATTGCAGGATGCGACCGTAGTAGGGCAGTGCGCTGTGGCCGAAGTATTCGCCCGTGTGCAACTGGCTGTGGCTGGCATAGCCCGCCGCCAGAACGGCCTTGTCGTAGGTGACGACGTTGGCCGCCAGATGCGGCAACACCTTCGCCAAGGCCTTGCGGCCCAGATTGCTGTGGCTGTCGGCCAGCCCGGTGTTGGCGGCTCTCAGGGCAGCGGCTTCGTTTAGCCCATGCAGCTTCATGAGCCACTCGACAATAGCCGTCTCACGCTCCTCTTCCAGCAGCAGTTCAACCACTGCGTCCTGCTGCGCCAGTGAGAGTTGGTGCCAGGCGACGCCGAAGCGATCAGCCTTCGCCATCGCGAGGCTCGTAGCATTGCCCTTCAAGCCCTCGCGCTTGTCCGACTCGATGCTGAACTTGACTGTATCGGGCAGGCCCATCATCCGCCGCATGGTGTCGAAGCTGAGCTGACCCCGGGCATCGGCCTTGTCGCGCTTGCCGGGGCCGGTCTGGCCTTCGAGCAGGCGGGTAAAGAGATCGCGCTGCTCCAGCGTCAGCGCCCGCTCCTCGCCAACGCCGGTTTCGTAACGGAGGTGATTGAGCTCCTGCAGGATGCGAAAGCGTTGCGCGGAGGGCAGGGCGAGCGGCGCGCGCTCGTCATCGGGTTCCAGCGTGCAGCGGCCGGGTCGGACAGGCCGTAACGGGCGCTGGTGCAGGAGGATGTCGCGCAGTTCATCCCTCGCCGCTGATGTGAGCGCAGAAGGGTTGAAACCGACCTGCGCCGACCACAGGGCATCGAACTCGTCCGCGATCATGTCGCGCCCGACGTAAAGCTCATAGGCGGCTTTGGCGCCCTGGCCGCGCAGCCGCGCCCGCACCGGCTGGCGCTGTGCGTGACGGTCTGCCAGCCATTCGCCGACCGTGCGCGCGCCCTGCGCGGCCAGCCGATCACGAACCTCCTTGAGGGCGGACTTGATCTTGCCGCTCTCCTTCTCGTCGGCTTTGTCCACCTTGCGGTTGCTGCGGAAGCCGCGCCGTTGGTTGAGGTGGAACAGCGCACGGCCGAGTTCGTGCGGCGTGAGTGCTTCGCTGAGCCCCCGTTTGCGCAGTGCGTAGGGATCGATGGCAGCCAGTGCCCGGCGCGTATCAGCGTCCGCTGGCATCAATCCATGTTGGATCAGCGCTGCCATGAACCGCTTCTGGCGCTTGAGCCAGCGGTCGCGCCGCCGACGCATCCCGCGCGCCATTCTGCGGGCGACGGCGAGCGAGGCCTTGTCCTTGGGGTTGCGCCCATCCCGGAACAGCCGCACTCCCAAGCGAACCAGGCCGACGGGCTCGTCGGCCTCGTTGATCTGCACGATGCACCAGCCCAGCGAATTGGAACCCAGATCAAGCCCCAGCCGATATCGGACCGCTTTCTTTCTCATCGGATTCCCTCCACCTGTGCGCTTGTGCCGCGCATTTCAGGCCGATACTATTCCCACGCTAGCCGATTGGGAATTGCGCTCTTTCCGCTAACAAGCAGCAAGATGCACAAACTGAGAAACGGGGCCGCGAGGCCCCGTTTTTATGTCGGCAGACGAGATCCGTGCGGGCGAGCGCGCAGAACGGCAAAGCCGCTCGATCGACCCCCACCCCCACGTCCAATGGCAGCTTTGCGGCGGTATTTTCTCGGCTGACGACTTCCGCTTCGGGTTGTAAGGGGTCGGTGACGGCTGTGGAGGACCATCTTCGCGAGTTCGCCCGCGGTGAGTGTCTTTGTGGCGGCTTGCATGATCTCAACCCGGGGGAATGCCAGTCGAGGGCAGGAGCGTTCCTGAACTCCTGTAGCGCGCGATCAGCGTCGATAGCGGAGTCGTCTTCACACCCGTCCGAACGCACCGCTCCAAGCTTCTCGTCCAGGGGTACGGAGATCCGTTGGGTGCCCGACAGAGAATGGCGTCAACGCAGCCGCGCAGCATTGCGATGTCTCGAACACATAGCGGGAAGGCATGCAGGCGATCGATTTGATGGGCAATGACTCGCACTTCGATTTCGGGGTATCTGCTTGACTCTGCGAGATCGATGTTGCGGTTGAGGATGTTCTTCGCGGACGGCCTTAGCGCCCATGCTCTCCGGCAGAAAAGTTCCGCGTTCAGCTTCATTTGCGGCGTTTCGAAATCGGAGGGTCGGTCCGGGAAGCATCGAACTGCGGACGACACTTCAATCAGCACCTTCCTCAGTTCGTACTTATCGCCCCAAGGCGCAACGAACAGTTCGTCTCGGGTGTCCATGAACAACAGGCCCTCGACCGGTTTCGTCGACAGCAGCGCCCAGTCGATCGAGTGAGCGTGCTGCGCATGTGCAATCAACAGTCCACGCGCGCCTCGGGGCTCGTGCTTCGGGCCGGCGAGCGGGCCGAGGGTTTCAAACTTCATCAGCAGTTCCTCTATCTCGTAGGGATGGGCAGATCCGTATGCAATGAACGGATATCGGGGTAGCGCTGCTTTAAGGTGCGCCATGGCTCGAGGCTGAAAAAACCAGACGAGTGGATCGAAGGTGCTGGACATTGGAATCTCCGTTTGCAGTGGGCGATGCGTGGGAGGTACCGGGCGTCCCGATGCGGGGGAATTCGATGTCTCGATTGGGCGCGGCGGTGTAAGAAAGGTCCGATCGAGCCACAGGCTCGATCGGACTGGATAAGAACATCAAACGAAATGGCGGCGCGATATGCCGTCGCTCACTGCCGGCGACCATGTGGACTGGTCGCGTCCTCCCGAATTAGCGCGTCGGGTCGCGGGCGAAGGGAGCCACCCGTGCATTACGCATTGCACACCTCCTGAACAATTGGACATAGAACCCGTTTCACTGGGGCCTGTACGTCGCAGACCGAAAGGGAATCGACAGCACCACCTGTTGCGATTCCGGCCACGGCACCACCCGTGTGCCAGCTCCTTCTCAGCCGCGCCTTCCTGCCACGCTCGGTTGAGGAATCACCCTCCACACCTCTGCGCTCGCTGGGGACTTTCGTACCCGCCGAATACCGGCGGATGGACACGTGTTTCGACTGCATCGCACGTCATCCGCTCCTACTGATCCCCGCTCTTACCAATGGGGTTGGATCCGGTGCCACCCGGCACCCACTGGTTTTTCCCGCGTTAGAACGCAGGTTCGCGGTTTAGCCGCTCAACATCACGACTCAAGTAGACCCTCTGGGTCTCCGCCTTTCGGCTTTCGGCAGCCCGAGCTTCCCAAGCAGCTGCTTACTCCTTTTCGTCGCTTCCATTGGCAGTCGCCCCAACTGAAGTGGGGACGACGGCATCACCGTTACTCACGGAAGCATCCTTCTCGAGGACGCTGTTACACGTTTCAGCTATCACAGACCCCGCCGGCTTTCGCCCGCGGGTGCCTCCTGTCGCCGGCCTCGGCCCTCGCCGAAACCGCTAGGCCGGATCGCTTATAGGCTTGCGCCCTTTCGCCATCCGCACGAACCCACGTGCCGCGCACACGTCCGACCGTTGCCGGCCGCCCGTGGGTGGGACTGGCTACCCACTACTCCTGCGTCCGGGTTGGCATCGTTGCCGATGCGCCCGTG
This sequence comes from Sinimarinibacterium flocculans, assembly GCF_003201205.1. Taxonomy (GTDB): domain Bacteria; phylum Pseudomonadota; class Gammaproteobacteria; order Nevskiales; family Nevskiaceae; genus Solimonas; species Solimonas flocculans. The sequence goes on from NZ_QICN01000001.1 coordinate 666,375, forward strand.
TCCGCGTCGCCCACGCTCAAAAATGCCGCCATCGATTGGGTCATCGCGGGGAATTTCACCCCGCGGTGCCCGTTGCCACGACGCGAGCCCTATTAGAGGCACGTCGCGACGGCGAGCTACCGCAGTTGGCGCTGCGGTGCTGGTGCACCGAACGGGGGCGTGGCTGCCCCGTTCGCAGGTCGGGTGGTTGCCCGACGAGAAAGCGGGTTGGTGGCCGCGCCCCGAAAGTCCGAGGCATTGATCAGGTACCGGCCGCGCAGCAAGGCTGAAATTGCGGCGCCGTGAGCCGTCCCGGCAGGTCCCGGAATGGTCGCGTGCCCATCAGGTACCTGTCCGGTGTGAGCGTGCGCGCGAAAAACGCGGAAGCTCTTTTGACCTCCTCGCATGAATCCCTTCCCTATAGTGACTTCGCAATGCTCGACCCCGAGGTTCCTTCGTCCGTGACGGCCGCAATGCTGGATCTGCAGCACTGCATCTGCCGCGGTTATCGCTTCTACGTGACCGGCATCGTGCCGCTGGAAAAAGTGCAGGCAATGGTCCAGCGCTTCGCCGAGCGATACGAGCTTTCTGCTGGCAAGGACCGCCGCCACTACTTGCGGAAATCGGGCATTGCACGGTTCGATCTTGTCCTGTTTCCGCGTCCCGGCGAGACGGCATTCCAGTTCTGGCTGCTTAAGACCGAAGGGGATGATCCGCTCGCGTCTCTGGAGCGATGGCGCGATGCCCATGCGGACTATCTGCCGTGGATCTGGCGCTACGAACTGGTCCGGCTTCCCGTGCCGGTCGGCCTGCAGAAGCGCTATCGCAAACCGCTCGAGGACCCGCGCGAGGCAAGGCGGACGCAGCGGATCCGGCCGGTGACATGGACGTGGCGGATTACAGCCCAGGCCATGGATACCATCCGTGCCCGGATCCGCTCGGCTGTCCAGCGTCCGGACGCCGAGCTGGAGCAGCTGCTGCACGGCCTGAAAACGACTCCCGGATTCCGCGGCAACCGCGACCAGCTTCGCCAGCTTTTCTACTACATCGTCGAGCAATCGAAGAGGGCCGGGCGGCCCGTTCCAGCGCTGCCCAAGACCATCCGTTGGGTGCGCCCGATGCAGGTGGCTCGTGTGCCGCTTTCCGCGATTGTCAGACGCCATCGCCGCGGCGCACCGACATGGTTTGCTGGGCACAAACCGTAGCGGTGCTGGCCTCTGCGGCGATGCCGAGCCGGTTGCGCCAGACGCGGCGATGAGTGGTTGCAATATGCCCCTCGATAGCGGGCACAACGACGGCGTGAGCACGATCCGGCGGGCCCGTCGTTCAATAAGTTTGCAGCGGCAACAATCGCCGTCGCCCGGGTCGCGGAGCTCTCTGCGTGATGGCCGGTACCTTGGAATCAGGTCAACACGGAAATCATTTCAATGCAGCTGCAACTCAGTCCAAGAAAAGTGCGGGTCAAAATCGCCGTCATGCTGGCGGCGTCGATCGCCCAGGATCTCGAGTCCGTTCGCCGTGCACTTGTCGAAAACGGCTACGAGGACGACCTCGAGGAGCGTGTGGGTAACCTGGTGACAAAATGGGTTGGCGCCGCCAAATCGCAGATGAATCAGACGGATAAATGACAAAAGATGGTACCCGGAAAAAATCTTTATGAAAACGGGTACCTGTGAGATAATTACTCCCCTAAAAACGAAGGGAGGAACCATGAAAGGCAGTCACATTATCTTCGGCGCGGGTATGGTCGCGGGAATGGCCTTGGCGGGCCTGATTCAGCTGGTTGTCATGGGGCTCGGCGCTTGACGAGACCGCGCAAGGGCACAGCCTCATCTGCCAAGGAAAGGAACGCACCAACAAGAATTCCCCGGGCATCCGCGCTGGCAGCCCGATTCCTCCGGACCGTTGTCTGGCTCGTTCAGTGGCGGAATCCACTACAACTGCTGCATCGGCCGGATACGCGCACGCTCGTAGATGAGCTCATCTGGGCCGCGCTGGCCGGTGTACCGGCGGTTGTCATCTTCCTCAAGCTCGAAACGCCCGCGCCGTTCGCGGCGGCCGCGGCGGTGTCTGCTGCGAGGATCGTGGTGGCGCTGCAGAGCGCATGCGGCTTGCGGCTCCGCCACGCGCCGCTTCAATTTCTCGGAATTTACGTCCTGTCAGCCGGACTCGCCGGGACGTGGACATTTGCGCTGCTGTCTACATGATGCGGCAGTCCGCACGCCCCGACGGAAGACCTACAGCATCGGCCTTTGCTTTGTGCTCTAGCATCATCATGTACACGAGCATCGAAACCGTTGCGTCGCCGTCATTCCGCGGTCGGTCAGTGCTCTACTATAAACATGCAAATTGGGCCGGCGGGATCGCTTCAGCGCAATTCGGCGCGGCGGCGGGGCTTCCGCGGCGAGTGCTTTATTATTCCATTGCACGATCAGCGCATGCGGCGTGCAGCTCACGCAACGCGACCGATCTCCGGCCGGCGCTCCGGATTGATCGGCCGACTGCGGCCGAGGCCGGCGACCCTGCCGGTGTCTTCGGGGTACGGTCGTGATGCCCCGGTTCGAGGTCCTGGCGTTCATCGTCGCCTGGGCGCCGGCAGCACTGTTGCTGGCGGGATGGGTCGTGTTCCGGATTCCCCGTCACAACCTTCCGCCACCGCTTCGCATCGCCCGACAGTGGTGGGGCCTGATGTCGGTGGTTCTGATGACGACCGGCGTTTACGCATTCGGGATCGCGATCAACGACGGCGATCCAATGATCGGACGCTTCGCGTTGGTGGTCCTTGGGAGCGGAGCACTGTGGGTGCCGGCCGCCTTCCTGTTCCTGGGCGTGAAGCGGGCGGCCGCGGATGGCGCTACCGGACGCCCGCCACACCCACGCGCCGTGCGTGCTGCGCTAATCCCGTGGTGGCTCTACTGGCTCGCGGGGATGATGTTCGTGGGGTACGACGTCGGGCGCGACGAGGTGGTCCGGCTCGGCGCAATGCTTGCGGGTCTGACAACGCTGATGATCGGGCAGGGGTTGCTGATCTCGCTCGTTCCGAACGCCGCGCGGCGCGCCAGGCACCGCGCGCCGCAGCGGCAGCGTCGGCGGGAGGCAGGCCCCGAGGATGCGAGCGTCGCGTACGTGTCCGCTGGGGCTGCCCTTGCGCCGACGATGGTCGACGACTTCGATCCGTTTGCGAACGCATTCGCCCCCGGCGGTGCCGGGCTTGCGCTGGATGACAGCGAAAGCCGGGCGCGCTACGACGAGTTCGATTCGTTTCATCCGTGGTCTGAGGACCACGCCACCGCGACCACGACGTGGGACTTCAATCCTGCGAGTGGCCTGCCGATGTTCGACGGGACGATTGGCGTTGACGTTGCGGGCAATCCGTACGGAATGGATGACACAGGGTTCGACTTCGACCCGTGTGGTCCGATCTGCGGCGGGGATTTCTGATGCAGCCCCGGAGACTGGGCAAGTCCGTTACTGCGACGCAGCACGAGGACCGCAGATCCGCATGCCAAAGGCGATATCAAAATATTACACAGCGGCCGCGCCATGCGCCGACCGGGCCGCAGTATTTTAGTAAAGCACTGATCGCGTCTGATGCAGCGCACGTGCTGTATTAAAACATCGGACTGCCACCACCGGTCGCGCCCGGAACCCGGCTCTATTTTGATAGAGCATTTGACTGTCGCCGCGCACGATTGGCCGGCGAGCGGGTGAGGTTCTGGCGGGTCATCGCCACCATGGCCTCCGGTGACGTGTCCAGCACGGCGGCCAGCCGGAAGAGTGTTTCCAGGGTCGGCTGGCGCAGCCCGCGCTCGAGCAGCGATACGAAGGTGCGGTCGACACCAGCCGAAAGCGCCAGGGCCTCCTGCGAAATTGCGCAGGCGGTGCGGCACGACTTGAGTGCAAGTCCAAATGCGCGGCGGATCCGGTCTGCGTCCTGCTCCATGCCCGCAGCGTGGTGCTGGCGAGACCATGGGTCCACGGACTATAGTCGCCAGAAAAGTTTTGACAGGCCTTTGCTGGTAGAGGGAGCAACGGCGGGTTCAGTAGGTGGCCAGGGAGCGGCGTCGGAATCGATACAGAACGGGAGGGTGCTATGACAACGTGGATCTTGAGAGCCCTTGCGGGGCTGCTGTTCACTGGGGCAGCACAGGCGGGCACAACCATCATCGAGCCGCCGGTGGGGTCGAAGGCGCTGGTTCCGCTGCTGCCGCCATACGAAGCCCATGTGCTCGACATGACGGTCCCAAAGGGCGCATTCGCGCGCCGCACGATTGGCGACTACGTGGTGTTCAGCCAGACCTTCGAATCCGATACCGCGGAGTCGATTGGCCTGCGTCTCGTTGACATGGCCCTTCCGGAGGGCGCAGCGCTGGTGCTGACCCACGTCGGTGTGGACCGAGCACTCCCAGCCAAGTGGGCCTCCCGCAGTTCCGTGTGGCTACCGGCGCTTCGTCCTGGCACCACGCTCTCTGTGCAAGTGCCGAAGGCTTATTCCGACATTGCTCGATTCTCCGTCGGCGCGGTGGAGTACCGATCGCTCTCCAAGTCGCCGAAGTCGCCCAATCCCGGAGTAGATTCGATCAACTATTCGTGTATTCGCACTCCGGCACTTGACCTCAGCGCTCGATCGGTCGTCAACGTGCGCATCGCAAAGCGGGACGTCACATTGTTTTGCAGCGGCACTTTGATGAACAGCGCAGCGGTGGATTACAAGGGCCTCATCATGGGCGCCGCCCACTGCGAGGATGACCCGGACATGCTGGACAACAATCGAGTGGAGTTGGAGACAACGGAGTTCCGCCAGTTTACGTTTGATGGTCAGGTGGACTGTGGAAGCCCCGACTTCGACATCCTCGCGCTTGGCCCGCAACTGATCGAGGCGACTGTGGTGGGAATGGCGGGCGACACGATCCTGTACGGTCTTCAGGAGCCAATCCAGCCCTCGTTCAACGCTCAGTTTGCGGGTTGGAATCGCTCGGCGACTGGCGCTGGCGCCGGGGGCGCTGGACGGCTTACGCAGTCCTATTCCATCCATCACACGTCGAACCGTCCGCGCCAATGGTTTCGGGATACCGACGGCCACCTCGAGGCTTCCTCGCGCCCGAGGTTCGACTGCACAGACGTGAACTCAGGTTGCTTCATTTGGATCTCGATTGCTGAGGACTCGGCCCAAGATGGACTCGTAGGTCCGGGCTCAAGCGGTGCTCCGATCTTCGACGGCGACGGGCGCGTTGTCGGCCAGATCGAAGGTGGCATCAACGAAGACATCCCAGGTGGCATCGGCGTGAGTTCGCGCGCGCTGGCTTCTCTGTGGGTCGACAATCTCGATGGCGCGCGTGCGATCGTTTCGGCTCTCGACCCGGCCGATTCGGGCATCGTCACGCTGGATTCCGTTGCACTGCCTCCCGTCCCGGCGCCGACGTTGTCGCTGGCGGTGAACCCTACTCAGATTCAGGTCGGGGGCGCGGTTCGCCTTACGTGGACTTCGGAACAGGCGGACTCGTGTTTCTCTTCTGGTGCCTGGGCCGGCAACCGTCCCCCAAGCGGCGAAGTGGAGTTAGTCATGGCGCAAGTCGGTACCAGCGAGTTCACTCTGGCCTGCTCCGGTGACGGTGGCGATGTCGAGCAGACTGTTGCTGTTGAGGTGGTTGCCGCGCCGGCGCCGACCGCCGCGCCTGCGCCGACGCCGACGCCGGATGTTGGCGATGGGGGATCAGGCGGCGGGGCCGTAACGTTCGTATGGTTCGGCCTGGCGGCTGCGATCGTGAATGCAATAGTGACAGCTGTAGGGCTGCGTCGACGGCGATTGTTAATGGTCCGAATGCACGCGATCTGGGAAAGGATCTGGTGCTGATCGATGCTTTATCAAAATATTGCGCGGCGGTTGCGTAGTGCCCCAAGCATGCGGCTTTATTTTAGTAGAGCGCCGATCGCGTCAGCGGAGGCGCAGGTGCCGTTCGAAAAAAAATCGCACTGGCGAGGCTTGGCCCGCGGCGCCTCTGGCTCTAAATTGATATAGCGTTTGATCATCGTCCCGTGTGATCAGCGGACGAGCGCGCGACATTTCGTGCGTCATCACATTCAAGAGACCGGATGAAGTACTTTGCGGATGCCAGCCCAAGGCGCATTCTGAGACTTTCGAGCTGACGAAAAACGCGAATGGATGGAAGGCGCTTCCGTCCACCTAGCCAAGACAGAAAACGGATGGTGGGTGCTTGACTAGGTGCCCCCGGGGGCGACGAATGGTTGAGGAGCTGACGAGGGCTTCTCGCGGGAGATGACCACTGGTCGTGGCATGCGCCGAATCATTCACTACGGCGTCAGTTGGACGTAGGGCAATACTATCCTAACAATCCTGCGTACTTGGCATCGGGGTGGAGGGCGGTCGGCGTGTTGCGGGGTGTCCGGTACCTGAAGGATCAGACATGCCTTTAGGTGCAGCTATGCCGATCACTGAGAGCGACCTCGCCACACTCAAGGATGAGATCGACCGGCGTCATTTTGGTGGTGCCCTGAAGGACGTCACGATACGCTTCGCGATGCTTCCGGTGGGACATTTTGGTAGCTACGCTCCGCGAGTCGGCGTCGAGATCTCAAGCGCACTCGCCGATGCACCTAAAGAGCTGCGCAAGACGGTCGTCCATGAGCTGATCCACGCGTTTCTGGCTCGCGTCAAGGATCCCAGCACCCAGCGTCGCAACGATCCGCATGGCGCGGCTTTTGCGGCGCAGGTGCGCCGGATCAGGAGTGCTGGCGAGGATCTGCGTGGCGAACTCGCGTATGCAACCTGCAGTAACTCGTCTGGCGCCGCGTTGCGTCGCGCGGCCGCGTGCTTCCTTGAGCGTTCTGAACGCAGGAGCAACCCGAGCGGGAGGTTCGACCATGGCGGCAGATGGTATCCGGACGCGGCGGAGCTGCAGGAGTGCTGTGCGGCGGTACGTGCGCCAACTCGCAATTGGCCGTTCAGCCTCATGTCTCATTGCCGAACGATTGCGCACGTGAGCCGCCTGCACGGTGTCGATACCGTGGCGCTCCGTCGGTATCTGGCAAGCCTGGGGTCAGATTGAGTACTGGTCTAGCCCCCATGGACAGAATTTCAAGGTCGGAACGAATTCGCGCAGCATTGCATCGTTGCGCCGGCAACGCTCAATCTTTGGTCGAGCTCGTGGTGCAGTTCAGGGAGCAAGATCGTGCTGGAGTAAGGAGGGCAGTCGAACTCGCTGAACTTGGCGCGTTCTCGGTTCTATCCGAAGGCGAGCGCTGCGCAGCAGCACTTGTCGTGCCGCTATATGCCGGCCAATGCGGCTCTGTTGAGAGCGCCGCTCGCCGTTGTGGTCTCGAGTGGCTTCGCGCCGTGCGAGATGAATTCCCAGATGCTGAAGGCCTCGACCTGCTCCCGGTACTGGAGCGGGAGGAGGAGGAGGGCCATTCAGTGACCGGCCTAGACGACCGGATCGATGGACATAACAGCGTCGGGACGGTGCCCGCAATCTGTTCGACTGAGCGTCGCGAGCTCTTACAGCTGGTTGCGGCAACTTACTTTCGCGAGAATCGGACCTTCGACAGGGTTGTCCTGTGGCAAGGACTGCCAGTTGGGGCTACAAACCGGACTGAGGTCGCAGCGTGGCGTCCGGGCTGCGTTGCGGTTGATAGGAGGGGGCGTCTGTATGTCGCCGTCTGTCGCGGCTTTGAAAATAGTGCAACGAAGTGGGAGCCCGTGCCGTAGTGAAATGACGGAAACATGAATGCCAATCGGTTGGACCGGGTCGCACGAGTCTGATGAGAGACTTGCTGACCAAGGGGGACCTTCGCCACATTCATGGCGCCTCATCGACGCCCACCAACTGATTAACATGCTTCATATCGATCCGATCGCGAATGCGCTGGTCGATCCAGTCCACCACCTCTGATTCGACCCATCCAACAGATCGCGCCGTTAGCCGCACCGGGGACGGGAAGCGGCGGCGTGCGACCTCGGCGTAAACGGTGCTGCGGCCGAGGCCGGTTCTTTTCATTACCTCCGGGAGCCTGAGAAGAGCCACGGCAACGTACTCCAGATTCAGTGTGACTTTCAGTAGGTACCAAGGATCTTGAAGCTGCTGCCGCGGTGCAGGCGCAGTTGCCAGATTTTCGAGTTCGGCATTTGGCCGTTAATGAAAATCCCGCGACGCCATCGCCAGCTGCCCCATCCAGTGCGTGCGGTCATGCACCCGCTGCGCAATCACGTGGATCACGCCTTCCTCGTTCTGTAGCTCCCCCTGGACCACCATCAGCTGCGCCCCGAGGATCTGTTGTCGCTGCTCTTCCTGGATCGACGGCCAAATGATCAGGTTCGTGATCCCGGTTTCGTCTTCCAGCGACGCAAACATGACCCCCGATGCCGTCTCCGGCCGCTGTCGATGTGTCACGAGGCCGGCGACCCGGACCGGGCTGCCGGATCGCATCTGCACCAAATCGGCAGCACGCGAGACCTGCGCGGCCTCAAGTCGGTCCCGCAGCAAGGCGAGGGGATGGCGCCCCAGCGTCAGTCCGACCGCCTGATAGTCCGCGATCAGATCGTCGACTTCCGACGGTGCTCGCAGCTGCGCTGAGTCCTCTCCCGGCGGCGCATCCAGCAGCAGATCGACGATCCGGTCCGCCGCCATCGTGCGCCATCGGGCCTGGCGTCGATCGCCGGCAATTCCGGCCAGCGCCCCTGAATGTGCAAGCGCATCCAGCCCCCGGCGCGTCAGCTCGGTCCGCTTCCACAGCTCGTCGACCTTGGCGTAGGCGCCTTGCCGGCGGCCGCTGACCACCGATGCGGCTTCCACCTCCGGCATGCCCCGGATCATCCGCATGCCCAGACGTAGCGCGTTGCGCGACTCGAGCGTGCAGTCCCAGTCGCTGCGATTCACGTCGACGGGCAGGACCTCGACGCCGGCGCGCCGCGCATCGGCGACCAGCTGTGCGGGCGCGTAGAAGCCCATCGGCTGCGAATTCAGCAGTGCCGCGCAAAACGTTGCCGGCTCATGGCACTTGAGCCAGGCACTGGCATAGATCAGCAGTGCAAAGCTCGCCGCATGGCTCTCGGGAAAACCATACGATCCAAACCCGAGAATCTGCTTGTAGATCTGCTCGGCGAAGGCATCGGAGTAGCCGCGTGCCTTCATGCCGGTCAGCAGCTTGTCGCGGAAATGCTCCAGCCCACCCTTGCGTTGCCACGCCGCCATCGATCGTCGCACCTGATCGGACTCGCCGGGTGAAAAGCCCGCAGCGACCACGGCGATCTGCATCACCTGCTCCTGGAACAGCGGCACACCCATCGTGCGCGACAGCACCCGCTCCAGCTCCGGACTCGGATAGCTCACCGACTCCTTGCCCTGACGACGGCGCAGATAGGGATGGACCATCCCGCCCTGGATCGGCCCCGGCCGGATGATCGCGGTCTCGATCACGAGGTCATAAAAATTGCGGGGTTTGAGGCGCGGCAGCATCGTCATCTGCGCGCGCGACTCGACCTGGAACACTCCGGTGGATTCACCTCGACACAGCATGTCGTAGGTCTGGGAGTCCTCGGCCGGGATATCCGACAGCTCGAAGGGCTTGCCCCGAAGGGCCGACACCATCCCCAGCGCCCGGCGGATCGCCGAGAGCATCCCAAGCGCCAGGCAGTCGACCTTCAGCAGCCCCAAAGTCTCCAGATCATCCTTGTCCCACTGGATGATCGTGCGATCCGCCATGGCCGCGTTCTCGACGGGGACCAGGTGATGCAGTGGCTGCTCCGAGATCACGAAGCCGCCGACATGCTGGGACAGGTGACGCGGAAAGCCGATCAGCGCCGGTACGAGCTTCATCAGCATCTGCACCGGTCGCTGATTGGGATCGAGACCGCACTCGGCAAGCCGGGTCTCGAGCGTGTCGATGCCGTCAAACCAGTACACCGACTTCGCCAATCGATCGACCACCTCAGGCGCAAAGCCCAAGGCCTTGGCGACGTCCCGGATCGCCGACTTGGGGCGGTAACTGATCACCGTCGCCGCCAGCGCGGCCCGATCACGGCCGTAGCGGTTATAGAGATACTGGATCACCTCCTCGCGGCGCTGATGCTCGAAGTCGATATCGATATCCGGTGGCTCGGCGCGCTCCTTCGAAATGAATCGCTCGAAGAGCATCTCCATGCGCATCGGATCGACCTCGGTCACCCCGAGTGCATAGCAGACGGCCGAGTTCGCGGCAGAGCCACGCCCCTGGCAGAGAATGCCCTTCGAGCGCGCAAAGGTGACGATATCGGCGACCGTCAGGAAGTAACTCTCGTAGCGCATCTCCGCAATAAGCTGCAGCTCGCGCCCGATCTGCGCCAGCACCTTGCCCGACGCGCCGTCCGGCCAGCGCCGACGGATGCCGGCCTCGGTCAGCTCGCGCAGCCAGCTGCTGGGCGTGCGACCTGGCGGCACGACCTCATGCGGATACTCGTAGCGCAGCTGGTCGAGTGAAAAGCTGCATCGATCCGCAATGTGCAGCGTCTCATCGAGCCAGTCCCGCGGATACAGCGACTGCAGATCGTCGAGGCTGCGCAGATGCCGCTCGGCATTGGCTTCCAGTCGCAGACCCGCCGTCTCGACCGTGCAGCCCAGGCGCGTGCAGGTGAGCACGTCCTGCAGCGGCCGCCGACTGGCGTCGTGATACCAGGCGCCGCCGACCGCAACGATCGGCAGTCCGGTGCGTGCCGAGAGGTCCTGCGCACGCTCGGAGCGCTGCGCATCAAATCCACGCCGCAGCAGCGACACGGCGATCCACGCCCGCTCGGCAAACGCATCGCGCACCCAGGCGGCCGTATCGATGCGCGCCTTGTGATCGGCGATCCACAGTGCCAGACAGCGATCGGTGTGCTGCGCGAGATCCTCACGCGAGATCCGGTACTGACCCTTCTCGGCATTGCGCCGCGCCATCGTGATGACCTGGCACAGCTGCGTGTACGCGACCTGGTCCGGCGCCAGCAGCACGAGTTGCAGCTCGTCGATGTGGAACGCCGCGCCGATGATCAGCTTCAGACCCGCCTGCTGCGCCGCCTCGTGGGCACGCACGATGCCGGCGAGCGAGCACTCGTCGGTAATGGCCAGCGCGGCATAGCCCTGCGCGTTCGCACGCTCGACCAGCTCTCGTGCACTGGAGGCCCCGCGCAGGAAGGTGAAGTTGCTGATGCAGTGCAGCTCGGCATATCCGGGAGTGGAGGACATCGCTACTCCCACAGCCCGTGCAGAAACCACTGACCCGACTCGCGATCCTGATAGACCCACTGACGGGTACCGTCGCGGGCCTGCGCGATCGCGTAGTCGCGATCGACTGGCGACCACCAGCCGCCCTGCAGACGCTCATGCGCGAGCAGGCGCGGCGTGCGCGACAGCGGCCGGGGCTTGCGCAACAGCCAGACGGGTCGCGGTGGAAAGCTCGCCTTCACCCCCTTGGTCCCCGGCGTCAGCGGCGCACAGGCCTGCTCCGGCCGGTGATCGGCCACCAGGCCCGGCGTCCACACCGCGTCCTTGCCCAGACGCGCGGTGAGCCGCTCAAGAAGCGTTGCCCAGTCGCGCTCGTGCTGATGCACGGTGTCGAACAGGTCCAGCTGTGCGGTGTCCGGTGCATCGAAGCGGTCCGCACGCAGAAACAGCTCGACGACCGGTGAGGTGATCGTCGTGCGCGCGAGCCGCTCGCGCGTGATCAGCAGGAAATGATTGGCGCTGCGCGTCGGCGCCATCAATGCGATCGGCACGGACGTGCGCGTCTTGTTTTCGTGCAGGAAGGCCAGCTCGAAAGCGGCAGCGCCGGTGTCCCGAGCGCGCAGGTAATGCGCCAGCTCGACCAGCAAACGCCGCACCGGAATCAGCAGGCCGTCTGTGGAATCGACGCCGCCGAGCAGCTCGAATCGCCGCTCGAAACGATCCGGCGGAACGACCGGCTCGCGCGGATCGGCGATCTCTCCGGTAAGCCGCGCGAGCAGGTCCGGTAGCTCGGCGCCGAAGCGTCGGCGCAGTGATCCAGCCGGCAGCGCCAGCAGATCGCCAATCCAGTGCAGCCCGCAGCCGTCCAGCTTGGCGAGCAGGTCAGGGCGCATCCGCAGCACGCCGATTGGCCGTCTGGCCAGCCACTGCCGCAGCGCCTCGCGCGTGCGCAGGTGCTGGCCGTGATCGGCGGCGAGCGCCGCGCCCTCGATCGTCGGCGCGGTGCCCAGCGCCATCGTCAGACCCAGACGCTCAAGCAGGGCTTGGGTCGCAGTGAGCAGCTCGCGCAGCCCGCCAAACAAGCGCAGGCTGGCCGAGGCCTCGACCCACACCGCATGAAACACCGATCCGCCGAAGGCGACCGGCGCCTTCGTCGCCAGATGCACGGGACTGCCGAGGCTGTATGCGAGATAGGCCAGCTGGCGTAGCGACTCCTGCTCGGCCTCGGGTCGCCGCGCGAGGGGCCGAATCGGATGCAGCGCCATCGCCGCGCCCAGGTCGGTCCCGGGCTCGATGCCGCAACGGGAATCGATGACCCAGCTGCGAGGGCCACGCCGCTCGATGATCGCGAGATCCGGCACCTGGCCGGCATCAACCGCTTCGAGGCACAGGCGGGTAGGGCGCAGGCAGAGCCACAGCATGGCGGGCAACGCTACGCCGCTTGCCAGTGATCGCCGATGCGACCGCCGCGCGCCTTGAGCACCTCGACATCAAGGCGCTGCTCGACGCGGGTCAGCTTCAGCCGCAGCGCCGCTGGCGAGGGCTGTAGCTCGGCCGCCATCGGGCGCATCAGCACGCCGATCGTGTGCCCCGTCACCGCCGCCAATTGCAGGCGCCGCAGGGCGTGCATGTCTGCCTCGCGAATCCAGCCGACGATCGCACCGAAGACCCCGGCGCGCAGCATCTGCTCGACGCACCACAGCGGCTCGCCGCTCGCGGGCGGATCGACGACGACCAGGCGCGGCAGGACCACGCTGGCGCGAGCCAGTGCCGGGGCGTAGGGGACATGGGGCGGCGCAATGAGGCCGACCCGGCTGCCGGCCTGGGTGAGGTGCCCGAGCATCGGCAGGATCAGCCCCATCTCGCCGACGCCGGGGCGCGGGTGCAGGATCTCGGTCAGGGCATTGCACGGCAGCCCGCCGCCCGGCAGCAAGCGATCCAGATCCGCATGCCCCGTCGGCATCGCCTGCACCCGAAGCGCACGCTGGCCGCGCCAGATCCCGGGGATCTGGTCGAGGCGAGGGGCGGCGGCGCTCGGGGCTGAGGACATGTCCAGCTGGCGATTCGACGGGCTGTATACATATACAGTCCAATAGCCCCGAGGCTACTGCACACGCCCCAAGCGCCTGAGTCGCCGCGAAAAATAGTTGGGTCCGGCGCCAGTCCCGGACCGTTGGCTGCGCGGCCAGCGGGTCGGATATAACGGGATCCCCGACCGAGGGTGCCTGCGCATGACCCCGCTATCCGACGATGCCGTCACCCAGTTCGCCCGGACCTTTGCCGAGGCGGTGGCCGCGTACCTGACCCGAGCCGACGGCCAGTCGGTTTTCGTGACCTTCAGCATCGCCGATGGGGTGTTCATCTGGGATATCGATGAAGGCGGCATCGCTGGCGACGACGTCGATCACCTGATCACCCCCGACTGGCAGCGCCACACCGGTCTGATCGATCAGCCCCTCGATCCGAAGCATCGGGAGTTTTCGCACGAGCGGCTGTGCAAGGCCATCGTCGAGGCGGTGCTGGCCAATGGCTTTGCCGCGCGCGTCGCCCGCCCCGCGCACGCGGCAGTCCTCGCCGAAATGAGCGAAGCCGGTGCACCGGACCGCTCGCTGCACTGATCAAAAGGACCCGCTGCGCCGATGGCTGGACGACGACTCTTCATCGCGCTGATGCCGGACGCAAAAGTGCGCGGCCAGCTGCACGCGACCGCCAAGGATCTGGCGATCCGCATGAACCCGCAGCGCAGGCGGATGATCGCCCCCGAGAACTACCACGTGACGCTGCAGTTTCTTGGTGATGGCATCACCGACGAGCAGCTCGCGGCCCTGCGCCAGGCGCTCAGTCTGGTCCGCGGCGATCCCGTCGAGATGACGATCGACCACGCCCGCACCTTCGGCGAGGGCGGGACCTGGTGGCTGGGCATGCGTCAGACACCGCCGGCGCTCGACGCGCTACGCGCGCAAGTGCTGCTGCGCACCGGCAGTGTCGGTTTCACCGGCGATCGGCGCTTCACCCCGCATGTCTCGGTGATGAAGGTGCCGGAGAAGCTGCCACCGACGCGCACAATGGTCGTGACCTGGACCGCCGATACCTTCGCGCTGGTGAGCAGCACGCTGACGCCGGACGGATCGCGTTACGAGGTGCTGCAGCAGTGGCTGCTCAAGGGCGGGGCGGCGGCCTCAAGCACCGAGCAGCTGTCGCTGCTGTAAACAGCGAGAGCAAATCTCGCTGCGACCGAAAGTGCGGTGCGCCCCCGAGGGTTAAGGGAAGCCTCGGGGGGCAACCGCGGCCTCACCGCTAGAGGGAGGGAATGAGGCGAATTCAGAGTAGGCCCTTCATCACCGCCTGCCTATTAGCCAAACGGCTAATTCCGGATTAGACGTTCGGCCAATATCCGGCGCTGTGCGATCCCGTCATGCTGGTCTCACATCAACGAGACGGGGAATGCCATGAGCCAGTCGAAGATCGTCGTATCCGAACTGTCGGTGCCTTCGGTCCAGCAGACGGATGTCGTGCGCTGCGGGGACAGGATCGTGGTCCTGATGGATGGCCAGCCGTTTGAGCTGGATGCGGACCGGGCGACCGCACTGGCCTGGGCCATCTGCACCCGCGTCGATGCGATCCGCACCGAGCAGGTCGAGCAGTCGATGCGCAATTTCGCATCCGCGCCGGCGCCCGACAGCGTGATGCGCTTCGCAGCCTGACGCGAACAGAGCGGCTCGACGCGGATGGCCTGAGTGCTACGTCACGCTCCCGTCGAGATGGGCGACATAGAGTGATCTGGCCCCACACCCATGGGACGAACGCACCAATCTTCCCCCCGGTAGGCCCCGCAGCCACTGGGGGATTTTTCTGTCTGCGTAAGCGGCGCTAAGCTCGGGGCATGTGCTACTCCGCCCAACTCGTCGCCGCGTTCGAGGAATACCAGTTCTACGGCGGCACGCTGTCGATCAAGGACTTCGACGCGCTCTACGGACACCGCTTCGAGAGCAAGGCGAAGATCCCGAAGATGATCGACCGCTGGTTTGCGAATCCGCAGACCGAAGACGAGCGCCGCATCCGGCAGTCCATCGACGACTTCAACACGCAGAGCGTACGTGGCTGGGAGCAGGAGCTGTTCAAGCAGCGCAAGCGCCTGGCGGATGCGGAGCGAAAGCTCGCGGAGAAGCACACGAAAGCAGCGGCCGAGAGCCAGCGCATCGCCAATAACAAGGTCGAGCAGTTGCTGGAGTGGATCGACAGTGCCCAGCGGACAACGGTCGAGTCCCGTGACTGCAGGATCTTCCCGAACTCCTATGCACCGGTACTGATCTGGCGTGACGGTCAACGCCAGATCGTGCCGATGCGATACATGCTTCGCCCGGCCGGCAAGCCGCCGACCATCGACAAGCTCGCGACGCTCTACAACGCCCGGCGCGACAACCTCGAGAAGTTCTGGAAGGAGCAGTTTGGGCAGACCCACGGCGTGGTCCTGGCCTCGGCTTTCTTCGAGCACGTTGAGCGCGATGGCCAGAACGTCATCCTGAAGTTTCAGCCGCAAACCCGGCAGACCATGCTGGCGGCATGTCTCTGGTCACGCTGGGTCGGACGTGACGGCGATGAGCTGTACTCGTTTGCAGCGATTACCGATGAGCCGCCGGCGGAAGTCGCAGAGGCGGGTCATGATCGCTGCATCATTCCGATCAAGGCCGAGAACCTTGATGCCTGGCTGCAGCCGAATGGGGATACGGCGGCGATGCAGCGGATTCTCGATGATCGGGAGCGGCCCTATTACGAGCACCGGATCGCAGCCTGACGAGGCTGCTCCGAACCAAAGAGCGCAGGTGCGCAGAGCGGGGCTCCCCGCTGCATGATCGGTCCCGAAATGACCTAGCGATTACCCAAAACAAGGAAGCCCGATCGTGAAATCGGGCTAAGTTCTTGAATCATATGGCGTCCCCACGGGGATTCGAACCCCGGTTACCGCCGTGAAAGGGCGATGTCCTAGGCCTCTAGACGATGGGGACGAGGCAAACGGCTTGCGAAGGCCCTGGGGACATTCGCGATTGCCGGATCGGTGCACCGTGGGCAGCGCGGCTCGAGGCTGCGCCGGCTGCGGCTTGATCGTACAGACCCGGCAAACGATTTGGTGGAGCTAGTCGGGATCGAACCGACGACCTCTTGCATGCCATGCAAGCGCTCTCCCAGCTGAGCTATAGCCCCACGCGCTAGGGGCGCGCATTATACCCAAACGTTTCTGGTTTGGAATGATTTTTTTGGGCGTCGGCGAACGACGCGTCCGCGCACCGGCCGAATGTGTACCTCGGAGCGGCAGCGATCCTCGACATCCAGCCCGCAGGCACGGGGACGGAAGTCACGATCGAGGCAGATGCGCACCTCGCGCAGCCAGCGTCCGCTGCACTGTACGGCCACGCTTTCGCGCGTGAGGCCGGGGGTCAGCTCGATGAAGCGATTCTCGATGTCGCGCACGCTGGTGTGCATCGTCGTCTGCATGTCGCGGTACTCCGGCGGAACCACGACCGTTCGCCACGCACGTTCGACATTGAAGAAGTAGTCCTTCATGTCGAGGCCGCTGCAGGTGCCGTGCTTGCGCCACTGACCGTTGACCAGCGCGGCGCTCGGCATCAGCGGAGACATGCGCTCGATCAGCTCCTCGGGCACGCGCTCGCGCTGGCCGCAGGACTCCGGATAGCCGCGTTCGTGCTGCGGCCACAGCCCGTGCACGATGAAGCCGCGCGCCGTCTCGCACTGCTCGCTCGAAGGCTGGGCGCGGCAGAACTGCGGCGACCACGACAGGGCGAGGATCCAGTAGTCGAAGGCGCCAGGACGCTCCGACGATGCCGACCCGGCGCAGGCCGCCGCCGTCGCCAGGGCGACGATCGCGACCAGCGCTGCCTTCAGGCCTTTTGTCCGGCGAGGTAGAGCCATGTTTCGACGACGGTGTCCGGGTTGAGCGACATCGACTCGATCCCCTGATCGAGCAGCCAGCGCGCGAGCGCCGGATGGTCGGACGGCCCCTGGCCGCAGATGCCGATGTACTTGCCGTGCTTGCGGCAGGCGCCGATGGCCATCGCGAGCATGGCCTTGACGGCTTCGTCGCGTTCGTCGAACAGGTGTGCGATCAGTCCGGAGTCGCGGTCCAGACCGAGCGTGAGCTGCGTCATGTCGTTCGAGCCGATCGAGAAACCGTCGAAGTACTCGAGGAAGCGTTCCGCGAGCACGGCGTTCGACGGCAGCTCGCACATCATGATGAGCTGCAGGCCGTTCTCGCCGCGCTTCAGACCGTTGTCGGCGAGGATGTCGACGACCTGTCGGGCTTCGTCCAGCGTGCGCACGAAGGGCACCATCACCTTGACGTTGGTCAGGCCCATCTCGTCGCGCACGTACTTCAGTGCACGGCATTCGAGCTCGAAGCAGGGACGGAAGGCCGGCGAGATGTAACGCGACGCACCGCGGAATCCGATCATCGGATTCTCCTCGTGCGGCTCGTAGCGCTGGCCGGCGATGAGATTGGCGTACTCGTTGGACTTGAAGTCCGACAGGCGCACGATCACCGGCTCCGGCGCGAAAGCCGCCGCGATCGTGGCGACGCCCTCGGCCAGACGCTTGACGAAGTAGTCGATCGGGTTGCCGTAGGGCGCGATCATCGGATCGATCAGGCGCCGCTCCTCCGGCGGCAGACGGTCGAGTTCGAGCAGTGCCTGCGGATGGATGCCGATCTGGCGGTTGATGATGAATTCCAGGCGCGCCAGACCCACACCGCGGTGCGGCAGCGCGGCGAAGTCGAAGGCCTGCTCCGGCGTGCCGACGTTCATCATGATCTTGACCGGCACATCCGGCATCTTGTCGAGTGCCACCTCGTCGACCTGGAAGTCGACGTGGCCCTCGTAGATGTAGCCGGTATCGCCTTCGGCGCAGGACACGGTCACGGCGGCGCCATCGGCCAGCACCTGGGTGGCGTTGCCGCAGCCGACGACCGCCGGAATGCCGAGTTCGCGCGCGATGATCGCGGCGTGGCAGGTCCGACCGCCGCGGTTGGTCACGATCGCGCTCGCGCGCTTCATGATCGGCTCCCAGTCGGGATCGGTCATGTCCGTCACCAGCACGTCACCGGCCTGCACGCGGGTCATCTGCTCGATCGAGTCGAGGATGCGCACGGTGCCGGCGCCGACCTTCTGGCCGATCGCGCGGCCTTCGGTGAGCACGGTCCCCTTGTTCTTGAGCTTGTAGCGGCGCAGGACGTTGGTGCTCGCCCGCGATTTCACCGTTTCCGGACGCGCCTGCAGGATATACAGCTTGCCGTCGATGCCGTCCTTGCCCCATTCGATGTCCATCGGGCGGCCGTAGTGCGCCTCGATGATCAGGGCCTGCTGCGCCAGGGCCTGGACCTCGTCGTCATTCAGGCTGAAGCGACGACGCTCGGCGGCAGCCACCTCGACGAACTCCACCGTCTTGCCGAGCGTGCGGTCGGCCGTGTAGACCATCTTGCGCGCCTTCTCGCCGAGGTTGCGGCGCAGCACGGCCGGCCGCGAAGCCTTGAGGCCGGGCTTGTAGACATAGAACTCGTCCGGGTTGACCGCCCCCTGGACGACGGCTTCACCCAGCCCGTAGGACGCCGTGATGAACACCGCGTCCTGGAAGCCGGACTCGGTGTCCATCGTGAACATGACGCCGCTGGCGCCCTTGTCCGAGCGCACCATGCGCTGCACGCCGGCCGAAAGGGCCACGGCCGCGTGGTCGAAGCCGTGGTGCACGCGGTACGCGATCGCGCGATCGTTGTAGAGCGAGGCAAAGACCTCCTTGATCGCGCTCAGGACGTTGTCGATGCCCTGGACGTTCAGGAAGGTCTCCTGCTGACCGGCGAAAGAGGCGTCCGGAAGGTCCTCTGCCGTCGCCGAGGAGCGCACTGCCACCGAGATGTCGGCGCCGGATTCCGCCACCAGCTGTTCGTAGTGGCTGCGGATGTCCGCTTCCAGCGCGGCGGGGAAGGGCGCCGCGCTCACCGCGGCGCGGATCGCGCTGCCGGTTTCGGCGAGCTTGCGCACGTCGTCGACGTCGAGGCCGCCGAGCATGTCCTGGATGCGACCGGCAAGGTTCTCGTAGGCGAGAAACTCACGGTAGGCGTCCGCGGTGGTGGCAAAGCCGTTGGGCACGCTCACGCCGGAGGCGGCGAGGCTGCGGATCATCTCGCCGAGCGAGGCATTCTTGCCGCCGACCGTCTCGACATCGTGCATGCCCAGCGCGGAGTACCACAAAACCGTCTTGCTCATTCGCTACGTCAGTCCCGCTTGCAGGTAAAGTGAACGGACCGCGGCCGCGCCGCGTCCGCATGCCCTGAATATGACTCTTGCACGTCCCGTTTTCTTCGTGTCCGACGGTACCGGCATCACGGCCGAGACCCTGGGCAACACGCTGCTGACGCAGTTCGATGGCCTGGAGTTCGACAAGACCACGCTGCCATTCGTCAACACCGCGGAACGTGCGAAAAACACCGTGGACTATATCAATTTCGTCGGCCAGCAGACGGGGCACCGACCCCTGGTCTTCAGCACCACCGTGAGCGATGAGGTCCGCACGATGCTGCGGCAGGTCGACGGTTTGTTCATGGATCTGTTCGACCTGTTCATCCACGAGATGGAGCGCGAACTCAAGCTCGGCTCGACGCATGCGCAAGGGCGGGCCCATGGCGTCGCCGACAGGCGCCGCTACGACGAGCGCATCGAGGCGGTGCACTACGCGATGGAGCACGACGACGGCGCCTCGACCCGCGACCTGACGCGCGCCGATCTGATCCTGATCGCGCCCTCACGCTGCGGCAAGACGCCGACCAGCATGTACCTCGCCCTGCAGCACGGCCTGTACTCGACCAACTTTCCGCTGACGGTGGACGACCTCGAGCAGCTGCGGCTGCCGCTCGCACTCAAGGGGCTCGAGGCGCGCTGTTTCGGGCTCACCTCGGACCCGGAACGCCTCGCGCAGGTGCGCAGCGAGCGGCGACCCGGCTCGCGTTACGCGTCCCTGGAGCAGTGCGCGTACGAGCTGCGCCAGGCCGAGCAGCTGTATCGCCGCCGCGGCATTCCCTACGTCAACTCGGCGAGCATGTCGATCGAGGAGATCGCGACCGTGGTGCTGCAGGAAAAGCACCTGCGCAAACACGGCTATCCGGGCGCGTAGCGCGCGGCGTCACGGTCCGGCAACCATCCGGCAGTAAACTCGCCACATTCTGGGAGAGCCTGTACCTGTTGCCGGGTGATGCGCCGTTGACGGCGTACCGGGGTCGTGCGTGGCCGTCCCGCCCTTTCTCGAGTACACGCCATGTCCGCACCGCGCCAGCGCAAGCCCCGTACCGTCACACTCAGCCGCCGCGACTTCCTGCGTCGCGCCACCCTGGGATCGGCCGCCGTCGGAAGTCTGGGCCTGCTGCCCGGCTGCGGCTCCAGCGACGAGGCCGGGGGTCGCGCGCCCGGCGGCGGCACGGCCGAGTTCCGGCACGGCGTGGCCAGCGGCGATCCACTCGTCGACCGCGTGATCCTGTGGACGCGGGTCAGCGGCATCGACGGCGGCAGCGTCGAGGTGGACTACGAGATCTGGGCGGACGCGGCCCTGAGCCAGCCGGTGGGCGGCGGCTCGACGCGGACCGACGCGGATCGCGACTACACGGTCAAGGTCGACGCCACGGGTCTGCAGCCGGGCACGACCTACTACTACCGGTTCAAGGCGGGCGATGTCGCCTCGCCGGTCGGGCGCACGCGCACGGCGCCGCAAGGTGCGACGGCGCGGCTGCGCATCGGCGTCGCCTCGTGCTCGAGCCTCGCGCACGGTCTGTTCAATGCCTACAGACGGCTGGCCGAACGCGCGGATCTGGACGTGGTCCTGCACCTGGGCGACTACATCTACGAATACGGCAGCGGCGAGTACGGCAGCTTCCGGCCCTATGAGCCCGCCAGCGAGATTCTCACGCTCGAGGACTACCGCACGCGATACGGCCAGTACCGTCTCGACGCCGACCTGCAGGCCCTGCATCGCCAGCATCCGGTCGTCGCCATCTGGGACGATCACGAGACGGCCGACAATTCCTGGCGCGACGGCGCCAACAACCACACGGAAGGCGACGAGGGCCTGTGGCAGCAGCGCAAGGCCTGGGCGATCCAGGCGTACCACGAGTGGTTGCCGATCCGGACGGTCGATCCGGCGCGACCCGAACGCATCTATCGCGACTTCCGTTACGGCGATCTGGCCGACATCGTGATGCTGGATACGCGCATCATCGGCCGTGACCTGCAGGCCGGCCTGACCGACGCGGCGTCGATCAACGACGCCGAACGCGCATTGCTGGGAACCGAGCAGCTTGGCTGGCTCGGCGAGCGGCTGGGTGCGAGCACGGCGACCTGGCAGGTGCTCGGGCAACAGGTGATGTTCGGCCAGCTCCGCATCCCCAGCCTGCCGGAGTTGTCGGTGCTGACCGGGATTGCGGTCGAACAATTGCAGGCCTTGCTGCAGTCGCTGCCCGTCGTCAGCACCGGCGGCCTGATCATCAACACCGACCAGTGGGACGGCTATCGCGCCGAGCGCGCACGCGTATTCGATCTGCTGGAGTCGCTGCAGGTGCCGAATCCGGTGGTACTGACCGGCGACATCCACACCTCCTGGTGCATGGACCTGTCGCGTGATCCGGCCAACCCGCTGGTCTACAGCCCGATCGACGGCAGCGGATCGCTGGGGGTCGAGTTCGTCTGTACCTCGGTCACCTCGCCCGGCCTCGACGCGCTCAACGACCTGACGCCGCTGCTGCGGCTGCTCAATCCGCACATCAAGTACGTCGATCTCGCGCGCAAGGGTTATCTGCTGCTCGACATCACGCCCGAGCGCCTGACCGGCGAGCACTGGTACGTGGACGCGATCGATCGCGCCGATGCCGGCGAAGCCTTCGGCACGGCGTATGCCGTGGAAGCCGGCAGCCGCCGTCTGATCGCCGGCGAGCAGACGCAGCCGAAGCCGGACGCACCGCCGCTGGCGCCGTAGGTCCGCGTCCGCCGACGGCGGCGAACGGCTATGCTTGCGCGGTGACTCCGTATTCCCCGCGCCTGACGCGCCTGATCGAAGCCCTGCGCCGCCTGCCCGGCGTCGGCCCCAAGTCCGCACAGCGCATGGCCTTTCACCTGCTGGAGCGCGAGCGCGATGGCGCGCGCGCGCTGGGTGCCGCGCTCGTCGATGCGCTCGACAACATCGGCCGCTGCGAACAGTGCCGCATGTTCTGCGAAGACCAGGCCTGCCGCTACTGCAGCGCGCAGCGGGCCGAGACCGGGCAGCTGTGCATCGTCGAAGGGCCGGCGGATCTGGTCGCGATCGAACAGAACACGCCGTATCGCGGGCGCTATTTCGTGCTGATGGGGCGGCTGTCGCCGATTGACGGCGTCGGTCCCGAGGAACTCGGCCTCCCGCGGCTGGGCGCGATGCTCGACGCCGGTTGGGTGCGCGAGCTGATCCTCGCCACCAATCCGACGGTCGAGGGCGAGGCGACGGCCTACTACCTGGCCGAGATGGGCCGCGCGCGCGACATCCGCGTGACGCGTATCGCCCACGGTGTGCCGATGGGCGGCGAGCTCGAGTATGTGGACGCCGGCACGCTTGCGCATGCCCTGTCGGGCCGCAGGAGCCTCTGAGCAGCCGGCCTGGAGTGCTTGTGCGCCGTCAGCTCAGCAGCGTGTCGATCTTCGCCGCGCAGATGAAATCGTTCTCGCTGAGACCGTCCACCGCATGTGTCGAGTACCGCACGCTGGCGTTCTTGTAGCCGAAGCTGATGTCCGGGTGATGGTCCTGCGTATGGGCGATCCAGGCGACGGCGTTGACGAAGGCGGTGGTCTGCCAGTAGTTGTCGAAGCTGAAGTTGCCGGCGATCGCCTTGCCGTCCTCGACGATGCGCCAGCGTTCGTGAAGCTGCTTGCGCAGCGTCGTCGCGGCCGCGAGGTCGAGTGGCGGCACGCCGCCTTCGCAGGGGACGCAGTGCTTCTTGCTGAGATCGGACATGTCGCGGCCTGAAGGTGGGGGGCGCCAGTTTAGCCCCTGAGCGCAGTTTCCAAGTCTGCGCGCAGATCGTCGAAGTCCTCGATGCCGACCGACAGGCGGCACAGCGTGTCGCTGATGCCCAGTTGCGCGCGCGCGTCCGCGGGCACGCTGGCGTGCGTCATGATCGCCGGGTGCTCGATCAGGCTCTCGACGCCGCCGAGCGATTCGGCGAGGGCGAACAGCTCGCAGCGTTCGAGAAAGCGCCGGGCGTCGTCCAGTCCTCCGTTGAGTTCGATCGAGATCATGCCGCCGAAGCCGCGCGGCATCTGGCGTCGGGCAAGCGCGTGCTGCGGGTGCGACGGCAGGCCGGGGTAGTGGACACGCGCGACCTTCGGATGCGCCTCCAGCCATGCGGCGAGCGCGAGCGCGTTCTCGCAGTGCCGCTGCATGCGTACCGCCAGCGTCTTGACGCCGCGCAGCGCAAGAAAGCTGTCGAAGGGCCCGGCAACCGCGCCGACGGCGTTCTGCAGGAAAGCCAGGCGCTCGGCCAGCTCGGCATGCCCGCCGACGATCAGCAGCCCGTTGACGACGTCCGAGTGTCCGTTGATGTACTTGGTGGCCGAGTGCATCACCAGGTCGAAGCCGTGCTCGAGCGGACGCTGCAGGAAGGGGCTCGCGAAAGTGTTGTCGGCGGCTGCGAGCACGCCGTGGCGTTTCGCGATCTCCGCGATCGCCGATAGGTCGGCGAGCTTGAGCATGGGGTTTGACGGCGTTTCCACCCAGATCAGGCGGGTCTGCGGCGTGATGGCCGCCTCCACGTTCTTCGGCTCGCGCAGGTCGACGTAGCTGAAACGCAGGCCGGCGCTCTTCTCGCGCACGCGCGCGAACAGCCTGTAGGTGCCGCCATACATGTCGTCGGAGGCGATGACGTGCGCGCCCGGTTCGAGCGTATCGAGCAGCGTCGCCGTCGCCGCCAGGCCGGATGCGAAGGAGAAGCCGCGCGTGCCGGACTCGAGGTCGGCGACGCAGCGTTCGAAGGCGAAGCGCGTGGGGTTGTGCGTTCGCGAATACTCGTAGCCCTTGTGGACGCCGGGGCTGTCCTGGACGTAGGTCGAGGTGGCGTAGATCGGCGGCATGACCGCGCCGGTCGTCGGATCCGGCGCCTGTCCGGCGTGGATGCAGCGTGTCGCGAATCGGGTCTCGGCGTTCATGGTGCGGTATTCCTCGATGAGGCGGTCCGTGGCGTCGGCCGGTGCGTTCCGGCAGCCGGCATCACCCCTGATAGGTCCTGGCCGTCAGGGCGATGTCGGTCGCGAGGCTGCGCACGGCCATGACCAGGAAGGTGCTGAGGTCGGAATCCTCGCCGTAGTTCGCGGAGTGCAGGTTGGCGACGCGGCCGTCGCGCACGAACTGGAAGGCGCTGCCCCACTTCTCCTCGCGCTGACGGTCGTAGACCGCGATCGGCATGCCGCCGTGCTGCTTGAGCAGCGAGAAGCACGGTATGTCGGTGTAGCCGTCGCCGACGAAGATCATCTGGCTCAGCGGCACACGCAGGCGGTCTGCCGGCAGCTTGCGATTGACCTCGAAAGGCTTGCCGCGGTGCTGCGCGCCGACCAGGCCCTTCTGCACGTGGAACAGGTACCGCGTCTTGTCGGTGAAGCTGATGATGCGGCGGGGAAAACTGGCGTGGCCCTGTTCGTCGTAGTGAAACTCCGAGGCCCAGAGGTCGGTGAGTTCGTGCGCGATGCGGGTATGCCGGAGCACGTCGCCGATGCCGCTGGAAATCACGTAGAACTCGACCTTCACGCTCGGATTGGCTTCCCGGGCGGCCGAACGCAGGCGAGGGAACAGGGTCTCGACGCCGGGGTGCAGCGGCGCCTCGCGGCCCCATTGCGCGAGCCGCTCGCGGGTGATCGGCGGCAGCCGTCCGTCGCGGGCGGCGGCGATCATCTCGTGCAGGTAGGCCGGAACGGGGTCCCAGTCGTCGCGGGTGATCAGGGGGTCGACACGTTCCTTCCAGAAGCGGCCGACATCGTCGAGCCCGCAGTGCCGCAGAAAGCCGCTGGTCGTGTCCGGGGCGAGCGTGTCGTCGAAGTCGAAGACGACCGCGATGGTCTCGTGCATCGTGAAAGGCTATCAGAGCTGCTTGCGCAGGTAGTTGAGCAGGTCGATGCGCGTGATCAGGCCGACGAAGCGGCGCCCCTCGGCGACGATCACCACGTGATCGCGCGCGAAGATCGGCATCAGTTCCGCGACCGGCGTCGACGGCGACACCGTTTCGAGCTGCGTGACCATCGCGGTCGACACCGCATCGTTGAAACGTGCCGGGTCCAGGTGCACGTGCTGCATGATGTCGGATTCGTCGACGATGCCGATGAGCTGTTCGCCGTCCATGACCGGCACCTGGGAGACATCGAACAGCTTCATGCGCCGGTAGGCCAGCAGAAGGGTATCGTCGGGCCGCACGGTGACCGCCGAACCTTCGGCGTAGCGGCGCACGATCAGGTCGAGCAGCGAGCCTTCGCGCGGCCGTTCGAGCAGGCCCTGGTCGAACATCCAGAAGTCGTTGTACATCTTCGACAGGTACTTGTTGCCGCTGTCGCAGACGAAGCTGACGACCCGCCGGGGCGCCGTCTGCGCGCGGCAGTAGCGCAGGGCCGCGGCCAGCAGCGTGCCGGTGCTCGAGCCGCCGAGAATGCCCTCGCGGGCCAGCAGCTCGCGCGCGGTGGCGAAGCTTTCCGCGTCGCTGATCTCGTAGGCCGTGCGCACGCGCGACAGGTCGCAGTTCGGCGGTACGAAATCCTCGCCGATGCCTTCGACCAGCCAGCTGCCGGCCTCCTTATGGATGCTGCCGGTACGCACGACATCGGTCAGGATCGAGCCGAGCGGGTCGGCCAGCACCATCTCGACGTGCGGCGCAACGCGGGCGAAGTAGCGCGACAGGCCGGTGAGGGTGCCGCCGCTGCCGACGCCGACGACGACGGCGTCGAGCATCTGTCCGGTCTGCGCCCAGATCTCGGGGGCGGTCGTGGCTTCGTGGGCCATCGGGTTCGCGGGGTTGGCGAACTGGTTGACGTAGAAACTGTTCGGCGTCTCGCTGGCGAGGCGCTCGGCGATGTCCTGGTAGTACTCCGGGTGACCCTTGCCGACGTCGCTGCGGGTGATGCGCACCTCGGCGCCGAGCGCCTTGAGGTGCAGCACCTTCTCCTGCGCCATCTTGTCCGGAATCACCAGGATCAGGCGATAGCCCTTCTGCGCCGCGACCAGCGCCAGGCCGAGCCCGGTGTTGCCTGCGGTGGCCTCGATCAGGGTGCCGCCCGGCTTGATCCGTCCGTCGCGCTCGGCGGCCTCGATCATCGACAGGCCGATGCGATCCTTGATGCTGCCGGTCGGGTTCTGGTTCTCCAGCTTGACGAACAGCCGGCACGGGCCGGTATCGAGTCGACGCAATTCCACCAGCGGCGTGCTGCCGATGGTGTCGAGGACACCGCCGCTACGCTGCATGGTCGTTCTCCTCGCTTGCCGGCTGACGGCTCGTCGACTCAAGATACCATCGCGAATCACCGAATGTCCGAGATGAAGGCAGACCCCAGCAACCTGATCTGGATCGACCTGGAAATGACCGGTCTGATCCCCGAGCGCCACCGCATCATCGAGATCGCGACCGTCGTCACCGACTCGCAGCTCAACGTGCTGGCGGAGGGACCGGTACTGGCGATCCATCAGCCGGAGGCGGAACTCTCGGCGATGGACGAGTGGAACACGCGCCAGCACGGCGGGTCCGGTCTGACGCAGCGCGTGCGCGAAAGTGCAGTGGACGAGGCGGCGGCCGAGCGGCAGACGCTCGCGTTTCTGGCGGAGTGGGTGCCGGCGGGCGCCTCACCGATGTGCGGCAACTCGATCTGCCAGGACCGGCGCTTTCTCGCACGCTGGATGCCGCTGCTGGAGCGTCATTTCCACTACCGGAACCTCGATGTGAGCACGCTCAAGGAGCTGTGCCAGCGCTGGGCACCGGAGGTCGCGCGGGGTTTCAGCAAGAACTCGTCGCACCTGGCGCTGGAGGACATCCGCGATTCGATCGCCGAGCTCGTGCACTATCGCGCGCACTTCCTGCGCCTGCCGGCATAGCCCGCGACGGCGCGGAGCCTTCAGCGCAACGGCAGTGCGACGATGACCTTGGCGCCGCCGAGTGCGGAGCGGTCGAGCAGCAGGCGTCCGCTGTAGGCCTGTACGATCTCGGCCACTGCGGCGAGGCCCAGTCCCTGTCCCGGCTGGCGTTGATCGGCGCGGGCGCCGCGTTGCAGCAGCTGCTCTGCCTGAGGGGGGAAGCCGGCGCCATTGTCCTCGACGACGATCAGGCACTGGCGCGACCCGCTCAGCGCACTGACGCGCACCTGGCCGTTGCCGTACTTCGCCGCGTTATCGATGAGATTGCCGAGCAGGTCGTAGAGGTCGCCCTGGTCGGCGCGCAGGCGCAGGTCGCCCGGGACCGCGTTCTCGACCCGTAAGGAGCGGTCGGCGTAGACCTTGGCCATGGCGCCGAGCAGCTTCTCGCACAGGCCGTGCAGCAGTACGGGTTCGGTCAGCGTGCGCGTTCCGGCAGCCGCGGCGCGACGCAGCTGGTGGTCGACGATGTGCTGCATGCGGTCGAGCTGCTCGCTGAGCTGGCGGCGAAAGCCGGCTTCGAGGCCGGACTCCGCCGTCATGCCGCGCAGCACCGCCAGCGGCGTCTTCAGCGTGTGCGCGAGATCGCCCAGGGCGTTGCGGTAACGCGTCTGCTGGCTGCGCTCCGCGGCGATCATCGTGTTGAGGTCGCGGGCGAGGGGCTGGATCTCCTCGGGATAGCTGCCCTGGATCTGCGGTTGCTGGCCGCTCTCGATCTGCTGCAGCTCGCGCCCGAGCAGGCGCAGCGGCTTGAGCCCCCACCGCAGCAACAGCAGCAGTGCCAGCGTCAGCGCGATCAGCGTCGTGCCCAGCCACAGCCACAGCGTGCGGCGGAAGGCCACCAGCTGGCGGTCCCAGGCATTGGCGTCCTCGAGCACCACGACGGTGTAGCGCCTGGGGTCGTCGGCCGAGTCGATCCAGCGCAGTCCGAAGCTCAGGGCGAAGGCATTGGGGTCGACGAGCCGTTCGAAACGCCACTCGCCGACCTCGGGCATCGCCGGTGGCGTCAGTCGCAGGAAGTCCGCCGAACTCCAGACGACGACCGCGTCGTCATTGAACAGCGCGGCTTCGAGTCCCGACAGCGGTTGCCGCAGGCGCGGATCCGGCACCGCGTCGAGTGCGATGGTCAGGTCGCCGAAGGCGTCGGACGATGCGGCGCCGAGCAGCGAGTAGACCAGCGTCTGCATCTTGTCCTCCTGCGCCTGCAGCATCCCGTTCTGGAAGGAGCGGTCGAGGATCAGCCCCGTGAGGCTGCCGAAGGCGATGAGGATCAGCGCGGCCGCGACCAGCAGCCGCGTCCGCAGCGAGTTCACAGGCGGGCGTCCGGGCCTGCCATCAGCTGCGCGGCAGGTCCCAGCGGTAACCGGCGCCGCGGATCGTGGTGATCGGGTTGTACTGGCTGTCGGGATCGAGCTTCGACCGTAGGCGGCGGATGAAGACCTCGATCACGTTGCTGTCGCGCTCCTCGTTTTCCGTGTAGAGGTGCTCGGTGAGTTCGGTCTTGGAGATGACCTTGCCGGCGTGGGTGACGAGGTACTCCAGCACGCGGAACTCGTAGCTCGTCAGTTCGACCGGCTTGCCGTCGGCCGCGACCGTTCTGGCGCTCACGTCGACGACGAACGGGCCGGACGCCAGTTGCGCCGATGCCCAGCCGCCGGTGCGCCGGAGCAGCGCGCGCACGCGCGCAATCAGCTCCTCGCGGTGGAAAGGCTTGACCAGGTAGTCGTCGGCGCCGGCTTCGAGACCCTCGACCTTCGCTTCCCAGCCGTCGCGGGCGGTCAGGATCAGGATCGGGTACTTGCGGCCGCTGCTGCGGGCCTTGCGCACGATGTCGATGCCGGGCACGCCGGGCAGGCCCAGATCGACGATGGCGATGTCCGCGGGATATTCCTCGGCCATGAACAGTCCCTGCTCGCCGTCGCCGGCGGCGTCGACGGCAAAACCCTCGTCGGTCAGAAACTGGACGACCTGTTCGCGCAGTGCGACGTCATCCTCGATCACCATGGCTCGCATATCGCCTTCCTGGACTTACGGGTGGATCTTGTAGATGCGGACTTCGCCGTCCTTGAGGACTTTCACGCGATAGCCGCCGTTGTTCTCTTCCTGCACCGACAGGACGCGGCCGCCGTAGCGACGCTGTACCTGGCGGGCGGCATCGGTGGCCGAAAGACGCGGCTCGCGAAACCGCGGTACCGGCGTCGTGCGCGGCATGACGATGCCCGGGTCGACCAGTCGTCTCTGCAGCAATCCCTCCTGATCGGCGGACACGGGCACCGTCGCACCGGCAGCGGCGATGCCGAGCATCAGGCCTCCGACGGCGTCACGCGCGCTGCGGAACCCGCCGCATCTTCTACGTGAGGATGTCAGATCCGGATGCCGCAGCGCCGACTCCATCGATTGCCGATCACCTTGCTTCAATAGCACACCTGGATGCGGCCGTGCCTGCCATGCCCGGCACTGCAGGGGTCGCCGGCTT
Organism: Sinimarinibacterium flocculans; assembly: GCF_003201205.1. Classification (GTDB taxonomy): domain Bacteria; phylum Pseudomonadota; class Gammaproteobacteria; order Nevskiales; family Nevskiaceae; genus Solimonas; species Solimonas flocculans. The sequence continues at coordinate 696,195 of NZ_QICN01000001.1, forward strand.
CCGTTCGCGACGAACCACTGCGGAATCGGACCCGTCCCACGGCACTGCCGTCCGGGCCAGGCACCCCTCGCGCGGCCCGAACGAACACGGGCCTGCGAGCGTCGATATGACCGCAAAGCCTATGACCGCCACATGAATTCGTCCTGAACTGCCTTGCCGCCGGCCCCCCGTTTCCGCCGGCCGCGCATCCGGCATCGACGAGCGGTCGGGCGGACGCAGGCAAGGCGCGAACGGTCCTCAGCGCGCCGGGCGGGGGGACCTCGACAAGCGGCGGCGCGGCTCTGCGACATCGGCCTGCAGCGTGCGTTCGGCGGCACGCCGCAGTTCGTCCGAGCGGGCGTAGGCACGGAACAGCGTGCGGGCCAGTACGCCGAGCAGGCTGCGCACCTCCTCGGGGCTCTGGTGCCGCAGCGGCAGGACGCAGGCTTCGATCAGGGACACCATGGCGCGTGCCAGCGGATCCAGGTCGCCGTCGAAATCGAGCTCGCCACGGTCGACACCGCGCTGCAGGGCCTCGCGCAGCGTCTGCACGGCGACGGACTCGAAAGCGCGCTGCGTGTCGATGATGACGGCGGTCTCCGGGGTCGACGGCGTGAGCCAGTAGCCGGCGACACCGTTGGCCACCCGCGGGTCCTGGAGCAGACGCTGCAGTCCGGTGAACAGCGACAGCACGGCCTGGACCGGCTCCGGTTCCAGCCTCACCGGATCGAGCACGTAGGTGTGGAAGATCGCGTGGAGTCGCCGCAGGCAGTCGAGATACAGGGCCTGCTTGCCCCTGAAGTGCCAGTAGAGGGCGCCCTTGGACAGCCCGGCTGCCTCGGCGATGTCGCCGATCGACACGCCCTCGTAGCCGTATCGTCCGAACAGGTCGAAGGCGCGTTCCTGGATCGTCTTGAGCGTGTCGAACTGTTCGTGTGCGGGTTTGCGCGGCATCGAGAGCGGACGGGTAGGGCCAACCGCATTGTGACGGATCGGCCGGATCTCGACCGATCATCGCCGCCCCGGCGTCAGCCCTCGAGCTTTCTGAGCTCCCGTCGCAGTTCGAACTCGTCGCTGGTCACGCAGGCTTCCATGTTGCGCAGTCGCTGTTCGAGGCGCGTGAAGCGGGCGCGCAGCTCGGATGGCGTCGGCGGCTCCGTCGACGGGGGCGTATCCGCCCACGATGCGCTGCGGCGGCGCGGCGCCTCGTCTTCGTCCATCAGGTACCACAGCACGAGGTAGATGACGCCGACGGGGAAGAAGCCGCTGATGATGAAGGCGGCGACGAACACGAGCCGGATGAGCTTGACGTTCCAGTCGAAGAACTCGGCCAGGCCGACGCAGACGCCCGCAATCCAGCCCTGCTTCGGAAAGCGGCGCAGCCGATCGAAGAAACCGGCTTCGCGGACACGTTCACGCATGCTCACGATACTTTTTCCTCCAGCCGGGTGATTCGACGTCGAGAATCTGTTCCAGCGCGTCGATGCGCCGCTCCATTTTCTCGGCGAGCGATACGAGCTCGGCGTTTCCGGCAGCCGGCTTGGCGGCGTGCTCGGACTGCCAGCGCCGCTTGCGGTCGGCGAAGTACATCGCCATCCCCGGAAGGATCACGAAGATGGAGATGATCGCAACCAGCGGAATGAGTTCGACCATGACGCTTACGGGCTCCCATGTTCAGCGGTGGACGGCGTCGGCATCAGCGGTTGGCGGAGTCGTCCGTCTCCGGCCCCGCCGCCGGCGCCTCGCCCTTGCCGAACTTGCTGCGCAATTTTGCCAGTTCCGCCTCGACCTTGTCGTCGGACTCGAGCTGGGCGAACTGGTCCGACACGGTCCGCGTGCCCAGGTCGTAGGCCTCCAGCTCGGCTTCCATGCGGTCGATCTTGCCCTCGTACTGCTCCATGCGCAGCATGGCGTCCGTCATCTTGTTGTCGTTGATCTGCGTCTTGACCTTCAGGCGCGAGGACACCGACTGCTGACGCAGGATGATCGACTTCTGCCGCTGGCGCGCGTCGGCGAGCTTGGCCTTGAGCTTGGCGGTGTCGTCGTCGAGCTTGACGATCTCGTCGTGCACGTGCGCCAGCTCCTTGTCGACCGCCTGCTTGTGGTCGATCAGGCGCTGGCGCGCCGACAGCGCGCCGCGCGCCAGATCCTCGCGGTCCTTGGTCATCGCGAGCTCGGCCTTGCGTTCCCAGTCGTGGACATCCGCATCGAGCTGCGCGATCTGGCGCTGCAGTTCCTTCTTGCGTGCGAGCGAGCGCACGGCCGTGGAGCGCACCTCGACCAGCGTGTCCTCCATCTCCTGGATGATCAGCCGGACCATCTTCTCCGGATCCTCCGCCTTGTCGAGCATGGCGTGGATGTTGGAGTTGATGACATCGGAGAGTCGCGAAAAGATGCCCATGATGATTTCCTCAGTGAAGCAGTGAAGTCTGTTGTCCCGCGATCCGCTACTAGGCGGGGCGGTCGGCATTCGCCTGGGCCGCATCGGCCACGCCGCGCGGGGCGGGGGTCAGCGGCTGCAGCGTCTGTTCGATGCGTTCGCGCAGGTCCTCGCGGATCTGCTCCAGTGCGGCGTTGCCCTGCGCGGCAATGATCTGGCCGACACCGGTCGAGACCCGCTGGCCGAGATCGCCGGCGGTTGCCGTGCCGGCGAAACCGAGCATCAGGAGGCCGGTGGCGGCGAGGCGGGGCAGCGTCTTGTAGGTGTTGGTGGTCATGGCAGCGAATCCCTTGCGGCGTGTGGTCTGTGTGCCGTCATTAACGCCAAGCCTGTGCCAAGTCTCGAGATCCTTCACAAGTATTTGAATATACGTATAAAACCGGCGAAACGTAGAAGCGCGGGGGACGCCAGACCGGGCTGGAGATGCCATGTGGTGGCGAAATTCACCATCGCATAGCAGAATTGCGCGATGGACTACCGCGCCGCTCCCGATCCGATCATTGGCCAGGCCGACAACTTCCTCGCCGTCCTCGAACAGGTGTCGCGGGTCGCGCCGCTGGCCAAGCCGGTCCTGATCATCGGCGAGCGCGGTTCCGGCAAGGAGCTCATCGGGGCGCGACTGCACTATCTGTCGGAGCGCTGGGCGCGCCCGTACGTGAAGTTCAATTGCGCGGCGCTCAACGAAGAGCTGCTCGAGTCGGAGCTGTTCGGCCACGTGGCCGGCGCCTATACCGGCGCCGCGCGCGCGCGCGTCGGTCGCTTCGAGCTGGCGAACGGCGGCACGCTGTTTCTCGACGAGCTCGCGTCGATGTCGATGCGCCTGCAGGAAAAGCTGCTGCGCGTCGTCGAGTACGGCGAGTTCGAACGCGTGGGTTCGAGCGAGACGATCAAGATCGACGTGCGCCTGGTCGGTGCCGCGAACGTCGACCTGCCGGCGGCGGCGCGTGCCGGCAGGTTCCGCGAGGATCTGCTCGACCGCCTCTCCTTCGACGTGATCACGGTGCCGCCGCTGCGTGAGCGCCGGGAGGACGTGCTGCTGCTGGCACAGAAGTTCGCGGAAGGCATGGCGCAGGAGCTCGGCCGCGAGTACTTCGCGGGATTCGCGCCGGCCGCGGAGCGCGCCCTGCTGCAGTACGAGTGGCCGGGAAACGTCCGCGAACTGCGCAACGTGGTCGAACGCGCCGTCTACCGGCTGGAGCACGAACGGCAGGTGGTCGAGCGCGTCGAGTTCGATCCCTTCGCGTCGCCGTACCGTCCGCGGACGACCGTTGCCGCCGCAGCGAGCGAGGCGCCTGCTGCGCGCGAGGAGCCTGGAACCGAGCCCGAGCAGATGCAGTCGAGCCTGCCGGTGGACCTGTCCGCCGAAGTCGCTGCTTTCGAAACCCGGCTGTTGCAGCAGGCACTGGTGGAGGGGCGCTACAACCAGAAACGGGCCGCAGAACTGCTCGGCCTGAGCTATCACCAGTTTCGCGGGATGCTGCGCAAGTACAAGCTGCTGGAAACCGCCCAGCAGAGCGCCTGAATGGAAGGGGCGCAAAGCGGTACCTGACGAGCTCCGCGATATCCGCGGAGTCGTCAGGTCGCTGCACGAGCAGGAATTGGTGGAGCTGGCGGGAATTGAACCCGCGTCCGCCGATTCGTAGCCCTCGGCTCTACATGCTTAGCCGCTCTTTGATTTTCGTCGGTGGCTCCCGGACCGGCACGGATCGCCACCGCTTAGCCCCTTAGGGTTTTAGCAACTCGGCCAAGGGCGGGCTCCGTCGCGATCCGATGAGAGTCGACGTTCGCATCCACCGGCATCGGAACCAGTGGGGCAAACGCTCGCCGGATTTAGGCGGCGAGGGCGTAGTTGGAGTCGTTCGCAACTAGCTTGGTTGCCACGGGATTAACGAGGACGTGACGCCTCGGCATGCACCTCGGATTCCGTTACCAGCGTCGAAACCGGTCAGCCCCGAAGTCGGTTGAGTGTATCAGTAGATGGGGTGCGACACCGAAAGTTCAAGCGCTGTGCCGCATGATCCTTTCCTTCTGCCGTTGCCAGTCGCGTTCCTTGATGTCGGCGCGCTTGTCGTGCTGCTTCTTGCCCTTGGCCAGGCCGACTTCCAGCTTGGCGCGACCATGCGTCCAGTGCAGGTCGAGCGGGACCAGGGTATAGCCCGCGCGTTCGACCTTGCCGATCAGGCTCGCCAGCTCCCGCCGGTGCAGCAGCAACTTGCGCGTGCGCGTGGCGTCGGCGATCTCGTGCGTGCAGGTGTGCTTCAGCGGCGTGAAGTGGGCGCCGATCAGGAAGGCCTCGCCGTTCTTGACGGTGACGTAGGCCTCGGTGATCTGCGCCCGTCCGGCGCGCAGACTCTTCGCCTCCCAGCCGCGCAGGGACAGGCCGGCCTCATAGTGTTCCTCGATGTGGTAGTCGTGGCGTGCGCGCCGGTTGACGGCGATAGTGCGCGAGGGCTCGTCCTTCTTCTGCTTCTGGTTCATGTGCCGATTATAGGAGGCGCGCCGTCGCGGCAGGACGAGGATGCCGAGCCGGCGAGGCTCCACTAGACTTGCGTCGCGCCGACTGCCGGCGGATCGGACGACTGCCGAGGGGGCAAGAACGCATGCGGTGCGAGGAGAGCAACGGGGCGACCGTGTGAATATCCGCGAGAGCAGTCACGGCTACTGGTCGTCGTCACGCAACTTCGTCTGGGTCGCGGCCGGCGCAACGATCGGCATCAGCAACCTGACGCGCGTCCCCTATCTGATGGGGGAGTACGGCGGTTCGGCGTTCCTGCTGGTCTACATGCTCTCGCTGCTGCTGATCGCCGCGCCGCTGCTGGCCGCGGAATGGATGCTCGGGCGCTGGGCGCGGGACGACCTGATCGCCGGTTTCGCGCGTCTGGCCGATGCGGCGTCGGCGCGCCGTGCGTGGAAGCTGGTCGGCGGCATGGCGCTCGCAGGGGCCGTCCTGATCCTGTCGTACTACAGCATCATCGCCGGCTGGAGCATGGCCTACACGTTCCGGGTCGCCAGCGGCGCCCTGAGCGGTGTGGGCGAGCAGGCGGCGACCGAGGTGTTCCTGGAACTGGCGCGCGATCCCGAACGAAGCCTGTCCTGGCACACGCTGTTCATGGTCATCGCCTGCGTCGTCGTCGCACACGGGTTTCGCGAGGGTATCGAGCGTGCGGCCATCCGCCTGATGCCGTCGGCCGCCCTGCTGCTGCTGGCGCTGTGCTGCTACGCGGTGGCGACTACCGATGCGATGCCGGCGCTGCGCTGGCTTCTGCTACCCGACTTCTCGCGGCTCGGCTGGCGCGGCGTGATCGAGGCCATGCATCAGGCCTTCTTCACGATGAGCCTGGGTATCGGCGTGATGATGAATCTCGGCGTCTACCTCGCCGTCGCGGCGCCGGTGAAACGCCTGGCGCTGAGCATCCTGCTGATCGACCTGGCGTTCAGCCTGATCGCGGGCGTGGCGCTGTTCACGATGATCTTCGCGGCCGGTCTGCAGCCGGCGCCCGGGCTGGCGCTGATCTTCCAGGTCGTGCCGCGCAGCCTGCCGTCGTCCGTGGGTGGCACGCTGTTCGGGGTCGGCTTCTTCACCGCGCTGTTCATCGTCACGCTGTGTTCGGCGACGGCCCTGCTCGAACCGCTGACGCGCTACCTGATCGACCGCCTGCGCTGGACCCGCGTGTTCGCCGCGACCAGCAGTGCGCTGATGATCTGGTATCTCGGGCTCGGCAGCCTGCTGTCGTTCAGCGTGATCCAGGATTTCGAACTCGCGGGACGCAACTTCTTCGAGTGGGTGCAGTTCCTGACCGCCAGCTGGCTGGCGCCGGCCACCGGGCTCTTGGTCTGCGTGTTCGTCGTCAGTATCATGCCGCGCGACCTGATCTCGGCCATGTGGGGCGATCGCGACCGCTGGCTGTATCCGGCGTGGTTCTTCGCGCTGCGGTATCCGGCGCGGCTGAGCCTGATCGTCGTCCTGCTGTATGCGAGCGGCGTGCTCGACTGGCTGGTCCGGTTCTGGACCGGCTGACCCGATACCCGCGCGACTTCCCCCGACCGTTCTTCCGAAACCGATGTCCGAAGGCGACCTGATCCAGATCGAAGTGGCCTACGCGCTGCCGTCCGAGCAGGTGATCCTGAAGATCGACGTCAGTCCCGGCGCGACCGTGCGCGAAGCGATCGAACGCTCGGGCATCCTGCGCCGCTTCCCGGAGATCGACCTGGAGACGAACCGCGTCGGCCGCTGGAGCCATGTCGTGGCGCTCGACGCACCGGTGCGCGCAGCGGATCGCATCGAGATCTATCGCCCGCTGATCGCCGACCCCAAGCAGATGCGTCGCGAGCGCGCGGCGCGGTCGAAGAAGGCGGGCTGACGCGGAATCACTCGGGGGTGAGAATCACCCCGGTTTCGCGGTTGTCCTCGCTGGCCTCGCGCTCTTCCTCGTTGGCGTCACGTTCTTCCTCGCGCAGCACGGTCTTGAGATCCGGGTCCTCGATCGCGGAGTCGTCAGCCTGCCGCTCGATGCCCTCCATCCGCGCCAGCGTGCCGGCCTCGTCGAAGTACAGCGTGACCACGCGCTTGGCCTCGCGGCCCCGCGGCGACTTGTAGTAGCCGACGTAGTCCCAGCGATCCTCGCGGAACGGGCTGGCGGCGAGCGGCGTGCCCATCAGGAACAGGACCTGCTCGCGCGTCATGCCGGTCTGCAGCTGATCCAGCTGCTTCTGCTCGATCACGTTGCCCTGGCGGGTCGGAAGCTTGTAGATGATCTGGCAGCCGGCGAGCGCGCAGGCACAGGCGAGAAAAAAAACGAGACGCATCGGTTTGCCCAGCGTAGAAGAGGGAGGATAATAGCCGAAACACATCGACGGACACTGTCGTGGAAACCTCCGATCTTCGCAATGCCGGCCTCAAGGTCACCCTGCCGCGGCTCAAGATTCTCGAGCTGCTCGAGAGCAGCGACCGTCGGCACATGTCCGCCGAAGAGATCTACCGCAAGCTGATCGATCTCAAGGAGGACGTGGGCCTGGCTACGGTCTACCGCGTGCTCACGCAGTTCGAGGCGGCCGGGCTGGTGCGGCGTCACCATTTCGAGGGCGGCTCGGCGGTGTTCGAACTCGAGCGCGGTCACCATCACGACCACATGGTCTGCCTGGAGACCGGCAAGGTGATCGAGTTCGTCAGCGAGGACATCGAGAAGCTGCAGCACGCCATCGCCGAGAAGCACGGCTACCTCGTCGAGGACCACAACCTGGTCCTGTACGTGCGCCCCAAGAAGAAGTAGCCGCCCGTATTGAATCCCGCGACAGGGGTGTCGCGATCCGCGCCGGGTTGGGCAGCTAGGTGGCGCGGCGCAGCAGGTCCTCGGCGTGTTCGAGCGTGGCGTCCGTGATCTCGACGCCTCCCTGCATGCGTGCCAGTTCGGCAACGCGCTGTGCCTGTGTGAGCGCCTCGACGGCGGTGAACGTGCTGCCGCGGCGGGTCTGCTTGCGGATGCCGTAATGATGGTGTCCCTGGGCGGCCACCTGGGCGAGGTGGGTGACGCAGAGCACCTGGCGATCGGCGCCGAGCGCCCGCAGACGCTGGCCGACGATCTCGGCGACGGCGCCGCTGATGCCGGCGTCCACCTCGTCGAAGATCATCGTCGGTGCACCGCCGCGATGCAGGGCCGCGACCTCGATTGCCAGCGAGACGCGCGACAGTTCGCCGCCAGATGCGACCTTGGCCAGGGGCCGAGGCGTCAGTCCGGCGTTGGCGGTGAAGTCGAAGCGCACGGTGTCGACGCCGTGCGCGCTCACGGTCGCGTCCGGGGCGCTGTCGACGGCAACCACGAACTGCGCATGCGGCATGCCGAGCGTGCGCACGATCGTCTGCACGGCCTTGGCGAAGCGTGTCGCACTGGCCTGTCGCAGTTTCGACAGCGCTGCCGCCGCGCTGCGATATTGCTCGATTGCGCGCGCGCGATCGCGTTCGAGAGCCGCCAGCCGTTCGCTGCCGTGCTCGAGGCCGTCGAGTCGCTCGCGCAGCCCCGCATGGTGATCGGCGAGTTGATCCGGGCGCACGCGGTGCTTGCGGGCGAGGTCGTGGATGGCCTGCATCCGCGCTTCCACGGCCGCCAGCCGCTCGGGGTCGAGGTCGAGCCGTTCGAGTGCCTGGCGCAGTGTCTCGGCGGCGTCCTCCACCTGGGCCATGGCGCCGTCGATGGCGTCGCGTGCATTGATGAAGGCCGGCTCGAGTCCGGTGAGGGCGTCGATGCGGCTGCGCGCCGTCGCGAGCTGGTCGTAGAGGCTGTCGTCGCCGCCGTAGAGCTGTTCCTGCGTTCCGCCCCCGTCCTGCAGCAGTTGCCCGGCACCGGCCAGGCGTCTGTGCTCGGCATCGAGTGATTCGAGTTCGCCGGCGGCCAGTTGCAGCGCGTCGAGTTCGCGGACCTGGAATCGCAGGAATTCGACCTGTGCCGGATCGCCGCTGGCGGCGCTGCGCAGCGCGCCGATCTCGCGATCGACGGCGGCGGCATGCCGGGCCGCGGCGGCCACGGCGGAGCGCTGCGCCTCATGACCGCCATAGTCGTCGAGCAGATCGCGCTGCACCTCGCCGCGCAGCAGGGTCTGGCTTTCGGACTGGCCGAAGATCGCGATCAGGTGTTCGCCGAGTTCGCGCAACTGCGCCGTCGTGACCGCGGCACCGTTGACGAAGGCGCGGCCACGACCACTGGCCTGCAGCACGCGACGGATCACCAGCGCCGTGGGGTCGTCGGCTTGCTCGGCCGCATGCTCGCGCAGCCAGGCGGCGGCGGCCGAATCCGGCCGGATCTCGAACTGGGCGCTGACTTCGGCACGCTCGGCGTCGCCGCGGATCAGCCCGCTGTCGGCGCGGGTGCCCGCGATCAGGCCGATGGCGTCGATCAGGATGGACTTGCCGGCACCGGTCTCGCCGGTGAGCACGGAGAAGCCGCCGCTCCACTCGAGGTCCACGGACTCGATGACGGCGAGATTGGAAATGGTTAGCGCTTTCAGCATGTTGAAAGCAGAAGTTCAGCTTGCTTCAGGGTTGAGCTGCGGCCCGCGCCCCCAGTGAAGCTTGTTGCGCAGGATGTTGAAGTAACTGTAGTTCTTGGGATGGATCAGGCGCAGCCTGGAGTCCGCCGCGCCGACTTCGAGCGCCTCACCCGAGCGCAGCGGGGTGCTGTTCTGACCGTCGCAGGTGCACATGGCCAGCGTTGCCGCAGGGCCGCGCAGCACGATGCGCACGGTCTGGCGCGCCCCGACGACGATCGGCCGGTCGGACAGCGTGTGCGGACAGATCGGAACCAGTGCCATCGCCTCCAGGCTGGGGTGCAGCACCGGGCCGCCGCCGGACAGCGCGTACGCCGTCGAGCCGGTCGGCGAGGAGACGATGAAACCGTCGGCGCGGTGCTGCGAGATGAACTCGTCGTCCAGCCAGGTCTCGAACTCGAGCATGCGGATGGCTGCCTGGTTGCGGATGACGACATCGTTGATGGCCAGAAACGGACCCGCCTCGCGTTCGGCGCCGCGGATGCGCGCCTGCAGCAGCAGACGTTCCTCGCGCAGGTACTCGCCGGCGAACAGGGCGGTGAGCATGTCGTCGATCTCGCGCGGCGCGACATCGACCATGAAGCCGAGGCGACCCTGGTTGACGCCGAGAATCGGAACGCCCCAGGTCGAGCCGGCGCGGGCCGCCGACAGCAGCGTGCCGTCACCGCCGACGACGATGACCAGGTCGCAGCGTCCCGCCATGGTCTCGCGGGCACTGCGCTCGACGTGCGCGCCGCAGGCTTCGAGGCCCGGAGCCTCGGTCTCGACCACGACCCGCCGTCCGTGCGCGTGCAGGATCTCACACAGGCGCAGCAGCGTCGGCGCGACGCGCGTGTCGCCGCGCCGGCCGATCAACCCGACGGTACGGAACTCGGACATGGGAGTGAAGCGCAGGAAAAGACGGACGGCCCCGGACGGCGCCGACGTTAGCACGAAACCCCGTGGCGTCTGCCGCCGCGCCTATTGAAATGCGGACGCAAGTCCTTCATTTTTCGCATATGTCCGAATCTCTCGACGCGCGGGCTGCAGAGCTGCTCAAGCTGCTCGTGGAGCGCTACATCCAGGATGGCGAACCCGTGGGGTCGCGCACGCTGTCGCGCCTGGCCGGTCTCGGCCTGTCGCCGGCAACGATCCGCAACGTCATGGCCGATCTCGACGAGATGGGCTTCGTCGCGTCGCCGCACACCTCGGCGGGTCGCGTGCCGACGACGCGCGGCTATCGCTACTTCGTCGATGCGCTGCTGGCGCCGGAGAAACTGACCGACGAGGAATACGGACAGATCGTCGACGACCTGCTGCCGGGAGACCGCAGTGTCCCCGACCTGGTGCAGGCCGCCTCGGCCCTGCTGTCGCGGCTGACGCGCATGGCCGGCGTGGTGACGGTGCCGCGGCGCAATCTGGCGATCCTGAGACGCATCGAGTTCCTGCCGCTGTCGGGCAGCCGGGTGCTCGCGATCCTCGTGGTCAACCAGCAGGAGGTGCAGAACCGCGTCGTGCATACCGACCGCGCCTACGGCGCCGACGAGCTGGTGCGCTATGCCAATCTGCTCAACGAACACTTCGCCGGTCGCGACCTGGTGAGCCTGCGCAGCGCACTGGCGCGCGACGCCGGCGAGACCCAGGCGCGCATCAACGTCATGCTGCACGATGCCGCGGCGATGGCGGAACGGGCCCTGCGCGGCGGCGAACAGGCCGACTACGTCGTCGCCGGCGGACCGAACCTGATGGCTTTCGAGGAGCTGGCCGACATCCGCCGCTTGCGCGGGTTGTTCGATGCGCTCGATCGCAAGCGTGACCTGCTGAGCCTGTTCGACCAGTGCCTGCAGTCGGACGGGGTACAGATCTTCATCGGCGACGAATCGGGCTACCGGGTGCTGGACGAATGCAGCGTCGTCACCGCGCCGTACACCGTCGACGGCCAGGTGGCCGGCGTGCTCGGCGTGATCGGGCCGACGCGGATGTCGTACTCGCGCATCATTCCGCTGGTGCAGGAAACCGCGCGGGTGTTGTCGGAAGGCTTGAAAGGCGAAGCCTGACCCCCATCGAGGTGGCAGGGAGACGCAGCGCCCGGCATACGCCGGTATCATGCGCCCCCGCTTGCGCCGGTCCGGACCGGCGCCCATTCGTCAGCCACCGACAGCAACAGCATGAACGATATCCCGGAGACGCCCGACGCCCCGGCGCCCGACGCCGCACCGGAAGGCAGCCAGAGCCCGACACCCGAAGCGCTGCAGGCGCGCATCGAAACCCTCGAGAACGAGGCCCAGACCGCCCGCGAGGCACAGTTGCGCGCGATGGCGGAGCTGGAGAACACCCGCCGCCGGCTCGAGCGCGACGCGCAGAACACGCTCAAGTTCGCCAACGAGAAGCTCATCGGCGACCTGCTCGCCGTTTGCGACAGCCTCGAACTCGGCCTGAAGGCCGCGGCCGAGGCCGGTGAGAGCGGCAAGGCGCTGGCCGATGGCATGCAGCTGACCTGGCGCCAGCTGATGAGCGTGCTCGAGAAGCACGGCGTCAGGCAGGTCGACCCCAGCGGCCAGCCGTTCAATCCGGATTTCCACCAGGCGATGACCATGGTCGAGTCGGCCGACGTCGCGCCCAACCACGTGCTCAGCGTGATGCAGAAGGGCTACACCCTGCACGAGCGCCTGCTGCGGCCGGCGATGGTCGTGGTCGCCAAGGCGCCCGCGGCGAGCTGAGACCCTTGAATCCGTCGCCCTTGCGCCCACTTAGGCAAATATCACGGCATTTGACTCGCGGAGTCCCAAGAACATGAGCAAGATCATCGGTATCGACCTCGGCACGACCAACAGCTGCGTCGCCATCCTCGACGGCGGCAACGTGCGCGTCATCGAGAATGCGGAAGGCGAGCGCACCACGCCGTCGATCGTCGCCTACACCGACGAACCGCAACCGATCACCGGCCGCGCCGCCAAGCGTCAGGCGGTGACCAATCCGCACAACACGCTGTACGCGGTCAAGCGCCTGATCGGCCGTCGCTTCGACGACGCGGAGGTGCAGAAGGCGATCAAGCATTCGCCGTTCAAGATCGTCAAGGCCGACAACGGCGACGCCTGGGTCGAGGTCAAGGGCCAGAAGCTGGCGCCGCAGCAGGTCTCGGCGCAGATCCTGATGAAGATGAAGAAGACCGCCGAGGACTATCTCGGCCACCCGGTGACGGAAGCCGTCATCACGGTGCCGGCCTACTTCAACGACTCCCAGCGCCAGGCGACCAAGGACGCCGGCCGCATCGCCGGCCTCGAGGTCAAGCGCATCATCAACGAGCCGACCGCGGCCGCGCTCGCCTTCGGACTCGACAAGGTCAAGGGCGACAAGAAGCTCGCGGTCTACGACCTCGGCGGCGGCACCTTCGACATCTCCATCATCGAGGTCGCGGACGTCGACGGCGAGAAGCAGTTCGAGGTGCTGGCCACCAATGGCGACACCTTCCTCGGCGGCGAGGACTTCGACCTGCGCGTGATCGAGTACATCGCGGCGGAGTTCCAGAAGGAGCAGGGCATCGACCTGCACAAGGACCCGCTCGCGCTGCAGCGCCTCAAGGAAGCGGCCGAGAAGGCCAAGATCGAGCTGTCGAGCACCACGCAGACCGAGATCAACCTGCCGTACATCACCGCCGACGCCTCGGGCCCGAAGCACCTCAACCTGAAGCTGACGCGTGCCAAGCTCGAGTCGCTGGTCGAGGACCTGATCGAGAAGTCGCTGGCCCCGTGCCGCACCGCGCTCAAGGATGCCGGCCTCAAGGCATCCGAGATCGACGAGGTCATCCTCGTCGGCGGCCAGACGCGCATGCCCAAGGTCCAGGATGCGGTCAAGAATTTCTTCGGCAAGGAAGCACGCAAGGACGTCAACCCGGACGAAGCCGTCGCCGTCGGTGCGGCGGTGCAGGGTGCGGTGCTCTCGGGCGACCGCAAGGACGTGCTGCTGCTCGACGTGACGCCGCTGTCGCTGGGCATCGAGACGCTCGGCGGCAAGATGACCAAGCTGATCGAGAAGAACACGACGATTCCGACCAAGAAGTCGGAGACGTTCACGACTGCGGACGACAACCAGACGGCGGTGACGATCCAGGTCTACCAGGGCGAACGCGAGATCGCCTCGGCGAACAAGTCGCTGGGCCGCTTCGATCTCACCGGCATCGCGCCGGCGCCGCGCGGCGTGCCGCAGGTCGAGGTCACCTTCGACATCGACGCCAACGGCATCCTGCACGTGACCGCGAAGGACAAGGCCACCGGCAAGGAGCAGAGCATCCGCATCACCGCGAACTCGGGCCTGTCGGAGGACGAGATCGAAAAGATGGTGAAGGACGCCGAGCTGCACGCTGAAGAGGATCGCAAGTTCGGTGAGCTCATCGCCTCGCGCAACCAGTGCGAGCAGATGATCCACGCCGTCGAGAAGTCGCTCAAGGATCTGGGTGACGAGGTCGAGGCCGACGAGCGCAAGTCGATCGAGGACGCCATCGCGGCCGCCCGCGAGGCGGTGAAGGGAAGCGACAAGGCCGACATGGACGCGAAGGCCGAAGCGCTGACCCAGGCGTCGGCCAAGCTGATGGAGCGTGTCCTCGCCAAGCAGCAGGGCGCGGCGGGTGAAGCCACCGGCGCCGCACCAGGCGCGGACGGCGGCAAGAACGACGATGTCGTCGACGCCGAGTTCACCGAGGTCAAGGACAAGAAGTGACGCGGAGCATCGTCTCCGGGCAGACGGGGATTCAGAGCGGCCGGCGAAAGCCGGCCGTTTCGCTGAGGATCGTTTTCGCGGAACGGCGACCGCGCGACGTGGATGCCCGCCTGCGCGGGCATGACGCTTTTCAGGGCAGGTGAATGAGCAAGCGCGACTACTACGAGGTCCTCGGCGTCTCCAAGCAGGCCGGCGAGGACGAGTTGAAGAAAGCCTACCGCCGCCTGGCGATGAAGTTCCACCCGGACCGCAACCCGGGTGACGCGGCGGCCGAGGAGAAGTTCAAGGAGGCCAGCGAAGCCTACGAGGTGCTGACCGATGCGCAGCGCCGCGCGGTCTACGACAAGTACGGCCACGAGGGGCTGCAGCGCGGCGGCGGTGCCGATTTCGGCGGCGGCGGCGGATTCGCCGACATCTTCGGCGACGTCTTCGCCGACATCTTCGGTGGCGGACGCTCGGGCGGTCCGCGGCGCGGGGCCGACCTGCGCTACATGATGGAGCTGAGCCTCGAGCAGGCCGTATTCGGCACCGCGGAGTCGATCCGGATTCCGAGCTGGGACGACTGCGGTGACTGCCACGGGCACGGCACGGCGGACGGCAAGAAGCCGGGCGCCTGCCCGACCTGCGGTGGCGCGGGACAGGTGCGGGTGCAGCAGGGCTTCTTCGTGCTGCAGCAGACCTGCCCCCAGTGTCGCGGCCGCGGCACCCTGGTCACCGATCCCTGCCGGACCTGTCGCGGTGCCGGCAAGACGCGGCGCGAGAAGACGCTGGAGGTGAAGATCCCCGCGGGTGTCGACACCGGTGATCGCATCCGTCTGAGCGGCGAGGGCGAACCCGGCGAGCGCGGCGCACCGGCGGGCGATCTGTACGTGCAGATCAACGTCAAGCCGCACGAGGTCTTCGACCGAGACGGCAACGACCTGCACTGCACCGTGCCGATCTCGATCGTCACGGCCGCCCTCGGCGGCGCGCTGGAAGTGCCGACGCTGGAGGGCCGCGTGTCCATCGATGTGCCGGAAGGCACGCAGAGCGGCCGCCAGTTCCGGCTGCGCGGGCGCGGGGTGCGTTCGGTGCGCAGCGCGCAGTCGGGCGATCTGTACTGCAACGTCATCGTCGAAACGCCGGTGCGCCTGTCGAAGGCGCAGAAGGACCTGCTGCGGCAGTTCGGCGACACGCTCGACGTCGAAGGGAGCCAGCACCATCCGGAAGCCAGCTCCTGGCTCGGCAAGGCCAAGCGCTTCTTCGACGATCTGACCGGCGCCTCCTGAGCGTTCCGGCGGTTCCGGCTGTAGAGAAAACCTACTCCGGAGCCCGTCTGGACGGAGCACGGGACCGCTCGGCGTCCCCTGGCGTTACGGCGCGAACGGGCTTCTAGACTGGATTCCGAGTCACGCCGGGAGCGGGTATTTGGCTGATTTCCTCAGCCTTTTGGGTCCATCGGGGTTCCTGCCGCACGGATACTGTCTGTCGTGGTCGCCCCGGCTCGTCTGGACCATGGTGGTCAGCGACGCCGTCATCACGGCGTCCTACTACTCGATCCCGGTGGCGCTGGTGCACTTCGTGCGCCGCAACCGCGACCTGCGCTTCGACTGGATCTTCCTGATGTTCGGGGCGTTCATCTTCGCCTGCGGCACGACCCACCTGATCGCGATTCTCAATATCTGGCGGCCGGCCTACTGGTTCGATGCCGGCATCAAGCTGGCGACGGCGCTGATCTCGCTGACCACGGCGGTTTTCCTGTGGCCGCTGTTGCCCAAGGTGTCGCGCTTCCTCGCGGAGCGGAAACAGGCGGAGGCCGATCTCGACTCGGCGAACCGCCGGCTGACGGAATCGCTGACGCTGCTGCGTCGTCGGACGCGTGAACTCGATACGCTCAGCCATCTCGGCACCCTGTTGCAGAAGTGCGTGAATGCCGACGAACTGGCGGCGATGGCCGCACGCGCCGCGGGCGATCTGTCGATCGGCGCTGGCGGCGCCGTCTACCTCAACGAGGCCGGCGCCACGCACTGGCGCGCCGCCGCGCGCTGGGGTGACGCGGAGGGCGAGTGCGGCGACTTCGATCCGGAGCAGTGCGCGGTGCTCAAGGGGGAGGCGGTCGCCTGCGTCTCCTGCGCCCCGGCCGGTGAGCGCTCTCCGGCCGCGGGACGCAGCATCTGCGTGCCGCTGCGGGCGAAGTCGGAGACGCTCGGCGTCCTGCAGTTCCGCGGCGTGCCGGCGCCGGACGACGGCCACGCCAGAATGCTGATGCAGACGCTCGCCGGCCGGGTGGCGCTGGCCCTGTCGAATCTGCGGCTGCGCGAGAACCTGCTCGAACTGTCGATGCGCGATCCGCTGACGGGCCTGTTCAACCGTCGTCATCTCGACAGCGCCTTGCCCATCCAGGAACGGCGCGCGCGCGCGAACGGCACGAGCCTGGGGGTGATCGCCTTCGATCTCGACTGCTTCAAGGAGCTGAACGACACCTACGGACACGACGCCGGCGACACGGCCCTGCAGGAATTCGCACAGATCCTGCGCGACACGTCGCGCGCCGACGACATCGCCTGCCGTTCCGGCGGCGAGGAGTTCGTCGTAGTGCTGCCGGGAACCACCGTCGAAGGGGCGCTACGGCGTGCCGAGCGCGTCCGCGAGGCGCTCGCGGGCAGCGGCCTGCAGCATGGCACGATCCGCTTGCCCGCGATCACCGTGTCGGCAGGCGTCGCCGCCTATCCGGATCACGGGTCGAACCTGGCGGAGGTACTGCGTGCCGCCGATCAGGCCCTGTATCGCGCCAAGGACAGCGGGCGCAACCGCAGCGTGCTGGCTGGCGCCGCCTGCGCCGACGGGCTCAGCTGAGCCGGTTCAGGCCGTTGTGCGCGGCGACGCGGTAGGCCTCCGCCATCGTCGGATAGTTGAAGGTCGTGTCGACGAAGTAGCGCATGCTGTTGCGCGCCGGATCGGCCATGACCGTCTGGCCGATGTGCACGATCTCCGAGGCGCGGTCGCCGAAGCAGTGCACGCCGAGCACCTGCAGCGTTTCGGCGTGGAACAGGATCTTGAGCATGCCGGTCGTCTGCTGTGCCATCTGCGCGCGGGCGATGTGCTTGAACGAGGCGCGCCCCGCCTCGTAGGGCACCCGCGCCTCGCGCAGTTCGCGCTCGGAGGCGCCCACGGAGGAGATCTCCGGAATGGTGTAGATCCCGCTCGGAATCGTCTCCAGCCGTTGCGGCGGCAGTGCGGGGTCGAGCAGGTGCTGTGCGGCGAAGCGGCCCTGCACGTAAGCGGCGCTGGCCAGCGCTGGCGGACCGATGACGTCGCCGACGGCATAGATGTGCGGCACGGCGGTCTGGAAGTGGGCGTTCACTTCGAGCTGCCCGCGGCCGTTGGGCTCGATGCCGAGCGCGGCAAGGTTCATCTGGTCGGTGTTGCCGGTCCGCCCGTTGGCCCAGAGCAGCACGTCCGACCGGATCCTGCGGCCCGATTTCAGTCTCAGCACGACGCCCTTGGCCGGCGTCTCGATGCCGTCGAACTGCTCGTTGTGCCGGATGATGCAGCCCTGTTCGCGCAGGTGGTAGGACAGGGCTTCCGTGATTTCTTCGTCGAGGAACGACAGCAGCCGCTCCTGGGTATTGACCAGCGTGACCTTGACGCCGAGGTTGACGAAGATGGAGGCGTACTCGCAGCCGATCACCCCGGCGCCGTAGATCGTCACCGAGAACGGATGATCGGGGTAGTCTAGGATGCTGTCGCTGTCGCGGATGTTCGGATGCGAGAAGTCCAGCTCGGCCGGATGGTAGGGGCGGGAGCCGGTGGCGATGACGAAGTGCTCGGACACGACCTGCTGCACGGTGCCGTCGTGGCGCTCGATCGACAGGGTATGGGCATCGACGAAGCGGGCATGCCCTTCGAGCACCGGCACGCGATTGCGTTCGTAGTGGCGGCGACGGTTCGCGACCTGGGCCTCGACCGCCTTGTCCTTGCTGTGCAGGAGTTGCGGATAGCTCAGGCGCAGTTCGCTGCGGTAGTCGCGCAGCAGCGGGTTGGCGCGGATGTCGCTGAGCTGCTGCACCGCGTGACGCAGGGCCTTGCTCGGAATCGTGCCCCAGTGAGTGCAGCCGCCGCCGACTTCGGTGAAGCGCTCGACGACGGCGACGCGCCGGCCGCGCTTGGCGGCCATCATCGCCGCGCCTTCGCCGCCGGGGCCGGTACCGATGACGACGACGTCGTAACGGTCGGCGCGTGTGCGCCGTCTAGCGCCGGCGCCGGCCTTCGAGCGCTTCATAGAGGGCGAGGTACTCCTGCGTGACGCGATGTCCACGGTCGAGGAACACGAGCGGCCGGTGGCTTTCGTGCGACTCCTTCACGCGCACCGAGGTGCCGAGGGTTTGCGGCAGCAGCGGCTGGCCCTCGGCCTTGAGTTCCTCGACCAGTCGCGTTGGCAGCTTCGAGCGCGACTGGAACTGGTTGACGACGATGCCCTCGATCTGCAGGTCCTCGTTGTGATCGGCGCGGATCTCGTGGATGTTGTCGATCAGCGTGTACAGGGCCTGGCGCGCGAACTCGTCGCAGTCGAACGGGATCAGCACGCGCTCGGCGGCGATCAGCGCGGAGCGCGAATAGAAGTTCAACGCCGGCGGCGTGTCGACGAAGACCGCGTCGTAGCCCCGCAGTTTGCGCAGCGCATCGCGGAACTTGTAGATCTTCTGCTTGGATTCGAGCTTGACCGCCAGCTCGTCGAGGCGCGGATCGGCGGCGACGACGTCGAGGCTCTCGAACGGCGTGTTGCTCGCGTAGGTGACGAACGGCGGCGGGCTCAGCGAGAAGCTCAGCGTCGACTCGAAGAAATCCCCGATCGTGCGGTCGGGCGGCTGCTCTGCCGCGCCGCACAGGTATTGCGTGGCGTTGCCCTGCGTGTCGAGATCGATGACCAGCGTGCGCAAGCCTTTCGACGCGGCGATCGCCGCAAGATTGCAGACGATGGTCGTCTTGCCGACACCGCCTTTCTGATTGAACACCACTCTGATCAACGCCGTCTCCGTAGTCGCGTCATGGGGCCGTGCCCCGGACTCGCACGGACCGTGCCGCGCGGCGCAAAGAATAACCGCAGGCCGGGGCGCAGTGGCGACCGCGGCGCCGCGGGCGGCATACTCGGGTCACATCCAACGCGGGGAGTGACGCATGGACGAGACGGGAATTCGCAGTGTGGGGGTCGACCGGGCCTCGGCCTGGATCGGTGAGGGCTGGGCCCTGTTCAAGCGCGCCCCTGGCCTGTGGATCGCCATCCTGGTGATCTATTTCGTCATCGCCATCGTCGCGGGGCTGATTCCGGTGGTCGGGTCGCTGGCCTTCTCCCTGTTCGCTCCGGTGTTCACCTACGGCTTTCTGGCCGGTGCGCGCGATCTCGATGCCGGACAGGCGCTGAAGATCGAGCACCTGTTCGCCGGCTTCAGCAGTCCGCGCCTGGGCAGCCTCGTGGTGCTCGGTGTGCTGAGTCTGGTCGTCGGCGTCGGGCTGGCGCTGGTTGCCGGCTTCGGTCTGGCCGGAGCCTTCGCCGGTGCGGCGGACGGCGGCGGCGGCCTGCTGACGCTGCTGGTGATGCTCGTCGTGCTGCTGGTCATGCTGGTGCTGATCGCAGCGCTGTTCTTCGCCACGCCGCTGGTCGGCTTTGCGGGAACGGGGCCGGTCGATGCGGTGAAACTGAGCTTCGCCGCCACGATCCGCAACTGGCTGCCGCTGCTGGTCTGGGGGCTGATCGGACTGGTTCTGACCTTCGTCGGATCGATCCCCTTCGGCCTGGGGCTGCTGGTGGTCGTGCCGCTGTTGACGGCGAGCTACTGGTGCGTCTGCCGCGACGTGCTTGGCGTGAGCTGAACCGCGCGCCTCGCGCGGTTTCCAGAAAGCAGAAGGCCCGCTTGCGCGGGCCTTCCGTCAATCACCGCTCCGGCGCCTGATCAGGCCGCCATCTGGCGCAGCATGTATTGCAGCACGCCGCCGTGCTCGTAGTAGTCCCATTCCTTCGGCGTGTTGATGCGCACCCGCGCCTTGAACGACACCGTCGAGCCGTCGGCCTTGCGCGCCGCAAC
This sequence comes from Sinimarinibacterium flocculans, assembly GCF_003201205.1. Lineage (GTDB taxonomy): Bacteria > Pseudomonadota > Gammaproteobacteria > Nevskiales > Nevskiaceae > Solimonas > Solimonas flocculans. The sequence continues at coordinate 716,409 of NZ_QICN01000001.1, forward strand.
CTGGACTTCCGACGCACCGCGCGCGAGCCCGGTGATGTCGAAGACCTCGGTGCCGTCCAGGCCGAGGGTCTGGGCGCTCTGGCCGTCGACGAAGTTCAGCGGCAGCACGCCCATGCCGACGAGGTTCGAACGGTGGATGCGCTCGAAGGACTCGCTGATCACGGCCTTGACGCCCAGCAGGATCGTGCCCTTGGCCGCCCAGTCGCGCGACGAGCCGGTGCCGTATTCCTTGCCGGCGAGCACGACCAGGGGCACGCCCTCGGCCTTGTACTTCATCGCCACGTCGTAGATCGGCTCGACCGGCCCGATGCCGCCGTTGATGTGCTTGGACACGCCGCCCTCGACACCCGGGGTCATGACGTTCTTGATGCGCGTGTTGGCAAAGGTGCCGCGCATCATGATCTCGTGGTTGCCGCGGCGTGAGCCGAAGCTGTTGAAGTCGGCCTTCTGGACGCCGTGGGCTTCGAGGTAGGCGCCGGCAGGGCCGTCCTTCTTGATGTCACCGGCCGGAGAGATGTGGTCGGTGGTGATCGAATCGCCGAGCAGGGCCAGGCAGCGCGCGCCGGAAATCGACGGGATGCCCGGCGGGGTCATCGTCATGCCTTCGAAGTACGGCGGGTTCTGGATGTAGGTGCTCTTCGCATCCCAGCTGTAGGTCTCCGACTTGGTGACCTTGATGCCCTGCCAGCGCGCGTCGCCCTTGAGGACGTCGGCGTAGCTCTTCTGGAACAGCTCGGTGGTCACGCTGCGCGCAACCTCGGCCTGGATCTCGGCGTTGGACGGCCAGATGTCCTTGAGGAAGACGTCCTTGCCGTCCTTCGACTTGCCGATCGGCTCGCTGGCGAGATCGAGATCGGTGCTGCCGGCGAGCGCGTAGGCGACGACCAGCGGCGGCGAGGCGAGGTAGTTCATGCGCACGTCCTGGTGGACGCGGCCTTCGAAGTTGCGGTTGCCCGACAGTACCGCGGAGACGCTGAGCTTGTTGTCCTGGATCGCCTTGCCGATCGGCTCGTTGAGCGGACCGGAGTTGCCGATGCAGGTCGTGCAGCCGTAGGCGGCCACGTGGAAGCCGAGGTACTCCAGGTCCTCGATCAGGCCGGCCTTCTTCAGGTACTCGGTCACCGCCAGCGAGCCGGGGGCCAGCGAGGTCTTCACCCACGGCTGCGTCTTCAGGCCCAGTGCACGCGCCTTGCGCGCCAGCAGGCCGGCGCCGATCAGCACGCTCGGGTTGGAGGTGTTGGTGCAGGACGTGATCGCGGCGATGACCACCGCGCCGTCTTTGAGCTCGAAGGTCTTGCCGTTGTCGGTGACCGTCGCCGGGCCGGCGGACGGACGCAGCTTCTGCTCGTTCTCGAAGGCCTTGCGGAAGTTGGCCTTGACGTCGGTGAGCAGCACGCGGTCCTGCGGGCGCTTGGGGCCGGCGAGCGAGGGCTTGATGCTGCCCAGGTCCAGCTCCAGCACGTCGGTGTACTCGGCTTCGGGCGCTTCCGGCGTCCACCACATGCCCTGCGCCTTGGCGTAGGCCTCGACGACGGCGACCTGCTGCTCGTTGCGCCCGGTCAGGCGCAGGTAGTTGAGCGTCTCGTTGTCGATCGGGAAGATGCCGCAGGTCGCGCCGTACTCGGGCGCCATGTTGGCGATGGTATTGCGGTCGGAGGCCGACAGGTTGCCGACGCCCGGGCCGAAGAACTCGACGAACTTCTCGACGACGCCGCGCTTGCGCAGCATCTCGGTGACCGTGAGCACGAGGTCGGTCGCGGTCGCGCCTTCGGCGAGCTTGCCGGTGACGCGCACGCCGATCACATCGGGAATCAGCATCGAAGAGGGCTGGCCGAGCATGGCCGCCTCGGCCTCAATGCCGCCGACGCCCCAGCCGAGCACGCCGATGCCGTTGACCATCGTCGTGTGCGAGTCGGTGCCGAAGCAGCTGTCGGGATACAGCACGCCGTCGTCGTTCTCGAAGACGACGCGGGCGAGGTATTCGATGTTGACCTGATGGACGATGCCGGTATCCGGCGGCACCGCCTTGAAGTTCTTCAGTGCCTCCTGGCCCCAGCGCAGGAAGGTGTAGCGTTCCTCGTTGCGCTTGAACTCGATCTTGGCGTTGAGGTCGAGCGCATCCTTGGAGCCGTAGTGGTCGATCATCACCGAGTGATCGATGACCAGCTCAACGGGACACAGCGGGTTGACGCGGGCGGCGTCGCCGCCGAGCTTTTTGATCGCGTCGCGCATCGCTGCAAGGTCCACCACGCAGGGCACGCCGGTGAAGTCCTGCAGGATCACGCGCGCCGGCGTGAAGTTGATGTCCTTGGCCGGCAGCTTGCGGAAGTCCGCGCCGGCGAGGGCTTCGATGTCGGCCTTCGTCGTGTTCTCGCCGTCCTCGTGCCGCAGCAGGTTCTCGAGCAGGACCTTGATCGAATAGGGCAGGCGCTCGAGCTTGAAGGCCGGTTCCAGGGCCTTGAGGTTGTAGTAGCTGTAGTTCTTGGAACCGACAGTGAGCGTGGACTTGGCTTTGAAGCTGTCCGTCATGGCTAGGGACTCCCGGAAGTCTTGAGGGGATGGCTTGAGGTCAGCGCTCGCACCCGGCGGGTGCGAATGGGGGGCGAAATTATAGCGGAAACAAGGTCCGGCCCGGTCCTGCCGGTGCGGCGTGAGGCAACGGGTTCAGGCACCCGGATCGTCCGCGCCACGGCAGCGGCGGCGGATGTCGAACCACACTCAGGTATCCGCCGGCGTCGCCCCTGCGGTCGCGTCGTCCACCGCCGGAGGCGCTTCGTCGACGGCCGGCTCGGCCGCCGTTTCGTCGGACATCGCATCGGCAGACGACGGCTCGCCGTCCAGCCCGGGTGCGCTGTCGTCGGCCGGCTCGGACAGGTCTTCGGTCATTGCGGGGGGCTCGTCGCCCGGCGGCAAGTCGGGCGCGTCTTCGGTGAAGACGGGCTCGCTGAAGACATCGGTCTCGGATGCCGGCTCGGATGTTGCAGCGGGGGGCTGCAGGGAGATCTCCGGCACCGGTTCGAGGACCGCCGGCTCGACGACCGGCTCGGCCGGCGCTGCCGCGTGCGGGTGCGGAATGCGCCAGATGCCGTCGCCGAAACCGCGGTTGGAGACGAAGTAGATCCAGGCGCCCGACGGCGACACCCGCGGGAAGACGTCGTGGGAGCCGTTGGTCGTGAGCTGCATGCCGTCGCCGCCGAGGCGCGACACGATCCAGACATCGTAGTTGTGGACACCGTCGGCGTCGCGGCCGTCGGCCGCAGCGAAGACCACGTACTTGCCGTCCGGGCTCCAGTGCGGATGCCGCTTCGGCAGGCGCCGTCCGTTGGCATCGAGCGGAATCTTGCCGAAGGTGAGCTGGACCGGATTGACGCCGCTGGTGGGCATCGCCCAGATCTGTCCGTTGGTGCCGACGAAGGCGATCTCTTCGCCGGAAGGGGAGATCGCCGGATCGCTGCCTTCGCGCAGCAGCACCGGATAGACCAGGCTTCCGCCCAGTGCCCAGATCTGGCTGTTGCCGGCGCCGGCGTAACGGGGCAGGTAGCTGTAGCTCATCGTGCCGTCGTCGGCAACGCTCGGCGACGAGAGCTGGGCGTCCGAAGTCTGACGGACCACGGCGATGCCGCCTGGGCGCTCCGCGGAAATCCGGAACAGGTCGACCCCGTTCGGGCGGATCCGATTCGAGGAGAACGTCAGTGTGCTGTCCGGCCCGAAGGCGGGGAACAGGTCGAGCGACTGTCCGGGCGTGATCTGCGTGATGCCCTCGGTGGCGAAGCGCAGTGCCACGAGGCTGGATACACCGGGGCGTCGCGGCGAGTCGTCGTCCTTTTTCTTCTTCTTGCCGTCGGTCTCTTCCGCCGGATCGTCCGGGCGCTCGGACAACAGCGGGAAGGCCATCAGCGAACCGTTCGTGGCCAGCGTGAGGCCGTCGATGTAGCGCTCATCCGCGTCGAGTCGCCAGATCAGCGCGGCCGCGGGAACGCCCACGTCGGTGACGTCGCCCCAGGATCGCACCTGCACTTCGCGAACGCCGACGCCGTCGCGGCCGACATAGCTCGTCAGTCGCGACTGCAGCCTGACGTTTTCCGGCGGCGCGCTCGCGCAGGCCGCAAGCGTTCCTGCGCAGACGGCCGCAAGCAGGCCTGCATGACTCTTCATTTCCCCCACCCCTGACTGAAATCCCCGTACGTACGCGGGGAAGCCTATCAGACCGCTTCCAGAATTTCGCCCGCGCCGAGGCAGCGCGGACCGTCGTAGAGCACGCAGTACTGCCCGGCGACGACGGCACGTTGCGGCGATGCGAAGTCGACGACGACACCCTCGGCGTCGAATCGCGCGCGGCACGGCTGGGGCGACTGGCGATGACGGATGCGGGCGAGCAGCGGCGCATCGGGTGCCGGGGGTGACGCGAGCCAGTTGAAGCCCGCAGTGCGCAGCCGCCGAGACATCAGCAGCGGATGCGAGGGATCCTGCGAGGCCGTCAGGATGTTGCGCGAGGCATCCTTCGCGACGACGTACCACGGCGCCTCGCGCGCATCGCGCCGGCCGCCGATCCCGAGTCCGCGACGCTGGCCGAGCGTGTAGTACATCAGGCCCTGGTGCGTGCCGACCTGTCGACCGCGGTCGTCGACGATCGGGCCCGGATCCGGCTGCAGATAACGTCCGAGAAAGTCGCGGAACTCGCGCTCGCCGATGAAGCAGATGCCGGTCGAATCCTTCTTGCGATGGACCGGCAAACCGGCGCGCGTCGCCAGCTCGCGGACCTGCGGCTTGGTCAGCTCCCCGATCGGAAACATCGTGCGATGCAGATGCTCGCGTCGCACCGCGGCGAGAAAGTAGGTCTGGTCCTTGTTGCCGTCGGCGGCGAGCCGCAGTTCCGGGCCGTCGTCGCCGTGACGGATGCGCGCGTAGTGTCCGGTGGCGATGTCGTCGGCGCCCAGGCGCAGCGCGTATTCGCGAAACGGCTGGAACTTGATCTCGCGGTTGCACAGCATGTCGGGATTCGGCGTCTTGCCGGCGGCGTAGTCGGCGAGGAAGCGCTGGAACACGCGGTCCCGGTATTCGGCGGAGAAGTCGACGCGATGCAGCGGGATGTCGAGCTCCTCGCAGACGCGACGCGCATCCTGGAAGTCCTCGGCCGCCGTGCAGTAACCCTGCTCGTCCTCGGTCCAGTTGCTCATGAACACGCCCGAGACGCGATAGCCCTGCTCGCGTAGCAGCCAGGCGCTGACCGCGGAATCGACGCCTCCGGACAGGCCGACGATCACGTGACGGCCGTCTGCCCGGGCATGCCGGCTCACGGATGTCGGCGCAGCAGCCACGGTCGCTACAGGTGAGCGATCAGGCTCAGGGGGTAGCGCACGCCGGCGAGGTAGTCGTCGACGCAGCGCAGCACCATCGGGCTGCGATGGCGCTCGTGACTGGCCGCGATCTCGTCACGCGTCAGCCAGAGGGCGCGGGCGATGCCGTCGTCGAGGGCGAGTTCGGAACGCTCGCATCGCGCATCGGCCGCGAAGGCAATGCGCAGGAAGCCGTAGCCCAGGCCCGGCGGGTCGACATGGTAGAGGCCGAGCACATGCGTGGGCTCGACTTCCCAGCGCGTTTCCTCGAGCGTTTCGCGGCGCGCACCTTCGATCAGCGTTTCTCCCTGTTCCCAGTGGCCGGCCGGCTGGTTCAGGCGCATCTCGCCGGCGATCCGTTCCTCGACGATCAGGAAACGGCCGTCGCGCTCGACGACGCAGGCGACGACGACGTGCGGTGACCAGTTCATCCGGGAAGCAGGTAGCTGGGGCGCTGATCGTCGTCGGCCGCCGGTGTCTGGACATCTTCGGCCGGCACGGCGCCATCGGTGGCCGGCCGCGCGCGGCCGGTCTGCCGGATGCGGTGATAACCGCTGGCATCGGGCTGGCCCAGGGAGCGCAGCAGGTTGCCGACCATCGGCGGCGCATCGGGCGCCGCACGCAGCTGCAGGTCCACGTCGTAGCCGCCTTCGTTCGACATGCGTGCGCTGCCGCGCACCTCGACCGCTCCCTTGAGGGTGCCGACGTTGGCGACGATCCCGTCTTCGGCGTCTTCGATCTGCGCCTCGAAGTCGCCCAGCACCACGGGCTCGCGGCCCAGTGCCCACGACAGACCGATCACCTGCAGGCGTCCCTGCGCAGAGCGTGGCCACTGGTCAACCAGCTTGAGCGACACGAGGTCCAGGCCGACTTGCCCGTTCACCGGAATGAAGGGCAGGCCGGCGATGCCTGCCAGCGAGCGCAGATCGCCGCTGGCGCGGGTGTCCTTCAGCCGCACCATGCCGCCGAGACCGATTCCGGCGACGCCGTCGAGCAGCAGAGGGGGGCTGTCGGTGGCGATCGCGTAGCTGGCGCGCCCCAGCAGCAGGCTGGCGGGCGCGAAGCGCCAGCGCAGGTCGCGCGCAACGACCTGGCGTCCCCTTGATATCTGCGTGGCCGCACCGGACAGCAGGCTGCCGGAGACACCGTGTGCCTGCACCGGAATGCGGTCGCCGGCAAACCATCCGAGCAGCGAGGCTGCCGGTGCGTGCGCGACCAGCCCGACGAGAAAGCTGAGCAGTGCGGCGATCAGGACGTATCGAAGCTTCATGCGCTCATTCCCGCACGAGGCTCAGGCGCACGCTGACCTGCCCGGGGCGGGCACCCCGCTCGATCTCCGCGGTGGCGGCGCCGATGCCGTAACGGGTTTCCAGGTCCTGCAGCCAGCGCAGCAGGTTGTCGAAGGAGACGTCCTCGATCCAGACCTTGACCTCGCGATCGCCTTCCGGCTGCACGCGCGACGGCGGCTTGCCGAGCAGCGGCGAACGACTCGTGCGGTCGACGGCTGCCAGCAGCGAGGTGCTGCGATCGACCCGGCTGCCGGCGCCGTTCGCCCGCACCAGCACGGCGGCCTGTTCGATGCGCGTGGCGAGCGCGCGGGCGCGTTCGAGCGCATCGGCCCGCTGCCGGTGCGCATCGACGACGGGTTCCCAGGCCAGCAGGTAGACCAGCACGAGCAGCAACAGGGCTGCGCCGCCGAGCACGATCAGACGCTCGCGCGGAGCCAGCTGCTGCAACGAAGACTGGAGCTGTTCGTAGAGCTGGTTCATGTCGGCGTGAGCTTGATGCGGATCTGTACGCCTTCGCTGCCGGCGTTGGCGGACTGCACCTCGAGACGCGCCGCGCGTCCTTGTGCGAACCAGGCCTTGAGCTGTTCGAGCGCCTGCAGCCCTTCGGCACGCATGCTCGCGTACAGCGCCGAGTCGCGGTACTGCAGCGCCTCGAGACGCAGATCCGGCACCGCCCCGATCGCTTCCGCGGCGACGTTCATCAGGCCGAGCAGCTCCGCGCTCGCGGGCTCGCCCTCGAGGCGTGCGAGCTGCTGGCCGAGCTGCGCCTCGAGGTCGACGATGCGCGTTTCCTCGGGAAAGATCTCGCGGTAGCGCTGCTGGTTGCGTTCGCTCAGTGCCTGCAGTTCGGTACCGAGGCGCCAGGCCTCCACACCATGCAGGGTGGCGCCCAGCACCAGCGCGACAACAGCGAGGCTCGCCGCCAGCCGCCAGGGGCGCCACAGCCGCAGCCAGTCCTGACGTGCGGAGTAGTCTCCCTGCAGCAGGTCGATCGCCGCACTGTCACCGAGGTGCTGCAGCAGGGCCTCGAGCGGATGCGCGAATCCGTGCAGGGGCTCGCCGGCCCACGGCAGCGTGCTGGGGTCGAAGTCCTGGTCCCGCGCGATCAGGATGCGCAGGCGGCGTTGGCGATCGGCATCGGCGAGTTGCAGGCACAGATCGAGGTCTTCGCGCGCGCAGACGAAGCCGGTGTTGCCCGAGGTCCTCGCCAGCACCTCATCGCCATCGACGAGCAGGCTGAACTGGTCCTCGGCCGGTATCGGCAGCGCGAGGATGTCGGGATACAGGGCGTCCGGCCGCACGCCGCGTTCGGCAAAGAACCCGAGGTATTCCTCGAGGCGCTGCCTGGCGATCACCGCCACCGGCCACTGGCCTTGCGCGTCGCGCGCGCCGATCGCGAAGTGCAGGGTCTCGACGTCGTCGGCGAGCTGGTCCTCGAGCGCGTAGGGCACCGCCTGCAGGACCTTCGCGGCCTGCCGCGCCGGCACCGCCACGGTGCACAGCCGAACATCGGCCGACGGCACCAGCACGACGACCCGGCGTCCGGCGGCCAGCGGCAGCAGCGTTTCTAGCGGTGCCTGCTCGATCGGGAACGAGGACACCGCATCGGCGCGGGCGATGCAGTAAGCCGTTGGCGCCGCGGGGTCAGCCGCGCGCATGCGTATGTAGAGGGTCTCGCGCACTATTCGACGTCGGTGCTGCGCCCGTAGACAGCCGGAGGTGCTCCCGGCGGGCGGAAGTAGAAACTATACAGGGCGACCCGCCCGCTGCCTATGAAGACTTCGGAGCGCAACATGAAAAAGCTGCTGCTCACGGACATCATGCCGGAGGGTGCGTCCTCCGCGGTGAAGACGCCGCTCGCGCTGAACAGCGCCTGCACATCCTCCGCCGGCTTTTCGATGCGCTCGGCGGCAAAGGTCTCGATGGCCGGGCGCGGCTCGGCGGCGAGCGCGAGCAGCACCGGCAGCGGCGCCGTGTTGACGTTGATCGGCACGCCGGTCTGCGGCACGGCGGTGACGACGCCGGCGAGCGCCTGGTAGATCTCGCGCGTGATGCCGCGGATCGCGAGCAGTTCCGACACACTCGTGATCATGCGGTTGCCGGCGCGATAGGGCGGGTCGAGCCGCAGGTAGTCGTTGTCCTCGGCGCCGTCGGCCCCGGTCGGCTCGCTGTCGGCATCGATCCAGTCGCGGATCGCGGCGCCGATCGCGCGGGCCTGGTAGTCGTCGGCGACGTCGAGCACGCCCAGCAGACGCGTGAAGACCCGCAGTTGCTGCTCGTACTCAGTCGTGTCCGGCGTGCCGAGATTGTTGAGGTTGAAGCGCCCCTGCAGGTCCGTCACCTGGCCGCGCGCGAATCCCTCGTCGATCGGCAGGTAGTCGACCGGCTGCGCCCAGAGGTCGGTCAGCGCATCGATGCGGTTGTCGTCGAGATCGCGTTCGAGCACGGACTTGACCCAGGACTCGACGCCCGCGGCATACCACCACGCAAGCTCCGACTCCTGCAGGTTGGCAGTGCGGCGGATCGCGATATTGGCCGAGACCAGGATCGCGGTGGACGCCATCGCCGCGAGCGCCACCACGAGTACTGCGGTGATCAGCGCGATGCCGCGCTGGCGACGGAATGGGCGCGGGTTCGCCATCACTCGTCCGGCGTGTCCGGCCCGGGGCCTGGTCCCGGGCCCGGGCCGGGCCCTGGCCCCGGACCTGCGCCGGGGTCGTCGGGATTGTTTGGCCTGCCACCCGAGCGCGTCGGGATGGTCGGGAAATCGGAACCGATGCGGAACAGATAGAACACCTCGCCGAGGTCTTCGGTCTCCAGTGTCAACTCGATCGCGCGCGGCGGCTCGGCCAGTTCCGGCTGGTCGACGATCTCGGCCGGCCAGCTGTCGCGCCACTCGCGGGCCTGGTCGAGGTAGCGCCAGCGCAGGCTCACGACGCGGTCCAGCAGGACGACTTCCACCGGGGCGCTGTCCTGCGCAAGGTCGAGGACACGCCAGGACATGCGGATCAGCTCGCCCTCCTCGAAGCGGTAGGCCACGCGTTCGAGTCCGGCGCGCGGCAGGCGCAGCGGGTTGCGCCAGCCCGCACGCGTCAACTCGAGATAGCCGCGCTCGCCGGCGCGAACGGCCGGCTGCGCGTCGCCGAAGCCGTCGCGGGCCGGCCGGTAGCGGATCTGCTGCAGGTCGTTGCGCAGGCGCAGATAGGCCTTCTGCAGCTGCGCGATGCGCGCCTGCGCCTGCTCGACCTGGGCACGTGTCTTGAGCACCGAGTCGAGCCCGCCGTACGCCATCAGCGAGAACACCGCGAAGATGGCGATCACCACCACCAGCTCCAGCAGCGTGAAACCGGCCTGCCGCCGGCGGTCGGCGCAGCGCGGGTCGACCGGCCGTCTCATTTCCGGCCCGTGTCGGCGAGAAACGCCGAGAGCGTCGCCGCGTTGCCGTCACGTCGCGGCGACAGCACGCGGATGTTCACGCGACGGAGCTTGTCGTCGGTCGTCTCCAGAACCTCGACACGCCACTCCCAGGTCTGACCGGCCAGCTCCATCTCGCCGTCCGAGCGGCCGACATCCGGCCACACCGGCTGCAGTTCGATCTCGGTGAGGCGGTTGTGCGCGACCCACAGCGCCATTGTGCGCTCGCGCAGGTGCGCGGCGTTGTCGGCGTAGCGCGCCATGCCGGACAGGATCGCGGCCATGGCCATCGCCAGCACCGCAACCGCGGCGACCATCTCGATCAGCGTGAAGCCGCGATCGCGTCTCACAGCAGACGGTCCTGATCGAGGCGTTCGAGCGTCAGCCGGCCGAGCAGGTCGCCGGACAGCCGGTGGGCGGCATCGACACCGGCCGCCGTGAGGTCGAGCGAGAATGGCGTGAGTTCGCCGCTCGACAGGAACAGGACCTGCGGTTCGAGTTCCGGCGCCTCGTCGTCTTCACGCGAGGCGGCCCGCGGCGTCTGGTCCTGCGCCGGCGGGACCGGCCGGCCGTCGACGCGCAGGCGGATTTCCAGCGGCAGCGGAATCGGTCGCGGCCGCAGCGGTCCCTCGGCGATAGGCGCCCAGCGTCCTTCGCCGCCGACGGCGAGGAACTGGTATTGCGATTCGGTGTAGCGAAAGCCGATCTCGAAGCCCTTGAGTTCGGCTTCCTCGAGCGCCAGCCGGAACAGCTCTTCGAGCCGGCGGGCCTCGAGGTCCAGCGTGTCGCCGGCGGCACGATCACCGACGGACAGCGTCGCGAAGGTCAGCATGATGCCGATGATCAGCACCACGACCATCACCTCGACCAGCGTGAAGCCGCGCATCAGGCGCGGAACGCGAACCGGCGCAGCGACGGCGGTGCAGCTCCGGTTCGCTGCCATGGCCGTGATCCGGATCGCGATAACCGGCCCTAGTTCAGGTTCCAGTTGCCGATGTCCGCGGCGGCGCCTTCACCGCCGGGCTGGTTGTCGGCCCCCAGCGAGAACAGGTCGAATTCGCTGCGCGTGCCCGGATTGAGATACTGGTAGGCGTTGCCCCAGGGGTCCTTCGGCAGCGTCTTGATGTAGCCGCCGCTGCGGTAGTTGCGCGGCTCGGGTTCGCCGCCGGGCTTGCTGACCAGCGACTCCAGGCCCTGCTGCGTGCTCGGATAGACGTAGTTGTCCAGCTTGTAGAGATTGAGCTGGGCCTCGAGCACGCGGATGTCCTGCTTGGCCTTCGTGATGCGGGCGTCGTCCGGCCTGTCCATAATGCGCGGCACGACGACGGCCGCGAGAATGCCGAGAATCACGACGACCACCATGATCTCGATCAGCGTGAAACCGCGTTGTGCGCGTAGCGTCCGGAAGTCCGTCATTGTCGAATCAGGATGAGCGAAATCGGTGGGCCCGGTGAAGGGTCTGAACGGGGGCCTGCGCGGGCGGCGCGGATCATAACAGAGTCGTCCTACCGCTCCGCCGCGCTGTGGGTCGGTCCGTGTGCGCTTGTGACTGCGATGCTGGTCGCGGAGTTCCTCGGCGACTGGGCACGGACGTGGTTGGCGTTCGACCGCGCCGCCATCGCCGACGGTCAGTGGTGGCGGCTGCTGACCGGCAACTTCGCCCACCTGGGCTGGTACCACTGGATGCTCAACGCCCTGGGCGTGCTGGTGCTGGTGTTGCTGTGTCCGCAGCCGTTGTCGCTGTGGATCTGGCTGCGCCGCGTGGCCTTGATCGGGATCGGCATGAGCCTGTGCCTGTGGTGGTTCGTTCCGGGGCTCGTCCACTACGTCGGCATGTCCGGCGTCATCCACGGGCTGTTCCTGCTGGGGCTGGCCCCGCAGGTGCGGCGCGGTGATCTGATCGCGCTCGGCTGCCTGCTCTACCTTCTTGGTAAGATCGGCTGGGAGCTGTACGCAGGCGCGCCGCTGTCGGACGAAGCCGCGATCGGCGGCCGGGTCGTCGTCGAATCGCATCTCTTCGGTACGCTCAGCGCTGCCGTCTACGGCGCGGTCTTCGGCAGCTTCGGCGGCCGTGAAGGCCGCCGTCACGAGGCGGCGCCGTCATCCATACCAAACGACGACGAATGAACTACGCGATGCTGTTTCCCGGCCAGGGGTCGCAATCGGTCGGGATGCTGGGGGGCTATACCGCACCGGTGGTCCGGCAGACGTTCGAGGAAGCCTCGGACGCGCTCGGATGGGACCTGGCCGTACTGGTGCGTGAAGGACCGGAGCAGGAGCTGGGGCGCACGCAGCGCACGCAGCCAGCGCTGCTCGCGGCCGACATCGCGCTGTGGCGCCTGTGGCAGGCGCAGTCGCTGCCGGCGCCGTCGGCCCTGGCCGGACACAGCCTCGGCGAGTACGCCGCACTGGTGGCGGGCGGCGCGCTGGATTTCGCCGATGCCCTGCGCCTGGTCGAGCGCCGCGGCCAGCTGATGCAGTCCGCGGTGCCCGAAGGCGAGGGCGGCATGGCCGCGGTGATCGGCCTCGACGATGCCCAGGTCGACGCGCTGTGTGCCGCCTATCCCGGCGAGGGCGTGCTCGAACCGGCGAACTTCAACTCCCCCGGCCAGGTCGTCGTCGCCGGTCACCTGCCCGCGGTGGAGTGGGTGCTCGCCAACGCCAAGGCGCAGGGTGCGCGCATGGCGGTCAAGGTGCCGATGTCGGTGCCTTCGCACTGTTCGCTGATGCGCGATGCGGCCGATGCGCTGTACCTCGCGCTGGGGGAGGTCACGCTGCGAACGCCGTCGGTGCCGGTGTTCCACAACCTCGATGCGCGCAGCGGCCGCGAGCCCGCGTCGATACGCGCGGCCTTGCGCGACCAGCTGCACCGCCCCGTGCGCTGGACGCAGACGATCGAGACGCTGATCGCCGGCGGTGTCGCCGGCTTCGTCGAGTGCGGGCCGGGCAAGGTCCTGTGCGGACTGGGCAAGCGCATTGCCAAGGGCGTTCCCGCCCTGCCGACCGACGAGCCGGATGCCTTCGACAAGGCCTGCGCCGCGGTGACGACGGGCTGACACGGCGCTCTGCTATCCTGCAGGCGTCGGAAATCCAGATAACCCACATGCTCCGGAACCGCCCGGGGACCACAACCGAGTCAAGGAGCGCTGCAGGTCGATGAGCGAAGGCACATCCATGTTGTCCGGGCAGACCGCACTGGTCACCGGCGCCAGCCGCGGGATCGGTCGTGCGATCGCATTGCGGCTCGCCGCCGCCGGTGCCCGGGTCATCGGTACCGCCACCAGCGACAAGGGCGCCGAGGCCATCGGCGAGGCGCTGCAGGCGAGCGGCGGGCAGGGGCGTGTGCTCGACGTGCGCGACGCGCAGTCGCTCGAACAGTTGCTCGCGGAGGTCGGTGCGGTCTCCATCCTCGTCAACAACGCCGGCGTGACTCGCGATACGCTGCTTCTGCGCATGAAGGACGAGGACTGGACGGACGTGCTCGAAACGGACCTGACCGCGGTCTTCAGGCTGTCGCGCGCCGTGGTGCGCGGCATGATGAAGGCGCGCTACGGTCGCATCGTCAGCATCGGATCCGTGGTCGGACAGATGGGCAATCCCGGACAGGCGAACTACTGCGCGGCCAAGGCCGGACTGGTCGGCTTCTCGAAGGCGCTGGCGCAGGAGATCGGTTCTCGCGGCATCACCGTGAACGTCGTCGCGCCGGGCTTCATCGAGACCGACATGACGCGTGCGCTCGGCGAGGACGTGCGCCGCGGACTGCTCGAGCGGGTGCCGGCACAGCGGCTCGGTTCGCCGGACGACATCGCCGCGGCGGTGGCCTTTCTGGCGTCCCCTGAAGCCGGTTACATCACCGGCGAGACCCTGCACGTCAACGGTGGCCTGCACATGGCGTGAGGCACGCCGAAATCAGCGCTAAACATCTGGCCGGAAAGCCATTTGCCCATCTACTGTTTCACCCGGCGGGTTCCACTACAATACGCCGGCTCTACACACCATAAACACAGCGGAGTGACGCATGAGTACGCTTGAAGAGAAGGTCAAGAAGATCATCGCTGAGCAGTTGTCGGTCAGCGAGGATCAGATCACGCCGGAGGCCTCCTTCGTCGAAGATCTGGGCGCCGATTCGCTGGACACCGTGGAACTGGTGATGGCGCTCGAAGAGGAGTTCGAGATCGACATCCCCGACGAGGAAGCCGAGAAGATCGTGACCTTCCAGGACGTACTCAACTACATCAAGGCGCACACCTCGCAGGCCGGCTGAACAGCCGGGTTCTCGCGCCGCCCCCCAACCCTCCAAGATCAGGATTCGCCCCATGAGCCGTAGACGCGTCGTCGTCACCGGCCTCGGCATCGTGTCGCCCGTGGGCAACGATGTCGATACCGCGTGGAAGAACATCCTGGCCGGCCAGTCCGGCATCGGACCGATCACCACCTACGATGCGTCGGCGTTCAGCACCCGCTTCGCCGGGCTGATCCGCGATTTCAAGGCTGAGGAGTGGATGGGGGCGAAGGAGATCAAGCGCACCGATCCCTTCATCCATTACGGCGTCGCGGCCGCCAAGCAGGCGGTCCGCGACGCCGGGCTCGAGATCGACGATGCCAACCGCGAGCGCATCGGCGTCTGCGTCGGCTCGGGCATCGGGGGTATCGGCAACATCGAGGAGGAGTGCGGCAAGCTGCACGCAGGCGGCCCCCGCAAGGTGTCGCCGTTCTTCGTGCCGGCCTCGATCATCAACATGATTTCCGGCTACATCTCGATCGACCTCGGGATCACCGGACCGAATTTCGCCGTCGTGTCGGCCTGCACGACGGCCACGCACAGCATCGGGCTCGGCGCCCGCCTGATCCAGTCGGGCGACGCCGATGTCTACATCGCCGGTGGTGCGGAAGCCGGCTCGGCACCGGCCGGCATGGCCGGCTTCTGCCAGGCCCGCGCGCTGTCGACCCGCAACGACGAACCGCAGCGGGCGAGCCGGCCCTGGGACCGTGACCGCGACGGCTTCGTGCTCGGTGACGGCGCCGGCGTCGTCGTCCTCGAGGAACTCGAGGCCGCGCGCAAGCGCGGCGCCCGGATCTACGGAGAAGTGGTCGGCTTCGGCATGTCCAGCGACGCCTATCACATCACGCTGCCTCCGGAAGACGGACGCGGGGCCCGCCAGTGCATGGTCAACGCCATGCGCGACGCCGGCCTGAATCCGGACGACATCGATTACATCAACGCCCACGGCACCTCGACGCCGGCCGGCGATATCGCCGAGACGCTGGCGGTCAAGGGAGCGCTCGGAGCCCACGCCGCGAAGGTGGCCGTGAGCTCGACGAAGTCGATGACCGGGCACCTGCTCGGCGCGGCGGGTGGCATCGAGGCCGTGTTTACGCTGCTCGCCCTGCGCGACCAGGTGCTGCCGCCGACGATCAATCTCGACAACCCGGGCGAAGGCTGCGATCTCGACTACGTGCCGCACACGGCGCGCGAGGCGAAGCTCGACGTGGCGCTGTCCAATTCCTTCGGCTTCGGCGGCACCAACGGCACGCTCGCACTCAAGCGTCTGGCCTGACGCGGCACGGTCGGCGACGGTGCTGCGGCATGCGGTCGTTGCGACCGATCTCGACCTGCTGACGCTGCACCGGCTCGCCCCGCGCCGCTATCCCTTCCTGCTCGAAAGCGTCGCCGGCCATCCGCTGTCCGGCCGCTGGGACCTGCTGTTCGCCGCCGGCTCCGAGGCGCTCACCGGTACCGCCGACGGCGTCTCCGGCCCGGGCGCGCAAGCGCCGTCGGACAACTTCTTCGAGGCGCTGGACCGCTGGGTGGCGACCGTCCCGCCGGCTGCAGCGGCGTCGCCGTTGCCTTTCGTCGGCGGCTGGTTCGTCCTGCTGGGCTACGAGGCGGCGCGCTGGGTCGAGCCGACGCTGGCGCTGCCGCCGTCTCCGCACGCGCTGCCCGACGCGCTGGCCGTACGCTGCCCGGCGGCGGTGCTGCGCGACCGAAGCGGCGGAGGCCTGCACCTGATCAGCGAGGACGAGGCCGGCCTCGAACGTCTGCGTGCCGATGTCGCCGCCGCCGTCGAAGCCGGGTCCGATCCCCCGCCGGATCCGGACCATGCCGCGGTCTGGGACGAGCAGGCGCCGCAGCGCTTCATTGATGGCGTCGATCGCATCCTCGACTGGCTGCGCGCCGGCGATGCCTTCCAGATCAACCTGTCGCGGCCCTGGGATGCCAGCATCGCCGATGCCGTGGATGCCGCCAGCCTGTACCGGCGCCTGCGCGCGACCAATCCGGCGCCGTTCGCCGGGCTGGCGCTGTGGAATGATGAAGCCGTCGTCAGCTCGTCCCCGGAACGCCTGCTGCAGATCGCCGACGGCATCGCCCAGACGCGGCCGATTGCCGGCACCCGCAGGCGCGGCCGTACCGGGCAGGAGGATCGCGAGTTGCGGGACAGCCTGCTCGCCAACGTCAAGGAGCGCGCCGAGCACGTCATGCTCATCGACCTGGAACGCAACGACCTCGGGCGGGTGTGCATGCCGGGCACGGTGCAGGTCAGCGAGCTGATGGCGCTGGAAAGCTACGCGCACGTGCATCACATCGTCTCCAACGTCCGCGGACGCCTGCGGGCCGGCGTGGGCCCGGGGGCGGCGCTGCGTGCGGTGTTCCCCGGCGGCACGATCACCGGCTGCCCCAAGGTGCGTGCCATGCAGATCATCGCCGAGCTCGAGAACGAAGGCCGCGGGCCGTATACCGGCAGCATGGGCTATCTGTCGCGCGACGGGCAGCTCGACTGCAACATCCTGATCCGTTCGCTGGTCTGGCGCCGCGGCGCGCTGCGCCTGCGCGCCGGCGCCGGCATCGTCGCCGACTCGCAGGCGTCGGCGGAACTCGAGGAAACGCGCGCGAAGGCACGCGGTCTGCTGATGGCGCTGGAGCCCGCGGCATGAGCGTGGAGGCCCTGCACGAGGGCCGCCTCTGCGACGCTGGAACGGCACAATCGCGCGCGCTGCACTACGGCGACGGTGTGTTCCGCACGCTGTTGTGGCGCGATGGCGCGGCCATCGACTGGGCCTTGCACCACGACAAGCTGGTCCGCGACTGCGCAGCGCTCTCGCTCGATCCTCCGGACGGGCAGGTGCTCGCGGACGATCTCGCACTGCTGATGCGCGGACGGTCGCAGGCTGTCGCCAAGATCATCGTGGCGCGACGGGCGGGGGGACGCGGCTACCAGGCGCGCGAGCGCGCCGGCGAGCGCTGGGTGCTGGCCTATCCGGCGCCGGCCCCCCGCGCTGCCGACTACCGTGAAGGCGTCGTCGCGGCGCTCAGCACGGTCGGGCTGTCGGAGCAACCGCTGCTCGCCGGCATCAAGCATCTCAACCGCCTCGACCAGGTGCTGGCGTCGCGGGACTGGGCGGCGGACGTCGACGAAGTGCTGATGTGCCGCGGCGACGGCGCCGTGGTCTGCGGCTCGCGCAGCAATCTGTTCGCGGTGCGCGACGGCGGTCTGATCACGCCGATGCTGGATCGTTGCGGCGTCGCCGGTATCATGCGCCACCGAATCCTCGATTGCGCCGCCCGCATGAATCTGCCTGCACGGGAAGCCGTGCTGCATCCCGCCGACCTGCTCGCCGCCGATGAAGCCTTCGTCTGCAACGCCGTCATCGGCATCTGGCCGCTGCGCCAGTTCGCGGCGCGGACTTGGCGCGCCCCCGGCCCGGTGACGCGGGCGCTGATGCGCGAAAGCGGCCATCCGCTCGTGCTCGATCACGTCGGCTGAGGTCGCGATGCGTACGGTGTTTCGCCTGCTGGCGGTGCTCGCCATCGCGACGACGGCCCTGGTCATCGACGCGGCCCGCGTCCTGCACCTTCCGCTGCGCAGCGGTGACGACGCGACGCTGATGGTCGAGCCGGGCACCTCGGCATCGGCACTGGTGCGGCAGGTGGCCGACAGCGGCTGGCTTGAGGCGCAGCCGCGCAGCGCCTGGTACCTGCAGGTCTACGCGCGCCTGACCGGCCTGGCGACGCAACTCAAGGCCGGCGAATACGCGGTGTCGGCGGGCACGTCGGCTGCCGGGCTGCTGCAGCTCATCGCCGACGGTCGCACGATCCTGTACGAACTCCGCCTGGTCGAAGGCTGGACCTTCCGCCAGGCCCTCGCGGCCGTGCACGCTCATCCGCAGTTGCGAAAGACGCTGGAAACCGGCGATGGCGAGGCGGTGATGGCGGCCATCGGCCGCGAAGGCGTGCATCCCGAGGGGCGGCTGTTTCCGGATACCTATCGCTTCTCGCGGGACACGACCGACGTCGCCTTCCTGCGTCGCGCCGCCGACATGATGGAGCGGACACTGGCGCAGGAATGGGCGCAGCGCGAAGAAGGCCTGCCGTACGCGACGCCGGAAGAGGCCCTGACGATGGCGTCGATCGTCGAGAAGGAAACCGGCGTGGAGCACGAGCGCAACGAAGTGGCCGGCGTGTTCGTGCGCCGTCTGCAGCTCGGCATGCGCCTGCAGACGGACCCGACCGTGATCTATGGCCTCGGCGAGGCCTTCGACGGCAATCTGCGCCGCGATCATCTGCGCACCGACGGCGACTACAACACCTACCTGCGCTGGGGACTGCCGCCCTCGCCGATCTGCCTGCCGGGACGCGCGTCGATCCGTGCGGCCCTGCATCCGGCGCCGGGCAAGAGCCTGTACTTCGTTTCCCGGGGAGACGGCACCCATCAGTTCTCCGAAACGCTTGAGGAGCACAATGCGGCCGTGCGCAAATACCAGCTCAGGCGCTGAAGGAACCGGATCATGCGCGGACGCTTGATCACGCTGGAGGGCGGCGAGGGCAGTGGCAAGTCGACGCAGGCCCGCCACGTCCGCGACTGGCTGCAGGCGCGGGGCCGCGAGGTCGTGCTGACGCGCGAGCCCGGCGGCACCCCGCTGGCCGAGGCCGTGCGCGAACTGGTGCTGCATCGCTGGGACGAGGGCATGACGCCGGCGACCGAGCTGTTGCTGATGTTCGCGGCGCGCGCTGCCCATGTGCACGCGTTGATCGAGCCGGCGCTGGCGCGCGGCGCGGACGTCGTCTGCGACCGCTACATCGACAGCAGTCACGCCTACCAGGGCGCGCGCGGCGTCGACGGCGTTCATCTGGCTGCGCTGGAAGCGCTGGCCATCCCGGGGACGATGCCGGACCTGACGCTGGTGCTCGACCTGCCGCCCGATCTGGGGCTCGAACGGGCGCGGGCGCGCGGCGTCGGCAATCGCTTCGAGGACGAGGCGCTCGCCTACATGGCGCGGGTGCGCGAGATTTTCCTGGCGCGCGCCAGGCAGGCCCCGCAGCGCTGCGTCGTCGTCGATGCCTCGGTTTCCGCCGAGCAGGTCGCCGCGGCGATCGATGCGGTGCTCGGAGCGCGTCTGTGAGCGCCGCCTTGCTGCGGCCGCTGCCCTGGCAGCAGACGCTGTGGCTCGACCTGAGCTCGCAGGTCCTGCAGCAGCGCCTGCCGCATGCGCTGCTGCTGAGCGGCCCCGCCGGCGTCGGCAAGCGCTGGTTCGCCCGTGCATTGATTGCCTTCCTGCTTTGCGAGCAGCGCAGCGGTTACGCCTGCGGGCAGTGCCGGAGCTGCCAGCAGCTGGCGGTCGGGGCGCACCCGGACGCCGTGCTGCTGGGGCGCGACGGGCTGCTCGGGCTGGCACTGACCGAGGATGGCCGGTACGAACAGGCGCTGGTGCACTGGGAACCGAAGACAGACAGCGTGCGACGCGACATCGCCATCGAGGGCGCGCGCAAGCTGATCGAGCGGCTGTCCCTGTCGGCGCACTACGGAATGGCGCGCGCGGCGCTGATCGAACCGGCCGACGCGCTCAACACCAACAGTGTCAACGCGCTGCTCAAGACCGTGGAAGAACCGCCGCCCGCGACACATCTGCTGCTGGTCTGCGAGCGTGCCCAGGCGTTGCCGGCGACCTTGCGCAGCCGCTGCCAGCGGGTGCGCATGGGGATGCCGCCGCTGGCGGAGGCGCAGGCCTGGCTCGACGCCCAGCTTGGTCGTGCGGGGACGGATGCGCTCGCAGCCGCTCACGGTGCGCCGCTGCAGGCACTGGCCTACGCCAACGGTGATGCGCTCGCCGAGCAGCGTGCCTGGGCGGATCTCTGGGTGGCCGTCGGCCGGCGCCGCAAGGATCCGGTCAGCGCGGCGGCGAGCGTCGATCGCGACGCCGTGGCCGGCCATCTGCGCTGGGCCTGCGGCTGGCTGCACACGCAGTTCCGCAGCTGCGTGCTGGCCGCAGGGGCGGGCGAGCCGGCCGCGTGGATGCAGATGATCGACGAGGTCGTCGAGGCCAACCGCCTGGCCGCCGGCAATGCGCAGGCACAGCTGCTGCTGGAGTCGCTGTTCGTGCAGTGGCTCAGGCTCGGGCCGCGTGCCCTGGGTAGCGGCTGACGAAAAACGGCGCCCACACTGATAAAGTGCGCCCATGCGCGTCCTACCGCCGTTCCGCACATCGCGATGAGCACACCACCACGCACGGGCACCGCTCAGCCCGGAATCCTGACCCTGAACATCAAGGACAAGGCGGCCCTTTACGTGGCCTACATGCCGTTCATCAAGAATGGTGGCCTGTTCATTCCGACCAACAAGGACTACCGCATCGGCGACGAGGTCTTCATCCTGCTGACGCTGATGGAGAACCCCGAGCGCATCCCGGTGGCCGGCAAGGTCGTCTGGCTCACGCCCAAGGGTGCCCAGAACAAGCGCGTGCAGGGCATCGGCGTGCAGTTCAGCCCGCAGGACGGCGGCACCACGCAGAAGAAGATCGAGACCCTGCTTGCCGGCGCGCTGGGCGCCGACCGGCCGACGCACACGATGTAGTGCAGCCTAGGCGCCGTCGCCGCGGTTCGACGCCGGAATGCCGCCGTCGAGCACGTAGGCGTCGAAGCCCTTCTGCGTCAGGATGAAGGCTGCCACCGAACTGCGTCGCCCGGTGTCGCAGCAGGCGATCCAGGTCTGCTGGGCGTCGAGCTGCCCAAGCTTCATCCGCAGCATGTAGAGCGGCAGGTTCAGCGTTCCCGGCAGGCTGCCGCGCTGGAACTCGCTGGGCAGCCGCACGTCGAGCCAGCGTGCCCTGCCGCCCTCGACCATCGCCGTCGCCTCGTCGGCGCCGATCCGACGCGACAGCGGATCGTTGAGCAGCGTGCGGAAGTCGTCCTTGCTCAGCCGCATCAGCTTGCCGCGCACCAGTGCCGTCACCGTGGCATTGCGGCGCGTCTCGGAAATCAGCGCCTCCTCGCCGAAGCACGCGCCGGTCTCCAGCTCCGCCAGGCGCACGGGCTTCTGGTTCGGCTGTTCGCGCGTGACGATGAAGCGGCCGGACATCACGACGTAGAAATAGTCGCCGGCATCGTTCTGGCGCACGATCACCTGCCCGGGCTCGACCTGCACCTCCTGCATGCGCATGAACATCGCCTGCAGGTTCGACGGCGGCACGAGCTGGAAGGTGCGCATCTGCAGCAGCCGTGTCATCCAGTCCTCGTCGCCGCCGGTCTCGGTCTCGCCGGCGACGAGCTCGCCGACTTCGAAAGATCCGGTCTGGTCCCAGGTGAGCATCACGTCGAGCAGCCCGGCATCGATGGCCAGGTAGCGCACGTCCGTGGCGCACTGCGCCGTCACGCGACGCGGCGACTGGTGGGCGATGCGATGCATCGCCGAAGGCTCGCCCGCACGGATCGTCGACACGACCTTGCCGTCGCCGTCCTTGAGCTGCAGTGCGCCGGACATCAGGAACAGTGCGCGGTCCGCGCTGTCGCCGAGCTTGAACAGGCTGTCGCCGGCGCGCGCCGTGGACACGACGGACTTTCGCGCGAGATCGGCCTGGCTCTCAGGCCGCAGCGCGTTGAGCGGTACGTAGTTCGCGAACAGCGACGCGTCGACTTTGCTTTCGGTCATGGAGGCGCGGTGAGGCCGGGCTGCGCAAGGCATGCCGCCACGGGCGTGGGGAGCAAGGCTCGCATGCTAGCACGGGGTCCACGGCGGGTTGCCGAAAGGCCGGCGGGGCCGTCCCGCGCGTCCGGGGCTGCGACGCAACCGCCCGGAAGAAGGACGAGGGCGGGCCATGTCGCACCGCCCTCGATATCGAAGCTCAGCTGATGTGCTTGCTGACCAGCTTGGTCATCTCGAACATGCTGACGCTCGACTTGCCGCCGAAGATCGCCTTGAGCTTGTCGTCGGCGTTGATCTGACGCTTGTTGGTTTTGTCCTGCAGGCCGTTCTTCTTGATGTACGCCCACAGGTTCTTCGTGATCTGGCCGCGCGGCATCGGCTTGTTGCCGACCACCACCGCCAGCGTCGCGCTGGGCGTCATCGGTTTCATCAGCGCAGGGCTGGCCTTGCGCTTGGTCTTCTTGACGGCTTTCTTCACGGCCTTCTTGGCAGTCTTCTTCGCTGCCGGCTTCTTGGCCGCCTTCTTCGCCGGTGCCTTCTTCGCTGCCGGCTTCTTTGCCACCTTCTTCGCCGGTGCCTTCTTGGCGACCGGTTTCTTCTTTGCCACCTTCTTCGCAGCTGCCTTCTTGGCCTTCGCCATAACTCCAGTCTCCCTGTAGATCACACCCATGCCGGGCATCCGTATGCTAGCTCTATTTCGAGCGCAATCGTGCAAGTTGTTGCACCTTTATTTCGTTGTCGGACGGACGGTCGTTCCCCGGGCATTCGGGGGTGCCGGTGCCCGCTCTGCGAAAGACGTTCCACCCTTCGGTGACGCGGGTCGCTTCCGACGCTTCCGGGGCGACACCGGTCGGTAGCGATGCGACCGCCGAAAGGGGGTGATCTGTACTTCGGCGGAAAAAGTGACGTTATCTCTTTCTAATAAAATCAATAAGTTGTCGGTCGTCGTTCAAGAATAACGAAGATAATCAAGTGCTTATGGTTTGATTCCGACGTCGAAGGTCTTTCTAGCCGGTGTAGGCAGGGCCCCCAACAGGCGGTAGCCTCTATCGCTCAGGATGACTCAACCGGGGCGGCGGCCATGGGACAGTGGAGTGAGCGATTTCTTGGCATCAGCCACATCCCCGGTGACCTGTCGGCCTTCGAGCTGGGGGAGTTCTTTCACCTCAGTAACGCAGATGTCGTCGCGATAAAGAAGGCGTTCAGAACCAGATTTCGAGTCGCAGCTGGTATCCAGCTCGGCTTTATCAGGATGTCCGGCGGGACGCTGACAAGTTTCCGCACGATCCCTCGCGAACTGGTCAAGTTCATAGCGGACCAACTCGGCGAAGCCCCGCCGGCGGTCACATCGTTCCGCGCCCTGTACAACACCCGTGAACGCACGCGTATCGAGCATCAGGTATGGGCGGTTGAATACCTGAACTTGAAGAGCCACACCGATCGCCAGGAACGAATGCTGTTGGCCGCTATGCGTGACGCGAGTCGTGGCATAGGTAACGTCGATCGTCTTGTGACGATGGCTGGTCAATGGCTCCACGACCGCAACTTACTGATTCCGTCGCATTCGACGCTGCGTGACATTTGCGTTCGCGCGTCGAACGACACTGAGCAGGAAATCTACGTCGCCATATGCAAGGAGGTCCCCGAAGAACGCCGCCAGAGCTGGATTGACGCCGTTTTCTCGCATCGAAAGAACGGAAAGACGCACCTTCAGTGGCTGCAGCAAGCGCCGCGACGACGATCGCAGAAAAATCTGAAGGTCATGTTCGAGAAGGTCGAATACCTGAAAGAGCTGGGCGTCGCCGAACTCAAGCTCGAAAGCATACCGATCGAGCGGCTACGAGATTTTGCATTGTCCATGCAGCATCGCAGCCCGTCGCAGTTCAAGCGCCTGGCGCCGGTGACGCAAGCGTTGCTGTTGGTATCGTTTCTGAAGGTCACTCTGTACCAAGCGACCGACACCATCATCCAGCTGAGTGGGAAGATGACCTCGGATGTGGTCAGCTCCGCTACGCAGAAGGTGAAGAAGTCCGAGGCGAAAACGTTGCTGACCTATCGGCAAGCACTCTCGAGCATCTTCGAATTCAACAATGACGATTCAATGAGCGCCGAGGAGCTTCGCAAGAAGATTCGCGAGATTCAGAACATGTTCGGGGCCACGCTGTTTCCTAGCCTAGCATCCGCTGTACGAGCGCAGCTCACCGAGTCCAACCCCAAAGTTCGTCCATTGTTGCGGTCTCTCTCGACGCTCAAAGTCGAAGGTGTCGGCAATGAACGCGCGGTGGAGGGCCTGCGCATTCTCAGGGGTCTCTACGACAAGGAAACAACGGAACTTCCGGCAGGCAAGTTCAACTGCTCGAAGCAATGGCAGGCTCTTGTTGACGATGATGATAGGAAGCGCGCCATGCGCGCGTTCGAGGTTGCGACGTTGGTCGAACTTCGAAAGGCCTTCAGACGTGGCAGTGCCTGGGTCGATCATAGCGACACATATCGGGACCGGGACAACCTTCTGATCTCATCCGAGAAGTGGGAAAAGCAGAAGGCACGCCACTATAACCAGCTGCGCTTGTCGAGGGACCCGGATGAATTCTTGGGCCCGATGATCGAAGAAGCGAGGTTGGGGCTAAAAGCGGTGGCCGAGGCTGAGGCGGCAGGCGAGATACATATCCGCGAACGAGACATTGGTCTCGACGCTCTCGAAGCTGAGCCCGTACCCCCCGAGATCGCGGCGGTTAATTCGCTTTTCGAGGAGGAGATCGGGAAGATTCAGCTACCCGAGTTGATGCTGGATGTCGACTCGAAGACCCACTTCTCAACGGAGCTTGCTGGGCGCCGACCGCGGACTGATCTTGACGTGCTCAAACCCTATGGCGGGTTGCTCGGCCTCGGCACTGACATCACGGCAATTGGCGTTGCGCTCATGATTCCAGAGCTGTCAGTCGGCGACATATCATCCTGGATGAAGGAACTCGAGCACGACGCGGCCATTGAGAGGGCGAACAAGGTTGTGTTGGAGTTCATACGCAGCTTGCCCATCACGAAGCTGTGGGGGGATGGCAAGTCGGCATCGGCTGACATGATGGCGCTTGCAGCGTCTCATCACCTCTGGTGTCAGCGGAAAGACCCCCGCACCAAGGTACCTGCGATTGGCATGTATAGCCATGTTCACGACCAGAGCCCGATCATCCACAACATGCCTATTGTGCTCGGGGAGCGCCAAGCCGGTGCGGCGATTGAAGGCGTGCTGCGTCAGACAGAGATCGAGCTCGAACGGTTGGGGGTCGATACGCACGGCTATACGGACTTTGCTATGGCCGTTGCACGGGCGCTGGGTTTCGATCTCTGCCCGCGGCTGAGGAATCTCCGAGAGCGACGGCTCATCGTGCCAAAGGACATGGACGTTCCCGAGAACATCAAAATCGTTGTTGATAGGACGTTGAACCTCGACGTTGTACGAGACCAGTGGGATGAGTTTGTTCGCGTCGTCGCGTCGATCAGCAACGGAACCGTCAGTGCTGTGACCGCGCTTCAGCGTTTCGGCTCAGTAGCTCAGGGTGACCCCATCTACAACGCCGGCAGGACGCTCGGCCGCCTGTGCCGAACGAACTACCTCAGCATTTTCTTCACGGACCCTCTGTTTCGCAGAGAGATCTATCGCGTGCTGAATCGTGGAGAGTCTGTTCACACCCTTCAGCACGCGATCCACCTGAATTCGATACGCCATGACCGCGGCCGTCGGCCCGAGGAGCTCATTGCGATCTCAAGCGCACTCACGCTGCTGACCAACATCGTCATTGCCTGGTACGCCTACCGCATGCAGGGCGCCGTGAAGGCGCTTCGAGCCAAAGGCATTTCGATCTCCGACGACGTGCTTCGCCACACCCTGCCGAACCGGTGGGAGGGCGTGAACTTCCGCGGGACATTCAAGTTCCCAATCGAGCGCTACCGCGCGGCACTGCTGATCGACAGCCCGGCTCTCAAGGTTGGATAGGATGTAAGTCAAGGAGGGGAGGCCCGACACTGAGGCAGGCCTGCTTTTCGGTCGGCGGACGAACCTGTCCCGGTCGAAAGGTTTCGAAGCCGCTCAACTTCGCCACCTTGCTCGCCAGTTCTGCCCTCTGCCGCGGCTCGAATGGCAATAATAGTCAATAGATACATGGACATATGTTATTTGTACCGCGAACCCCTTGATCTATTGCGGCCAATCACAATATGTAGCTACTGCGGGTAGCTGCCGACACAACCCCTTGTGCCCCAGTCCGCGAATCGGCCCTTGGGGAGTAATGGTGCAAACCACGACAGCTGCCAGCACGGATTCAGCGCGGTCTGATCGCTTTCAGATTCTCGCGCTGTCCGGCGGCGGATTTCGCGGACTGTTCACCGCGAAGATCCTTGCAGACATCGAGCAACACATCGGCAGCCCCGTCGCCACCCGAGTCGATCTTCTGGCTGGCACATCGATAGGCGGAATTCTCGCGCTGGCGCTTGCAATGGAAATTCCAGCAAGCGACATGGTTCGCTTATTCGAGAGGCACGGTGCCGAGATCTTCTCAAGGCGCCGGTTGACGCTTCTCGGCACGTTGAAATCCACCTACACGGCCGAGCGACTCCGAGACTTGCTGCAGCAGGACGAGCTGTTCGGGGGGCGGCTGCTGTCGGCATGCAAGCATCGTGTGATCGTCCCATCGATCAATTACAGCACGGGCAAGCCCGTCATCTTCAAAACTTCCCATCACCCTAACTTCGTCGGTGATCATCGACTGCGACTCGTCGATATCGCTCTAGCGACAAGCGCCGCGCCGATGTACTTCCCGCGGCACGTGTTCGAGAACAGCCAATACGTTGATGGCGGCTTGTATGCGAACGCCCCTGGCCTGCTGGCTTTGCACGAAGCTGAAAAATTTCTGGGCCAGAGGGCCGACAACGTCTGGGCCGTATCGATTGGAACCATGTCGTCGCGGTTCACAGTCAATCCCTCGCGAAATCGCAGCGGAGGCACCTGGGATTGGGGCGGATGGTTTCCGGCGAATGCGCCAAAGCGCCTTTTCGGTCTGGCGATTTCGATTCAGGAGTCTACTACGCAGTTCATGCTGAGCCATCGGCTTGATCAACGATACATCCATGTCGACGAGACGCTGACCGACGAGAAGGCCAAAGCCGTCGCGTTGGACAAGACCGATGCCGCTGCGCGGGAGGCGCTGCTGGGTTCCGCTAGTGAAGCATCGAAGACCTGCCTCGGGAATCCGGATTTCAGGCGGTACCTGCAACACGCTGCTCCAGCCCCGCAGTTCTTTCACACCGAAAAATCCCCCCAGTAGAGATAAACCGTGCTCAAGCTCAACAAGCTGTTCCTTTATGAGACCCGTCCGGAGCCGTTCGGCCGCCAGATTGAGCCAGAGCCCTGGCAAAAGCGCTTTCTTGTCGAATGCAAAAACAAAATTCGTGACCATCTGCGGGACGGCATTCGCCAAGCCAGCAAAACGGTGCTTGGCATGGATGCGATGGTGACGCCCAAGTTCCGGACGCAGGGGTCCTGGATGTACCAGACCTGCGTACGACCGGCCGAGCTTCCACCCCAGCAGATGGACTGGGACTATGGCGTCTACCTGCCAGCGAAGCTGTGGGAGAACCAGCGGCCAAAGGTTGCTGCGAAGGTGTACTTCGAACTGGTGGAGGGGCTTCTGCAGGGCCTCTGTAAGCAAGAGGGTTGGAAGCTTCTCGAGGGCAGGGCGTGTAAAGACACCTGCATCCGCATCGAAGTGGATTCGTGGGCACACATCGATATCCCGCTGTACGCCGCACCCGAGGAGCAGTTCGCGCTGATCACGGAGCGCGTGGAGTTCGCCCAAAGAAGCGCGCTCAACAAAGCGCAGGCGGGGGTGCTGGATACCTTGGAAGAAGAGCCGTTCGCATGGGAAGACCTTGAAACGATTGTGATGGCGACGCGTGCCGGTGAGTGGAAGCCGTCGGACCCTGGCGCGGTCGCTCAGTGGTTCCAGGACTGCATCAGCGTCCACGGCGAACAGCTGCAGCGGATTTGCCGGTACGTGAAGGCTTGGCGCGACTTCCACTGGACCACCGGCGGACCTAGTTCGATCCTGCTGATGATCATCGTTGCGCGGGGATTTGTTCCGAATCCGCGTCGCGACGACTTGGTGCTGGAAGAGGCGGCCGCGCGACTTGCGAGCGAACTTCGTGGCAATGTGTACGAAAGGGCCATCGGCGACGGAACGGAAGACTTCAATCGCCTCAGCGCGACCGAGCGCACCTTCGCGGCCGACGCCGCCGCGTCGCTTCGTGCCGCGCTCCGGCAGGCGCGAGGCCGCAGCGCTGTCCAGAAGGCTGAGGCCATCAACGACCTCCGCCGGCAACTCGGTGACCGAATTCCCTTCATCGAAGACTGGGTTGAGCTGGAGGCAGGTGCGATTGACGCTGTCCAAGCTTCAGCGCCGCAGTACGTTCCGAGCCCGAAGGTGAAGACGACCACCGCTGGCTAGACGTGCTGGACGCTCAGACGCTGGGCGAGGTGCTGCGCGCGCTAAATTCCCGTGGCTTCAGCGCGCGACGCAGCAGGGGCGCACGCAGGGTCTTTGAAGGACCGCTGAAGCTTTCTCGCGGCACTGTTCCGGTTCGACTTGTGGTCGAGGACTGGGAGTTTCTCGACTACCCGCGCATTCAGTTGCTGGATCGACCATCGTTTCTGCCAGAACTGCTCCCGCATGCCACTGCCGATGGCGATTTTTGTTATCTACGCCCTGAAAGCCTGGTGCTTGACCGCTTCAATCCAGTGGGCGCAATCCTATTATGTATTGCGGAGGCACGCGACGTCCTCGATGGACTGGTGCGCAACCCCGCGAAGCAAGCGAAAGACATACAGGACGAATTCCTCGCGTACTGGGCGATCAATCAGCGGTGGACGTGGAAGCTTCTAGTGGGGACAGTCGACGACGGCGCCAGTCAAGCGCCGGTTTTCAGGCTGAAGCGGGACGAACAGCAGCTGCGGGTCGCGTCCACGTCTTCCGACGAGGTTCGCGCGCTGGCGAGTTCAATTGGATACCCCACCGTTGAGGATAGCTCGTCGTACTTTCGGATCCTGAGGTCAACCGTCTATCCAGCGGCTCCAGCAAAGAATCTGCCGGCAACCGTCAAGGAGCTTTTTGCGTATTTCAAGACATGGGACCCAGCACTCAGCAACGAACTGCAAGTATTTTTAGAACACGACAAGGACTACCTTCGATTCAAAGGCCTCATGCTCGCGATCGAAACGCCGGCGGGGTGGCTCGGTGTCAGCTTCAAGTTCGACGAACTCGTGCGGCAGGGCTATCGGAGGAAGCCTGCTCACTTCAAGAACTGGCTTCACAACGCGGGTGGTCGGACTGAGATCACGCGAATCGTAGTCGAGGATGTGTCGCCGAAGTTCGTACACTCCCGGAACTTGATGTTCAGGGATTTGACCGACAAGAAAATAACGCTGGTCGGATGCGGGGCTATCGGTGGCTTTCTCGCTAAAGCGCTGTCCGGCATGGGGGCGGGGAGGGGGCGTCGCGGCGCGCTCATGCTGCACGACCCGGGCACCATCGGACCGGAGAACGTTGGGCGGCACTACCTCGGAATGAATAGCTGGGGGCTGCCGAAGGCCGAGGCTATGGCCGATGACCTGAGACGCCAGTTCCCTGGAATCGTCGTGGAGTCCAAGGTTGGCGCAGTTTCGCTGAACCAGAAGCTGCTGATGACGGATCTGCTCATTGATGCTACGGGCAAGGAAGCGGTGAGCGAGATGCTCAATCACTATCGACTTGCAGCAAATCGTACGGTGCCGCCATTCCTGTTTGTGTCTGTACGTGGAAATGGCGAAGCCGTCCAGGCGCTGTGGACGGACGACAGGAGGTACGCGTGCTTCCGCTGTCTTCGAAGGCCTCCCGGTCCGCATTACTTTCAAGACCGATTCAAGTTGCTGAATGCATCGCCCATTGAAGGCTTCAAGGGATGCCAAGCCTTCACTCCATACGCTGTATCTGCCCCGATGAGTGCGGCGGCACTCGCCACAGACATGGTCGCCGACTGGCTGAAAGGAAATGTATCTCCGCGGTTTCGGACGCGAGCTATGGAACGGGCCGACGTGAATCAGGTGAAGAACAAAGATCTCGAACCGATCGCTGGATGCCCAGCATGCCAGGCACGCTAGTTCTTCCGCGTCCCGGCGAACGCGCTGCATGGATACTGATTGAGGACAGCGTCGTCGCCCAGATTGCGTCACATCGACAGCGATTGCTTGGAGACAGCGAAGCTGGGGGAGTGCTGCTCGGGTATCGGCGTCAGAAACATTTGCACATCGTGCATGCGACCACACCAGATCACGAAGACTCGCGGACGCGCTTCTCGTTTGATCGTCTGGACGAAAGCCATGCCCGAATTGCCGCCAAGCATTGGGCACTTACGGATGGGCGTTGCGACTATTTGGGTGAGTGGCACACCCATCCGGAGCGTTATCCGACGCCGAGCGGAGTTGATCGGCGCGAATGGCGCAAGATTTACGAACACCGCTCGCGGCCTCTGCTGTTCTGGATAGAAGGCACCGAATGCCGATGGATTGGAATGGCGCACAAGTCGCGTCTTGTCGTACTCGAGTCGTCAGTCGAGGGTGTCGGCCAAGCCTAGACGAGCCAGACAGCAAATTGCTCACAGGCCGCGGTTATCGCGAGTAGGAGCCTAGGGCGCCGCGCTCAGCAGATCGTCGGCGACGATACTCCGGAGCGTGCTCCTCCAGAAAGGCTGTCATGGCCTCTCGCAGCTGCAGGACATCAGCGGGAAGCTGCAGACTCAACGTTCTTGCGATCTGTAGCGCGTACTGAACCTGCTTTTCAGAGGGTGGTAACGGCGCGCGTTCGAGCAAGTCGGTGACGATCGTGACGAGTCCTTGGACGAACTCAGTCGCAGAGCGGTCAGGGTGGCCTTTTTCGGCTCCCTTCGTGAGCAACGCAAGAACCCGGTCCTCGATGTGCGGCTCGAATGGCAGCTCGATCGACAGCTCGTGATCCCCGTAGACCAAGCGGAATGACACTGATGACGCCTCCACGACAACGGGCCCACAGTGTTCGACCGCAGCGGAACGCCCATCGGCCTCCCTCCGGGCTTGTCCGCTCGGAAGCCATGGGCCGGGCACCACGTTCCGCTCGCGCCGGCATGCAGATTATTCCCAAGTGGAAATGGACCGTCCAGTCCTGCGCCCTGACGCTAGCTTCCTATGCGGAAGCCGGCGACGAAGTTACGAGAACTGCTGGGTGTCAACGTACGGCGGCTGCGCCAGACAAAGAACCTGACCCAAGAGGAGCTGTGCGCAAGAGCGGACATGGGTCAGTCGTACCTCAGCCAGGTTGAATCGGGGCTCAGGTCGGTATCCATCGACGCCATCGATAAGCTCGCTCGGGCCTTGGGAGTGACGCCAGACCAGCTCCTCAAGAAGCATTGACAGCTGCCGGCACCCCTCGACAGCCGTATTTCCAGTAGGCAATAATCACCCTGTCGGCGCCTCCCGGCGCAACCAACCCTGTCGAAGTGGCCAGCGGGCAGTCCGAAGCCGCGACAGGAGCCGGGAAACGCGGTCGAAACCAGCCAGTTCAACTGGCAAGCAAAGGTTCGACCGTAGATTCCATGCCGACTTCCACCAGCTTCCTCCAGAATCACGCCGCTTCTGACCGCGTTACTTCGCTCACGCGCGAGGAAGTCCGGTGATGGACGGCTTGCAGATGGGACCGCTGACCGGATCTGGCCTGGACGGCTACATCGCGAGGGAAGAGGTGATCTCTCAGGTGAACGCTTGCCCGGACAAGCAGTATCCGGAGGTCACCTGGGT
Source organism: Sinimarinibacterium flocculans (assembly GCF_003201205.1). Classification (GTDB taxonomy): domain Bacteria; phylum Pseudomonadota; class Gammaproteobacteria; order Nevskiales; family Nevskiaceae; genus Solimonas; species Solimonas flocculans. The sequence continues at coordinate 748,216 of NZ_QICN01000001.1, forward strand.
CCAGTATGGAATCGTTCCGACGAATCAAGTGGCCGTCATCGCGAGCTGCGGACCGGCGAAGTTCTTTGCAATGGCGCCGTCTCCGTTGTTGTGGCCCGGCATGGCCGACCGCATCTTCGGTACCGACGTCGCCGACCTACAGCTTGGCCAGGCGCTCGCTGATCATCTATGGGAACGCCACGGCGCTGAGCTGATGGCAGAAGCGCTGCGCGTTCGCGGGCAGGCTGGCGCATGACTGTCGCATCCGAATCTGCCGGCAGGTTCCGCAGACTCCTCGTGTTCCGTCGTCGCGGCAGTCCCACCCAGGTTCTTCGCGTCCTCGAAGACACAGAGGGTTGGCACTACGTGGTCAGGCTGGCTGGCACAGCGGACTTCGGCCCCTACGTGCCGGCAGAGATCACCAGCGCGTTTGATGTTGAGGCCGAACCCTGCGCCACGCACGATCTCACGAGCCCCTCGCCCGAGAGTGGGCAAAGCGGTGCCATTCCCGAATGAATCGGAGCAAACCGATGCCAGCCATTGAACACTTGACCACCAGCGCGCAGTCGGCGCTCAGGAAAGGTCTTGCCATTCCGATGCTTGTCGAGCATTGCCCGCCTGACATGCCGGATCACGTGCTTACCGTCATTGGACTGATCGACATGCGAACCTTCGAAGGCGTGTTCGTTCCGAAGGATTTCTCCGGGGGCGAACTCGTCAGCTTGGACATTCCAGGCGTTGACGTCGAGTTATTCAAGATCAAGACCGACTGCGAAGACGCTCGAGCGGTCCATGAGCTTTGGACGCTTTGGCACGGCGGGGTCTGCGAGAGATATCTGAGCCTTGTCCGAACGATTGCGCTCCGCCTGTCCCTGGCGCAGCTGGGGCAGGTATTGGAGTCCGCGAGGCCCGTTGAATCAGCCGCGAGCGGACCAACGGAACCGGGCGCGAAGCGCCCCTTCAAAGCGTCGTGCAGCGAAAGGAAAGCACGCCAGACCGATTGACGATCGCAAGAAGCGGGGCGCAACCAAGCCCCGGAAGGGGCTTGCCGCCGGCAAGCGTTGACGGCGTAGGCTGATGAAGATTCGTATCTATTCCGATCTGCATCTCGAGTTTGGTCGATACGCGCCGCAGTTCAACGAGCAGCGTGCCGAAGAGCTCGTCGTTCTCGCAGGCGATATCGATGTTGGGCTCGAAGGCGTGCGCTGGGCAGCGAGAACGTTCCCGCACGTTCCGGTGGTCTACGTTCTCGGCAACCACGAGTACTACCGAAATGATCTCAACTCAATAGTGGCGGAGTGCAAAGCTCTGGCGCTGGGTACGAATGTCCACGTGCTTGAGCGCGGCGTCTACGACTGCATGGGCCTTCGAGTCCTTGGCGCCACGTTTTGGACAGATTTCGGGGCCCTCGGCGCAGAGTCGGCAGACCTCGCGATGCGATGGGCAGAACAGTCCATGGCCGACTTCCTGATCGTCCGCGATCACGGGCAGAAACTCAGACCTCAGCGGACGGTCGAGCTGTTCGCACAAAGTGCCTACTGGCTCGATCAGCAGATCGCCGCGGCCGATCGCCCGGTTCTCGTCGTCACTCACCATGCGCCGACGCTGAAGACCGTAGCGCCGTACTTTGCAGGCCAGATCAGTACGACTGCCTTTCACTCGAACGCCGATCACCTGCTGCGCGCACCGGTGCGGATGTGGGTGCATGGCCATACCCACTACAATGCCGACGGCCTCGTCAACGGCGTTCGCGTCCTCTCCAATCAGTGGGGCTACCCGGACAACGAAGCCATCGGGTTTCGTCCGCACGGGCAGTTCACGTTCGCCTGATAGAGAGAATGCAGCAGCGGCTGATCTGCCATGCCTCAATCGCCGAATACGCAAAGCCCCCGAGTGGTGACCGCTGACGTCAGCGCTTCCGAAGGCCGTGTGCATTCGCAACTGCGCGTTTTCGTCGACATGGATGGCGTGCTCTGCGATATCGCAGCGGCCTACATGGATGCGGCGCGCACGCATCCAGACGTCGTGTTTCCTCAAAGCATCCCAGGGCTCTTCGCATCACTGCGCCCTATGAGCGGTGCGGTTGAAGCGGTGACACAGCTACGGAGCGATCCGCGCTTCGACGTCTGGATCCTTTCGGCGCCGTCAACGCGCAACCCGGCGTGTTACTCGGAGAAAAGGGTCTGGGTGGAGAAGATGTTTGATTATCCGCTGGCGAAGCGCCTGATCTTGTGCTCAGACAAGTCACTGCTCCGGGGCGATGTACTGATCGATGACAACGTCAGCGGAAAAGGGCAGGACCGATTCGAGGGTGAGCTGGTTCACTTCGGCTCTGCACGCTTCCCGACGTGGGACAGCGTCCTCGAGTATCTGCATCTGCGCTCTGAGTCTGGTGCTTCTGGAGCCGCTCGACCCGACTCTGGCGTTGCAGCCATCGGAACTCTGCTGAGCCGAGCGAGTGGCGCAGGGCCCAGGGGCCTTCATACCGAAGGGGCGCGTGCCACCCGGACGCTGAGCAAGTGGAAGGATCTCCAGGAGGCGCACCCGGAGTCGCTGACGGGCGAGGCGTATGCGGCCATGCTTCGGGGAGAGACGGTAAACCCTTGGGGCCCGGAGACCACTGGCGCCAAGCATTTGGGTGCCGCGTGGCGCGTCCATTCCGTCGCGGCCCTACCGGACTATTGCCTGCGCGTCGTCTTCATCGATGGGGTGACTGGTGTCGTCCGAATGAGTCGGCTGATTCAGTCGGACCGCGCCGGCGTGTTCGCGGGGCTGCGCGATCCCGCCCGATTCGCTGATGTTCGTGTCGAGCTTGGCGCGGTGTCGTGGCCCGGCGGAATTGATCTTGCGCCTGACGCGATGCACGACGCGATCGCTTCATCGGGCGAGTGGGTTCCGTGAGAGGGAGAGGCGCTCCCCAATACCTGAGTGCCGTCGGAGATGCTCAGCCAGTGGTCGAACTGGCGCTGTCGCCTCGCAGGGGCGAATCTGCCTGATCAACGAGGTCTACGACAAGTGTCACGGATCGCCGTATTGGAGCCACCGAAGATCGGCGTAATGGCGCCACTGGCAAGTGGCCGAAACCGGGGTCTCGGACGGGCGAAGAATCAGGCGTTTCTGGCTGCCTTGGCAAGTGCTGATTTCGGCGTGTTCTCGGACCGCGCGGTGGATGCCTCCGGCAGCGGTCGCGGCGCACGGTAGGACTCGCCGTCGAGGATCACGCGGTAGGCGCCGTGGCGCAGGCGATCGAGGGTGGCGGCGCCGAGCACCTTGTTGGCCGGAAACGCATCGCCCCACTCTTCGAAGTCGAGGTTGCTGGTGAGGATCGTGGCGGCGCGCTCGTAGCGTTCGGCGATGAGGTCGTGGAAATCCTCGTCGTGCGGCGGGCGCAGTGGTTTCAAGCCGAAGTCGTCGACGATCAGCAGATCCGCCTTGGCGTAATGCGCGAAGCGCCGATCGAAGACGCCGGTGGCGCGGGCCGCATGCAGGCTGCCGACGAGCTGGGTCTGGGTGGTGAAGATCACGTCGGCGGCCCTGACGCACGGCGCAGTGACCCAGCGCCTGGGCCAGATGACTCTTGCCGGTGCCGCAGGGCCCTGCGGTCAGCACTGCGACCCGCTCGTCGAGATAGCGCCCGGTGGCCAGATCCTGGATCAGCGCGCGGTTGAGCCCGGGCAGCCGGGCGAAGTCGAATTGCTCGATGGTTTTCTGCGCGCGGAAGGACGCACGGCGCAGCCGGGTCTGCAGCTTCTTCTGCTCGCGGCGGGCGACTTCGTCGGAGATCAGCAGCGCGAGAAACTCGGTGTAAGCGAGCTTGCTGTCGATGGCCTGGCGATTACGGGTTTCCAGCGAGTCGAGGATGCCGGACAGGCGCAGCTGCTTGAGATGCGGGGTGAGCTCGGGAATGGGATTCATGGTCGTGTCTCGATCAGTGCTTGAGCAGGGAGGGGGTATCGCGGCAGAAGCGGCCGCCGCGCGTGTAGGTGTCGGCCAGGCCGTCGAAGGCGAGCTGGGCATGCTGCTGGTCCAGGCCCTTGGCGAGGATGTCCTTGACGGTGCGGTAGCGCGGCGCATCGAAGGACAGCGCCCGTGCGCAGGCCGCTTCGACGCGGATCGCGCCGTAGCTTTTCTCCAGACGGATCACGCCCTGGGCCGCGCGCAAATTGTCGAGCACGCGATCGGCAAACAACCGCCGGATCAGCGCGTGGCAGGACGTGCCGATGCGCTCGGACTGCTTGAGGCACCACTGCGGGTCGGCCATGGCCCAGGCAATCGCCTCCGGCGGCAGGTGATCGCGCACGGTGGCACGGGCCCCTTTGCGCGTCTGCCGCAGATGCGTGGCGACCAGCACATGCTTGCGGTACAGCTGCACGGTGCCGACGGTGGCTTTGAGCCAGAGCCTCTGTCCGATCAAGGCAAACGGCACCGAGTAGTACGCCGACTCGAATTGCACGTGGCCATCGCGGTGTACGGTGACCCCGGCCCACACGCCCAGGGCCGGCGGCACGTCGGGCAGCGCCTGCAGCAGTGGCTTCTCCGTCGCAAAGCGCGCCAGCGGCTGCTCGCGCGTGGTGCCGTGGCTGCGATTGCCGGCCGCGCCCATGACCCAATCCGCGAGCTGGCGATTGGCATCGGCCAGATCGCGAAAGTCGCGCAGCGGCAGGAAGCTGCGTTTCACGTACTTGACCCCGGCTTCGACGATGCCCTTCTTCTGTGGATCGCGTGGCCGACAGGCGTCGATGCGAAAGCCGTAACCTTCGGCGCATTCGGCATAGGCGCGCTGCACCTCGGGATCGCGGGCGCAAGCCCTGGTGATGGCGCACTTGGCGTTATCGATGATGACCCGTGCCGGCACACCGCCGAACCACTCGAAGGCACGGCGATGGCAGGCCAGCCATGTCTCGACGCGCTGGTCCCAGATCAGCTCGACGTACTGGTGGCGCGACCAGCACAGCGTCATCACGAAGAACCAGGTCTTGCGGATCTCGCCGGTGCTGCCGTCGACCAGCTCGGGCCCGGCGCCGAAGTCGACCTGTGCCGCTTCGCCCGGCGCGAAGGCCAGTCGCACGGTCGCGTCCGGCGGGCGCGACGTAGCCAGGCTCTGCAGGACGCGGCGCACCGCCGAGTAGCTGCCGGTGTAGCCGCGATTGCGCACCAGCGCCGCGTGCATCGTCGTGCCCTGGATGCCGGCCTCGGCCCAGGCTTTGATCTGATCGCGGAACGGTGCCAGCGACGACACGCATGTCGCCGGCAGCGTCGTCGTGCGCTCGAAGGTCGATGCCAGTTCGGCGTCGTCGGGCAGCGGCATCGTCGCATCGAGCCAGCCGCGCGAAGCGGCCAGCTCGCGCACCTCGCCGGCCTTGCGCCGGCCCATCAGACCGGACCGGGCGATCGCGCGGTCGGTGTCGCCCTGGCGCATGCGCACCAGAACCTGTCGGTAGTGATACATCTCGAATCTCCGATTGCTCACCGCGCCCTCCGGCCAAAAGGCCGCGAGGGTAGCGGTCGTGAAGGAAGATCCGAGACCCCGATTTCTAGCTCACCCCAGTGGCGCCATTGCGCCGATCATCGACTGGCTCCATTACGGCGATCCTGGCGTGGCTCCAATACGCCGATCATCCGCTGGCGCCATTACGGCGATCTTCGCCTAGCTCCATAACGCCGATCCCGGTTTGGCTCCATAGCGGCGATCCGCGACAACATGAGAGTGAGAGAAGGGCGAGAACGAACACGGCTGCACCTGATGGTTTAGTCGTCATCTACAGATCTCTGTTGTGGTTGGCCATGGCGACCTCGCCGCAAACTCTGCCCAGTCCTCACAGCAGGGCGCCGCCATCGACGGCAGGTGACGCAGGCAATCGCCGTACTGAGGTCCGCTCACTCTGAGGGACTACTTGACGATTGCCCGACGGTCACGTCGGCAGTCTTTGGTTCAGCATCCGGATGCCTTGCGGGCGCCGGCTGTGTCTCGCGCGCCACGTCGTCGTCAAAGTTCGCGTCGCTGAGCCGGCTCATGTGGCCGTAGTGTTCGGCGAAGGTCCGCACCATCTCCTCCAGTGGAACATCAGCGAATTCCCCCCGCATTGACAGATACTCCATGTGGCGGTTCCCGGCGCGATCGAACGGGTGATAGATCGAATCGGCACGGCCATCGAACTCCAGCGGCAGCAGTCCGAAGCGCTCGCACAACTCGATGTTGAATGCCGGCGTCGCCTTGAGCCACTGGCCGTTGATCTGGATCGACGTGTAGCCATGCCAGAAGAACAGGTCGGTCTTCATGGTCTCGCGCAGCCGCGCGGTGGACAGATGATTGCGCACATCGGCGAATCCGACCTTTGTCGGAATTCCGACAGCGCGACAGGCCGCGGCCAGCAAAACGGCTTTGGTGACGCACCAGCCGCGCCCGGCTTCCAGCACGCGGCTGGCGCTCAGGCCATGCTGAGTCAGCACCAGATCGTAAGGGTCATAGCGGAAACCGTCACGCACCGCGTAATACAGAGCGGTCGCACGCGCACAGACGGCGGTCGAGGTGCCCTGATGCCGTGCGCAAAGTCCCGTACCTTCGGGTGGTCGGCATTGATGATGGCCGTGGGGGCGAGAAAGTCCTCATGAGCGGTCACGATGAACTCCTGAATTTCCTGGGATGGCGCGAAACGCGTGATCTTCGGGGGAAAGGTTCGACTTCATCTGTGCTCCATTTGATGGTCAAGCACGTGTTCAGCGACGCAAGGTGCCGCCAGGAAGCCAGCAGGCCGCGCCCGTGACCGAAGGGCGCGTGGCCGAGACTGCGCACGCATAGCCCGACTCTCCCCGCGCCCAATGCCGACCCAACCGGCTTGCGGTGCGCTCCTGGCGGGATGCCCTACTAGGCGTCCCGCCGTTTTTTTGGTGCGCCCGGCAGGGCGCACCTGCTTGGAGGTGGAAGGCCTACAGCGCCCAACTTCGTTCTTCGTGAGCCTCCGAACTACGGAGTAGAGTGATCGGCGCGGATCAGGTCTCCTGCCTTCAGGCCGATCATCATGCTCGGAGCATTGGTGTTTCCAGATGTGATGACTGGCATAACCGACGCGTCTGCCACACGCAGACCTTCGACGCCGCGAACACGAAGCAGCGGATCGACAACTGCATTGTGATCCGTACCCATCTTGCAGGTCCCCACCGGGTGATAGCCAAGATTTCCGGTCCGGAACGCATGCTCCAAGAGCGCATCGTCACTCTGCACCTGCGGCCCTGGGCTCACCTCTTCGATGATGTAGTCACGCAAAGCAGGTTGTTCGGCGATGTAGCGGGTGAAGCGCAGGATCTCTACCATGGTGCGCCGATCGTCTTCGGAGACGAGATGCTCATGGCGAATGCAGGGTGGCTCCATGGGGTCCGGTGATCGGATTGTGATGCTCCCGTTGGGCGTTGGTTGCATCTTGTAGCCGAAGCTGGTCATGCCGGCGATCTTAGAAAGCTTGATGTTGGCCTTGCCACCTCCGGCGCCGATGTCCTCGCCTTCTTCGACGCGCAGTGGCGCCATGTGCCACTGCGCATTGGCGCGCTCGATGCCGGGTCGGGTTTTCACAAATGCACCCACTAGCGCGGCGGGAAGGGCCATCACACCTTCCTTGAGAAAAAGGTAGCGCAATAGGTTTCGGACGAGGTTCATGCCTCGAAACTGATCGTTGAGGCTGCCGGATCGTACGGAATGAACGCAACCCGCAAAAAAATGCTCCTGCAGGTTGGTGCCGACGCCGGGGCTATCGTGCAACACATCCACATTGGCCGCGCGCAATACATCCGCAGGCCCGATACCAGACAGCTGCAACAGCTGCGGGCTCGCAATGCTTCCGGCGGACAGGATGACTTCCCGTGATGCTGGGTAGGTGTGCCATTGGCCGTTATGCAGACAGGAAACGCCGGTCGCGCGCCTGCCATCGAACAGAACCTTCCCCACTTGTGCTGAGGTGATGATGGTAAGGTTCTTGCGGCCACGGCAGCGTCGTAGAAAGGCGGTAGCAGCGCTGACCCTGCGACCGCCGCTGATCGTGCGTTGAAAGTATCCAATTCCGAGCTGATCGCCCTCATTGAGGTCGGTCTTGATTGGCAGTCCGGCTTGATGGCCTGCCTGAATGTAAGCGTCACACAGCTCTAAATGTTCAGGATTGCAGCTGATATCGACAGGGCCGCCGGTGCCTCGCGATGCGTTGGCTCCCAGCGCGTGATTTTCCATTGCCCGAAAAACCGGGAGCACGTCATTCCAGCTCCAGCCGGAACAGCCGAGCGCCGCCCACCCATCATAGTCCTGCGGCTGGCCACGGACATAGATCATGCCGTTGATGCTGCTGCTGCCGCCAAGCATGCGGCCACGGATCCACTGATGGGGTTTCTCCGGGCGGGATATGAACGGCTCGGGTTGATAGCGCCAGTCGTACTTCGGATTGTCCATTAACCGTTGAAAGCCCAGCGGCATGTGGATGAAGGGACTGTAGTCCTGCGGCCCTGCCTCGATTAGCAGAACATTGTGCTGCGGATCCTCTGTCAGGCGGCAGGCGAGCGCACAGCCTGCCGAGCCGGCGCCGACGACGATGAAATCGTACATGCTCATCTCACCGGGTCTCAAACTTTTTGCCGCCGCGGATCATCGTGAGATGATCGAGTTGTGCTTGGCCAAGTGGATTTCCGAGCATGGGCATCCGAAAGCCTTGAACAAGGGCGGTCGAGCGCGGCACATCCTGCGATTCCCAGACAGCGCGCACGGTGCCTTGCACGGCAATGCTGGGCTTGGCGGCAATCTGCGATGCGAGGTGATGGGCCCGGCTCCAGGCCGCTTCAGGCGTTTCGAGCACTTCGCTGACCAGACCGATCCGAAGAGCGGTCTGCGCGCTGACGCGTTCATCATTGCCCAGCAGCATCATGCGCATGACCTCGCCGTAAGGAATCCGGTAGGTCAGGCCGATAGGCTCCACGGCAGCGACCATGCCGTAGGAAACGTGTGGGTCGAAGAACTGGGCATTCTCGGCAGCGATTAGAAAATCACATTCGTTGATCCAGTAAAATGCCCCTGCACAGCACAGCCCATGCACTGCTCCAATGACCGGCTTCCAGCAATGGTTGGACTTCGGGCCGAGGTACTCACCGGGGTCGCGTTGTTCAAACGGGCGCGAAAAGTCGACGAAGGGTTCAATCTCGGCGGCCTTGACGTCTGCCCCAGTCGAAAATGCGCGCCCCGGGGCTGCGCGCAACACAACAGCATGTACGTCATCGTCCTGCTGGATGCGGGGCCAGAGTTCGCGGAACTCGCACATCATCTGATACGAGAAGGCGTTCAACGCATCCGGTCGATTCAGAGTGACCGTTGCAACCTTGTCAGGCCCGACCTCAATCAACAGAGTCTTATAATCGCCTTCAGTGCACTTCACGGAAGGCCCAACCCGCTTGCCTTGCTTCATCGTGTTCTCCTCTCAGTTCTTTGCAAGAAACAGATCCCGAAGTGCCGGCTGGCTGACCTTCATCGACGGCGTTCTGGGCAATTCCGGCACATGCCGGATTTGTGTGGGAATCTGGTAGGGCGAGAGTTGCTGGCGCAGGTAGTTCTTCAGTGAAGTTTCGTCTGGCGCGATACAGTCAGTCCTGAGGATGACTGCCGCGACCGGGACCGCCCCGAGGCGTGGATCAGGAATTCCGGTCACAGCCGCCTCACGGATGGCTGGATGCGTCTCCAGCGCGCGCACCACATCATCCGGGTGGACCTTAAAACCGCCACGCACGATCGCGTCATCGGCCCGGCCGCGGATGTAGAGAAAGCCATCGCTATCCAGGATTGCGCGGTCGGTTGTGCGAAGCCAACTGGCCGAATCACCGAGTCTGGCAGCCCTGAGTTCGAGCAACCCTTCTTCGCCGGGCGCCAGCGGCACAAAGGTCTGCGGGTCGACGACACGTGCTTCGATGCCCTCGTGCACGCGGCCGACCGAGCCGCGCTTGTCGATACGGTGTGCCCGGAAGTCTTCGATGGACCAGCTCGCAACTGCGCCTGCGAATTCCGTGGCGCCATAGGTTTGAAGTACGGCAATACCGTATCGCTCAAAGAATTCGTCTATCACAGCTGCATCGAGCGGCGCGGTGCCAGCAATGATTGCGCGCAGGCTTGCGAGCTCCTCTCTCGGGATCTGCGCGTCGAGGATCATTCGCAGCACCGTTGGCGGTGCCGTGAACACGGCGGGACGGTGCCTTACGATCGCGGCGCGTACTTGATCGAGCTTGAAACGCTCGAACAGCACCGCCTTCCGACCTGCGGTGACTTGCTGAATCAAGGACCAGAATCCGCTGATGTGAGAGAAGGGTAGCGTCAGGAAGACGATGCCTGAACGAAGCTGCACCCTCTCTTTGGCGGGGCGTCGTTTATAGGAGGCGCCGGCAGCGAAGCTTGCCTCAAAACTCTTGGTTCGCAATGGGATGCGCTTGGGCGTGCCGGTGGTACCGCTGCTGAGCAGCTCGATCATGATGCCGGGCGAACGTCCGCCATGATCCGATGTCACCTCAGGCGCCGGAATCAGCTCCGGCGGCTGTGTGAGTTTGTCAGACAAGGCGATTGCGCCCGTGTCGGCTTCGCGCAGACTCGCCCGAACGCCAGGGCGCTCAAGGTCGGAGCGTTCGCCGATCACGAGCGGAAGCCTTAGCGCGGCGATATCGGCTGCAAGCTTGGCGTCTGGCAAGACCGGGTTGAGCACCACCAAGCAGCGTGCGCCCACCAGAATGCCGAGAGCGGCCGCGTACTGAGGTGGGCGATTCCTAAGCAGAAGCCCAACGCGGCAGCCTTCATCCAGACCGTTCGCAGTCAGCTGCCGATCAAGCGACGTAGCCAGTGTGTCGATTTCGCCCCATGTGATCCAGCTGCCTTCGAACTCCAGCGCGGGATCGGTCGGGGCCAACGCGAGGACCTCGCGGATAAGGCGGGCAATCAGTGTGCTCATGGCCTGGATGCACCCTTCTCAGGGGTGAACAACGGAATCCAGACGTCTTCTTGCTGCTCGAATTGCACGCGCACGCGCTGGCCGATGTACACCGCCTGCGGGTCGCAGCCGACGATGTTGGTGGTCAAACGCAGGCCAGGTTGTTCGTCAAGCTCCACAATTGCTACGGAGTAGGGGACGGACAGGCCGGGGCGCCAAGCCTGATGGTTCACTGTGTAAGTGGCAACGGTTCCAAGTCCGGACATCGTGACTGGGACCAATTGGTTGGCGCCGCATTGCGGACATCGTGCGCTTGGTGGATGCTGGCAATGTTGGCAACTTCCGCAGCGCTGAATGAGCAGCCGGCCGTGTTCGCCGCCTGTCCAGAATGCGAGGGTGAGCTGATCAGGAGCTGGCAGAATGCGTGCACAAGAAGAGGATGTGTTCACTGTAGTAAGACTCCAGAATGGCGAAGCGGTCCTCGCAGCCATGCATCGACGTGATTGCGCTCTTACGGTGGAAAGTATAGCATTGTTCTCAATAGAGGCACCTGTAATGGTCGCTTGTAGCGGTCGTTAGATTACTGCCGAGCCGGACCCGAATCCCCGCGCGGGCGAATGCGGATCACGAGGGCAATCGCAGCATGAATTTTCAGTTTTCGAATGAGCAGGAGGCGCTGCGCGAGCAGCTGCAACGTCTGCTGAAGGACGGTCCCGCACGTTGTCGTGCCGTCATGGCTGCCGGTGACAGCCACGACCGCGCACTTTGGAAATCCTGTGTCGAGTTGGGCTTGACTGCGGCGGCGATTCCGGAAGCTGACGGAGGACTGGGGTTAGGGGTCATGGAGCTTTGCGTGATCGCAGAAGAGGTAGGCAGGGCGCTGGCGCCGGTGCCGATCGCTTCGTCGGCGCTCTACGCCACGGAAATAATTCGTCGGCACGGTGGAGAGGCGGCAGCACTCTGGCTGCCTCGGCTGGCGGCCGGCGAGGCGATAGCCACTGTCGCATTGACGGAAGGTACGGGCAGCTGGGACGCCGTGCCCTCGGCGGTTGTTGTTGATGGAAAGCTCAGTGGAAGCAAGTTACCAGTATCAGATCCCCACGCCGATGTGGCGATCGTTTCGGCGCGGTCCGAAGAGGATGGTCGGGGCTATGGGTTATGGCTGGCGCCGCTGGATCATCGCTCGGTCGTTCGCCGTTCCGTGGTCGCAGTGGACCGGATTCGCCGGCATGCAGTTGTGGAATTCGCCGCTACTCCCGTTGTTCGAATAGGCAAGCAGGGCGAGGGCGCGAACCTCGTCGATGGAATGATGGACTCGGCTGCAATTCTTACCGCCTTCGAGCAATTGGGTGGCGCGGAGGCAGCATTGCTGATGGCGCGCGATTACGCCTTGCAGCGCAAAGCCTTTGGCAAGCCAATAGGTGCCAATCAGGCCGTCAAGCACAAGTTGGCGGATATGTATGCGCGGATCGAGTTGGCGCGCGGCCATTGTTACTACGGGGCATGGGCGCTTGATGTCGGTTCTGCCGAGTTGCCGCGCGCGGCGGCAGGTGCGCGGCTCGCTGCGACCGATGCCTTCGTTTTTGCGGCAGAGGAGGCCATCCAGCTCCATGGCGGGATCGGATTTACGTGGGAAAGCGATTGCTCATTGTATTTGCGCCGCTCGAGGTTGCTGGCGCAGATGGTCGGGAGTCGAAGACGCTGGACCAGCCGACTGGTCAATGCGCTCGTAGCCGTCTGACTTCAGGAGTTTAGCCTTGGATTTCAATGATTCACCAGAAGAGGCGCGGTACCGCACAAAGGTCGCCGCATGGCTGGCGGCCCACGCCCCTCGATTTGAAGCGGGTCCCGACATAAAGCCCAACAGCGCAGCATGGGTGCGCCTATCCAAGGCTTGGCAGAAGGTTAAGGCCGAAGCGGGCTATGCAGGGATCACTTGGCCGCGTGAGCTTGGCGGGCAGGGTGGGTCCATGCTGGATGGCGTCATCTTCCAGCAGGAAGAGCAGCGTTATCGAGTGCCAAACGTTTTGTTTCAGGTCGGGATGGGCATGTGTTTGCCAACCGTAATCGCGTATGCCTCACGCGAGCAGACGCAGCGATTCGTCGGGCCGGCGCTGCGTGGCGAAGAGGTCTGGTGCCAACTGTTCTCGGAGCCTGCAGCTGGTTCCGATCTTGCTGGCATCCGTACGCGCGCGGTACGTGACGGCGATGAGTGGATCGTCAATGGCCAGAAGGTCTGGACTTCTTATGCCCAGTACTCGGACTTTGCGATCGTGCTGACGCGAACGGAGCCTTCTGTGCCAAAGCACGCGGGGCTGACCATGTTCTGGCTGGATATGCGCTCCCCTGGCGTCGAGGTTCGGCCGATCCGAACGCTTGCGGGTGACGAGGACTTCAACGAGGTCTTCCTCAGCGACGTACGCATTCCCGATTCTCAGCGTCTGGGCGCCGTGAATGCGGGCTGGAAGGTCGCGCTGACGACCTTAATGCACGAACGGTTGGCGATCGGCAAACCGCCGGAGCACGCCGGTATCGAACAAATTATCGCGCTGGCCAAATCCATTCGCACGGAGAGCGGCGGTATGCTGCTCGACGCAGCAGATGTGCGTGATTCGATCGCGCGTTACTACGTCAACGACGCGGGTCTCGATTTTCTCCGGATGCGTGCGCAAACCGCCCTGTCAAAAGGGCTGCCGCCTGGGCCGGAAGCGTCGATCGGAAAGCTGGTCATGGCTAAGACCCGTCAGGACTTGGCCGCGTTTGCACTCGACTTGCTTGAATCGGGCGCGATCATTGAAGACGACGACCGCTCTGTTCTAAGTACGTTGCAACAGACCTACTTCTGGGCGCCCGGCCTGCGCATCGCGGGAGGCACCGATGAAATCCTACGCAATATCGTGGCGGAACGTGTACTCGGCCTGCCTGCGGACTACCGTCCGGATAAAGATGTACCGTTTAATCAACAGTAGGCGGCGGTGTGGTATACGCCATTTGCACACCAAACCTTGCGCCGGTACTTTCGCCGGAAGCAAACCACATGCCTGAATCACTTGGGGTGAAGGTTGGTCAAGGCCGCCTCGAGCGCCAAGGCCTACCCGGTGGATGGTTTGCTATGAAGGGGTCGCCTTGCCTGCGGCTTTAGTGGGCAGCAGTTTAACGTTTCCTGGAGTCCATGAAGGCCCCCTACATGAGCTGCCAAGGACAAGAAGCGGAGATTCCCAATGGACGGGGTTTGTTGTGCGGGCGCCGACTGAAGGATCGAGCGTGCGTGCATGTGGCGCGAGAGATCTGACGTTGGCAATTCCGTCGTTCCCATCTATTGCATGACGTAGAGGTTCGTATGACAAGCAAAAAAGTAACTGTAGTGCTTGAACGTGAATTATGTACCGGCCATGCACGATGTATGGAAGCCTGCCCAGAAGTCTTTGGCGCAGACGAACTGGGTCATTGCAAGATTCTTCTTGACGAGATTCCCGACGTACTTCGTGCCAAAGCGGAACATGCGGTATTGAATTGCCCAGAAGGTGCGCTGCAGATCAAGGTGCAGGGTGATGATTAGCCGATATTGATGCTCGGTGCATCGAGTGCCATGAGGGTATTGAGAATCACACCGGCGCTCTGTTGTTCGACATGAATCCTCTGTGCAAGAAGGACCGTGTCACCATTGATGTATTCAAAGTATCTGGAGAAGACAAATGAATGCTTTGGAGTTTCTCAAGAAAATGCCGGATGCCTTCATGCCCGAGTCGGCTGAGAACGTGAGTTGCGTGTTGCAGTTCAATATCTCAACGCCGGCCTACGTGACCATTGAAAACGGAACCTGTGTCGTCACCGAGGGCGTCAGCGATAATCCGACGCTGACCCTTAACGTCAAGGATGACGACATGATTCAGCTTATGCGTGGCAAACTCAATGGCGTGTCGGCATTGCTGACCGGAAAACTGCGGGTCAAGGGTGATGTTGCGTTCGCCAAGCGAATGAATGGCTACTTTGACGTCACCAAGCTGCAAAGTGAATCGTGATAAATCACTGCTGTCCGGTTAACTCGTGAACAAAAGTCAGCTGGTTGGAGGACTCGTGCTCTGAATCGCCGGTGAAAGCCTGGTGCAGCGGCATTGTAGGCGCCGGCCTCGGGGATCAGCAGATCAACGACATTGACGTCGTGCAGCTTGCCGTCGCTGGTGTGAATGAAGCTGGGGATATTGCCGCGCAGGTCGAGCAGCGTGTGCAGCTTGACCGCCGCCTTGGTCGAGCGGAACGGCGCCCACGGGAACAACGCGAGGTGCAAGCACTGCTTGCACGGTCGATGGTCGTGGAATCCAGCGCGTAGACCGTGGCGTTGAGATCGACCGCCAGGCTCGGTGACATAGAGCTCGCGGGCCTGTCGGATCAGCACCTGTGCGAAGTCGGCATAGATGCTCCAGTCGCGACGCTCGTTGGCATCGGCGAGTGTCGATCGCTTGATCGGCTCGCGAAAGCCCATGTGATAGAGCTTGGCGGCCTGCGCCGCCAGGCAGACCTTGATGTCGCGCAAGCTCTCGCGAAACGGGAGCTGCGCGAAAGCCGTCACGCGGAACTACTCGGCGCACGAGAGCGTGCGCGCTCGACGGTCGCCGTGATAACGCGCCACGATGCGATGGAAAGTCTTCCACGGCAGGAAGTCCATGATCTGGGCGAACAGCGTCTTGCCGATGTACATCGGCGCCTCCGGCCGGTCAGGCAAAGGCCGGAAGCCTGCGGGGACGCCCAATTCCTGTTCAAGTCGGAGACACCCATGAAATGCCTTGAAACCCGCATCACAGCTATATTCTCAGCCTTGGGGCCGGTGCGATGACCGGACAGCAGTGAGAGCGCACAATGAGTCAAGATATGAAGCATCGGCTATCGGCCGGCCGAGAAGTAGCGGCCGGCCGAAACGAGATGCTGCCGACACTCGGCGACGAGCTGACTCATCAGCTCGGCACAGCTCGGCAGGTCGTCGATTAGGCCGACCACTTGACCGGCCCAGACCAGGCCGGCGCTCATATCACCTGTCTCCAGCGCCACACGTCCTTTCTGGCCGGAGACGAGATGCTGGATGTCCTTGAACTCGCAGCCGCCGGGACGATTCTCAATGGTCACTACAGCGTCCGAAACTGCGGTCTTCAGAACTCGACCGGTGTTGTGGAGAGTGCGGAAAATTAGATTGGTGTCGCGTTCGCTGGCCTTGACCAGTGCATTCTTAATGTTATCGTGGATTGGCGCCTCTTTCGTTGCGCAGAAGCGCGTGCCCAGGTTCACCCCCTCGGCGCCAAGCGCGAACGCTGCGGCCATAGTGCGACCGTCTCCAATGCCGCCGGACGCAATCAGCGGAATCCTGATCTTTCGTGCAGCGAGCGCGAACAGCAGCAGCCCGCCAACACCGTCTTCACCAGGATGGCCCGCGCACTCGAAACCGTCGATCGAGATCGCGTCGACGCCGTTACGCTCGGCCGATAGTGCATGGCGTATGGCAGTGCACTTGTGCACGATCTTCACGCCGCTGGCCTTGGCTTTGGCAATAAATTCCTTAGGATTGTTGCCCGCCGTCTCAAGGACCTTGATGCCATTGTCGATGGCCGCGTCGAGATAAGCCTCGTAAGGGGGCGGCGTCGCGGTCGGCAAAATGGTGAGGTTCACGCCGAACGGCTGGTCGGTCATGCTGCGGCAACGCGCGATCTCCCGGACCAAAGCCTCCGGTGTCGGCTGCGTCAAGGCAGTGAGGATGCCAAAACCGCCCGCGTTGGAGACCGCGGACGCGAGTTCCGCTCGGCCGACCCACATCATGCCGCCCTGTACGATTGGATAGCGCGTGCCGAGCAATTCAGTCACGCGCGTTTTCATTGTCACTTGAGACATCGGTAGGGCCCTTAGCAGAGTTTGCGATCGTCTAGCCTGAAGTTGTGGCTAACGATCGCTTGAATGACTTCGCTTTTAGCGTGAATCGCGCATAGCGAGAGGCCGACTTACCCTCGCCCGCGCAGCGGCGTCCGCTGATGCACAGGTCAGGTGGGGAACGGCTGTGCCGCACCAAATTCATCGTCCGGTGTGTGCTTCCGCCCCATACTCCTAGCCTGCGTGAAAAGAGATCGACTTCGCGTAGGTGAATTCAAGGAGTCCTTCTCGGCCATACTCTCGCCCCATGCCGGAGCGCTTGATTCCCCCAAACGGGGCCATTGAGAGCATGGTACCTGCACCGCCATTGATGGCGACACCACCGGTGCGGATCTGCCGCGCCATCTCGTAGGCCTTTCCAGTGCTGGCCGAAAAAATCGAGCCGTGCAGGCCAAATGCAGAAGCATTGGCCAAGTTGATCGCTTCCTCGTCCTTATCAAAGCCGATTACGCAGGCTACAGGGCCGAAGATCTCTTCCTGTGCAATGGCGCTCGAATTGTCGACATTGTCGAATATTGTGGGCGCATAAAAGTAGCCCCGCGTGAGTTCGGGCGGGCGCCTGCCGCCGCACACCAGGCTCGCGCCTGCATCCAGACCAGCCTGAACATAACGCTCGACGCGTTCCACGGCCTGCGGGCGAATCATCGGACCCATCATTACGCTGGAATCAGCCGGGTCGCCTACGGGCAGCGATTCAGCCATCTCCTTGAGCGCCGCGACATAGCGCTGACGAATCGAATTATGAACGATATGACGAGTCGTCAATGCGCAGCCTTGACCGGCGTGGATAGTGAAACTTGTAATGCCTGCCAAAATGGCTGCTTCTAGGTTCGCATCCGCTCGCAGGATCATGGCCGACTTTCCGCCGAGTTCCAACACCATGCGCTTCAGCGTTGGAGCGCCCTGCGCCATGATCGCCGCACCGACGGTGTCGGAGCCCGTGAAGCTCACCAAGTCGATACGCGGATCGGTGGTCAATCGCTGCGATACAGCCAGATCTCCTGTCACGATATTCAGCACGCCCTTCGGCAGGCCAGCCATTTCAGCGGCCTCTCCTAGAATGAGCGCCTGAAACGGCGTCCACGGAGATGGCTTGAGCACGACGGTGTTGCCCATCGCCAGAGCCGGAAAGACCTTGCCGATGTTCAGAAAATAGGGAAAGTTGTACGGCGTGATGCCGGCCACAACACCGACGGGTTCGTGTTCAGTGACGGCTGCCCCGAGCACATGCTGACCGGTCAGCATGTCCTGCGCAATCTCAGGCAGCGTTGGCTCGGGACGAAGGCGCAGCGCTTCCTCCAATGACGCACGAGCGTGCTTCATAGGGATGTCGAAATGCAGGAAGTTGGCCAACAACTGCGTCGCGCCCGCTTCAGTAACAATGAGCCGAACGATGCGTTCTGACTGTTCCTGCAGCCAGTCGAGCATGACCTCCAGCTTGCGAACACGCTCACGGATGCTCATTCGCGGCCATTGCCCTTGATGAAACGCAACATGCGCGGCATTGATTGCCTCATCGGCCTGGCTCAAGCTGCCAACCGGGCCCTCCCCGAACGACTCTGCAGTTGCCGGGTTCAACACCGGCTCCCATCCGCCTTCCGGCGTCACCCAGCTACCATTGATAAACAGACTTGCTTTCTCCGTCATTGCTGTCTCCTCGATCTGACTGCACCCAAAATGTCTGAGTAAACTGCGTACATTACTTCACGCAGGCCGACGTCGCCTATGACGCATGATGGCGGTACTCAATCGCGTACAAACAAGGCTGCGCCCGCGATGGGCCCGCCGCCATTGCTTACAATCGCAACGCGCGGATCGCCGGGCACTTGTCGTTCACCGCCTAGACCGCGCAACTGCGTGACGGCTTCATGGATCTGCACGAACCCATGCAACCGGCCACAAGAAAGCTGGCCGCCGCCGGTGCTCAGTGGGAGTTGGCCATTGAGGGCGATGCGCTCGCCGCCGTCGATGAAATCCCCCGCTTCACCTCGACCACAAAAGCCAAGGCCCTCGAGCCACAGCATCGTCAGGAAGCTGAAACCATCGTATAAGGCGCCGACATCCACGTCCTTGGGCCTGAGTTCGGTACGTGACCATAGGCGCTTACCGGCGTCTTCCGCCGCGAATCGGGTCAGGTCAGGCATTTGGTCCCAGGTATCACGTCCGTACAGCGGCGAGCATACGGCTTCCACAAGAATTGGAACTGATTGCAGGTCCGCCGCGGTCTCGCGATGCGAGACGATATAAGCGACCGAGCCGTCAATAGGGATATCGCAATCATACAGACACAGCGGAGTCGAAATGATCCGGGACGCCAGATACTCCTCAAGCGTGAGCGGAGAACGATAAACCGCGTTTGGATTCCGCTGGGCATTGCGGCGTGCATTGAGTGCGATCTGTGCGAGTTGCTCGCGCCGCGTACCGAACTCGTGAAAGTAGCGTTGCGCGATCAATGCAACCCATATGACGGCCGATGTCGCATGAAAGGGGACTTGCCACTGCCACTGATCGGACACCCGTGCGCTGTTATGTCCGATGTTGCTGGACCGCTCACCGCCCGCCATCGCGGTCGCCTCGGTCATGGTGCGAAAGCACAGCACATGGCGGGCTTGCCCGCTGGCCACTGCCATGCATGCATTCACCAGCGCTGACATCTGCGACGCTTCCATGCCAGCGCTGTACCAGTTAAGCGCCAACCCAAGATTCTCCTTCACTTCGCTCAGAGAGACCGGTGAGAATCCAGGTGTCTGCGCGGTGAAGCCCGGCCAACTGGCAAGGCCATCGATATCAGATGGCTTAAGCCCAGCGTCGCGCAGTGCCTTGTTCGCTGCCTCCAGCGTAAGGTCAAGACCGGAGCGCCCAAGCCTCCGGCCTACTTGCGACATGCCGATCCCGGACACTACACAGTTCTTCTCCTGGCTGTTTGTCGTCATCGTGGTTTCTCAGGGTGGTTCCTTGGGGGATAAGAATGGTTACACGAGCCGCACATGTTCTTCGCTTGACATGCCGCAAAACAGGTACCTAATATAACTCAACGGTTGCTGGTGCACAGCACAAGCGGCGCGACTACAGCGGCAGGATTGCGCAGCGAGGTGACCGTTGATCAACGATGACGACGCACGCAGATACGGAGGAGCGCCACCGATTCCCGTTGGGTTGTCGACGCCGAGCGAGCAACGCGCGGCGCTGGCACGGTCACGCAACCGCCCGCGGTTGCGGTGGTTGTTCGTGGCGCCTGATTCCTTGGGAATCGGAGGTCCGAAATGGCAGGGCAGCCGAGGCGGTGTAAGCCGGAGTCCCGGCTGTAGAGAGTGATCGATGACCTGAAAACAAATGACTGTTTGTATTGTCATTTGGATGTATTAGATGGGAAGGCGCCGGTAGCTGCGCATCCTGATGACCGTGACGCGAGGAGATAGAAAATGATGTTGAAGCAGCTGGCGGTGTCCGTCTTATTGCATGCGTTGGCAGCGACGGAGGTGTTGGGTGCTGAGCTTCCCGGCGAGTCCGGGGGAGCGGACGACAGTCTGGAGTTCCTCCTGGAAGACGCGATCGCCGGTGATCAAGGTCAGAATCAGCCTCATGATCAAAATCAGCCTGCTGAGAACAGGGCGAGCGACAACGTCTCGCAGCCGAAGTCTGATGGTGCGGAATCCTCGGTCAGTGATGAGCCGGGTGGGCAGGTGGCAGGTCCGGACGGAGGGGCGGTGCCGACCATTCCTGTGGAGAGCCTCTCGGAAAATGAGGGAGAGCTCGCAGCTCCGAGCACAAGGTCACCCCAAAGCCGGTTCATCGAAGAAATCGTCGTGACGGCCGAAAAGCGTGAAGAGAACGTGCAGGACGTTCCCATCACAGTTCAAGCGTTTTCAGGCGAACTGCTCGCCGCGAAGGGCGTCACTGAACCGATTAAGCTGGCCGCGCTCACGCCTGGGATGACGTACACAGAGTCCTTTGGCGCTACGTTTATATACATTCGAGGCATTGGCTTAGACGCTTTTCTGACGGGCGATCCAGCAGTCGCCTACTACGTCGACGGGGTCTACAACCCAATGCCTTTCGGCCAGAACCAGAACTTCGGCCGTGTTGAGCGGATTGAGGTGCTGAAAGGCCCGCAGGGCACCTTGTTCGGCCGCAACGCCAGTGGCGGCGCGGTCTCCGTCATCACGGAGACTCCCGATCCGTCCGGTTTTTCCGCGTCCCTCGGCGCCGCCTATAGAATCTACGACCACAAGAACGTGGATTCAGACGGCTACAGCTACAACGCATTCTTCAATGTTCCTTTGGCAGACAGCATCGCTGCGACGTTTGCCGGATACTGGGATGACGCTGACCACTGGTACAGCAACGCCCCAGGATCGCCACGCGACGATCGAGGTATCGAATTTCCAAGATCAACACAACAAGGATTGCGCGCGAAACTGCGTTGGGAGCCGACCGACAGGAGCAGCCTGACGCTTTCGTATACTGACTATTCGCAAAACGGTGTCGGCACTCTTGCGCTCAATAACACACAGCCGTCGCTCGTAACAATGTTGCTTGGAGGTTTGCCATCGGATGACGACTACTTGTCCGAGCAGGAGGCGATTGATGACCAGCAGGAGACAACCAGTGAGACCTTCTCCGCCGAACTGAAGTGGAAAACCGACCCCATGGAAATCAGACTGCTGGGAAGCAATCAAGAGATAGGGGTGGGTGATTTTGACTATGATTTCGATGGGACCAGCTCTCCAATCATAACCTTTGGTGATAGCGCCGCCGAAGACGTAAAGACAGTTGGCATTTATGGCACGATCACTACCGCCGAGCTGCAGTTTACGTCCGAGCCAGGTTGGGGACCAGACTGGCTGAAGTGGGTCGGCGGCTACTACTACTTCGATAGTCAGCTCGGACTAGACCCGGTGGCGTCTCTGCTCAGTGCCGAGTCGGTGATTGTTGGTCCTGGGGGCGGCGTGGCGTTAAACTTTTTCGACCTCATATCGCTTGGCTTGCCTCTGGGGCAGCTACTCTCTGGCCTTCCACAGCCGGTGCAGCAGATTCTTGGGCCACTCCCTCTGTTGGGAGGGGTTCGGTTCATACCTGCCGGCGAGACTCAGACAACAGCGCACGCGCTGTACGCGCAAATCGACGTCGACGTTACAGACTGGCTTGGTCTGACCTTGGGGCTGCGCTACCAAGATGAGAATCGAGAAGTGACCAAATCCAACTTTTCGCTGACGACACTCGATGGGGGCACCATACAGGTCTTCGACTTTGTAGATGGCTCACTCTTCCCGCCACCAACACCGGCGGACAAACAGACGCTTTCACCCAAAGTGGGGCTCAACTTCCGACCGGCGGATGGACTGCTGTTCTATGCATCCTGGCAGAAGATTAGCAAGAGCGGAACGTTCAACATCATCAATATCTATACTGGCGTGGACGAACTACCGCAGGAGAAACTTGAGGCCTACGAGGTCGGGGCAAAGACCGAGTGGTTTGATGGCTTGCTGCGCCTGAATGCAGCGGCGTGGAACTACGATATTACCGACCTTCAGGTACAGTTTATATCGTTCTTTACAGGGGGGGCCGTCAGTTTCGACCGTGCCGAAGAGGCGCGTTCTAGGGGATTTGAGTTCGATGCGCAGGTGATTGTGCTACCGAGCCTGTTCGACTCACTGGTCTTTTCCGCGGGGGCATCAATGGTCGATGCCGAGTACATCAAATTCACGAATGGCCGCGGCTACAATGAGCAGACCGGCTTTTTGACCAGCCGCAATGACTTTAGCGGCTTGCCGCTGAACCGGACCCCAAAGTGGACGGGCTTCGCGTCGCTCGCGAAGACTTGGAATTTCTCCTGGGGTCCACTCGAAGCTGCGGTGGACGGAAACTACCAAGACCGAACCTGCTATGTCCCAGGTAGCACCGAGCGCTTCTGTGAGGAGGCGTACACGGTGGTGAATGCAAGAGTCAGTGCATTGCTCGAGCGGACCAACGTTAGAGTGACGGCGTCCGTGAACAATCTGGAAAATACAACCTATGTTCTGTCACAGTTCCCTAATGATTTTGGCAATAACCGGTCGTTGGCTGCGCCCAGATCCTATGTTCTGCGGCTGGATTGGTCATTTTGAAGGCCTGAGTTTTGATCTCGGGTAGGGGAGCAGTTCTGTCCTGAAAGAGGTCAGACGCCGCGCTTGATCATTCGGCGTCTCGATCTACTTCAGTTCTGATCCGCCCGCACAAGCGCGGCGGGTCTGTCTCTACGCCGACGCTTAAAAGGGCGCAGGGGCGATATTGCCTGGGCGCTTCCGGCCTTCTGGAGAATGTTTACTTGGACGAGAAGAGTGCGTCCGCTGGTGTGGTTTCTGAAGCTTACGCGCCATGAGTAAAGAACAGCGGTGGAAGTATGTTCGCTTGGATCGGGACGGCGATGTCGCCATCGTGACGCTCAACCGACCCGACCGCCTCAATGCCCTCTCTGCCGATGTAATGGATGGCCTCGAAGCACATCTGGGCGCAGTCGCCACCGACCCAGCGGTACGCGCCGTTCTGTTGCGCGCGGAAGGGCGGTCCTTCTGCGCCGGAGGCGACATCAAGTCCGGAAACCTGCGTCGTGACGAGAGGGGCCGGCTCGTCCAAGCAGAGAAGGCAGCACGCCTTCGGGCACAGACCAACAGCGTGCTGCATCTGCACACGATGCCCAAGCCGACGGTCAGCGCCATGCGGGGCGCTGCAGTTGGTGCAGGGGCAGCGATCGGACTCGCGGCGGATTTTCGCCTGGGTTCCACGTCGCTCAAAATATCAATGGCGTATTCAAAAATTGGGCTCTCGAGCGATTTTGGCGGTAGCTACTTTCTAACCCTGTGGGCAGGTGCCGCGGTGGCGCGCCGCCTGATGCTCGACGCAGCGCCGGTGACCAGCGAGGAAGCGTTGCAGCTCGGATTGATCAATCAGATCATGAGCGACGATGGTCTTGATTATGAGGCACTCACGCTTGCCAAAAAACTGGCAGCTGGCCCAACTGCGGCTTATGCGCATATGAAGCATAGCCTGAATCTTGCAGCCTCTGGCGCACCGCTTGAAAGCGTTCTTGATGCGGAGGCGCAAGCCGTCGTCGAACTGAGCGAGTCACCTGATCATCAGGAGGCGGTCAAAGCCTTCATGGAGCGGAGGCTGCCTGCATTCAAAGGGCGCTGAAAGCCTATGATATCAGTTCGCGGGAAATGCACGGATTGCTTCGCGGTCACCTTCCGGCAACCAGTCACTAACCTTCGCGAAGAATCGCTGACATACCACTCGGCAGATTTCGACGTCTCCATCCAGAACTGCTGATGCAACTTTTTCTACGAAAGTCAGGTATTCGGTTGTGCGATGAAGATTCATATCAAAGTAATTGTATCGCTGCGACCGGATTATTTCACGCATCACATTGAGCATCATCATCAGAGCTGGATTTCCGCTAAGTTCTCCGATCAACCGCTCGAAGTCGAGAACAAGTCGCGCGCGTGTATGTGCATCGAGCTCAAGTTCCAGCTTGCGCGCAGAAGCCTCCAACCAGAAGATTCGGACGCGCCGACGCACGTCCGGATCATCATTCCTGGCAATGCTGGCCAACGCTTCCGTGATTAACGGACCACACGCGTCATTGACCTGGCGGAGCGTGGTTCCCTTTGTGCTGAGCAAAACGCTGGCCATGCGGGTGATAACCTGCTCCGACGGAGTGCGTGCGAAAAAGCCACCGTTGACACCGCGTTTGATCAGCAGTAACTGTTCATGTTGCAGTAGACGCGCCGCTTGCCGGAATGTTGGCCGGCTCACGCCGAGCCTGCTCATCAGCTCGAGCTCTGAGCCCAGAAACAACCGCCCTGTCGGCACCGCCCTCAAAATGTCTTCGCGAAGTGTATCGGCAGCGCGCTTCACCAGTGAGTCGCCGCCCGGTGTTCCACTATCCGAACATTCCGATTTATTCGTGAGTCTTTGGTGCGTTGATTTTCTATTGACACTGACTTCATTTTGGCGGCGTGGCCGGAGGATGGCGCGTTTCACTGTTGGTCCTTTCGGGTTGACATGAGCATGCGATAACTTTGCGCTCTCGGTGCTTTTGATCGTCAGGCCGAGAGACCGCGCCATCCAGAAGCATGCCCAGAAGCGTGCACAGTAGACGGACTGAGCATATGCTCAAATCCGTCTACTTCGCACGATGGGGGGTTCTCGCACATTCTCGTCCGCTGTGCCCAGAGCCGAACGCGCGCAAGTGACTCAACGTAGTTCGGGTTCATTCATAAAGGCAAGCGTTAGCCGGAGGCCGTTTACGTTGAGCTATACCACTTCTTGGGGCGCGGTCGGAATCAGCGCGCGCGAAAGCGTCTGCAAATGAACGGCGGCATTGCCGAACAGTTTCTCGGCAACATATAGGGATTTAAAGTAGTGGCCAATCGTACATTCGTCGGTTATGCCAATGCCTCCATGTAATTGAACGCCTTTGCTGGCGATATAACGGGCACTCTTGCAGATCTGAGCCTTGGCTGCCGCGACGGCGAGATGGCGCCGACCCTGGCTGTCATCAAGGTGCGCCAGTGCGCGGTACAGCATTGAGCGGGACTGCTCAAGCTCAATGAGCATGTCCGCCAGCTGATGCTGTAGAGCTTGGAAGCTGCCGATTGCCACGCCGAACTGCCGACGCGTACGCAGGTACTCTGTGGTGATTTCCAGCGCACGCTCCATCGCACCCACGGCCTGCGCACAGAGTCCGACTGTCCCATGGTCAAGCGCGCTCGAGATTGCGAAAATGCCGGTGCCCTCGCTTCCGACTCTGGCGCTCGCATCGACGAGCACGTTATCGAATGTCAGGTCTGCCACCGGGGTGCCGTCAATCAATCGATAGTTCTTGCGTGTCAATCCTGGAGTGTCTGCAGGAACCTCAAACAAGGTGATTCCGGAGGGCTCCGCTTCGACGCCATTAGTCCGTGCAGAGACCAACAGGCGCTGTGCATGTACGCCGCCTAGGATTTGTAACTTGACCCCACTAATTCTGTAGCAGTGTCCCGTCGCTACTGCGGACGTACGCACACGCTCGGGCTGCCCGGCCTGCCCGGCCTCCCGATGGGCGAGCACAACAAGAGACTCCCCCCTGACCAAGGCGGCGAGACGTTCGGTCGTCGCAGCAGGCGCTAGCGCCGTTTGCAGTGCGTGGGCGGCAAGCACGCAGACAGCTAGATATGGCTCTAACACCAAACCGCGGCCTAGTTCATGCAGAACAATTGCCGATTCGATCGGTCCTCCGCCGAAGCCCCCAAGGAGCTCGGGGATTCCGGCGCCCAGCCAACCTTGTTCCGCCATGAGCGTCCAGACCTTCTGATTGTATCCGCCTTCCGCATCGTATCTGCGGCGAACCTCAAAACTGTACTCGCGCTCAACAAACTTACGGACGCTATCCCGCAGCAGGATCTGTTCTTCGCTGAAATTGAAATCGGTCACGTCAAAACCTCACTGAATCGAGCCGAGTAAGCTGCGGGCGATAATGTTGCGTTGAATCTCGTTGCTGCCGCCGTAGATGGTGGTCGCTCGGCGATAAAGGAAATCCGAAGCTACGCCGTGTGCTTCGACCGGTCCCGGGGGATAGTCGGACGGAGGTTCCCCGGTGTATTCCGGATATAGAACCAATCCGTGTGAGCCGAGTGCTTCTAGCATCAGATCACCTAGCGTTTGTTGCAGCTCCGAGCCGCGCACGTGAAGCACCGAGCCGCACGGCCACTGGGGCGTGTCGGATGTGTTGTCGCGCTCACTGAGCGCGCGCAAGGTCATGAACTCAAGCGCCTCTAGTTCCACCTGAGCTTGCGCCAACCGCTGCGAAAACACCGGATTCTCGATCAGCGGCGGCATCCCATCGTGCGACTGCGAAGCTAAGGATAGCGCGCGCGCGAACATGCGCTTGTTGCGTGGGACCTCGGCGCTCCACGCGCGTTCGTGCTCGAGCAGAAATTTGGCGTAGGTCCAACCGGCACCCGGCTCGCCAACCAAATTCTCCCGTGGCACCCGCACCTGATCGAAGAACACTTCATTCAAACTGTGCGCGCCGTCGATCGAGATAATCGGCCGAACAGTGATGCCGGGAGAACGCATGTCCACCAGGAGAAATGAAATTCCCTTCTGTGGCTTGGCCGTCGGATCGGTGCGTACGAGCATGAAGATCCAGTCTGCGAAATGTCCCTGCGTTGTCCAGATCTTGTGGCCGTTTACGATGTAGTGCTCGCCATCAAGCACGGCAGCTGTGCGCAAGGAGGCCAGATCTGAGCCGGAATTTGGCTCCGAAAAGCCTTGGGCCCACCACACATCGCCGCGCAGGATCGGTGGCAGATGCCGCGCCTTCTGCTCCTCGGAGCCGAAGGTGTAGAGAACCGGGGCAAGCAGTGACAGTCCACCGGCGGGACGCGGGGGCGCGCCGGCCATGGCGCATTCCTCCTCGAACACCAATTGCTGCACTGGCGACCAGCCGGTTCCGCCATACTGTACTGGCCAATTGGGCGCTGACCACCCCTGACGGTGCAGTATTTTCATCCACGCCAAGGAATCTTCGCGGAGTTCGTGATAGCCACGCAGCGTACGTCTCGCCAAGTCCGGGGAAAGCTTGTCGTGCAGAAATGTTCGAACGGTCTGGCGAAACGCTTCAATCGACGGATCGATAGAAAAGTGCATTAAATAACTCCTGAGAAACCCCGAATGGTCAATGGGGTACGAGAGCGGGTTAGCCCAAAACACATCGTGATCAGTCCAAGTCTCAAACCGGGCTCATGTTATGGGCCTGGCGGCGGAAGATATCGGTGCGGTTTCGAAGGAAAAGCGCTCGCGAGGCCATCATCGCCGCCCGAAGTGCTTACCAGCCCGCAAGATCCGCATAGCGTGCTCGATGCTTGGGTGCCCCGCCAAGGAACGCGTAGTCGAACATTGCTCGCTTGACATAGATCTGAATATCGCAGTCCCACGTATAGCCGATGCCGCCGTGTGCCTCCACGGAGCCTCGCGATACTTGAATATAACAGTCAGTCAGATGGGCCTTGGCCAGCGCCGCAGCCGGGCTGGCCTGCTCTGGGATGCGGTCGAAGGCGTGCGCGGCATACCAGTAGAGTCCACGAGCCGGCTCTATCGCAACGGCAAGGTCTGCCAGTTGGTGCTTGAGGCCCTGGAATGCGCCGATTGGCCGGCCAAATTGCTCGCGAGTTTTTGCATAGTCCACCGTGCGTTCCAAGCAGCAGTTCGCACCACCGAACGCGTCGGCCGCTAGGAGAACGCGCGCAGCGTTGCAAAGCCGTTCGGCGACGTCAGGGGCGGCCGTCAGCAATGAGGCCGGAGTTTTGTGAAACTGGATGCGGCCCAGTCTGCGTGTTCGATCCACGCTATCCTCCTCAGAAATCTCCAAACCCGGCGCATCGCGTTCGACGAGGTACAACTGCCCTCCAGAAGTGCCGACGACAATCAAGTCCGCCGCCGCCGCAAACGGAACGCGAGTCTTGGTCCCAACCAGCACCGGGGCCGCCGAAGGCAACTGCCACTCCTCTGGCCACCAGAGCGAGGCGCCCTCGGCGAACGCCACTGTGCCAATCACTTCACCCGATGCAAGTCCGGGCAGCCACCGACGGGCCAAGGTCTTGTTGCTCGACCAAGCCAGCGCAAGGCCCGCCAAACTGTGCCCAAGAAAGGGCCCTGGTGTGGCGGCAGCACCAAGGATCTCGGCAACCAAGGCAAGGTCGATAAGTTCCAGTCCCATGCCCCCAGCCTCTTCCGGTAGCGCCAAGCCGGTCACGCCAATATCGGCCAAACCCTTCCAAAGTGCTATGTCGTGGCCCGATGAACTATCAAAGATTCGATGGAGGTCGACAGACTGGCAGGTCTTGGCAAGGTAGCGACGGACCGCCTCCTGGATTTCTTGCTGATCATCGGAAAGCAGGAAGTTCATACGTTTTTCTCCCTTGGCAATCCAAGTCCGCGTTCAGCGATGATGTTGCGTTGTATGTTCGACGTTCCGCCGCCGATGGTGAGCCCCAATGAAGCAAAGAAGCGAAGGTTCCACTTCTCGGGCCCAGCGCCGCGGGTCGATCCGGTCGGCGGTGCCAACAAAAATGCGTCGCCGACCAAATCCTGTGCTATGGCGGCGACCTTATGGCTGATATTCGTGTTGACGAGCTTGTTCATCAGCGTAATAGACCCCGGATTCTGGCCATGGGCAGTCATCGACAATTGTCGATAGCTGGAATACAGATGTGCTTGCACCTCACCGGCAAGTACGCTAAGACGTTCTCGCATGATCGGGTGCGCCAGTGCGGGTACGCCCTCAAAGTTGCTCTTGCGCGCCAAAGACAAGAGCTTCTCGAACAACTCAACGGATGACTCCGCCCCGCCAATCATGCTGCGTTCATGATTAAGAGTAGCTTTTGAGACGCGCCACCCTTCTCCGCGGCCTCCGACCAACCAGTCCGCCGGAGTCGTCGCATCGTCGAAAAACACTTCACAGAATTCCGCGCTACCGGTCATCTGCTTCAGTGGCCGGATGCGAACGCCTGGTTGCCGGAGGTCGACCAACAGGTAGGAAATGCCCTCGTACTTGCTTGGCGCATCGGGCTCGGTGCGAGCGAGCAAGAACATGTAGTGGGCATGCTGAGCCAGCGTACTCCAGATCTTCTGCCCATTGATGTGCCATTGGCCGTTACGTAGTTCGGCGCGCGTACGCAGCGAGGCCAGATCGGAGCCAGCATTGGGCTCGGAGTAACCCTGAGCCCAACGGATGTCGCCGGTCAAGGTCTCTGGAATGAATCGCTGTTTCAGCGCCTCGGTACCGCACTCAAGTAGCGTCGGCACCAGCATGGACGTGCCGATCCCCGGCTCTTCCATTGGCGCTCCAACAGCTGAAAACTCCGTCCGAATGATCTGGGCCTTAAGTAAATCGGGCGACTGTTCAGACCCGCCATAGGCTCGAGGCACTGATCGATACAAATAGCCCCGCTCGACAGCCAACCTTCGAAAAGTCTGCTTGTAGTCACTCTTTCTGCTGTGCTGCGGGGCATCCGAAGGGGGCCAGTGCTCGGCGAGAAACGCTCGTACTTCTCGTCGAAACGTTTCGTATATAGAATTGTAGGTTAGTTCCATCGGTAAAAGTCTGGAAGACGCGACGTAGGAGCGGTGGCGGCAGAAAAGTTGTGGCGGTATCGTGATCAGTAAGTTGCGGAAAGTGCTCGCGCGAAGATCCCCGCGAGTGACATCTGAGGAGGCCTACAGTGTCCAACGTCCTCCTCCCTGACTTCTGCCGCCCAGACGCCTAGCAATATCATCACGGTAACAACCTCGTTAAAAGATCAGCGAATCTGCCACAAAAGTCGCTTAGAGTCGGCAAGTACAGAATAACCGTTGGCAAGGGGTTCCCAGGCTCCACGGGGTTCCCAGCCTCGAGGCAAGAGAACGTTGCAGTCATACATGCGCCCCCCGCAGCCATGATTCACCACTCCGCGCCGTGGCATCGACAATATTTGACTTCTGGATCGGAGTTGTCCCACGCAAAACGGTCGTTTCAACGACCGCGCCATTGCGGAACTTGTTTGGCCGAAAAAGCCTTCATGCCGATCATGAAATCCTCAGTACTCTGCACTCTTCTCAGTGTCCGCTCTCCAAGGGGCCACATGTCAGATGCAGCCATATCGTCCGTTAGCCGCGCCAGTGCGATGCTTTCCTGCACTGCGACCGGCGCGCCCAGGCATATCTCCCTCGCCAGCTCAAGCGCAGCGCTCAGGACTGTCGACTCCGCAACAACTTTATTCACCAAACCGATCGACAGTGCCCGCTGCGCCGATATTGGACGCCCAGTGGCAATCATCTCCAGTGCCACCGCACGAGGCACGGCACGTGGCAGCCGGTAGGCCCCACCGGCCAAGGCCACCAGCCCGCGACGAACTTCAGGCAGACCAAACTGCGACCCTTCAGCGCATACGATCATGTCGCAGGCCAAGCAGAGCTCCAAACCGCCTCCTAGCGCGGTGCCTTCGACGGCTGCTATCCAAGGCGTGCGTTTCGGGGCATGGACAAATCCGCCAAGACCACCGCGCTGAGTCGCAATCTCACTCTCGCGTCCATTCATGATTTCCTTGAGATCAGCGCCAGCGCAGAACGTCTGGCCACCATTAGCGGCGAGCACGCCGACCCATATTGACGGGTCAGACTCAATCTGCAGTAGATAGTCCTCGATCATTGCTGACATCTGAGCATTTATTGCATTGCGACTTTCGGCGCGATTCAACGTGATGATGGCAATATGCTGATCGACGACGGTATAAAGAACAGGTTTAGAGTCTTGCACGCAATTGATCCTATGATGGCTGACGTGCCTAAGCACGGAACTGAAACGACTCCTGGATCGCATTGAGATCGGCAGCGAGGCCCGCAGCCGATACTCACTCCAGACACATGAACGCGATGTTCGTCTCACATCCTCCCGACGATTGGAACAAGCGCGCCCGTGATGTCGATACTCTGGTCGGAAAGGAGAAACGCTACGAGATGGGCAACCGAAGTCGGTGAGACCCATCTGGTAAAATCAGCGCCTGACATCTGGAGCCGATTGGCAGGAGTATCTATCACGCTGGGCAGCACCGCATTGACGGTGATCGACTGATCTTTCAGTTCATCTGATAGCGACTCTGTGAGCCGCGCCACGCCAGCTTTCGAAGCAGCGTAAGCGCCTAGGCCGCAGGTTGCTCGCTGCGCGCTTGCGGCGCCAATGTTGACAATGCGTCCGCTGCCGTTAGAACGAAGATACGGAAGAACAGAAAGGCAGGCAGCGGCGCAGCTGCGCAGGTTGGTCTCATACATAAGATCCCATGTGTCGAGCGTGCCCTCTGAAATGGGTTCGTAACGAAACCCCCCGGCGACATTGACCAAGCCATATATGCCGCCCAGTTGGGCAGCGATGCTTTCCATGGCCTTTGCAGTGGCGCTTGCGTTGCAAAGGTCAACGCCATCGTAAACCACTTCGGCTCGACCGGCGTCCGGTCTCGCTGAACAGTCCAAAACCGCCACACGAGCGCCCTGTGCCGCAAGTTCTGACACCACCACTCTGCCAAGCGCACCTAAACCACCGGTCACAATAACGCTCTTGTTGGCTAGCATGGCCATTATCGACTCAGCGCTTCTGAAGTTTGATATCGGACTTCTCTCGATCCCATGTCTGTGGCGTTACGCCTTCATCCCGTAGCTGATACTTCAGCACACGCCCTACCGGGTTGCGCGGAAGTTGGCTGCGAAACTCGATGAACCGCGGGACTGCAAAATAGGGCAACCGTTCAATGGACCAACGACAGAGCTCGTCTTCTGTGATGGTGCTCCCAGCCTTGAGAATCGCCGTCACCTTGACATCATCCTCGGTGACATCGGAAGGCACCGCATGAACAGCCACGTCTTCCACCGCTGGATGCGCGCGGAAGGTGGTCTCCATTTCAAAGCTGGAGATATTTTCGCCACGACGCCTCAGATAATCTTTCTTGCGATCGACAAAGTAGAAAAAACCGTCTTCGTCGAACTTGCCGATGTCGCCACTATGCAGCCATAGATTCTTCATGATCTTCAGTGTGTCGGCGGGCCTATTCCAGTATCCCTCGAACATCACATGTGGTTGCCGTGGGCGGATAATGACTTCACCAGCCACGCCCGGAGGAAGTTCCTGATCGTTATCGTCGACAATCCTCACGTCAAACCATTCATTGCGCCTGCCGGAGCTTCCAGGCTTCGCCTCTTCAGAACATCTGATCGTTGTCACCAGAGAGGCCTCCGAAAGGCCGTATCCTGGTGCAAACGTATACCTCACACCGAAGCGCTCCTTCCAGATGGTCTGCAGGACTGACGGAAATGGAGCGCCCATTACGGTTACAAGCTGACCTCGGCAGCGCTGCATCGCCTCATTGTCGGGCGCCTGCGCGAGCATTGGAAACATCGATCCGAGCAGGCTGACGTGCGTAGCGCCGGAACGCTCGATGTCGGGCCAGAAGTTGGATACCGAGAAACGGGGGGCCAGGACGACTCGCCCGCCCGACATCATGGTGGCCAGCAGGCTCGCCGCGGTGGCATTCAGGTGGAACAAGGGCAACGCTGTCCACATCACTGACGTTTCGTCCCGTTCGGTACAGTCGTTGGCTTGGCGCGCCAAATTGCAGGCGTAGTTGTGGCTGATCATGCAACCCTTGGAGGGGCCAGTCGTGCCACCCGTATAGATCAACATGCTGAGGTCGGACGGTTTGGGCTCGTATCCTGGATCTCGATCGTCAGCGGACAGCGTCGATTCCAGCGAAAGCATCTCGATACGACTAAGCGCCGAAGGCGCTACCGTGTTCGTGTGCAGCACCAGCTTAATAGCCGGAAGATCGTTTTCGATCAACCCAATGCGCTCGACATAGTCGCTTTCGGCAACGATCACGGTGGCTGCGGCGTCGGCAATCTGATGGCGAAGAAAGTCGCCCTTGTAGGCGGTGTTGACCGGTACGCTGATGGCTCCCAGCTTGTTGATCGCAAACCAGGACAGGACAGCATGAATATTGTTGTCCAGCATCGTCACAACCGTGTCGCCGGTGTTCACGCCATGGGCGGCCAGCGTATTAGCAAGACGAGAGGACTGACGATGGATATCTAGATAGCTGTAGGTCTCACCGGACAGATCCAAGAACTGCCTGTCACCCCACCTTTCTGCAGCCCTCCGCAAAACGCCGACCACCGTGTCCTGCTGGCCGGTCGCCCAAACGTCAAAAGTCCTCACAAGTCGTCTCCTCACCATGTGTCCCGACTTCGCCGTGCGTTGGCACTTGAAGTCATTGAGTTACCTGTATAGAGTATGGGTTCACGAGTGAGTGATGTAAAGCCCTCAGGGTCCCTGAGGATCCGCTTGCTGCGTGCGGCAGCAGATCTGACCGAATGGTATCCGCAGCATGAAGACATGAAGAGCGGAGTGATAGCGCCGCGGATTGTGAACACAGGAACGAGAGGAGCGATGTCATGACTAAAGATGATCTGATACTGGTGAGTGTTGACGACCATGTCGTCGAGCCTCCAACTATGTTTGACCGTCACATCCCCGCGGCATACAAAGACAAGGCCCCAAAAGTAGTGACCGAGGGCGGTGCCGACATCTGGGTGTACGAGGGCATTCGGGTGCCAAACATTGGGCTCAATGCTGTCGTTGGCCGGGTTCCGGAAGAGTATGGCATGGAGCCCTTGTCATTCGCGCATGTGCGAAAGGGCTGCTACGACGTGAAGGCGCGAATTGATGACATGAACGCGAACGGTCAACTTGGGGCGCTTTGCTTCCCCACGTTTACACAGTTCGGGGGAACCCTATTCTTGGGAGCGAAGGACAAGACGGCCGCCAAGGCGGTTGTTTCTGCTTACAACGACTGGCATATCGACGAGTGGTGCGGCGCCGCGCCAGGGCGCTTTATTCCGCTGGCTACGCTTCCGCTGTGGGATGTCGACGCCTGCGTCGCTGAGGCTCAGCGAGTCGCGAAGAAGGGTTGCCACACTTTGACCTTCCCTGACAATCCGTCGACGAAAGGGCTGCCCAGCATACATACTGGGTATTGGGATCCCCTGTGGAAGACCATGGTCGACAACGGCCAAGTGATCTCCGCGCATATTGGGTCAGGCTATCAGCCGCCCCATGCCTCGAGCGAATCGCCGATAGATGCGTGGATTCTCACCATGCCGCTTGCGATCGCGAATGCGGCGGGTGATTGGCTGTTCAGCAGCGTGTTCAGAAAATTTCCCGATCTCAAGCTCGCTCTGTCGGAAGGGGGTATCGGCTGGATTCCTTATTTTCTTGAGCGTGCTGACTTCACGTTCAAGCATCACAACGCTTGGACCAATTCGCACAAAAACATGGGTGGATTGCTACCGAGCGAGATATTCAAGCGCAACATCATCACCTGCTTCATTGATGATAGCTTCGGCCTTAAGAATCTCGATGCCCTGAATGAAGACCTGGTAACGTGGGAATGTGACTATCCTCATTCCGACAGTGTTTGGCCGAACTGTCCAGAACGGGTGTGGGACCAAGTTAAACGCCTGCCAGTCGAGTCGATAAACAAGATCACGCACCTCAATGCAATGCGTGAGTTCTCATACGATCCGTTTTCGGTTCTGGGGCGAGAGAACTGCACGGTCGGCGCGCTACGGGCTTTAGCCCAGCATGTGGATACGAAGCCCCAAGCTGGTCTGGGCGGGTTCAATCCGGCTGGGGATTATCGAACGGGTGAGCCAGTGACGTCAGGACAAGTGACGAGGATGTTTGCGGCCCAGTTGAGTCCTAGTTCAAGTGCATGATTCCGCCATGCATCGGCAGTCCAGAAGTCCGTCCGCGTTTGACGGTCGCGTTACTCGGCAACCGTGGTGGGCCAGGGCATAGAGGCTTGCATATGGCTGGATCGGCTGTTGAGAGCGTATGAGCTGCCCGCATACAGCTCACGGTGGGAACTACTGCACGTTAGCTTTATTGAATGCTCCGCGATTAGGCCATGAGGCCTCGGGCGGAAGCGAAACAAGACCTGATGCACCGGAGACACACGCATGGCAGACGAAGCTTACATCGTGGCAGCAGTTAGAACGGCCGGGGGCCGTCGCAATGGTCGACTCTCGGGTTGGCATCCTGCTGATTTGGCAGCCGAGGTTTTGAACGCGCTGGTGGATTGCGTAGGCATCGATCCGGCCGCCGTTGACGACGTCTTGATGGGCTGTGCAAATCAATTCGGCCCTCAGGCCGCGTGCATTGGCCGTAATGCGGTGCTGTCGTCCAAGTTGCCGGAAACGGTGCCAGGACTTTCCATTGATCGCCAGTGCGGTTCGTCCCAGCAAGCGCTTCATTTTGCGGCGCAGGCAGTGATGTCCGGCACCATGGACGTGGTTATAGCAGCAGGCGTCGAATGCATGAGCCGGGTACCGATCAATGCACAGTTCGAGATTGCGGCGAAGGAAGGATTCGACAAACCGTTCGGACCCAAGATGAAGGCCCGCTACCCGGGTGCCGTCTTTAGCCAGTACATCGGCGCCGAGATGATGGCAAAAAAATACGAGCTATCCAAGGAGCAACTTGACGAGTTCTCACTATCCAGCCATCTCAAGGCAATTGCCGCGACGGAGTCGAAGCGATTTCACAACGAGATCATTCCTATCGAAGTGAGGCCTGCCACCGAGAACGTCGGGGAACTTCATTTGCACGACGAAGGAATCCGCTTCGATGCCAGCATTGAGGCAATCAGAGGCGTTCGGTTGCTCACAGAGGGGGGGCGAATCACCGCGGCGAGTTCAAGCCAGATCTGCGATGGCGCGTCCGGCGTGATGGTCGTCAACGCTAAGGGCTTGCGGACGCTGGGCGTGGAACCTCTTGCGCGCATCCACCACATGACAGTGCTGGGACATGACCCGGTCATCGTTCTTGAGGGCCCGATTCCGGCCACTGAGCGGGCCCTTAGGAAGTCCGGAATGACACTTGGCGAAATCGATTTGTATGAGGTCAACGAGGCGTTTGCATCGGTCCCTCTGGCGTGGCAGAAGGCGCTGGACGCCGATCCCGAGCGTCTGAACGTCAATGGCGGTGCGATTGCACTAGGCCATCCACTTGGAGCAACCGGAACCAAGCTGGCGAGCACGCTAATTCATGAACTCCGCCGTTCCGGCAAGCGTTTTGGTCTGGAGGCAGTCTGTGAGGGGGGCGGTATGGCTAACGTCACCATCATTGAGCGGCTTTAGAACGCTGGCACAGGCAATGCAAAACGTCTCCTATAAACGGGTGGAATAAGCAGAACCATGAAGATTGATACAACGGTTACGGCGGTGATCACCGGTGGGGCTTCTGGCCTTGGCGAAGCGACGGCACGCAGACTTGCGAGCGCTGGTGCGAAGATCGCATTGTTCGACCTCAATGACGAAAAGGGTGAGGCTCTTGCCAGGGAGATTGGCGGGGTCTTCTGCAAAGTGGACGTCACTTCGGAGTCTCAGGTGGACGCTGCTTTCTCCAAGGCGCGAAACGCGCTAGGTCAGGAACGCATCCTGGTGAATTGCGCGGGGACGGGAAAGTCGATCAAGACGGTCACGCGCGACAAAACCACGGGCCAGATTCAGCCGCTACCAACGATCGCGTTTGACAGTACCATCCAGATCAATTTGATTGGGACGTTTCGTTGCATCGCCAAATCCGCAGCAGGCATGCTGTCCCTTGATCCGCGTGAGGAGGATGAACGTGGTGTGATTATCAACACCGCCTCAATTGCTGCTCAAGATGGCCAGATGGGCCAGGCAGCCTATGCTGCGTCGAAGGCGGCAATCGTTGGTATGACGCTGCCGATTGCGCGCGATCTGATGAGCGAGGGCATACGTGTAAACACGATTATGCCAGGGATCTTCTCCACGCCGCTAATGAATGCAGCCTCTGAAAAAGTGCTCTCCGCGCTGGCTTTATCAGTCCCTTTTCCGAAGCGCCTAGGGAGGCCAGAGGAGTTCGCATCGCTCGTTGCAGAGATCTGCGAGAACGTCTACTTCAATGGTGAAAGCATCCGTCTAGACGGAGCGTTGCGCATGAGTGCTCGCTAAACGAGCAGAGTCACAGGGCGATGACAACGCAGACACGACGATTCTCGGTATCCGACGGGTTGACGCTGGTGGGTGACGTTGGCGGAGACCCAGCGGCCCCTCCCGTGATCCTACTGCACGGAGGCGGCCAGACGAGACACTCTTGGGGGCTCGCCATGGAGGTCTTGGTGAACGCCGGCTACCACGTCCTCAATCTGGATGCCCGCGGCCACGGCGAAAGTGATTGGTCTGCTGATGGTGATTATTCGATTGCCACATTAGCAGCTGATCTCTCTGCTGTGATCGAGACGCTGGCCGCGCCACCAGCGTTGATCGGTGCATCGATGGGTGGCGCCACCTCGCTTTTTTATACCGGACACGCCGACCAGTCCCGGGTGCGGGCGCTGGTTCTTGTAGACATCGTGCCAAAGATTAATGCGGTCGGAGCCAAGCGCATTCGCGCATTCATGCGGGCTTATCCGGAGGGATTCGCCAGTCTGGAAGAGGCCGCGAATGCCGTATCTGATTTTTATCCAGAGCGGCCACGCCCTCGTGATAGCAATGGTTTAATGAAGAATCTGCGGCGGCGCGAGGATGGCCGTTTTCACTGGCACTGGGATCCAAGGTTCGTTGAGTCTCCGGAACGCGCCGAGCCGCCGCAGTTCGCGCACAAGTTGCAGCAAGCAGCGCGTGGTGTGCGTCAGCCGGTACTGCTTGTGCAAGGCATGTCAAGTGACATCGTAAGCACGGAGGGCGTGGCGGACCTCCAGCAACAGATCCCGCATCTTGAAGTATATGAAGTGGCCAATGCGGGTCACATGGTAGCCGGCGACAAAAACGATGCCTTCAACGAAGGGATCATTCGTTTTTTGCAGTGCTGTCATCCGCCTTTGGCAGCCGCGAAAATCGGCCAGGATTGAGAACAAGGAGATGAATCAGTGAACGAAAAATTGCAGGCCGAGTTCGAGAAAGCCACAGGGTACGAGCTGACGGACGACCATATCGAGCGTAACAGACTGCTTTTGGGTATCGACGTGCCCAATCCTGACGACGAACAGATCCACACGGCGAGTATCGATAATATCCGTACATTTGCATTCGGATGTGGTAATGACAACCCGCTGCATTGCGACCCTGAATACGCCGCAGGAACTCGCTGGGGCTCTGTCATTGCGCCGAACATGATGGCGGGCAGCATCAACAAGCCGCTCAAGGGCGACCCCCTCGACCCAGAAATAAAGAAGCAGCAGAAGGGGGTTTTTCGCGGAATTCACGTCTTCATCTCAGGGGGCGAGTGGACGTTCTATCGACCGATCTATCCCGGAGATACGATTTTTAGCTTTAAGGCGCTTGAAAGCCTTGAGGTTCAACCATCGGAGTTTGCTGGGCGCAAGGTGAACCGCATCACCCGGGTTGTGAAGATCAACCAGCGCAGCGAGATTGTCGGCGTCTACCGCTATCGAGAGATTCTCACCGAGCGCAAAACAGCCGTCAAGAAAGGCAAGTATCTCGAGATCGAGCCCGCACGGTATTCAGACCAGGATATCGCGCGCATTGACGAGATCTATGCGAATGATCGCCCGCGGGGCGCAGACACGTGGTACTTTGAAGATGTCAAGGAAGGAGAGTCACTTCGGCCGAGCGTTTCGGGGCCTTTGACGGTATCCGACGTCATTACGTTCCATGCTGGTGGCTACGGATGGGTGCCGTATGGCCTGCGAGTTGGCCGTCTCTGGCATAAGAATCGTCAGCGTATTCCCGCTTTCTATATCAAGAATGAATCTGGTATTCCCGACGTGGCGCAACGCCTACACTGGGACAGTCAGTGGGCACGGGCGATCGGCAATCCGATTGCCTATGATTATGGGGTTATGCGCGAGAATTATCTCTATCGATATCTTAGCGATCTTGCCGGTGATGACGGCTGGGTCTACTCGACGTATGACGAGATCCGCAAATTCAATTACATCGGCGACACACAGTTTATAGAAGGAAGTGTTATCGGCAAGCGCCAGGAACACGGCCTTCACTTGGTAGATGTGAAAGTCAGCATGACCAACCAGCGGGGCGAGGAGACCGTCCGCTGTAAGGCCACGATTGCGCTGCCCTGCCGTAGTGGCTCGCCGGTCATTCTGCCGGAGGCACCAGATGATCTGCGACGTCGCGCCGTCTCGATGTGGACGCGCCACTGCGAGCTGACGCAGCGCTCTAAGACCGGCTGAAACGCCAAGCGCTTGAGAGTACGACTTGCTGGCAGGCTCGATCAACTTGGAGGACGTAC
This sequence comes from Sinimarinibacterium flocculans, assembly GCF_003201205.1. Taxonomy (GTDB): domain Bacteria; phylum Pseudomonadota; class Gammaproteobacteria; order Nevskiales; family Nevskiaceae; genus Solimonas; species Solimonas flocculans. The sequence continues at coordinate 787,885 of NZ_QICN01000001.1, forward strand.
ATTATGCAATCCCCGACCGTATCAATTCCCAACCATGTGCCCGCCCACCTGGTTCGCGATATTCAGTTTGAAACCCTGCCGGGAGCTACGGATGACCCGCACAAGGCCTTGAGGCAATTGCGGGATTATCCGGAGCTTTTCTACGCGCCCCGCGGCCATATCGGTCGCGGCGTCTGGATCCCGACCCGTTCGCGCATTATCCGCGAAGCCTTTCAGGATGCGGCGCGGTTCTCAAGCCATCAGAATGCCGGCTTTTCCGCCATGTTTGGCGAAGCGTGGCCATTGATTCCATTGGAGATAGATCCCCCGGAGCACATAAAGTGGCGAGTGTTGCTCAACCCCCTCTTCACGCCGGCCGGAGTGCAGAAGATGGAGGGCAAGGTGCGCGCGCGCACGGTTGACCTTATTGAGAAGGTTCGCGGCAACGGCGGCTGTGAGTTTCAGAAGGAGTTCGGAGGGCCGTTCCCTATCTCGATTTTTATGGAGCTGGTGGGGCTGCCCATGGACCTGTTTGACGCGTTCTTGTCGATGGAGGACGGGCTGTTACGAGGGGATGCACAGACGCAGGCACAATGTGCGCGGGATATCCGAGACTTTATGGTCGAGTTCATCAATGAACGGTCGAGGCATCCGCAGGACGACCTCGCAAGCTTTATTGTGAATAGTCAGCTTGATGGGCGTCCATTGACCATGGATGAGAAGCAGGGCATCTTGTTTCTGTTGTTTGTGGCCGGCCTCGATACTGTCGCTTCCGCTCTCGGGTTTCTCTTTCGTGAGTTGGCACTGGATCAGACATTGCAGACGCGCGTGCGAACACAGCCGGAAGCTAGGGCCAACCTTATCGAAGAAATTCTCAGGGCGAGAACCGGTATTGCATCCGGGCGCTGCGCCACCCGAGACATGGAGTTTTATGGCGTACAGATAAAGAAAGGTGATCGTTTCGCGCTGTCGACTACGCTGGCCAACCTCGACGAGGAAGAGTTCGGAGACCCGCTTGACATAGACCTCGATCGCCAGGTCAACCGCCACATAGCCTTTGCTGTTGGCCCGCACCGCTGTTTGGGCTCGCACTTGGCCAGACGCGAACTCAGAATTGCGCTGGACGAATGGCTGGAACGCGTTCCCCAGTTCCGTGTCAAGGATGGTGAGCGTCCCAAGTGTTCTTCTGGACCGGTGTTAGGCGTGACGTATCTACCATTAGTATGGGGCTCCTGATTTGAGTGCAGACGTACTGCTGCGTGCAAGGCCCCGGCGGGGATCGATGACATTGTGCCCATGCCGGAGCTTTGTGTGCTTCTGATTGAGGCGGGCGCGGCGATCCCTGTCCAGCTCAACGCTATTGAGATGGCGTCGGAGTTCGCGGTTCTCGGTACGGCCTGTCGGCTCGAGGAGTTGGAACGTGGCGTGCTCACGTTGTCAGCACGATGTGATAGGTGGGATTGACATGATCGGCTCGACAAACATTGCGATGGTTATCGACATGGCGTTACAGGATGCTTTGCGCGCGGCAAGGGTCTGCCGATGAGCGAAATGAGTGGCGCGAGCTTCTCGGTGTCGTCCCTCGGCAGTGTCGGTGGTACGGGGTTCACACCCATCATCAACCTCCCCGAAGTGGCGATCCTCGGGCTGACCCGCACGCGCCTTGCGCCCCGGCCGACCGGCAGCGGCACCGTCGAGTGGCGCTCAATGCTGCCGGTGTCGCTGTCTTACGACCACCGGGTCATCAACGGTGCCGACGCGGCGCGGTTCTGCCGGTTCGTCGAAACGGCAATGGAATCTCGCATTTCTGCGGGGCATGTCGCGGAGCCATGACCTGAGAAGGTGCCTAGGAGCAGCGCAGCGTTCGACGCGACAAACCAGTGTGATCGCAAGACAGTCTACTCAACTAAACGTGCGAACCCGGGATCAGCGAATGACTGGTCGGGTTTGAGGAGAACAACAGATGAAACGGGTTGGAATCAGCCGGCATGGAATGGGCGGTCACGGCGCCGGATTGGCGAGCCGCATGGCGCCGCTCATTGCGCTTGCCATGTCTCTGGGCGCCCCCGCCGCGACCGTCCCCGAAGTGATCGAAGCGGGCAACGAGTGGCTGGTGGCGCAGGCCTCGAGCCAGGACCGGGTTGATGCGTTGGGCGAGCAGCGCCGCAGTCTTGCGGACGAATACCGCACGGTGCTGCGCGAGATCGAGGGGCTTGAGGCCTACAACCGCCAGCTTGAGCGCCAGCTGCGGCTTCAGGGCGAAGAGATCGCGATTCTCGACGACAGCATCGCGCAGGCGACGACGGTGGACCGCCAGATCCTGCCGTTGATGCTGCGGATGGTCTCGGCGCTGGAGCAGTTCGTGGCGCTGGACATCCCGTTTCTGCCGCGCGAGCGTGCCGAGCGCCTGCAGTTTGTGCTCGAAGCCATCGACCGGGTCGACGTCACCGTGGCCGAGAAATTCCGCCAGGTGCTGGAGGCCTACCTGATCGAGCTCGAATTCGGCCGCACCATCGAGGCGTATACCGGCGCCGTCGACGTCGACGGCCAGAAACTCGAAGTCGATTTCTTGAGAGTGGGCCGCATCGGCCTGTACTACCAGACCCTCGACGGCACGCAGAGCGCGCGCTGGGACGTGGACACCAAGAGCTGGGTGAAGCTGCCGGCGTCCGACCGCAACCCCATCCGCGAAGCCATCCGCGTCGCGCGCAAGCTCACCGCCCCGAACCTGCTGACCCTGCCGCTGCCGACCGCTGGAGACGCCTCGTGATCCGTACCGCCTCGATCATGCGCAGCCTCCTGCTGGCCGGCCTGCTCGCCGCCACACCGGCGATGGCCCAGGACGACAGCGCTGCCACCCTCGACCAGCTGCTTGAGCAGGTCCGCACCAAGACCCTGGCCGACCAGGGCCAGCTGCAGCAGCGCGAAGCCGAATTCGCCAATGCGGTCAGCGAGCAGGCCAATCTACTGGCCCAGGCCAAGGCAAGGCGCGACGCACTCGAAAAGCGTGGCTCGGAGCTTGAAGGCCGCTTCGACACCAACAAGCGCGAAATCGACACCCGCCAGCAAACGCTCGACGACAAGCTGGGCGCCCTCAAGGAACTGTTTGGCATCTTCCAGCAGACCTCGGGCGACCTGCAGGGCATCTTCTTCGACAGCCCGACCTCGGCCCAGTACCCGGACCGCACCGAGTTTCTCGAAGCGTTTGCCAAGAAAATGAGCCGCGCCTCCGAGATCTCGACCATCGACGAGATCGAGCGGCTGTGGTTTGAGCTGCAGCGCGAAATGACCGAGACCGGCAAGATCGCGCGCTTCAATGCGCCGGTGCTACTCGCCGACGGCAGCCAGGCCAACCGCGAGGTCATCCGCGTGGGCGTGTTCGACGTCGTCTCGGCGGACCCGGCCAAATACCTCTCCTGGCGCGGTGAAACCCAATCCCTGGCCGAGCTCAAGCGCCAGCCCGGCGGCGACACCCTCAATCGGCTCGACGACTACGCCAGCAGCAGCGACCCCGTCGCCCGCTTGGACCTCGACCCCACCGGCGGCAGCCTGCTGGAGCGCCTGGTCGAAGCCCCGGGCCTGGGCGATCGCATCGAGCAGGGCGGACTGGTCGGCTACGTCATCCTCGCCCTGGGCGCGGTGGCCCTGCTGGTCGCCCTGGAGCGCCTGATCGCCCTGTCCATCATCGGCGCCAAGGTCGCGACCCAGCGCCGCAACATCGACAGCCCGCAAACCGGCAATCCGCTGGGCCGGGTGCTGATGGCCTACCACGAAAACAAGGGTGTCAACGCCGAGACCCTCGAAATGAAGCTGGGCGAGGCCGTGCTCAAGGAACTGCCGAGCCTCAACCGCTTCCTGACCTTCCTCAAGATCATCGCCGTGGCCGCGCCGCTGCTGGGCCTGCTGGGCACCGTCACCGGCATGATCAACACCTTCCAGGCCATCACCCTGTTTGGCACGGGCGACCCCAAGACCATGGCCGGCGGCATCTCCCAGGCCCTGGTCACCACCGTGCAGGGCCTGTGCGTGGCGATCCCGACCGTCTTCCTGCACAGCATCTGCAGCACCAGGGCCAAGGCCGTCGTGCACATGCTCCAGGAGCAGAGCGCCGGCCTGATCGCCCAGTACATGGAAAAGGGCGGCCGCGCATAAGAGCAGGGGACACGTATGGACATCCTGCTCTTAGGCTTCTTCGACATCGTCGAGCGCATCCAGGACTTCCTGGAAGCGGGTGGGCCGGTGCTGCTCGCGATCGCCGTGGTCATCTTCATGATGTGGGCGATGTCGGTCGAGCGCTTCGTCTACTTCAAGTGGGTGCTGCCCGAGCAGGAGCAGGCCGTCATCGCGCTGTGGAACCAGCGCGCTGAGCGATCGAGCTGGCAGGCCCACCAGATCCGCCGGGCGCTGATCGCCGGCGTGGCCCTCAACGCAAGACTCTACCTGCCGACGATCAAGACCCTGGTCACCGTCTGCCCGCTGTTTGGGCTGATGGGCACGGTGACCGGCATGATTGCCGTGTTTGACGTCATGGCCTTTGCCGGCATGGGCAATCCCAGGCTGATGGCCTCGGGCGTGTCGCAGGCGACCATCCCGACCCTGGCCGGCATGGTCGGGGCGCTGTCCGGCATCTTCGTCATCGTCTGGCTCGAGTCCCAGGTCAAGCAAAGAGTCGAGCTGCTCGCCGACCACCTGACGATCGATATCGAGGGCGCGCGCGCATGAAGATCACGGCTCGACGTTTCACCGCAGTGCCGGTGGCGACTGGGTTTGATGTAACCGCAGAGCACTTGGCAGGCGGGTTTGATTTAACCGCAGAGCACGCAGAGAACGCGGAGAACGGCAAGACAGGGGGCTTTTCTTTCTTGCCCGTCTTTTCTCTTTCTGTTGTCTTCTCCTCTGTGATCTCTGCGGTTAAAAGATTTTCTGCGGTTAAACGCTTTTCTGCGGTGGAGGCGCAGGGCTGACCATGAAAATCCTGACCCAGCTGCCGCAGGAAGAGGACGACAGCGCGATCGACCTGACGCCGATGCTCGACGTCGTCTTCATCATGCTGATCTTCTTCATCGTCACCGCCTCATTCCTCAAGGAATCCGGTTTCGAGGTCAACAAGCCGGCGGTGCAGCAGCAGCCGCCGACCGAAGAGAGCCAGAGCATCGTGGTCAAGATCATGGCCGACGGCCAGATCTTCATTGGCCCGCGCCGCGTCGACGTGCGCTCGGTGCGCCCCAACATCGAGCGACTCAGGGCGGAGAAGCCCGAGGCCCCGGTCGTCGTGCAGGCGCACGCCGAGGCGCGCAACGAGCTGCTGATCAAGGCGATGGACGCCGCGCGCCTGGCCGGCGCCGTCGACGTCTCCATTGCGGAGCTGAACTGATGGATCCTTTTAGCGCCGCCCAGCAAGCCGAAGACGACAGCGCGATCGACTTAACGCCGATGCTCGACGTCGTCTTCATCATGCTGATCTTCTTCATCGTCACCGCGAGCTTCATCAAGGAAGCCGGCATCGAGGTCACAAGACCCGAGGCCGAGACCGCCTACAAGCAGGACAAGGCCAACATCTTCATTGCGCTGTCGCCCACCGGCGAGATCTGGATCGACCGCAAGAACGTCCCGCCCGGACAGCTCAAGGCCACGATCACCAAGCTCAAGGCCGAGAATCCGCAGGGTGCGGTCATCATCCAGGCCGACAAGGACTCAAGGAGCAAGCAGCTGATGCAGGTGATGGACGCGGCCAGAGACGCCGGCGTCACCGACATTGCGGTGGCCACCGAGGCGCAGGAGTAAGGCGCATGCAGATCCACGCCAGCGCCCAGACCACCGACCTGTCCGTCGCCAGCGCCGCCGGCAACCCGGTCCGAAACTTCCTCAGGCTGGTGCTGGGCGGCTGCATTGCCGTGATCGTCACGTTTGCCCTGTACTGGCTGATGGCCGAGCTGGTCGCGGCGGGCCGCGAAGCGATGAGCGACAGTCCCAGTGGCAAGATCATCGACTTCGTGCGCATCAAGCGCGACCAGAACCTCGAGATCGAGCGGCCCAAGCCGGAAAAGCCGGACAAGCCGCAAGACGCCCCGGACGCGCCGCCGCCGCAGGTGCAGGCGCAGGCGCCGACCGCCGGCGCGGTGCAGATCGGCCAGATGCGGGTCGACAGCAGCTTGACCAGCGCCGGATTCCGACTGTCCGCCTCGGACGGCGAATACCTGCCGATCGTCAAAGTCGCGCCGATCTACCCCTCCAGAGCCCAGTCCCGCGGGATTGAAGGCTGGGTGCTGCTGCAATTCACCGTCACCGAAACCGGCGCGGTCCGGGATCCGGTCGTGCTCGAATCCGAGCCGCCGGGCATCTTCGACGAGGCGGCGAAAAGGGCGGTGGTCAAATTCAAGTACAAGCCGCGCGTCGAAAATGGGCGACCCATCGAAGTGCCGGGCGTGCAGCACCTGATCACCTTCGAGATCGAAGAGGGGCGGCGGCGATGAGGGGCATCCGTCATGTGATCCTGCCGCTGCTGACGGCGCTGCTGATCAGCGCGCCGGTCCACGCCCAGGACAGCAAGAAGCCTTCAAAACCGCAGACCAGGCAGACGCAATTCATCAGCCAGGCGGTCTTCAAGGATCTGGAGAAGGCCCAGCAGGCGATCGACGCCAAGGACTACGCCGCGGCGATCACCGCACTGGACGTGGTCAAGGCCCGGGGCGACAAGCTCAACGACTACGAGCGCGCGACGCTGTTCAACCTCTACGCCGCCGTCTACTACAACCAGGACGACACGCCCAAGGCGATCGCGTCGTACATCGAGGTCCTCAAGACCCCGAACCTGCCGGAAGGGCTGAGAGACAGCACCCTGTTTGCGCTGGCGCAGATGTATTTCGTCAGCGAGGACTACCCCAAGGCGATCCAGGTCCTGAACCAGTGGTTCAAGACGGTGCCGGAGCCCTCGGCGGACGCCTACGTGCTGCTGGCGCAGGCGCACTACCAGCTCGAGGACTTCAAGAAGGCCGAAACCGCGCTGATCGACGCCCTCAAGCTGGCCCGGCAAAAGCAGCAGGCGCCGAAGGAGAACTGGCTGGCCCTGCTGCGGGCCGTGTACTACGAGCTGGGCGACTACGCCAAGGCCGCCAAGGTGCTGGAGATCCTGGTCGCGCAGTATCCGAGCGAAAGCTACGTGCTGCAGCTCTCGGGCATGTACGGGCTGATGGGCGAGCAGAAAAAGCAGCTGGCGACGCTGCACGCCGGCTACCTGGGCGGCCTGGTCACGAGCAAGGGCGATCTGCTGAATCTGGCCCGGCTCTACCTGGTCGAGGACGTGCCGTACCCGGCGGTGCAGCTGCTCACGAAAGCCTTCAAGGACCAGGCGATCGAGCCGGACGCCGAGACCCTGCAGCTGTACGCGCAGGCGCTGTCACTGGCGCAGGAACGCGAGGCGCAGATCCCGGTGCTCAAGCGGCTGGCCGAGCTGACCGGCGAAGCCCGGCACTACGCCTTCCTCGGCCAGGCGCACGCCGAGGCCGGCAACTGGGACGCGGCGATCGACGCCTTCCAGCAGGCCCTCAAGGGCAAGGACCTGGACGACCCCGCCGGCATCCGCATGCAGCTGGGCACCGCGCAATTCAACGCCGGGCGCCTGAGCGAAGCCAGAAGGACCTTCATCGCCGCGTCCGAATCCGACCAGCACGGCGAGATCGCATCGAACTGGATCAAATTCGTCGGCGCCGAGATCGAGCGCAAGCGGGTCCTCGAGCAGGACCCGGCCACCGGACCGCAGGCCGCGCCCGTCGCAGACGATCCGGCCGACGTCGAGTCTGATAACGAATCGGCTGCACAGCCGGCAGAGATCGAGCAGGCCACGCCCGTGACCGAAGGGCGCGCGGCCGAGACGGCTCACGCATAGCTCGCCTACCGACTCTCCCTCGCGTCCAATGCCGATCCCAACCGGCTCGTGGCGCGTCCCTGGCGGGATGCCCCTGTTGCGGGCATCTCGCTTTTCTTCTGAAAACTGCGGATCGCTCGACAGACCCGAGCGGCAGCTGGGGACACGACGCGTGTCGACCGCACCCTCTCCTCAATTCCTGCTTGCTCCCATGCGCAAAGCAGAACGTACCGTGTCGAGGACTGCCTCCGGTCGCTCCATAGGCAAGAAATGCGTCGCTCCGGCGATGGTGTTGACTTCAGCAAGAGGCAGCAAAGCACTCAGGCGCTGGCGTGCCGCTGGCGAGAAGGTGGACGCACGCTCCGCGGCCAAGGCGATCACCGGACACTGCAAGCGACGGATACCGGGCCACGGGTTGTGTTCGGTGTGGGCAAAGGTGGTGCTCTCCCATTCCGGCGAACAGGCCAGGCGAACCTGATTCTCATGCGGCACCAGGCCATGACGGACATAGGCCTCAAGCCACTCGTCCGGCCAGGTCCGGAATCCCCCGCGGCCGCGATAATTGCTGAGCGCCGTGGCCTGTGAGTCGAACACCCGGCGGCGGCGTGCCGCGCCCGCGGCCAGTGAGAACCGCTGCGACTGGCCCAGCCGCTTGGCCAGCCACAGCCGCCAGCCCTGCCAGCGATCCATGATCACGGGCTCCACCAAGATCAGGCCCAGCACCTTGTCGGGTCGTCGGGCCGCGGCCATGAGGCTGGTGGTGGCGCCGATGGAATGCCCGGCCAGCCAAACCGGCGCCTCCTGGGCCGCCAACCAGGCGGTGAGGTCCTGGTAGTAGGTTTCCCAGCCGCGGAAGGTCGCCATATCCGCGGCCCCGGCGCTGGCCCCATGGCCACGCATGTCCCAGGCAAGTACATTGCAATCGCTTGCCAGGGCGTCCAGCAAGGGCGCGTACAGCCGGCCATGGAAACCCGTCGCATGGGCCCAGTGCAGGGTGGGGCGCACCTCCGATCGCGGCCAGCGCCACAGGACGATCTCCCGGCCGTCGGGGGCCGTGAACCCGTCTTGCGCGATGCCGACGCGCGTGTCAATAGGATTTGGGCAGGCCAAGGACATGTTCGCCGATGTAGTTGAGCAGCATTTCGTTGTTGATGGGTGCGATCTCCATCAGCCGTACCGAAGGCCACAGGGTGATGATGTCGTAGTCCCGGTCGAAGCCGTAGCCGCCGTGGGTTTGCAGGGCGGCCTCGACGGCTTTGACCGCCGCGCGCGAGCCCAGCAGCTTCGCCATGTTGGCGTGCGCGCCGGCATTGCCGCCGGCGTCGAAGGTTGCGGCGGCCTGGATCATCATCAGTCGCGCCGCCTCCAGTTCGGCCTTGGCCTCGGCCAGCCGGTGCTGCAGGGCCTGGTAGCCGCCGATGGGGACGCCGAAGGGTTTGCGTTCGTTGGCGTAGGCCACGGCCTTCTTGAGCGCGTAGTTGCCCAAGCCCACGGACATGGCGGTCACCAGCAGGCGTTCCGAGTTCAGCGCCTCGAACATGCCGGCCAGTCCCTGGCCCGGCAGGCCGATGAGGCGATCCGCATCGAGCCGGACCTCGTCGAAGAACACGAGGTACTGTCGCTCGGGCCAACCGACATCGATGTTCAGCGGCTGCAGCTGCACCCCGGGCGCATCGGTATCCACCACGAACAGCGACATGCCCTCGGTGCGGCGCCCGACCTCGCCGACCTTCTGGGTGCGGGCCACGACCAGCATGCGGTTGGCGTCCGCCGCGCCGGAGATAAACACCTTGCGCCCGGTCAGCCGGTAGCCATCGCCCTCCCGTGTCGCCAGCGAGGACATCGCGAAGCTGTTGGTACCGGCATCCGGTTCGGTGATGGCAAAGCACAGTTTCTCGGTGCCGCTGATCGTCGGTTTGACGAAACGCTCGATCTGCTCGGGCGTGCCATGGCGGATGATCGGCACCCGCGCAAAGCCGGTGAGCAGCAACATCGGCAGCACCAGTCCTGCTTCGGCCAGTGCTTCCATCAGCGCCACCAGCTCCACCTGGCCGCCGCCGGAGCCGCCCAGATCCTCCGGGATGGAGATGCCGAGCAGTCCGTATTCGCCCAGCGTCTCCCAGATCTCCTGCGGGAAGCGGTGCTGGTCGATGCATTCGCGCATGTATGCACGGGAAAAGCCCTCGCTCACGACGCGGGCGGCCTCACGGATATCGTGCATGCGCTCGGCCACGCTGCCCGGGCCAAACGGCATATCGGATGTGTTGCTGATCATCGTCGTCTCCTCCCCGTCATGGTTGCGGGGTAAACAGGTTACGTCGGCCGTCGTGATGCACGCGGCCCGGCTGATCGAGAAACTCCTCGGTGGTCATGGCAGCGAGCAGGTCCTGATCGGCGGGTGTGTTGGCGACAAAGCGCCGACCGTCGCGCAGGCGGCCGAGGACGATGCCCTGAACCGGGCGGTCGGTGCGGTCGTGCATGACGGTATAGGTCTCGATGCGGCCCGTGCCTTCGGCCTGCTCCACGACGTCCACGCCAGGGCCGGCGTCGATTTCAGCCTGCAGCCCGGCCGTATCGACTGGCTGCCATCCGCCGCTGGGCGGGTGCCCGCCGTAGAGCCCCAGAGAGTGCTTGCTCATGTACCAGCCGACACCGCTGACCAGGCCGGTGGCGCTGCGGTCGGCGCGGATGCGGGCCATGACCTCGGCGATGGCGTGGGTGCAATAGTTGTTGCCGGGCCCGCCGTGAAATGCCAGCCCGCCCGTGACGGTCAGCGGCCGGGGATCGTGTGCGGCAATGCCCAGTGCGTCGCGCGCGATCTGCACCGCGCTGGGGAAACAGCTGTACAGGTCGAGGTGATCGATCTCGTCGATGGCAAGTCCGGCGGCGGCGAGCAGCCGCCGGCCGCAGGCCGTGATCGCCGGGGAGCGGGACAGATCGGCCCGCTCGGAGACGAACCAGCGCTCGTGGGCGCTTGCCGCGGCCAGGGGGTATACCCAGCGCTCGGGGTCGATGCCCAGCTGCCGGGCCTTGGCCGCCGACATCATCACCAGTGCGGCGGCCTGATCCACAGCGATGAGAGCGTTCAGATGCTTGGTGTAAGGCGCGCCGACCATGCGGTTCTTGGGCGTACGCTCGGCGATGTCGGCCGCCGACAGCGATTCGCGGCGCCAGGCCTGTGGATTGCTGGCCGCGACGGCGCTGAACCGCGCATACAGCTCGCCCAGCATCTGCCGGTGTGCAACCGGGTCGTGGCCGTAGCGGGCGCGCAAGGCCTGCTCGAACAGGGGGTAGATCTGAATGGGCAGATCCAGTCCGTGGCCTTGTTCGGTCCTGTTCGTCGGCGCGCGCTCGTCCCCGAGCAAGCGCGGGCCTTCGCCGCTTGCGGTATCGATCACACGGGACAGGCCGGCACTCCGGCCGCGCATCTGCGTGGCCAGCGCCTCGCCGCCCGCGATCAAGGCGCAGTCGAGTTCGCCGCTGGCGATGCGCCTGGCGTAGTACCCGACCAGCCATTGGCCCATGTTCCCGCCGATGGGGGTATAGAAGCGCTCGCCGGGATCGATGCCCAGGCGTCGCGCCAGGCTGGCCGGGGCATCGGGATAGGCCGGTGCCAGGATGTTGAGACAGCTCAGTGACCGGACCTGTCCCAGCACGCCGGCCACGCCGCAGTCCGCAGCCGCAGCGCGTGCCGCCTCGGCGATCAGGTCGATCGGCGTGCGGGCATCATCCGGCTCGCGTGCGGTGATTTGACCGGCGCCGACCAGCACCGGTGTGCTTGCTTCCCCTCGTATCATCTTGGCCCTCGTGTCGGCCCGGCAGCGCCGGGAAACAGCAGTTGCACCCGCCCGACGGGGGGATCGTCCTGCCGGCAGATGACCCGGACCAGGCCGCTGCGGCGACCCTGGCGAATCATCTCGGCGCGGGCAAACGTGGATTGCGCCCGTGCGGAGCGCAGGTAGTCGATGTCACAGTTCAGCAGCTGCGGGCGCCGCCCGCCTGCGTCCGCGCTCTGCGCGGCCACCCGGGCGGTGATCTCGACCAGCGCCCCGAGCACGCCGCCGTGCAGGGCGGGCAGGAGGATGTTGCCGATCAGGGGCTCGCGATAGGGCAGGTGGAGTTCCCTGCCGCTGTCGTGCCGTCGGACCTCGAGCCCGAGATGGCGGGCGTAGGGGATGCGCGCCAGCAGGATCTGCCAGGCGGCCTCGGCATCGGCGCCAGGGATTCGCATCGGTGGCCCCGGGCGGACGTCGGTCATGCGCGCTGATCCCCTTCGTCGGCGGCCTGAAAGCGTCGGCCCTGGGTATTGCGCATGAAGTTGACCGTCCCCGTGGCCACCGGCTGCGTCTGGCCTTCGGACCGGATTTCACAGTGGACGAGCGCGACGTCCTCCGTGAAGCGAAGACAGCGGGCGAGGGCCACCACCGCGCGGTCGCCGGCGGCCGGTCGCAGATAATCCATGCGCAGGTCCAGGGTGGCGATGGGTGTCAGCGTCCGCGTCGCGGCGTACACCGCAAGCCCGGCGGCCGAGTCGGCCAGCGAATACAGAACGCTGCTGCAGAGGTCCGCCGCGTCATCGTCGTCGAGCAGCCAGGGTTGCGGGACCAGGCGCATGCGAACCTGGTCGTCTTCCACTGCAAGTACCTGCATGCCCAGGTCCCGGCTGTGCGGTACCTGCTCGCCGAACTGCCGGACCACCGCCACCGGATCGCCGCCCGGCAAGCCGCCTTCCCCTACCATCAGCGCGTCCTTTCCTGCTCGATCTCCATTCCCAGGTCGCCGCCGGCGGGGTGGTTTGCTGCCAGCAGGCGCGGGTAATGCCGGCGATAAACGGCTTCCAACTCCGCCAAAGGCAGGTCGGCGCGCGGGCCGTGATCGGCCAGGTACTGCATGTGGCGGCGCCCCGCCGCATCGAACTCATGCATCAGTGCATGCGCGCGGCCGTCGAAGTCCAGCGCCTTGACGCCGAAACGTTCGCATAGCTCGATGTTGAATGCCGGGGTGGCCTTGATCCAGCGGCCGTCCAGCCACAGCTCGGTATAGCCGTGGCAGTAGAAAATATCGGTTTGCATCAAAGCCAGCAGGCGTTGACTGGCCAGGTGGTTTTTGACGTCTGCCAGGCCGATGCGCGCGGGAATGCCGGCGGCGCGGGCGCAGGCGGCGAGGAGACCGGCCTTGGGCACGCAATAGCCGCTGCCCGCGGCGAGGATGGCGCTGGCGCGCAGATGCACCGGATCCAGCGAGAACCGGTAGGGGTCGTAGCGGATTTCGTCGCGCACCGCGTAGTAGAGCCGCACGGCACGTTGGCGGTCGTCCCCGGTCCCGGCGCGGCTACGGGCAAAGGCCTGGATGTCGGGGTGATCGCTGTCGATGAACGCGCCGGGCGCGAGGGCGTCGTGGGGGGCAGCAGTCATCAGGGTCGTCGGTCGGTGGGGAGGGCGCCGGCGGTCAGGCGCGAACAACGCCTGCACGACTCGTTACGCCAACTCAGCGTCGCGCGGAGGTTGGAAGGCGCACAAGGTCATTTTGTGCCAATACGGGGTCATTTGAAGACTGCGGGGGCGGCCCTCAGTGTGAGGCTAAAGGGCTCTAAGGGGATGGCGCGGGGGATGGCGCGCGCAAACCGCCGAGCTGCCGATAGCGCTCCGGGGGCTGGCCGAACCAGCGCTTGAAAGCGCGCCTGAAGTTGGCGGCGTCGTGGTAGTTCATCAGCGCCGCGATCGCCTCGACCGACAGCTGGCTGTCGCACAGGTAGCTCGCCGCCTGTTCAGACAGGATCTCGTCGCGAACGGCCCGGAAGCCACACCGTTCCTGCTTGAGTTTTCGCGCCAGCGTGCGTTTGCTCATGAACAGGGAGGCTGCGGCCTCGTCCTCGCCGAGGGTTCCGGGAGGATGCGACAGCAGCAGCTTCTTGAGTCGGTTCCGATAGCTCGGTCGCTGCGGCTGCAGCCGGGCCAACATCGATTCACACTGCTGCAGGGCCAGGCCATAGAACTCATGATTGGCGGAGGCATTCGGTTTACGGCACAACGCGATCGGAAACTTGAGGGTCAGTGCCTTGCAGCCAAAGCGAATCTGCCCGGTCAGGTAGTCTGAATAGACCGCCGCGTAGTCGGGCGCCGGGTGGGGAAAGCCGATCTCGGCTTCGTCGAGCGGGTGGCCGACGACGAACTCGCCAAAGTCCACCAGCACTTTCACCAACGTGTCGGCGAGGCAACGCTGGATGTCGTCGTCCAGCGATACATGGAAACTCAGTCCGCATTCCAGATAGCCCTTGGTTCGACGCAACTGCAGTTGGACGAAATTGGCGCGCGTGGGCAGGAAAGTGTGGATCGCCCGCAAGGCGCTCTGCAGATCCGGGCTGCTCAAGGCGGCGAAGCCCATCGCCCCGTGGGTCGCGGGGGTCAGGCGCTTGCCCAGCCGCAGGCCGAAGTCCGGCTGGCCGGACAGCATCATCGCGTTGCGCAGGATGCGCACCTGCTGGGGCGTGGTGAGCAGGCAGTCCTCGCTGAGGAACTTCGCAACGCTCAACCCCGTGCCTTTCAGCAAGCGGGGCAGTTGTCGTGCCGCCAGACCGAGCTCACGTGCAATCAGCCAGGAGTAGTTGACGGGGAGGTCGGCTTCCCGATGGGGTCGACCGTTCAGCTGCTGCATCGTCGTCATGAGGGTTTCGCTGGCCGCAACAGAGTGTCTTCAAATGACCCCAATATGTCAACAAATGACCTCGCTGGCGCCCTGCGGTTCACGGAACATCCTGAGACAAGGCCATCCGAAGGAGAGAGACATTGGGCAAGATCAGGTTTGTCACGCACGACCAAACGGAACACGTCGTCGAGTTCGATACCGGCACCTCGCTGATGCAGATCGCCGTAGACAACGCGATTCCCGGCGTCGATGGCGACTGCGGTGGAGAATGCGCCTGCGGGACCTGTCACCTCATCGTCGCTCCGGAGTGGTTTGAGATCACCGGCACGCCCGGCGATCACGAGGAGCAGATGCTCTCGATGACGCCGGAACGCGCACCCACCTCGCGTCTGGGCTGCCAGGTTCGAGCCACCGAGGCGATGGACGGCATGACCGTTCGGCTGCCCGAGTTCCAGATGTAAGCGTGGAGAACGCCATGTCAACACAATTGCAGGCAATCGATATTGCCCAGACGAAGCTGGTCAACGCCACGGCCAGAGTGGTGCCGATGCATTTGCAGATCCAGGCACTGAAGTTGTTGGTGAGGGCGAAGAAGAAGATCTTCGGCCCGCGCAGGCCCCCGCTCCAGTTCGTTGAAACGCCCGTTCCCGATGTCGACACGCTGGCGCTCGAGGACATCGACCTCAGCAACCCGTTCCTGTACCGGCAAGACCAGTGGCGCGCCTATTTCAAGCGGCTGCGTGATGAGGCGCCTGTGCACTACCAGAAGAACAGCCCCTTTGGGCCGTTCTGGTCGGTCACGCGCTACGAGGAAATCCTGCTCGTGGACAAGAACCACGAACTGTTTTCCTCCGAGCCGATGATCGTGCTGGGCGACTTCCCGGAAGGGATGCCCGTGGAGATGTTCATCGCGATGGACCCGCCCAAGCATGATGTGCAGCGGCGCTCGGTCCAGAATGTGGTGGCGCCGCAGAATCTGAAGGAGATGGAAGGCCTGATCCGCACGCGCACCGCCGAGGTGCTCGACAGCCTGCCGCTGAACCAAGCCTTCAACTGGGTGCCGACCGTATCCAAGGAGCTGACGGGCCGCATGCTGGCGACCCTGTTGGGCTTCCCCTACGAGGAACGTCACAAGCTGATCGACTGGTCGGACCGCACGGCTGGTACGGCGGCGGCGACCGGCGGCGAGTTCGCCGATGAGGAGAACATGTTCGACGCCGCGGCCGACATGGCTTGGTCGTTCTCGAAGCTTTGGCGTGACAAGCAGGCACGTCACCAGGCCGGCGAGGCCCGCAGCTTCGACCTGATCAGCCTGCTGCAAAGCAGCGACGACACGAAGGACATGATCAATCGACCGATGGAGTTCATCGGCAATCTGGCCCTGCTGATCGTCGGTGGCAATGACACCACGCGCAATTCCATGAGCGGCGGTGTGCTGGCTCTGAACCAGTTCCCGGAAGAGTTCGCCAAGCTCAAGGCCCATCCGGAGTTGATTCCCAACATGGTCTCGGAGATCATCCGCTGGCAAACGCCGCTTGCGCACATGCGCCGGGTCGCTACGCAGGATGTGACGCTCTGCGGCCAGACCATCAGGAAGGGGGATCGCGTGCTGATGTGGTACGCCTCGGGCAATCGGGACGAGCGCAAGTTCGACAATCCCGATGATTTCCGCATCGACCGCAAGGACGCGCGCAACCACCTGTCGTTTGGCTACGGCATCCACCGCTGCATGGGCAACCGACTGGCCGAGTTGCAGCTGCGCATCCTGTGGGAGGAGCTGCTCAAGCGTTTCGACCGTATCGACGTCGTCGGCGAGCCCGAACGGGTGCAGTCCAACTTCGTGCGCGGCTATGAAACGCTGATGGTCAAACTGACGGCGAAAGGCTGAGGCGCTATCGGGTCGATATGTCTGCGGAACCTTACGATTACGTGGTGGTTGGCGCCGGTCGGGCGGATGTGCTGTCGCCAACCGCCTGTCTGCAAGCGGCCGCCATTCGGCGCTGCTGCTTGAAGCCGGTCCCGAGAGCCGCCGTAACCCGTTTGTGACCATGCCGCTGGGCTTCCTGCAACTGATGTTCAGCCATCGCTACAACTGGCAGTCCACGACCGAACCGCAGCGCCTCATCCACGACCGTTTGCTGTTCCAGCGTAAGCGTCTACCCACGGCACTTGCACACGCGACGTGATCAGCTGGCGGTATTCTTCCAGCGATGCGGTAGCAGTCCGCCGATCTGCGAGTTGAGCGTGGTGGGCAGGCGCGTGAGCACCTCGAGCAGCCACGCATGCGGATCGTGGCCGTTGGCCTTGGCGGTGGCGAGCAGACTCATGACGGCGGCCGCGCGACGACCGGCACCTTCCGAGCCGACGAAGAGCCAGTTCTTGCGGTTGTGAGACACTTCTTATAGCCGCAAGAATTATCTGTTTGCCGGCGCTGACAGCGTCGGCGAACGCGCCGCCGCGATCTACAGCCTGATCGGCACGGCTACACTCAACGGCCTCAATCCCGAAGCCTATCTGCGCCATGTCCTCGAGCGCATCGCCGAGCATCCGATCAACCAGATCGACGCCCTGCTGCCGTGGCATGTCGCCGAGGCGCTGACCCCGTGTCCGCAGGAAAGCGCCGTCTGAAATCAGCACTGGCTCTTCCCGATCTCCAGTACATCGAGCATCTGCGGACGACGGGCTACGGCGACATCACGCTCGGTCGAGTCGAGGACCATCCGTGTGTCGCCACCGCCGCCGCCGAAGACCAGCATCTGGCAACGCTGGTCCGGCGCAAGGGTGAATCGCTCGCGCAGCTCTTGGTCCGCCTCGATCGCGCCATCGAGCGCGCGTACGAGCATCAGATCTACACCAACGAGGTCTACGACAAGCCTACGTGAGTCAAGCCGGTAGCGACCGGACGTTTACCCAACGCCTGTGGCGTCACCCGGCACGCGTGATCGGCGTCCGGCATGTCGACGCGATTCGTCAGCGTGTCGATGTTGCCGGGCAGCACGGCGTTTACCGTGATCTCACGCGCCTTGAGTTTGTCCGCCAGCGCCTCGGAGAGCCGCGCGACGCCTGCCTTGGATGCAGAGTAGGCGCCCATGCCTGCCGCAGCCTTCACCGCGCCGGCGGCGCCGATGTTCACGATGCGTCCGCCGGCTGCCAGATGCGGTAGAGATGCGCGAGGAGTAGCGGACCGGTTCCGAATGGAACAGGCGGCAAGAGCAACCGTCACTACGGTTTGGATCGTCGATGCAGCGTTGACGCCTTGCTCTTGAGCACATCGCCAACCTCCGAGTATCGAATCACACTCTTCACAAGGCGGTGCCCGGTCAGCGCCATCGTCTCGGCCAGCGGCACATCGTGCATGCTCGCCTCGGTGACGAACCCGCGGCGCAGGCTGTGGCCCGCGAAATTCCCCGGCAGTCCAGCGAGTAGGGCGCGCCGCTGCACAATCGCCGCAATGGCATGCGGGGAGAGCGCTTCGCCGACTTTCGTGGATCGCCAAAGCCGGCGAAACACCGCGCCCTCGGTGATCTCAGCTGCCTTCAGCCAGGACGTCAATGCGGCTGCCGTCTCATCGACGACGGGCTTTGGCGTGTGATCACCGGTCTTCGACTGCCGCATCCGGAAGACTGCTTGGCTAGGGCCAATCCACTCGAAGTCCCGTACCTCCGCCTTGGCAATCTCAGAACGGCGCCGGCCGCCGCTGGCCCAGCCAAAGAGGAGCAGGGCGCGATCGCGCAAACCCTCCAGCGACTCATCGCAGGTCGCCAGCATGAGATCCAGGGCGTCCAGCGTCGCGGCCGTCTTCGACTTGGGGCCTTCGCCGTATTCTAGTGCGAGCTTGCGGCAGGCCGACAACAGCCGGCGCACCGTGGGATCCTGGACCGGACTGTCGAGCTGCTTCTGCTGATGCGCCCAGGACAGGACCGCCAGACGCTGATCCACCGTCGTCATTCGATGACGACCGAGCTCGGTCTTGTAGCCGGCGGCCACCAGCGCCGCATCGACGTCCGACGGCATCGCATCGTGGATCACCAGCCGCAGGGTCCCGTCGACTTGGACACGTTCTGGGCGTCCAAAATGATCGATCACGAACGTCTGGACGCGCGCAATCGAGACTGGCAGCGTCAACTGCTCGCCGAAGCGCACCAGGCACCAAGCGCCGATATACCGGAGCGCTTTCTCATAGGCTTTCCAAGTGTTCGTCGGCTTCGCGATGAAGTGAATCGCGCGCACAGCGTCCTCGACGCCGCGCTGAATCTCCGCGGGATCGGCGGGGATGCGGGCTAGCTGGTCGGGAACGCTGCCAGTGTCGAAAAGGTCTAGGTCGTTGTTCATAAATTATGTATTCTGTATTATTCAATACGATATAAGTGCTATACCTACGTTAACGAACACTTAACGTAGGTATAGCAGATTCATCGGCATTTTGAAAATCGGGAGACGGAAACATGCGCACCGGAGTCACTTTGGCCGATATCACCCGGGCCGCCGACGAGCTGCTTGCCGGCGGCGAACGGCCGACCGTCGACGGCGTGCGCAAGATCCTCGGCACGGGTTCGCCGAACACGGTCAACACGCTGCTCAAGCAGTACTACCAGACACTGCCGGCGCGACTCCATTTGCCGGCGCCGATCGCAACCGCCGCTGCGGAGCTCTACGAGAAGGTCCGCGCAACCGCGGTTGAGGAGCTGACAGCAGAGCGTGCCTCGGCGCAGCAGCAGCTCACCGAGGACCGCGACAAGCTGGCCCAGGAGCGCCGGGATTTCGAGGCTGAACGATCGGCGATGCAGCAACGCGTCGCAGATCTGAACGGCGATCTGGATCGCCTTCGCGACCAGCACAAGGCCGCGTCCACAAAGCTGGCGGTTGCAGAGAAAGAATTGGCCAGCCAAACCACCCGCGCAACGGCCGCTGAAGCGCAACTCCGCGCGGCCGAAGAAGAGCGCGAACGCGCCTCACAGAAACAGACCGCCGAACTCAAGCGCCTGCGCGAACAAGCCGAAGGCAACGAACGGCATTTCCTCGGTCGACTCGAGGAACAGAAAACGCAGTTCCAGCGCTTGGTTCAGGACCGTGAGCGCGAAGCTGCAGCAGCCGAGAAGCATGCGGCGACGCTGGAGGCCAACCTCTCAGAGGCCCTGAAGCTCAACGCGTCCCTGCGCGCCGAGCTGACGTCGACGCAGCGCGATCTGGCCAAGGTCAAGGACAGCCTGACGGCCGCCGAGACCGCCACCGCCAGGGCGCAGGAGCTTGCCGCCAAGGACCTCGCCTCGCGCCAGGCGGATCTTGATCGCGCCCGGTCGGAGGTTGAGGCCCTGATCGCCTCGGCGGACCAGCACCGCCGCGACCGCGATGAGGCCATGCGCGAAGCGGCAAAGCTCGAAGGTCGCCTGTCAGCGCTGCAAAGCCAGCTCGATGAGGCCAAGACAGAAATCCGCCGGCTGCAGAAGGCGAAATAGCCACCAGAGACGGCGCTGCCCGAAGGATAGGGCGACGGCACCGCCGCCCTCGATCCCGATCCTCAGCTGATGTGCTTGCTGACCAGCTTGGTCATCTCGAACATGCTGACGCTCGACTTGCCGCCGAAGATGGCCTGGAGTTGACCCGTTCTCGCGGACACCTGATCTTTTGAGAGAAGGAGTCCGATATGCCCAAGAGTCGAGCGCCGTACCCGGCGGATTTTCGCCAA
>NZ_QICN01000002.1:0-111685 GCF_003201205.1 Sinimarinibacterium flocculans
TGACGATCCACCGTCGTCGCCTGCGCGATGCTGTCGTCGAGAATCGCGATCTCTTCGCCCTGCAGTCGCAGCTGGCGCTCGAGCTGGCGGTTGTACGCCTCCAGGCCCTCGATCTCGCGCAGCACCGTGCGGTACTCGTCCGCAAGTCCCCGCCGCGCTTCGCCCAGATCGTCTACACGGTCCTGGCTCGCAGCCTGCGCCACCAGCCACTGGTTACCCGCGTCCAGGACTTCGGGGACTGTCGCTGCGTGGGTGGCTGCACCAAATGCGAGCACGCACCCCGCCCCCAAACCCAGTACCGCGCGCCCGAGCAGGCGCGTCACCCCACTGTTCATCTTGAATTTCTCCTCAACACTCGTTCCGGTCGCACTGCCGGTCATCCGCGGTGCACGGCACGTGCATCCCGCAAGCCCGCCGCTGTCGTGGCTGCGCAGGGAAACGCCTCCGACGACCCGGGGCGTCCCGCTGCT
Source organism: Sinimarinibacterium flocculans (assembly GCF_003201205.1). Classification (GTDB taxonomy): domain Bacteria; phylum Pseudomonadota; class Gammaproteobacteria; order Nevskiales; family Nevskiaceae; genus Solimonas; species Solimonas flocculans. The sequence goes on from NZ_QICN01000002.1 coordinate 471, forward strand.
GCGCCATGATTCTGTTTCGCGGAGCGCGTGCATCTTAGCAAGACTTCCACACGATTCGCCCGGGGCCGACCGCGACTGATTCCACCATTGCGTTTCCATCCTGACTACCTACCAAAAAGGGGTGGGGTCAGAAGCTCCACTTCACGCGCAAGCCGTAGGTCCGCGGCGGCGCCAGCGTCACCGTCCGCCCGAAGTCCTGCTGGAGCATCGCCTGGATGTACTGCTCGTCGAGCGCGTTGTCGATGAAGCCGGTGAGCTGGATGCCCATCGGATCGTAGAAGTACGACAGCCGTCCGCTCCACAGGTCGTACGCCGGCTGCTCGTAATGCGGCGAGTTCTGCGGCGTCGTGTTGAAACCGCTGTTGTAGTAGTAGTCGACGCCGATCTCGAACGAACCGCGTCCGACCGAGATCGCCTGGTTGAGCGAGATGTTCGCAGTCAGGTCGGGCGTACGGACGATGTCGTTGCCGGTGAAGTCACGCGCCGGACCGCCGTAGAGGCTGTCGTCGCCGAAGTACAGGCCGGTGTCGTCGTCGTAGCCGACGCCGTCGCGGTAGTCGGTGTAGATGCCGCGCAGCCACGTGGCACCGGCCGAGATCGCCAGGCCCGGATTCATCGACGGCATCGGCTGCCAGAGCATGTCGAACTCCACGCCCTTGATCTCCGCTTCGCCGGCGTTGCGGAAGGTGACGATGCCACCGGAACCCAGCGAGACGATCGCCGTCAGCAGTCCGTCGATCTGCGTGTAGAACGCTGCGGCGTTGAGCCTGAGCGTGCCGTCGAGCAGGTCGGACTTGAAGCCGATCTCGTAGGCGGTCGCGGTTTCGCGCTCCACCGCGTCCGGGTTGGTGAAGAAGTTGACGATGTTGTACGTCGGGCTCTTGAACGCGCGCTGCGCCGAGGCGAAGTACTGGATGTTGTCGGACGGGCGGATCTGGATCGCCAGCTTCGGCGACAGCGTCTTGTCCTCCAGGTCCGGCGCCTCGAAGTTGCGCACGCGCAGGTTCTGCGAGGTGTCGTGACGGTCGAAGTAGTCGTTCGGCGGCGAGCCGGCCGTGGGCAGCACGACGTCGAGGTAGCTGTTGGTCAGGCCACGCGTCTCCACCTGGTAGCGCGCGCCCAGCGTGACGTCGAGCCAGTCCGTCGGCGACACCGTGCCCTGCAGATAGACCGCATCCGATTCGGTGATGAGCAATCCGCCGTTGCCGAGCACGACGTCGTTCGACGCGTTGATCAGCTGCCCCACCGTGTATCCGAGATTGGACGCGCCCAGCAGCGAGCCGAGTTGGTTGAGCACCCGCGGCAGGCCGATGACGTTGGACCCGAACCCGGCGGCGTTGACCGTGAAGTAGAGCGCGCCGAATCCGCCCTCGCCCTCCAGTCGATACAGGCCACCCACCCATTGCAGCCAGTTCGAAAACGGCGAGGCGCTGTTCGACACGAACTGCAGTTCGTAGGTGCGCTGATAGTTGTACTGGTCGTTGCTGTAGAACGTGGCCTGCGCCGTCTCGGTCGAGTCGTAGTCCATCATCGCCTCGTCCACGTCCGCCTTGTTGTCGGAGAAGATGAACTTGATGTCGGCGAAGTCGGTCAGCCACTCCAGCGTCGCCGCGTACAGCGCGTTGGACGTGTCGTTGCCGCCGAGATAGTTGTTATGCCACACCCGGTCCGGATCGTTCGGATCGGGCTCCACGCCGGCGTCGAAGATCGGCGCGGGCCGCGTGTTCTCCTGCGAGAGTGAGTTGCTGTTGAACTGCTCGTTCAGCGCCGCGGTGACGGTTAGGCTGAGGTTGTCGGTGGCGTACATCTTCAGCTTGAGGCGTCCGCCTTCCACGTAGTCGTTGCGCATCGGTCCCGGCTCGCCGTAGACCTCGTTGCGCCCGTACAGGTCCTGGTCTTCCTTGTAGAGCGCCAGCGTCGCGCCGAGCCAGCTGGTGATCGGCGTACCGAAATAGGCCTGGTACTTGCGCGAGTTGTAGTTGCCGAACTCCGCCTTCACCGAACCGAGGAACTCGTCCGGCGGATCCGCGGTGACGATGTTGATCGCGCCGCCGGTCGCATTGCGGCCGAACAGCGTGCCCTGCGGCCCCTTGAGCACCTCCACGCGCTCGACCGGGCCGATCGTGTCCTGCTTGCCCTGACTGGGCGTGATGTTGACGCCGTCGATGTACGTGGCGACGCTGGGATCGGCGTTCGGCAGGAAGGCATCGGTGCCGACGCCGCGCATGTAGATCACGCTGTAACCGTAGGTATACGTGTAGCTCAGGCCGGGCGTGATGCGCTGCAGGTCGGCGGTGTTCTCGACGCCGAAGGCATCGAGCTTCTCGCCGCTGAACGCATTGATCATGATCGGGACGTCCTGCAGGTACTCCTCGCGCTTCTGCGCCGTCACGATGATCTCTTCGACCAGGCGGCTGGCGGAAGGACGCCGACCCGCACTCTCTTCCACCGGTTCGGGGTCCGAGGCCGGGATGGTGGAATAGACCTCGGCGCTCGCCTCGGCCTCTGCGTCCGACGACGGGCTGCTGCCCTCGTCCTGTACTTCCGCAGCTTCGGGAGATGTCCCGGCTGCAGGCGCCGTCTGCGACGCGGGCGCTTCTTGTGACTCGGTCTCCGCCGCCCAGTCCGACGCCAGCAGACTGTCGAGATCGCCGTAGGTGGCTCCGTCCTGTGCAGGGGCTTTCATCGCGAATGCGCAGAGACCCATTGCGACCGCATGTACTGCCTTGGCTTTCATGGCACCTTCCCAATACTGATGAGCGCCATCGTCGGATTGCCGTCGAGGTCGACGGCACGGCGACGATGCGAACGTGTCACTTCCCTCTGGCGCAGACCGCACACACGGCACTGTGGCCGGCGATCGCGCTCGGGTCTTTCTAGGTGGAGATCTGAGGGGTCGGCCGACTGAGGCACGACGCAGTCACGCGCAGGTCAGGCAGCTGATGCCACTCGCCGCCGCGTGTTCGAGTCTTCGCGCATTTCTGGCATCTGTTCATGCCATTTCTCCTCTGCACGTTGTGGTCGTTGTAGTCGGAATCCGTTCCCGCTGACGGGCCGATCCATCTGCCCTAAACACTATGTCCTGATCCTGACTATGTCAATAGTTGATTGTGTCATTTGGACATCTTTTTATGACAACCGTCGCTGGCGGCTGTGCAGCGCGAGGATCGTCACCGCCTGTGCAAGGTCGATCGCACCGAAGACGACGAGCACTGCGGGCGCGCCGTGCCAGACGAACAGTGCAAACAGCGCAGCGGCGGCAAGCTTCACGCACACCGTCGCCCGCACGCCGTCGGTCGAGGCGCCGATCCGCAGGCGCAGGTACGCCAGCGCCGCACCCATCAGCCCCATCAGGTGAAGGAACAGGAGCAGCGCCGCAGTAGCCTGCGCGGCACCTCCCAGGCCCATCATCGTGTTCAGACGCAGAACCCAGTCGAACACGAGGCCGCCCAGCCCCGGGACGGCGAGCACCGAGAACAGCACCAGGTCGCCGGCGGCAACCGAGCGGTACAGCTTCTCCGCCGTCATGCCTTGAACGCGGCTTCCGCTGCGGACGTGTTCATGAAGTCGCGGAAGCGCAACCACTTGCCGTCCTGCACGGTGATGACGTGTGCGAAGGCCGACACGATGTCGCGGCCGGTCGAGCGCGCGGTGAGGTGCAGATTCCCGGTGACCGTCACCATCTGGCCGTCGTTGAGGAACTGCTCGGGCTCGAACTGGTGAATGTCGACCGAGCCGAGGACCGTCTCGAAGAAGCGTCTGGCTTCCTCCAGGCCGCGGTACGTCCCCGCATAGGGGATCACGGACGGCCCGTAGAACTCGATCAGGATGTCGTCCGAAAGCATTTCCAGAATGCCCGGAACGTCCTTGTTGCCGAACCGCGTGAATACTTCGACCGTGACATCGACTGGCTTGCTGCTCATGTCATCCTCCTGTTGTGCCCTCATTCGGGCTTCGCGATCTCCAGCGTCAGGCCGTCCAGATCGCCGTCCAGCGTGATCTGGCAGGACAGCCGACTGGTGGGCTGGGTATTCGTCAGACCTTCGAGCAATTCGCGCTCGAACTCGCCGGGGGCGGAGAGGCGGGCGAAGTGGTCGGTCCCGACGTAGACCTGACAGGTGCCGCACGAGCACTCGCCGCCGCAGGTAGCGTCCACAAAGTCGCGTTCCGCGAGAACGCGCATCAGCAAGTTGCCGGCGTCGCACTCGATGATCTCGTCGTGCCCGTTGCGGTCCTTCACATGAATCTTCATCTCAGCCTTGACCATTTCTCGAACCGTGCCCGCAACGGCCGCGCGAACGGCCCTCCACGCTCACGGCAGCAAATCATCGAAGCTCGCCGCTTCGCGCTTGCGCTGGGCGGCGATGGCGACGGGGATGTCCGCCGTCGGAAACATCGCGGCGTTCCACGCGGTCATGTAGTCCAGTCCCTCGCCGATGGCGCGCCGACGCTGGCGCACGAGCGCATGCTTGGTCCCGAGGACGGCCAAGGGGGACAGCCCGCCGATCCGCGCGGCCAGCTCGCCGGCGTGCGCGTGCAGCGCCGTAACATCGTCCGCCACATGACTCACGAAACCGTGCGTCAGTGCCTCGGCGGCGGCGAACCGCCGTCCCGTCAACGCGAGATCCTGGACGACCGACGGTGCGATCAGTTGCGGCAGTCGCTGCAGCACGCCCAGGTCGGCGGTGATCGCAACGTTGATCTCATGCACGCTGAAGAACGCATCGGCCGTGCACAGGCGGATGTCGGCCGCGCAGACGAGATCCAGGCCGGCACCGATGCAGGCGCCTTGCGTGCAGGCGATCACCGGCACCCTCAGCGCCTCCAGCTGATCCATCGGACGCTGCAGGTACTGGATCTTGCGGCGCAACCATTCCCGGTAGCGCCCCGGCTCAGCGCTTTCGTGTTCGCGCACGGCGGCGAAGAAGTCCAGATCCATGCCCGCACAGAAGTGCGAACCGACCGCCGTGATGACCAGCGCACGAACGGACGGCGTCGCGTCGATGCGTTCGATCGACTCACTCAGCGCACCCCAGAAGCGGTCCGTGAGCGCGTTCATCGCCTCTGCGCGCGCCAGCGAGATGCGGGCAACCGCACCCTCGATCCGCAGCTCGAATCCCGCGTCGGTCGTCGTACTGACCGCTTCGCGACTCATCGGCCGCATGCCTAGCTCTTGAGGATCAACGGCAGCGTCTGCAGACCGTATGTCAGCAGCCCGCCGGTCTGACGTCGCTTTTCCGTGCTGCCCGGCAGAATTTCCGAGCACCGGTCCAGCAGGACCTCGAGCATCTTCGTCGCTTCCATGCGCGCGACGCCGGAGCCCAGGCAGTGGTGGATGCCATGGCCGAAGGTCACGTGGCGGCCGATGTTCGGACGCTTGAGAATGAACTTGTCCGGGTCCGGAAAGACGCTCGGATCGCGGTTGGCCGCCGCCATGAAGAACGCCACCCACTCGCCGGCCTTGACCTGCACGCCACCGTGCTCGCAGTCCCGCGTCGCCACCCGGAACAGGCGTTGCGGCGGTCCGTCGCGGCGCAGGCTCTCCTCGATGAAGGGCCGGATCAGCGTGCGGTCCTGCTTGAGCTGCTGAAACAGCTCCGGCTCCTCCTGCAGCGTCGCGACGAGATTGCCGAGCAGGTAGGTCGTCGTCTCCGCGCCTGCCACCACCAAGGTGATGCAGAACAGCACCACCTCTTCACGCGTGAGGTGGTAACCCTCGTGCTCGGCCTTGATGAAGGCGGACATCAGGTTGTCGGGCACCGCCTCGCCGCGTTCGATGGCGGCATAGCGCTCGCCCACCTTGGCGACGTAGTACTGGAACAGTTCGACGTTGCTCTGCGTGCGCTCCTCGGGTGTGAAATCGGACGAGACCATAAAGGCGTTGGCCCAGCGCACGAGCTTGGTGTAGTCCTCGCGCGGCGTGCCGATCAGGAAGGTCATGACGACCGACGGCAGGATGCCGGCGACCTCCTTCATGAAGTCCACCTCGCGATTGAGCAGGCCGTCGATCATCGAGTTGAGCGTCTGCGTCACCAGCGGCGCGATGTCGCTTTCGACACGCTTGGGGGTGAACGCCATCCTCGCGATGTTGCGCAGCACCGTGTGCCGAGGGCGGTCGTGGTTGACGAGCATCAGCGTCGGTGCCGCGGAGGCCTCCTGCATCGGATCGCGCGACGAGAACGTGTCGTGATCCTTCAGGACGCCGGCGACGTCCTCGTACCTGGTGAAGACCCAGGCCGGGCTCGGCGAATCGACGCCCGGCACCGTGCCCGGCGGGTAGTCGAGCAGGCCGAACTGCGGCGTCTGGCCGCGCAGCCGCTCGTAGTACGGATAGGGATTGGCGATGACCTCTGGCCTGAGCATGTCGGCGACGCTGAAGTCGGTCGCCGGAATTTGTCCGGACATATTCTCCTCCTTTGTGTCCTGTCGATATTATGTCAACTGGACATTATTTGTGTCAACGTCATTTGCCGCTCATCGTGTAGCGGGAGAAGCGATCGAAGAGCTTTCCGTACGGCGGCCGGATCACGCGCCCCAGGTCCACGCCTGCCTGTCGATAGATGGCGCGCGCGTGGGAGAACTGTCTGAAGCCGTCGAAGCCGTGGTAGGCGCCCATGCCACTGGCCCCGACGCCGCCGAAGGGCAGATCGTCGATGGTGTAGTGCATGATCACGTCGTTGACGGTCACGCCGCCGGATGCCGTGCCCGAGATGACCTGCCGCTGCTCGGCGGCGTCGCGTCCGAAGTAGTACAGCGCGAGCGCCCGGGGACGCGCGTTGATGTACGCCAGCACCTCGTCGATCGACTCGTAGCCGCGAATCACCAGGATGGGACCGAAGATCTCTTCGCGGCTGACCGCCAGCTGATCCGGGGGATCGACCATCAGCGTGATCGGAATGCGGTTGCTCCCGTCGCTGCCCGGCTTGGCCGCGCACAGCACGCGGACGCCGGCCGCCTCGGCTTCGCCGATGTAGCGGCGGATGCGGTCGCCCTGGCGATCGTTGATCACCGAGACGAAGTCCGGATCGTCGGCACCGGCGGGCAGCGTCCGCGCCAGCTCCCTCTGCATCGACTGGACGAAGCGCTCGAGGTCCGCGCGATGGACGAAGACGTAGTCCGGCGCCAGGCAGACCTGGCCGGCGTTGAACACCTTGCCGAAGGCGATGCGACGGACCGCCAGATCCAGGTCGGCCGAACGACCGACGATGACCGGCGACTTGCCGCCGAGTTCGAGCGTCAGCGGGGTCAGGTTGTCGGCCGCATCGCGCATGATGTGCCGCGCGATCGCTTCGCCTCCGGTGAACACGAGGTGGTCGAGCGGCAGGCGACTGAAGGCCCGGCCGGTCTCGACGCCGCCGGTGACGACGCCGACCTCGTCCGGCGCGAACGCCGAGCGCAGCATCTCGCTCATCACCTCGGCGGTGGCCGGCGTGTGCTCCGACGGCTTGACCAGTGCGCGGTTGCCCGCGGCCAGTACGCCGGCCAGCGGCGTCAGCGTCAGGTTCACCGGGATGTTCCAGGGGCTCAGGATGCCGACGACGCCGAGCGGCTGGTACTCGACGCGAGCACTGGCGCCGAACAGGGCGAACAGGAACTCGACGCTGCGCCGCTCCGGCTTCATCCAGCGGCGCACGCCGCGCCGCGTCAGCCGGATGAACTTGCCGGTGGTCGCCACGTCCGCGAAGTAGGACTGCCGCGGCGAGCGGTAACCGAAGTCGCTGCCCAGGGCGTCGCACAGACGGTCCGCATAGCGATCCAACGCGTCCCACAGGCGGTCGAGGCGGTCCCTGCGCACCTCGAGTGCCGGATAGCGCTCGGCGGCGAAGCCTGCACTGAGGGTCTCGAACGCTGCACGCAGACCGTCGAGATCATCGGCGGCAACGCCGCCCGCCATTCCATTCTGCATCGTCACGGCCCCGCTCCTCATCGGCGCACACTGCGAGCAGACATTATTGTCGTTGTGATATTGTGTCAACTCGACATAATTGTACGGCAATGATGGCCGGCCCTAGAATGTTTCAATCGAGAAGCGGGACGGACCTCCTTGAAGAACATCAGCGCCCAGATCAAAGAGATCAAACACGAAGACGCCGCGCGCCACTTTCTGGAGCTCTTCTATCCGATCCACTACGCGATCGGCATGCAGGTCGAGGATGCGCTGCGCTGCGGCGGCGAACTCGACCGGCACCAGACCGTGATCATGTGGCTGCTGCGATCCGAGGCGGTCACCAACGGCGGGTCGAGTATGCGTCGCAAGGACATCGAGCGGCGCCTCATCAGCTGGTACGACATCACCAGCAGCACGGTCTCGAAGGCGCTGCGCGCGCTGGCAAAGCCGCCGCACAGCTTCATCGTGATCTCGGAAGACCCGAACTCGGGACGCGAGAAGCTCGTGACCGTGACGCCGGCCGGACGGCGCTACTACAAGCGGATGGTCGACAACGCGACCGCGTTCATCAAGCTCGCGACGGATCGCATGAGCGTGGAGGAGAACTCCATGGGCGTGCACATGTTCAAGACCATTTCCGACACGTTCCAGGAACTCCGGAACGAAGGCCGCATCGAGTCGTTCCAGGGCAACGGCTCGCCCAAGTCCCGCTAGCGGCCCCCATTTGCCGGCTGCGGCGCGCAGGCGCCGCGGCTCGCGCGTGCGCGTCACACCCGATCAACCGAGGAGAATGACCCGATGGCGACAACTGAATCGCTGTTTCAGAGCGGCACGTTCAGCGGCCGCAACGTTTTCGTGGCCGGCGGCACTAGCGGCATCAATCTCGCCATCGCGCGACGCTTCGGCGAGCTCGGCGCACGACCGTTCGTCATCAGCCGATCCCAGGAGCGCGTCGATGCCGCGGTGGCCGAACTCGCGACGGTGGCGCCGGCCGCGGCCGGAATGGCGGCGGACGTACGCGACTACGCAGCGGTCGAGACCGCGTTGAAGACCTTCCACGATGCCGCAGGCGAGATCGACATCGTCGTATCGGGCGCGGCCGGCAACTTCGTCGCCGAGGCCGCCAAGCTGTCCTCCAACGGCTTTCGCACCGTGGTCGACATCGACCTCGTCGGCACCTTCCATGTCTGCCGCGCGGCTTTCCCGATGCTCCGCAAGCCGGGAGCGTCGCTGATCAACATCTCGGCGACGCAGGCCATCAACCCGATGCCCGGGCAGGCGCACGTGTGCGCGGCCAAGGCCGGCATCGACGCGCTGACGAAGGTGCTGGCCATCGAGTGGGGCCCGCTGGGCGTTCGCGTCAACGGCATTGCGCCCGGACCGGTCGAGGCGACCGAGGGCATGTCGCGGCTGACGCCGACCGACGCCCATCGGCAGGCGGTGCTCAGGGCGATTCCGCTGCGGCGTTACGCGCGCTTGTCGGAGATCGCCGATACCGCCGTCTTCCTGTGCAGCCCCGCCGGCGCCAACTTCAACGGCGAGATCCTGGTCTGCGATGGCGGCCAGTCGACGCTCGGCAGTGGTGCGTTCGCTGCGGCCTGGGCCGGCGCAGGCTAAAGTCGGCGGATGCGCGCGATCGAGATCAGCAGGCCGGGACCGCCGGAGGTGCTGCAAGCCTGCAGCCGTCCGCAGCCAACCCCGGGAGGCGGTGAAGTCCTGATCCGCGTGCGGGCCGCGGGCGTCAATCGCCCGGACGTGCTGCAGCGGCTCGGCCAGTATCGCGCCCCGCCGGGCGCCTCGGACCTGCCCGGCCTCGAAGTGGCCGGGGAGATCGTCGACGGCGACGCGCAGGCCGGCGGTTTCACGGTCGGCGATCGTGTCTGCGCGCTGACGCCCGGCGGTGGCTACGCCGAGTACGTCTGCGTACCGGCCGTGCATTGCCTGCCGATTCCGCACGGCTGGAGCGATGTCGAGGGCGCGTCCCTGCCGGAAACCTGCTTCACGGTCTGGAGCAATGTCTTCGAACGCGGACGCCTGGCAGCGGGCGAAAGCCTACTGGTGCAGGGCGGCAGCAGCGGCATCGGCGTCACCGCGATCCAGATCGCCAGCGCCCTCGGTCATCGCGTGTTCGCCACCGCCGGCAGCGACGACAAGTGTCGCGCCTGCGAGCAGCTCGGCGCCGAGCGTGCGATCAACTATCGCGAGGCCGACTTCTCCACTGAGGTGCGCTCGCTCACCGACGGTCGCGGCGTCGACGTGATCCTCGACATGGTCGGCGGCGACTACCTGCCGCGCGAGATCGGCTGCCTGGCCGACGACGGTCGACTGGTCATCATCGGACTGCTCGGCGGCGCCCAGGCACAGGTACCGCTTGCGCAAATCCTGCTGCGACGGCTCACGCTTACCGGTTCGACGCTGCGTCCGCGGTCGATCGAGTACAAGGCAAACCTTGCGCAGGCGCTACGCACGCGGGTCTGGCCGCTGATCGAGGCCGGCACGATCCGACCGATCATTCATGCGAGCTTCCCGCTCGAACAGGCAGCAGAAGCGCACCGGCTGATGGAGAGCAGCACCCACATCGGCAAGATCGTGCTGACCGTGCAGAGCTAATTGGGGATAATTCGCGCCGCGCGATCCGCCGCACAGCCTGTTCTCACATGAGCGCCGTCAGCCCCTTGATGCTTGCGATCCAGAATCGCGATCTCGCCGCCGCCGAGTCTGCCCTCGAGCGCGACGTCGGCCGGGCGACAACGCCGCTGCCGGGCGGCCTGTCACCGCTGATGTTCGCGCTCTACAACGGCGCGCCGGACATCGCGGATCTGCTCAAGCCGTTCCGCGCACTCGACCTGTTCGAATCGGCCGCCGCCAACGACGCCCGGCGGGTCGCCGAACTCGCCAGTGCAGGCGCCGGACTGGATGCGTACAGCGTCGACGGCTGGACGCCGCTGCACCTCGCAACCTTCATGGGCGCGCGCGACGCCGCACTGGTGCTGATCGGCATCGGCGCGCCGCTCGATGCCGTATCGCAGAACCCGATGGCGAATACACCGCTGCATGCCGGCATCGCTGGCGCCGCGGGCGAGAGTCTGGCACCGCTGCTGATCGCGCTCGGCGCCAACGTGCTCCACGTCGGCGGAAGCGGGGTCAACGCGCTGCACCTGGCCGCCTCGCGCGGCTTCGAGCCGCTGTGCCGCCTGCTGCTCGCCCGCGGCGTCAACCGGCTTGCACGTACCGAGGACGGCAAGACCGCGGCCGAACTCGCACGCGAGCGGGGCCACCTGGCCGTCGCGGCGGCGCTGGAACTGGCGGACTGACTCAGGAGCGCCGCGCGCGGAAGAACGCGCGCAGCCGCTCGCCGCACTCGTCGGCGAGCACGCCACCCTGCCACCGGACGCGGTGATTGAGCCGCGGGGCGGCGATGACGTCGTAGACCGAATGCACGGCGCCCGCCTTCGGATCGTCCGCCCCATAGACGAGCCGCGCGACCCGCGCATGCACGATTGCGCCGGCGCACATCACGCAGGGCTCCAGCGTGACGTACAGCGTGCTGCCGCCCGTCCGGTAGTTGCCCAGATGCCGTGCCGCCGCACGCAGGGCGACGATCTCGGCGTGTGCGCTCGGATCGTGGTCGCCGATCGGACGGTTCCAGCCCTCGCCGACGATCCGGTCGTCGCGGACCACGACCGCGCCGACCGGCACTTCGCCCGCCGCTTCGGCGCGACGCGCGAGCAGCAAGGCATGCCGCATCCAGACCTCGTCCCGGGCGCGATCGTCCGTTACGGCGGGCAGGCCCGTCGTCATCGTCTCAGGCGGTGAAGGCCGACCGCAGCGTCCACGCGCCGATGACCATGAAACCGGCACCTGCGAGCAGCTTGAGGTGCCGCGGACTGACGTGCTGGGCCAGCCAGCCGCCGGCGAGCACGCCGATCCCCGCCGCAAGCACCAGCGCCGAGGCCGACGCCACGAACACCGTCCACCTGGACGCCGGACGATCGGCCGAGAACAGCAGGGTGGCCAGCTGGGTCTTGTCGCCGAGCTCGGCGACGAACACGGTCACGAAGACCGTCGCGAAGATTCTGGGGTCCATCGATCCACGGCTCCGGAGGTCTATTCCCACTCGATCGTTGCCGGCGGCTTGCCGCTGACGTCGTAGACCACCCGCGAGACGCCCGGCACCTCGTTGACGATGCGCCGCGAGCAGACGTCGAGCAGCTCGTAAGGCAGGTGCGCCCACTGCGCGGTCATGAAGTCGATGGTCTGCACGGCGCGCAGCGCGATCACGGGCTCGTAACGGCGACCGTCGCCGGTCACGCCCACCGATCTCACCGGCAGGAACACCGCGAACGCCTGGCTGGTCTTGTCGTACCAGCCGGCGCGGCGCAGTTCCTCGATGAAGATGTGATCGGCCTGACGCAGCGTGTCGGCGGCCGCCTTGCTGACCTCGCCGAGGATGCGTACGCCCAGGCCAGGCCCCGGGAACGGATGGCGGTAGACCATCTCGCGCGGCAGGCCCAGTTCGACGCCGATCCTGCGCACCTCGTCCTTGAACAGTTCGCGCAACGGTTCGACCAGCTTGAGCTTCATGTGCTCGGGCAGGCCGCCGACATTGTGATGGCTCTTGATGACGTGCGCCTTCTTGGTCTTGCTGCCGGCGGACTCGATGACGTCGGGGTAGATCGTGCCCTGCGCGAGGAAGTCGATACCCTCGAGCTTTCCTGCCTCCTCGTCGAAGACCTCGACGAACAGCCGGCCGATGATCTTGCGCTTGGCCTCGGGATCGTCGACCCCCTTGAGCGCGTCGAGGAACCGCGCCTCGGCATCGACGCGGATGACCTTCACGCCGAGGTGCTCGGCAAAGATCTTCATGACCTGGTCGCCCTCGTGATGGCGCAGCAGGCCGTGATCGACGAACACGCAGGTGAGCTGCTCGCCGATCGCCTTGTGCAGCAGCGCGGCAACGACCGACGAATCGACGCCGCCCGACAGGCCCAGCAGCGCCTTCGCTTCGCCGACCTGCTCGCGCACCGTCGCGATCGCGTCGTTGATGATGTTGCCGGGCTTCCACGCGTCGCCGCAGCCGCAGATCTCGTGCACGAAGCGCGAATAGATGCGCGCACCCTGCGTCGTATGCGTCACTTCCGGGTGGAACTGCAGTGCGTAGTAGCGCCGCGATTCGTCGGCGATGCCGGCGATCGGCACGTCCTTGGTCGAGGCGATCAGCTTGAAGCCGTCCGGCAGGCCCGACACGTGATCGCCATGCGACATCCACACGTCGAGCAGGCCGTGGCCCTCGTCGTTGACGCGGTCCTCGATGTCGCGCAGCAGCTGCGAGTGCCCGCGTGCGCGAATCTCCGCGTAACCGAATTCCTTGACCGTGCCCGGCGCCACCGCGCCGCCGAGCTGCACCGCCATCGTCTGCATGCCGTAGCAGATGCCCAGCACCGGTACCTGCAGATCCCAGACCGCCTGCGGCGCGCGCGGCGAGTTCGCCTCGGTGACCGACTCCGGCCCGCCCGACAGGATCACCCCCTTGGGCGCGAAGGCCCGGATGTCGTCGTCGGACATGTCCCAGGGATGCAGCTCGCAGTAGACCCCCAGCTCGCGCACGCGCCGCGCGATCAGCTGCGTGTACTGGCTGCCGAAATCGAGAATCAGGATCTTGTCGGAGTGGATGTTCAACGCTGTGCTCTCAACGAAAAAGCCCCGGCGAACCGGGGCATGCGCAGTGGATCACTCCACGCGGTAATTGGGTGCTTCCTTGGTGATGCTGACATCGTGGACGTGCGACTCCTTGATGCCGGCCGAGGTGATCTTGACGAAGCGCGTGCGCGTGCGCAGTTCCTCCACGGTCGCGCAACCGGTGTAGCCCATGGTGGCACGCAGGCCGCCGATCATCTGGTGGACTATCGCCGCCATCGGCCCCTTGTACGGCACACGCCCCTCGATGCCTTCCGGCACCAGCTTCTCGACTTCGGACGTCGTGTCCTGGAAGTAGCGGTCCTTGGAGCCCTGCGCCATCGCGCCGAGCGAACCCATGCCGCGATAGGACTTGTACGAACGCCCCTGGTAGAGCTCGACCTCGCCCGGCGCCTCCTCGGTGCCGGCCAGCATCGAGCCGACCATCACCGCGTAGGCGCCGGCTGCCAGCGCCTTGGAGAAATCACCGGAGTAGCGCACGCCGCCGTCGGCGATCAGCGGCAGGTCCTTGTTCTTCAGCGCCTCGGCGACGTGCATCACCGCGCTGATCTGGGGCACGCCGACGCCGGCGACGACGCGCGTCGTGCAGATCGAGCCGGGGCCGATGCCGACCTTCACCGCATCCGCACCGGCATCCGCCAGCGCCAGCGCAGCGTCGGCCGTGGCGATATTGCCGCCCACGACCTGCAACCTGTCGCCGTAAGCCTTCTTGATCGCGGCGACGCGGTCGATCACGCCTTTGGAGTGCCCGTGCGCGGTATCGACGACGACGACGTCGACTCCGGCATCGACCAGCCGTGCAACGCGCTCGTCGGTGTCGCCGCCGGTGCCGACCGCGGCGCCGACGCGCAGGCGGCCGTGCTCGTCCTTCGACGCCATCGGGTAGTCGGTCGACTTCTGGATGTCCTTGACCGTGATCATCCCGCGCAGCTGGAACTTGTCGTTCACCACCAGCACCTTTTCGATGCGGTGCTCGTGCAGCTTGGCGACCACTTCCTCCTTGGACGCCCCTTCCTGCACCGTGACCAGTCGCGCCTTGGGCGTCATCACCTTGGACACCGGCTCGCCGTAGCGCGTCTCGAAACGCAGGTCGCGGCTGGTGACGATGCCGACGAGGTCCTCGCCGTCGACCACGGGTACGCCGGAGATACGGTTGGCGCGCGTGAGCTTGAGCACCTCGCCGATGGTCATCGTCGGCGGGACGACGATCGGGTCGGTGATGACGCCGGACTCGTACTTCTTGACCGCGCGCACCTCGGCAGCCTGGCGCTCGGCGTCCATGTTCTTGTGGATGATGCCGATGCCGCCCTCCTGCGCCAGCGCGATCGCCAGCCGCGACTCGGTCACGGTGTCCATCGCTGCGGACAGCAGGGGAATATTGAGCACGATGCGCCGCGTCAGCGGCGTGCGCAGATCGACCTGGCGGGGCAGCACCTCCGAGTACGCGGGCAACAGCAGCACGTCGTCGAAAGTGAGTGCTTCGGTCAGGATGCGCATGGCGGGTGCGGGCCTTGGATGAAGCGCGTCATTATAGCCGATGCCGCCCGCGTTCGCGGCACCGGGTGCTAGAGTTCGCGCCATGAGCGTTCCACCCGGCCGCACCCCGCCTGGCCGCACCGTCTACGAGGTCGGCGAACTCGTCGAGATTCTGCGAGCCCTGATCGAGGATGCCCTGCCACGGGTCTGGGTGCAGGGTGAGATCTCCAACTTCTCGCGCCCCGCCTCGGGGCACTGGTACTTCACGCTCAAGGATGCCCGCGGTCAGCTGCGGTGCGCCATGTTCCGCAATGCCAACATCCACGTGCGACCGCCGCCGAAGGACGGCGATCAGGTCCTGGTCCGCGCGCAGCCAGGCATCTATGTCGCACGCGGCGAACTACAGCTCGTGTGCGAACACATGGAGCCGGCGGGCGAAGGCGCCCTGTTGCGGGCGTTCGAGGAACTCAAGAAGCACCTGGCCGCGGAGGGGCTCTTCGACGAGGCGATCAAGCGACCGCTGCCGCGCCTGCCGCGGGCGATCGGGCTGGTCACGTCGGCGACCGGCGCCGCAGTCCAGGATGTGCTGAGCACCCTCGCACGCCGCTATCCGCTGGCACCGGTTCACCTTTTCCCGGTCCCGGTACAGGGCACCGAGGCGCCGGCCGCCATTGTGAGAGCACTGGCCGAACTGCCACGGCGCGCGCCGGTCGACGTGCTGCTGCTGGTTCGCGGTGGCGGCTCGCCGGAAGACCTGTGGGCGTTCAACGATGAGCGCGTCGCACGCGCGATCCGCGCCTGCGCGGTGCCGGTCATCTGCGGTGTCGGCCACGAGGTGGACGTCACCATCGCCGACTTCGCCGCCGATCTGCGTGCACCGACGCCCACCGCCGCCGCAGAACGCGCGACCCCCGACGCCACCGAATGGCGTCGCGACATCGCCTCGTTCGAAACCCGCAGCCGGCTCGCGGTCGAGCGCCTGTCGCTCAGGCTGCGCGAACGACAGCGCGCACTCGACGCGCGCCTGCTCGCGCAGCATCCGCAGCGGCGACTGCACGAGGCCGCGCAGCGGCTCGACGAGCTGGCTCAGCGCGTGGCGCACGCACTGAGATCGCGCATCGACGGTCGCCGCCAGCGGCTGGCACAACTGCAGACGCAGCTGGCGCTGCACGCCCCGGCGCGGCGCATCCAGCAGCGCCAGCGACGCATCGACGAACTGTGTGCGCGACTGGCCGCCGCGCAGCAGCGCCTGATGACGCGCGCCGACGCACGCTGGCAGCGCAGCAACACACAGCTTGCCGGCCTCGACCCGCGAGCGATCCTCAAGCGCGGCTATGCCATTGCCCTCGATGCCGAGGGTCGCGCACTCACCGATGCGACGCGCACCCGTATCGGTGCCGCCGTGCACGTCGTCCTGTCGCAGGGCGCGCTCGATACGCGCGTCGAACGCCTGCACGGCGACGACTGATTCCCCACCCGCCCCCCCGACACCATGGCCTGGCTTCAGCTCCGCGTCCGCTCCCGTCATCCCGAGTTTGCCGAGGAGGTGCTGCTCGCTCACGGCGCCAGTGCCGTCAGCTTCGTCGATGCCGTCGACGACCCGGTGCTCGAACCGCCTCCGGGCGAAACACCGCTGTGGGCTCATACCGTGACGGTGGGCCTGCTCGCCGAGCACGCGGATCTCGTCGCGATCGCCACGAGCCTGCGCGAGCTGCTGCCGGACGGCGAGACCGTGACACTCGATCACGAACTGGTCGAGGATCGCGACTGGGTGCGGGTGTGGCTCGAGGACTGTCCGCCACTGCGCTTCGGCGATCGTCTGTGGGTCGTGCCGCACGAGAAGCTGCACGAGGTCACGCAGGCCGATGCCGTGATTCTCAGGCTCGATCCGGGCCTGGCCTTCGGCACCGGCACGCATCCGACCACCGCCCTGTGTCTCGAATGGCTCGCGGTACAGGACCTGCGCGGCAAGACCGTCCTCGACTATGGATGCGGCTCCGGCGTGCTGGCGATCGCAGCCCTGCTGCTCGGCGCGACGCGAGCGGTCTGTGTCGACATCGATCCGCAGGCGGTCCAGGCGACGCGGGACAACGCGGTGGCCAACGGTGTCGCTACGCGCATCGAGGCCATGCTGCCCGACGCGTTCCCGCCCGAGGCTGCCGATGTCGTCGTTGCCAACATCCTCGCGAATCCGCTCGTCGAACTCGCACCGCAACTTGCGGCGTGCACGCGCAACGACGGGTGCATCGCGCTCGCCGGCCTGCTCGACCGCCAGCGCGACGAGGTGCGTGCGGCCTACGCACCGTGGTTCGAGTTCGACGACGACGCAAGTCGCGAAGGCTGGACACGCATCGCCGGTCGCCGCGCGGACAAGCGAACCGCGTAACGAATCCTCGGCGCCATCGCGCCTTACGTCGCAAAGCGAAGATCGCGCTGCAACTGCACGATCGATTGTGACAGTGCGGATGTCGTCGGCGCCTCGAACCGCTGCGCGCATGGAACCGCATCGCGGGATTTGCGATTCGTGCACGTGGTGCTTTTTTCGGCACGGGCGCGGGAGTATGATTGCCGCCCCCTTGACCGGTGCCCCCCCGAATACCGGGCCAATGGCGTCGCGTTCGCGCGCGCAGGCACAGCATGTCAGGAACAGACGATGGCACCCTTGCGTTCTTCAGACATCAAACCACTCGGGCACTCGGTACAGGAATCGCTGGACGATTTCTTCCGCACGCTCAACGGTCACGCACCGCAGAATCTCTACGACCTGTTTCTGGATCAGGTCGAGC
The DNA here is from genome assembly GCF_003201205.1 of Sinimarinibacterium flocculans. Classification (GTDB taxonomy): domain Bacteria; phylum Pseudomonadota; class Gammaproteobacteria; order Nevskiales; family Nevskiaceae; genus Solimonas; species Solimonas flocculans. The sequence goes on from NZ_QICN01000002.1 coordinate 18,318, forward strand.
CGCCGTTGCTGCGGGCGACGCTGCGCTATTGCCACGGCAACCAGTCGCGCGCCGCCGACATGCTCGGACTGAACCGCGCGACGCTGCGCAAGAAGCTCAAGCAGCACAAGATCAGCGCCGACTCGCACAAGCTGTGATCCGGTCCGGTCGCTGCGCGGCCCTTTCTTCTTCCACCGCTGCCCGCAAGACTCCATGAAGACGCCCGTCTCCCGCGCCCTGCTGTCCGTTTCCGACAAGACCGGCATCGTCGAGTTCGCCCGCGAACTGGCCGCACGCAACATCGCGCTGCTGTCGACCGGCGGCACCTACAAGCTGCTGCGGGAGTCGGGGCTCGACGCGACCGAGGTGTCGGCGCACACGGGCTTTCCCGAAATCATGGACGGGCGCGTCAAGACCCTGCATCCGAAGATCCATGGTGGCCTGCTCGGGCGCCGTGACATCGACGGCGCGGTGATGACCGAACATGGCATTGCCGGCATCGACCTGCTCGTCGTCAACCTGTATCCGTTCGAGGCCACGGTCGCCAGACCCGACTGCACGCGCGCCGATGCCATCGAGAACATCGACATCGGCGGTCCGGCCATGTTGCGCGCCGCGGCGAAGAACCACGCCTGGGTCACGGTGCTGACCGACCCGGCCGACTACGCCGACGTGCTCGCGCAGATCGACGCCGGCGGCGTCACGCAGGCCACGCGCGAGAAGCTCGCGCTCAAGACCTATGCCCTGACCTCGCGCTACGACGCTGCGGTCAGTGCCTACCTGTCGAGCCTCGCCGACGATGGCAGCCGCGACCGCTTTCCCGGCGTGCTCGGCCTGCAGTTCGACCGCAAGCAGACGCTGCGCTATGGCGAGAACCCGCACCAGCAGGCGGCGTTCTACGTCGAGCGCGGCGCCGAATCCGGCACGATCGCCGGCGCCAGCCAGCTGCAGGGCAAGGAGCTGTCGTACAACAACATCGCCGACGCCGATGCCGCACTCGAGTGCGTGCGCAGCTTCGCCGAGCCGGCCTGCGTGATCGTGAAGCACGCCAACCCCTGCGGCGTCGCCGTGCGCGAGAATATCGGCGCGGCCTACGACGAGGCGTTCCGCACCGATCCGACGTCGGCGTTCGGCGGCATCATCGCGTTCAACCGCGAGCTGGACGGCGACACCGCGCGACGCATCATCGAGCGCCAGTTCGTCGAGGTGATCATCGCGCCGGCCATCAGCGCCGAGGCCCGCGCCGCCGCCGCCGCCAAGCAGAACGTTCGTCTGCTCGACTGCGGGGCCTTCCCCGCAACGCGCGCACCGAGCTGGGACTACAAGCGGGTTGCCGGCGGCCTGCTGGTGCAGGACGTCGATGCACTGTCGACGCAGCGCGCCGATCTGAAGATCGTGAGCACGCGCGCGCCGACCGAGGCCGAGATCCACGATCTGCTGTTCGCCTGGCAGGTCGCGCAGTTCGTCAAGTCCAACGCCATCGTCTACGCCAAGGACCGCATGACCATCGGCGTCGGTGCCGGCCAGATGAGTCGCGTCTACTCGGCGAAGATCGCCGGCATCAAGGCCGCTGACGAGAAGCTCGAGGTCCGCGGTTCGGTGATGGCGTCCGACGCCTTCTTCCCGTTCCGCGACGGCATCGACGCCGCGGCCGCCGCCGGCATCACCGCGGTGATCCAGCCCGGCGGCTCAATGCGCGATGCGGAAGTGATCGCGGCGGCCGACGAAGCCGGCATGGCGATGGTATTCACCGGCGTGCGCCACTTCCGGCACTGAGAGCCGGACGGCTTTCTCAGCGTTCGATGACGATGTCGCCGCTGAAGGTGCTCAGTTCGGCGCGCGCCGTGCCGGCACCCAGCGTGTACTCGGCGCTGCGCTGATCGCCGGACACCGGCTTTGACGGCCGCCCGCGCAGGCTGCCACTGAAGGTCTTCATCGACAGGCGCACGTCGCCGGTGTCGACCAGCCGCAGGCGCACGTCTCCGGACAGGGACTCCGCGCGCAGTCGCGATTTCGGCAGCAGGCGCACCGACAGCTGCAGGTCACCGGAAACGGTCTCGCCTGCCAGATCGCTGAAGTCCCCGCCGATCAGATCGATATCGCCGGAGACCGTTTCGGCCTTGAGCTCCCCGCGCAGCCCGCGCGCAACGACATCGCCGCTGACCGTGCGCAGCTCGCTGTCGGTCGCCGCCGACTGCACGCTGACGTCGCCGCTGACGCTGTTGAGTCGCAGGCGCTCGCCGTCGAAACGCACGTCCACATCGCCGCTGACGCTGGCGGCGTGCAGATCGCCGCGCGTACCGACGACGCGCACGTCGGCACTCACGGCATTCAGGTCCAGCGCCGCACCGTGCGGCACGCGCAGACGCAGCATCGTTTCCTCGACGCTGCGGCGCGACTTCTTCGGGTAGCGCACGTGAATCGACAGGCGCTCGCGGTCGCCTTCGATTTCGAGCGCCTCGACATCCTCACCCAGTTCGCCGGTCAGATGGACGGCGTTCTCGTCCCAACCGACGACCTCGATCAGACCGGCAAGATTGTTGACCTCGACCCGGCCGTCGGCAGCGAGCGCGCGGCGCTCGTCGATGGGCGTGGCGGCGATCACCGGCAGCGCGATCAACAGCGCCGTCGCCGTCAGTGCTTGCTTGAACATGGCGTGTACTCCTTCAGGTCTCTTGCTGGCCGATCCGCGAGCGCAGATCGCCCTGCCGCTGCTCGACGCTGAGCAGCAGGCGTTTGAGGGTCGCCGATTCCGGATCCAGCTCCAGCGCGTGCCGCAGCTGGCTTTCCGCATCCTGGACGATGGCGAGATTGGCCTTGAGCAGGGCGTCCTGCTGCGGCATGACCTGCCCGGCCCGCGGCAGTGGCTCGGCGAGAACCGCCGCGACCTCGCCGTCCGTCACCGGCGGTGCATCCGGGCGCAACTGCAGCACCACGGCAGCCACCAGCGCCGACGCCGCCAGCGCCCCGAGCCAGGGCCGGTGCCTCCGCGACCGGCGCGGTTCGATGCGCGCCGCAACCGCCGGCCACAGATCCCGCTCCGGTTCGCGGTCCAGCGACAGCTCACGCAGGGCCTCGATGCGATCTTCTCCGTCGTGCTCATCTTCGGCATTCATCTCAACCACTCCTTCATCAGCTTGCGGGCACGGTGCAACTGCGCCTTCGACGTGCCGACCGCGATACCGGTCAGCGCCGCGATCTCGTCGTGGCGATAACCCTCGACGTCGTGAAGCATCAACACCGCGCGCGCGCCCCTGGGCAGCTTCGCCAGCGCGCGCTCCAGGTCCATGCGGTCGCCGACACGCTGCTGCGGGTGCTCACCGAACGCGGCAGCCTCTGCCGCCTCGCCGTCTTCGCCGGCGGCGACGTGGTCGTCGAAGCTGACCCAGCGCCGCAGCAGGCGGCGCTCGCCCAGCACCAGGTTCACGGTCAGCCGGTGCAGCCAGGTCGAGAACTGCGCCTCGCCGCGGAAGCCGTCCAGCTTCTCCCAGGCACGCACGAAGGCGTCCTGGGTGTACTGCTCGGCCCTGGCGCGGTCGCCATCGGTCAGGCGCACGCACAAACCGTACACGCGGCCCACATTGGCCCGGTACAGGCGTTCGAAAGCGCGCGCATCGCCGGCCGCAGCCCGCCGCACCAGCTCGGCATCGCCGGCGTTCTGATCGTCATCGTTCGCGCCGCTCTGCACGCCGGGAATCCTGTCCGCTGTCCACGCCATTGCTGTCATGACCCGGTTTGGATGCAGCCGGCCGGCCGGGGGTTTGAAGCACCGGTCCTCGCGCTGCGCTGCGGCATGAGCGCGTCGGCGGCGGCCTGCGCATAATGGCGGACCCCGTGCCCCGGTCCAAGTCCGCCATGCTCCACGGCCTCAAGGTCACCGCCTCGGTGCTCACCAGTACCGCCGCGCTCTGGCGCGGCACCGATTGCTTCGCGCCGGCACGCGAGCCGCCAGCCGAGCTGCTGCGCCTCTACGAGTTCGAAGGCTGCCCGTACTGCCGCATGGTCCGGCAAACCCTGACCGAACTCGACCTCGATGTGCTGATCCTGCCGTGCCCGAAGGGCGGTACGCGTTTCCGGCCGACGGCGCTCGAACTGGGCGGCAAGGCGCAGTTCCCGCTGCTGGAGGACCCGAATACCGGCACGCGGATGTACGAGTCGCGCGACATCGCCGCCTATCTCGCGCAGACCTACGGCGGTCACGCCCGCGCCAATGCCGAGCCGCTGCGCAGCCTGTTTCTCCTCGGCAGCATGGGCGCGAGCGCGCTGCGCCCGCTGTCCGGCATGCGTGCGCGACCGTCCAAGGCACCCGAGCAGCCGCTGGAGCTGTACAGCTTCGAGTCCAGCCCGTACTCGCGGCTGGTGCGCGAGCGCCTGTGCGAACTCGAGCTGCCGTACATCCTGCGCAACACCGGCAAGGCGGCGTGGACCGATATGGGGCCGCCGGCGGTGCGCGACCGCCTGCTCAAGGCGCCGGCGGACAGCGGCCGCAACCGCGCGGCGCTGCTGGCGCGGACCGGTCGCGTGCAGGTGCCCTACCTGATCGACCCGAATACGAACACCGAGATGTTCGAGTCGGCGGACATCATCGACTACCTGGAGCGGCAGTACGCCGCCTGAGCCGGGGCGCGGCGCATGGCCTTCGACCTCGACCCGCGTGCGCCGCTGCCGACGAGTCTGCTCGGTGCCGCCCGCATCGAGTGCAAACAGGCCGAGGCGACGCTCGCCGAACCGACGCCGGCGCATATCCATGCCACGCGCAAGTCGATCAAGCGGCTGCGTGCCTGGTTGCGGCTGCTGCGCCCCCAGCTCGCCGGGCAGTACCGGCTGATCGACCGGCTGTTGCGCGATGCGGCGCGACAGCTCGCCGGCCGGCGTGATGCCGACGTCGCCCTGCAGACGCTGCTCAGCCTGCGTCGTGCGCGCCTGATCGACGCGGCCGCGTACCGCCAGCTGCGCGACCTGGCGTCACGGCAACGGCGCGATACGCAGGGCGACGGCGCGGCCGACGAGCGCGCGACGACGCTGTTGCGCGCCGCCGCGACCTATGTCGAAAGCCTCACCCTGCCCGACGTCGGCGAGTCCACCCTTCACGCCGCGCTGGCGAAGACGCGGCACCGCTGCCGTCGCCGCTGGAAGCGGGCGAGCGCCGACCCGACCGCCGAGGCGCTGCATGACTGGCGCAAGTGGGTCAAGCATCTGGCGACGCAGGCGCAGCTCGTTGGCAGCCGGATCGGCGAGCCCGGCGTGGACCCCGCGGCGCTCAAGTCGCTGGCCGACACGCTCGGCCGCCATCATGATCACGCGCAGCTGCTGCAGGGCCTCGAGGCCGCCGGCCTCGCCGGCCAGCCGCTGCTGCATCTGCGTCTGCGCGATGCGGTGACGCGCCGGCAACAGGCGCTGGAACGACGGGCGCTGCGCCTAGGCAAACGGCTGCTGGACTAGCCGCGGCCCGTCGCGAGCCGATCCGCGCGCGTGACGGCTGACGCGGCCGTCGATGGCACCGGTCGCCGGCCCGCTATCATCCGCACCGTTTGCCGACGACGACGCCATGCAAGACCTCGTCACCACCTGGTATCTGGAGATGCGCGACCCCGCGATGCTGCGGCCTGCGCGCATGCCGGCCGTCGAGCCGCTGATCATGCAGGCGCGCGCACCGCTGCCGATGCTGAGCCGCTTCCTGTACACGGCGGTCGGCGGCCACTGGTTCTGGCGCGACCGGCTGGGCTGGAGCTACGCGCGCTGGATGGCCTGGCTGGACCGGCTGCAACTGCAGACCTGGGTGCTGTATGTCGACGGCACGCCCGCCGGCTACGTCGAGCTGGAGCTACAGGCCGGCGACGACGTGGAGATCGCCTACTTCGGTTTGATGCGCGAATTCACCGGACGCGGGCTCGGCGGTCACCTGCTCACGCGCGGCATCGAGCAGGCCTGGGCGATGGGCGCGCGTCGCGTGTGGGTCCACACCTGCTCGCTGGACGGGCCTGCGGCGCTGGCCAACTACGAGGCGCGCGGCATGCGGCAGTACCAGGTCGAGCACCGGACCATCGAACGCCCGCCAACGCCGGATGGCCCCTGGCCCGGATGGGACCACGTCGCACCCGAACCCGGCCCCGGGCCCGCATGAACCTCGACGGAGCGGCCCTGTTCGTCGCCGTCGCGACGGCGCACGCACTCGGTGTCATGTCGCCGGGCCCGGACTTCGCGATGGTGACGCGCCAGTCGCTGGCGCTGGGGCGTGCCGCCGGCGTCTGGACCGCGGCCGGCATCGGCAGCGGCATCCTGTTCCACGTCGCCTACGGCCTGTTCGGCCTGCGCTGGCTCACGCAGCATTTTCCCTGGAGTCTCGACGCCATCGCGCTCGCCGGCGCCGCCTTCCTGCTGTGGATGGGCGTGCAGGCCCTGCGCGCGCAACCGCTGCCGGCGGACGGCGACATGGGCGGACGCGCCGAGCGCGGGAATGCCTGGCGCAACTACCTCGTCGGACTGGCGACCAATGTGCTCAATCCCAAGGCGACGCTGTTCTTCGTCGCCCTGTTCACGACGGTGGTCGCCGGCCCGGTGAGCACGGCGACGATGCTGGTGCTGGCCCTGTGGCTGCCGCTGTCGACCTTTGCGTGGTTCGCGACCGTCGCGCTGCTGCTGTCGCATCCGGGTCTGCGCCGCGGCCTGCACCGGCATGCGCACCGACTCGATCGCGCCATGGGTGCCGTGCTGGTGCTGCTGGCGCTCGCCGTGATCGCGCGCACCGTGTGTCGCCATAGCGCACCGCGACCCGCCGCGCACAGCCAGCGTGGATCAGCCGTGCGCCTGCAGCCACTCCAGGCGCTGCCGCCAGCGCGCCCGCTTGTCCGGCGCCAGACCGGGCGCATCGACGACACGCCGCACGGCGGCGAGATCCGGACGCGTCGCGGCGTGCAGATCCCAGTACTCGCGCAGGCTCACGGCGTCGGCCGCGCGTTCTTCGAGCATCAGGACGTCACCCGCCGCGAACCTGCCCGGCTCCAGCACGCGGTAGTACCAGCCGGCGATGCCATGTTCCGCGACAAAGCGCGTCATGCCATCGACGCCGAAGCGGGCGTCGATCTTCCAGCACGGCGAGCGCGGCTGGTTGAGCTGTAGGCGTACGCTGCCCAGGCGATAGACATCGCCGATGCAGACCTCGGTTTCGTCCCAGGCGGCCGTGGACAGGTTCTCGCCGAGACTGCCCGGCACCAGTCGTGCCGCGACTGCGGGAAACGCCGCGCGCAGGCGCAGCAGGTTCTTCGCCGGAAAGTGATGGACGGCCTTCTCGGGCCCGCCGTGCACGCGACGGTCGGCCTGCGCGTCGATCTCCAGCCCCTCGATACCGACCCGGACCGGTTCGACGACGGCCGTCTTGAAGATGCCGGTGGGGCGTCCATCGCCGGGCATGGCCTGCACGCGTCCGGCGAAGACCGCGTCGACGCGCGTCTGCTGCACGCCCTATCGCGACGTCTGTGCGAACACGAGACCCGGATAGGCCGTGATCGGATTCGTCAGCACCAGGTCTGCGGCCAGGCTCAGTGGCAGATCGGCCAGCGGGTAGCGCGGGGGCTGCATGCCGTAGGCGGCAAAGCGGTCGAGGGCGTCGACGTCGTAGGTCAATGCGGCAAGGTTCAGCCGCGTGCCGCCGAAGTAGACCGGCGCCCCGCGCTCGTGGTTCTGGATGACCGACGAGGTTGCGCAGCCGGTCAGCAGCAGGCTCGCGAGCGCCGGCAAGACCCGGTTCGTGCGCAGTCTCGATATCCGCATGGCCAGCCTCCCTTTCAGGACATCTTCGCTGCAGCCATTGTAGGCGCGTGTCAGGACGCCGGCGACAGGGCGAGGATCTGCCAGCCCGCGGGGATGATCCGCAGCCGGATCGTGCCCAGATCCCGGCCCGCGGCGTCCTGGATCCCGACGCGCCAGCCGTCGTCCTGGCGATCGAGCAACCGCGCCGCGTGCGCGGATGCAAAGTGCATGATGGCTGCCTCCGCGGCCGTCGCCGGCAGGCGCGCATCGAGATGCCGCGACAACCGCTCGGCGTCCTGGGCCTGCAACAGCGCGAGCAGTTCCCGCGTCGCGCCGACCCTGCGCTCGAGCGTCACGGCCTGAGGCACCGAATCGGACAGCGGAACCGGCGGCGCGAGCGCGAAGGCGCGCGCTTCGGGTGCCGCAGGCGCAACCGGGGCCGGCCGCTCGCGTGCGGCAAGCGCGGACTGCCCGTCGCTCGCTGCCGGCGCGGCCGCCTCGCCCAGTACGGTGCCCTGTCGTTCCAGGACCGACGCCGCCGGTGGGGCCGCCCGCTTGGCGGACTCCGCCTCTTCTGCCTTGCGCGCTTCACGTGCCGGTGGCTGCGCGGCCTGCGCCGCGACCGAGGGCGGCGGCGCCTCGGCAGCCATCCCGCGCGCCGCCTGATCCGTGGTCGCCAGCGACTCGACGATCGCGGTTTCGCGCGCCTTCCGCGCCACCGTCGCCCGGTCCTCGTTCAACACCGGCACGGCCTCATCCCGCAACTGCGAGACCAGACTCACGCCGAGCACCATCGTCGCCGCTGCGGCCAGCGGCACGCGCCAGCGCGCGCGGCGCTTGGGCGCTGCCGCCACGCCCGCGCGCGCTGCCGCGAGAACCGCCGCATCGAGTTCCGGCGGCGGCGTCTCGCGGGCGGCCTCGCGATAGCGCGCCGACACGGGGTGGCGACCGGCGAGGTAGTCCTCGAGTTCGCGATCGTTCTTTGGACCGTCGGTGCGGGCGTCAGTCATGGAAGGCCTCCCGCAACTTGGCGAGTGCGTAGCGCAGGCGACTCTTCACGGTCTCGCGGCCCACGCCCTGGATGTCGGCGATCTGCTCCAGCGTGAGGTTGCGCTCTTCGCGCAACACGATGATCTCGCGCTGCTCCGCGGGCAAGCGCGCGAGCGCCGCCAGCAGGCGCCGCGCCGTGTCGTCGTGCTCCACCTGCGACTCGGGGCCGCGCGCGTCGGCGTCGACCGCGTCGGCCGGCAACTCGTCGTGCGGTCGTGCGCGTCGCCAGTGATCGACGAGCCGGTTGTGCGCGATGCGGTACAGCCAGGCGGCGAAGGGGGCATCGCTGCGATAGCCGCCGCGCGCCTGGATCAGCTTCTGCCAGACATCCTGGAACAGTTCGCCGGCATCGGCGGCCTCGACATGCCGCAGGAAGTAGCGGTACAGCGCGTCCTTGTGGCGGCGATACAGCCGCTCGAACGCCGCTGCATCGCCGCCCGCATAGGCCAGCATCAGCCTCTCATCCGAGGTCTCAGTCGCACCCGCTTCCAAGCTCGCAAGCCTCCCCTGCGTGTCCGACCTGCTGAGCCGGCTGCGGCTGCAGGCTTTGCGCGAGCTGCACCAGCTGCACGAACTCGCCGCGCCAGCCTTGCGCATCTACCCCGCGCGCGCCGCGCGCCAGTGCCAGCGCATCGTCCCAGGTCCAGGCTTCAGTGTAGCGACCGCCGCGCAGCAATTGGCCGAATCCGGCCACCGCCGCGGCGAAGCGGAAGTCCTCGCTGCTCGCCGCCAACGCGCGCGTGATCTGGCTGCGGCGGATCGGCCGCTCGATCAGCTTGCTGCTGTCGCCGTCAGGCGCCTTGTAGCGCAGTCGCAAGTGCGCGATCTCGTCGGCCGTGCCGGCAGGCTTCGCGCCGCCGTAGCGCAGCGCCTCGATGCGCTCGCCGCCGCTGCCGACCAGCGCGATCTCGTAGAGCGCGGTGACATTGTGACCCGCACCGATCTCGCCGGCATCGACCCTGTCGTTGGCGAAGTCCTCGCGTGCCAGCGCCCGGTTCTCGTAGCCGATCAGGCGGTACTCGGCGACGACCGCCGGGTTGAACTCGATTTGGATCTTCACGTCCTTGGCGATCGTCTGCAGCGTCGCCGCACGCGCCTGCACCAGGACGCGACGCCCCTCGGCGAGATCGTCGATGTAGCTGTAGTTGCCGTTGCCCACATCGGCCAGCTGCTCCATCAGGTGCTCGTTGTAGTTGCCTGTGCCGAAGCCCAGCGTCGACAGCGCCACCCCCGACGCGCGCTCGCGCTCGACCAGGTCCTTGAGCTGCTCGAAGTCGGTGACGCCGACATTGAAGTCGCCGTCGGTGGCGAGCAGCACCCGGTTGATGCCGCCCTCGATGAAGCCCTGCCGGGCCATCGAATACGCCAGCTCGATGCCGGCCGCGCCCGCCGTGGAGCCGCCGGCGGTCAGGCCGTCGATCACGGCGGCGATCCGCGCCTTGCGATCACCGGGCGTCGGCTCGAGCACGACGCCGCTGTGTCCGGCATAGACCACCAGGCTGATGCGGTCGCGGGCACTCAGCTGCTGCACCAGCAGCTTGAGCGAGGACTGCACCAGCGGCAGCTTGTCCGCGCTGTGCATCGATCCGGAGACGTCGATCAGGAAGACCAGGTTCGACGGCGGCAGCTCCCCCTGGGGCCGCCAGCCCTGCAGGGCGACGCGCAGCAGATGCGTCTTCGCGTTCCACGGCGTCGGCGCGATCTCGACGTGCGTCGCGAACGGCGTGGACCGATCGCGAGGCGGCGCGTAGGCATAGTCGAAGTAGTTGATGAACTCCTCGACGCGCACGGCGTCCTGCGGCGGCAGGCGCCCATTGCGCAGCCAGCGGCGCACGTTGCTGTAGGCACCGGTGTCGACATCGACACTGAAGGTCGATACCGGCGATTCGGCGACGCACAGCACACCGGCATCGTCGAACGCCGCGTAGCGCTCGCGCTCTTCCGGCGATACCGGCGCCGGCCGGTGCACGGGCGGCATCGGTGCAGGCGCGATTGCAGACCTCGTCGGCGCCTGATGCTGCTTGCCCGCGGTCTGCGGCGACATCGCCATGCGGTCGGCGATCAGCTCCCGCGCCGCCTCCTGCTTCCCCGCGGCATCGCCCAGCTCGGCAAGCTCGGCGACGCGCCCCTCCTCGACGGGCATGCGGGAAGGCGCCTCGCGTTCCGGCTGCGCGCACGCCGCCACCAGGGCGGCCATTCCGACAACACTGATCCACTGTATCCGTGACATGACTGACGACTCCGGCTGATGACGTCATTCGATAACGCAGCCGGCGGCCAAACGGGGTTAAATTGCCGTTCCAGACCTTTTCCGGGGAGCCGCCGATGGGCGAGCAGTTCGAACCGATCGAGTTCCACAGCCATGGCGTCACCGTGCGCGGCGCGCATTTCCGGCCGCAGTCGGAGGTCCTCGCCGCCGGCAGCGGCGCAGCCCCGTGCGTGGTGATGGCGCACGGACTGGGCGGCGTGCGCGCCGCGCGACTCGACGCCTTCGCCGAACGCTTCGCGGCCGCCGGCCTGCATGTAATGGTGTTCGACTATCGCTACTTCGGTGACTCCGACGGCGAGCCGCGCCAGCACTTCAACATCCGCGCGCAGCTCGACGACTGGGCGGCGGCGATCGCCTGTGCGCGCAAGCTCGACGGTGTCGACGCCAAGCGCATCGCGCTGTGGGGCAGCTCGTTCTCCGGAGGTCACGTCGTCACCGCCGCCGTCGAGGACGGCCACGTCCAGGCGGTCAGCAGCCAGGGCCCGATGATGGACGGCTTTGCCGCACTGACCAATGTGGTCCGCTACGCCGGGGCCTTGCAGGCGCTGCGCGTCACCGCGCATGCCCTGTGGGATACGCTGCTGATTCCGTCGGGACGCCGTCACCTCATTCCGCTGGTCGCGGAGCCGGGCGAACTGGGGGTGATGACTTCGGCGGATGCGCAGAGCGGCTACACCGCGATCGTGCCGCCGGACTGGCGCAACGAGATCACCGCCGGCTGGCTGCTGGAACTGCCGCTGTACCGACCGATCGCCAAGGCGCACCGGCTGCCGTGTCCGACGCTGATCTGCATCTGCACGCAGGACAGCGTCGCACCGGCCTCGGCCGCCGAGAAGACCGCCGCCGCGGCCGGCGACCGCGCGGAGATCCGCCGTTACGACATCGGCCACTTCGACATCTACGTTGGCGACGGCTTCGAGCGGGCGGTCTCGGACCAGACCGAATTCTTCTGCCGCGTGCTGCGCGCGCCGGCCGACTGACCGTCGCGAACGCCCGATGATGATGCAGCCGGTTGCGAGCCCGATGCGGTCTGCGGCACCGGCGCGACTCACCGCGGCATTGATGCTGCTGGCATCGCTGGGCGCCTGCACCGCGCTGCCGGCCGCGCCCCGCGCGATGCCGCCGGCCGACGAGGTACGCGTGCGCGAACAGGCATTCGCGCGGACCATGGCGGATCGCGACTTCGAGGCTTTCGCGACCTTCGTCGCCGACGATGCCGTGTTCCTCAACGGCGGCCACCCGCTGCGTGGCAAGGCGGCCGTGCTGGCGCACTGGCAGCGGTTCTTCGACACCGCCGACGCCCCGTTCTCGTGGACGCCGGATCTGGTCGAGGCGCTGCCGGACGGCCTTCTTGCACATTCGGAAGGACCGGTGTCGGCGCCGGACGGCCGCGTGATCGCCCGCTTCTACTCGACCTGGCGCCGTGGCACCGACGGTGTCTGGCGGGTGGTCTTCGACAACGGGCACGACGTCTGCCCGCCACCCTGAACCCGCGGGGGTCAGCCGCGACGCAGTGTCGACCGGTCGACCAGGGTCTCGGTGGCCCGGCGCGCGAGCGCCGGCAGACTGCTGCCGTCGGACACCGAGCGTTCGACGTTCACGCCGAGCAGCCAGCGCTCGTCGAGCACGACCTTGTCCGGCGAGCGCAGGATGACCTGGTCGCGCCACACCACCTTTGCCGCGGCATCGACGACGCTGATCTGCAGAATCATCTCCGGGTGACCGCTGGTCTTCGCGGTGCCGGTGCCCAGCCAGGCGAAGTACCCCGTGCCCTGGTCGGGCACGCTCACGTCGACATCGATCTCCGCCAGCAGCGGCGCCACGCCCTGTCTGGCCAGCGCCTTGGCGTCGCCCTGCGGGAAACCGAGCAGATACGGCACGCGGCCGCGCAGCGTCTCGACCGGCGCCAGCGTCAGGCGGCTGCGCGTGGACAAGGCCTGTTCGATCTGCGCGAGCACGGCATCGGCCGTCGTCTTGACCACGGTCCCTTCCGGAGTGCGCAGCGTCTCGATCGCCTCGCGGATGTCGCCGAGCACACGATGCGCTTCGGCGATGTCGGGAATCAGGCCGTCGCCCGGCTGCGGGAATCCGCTTTCCAGACCGTCGATGTCGAGACTGAACCGGGCGATCGTGACCTCGCCGGCGAGACTGCCGGCCGGGGGCTGGACGGCACAGGCGCAGAGCACCGCGACCGCAAGAAAAGCCGCGATTCGGATCGGCACGGAAGCTTCGTCGGCAGACCGGCAGGCGCCGGCGGCGCATCTTGCGCTGACGGCGGATCGGCGTCCACGGCCGCTCGTCGGCTGCCGGTCGCTGCGCGGTGGCCCGCTGCCGCCGCGGCCTGAGGACAAGTCCCGTAGCACGCGGCCACCACCCTTGCCATCCTTGCCGCGGGGATTTGCGGGGGTGAACCGTGCGGATGCGACTGAGCGGCCACGTGTGTGTGCTGGCCGCCGTTTCGATGCTGCTGGCGGCCTGCGGCGGCGGTGACTCGTCCGGCGCGGCACCCGCGCAGAACGATGGCGCCGTGCCGTCGGCAAGCCCGACGCCGGCCGTCGCATCGACGCCCACCCCTTCGGCCACCGCCACGCCGACCCCGACGGCAACGCCCGCTCCCGCCGCCACGCCGACGGCCGCGCCGACCCCGTCGCCCGCGCCTACCTCGACGCCGGCCGCCACGCCAACGCCAACGCCAACGCCGACACCCCTCCCCACACCCACGCCCGAGCCGACGAAGCTGAACTGCCCGCCGGTGCCGCCGTCCGGCGCCACGCCCGCCAGCGCCGTCCATCCGGTCTTCGCGTGGCAGAAGAACTGGCAGATCTGCGACGTCAGCTTCGACTCGCAGATGCATGGCACGCGCCTCTACGGCGTGCTGTTCGCACCGGCCGGCACGGACCTGTCCGGCAGCGTGCTGCCGGCGGTGGTCATCACGCCGGCCTCCGGGGGCGGGGACGAATCGATGTACCACTGGGCCGCGCGCGATCTCGCCGGCCACGGTTACATCGCGGTCACGGTCGATCCGCAGGGCGTCGGGCGCTCGCCCGGCAACGCACCGGAACAGGATTTGAACAACTATGCGGACGCGACGGTCAGCGCGCTGAACTTCCTGCTGTCGGAGCGCAATCCGGCGCGCGCGTATACCGACGTCACGCGCCTCGGCGCCGCCGGACACAGCCTCTCGGCGCGCGCGGTGAGCTGGCAGCAGGGCGAGGACCGCCGCCTGCGCGCGATCGTCGCCTGGGACAACCTGTCGAGTACGCGGCACGGCGATCCGGGCACGCCGTCGCAGGGCGGGCTCGGCGGTGCGCTGATCAGCGGCGAACTCACGCGACCCAACGCCCCGGTCACGCCGCTGGTCCCGGCGATGGGCCAGGCCTCGGACGATCCGGGCACGAGCAATCCGCCGCCGGACCGCAAGAAGTACGCGTACGACTACTGGCGCCGCGCCGGACTCGCGTCGATGCAGGTCGTGATGCGCGACCTGCGGCACGAAGCCTGGGCGCAATACTCGACCCAGAACAGCGAGGCCGACTCCCAGCGCCTGCGGCGGATGGCGCACCTGACCCGCGCCTGGTTCGACCTGTGGCTGAAGCGCGACGACACCGCGGTCTCGCGCCTGCGTTCGCGCAGCGTCGCCGGCACCGACGCCGCGGCGGTCTACAGCGCCAAGTTCCGCTCGGCGCTGTATCTGCCGGCCTACGGCATCGACTGCGCCGACCTGCTCGCGGACGGCTGCCTGCAAGCGGACTGATCGAAGCCGGTGTCGCCATCGCGACACGGTCGCCGGCTAGACTGCAGCTCGTCCGGACGAAGAGGATTCCAACGATGCGATCGCCCGCCCTCGCCGCGGCCATCGGCGCAACGCTTGCGCTGCTCGCGGCCTGCAGCAACCGCGGCGTCTACGAAGGCACCCAGGCATGGCGCGCACAGGATTGCGACGTGCAATCCTCGCGCACCGAACGCGACGACTGCCGCGAACAGGCGCGCCTGACCTACCCCGAATACGAGAAGGAACGCGACGAAGCGCTGGCCGAGCGCTAGCGCGGGCTGCGGCGCGCTCGAAGAGAGATCAAGGTCGCCGGCGAATCGACCCGGCTCGGCGCGTCCCCGTGTCATTGGGGTGACATGGCGCAGGCACCGTAGACGTTCAGCTCGCCGAGCACGTTCACAAGACCACCGTAGGACAGTTCCAGTGCATTGAACGGCTTCGACGGCTCGAAGCCGACAAAGAGCGGATCGGAGCCGCTCAGCAGGCCGGCGATATCAATTGTCAGCACTCCACCTGCGACGTCGGCGAGCTCCTGCGGATCGCCATCCAGATAGGTGGTGATCACCAGACTTCTCAGAAGCTCGACATTGAGTGGTGCTCCCGGCCAGGCAACGACGAAGCCGGCCATGCCCGCCCCCGGGTAAACAGCCATCGCGTCGCTGACGCGTAGCGACACTGCACCTTGCGCACCGATCGACGGCGCCAATGTCGCGAAGTTGTCCGGATCGGCGTCTGTGGTGTTGGCCGTACCTGTCACGGAACAGACGACGCAGGAGGCCGAAACGAATCCGCTTGCAGTGGCGCCCGGCCTGACCAGCTGCACCAGGGGAGCCTGGTCATCGCAGACCGATCTGGCCTCGCACGCATCGCCGACACCGTTGCCATCGGCGTCGCTCTGGTCCGGATTGGGCACGTCCGGGCAGTTGTCCGTGACGTCGGGGATGCCATCCGCATCGCGGTCGGATTCCACGCCTCCGACTGTCGGCACCTCGAAGATGAACAAGCCCTCTTCCGAGAAGTTTGGCGTGTCGCCGACGACGTAGGCCAGATTGTCTCCGACGACAACGTCCCGCGCCTGTGCGGGTGTAGCGGGCTGAAACACGATCACCGGTGCGGCCGGATCGCGAACGTCAATCACCTGGAGTCCGCCATCGCTGTCCGCAACGAAGGCACGATTGCCATTGACGGTGATGCCCATCGCCTCTCCTAGTGTGTCGATGCTGCCGACGATCGCGAGAGAAGCAGGGTTGCTGACATCCACGATCTGGAGGCCTGACAGGCGATCCGCAACGAAGGCCAGGCCGTTCGCAACCTCGACGGCCATGGGCTGGTCCGGCGTGTTGATACTGCCGATCAAGGCCGGTGCGGCCGGATTGCTGATGTCCACGATCCGCAGGCCGGCATTGACGGCATTGGTCGCTCCATCGGCAACGTAGGCCCGGTCGCCCTGTATGGCGACGGCGCGGGGCAGGTCGCCCGGAGTCTCGAGCGTGTTGACCAATGCCGGCGCGGAAACGTTGCTGATGTCGACGACATGCAGGCCAGCCGATTCCGATGCCACAAACGCAAAGCCTTGGGAGAGCGCGAGCCCGCGCTCACGTCCGGGCAGGTCGATACTGCCCATCAGGGCTGGACCGGCCGGATTGGTCACGTCTGCGACCCACAGTCCAGAGCCGTCGCGCGCCATGTAGGCCCGGCCGGCCTCCAGAGCAATGTCTGCCTGCAGGCTGCCGCTACCACCCTCGGCCAGGCTGCCCACCACCCTCGGCGCTGCAGGATCCGTGACATCGATCACACGCAGCCGGTTGCTTTCCGTGGTGTACGCGTAGTCACCGGCACGCACGATCGACCATGCGGTCGACTCCGTCTCGACCCGTCCGACCAGTGTCGGGCCCGCCGGGTTAGCCGCGTCGATGACCTGCAGGCCGGCGGTGCCATCGGCGACGTAGATGTAGCGCCCAAGGGTCGCGACACCCGATGCCTGTCCCGGAGTATCCGTGCTGCCGATGCTGAGCGGCAGCGTGTGATCGGTCACGTCGAATATCTGAACACCCGCTCGATCATCGACCACATAGGCCGTATGCCCAGAGACGGTGATGTCCAGCGCCTCGTCCGGCGTGTCAGCGCTGCCGACGATCAGAAAGGGCGCTGCACTCCCGCGCACATCGACGATCTGCAGGCCGGATGTCCCGTCTGCCACATAGGCGTACCCGTCGACCCACGCCACACCCTGAGCATCTCCCGGCGTGTTCGCCGTGCCCAGCAGTTGCGGCGCAGCTGGATTGCTGATGTCGATGACGTGCAGGCCGGCGTCACCTGCGGCCAGATATGCGCGGCTGCCCGAAACGGCGACCCCCAGGGCATCACCGGGTGTGCTCAAGGTTCCCACCTCGACGGGCGTCGTGGGGTCGGATACGTCGACGACCTCCAGATCGTTGCCTCCGGCGATGTACGCGAAATCGCCGAGCACGGCGATGCCATAGCCTCCCGCGCCGACGAGGCTTCCGATGACCGTGGGCGCAGCCGGATTACCGACGTTGACGATCTGCAGATAACTCTGAGGCGCAGTGACGATGTAAGCAAGGTCATCGACAAGTGCGAGTGCTTGGGCACCACTGCTCGGCAAGTCCGTCTGACCGATGATCGATGGTCTTGTTGCGCTGGAAACATCGATGATCTGCAGACGCTGATTCGCTGCCACGTAAGCCAGGGAACCCACGGCCGCAACATCCAGGAACTGATTGCCGCTGGCGCCGCCCGGCCGTGCGACCGTACCCACGATCGTGGGCCCCTTCACCATGGGCGGTGCCACGAGAACATCGACAGCATCAGCGTCTTCGTAGATGTCAGACTGAAGCGTCGCCGGTTGCCCCGCCACGACTTCCGGCGCGAGATACAGCGGAGTGCCCCCATCGGCGTCACTACTGTCCGACGATACGAGGGTAGTCCCCAGGGCCGTTATGCCCAGGGCCTCCAGCTGTCGCGGCTCCATCAGCCGCCCCGAGCCGAAGTCGGTGAGACAAACCTGACGCCCGTCGGCGCAATCGCGAATCAGAACATTGGCGGGCTTCAGGTCCTTGTGCATGACGCCGACCTTGTGCGCCGCAGCCACCGCCTCTGTGATCTGCAGGAACAAGTCCAGGCGCTCCGCGCGGGATAGTCCGCTCAGGCGATCGTCGCACTGAGACCAACGCAACAGATCTGTTCCGTGATCGGCGCGCTCGACGTAAAAGGGAGGATCTGAAAAGTTCCACTCGAGGATCGGCGCGATGTCGGCGCGCGGACCCAGCTCCTGCAGCAAGTAGCGGGAGAGCGTCACCTCCCGCTTGAGCGCAGCCAGACCATCGCCATCCACGCAAAACTTGAACACCCGGCTCTGCGCAGATTCTGCCGCACGGGCCAGCCAGACCTCGTTGAGGCCCGTTCCCGATAGCTGCTCTTCGAGCACGAACGGATCGCGGCCCGGGACTGCCATGCCGGGCTCCAGTGAAAGCGCGCTGACCATGCCGCGCCCGGTGGCGATTCGCTCTACCGGACCATCGAACCGATAGCCGACGCGCGGAACCGTCGTGATCCGGCCCGCGTGCTCAGGCCCCAGGGCCACACGCAGTTTCGCCATCGCCTGCTTGAGCACGTCGCGCTCGGTCACCCGATCGCGCCACACGGCTCCATGCAGCTCCTCGTGCGTAACGACCTCGCCGACGTGGATCAGCAGCACCTCGAGAAGTTCCAGCGGGCGTCGCTCAGCCTGAACGGCGCGACCGTCGAGGATCAGCTCGAAACGCGCCTGATCGAACTCGGCAGTTCCGAAACGGAACCTGAACTGCCCCCTCGCCTGATGGTCGTCTGCGCGACTCATCGCATACCCTCCCCCTTGGGCCTGGGAAGGTTATGTACCAGATCGTGCCTATCGGCGCACGCAGAAAGGTTAGGGCTTGGAGATCGCCCGCCAGAGCATTTCGAACAGCACGTTGGCCTGTCGCGTCAGCGAATCCTTCATGCCGCGCTGCACCCAGGTCTGCGACAGGCGGAACAGCACGCCCATGATGTAGTCGAGCAGTACCTTCTCGTCGACCTGATCGTTGAGCACGCCCTTGGCGCGCCCTTCCGCGAGCACGCGGATGAAGGTGCCGAACAGTTCGGGGTTGTCGTACTGGGCGCCCTGCTTGCGCCAGGTGTTGATGTAGACCGAGCTCATCATCAGCTGCACGATCTTCGGGTTCTTCTCGGTGAAGTCGAGGAATACCCAGAAGACCTTACGCAGGCGTTCCTTGTAGTCCTCGATGCCCTGCAGGTGATCGATCATGCGTTCGGCGAGCTTGCCGAGCCAGGCGTCGAGGCTGGAGAACAGCAGCGCCTCCTTGCTGCCGTAGTACTTGTAGATGGTCTGCAGCGAGACGTTGGCGCCGCGCGCGATCTCGATCAGGCCGACGCGGTGGAACTCGCGTTCGGAGAACACGTCGAGCACGGCACGCTCGATACGCACGCGGGTGTCCGGATCGAGCAGGGCGGCATCCGCGGTGGCGGCTTCGCTGTGGCGCATCAACGCTTCTCCTTGTTGTAGTAACAGGGCTTACTTCGGCATCCCGCCGCGGTGTTTGACCCCGGCGGGGGGCCTGATTAAGCTCCGGTGCGGATCGCCGGTTCAAGACCGCATCCTCGCTTCCCCTACCATTCCTGCGAATGGTGCACGCATGGTAAGAGTCGTTACCATCCGCTGCAAGCCGCATCGCGATCCTGTCACCCAACGCAACCCGAGAACACCATGGCCGAAGCATTCATCTACGACGCCGTGCGCACGCCGCGCGGCAAGGGCAAGAAGGACGGCAGCCTGCATCAGGTCACGCCGATCCACCTCGTTGCCAATCTCATGTGGGCGCTGGAAGAGCGCAGCGGTCTGGATACCGCGCTGGTCGACGACGTCGTGCTCGGCTGCGTGACGCCGGTCGGCGAACAGGGCGCGGACATCGCGCGCGTGGCGGTGCTCTACGCCAACTGGGCGGAGACCGTGGCCGGTGTGACGCAGTCGCGTTTCTGCGCCTCCGGTCTGGAGTCGGTGAACATCGCCGCGCAGAAAGTCATGTCCGGCATGGAAGACCTCGTCGTCGCCGGCGGTGTCGAGAGCATGTCGCGCTGGGCGATGGGCTCGGACGGCGGCGCCTGGGCGATGGACCCGCGCGTCAACCAGTTCACCGGTTTCGCGCCGCAGGGCATCGGCGCCGACACCATCGCGACGCTCGAGGGCTTCTCGCGCGAGGACGTGGATCGCTTCGCGCTCGAGTCGCAGCGCAAGGCGACCCAGGCGCGCGAGTCCGGTCACTTCAGCAAGACGCTGGTGCCGGTCAAGGACGTCAACGGCCTGACCGTGCTCGATCACGACGAGTACATCCGCAGCGACGCGACGATGGAGGGACTCGGTGCGCTCAAGCCCTCGTTCGAGCAGATGGGGCAGATGGGCTTCGACGCCACGGCGCTGCGCAAGTACACGACGCTGGAGAAGATCAACCACGTGCACCACGCCGGCAATTCGTCCGGCATCGTCGACGGCGCCGCGCTGATGCTGATCGGCAGCAAGAAGATGGGCCGCAAGCTCGGCCTCAAGCCGCGGGCGCGCATCCGCCAGACCGCCGTGATCGGATCGGAACCGACGATCATGCTCACCGGCATCGGTCCGGCGTCGAAGAAAGCGCTCAAGCGCGCCGGCATGCAGGCCAGCGACATCGACCTGTTCGAGATCAACGAGGCTTTCGCCGCCGTGGTGCTGCGCGCGCAACGCGACCTCGACATCGACCCGGCGAAGGTCAACGTCAACGGCGGCTCGATCGCGATGGGGCATCCGCTCGGCGCCACCGGCTGCATCATCCTCGGCACGCTGCTCGACGAGCTGGAGCGCCAGGACAAGCAGACCGGCCTCGCCTCGCTGTGCGTCGGCGCCGGCATGGGCATCGCGACGATCATCGAGCGCGTGTAGCGCGCCGCCCCATCGCACAGACCTGTAGGAGCGCCGTCAGGCGCGATTCTTCTCGACACCCGGTCGCGCCTGACGGCACTCCTACAACGAAAGCAACAGGAAGACACACATGACCGCAGTGCAATTCAACCAGGACGCCGACGGCATCGTCACGCTGACGCTGGACATGCCGGGCCGTTCGATGAACGTGCTCAACGAGGAGCTCACCGGGCCGTTCTCGGACGCGATCGCGAAGATCGAGAACGATGCCTCGATCAAGGGCGTGATCATCACCTCCGGCAAGAAGGAATTCCTCGCCGGCGCCGACATCGACAAGGTCTACAGGATGACCGATCCGGCGGAGGCCTTCGCGATGGCCGAGGCCTACAAGAGCTTCCTGCGCCGCCTCGAGAAGTGCGGCCGCCCGGTGGTCGCCGCGCTCAACGGCACGGCTCTGGGCGGCGGCCTCGAACTGGCGCTGGCCTGTCATTACCGCATCGCGATCGACAATCCGAAAGCCAAGTTCGGTCTGCCCGAGGTCAAGCTCGGTCTGCTGCCCGGCGGCGGCGGCACCCAGCGCCTGCCGCGCCTGATCGGCATCCAGGCCTCGCTGCCGCTGATGCTCGAAGGCAAGGAGCTGAAGGCCGCGCAGGCGAAGCAGCAGGGCATCATCCACGAACTCGCCGCGGACAAGGACGAGATGTTCGCCAAGGCGCGGGCGTGGATCGCCGCGAACCCCAAGCCGGTGCAGCCCTGGGACGACAAGAAGTTCAAGTGGCCCGGCGGCGACTCGAAGAGCCCGGCGAACGCGCAGGTCTGGGCGATCGCGCCCTCGATGGCCAGCGCCAAGACCTGGGGCAACATGCCGGCGCCGACCAACATCATGTCGAGTGTCTTCGAAGGCGGCATCACCGACTTCGACACCGGCTGCCGCGTCGAGTCGCGCTACTTCGCCGAGCTGGTGGTGTCGCAGGTGTCGAAGAACATGATCGGCACGCTGTGGTTCCAGCTCAACGGCATCAACAAGGGCAGCTCCAGGCCGGAAGGGTTCGAGCGCTCGACGGTCAGGAAGCTCGGCATCCTCGGCGCCGGCATGATGGGTGCCGGCATCGCCTACGTGTCGGCGAAGGTCGGCATCGAATGCGTGCTGCTCGACACCACGCAGGACGCCGCCGACAAGGGCAAGGCGTATTCCGCCGGCCTGCTCGACAAGGCGATCAAGCGCGGGCGCGAGACGCCCGAGGGCAAGGACGCCTTCCTCGCGCGCATCAAGCCGACGACGAGCTACGACGATCTCAAAGGCTGCGACCTGATCATCGAAGCGGTGTTCGAGGACCGCGGCATCAAGGCCGACGTGACCAGGAAGGCCGAGGCGCAGCTCGCCAAGACCGCCGTGTTCGCGTCGAACACCTCGACGCTGCCGATCACCGGCCTCGCCGAAGCCAGCGAGCGGCCGAAGAATTTCATCGGCCTGCACTTCTTCTCGCCGGTCGACAAGATGCCGCTGGTCGAGATCATCAAGGGCAAGAAGACCAGCGCCGAGACGCTGGCGCGCGGCTTCGACTACGTGCAGCAGATCAAGAAGACGCCGATCGTCGTCAACGACTCGCGCGGCTTCTACACCTCGCGCTGCTTCGCGACCTACCCGATGGAAGGCCTGACCCTGCTCGCCGAAGGCCAGCATCCGCGCTCGATCGAGGTTGCCGGCCTGCAGGCCGGCATGCCGGTCGGCCCGCTGGCGCTGCAGGACGAGGTCTCGCTGTCGCTGTCGATGCACGTGCTGGAGCAGACGCGCAAGGACTACGCCGCCGAGGGCAAGACCGTTGCCGAACATCCGGGTGTCGCCGTGATCGAGAAGATGGTCAGGCAGCTCGACCGCGTCGGCAAGAAGTCCGGCAAGGGCTTCTACGACTACCCGCAGGGCGGCCAGAAGCACCTGTGGCCGGAGCTGACAAAGCACTTCCCGCTCGCCGAAACGCAGCTCCCGCAGCAGGAGATGATCGACCGCCTGATGTACGCGCAGGCCAACGAGGCGGCGAAGTGCTTCGAGGAGAAGGTCGTGGAATCGGTGGCCGACACCAACATCGGCTCGATCTTCGGCTGGGGCTTCGCGCCGCACCAGGGTGGCGCCCTGCAGTTCATCAATGCCGTCGGCCTGGACCAGTTCGTCAAGCGCTCGAAGGTCCTGGAGAAGAAGTACGGCGCGCGCTTCAAGCCGGCCAGGATCCTCGTGCGCATGGCCAAGGAAGGCCGCCGCTTCGAGTAGTCGCAGCACCCCCCGCACCCCACAGGTTCACCACCCTTCACCGAGGAAGATGTCGATGCTCAACGCCGCTCTTGCAGAAGGCCGCTACGTCACCGACGAGCTGAAGATGTTCCACGACACCGCCCGCCGGTTCATGCAGGCGGAGGTGGCGCCCAACGTGGTGCGCTGGGACGAACAGGGCCACGTCGACCGCGAATTGTGGAACAAGGCCGGCGAGCTCGGCCTGCTGTGCCCGAGCATCCCCGTCGAGTACGGCGGCGGCGGCGGCGACGTCGCATTCGAGAAGGTGCTGATCGAGGAGCAGGGCCGCGCCGGATGCTCGGCCTGGGGCCTGTCGCTGCACAACGGCATCGTCGCCCATTACATCCTCGCCTACGGCACCGAAGAGCAGAAGCAGGCCTGGCTGCCGAAGCTCGCCAGCGGCGAAATCGTCGGTGCGATCGCGATGACCGAACCGGGCACCGGTTCCGACCTGCAGAGCGTGCGCACGACGGCGATCGCCGACGGCGACGACTACGTCGTCAACGGCCAGAAGGTGTTCATCACCAACGGCCAGCAGGCCGGGCTGGTCATCGTCGTCGCCAAGACCGATCCGAACGAGAAGGCCAAGGGCATTTCGCTCGTCGTCGTCGAGACCGACAAGGTCGAGGGGTTCCGCCGCGGACGCAATCTCGAGAAGGTCGGCATGCACGGGCAGGACACGTCCGAGCTGTTCTTCGAGAACGTGCGCATCCCCAAGGCCAACCTGCTCGGCAAGGGCGAGGGCATGGGCTTCGTGCAACTGATGGAACAGCTGCCGCAGGAGCGCCTGATCGTCGCCTGGGCCGCCGTCGCCGCGATGGAGCTGGCGCTGGACCTGACCACGCAGTACGTCAAGGACCGCAAGGCCTTCGGCAAGCGCGTGATCGACTTCCAGAACACGCGCTTCCAGCTCGCCCAGGCGCGTACCGAGGCCACGCTGGCGCGCGTCTTCGTCGAGCGCTGCACCGAGATGCTGATCGACAAGAAGCTCGACGTCGTCACCGCGGCGATGGCCAAGTACTGGACCACCGACAAGCAGTTCGAGATCGCCGATCTGTGCCTGCAGCTGCATGGCGGCTATGGCTACATGGACGAGTACCCGATCTCGCGGCTGTGGCGCGACTCGCGCGTGCAGCGCATCTACGGCGGCACCAACGAGATCATGAAGGAACTGATCGGACGCTTTCTCTGAGCGCATCCCGACACGACCAGAGCCCCGCGAAAGCGGGGCTTTTTCGTGGCCCGGAACGCAGGCGCAACTGGCCGTTGCAGAACAACGCAACATATCGTCTCGAAACGGCTCATTGCGTTCGCGGCGCCGTTCTCAGAACGATTTTCCATCGGTGATTAGAATCGCCGGATGGACCCGGATCGCTGGCAACGACTGCAGACCGCGCTCACCGCGATCGTCGATCGACCGGCACAGGATCGCGCGTCGCTGATCGAGCGGATCTGCGCCGACGATGCGGACCTGCGCAGCGAACTCGAATCGCTGCTGCACGAATGGGATGCCGATCCGGACTTCCTCGAACGCGGCTCGGGCCTCGCCCCCGATCACCTTGCCGAAGCTGCCGGGGGCGACCCGCTCATCGGCGAGATCGTCGGCGCGTGGACCATCGTCCGGCGCATCGACCGTGGCGGCATGGGCTCGGTCTACCTGGCCGAACGCCGCGGCGACGATTTCCACCGGCACGCGGCGATCAAGGTCATTGCCCGCGGCATGGACTCGGAGGCGGTGCTGGCACGCTTCGAGACCGAGCGACGGATCCTGGCGGCGCTCGACCATCCCAACATCGCCTCCGTCATCGACGGCGGCCTCACCGCGGATGGCCGCCCGTGGTTCGCGATGCCCTACCTCGAGGGCGCGCAACCGCTCGACGCCTACTGCGACGAACGGCGCCTCACGCTCACCGAGCGCATCGGCCTGCTGCGCCAGGTCTGTGCCGCGGTGCAGTTCGCGCACCAGAACCTCATCGTGCATCGCGATCTCAAACCGGCGAACATCCTGGTCACGCCGCAGGGCGTGCCGATGCTGCTCGACTTCGGCATCGCCAAGCTGCTGGACCAGCCCTCGGGCGTCACCACCGGCGCCGCCACCCGCCTGTTCACGCCGCAGTACGCCAGCCCGGAGCAACGCAGCGGCGATGCCATCACCACCGCGAGCGACGTCTATCAGCTCGGCATCCTCTGCTACCGCCTGTTCTGCGGCGAGCGACCCTTCGACGAAACGCCGGCAAGCGAAGAGGTGCTACGCAGACCGTCCGAGTGCGTCACCGCCGAAACCGCGCGGCTGCGCCGCGAGACGCCGGACGGCCTGCGCCGCCAGCTTCGCGGCGATCTCGACACGATCTGCCTGCATGCGCTGAACCTCGAACCGCAGCGCCGGTACCGCTCTGCGGAAGGCCTGGCCGACGACCTCGATCTTCATCTGCGCGGACTGCCGGTCTACGCGCGTCCGGACACCTTCGCGTACCGCTCAGGCAAATTTCTCCGGCGCAACCGCTGGAGTGCGTCGTTCGCGGCGGCGCTGTTCGTCGTCGCGATCGGCTTCGGCGTCTTCGCGTCGGTGACCGCTGCACGCATCGGCGAGCAGGCGGAGGCAGTGCGCGCCGAACGCGATCGCGCGCAGGCCACAGCGCGCTTTCTCACCGAGCTGTTCACCCAGGCCGATCCGACCCGTGCGGAGCGCGACTACACCGCAGGCGAGATGCTCGAACGCGGGCTGAGCCTGCTCGAAGCCGACACGGCGCTGCGCGACGCGGAGCGTGCCGCGGTCCTCACCGTCGTCGGCGGCGTCTATCAGGTGCGCGGCGACTACGAGCGTGCGCGCACCGCCCTGACCGAAGCCGTGGGGTTGAGCCGGCGCGGCGGCGCGGAGGGCGAGCCGTATGCCGGCAGCCTGCTCGAACTCGCAAAGGTGGAATACCGGCTCGACAACTACGCCGCATCCGAGCAGCTCGCGCGTGAGGCGCTGGGCGTGTTCGACAGCCTCACCGAGGTCGGACCGGACGCGCGCGCCAGCGCGCTGAACCAGATCGCGATCGCGCTGAGCGAACAGGACCGGCTCGACGAGGCCACCGTCCTGCTGGAGCAGGTCGTCGCGCTGCGACGCCAGTTGCCGGGCGCCGCCACCGACCAGGATCTCGCCGCCAATCTCAACAACCTCGCACTGAACTACGTCGCGCTGCGCCGCTTCGACCGTGCCGAAACGGCGTTCGATGCCTCACTGGCCATCGTCGAACGTCGTTACGGGCCGGTGCATCCGTATGGCGCATTCCTTCGACGCGCCCGGGCCGCGCTGCACGAGGACCGCGGTGACACCGACGCCATGCGCCGCGACCTGCAGGACGCCCTCGACATCGGGATGAGCACCCTGGGCGAGGACCACCCCTTCGTCCTCGACGTCACTCAACAGCTCGAACAGGTCGCCATGGAGGGCGACACGCCATGAACGGACCGGTCACCCAGCTGATTCTCAGCGCCCGCAACGGCAATCGCCGCGCCCTCGATGCCCTGATGCCGCTGATTCACGACGAGTTGCAGGCAACCGCGCACCGCCAGCTGCGCGGCGAGCGTATCGGGCACACGCTCGACACTTCGGCACTGGTCAACGAGACCTACCTGCGCCTCGCCGAGCAGGACCGGGCGCAGTGGCAGAACCGCTCGCACTTCCTGGCCGTCGCCGCCATCGTGATGCGCCGGGTGCTGGTCAACTACGCCAAGCAGCACAACCGCGCGAAGCGCGGCGGCGGCGCCGTGCAGCTCACGCTCGGTCAGGCGCAGCACGTGGCCTCGGAAACGCCCGATGTCGACGTCGAAGCGCTCGACGAGGCGCTGACGCGGCTGGCAGCCATCGACAACCGCGCTGCGCGGGTCGTCGAGTGCCGCTACTTCGGTGGCCTCGACATCGACGAAACCGCCGAAGCGCTCAACATCGCGCCCGCCACCGTCAAGCGCGACTGGCTGCTCGCGAAGACCTGGCTGCGGCGCGAACTCGAAAGCGACGGAGCCTAGGCCTTCGCGCCCAGGCTCCGCCGCAAGCCAGTCGAGCGATCAGGGCATCGACGGCGACACCTTTTCCGGAGGAGTGTCACCGCCGGGCGAGCGCATGGGCTTCCGGCCGTGAACGCAGATGCCGATCCCGCCACCCGGCCGGACCGAGTCGTCGCAGTACTGTCCCGCAGGGCACGAACCTTCACCTTGGCAGTGCGTGATCGCACTCGCGGAGGATGCCGGCCCCATCTTGAGTTCGTTCGTGGTCTTCGCCTGCTGGGCGGCCAGAGGTGTTGCCAGAGTGAAGGCAATGGCGGCCAGAGTGGCCTTGATCTTCGAGTTCATGTTCATACAGTAGTGTCCGGTTCGTTGAACGCCCAAACGCCAGAACACGCATTGGAGCAATGAGTTAGCGCGATTCATGGGTGTCCACGATTTGAAATCGACTTTGCGGTGTTGTGGGCAGACTTCCGGCGTTTTCGTTGCCGGGGACCGCCATGAACACGGGCAAAACGTTGTTCGCGCAGCTGATGGAGTTCGTGCCGTGGAAGACGTTCACGCGCATCGTGGCGCGCCGCCAGGGCGACCGTGGCGTGCGCACCCTCAACTGCGTGGAGCTGTTCCGGGTGCTGGCCTTTGCCCAGCTGACCTATCGCGAAAGCCTGCGCGACATCGAAGCCTGCCTGTCGACGCAGGCCGGCAAGCTTTATCACATGGGCTTGCGTCAGGCGCCGCCGCGCTCGACGCTGGCCGATGCCCTGGCGCAGCGCGACTGGCGGATCTACTTCGAGTTCGCGCAGCGCCTGATCGCCCAGGCGCGCACGCTGTACGCCAGCGAGCCACTGGAGGTGAATCTCGACGAGACGGTCTACGCGCTGGACGCCACGACGATCGACCTGTGCCTGTCGGTTTTCGACTGGGCGCCGTTCCGCACGACCAAGGCCGCGATCAAGCTGCACACGCTGCTCGATCTGCGGGGCCCGATTCTCAGCTTCATCCACATCAGCGACGGCAAGATGCACGACGTCAACGTACTCGACATCCTGCCGATCGAAGCGGGCGCGTTCTACGTGATGGATCGCGGTTACCTGGATTTCGCACGCCTGTTCGTCCTCCACCAGGCGCAAGCCTTCTTCGTCACGCGTGCCAAGGCGGGCTTGGATGCGCGGCGTCTGTATTCGGCGGCCGTGGACCGCAACACCGGCGTGATCTGCGACCAGACCATCGCACTCAATGGCTACTACTCCGCGCGCAAATACCCGCAGACACTGCGGCGCATCCGCTTCAAGGACACTGTGTCGGGAAAGACGCTGGTCTTTCTGACCAATCACATGAGGCTGCCGCCGTTGACCGTCGCCGCGCTCTACAAGAGCCGCTGGCAGGTCGAGCTGTTCTTCAAGTGGATCAAACAGCACCTGCGCATCAAGCAGTTCTATGGCACCAGCGAGAACGCGGTGAAGACGCAGATCTGGTCCGCAGTCTGCGTCTACGTGCTCGTGGCCATCGTCAAGAAGGCGCTTCAACTGGATGTCTCGCTCTACACTTTTCTACAGATCCTGTCGGTCACGGTCTTCGAGAAAACCTCGCTGCAACAAGCTCTGGCGGGCCTCGACTACCGAACCGACATCACCGACTTCGCTAAGCAGATGAATCTGTTTGAGATCTAACCGGACACTACTGATGTTCATACTCCTTTCAATCGAATGTCGGTGCCGAGAGCATTGGCGGACTCGGCGCGTAACAACCAGAGTTGAGCTGCAGGGTTCTCAGCGATCGCCGCCGTCGTTGTCGACTTCGACTTCCGCGCTCATCCCGCCTGCCGAGAACTTGACCTTTACGTTGCTGTCCTCATTCAGGGCGGTCGCAATGGCGGCGACACCGGCGCCAATGACGACTCCAGCCAGAAAAGCGCCTGCTCCAGCGACTCCAATCGCCACGGCGGCCGGCAAGGCCTGCGTACTGACCTGGCCGGACTCGCCGCCGAAGCTCATGTCGGCGCTCTTCAGATCGTCCCGCAAGGTGATTCGGCCCGCTTTGCCATTTGCCACGAGACTGAGCGCCTGCGTCTTGGCGAACGCTTCCGCCACCTGCTGATACTTCTTGGAATTGCTCCTCAGGCGTGTGGTACCCGACTCCTTGCCCGACTGCCACTTGATGCTGAAGTTGCCGGATTGCGGGTCGCCCACGATGGTTCCCTCCACGCGACGCGAGCCACTCACATAGCTGAAGCGACCGCCGCCTCCGCCGCCCTGCGCAAGCACCGATGCCGGGCTCACTGCGAGAGCGCCCCCGGCCGCAAGGGCGAACTTGACGAAATCCCTGCGTTTCATTTGCAGACTCCTTGATTTCGGAGACCCCGGATTGGGCCTCTCAAGGATCAACGCACCGTTCTCCGCGCGGACGGCTCATCGGACACCTTGAGCCGTTTGCCGGCGCGATGTTGCGTCTTGCCATGAAGCTCCCTTCCCGCTGCATGCGCGGAACAGCGACCGCAACCCTCACGATGAAGGACGCTCGCCGATGAAGTTCGTCGCCCACGTGGTGCTGATGGTCCTGCTGCTGGCCGCTACCGGCCCGGCACTGTCGACACCCGATCCGTCCAAGGACGACTTCGCCCGCATGAAGACGCAGCCGGGGGCCCTGATGCTCTCGCCCACCGACCCCGCGGTGCTCGATCTTCGCCGTCGCTCGAGATCCGGCGCCCAGAAGGCCTACGGTTCCCTGCAGGGCCATCGCTGCGCGGCAGGCGACACCCTGCGCATCCAGGAGGAGGCCGTCTGCGAACCGATGCAGCACGACGGCAAGGATGGCCGGCTGTGCTGCGCGGCGAACTGCAACTACGCCTGCGGGGGCGGGCGGCTGCAGGGCCGTTGTTCCGTGCGCAGCGGCGACTGTGCGTTCGTGCCGGCGCGGCGCTGAAACGCCGATGAGCCGTTTTCGATGCCGACGTTGCGTCAGTTCATGAACGCCTGACCTCGTCGACGCACGACAGGCGGCGCTCGCACCCCCGTTGCACACGTCAACCAAGGAGAGTTCAACGTGAAACCGAATCCTTCCACCACCCGCGTCTCGTTGTTTGCATCCGCCGCCCTGCTCATCTGCGTGAACGCACCCGCCTGGGCCTGGTCGGTGAAGGTCACCGAGCACCCGAGCGGCGGCTACGTCGCCTCGCTGATCCACGGCAGCGAGCCCGCTCAGAACAAGACGGTTGGCCACTACGCGACGAAGAGCGAAGCACGCAAGGCCGGCAAGGCAGCGAAGAAGGAGGCCGAAGGGTTCAAGGCCGAGGATTCCGGGCCGTGCGCCGACCCCATGTCCGGCGTGCGCTGCTGACCGGAACGAGTCCTCGAAAGAGGCGCAGACACCCTTTGCGTTGACCCTTCCTTCCGGCCGGCGCAGGTAGACGGCGCGCCGGGCCGAACCACGCGGAACCGACGGTGTACGCCAACCACCTGCGCAGGGCCCTGACGACGCTGGCCGGGATGCTGATGCTCCCGGCCGGCGCCGCGGTGCTGGTGAGTCACGTCCCCGGAGAGCCCGGTACCGCCGGCGATGCCGGCGTGGGCTACTTCGACGGCGAGTCGTTCTCGTACTACCACGCCCTCGCCCGCGACGCCGCCGTCGTCGCCTTTGCCTCGACCTCCACCGACCTCGCCACTGGCCAGGCCGGCGGCGGCGGACTGCATCTGTTCCAGCAGCGTCTGCTGGTACCGGACGGCAGCGACAACATCCTCATCACCCACGCCTCCGGGTCGGCCGCCGAATGCCTTGCACCCGGTGGCGCGGCGGCGTTCTCGCGCCTGGGCGTCCAGGCCATCAGCGCGGACGGGCGCTACGTCGTCTACGAAAGCCGCTGCGAAAACCTCGATGCGGACCTGCCGGGCGATGCCGGCATCTCGGTCTACCTCTGGGACGCGCAGACCGGCCTCAACACGCTGCTGTCCCGCGATGCCACCACGGCCTTCGCCGGCGGGAACGCGATGATCAGTGCCGACGGCTCGACCATCGTCTACACCGGCGAGGCCGAGGAGCTGGGCCGCGCCGGCGGTCTGGGCTGGGATCGCGTGGTCATCCGCATGGACCGCGTCAGCGGCAGCAAGACCCTGGTCAGCGCGCCGGTGCCGGACGACGGTGTCAGCAGCGCGGACAGCTCGTCTGCGCTCGCCGTCAGCGACGACGGTCGGTACATCCTCTACGGCAGCTTCGCCAGCAACCTCGTCGCCGGACAGGTGGACAACGGCAACGACCCCAACCTGTTCCTTTACGACAGCCTGGCCGGCACCAGCCAGCTCGTCACCCATGCCGCCGGCAACCCGACGACCCCGGCCGAAGACGATTTCTACAGCACCGGCGACGCGGTGCTGAGCGCGGACGGTCGCTTCGTCGCCTACGACAGCGCCGCCACCGACCTGGTGGCCGGCTTCGTCGACGGCAACGGCGTCGATACCGATCTCTACGTCTTCGACCGCGAGACCGGCAGCAACCGCCTGGTCAGTCATCGCTTCGACAACCCGCTGGCGGGCGCCGACGGGGCCAGCTTCGGACCGGGAACGCTGGCACCGACCGGCGGTGCGATCGCCTTCGTCAGCGCCGCCACGGATCTGGTCGCCGGCCAGATCGGTGGCGGCATCCAGGCCTTCCTCGAACCGTCGGCGGCCGACGCGACAGTCCTGCTGAGTCACGTTCCGGGCGATGCGCTCGTCGCCGGCAATGGCGATGCCGCCGACCCGACGCTGGGCGTCGATGGCAGCGTCGTCTACGTCTCGAGTGCGGACGATCTGGCGGCGGACGACGGCAACGGCGCAGCGCCCGACGTCTTCCTGTGGCGCGACGGTGCCAATGCGCTGGTCAGCCGCAATGCCGGCACCGGCATGTCCGCCAGCGGTTCGAGCTTTTCGCCGCAGGCGAACGGCAACGGCGTGCTGTTCGGCAGTTTCGCCACGGACCTCGCCGACGCTCAGCTCGACGGCAACGCCGAGGCGGACCTGTTCTTCGCCGCAGACGCCACGCCGACCCCAAGCCCCACGCCAACGCCCACTCCAACACCAACGCCTACACCCACACCTACACCCACACCTACACCCACACCTACGCCGACGCCGACGCCTACGCCTACGCCTACGCCTACGCCGGTTCCGACACCCACGCCGGTTCCGACTGCGGTCCCGACCCCAACACCCGCGCCCACACCGCTTCCGACGCCGACTCCGACGCCCAGCCCGACACCCGCGCCAACGCCCGCGCCGACGCCCAGTCCGACACTTACACCTACGCCCGCGCCGACGCCCAGTCCGACGCCTGCACCGACGCCCACACCGGTGCCGACGCCATCACCCAGCCCCACGCCCACGCCGACGCCTTCGCCGAGCCCGACACCCGCGGCCACGCCGCCGCCGGTCGTTCCGCCGCCCACACCGACACCGACGCCCACACAAACGCCCGCACCGACCCCCTCTCCGGTGCCTACGCCGACACCCGGGCCGCAGGTCAACGTCGTCACCTCGCAGGTCACGCTCGGCGAGGGATTCGAAACCGACATCTGGATCGAGCTGGACGCGCCGCGCCCGACGCAGACGCGCGTGGACTTCACGGTCGGCAGCGTGCACGGACAGCCGGGTGCGTCGCCGGACGACTACGAGATCGCCGCCAGCCCCATCGTCATCCCGGCCGGCAGCACCCGCGCCGCGATCCGCTTCCTGGCCCTGCACGACGACCGCGTCGAGGTCGAGGAGTGCCTGTTGCTGAGCCTGCTGCCGGGCGCCGATGTCTCGCCCGGTCCGCGCGCCGATGCCCTGGTGCTGATCGGCAATGACGACGGTTCCGACGACGCCGGTGGCGGCGCACTGCCATCGAAAAATCTGCTGGCCTTGCTCGGCCTGCTGCTGCTGCGTCTCGGCCGTCCGGACAGAGGTCGGCGATGGCGATGAAGGAGCTGCGCGGCCGATGGCACCGCCGGGCCGCTGCCGTACTGGTCATCGCCGGCCTGCATCTGCCCGTCGCGGCGCAAGACCCGGATGTGGCGCAGCTCGTCTTTCCGGAAGGCCGCGAAACCTACACCGTCGATGACGACATCGTCATCCGCTTCGACCCGCAGGCCGCACAGTGGAACGACGCCTGGCTCGTCGAACTCGATGCGCTCGATGTCACCGCACTGGCTGTGCGCAGCGGCTACGGTCTGATGCGGCTGCGCCCGGTCAAGCGGCTCGCGCCCGGCACGCATCGCCTGCGCCTGATCCGCGAGACGGCAAGCCGCGAGCTGATCGAGGTGGCCGTCTGGGAACTGGAACTGCAGCGCCCGGAACGACAGATCGAGGCCGGGATGGTCTACGCCGCCGACGTCCAGGGCAGCAGCACGGTGCTCAACAGCGAGGACCTCGACGAGGCGCGCGAGCATGTCGTCAGCGGCAGCCTGCGGCTCGAACCCTCGCTGCGCAGCCGCCATCTGGCCGTGCAGGCTGCCGCCAATCTCTACGCCAGCAGCAACGCCGACCGACTCGGTCAGGACGATCTCGAACTCGGCGATTTCCGCGTGAGCGCGGGCAGCGAATCGCTGCAGCTCGTCGCCGGTCATTTCGCCGCCGCGACCGTGGACGGCCGCCCCTACGGAAGTCTCGCCTACGACGGCGTCAGCCGCCGCGGCGTCGGTCTGAGTGCCCGCCTGCCAGTCGCCGGGGCCAACCTCGCCGTGTTCTCGCAGGGCTCGGAGCCGGTCAGCGGCTTTCGCCGGGGATTCGCCCTCTCGCGGCCCGAGCAACGCCTCAGCGGCGGCATGCTGGCACTGCAGCCGCTGGCCGGCGACGATCACCGCGTCGACCTCACACTGGGCTACATCGAAGGCCGCAGCCTGAGCGGCGGAACCGCGATCTACGACGCGGGCATCAATGACTTCGCCTATACGCCGGGAGTCGACGGCAGCGTCGGCAGCGCGGTGCTCGACACACAGTGGCTGTCCGGCGCGCTGGCGCTGCGCGCCGAATACGCGCGCAGCGAACGGCAGTTTCCGATGGTGATGGGCGTGCCGGTCGATCCGGTGCGCGACGACGCGCAGGTCTACACGCTCAGCTACCGGCCGCTCGACGGCATCGCGCTCGGCGCGCACCGGCTCACGAGCCACCTCACGCTCGAACACCAGAAGGTCGGCACGGCGTTTCGCAGCGTCGGCGCGCCCGGCGGACTGGTCGACCTCGACCAGAACCGCATCGCCGCCGGCCTGCAGTACGCGACCGTGGCGCTGGACGTCTCGGCCACGCGCTCCGAGGACAACGTCGCCGACGGCCCGCTGCCGACGACACGGGCCGACAACCTGTTCGCGCAACTCGGCTGGACACCGAAACTGACCGGCTGGACGCTGCCGCCATTCCTGCAGCAACCCAGCCTGAGCGTCGGCGCAGGCCGCGACCGGCGACGCACCGTGGCCTTGCCGGAGAACGACGCGGGCTTTCGCGCCGACGACGACAGCCGCAGCCTGACGACCTCACTGTCGTTCGTGCAGCCCTACGGCGACTGGAGCCTGAACTACAGCCGCTCGGCCACCGACGACCGCACCGGGCAGGCCCAGGCCTACCGGGGCGATTCGGGATCGATGGACATCAGCTTCTATTTCGGCGACCGGCTCAGCCTGAGCGCGCAACTGTTCACCGACCTGTCGCGTCAGCTGCAACTGCGCGCCGGCGACGCCGATCCGTTCGCCTTCTCGCTGCCGAAGACCGCCACGCGCACGCACAGCGGCACGCTGTCGCTGCAGTGGCAGGTCGTGCCCGAGCGCTGGCAACTCTCGCTCGGCTACTCGGCGGACCGCTCGCGCACATCGGACGAGACTTACCGGACGCGCGGCGAGCAGGTGGACGTCGGCTCGAACTGGCGCGTCTGGCAGCTCAACCTGTTCGTGCGCGGCAGCTATCAGCGCATGCGCGATCGCAGCCTGATCCTGCCGTTCGAGGACGAGAACGGCATGCCGTCCGCGCCGGAGTACAACCGGTCCCGGCGCGAGAGTTACCAGGCCTTCGCCGGCCTGTCCTTGAACTTCAGCGGGGAGTGATCATGCGCATGCCCGGGCAGCACGTATTCCTCCAGGCCGCCGTCGCGCTGGTGGCGCTGTGCGCCCTCCCGGCCCACGCCGAGATCGTTGCCGCCAGCGGCAGCAGCGGTGCACGGGCGGTCGTCGGCGCCGGCACGCGCGTTGCCATCGACTGGCGCGTGCAGGTGGCCGGCACGCAACCCGACCGCTCGCTGGCGGTGATCTCCTCGGAGGCTTTCATCACGCTGGAAGGCGACGTGAACGATCCCGTCAGCATCCGCGTGGGCCAGCCGCTCAAGCGGCTGCTGCCGCCCACGGCGGCGCCGGCCACGCAGACCGCCGTGTTCCGCGAGCAGCTCGGCGTGCCGGCGCCCATCGCCGACCTCGCGCTGGCAACGGGCCTGCGCATCTTCGTCGTACGCGAGTTCCGCGACCAGGAGACGGCGACGCCGGTCGTGGCGATGGCGCAGATTCCGCTCGGCGGCGGCAACAGCGCGCGGCTGTCGGTCTCGCGCATCGTGCTGCGCTTCCCGGACGGCGCCAGCGACAAGATCCTCGCCCGCCATGCGCGCAGCCACGTACTGGCCGAGATCCGCTACACCGGCGCCGGTCGCCTGCACGCGGTCTGGGAGATCGCCGAGCCCAGCAGCACCGCGGGCGAGCCGATGTTCCGCACGCTGAGTTCGGTGCATCGCAACCTGGTGCGCGGGTCGCGCGAGCTGCTGCTGCGCTCGCCGGGATTGCCGAGCGGCATGGAAGGCTTGCACCTGCTGCGCCTGCGGCTGATCGCGCCGGACGCGGCGCGCGCCGTGATCATCCGCTACGCGGTCAACGCCGCGATGCCGTCGGCGCCCGAGCCCGCGCGGCTGATCGCCCACGCGCCCGCGGCGGGTGCCGTCTACCGGCCGGATCAGGGCTTCCACTGGTCGCCGGTCGAGAACGCGGCGGTCTACCAGATCGAGTTCTTCACGCGTGAAGCCGGCGACATCGGCGACCGCCTGCCCGAACTGGGCGGCACCGGCGTCGACGATCGCGAACCGGCGTCCGCGCCGGCCGAAGAGCGCTATCCCGATGCCGGCATCATGGTCACGGCGATCAGCACGCGCGCTTCGCTGTCGCGGCTCACGCTCTCACAGCTCACGCCCGGCCGCGTCTACGACTGGCGCGTCACTGCCTACGATGCGCAGGGCCGGCTCATCGGCGCCTCGGCGCTGCGCGGCCTCGCGATCCCGCCGTGAGAACGGCGGCGGGCCCGCGCGCGAGCCCGCCGCGTCGAAAGCACGCTCAGGCCGACTTGCCCGCCTTCTCCGCCGCGTGCGCCTTCTGCACCGAGGGGCGCTCGGCAATGCGGGCGTGGAAGGCCTTGAGGCCCGGCCACTGGCCCAGATCGATGCCGACGAAGCCGGTCCAGTTGAGCACGGTGTACAGGTAGGCATCGGCCACCGTGAACGCATCGCCCATCAGGTAGGGGCCGTCGCCGATCGTCGCCTGCAGCCAGGCGAACTTCTTCGCCAGCCGTTCGCCGGCGGCCACCTTCTCCGCATCCGCCGTGCCGGGGATGAAGAAGGTGCTGAAGCTCTTGTGGATCTCGGAGTTGACGTAGCCCAGCCACTCCTGGAGACGGTAGCGCGCCATCGTGCCGTTGGCGGGCGCCAGCCCGGCGTCCGGCTTGCGGTCGGCGAGGTACTGCAGGATCGCCGGGCCTTCGGTCAGCACGCCGCCGTCGTCCAGGCCCAGCGCCGGCACATAGCCCTTGGCGTTGATCTGCAGGTAGTCGCCGCCATCGGCGGTCTTCTTGGCCTTGGTATCGACGCGCACGATCTCGTGCGGCAGGCCCAGCTCGTGCAGCACGATGTGCGAGGCCAGCGAACAGGCACCGGGACTGAAATACAGTTTCATGCGGATTCTCCTTCGGGGTGGGTGGAGGGATCGAGAGCGGTGCTGCTGCGCACGAAGCGGCCGAACGCCGCATCGGTCTCGCGCACCAGCGCCGAAAACAGTTCGCTCGCGCGACGATGACGTAGCAGCGGCGCCGCCTGACCCGACCACAGCGACATCAGGCCGGGCCGCTTCTGCTCCAGGGCGGCGGCGCGCAAACCGCCGGCGAACCAGCCCTGGATCGGGTACGGCAGGATTTCGGACTCGCGGCCGCGCCAGTCGTCGACGAACTCATTGTGGATGCCGCGTGCCAGCCGGCCGCTGAAGGCGCGCGTCAGCGCCGTGTACCGCGCCGCATCGCTGAACAGCTGTTCGCGGTGCAGCGGCGTGGTACCGGATTCCTCGCAGGCCAGAAACGCCGTGCCGATCTGCACGCCCTGGGCCCCGAGCATCAGCGCCGCGGCCACGCCGCGACCGTCGGCAATGCCGCCGGCGGCAATCACCGGCGCGCGTACGCGATCGACGATCTGCGGAATCAGCGCCAGCGTGCCGGTCAGCGAGTCCTCGGCGCTGCGCTGGAAGGACACGCGGTGTCCGCCGGCCTCCATGCCGCTGGCGACGATCAGATCGACACCGGCCGCGTCCATCGCCAGCGCCTCGTCCAGCGTCGTCACCGCACCGGCGGTGACGATGCCGCGCGCGCGGCAGGCGTCCAGCACCGACGCCGAAGGAATGCCATAGACGAAGCTGAACACGGCCGGCCGCACGTCGAGCAGAGCCTCGACCTGCTCCTCGAAGCGCCAGCCGTAGCGCGCCGGCATCGCCGGCGGCTCGATGCCCAGTGCCGCGTAGTACGGCGCGAAGCGCGCAAGCGCCTGCGCGAACTGCGCCTCGCTCAGCGTCAGCCCGCCGTCATCGTGATTGGACACCCAGAGGTTGAGATTGAAGGGCCGCTCGGTGCGCGCGCGCAGTTCCGCACCCAGCGTGCGGATCTGTTCCGGACCCAGATGCTGCACGCCGAACGATCCGAGCCCGCCAGCCTCCGATACCGTGGCCAGCAGCGCCAGCGATGACAGGCCGCTGCCGAAGGGTCCCTGCACGATCGGATACCGCAGGCCCAGGCGTTCGGTGAAGGCATTGCGCTGCCACATGCGACGGCTCCGTTCGACGTGTGGCCGGCACTATAGGTGCTCTGGTTACGTTTGGGAACCACATTACTTGCGGAAACCCAGAAAATCGGGTTTCCTCGCGGTAACCGCCCCACTGCCAACGCCATGGTCAAAGTCCGCAAGAGCAAGGTCGATCCGCCATGCAACGGCGAGTGCCCGCTGTCCGACTGCATGCGCCTGATCGCGGGCGCGTGGGCGCCGCACGTGATCTGGTACCTGCGCGAAGGCCCGCGCCGCTTCAGCGAACTCAAGGGCGACATCCGCGCCGTGACCGCCAAGGTCCTCGCCGAACGCCTGCGCCAGCTCGAAGCCGACGGTGTCGTCCACCGGCAGGTCATGCAGACCTCGCCGCCGACGGTCGAGTACTCGCTGACCGAACTGGGCGCCGAACTGACGCCGGCGATCGCCGCGATCGTCAGCGTCAGCGAGCGCCTGAAGCGCCAGCGCGGACGGCTCGGGGCATAGAACGCCGCCGGAACCGGCGCCCCCGCACAGCGCTCAGGCGGCGTCGGCCGGCACGGCCGTGCGCTGCGCGCGCAAGCGGCGTTCGCGCAGCAGCAGGAACAGGCCGAGGCCGAAGCCCAGGCTGACGAACACCGTCGCCGGCACGAGTACCAGCGATCCGCGCATGTCGAGCCGCAATGCCTCGAACACCATCCACAGATTGACGAGGACGTAGGTCGCCGTCAGGTCGATCAGGGCCACGGTCGCGGCGTCGTTCACCAGGCATTGCCGGATCCAGTCGAGCCATCCCGCGTCCGGCTGTTGCAGGTACTGCAGGTTGTAGTACCAGCCCCAGACCGCGGCCACGACGGCAAGGACCCCGTAAACCGCTTCGCGCACGGACATCGGCTTCTCCTCCCTGGGTGATCCTGCAGCGGCACGGGGCCGCCGCCTGCACATCACTGAACCACACCGTCGCGCTCGCCGAGCGCGCGTCGACGATACTCGCCGGGCGACACGGCCTGCCAGCGCCGGAAGGCGCGGGTGAAGCTCGCGGTATCCGAATAGCCGAGCTGGATGGCCATCTCGTCCAGCGTCATCTGCGTCCCGCGCAGCAGTTGCTCGGCGAGCTGCCGCCGCTCGCCCTCCACGATCTGCCGGAACGTCGTGCCCTCGGCATCCAGCTTGCGGCGCAGGCTGCGGGCCGACATCGCCATGGCCGCGGCCACCTCCTCGATGTCGGCCACGAGCCCGGACGGACCGAGCAACTGCGCGCGGACCTGCCCGGTCAGCCCGCCCTGCTTGCGCCGCTCGAGCTGCTGGCGGCACTGGTCTTCGAGCATGCGAACCAGATGCGCGTCGAAGGTCGGCAGCGGCTTGTCCGCGGCCGCACGCGGAATCAGCAGCGCGTTGCGCCCGCAGCCGAACGCGGGCCGCACGCCGCACAAGGCCTCCAGGCTCGTCGCATAGTCGGGCTCCGGAATCTGCAGCTGCAGCGCCTGGACGTGCAGACCGGTGAGGCTCAGTTCGCGGATCAGGTGGATCGCCGTGGCCATGTCGCGCTCCAGCAGGAACTGGCGCAGGTGCCGCGGAATCTCGTCGGGGTCCATGCGGATACCGAGCACGTCGTCCGCCTCGAGCATGCCGATCCGGCAGTACGCCGTGCTCAGCGGCAGATACCGCAGCGCGAGCCTGAGCGCGTCGTGCAGGGTACGGCTCGTGCGCAGGGCGAAACCCCAGATGCCGAAGGTCGCGACGTTGTACTGCAGGCCCAGCCGGAAGCCCAGGGCCGGCACGTCCGGCAGCGCCAGCATGAGGTTCTCGACCAGGCGCATCTCCTGGTCGCGCGTGATCAAGGCTTCCGCGTCGAGCAGCCGTTCCGGCTCGATGCCGGTGCCGAGCAGGCAGGTTTCCTCGCTCACGCCATGGCCGGCGGCGAAATGGATCATCACCTGGCTGATCGCGACGGGATGCAGGATTTCGGCGCCCGGGCTCATGGGCCCGGATTGTAGGCCGCTGACCGGAAGTGCACGGTGGCTGGCCGCGTCTGCCCTGTAGGCCGCTCCGCCGCCGGCGTAGCCTGCGCAACGTCCCGATCCCGGAGTAGCGCATGTCCGCCGACCTCGCCGCCTTGAACAAGCAGGCCATCCTGGCCGCCCAGCAGCACATGAACCGCGTGGCCTGGCCGACCGTGCTGCTGGTCACCGCCGTGCTCGCCGGTTTCGTCGCGACGCTCGGGCTGTTTGCCGCCGGCCTGATGCCGGCATGGATCGCGACGCCGCTGATCGCCGCGCTGACCTACATGTCATACACGCCGTTGCACGAGGCCGCGCACGGCAACATCCACGGCGGTCGCGACCGCCTCAAATGGCTCAACGACCTGTGCGGCTACCTCGTCGCGCCGATCATCATGGTGCCGTACGGCTCGCACACGGTGGAGCATTTCACCCACCACCGCTACACCAACCAGCCCGACAAGGACCCGGACTACGTCGTCAGCCGCATGGGCGCCGGCCCGGTCGCGGCCTTCCTCACCGTGTTCCGCTTCCTGTGGGTGCAGAACAGCTTCTTCGTGCAGAACCACTGGGCCAAGGCCACCCGCAGCGAGCGCCTCACCTACCTCGCCGAGATTGCCGTGTCGGTGGGCTGGCGCGCCGCCTTCCTGGTTCTGGTTTCGCAGCCGGGCACCGTGGCCGTCATCGTCCTCGGCTACATCCTCGGCGGGCTGTTCACCGCCTACTGGTTCGCCTACCGCCCGCACATCCCGTATCGGGACCCGGCGCGCTACCGCAACACCAACAGCCTGATCATGCCGCGGTGGATGAAGCCGTTCGAATGGTTCTGGCTGGGCCAGAACCTGCATTCGATCCACCACCTGTTTCCGCGCGTGCCGTTCTACCGTTATCACGTCCTGCACCGCGAGATCGAACCTGTCCTGCGCGCCCACGGCACGCCGATCGTCGGCGTGTTCAGCCGCAAGCCGGTCCCGAACCCCGTGGCGGAGGCCTTCTAGCCCGCATTTCTCGCAGGGGGGGCGTGAAGTCTTCAGCCCAGTCCGGTACCGGCGCGAGGATCGAAGGCGACCCTGTGAGAAATGCGGGCCGGGACGGGCTCCCGGCGGCCGGCCGCCAACACCGGCCCTCAGGCGCGCTAACATGCGGCCCCACCGCAGTGAGCCGGCCGCGGAAGCACGGCACGCCGCGCGACGCCCCGTAACGGGCGTCGCCGCTGTTTATGCGCTTCCTGTCGCCGATTCCGTCCAGAACCGCCGGGAGTCGAACGCTTGAGCAAGCAACAGTCCGCCATCATCTACACCCTGACCGATGAGGCGCCGATGCTGGCCACCGCATCGTTCCTGCCGATCGTCGAGGCCTTCACCGCACCGGCCGGCATCCAGGTCAAGACCAGCGACATCTCGCTGGCCGCCCGCATCATCGGGGAGTTCCCGGAATTCCTGAGCGAGTCCCAGCGGCTGCCGGACAATCTCGCCGAGCTGGGCCGGCTGACGCTGCAGCCCGACACCAACATCATCAAGCTGCCCAACATCAGCGCGTCCGTGGCGCAGCTGCTGGCCGCGATCGAGGAGCTGCGCGCCCAGGGCTACAAGCTGCCCGACTATCCCGAGAACCCCGTCACCGACGAGGAGAAGGCGATCCGCAAGCGCTACTCCAAGTGCCTGGGCAGCGCCGTGAACCCGGTGCTGCGCGAAGGCAATTCCGACCGCCGCGCGCCCAAGGCCGTCAAGGAATACGCCCGCCAGAACCCGCATGCGATGGGCGAATGGAGCCAGGCGTCGCGCTCGCACGTGTCGCACATGCACCACGGCGACTTCTACCACGGCGAGAAGTCGATGACGCTCGACCGCGCGCGCAAGGTGAAGATGGAGCTGCTGACTAAGAGCGGCAAGACCATCGTCCTCAAGCCCGAGGTGGCGCTGCAGGACAAGGAAATCATCGACAGCATGTTCATGAGCAAGAAGGCCTTGCTCGACTTCTACGAAAAGCAGATCGACGACGCCTACCAGACCGGCGTGATGTTCTCGCTGCACGTGAAGGCGACGATGATGAAGGTCTCGCACCCCATCGTCTTCGGGCATTGCGTGCGCATCTTCTACCGCGACGCCTTCGCCAAGCACGGCAAGCGCTTCGAGGAACTGGGCATCAACGTCAACAACGGCATGGTCGATCTGTACAGCAAGATCGCCAAGCTGCCGCAGAGCGAGCAGGACGAGATCAAACGCGACCTGCACGCCTGCCACGCCAACCGCCCCGAGCTGGCGATGGTCGATTCCTCCAAGGGCATCACCAACTTCCACTCGCCCAACGATGTCATCGTCGACGCGTCGATGCCGGCAATGATCCGCAACGGCGGCAAGATGTACGGCGCCGACGGACGCCTGAAGGA
Organism: Sinimarinibacterium flocculans; assembly: GCF_003201205.1. Classification (GTDB taxonomy): domain Bacteria; phylum Pseudomonadota; class Gammaproteobacteria; order Nevskiales; family Nevskiaceae; genus Solimonas; species Solimonas flocculans. Next base: position 60,778 of record NZ_QICN01000002.1, read on the forward strand.
CGTCAAGGCAGTGATGCCGGAATCGACCTTCGCGCGCATCTACCAGGAGATGATCAACTTCTGCAAGACGCACGGCGCCTTCGACCCCCGGACCATGGGCAGCGTCCCCAACGTCGGCCTGATGGCGCAGCAGGCCGAGGAGTACGGCTCGCACGACAAGACCTTCGAGATTCCCGAAGACGGCGTCGCCAACATCACCGACGTCGATACCGGCGAGGTGCTGATGTCGCAGAACGTCGAGACCGGCGACATCTGGCGCATGTGCCAGGTCAAGGACGCGCCGATCCGCGACTGGGTCAAGCTCGCCGTCACCCGCGCGCGCCAGTCCAAGACACCGGCAGTGTTCTGGCTCGACCCCTACCGCCCGCACGAGCACGAGCTGATCCAGAAGGTCGTGAAGTACGTGCAGGAGCACGACATCAAGGGGCTGAAGATCGAGATCATGTCGCAGGTGCGCGCCATGCGGTACACGCTGGAGCGCGTGATCCGCGGCCAGGACACGATCTCGGTGACCGGCAACATCCTGCGCGACTACCTCACCGACCTGTTCCCGATCATGGAGCTGGGCACCAGCGCCAAGATGCTGTCGATCGTGCCGCTGATGGCCGGCGGCGGCATGTACGAGACCGGCGCCGGCGGCTCCGCGCCGCGGCACGTGCAGCAGCTCGTCGAGGAAAACCATCTGCGCTGGGATTCTCTGGGCGAATTTCTCGCGCTCGCCGCCAGCCTCGAGGATCTCGGCGCCAAGACCGGCAACGCCCGCGCCAGCCTGCTGGCCAAGACCCTGGATGCGGCGACCGGCAAGCTGCTCAACAACCGCAAGAACCCGTCGCCGAAGACCGGCGAGCTGGACAACCGCGGCAGCCAGTTCTACCTCGCGATGTACTGGGCGCAGGCGCTGGCCGAGCAGACCGAGGACGCCGAACTCGCCGCGCACTTCGCGCCGCTCGCGAAAAAGCTGGCGGACAACGAGCAGACCATCGTCGCCGAGATGGCGGCCGTGCAGGGCAAGCCGGTCGACATCGGCGGCTACTACCACCCGGACCGCGAGAAGATGGCCGCGGTGATGCGGCCGAGCGCGACCTTCAACGCCGCCCTCGCGGAACGCTGATCCGCCTGCGGGCCGCGGGCGGCATCGCCGGCGTCACGTCCGGAGATGCCATCCCGCGGCAACCTCAGTTGACGCTGCGGGCAGTGCCCGCGCAGCGGGCGATCGCCCCGCCGATATACTCCGGCGACGACAAGGGGGAGCATCGGCGATGAGCGTAGTCATCCGTCTCGCGCTGTGTCTGGCCGTCGCCACGACGGTCGGCGCCTGTGGCAGCAGCAGCGATAGCGCGGCGCCCGTCGCGCAGGGCCCGACGCCCAAGGCCCGCTGCGGTCCGGGCTCGCGGCCCGAGACCGGCCTGCAGGGGCGCGTCAGCGCCGAGGACCACGAGAGCGGACGCGCCGCACAGGGCTATACCTGCAATACCGAACTGGTCGGCAGCTACACGACGCCGACGGCGCTCGGCACCGTCGGCGGCTTCAAGGTGCAGCGCTACGTCGACAAGGCCGGTCGCGAATGCGCGTACTACGACACGACGACGCTGTTCCCGACCAACCTGCTCGAAGGCAGCATCGGCGTGAACGTGATGGACATGAGCGACCCGGCGAACCCGGTGCTCGCACGCCGGCTGGTGACGCCGGCGATGCTGTCGCCGCACGAGTCGCTGCTGGTGTCGCAGGAGGCCGGCGTGCTCGCCGCGGTGATGGGCAACATCATCGCCTACCCCGGCATCGTCGACGTCTACGACCTGTCGGCAGACTGCCGCGACCCGCAGCTGCGCGCATCGTCGCTGACCGGCGTGTTCGGCCACGAGAGCGGCATGGCACCCGACGGCAGGACCTTCTACACCTCCTCCGTCGGCACGCCGACGCTGACCGCGGTGGACATCTCCGATCCCGCGAACCCGCGTCGCCTGCTCACCACCAACTACCGCTCGCACGGCCTGTCGGTCAGCGCCGACGGCAACCGTGCTTTCCTCGCTTCGGCATCGCTGACCGGCACCGGCATGGTGATCCTCGACGTCTCCGACATCCAGGCGCGCAAGGCCGATCCGCAGGTGCGCGAGATCTCGCGCCTGACCTGGGACAACATGAGCATCCCGCAGAACGCGATTCCGTTCACCCGCGACGGCAGGCCCTATGTGCTGGAATTCGACGAGTTCGCCAGCAACAGCAACACCTCCGGCATTCCGGCAGCGACGGGGCTGCACGTGGGCGCGGCCCGGATCATCGACATCGCCGACGAGACCGAGCCCCGGGTGATCTCGCAGTTGCGGCTCGAGGTGCACGAACCGCAGCACCGCGAAACCGTCGCCGACGACCCGGGCGCCGATGCGGTCACCGGCGGCTACGCGGCGCACTACTGCGACGTGCCGACGCGGATCGACCCCGATATCGCCGCATGCACGATGATCCTGTCCGGCCTGCGCGTCTTCGACATCCGCGATCCGCATCATCCGCGCGAGATTGCCTACTACAACGCCCCGATGGAGGCGCGTGGCCTGTTCGACGCGGCGCCGGCCAGCCAGGCGGTATCGAGCCCGGCGTTCGTGCCGGAGCGCAGGGAGATCTGGTACAGCGACGCGTACAGCGGCTTCTACGTGGTCCGGGTGACCAACGACGCGTGGTGAACCGACTGTTCGGCCGGACCCGCGCGAACGGTGACGCGCGCACGACGCGGCAGGCGACCTCGGTTGTCCTCGCGGCGGCCATCGCGCTGCTGGCGCTCGGCCTGTTCGCGTTGGCGCTGCCGCGCCTGGGCGCGCCACCGGCACAGGCGATCCCCCTTCCCGGACCGATCGACATCGGTTTTGCGCAATCGATGAGCCTGCATCATCAGCAGGCCATCGGCATGGCGCAGCTGATGCTGGACGGACGACCGACGCCCTTGACGCCGCTGGCGCGCAGCATCGTCGCCGAACAACTGCTCGAACTCGGCGAGATGCGCGGCTGGCTGCGGCTGTGGGACGCGCCGCTGATCGCCGCCAGGCAGGGCATGGACTGGATGCGCCTCGCCGACCGGCCGCTGGCGCCCGAGGAGCTGGACTACCTGCTCGACTGCCAGCGCTCGCCGACCGGCATGTCCGGTCTCGCCACCGACCATGAGGTCAACCGCCTGCACCAGCTCGAAGGCCGCGAGCGCGATGCACACTTCCTGCGGCTGATGCTCGCCCACCACGAGGGCGGACTGCCGATGGCGCGCTTCGCCGCCGAGCAGGCGCGCGTCCAGGTCGTGCGCGAACTGGCTGCGCGCGTGGTGCTGGAGCAGTCCAAGGAGGTTTACCTGCTCCAGCGCATGCTCGCGGCGATGGCCGCGGCCGAGGCCCCACCCCGGTAGTCCGGCCGTCCCTGCCAAGGGCGCTGCCGCCACGCCGCGGCTGCGCTGCGGCAATCAGGGAATGGCGGGACGCGCCGATATACTCACGGCATAACGATCATTCTCGCGAGGAGAACCCCATGTCGTCTCTGAACCGCCTGCTGCCGAGCGCCGCGCTCGCCGTGCTGCTGACTGCCTGCGGCAGCGATGGCGGCGGCACGCCGGTCGTCGTCGACGGCCCGACGCCCAAGGCCGAGTGCGGTCCGGGATCGAAGCCCGAAACCGGCATGCAGGGCCGTGTCAGCCGCGAGGAACACGACAGCGGTCGCGCGACCGAGGGCTATACCTGCAACACCGAGCTGGTCGGCCACTTCGGCGCGGAGAACCCGATCGGCACCGTCGGCGGCTTCAAGGTCGAACGCTACACCGACAGCAGCGGCCGCGACTGCGCCTACTACGACACCACGCTGCTCTATCCGACCAACCTGGTCGACTTCGAGGCCGGCGTGAACGTGATGGACATGAGCGACCCGACGAACCCGGTGCGCACCGCACGCCTGGTCACGCCGGCGATGCTGTCGCCGCACGAGTCGCTGGTGGTCTCGCAGGAAGGCGGCGTGCTCGCCGCCGTGCTCGGCAACCCCTCCTTCTATCCCGGCATCGTCGACGTCTACGACCTCGAGCCGGACTGCCGCCAGCCGCAGCTGCGCTCCTCCTCGCTCACCGGCGTGCTCGGACACGAGAGCGGCATCTCGCCGGACGGCAAGACCTTCTACTCCGCCTCGCCCGGCACGCCGACGCTCACCGCGGTCGACATCTCCAATCCGCTGCTGTCGCAGCGCCTGTGGACCGGCGACTACACCTCGCACGGCCTGTCGATCAGTGCCGACGGCAACCGTGCCTATCTCGCCGCGGGCAACGATCACGGCGTGCTGATTCTCGACGTCTCCGAGATCCAGGCGCGCAAGGCGGACCCGCAGGTGCGCGAGATCGCCACGATCTCGTGGGACAACCAGACCATCCCGCAGAACGCGATTCCGTTCACGCGCGACGGCCGGCCCTACCTGCTGGAGATCGACGAGTACTCGACCAATGGCGGCAGCGTGACCGCGCACGGCGACACCGTCGGTGCCGGTCGCATCATCGACATCAGCGACGAGACGAATCCGCAGATCGTCTCGAACCTGCGGCTCGAAGTGCACGAGCCGGAGAACCGCGATCTGATCGCCAACGATCCCGGCGCCTTCCTGCCGGTGCAGGGCTACGCCGGCCACTACTGCAACGTGCCGACGCGCGTGAACCCCGATATCGCCGCGTGCAGCATGATCGTCTCCGGCCTGCGCGTCTTCGACATCCGCGACCCCGCCCGCCCGCGCGAGATCGCCTACTTCAACGCGCCGGTCAACCCGCGCCTCACGCCCGTGTTCGAGGCCAGCAACTGGGCCATGTCGAGCCCGTCCTTCGTGCCCGAGCGCAAGGAGATCTGGTACACCGACGGCTACGGCGGCTTCTACGTCGTGCGCGTGACCAACGGCGTGTGGTGAACGCGCGCAGCGTTCACAGCAGCCAGCGCAGTCCTTCGCGGATCACGCGGCCGGCGTCATGCTCGATGTTATCGCCGTGGGCGACGAGCACGCGTTCGAACGGCAGCGCGAGGATGCGCTGGATCGATACGCGCGCCTTGCGCCGGTTCAGGTAGGTCGCACGCAGCAGCGGATGCCAGCCGGGGCGGCCGTAGATGCCGCCGAGCTTCAGGTACCAGCGTGTCGGCGCGTGGTCGCAGTGGGAGAAGTTCTCGACCAGGTCGACGGTGATCAGGGTCTTGCTGGCCTTGTGGTACAGCACCGTCTCGCCGAGCAGGCTGCCGTCGATGGTGATCGCGACGAGGTCGTCCGCCCAGTCCGGATGCGGCACCTCGCCGAACACGGCGTCGAAGCGCAGGTCCCGCCGCTTGCGCTGCAGGGCTTCCGGCGCATGGAGTCTGGCCTGCGGCCAGGCGGCGATTGCACTGCCGGCATGCAGGTGATGGAACATCGCCGGACAGATCACGTGGCGCACCGGACCCAGCGTGTCGATCTGCGCCTTGAGTTCCGGCGTGATCGCGACCGGCGAATGCAGGACCAGTCCACCGCCGGTCAGGCGCACGATGGTCATCTGCGTGCCGACGTGCAGGCCGAGAAAGGTCTGCGGCGCACGCACGGTCCAGATGTTCTCGACGATCGGCAGGGGTGATGTCACGGCGGTCTCCGGCGGGCGGGCGTGAGCGTCATTGTGTCAGCGTGTACGCGAACACGACGCCGGGCCGGACGACGACGCGCGCAGGCTGCACGGGTCAGGCGACGACCTGGAGGTTGGCGAGCCGCGCGTAGAGACCGCCCTGCTGCATGAGCTGCTGCGGGTGGCCGCTCTCGACGACGCGCCCCTGTTCGAGCACGACGATGCGGTCCGCACGCTGCACGGTGGCGAGCCGGTGGGCGATGATCAGCGTCGTGCGGTCCTTCATCGCGGCGTCGAGACCGCGTTGCACCAGGGCCTCGCTCTCCGCATCGAGGGCGCTGGTGGCTTCGTCGAGCAGCAGCAGGGGCGGGTTGCGCAGGATGGCGCGGGCGATGGCGATGCGCTGCCGCTGACCGCCGGACAGCCGCAGGCCGCGCTCGCCGAGGAAGGTGTCGTAGCCGTCCGGCAGTCGTGCGATGAACTCGTCGGCCAGCGCCGTTCGCGCCGCCGCGATCACCTGCTCGTCGCTGGCGTCGGCGTTGCCGTAGCGGATGTTTTCCATCGCATTGGCCGAGAAGATCACCGCATCCTGCGGCACGATGCCGATCTGCGCGCGCAGCGCCGCCGGGTCGAGCCGGCGCAGGTCGATGCCGTTGAAGCGGATCGCACCTTCGCGGATGTCGTAGTAGCGCAGCAGCAGCTGGAACACGGTGGTCTTGCCGGCACCGCTGGGGCCGACCAGCGCCACGGTCTCGCCTTCGCCGACCTCGAGCGTGATGCCGTCGAGCGCAGGCTGCTGCGGTCGCGAGGGATAGCTGAAGCGCACGCCGTCGAACGCCACGCGCGCCTGCCGCGTCACCGGCAGCGTTGCCGGCACGGCCGGCGCACGGATCGCGGGCACGGCGGACAGCAGCTCCATGAGGCGTTCGGTGGCGCCCGCGGCGCGCATGACATCGCCCCACACTTCCGAGATCACGCCGATGCCGCCGGCCGTGAACGCCGCGTACAGCACGAAGGATGCGAGCTGACCCGGGCTCATCGTGCCGTCAATGACGGCCTGCGCCCCCAGCCACAGCACGAAGACGATGGCGCCGAAGACGCCGGCGATCGCCGCGGCGGTCATACCGGCCCGCCAGCGCGTGCGGTGGATCGCGGACCGGAAGCTGTGTTCCACGGTGCGGTCGTAGCGCGCAGCCTCGTCGCCCTCCTTGACGAAGGCCTGCACCGTCGGAATCGCATTGAGAATCTCGCTGGCGATTGCCGAAGTATCGGCGATGCGGTCCTGCGATTCGCGCGACAGCTTGCGCACGCGCCGGCCCGCGGCGATCAGCGGCACGACCACGAGCAGCAGCAGCACCAGCGTCACCGCGAACAGCTTGAGGCTGGTGACCGCGCACATGATCAGGCCACCGGCGAACTGGAAGGCGCTGCGCAGGCCCATCGATACCGACGAGCCGACGACGGTCTGCACCAGCGTCGTATCCGCGGTCAGGCGCGACAGCACCTCGCCGGTGCGCGTGGTCTCGAAGTACTGCGGCGACTGCGCGAGCATGCTGCGATAGACGGCGCTGCGCAGGTCCGCGGTCACGCGCTCGCCGATCCAGCTCACGTAGTAGAAGCGCCCGGCGATGGCCGCGCCCCAGAACAGCGCGATGCCGAACAGGCCCAGAAAGTAGTGGTTGATGGCGCCGCCGCCGTCGAAGCCGTGGTCGATCAGGTCGCGCAGCGCCAGCGGCACGGCGAGCATCGCCGCGGACCCCAGGCACAGCAGCACGAAGGCGAGGCCCACCTGCCGCAGATACGGCCTCAGGAACGGCCACAGGCCGCTGAGCGAGCGCAGCCGTCGCTGCGTCGGTGCCGGTTCGGCGATGGATTCGAGCAGGTCCGGTGACGGTGTCTCGGAACCCTGGGGCGGTGCGGCGTCAGTCATGCGCGGCACGATAGCAGCCGCCCTCCCCGTTCGTCCCGAGTGCCGCGGGCACAGCCCGCGGTGTATCGAGGGGGCTCTGCGCGTGAGCGGACGCCGCCGAGGTCTCGATACGCCTGCTACGCGGGCTACTCGACCCGATCGGAAAGGATGGGGTCAGAACGCGCTGCGCAACAGCCCGTAGAACAGGATGGCGAAGCCGCCGATCTCGCCGGCGATCAGCGCCACCATGTACACGGTGATCAGCACACCGGGCACGGTGCCGCGGCCGAGCACATGCGGGCGGCGCAGCTGGTTGTCGGTATCGCGCAGGATGCCGTGCAGGATGTACATCGCGATCGCCGACGCGAAGAACAGGATCGGCACGGCGACGGCCCACAGCGTGCCGGTGGGTCCGAGCGGCGAGTACGGCACGAACTCGCGCAGCAGGATTGCGGAGAATGCGTACATCAGACTCGTGCGATGCGCGATGTCGACGTAGACCGGCGCCTGCGCAGTCTCGGCGTTCATGATCGCCACGTACTTCCAGACGCCGGTCAGCAAGCCGCTGGTGAAGAACACGCCGGCGGCGAGCAGGCAGAACAGGTCGGCGGTCACTGGTGCTTCTCCGCAGCGGCGAGGCCGGCGGCGCGGCCACGGCTCCGGTAGTAGGCCTTGCCGCACAGGTTCTGCTGATGCCAGTAGGCGCGCAGGAACAGCGGCAGCTCCGGAATCCAGAAGCGCTCCTCGAGCGGCAGTCGCGGCGCCTGCGCGCCAAGGGTGATCTCGGCGACGACCACGCCCGGCCCTTCCTGCGCCTGGCGCTGTGCGAGCACGTGCCCGTCGGCATCGACGATCTGGGTGCAGCCCACGAACTCGGTGTCGTAGGGCGCCGCCAGCGGCACGCCCGGTGCGACCATGAACCCGGTGCGGAAGCGGCCGCAGTGCGATGCCTGCAGCACCGGTGCACCGAGCCGCCGCGCGAACTCGGCCGGCGCGTTCTCGGACAGGTAGCGGTTGAACTGCGCGAGGGACGCGAGCCCGCGGTTCACGGCGCTGCCCCAGTTGCTCGGCAAGGTCCACCAGTGCGTGCCGGTCACCGCGACGGCGACGCGGCCGAGCATGCGACGCACGGTCTGCGTGCGGATCAGCTCCCAGCACACCGCGGCGCCGACGCCGCCGAGAGCGGTCTCGAACACGCCGTCGTCGCTGCCGGGACCGTAGAAGGCGTTCTCCCACATCGTCGGCAAGTCCTTGTCGTGCACGTGCACGCGGCCGTCCGGCTCGACGAAGTGGTAGCGGTTGCTGATCTCGCCGTGCTGGGCAACCAGCATCGAACCGCCGATCCAGCAGCGATGCCGCGCCGCCAGCTGCCGGAACAGCGCGACGGCCGCGTTGTCCGGTGGCAGCACCGCCTCGTGGGCGCGGGGATCGAAAGGCAGACGCGAGGTGCAGAATTCGGGAACGGCGATCAGTCGCGCGCCGCTGGCGGCAGCCTCGTCGACGAGACGCTCGATGCGTTCGAGGTTGGTGGCGACGTCGCCGACTTCGGCGTCGAGCTGGACGGCAGCCGCGCGCATGCGCGGCTCGATCGGAGCGGTCATGGTGTCCATGCGAGCAGGCCCGACGCGCATTCTGCGCACCGGTCCCGCCGGACGCCCCACCCGCTCAGGCGCCGCTGTGCCGCTCGCCGAGCGTGCCGGGAACGATGCCCGACAGCGCCGGCGCCGATCGCAGGCCGTGCAAGCCGCGCAGGGCCGGCGGCTGTCGCGCGGCCAGCGCCTCGTGCATGTCGACGCGAATCTGCAGCAGCGCGCGGTTGCCCTGATCGGCGATCACGGCGGCGACACCGGTGTCGCGTGCCGGAGCGGGCGGCGGGAGCGGCTCGCCGGCGGCGACGGCCGGCACCAGGGCGCCGAGGAGCATGACAGCGGCGAATACAGGATGATTGTTGCGCATGGTTGACTCCGGTTGATGCGGGGGGTGCCGGCGGCATGAAAAACCTCTTCTTCCTAGGAATTTCTGCCGAACTGGCCGACATTCTCGACTTGCTAGACACCCCGCTCAAACGATACGTTTGCATCGCTTGCATGCGTTACAGGAATGCATCAATGGCCCGGCGCGACCTTCCCCAGCTCGACCTGCTCACCGGCTTCGAAGCCGCGGCACGCCACCTGTCCTTCACCAAGGCCGCGGCCGAGCTGTTCCTGACCCAATCGGCGATCAGCCGCCAGGTGCAGGCGCTGGAGGCGCAGATCGGCACGCCGCTGTTCCAGCGCCGCCATCGGGCGCTGCTGCTGACCGATGCGGGTCAGCTGCTCTATCGCAGCACCCAGGACGTGCTCGGTCTGCTCGAGGCGGCGACCCGCGAGATCCGCGGCCTGCACACCGCGCGCACGCTGACGGTGACGACGACGATCTCCTTCGCATCGCTGTGGCTGATTCCGCGACTGCCGCGCTTTCGCGAGCACCACCCGCAGATCGACGTGCGCATCTCGGCCGACCACGCGGTCTTCGACCTGTCGCGCGACCGCATCGACGTCGCGATCCGCTACTGCGCACCGGAACGCGCACCGGCGCAGGCGACGAAGCTGTTCGGCGAATCGGTGGTGCCGATGTGCAGTCCGGCGCTGCTCCGCGACCGCAAGCGGCCGCTGCGCGTGCCGGCGGACCTGCGGCATCACGTGCTGCTGCACGACGACTACCTCGACTCCACGCCGTGGCTGGAGTGGGGCAACTGGTTGCAGTCGCAGGGGCTCGGCGACCTGAAGCCGGCCGGCGACCTGCGCTTCTCGATCTACGACCAAATGATCCAGGCGGCGCTGGAGGGCCAGGGCGTCGCGCTCGGACGCCTGCCGCTGCTGACGCAGCACCTGCGCTCGCGCCGGCTGGTGATGCCCTTCGCGGACGGCCATCGCAGCGGCGATGAACCGACCTCGTCGCGCGCCTTCTACCTGATCACCGAACCGCGCGCCGCCCTCCGGCCCGAGGTGCAGGCCTTCGTCGACTGGGTGCTCGCGGAAACCGCCGAGGCGCCCGCGAGAACGGCCGGGGTCCCTGCAGTGCGACGCTGAACGCGCGCTGATCGACGCGGCGCGCAGGATCAGCCGCGATTCAGCGCGGCGTTCCTATCGTGCGTCCCGCAGAGCGTGGCTTTGCGCTCGACGCATGAGGCATATGGACATGAACAAGATGACCGTGGGAATCGTGAGCGGTGTTGCGGCAGCTGTCGTGGTCACGTCGGCGATGGTGTTTGCGACCCGCTCGGACGAGGCAAACGAGGTCGCGGCAACCAAGACCGAGTGCACGACCGAACGCGTCGTCACCAACAAGGAATGGGGCAAGAACTCGGTGGCCGGCACCATCATCGGCGGCGCCGCGGGTGCCGCGATCGGCCACCAGTTTGGCGGTGGTAGCGGCAAGGACGCCGCTACGGCAGCGGGTGCCGTGGGCGGCGCCTACGTCGGCAACAAGGTCGCGAAAGAGAACTACCCGGATCAGGAAGTGAGCTATCGCGAGAACTGCCGCGAAGTGCCGGCCGGCTGATCCGGCCGCACACGCCAAGTCACCGGCCGCAGCCGCCGGTGGCGGAAAGAGCGGGCCGCAAGGCCCGTTCTTTTTTCGTGCATGACGGGGTAAGCGGAATTTTCGGCTTGCGATGTGCAGGTCGACTCAATAGCGTGGCGCATTCCTGACGCCTGCACCCCGGACTCCGCCATGCGACCGCCCGCCGACCCCCCGCTGATCCGCATCACCGACTTCGACGGCGCCCGCGATGCCGCGCGCCCGCTCGACCGTGTCGAGAACGTGCGCGCGGCCGGCGTCGCCCTGCGCACGCGCATGCTGCGCGGCCGGCCGGTGCCGTACTACCGCTCGATGGAGCTGGTGCGCGTGCCGTACCCGGCGAAGTTCGGCTACCTCAACGGCTTCGGCACGCTGCCGCCGTTCATTCACCTGTGCAACCGCCTGTTCGTCGTGCAGTTCCACGGCAGCGACGGACTCAAGACGCTGCTCGTGTCGCCTTCGGACTGGGAGTTTCAGCGCGCCACGCCGTTCTTCAAGCGGCTGGACGAATCGATGGGCGCGTTCTCGAAACTCGGCGAGGCGCTGGTCTTCCGCAAGGTCGCCACCGTGCTCGAACGGCTCGCCGAGATCGGCCTCGCGCCGGAAGACATCGACTACATCACCTACGATCACCTGCACACGCAGAACCTTACGCGCTGGCTCGGCGGTCACGGCAAGCCTGCGGTGTTCCCGAACGCCAGGCTGCTGGTGATGCGCGAGGAATGGATGTCGGCGCAGGCGCTGATCCCCTGGCACAACCAGTGGTACTGCCCCGGCGGGATCGACGGCGTGCCGATGGACCGCGTGATCCTGCTCGATCACGACACCTTGCTCGGCGAAGGGGTCGCGCTCGTCCGCACGAAGGGTCACACCGAAGGCAACCACTCGATCGTCGCGCACACGCCGGACGGACTCAAGGTGACCAGCGAGAACGGCGTGAGCCTCGATGCCTACGTGCCGCAGCTGTCGCGGATTCCCGGCGTCGCCGACTACGCGCGCGCCACCGGCGCGGAAGTCATCCTCAACGGCAACACGCTGGAGTACGGCGTCGACCAGTACATCTCGATGGTGCAGGAAAAGGCCATCGCCGGGCCGGACCCGCGCGACGAGCGACTGCCGAACCTCGCGCCGTCGTCGGAGTCGGCGGGCTACTGGCTGTTCCCGCGTACCGCGCCGAGCTTCACGGTCGGCGACCTGTGCTACGGCAGCCTGGCACGGCGCGAAACGCCGAGGGCCGCGGCATGAGCGCCGTGCAGGAGCAGGTCCACCTGGTCACCGGCGCCGCGTCGGGCATCGGCCTGCATCTGGCCACCGAACTGCTGCGCCGCGGCGCACGCGTCTGCGCCGCCGACGTCAACCGCGACGGACTGTCGACGCTGCAGGCCCATGCCCAGAACGACCGGCTGCTCGCGGCAACGCTCGACGTGCGCGATCCGGCGCAATGGTCGGCGCTGATCGGGCAGGTTCTCGACCGCTGGCAGCGGCTCGACGTGCTGATGAACGTGGCCGGCGTGATCCGGCCGGGCTGGGTCCACGCGTTCAGCGCCGACGACGTGCACCTGCAGCTCGACATCAACACCAAGGGCGTGATCTTCGGCACGCAGGCCGCAACGCGGGTGATGCTCGACCAGGGCCACGGCCGCATCATCAACATCGCCTCGCTGGCCGGCGTCGCGCCGGTGCCGGGGCTGGCGCTGTACTCGGCCTCGAAGTTCGCGGTGCGCGGCTTCACGCTCGCGGTCGCCTTCGAGCTGCGCGAGAAGAACATCCGGGTCACGGCCATCTGCCCGGATGCGGTGCAAACGCCGATGCTCGACCAGCAGGTCGACCGCGAGGAGGCGGCGATGACGTTTTCCGGCAGTCCTTCGCCGCTGACCGTCGAGGACATCGGCCGCGCCGTCTTCGAGCGCGCCCTGCCGCATGCGCCGCTGGAGATCACGCTGCCCGCCCATCGCGGCGCGATGGCCAAGTTCGGCAGTCTGTTCCCGGGTGCCAGTGTCGGCCTGCTCGCGCGTCTGCGCGAACTCGGGCGCGCCCGCCAGCAGCAGCGGCGCCGGAGCTGAGCCGCCCGCGGCGCACCCCCGCCGACAGCGGGCAGAAAGGCGCGCCCGCTACACTGCCGGCATGAGCGCCGAACTGCCCGTCGCCTGGATCACGCACCCGCTGTGCGCGCGGCACCTCATCGAGGAGGGCCATCCGGAATCGCCGGAGCGTCTGGCCGCGATCGAGGACCGCCTGCTGATCGGCGGTCTCGGCGGCTTCATGCAGCGCCACGAGGCGCCCGAGGCCAGCCGCGAGCAGCTGCTGCGCGCGCACACCGCCGCGCATGTCGACCATGTGCTCGCGCATCGGCGGATCGGACCGCGACGTGTCGACATCGACGGCGAGACGGCCTACACGCAGTACACGGTCGATGCGGCGCTGCGCGCGGCCGGGGCCGGCGTCGATGCCGTCGAGCGTGCGTTGCGTGGCGAGGCCGGCCTCGGCTTCTGCGCGGTGCGGCCACCCGGCCATCACGCCGAACGCGCCCGAGCGATGGGCTTCTGCTTCTTCAACAACGTCGCCGTCGCCGCCGCCCACGCGCTCGCCTGCGGCCTCGAGCGCGTCGCCGTCGTCGACTTCGACGTGCACTACGGCAACGGCACGGCCGACATCTTCCGCGACGACCCGCGCGTACTGCTGCTGTCGAGCTACCAGCATCCGCTGTACCCATGCTGGACCGGCGCGCCCGAAGCCGCCAATCTCGTCGACGTGCCGCTGCCCGCCTATACCCGCAGCGACGCGTTCCGCGCCGCGGTCACGGCGGCCTGGCTGCCGGCGCTGGAGGCGCAGCGACCGCAGATGATCTTCGTGTCGGCCGGCTTCGACGCGCATGCGGCGGATCCGCTCGCCGACCTGCGGCTGAGCTACGACGACTATCGCTGGCTCGGCGCACTGATCCGCGACATCGCCGCCGACACCGCGCAACAGCGCGTCGTCGCCACGCTGGAGGGCGGCTACGATCTCACGGCACTCGCGCGCAGCGTCGAGGCCTTCCTCTCGCCGTTCCTGGGCGCCGAGCTGCTGCCGGCCTGACGCCATGAGCATCCGCAACCTCGACGCCCTGTTCCGACCGCGGACGGTTGCCGTCGTCGGCGCTCCCGCGGACCGGCCGGGTGCGCAACTCATGCGCCAGCTCGATGCGCTCGATCCCGCGCGCCGGACGATCCTGCTGGGCGAGCGCGACGGCTGGACCCGCGCACGTCGTCCGGGCGATCTGCCGCCGTCCGAGCTGGTCGTCGTGCTCGACCCCGAACCGGTGACGCCGCGCCTGGTGCGCCGGCTGGCCGACAACGGCAGCCGCGGCATGATCTGGGCCTGCGACGCGCCGGTGCCGGTCGCGGTGCTGCGCGCCGGTCACGACGCGACACTGCGCGTGCTCGGCCCGCGCACCGGCGGCACGGCGCACGCGCACGGCATCACCGCCTCGGCCTGGCCGCTGCCGGGTGCCGGCACCACGGCGCTGATCGCGCAGTCGCGCTCGATCACCGCCGCCGCCCTCGACTGGGCGGCCGGTCACGCGCTCGGCTTTTCGTGGATGGCGGTGACCGGCGGCGAAGCCGACGTCGACGTCGGCGATCTGCTCGATCATGCGGCGCTCGATCCGCGCACGCAGGCCGTGGTGCTGCAACTCTCGCGTGTGCGCTCGGCGCGCAAGTTCATGTCGGCGGCACGCGCCTGCGCGCGCTCCAAGCCGGTCGTCGTGCTGCAGACTCCCGACGCAGACAGCGCCGGAACGCCGCAGGACCCGGTGTTCTCGGCGGCGTTCCGTCGTGCCGGGCTGGTCGAGGTCGATCGCGTCACCGCATTGTTCTCGGCGCTGGCCGCGCTCGACCGCGTCGGCGAGGCCGCCACCGGCGAGGTCGCGGTCTTCGGCAACGGCGCCGGCATCTGCCAGCTCGCGCACGCGGCACTGCTGCGCGAGGGCCTGACCCCGGCCGCTGCGGGCGAGGTCTCGCGCGCCCGCATCCTCGAACAGGCGCCGCTGGCGCGCATGCATGCCGGTGCGGTGGATCTCGACCTCGCCGACGACCACGCGACCATCGGCGCGCTGCGCATCGCCCTGTCCTCGCCGCTGGTGGACTTCGTCATGCTCGTGCGCAGCCCGTCGCCGGGCCTCGACGACGAGGCGCTTGCACGCCGTCTGGTCGACGCCGGCCTGCGCGAGAAGCTGGTGGTGGTGTTTCTCGGCCAGCAGCGCGCCGCCCCGGCCCTGCGTCGCTGCGCCGAAGCCCGGATTCCGGCCTTCGCGTCGGTCGAGGCCGCTGCGCGCGCGCTGCGCTACCGGCGCGAGCACCGCCACACGCAGGACATGCTGATGCAGACGCCGACGCTGGACCCGCTGGTCCACGCCGGCGACGGTCCGCCCCGCTTGGCGCCGGCGAAACGCGGCAGCCCGCCGCGCATCCTGCCCGCGGACGAGGCGCAGGCCCTGCTCGGCGCCTACGGCCTGCAGCCGGCCGCGTGGATCGGCGGCGAGGGCCGCGGCCTGCGCGTGCGGTTGCGTCGGCACCCGCAGCTCGGCACGCACCTGCAGATGCGGCTCGACCCCGCGTCCGCGTTCGCACCGACCACCTGGGCGCTGCCGCCGCTCGACGACGTCATCACCGCGATCAAGCTGCGCGAGGTCGGCCTCGGCGAGCGCGAACAGGCCCCGCCGGGGCTGCGCATCCGCGACTACGCCCTGGCCGTCGCGCGTCTCGCCCAGCTCGCGGTCGAACAGCCGCGCATCGCCGAGGCCGACCTGCGTCTCGTGCCGGCCGACGACATCGCCGAGGTCGGCTTCGCGCGCATCACCGTCGACGCCGCGGCGCCGCCCGAGCGCAGCCGCCTCGCGCTCGCGCCGTATCCGGCGGAACTCGAACACTTCGCGATGCTGCGCGACGGCCGCCGCTACCGCATCCGGGCGATCCATCCGACCGACGAACCGGCGCTGATACGCATGCTGTCGCAGGCCGGGCCGGAAGACATCCGCCTGCGCTTCTTCCGCTACATCCGCCAGTTCACGCACGCGATGGCCGCGCGCATGACGCAGATCGACTACGACCGCGAGATGAGCCTCGTCGCCGTGCCCGAGCAAGGCGAGGAGGAGGTGCTGGGCATGTCCACGCTGGTATTCGATCCGGACGGCCGCGAGGCCGAGTACGCCGTGCTGATCCGCCGCGAATACGCCGGCCAGCGGCTCGGCCTGCAGCTCATGCAGGACATCCTCGACTACGCCGCCGCGCGCGGCACGGCCAGCGTGTACGGCGACGTGCTGATGGAGAACGCCGGCATGCTCGGTCTGGCACAGCGACTGGGCTTTCGTCGCACCGCGCACCCGGACGACCCCGGCTGCGTGCGCGTGCTGATCTCGCCGAAGCTGCCTGCGGAGCCGCCGCCATGGACGAAAGGACTCTCGTCAGCATCTATCTGACCGCGCTCGGCATCGGCCTGCTGATGGGCCTGGAGCGCGAACGTGCCAAGGCCGACGGCCCCGGGCTGCGCAGCTTCGCGCTGGTGGCGCTGGCCGGCGCCACCGCGGCGATCGTCGCGCAGGCCGGGCAGTCGGCGTGGGTGCTCGGAACGACGCTGATCGCCATCGCCGGTCTCGCGGTCGCCGACACGCTGCGCGGTCCGCGCAACGGCGACGGGCCCGGCGCCACCACCAACGCCGCGCTGCTGCTGTGCTTCCTGCTCGCCGCGCTGTGCGCCTACGACGAACGCGAGATCGCCGTCGCCGCGGGCGTCGCGGCCACCGCGCTGCTGTACTTCCGTCCCGAACTGCACGGGTTCTCGGAGCGCCTGTCCACGCTGGAGATGCGGGCGATCGTGCAGTTCGCCGCGGTGGCCTTCGTGCTGCTGCCGCTGCTGCCCGACCGCACCTGGGACCCCTGGGACGCGATCAACCCGTTCCGCATCGGCCTGCTCGTCGTGCTGATCTCGGGCCTGAGCCTGGCCGGCTACGCGGCGCTCAAGCTCTTCGACCACCGCCACGCGGTGCTGGCGATGGGGCTGCTCGGCGGTGCGGTTTCGAGCACGGCGACGACGCTGACGTTCTCGCGCCGAGCGCGCGAGGGCGCCGTGCCGGCGCCGGCCGCGGCACTGATCGCCTCGCTGGCGAACCTGACCATGCTGCTGCGCGTCGGCGCGATCGCCGTCGCCGCATCGCCGGCGCTGCTGCCGACGCTGGCGCCGGTGCTGGGCACGGCCCTGGTCATCGGCCTGGCCTTGCCGCTGCGGATGTGGCTGCGCCTGCGCAGCGAGAACGCCAAGCCGGAACTCGAGATGAAGAATCCGGCGGACCTGCGCAGCGCCTTCCTGTTCGTGCTGGTGTTCACCGTGGTGCTGGCGATCACCGCCGTGGCCAACGACATGCTCGGCACCGCCGGGCTGTACGCCGTCGCCGGCCTGTCCGGCCTGACCCAGGTCGATGCGATCAGCCTGTCGGCGATGCAGATGTCCGATCAGGGACGCATCGAGGCCGCCACCGCGGTGATCGCGATCGCCATCGCCTGTGCGGCCAACCTCGCGTTCAAGGCCGGCGTCGCGGCCACGATCGGCGGTCGCGAGATGCTGCGCGGCATCGTCGCGCCCTTCGGCCTGCAGCTCGCCGGACTGATTGCCGGGGTGCTGCTGTGGCGCTGAGCGCGGCGGCTCAATGCCCGGCGATCGTCATGCGTTCGAGCAGCACGGAGCCGGTGCGCACGTTGGCCAGCGGGTCGACGTCGCTGCCGACCGCCACGACGTTCCTGAACATCTCGGCAAGGTTGCCGGCAATCGTCAGTTCCTCGACCGGATAGGCGACGGCGCCGTTCTCGACCCAGTAGCCGGCCGCCCCCCGCGAGTAGTCGCCGGTAACGAGGCTGACGCCGTGGCCGAGCAGTTCGGTCACGATCAGGCCACGGTGCATGCGCCGCACCAGCGCGTCGAAGTCCTCGGTGCCCGGCTCGACGACGAGGTTGTGCACGCCGCCGGCATTGCCGGTGGTCTGCAGGCCGAGCTTGCGTGCCGAGTAGCTGCTGAGCAGCCAGCCCTTCAGCACACCGGACTCGACCAGCGTGCGTTCGCGTGTGGCCACGCCCTCGCCGTCGTAGGCGGCGCTGCCGGCGCCGCACGGCAGGTGCGGTTGCTCCCTGAGCGTGACGAACGGCGCACAGACCGGTTCGCCGAGACGGTCGAGCAGGAAGCTCGCGCGGCGGTAGAGCGTGCCGCCCGAGATCGCGCCGACGAGGTGGCCCCAGAAACCGCGCGCGATCTCCGGCGGCAGCAGCACCGGCGCGGTGCAGGTGCCGAGCCGTTGTGCGCCGAGGCGGGCGACGGCGCGCGTGCCGGCCTTGCGTCCGAGCAGCTGCGCGTCGAGCAGGTCGGTCGGGCGGCGCGCGCTGCTGTACCAGTAGTCGCGCTGCATGTCCTCGCCGACGCTGGCAATGACCGCGCAGCTCAGACCGTGGTTGCTGCCCGTGCGCACGCCGACGAAGCCGTGCGAGTTGGCGTAGACGCTGCGCCCGCGGTGGGTGCTCACGCTGGCGCCCTCGCTGCCGGTGATGCGCGCGTCGACATCGAAGGCCGCACGCTCGCAGACCGCCGCCAGGTCGATCGCGGCGTCGGCGTCGATCTCCCAGGGGTGATCGAGGTCGAGATCGGGAAAATCCGTCGCCATCAGCGCGGCATCCGCCAGGCCGTTGCAGGGGTCCTCGCCGGTGGCCCGGGCGATGTCCAGCGCCGCGGCGACGGCGCGGCGGATGCCGGACTCGGCGAGGTCGCCGGTCGTTGCATTGCCCTTGCGCGCACCGACATACACGGTCACGCCCAGATCGCGATCCTGCTGGAACTCGAGGCTCTCGACCTCGCCCTTGCGCACGTTGACCGAGAAACCGCGGCTGGCCCCGACGCTGACCTCAGCCTGCGTGGCACCGCCGGCGCGTGCGGCGTCGAGCGCCAGCGCGGCACAGCGTTCGAGAAAGTCGGCGTCGGGCAGGTGTTCCGGCGAGTCGGTCATCGGCAGGCGTGTGGATGGGAAGCCGTGCACTTTAGCATCCGACCGGACGCCGCCCGTGGACGCTGGCCGCCGCGGTGCAGTACAAGACCGGCATGCGTCTTCCCCTCTCGATTCTCGATCTCGCACCGGTCGCGGCCGGTTCCTCGGCCTGCACCGCCCTGCACCGCTGCGTCGACCTCGCGCGCCTGGGCGAACGGCTCGGCTATGTGCGCCACTGGTTCGCCGAGCATCACAGCATGCCCAGCGTCGCCAGCGCCGCACCGGAAATCCTGATCGCGCACGTGGCCGCGGCGACGACGCGCATCCGCGTCGGCTCCGGCGGCATCATGCTGCCGAATCACGCGCCGCTGCGGATCGCCGAAAGCTTTCACGCGCTCGCCGCCCTGCATCCGGGCCGCATCGACCTGGGCATCGGCCGCGCCCCGGGCTCGGACGTCGCCGCGTCGCGTGCGCTGCGCGCCGCCGGCGGCGACGCGATCGGCCAGCAGCTCTCGGAGCTGCTCGCCTTCTCGCGCAACGACTTTCCGCCGGGACATCCGTACCGCGGCGTGCATGCCGAACCGGTCGACGCCGCGCTGCCGCCCATCTGGCTGCTCGGCTCGAGCGGCGCCAGTGCGCGCATGGCCGGTCAGGCCGGCATGGGCTACAGCTTCGCCAGCCATTTCAGCCCGGCGCCGGCCGCGCCGGCTTTCGCGGCCTACCGCGCCGCCTTCCAGGCATCGGCGGATTTCCCGCAGCCGCATGCGATCCTGGGCATGTCGGTGGTCTGTGCGCCGACGACGGAAGAAGCCGAGTACCACGCCGCGACGATGGATCTGGCGTGGCTGCGCATCCGCCGCGGCGAATTCCTGCCGCTGCCGAGTCCGGACGAAGCGCTGGCCTATCCGTACAGCGCCGCCGAGCGCGAGGCCATTCGCGACTACCGCGCGCTGACCGTCGTCGGCGACCCGGCGCAGGTGCGGGAGCGGATCGAGCGCGCGGCACGGGAATGCCGCGCCGACGAGGTGATGATCGTCTCCAACCTGCACGACCCCGCGGCGCGACTGCGCAGCTACGAGCTCGTGGCGTCTGCCTTCGCCTAGGAGACTGGGCGGTGGGAACCCCGCAGGCGAGGCAAACCATTTCGAGACAGGTTTCGCGTCGATTCGAGGCCAATAGCAGGGACTATTGGCCGAGAAGCAGCGCGGAAGATGGCCGAAATGGCGAAGTCGCAGCCGCGCGCGTTTCTGCCGCCCAGGGTCCTAGCCGCCGAGCTGCGCGGCGAGCGCTGCCAGCCGTTCTGGCGTGCCGATGTCCAGCCACTGGCCGTCGTAGCGCTCGCCGGAAACGGCCTCGCGCTGCATCGCCGCGCGCAGCAGCGGAACCAGGCTGAAGCGGCCGCCGGTGCAGCCGGCGAACAACTGCGGACGCAGCACCGCCTGTCCGCTGTAGGTGAGACGCGCCGCGCCCGACTCGCGCACGCGGTCGCCGGCGAGCGCGAAGTCGCCCTGCGGATGCTGCGGCGGATTGGGCACGAGCACGAGATGCGCGAGGTCGCCGGCCGGCAACCGTTCGGCGCGCTCGCGCAGCGCGGCCAGCGGCAGGTCGCACCAGACATCGCCGTTGACGAGCACGAACGGCGCGTCGCCGAGCAGCGGCAGCGCCCGATGGATGCCGCCACCGGTGTCCAGCGCCGGCCAGCCCTCGTCGGACCAGGCGATCTGCAGGCCCCAGGCGCTGCCGTCGCCCAGCCGCTCGCGGAGCTGTGCGCCGAGCCAGCCGAGATTGATGACGGCGCGGCCGATGCCGGCGGCGCGCAGGCGCAGCAGGTGGTGCTCGATCAGCGCACGACCGCCGACCTCGATCAGCGGCTTGGGCCTGCGATCGGTCAGCGGACGCAGGCGTTCGCCGCGGCCGGCCGCGAGGATGAAGGCCGTGGTCACGGGGCGCGCAGCCCGAGCGCGTCGAACAGCCGCAGCAGCGGGCTCATCTCGGCGTAGCGCGCGCCGACGTCGCGGACGTAGCCGACGAAGCGTGGCACGTCGGCCAGATAGTGCGGCTTGCCGTCACGGTGACAGATGCGCGCGAAGATGCCGATCACCTTGAGATGGCGTTGCAGGCCCATCCAGTCGGTCGCGCGACGAAACGCCGCGGCATCGTCGCCGACCGGCAGGCCGGCGGCACGCGCGCGCTGCCAGTAGAGCCGTATCCAGCCGTCGATGCGCTCGGACGGCCACGACAGGAAGGCATCGCGCATCAGGCTGGCGAGGTCGTAGGTGATCGGCCCTTCCACCGCGTCCTGGAAATCGAGAATGCCGGGGTTGGGCTCGGCCAGCATCAGGTTGCGCGGCATGTAGTCGCGATGCACCCAGACCCGCGGCTGCGCCAGCGCCGAATCGAGCAGCCGGCGTTCGGTTTCGCGCAACCAGCCGCGCTGCGTGCCGTCGAGTTCCCGGCCCAGCTCGCGACCCACGTACCACTCGGGAAACAGGTCCAGCTCGCGTTGCAGCAGGGCTTCGTCGTAGGGCGGCAGCACGCCCGGACGGCTGGCCTTCTGCCAGCGCACCAGCGCGTCGATCGCATCACCCATCAGCGCGTCGGCATTGTCCGGCCCGATCGCCTGCAGGTAGGTGCGGCGGCCGAGATCGTCGAGCAGCAGCAGGCCCTGCGCGCGGTCCTCCGCAAGAATCCGCGGCACGTGCAGCCCGGTGGCCTGCATCAGCGCGGCGACTTCGATGAACGGTGCCAGATTCTCGCGCTCGGGCGGGGCGTCCATGACGATCCAGCTGCGCGCGCCGTCCTCGACACGGAAGTAGCGCCGGAAGCTGGCGTCCGCGGACGCCGGCCCGAAGACGGCCTCGGCCAGGCCGAGCCGGTCGAGCGCCCAGCGCTGCGCGAGGGCGGCTCGCGGGTCGTTGGCGCCTGTCTCGGTGAGGATCTGCGACATGGGAGCGGGTCGGCCTGCGTGGCGATGCGAGCGGGCGCGCAGCTTACACCGGCGTGCCGCCGGGATGACCCTCGATCCCCGGGACGGCGGCCGGGAGCGAATATACTGGCCGGCCGACAAGCCCACCCACCGACCTTGTCCGTCCGAACCGCCCTGCCGCTGCTGGCGACCAGTCTGCTCGCATGCCCCGGCGCGTACGCCGTCGAGGCCGCCTGCGTGCAGCTCGACGAGACGATTCCGCAGATCGAGCCCTCGGACGACCCGCGGCTGCTGCTCGACGCTGATCGCGTCGATCTCGACGTCGACGGCCGCTCCGAACTCGAAGGCTCGGTGCGCCTGCGCTTCGGCGACCGCGAGTTCACCACGGAGAAGCTGTCCTACGACGAGCGCGAACGCCGGGTCGAGGTCGGTGCGCCGTCGGTGTTCCGCAACGGCGACCTGACGATCCGCTCGCAGTCCGCGGACTTCGACCTCGACGCCGAGACCGGGCGCTTCGACGGCGCCTCCTTCGTCCTGCCCGAGCGCGCCGCGCGCGGCGAGTCCGGACGCATCGAGCTGGACGCCGAGGGCACGGCCCGGCTCGATGCCGCGCGCTACACGACCTGTGCCCCGCAGTCCGACGCCTGGTACCTGGAGGCGGGTTCGATCAGGCTCGATCACGACGAAGGCCTCGGCACCGCACGCAATGCGCGCCTGCGCTTCTTCGGCGTGCCGATCCTGTATGCACCGTGGTTCCAGTTCCCTATCGACGACCGGCGCCGCACCGGCCTGCTGTTCCCGACGTTCGGCGAATCGAGCAAGACCGGTTTCGACGTGCGCCAGCCGGTCTACTTCAACCTGGCGCCGAACTACGACGCGACGCTGACGCCGCGCTACATGTCCGAACGCGGCCTGCAGCTCGACGCCGACGGCCGCTACCTGCTGCGCCGCTCCGAGGGTCGCGTCGGCTACGAGGTGCTGGAGGACCGCGAACTCGACGACGAGACGCGCGCCTACACCGAACTCGAACACCGCGGCCTGCTGACGCGGCAGCTCGGCGTCGACATCCGCTATGCCGACGTCAGCGATCCGGCCTACTTCGAGGACCTGGGCGGCAGCATCGACCTGTCCTCGATCACGCACCTGGAACGCAGCGCGCGCTTCACCTACAACGCGCCGGCGTCCTACACCGTGCAGGCGCTGTTCCAGGACTACCAGACGATCGCCAGCAACCTCGAACCGGTCGACGACCCGTACCGGCGCCTGCCGCAGCTGCGCATCGACGCGATCACCCGCAATGCGATCCTGGACACGCGGCTGGGCGGCAGCGCGGAGTACGTCAACTTCGTGCGCAGCGACTCGATCGAGGGCCAGCGCTTCGACCTGCACCCGTACCTGCGCATGGAGAAGGACCGTGTCGCCTGGTTCGTGAAGTCGCAGCTCGACTTCCGCTACACCACCTACGAGCTGACCGGTACCGAGCCGGGACGCAACCAGCAGGTGGACCGCGCACTGCCGCAGTTCAGCGCCGAGTACGGCCTGCGCTTCGAGCGCGTGACCCGCTCCGGCGCGTTGCAGACGCTGGAGCCGCGCCTGTTCTATCTCTACATCCCTTACGAGAACCAGGACGACGTGCCGGTGTTCGACAGCGGCGAACCCGACTTCGACCTGACCCAGCTGT
Organism: Sinimarinibacterium flocculans; assembly: GCF_003201205.1. GTDB lineage: Bacteria > Pseudomonadota > Gammaproteobacteria > Nevskiales > Nevskiaceae > Solimonas > Solimonas flocculans. The sequence continues at coordinate 84,435 of NZ_QICN01000002.1, forward strand.
TCGCCCGCAACCGCTTCTCCGGCGAGGACCGCATCTCCGACGCCAACCAGTTCGCCGGCGCGGTGACGGTCCGCCAGCTCGATCCGGACAGCGGCGTCGTGCGCGCCAGCGCCAGCTTCGGCCAGCTGTTCCGCTTCCAGACCCCGCGCGTGCGCCTGCCCGACGAGCCGGCGCCGGACCGCGGCGCGACCGACTTCATCGGCATCGTCGACTACCGCCTGCTCGACAACTGGACCCTGCGCCTCGACACGCAGTGGTCGCCGGAGAGCGCCGATTTCACGCGCACCAGCGCCGCAGTGCGCTTCCGCACCGAGCGCCGCTACCTGGAAGTGGCCTACCGCTTCCGCGAAGACCTGCTCGAACAGACCGACCTGCTGCTGTCGACCCCGCTCGCGGCCGGTTTCAGCCTGCTCGGACGCTGGCGCTACTCGGTGCGCGACGACAACTCGCTCGACGCGCTCGCCGGCGTGCGCTACGAGACCTGCTGCTGGGCCGTGGCCACGTCCTACCGGCGCTATGTCGCCGACACCCAGGGGCGCTTCAACACCGGCGTCTACCTGCAGCTCGAACTCAAGGGCCTGGCGCGCCTGGGTTCCGGCGTCTCGAACCTGTTCCCGGCAGGCGTTGTCGAATGACGCTCCGGGCGCGCCGCCCGCGGCCGACCCGCAATGGTTGATAATTGCCCTTTCGCACCTCCAGATCGCTGTTCGTCCATGACTTCCAATCCTGCTTCTGCCCTGTTCCTGCGCCGTCTCGCCGCGCCGCTGCTGATCGCGATGACCGCGGCGCTGGCGCCTGCACAGGCGGCCACGCCGATCGACCGCATTCTCGTGGTCGTCAATGACGGCGTGATCCTGCAGAGCGAGCTCAACGCCGCGATGCGCGAAGCCGGCCGCCAGATCCAGACGCGCGGCATCGCGGCGCCGGACACCGACGTGCTGCGCGCGCAGGTGCTCGAGCGCCTGATCCTCACGCGCATCCAGACCCAGCGCGCCGAGTCCGCCGGCATCCGCGTGGACGACCGCGAGCTCAACGAGGTGCTGACCAACCTCGCCCGCCAGAACGACATGACGCTCGCCCAGTTCGCGGAGGCGGTGCGGGCCGACGGCATGGACTACCTGCTGCTGCGCGAGCAGATCCGGCAGGAAGTGATGATCCAGCGCGTGCGCGCCCGTGAGGTCGACTCGCGCGTCGTCGTCACCGACCAGGACGTCAACATGCTGCTGGCGACGCAGGGCCCCGATCCCGACGTCGAGTACCGGCTGTCGCACATCCTCGTCGCGGTGCCGGAAGGCGCCAGCGCGGACGTGCGCGATGCGGCGCGCAAGAAGGCGGAAGGTCTGCTGCAGCGCATCCGTGGCGGCGAGGCCTTTGCCGAGATCGCGATTGCGCACTCGGACGGCCAGCAGGCCCTGCAGGGCGGCGATCTCGAATGGCGCCGCGCCGACGCCCTGCCGCAGCTGTTCGCGCTGACCGCCGCCGACCTCGCACCCGGCGAGACCAGCGACGTGATTGAGGCGTCCGGCGGCTTTCACATCGTGCAGCTCGCCGACATCCGCGGCGGCCCGGAGCGCAAGACCGTCGACGAGACCCGCGCGCGTCACGTGCTGATCCAGACCAACGCCGTGCGCGACGACGAGCAGGCGCGGCTGCTGGCCCGCGACATCTACAACCGGCTCGAGGCCGGCGAGGATTTCGCCAAGCTGGCCAAGGAGTACTCGGACGACCCGGGCTCCAAGAACAGCGGCGGCGACCTCGGCTTCCAGCCGCCGGGCGTCTTCGCGCCGGAGTTCCAGGTGCGCATCGACCAGTTGCAGCCGGGCGAGCTGTCGCCGCCGTTCCGCACGCAGTTCGGCTGGCACGTGGCCGGCGTGCTTGAACGGCGCACGCGCGACACCACCGAGGAAACGCGTCGTGCCCGCGCGCGCAACGCGATCGGCAGCCGCAAGTCGGCGGAGGAATACGAGATCTGGCTTCGGCGCCTGCGCAGCGAGGCCTACATCGAGTACCGCCTGCCGGACGATGCCGAGGCCGCCCGCAGCACCTGAGCCGGGCCCGGGCCGCGGCGGCGCGCGCATGCTGCCGCGCATCCTGATCACGCCGGGCGAGCCGGCCGGCATCGGCCCGGACCTGACCTGCCTGCTCGCGCAGTCGGCACCGGTTCCGGCGCAACTCGTCGCCGTCTGCGACGCCGCCCTGCTGCGCGCCCGGGCCGACCAGCTCGGCGTGACGCTGGCGCTGCGCGACTTCGACCCCTCCGCGCCGCGGCAGGCGACGCCGGCCGGCTCGATCGAGGTACTGCCGGTGCCGTTGCGCGCTGCGGCGCAGGCGGGCCGCCTGAACCCCGCCAACGCCGCCTACGTGCTCGAAACCCTCGACCGTGCGGTCGACCTGTGCCTCTGCGGCGACGCCGACGCGCTGGTGACCGGACCGGTGCAGAAGAGCGTGATCAACGAGTCCGACGTCGCCGCCGCCGGGCGTTTCTCCGGCCACACCGAGTATCTGGCCGAGCGCTGCGGAACCGGCGCACCGGTGATGATGCTGGTGGCGCCGACGACTCCGCCGCTGCGCGTCGCACTGGCGACCACGCACCTGCCGCTGCGCGCCGTCGCCGACGCGATCACCGCGCCGCGGCTGGATACGGTGCTGCGCACGCTGGTCGCCGACCTGCGTCGCCGCTTCGGCATCGAGGCGCCGCGGGTGCTGGTCTGCGGGCTCAACCCGCATGCCGGCGAATCCGGCCATCTGGGACGCGAAGAGATCGACGTGATCGCGCCGGTGCTCGACCGCCTGCGCGGCGAAGGCCTGCGACTGACGGGTCCCCTGCCGGCCGACACGCTGTTCACGCCGGCGCTGCTCGGCGAAGCCGACGCGGTGCTGGCGATGTACCACGACCAGGGTCTGCCGGTGCTCAAGCACGCCGGGTTCGGCCAGGCCGTGAACGTGACACTGGGCCTGCCGATCGTGCGCACCTCGGTCGATCACGGCACCGCGCTCGACCTCGCCGGCAGCGGTCGCGCCGATCCCGGCAGCCTGCGTGCGGCGCTCGCGCTCGCCGCGGACCTGGCGCACGGGCGCTGACCGTCATGTCGACCCGGCCCCCGCACGCCGCGAAGAAGCGTTTCGGCCAGAACTTCCTGCACGATCCGCAGGTCATCGACCGCATCCTGCGCAGCATCGATCCACGACCGGGACAAGCGCTCGTCGAGATCGGCCCGGGGCTCGGTGCGCTGACGCGGCCGCTGCTCGAACGCAGCGGCGCGCTGACCGTGATCGAGATCGACCGCGAGGTCATCCCGCACCTGCAGACGGCCTGCGCCGGGCTGCCCGGCCTGCGCGTCGTCCAGGCCGACGCGCTGCGCGTGGACTTCCGGGCGTTCGCATCCGCTGACTCGCCGCTGCGCGTCGTCGGCAACCTGCCGTACAACATCTCGACGCCGCTGCTGTTCCACCTGCTCGGCCAGGCCGACGCTGTGCGCGACATGCACTTCATGCTGCAGAAGGAAGTCGTGGACCGCATGTGCGCCGCACCGGGCGACGGCGCCTACGGCCGCCTGACCGTGGCGCTCGCGGCGCGCTGCGCCGTCAGCCACCTGTTCGATGTCGGCCCCGGCGCGTTCCGTCCGGCGCCGAAAGTGGACTCGGCCATCGTGCGCCTGGTCCCGCGCACGCCGGACTTCGCGATCGCGGATCTGGCGGTCTTCGACCGCGTCGTCACCCAGGCCTTCGCCCAGCGCCGCAAGACGCTGGCGAACACGCTCAAGGGACTGGCCGACGCCACGACGATCGAGCGTGCCGGCATCGACCCGAAAGCCCGCGCCGAAACCCTGCACGCGCGCGACTTCGCACGGCTTGCCGGCCTGCTGCAGACGCGCTGAAAACCCCGACTGGCGAGCACGGCCGAAATCCGCAACACTGCCAACCGACGGACGGACCCACCGAACCCGGAGCCGCGCATGACCTACCAGCACCTGCTCGCTGCGATCGCGATCGACGAACACGGAGAGGGCGTTGCACAACGCGCCAAGGCCCTCGCCGCCCAGTTCGGTGCCCGGCTCTCGATCGTTCACGTCGTCGAGTACATCCCGCTGGAAACCGGCGAGGCCTTGATGGCGGCACCGCCGGACCTGGCCGCGCAACTGCAGGAGCAGGCGCGCACACGCCTGCACGAGCTGAGTGTGCGGCTCGGCCTCGAGTCCGCACAGCTGCGTGTGGCCAGTGGCGGTGTGGCTGCCGAGATCCATCGCGCGGCCAAGGAACTCGGCGCCGACCTGATCATCGTCGGTCATCACCCGCGTCACGGCCTGTCCGCGCTGTTCAGCCATACCGAGGAAGACGTCGTCCAGCGCGCCCGCTGCGACGTGCTCGCGGTGTGCCTGACGCGCGACTGACCCCGCCCCCGGCTGTCGCTCCCCTCAGCGCGGCGGCGCCACGCGCGCCTGCCGCAGCCAGTCGCCGAGCACTTCACCCGCCAAGGCCGGCATGACGGCCGAGCCGGCGAAGCCGTCGATACCGGCCTCGCGGCAGCGCCCGAGCACGGCTTGGTCTTCTACTCCGCTGGCCACCACCAGGACCTCGCCACCCGCCGCCTCGCGGATGTCGCGCATCGTCGACACCTGGTCGGTCAGCGGTTCTCCGACGAGTACGCAGGCCAGCGGCAGGGTCAGCGTGGCGGGCATGCGGTTGAAGTCGCGCAGACCGAAACGCAGCCCGCCGGCGATCAGCTCGTCGAGACCGGCATGGCGGTCCTCCGCCTCAACGTGACCGTCCGGCGTCAGCGCCAGCACCAGGGCCGAGGCCGGGACGGCATAGCGCTGCAACAGGCCCGACAGGTGGCCCAGGAACTCGCGGTCGCGCAGTTGCCAACCCGATAGCGGCAGCACCTGCGGCAGCAGCGGCAGGCCCGCGGCCGCCACCTCGCGCAGACGCTCGCAGGCCTCGCAGATCATCCACAGCTCGATGTCGGCGACCAGACCGGCACGGCCCGCCGCCTGCAGGATCTCGGTCTGCTCGATCCAGCCGTAGTGCGGGTGCTGCCAGCGCATGCGCCCGAGCAGTGCGCGGGCAGCGCCCTCGCCATCGAGCACCGGCAGCAGCTGCAACTGGAACTGGTTGAGCGCGACGGCGGCGTGCAGCCCGCGTTCGAGTTCGAGCTGGCGCAGGCGCTGCGGATCGATGTGCAGGGTGTACAGGCGGAAGCAGCCGCGCCCCGCCTGCTTGGCCTGGTACATCGCATGATCGGCATGCCGCAGCAGTCCGTCGGCGTCGGACTCGTCGAGCGGATAGAGGGTGATGCCGATGCTCGGGCGGCAGTTGATGGACAGGCCCGGCAGATCGAGCGGTTGCGCGAAACGTTCCAGCACCTTCTGCGCGAGGAACTCCGCGTCCTCGGCGCTGCGCAGTCCGGGCGTGAGCACGACGAACTCGTCGCCCGACAGGCGTGCGATCGTATCGCTCGGCCGCATGACCGAACGCAGCCGGTCGGCAACCGCGCATAGCACCTGGTCGCCGACCTCGTGGCCGTGCTCGTCGTTGATCGCCTTGAAGCGGTCGAGATCGAGAAAGAACACGCCGAGCATGCGCGCACCGCGCTGCGCCGCGAGCAGGGCCTGCTGCAGACGGTCGTACAGCATCACCCGGTTCGGCAGGCCGGTGAGCGCGTCGAAATGCGCGAGCTGGTTGAGCTTCTCCTCGGCTTCGAGCCGCTCGCTGATATCGGTGGCGATCGCCATGAACACCGGCGGCTCCTCCTCGCGCGAGTAGTTCAGCCGAACCTCGACCGGATAGCTGCTACCGTCCTCGCGGCGATGACGGCAGCGGTAGACCAGGTGATCGCGCTCGCCGCTGTGCAGGCGTGACAGGAAGTTGCGCAGGCTGTCGTCGGCCAGCTCCTCGCTGATGTCGAGCGGCGTCATCCGCGCCAGCGCCTCGGCGCCGTAGCCGAGGTTGCGCCGTGCGCCGCGGTTGACCTCGAGGAAGCGCAGGGTCTGCGCATCGAAGATGTAGATCTCCTCGTTGGCAGCATCGAGCAGCCGACCGAGGCGCGTCGCGAGGTTCTCGCCGCGCAGGCGTTCGCTGATGTCGCGCACGATCACGACCAGGCCTTCCGAACCTTCCACGCGCATCGGCTGCACCCACAGCTCGACCGGAAACGTGGTCGCGTCCTTGCGCCAGCCGACGACCTTGGGCAGTTTGCCGTTGCCGCGGCCGCTCACGTAGTCCGTGATCCGGATCGTCGGCAGGTTCAGGAACGGCACCGGCATCAGCTTGGCGACGGTGAAGCCGACCAGTTCGTCGCGCAAGTAGCCGAACATCCGCTCGGCGCGCGCATTGGCGCTGCGCACGACACCGGCCACATCGGTGGTCAGCAGGCCTTCGTCGAGATGATCGACCACCGCCTGCGACAGACGCACTTCGCGGCGCAGCGAATCGAGCTCACGCCGGTACGGCGTCTGGTCGCGGAACAGCAGGGTCACGCCGTCGAGCCCTCCCTGGCGGCTGCGCAGCGGATACGCGATCACCTCGACCGGCGTGCAGCTGCCGTGACGCTGGCGCAGCACCGCACCGCTCACCGACTGCGGGCGTCCCTGCCCGAGCGCGCGTTCCATCAGCGCGGCGGTCGCGTCCTCGCCGCCGGCGCCGCTCAGATGGACCACGGAGTAGTGCATGCGTCCCGCGGCATCCGCGCCGCTCCAGCCGGTCAGTCGCTCCGCGCTCGCATTGACGAAGCGCACGCGACCGTCGCGGTCGGTCACGACCAGGCCGTAGCCGAGCGCATCCATGACCTCGCCGGCGCGGTCGCGGAACTCGCCCGGATCGGCTGCGCCCCACGAAGTCGTCTCACCGCGCCGGTTCGGATCGGCACGGCCCGCCCACGGCGGCGGCGTACGTCGCCGCCGGCGTACCGCCAACGCAAACATCAGGCCGACCGGCGCGACGAGGCCGAGCGCGATCCAGCCGGCAAGGCGCAAGGCGGCGACCGCCTCGACGCGCACCCCGTCGACATCGCCCGGATCGAGGCTGTACTCGACGGTGCCGATCAGGCGCTGGTCGGCGGCGAACAGCCTGTGACGGCCGACGCTGCCGATCAGCGCATACCCGGCGCGGCGCGCCCGCGCCTGGGTCGCCGCCGGGACCCGAGGCAGGCGCAGACCCTCGAGCACGCCGGCACGGGCGAGCTGGACCCCTTCGGCGTCGTAGACCGCGAGCGCGTACAACCCGAGGTCGGGTCGTTGCAGCAGGGCATCGACCAGCGGTCGCAGGCGTCGCTCACTCTCGCTGCCCAGCAGGGCCGGTTCGAGCACGCGCCGCGTCTGCTCGCCGACATGGACATGATCGAGCCGCGTCTGCAAGCGGTGCGCGTGCAGCAGGCACCAGCCCCCCAGCGCCAGCAGCACGAGCATGCTGGCGCCCGACAGTGCGATCAGCCATCGCTGCCGGTCCATGAAAGATCGAGCCCCCCGGTTACCGCGTGAACAGATGAGGTTCTTCAGCCACCAGATCGACGACGCTGACTTCGGCGCCGCCCAGGGTCAGGCCGGTGTCACGCAGGGCCCGCGCCAGCAGCGGATCTGCCGCTGCCAGCAGTGTAGTGGCAATGCGGCTGCGCAGGGTCTGCTCGATCTGCGCGCGTGCGCTCTCGAGCGTTGCGTTGACCCGATCGCCGACGACGCCGGCCTGGCTGCCGAGCAGGGTCAGCTCGACCTCGAGATCGAGCTGCGACGGCAGCGCCTGCAAGGCCTCGCGCAGCAGCGCCGCATCCGGGCCGCCGATCGGCTCCGGCGTGGCCGGGAACGGGCTCGTGAACACGAGCTCGCGCCGGTCGCTGGGCAGATCGATGCTGGCGCCGGCGATGACGCGCACCCGCACCGGCAGCGGCAGGCCGAGCAGGCTGCCGGCGACCTGGGTATCGAGCAGGGTCGCCGGCTGCATCACCGGCGTCGGTGCGGTCGGATCGACGAACTCGCCGATGCCGATGCGGCTGATGCTGCTGCGCGCCTCGACGGTGACGATATCCTGCGGCTGACCGCTGCGCGCGCAGCGGATATCGACGACCTCCGCGGTCGCCTGCGCCACCTGGACCCACAGCGGCAGCGCCACGTTCACGCCGAGCGGCGGCAGGCTGACGCCGAGGTCGGTCATCAGCAAGGCTTGCGCGTTAGTCGCGAAGTCGGGATCGTCCGGCTCGCCGGGGACCCTGCGCGTTGTCAGCAGGGCGGGCCGCCCCGGCTCGATGATCCGGATCAGCGCCGAGCTGTCGCCGAGCGGGGGCGGCAGCCGATAGAGCAGTTCGATCAGCGCCAGATCGGACGTCGCCTGCGCCAGGACAAGCGTCAGATCGCCGACATTGATCAATGCGTCACCGAGAATACGCGCGACTTCGTACTCAACGGCAACGATGGCTTCCGGCAGGATCAGCGACGTCGCATCGACCAGCGCCTCGATCTGCGCGACGGCGGCGGCGGCGATTGCGTTTCCGCTGCGCCCGAGCGAATCGACCAGACGGCGAAGGATCCCGGCAACCGGAACTGGCTGTGTGCTGATCTCGTCATCACGGCCAGGGTCGAGCGAATCGAGAATGTCGCTGAGCGGGACATTGGCCTCGAGCAGGCTGGCATAGCCCAGCGCGGAAATGCTCAGACCGGGCGCGCCGAACAGCGCGCCAAACAGGCGATCGAGTACCGGCGGATCAAGCTCGAGCAAACGGCTGCCGACCCGCACGCTGGCGTAGGGCCGCGAACGTGCCGACGCGACCGCGGTCAGGGTGCCGGCCGCCGGCGCCAGCGGCAGCAGGCGCATCGGCGCATCGCGCGAGACGATCACGCGGACCGCGTGACTGGTTCGGGCGAAACCGGGATCGAAGTAACGGCGACCGTCGGCGGCCAGGCTTTCGCGCCCGATCTCGACCGTCAGCGGGCGGACGTCGCCGCGTCCGGTGTTGCGGGCAATGCTCGCCGCCGCCTCGTCGAGTGCGGCGCCGGCCGGATCCTCGGGCTCGCCGAAGCAGCCGCCGGTGACGCGCGCGGCATCGAGCGCCGCGAGATTGGCCACGCGCTGCAGATCGCGCTGCGCCGCGTACAGCCGGCCGACATCGATCGCCAGCGCCAACGCAGCCAGGCCCGCGCCGGCAGCGATCGCCGCAAAGACCGCAACCGCCCCGGCCTGGCGGCTACGCGTGCGCGCCATCCGCTGGCTCAGGAACCGCTGCCTCCGGACACGAAGGTCTCGCGCTCGAACTCGTCCGGAATCTGGTTATCGAAACTTTGCAGATAGCGATCGTAAACCTTGTCGGCGACCTCGCCCGGCATCGGCCGCAGCTCGCCCTTCGAGGCGTTGCCGCTGGCCTGCAGTTGCAGCCAGGCGCGGGTATCGGTGCCGACCGGCGCGGTCTGCGGCTCCGCTGCAACCGCGACCTGCATCGCGCACATGACCATGGCCACCGCCATCGTCGGCCCTGCAAACTTGAGTTTCATCCTCGACCTCCTGACGTCGTCGACGTCCTGCTCAAAGCGCGCGCCTGCTGGCGCAGACGGGTAATCGTTTCCGGCGAAACCGCCGCCTCGCGGGTGATGCGGCCAACCGCGGTCTCGTTGCCTTGCACCATCATCAGCAGCAACAGGTTGTTGCGCGCCTTGTCCGAGTCCGGTGCCAGCTCGACCGCCGTCGCCAGCTCGTGCAAGGCGTCGCCGTAATGCCGGGCGATCAGCAGGGCATAGCCCAGATCGTTGCGGACATTCGCATCGGTCGGCCGCAGGCGCGCGGCTTCGCGCAGAAAGCCGATCGCGCGCGGCGGATCGGTGCGTCCGTGCAGCAGGCCGAGGCCGTGATAGGCCTGCCCGGCGAGGCGCGAGCGCACCAGACCCTGATACAGCCTGTCGGCCGTGGCAATCTGGCCAAGACCGCGTCGTGCCTCGGCTTCGAGATAGTTCAGCGTATCGAGATCGCCGCCGCCGGCCGCGCGGCGCTGCTGCACATGCGCGAGTGCGGCGTAATACTGGTCCTGATCGAGCATCGAGCGGATCAGGTCGGCGTAGACCTCGCGATCGACATTCAGCGCATCGCGATCGCGCGGCGCACCGACCGGGGCGTCGACACGCTGCGGCATCGCGCACCCGGCGAGGCTCAGCGCGAGCCCGGCCGCGATCATGCGCCGCCATCGGCCAGGGCTGCTCCTAGCCATTGACGTCACCCAGCGCGCGGATCAGCGCGAGGAACGCCGGACCGGCGACGAACACCATCAGCGCCGGGAAGAAGAACAGCACCATGACCACGGTCATGCGCCCGGACAGCAGATTGACCTTCTCGCGCAGCTCCAGCGACCGCCGCTCCTCGATGACCTCGAGGGCCTCGAGCAGCGGCTCGCGAATCTCGCCGCCGTAGCGATCCACCTGGCGCAGCACACCGAAGATGGTGCTGAGGTCGTCGACGGCAAGGATCTCGCCGAGATTCTTCAGCGCATCGCCGGTTTCGGCACCGGCCTCGATCTGGCGCAGCATCAGGTCGAGTTCGCGCCCGATCTCGGGCAGCACCCCGCCGCCTTCGCGCACCAGACTGGCCAGCGCCTGGCGGATCGACAGTCCGGCCTCGAACAACAGGGTCAGCAGATGGATCAGCAGCGGCACCTCGCTCTTGATCCGCCGCTGGCGCGAGGCCGCCGCGCCGCGCAGCACCCAGCGCGGCAGCAGGAACGACATGGCCGCGGCGGCGAAACCGAGCAGCACCGTGACCAGCAACTTGCTCTCGACCTCGGCGAACATCCAGAAACCGACCAGCAGCGCGGCGAGCAGGATCGGCAGCACGCCCTGGAACGCGTACCAGAGCACGCGCTGCTCGACACCGCGCCAGCCCGCCTGCATCAGCAGCCGGCCGCTCTCGCCCTCGGGATCGACCATGCCCTCGATCGCCTTGCCGCCGCGCACCATCGACGCCACCAGCGGCCGCTGCCCGCGATCATCGAGGTCGTCGCCGACGCCGCTGGCCTCCGGCGCCAGACGCCGGCGCAGATGGCTCTCGCCGCGGCTGCGCACGACCAGGATCGCGACCAGGCACACGCCGATCGTCGCCAGCAGGATGGTGCCGGCGACCAGACCGGCGAACAGGGTCGGACTCATGCGCGCAGGCTCCGTCTCACGCCGGCTCTCCGGTCGAGCGCATCATCCGGTAGATCACCAGCACGCCCATGACCTGCAGGACCACCGATCCGACCAGCAGCCAGCGGCCGACGCCGTCGAGCCACATCGTCCGGTAGTAATCGGGGTTCTGCGCGAAGATGTAGACCATCAGGCCGACCGGGATCACCGACAGCACGAAAGCCGAGAAACGTGTTTCCGCGGTCAGTGCCCGCAGTTCGCGGGCGGCGCTGTCACGCGCGCGCACCGCCTGGATCAGGCTGCGCAGCAGATTGCGCAGGCTGCCGCCGTACTTGCGGTTGATCGCCGCTGCCAGCGCCAGCACCTTGAGGTCGCGCAGGCCGTGAATCTCCGCGGTTTCCATCAGCACCGACTCGATCGGCGCACCCAGACGCACCTGGCGACTGATCGACAGGAACAACGGACGGATCGGATCGGTGCTCTCGCGCGCCGACGCCGCCAGCGACTCGTCGAGCGTGTTGCCGGCGCCGAGCACGCGGATCACGCTCTCGATGAACGGCGGCAGCTGCTCGACGATCCGTGCGCGTCGCAGCGCACCCTGGCGATTGAGCCAGGCCCAGCCGAAGGCCAGCAGCATCGCGGTCGCCGACAGTCCGCCAAACCAGCCGAGCACGACAACCGCGACCACGGCGAGGCCGACGATCACCAGCAGGATGCGGCCGACGGTATCGGCCGACAGCTCGGCCCCGGTGCGCCAGACCAGATGGCAGGCCCAGCGCAGCAGCGGGTTGCGCAGCTGCGCATTGTCCGCAGGCACCACAAGGGCCGCCTCGTCGCCGCCCATCGCCCGCAGCCGCAGCAGGACTTCCTCTTCGCGCTCGCGCTTGCCGGCGCGCACGAACAGCCAGATCGCGCCACCCGCGAGCAGCAGCGCAAGCACGAAGACGATGGCCAAGCCCATCAGGGCACCTCCCGGCAGTCGACGTGCTGGCCGCGCTCGACGTCGTAGCGGAACAGCTCCCGGGTCAGCAGCTCGTGCCCGCGCAGACCGAGCACCTCGGTCACCGACATCACCCGGCGTTCGCCGCCCTTGAGGCGACTGACGTGGACCAGCAGCTGGATCGCCGAGGCGACCTGTCCGCGGAAGGTGACCTCGCTGCCGGTATAGCCGGCGAAGCCGGCCAGCAGTTCGAGGCGATGCACGGCATCGCGGGTCGAGTTCGCGTGGATCGTCGTCATCGAGCCGTCATGGCCGGTGTTCATCGCCTGCAGCATGTCGAGCACCTCGTCGCCGCGGACCTCGCCGACGATGATCCGGTCCGGGCGCATGCGCAGCGCATTGCGCACCAGATCGCGGGCACTGACCGCGCGCTCGCCCTCGAGGTTCGGCGGACGCGTTTCCAGACGCACGACGTGGCCGTGGTTGAGCCGCAGCTCGGCGGCGTCCTCGACGGTGATGATGCGCTCGTCCGGCGGAATCCACTGCGACAGCAGGTTCAGGAAGGTGGTCTTGCCCGAGCCGGTGCCGCCGACGACGATCAGGTTGGTGCGCTTCTCGACGCGCTCCTTCAGATAATGCAGTTCGGCCTCGCTGAGCGTGCCGTAGCGCAGCAGGTCGTCGGCGGACAGCGGCTGCTTGCGGAACTTGCGGATCGACAGGCACGGGCCGTCGAGCGCGATCGGCGGGATGATCGCATTGACCCGCGAGCCGTCGGGCAGACGCGCGTCGACCATCGGCGTCGACTCGTCGACGCGACGACCGATCGGCGCGAGGATGCGCTGGATCACGCGGATCACGTGGGCATCGTTGAAGAAGCGCACCGGCGCCGTGTACAGGCGCCCCTCGCGCTCGATGAACACCGTGGCCGGACCATTGACGACGATGTCGTTGACGCTGTCGTCGTCGATCAGGCCCTGGATCGGGCCGAAACCCATCAGCTCGTCGCGCGCGTCGCGCGCCAAAGCCTCGGACTCGCGCTGGTTGACCGGCAGGCGCTGCTCGACCACATAGCGGCGCATCTGCTCGGTGACGAAACGGTCGATCTTGACCGCATCCCAGCGGTCGATATCGAGATCGCGCTCCTCGATCTGCTGGATCAGGTGACGATGGAAGCTGTTCTTGAGCTGCTGGTACTGATCAGACAGCCGGAATCGCGTGATCTGCGGGTCGGTCGCGGGGGTCGGCGCGTTCACGGCAGATCCTTGATTACCCGAACAGCCGGCCGAGCAGGCCGGACTGGGCAGGTTCCATCCGCGCGCCGCCGCCGAGCAGGGTCGCCGACAACCGGCGCACGTCGACGGCGAACGGATCCTTGGGCGCGATCGTGAACATCGATTCCCCGGCGTTCATCGCCTGGATGCGCGCATTGCCATTGCTGGCCGACAGCGTGCCGAGCATCGGCAGATCGAGAATCTCGGCGAGGTTCTCCGGTTCGAGACCGATGCGACGGCGGTAGTTGTCGACCACCAGCGCGGTCCGGTCGAGCGGGCAATCCTCGAGACGCAGCGCACGCAGCAGATACTTGCTGTGGCGCGACTTCATGATCGACTGGTCGGTCAGCAGCACCGAGCGATCTGCCTGGGTGACGATGCCGGCGATGGTCTCCAGCGGCAGGTGGCCGTCGAAACACACGACCACGCAGGCGAACAGGCCGCGAACGACCTGCAGCAGCTTGATGAACTCCTCGAAGTTGGCCTGCGGCCGGCCGACCATGTCCTCGGGCAGGCTCAGCAGGTACAGGCCGCTCGCGTGCTTGGCGAAGGCGGTGTCGATCAGGGTCTGGTCGCAGCGATAGACGTCGTTGATCGCGTCCAGCACGCTGTACGACTGGTTGATGTTCAGGAAGATCGCGGCCGCGCCGGACGGTGTGGCCATGTCGATCAGCAGCACCGGCTCGCTGTGCGGGAGCATGTCGACCGCGGACAGGGCCAGATGCTCGGCGACGAAGGCTATCGCATCGGTCGGATGCGCGGCGAACACGCCGAACAGCTGACCCTGCTTCTGCGCGGCGCGCGCGGCGGGCGTGGACCGCCGCAGCAGCTTGGACATCAGCGCCGCGACATCGCCCTCGTCGCGGCGCAACACCAGAAAATCGCGCGCACCGGCGCGCATCGCCGCGAGCACGATGTCCGGATTGCTGTCGGCACCGAGACCGGCGACCGGCAGATCCGGCATGCGCTCGGCCAGACGCTCCATCATGCTGATGCGGGCATCAAGGGTTCCGGCCTCGAACTGGAAGAACGCGACGTCGACGCGGCCCATGATCTGCACCCGCTCGATCAGGTCCTCGGCGTCGAGCGGCCGCACCAGCGAAAACTCCACCCCTTGTCCGGCCGCGTTCTCGAGCCAGCTCAGGTATACGGGATCGTCTGCGACGACGACGGCCTGGGTTTTCATGATGCGTTCGTCCGATGTTCGACTCGGGCGGATTCTATGGCCTGCGGGCGGCGACCGGGGATCGACATGGCGGCTTCCGGTCGTCGCGCAGGCCGACGCTCAGCGTGAAAAGCCGCTGTCGAAGTCCCCGCGTTCGAGGAAGATCGTCTGCGCCGCCGACGGCGCATAGCGGTCGTACTCGGCGCCGGGCAGCTTGGGCAGGGTCGCGCCCCTGGCCAGCGGTCGCACCAGCTGCGGCGTGACCACCATGATCAGCTCGCGGTCCTGGCGCTGCATGTCGTTTGACTTGAAGAACGCGCCGAGAATCGGGATGTCCCCGAGCCACGGCACCTTGTTGACGTTGTCGGCCAGATTGCTGCTGACCAGACCGGAGATCACGAAAGTCTCGCCGTCGCCGAGTTCGATCGTGGTCTCGGTGCGCCGCACCGACAGCGCCGGGACCGCAACGCCACCGATCTGGATGCCGGCCGAGAAATCGAGATCGCTGACTTCGGGCGCGACCTTCATCGCGATGCGATTGCGCGCGAGCACCGTCGGCGAGATCGCCAGGCGCACGCCGAATTCCTTGTACTGGATCGAGATGCCGCCGGCCGTGGCGCCGCCCTGGCTCACCGGCACCGGGAATTCGCCGCCGGCGAGGTAGGTCGCGGTCTGGCCGCTCATCGCCAGCAGGCTCGGCTCCGCGAGCACCCGCACCAGACCCTTGCCTTCGAGCAGGCTGATGATGCCGAGCAGGCCGCGGCCCGGATCGGCCAGCACCAGGTTGAACGCATTCTGGATCGGCAGGCCCTGCAGGAACTCGATGCCTGCGGTCTCGCCCGAATTCTGCTCGACCCCGGACAGGCTGCCCGGCGCGAACAGGCCGCCGGAATCGCCACCCGAGGCCTTCGACGCATGCAGGCCGTAGCGGCGCAGCGTGCTGCGCCCGACCTCGGCGATCTTGACCGTGGTCATCACCTGGGTTTCGAGTTCAACCCCGCTGCTGTCGGTCACGGTGCCGGCTTCGGCGAGCGTTCCGGCCTGCGCGGCGCGGCGGTGGGCCAGCAGATTCGGCAGCTTGCCGGACACGCTGCGGCCCTGATCGATGGTCGCCTGCGACAGCTCCGGATCGGGACGCGAACGCACGGTCGGATCGACCACCGCACCGACGCGCACCCGGTACGAACTCGGCTGCGGCGCGCCGCGGGTCCAGACATGCAGGCTGGTGATGCCCAGGCCCTTGCCGGTGATCAGCAGCTCGCGGCGATTGACCACGGTCACGTCGGCAATTGCCGGATCGCCGACCGCGACCCGGCTGACGTCGCCGGCAGCGCGATGCAGGCGCTGGGTGCCCAGCTCGACCATCAGTACGGTCGGGTCGGCACTCGCCGGCATCGCCGCGATCAGCAGCAGACCCGCCACGCATGCGCGGACCCACGCCCGCGTCCGCTCGATTGCACCCCGTTCGAAAACACGCTTCATGTCGTGGCTCTCAGTTGGTGGTGACGATTTCGCGCGCGCCGCCGCGCAGAATCTCGACCCGCGGTCGCGGCCGGTCCTGGCTTGGCGGCTTCAGGCGCCCCAGCTCGGCCAGGCCGATGGCCTTGTCGGGTGACTTCGCGGAAACCCTGCCCGGGACCTGCGCCTCGCCAGCCGCCTGGGCGACGTCGCCGGCCAGCGGCTCGGCCTGGCTGTGCAGCGCCAGGCGCAACTCACCGAGGCTCGACCCCAGCATCAGCTTGGTGGTCTGGTCTTCGGCGACGGCGAGCACCGCCGTGCGCTGGCGTGAACGCTGGTTGTTGTCATCCTGCACGCCCTCGGGCCGATCGATGATCCGCTCCTGGTAGGCCAGCACGCGCGCCCCTTCGAGCAGCACCCGCGACTGCGGCTGGTCGAGTCCGGTGCCGCCGCGCAGGTACAGCAGCACATCGACGATGTCGCCCGGGCGCACGAAGCCGCCCACCGCAATCACGTCGTTGACTTCGACCGAAACCGCCTGGTAACCGGGCGGAATGATCCGGGCGAGGACATTGCCTTCCTTGAAATAGCGCTGGGTCACCGGTGCACCGGCGTCGATGTCGACCAGCGGCACCTTGTTGACCACATCCTCGATGCTGTCGTACGGATCGGCGGGGACCACCGACACTGGGACCAGGGCGACGGCGTCGCGGGCGATCGGCCGATACGCGGCCAGGGGCTTGAGGGCGACGACCGCAAGGGTCTGCTTCACCTCCTGCTGCGCGACCTGCTGCTGGGCCTGCTGCGCCTGCTCGGCATAGTCGCGGCTGATGCGAAAGCCGACGAAGGCAAGCACGATGGCCAGCAGTACCGCGACCACCGCGACGATTTTCAGCGTGGTGCTGCTCATGGTCAGATTTCTCCCGATCCCCAGACGAACCGCCGGCTCAGATGCGCACGACCGCGCTCGCGGTCAGGGTATCCGGCAGCGGTGGAACGCTGCCGACAATATAGAGGTTCAACACCGGGAACAGATGGTTTGGCGCGGCCAGGTCAAAGCGCAGCGTCACCCGCAAGGCATCGCTGTCAGTCGGGCAGTCCTGGGTGCCGGCGGGGCACAGGGTCACTTCGACACGCTCGCCACCGGGGCCGGTCACTCGGGCGCGCTGCGACGCCGGCAGCCACGACAGGGCCGACACCGCGGTCGCCCGGACCACCGACTGGCGCTGGGCGAAGGCATCGGCGATCGTCGGATCGACCGCAACCGCGGCCTCGGCCGCTTCCTGCGCGGCGTAGACGATGGATTGCTTGAGGACGTAGACGTAGGCGTAGACGATCACGCCGTAGACCAGCAGGAACAGGATCGGGAACACGAACGCGAACTCGACGACCGCGGCCCCGGACTGGTGCCGGCGCGGTCCGTGTTCACTGTGTGCCTGTCCGCGTCCTGCGATCATCACGCAACCCCTGGTTGACCCCGAAACCCCGCCCTGCCCTACCCGGTCCACAACGGCCCGGCCCACAGGCGAACGATGAAGCCGGTCGACAGTGCCGCCGCCGCCGGCAGACGATAGCTCGGGCCGAACGACAGGCTCGCGATCACCGACATCACCCCCAGCGCCACGGCCGCGATCAGCATCGCCTCAACCGCCGCCAGCCCGCCGAGCAGACCGCCGATACAGCCGGCGAGCTTAACGTCTCCGGCGCCGAGCTTGCGCAGCAGCCAGCCCGGCAGCCAGACCAGCATCCCGATCGCGGCGCCGGCGAGGCTGGCCAGCCAGCCGGCGCCGGTCACCCCGTGGCCCTGCACCAGCAGCAGACCGAGTCCGGTCAGGGCAGCCGCCACCAGGGTCCAGTTCGGAATCCGCCGTTCGCGGAAATCCCAGACCGAGATGACGGCTGCCCATGCGGCCAGCAAGGGCATCACGATCGGCAGACGCGATTACGGCGTGCCGGCGTTGTTGACTTCGGTGGCGACTTCGCTGAACAGGCCGCGCAGACCGGCGGTGTCATCGGCGCCGCCGACGGCAATCAGCACCGCGATCAGCACCACGGCGATCAGGCCGACGATCAGGCCGTACTCGACCGCGCTCGCGCCTTCCTCGTCCTTGAAAAAGGTCTTCAGGTATTCGACATAAACGTTCAACATGATGTGCTCCTGTCCATGAGTTCCGGCCCGTACCGACCGTGGACGTACTATGAGAGCCGCTCACGACAGCGTCAAAGCTGTAAGTCCCGCACATTCCTACCGTTTATCGGTCGCGAATCGACTCGCGACCATTCACGCCCGCAGGCGCTACCGCTCAGCAAACCTGGCCCGGTGCGCCGCAAGGCGAGCCGGGAACGGCCCCGCCGCACCACCCGGGCTCCGCAACGCGAAACCGGGCTACACCCGAGTCGTTGAGGCAGCCCGGCATGCCTGCAGTCGGCGCCGCAATGCACGCAACCGCTGTTGCAGGGCCGCGGCGGGCATCGACATCGACAAGGCACCGATGCACCGCTGCAGGTGTCCGGGTCGCTGCCGCAGACTTTCCAGCGCACGCAACATGTCGTCGACCGCGGGGTCGCCGTATGCATGCGCGGCCTTGTCCACCGCCGGATGCAGGCGGCGCGGCGGCAGATCCATCATCGCCAGGTCGATCGCATCGCGCGAGAAGGTGCTGTCGTCACGCCAGCGATCAGCGTTGGCGAGCAGCTTGCTCGCCGCCAGATCGGTCGTCGTGAGCGTGGCAACGCCACAGACGACATCGCTACGTCCAGGCAGATCGAGTGCGATCCGCGCTTCCCTGACGATCTCGAACTTGATGCGCGCGCCGTCCACGTCCAGCGCGGTGCGGATGCCGTACTGATCCGCGCGGACGTCGCGCGCCAGCGCAATGGACGACGCGCCGTCACGGATCAAGGCATCGAGATTGCCGGGACCGGCGATCTCCTGGCGCAATTGCCGGTAGCCATCGGCATCGGCAACGAGAAAATCGATGTCCCCCGATTCGCGGTATTCACCATGGCGCAGGGCGATGGCGGTGCCGCCGCCGAACCAGCATCGACGTGCGCGCAGCCGTTCGGCGTCGAGCGCTTCAAGCACGCGCGCAATACAGCGGTGATGCGACCGCTCAAACACGCAAGCCATCCGCACCGAAGGTGTCGCGCAAGGCCTCGATCAGCTTGCGCTCTTCAGCGCCAAGAAGATCGGGCTGCAGATGCCGCCAGTTGCGCTCGTACAAGCCAAGCGCCTCACGCGGCGATACGCTTTGCGCACCGTCACGCACCTGCCAGGCCAGACGGCGAAGCTGGGGGTAGTCGTCAAGACGGATACTCAGGGGCAGCCAGGCGCCGGATGCGGCTTCCGAATCCGTCTCATGCCCGCCGAAGCGCACGACCAGCCCCAGCACTCGCGTTGCAGCGAGCACCGATCCCCAGGAGACCGTGATTGCACCCTTCTCCAGGCGGTGCCAGGTCACGCGTGAAATCTGAGCCGCTTCCGCCGCAGCCGCCGCGCTGATACTCAAGACCTTGCGGCGCGCGCGCAGGGCTCGCCCTAACTCGGCGGCCGTCACTTGATCGCGGGTGGCATCGTCGTCGACGTTGATTCGAGTCATGGGCATGATTCCAAATTATGGATCTATTAATGTACATATTGGGTATTTAGTACATTATAAGAAACATATTATGACAATTAACCCGCAAAGCCTGCAACACCGCTGCGTCCCCGCCGACATGCTCACGACGATGCATCGCTATTCTCCGCACCGTCCGGAAACAGCCGGCACACCTTGGTTTTCATCCACCCCGTTTCTTCGCCCATGTCCACTTACGTGATCGGCGACATCCAGGGCTGCTGCGACGCCCTGTTGCGCCTGCTTGATCTGTGCCGCTTCGATCCTGCCGCCGACCGTCTGATCTGCGCCGGTGATCTGGTCGCACGCGGTCCCGATTCGCTCGGCACGCTGCGGCTGGTCCATGGCCTCGGCAATGCTGCGACCGCGGTTCTGGGCAATCACGACCTGCACCTGCTGGCGCTGGCCCAGGGCATCGGCAAGGCGCGCGACGGTCTCGATGCCGTCGTCGAGGCCGACGACGCCGATGTCCTTCTCGACTGGCTGGCGTCCCGGCCGCTGGCGCTGCATCACCTGGCGACCGACACCCTGATCATCCACGCCGGCCTCGCCCCGCAGTGGACCGTCACGCAGGTCGTGGCGCTCGCCGCCGAGGCTCAGGCGGTGTTCGCAGACCGGCGGCGGCGGCGGGCATTCCTGCCGCACATGTATGGCAATGAGCCGGCACGCTGGCGCGACGACCTGGGCGGTGACGCGCGCATCCGCTTCATCGTCAATTGCCTGACCCGGGCGCGCTACTGCACGGCGCTGGGCAAGTTCGAGTTCTCGGAAAAAGGCAGGCCGGGGCGTCAGGCTGACGATTTACTGCCGTGGTTCGCGGCCCCGGACCGGCGCAGCGCCGGGACCCCGATCGTGTTCGGCCACTGGTCGACGCTCGGGCAGATCGAATGGCCCCGGCATCGCGTCTGGGGGCTGGATACCGGCTGCGTCTGGGGCGGCCCGCTGACCGCGCTGCGTCTCGAAGACCGGGCCTTGATCCAGGTGCCGTGCAGCGGCTGAGGCTCGTGGCCACGTCAGGGTCACCGTGCGCCTTTTTCCGACAGCGGTCCCTGAAAGCGATGGCCACAATATAGGCCAGTCGCTTGTTTCCATGGGGTGAAACTCTGTACCTTGTGCTGCCAGAGATGTTGTTGACGGTCCCCACGATGGGCATACGCGTTGCATCTCGCGCCCTCCCCCCGCCCGGCACGCAACGCCACGAGCCGGTCAGCCGCCGCCTCGCGCGGCCGCATCGCATCGTCTCGAAACCGGCATGAGCAACAACCTCGTTTATATCGTCATGGACAGCTGTCGTTTCGACAGCTATCAGCGCGCAAAACGTCCGCACATGGACCGCATCGCCACCGGCGAGCGGCGCTACGCCTATGCGTCGTGGACCTCGCCGTCGCACTACACCTATCTGATGGGGATGATTCCCCACGACAGCCCGCAGGGCGTGTTTGCCTCCGAGGTGTACAAGAAGGACTTCGTCAAATGGGTCGACCGCCTCGGCATCGAGGGGCTGGCGTTCAAGAGCTTCGTGCCGCAGCTGTCACTGCCCAAGGTGCTGCAGGACCACGGTTACCGCACGGTGGCGCGGGTGTCGATGCCGGTGCTCAATCCGACCTCGCACCTGAACCGGCATTTCGACGATTACAAGTTGATGGCCGATCACAACGATTTCGCCGGCATGGTCGACGAGATCGAGTTCTACGACGACGAGCCGCAGTTCTTCTTCCTGAATCTGGGCGAGACCCATTATCCGTACATGCTCGAACCGGGAAGCCTGCCGCACATCTCGGGCGTGCACGGCGTGTTCAAGCGCATGGATGACGAGCTCGGACAGCAGACGGATGACCGCTTCTTCGACGACGACCAGATGAAGATGCTGCACGAGCAGCAGATCAAATGCGTCGAATACGTCGACGGCGTGCTCGACGCCCTGATCAGCAAGGCGCCGGCAGACACACATTTCATCATCACCGCCGACCACGGCGAGTGTTTCGGTGAGGGGGGGTATTTCGGCCACGGCCCGATCGTGCACGACAAGGTGCTCGAAGTGCCGTTTGTCGAGGGCAGAAAGCGTTAATTGAAGTGTTGGGATCGGGTCGCCGCCGCTACTGGGAGGGCCGGCGCGACGCATGGAGCGCGGTAACGTGAAGACATTCGAAGTATTCGGGCTGTGCCCGGCCGACCTGGCCCACCCCGGCCTGGCCATCGCCGTGAGCCGTCATGGCGGCTGTGGCGTCCTCGACCTGACAGCAACGCAGGATCACGCCGCTGCCCGGCGCAATTTCATCCAGCTGCTGCACAGCACCGGCGGCGCAATTGGCCTGCGCGTGAACGCAAATCATGCGGCGCTCGCCAGCGAACTGCTGGCGATCGCGGCCGAACGGCGGCTGCATCTGATGGTCGGCGGCGATGTGGCCGAACAGCGCGCCCTGCGCGAACGCCTCGGTCCGGCACCCCAGCACCTGTGGTTCGCCGAGATCAGCACGGCCGCGGATGCGTCGATCCTGGCACCGCATGTCGACGGCCTGGTTGCACGCGGCGCCGAGGCCGGCGGCTGGGTCGGCGCTGACAGCAGTTACGTCCTTCTGCAGAAGCTCGCCGACCTCGCCGCGCGCACCCCGATCGCTAAACCGGTGTATGCCTGCGGCGGCATCGGCGTGCGCGCCGCCGCCGCCTGTCGCGCCGCCGGTGCTGCCGGCGTCGTGCTCGACGACGCGCTGCTGCTGCTCGACGAATCCCCGCTGCCGGTGACACTGCAGGCCGAACTGGGGCGTCTCAATGGCGCCGAGTGCAAGGCGCTGGGCGAGGTGCTCGGGCGTGCCTGCCGGATCTATGCGCGGCCGGCGAATGTCCTTCTCAAACAGAGCGAGGCCGAGACCCGGCGCGTCGAGGCCGGCGAACTTGAACTCGATCCCTGGACACTCGCGCTGCAGTCACGCCTCGGCTGGACCGATGAGGCCTTGCTGCCGCTGGGTCAGGCCATCGGCCTGTCGGCGATCTACCGCAACCGTTACGGGTCGGCCGGGCGCCTGGTCCAGGCGGTGCGCCGCGCCGCGCGACAGCAGCCGGATCGCGCCGCAAACCAGAATGCACTCGGCGCCGGCGCCGCGCTCGCGCTGTCGCATGGCACCCGCTACCCGCTCGCGCAGGGACCGATGACGCGCGTCTCCGACTCGCCGGCCTTTGCCGCCGACGTCGCGAAGGCCGGTGCGCTGCCGTTTCTCGCGCTTGCACTGATGCGGGGGCCACAGGTGCGGGAGATGCTCGAGCAGACGCGCGCACGCATCGGCGATGCGCCCTGGGGCGTGGGCATGCTCGGCTTTGTGCCGCAGGCGCTGCGCGACGAACAATGCGCCGAAATCTGGGCGTGCAAACCGCCCTTCGCGCTGATTGCCGGCGGCCGCCCGGACCAGGCCGCCGAATTCGAATCACGCGGCATTGCAACCTACATCCATGCGCCCGCGCCGGCCCTGCTGAAGCTGTATCTGGAGCAAGGCGCACGCCGCTTCGTGTTCGAGGGCCGCGAATGCGGCGGTCACGTCGGCCCGATCGCCAGCTTCCCGTTGTGGGAGCAGATGATCGAGCTGCTGCTGACGCAGGTGCCGCCGGGCGAGGACAAGAAGGTCCATCTGCTGTTTGCCGGCGGCCTGCACGATGCCGCCTCGGCGGCAATGCTCGCGGCGATGGTGGCACCGCTGGTCGAGCGCGGCATGAAGGTCGGTGGCCTGATGGGCACGGCCTATCTGTTCACCCGCGAGATCGTCTCCAGCGGCGCGATCGTGCAGACCTTCCAGGATGAGGCCCTGCGCTGCACCCAGACGCTCAACCTCGAATCGGGGCCCGGCCACGCGTCACGCTGTGTCGATACCCCGTTCGCGCGCGCGTTCTACGACGAGCGGCGGCGCCTGCTGCGCGAGAACCGCAGCGCCGAGGATATCCGCGACGCCCTCGAAGACCTCAATCTCGGCCGCCTGCGCATCGCGTCCAAGGGTCTCGATCGCGGCGCCGATGGCACAGTCGTCGTCGTGCCCGAGGACCGTCAGCGCAGCGACGGCATGTACATGATCGGCCAGGTCGCGACCCTGCGCGAGCGCGTGCAGACGCTCGCCGAACTGCACGCCGATGTCAGCGACGGCGCCCGCCAGCACCTGCAGCAGATGCTCGGCGCCCGCGGTGCGCAGCGCGTCGAGCCGAAACCCTCGGATATCGCGATCGTCGGCATCGGCGTGACCCTGCCCGGCGCCGACACTCCGGACGATTACTGGGAGCTGATCCTCAAGCAGCGCTCGGTGCTGCGCGAAGCGCCGGGCGAGCGCTGGGATCCGGCGCTGATGTACGACCCGGATCCGAAGGCGCGCGACAAGGTCTACTCGAAGTGGGGCGGCTTTCTCGACGAAGTGCCGTTCGACCCGCTGAAGTTCGGCATTCCGCCGAAGTCGATGAAGGCGATCGACCCGTTCCAGCTGCTGACCCTGGAAACCGCTGCGCGCACGCTGGCCGATGCCGGCTATGCCGACGGCAACTTCGATCGCGAGCACGCGTCGGTGATTCTCGGCGCCGGCGGCGGCTCCGGCGATCTCGGCCAGCAGTATGCGATGCGCACCGAGCTGCCGCGCTTCGTCGAACAGCTTTCGCCGGAGGTCTGGGAACGTCTGCCCGAATGGACCGAGGAGTCCTTCGCCGGCACCCTGCTCAACGTCGCCGCCGGCCGGGTGGCCAACCGCCTCGACTTCGGCGGCGTGAACTACACGGTCGATGCCGCCTGCGGCTCGTCGCTCGCGGCGATCGGCATGGCCGTGCACGAACTCGAAACCGGACGCAGCAACCTGGTGCTGGCCGGCGGCTTCGATACGACGCAGTCGGCCGTCGGGTTCATGGCGTTTGCGAAGACCCAGGCGCTGTCACCGACCGGCAAGCCGCGCACCTTCGATCAGGATGCCGACGGCATCGCGATCTCCGAGGGCGTGGCGATGGTCGCGCTCAAGCGTCTGGCCGATGCCGAACGCGACGGTGATCGCATTTACGCTGTGATCAAGGCCACGGCCGGCTCCAGTGACGGCAAGGCCCTGGGCCTGACCGCGCCCCGCACCGAAGGCCAGGTCCGCGCGCTCGAACGCGCCTATGCCAAGGCCGGGTTGTCGCCGGCGACGCTCGACCTCGTCGAAGCGCACGGCACCGGCACGCCATTGGGCGACCGCACCGAGGCGCAGACCGTTGCGCGCGCGCTGGCCGATGCCGGTGCAGCGCCGAAGACGGCGGCGATCGGCTCGGTCAAGACCCTCCTCGGCCATACCAAGGCGGCGGCTGGCGCCTCCGGCCTGATCAAGATCGCACTGTCGCTGTACCACCGGACGCTGCCGGGTCATCACGGCGTCACCCGACCGATCGATGTCGTTGCCGATCCGAAAGCACCGATCTATCTGCTCAAGGACGCGCGCCCATGGCTTGCCCCAGCCGATCACCCGCGGCGTGGCGCGACATCGGCGTTCGGCTTCGGCGGGACCAACTTCCACGCCGTGCTCGAGGAATACACCGGCAGCAGCGGCAGTGCCGGCGGCGCCCGCTGGCCCAGCGAACTGTTCCTGTTGCGTGCTGCCGACACCGACGCGCTGACGCGCCGGCTCGAGCAGCTTCGCGATGCCGTGCCGGCGCTCAGTCCGTTGCAGCCGGGCGTGCTCGCGCAGGCGCTGGCGCGCCAGGCTGACCAGCAGCGCGGCCTACCGGTCGCGCTGGCCATCGTCAGCGCCGATCTCGACGCGCTGAAGCAGGACATCGGCCGCGTGCTGGCGCATCTGCAAGGCGACGCCAAGCCGCTGCCGCAGAACATCCGATTGAACCGCGAAGCACCGGCCGAGAGCCCTGCGGTCGGCTTCCTGTTCCCCGGACAGGGCGCCCAGCACGTCAACATGTGCCGCGAAACCGCCCTGCATGTCGACGAACTGCGCAGTGCCGTCGAACTCGCCGACGCCAGCCTGCGCGATGCGCTGCCGGAACGCCTCAGCAAGCGCATCTGGCCGCCCGCAGCCTTTGACGCCGAAACCGAGGCGCAGCAGAGCGCCGCGATCACCGACACCCGCTACGCGCAGCCGGCGATCGGCGCGCTGTCGCTGGGGTATCTGCGCCTCGCGCAACGCCTCGGCCTGTCGGCGATCGCCACCGGCGGCCACAGTTACGGCGAGTACAGCGCGCTGATGGCAGCCGGCGCGATCGAACCGCTCGACTTCCTGCACCTGTCGGCAATCCGCGGCCGCGCGATGGCCGAGGCCGCGCAGCAGACCGAGCCCGGCGGCATGGCCGCCGTGCAGGCGCCGCGCGAGCGCATCGCCGCGCTGATCGACGGGCTCGACGGCGTCTGCGTCGCCAATCACAACGCGCCCGAACAGAGCGTGATTTCGGGGCCGAAGGCCCAGATCGAGCGCGCGGTGGCGGTGCTCGCCGATGCCGGCCTGCGCGCGGTGCCGTTGCCGGTATCCGGTGCCTTCCACACCGCCTTGATCGCGCCGGCGCAGCCGCCGCTGTCACAGGCGATCCACGCGACCCGCTTCGTCACGCCGCAGCTCGCCGTGTTCGCCAACCGCGATGGCCAGCCCTATCCGGGGACGCCGGCGGCGATACAGCAGCAGCTCGACGCGCACCTGCTTCAGCCGGTCGAGTTCGTTGCCGAAGTCGAGGCGATGTACGACGCCGGTGTGCGCGTATTCCTCGAACTCGGCCCGCGCGGCATCTGTGCCGCGCTGGCGCGCCAGATTCTCGCCGGCCGCGACGACGCGCGCGCGGTCTCGCTCGACACCGGCATGCAAGGTGTCAAGAGCCTGCAGCTTGGTCTGGCCGAGCTGTTCGTCGCCGGCGTCCGCTTCGACGCCGCCGCCCTCTTCAGCGGTCGTGGCCTGCCCCTGATCGAGCTGGCCCAGCTCGCCCGCCACGCCGCGGTACCCGAGCACGCCAGGCACATCTGGTGGCTGTCGGGCGGCTGCGCGCGCGGCCCCGACGAAACCGAGCGCCGCACCGGCAAGCGCCCGGCGCTGACCGCCGCCGCCCGTGACGCGGCGCGGGCAAGACTCGACGCCCAGATGCAGAGCGCACAGACCGCGGCGATCCCGTCACAGCCAGGCTCGCCCGCGATGTCGCCCGCGCTGCCGATGCCGATGCCGATGCCGATGCCGGCGGTCACCGCTGCACGGTCGAACGAAGCCCTGCTCGCCTTTCAGCAGACGATGCGCCAGTTCCTTGCGCTGCAGGAGCGCGTGCTGCATCAGTTCCTTGGCGGCACCGCCGCGCCGTCGGGCATGACCCTGGCGATGCCGACACCGGTCGCCATGCCGGCGGTCGTCGCGCCTCGCGAGGCAGCGGCACCGCAACCGGCCGCAGCGCCGCCTGCGCCGGTCCCGGCGGCGGTCAGTACCGCCAGCAGCGTCGATCTGCGTTCGACCCTGCTCGACATCGTCGCCGAGCGCACCGGCTACCCGACCGAGATGCTCGACGTCGATGCCGATCTCGAGGCCGATCTGGGGATCGACTCGATCAAGCGCGTCGAAATCATTGGCGCCTTGCAGAAGGCGTTGCCCGACACCCTCGCCGCCGGCATCAAGTCGCGGATGGAGCACTACACCAAGGCGCGCACACTCAGCGCCGTGCTGGCGGAACTCGGCACGCTCGAACCCGCCACAGCGTCGATCGCCGAAGCAGGCGCGGCGCCCCGGACCACGCCGACGCCGACGG
>NZ_QICN01000002.1:111779-594828 GCF_003201205.1 Sinimarinibacterium flocculans
CACCCTCAGCGCCGTGCTGGCGGAACTCGGCACGCTCGAACCCGCCACAGCGTCGATCGCCGAAGCAGGCGCGGCGCCCCGGACCACGCCGACGCCGACGGCCAGCATCGACTATCAGTCGACGCTGCTCGCCATCGTCGGCGAGCGCACCGGCTATCCGACCGAGGTGCTCGACCTCGACGCCGATCTCGAAGCCGATCTGGGCATCGACTCGATCAAGCGCGTCGAGATCATCGGCGCGCTGCAGAAGGCGCTGCCGGACACGCTGGCCGCCGGCATCAAGTCGCGGATGGAGCACTACACCAAGGCGCGCACGCTCAGCGCCGTGCTGGCGGAACTCGGCACGCTCGAACCCGCCACAGCGTCGATCGCCGAAGCAGGCGCGGCGCCCCGGACCACGCCGACGCCGACGGCCAGCATCGACTATCAGTCGACGCTGCTCGCCATCGTCGGCGAGCGCACCGGCTATCCGACCGAGATGCTCGACCTCGACGCCGATCTCGAAGCCGATCTGGGCATCGACTCGATCAAGCGCGTCGAGATCATCGGCGCGCTGCAGAAGGCGCTGCCGGACACGCTGGCCGCCGGCATCAAGTCGCGGATGGAGCACTACACCAAGGCGCGCACGCTCAAGGCGGTGCTCGACGAGCTTGCCGCGAACGCAGCGCCGGTAGCGGCGGAGGCAGACACGTCGGCGCCGCAGTCCGCTGAGCCGACCGCGTCGCATGCAGCCGGGGCCTTGCCTCGCTATGTGATCAAGTCGCGGGCGGCGCCACTGGCGACTGCCAGTGTCGAACTGCGTGGCCTTGCGCTGCTGCTTGGCGCCGACGATGCGATCCGCGCCGGCCTCGCGTCGCAGCTGGCGGCGCGCGGACTGACGCCGGTGCTCATCGACGCCACCGACGCCCAGACCCTGCGCAGTGCAATCGACGCGGCGCGTGCTCAACATGGCCCGGTACGCGCGCTGCTGCATCTGCACGGCCTGGGCGCCGCGGCGGCCGACGACCTCGACGCCTGGCGGGCGATCTGGCGGCGCGACCTGATGAGCCTGTTCCACGCAGTGCAGGCCTGCCACGATGAACTTTCGGGCGCACGTGTGCTCGCCGCGAGTCGTCTGGGCGGCACTTTCGGCCGCGACGCCATCGGCGAAGGCGGACCGCTCGCCGGTGGCGTCTGCGGCATCCTCAACTGTCTGCGTATCGAACTGGCCGGCTGCGTCGCGCGTGCGGTCGACTTCGACGGCCATGCCGACCACGAGGTCGTCGAACTGCTCGGCGCCGAATTGTTCGCCGCGGATCCCGAAACCGAAGCCGGCTACATTGGCCGCGAACGCTACGGCACCGCGACACTCGAACAGGCATTGACCGCCACGCCCTTCCCTGCCGGCCTGACGCCCGCCGGCGATTGGGTGGTGCTGGCCACCGGCGGCGCACGCGGCATCACCGCGCGCATCATCGAGGCGATGGCGCGTCCGGACATGCGCCTGGTGCTGCTCGGCCGCACCGGCGAGCCGGGCCCGGAGCCCGAGGCGACCGCCCGCCATGCGCACGCCGATTCGCTGCGCAAGGCGCTGCTCGCCGAGCGCCTGGCCAGCGGCGAACGCCCGCGCCCGATCGAGATCGCGCAAGCGGTCAACCGGGTCCTGGTCGATCGCGAGCTGCGCAACAACCTGGCGCGGCTGCGTGCGACCGGTGCACAGGTCGACTACCGCGCCGTCGATGCCCGCGACGGCGATGCCCTCGGTGCGCTGATCGACGAACTCTATGCACGCCATGGCCGCATCGAC
Organism: Sinimarinibacterium flocculans; assembly: GCF_003201205.1. Taxonomy (GTDB): domain Bacteria; phylum Pseudomonadota; class Gammaproteobacteria; order Nevskiales; family Nevskiaceae; genus Solimonas; species Solimonas flocculans. The sequence goes on from NZ_QICN01000002.1 coordinate 113,566, forward strand.
GCGGTGCTGCATGCAGCGGGGGTGATCGAGGACAAGCTGCTCGCCGACAAGAGCGCCGACTCCTTCGCGCGCGTCCTCGGCACCAAGCTCGACCCGGCGTTCGTGCTGACCCGGAAGCTTCGTTCCGAATCGCTGCAGCTGATCGCGTTCTTCACTTCGGTCGCCGGTCGCTACGGCAATCGCGGTCAGGCCGACTACGCCGCGGCCAACGAGGCGCTCAATCGTCTTGCCTGGGAGCTGCACCGGCGCTGGACCGACACCCGGGTCATCGCGGTGAACTGGGGACCGTGGGACGGTGGCATGGCCAGCGAGGACGTCCAGCGCCAGTTGCGCGAACGTGGCTTGGCGCCGATCGGCATCGACGCCGGCTGTGGCTTCTTCATCGATGAACTCGCCAACGGCCCGCGACACGATGTCGAACTGGTCGCCGGCCAGGGACCGTGGGGCGCGCTTGCACAGCCCTTGCCGGCGTCGACGGCGTCGGCGTCAACGGCGCGTCAGGTGTTCGTGCGCAAGCCCGCACGCGTCGGCATCGGTGGCGCGATGTCGGTCGACCAGCATCTGAGTCTCGGCGACGACCCGTGGCTGCGCGATCACGTCATCGACGGCCAGCCGGTCGTGCCGCTCGGGATCGCGCTCGAAACCATGGCGCAGTTCGTCGCCGGCAGCTGGCCGGGCTGGCAGATTGCCGAGGTCCGCGATCTGCGCATGCTCGCGCCGCTGCGCGTGGATCCCGAACTCGGCGCCGATGTGCAGTTGCGCGCGCGCGCCGGCACCCACTCCGAGGCCGGCAGCCAGCACGTGTCCGTGCAGTACGGCAGCCCGAAACGCGGCGTCGAGCCGTGGTTCCAGGCGAGCTTCGTGCTGCGCGAGGTCCTGAGCGCGCCCGCGACGCCGCGGCTGGCGAGTCTCACCGAACTCGAACCGATCGACGCGGGCGAGGCCTATGCGCGACACCTGTGCCGCGGCGAGCGCCTGCGTTGCCTGCAGCGCATCGACGCGCTCGCGGCGAACGGCGCGGTCGCCAGGCTGCAGCCGTCGCGCGCGCAACAGTTCTGCGCGGACAGTACCGCCAACTGGCTGTTCGATCCGGCACTGCTCGATGCCTTGACCCAGCTGGCCTTCGTCTGGGCGCAGCAGCAGCACCAGCAGGGCGTGCAGCCGCTGCGGATCGGTCGCGTGCGGCGCTACGACGGGGCGACCGTCGGGCCGGTCACGCTGGTGCAGCACTTCACGCGTGACATCGACGGCGACAGGCTGCGGGGCAATGCCGAGTTCGTCGATGCCAGCGGCGCGCTGCGCTATGCGGTCGACGACATCGAGAACCGGATCGGCATCGAGTTCAACCGGCTCGCGCCGAGTTCGCCGGACTACGTGAAGCCCGCCGTCGGTCTGCGGCGCTGAGGCTCGCGCGAATGGTTGATCGTCATGATCTGTCGACGGCCCGCAGCGCTCACGGCGCTGCCTCGGCTCCGTGCGCGAGCGTGGTGCACCGGGTCTGTTGCACGCCCGCGGCGAATCCTGCGCAATCATCAGGGCTGTCCCTCTCGACAGCGTCGCAGCGACGTCCGACAATCCCAGCGTCGATCGCGATGATTGAATCCGCCTACGTACATGAGCAGTCGCAGCACGCAAGCTCACGCCGACGAGTCTGGACCGGCGTCGACCGCTGCGGTCCAGCCACCCCGGCCCGCCGAGCAGACGCCCAGCCCAGAGGTGTTGCTCGAATTCCAGCAGACAATGCGGCAGTTCCTGAAGATGCAGGAGCGCATCCTCGTGCAGTTTCTGCAGCCGGTCGCGACCGACGAAGCGCGCGCGGCGCCCGCAACGACATCGCCCGCCCCGTCGAGCGTCCTGATCCGCGCGACGCCGAACGTCGGCGCGGACGGCGGCGTGGTCCTGCATCAGCCGCTGACGCTCGCCTCGGACCCTTACCTCGCCGACCATGTCATCGATGGCCGCGCGGTGCTGCCGATGGCGATGGCCCTCGAGTACATCGCCCAGTTCGCGGCACGTTGCTGGCCGCAGCGGCACGTCAGCGAGGTGCGCCAGCTGCAGCTGATGTCCGGGGTGACGGTCGATGCCGAGCGCCCGCCCCGGCTCGAACTGCGCGCCAGTGCGCCCTCGGTCGACGAGGGGGGGGTGCTGACGAGCGCGATCGAACTGTGGACCGCCGTCGAACGTCCGCGGCTGCACTACCGCGCGAGCGTGCGACTCACCGATGCCCGGATCGCAGCACCGCCGTCGCGACTGAGCGTGCCGTCCGGCGCACCGATGGCAGGCATGCAGGCGTACACGACGCTGCTGTTTCACGGGCCGCGGTTCCGCTGCATCGAACAGATTCCGGCGCTGGGCGAATCCGGTGCACTGGCCATGCTGCGGACGTCGACACCGGCGCAGCTGATGGGGGCAGACACGCACGCCGATGCCCGCTGGCTGTTCGATCCGGCGGCGCTCGACGCCGCGCCGCAGCTGGCGTGGATCTGGGGCTTCACCCATCGCAACGCCGCTGCATTGCCGACACTGATGCCATCGGTGCGCCGCTACGGCCCGGCAACGGGCGCCGAGCGTCTGCAACTGATCCAGTCGATCAGCGCTGCCGCCGGCAGCACGACCCTGCGCTACGAAGCGGAGTATCTCGACGACAGCGGCCGGGTCCGCTACGCGATCAGCGCCGGCGAGAGCACCTTGAGCCCGGCGCTGAACCGACTGGTCCCGGCCTCGCCGGCCTTCGCGCGCCGCGCACCCGACGACCGCCTGTCCTGAGCGTGCTGCCCGCGGGGCGGCGCGCATGAGCAGGCCACTCGACGTCGCCATCGTCGGCCTCGCCGGCGTCTATCCGTCGGCGCCGAACGCGTCGGCGTTCTGGCGCAACATCTGCGCGAAGGTCGACGCAATCTCCGACGCCGGTCCGGAATGGGCGGGGCCGTACTTCGATCCGGACTCGGACGACGACGACCGCATCTACACGACCCGGGGCGGCTTCCTGCGCGAACTCGCGCAGGTCGACCCGCTCGAGATCGGCCTGATGCCGGCGATCGCGGCCGGCGCCGACCCCGATCACCTGATCGCGCTGAAGTGCGCGCGCGATGCGCTGCGCGATGCCGGCTATCTCGACAAGGGATTCGATGGCGACCGCGCCGGCGTGATCGTGGCCCGCGGCACCTACGGCAACCGCGGCTTCGCCAGCATGCTCGCCCGCGGCTTGTTCCTCGATCAGATGATGGACGTGGTGCGTGAGCTGCGGCCGGACTTCAGCGCGCAGGAAGTCCGCGCGCTGCACCGCGACCTGCGCAAGCAGCTGCCGCCCTACGGCGGCGAGGTCGTCGGCCTGCTGACACCGAACGCGATCGCCGGCGTCATCGCCAACCGCCTCAACCTGATGGGGCCGAGCTACATCGTCGATGCCGCCTGTGCGTCGTCGCTGATCGCGATCAACGCCGCGGCGCAGGAGATCGCGTCGGGGCGCTGCGATCTGATGCTCGCCGGCGGCACCCAGGTGCAGACGCCGGCGATGCTGTACATCCAGTTCACCCAGATCAGCGCGCTGTCGCGCGGTCAGCTGCGGCCGTTCCAGAAAGGCGCCGACGGCACCCTGCTCGGCGAAGGCTGCGGCATGCTGGTGCTCAAGCGCCTCGATCACGCCGAGCGCGACGGCGATCGCATCTATGCCGTCATCAAGGGTATCGGCGTGTCCTCGGACGGCAAGGCCAAGGGCCTGCTCGCGCCGCGCCTCGAAGGCGAGGTGCTGGCGATGCGCCGCGCCTACGACAGCAGCGGCATCGACCCGTTGACGGTGGACCTGATCGAGGCCCACGGCACTGGCACCGCCATCGGCGACAAGACCGAGATCGAGGCCCTGACCGAGATCTTCGGTGGGCGCGGCGCCGGCCCGCAGATCGCAATCTCGGCAGTCAAGTCGATGATCGGCCACTGCCTGCCGGCCACCGGCACCGCGTCGATGATCAAGACCGCGCTGGCCCTGCACCACAAGGTGTTGCCGCCGATGCTGTGCGACGAGCCCGACCCGGCGCTGCATCTCGAACGCACGCCGCTGTACATCAACAACCAGACGCGGCCGTGGGTCCACGGCGGCCAGACCCCGCGCCGCGCCGGCGTCAATGCCTTCGGCTTCGGCGGCATCAATGCGCATGTCGTGCTCGAAGAGTATGTGCCCGCGCCATCGAAGACGCAGCTCAGCGTGCTCATCACGCCGGAATCCGGCGAAGTGTTCCTGCTCGCAGCCGACCGTCGCGAACGCCTGGTCGAACTGGCGCGGACCGCGCTGGCGCGGCTCGATGGACCACAGGCATTGACGCTGGCCGAGGTCGCACGCGCCGCAAGCGCGCACGCAGTCGGTACGCACCGGCTCGCAATCGTCTGCGACAACCTGACCGAGCTGCACAAGAAGCTCGGCGGTGCGCTCGACAGGCTCGCGCAAGCAGACGTCGCGCCGTTCCGTACCCGCAACGGTGTGCATTACGGCCACGGCCCTGCCGCCGGCAAGCTGTGTCTGCTGTTCCCCGGCGAGGGCTCGCAGTATCCGGACATGCTGCGTGATCTCGCGTTGCGCTTTCCGCAGGTGCGCGAGGGCTTCGATTTCATCGAGGACGCGGCGCGCCGTCGTGGCAGTCGCTCACGCGCCGCACTGCTGTATGCGGCGCCGACCGGCTACGACGACGCGCAGCGCTCGGAACTCGAGGGCGAGCTGCAGGCGATGGACGTCGGCGCCGAAAGCGTGTTCGCCGCGAGTCTCGCGCTGCAGCGGCTCTACGACGATCTCGGCCTGCAGTTCGACGCGATGCTCGGCCACTCGACCGGCGAGAACACCGCGCTGACGGCCTGCGGCGTGCGTCGCTACGCGTCGACCGACGAACTCGCCGAAGCGGTGCAGGTCGTGCATGGCCTGTACCGCCAGCTCGATGCCGAGGGCCGCATCGTCCAGGGCACGCTGCTGTCGGTCGGCGGCCTCGATGCGGCGACGCGCGCCGCGCTGCTTGCCGGCGATCACGGCCTTCAGCTGGCGATGGACAACTGCCCGAACCAGCTCGTGCTGTTCGGCACGCCCGAAGACGCGGAACGACTGCGCGAGCAGCTGTCGGCGCAGGGTGCGATCTGTCAGGCACTGCCGTTCGGCCGCGCCTATCACACGCCGTTGTTCAAGCCGATGGCGGATGCCTTCCGCGATTACTTCCGCGATCTCGAGTTCGGCCCCGGCCGCGTGCCGCTGTACAGCGCACGCAGCGGCGCCCCGTTCCCCGACGACGAGGCGGCGATCCGCGAGCTGACTGCGCAGCAGTGGGAAAACCCGGTGCGCTTCACCCAGACCGTGCAGCGCCTGTACGACGACGGCCATCGCGTGTTCCTCGAAGTCGGCCCCGGCGGCAATCTGACCTCGTTCGTGACCGACACCCTGCGCGACCGGCCGGACGTGATTGCCGTGGCCAGCGACAACCGTCGCCGCGGCAGCCTCGCCCAGTTCCACACTGCGCTGGCGACACTGTTCGCTGCCGGCAGCGTCTTCGATCCGCGCAAGCTGTACGCGCATCGCGATGTCGCCGAACACGACCTTCTCGCGCCGCGTGCGGCGAAGAAGGCCGCGCCGAAGCAGCCGTTGCGCATGCCGAAGATCGAACTGCCGGAGCAGTGGAAGCGGCCATTGCCTGCCGCTGGCGCTGACGATGTTTCTTCTCCTTCTCCCCGCTCGCGGGGAGAAGGTGCCCGAAGGGCGGATGAGGGGCAGTTGGCAGGTGCCGCGCCTAGCCCCTCACCGCGTTTGGACACGCTGGGGAATGACTCAATGTCATTCCCAGGTAGCCAAACGCCCTCTCCCCGCATGCGGGGAGAGGGGGAAGAGAACGACCCGCGCCTACAACTGCTGCGCAGCCACTTCGCGCTGATGCAGGATTTCCTCGACAGCCAGGCGCGCGTGCTCGGCTTGGTTTCGAGCACAGCACCGGCAGCATCCATGCCGGCGGCCCCGGCCCCGGGCCTCGACCCCAATTTCCCGCTGCTCGGCGGCGTCCACGAACACAGCGACACCCGGCTGGTGATGGAGCGTCGCTACACGCTCGACAGCGATCCGTTCCTGCGCGATCACTGCATTGGCGGTGCGCCGAGCGTCCGCGACCGCTCGCTGCTGGCGATTCCGGTCATTCCGTTCACCTTCAGCCTTGAGATCTGCGCCGAGGCTGCGGTGAAACTGATCGGCCGCGCCGATCTCAAGGTGATCGCGCTCGAACAGGCGCGCGGCAGCCGCTGGCTGTCGCTGGACGAGGGTGCGATCGATCTGCGCATCGCTGCCGAACGCGTCGCCGTGCAGGGCGACGAGATCGCACGCGTGCATGTACGCCTGTTCCTGCTCGGCAGCGGCGCGCCGGCCAGTGGGCTGATCGTGTTCGAAACCCAGGTGCTGCTCGCGACCGGCTACGCCGCTGCGCCGCCGCCGGCCTTGTCGTGGCCCGGCACCGACGCTCGCGCGCCGCATTTCAATGCCGACGATGCGCTGTATGTGCGCGGCATGTTCCACGGCCCACGCCTGCAGGGCGCGAAGCGACTGTTGCGCTGGAACAGCCGCGCGATCGACATGGCGCTGGAGACGCTACCGACGCAGGACTACTTCGGCTTCACCCAGGCACCGCGACTGCAACTCGACCCGGCGCTCGCCGACGTGCTCGGTCAGACGTTCTACTACTGGCTGCAGGAACAGCAGGGCGGTCTGATCAACTGTTTCCCGTATGCGATCGGGCGGTTGACGCTGCACGCGCCGCCGCTGCCGGCGGGCACGCCGCTGCACAGCCGTGCGCTGCTGCAGGTGCCCGCACCGGATCGGCTCAGCGCCGACGTCGAGGCCTGCGACGAACAGGGCCGCGTCGTCATGCGCGCGACCCAATGGGAAGACCGGACCTTCGAGGTGCCGGAACGCTTCTACCGTTTCCGCCTGCAGCCGGCGCAGGGCTTTGTCGGCGACATCTGGATGGATGGCCTGCTGCCCCCGGGGCTGCACGCACGGCGGGTGGCGCCGTTCGAAAACGATCTGCTCGCCTCGGGTGGCGGCATCTGGGGTCGCGGACTTGCGCACATGGTGCTGAACCGCGACGAGCGCGCGCGCTGGTATGCGCTACCGGCGGCAGGCCCGCGCCGTGACGAGTGGCTGCTTGGCCGCATCGCCGCCAAGGAGGCCGCGCGCGACTGGCTGCGCACGCGTCATCAGATCGATCTCGCCAGCGCCGATATCGAGATCGTTGGCGACGATCGTGGCCGCCCGCAGATCCGCATCGCCGCGCTCGCGCAGGCGCCGACGCCGGCGCTGTCGATTTCGCACAGCCAGGGCTGGGCCGCGGCCGTGGTCGCGGACCCGGGTCTTGCGGTCGGTTTCGACTACCAGCGCCTGCGCTCGGTGCGCGCCGCCGAGCTGATCCAGGGTGCGTTCGGCGACGCCGAACAGCACTGGTTCGCGCAGGTCGACGAGGCCGAGCGCGGCCTGGTCGCCGCGGCGCTGTGGTGCGCGAAGGAAGCGGCGTCGAAGGCCGCAGGCAGCGGCCTCGAGGGCAGACCGCTGGATTGGGTCGTCAGCGCCTGCCAGCTCGACCCGCGCACCGTCGCCTTCGGTTCGGCACAGATCGTGCGCGGAGCTCAGACGTATGATGTCGCCCTGCAGTTCGAGGACCGCGATGCGATCAGCGCGCTGTGCATCGTTGCTGCTTCCGCCCGCCAGCCTGTGTCATGAGCCAGCACGGCATCCATTCCGCGTCATCCTGAGCGCAGCGAAGGATCCGTCGTTCGTGTCGTTCGACGCCGACACCCGGATTCTCCACGCCGCCCAGACTGACCATCGACTGATTTTCTGCCTTTCGTCATGACCGATACCCCCCGCAAGACCAAGACCCTGTTCATCGGCCTCGATGGCTGCACCTACACGGTGCTCGACCAGATGACGCGAGACCTGCCGGGCACCGGCATCACGATGCCGTTCATGAAGTCGCTGCTCGAACGCGGCACCCGCGCCAAGCTGCGCTCGACGCCGAATCCGCTGACACCGCCGGCCTGGTGCTCGATCATGACCGGCCGCAATCCGGGCGAGCACGGCGTGTTCGACTTCATCCGTGCCGAGGATCGTGGCGGCGAGGTCTACTGGACGCTGTACGACGCCCGCGATATCGACTGCGAGACGATCTGGTCGATCTGTTCGCGCAAGAACGTCTCGGTCGCGGCGCTGAATTTCCCCCTGACCGCACCGGCCGCCGAGAACCTCAAGGGCTCGATCGTGCCGGGCTTCATTCCGGCCAAGCACCTGCGTCGCAACACCCATCCACGCGAGCTGTTCGAGCGGATCAAGACCGAGATTCCGGGATTCGATCCGAAGGAACTTGCCTGGGACTTCGACAAGGAAAAGCAGGCGATGGAGTCGCTGTCGGCCGACGAGACCGCGAAGTGGGTGCGCTACCACCTGCCGCGCGAGGAACAGTGGTTCAAGGTCGCCGAGTTCATTCTCCAGAACGATCAGCCGGACTTCATGGCGGTGATGTTCGACGGCACCGACAAGATCCAGCATCAGGCATGGCCTTGGCTCGATCTCGACCTGCTGCCCGACAACCCGCAGGGCCATGACAAGGAGATGCGCGAGGTCTGCCTCGAATACTTCCGCAATCTCGATGGCTACATCGAGAAGCTGGTGACACTCGCCGGTCCGGACACCCAGGTGTTTTTCGCATCGGATCACGGCTTCACCGCGTCGACCTACGTGCTGCGCATCAATGCCTTCCTCGAAGAGAAGGGCTATCTCGCGTGGGCGCAGAGCGACGGCAGCGACATGGCGGTCCGTCGCGAGGCCGCCGACTTCGCCAACCTCGACTGGTCGAAGACCACCGCCTACTGCCGCACGCCGTCAAGCAACGGCATTCATATCCGCGTCGCCGAAAAGCCGGGCGATCCGGGGATCCGGCCCGAGGACTACGCGTCCTTCCGCGACAAGCTGATCGACGACCTGAAGTCGCTGAAGCATCCGGTCACCGGGGTGCAGATCGTCGCCGACGTGCTCAAGCGCGAGGCGCATTTTCCCGGCCAGCACATGACCCGCGCCTGCGATCTGACGCTGGTGCTGTCGGACAACGGCTTCGTATCGATCAAGAACCTCAAGCCCTGCGTCGCCGACCGCCCGCTGGCGATCGGCACCCATCACCCGGACGGCATCTTCATGGCTGCCGGCCCGGGCATCGCCGCCGCAGGCATGGTCGACACGCGGCAGATCGTCGATGTCGCGCCGACCCTGCTGCACAGCCTCGGCCTGCCGGTGCCGACCGACTTCGAAGGCGAGGTTCCGTCGCCGTTCTTCGACGCGGCATGGCTGGCCGCGCATCCGGTGAAGAAGGGGGCACGCACGCGTGCACCACAGCGGCGCGAGCTCGAACAGGAAATGGACGCCGGCGAGCAGAAGCAGATCATCGAACAGCTGCAGATGCTCGGTTACATGGAATAGATGTGATCGTCGAACTCGCAGGCCGGCTGCCGTTGCGAAGCTTCCGGCAGGTGGTCGTGCAGGACAGTCCAGGGAACCCCCACCCATGAGCAGCCATATCGGCCTGACGGCCCAGGACCTGATCGGTTTCGGTCTCAAGGTCTACGAAGGCAAGTCGATTGCCGGCAGCCTTGTCTACGAGAGCCCGGCCTTCATTCTCGATCCTCGCCGGATCAAGAACTGCAGAGTCGGCGCCTTCACCTACTTCAACGGTCATTCCACCTCGAGCATGTATGCGACCGAGGTCGGGCGGTACGGCCAGATCGGCGAGTCCTGCATCATCGGCCCGCCCGAGCACCCGATGGACTGGTTCAGCACGCACATGTTCGCGTTCACCCAGCGCCAGCATCTGCCGCGCTTCTACGAACTCGAGGACGCGGAACGCCTCGCACCGGATGGGCCGACGCCGACGCGCTTCACGATTCCGATGAAGACGGTGATCGGCCACGATGCCTATGTCGGCGCCGGCGCCTTCGTCAAACGCGGCGTCACCATCGGCGTCGGTGCCGTCGTTGCCGCACGCGCCGTCGTCACCAAGGATGTGCCGCCCTATGCGATCGTCGCCGGCACGCCGGCGCGGATCATGCGCTATCGCATGCCCGAGCACCTGATCGAGCGGATGCTCGCACTCGAGTGGTGGCGCTACGATCTCGCACCGCACAAGCACAACGTCGACTTTGCCGACATCGACGGCACCCTCGGCTACCTCGAAGAGGCGCATGAAGCAGGTAAACTACAGCCTCTGATGCCCCGGACCTACCGGGTCGAGCGCACCCGGGAAGGCTTCAATCTCGACCGGATGCCGCAACCGCTCTACTTCTCAGAAACCGCATGTCCGTCAGCGACGCCTACTTCGAACGACTAGTTACTCTCCTCGAGGACTTCACTCAGGACTGGGACCACGAATTTGCCGGCGTGATGGGCCGCGATACGCGACTGCTCGCCGACCTGGGCTTCGAGTCGATCGACATCATCCAGCTCGTCGTTGCGATCCAGGAAGAACTGCTCAAGCGCAAGCTGTCCTTCGACAAGCTGCTGATGAAAGATGGCCGCTACGTCGATGACCTGTCGATCGGTCAGATCGCCGACTACCTGACGGCGAACCATCCCGGCTGAGCTCCGCCCGACAGCCGTGTCGGCGCCGCTGTGCGCCGGTTCCGATATGCCGCATACTTCCGGCACATTTTGTCGGGGTGTCACTTTTGTCCCCATCGCCGAAGAAGAAGCCTGCAGCGCGCAAGCGCGACAGTGAACCCAAGCGGGCCTATCTGAGTCGCGACAAGCGCCGGCAGACGCTGCTGGACGTCGCCTCGACGATCGTTGAGCAGCATGGCTGGGCCGCGCTGACGATGAGCGCACTGGCCGAGCGCGGCGGCACCAGCCGCCAGCTCGTCTACCAGCACTTCCCGAGCCTGGAGAAACTGCTGGCCGACACGGCGTGGCACATCTTCCAGGGGACGATGCACGACACCCGTGCGTCGGTTGCGGCACACCCAAGCAATCTCAGCGAGGCCGCCCGCGCCTCCGAGTCCTTCACGCTCGACCTGCCCCCCGGTCGCGGCGACGCCCTGTGGCAGCTGGTCGCCGGTACCGCCGCATCGACGCCGGAACTCGAGAAGATCCGCCATAACCTGCGCCAGCTCATCGTCGGCCTGTGGGCCCCGCTGGTGCGCAAGCAGCTCGGCCTGAATGCCGCCGACGCCCGTGCCTATGCGTGGATGGCGATCATGTCGTTCTGGGGCATGCGCCAGCTGATCCGTGACGGCGAGGTCAGCCGCAGCCGTGGCGTGCGGCTGTTCGGCGAGTTTCTCGACCGCCTTTCGCAGCCGTAGCGACGCCAGCGCCCGTATCATGGGCGTTCATCGTCACAGGCTCACCCATGCGCCGTCGCCCATCCTCCGAAGAAATCGCTGCCGGCGAACGTCCGCCGAGCAAGAGCCAGCTCAAGCGCGAGGACGAGGCGCTGCTCGCGCTGGGCACCGCCCTGCTCGACCTGCCCGAGAGCCAGCTCGATTCGATCCCGATGTCAGACCGCCTGCGGGCGGCCTTCGCCGACTACCGACGCTTTCCGACGATGGAAGCCCGACGCCGGCAGATGCAGTTCATCGGCAAGCTGCTGCGCAGCGAGGACGCCGATCCGCTGCAACACGCCCTCGACGCCCATCAGCGCCTGCGCGACCACGACACCCGCACCCTGCACGATGCCGAACAATGGCGCGACCGGATCCTTGCCGGCGACGATGGCTGGCAGGCCTGGCTTGCGGTCTATCCGGCCGGTGACACGCGTGCGCTGCGTGGCCTGATCACCAATGCGCGCCGCGAGATGGAGCAGGCCGAAGACGTCGCGCGACAGCGCGGCCAGGCTCCGCGCAAGGGCAAGCTCTACCGCGAGTTGTTCCAGAAACTGCGCGCCGTCATGAGCGCCGACGACGCGGTGTCGGACTGACGACGGGCCGCGCCGGCGGATCGGCGTATGATTGACAACCTGTCATCTTCAATCCGGACATCCCCATGAAGCTCCATACCTCCAGGGGCGCGGTCAGCCCGGCGCGTGTGCAGTTCTTTCTCGCCGAGAAGGGCATCGAGATCGAATGCGCACAGGTCAACCTGATGAAGGGCGAGCACAAGACGCCGGAGTACCGCGCGATCTCGCCGAACGGCCGCAGTCCGGCACTCCAGCTCGACGACGGCCGCGTGATCTGCGAGACCTCCGCGATCTGCCGCTACATCGAGGCGCTGCAGCCGGAGCCGCCGCTGTGCGGCACGACGCCGGTCGAACGCGCGCATATCGAGATGTGCGATCGCATGATGGAGTTCGAGTTGATGATGCCGATGGCGATGACCTTCCGGCACACCTTCCCGGCGATGAAGGCACTTGAGGACCAGGTGCCGGAGTTCGGCGAGAAGCAGCGCGGCGTCGCGCGCAAGCGCGCCGTGCGGCTCGACAAGCAGCTGGTGACGCAGGACTACATCGCCGGCAGCGAGTTCAGCATCGCCGACATCACCGCGTGGTGCTCGTTCCGCTTCTTCCGCGTCGCCGGCTTCGAGATCACCGACGAGACGCCGCATCTGAAAGCATGGTTCGCGCGGATCAAGGCGCGGCCGGCGGCGGCGGTGGCGTTCAGTTGATCCGCGCTCGCACCGCTCGGGTCGGGTAGCGCCGGCAGACGCGTGCATGCCCCTCGATCCACCGCGCCCGTGGCGCGGCACTCGGGGCGAACGATCAAGCCGCGGCGATCAGTTCTGCCAGTAAACGTACTCGTCGTCCTCGCTTTCCTCATCGACGAGCGTCTTGTCGACGAGCACCGGCAGTTCGACGAAGCTCGGCCACATCGGCTCGGCCATCTGTGCCGCGTGTGCATCGAGCAGCGCGCGCAACTCGGCGACCTTGTCCGGATGCTGCGCCGAAACCTCGTTCTGCTCGGTGGGATCGATATCGAGGTGGAACAGCCAGATCTTGTCCGGACGCTCGGCGACCTGCAGCTTCCAGCCCGCCGATAACACCATCCGGTAGCTGCCGTCGCGCCAGAACAGCGTGTCGTGCGGCGGCGTCCCGGTCTCGCCGAGCAGATGCGGCAGCAGGTTGGCGCCATCGATCGGGCGATCATCCGGCAGTGCGGCGCCGGCCGCGGCAACCGCCGTCGGCACGATGTCGATGCTCGACACCGGATGCGCGAAGTCGACGCCCGCGGGAATCCGCGCAGGCCACTGCGCGACGTAGGGCACGTGCACGCCACCCTCGAACAGCGTCAGCTTCCAGCCGCGGAATGGCCGGTTCACCTCGGGCAGGCCGATGCAGTTCGGCGCGCCGTTGTCGCTGGTGACGATCAGCAGCGTGTTGTCGGTCAGCCCCTGCGCCTCCAGCGCCTCGCGCACGCGGCCGACGCTGCGGTCCACGCCGCGCAGCATCGCGCCGTAGACACGGCGGCGATGATCGGGAATGTGCGCCAGCGCGTCGTAGTCGGCCTTCGCCGCCTGCAGCGGTGTGTGCGGCGCCCAATGCGCCAGATAGAGAAAAAACGGACGATGACGGTTGGCCTCGATCACCTTCACCGCCTCGTCGCTGTAGTAATCGGTCAGATAAGCGCCCGGTTCGAACCAGTCGCCGGCGTTGTAGCTGGTCGCGTAGCGCATGTTCGCCCACAGGAAGCGATCGATCGGATCGAAGTCCTGGCGCGAGTTGACGACGCCGGAATCATCGACCGGCAGATACAGCCCGTTCTCCATGTACAGGCTCTCGTCAAAGCCCTGGTTCAGCGGACGCAGCTCCGGGGTGCCGCCGAGATGCCATTTGCCGATATGCACGTTGTGATAACCCGCCGGCTTGAGCATCTCGGCCAGCGTGATCTCGGAGGGCGGCAGTCCCAGTTCATCGAAGCCGGCGATGTCCTTCGCGCGCTCGGCATGCACGACGATCGGCAGGCGCCGGTTGCCTTCGGCATAGATCGTCGAGGCCATCCGCGCCATGTTGCCCGGCGTCGGCGTGTACTCGAAGCCGAAGCGCGAGTGGTAGCGTCCGGTCAGCAGCTAGGCCCGTGACGGCGAGCACACCGCATTCGCCGAATAGCCGTTGCGAAAGCGCACGCCGGCGGCGGCCACGGCGTCGATGTTCGGCGTCGGCACCTCGGGCATGCCGCCGCCGTAGGTGCTGACGTCGTTGTAGCCGAGATCGTCGAACAGGATCACGACGATGTTCGGCGGCCGCTCGCCAGCCGGTGCCGACGGCGCCTCGGGGCCGCGTTGCCAGTGCACCTCCCGGTTCGGAGCAACCGGATTCCGGATTGCCGATACCCAGCCGCTGATGTGCAGCAGGACCGGCAGGCGCGCCGCGTACAGGCCCGCAGCGAGCGCGACGACGACGAGCAGCACGATCGGCAGGCGGCGGCTCATGGACGCGCTCCGGCATACCACGGCTGCCGTCGCAGCAGACGATGCAGCAGGCCGCCGAGCGCGATCAGCAGCACGGCGACCGGCATCCGCACGAAGAACAGGCTGAACACCGGCCTCGTCGGAAACACCTGCGTCTTCTCGATCGCCGCCCACTTGTGGATGCCGACACCGGCACCGGCGAGGTCGACGACCATCTCGACGAGGTCGCGCCGGCTGCGGTAGCGCACCAGCGCGACGCGTTCCCAGCTCGTGTGGTCGCCCGGCTCGTCGAGAAAGCGACCCGTCGGCGTGGCGAGGAACAGCGGATGGCCGCCGTGCGCAAGCAGCACCGGCACGATCGCGCGGTTGTAGCGCGCGTCCGCCTCGAGCGCACTGCCGCCGTAGCCGGCACCCGGCGGATACTGCGCCTGCTCGCGGAAGTCGATCAGGTTGAGCATGTAGAGCTCGTCGCCGTCGTCGTTCTCGGCGAGCCGGCGCAGTTCCTCGAACAGGCGCGCCTGCCCATGACCTTCGCCTTCTGCAGTGCCGGCGCGTTCGCGGATCTGCGCGAAGTAGGCGTCGAGATCGGCGGCATCGAGCACCTCGGCATCGGCGTCGTACCACGCGAGGAAACCGGCATAGCACAGCGCCAGCACGGCGACGAGGACACGGGGACCGGTGATCAGGGACATGAAGGTTCTCAGCAGGAATCAGCCGACGGGGTCACGGGCACAACGGAAACCGACGTGCATCAGCGTTGAATCCGGTGTCGCGTGCGCACGGCCGCTGACGCGAAAGCCGTAGCAGACGTCCGGATCGCAGAGGAACGAGCCGCCCCTCTGAGCCTTCTCGCGGGCCGGCGTCGCGGCCGGTACGCCGTAGGGCGCATACCAGTCGGCGGTCCATTCCCAGACGTTGCCCGCGAGGTCCTCGAAGCCGAGTCCATCGCGACCGTAGGCACCGACCGGCGACGTCGCCTTGTAGCCGTCGGCGCCGGTGTTGAGCGCCGGAAACGCGCCGGTCCAGACATTGGCGCGATAGCGGCCGTCGCGCCGCAGCGCATCGCCGAAGGCATGCCGGCCGCCATGGCCGGCGAGGCGCGCGGCATGCTCGAACTCGACCTCGGTCGGCAGGCGCTTGCCTTGCGCCGTGCAGTAGGCCTGCGCGTCGTGCCAGCTCACCTGCGTCACCGGATGGGTCTCGGTCGCCGCGGGGCCGTCCGGCCCCAGCGGCCTGCGCCAGTTCGCGCCGGCGACGAGCTGCCAGCGCCCGCTGCCATAGGTCATCACCGAGGCGCTGCCGATGCGCTCCGCCTCGGTGACGATGTGCTGGCGCGCGACGTGGCGTGCGAATGCCGCCACCGTGACCGGCCCGCGATCCAGCTCGAAAGCCGCGACCGCGGCGACGAAGGACGGCCTTTCGTCCGCGCGGCTGGCGTCGTCGCCGATGCGTGTCTGTCCGCCGGGCACGCGGATCATGTCGGCCGCTGCGATCACCGGCAACGCCGTCAGCGCAAGCGCGACGACGCCCGTGCGGCAGCGTCTCCGGCGCGCGTCGATGGGCGGGCGGACCTTCATGGCGCCAGCAAGACCTCGCAGCCGCTGCCGCGCAGTGCCTGCGCCAGCCATGCCCGATCGTCGTCGTCCAGCGCCGCCGCCTGCGCGCGCAGCGCGTTCAGGCACTTCACCTGGTACGCGAACACCTTCTGCCGCCAGCGCCCGCCCTGCACCGCGCACTCCACCCACTCGCCACCCTCGGCACGGGCCTGTGCATTGGCCAGCAGGAACGGCACGTAACTGCCGCCGATCTCGGCGAGCAGCGGCCCCAGCGTGACGAGCACGGTGTCGCGGTCCAGCCATTGCGCATCGTCGACGCGCCAGCCGCTCAGGTCCTCGCAACGCGCGGTCCAGGCCACGACGCGCGGCGCCTCGCGCTCGGCCAGCCGCGCCGAGCCGGGATCGAAGGCGCAGAGCTGCGTGAGCTGTCCGTACAGACCGAAATCGCCGGCCGCGGGACGTTCGCCGAACAGGAACCGGCGTTGTTCCAGCAGGGACTCCAGCATGCCGAGCAGTCGCCGGTAGCCGGCCTCGAGCATCGCCGCGGTCGCGTCGCTGGAACCGACGATCTCGCGCCGTCCGATCTGGCGGTCGCCGAACCACTGCGCAAACCGTTCGAGCTGCGCCGCCGGCACGGCGGGGTCGATCTGCCGCATCAGCTGCCGCCGCGCCCAGTCGATGCCGGCGGCGTCGGCCCAGCGGTAGTGGAACATGAACTTGGTGCACCACTCGTCGCCGTAGTCCTCGACCAGTGCGCTGAGGAAGGCCACGACCGGATCGGGCGGCAGCAGCGAGCGTTGCGCGTACTCGCGCTCCAGACGCGCGATCAGCGGCGTCGAGTCCACCGCCGCCTCGCGCATCGCCCCCGTCGCGTCGTGCCAGACGAGCACCGGAATCACCTGGACCGGCACCGGCGGCGGCGCGACGTACTCCGGACCGTTGCCGACGACCCAGACATGCGCGATGCGCCGATAGCGCAGCACCGCCCGCAGCTTGCGCGAGTACGGCGAGCCTTCGTTGCCGATGAGGGTCAGCGGCTGGGTCATGGAACTCTCCTCTCCGCCGCGATGGTGTGACGAACTTTACATCCTGTCAATTCCGCGCCGGTCGCCGTCGACGTACCGCGCGAACAGCGTGCGCATCGGCAGCCGCGCGCCGAGCGCGCGCAGCATCCAGTACTGGCCGCTGAGCGCACGCATCACGAAGGCGAGCTCCGACACCGGCTGGAACTTGAACGCACTCGACCAGTGCCGGCGCCCGGCGGCGCGCAGGTTGTCGATGAACGCCGGGTCGGCGCAGTCGAAGCGTTCGCGCGCGAGCAGGCGGTCCAGTCCCAGCGCGACGAACTCGCGATACACCGGCAGCAGCGCATCGAAGTCCGCGTCCGCACGCACGCCGCCGAGTTCCGCGAGGGCGGTGTGCAGGCCGTGCCAGTCGTGTGCGCGCGCCGCGCGCAGCAGACGGCGTCCGGTCTCCACCGTTTGCGGACGCACCTGCTTTACGCAGCCCATGTCGTAGACGACGACGCTGCCGTCGGCACGGAACGCGAAATTGCCCGGATGCGGATCGGCATGCACGGCGCGGCCGTCGAAGAAGCTGTGCAGCAGCCAGTGCGCGAGTGTGTCGGCCAGCCGTCCGCGCAGATCGGCGTTCCAGCCGGCCGCGGTTTCCAGCGTCTCGCCGGACTCCTCGCCGAGCACCAGCACGCTCTCGCCGCACAGTTCCGGCACCGCCTGCGGATAGACGATGCCCGGGACCGCGCAGTCGCGCGCCAGCGTGTGCAGGTGTTCGAGCTCGATGCGGTAGTCGGTTTCCTCGAGCACGCGCGCGCGCACTTCGGCCATCACCGCGTCCACCGCCGCGGCGTCGACCGGCAGCAGCCGCGAGGTCTTCAGCAGGCGCCGGAACTGGGTGAGATCGGCGTCGACCGCCTCGCGCACGCCGGGGTAGCGCACCTTGACCACGACCGCGCACCCGTCCGCGAGCCGCGCGCGATGCACCTGACCGATGCTCGCCGACGCGAGTGCCACGGGTTCGATGTGTGCCAGCCGTGCCCACTGCGACTTGGTCCACTCCGCATCGAGCACGGCCTTGATGTCGGCATACGGCAGCGGCTCGGCGCTGCGCTGCAGCTTGCGCAGCTGGTCGCCCAGCGCCGGCGGCAGCAGCTCGGCGTACTGCGAGGCGAGCTGCCCCATCTTCATCGCCGCGCCGCGCAGTTCGCCGAGGGTCTCGGCCCAGTCGCGTCCGACCGTCTCCCAGTGCCGCGCGCGGCGCTCGATCTCGTCGCCCATCGGCAGCTTCTGCAGCACGCTGCGCCCGAGCGTGCGCACACTGGCGCCGAGCAGCTTCATCGTGCGCGACGCCGGGCGGCGACTCTTGATGCTCATGCCAGTGCGCGCGCCACGCTGGCGTACAAGCCGATGCCGATGAGCAGGTTGAACGGGAAGGTCAGCGCCATCGGCAGGCCCAGATACAGGGCCGGGCTCGCATCGGGCAGCGCATGGCGCAGCACCGCCGGCGCGACGATGTAGCTGGCGCTGGCCGACAGCGTTGCCAGCAGGGCAAGGTCGCCGGCGCCCAGTCCGAGCAGCGTGCCCAAGCCCATCGCGGTCGCGGCGGCCGCCAGCGGAATCGCGAGGGCCAGTACCAGCAGCCACGGCGACAGGCCGCGCAGGTCGCCGAAGCGACGCGCCACGTCGAGCCCCATCTGCAGCAGGAACAGGGCCAGCATGCCCTTGAACAGGTCGCCGGAGAACGGCTCCATGACGGTGGCGCCGCGCTCGCCGGTCACCCAGCCGATCAGCAGGCTGCCCATCAGCAGCAGCGGCGCGCCGTCACGTGCGCTGTCCTTGAGCAGGTGGCCCCACGGCGTGGCCTGGGCACCGGCGTCGCCGCGGCGCGCCAGCGCGATGCCCAGCAGCACCGCCGGCATCTCCATGATCACCAGCGCGACCGACATCGTGCCGCTGAACGACACGGCGTTCTGCTGCAGGTGCTGGGTCGCGGCGACGAAGGTCACCACGCTGACCGAGCCGTAGCTCGCGGCGAGCGCGCCGGCCTGCAGCACGCTGGTCACCAGGCGAAAGGCCGCGAACGCGATCAGCGGGACGAGCAGTGCCATCACCAGCGACGCGCCCAGCGCCGCCGCCGCATCGGCATCGATGCCCGATCGCGCCAGCGTGAAGCCGCCCTTGAGGCCGACGGCCATCAGCAGGTACAGCGTCAGCCAGCGCACCACCGGCTGCGGCACTTCCAGGTTGGAGCGCAGCAGACCGGCACCGATACCGAGCACGAAGAACAGTACCGCGGGGTCCAGCAGGGCATCGGTCATGGGGACGCGAAACGGGGGGCAGGAAAAGGGCGCGTCATTGCAGCAGATCGGCAGGCACCGCGACAGTCCGCGGGAGTGCAACGCGACGGATGATGCGTGGCAGGCGGCCCAGGGGTCGCGAACGGGCGCGATCCTCCACCCGGGGCACCCGAACCGATGCGGCTATCCGTCCCCGCGGCGCTGGCGCCGGAGTGCGAAGCGCGGTTTCGTCAGATCGCGCAGCCGGCCGATCGCAGCGCGCGGCGCAGGTTCGCGTAGTCGCGCGCATGCGCCAGGGCGAGCGGCGGCGTGCTCTCTTCCACGCGACCCATCTCGATCAGCGCCCATTGCACGGCGCGGGGAACGTTGTCCGCCGGCTGCGCGTCGAGCACCGTCCTGAGCTGCGGCTGCAAGGCCTCGGCCTTCGCACGATCGCCCGACAATGCCGCGTCGTGCAGCGTGCGCACCAGGCGCGGTACGAGATTGCCGGCGGTCGAGATGCCGCCGGCGAAACCTTCGAGGACGAAGTGGGCCGTGGTGAGGTCGCTGCCGGCGTACAGCGCAAAGCCCTCGGGCAGCGGCAGGGCGCGCAGCTCGCGCGCCCGCGCCACGTCGGGTGCGCAGTCGACGAAGCCGCTGACACCATCGATGCGCGCGATCGCCTCGACCACGGCCGCGGGGATGCGCTGCGCGCTCGATCGCACGATCAGGTGCTGCCGGGCGGCCGCGGCCACCACCTCGACCTGCTCCAGGATCTTCTCCGTGGACGGCCACGGCGTGGTCGGCAGCGTCAGCAGGACCGCATCGGCTCCCGCCTCGTCGGCAATCTGCGCGAACTCCAGCGAGGTCTCCAGCGCGTCGGCACTCAGACCGGCAATGATCGCGATGCGCCCCTCGGCCTGCCAGATCGCCCTGCGCAGGAGTTCCAGGCGCTCCTCGGCGTCGAGGTCCAGCGCGGCGTCGAGCGTGTCGCCCAGCAGCAGCGCCGCACTGCCCTCCACGACGTGCCAGTCGACCAGTGCTTCCAGGCTTTGATACTTGATCGCGCCGTTCGGCTCGGTGGGGGCCACCAGTTCGACGATGCTGCCCTTGATCATCCGGAGGGTTCCTGGCGCAGACGGAGCCCGGAGTATAACCAAGGAGACCGGGCCTTCCGGGTGTCGGTGTGCCTTGCCACGACGCTGCGGGCGGACGCTCAGACGCCCGTCGTCGTCACCACCAGGCCCTGCCCGCCGTCGGCCAGTCCGGCCGCCCGGTGGTGCAGCGCGGCCCGGTAGCGCCGCAGCGCCGTCATCCGCCGGAATCCGGCGCGGCCGAGATACTCGACCATCGCGAACTCGTGCCAGAGATCGACGCCGGGATCGCCACCGTTGCCGACGAGCATCTGCCGGTAGCGACTGACGAACAGCGCCCGCGCACCGAGACTGTGCAGCGCGACGAAGGCACGCTTGCCGTAGCGGTAATAGGCCGTCTGGCCGGACACGGCCTCGCCGTCAGCGACGGTGTCCGCCGGGTACTCCGCCCGCTCGCGAAAGCGCAGCCAGTTGACCATCACGACGGGCGCCTGCGGGTCCGGGTGGGCGACGAAGGCATCGTAAGCCGCCTGGGTCGGCATGATGCGGGTGCCGATGCCCGGCTCGGGAGCGGAGTCGGCGCGGTTGTCGAAGAACGGCCAGCGCGGCAGGGCCAGGGCCATCAGGCGCATGGCGAGGCGTGCGCCGCGCGGCTGTTCGTTGAGCACGGCGATTTCCAGCGCCACCGCCTCATCGAACAGCTCGCCGTGCGCCGGGCTCTGCACCATCTCGAGCGCCGCCGCGCGCGTCGCAAAGTGCAGGCGCGCACAGTGCCGGTACAACGGCAGTACCCCGATGAGGACTTGCTCCTCGGTGCCGGACCAGCGCAAACGGCCGCGATGCGCGGATGCCAGGGCCGCGAGCTTCGTGACGGTTTCTGCGCGGGTGACGTCGGCACCCAGGCCGAAGCGGTAGAACAGCACGACGGGGCGTTCGGCGTTGCGGCGACGGTACGCGTCGAGTTGGGCGGAACTGGGGATCGGGGCGGGCATGGGCGGCGGTGGTGCGTCGGCGCGGCGATGCGATCGTTTCGCCATCGCGGGGAGCGAGCCGTTTCAGGGCATGCGCTATTCGGGGCGGACCGGCTCGGAGCGGATCGGCGGCTCGGGGAGGTCCCAGGGCGTGCCCTGCATGACGCGCAGGCCGTACCAGCGCGTGCCGGGATAGCGTTGCCGCAGCGGCAGCTCGAACTCGGCATCGAGCCCTGCGGGAACGTCGGCGGCGTCCTGCAGCCAGGATGCGACGCCACTGTCGCGCGTGCGCCCGAGCACGGCCTGCTGCGCGTCGGGCGGCAGCGCCCGGTAGGCCTTCAGCAGCTGTTCGCGGCAGGCCACGCGATAGCGCACGACCGGCATGCGCGGGTAGTGCGCATCGTCGAGGGTCAGGTCGAAGCGCCGGCGACCGGCGGCGTAAGCCCGTGCATTGGCATCGAGATAGCGCAGATAGTCACGACCGATCTCGGCGAAGACGGCGTCCCAGGCCGCATCGTCGAACGAGGCGAACGCACCGCACCCTTCGCGATCCGCACGCGCCGCCCAGACGCGGCCGACCCAGGCGTAGACGTTCGGCGCAGTGTCGACCATCTGCTTCGCCGAGTGCGGGTCGAGCGCGAAATGCCGGAACATCGACGCGAAGTAGCCGAAGTCGACGATGCCCGGCCGCGAGCCGAGCAGGAAGGGGCGCTCGCGCAGCAGCTCTTCGAGCTGCGCCAGCGTGCGCGCATACAGCGCCTGCACCGCGGATGCGTTGTGACGACGCACGCCGTCGCCGCGCACGTAGACGAGGTACTGGCGCCAGCGCATGAACCAGCCGAGCAAGGCGGCGGAATGCCAGGTGCCGGCGGACAGGTCGCGCCCGAGGCGGCGGCGCAGCAGACCGTGCGAGTCGCCGAAGTTCCAACGGAAGTACATCGCCGGCCGCCACAGCCATTCGTCGGCGTAGTCCTCGACCAGCAGGGCAAGGAAGCGCTGCGCCGGATCGTCCGGATAGATCGACGGCGCGCCGTGCTGCGCATCGAGCCAGGCGATCATCGGCGTGGTGTCCTTGAGCCAGCGCCCGTCCGGGCACTGCATGCACGGCACCTTCATGAAGCCGGTTGCCGGCAGGATGGTCTCGCGCATCACGCGCGTGTTGATCTCGACGCGCCGGTACGCGATCCGGGCATAGCGCAGATAGGCTTCGAGCTTGCCGCTGTAGTAGGACACGTCGGAAACGTAGGCGGTGTACATCCCGCCAGTCGCTGGCGCGGCGGATTGCGGGCGCACCGGTCTATTCCGGCGCGACGCGCAGCGCCATGCGCCTGAGGCGCGGGACCGGCAGGCGCATCGCGTCCGCGGCACCGACCGCCGCCAGCCAGTCGTCGACCGCGGTGCGTCCCGCGTCATCGAGTCCCCGGTAGGCGTCGAGCACGCGTTGCGCCATCCACAGGCTGTACGGCCGCGCGCTGAGCCCGAAGTCGCTGCCGGCCAGCGTCGTCCGGACCCGACCCAGCGCGCGCGCATAGCCGCGGCCCGGCGCTAGGTCCGGCGTCGCCTTCTGCACCTCGTCCAGCGTGCCGCGCAGATACGGCCAGAACTCGCCGAAGACCGATGCGAACAGCGGCGCCAGTGTCGCCGGCACGTCATCGTCCGGCAGGAAGCCGCCGCGCGCATCGGCCGGCGGATCGCACATGCGCCGCACCCAGTCGGCGAGATGCCGGCGCGGCGCGATCAGCGTGCGCGCCGGCACCGGATCGCGACCCAGGTGCGCATACAACGGGCCGATCAGGCCGTAGTCGCCGAGGCTCGCGCGCGTGCCGAAGAGGTAGGGATGCCGGGCGAAGTGTGCGTCGAGGGCGTCGCACATCGAGACGGTCCAGCGTTCGATACTGTCTGTCTGTGCCGGCACGACGCCGAGCACCGGCAGGAAGCCGCGCATCGCCCCCGCCGCACGCGCGACGACGCGGTTCTTCAGGAACCGCGGCGCGAACGGCAGCAGGTTGTCGCCGCCCTCCGGCGCAAAGACCGCGCGATAGTTCTCGTCGAAGTGCCAGCGGTAGTGCATCGCGCTCGGCAGCCAGAACTCGTCGCCCCAGGCTTCGAGCAGACAGGCCGCGACACGCTGGCGCGGCGTCTCCGGCACCACCGGCTGGTCGGCGAAGCGCGTCTCCAACACGTCGATGATGTGCGAGGTGTCCTGCAGCCATTCGTCCTGCGGCGTGACCACCACCGGCATGACGTTGGCGCCGGTCCGGCACCGGATCTCGCGCATGTCCCACAGCGTCACGCGCTTCTCGCGGAACGCGATCCGCTTGTGCCGCAGGTAGGCGCGGACCTTGCCGCTGTAGAGCGAGAGTTCCCAGCCGTAGAGCAGGTGGGGACGCGTCATTCCACGCCGCCGCGCCCGGCGGTCACTTCTGCAGCATGGTCTGCGCGCCCTTGACGAAGGCCCGCGTGGCGTCGGTCTCCTCGTCGAGCGACGGCAGCTTGACCGGCACCTCGATGCCCTTGACGCAGGCGGGCCGTGCGTACATTGCGTCGAGCCAGCGCTTGAGGTTCACCAGGCCGTCGATCTTCACGCCCGACCACTTGTACGTGCGCACCCACGGCCAGGTGGCGATGTCGGCAATCGAATACTCGTCCGCCAGCCACTCGCTCTCGCCCAGATGCCGGTCCAGCACCTCGAACAGCCGGCGACACTCGTTCTGGTAGCGGTCGATCGCCGGCTGGATCTTCTCCGGGAAGTAGCGGAAGAAGACATTGGCCTGGCCCATCATCGGGCCGACGCCGCCCATCTGGAACATCAGCCACTGCAGGGCACGCGAACGGCCCTTGGCATCCTGCGGCAGGAGCTTGCCGGTCTTCTCCGCCAGGTAGATCAGGATCGCCCCGGACTCGAAGACGGTGAAGTCGCCGTTGTCGGTGTCGACGATCGTCGGGATGCGGCCGTTGGGATTCAGCTTCAGGTACTCGGGCTTCTTCTGCTGCCCCTGCATCAGGTCGATGGCGTGTACGTTGTACGGCAGCCCCAGCTCCTCGAGCACGATGGAGACCTTGTGTCCGTTGGGTGTCGCGGCGGTGTAGAGCTCGATCATCTCGGTACTCGGCATGTGGGGAAAACGGAAGGGTGGACGCTCAGCCGCGTCGCCGCAAGCGTACGTCCGCGCCGTTCTCCGGCAACTGGACCCAAGTGCCGTCGCGGCCGACGGTCGCGGGACCGTCATAGACCTCGGCAACGCCGCGCACGAACAGCTTCTCCAGGCGCCGCAGCGGCAGCGCCGGCACGATGTGGTAGTACAGCAGGTGCTTCGCCCCCGCGGCCTGCGCCAGCTCCGCGACCTCGACCGGCGTCGCGTGATAGTCGTGGATGTCGAGCGAGATCTGCGCCATGTTCTCCGCACCTGCCTCGCGCGCACCGGCCGTGATCACGTCGACCAGATGCACCGCCAGTGCCTCGTGCACCAGCAGGTCCACGCCTTGGGCGAAGCGCGCGAGGTTGTCCGACTTGACCGTGTCGCCGGAGATCACCGCGCTGCGGCCGCGATAGTCGATGCGATAGCCCACCGCCGGCGCGACCGGTGCATGCGTCACCGAGAAGGCCATGATGCGCAAGCCGTCGTCGTCGAACACCACGTGGCTGTCGCCTTCGGCCGGCATCGCGAACGGCACCGCCCGGGCACCGGCACCGGAGGGCGGAATCACCCCGGGACCGTGGTGCGCCACGCGATAGCCGAAGTCAGGCGCGTAGGCGGTGTTGAACCCCTCGACGATCCTCTCCACGCCTTCCGGCCCGTGCACCGGCAACGGCGTGTCGCGCGAACCGCCGGCCCAGCGCTGCAGCATCAGCTCGCCGATGCCGTCGATGTGGTCGGAATGAAAATGCGTCAGCAGCAGGGCCTCGACGCGCCCGGGCGGAAGGCCGAACCGCGGTAAGTTGCGCGTTGCGCCGCTGCCGACGTCGATGACGACGATGCGGCCGCCGGCGACGACCGCCACGCAGGGGCCCGCCCGCGCCGGATCGGGCATCGGCGAGCCGGCACCGCAGAGCAAGATGTTCAGGCCGTCGGCGTACTGCGCGAAGTCCTCGCCGGACAGCGTCGAGACCACTTGCGCGCGCATCGCCCTGAGCAGGACGCGGTCGCCGACGGCCGCGGCGACCGCCAGCAGGAGCAGCAGGATGAGCGCTCCGATCGCGAGCTTGCGTCTCATGTCGCAGCGCGCGCCGGGCGGGACTTCACCTGCACGTGCGCCGGCGGCGCGGCCCGGCCTGTCGAGGGATGCATCGGAGCTCCGCAATCGTGTGACGCGCGCATCCTTTCGGTTTATTGACAATCTGTCAATATTGATGATGAAAGCAGTCGTTCAGCGCCACCCGGACCGGTTGACGACGGACTTCCGCTGATACAAAGTGGACACCATGTAAATCTCGGTAGCCGGCGTCCGCCGCTCCGCGTGGTCCGCAAGCGCGGCGCTGGAGGAGAGGAACATGCGATCGAGCCGGAGACTGCCGCACACGGCGGCCGCCATGCTGCTGCTGGGCGGCATCGGCCGCCTCGCCGCGAACGACACCGGCGGTGACGAACTCGACGCCCTGCTGGGTCCGGCCGACGACGCCGGCGCCGCTGCCGCGGTGCAGCCGACACCCGACGGCGATGCACCGCTGGCCGTCGTGCCGGTCGCGCCGCTGCGCACCGAAGCGCCACCCGCGGCGCCGCAGGGCGGCGGCCGCGTGATCGAGGAGATCGTCGTCACCGCGCAGAAAACCGAGCAGAGCCTGCAGGACGTGCCGATCTCGGTGTCGGCCATCGGCGGCGACCAGATCCGGGACGCTGCCGTCACCGAGCCGCAGGAGCTGTTCCAGTACATGCCGAACGTCAAGTTCTCGCAGGGCGCGAGCCTGATTCCGACGATCAACATCCGCGGCTTCGGCTCGCCGCCGCTCGGTCGCAACCTGGAACCCTCGGTCGGCCTGTCGATCGACGATGTCTTCTACGGCCGCTCCACGTTCAGCGCCGACGGCATCTTCGACGTCGACCGGGTGGAGGTACTGCGCGGCCCGCAGGGCACGCTGTTCGGCAAGAACACGGTGGCGGGCGTGCTGAACTTCACCACGGCGCCGGCGGCCTACGATCCCGGCGGCTTCGTCACCGTCGCCGCCGGCAGCCTCGGCGAGAGGCGCGTCGAGGGCGGCGTCGGCTTCGGCCTGATCGACGACGTGCTCGCCGCGCGGGTCTCGTTCCGCGCCCGCGAACGCGATCTGGGCATGTACAACACCACGCGCGACGAGCACGGCGAAACCGACGACCTGGCCGGCCGCGTCAAGCTGCGCTGGCACGCCACCGACACGCTGACCGCCGATCTCAACGCCTTCGTCGCGCGCTCGCGCGCCGACGGCACCGTCTTCGAGCTGCAGCACGCCTCCGAGCGATCGCTCGCACGCTACCGCCAGGCCGACCCGCAGACCGAGGACGAACCCTTCAACGGCCGCCAGTCCTTCAACGAGCAGACCTATACCGATCGCGATTCGTACAGCGTCGCGCTCAAGCTCAACCAGCACCTGGGCACGCTCGGCGCGATCGACGACGCGGACGTCCAGCTGATCCTCGCGCAGGCCGAGGTCGTAACGCCCTACCGCTTCGACACCGACTTCTCGCCCATCGACGCTCAGTCGCTGGAATCGGACGGCGCCGATCGCTACGGACAGCAGTCCTTCGAGCTGCGCGCGACCGCGCTCACGCCAGGACCGTTCGGTGTCGGCGGCGACATGCGCTGGATCGCCGGCGTCTTCGGCATGCGGAGCGAGTCGCGCGTCTCGCAGTTCTCGACGATCAATCTCAACGGCGTGATCGACCTCGTGCTCGGCGGCGCCTCCTTCGCCGGCCGCGTGCCGACGGCGCCCGAGGCGATCAGCGCCCTGCTCGAACAGCTCGGCCTGCCGGACGACTTCAGCGATGCCCCGGGCCCGATCCAGCTCATCCCGGACGAGCTGGCCAACGAGATCTCGATCAACCGCACCGATGTCGACTCGCGAACACTGGCACTGTTCTTCCAGACGAGCTGGGCGCTGACCGAACGCCTGGAACTCACGCTCGGCTATCGCTTCGGCCGCGAACGCAAGCACGGCGACCAGTCGTCGCGGTGCGACAACCGGCCGGTGTGCACGGCGCTGGCCATCTTCGCCGGCCAGCGCGACTTTGCCAGCACGTCGTCGCGCGACGAGACCGAACGCTCGCCGAAAGTCGCCGTGAGCTATGCCTTCAGCGATGCCGTCACCGGCTTCGCCAACGTGACGCGCGGCTTCAAGAGCGGCGGCTACTCCGGCCCGCTGATGTCGCCGAGCCGCCTCGAGTACGGCCCCGAGAGCGCGCTGTCCTGCGAGGCTGGCGTGAAGTCCCGCCTGTTCTCGGGCAGCCTGGTACTGAACGCCGCCGTCTACCGCGTGGCCTTCGACGACCTGCAGGTCAACCTGTTCGACGGCACCAACATCAGCACGATCAACGCGGCGAGTGCGGTGTCGCAGGGCCTGGAGATCGACTGGCAATGGCTGCCGCCGCTGGAGTGGCTGAGCCTGGCCGGCAGCCTCGGCCTCAGCGACGTGTCCTACGGCCGCTTCGTCTGCGGCCCGGCCACCGCCGAGGACACCGACACCTCGCCGGAATGCAATCCGGACAACGATCCGCGGCCACCGCCGACGCAGGATCTCAGCGGCCGCGAAACGCCGTTCGCGCCGCGCATGACCGCGAGCTTCACGCCCTCCGTCCGCTTCCCGCTGTGGCCGCGGAGGAACCTGGGCGGCGTCTTCGGCGTCGACGTGCTCTACCAGGGCGAGCAGTACCTCGATGCCCACCTCGACCCGGCGAGCTTCCAGAAGGCGACGACCAAGATCAACGCGACTGGGCATCGCTCCCGGCGACCGTCGCTGGTCGATCATGTTCAACGCCAAGAACCTCGGCGGCGCCCGCGAGCGCGTGCTGTTCGTCGACCAGCCGGTGCTCGCCGGCAACTACGTCACCATCGCCGTGCCCGACGAGCCGCAGTACGCGCTGGACCTGCGCTACACCTTCGGCGAGTAGCGGCGAGTGACGGACCGGCCCGTGACGAGGATCAGGCGATGCGCGACGCCTTGCCGCATGATGGGCGTTCGCAAGGAAGGCACATGACCGCACCCACACCCCCGCTGCGCTGGCTGCCGATCTCCGGCCTGCCACGCTCCTTCAAGTCGCGCATCGCCGAGCGCGTCGCGCGCTCGCGCGATCCGCTCGCGCGCCTGCGCGCGGGCCGCCGCCTGGAGCTGTACTACGAGGTGGGCGACCCGCACTCGCAGCTCGCCGCGGCACTGGCGCGGCGCATCCACGCGCGCCTGCCGACCGGCCTGGACCTGCGTCTCGTCCCCCCGCCGGACGCGCACACCTATCCGGAGGAAGCGAAGCAGCGCGACTTCGCCGCGCGCGACGCCGCGCGGCTGGCGCCCTGCCACGACCTGCCTGCGCCCGTCCCCGTGCCGCCGGCGCAGCGCGCCGCCATGCAGGCGCGGCTGGCGCAGGCGCCCGACGCCGCCACGTTTCTCGCCGTCGAGCGCGACTGCCTCGACGCGCTGCGCGACGGCCGCCCGCTGGCCCCGCCTCCCGGCGAGGACCGCACGGCGCTGGTATTGCAGGCCAACGCCGAGCGCCGCCGCCGGCTCGGCCACTACCTGCCGGCCATGTGGCAGTACCGCGGCGAATGGTTCTGGGCGCTGGATCGGCTCGACTTCCTGCACGCCCGCCTGCAGGCGGACAATGCGCTGCAAGGCGACGATCCGCTGTCGCCGCTCGATGCCCGTCGGCTGGTGACGGACGACCGCGATCCGTCGGCGCCGCTGGAGTGCTGGTTCAGCTTCCGCAGCCCGTACTCGTATCTCGCGGTGGTGGAGCTGCTGCGGCAGCGCGAGGCCGGCCGCCACCCGACGCTGCAGCCGCGCCCGGTGTTGCCGATGATCATGCGCGGCCTGCCGGTGCCGGCGGTCAAGCGGCTCTACATCGTGCGTGACGTGCATCGCTGCGCCGCCGCGCAGGGCATCCCCTTCGGCCGCATCCACGACCCGGTGGGCGACGGCGTGCTGCGCGTGCTCACCGTCTACCCCTACGACGCCGATCCCGACACCCAGCTGCGCTTCGCAGCCATCGCCATGCAGAGCATCTGGGCCGAAGGGCTCGACCTGTGCCTCGACGCCAACCTCGCGTCAGTGTTCGCCCGCTGCGGGCTGGATTGGCCGGCCGCCCAGCGCACGCTCGCGCAGGGCATCGACACCGCCCGCGCGGAAGCCAACCGCGACGCCCTGTTCGACGCCGGCCTGTGGGGCGTGCCGAGCTTCCGCCAGGGCGCCTTCACCACCTGGGGACAGGACCGCATCTGGATGCTGGACCGGCCTGCGGCCGGGCCGTCGTCATAGCACGCCGCGATCCTCCGGGCGGGGCCGGGCAAGACCCTCTACACTGCACGCCCCCTCCCGTGGATCGGACATGCCCAAGCCCAACTATCGCTTCGACAAGCGGCAGCGCGAGATGAAGAAGGCGCAGCAGCTCGAGGAGAAGCGTCTCAAGAAGCTCGCGCGGGCCGCGCAGCCGCCGGCCGACGGCAGCGAGAGCGCCGCGCAGCAGGCGCCGGACGACGCCGAGGACTCGCGGTCATGAGCAAGGGCATGGATCGCAAGAAGGAAACGAAGAAGAAGCCGGCGAAGACCCTGCTCGAAAAGCGCGCGGCCAAGGCCGAGAAGAACAAGACCAGAAGGTAGTTGCCCGGATCGGGCCCCAGGGCCTGATCCGCATCCACACGCCGTTCCATGAAGATTCCCCGGGGCCTGCAACCGCTGATCGACGACGGCATCGTCGATGCCGTGCTGCGCCAGCTCAAGAGCGGCAAGGAAGCCTCGGTGTTCCTGGTCGACTGCGGCGGGCAGCTCCGGTGCGCCAAGGTCTACAAGGACGCCGAGCACCGCGGGTTCCACAAGCTGGCCGCGTATCAGGAAGGCCGCAAGGCGCGCGGCAGCCGCGATGCACGCGCATTGGCCGGCCGTGGCCACCAGGGGCGCAAGCTCCAGGAAACGCAATGGAAGAACGCGGAAGTGGATGCGCTGTACCGCCTCGCAGCCGCCGGCGTGCGCGTGCCGCAGCCGTACGGCGTCTTCGATGGCGTGCTGCTGATGGAGTTCATCCGCGACGAGCACGACCAGCCGGCGCCGCGCCTGAACGAGGTCGACCTCACCGCCGGGCAATCGCGCGAATGGCACGCCTTCCTACTCCGGCAGATCGTCCGCATGCTGTGCAGCGGCCTGATCCATGGCGACCTCTCGGCGTTCAACGTGCTCGTCGACGCGGCCGGCCCGGTCATCATCGACCTGCCGCAGGCGGTCGACGCCGCGAGCAACAACAACGCGTTCCGCATGTTCGAGCGCGACGTCAACAACATGCGCGATGCCTTCGTGCACGCATGGCCCGAGCTGGCGCAGACCCAGTACGCGCATGAAATCTGGTCGCTGTACGAACGCGGCGAACTGCGCCCCGACTCGGCGCTCACAGGGCACTTCGAACACCCGTCGGGGGCCGCCGATGTCGACGCGGTCCTCGCGCAAATCGACGAGGCGCGTCGCGAGGCGGAGGCCCGCGAGCAAGGCCGTCGACGGGCCGAGGCCGAATAGGCCGGCGCCCGAAGGCGTATGATCGTCTGCTGATCCACGCACGTCGCGCACGGCCTGCGCTCACGGGCCGGCCCTTCCGGCGCTAGGCCCCACATTCCCCGAAGGCTGCGGCAGGCCCGGACGAAAGCCGCCCCACCTTCCGGCACAGGAGTCACCCGTGGCCAATAATCCGCGCGCCTTCGACGCCCGCGCCCGCGAGGCGCGTCAGCTTGCCTACGAAGCGACGACGACGGTGGGCAGGCGGTACTCCAGCGTTGCCGAGATCGGCATCTCGCTGCAGTTCACGCTGCCGGATGGCAAGCCGCATTCCTCGCCGCATCGCCGCCTATTCACACCCGACATGCAGGCGTTCTTCGATGTGCAGTGCACCGACCGCGACTGCAGCGACGGCGGTTTCGACCTGAGCCCCGCCGTCGACTCGGCCGTGCGCAGCGATCGCCACGAAGTCGCCGGACACCTCCGGTGCAGAGGAACGCGCAGCCGGCAAGAGTGCGGCATCGCGCTCGACTACGCCGTTTCGGTGCAGATGCGGGACGACTGACCGGCCGCCCCATCCGCCCCATCCGCCCCATCCGCCCCATCCGCCCCATCCGCCCCATCCGCCCGGGACTATGATGCACCCCGAGGAGATGACACGAGGACCGGGCCGATGGACGACGGCAGCCCCCCGTTCGACGTCACGCCGCATCTGCAGCAGCTGCGGCGCGACGGTTACAGCATCATCGAGGACTTCCTGGGTCCGGACGAGCTGCGCGCCGTGCGCGAGGCGCTGGCGCCGCACCTGGACCGCCATGCCGGCCGCAACAACTTCGAAGGACATCGCACCGAGCGCGTGTACGCACTGGTCGCGCGCGGCGCGATCTTCGAGCGCATCACCGAAGACCCGCGCGTGCTCGCGCTGCTGGACCGCCTGCTGCAGCCGGGCTACCAGCTCACCGCCAGCCAGGCGATCCGCATCCTGCCCGGCGAGACGCCGCAGCCGATCCACTACGACGACCAGTTCTACCCGGTTCCGCGCCCGCGCCCGGCGATCAGCATCTCCACCATCGTCGCCGTGGATGCCTTCACCGCCGAGAACGGCGGCACCGAGATCCTGCCCGGCAGCCACGCGATGAGCGATACCGAGGTCGCCGGCATCTACGACGGCTTCGATGCGGATGCGCCGACGCGTGCCGATCTGGAATCCCGCCTCGTGCCGGTGCAGATGCCGGCCGGTGCCTGCGTGGTCTTCCAGGGCACGCTGCTGCATCGCGGCGTCGGCAACCGCAGCACCGCGCCGCGGCTCGCCTTCTCCAACCAGTACTGCGAACCCTGGGCACGCACGCAGGAGAACTATTTCCTCGCGATTCCGCCGCAGATCGCGCGCCGCTTCTCGCCGCGGCTGCGGACCCTGCTCGGCTATCACATCTGGCCGCCGTTCATGGGTCACGTCAGCGCGCTGCATCCCCGCAAGGCGCTGGCCGAGGACTGGGTGCCGCCGGTGCTGCGCGGCCCGGGTGACTAGCGCCGCCCGCTGTTGCACCCGCCGACGTGCGGATCAACAATGTTTCGGCGCTTCGCAAGCACACGCCGCCCCCCATGACCGAGCCTGAAGACATCGTCACCGCCGCCAGGAAACTGTCCCCGGCCGCGCGCCTGAAGATCGTCGAGGAGATCCTGGACAGCGTGGACGTCGCCGACGCGACCGTCGATGCCGCATGGGCACGCGAGGCCGAGGACCGGGTGGCTGCATACCGGCGCGGCGATCTGCGCGCGCTCTCGCTGTCGGACGTGCTCGCCAGGTACGCGAAGACGTGACCGTCCGCCTGCTCGAACCCGCGCAGGCCGAACTCGATGATGCGATCCGCTGGTACGACGAACAGGCGCCGGGCCTGGGGTCCGCCTTCCTGGTCGAAATCCTGGACGCCTTCAGACTGATCGAGAGCCATCCACAGGCGTGGCACCCGCTGAGTGCGAACACCCGCCGTTGCCGGCTTCGACGCTTTCCATATGGCGTCGTCTACACCGATGTCGAGGGTGACATTCTGGTCGTTGCCATCGCCCATCTTCACCGTCACCCCAACTACTGGCACGACCGGCCCTTCGAATCCGGGCGACAATAGCGCCTCACTCGCATCCGGATGATCCCTCGTGGCGGTTGATTCTCCTGTCGATCCCGGCGGCCTGGCCGAGTTCTCGGTCGTGTTCACCGGCCGTGCCCTCAACCACATGTCGCGCAACTTCCAGCAGGTGATGCGCGACATCTCCGGCCTGCTCCGCTCGGTCTACCAGGCCGATGCCGTCGCGGTGGTGCCCGGCGGCGGCAGCTACGGCATGGAGGCCATCGCCCGCCAGTTCGCGCAGGACGCGACCGTGCTCGTCATCCGCAACGGCTGGTTCAGCTATCGCTGGAGCCAGATCTTCGAGATGGGCCGCATCCCGGCGCGCGAGACCGTGCTCAAGGCGCGCCGCAGCGGCGAGGCACCGCAGTCGCCGTTCGCACCGCCCGCGATCGAGGACGTGGAAGCCGCCATCGCCCGCGAAAAGCCCGACCTGGTCTTTGCCGCGCACGTGGAAACCGCCTCCGGCATCCTGCTGCCCGACGACTATCTCGACCGCGTCGCCGCGGCGGTCCACGCGCACGGCGGCCTGTTCGTGCTGGATTGCGTCGCCTCCGGCGCAGTCTGGGTGGACATGCGCGCACGCGGCGTGGACGTGCTGCTGTCCGCGCCGCAGAAGGCCTGGAGCGCGCCACCGAGCAGCGCACTGGTGATGCTCGGCGCGCGCGCTGTCGAACGGCTGGAACAGACACAGAGCAGCAGCTTTGCCGCCGACCTGCGCAAGTGGCGCCAGATCATGCAGGCCTACGAGAACGGCGGCCACGCCTACCACGCGACCATGCCCACCGACGCGCTGCGCCGCTTTCGCGACGCCGCGCAGGAAACCGTAAATCTGGGCCTGGAGCACGTGCGCGAGCGCCAGCTCACGCTCGGCGCGCGCGTGCGCGCCCTGCTCGCCGAACACGGCTACCCGAGCGTCGCCGCGCCGGGATTCGAGGCACCGGGCGTCGTCGTCAGCTACACGAGCGATCCCGACCTCAGCTCCGCGAAGCGCTTCGTCGACGTCGGCATCCAGGCCGCCGCCGGCGTGCCGTTGATGTGCGACGAACCGGCGGACTTCCGGACCTTCCGCATCGGCCTGTTCGGGCTCGACAAGTTTGCGGACGTGGATGGCACCGTCGAGCGGCTCGCGCAAGGGCTGCGCGCCCTGCGGGCCTGACGGCACGCGGGCCCGTGCCGCGATTCAGTCCGGCAGCGGGTCTTTCACCCCGCGGTAACTGACGCGGACCGCGCATCGCCTCATGGATGCGCACGCCGCCGCCTCAGGCAGCGGTTGCATGCACGTAGGCGATGAAGTCGGTCACGCCCGGGTCCTTGCCGAGCTGGTGGAGCAGCGTGGTGATCTGCCCGCGGTGATGCGTCTGGTGGTTGAACAGATGCGCCGCCGCGACCCAGGCGGGGTGCACGCGCTCGCGGCCCGAGGACATGCGGTAGCGCATCGTCTGCGCCAGCAGCGTTTCATCGAGCTCTTCCACCCAGGCCACCAGCACATCGTCGGTCTCGGCACGAGCGCGACGCAGCGCGTCGAAATCCGCATACAGCTCGTCGGCCAGCGAGCCGAAGCCGTGCAGCACCGCCGCGCCCTGCAGCGACGCCAGCCCCGGAAACACCGTCGAGAAACGCCCGAGCCACACGCGGTCCGCCAGCAGGATGTGGTTCAAGGTGGCATGCACGGAGCCGAAGAACGCCCCGCGATCCTGCTTGCGCACCTCGTCTGGCAGTTCCGCCGCCACCTCATACAGGCGACGGTTGAACGTCCGGTTGTACTCGGCAAAACCGCGAAGCTGGTCCTGATGCGTGCCCATGGTGGATTTCCGTTGTAGCGCCCGATCCGTGTGGCCGGCATCACCCGTCAGATGCCAGGCCGCCTCACGCCGATCCGCGCTCAGACGCTGCCCTCGTGCTCCACCACCAGGATGCGCGCCTCGCCCTGCGGATGCGCGACGTGCTCGCAGCCAACGCCGGCAAAGAACACGTCCCCGGTCCGCAAGGTGACGACATGCTCCGCACCGCTCTCGCGATAGTGCATGTCGACGACACCGTCGAGCACGGCGAACACCTCCTCGCCGTCGTTGACGTGCCACTTGTACGGCTGGTCCGTCCAGTGCAGCCGCGTCGTGATGGCCTTCATGTTGGCGATGTCGAGCGCGCCCCAGGCCCGCTCCGCCGTGAACGACTTGCTGCGAACGATCTTCATGGACCTGCCCCGATCGGATTCCGACGGTTCGCGTGCCAGGCACCCTGCCCTGCGAGCCTCCTCAAGCTTCGCATTGTCGTCGATTCAGCCAAGCCGCCCAAGGACGATGCTCGCCACATAGCACCCCAGCGCCACGGCAATCCCCAAGAACGGCGCGCTGAACCAGTACAACCAGCCCAGCACCAGGAACCCGAGCAGCATGCAAAGGCCCACGAGCTGCAGATACGTCGATCCGAACAGCAGGGCGGGATGGACGAGCGCCAGATAGCCGAACACGAGGCCGAACAGGATCGCGGCCATGCTGTGGCTCGCGTTGAAGCCGATCCATGCGTTCCAGACCGACGTTTCCTTCGTGATCACCAGCGTAGTCGCCTTCATCGACGCGATCACGCCGGGATCGCGGGGTAGCAGCTTCGGCCCGAAGAAGGTGTAGAGCAGATGGACGCAGCCGAGCACGAGGATGATCGCGGCGCTGGCGAGCATCAGGACGGTTCTGGCGCCCACGCGCGGCCTCCGTCAGCCGAGGGACCGCGCAGCATCCACAGGCCACCCGTCCCTCACGAAAGCGGGTTCGCAGGCGTTGGCTCCGGCCCTCACCGTTCGAAATCCAGGTTCGCCGGAACGGCGAGCAGTGCCGTGCGCGCAGGTCCGTGGACCGATACCGGCGCGTCGACCGTCTCCAGCCGTGCTGTTATACAAAATAGATTCCCCATACCTGCCGCCGTTTCTTGTCCGCGTCGTGAGTCTCGAACACTTGTTGCTGCGCAAGATTCGGCGAATTCACACCGCAATGCGGACAGCGCGACAAGTCAAGCTGCTTGTTCAGCTGCAACACTGATGTTTCTCCGATGCATAACGCCCAATTGAGGAACCAAACCGGCTCCATGACTCGGCCATAGGTTCCACAACCTAGGCACGCTCGTCGCAAGCGCTTGATCCACAAGCACGTCCCTCGCTCGCCTTCTCGGAAAGGAACTTGAAACGGAAGCGCGGCCGCGGAACGGGCGTAAGCACGTGCGACGCCGCTGGCGATGCAGGGCGACTGACGAGGCGGTTCGGCATGCTCCCTCCCTTTCAGGGATGCAGGGTCCGAATGTAGCGCGATGCCGGCGGCTTGAACATCGGCGAAATCAGGCGAATTCGCGCCCTCTCGCACCCTGTTGGTGGATGTTCTGGATGGCGCGACGGGGCGCGATGGGTCAGGGTTACGCTTTGTGCCGCATTCGGGGGCCGCGCGATCCGCGGGGCGGCACCGGCAAATCAGGGGGCTGATGCAGTGGAATCGTTCGTCAACGCGGTCAACGGGCTGATCTGGAGCAAGGCGCTGATCGCGCTGTGCCTGGGGGCGGGGCTGTATTTCTCGATCCGCACGCGCTTCATGCAGGTGCGCGGCGTCGGCGAGATGCTGCGGCTGCTGGGGAGCGGCAAGGCATCGGCGTCCGGCGTGTCGACGTTCCAGGCGCTGGCGATGTCGCTGTCCGGGCGCGTGGGCACGGGCAACATCGCCGGGGTGGCGACGGCGATCACCTTCGGCGGGCCGGGCGCGGTGTTCTGGATGTGGGTGGTGGCGTTTCTCGGCGCCTCGACGGCCTACGTGGAGTCCACGCTCGCGCAGATCTACAAGGAGCGCGACGACAGCGGCCAGTATCGCGGCGGCCCGGCGTACTACATCGAGAAGGCGATGGGCAGCCGTGTGTATGCCTGGCTGTTCGCGGTCTCCACGGTGATCGCGACCGGACTGCTGCTGCCGGGCGTGCAGGCGAACAGCATCGCGCTGAGCATGAATGTGGCCTGGGGCGTGGCACCGGCGGTAACGGCGGCGGGCATCGTCGTGGCGCTGGGTTTCATCATCTTCGGCGGGGTCAAGCGCATCGCGCACTTTGCGCAGATCGTGGTGCCGTTCATGGCGCTGGCGTACATCCTCGTGGCGCTGACGATCATGTTCCTCAACATCCACCAGGTGCCGGAGGTGGTGTCGCTGATCCTGCGCAGCGCCTTCGGCGCGGAGGCGGCGTTCGGCGCGGTGCTGGGCCTGGCGGTGGAATGGGGCGTGAAGCGCGGCATCTATTCCAACGAGGCCGGACAGGGCACCGGCCCGCATCCGGCGGCGGCGGCGGAGGTTTCGCACCCGGCCAAGCAGGGATACGTGCAGGCGTTCTCGGTCTACGTGGACACGCTGCTGGTGTGCTCGGCCACGGCGTTCATGATCCTGTCCACCGGCATGTACAACGTAATGGGACAGGCCGGCGCCGTGATCGTCGAGAACCTGCCGGGCGTGGAGGCCGGCCCCGGCTACACGCAGGCGGCGGTGGAGGCGGTGCTGCCGGGCTACGGCGCGGGCTTCGTCGCGCTGGCGCTGCTGTTCTTCGCGTTCACGACCATCGTCGCCTACTACTACATGGCGGAGACCAACGTCAGCTACATCAACCGGCAGGTGCACCGGCCGTGGATGGTGCTGCTGCTGCGCATCGGCATCCTCGCCGCGGTGACCTACGGCACGGTGCGCAGCGCCAACCTCGCCTGGGCGCTGGGCGACATCGGCGTGGGGCTGATGGCGTGGCTGAACATCGTGGCCATCCTCATCCTGCAGAAGCCGGCGCTGGCGGCGCTGCGCGATTACGAGCGGCAGAAGAAAGCCGGCGCCGAGCCGGTGTTCGACCCGCAGGCGCTGGGCATCCGCAACGCGGCGTTCTGGGAGGAACGGCTCAAGCGCTGAGGCTACGCGCCCGGAGCCCGGGTCCGGGCCGGGCCCGACTCAGGCGATGCGCTGGAAGAACCAGGCGCAGCCCAGCGCGAGCATCAGCGCCGGCAGCCACGGCCGGTGCAGCGCGGGCCAGCGGCGGGCGAGCCACCACAGCGGCAGCACGAACAGGAGCTGACCGAGTTCCACGCCCAGGTTGAAGCCGGCCAGCGGCAGCGCCGGCACCGCCTGCCCGGCGTTGAGTTCGCCGAGCACCCCGGCGAAGCCGAAGCCGTGGAACAGGCCGAACAGCCCCGTGCGCAGGCTGTCGAGTCGCGTGTCGAGCCCGCCGCCCAGGATCAGCAGCACCGCAGCGGCAGCGAGCGGCCCAGGCAGCGCGCCGGCAATCCAGCCGACCAGCGCCAGCGCGCCGGTCAACGTCGCGATATGTGCCGCCGCCCGCGCCTGCCCGGCCAGCACGCGCTCGGCGGCGAAGCAGGCGATGGTCAGCGCGATGAAGCTTTCCACCATCAGCGCCGGCGGGCGCACCGCGCCCAGCGTGGCCAGGATCAGCGTCGCGCTGTGCCCCACCGTGAAGCCGGTGATGCGCCACGCAAGCTGGCGCAGCGAGGCGGCACCGAGCAGCAGCACGACCAGGAACGCCAGATGATCCCAGCCGATGAGGATGTGCTCCGCTCCCAGCCACAGATAGCGCGAGAACGCCGGTTCGGGAACGGCTGCGCCGTACGCGCCGACCCTCACCCGCGGGCGTGCGGCGCTCAACGCGAATGGGCCGATCAGGCCGTCGCCCGTGCGCATCTGCAGCAAGTGCAGATGGCCAGCAATCGCGTCGAGCAAAAAGCGCGTCTCGATCTGCTGCGGCGGCCCGTCGCAGCGCCAGCGCGCCTCGACGATGAAGTCCGCGCCGCTACGGCGCGCCTGGGCGGAGGCGTCCGTGCAATGGCCCGCTGCCGATGACGGCACGAAGCCATTGCGCACGCGGCTGGCCAGCTCATCGAGGATGCGCGGGTCCTGCGGGTGCAGGCTGGCGCGGTTCAGCTCCACGCCGGGCAGCCGCACCTGGGCGTGCAGCACGGCATCCTCGACCGTCCATGTCGAGTACGACACCGAGCGGTTGTGGGCCTGCGCCGGCAGCGCCGCGCACAGCAGCACGCACAGCAGCAGGCCGCGCCGGGCGGCGTCAGCGCGCATCGCTGGCGTAGCGGATCGCCGCGTCGCGGCGCAGCTCGGTGAGCAGCGCCTCCAGCGCCTTCTCGGCCTCGCGGCGCTGCCACTCGCTGCGCACGGCGTCAGCCACGTCCTCGTAGCGCACGGCATCGGCATAGCGCTGGCGCAGCAGCACGTACAGCGCGCCGCGCCCCTGCACGAACGGTCCCAGCAGCTCGCCGGCCGTGGCCCGGTGCAGCGCGCCGGCCGCGGCGCCGCCGAGGCGCTGCGCGATCTGCGGCAGCGGCAGCGGTTCTTCGGGTAGCGCCACGGGCTCGAAGCCGGCAGGCAATGGGCGCCCCTCGCGCAGCGCGTCCTGCAGAACCTCGCCCAGCGCCCCACGAGCAGCGGTGGCGTCATCCTGCGCCGCCGCGTCGTTCGTCCGCACGGCGACCACGGCCAGCCGCGGCTGCGCTGCGAAATACGCCGGATCGCGCGCAAACAGCGCCCGCGCCGCATCCTCGTCGACGGCGCCGCCCGCGGTCGTCGCGTCAATCAGCGCCGCGACCAGGGTCTTGCGCAGGCCCGGATCGTCGCGCGCCAGGCCGCTGTCGAGCGCGTGCTGGAACAGCAGTTCCTCGTCGATGAGCCGGTCGAGCACGGCGCGTCGTTCTTCGCCGTCGAGCGCCCGTGCGCGATCGCCCTCTACGGCCTGCACGGCGCGCTGCCACTGGTCGCGACCGATCGCCTGGTCGCCGACGACAGCCGCGGCGCCGGCCGGCAGGGGCTTGCCCCGCCCCTCGTAAAGCAGCGACAGTGCGGCCAGCAGGCCGCCCGCGGCGACCGCAAGCCAGGCCAGGCGGATGCGGCCGGCGTCGGTTTCGTTCAACATATTGACGCAGTGTAAATTAGATTCCGTGCGCAGCGCCGCCGATGCGGCGCAGGGGAAGAACGATGAAAGCCTTGTCGAAGATGGTCGTCGTGCTCGCGGTGCTCGCCGCGGCAGTGGTGGCGCTGGTGTGGTGGGACCGGCAGGTGGAACCCGAAGGGGCCGGCACCGTAGCCGCGACGCGCGTGGATGCGCAGAGCCTGCGCGAGCGGCAGCAGCCTCATGCCGATGCGCGCGAAGGGGACGGCCAGGTGCTCTACGGCGATCTGCATGTGCACACCACGTTCTCGATGGACGCCTTCGTCTGGGCGCTGCCGCTGATGCACGGCCCTGGTGCGCGACCGCCGGCCGATGCCTGCGACTATGCCCGCTTCTGTTCGTCGCTGGACTTCTACGCGCACACCGACCATTCCGAGAGCCTGACACCGCGGCACTGGTCGATGATCAAGGACACGGTCCGCGCCTGCAACGACGCCGCCGGCCCCGCCGACAACCCCGACGTGGTCGCGTTTCTCGGCTGGGAATGGACGCAGATGGGCAACACGCCGGAGACCCACTACGGCCACAAGAACGTGATCCTCTACGAGACTGCCGAGGACCGGGTGCCCAGGCGACCGATCATCGCCGGCGGCATCGCCTACAACGCGATGCGCGTGAACTCGCTGCCGTTCACCGACCGCTTCGTCGGTCCGTACCTGACCGACTTCGAGAACCGCGACCGCCAGTTCCTGCAGGACGACAAGCGCATGGAGCTGGCCTCGATCCCCACCTGCGCGCAAGACGTGAACTCGCGTGACCTGCCGGCGGACTGCATCGAGTTCGCGACCGAGCCGGCGGACCTGTTCCGCAAGCTCGACGAATGGGGCGGCAATGCGCTGGTGATTCCGCACGGCACCACCTGGGGCTACTACACGCCGCCGGGTTCCTCGTGGAAGAAGCAGCTCACACGCAAGCAGCACGACCCCAGGCGGCAGAAGCTCATCGAGATCTTCTCCGGACACGGCAACGCCGAGGAGTACCGCGACTGGCGCGCCGTGGCCTATGACGCCGACGGCGGCCTGGTGTGCCCCGAGGCGAGCGACGACTACCTGCCGTGCTGCAAGCGCGCCGGCCAGATCATCCGCTCGCGCTGCGACGATCCGGATTCCGCGGACTGCGCGGCACGCGTCGCGGAGGTGGAGTCCAACTACCTCAGGGCCGGCCGCGCCGGGCATCTGGTCGTGGCCGACGTGCAGCCCGAGGACTGGCTCAACTGCGGGCAGTGCACGGACTGCTTCATGCCGCCGCTGAACCATCGCCCGGCGAGTTCGGTGCAGGCGATCATGGCCTACAACAATCCGGACGAAGTCGATGACGACGGCGGTGCGCTGCGCTTCCGCTTCGGCTTCATCGGCTCCAGCGACAATCACGCCGCCGAGGCCGGCACCGGCTTCAAGCAGGTGAACCGGCACACCAGCACCGAGGCGCGCGGCGCCGCGAACGAGCTGGTGCAGAAGCGCTTCGTCGATGCCGCCAAGCCCACCGGCGATCCGGCGCGTCCGCGCAGCTTTGAGCTCGGCAACACGCCGTACAACTTCCTGCAGATCGCCGAAACCGAGCGGCAGGCCTCGTTCTTCTACACCGGCGGCCTGGTGGCCGTGCACGCGCCGACGCGCACGCGCGACGCGATCTGGGACGCGTTGCAGCGCAAGGAGGTGTTCGGCACCTCGGGTCCGCGCATGCAGCTGTGGTTCGATCTCGTCGGCGCCGACGGCACGCGCCATCCGATGGGCTCGGAGCTGCAGGGCAGCGACGTGCCGCGCTTTCGCGTCCGCGCGCTCGGTGCCTTCGAGCAGAAGCCCGGATGCCCGGCGTGGACCGTCGATGCCATCGGCGATCAGCGCGTCGAGCAGCTCTGCGGCGGCGAGTGCTACAACCCGGGCGATGCGCGCACGCCGGTCGAGCGCATCGAGATCGTGCGCATCCGCCGTCAGCAGGACCTGGACGAAGCACTGGAACCGCTGATCGAGGACCCGTGGAAGGTCCTGCAATGCGCCGACGAGGGCGACGGCTGCGCGGTGGAGTTCGACGATCCGGAGTATCCGCAGATCGGCCGCGAGGTGCTGTACTACGCGCGGGCGATCCAGCGTGCGGAACCGACGATCAACGGCGCGCAGCTGCGGTGCGAGTTCGACGAGCAGGGCCGCTGCATCGCGGTGAATCCCTGCCACGGCGACAGCGCGCGCACGCCGCTGGACGAGCGCTGCCTGGCCGAGGTGCAGCACCGCGCATGGTCGAGCCCGATCTTCATCCGCCCGCCGGCCGCCGACGCCGCACCGCCCGGCTGAGGCCGCCATGCGTGCGGTGCTGTGGAGCTCGGTGCTGTCGCCCTACGGCCTGAAGCTCGAGGCCCTGTGCCGGCACGCGGGCCTGCCACTGGACCTGCGCCCGGCGGATGGCGGCACGCTCGAAAACCTGCGCCTGGCCGCGCGCATCCGGCGTGCGCAGCACCGCGGCACGGTGCAGCGCTGGCCGCGGCGCGACGCGCTCGACGAGTATCCGCTGGTGCCCTACCTGCTGACGGCGGACGGCAGCGTGCACATGGACAGCAGTGCCATCGCCGCATGGCTGGACGCGCATCCGCCGGCACAGGCGGCGCCGCTGCTGCCGGACGATGCATTGCAGCGCTTCGCCTGCCAGTTGCTCGACGAGGCGATCGACGAGATCGGCCTGTACTGCGTGCACCACCACCGCTGGGTCGTCTCACACGACGACAACGATGCCGGCGCGCGCCTCGCGCACGAGTTCCGCAGCCTGGTGCCGGGGCCGCTGCGGCCGTGGCTGGCGGCACGCTTCTCGCGCCGGCAGATCCGGCGCCTGCCCTACCTGTTCTCGGTGGCGTCGCCGGACGCACCGCAGGCGCCAGGCACGCGAGGCGCGGGGCGACCGCCGCCGCCGTGGCGCGCCGGCTTTCCGGAAACGCACACCCGCCTCGCCGCCGCCTGGGATGAACTGGTCGACGCCGCCGCGCAGGCATTGTCACGACAACCCTGGCTGCTCGGCGGGCGCTTCACACTGGCCGACGCCGCGCTCTACGGCCAGCTCGGCATGAACCTCAGCGATCCGTCATCGGAACGCCGACTGCGCGAGCGTGCACCGCGGCTGCGCGACTGGCTCGGACGCATCGCCGCCGGCGCGCACGGGGGCAGCGACGGCGCGCTGCAGTTGCACGAGGACCTGGCCCCGCTGCTCGCGTGGGTGGCGCGGCATTTCATCCCGCTGATGCGCGCCAACGCCGCCGCGCACGCGCGCCATCGCGCACAGGGGCAGATACGCTGGAACGAGGCGGCCTTCGATCGCAACGAGGCGCTGTTCGATGTCGACTGGTGCGGCGCGCCGGCACGCACCGTGGTCAAGACCTTCCAGCTGCGCGTCTGGCAGGACCTGGTCGCGCAGGCCCGCGCCCTGCCGCCCGCGGCGGCGGACCGCTGCGCGATGCTGCGCCCGCTGGTCGAGGCCTGCCGCTCAGGCTGAGCCGCGCGCCGACTCCGCCTTGCGCGCGACGACGAGCACGTAGTCCTCGCCGGCGTCGACCACGGCCTGCAGCTTGTCGGCATGGGCCAGCACCTTGTCGCCGTCGACCGTCGTCGGCCGCTGCGCGTACTCGCGGCAGGCCGGGATGAAGCGCGCCAGCGTCCACGGCAGGATCGAGTCGATGCGCACCTCGGCAAATCCCGACTCGCGCAGGTAGCCGGCGTAGACCTCGGCGTCGTAGGCGTTCTTCGGGTTGTACATCTCGATATCGGCGGCGAGCCGGTTCTCGACTTCGACGTATCGGGACAGATCCGCGTCGCGCTTCGGAATCAGGTCGGTCAGCACCAGCGTGCCGCCGGGCTTGAGGACTCGGCCGGCTTCGCGCAGAAAGTCGCGGCGCGTGTCGAAATGGAAGGCGCATTCGACTGCGATCAGCTTGTCGAACTGGCCGGCGGCGAAGTCGAGTTTGGTCGCGTCGCCGAGGCGCAGCGTGATCGTGTCCGCCAGGCCGTTCTGCTTCACGTACTCATTGCCGTGCTCGACGCGCGTCGGCGTGATGTCGATGCCGATGATCGACTTCGCGCCGAAGGCCGTCGCGTAGCGCACTGCGCAGGCGCCGTAGCCGCAACCCACCTCGAGAACCTCGTCCTCGGGACACAGGCCCGCCGCGCCGGCGACGAGGCCGGCCATTGCCTCGGCGGCGTCCGACATCGACAGCCCCGGACGCGTCCAGTAGCCGTAGTTCGCATACGGCCGGTCGAAGGCATCGCGGCGCTGCGTGTGGCGGCGCGTGTAGTATTTGACGATGCCTTGCGTGTGCTCCGAACTCATGGAACCGCTCTCCGATCGAGGGGGGTCGGGTGGATCTACAGATCTGGTTTGCGGATCAGCGCGCGCGCCGGGCGACGACGAGCACGTAGTCCTCGCCGAGCTCGACGAATTCGCGCAGCCGCGCCGCCGACCGACGCCATGCCGCGCCGCGTTCGCCGCCATCGCGCTCACCCATCGCATCGAGGCAGCGCGCGAACGGCAGCCGCGTCCAGTCGATGATGGATTCGATGCGCACCGCCTCGAAACCGGCGTCGCGCAGATGCGCCGCGTAGACGTCGGCATCGTAGGCGTTGGCCGGGTTGTCGAGGCACACGCCGCTGTTGAGGGTTTTCTCGCCGCGCAGGTAGGCCCCGGGATCGGTGCCGCGACGCGGAATCATGTCGGTGAGCGCCAGCGTGCCGCCGGGCTTGAGCACGCGCGCGGCCTCGCGCAGGAAATCGGCGCGCGTGTCGAAGTGGAAGGCGCATTCGACCGAGACCAGCTTGTCGAAGGACGCATCGGCAAAGTCCATCGCGGTCGCGCTGCCGAGCTGCAGCGTGATCACGTCGGCAAGACCGTGGCCGGCCACGTACTTGCGCCCTTCGTCGATGCGCACCGGCGTGATGTCGATGCCGGTGATC
Source organism: Sinimarinibacterium flocculans (assembly GCF_003201205.1). Lineage (GTDB taxonomy): Bacteria > Pseudomonadota > Gammaproteobacteria > Nevskiales > Nevskiaceae > Solimonas > Solimonas flocculans. The sequence continues at coordinate 158,543 of NZ_QICN01000002.1, forward strand.
GCCGCCGGTCGGCAGCGCTTCGCATAGATCACCGCGCCGGCACCGTAGCCGGCACCGACGTCGAGCACCGTGTCGCCGGGCCGCAGGCCGGCTGCGGTGGCCACGAGCTCGGTCAGCGCCTCGGCGGCCTGCTCCAGCGTCATATCGTCGCGCGTCCAGTAGCCGTAGTTGGCGAACGGCTGGTCGCCGAACAGGCCGTCGCGTCCGCCGTGGCGACGCGTGTAGTGGGCGACGACGTCCTGACTGTGAGCCGACAACATCTGCAACCTCCGGGTCATTCCATGACGACAGCGGTGTGGGCGTGAGTGCGCGGCCGAAGCTCGCCGCGCAACAGCTCGGCGAAGGCCCGGACCTGGTGCTGATCCACGGTCTCGCGACCAATCGCGCGTTCTGGTATGCGACCGCGGTCGCCTTACAGGAGCGCTACCGCGTGACGATCTTCGATCTGCGCGGTCACGGCTACAGCGAGCGGCCGGCGCGCGGCTACCGCCCCGTCGATTTCGCCGAGGATACACTGGGGTTGATGGATGCGCTGCAGATCCGGCGCGCTGCGCTGGTCGGACACAGCTACGGCGGCGCCGCGGCGCTCGAGGCGTCGGGGATCGCCCCCGGGCGTGTCAGTCATCTCGCACTGATCGACACGCGCGTGGCCCGCATACAACCGCTGCTGCGGCTGCACGATGCCCCGGTGATCAGCGAGGCCGAGAAGGAGGTCGCCGCGACGCATGCGGCCGACTGGGCGGCGCTGCCGCAGGTCGGGTATCTGTTTCTTGAGGCGGCGGCGCGCATGCGCCTGGCCGGCAAGCTGCCGCAGGCGCGCGATGACTTCACGCCATTCGGCGAAGGCCGTGGTGCCGCGCGTGCGGCGCGCGCCTGGCTTGAGCTGCTCGACCACACCTCGGCGCGCGAGGAGCTCGACCAGCCGGGCATGTCCGCGGACGCGATCGCCGCCCTGCCGATGCCGGTACTGCTGATGTACGGCGCGCTGTCGCGCTGTGTACATTCCGGACGCGCGCTGCACGCGCTGCTGCCGCAGTCCCGCTACGTCGAGGTGGCGGAAGCCGGCCACTTCTTTCCGCTGAGCCGGCCGCAGCTCGTGCTCGACGCGCTCGACAACTTTCTTTGCACATCGCGATGACCATCTCGTTTCCCTTCGCCGCGCTGCAGGTCGTCGAACTCAGTGGCCACGTCGCCGGCGCCTGCTGCGGCAAGCTCATGGCCGGCTTCGGCGCCGAGGTCGTGCAGATCGACGGCGGGCACGACGCCGCACTCGACGCGGCCGCGCAGACCTGGTTCCACAGCGGCAAGCGCCGGCTGCCGGCGCGGCCGGATCGCGCGACGCTGGAGCGCCTGCTGCGACGGGCCGACATCGTCATCGATGCCTGGGGTGTCGACGTACTCGCCGGGGCGGGCTTCGATGCCGCGACGCTGCGACAGCTCAATTCACAGGCCATCGTCTGCCGCATCACGCCCTATGGCCTGAACGGGCCGAAACGCGACTGGGTGGCAGACGACATCACGCTGTACGCCAGCGCCGGGCTGATGCATTCGACCGGCGACGGCCGCCGCGCACCGCTCAACGCCGGCCCGCGCATCGCCGAGTTGAGCGCCGGCATGAACGCCTGCTTCGCCTGTGTCGGCGCGCTGCTGCGCCGCCGGCGCGACGGCGGCGGCGATGACATCGATCTGGCCATCGTCGAGGCCGCGATGGACAACTACGAGGTCGCGCTCATGGAGGCGCTGGCGCTCGGCAGGATCGCGCGCCGCAACGGCGATGAGCATGCGATGGTGCCGTGGCGCACCTATCCCTGCGCCGACGGCGAGGCCGCGATCATCGGCGGGCCGATCCGCCACTGGCTCAAGGCCGCGGCGATGTTCGAGGCCCCCGGCCTGCTCGACCCGAAACTGGCGACGATGGCCGATCGCATCGCCCGACGCGCCGAGACCGAGGCCCTGATGCGGCCGTGGCTGGCGACGCAGACCCGGCAGGCCCTGTTCCATGCCGGACAGAAAGCGGGCCTGGCCTGGGCGCCGCTGGCGTCGATCAGCGACGCGCTCACCGATCCGCAGCACGCGGCGCGCGGCTATTTCATCGACGCGCCCGGCGGCGGGCGCATGCCCGGTGCGCCGTTCCGGCTGCAGCGCGGCGCGTGGTCGGAGGACGCTCTACCCGCCGCAGTGGGCGGCGGCGAGGACCGCGCACATGCACAGACGCCGGCTGCGCCGGCGCCCTCTTCTGTCCCTGCGGGACATCCTCTCCCGCAAGCGGGAGAGGAAAACGGCGCCGCCCCCTTCGCCGGTTTGCGCGTGCTCGACTTCAGCCACGACTGGGCCGGTCCGCATGCAGCGCGGCTGTTCGCGGACTATGGCGCCGAGGTCATCAAGATCGAATACCCGCGGCGACTCGACGGCATGCGCGGCGGCTATGTCGAGCGCGTCGACGCGCATCCGCGCTTCTGGCAGCTGCATCGCGGCAAGCAGTCGCTGACGCTGGATCTCAAGCGCGACGCCGACCGCGCCGTGCTCGACCAGCTCGTGGGCGACGCCGATCTGGTGATCGAAAACTCGCGACCCGGCGTGATGGCGCGCAAGGGCTACGACTATGCGCGCCTGCAAGCGCTCAATCCGCGCCTCGTGCTGCTGTCGATGTCGGCCTTCGGCGCCAGCGGTCCGTACGCACCGTACTGCGGCTACGGCGGCACGCTGGAGGCCGCCAGCGGCCTGCAATCGCTGACCGCCTATGACGCGCACAGCCGCTGGTTCCGGGTGCGCGAGATGGACGTCATGAACGGCATCATGGGCGCCTGCGCGGCGGCGATCGCGCTGTGGCAGCGTGCGCAGGACGGCCCCGGCCAGTGGATCGACCTGTCGGAGAACGAGACCACGGCGTGGTTTGCCGGCGAGTTCTTCCTGCGGGCCGCGCGGACCGGGCAGCAGCCCGCGCCGCGCGGCAACCGCCACGACGTCCACGCGCCGCAGGGCTGTTACGCCTGTGCCGGCGAGGACCGCTGGCTGACGCTGTGCGTGCGCTCGGATGAGGAATGGCGGCGCCTGGCGACGCGGATCGGTGGCGCGGCGACGGCGGCGCGCTGGTCCACGGCCGCGCAACGCCGCGCGCATCATGACGAGATCGACGCGCTGCTGGCGAACTGGCTGCGCCCGCGCGAGGCCGCGCAGGCCGCCGCCGAGCTGCAGGCGCTGGGCATCGCCGCGGCGCCGGTGATGAACGCGGCCGAACTGATCGCCGACGCGCAGCTCGCGGCGCGCGGCTGGTTTCTGCAGGTGGGCGACGACCGCCTGCCCGGCCTGCCGTTCCGCTACGCGCGCGGCGGCGGCGCAGTGCGCGCGCGCGGGCCGCGGCTCGGCGACGCCAACGCGCACTGGTTCGGCGCCGCCGGACAGACACCGCCGGCCCTGCATCCGGATTCGATCGGCACCGCCTACGCGATCGCTTGATCGCGGGCAGGCTTCATGCTTCATTCACCGCTGGCGTCGAATACTCGCCCGACCGCGCCCACCCCGAGAACCGAAATGACCGCCAATCTGACCCGCAGACTGCGCCGCGTACCGCTGATGCTCGTGACGCTGCTGCTCGGCGCCTGCGTGGCCGCCCCGGACGTCCATGCCCAGCAGCCCGGCGCCGCCAGCGAACACGAGCTGCGTTCCGGCCAGCTTGAGCGCAGCTACCGTCTCTACGTGCCGCGCAGCTACGACAAGAGCAAGCCGATGCCGCTGCTGGTCGCACTGCACGGCGGCCTCGGCACCGGCAAGTCCATGGCCGAGGTCAGCGGCTTCGACCGCGTCGCCGAGGCGCGCGGCCTGATCGTCGCCTACCCGGATGGCATCGGCCGCGGCTGGAACGCCGGAAGCTGCTGCGGCAAGCCGATGAAGAACCGCGTCGACGACGTTGGTTTCATGAAGAACCTGATCGCCGACGTCAAGCGCAAGGTGGCAATCGACGATGGCCGCGTCTACGGCGCCGGCTTTTCCAATGGCGCGATGCTGGTGCATCGGGTCGCCTGCGAGGCGCCGGGCACGTTCACGGCCATCGCCGCGGTCGCCGGCGGCATCATGATCAAGGACTGCAACACGTCGAAAGGCACACCGACGCTGCTGATCCAGGGACGCAACGACCCGCGCATCCCCTGGAACGGCGGCGAGTTCGACGGCACCTACCGGCCGTCGATCGCCGAGATCGTGGCGACGCTCGGCAAGCGCAATCGCTGCAGCGGCGGCGAGACCGTGGTCAGCGAGGACGACACCGTGAGCTGCCGCAAGCTCGGCGGCTGCGTCGACGGCAACGAGGTGCAGTGGTGCGGACTCAGGGGCGTCGGCCACCAGTGGCCCGGCGGCAAGACCCTGCTGCCGCTGCTGCTCGGCGACAACACCAACCGCTACAACGCCTCGCTGCGCATCGTCGACTTCTTCCTGCAGCACCGGCGATAACGCAGGCCCGGCGCGCGTGCAAGTGTCGGCGCGCGCCGTCGTCACTCGCAAGCGTTCCCGCAGGCCGGTCGTGCCGGCACCGCCGAAGAGGTCGCGCAGGCGGTGCTGTGGTTGCGCTCGGACGAATCGCGCTACGTGCACGGCCATCTGCTCGCCGTCGACGGCGGCTACGGCGCGCGCTGAACCAGCGGCAGCACCGTCACTCCCGGTGGATTTCGCTTGCGCTCAATCCACCCTGCGGGCTCAGGCCTCAGGACCCGCCGTGACGGTAGGTGGATGGAGCGTAGCGATATCCACCGGCGAGGTTCACCGATAGCCGTAGCGTCGCGCCCGCTCGACGAGCTGCGCATCGAAGCCGGCTCCGTCGGGGCGCCACGGCAGCGGTGCGGTGAGGGTCGCCGCGGTGGCTTGTTGAAGCACCTCGTCGTCGAAGCGTTCGAGTACGTCGGCTTCGAGGCCGTAGGGCGCGGCGCCGGGGCCGAAGCCGGCGTAGATCCAGCGCTCGGGTTCGCGCATCGCGGCGAGGGCGTCCGCGTCGACGCCGGCAAGCTCGCACAGGCGCGCGAGCGCGGCATCGTCCGGTGTCTCGACGTCCTCGACGCGCAGACAGCGTGCGCGGCCGGCAAACACGGTCTCGATGTTGCGATTGCAGCGCAGCCACGGCACCTGCGGATCGACCAGCGCCGGGATGAACGCGTGGTCCTTGAAGTCCGGCGGCACGAACAGGCGATCGCGCGCCCACGCATCGAGCAGGCAGCCCTGGGTCCACGGATGGCGCGTGAGCTGCAGGATGCCGGCCTGCGGGAAACCCCGGTGCAGGCGGCGCAGGTCGAGCGGGCGCAGCGGCGCCTCGGTGTCGGGAACGACCAGGCGCCGCGGCGCGACGCGGGCGGCAATTTCCGCGAGCAGCCGCGCGGTGGTCCAGTCCGCGCGCTGCGCGAGCCATTCATGCGCCGCCGCGACGGCGTCGTCGTGCTGCGCGCCAAATTCCAGTTGCGCGATCGTGCGCAGCAGGCCGTCGGCCTGCGGGCCCTGACTGAGGTGGAAGATCTCGAGCAGCTCACCAACCGCGTCCGCCATCTGCAGACACAGCTCCGGCACCGCGTAAAGCCGCGGATGCACGCCCAGGCAGCCGGCGGCGTAGGAGGCGCCGCAGAACGGCGCCGCGAGTATGAACAGCGGCGGCGGCGCGCTCACGCCTCACCGCCGGGCGAACCGAGCCAGACCTCGCAGCCGCCGCGCGGGTTGTGCACGTACTGCCAGCGGCGGCCACGCTTGACCGCGACATTGGGCGCGAACGGATTGGCGGTGCCGACGAACAGGCCATGCGGGGTCGACACCAGCGTGCGGATGCCCCAGTTGAACTTGTTGCCAAAGCCGTTGCGCGTAACCGCCTCCCAGTGGATGCCGTCCTCGGTGCGCCACAGCTCGGCGCCGCCGAAACGCGCAAGCAGTTGCTCTTCGCCCCAGCGCCGCAGCAGTGCGATGACGTCCTCGGGCCACAGGCTCATCGGCAGGTAGGGCATGATGTTGGTCCAGTTCAGCGTGCCGGCGTAGAGCCAGCCGTCGTGCACGCATAAACGCCACACATAGCCGTTGAACAGGCTGTCGAAGCCGGGCCCGAAACCGGACAGCGGATAGCGCAGACCCTCTTGCGTGCTGCGGGCGTCGCCGACCAGCAGTTCCCAGGAATCGTCGGGCCAGACGCGGATGATTTCCGCCGCCGACGGCCCGATGTTGGCGCTGCGGTGGTAGCCGCCGTTGATGATGCCGTAGGCGACATAGAGCGCGCCCTTGAACTCGCACATCGCCGCCGTGGCCTCGTTGAGCGGGCCGCGACCGGCACCGTGGGTGATCACCGGCTGCCAGCGATACGGCATGTCGCCACCGGCGGTCTTCCACAGCTCGCTGCCGGTGACGGGGTTGATGGTGCCGCCGTACAGGTGCCCGGTGTAGTGCGCCATCTCGAACACGGTCGCATTGTCGGGATTGCCGAAGCCCTCTTCGCTGACCGCGGTCCACTCGTCCGTGCGCAGATCGGCGTTCGCATACACCACCGCCTCGGAACTGATGTCCTGCAAAAAGCCCTTCGCGGTGCCGGACGCCGTCGGGCTGATGTGCACGCGTCCCTGGAACGGCTGCAAGGTGCGGAATGCCCGCACGGTCTTGGCGAACGGCGGCCGCGGCACCGGCGCGAAATGCTCGCCGTCCTCGCTGCGCAGCAGATCCGGCGTATGCGCGGTGTGCGGCGACCAGGTGGTCACGTAGAGGCAGGGATGCGGATCGCCGAGATCCTGGTGCACGGCCATGCCGCGCAGGCCGATGTAGCTCGGCACGTCGTCGCGCTGGTTGGTGCCGAGCACCTGCGGCGAACGGTAGACCAGGCGCCACGACTGCGTGTCCGGCGTGTACGCCCAGATCTGCGCACGGCGGTCGATCTCGTAGAGATCGTTCGGCGCGAGGATCGGCCACGGATACAGCCGCGGCGTCGGCTGCGACAGGCGCAGCGCCGCCAGCGACGCGCGCGAGGTGCCGACGTACAGCCGCCCGCGGAACCACGCCATGCTGTGGGCATAGTGGTTCCAGCCGTCGCCGAAGCCGCTGTCGGCGGTGAGCCGGAAATCAGCCTGGCACAGGGCAGCCTGCACCGGCGGCCGGCCGGGCGGATCGTTCAGGGAATCCAGGACCACAGCTCGACGAAGACGAAGCGCGCGATCGCACGCGTGAACACGATGCCCGTCAGGCTCCAGCCGGCGTCGACCTTGGCATTGCCGGTCATGCCAGTGCGCAGCCGGCCGTCGGGGTCCTGCAGCTCGACTTGCACGCGGATGATCTTGCCGTAGGTGTCGTCGTCGGCCGCCGGCGCGATTGCGCGCACGCGACCGTCGAAGCTGGTATGCGGGAACGCCCAGGGCTTGAGGCTGGCATCGGCGTCGATCGCCGTCTCGCCGATCGACGATTCGGGGATGCGGATGTCGGCATACAACGTGGCCGTGTCCTCGACCACCGCGAGCGGATCGCCGCGGTTGAGGTAGTGGCCACGCGCGAACTGCAGTTCGGAGGAAACGATGCGCCCGGCGATCGGCACCTTGATCCTGGTGTAGGCCAGCTCCTGGCGCGCGTACTCGAGCTCGGCCTGGATGCGCCGCTTCTCGGCTTCGATGCTCTGGATGCGCTCGGCGAGCGCCGGACTCTCGATCAAGGCCAGCGCACGCTGCGCTTCGAGCAACTGCTGGCGCGCGACCTCGGCGGCGCCCTGCGCACGCTCGTACTCCTGCGGCGTGACCGACTTGCCGCGGAATGCGACGGCGACGCGCGCGGCGCTGCGCTCGGCGAGCTCGGCCGCTGCCTTGGCGGTCTCGACCTTGCTGCGCGCGAGCTCGATCTCCTCCTCGCGCGCGCCCATGCGCACGATCGCGAGTTCCGCCTCGAGACGCGCCAGCTCGGCTTCCGATACGGCGACGCGCGCACGCTGCGCCGAATCGTCGAGCCGCGCGATGACCTGGCCGGCGGCCACGGCGTCGCCTTCCGTGACCAGCACTTCGCGCACGTCGCCGGCCACCAGCGCGCGCACGTCGGCGCGATCGCGCGGCAGGATCTCGAACTCGCCGCTCGCCGAGTACGGGTAGGGCAACACGCAGACGATGGCGACGATCAGCGCCGTGATCTTCTGCCGGCGCGTGGGCCGCCACGGCCGCTTGACGTGGCCCATCGTCGTGCGGTCGACCGCGGCGCGCGAATACTGCCTGACCATATAAACCCCCATCACGCTCAACAACACAAGAAAGCCGACGCCGTGATAGCGCTCGGCGAGCCAGCCGCCGACGCCCCACAGGATCAGCCACAGCAGCACCAGCAGGAACACCGCCGCCGCGAACCCGTAAGCCAGCAACGCACGATACGAGACGCGGCGCGTGCGCACGAGCCACGGCCGGCTGCGCGCACCGAGCAGCGCGCCGATGGCCTGTTCACGCAGATCCGGCGTGTCCAGCAGGTGGCACAGCAGGAAGTGGCCGTCGTAGTGCATCAGCGGATTGAGCCGCAGCACCAGCGAGATCGTCGTGACGACGGTCAGGCCGACGCAGAAGCGCGCGATCGAGACCTGCGAGTCGACGAACAGAAACCAGGTGAGCACGGCGATCGACGCCGCCGCGGCGCTGCCGACCAGGCCGCTGCCGACGATGCGCAGACGCTCGACGCGACCGGCGCGCTCGGCGGCACCGGCGGTGTCGACAAACAGATGCGGAATGCCGAGCGCACCGCGGACCAGGCCGATGCGCGGCGTACTCGGTGTATAGCGTGCGACCGCCGCCGCGCGTGCCGACATCGACAGCAGGTTGATCAGCGCCGCGCCGACCAGTGCCGTCGCGATTGCGCGATAGCTGCCGAACAGGCCCGCCGACATCAGCAGCCACCCGTAGCGGTGCGTGATCACCAGCGCGATCGCCAGCCCGCACAGCGCGATGAAAGCGCCCAGATGCAGGCGCGAGCGCAGCGGCCAGATCAGCAGGCGCCCGAGTATCACGAACGGCGTCGGCGGCAGCGGCCAGTCGATCTGGTTGGCCTGGCCGCGGCGGCCGGTGACCAGGCCGGTCAGGCCGCCGGTGAGTCCCGGACTGACGCGCGAACCGGGCACCGACGACGGCGGCAGACTCGCCGGCGGCGCGGCGGCCAGGACCGGCTCGAGTCCGGTCCAGCCGAGGCCGATGCGTTCCGCGTCGTTGTGCGCCGGCGGCGGCAGCGGCTCGTGGGTGCCGGCCTGCAGCAGCCGGTATACGGCCAGCTCGGCGGCCAGGCCCTCGATCGTGGCCGCCGTCCAGCCGGCGTCTGCGGCCGCTTCGAGGCGCGCGGCGGCGCTGCGCCGGCCGTCAAACAATTGCGCGGCGGCGTACTCCGCCGCGCTCAGGCGCAGCACGAAGCCGCCGTCGGCGGCGTGGACCTCGGCACCGCCGTCCGCATGTTCGACAACACGCGCCGGCGCAAAGCGGCGGTAGCGGCTGTCGATCATTGGCGCGCGCCCGTGTGCACGAGCGCCGCCGGCACGACCGCGGGGAGAACGGCTCGCTGGAGCATGAATGCGCCTACGGCAGCCTCGGCGCCTCGAGCATGCGGTTGATCTGCGCGAGATCCGCGACCAGCAGATTTCCGGCCAGCGACTTCAGGCGCAGCGAGCTGATCAGGAAGCGGTAGCGCGCATTGGCGTGATCGCGCTCGGCGGCATAGCGCCGTTCCACCGCGGTCAGCAGCTCGGTATTGGACAGCGTGCCGGCCTCGAAGCCGGCGCGCGTCGACTGCTCCGACGCGATCGTCGCCTCGAGCGCGCGCTTGAGCGCGTCGACGCGCTGCAGCCCCGCCGAGCTGTTGCGGTAGGCGATGCGCACGTCGCGCAGGACCTGCGTGCGCGCATCGTCGCGCAACGCCTCGGCCTGGGTCTGCAGTGCCAGTGCCTGGCGCTTGGCCGATTCGAGCTGACCGCCGGTGTACAGCGGCAGCGTCAGCATGACGCCGATGCGCTCCTGATCCTCGTTGCGCTCGCCGGCGAGACCGCCGCTGGATTCCAGCGAGAACGCGTCGCCCACCAGATCGAGCGTCGGCCACTGCGCCTTGCGCGCGCGCTCGTAGCCCAGTTCGGCGATGTCGACCCCCAGCGCCTGCATGCGGATCAGAGTGTTCTCGGCCTCGGCACGCGCGATCCACACCTCGACTTCGGCCGGCTGCGGCGGCACCAGCAGCAGATTGAGCGGCAGGCGCCAGAGCCGCTCGTAGCGCCGCCCGCCGATCGCCTCCAGTCGCGTCGTCGCGTTGGCCACCGCATCGAGCGCCTCGGTCTGGCGCGCGACCGCAATCTCGTAGCGCGCCTGCGCCGTCTTCAGATCGGCATCGGTGGCCAGGCCGGAGGCCTCGCGCGCGCGCACCTGAGCGAGCTGCTCGCGCAGGGCGAGGGTCTCGGCGCGCGCGAACAGCAGCGCGTCCTCGGCCGCCAGCACGGTGAAGTAGGCTTCGGCGACCGCCAGCAGCAGCGCGTCCTGGGCGCCGCGCAGCTTGTACTCGGCCTGCTGCACGCGCAGCGACGCCTGCGCCTTGCCGAGCATCAGCCCCGGCTGGTACAGCGCCTGGCTCAGGCGCGCGCCGTACAGCAACTGGTCGAGATCGTCGTCGCGGTCGATGTCGACGATGCCGTAGTAGTCACCGGTGATGTGCTCGTGCAGCCAGTCGTACTGGGCGCGCACGCCGAGCTGTGGCAGCAGCTTGCCCTTGGCCTGCGGCAGCAGTTCGCGCGCGGCGAGGAACTCGGCGCGCGCGGCGCGGTAGCCGGCATTGCCCTGCAGCGCATCGTTGCAGACCGCGAGCAGATCGCTGGCCGTGTCCTGCGCCATGACCGGCGCCCAGGCCGTGAGGAGCAGCGCCCGCGCCGCGGCGCGGGCCAGAACGCTGCGCCATGCCCTGACTGGCTGCGAGCGGCGCTGCGCGTTCGGTTCGACTCTCATGCGAATGCGATTATGGGGAATGTGTGCCGGGCTGTCGCGTCGGAAACCGCCGTGCCAGTGGCCCGACACCAGAGAGAAGAACCCCGCACCACCCGGGGTGCCGAACCCCACGCCGCAGCTCTCAGTTATTGGGCAGCTTCATCAGGAAGCGGCAGATCGCCGGGCAGACAAAGATCGCGCCGATCATGTTGGCGAAGAAGGCGAAGGTCAGCAGCAGGCCCATGTCGGCCTGGAACTGCAGGCCGGAGAACAGCCAGGTCGCGACCGATCCCGACAGCACCAGACCGGTGAAGATCACCGGCTTGCCGGTCATGCGCAGCGTCTCGTAGTAGGCGTCGGCGAGGCTCTTGCCCTTCTTCACGAACTCTTCGATCGTCGAGTAGATGTAGATGCCGTAGTCGACGCCGATGCCCACCGCCAGCGCGGCGACCGGCAAGGTCGCCACCTTCATGCCGATGCCCTTGATCGCCATCAGCGCGAGGATCAGGTTCGACACCACGTACAGCGGCACCAGGATCGAGAACACGCCGGCGGCGCTGCGGAAGCTCAGCCACAGAAAGACGATGATCACGGCGTAAACGTAGTAGACGATCGGCTTGTCCTTCTCCTTGACGACTTCGTTCGACGCCGCCATCACGCCGCCCTGGGCGCTGGCGAGGGCGAAGTTCACGGGGCACGGCTTGTCGAAGCTCTCGAGCTTGGCCTCCGCCGCTTCGACCTTCGCACGCAGATCGATGATCGAGGCGTCCCCGTCGACCTGGGTGTCGGTGAAGTCCCGCGCCTTGAGCGAGGTGATCTGGTTCTTCAGCGCAACCTCGTCGGCGCCGAGCGCGCGACGTGCGGCGTTCTTGTCGGCGCAGTAGGCGGCATCGACGCCGCTGTTGAGTTCGAACCACTGCTCGGCGTTGTGCTCGTTGAAGGCCTTGACCTTGTCGGTGAGCCGGTCGAGGGTCGTCGCCTTGTGGTCCTTGGTGAACAGGAACACCGCCATCGCCGAGCAGTCCGGGTTGAGCAGGCCGGACGAGGTCGGGATCGGCGTGATCGCCTGCACCATGACGTACTGGTTGCGCGGCAGCACCCGGAACTTGGGCGCGCCCTCGGAGAACGCCGAGTTCACCTGGCGCGCGGCCCACGGCAGCGACAGGATCGACGCGACGCCCGGGTCGTTCTCCATGTGCCAACCGAAGCGGTCGATCTGCTCCATCACGTTGTACTTGATGCACGATTCCGGATCGGTCTCGGCGATGACCTTGAGGATGTCGGTACCGATCGTGAAGTTGGCGGTGATCGCGTCGGAGTCCTTGTTGTAGCGCGAATCCGGGCGCAGCTCGGGCACGCCGGACTGCGCGTCGCCGTAGATCATGCCCTCGCTCTTCCACAGCGCCCAGCCGTAGGCACCGGCGAGCGCGATGATGACCAGCGCCGCGGGCACCGGCTTGGTGACCACCGTCATCGCGCGGAACACCGGATTGAAGATCGCCTCGCGCGCATCCTGCTTCTTGACGAAGGACTCGACGTCCTTGACGTTCATGTACGTCAGCCAGATCGGCATCAGGATCTTGTTGGTGACGATGATCGCGACCATGCCGTAGGAGGCGTTGATCGCCATCTCGCGGATGATGTCGATCGGGATCAGCAGGATCGTCAGGAAGCCGGCGAGATCGGTGATCAGCGCCGTGGTGCCCGGAATCGCCAGACGGCGGAAGGTCTCGAGAGACGCCTCGTAGCCGTTCTTGCCGGTCGCCAGCTCGGACACCCATGAACTGGTGTACTGGACGCCGTGCGACACCGAGACCGACAGGATCAGGAACGGCACCAGGATGGCGAACGGATCGAGGCCGAATCCGCTGGCCGTGAGCAGGCCGAACTCCCAGATCACCGCAATGAACGAACACACCAGCGGCAGCACCGACAGCTTGAAGCTGCCGAGGTAGAGGATCAGCAGCACGAAGGTCATGCCGAGCGCGACGAAGAAGTACATGATCACTTCGTTCGCGGCATCGGTGACGTCGCCGATGACCTTGGCGAAGCCGATGATGTGGATGTCGACCTGGTCGTCCTGGTAGGCGCCGCGGATCTTGTCCTCGAGCTGCCGGGCCACTTCGCGATAGTCGAGCTTCTTGCCCGAGACCGGGTCGATCTCGAGCAGCTCGGCGAAGACCATCGCACCGGTCTGGTCCTTCGATACGTAGCGGCCGACGTGACCGCCCTTGCCGACGTTGGCACGCACCAGCGTGAACATTTCCTCGGTCGGCTGGTACTCGGCCGGGATCACGTTGCCGCCGGCGAACCCGCCTTCGACCACCTCGACGTAGCGCACATCCGGCGTGAACAGCGAGGACACGCGTGAACGATCAACGCCGGGCAGGAAGAACACCTCGTCGGTGACCTGCTTGAGCTTGCTCAGGAAGTGCTCGTTGTAGATGTCGTGGCTCTTGTCCTTCTGGATCAGCGAGACAAGGATGGTGTTGGCACCACCGAAGTCATCCTCGTACTGCTTGAGCACCTTCATGTACGGATGCTCGAGCGGGATCGACTTGTCGAAGCCGGCATCCACGTGCGTGCCGGCGGCGAACCACGCGAACACCGCGGTGAGAACGCCGAGCAGCGCGAGCATGAGCATGCGCTTGCCGTAGACGATCGGTTCGACGACCGCAAGGATCTTTTCCTGCGAGAAGAGCGATGTGCCAGCCATGAGCCGAGCCCCCGTTGTTCGTGGCTATGTATACGCGTGGTTACTGCAGCGCGATGCGCTGGACGCCCGACTCGCCGACGGCGAGCAGCACGTCGCCGAGCGGAATCACCGACGACAGCGGCGTGCCGGCCGCGGACTTGAGCACCGTGATCTCGTCGATGCCGTTGGCCGACAGCATGACGTTGCCGTTGACGCCGACCATGGCCTTGCGTCCGTCGTCGAGCAGGGTGCCGCCGAACATCGACGCGACCGACCCGGTCGTGACCTCGCGCCACTCGCCCGAGCCCGCGTCCTCGCTGACGAAAACGTTGCCGCGCAGGCCGAAGATCACGACGCCCTTGTCGGCATACGGCAGTGCGCCGAAGAGCGAACTCTCGTACGGCGATTCCACCGCCGACCAAGTCTGTCCTTCGTCGGTCGAGATCGCCAGCGTGCCCGACTCGCCGGCGATGAACAGCGCGCCGTCGGCGAGCTGCGTCATCGAGTTGAAGTGCCACTCGTCCTCGCGGATCGGGCTGTCGACCTCCTCCCACGAAGCGCCGCCGTCGGTGGTCGCGTAGAACAGCCCGTAGGCACCGATCGCGAAGCCGCGCTCCTGGTCGAGGAACAGCACGTCGAGCAGCGGCATCTCCAGCTCCGGCTCGAAGTTCTGGATCTCCCAGCTGCGCCCGCCGTCGGCGGTATGCAGGATCACCGCATCGTGGCCGACCGCCCAGCCGTGATCGGCGTCGACGAAATCGACCGCCGTCAGCGGCGCACGGGTCGGTGTCTGCACCTGCGCCCACTTAACGCCGTCGTTGGAGACGACGACCGCCCCGCGATCGCCGACGGCGATCAGGTGTTCGCCGGTGTTGACGATGTCGAGCAGCAGGCTGCCGGGCGTCAGCGGCATGATTTCCGACGGCAGCGGCTTGACCGTCGTCTCCACGCCGTCGTCGGCCTCGTCCTGGGCCACCGCGGGGCCAGCCGCCAGCCACAGGGCCAGCAGCAGGGTCGCATTGCGGGTTGCGCGCTTGTTCATGGTCATCCCCTCATCGGTGACGGCGCCTTCGGCCGCATCCGTGACTGATCGATTGTTGCCAGTGCCCCACGCCACCGGCCGCGAACCCGGCATCGACGGAGCGTTCATTTCTTCGCCAGCCGCGACACCTTGCGCGGCTCGAAGTGATCCTCGTCGAACACCCAGGTCGCGGTCTCCGGATCCTCGTTATTCAGCGCCTGGGCCAGATAGCGATTGCCCGGAAGATCGTACACCGTTTCGCACACCGGAAGCTCGTAGGGCTTGTCGTAGGCGATCACGGTGTGCGCTTCCTGGAGCTGCCAGAGCGCGCCGCGTGCGTCATATACGTCGACGATGCGAATCTGCCAGCCGTCCTCGTCGACGAAGAAGCGCCGGCGCTTGTAGCGATGCCCGCTGCCCAGCCGCAGCGTCGCCTCGACCTCCCAGACCCGGCGCCGCTCGTAGCGGGTGTGCTCCTGCGCCAGGTGATGCTTGCCGACGATCTGGCTGTACTCGAGCGCGTCGCTGTGCAGGCGATAGCTGTTCGCCGGCACGAACATCTCGCGCTTGCCGATCAGTTTCCACTCGTAGCGCTCGGTCGGCCCGTTGAACATGTCGGCCTGGTCGTGGGTGCGCAGGCCGTCGGCGCCCAGCGCCGGCGTGTCGTGGCCGGCGTTGGGCACGCGGCGCAGGCGCTGCTGCCCGGGACTGTGCTGCCAGATGCGTCGCGCTTCGGCGATCTGGTCGCGCGTCTCGTGCAGCAGCAGGATCGAGCCCTCGAGCCGGGGCGGTGCGGTCACCAGTTCCAACGCGTGGTACAGGACCTCGCCAAGCGCCTCGGGCGCGAGCCCCGGACGCGAGTACATGAAGCGCAGGTCCTCGCGGATCGTCGTCTGGTTGTAGTCGCCGGACGCCGCCACCGCGAACTGGTTGTTCCAGCGTCGCACCGAGACGTCGCGGTAGCGCACCTTGTGGTTCCAGATGACCTCGAAGGCGTTGCCGGGGATCGGGAACGGCACGCCGGTGACGGCGCCGCTGAGCACCTCGCCGTTGCCCTGCAGTTCCGCGCGCAGGGCATTGGCGCGGCTGGCCTCGTAGACGAACACGGGGTTCGCGAAGCTGCGCCGCGTCGCATAGACAGGCATGCGATAGCTGTCCGGATACCGCCGCAGCAGGGCCGCCTGTGCCTCGCTCAGGTACTCCTCGTACCGGGACAGGTTCTCCGCCGAGATCGTGAACAGCGGCGCATCGTCGGGGAATGGATCGCAATAGCGGCTGCCCGCGCCGGCGAAGCATTCCGGCGCGGCGACCAGGCCGCCGTCCCATGCGGGGATGCTGCCGTCGGCGTTCGCCGCGGCCTCGGCGCCGACCGGCGTCAGCGAGGTGCCGAGCTGGGCAAGCTGCTCCTCGGCGACGCGCGCGTGCGCACCGGCAACCACCAGCAACAACAAGGCCGGCAGCGCCGAACGGTGGCCCTGCCGGCCGATACGCATTCCCGGCATTCGATCAGAACTGATAACCGACCCAGAGCAGGAGGTTGTCGCGATCGTGCGCCGAATCGCGCGAGTGCGCACCGGTGAACCAGGTGTAGCGGATCTCGCCGGTGTACCGGGACAGGTAGTCCCAGCGCACGCCGGCCAGGATCTGCTTGCGACCCTCGACGAAGTTCTGTCCGAGGCCGGGAGCCACACCCTCGACGTCGTGGAACAGTGCGCCGAGCAGCTCGAGGTTGATGCCGGCGAACGCGCTGTCGTAGCGCGTCAGCGTCACCAGGCGGTAGCCGTACGAGATGTCGGTGCCGAAGCCGGCCAGATCGGGATGCGCGGTCGGGTTCTGACGCAGGTTCGGGTCGGTGCCGTTGGTGGTCGGATCGTTCGGATCGGTGCGCACGTCGATCGGGTTGATGCCCGTGCTGCCGTCGGCACCGCCCGACACGTGCGTGTTGACACCGGCGCCCTGGAACTGCAGCTCGTCGATGTCCGGCATGTCGAACACCTGGGTCATGCCCATTTCGAGCAGGAAGATGATCTGGCTCGCGCCGATCGGGTTGTCGCCACCGAAGGTCTTGAGGAAGGTCGTGCCGAGCTGCCCGACCTTGAAGCGCTCGAAGCCCTGGATGTAATCACCGGGGCCGTACTCGACGCCGCGATAGACCGAGGTGAAGTCCGGCACCGCGGTGCGGCGACCCGGCAGCGTCGCGATCGGCGCAAGACTGAAGTCACTGGCCGGGAACGCCGGCTGCAGACCGGCGAACACCAGATCGGTGGTGTGGATCTGGATCGGCAGGTTCTCGCGGAACGCATACTCGCCCGACCAGGCCCAGTCGCCGAGCGTCGTGTTGAACGAGATCCCGTAGAGGCGGATGTCTTCCGGATACTCGGTGAAGTAGCGGATCGAACCGACCGGCAGCGGGTCGCGATAGCCAGGCTGGTCGTTGCCGGCGATCGGGCTCAGCGCCAAACCGGGCACGCCCGCCGCCGCGAGCAGGTTGCCGGCCGGAATGCCGCAACCGCCAGCCGCCTGCGGCGCCAGCAGGGTGACGATGTTCAGCGCCGTATCCAGCGGCAGCGCCCCAAGCAGGCCATCGAGCGGGGCGCCGAGGACAGGCAGTTGACTGACAATCGAACCATCCGGGATGCAAGTGGCATCCGCGGCAATGACCGAAACCGCCGGCACCCGCGAGTGGTAGTTCGCGAAGTACAGGCCGATCTCGGTGCCGTTGTTCAGGCCTTCGAAATAGCCCTTCAGCGAGAAGCCGTACTGACCGCCGTCGTCCGGTGCGCGCCGACGCTCTTCGTCGAAGTCGCGGCGCATCGTGCGATCCGACACCGAGCCGAGCAGCGAGACCGGATCGTCCGGATTGCGCCACGGCTCGTACAGCTCGAACGGGTCCTCCGGCGCCTTGCCGAAGGAGAGCATCGCGTAGGTGGCGCCGGCACCGACGATGTCGGCGGTCGAGAAATAGCTGCCGACGGGGTCGACGACGTACGGCTCCCACTCGTACTGATAGAACATCTCGAGGTTGAAGCCGTCGGCGATGTCGATGTTGAGCGAGGCCATGCCCACCGGCAGGAACAGCTCCTTGATGTCGAAGCCGGGCAGGCGCAGCAGCGCCTGGTTCAGCGGGTTGATCGTGTTGAGGCTATTGAGCGCCAGGAAGCCGCTTTCGCCCCAGTTCAGCACGTGGTTGCCGAGGCGGAAGCTCACCAGTCGGTCGCCCACCTCGAAGGTGCGGCTGACGAAGTAGTCGAGCATCCGGAAATCGTTGCCGTTCTCGTCGACCGCCGCGTCGGGATAGTCGGTCCGGGACGGCTGCAGCGTGGTATCCGGATGGCGTTCCTCGAAGTCGCTGTAGCGCTCGTCGAAGAAGTAGATGCCGCGGGCGAAGACGTTGAAGCCGAACAGTTCGACGTTCAGGTCGCTGGTGATCTTCGCCGTGGCGTGCACCACGTCGTACTTGTCGAAATTGAGATTGCCGCTGTCGCCGTTGGGCTGGTAGCCGCCGGGCTGGGCCACGAAGAAGTTGTTGCGGTTGCCGAACTGCGGGTCCTCGACGGTGCCGGAGCAGGTGTCGCCGGAAAAGGTGTTGTTGCCGGACGGATCGGGGCCGTCGCCGGCCGGGCTGGTGCGACTCACGCACAGTCCCGGATTGAGGTTGGACTTGCCGACCAGGCTGTTGTCGCGATCCTGCATGCGCACCAGACCGCCGATGGTGATCAGGTTGTCCAGGCGCACGTTGGTGTCGCCGATGTCGAAATCCAGGGCGTGTCCGGCGCTGCCCCAGAACATCGCCGCAACGGCGCTGGCGATCGCGAGCCGCGGGTAGGCGGCGTTACGACTATTGATGCTCATCCCCTGCTCCCAGTGTTCTGCCTCGAACGATTGCGTTGCGGTGTGCGGGGAAGCGGAGACGGGCCACGGCTCCGTGGCACTGCGGCATGACAGCCTCTCCTCCACGCGCACCGGAAACCGGCATGCGGTTTCTTCGCTGATTTTTGGTGCACTCCCCACGGAGCGCACTTCTTCGAAGAGTTTTAGCAGACGCCTATCGAGGGCGCAAGAAAACCCCGGTATGCCTCAGTCGCCGTCGATCCAGATCAGGCTGGCCATGCGTCCGCAGCGGCCATCGCGACGGAACGAGAACCACTGCGCCGGGTCGGAAAACGTGCAGTGCCCGCCACCGAAGACGGCGCGCACACCGGCCGCCAGCAGGCGCCGGCGCGCCAGCGCGAACAGGTCCGCGAGCCAGCGGTCGCCGGCACCGGAGTGGAAGCACGACGCGGCATCCGGATCGGCGTCGACGAATGCGGCGCGCACTTCCGGCCCGACCTCGAAGGCCGCCGGACCGATCGCCGGGCCGAGCCAGGCCATCAGCCGGCGCGGCGGCGCCGGCATCGCATCCACCGTCGCCTCCAGTACCCCGGCGGCAAGCCCGCGCCAGCCCGCATGCGCGGCAGCGACCGCGTCACCGTCGTCGCTGCACAGCAGCACCGGCAGGCAGTCCGCCGTCATCACGGCGCAGACGGTTCCGGTGCGGTCGGTCCATGCCGCATCGGCGGGCACGGGCGCGCCGTCGCCCGGCAGGCGCACGACCGTGCGGCCATGCACCTGTTGCAGCCACTGCGGCGAGGCCGGCAGCGCCTCGCGCAGGCGTGCGCGGTTGCACGCGACGTTGTCCGGACAATCGCCGACGTGCGTGCCGAGATTGAACGTCGCGAAAGGCCCGGCGCTGACCCCGCCGCCGCGCCGCGTCTGCAGCGCACGCACGCGCACCGGCGCCGGCCACTCGGGCACCAGGGCGTCGATCATCCGTCAGGCGCCGTGCGGCGCGAACCGGCGCAGCAGCGCGTAGAGCATCTGCATGTCTTCCGGCGCCGGCCGCTCCCAGCTCGCCTCGGCGCCGCTGCGCGGATGTACCAGCGCCAGCGCGCGCGCATGCAGGGCCTGACGTCTCATCGCCCGGAGCGCCTCGCGCAGCTCGGGCTCCAGGCCACTGCCGCGCAGCGGCCCGCCGTAGAGCGGGTCGCCAACGATCGGGTGGCGCAACTGCGCGAGATGCACGCGGATCTGGTGCGTGCGCCCGGTTTCCAGTCGCACGTCCAGACGCGTGAACTGGGCAAAGCGCTCGCCAATGCGGTAGTGCGTCACCGCATCGCGCCCGCCATGCTCGACGACGGCCATGCGCAGGCGGTCGCGCGGATGGCGGCCGATCGGCAGATCGATGGTCGCGCCGCTGATCAGCTCGCCCTGCACGAGCGCCTCGTATTCGCGGCGGATCTCCCGCGCCTGCAGGTCGGCGACGAGGCGGGCATGTGCCTTCAGGTTGAGGGCCACCACCATCAGACCCGACGTGTCCTTGTCCAGGCGATGGACGATGCCGGCGCGCGGCACCGCAGCGGTCTGCGGAAAATGGTGCAGCAGGGCGTTCTGCAGCGTGCCGTCGCGCTGGCCCGCACCGGGATGCACGGTCAGGCCGGCGGGCTTGTCGATGACGGCGAGATCGCGGTCGGCATGCACCACGTCGATCGGCAGGTCCTGCGGTTCGAGGGTGAATGCCTCCTCGATCTCCTCGGCCAGCAACCGCAGCCGCGCGCCGACCGTTACCGGATGACGGCAGCGGGTGACGACCTCGCCGTCCACCTGCAGCCGCCCGGCCTCGATCCAGGCCTGCAGGCGCGAGCGGGAGTAGTCGGCGAACAGCTGCGCGCAGACCGCGTCCAGGCGCTTGCCGTCGCCGCTCTCGGGAACCTCGGCATGCAGAACGAGGTCGGCATCATCGTCCGGAGTCGCCGCGGTCATCGGCTATACTCCCCGGCTACTCCGGAAGTCGCTTCCACAAGCCCTCTCGATCAGATGAGATTCCGCATTCCCGTCGTCCTGGCGCTCGCCGGCGTCGTCTGCGCCTGCAGCTCCGACCCCAACCGACTGCCGCCGGAGAACCCGTTCCGTCCGGAACAGACCTCGATCCGCGAACAGCGTCTGCAGGCCGGCGAATTGTACCGGCTTGCGCGCGCGGCCCTCGATTCCAGCGACTTTGCCGGCGCCCTGCAGCGCTACAGCCAGCTCACGCTGCGCTTTCCGTTCACGGACTACGCCGTGCAGGCGCAGGTCGAGCGCATCTACGCGCTGTACCGCAACTACCAGCCGGAAGAGGCGCTGGCTGCGGCAGACCGCTTCCTGCGCGACTACCCGCGACACGAACACGCGGCCTACGTGCACTACCTCAAGGGCCTGGTCAACTTCGAGCGCGATCGCGGCATCGCCGACAGCCTCGGCTTCGACACGACGCGCCGTGATACCAGCAGCCTGCGGCGGTCGTTCGACGACTTCGGCGTGCTGATCCAGCGCTATCCGCAGAGCCCGTACGTGGCCGATGCGCGCGCACGCATGATCTACCTGCGCAACCGCATCGCCGAGCACGAGCTCACCGTGGTGCAGTACTACATGCGTCGCGGCGCCTTCGTCGCCGCCGCCAAGCGCGCCGAGCAGATCGTCAGCCAGTACCCCGGCGCACCGGCGACCCTCGATGCGCTGAGCCTGCTCGAGAAGAGCTACGCCGCGCTCGACCTCGACACCCAGGCCGCGGACGCGCAGCGGCTGCGCAAGGCCTACCTGCGCAATGCGCCGGCGCCCGCGCCGGAAGCCTCGGCGACGATGGAGTCGACGGACACGGCCGCCGCGCCGCCGGATCAGATGTCGCCGTAAACGGCGGTGAGCGGGTGAGCCGATGCGCTTTGGCGATGCCTTGAATGGCATCGCCTGCATCGGCGAACGCCCGGCCAGGGATGGCCGGGCCGGGCGTTCCCAAGAGCGCGCAGCCCCGCCAAGGATGGCGTCAAATATCCCCGTAAACCGCAGTGAGGGGGTAACGCCGCTCGCGCCCGAATGCGCATTCGGTGATCTTCGGCCCGGGCGGCGCCTGGCGACGCTTGTACTCGGAACGCCGGACCAGCGCGGCGATACGCTTGACCACCGCCTCGTCGAAGCCGCGCTCGACGATTTCCGGAATCGACAGCTGCCGCTCGACGTAGAGCTGCAGGAGCGGATCGAGCACCTCGTACGGCGGCAGCGAGTCGGAATCCTTCTGGTCCGGGCGCAGCTCGGCACTGGGCGGCCGCGTCAGCACGCGTTCCGGAATCACCGCACCGAGCGTGTTGCGGTAGCGGCACAGCTCGTAGACCAGGGTCTTGTAGACATCCTTGATCGGGGCGAATCCGCCGCACATGTCGCCGTAGAGCGTGGCGTACCCGACTGCCATCTCGCTCTTGTTGCCGGTGGTCAGCACCACGTGACCGAACTTGTTCGACAGGGCCATCAGCATCACGCCGCGGCAGCGTGACTGCAGGTTCTCCTCGGTCAGGTCGACGGCGCGCCCGGAGAAGCTGTCGGCCAGCGCACCGGAAAACGCCTCGAACGCCGGCTCGATCGGCAGCACCGAGTAGCGGATGCCCAGCGCCTCGGCCTCGAGGCGCGCATCGTCGTTCGACATCTGCGCGGTGTAGCGCGACGGCAGCGACACGCCCCAGACCCGCTCCGCCCCGAGTGCATCCGCCGCGATCGCCGCGACCAGGGCCGAATCGATACCGCCGGACATGCCCACCAGCGCGCCGGGAAAGCCGTTGCGATCCACGTAGTCGCGCACGGCCTGCACCAGGCCGCTGTAGACCACCGCTTCCCGCGACTGCGCTTCGCGCTCACGGCCGCTCCAGCGACGGCCGTCGAAGTCCAGCGCGAACACGCCCTCCTCGAACAGCGGCGCCGAGAACGCAACGCGTCCGTCATGGTCGATCGCGGTCGAATCGCCGTCGAACAGCACGTCGTCCTGGCCGCCGACGCAGTTGACGTAGACCAGCGGCAGGCCCGTCTCCGCGACCCGCGAGTCGAACACGCGGCGGCGTTCGCGGCTCTTGCTCAGATCGAAGGGCGAGGCGTTGATGTTGAGCAGCAGCTGCGCGCCCGCCGCCTTCGCCGCCGCCGCCGGATTGGGACCCCAGATGTCCTCGCAGATGCACAGCCCCAGGCGCGTGCCTTCGTGATCGAATACCAGGGTGCGGCCGCCCGGCTGGAAATGTCGGCGCTCGTCGAAGACCCCGTAGTTCGGCAGGCGCTGCTTGCGCGCGCGCGCCAGGACCACACCGTCGCGGATCACGTAGGCGGCGTTGTAGATGACACGTTCGGCGGCCTCGTTGACGTACTCGGGCAGCCCGACGACGAGGGTGATGTCGCGCACCTCGCGCAGCAGTCGTTCGACGCCCTGCTCGATCTGCGCCGGCATGCCCGAGCGCAGCAGCAGGTCGTCCGGGGGGTAGCCGATGAGCGACAGCTCCGGACACACGACGAGACTGGCGCCGAGCGTGTCGCGCGCACGCGTCGCCGCGTCGATGATCTTGCCGACGTTGCCCTCGACGTCGCCCACCCAGAGGTTGAGCTGGGCAAGCGCGAGTTTCAGCGAAGCGGACATCAGCGCAATGCCCCGCGCCCTGGCGGCGCGGGGTCGGTCGTCCGGATCAGAGCAGCGACTTCATCGCCGCACCAAGATCGGCCGGCGAACGCACCGTCTTGACGCCGGCCGCTTCGAGCGCCGCGAACTTCTCGTCGGCCGTGCCCTTGCCGCCGGAGATGATCGCGCCGGCGTGGCCCATGCGCTTGCCCGGCGGCGCGGTGACGCCGGCGATGTAGGCGACGACCGGCTTCTTGACCTTGGCCTTGATGTACTCGGCGGCCTCTTCCTCGGACGAACCGCCGATCTCGCCGACCATGATGATGCCTTCGGTCGCCTTGTCCTTCTCGAACAGCTCGATGACCTCGATGAAGCCGAGGCCGCGCACCGGATCGCCGCCGATGCCGACGCAGGTCGACTGGCCGAGACCGTTCTGCGTGGTCTGGTAGACGGTTTCGTAGGTCAGCGTGCCCGAGCGCGAGACGATGCCGATCTTGCCCGGCTTGTGGATGTGCCCGGGCATGATGCCGATCTTGCACTCGCCCGGCGTGATCACGCCCGGGCAGTTCGGGCCAATGAGCACCGAATCCGGGTACTGGTGCCGCAGCGTCGCCTTGACCTTGATCATGTCGTTCACCGGGATGCCCTCGGTGATGCAGACGATGACGCGGATGCCGGCGTCGGCCGCTTCGAGGATCGCGTCGGCGGCGAACGGCGCCGGCACGTAGATCATCGTCGCGTCGGCGCCGGTCTGGGCCACGGCGTCGTGGCAGGTGTTGAACACCGGCAGGTTCAGATGCTGGCTGCCGCCGCGGCCCGGGGTGACGCCGCCGACCAGCTTGGTGCCGTAGGCGATGCCCTGCTCGGAGTGGAAGGTGCCCTGCTTGCCGGTGAAGCCCTGGCAGATGACCTTGGTGTTCTTGTCGATGAGGATGCTCATGCTGGAAATCTCGTGAGGCGTGAGGGGAGGCGTGAGGCGAGAACGCCCTAGGCCTTCGCGAGGGAGACGACCGTCTTGGCCGCTTCGGTGAGATCGTCCACCGGCGTGATCTTCAGGCCGGAGGCGTTGAGCATCTCGCGTCCCTTCTCCATGTTGGTGCCCTGCAGTCGGGCGACCACCGGAATCGTCAGGCCGACCTGCTTGCAGGCCTGGATGATGCCTTCGGCAATCAGGTCGCAGCGCACGATGCCGCCGAAGATGTTGATGAAGATCGCCTTGACGTCCGGGCTCTTGGTGATGAGCTTGAACGCCTCGGTGACCTTCTCGGCAGTGGTGCCGCCGCCGACGTCGAGGAAGTTCGCCGGCTGGCCGCCGTGCAGCTTGACGATGTCCATCGTCGCCATTGCCAGTCCGGCGCCGTTGACCATGCAGCCGATGTTGCCTTCGAGCGTCACGTAGTTGAGGTCGTACTTCGACGCTTCGCGCTCGCGCTCGTCCTCCTGCGAGAAGTCGCGCATCTCGGCGATCGCCTTCTGCCGGTACAGCGCGTTGCTGTCGAAGTTGAGCTTGGCGTCGAGCGCCATGACGTCACCGTCGGCGGTGACGATCAGCGGGTTGATCTCGACCAGCGCGGCGTCGAGCTCGGTGAAGATGCGGTACAGGCCCATCATGATCTTCGTGAACTGATCGACCTGCGCCTTGTTGAGGTCCATGAAGAACCCGAGCTGGCGCGCCTGATACGGCTGCAGCCCCGCGGACGGGTGCACGTACACGTGCATGATCTTCTCGGGCGTGGTCGCGGCCACTTCCTCGATGTCCATGCCGCCGGCGGCCGAGGCCATGAAGACGATGCGCTCGTGCGAGCGATCGACCAGCGCGGACACGTAGAGCTCGCGGGCGATCGCCGAGGGCTTTTCGACCCAGACGCTGTTGACCGGCAGGCCTTCGGCGCCGGTCTGCTTGGTGACGAGGTGGATGCCGAGCATCTTCTTGGCGGCTTCCTCGACGGCCTCGAAGCCCTCGACCAGCTTGACGCCGCCGGCCTTGCCGCGACCCCCGGCATGGACCTGGGCCTTGACGACGAACTTGTCGCCGCCGAGCTGCTTGGCCGCGGCCCGCGCAGCCTCCGGACTCTCGGCGAGCTGCCCCTGCGGGACAGTGATGCCGAAGCGCGTGAAAATCTCCTTGGCCTGGTATTCGTGCAGATTCATGCGGGGGTGTCCTGTCGTCGTGAGCCTCGAAATCGCGCGGCATTCTCGCTTACCGTCCCGGCGGACGCAAAAGCCGCATCCGGACGATGCGCGCCCGCGGTATCGATAGAATGGTCCGGACTCCCGCCATTCCCGGTCAACATGAACATTCTGCGTCTGCTGCTGCTGGTCGCCGCCGCCTGGCTGATCTGGCGCATCGTGCGCCAGGTGCGCGGCCAGCTCGAGCAGCGCCGGAAGCCGGCCGACGAGTTCGAGCCGATGGCGCGCTGCGCCCAGTGCGGCACCTTCCTGCCGGCACGTTCGCTCGACGCTGCCGGCAAGTGCGGTCGTTGCGGCTGAGCCGCCGCGTGGCGGTGCCGCGGAAAATCCGATGAAGGCCGCGGACACGACGCCGGTGTCCGAGCATGCGCGTGCCGAGGACTGGCGCGTACTCACGGTCCTCGGCCCGTACCGCCTGCTGCTCGTCGCGATCCTGCTGACGCTGTTCCGCAGCGGCTACGGCCCCGATTTTCTGCTGCTGCTGCAGCCGCTCACCTTCTTCTACGGCTGCCTGGCCTACGCGATTTCCGCGCTCGTGCTGCTGCTGTTGGGCGTCTACCGCGCGCCGGGCCTGCGTGCGCAGGCGCACCTGCACCTGCTCGTGGATTCCGCCGCGATCGGCCTGCTGGTCTATGGCGCCGGCGGTGTTGCCAGCGGACTCGGCATCCTGCTGCTGCCGCCGGTGGTGGGCGGCAGTCTGGTGATCCGCCCGCGCCTTGCCGCCGTGCATGCGGCCGCCGCCACGCTGACGATGTTCGCCGCCGAGTTCGGCTACCAGCTGCAGGCACGCACCTGGGACGCAAGCGAGTACTCGCAGGCCGGCCTGCTCGGCCTGATGTTCTTCGTCTCCGGACTGGTCGCCAACCTCGTCGCCCAGCGCGCACGGCGTTCCGAGGCGATGGCGGCGCGCGTCGGCAGCGAGTACCTGAACCTGTCGCGACTGTCGGAGAACATCATCGAGTCGATGCACACCGGCGTGTGCGTGGTCGACGGCGACGACCGCGTCCGCGTCGTCAACGCCGCGGCGCGGCGGCTGATCGGCGATGCGCTGCAACCCTCGCGGCCGATCGCCGAAGCCGCGCCCGCACTGGCGGGTGCGCTGCAGGCCTGGCGCAGTGGCCACAGCGCCGCGGAACCGTTGCATGCCGAAGCCACCGGCCGCGAGGTGACCAGTCGTTTCACCCGCCTCGGCTGGGGAGGCACGGCGCCGACGCTGGTGATGCTCGACGACGCCGCGCAACTGCGCGAGCAGGCGCAGCAGATCAAGTTTGCCGCGCTCGGGCGGCTGTCCGCCGGCATCGCCCACGAGATCCGCAACCCGTTGTCGGCCATCACCCAGGCCGGCCAGCTGCTCGCCGAAGCACCGGAGATCCAGGGCGAGAACCAGCGGCTGCTGGCGATGATCCAGCGTCATGCCGGGCGCATCGACCGCATCGTGCGCGACGTGCTCGACCTGTCGCGCCGCGATCGCGGCAGCCGGCGATCGATCCGGCTGCGCGACTGGCTGCTGCGTACTGCGGCGCTGTACCACGAGAGCCACCCGCATCAGCCACGCCCCGTCGAGATGGGGGACGTCGGAGCGCATCTGCACGTCCACTTCGACCCCGAACACCTGCGGCAGATCCTGTTCAATCTCTGGGACAACAGCTTCGAGCACGGCGCCGCCGGCGGGCGCAGCGTCACCGTCCTGATGCAGGCCGGGATCGATGGCGCCGACGGCGCCGTCGAACTCGACATCATCGACGATGGCGCGGGCATCGATGCGGCGCAGCACGACCGCATCTTCGAACCCTTCTTCACGACCCATGCCGGCGGCACCGGCCTGGGCCTTTTCCTCTGCCGGGAGCTGTGCGAATACAATCAGGCCCGTCTGAGCCATGTGCCCGGCGCAGCCGGCGCGACGTTCCGCATCCGCTTCGGCGCGCCCGCCGACCGTCGCGGAGCGGCCCGGCACGCGGAGGAACCGGCATGAACCATCGAGCGGATCCGACTTGATCCCACCCAGCGTCCTGATCGTCGACGACGAACCCGACATCCGCGAACTCGTGGAGATCACGCTGTCGCGCATGGGGCTGCGCACCAACGCGGCGGCGACGCTGGCAGAGGCGCGCGAACACCTGTCGCGGCAGTCGTTCGACGTCTGCATCACCGACATGCGACTGCCCGACGGCAGCGGCATCGGCCTCGTCGCCGAGATCCAGCAGCGGGCGCCGCAGACGCCGGTCGCGGTGATCACCGCCTACGGCAACGCCGAGGCCGCGGTGGAAAGCCTCAAGGCCGGCGCCTTCGACTTCGTCTCCAAACCGGTCGACGTGGCCGCGCTGCGCAAGCTCGTCGACGCCGCGCTACGCCTGCGCGGTCCGCGCCCGCCGGCCCGTGAATCCGGCGGAGAGCTGCTCGGCGAGCACGAGAGCATCCGCCAGCTGCGCGAGCTGGTCGAGCGGCTGGCCCGCAGTCAGGCACCGGTGCACATCACCGGCGAGTCCGGCACCGGCAAGGAACTCGTGGCCCGCCTGATCCACGACCGCGGGCCGCGGGCCGGCTGCCCGTTCGTCGCCGTGAACTGCGGCGCGATCCCGAACGAACTGATGGAGAGCGAGTTCTTCGGCCACCTCAAGGGCAGCTTCACCGGCGCACACCGCGACAAGGCCGGCCTGTTCCAGGCGGCCGAGGGCGGCACCCTGTTCCTCGACGAGGTGGCTGAACTGCCGATGCACATGCAGGTGAAGCTGCTGCGCGCGCTGCAGGAGCGGCGCGTGCGCGCCGTCGGCGCCGAGGCCGAGGTGCCGGTGAACGTGCGTGTGATCTCGGCCACGCACCGCGACCTCGCCGAACTGGTGCAGGCCGGCAACTTCCGCCAGGACCTGTTCTACCGCCTGGACGTGATTGCCGTGCGCACGCCGCCGCTGCGCGAACGCGCCGGCGACATCCCCCTGCTCGCCCAGCGCATCCTGGCGCGCATCGCCGGCGACGCCGGCCACGCGGTTGCGCCGGCGCTCGAACCCGAGGCCCTCGACGAGCTGCGTCGCTACCCGTTCCCGGGCAACGTCCGCGAGCTGGAGAACATTCTCGAACGCGCACTGACGCTGTGTGACGGAACGTGCATCCGCGCGGCCGATCTGCAACTGCGCCCGGCGACCAGCGTTGCAGACTCCGCCAGCGGCCTGGAACAGCAGAAGGAAGACCTCGAGCGCCAGGCGATCCGCGAGGCGCTGCAGAAGACGCGCTACAACAAGACCCGCGCGGCGGAACTGCTCGGCATGTCGTTCCGTTCGCTGCGCTATCGCATCAAGAAGCTGGGCCTGGACCGCGAATGAGGCCACGCCGGACCCTGCTCGCCCGCGCCGGAACCGGCGGCAGGCACTGCCGGAACCGTCTGTTACACTCGGACTCACAAGCACCGCCGACGCAGTGGTGCAGGGCCATGGCATGAAGCTTGCCTCTGGCAGAGACCCGATCTGGAGGACTTGACGTTGCTGACCCACCGTCCGCCTGCAGCGCCGCGTGGCGCTGTGTCCTTTCCGCAAAGAACCCGACACCGACGCCGCCAGATGCTGCGCGGCCTGCAATCCGCCATCGCCTGGACCAGCAGTGCCAGCGAGCCGGCGCAGCAGGTGCTGCGCAATACCCTGCGCTCGGCGTGTGACGTGATCGGTGCCGATGCCGGCTTCACCCTGCAGACCCGCGAGGACGCGGTGTTCGAAGTGGCCTGCGCGAATCGCCTGGGGCCTACGCAGTTGCTCGACGCCGTGCTCGGCCGTGCGGCCAGCGCCCTGCACCGCGCCCTGGTCTTCGGCGAGCTCGGCCTGGCCGATCCTGCCGGCAGCGCCCTGACACCCGACGCCGAGGCTGCCCCTGCCGTCGTGGCGTTGCCGCTGGACCTCGGCCAGCGCGAGCGCGGCGTGCTGTGCCTGCTGCGCGACGACGGCCCGCGCGGCCTCTCCGAACTCGATCTCGAGATTCTCGGCGCCCTGGCCGACCAGGCCGCGCTCGCATTGCGCGCCTCGAACCAGGAGTGCGCCCTGTCCAAGCTCGCCGCGAGCCTCAACGCGATCGGCCCGCAGCCGGCTTGATGCCGGAACCCGTCGAAGCCGCCATGGATGCGCAGCGTCAGGTGCCGGACGAGGACCGGCCCGCCGGAACCGGGACACGGCGCAGCGAGGATCGCGAAGCAGAAGTCTTCCGCCAGGCCGTCCTGCGTCAGGTCGAGGCGCTCACTGCCGACAACCAGCGTCTGCTGCAATCCGTGGTCCGCAGCGAGCGACGCTTCCGCACCCTGGCCAAGTCGGTCTGGCACGTGCAGGAAGAAGAACGCCGCCGTCTGGCGCGCGAGCTGCACGACGGCATCGGCCAGACCCTGACCGCCCTCGCCAACCAGCTCCAGCGTATCCTCGACGACGCCCGCGGAGCGGGCAATCTCGGCCTTGAGCACCGCCTCGCCGACGCCCTCGATCTGACCCGCGGCTCGCTGCACGACACGCGCGAGCTGTCGCGTCTGCTGCGCCCGACCCTGCTCGACGACCTCGGCCTCGACGCCGCGCTGAACTGGCTCGCGCGCACGCTCACCGAACGCACCGGCCTGCAGATCGAGCTGCGCTCCGGGCTCGACGAGCAGCGCCTGCACCCCGACGTCGAGACCCTGGTGTTCCGCATCACCCAGGAAGCACTGACCAACGTCATCCGCCACGCCCAGGCACGCAGCGCACAGATCGTGCTCGAACGCCGCGGCGATACGCTGATCCTGCGCGTCGAGGACGACGGCTGCGGCTGCGACGTGCAGCTGCTGGCCGACGCCGAACGCGCAGGCGCCAGCGGCGGCCTGCGCGGCATGCGCGATCGCGCCGAACTGTTCGGCGGCCGCGTCGAACTCAAGTCCGTGCCGGGCGACGGCACGGTCGTGCAACTGACGCTCGCCCTGGACCCGCCGGACCGAACCGGCTGAACGACCATTTCCACGCTCATGAATCCGATCCGTCTGCTGGTCGCCGACGACCACACCATCGTCCGCGAGGGCCTGGTCTCGATGCTCGAGGAGACCGGCGAATGCCAGGTCGTCGCCCAGGCCGCCGACGGCTTCGCGGCGATGGAGCTCGCGCTCAAGACCCAGCCCGACGTCGTCGTCACCGACATCTCGATGCCGCGCATGTCGGGCCTTGAGGTCGTCAAGCGCGTGCGCGCCGAACTGCCCAATTCGCGCACGCTGGTACTCACGGTGCACGAGGAGGACGAATACATCCTGCCGATCCTGCGCGCCGGCGCGAACGGCTTCCTCAACAAGGACACCTCGGTCGCCGAACTGATGATGGCGATCAAGTCCATCCATGGCGGCCACTCGTACTTCGGCCCCCGTGCGGCCAAGGCGCTGGCCGACCGCCAGAGCCGCGGCCGCAGCATCAGCACCGATCCCTACGACAGCCTGACCGCCCGCGAGCGCGAGACCTTCCACCTCGTCATCCAGGGCAAGACCACCAAGGAGATCGCGCAGATTCTCGACATCGGCGTGAAGACCGCCGAGAACCATCGCGCACGCATGATGGAGAAACTCGGCCTGCGCAACACCGCGGAGGTGGTGCGCTTCGCCGCGCTGCGCGGCCTGCTGTCGTAGCCGGCACAGACGGCCCGGGACGCGCAGACCGCCCCCGCGCAGCCGCCCGTCCATCCGCCTGACCAGCCCGTCCCACCACGGCCGGGCGCGCACCGACACCGGCGCCGGCATGCCCGGCACCTTCGAATCGTGTTTGCTTACCCGTTATACTTCACGGGTTAGGCCGAGCGCAGCGCAGCCAGGCTCCCCGGAGCGCATGAAGCGCGCGTTCGCGCCTCGCCAGACATTTTCATCATCATCTCCTGCGAGGGGCTTGTTTCCATGAGCAATCAAGGCGTGGATCCGGGCCGTCGGCGCTTCCTCACCGTGACGACATCGGTCGTTGGCGGTGCGGGTGCGGCTGCGGCGGTCTGGCCATTTCTGGCGTCGCTGAAGCCCAGCGAACGCGCCAAGGCGCTGGGGGCGCCGGTCACGGTGGACATCGGCAAGGTCGAGCCGGGACAGCGCATCACGGTGGCCTGGCGCGGCAAGCCGGTCTGGATCGTCCGCCGCACGCCGGACATGCTCGAGTCACTGCCGAAGGTCTCCGACGATCTGCGCGATCCGCAGTCGGAAGAGGAGCAGCAGCCGCAGTACGCACAGAACGAGACCCGCTCGATCAAGCCGGAAGTCCTGGTGATGGTCGGCTCGTGCACCCATCTCGGCTGCTCGCCGACGTTCCGCCCGGATCACCCGGCACCGGAAATCCACAGCAACTGGCAGGGCGGCTTCTTCTGCCCCTGCCACGGATCGATGTTCGACCTCGCCGGCCGCGTCTACAAGGGCGTTCCGGCTCCGCTCAACCTCGCGGTCCCGCCGCACCGCTACGAAGGCGACAGCACCATCGTCGTCGGCGAAGATCCCGCAGGAGTCGCGTGATGGCGATCGTTCCCAACCCGCACAAGACCACCGGCGTTCTCGGCTGGATCGATGACCGCTTCCCGCTGACCAAGCTGTGGAAGGATCACCTGACTGAGTATTACGCGCCGAAGAACTTCAACTTCTGGTACTACTTCGGCTCGCTGGCGCTGCTGGTGCTGGTCAACCAGCTGCTGACCGGCATCTTCCTGACGATGCATTACAAGCCGGACGCCGCGCAGGCCTGGCACAGCGTCGAGTACATCATGCGCGACGTGCCCTGGGGCAACGTCATCCGCTACCTGCATTCGACGGGCGCCTCGGCGTTCTTCATCGTCGTGTACCTGCACATGTACCGCGGCCTGATGTACGGCTCGTACCGCAAACCGCGCGAGCTGATCTGGGTTTTCGGCTGCCTGATCTTCCTGTGCCTGATGGCCGAGGCGTTCGCGGGCTACGTGCTGCCGTGGGGCCAGATGAGCTACTGGGGCGCGCAGGTGATCATCTCGCTGTTCGGCGCGATCCCGGTGATCGGCCCCGATCTGGTCATCTGGATCCAGGGCGACTACATCCCGTCCGACGCGACGCTCAACCGCCTGTTCTCGCTGCACGTCATCGCGATTCCGTTCGTGCTCGTCGGCCTGGTCGTTGCGCACCTGATCGCGCTGCACGAGGTCGGCTCGAACAATCCGGACGGCGTCGAGATCAAGAAGCACAAGGATCCGGCGACCGGCATTCCGCTGGACGGCATCGGCTTCCACCCGTACTACACGGTCAAGGACCTGGTCGGCGTCGGCGTGTTCCTGATGATCTTCCTCGGCGTCGTGTTCTTCGCCCCGGATGGCGGCGGCTATTTCCTGGAGCGGCCCAACTTCCAGGAAGCCAACCCGCTGGTCACGCCGGAGCACATCACGCCGGCGTGGTACTTCGGCGCGTTCTACGCGATCCTGCGTGCGATCCCCGACAAGCTGATGGGCGTGATCGGCATGGGCGCGGCCGTCGTGATCTTCTTCGCGCTGCCGTGGCTCGACCGCTCCAAGGTCAAGTCGATCCGCTACAAGGGCTGGATGTTCAAGACGGCGCTGGCGCTGTTCACGATCGCCTTCGTGCTGCTGTCGTACTTCGGCATGCAGCCGCCCAGCGAGATCGGCACGCTGATCTCGCGCATCGGCACGTTCGTGTACTTCGCGTTCTTCCTGCTGATGCCCATCTACTCCAAGCTCGACAAGACCAAGCCGGAACCGGAGCGCGTGACCTATGAAGCGCATTAATCGTTACCTGCGTCCGGCGCTGCTCGCCACCGCAGCGCTCGGTGCGCTGCCGGCCCACGCCGCCGGCGGCCACGGGCCGATGCCGTACAGCTTCGAGCCCGATACCGGCAACCTGGCGTCGGTGCAGCGCGGCGCGCGCAACTTCATGAACTACTGCTCCGGCTGCCACTCGATGGCGCACCTGCGCTATTCGCGACTGGGCGCGGACCTGGGCATTCCCGAGGACATGCTGGCGAAGAACCTGATGTTCACCAGCGACAAGCCGGGCGACCACATCATGTCGGCCATGCCGGCCGAAGCGTCCGCGGGCTGGTTCGGCGCGACCCCGCCGGACCTGACGGTGACCACCCGCATGCGCCAGCCGCAGTGGGTGTACAACTACCTGATGACGTTCTACCTCGACGACAATCGTCCGCTCGGCACCAACAACCTGATCCTGCCCGGCGCCTCGATGCCCAACGTGCTCGGCTCGCTGCAGGGCTGGCAGGTAATGGAAGAGGCGCATGGTGAACAGGACGAGGGTGGACACGGCGCGCATGCCGGCCCGAGCTTCAAGCGGGTCAGCGAAGGCTCGCTCAGCGACAAGGAGTTCGAGAAGTTCGTCGCCGACACCGTGAACTTCATGGTCTATGCCGCCGAGCCGGGCCGCGCCGATCGCGTGTCGATGGGCATGAAGGTGATCTTGTTCCTGCTGCTGTTCACCGGTCTCGCGTGGCTGCTCAAGCGCGAGTTCTGGAAAGACGTCCACTAGACCCGGGACGATGACCACGGCGCCGTTCATGCTCGGAGTGATTGCGTGAACGGCGCCGTGTGCTTTTGAGCGGCATGGCGATCCCGGCGAAAAGCAAGTACGTCATCGATGCCAAGCCGGCGGCGCGCGCAGGCCTGACGCTGTTCTGCGCAGACGCCGACTTCGCCAGCCTGTGGGCGCGGATCGTGCTCAACGAAAAGGACGTCGATCACGCGCGCATCGAGCGCGTGGTACGCGACAGGCCCCACCAGGACCTGCTGGTCATCAATCCCTCGCTGTCGCTGCCGACGCTGGCCGACCGCGACGCGGTGCTCTACCCGGCCGGCATCATCGCCGAGTACCTCGACGAACGTTATCCGCATCCGCGCCTGCTGCCGCCCGACCCTGCCGCGCGTGCGCTGCTGCGGATGCTGATGGCACGGCTCGAACGCGAACTGCTGCCGCTGGCGCAGTCGATCGTCGACGCGCCGCGCGCGGCTGAGGCCAAGACCGCGCGCAAGCAGCTTGCCGAACACATCATCGCCAGTTGCCGGCTGTTCCCGCAGCGGGGCTGGTGCCTGGGGCTGGACTTCAGCCTGGTGGATTGCGCCTGGGCGGCGCTGCTCTCGCAGCTCGGTGCGCTGCAGCTCAAGCTCCCGGCCGATCCGGCGCTGCTGCGCTACGCGCAGCGTGTGCTCGCGCGGCCGAGCGTACAATCGGCGCTACGCTGAGCAAGGCCCGCCAGAGCGCCATGACCAAGTCCCGACGCCCCTATCTGATTCGCGCCATCTACGACTGGTGCTGCGACAACGGCCACACGCCGCACATGCTCGTGGCTGCCGACTACCCCGGTGTGGTGGTCCCGCGCGAGTACGTGCAGGAAGGCCGGATCACGCTGAACGTCAGTCCGGTGGCGATCCAGAACCTCAACCTGCTCGACGAGCCGATCTGGTTCTCCGCGCGCTTCGGCGGACGCCCGTTCGACGTGCAGTTCCCGTCCGGTGCGGTGCTGGCGATTTTCGCGCGCGAGAACGGCGAAGGCATGCTGTTCGGCGAGGTCGAGCCGCCGGGCGCCGCGGCGCAGCCCCCCGCCAGCGGGGAACCGGAGCCACCGAAGCCGCCACGGCCCGGACGCCCGACGCTGCGCGTCGTCAAGTAATCGCCGTGGGCGGACAGGCGCTTTGCGCGCGACCTGTCAGTTTCGCGGATACAGCTGTTCGTCGATCGCGTCGCACAGGCAGTGCAGGAACAGGATGTGCACTTCCTGGATACGCGCCGTGACGTCCGATGCCGAGCGCAACTCCACGTCTCCCTCGCGCAGCATTCCCGCGATGCGGCCGCCGTCGCGGCCGGTGAGCGCGACCACCGCCATCTGCCGGCCGTGGGCCGCCTCGATCGCCCGCGTCACGTTGGGCGAATTGCCGGAGGTGGAGATCGCCAGCAGCACGTCGCCGGCGCGGCCGAGCGCCTCGACCTGCTTGGCGAACACCTGATCGAAGCTGTAGTCGTTGGCGATCGCCGTCAGCGCCGAAGTGTCGACGGTGAGCGCGATGCCCGGCAGCCCGGGCCGTTCGCGCTCGTAGCGTCCGGTGAGTTCCGCGGCAAAGTGCTGGGCATCGCCGGCCGACCCGCCGTTGCCGCAGGCGAGCACCTTGTGCCCGGCGCGCAGTGCCGCCGCCATCAGGCGCGCGGCCTGCGCGAGCGCCGGCAGCGACTGCTGCAGCGTTTTCTGCTTGGCGGCGATGCTGGCTTCGAAATGCGACTGCAGGCGGGCTTCGAGGGTCATGTGAAGGACAGGATCAGGAAACCGGGGCATTGTGAACCCGCCACGCCCCTGCGCCAATGGCGCGGAGGCCGGCTCAGCCCGCGTCGAAGGCTGCGCGAATCCAGTCCGCCTGCCCGGCACCGTCGAAGGCGACGACGTCGAAGCGCAGCGGACGTTCCGCCTCGCGCGGATGGGCCGCGAGGAACAGTTGCGCCGCGTGAACCAGGCGCGCCTGCTTGCGCCGGTCGACCGACTCCGCGGCGCTGCCGTAGCCGGCATGGCGGCGGGCACGCACCTCGACGACGACCAGCGTGTCGCCGTCGAGCATCACCAGGTCCAGTTCGCCGCCGCGGCAGCGGAAGTTGCGGCTGACGAGTCGCAGCCCCCGGCGGCGCAGCAGCTGCAGCGCCGCGTCTTCAGCCTCGGCGCCGCGCACCCGTGCTCACAGCCCGAGTCCGGCGTCGATGCCGTCCGCGCGCAACGCCGCGCAGCGCAGGCGCCGCTGGATCGTGCTGCTGTCGCCCCATTCGAGCATGCCGGTGGCGCCATCGAGACTGTCGCCGACGCGCAAACCGCCCCGCTGCAGCGCGGCGGCCACGGCGTAGGCGTCGCGGCCGAGCGCGTAGAGCCGCGGATAGGCGCCGACGTTCGAGAGCGACGAGGCCTGCTGCCGCTCCTGCGCCAACTCGCCGGTGGTATCGAGCATGAACGGCATGTCGCAGAACCGCAGGCCGGCGAGTTCCGCATCGCCGCGGCCGTCGTAGACCATCGATGTCGCGTAGTGCGGCAGCCCCGTGGCACGATGGAAGCGGAACTGCGGCAGCAGCACACGTGCCTCGGTCGCGCGTGCGCCGACAAAGACGAAATCGATGTCGGCGCGACGGCGGGCGTCGAACTCGGTGCGTACGCCCAGGGCATTGGTCAGCTCGCGGTGACGCTCGCGACTCGCCGCCACGCCCATCAGCTGCGCAATGACGTCCGACTGGTCGCTGACCCCCTGCCGGTAGCGTGCCGATGCGACGATGCGTCCGCCCCACTGCGCCATGCGGCCTTCCAGGGCGGCGAGCACGCGATCACCCCAGTCGCCCTCCGGCACCAGCGCCACGGCATTGCGCAGATTGCCTGCCGCCGCATCATCGGCCGCGGCGCGCGCCTCGTCCTCGGGCGCGAGGCCGATCTGGAAGAAGTCCTGCGGCACGAAGCCGCCGGCGTCCAGGTGATTGAGGCTCAGCACCGGCACCGGCGGGTTCATCGTCGCCAGTCGCGCAGCCGATTCCTTCATCAGCGGTCCGACTATAAACGCGGCTCCCTCGTCCAGTGCGCGCTGATACGCGGACAGCAGCCGCTCGGGGGTGGTGCCGACGTCGTAGATCCGCAGTTCGCGGGCATCGCCCGCGTCGAAATGCGCGGCCAGAAAACCCTCGCGCACGGCGGCCGCCGGCGCGGCATAGGCACCCGACAGCGGCAGCAGCAGGGCAACCGGGCCGTCGGCCGCGAAGCGCGGCAGCGGCAACGTCTCCGGCGCCCGGGAAACCACCGGCGGCGTCGGCTCGGCCGGCGGCGGGGTACGGACGATCGGCACGTTGAGCACCGGCTGCGGGGCCGAGCAGGCAGCAGCGGCGAGGGCGACGGCCGCGAGAACAGCGGCCAGTCCCGCGCGACGCGCGGAATGGGGGCGATCCGGATTCACGAGCATAATGACGAGTATGACACGCCTGTTTTACGCGCCGACAGCATCGTGAGCGAGTCTTCCCCCGCGGTCCGGCCCGGCCATCTCTACATCGTCGCGACACCGATCGGTCATCTCGGCGACCTGTCGCCGCGCGCACAGGCGGTGCTCGGCGCGGTCGACCGCATCCTCGCCGAGGACACGCGCAATTCCCGCGCGCTGCTCGCACACTTCGGTATCGCGACCAGGCTCGGCGCGCTGCACGAGCACAACGAGTCCACGGCGAGTACGCCGCTCGTACAGGAGCTCGTCGCCGGCGCCAGTCTCGCCCTGATCTCCGATGCGGGGACGCCGCTGGTTTCCGACCCCGGTTTCGTGCTCGTGCGCGAAGCCCGCGCCGCCGGCGTGCCGGTGATCGCGGTTCCCGGCCCCTGCGCGGCCATCGCCGCACTGTCGGTGAGCGGCCTGCCCAGCGACCGCTTCGTCTTCGAAGGTTTCCTGCCGGCAAAGGCGGCGGCGCGCCGTGCACGCCTCCAGGCACTCGCCGGCGAGGCACGCACCCTGGTCCTCTACGAATCCAGCCATCGCATCGTCGAGGCGGCAGCGGACATCGGTGCCGTCTTCGGCGAGCGCAGCGTCTGCCTCGCACGCGAGCTGACCAAGCTCTACGAGCAGAGCGTCGTGCTCGCTGCACACACCCTGCCCGCCTGGCTCGCCGAGGACGCCCATCGCACGCGCGGCGAGTTCGTGCTGCTGATCGCCGGCACGCCCGACGACGACCGGACGGAGCACGACGGCGAGCGCGTCCTGCGCCTGCTGCTGCGCGAACTGCCTCCCTCGTCGGCGGCGCGGCTGGCCGCCGACATCAGCGGCGCACGCCGCAAGGACCTCTACGCGCTGGCCCTGAAGATCACGAACGAGTCCCCGCAAACATGATCATGACGACCGAGTCGAAGATCCGCGCTGCCCTTGCGGCGCTGACGCTCACTGTCCTGTCCCTGGCGCAGCCCCTGCACGCCGGCGACGACGCCGTCGCCGAACTGCACGCACTGTTCGACGAGGAATGGGAGCGGACCTTGCGCGAGAGCCCGGAGACGGCGACCTACCTCGGCGACGGGCGCTACAACGATCGCTGGGACGACATCTCGCCGGACGCGATCGAGCGGCGACACGCAAGCGACCGCGCGGTGCTCGCGCGCCTGCTGCGTATCGACCGCAAGGCGCTGCCGCCCGCGGAGCAGCTCAATCACGACCTGTTCCGTCGGCAGTACGAACGGCGCATCGAGGGGCACGCGCACGCGCAATTCCTGATTCCCCTGAACCAGCGCGGCGGTGTGCAGACCGCCGACGAGATTCTCGAGGTCCTGCGCTTCGACAACGCCGAGGCCTACGAGCACTGGCTCGCGCGCCTGCGCGCGTTGCCGAAGCTGATCGACCAGAACATCACCCTGATGCGCATGGGCATCGAGGAACAGCGGCTGCACCCGAAGGTGGTCATGCAGCGCATTCCGGCGCAGATCGAGAAGCAGATCGTCGACGACCCGCAGCAGAGCCCCTTCTACGCGCCGTTCGCCGGTTTCCCCGACGGCGTGCCGGAAGCCGAACGACGCCGCTATGCCAAGCAGGCGCGGCGCGTGATCGAGCGCGAGATCGTGCCGGCCTACCGCAGGCTGCTGGCCTTCTTCGTCGACGACTACCTGCCGGCCTGCCCCGAGGACGTCGGTGCCTGGAAGCAGCCCAACGGCGCCGCGTTCTACGACTGGGCG
Source organism: Sinimarinibacterium flocculans (assembly GCF_003201205.1). Taxonomy (GTDB): domain Bacteria; phylum Pseudomonadota; class Gammaproteobacteria; order Nevskiales; family Nevskiaceae; genus Solimonas; species Solimonas flocculans. Next base: position 197,445 of record NZ_QICN01000002.1, read on the forward strand.
GTTCGGCGCTATACCACCACCTCGCTCACCGCCGAGCAGATTCACGAGATCGGCCTCGCCGAGGTGCAGCGTATCCGCGCCGGGATGGAGGCAATCCGCGAGCAGGTCGGGTTCGACGGCGATCTCAAGGCCTTCTTCGAACATCTGCGCAGCGATCCGCAGTTCTACTACGCCAGCGGCGACGAGCTGCTGACGGCGTATCGCGCGCTGTCGAAACGCGTGGACCCGGAACTGCCGAGGCTGTTCGGCCGCATCCCGCGCCTGCCGTACGGCGTGCGGCCGATTCCGGACAACATCGCGCCGGACACGACCACGGCCTACTACCTGCCCGGCGCGGCCGACGGCACGCGCGCCGGCTGGTACTACGTGAACCTGTACAAGCCCGAGACGCGACCGAAGTACGAGATGGAGGCGCTGACGCTGCACGAGTCGGTGCCCGGACATCACTTCCAGATCGCGCTGGCGCAGGAACTCGGCGAGCTGCCGCAGTTCCGCAAGAACGGCTGGGGCATGACCGCCTTCGTCGAAGGCTGGGGGCTGTACGCCGAGTCGCTCGGCGAGGAACTGGGCCTGTACCAGGACCCGTACTCGAAGTTCGGTGCGCTCACCTACGAGATGTGGCGCGCGGTCCGTCTGGTCGTGGACACCGGCATGCATCACAAGCGCTGGACGCGCCAGCAGGCGATCGACTTCTTCATGGCCAATGCCGCGAAGTCGGAACTCGATATCGTCAACGAGATCGACCGCTACATCGCCTGGCCCGGCCAGGCGCTGGCGTACAAGATCGGCCAGCTCAAGATCCGCGAGCTGCGCACCCGCGCGCAAACCGGACTCGGCGAACGGTTCGACCTGCGCGCGTTCCACGATCGCGTGCTCGGCAACGGTGCCATACCGCTCGACGTGCTCGAACAGGACATCGACGCGTGGATCGCCGCAGTGCAGGCGCCGTCAGAGTGAGGCGGCCGGCTCGCGCATCAGTTCGCTGACCGGCCGCCCGTCGATGTACAGCATCTCGATCAGCGCATAGCCGTTGCGCACCCGCACCTGTGCCCATGCCGGACGGCGCGGGTCCTCCCCGTCCGCCGGCATGCGGTTGGTGTCGCGGTAGCGGCGCTCGACCTCGGGCGCGTGGTGCTCGTCGAGGTAGTAGCGGTCGAACGGCAGCCGCAGGCGCAGCTCGTCGGCATTGACCCAGAGCACGGTCGCTTCGAGCCAGTCGCCGCTCTCCGGCGGCTGTCGTAGCGGCGCGCCGAGCACCGCGTCGCCGTCGTCGTCGACGCGGATCGGCGCGTAAACCCGCTGGCCGCGGCGATAGCCGCCCTGCCCTCGCGGCAGCGGGACGCGTGCCGCCTCGAAATCGAGCGCGACGTAGCGGCCACGAAAGGGATCGACGGGGTCGACCGGCGCGGTGCGGAAGCGGTACGCGGTGCCCTGCTCGAGCGTCTGCTGTCCGCGCCGGATCAGATGACCGGGCACGGCCCACTGCAGGGCCACGGCGAGCGCCAGCAGCGCGGCGGCGGCGCGGATGCCGATCATGCGTGCACCTGCCGACGCAGCCACAGATGGGTGGCGACGAAGACGACGCCGGTCAGCACGAAGGCGATCCCGCGCAGCGTGAACGACCACTCGTTGTCGACGAAGCGCAGCATGACCAGCAGCGCGACCATCGCCAGCCCGCGGCTCGCACGCCCGGCATCGTGATCGCGCAGCCCGCTGCGGATCAGCGCGATGCCGGTCAGCAGGACCCAGGCACTGAGCAGCAGCGCGAGCGCCACCGCAAACGGCCGGCTGTCGGTGGCGGCCACCAGTGCCATCAGCAGCGCGGGCAGCGCCCAGAGCGGTGCCGTCGATGCACCGCTGCGCCATGTCCGCCACGCCAGTACCGCGAGCAGCGCCAGACCGAGCACGAGCAAGCCCCAGCCCAGCGGCAACTGGTCCGGACGCAGATACCAGGACCATCCGCGCCAGATGTCGGGAAAGCTGCCGATGAGGGCCGCGACGACCACGGCCCCACCGCCCCAGGACCGCAGCGGGTCGCGCCAAGGCGCCGCTGCGGCCGGTGCCGGCAGCAGTAGCAGGATCGCGCCGAACTCGGCGAGCCACCACAGGCCCAGGCGCGGCACGTTCGGCAACGACCCCAGGATCGCGAAGAAGAACGCCGGCGCCAGCAGGCCGAGCAAGGCCACCGTCGACAGCGACGACGGCGCACGGCGTTGCCGGTGCCAGGCCAGCGCCAGCAGGGGAACGAACAGCCCCGCAACGACAAAGCCGCTCGGCCCGGTGTCCGGCGCCGCCCAGCTCCATCCGGCCAGCGCCGCGGCGCACAGCGCGGCTGCGAGCACCGCGTCGAGGGCGCAGGCCAGCGGCAATGCCACCAGTGCGCAGGTCAGCAGGTAGCGGTCGAGATCGCCCGGGAAATGGTAGATCTGGCCGACGAGGGCCAGCGCCGCGGCAAAGGCCAGGACCGTGAAGGCGGCGGACGCCTCGCGCCACAATGCCGATGTGCGCGCCCGCCACAACGTCCACGCACAGGCCAGCTGTCCGGCAAGCAGCGGTGTGAACGCCAGCGTCAACCGCAGCGTCCGGTCGAAGCGGTCCCAGTTGTGCGCCACCAGCAGCACGATCCCCAACGCGATCAGCACGGTGCCCAGCAGCGGGAACAGCAGGCGCCCGGCACCGGCGGCCTGCAGCAGCGGTCGATAGCGCTCGCGCAGACGTTGCGCCGCGTCCGCGTCGAGCACACCGTCGCGCTGCAGCTCCGGCAACTCCTCCAGCAGCCAGCGGACATGGACCTTCATGCCGTCGAGCTTAGCAGCCGCCGGCCGAGCCGCTATGCTGGCCGCGCCATTCATCTTTCGTGCGGGGCGGGGAGTCGGCATGAGCGACAGGGAGCAGGGACAGTTCGGGCTGTTGCGCGCGCGTCGCTTCGCGCCGTTCTTCGTCACCCAGACGCTCGGGGCCTTCAACGACAACGTGTTCAAGAATGCGCTGGTCATCCTGGTGACCTTCGGCATCGCGGGACTGTCGCCGGATGACGTGAACCTCTACGTCAACCTCGCCGCCGGGCTGTTCATCCTGCCCTTCTTCCTGTTCTCGGCCACCGCGGGACAGATCGCCGAGAAGTACGAGAAGTCGCGGCTGATCCGCGCCATCAAGCTGTTCGAGATCGTCATCATGCTGCTGGCCGTGGGCGGACTCGTGCTCGGCAGCATGGCGTTTCTCATGGGTGTGCTGTTCCTGATGGGAACGCAATCCGCGCTGTTCGGCCCCGTCAAATACTCGATCCTGCCGCAGCATCTGCGCGAGGAGGAGCTGGTTGGCGGCAATGCCCTGGTCGAGGCCGCGACCTTCCTGGCCATCCTGCTCGGCACCATGCTCGGCGGCTGGCTGATGGCGCAGCACGCCGGGGCTCAATGGATATCGGCAACCGTCGTCGTCGTCGCCGTGCTCGGCTATCTCGCGTCGCGCGGCATTCCGGGCGCGCCGCCCACCGCGCCCGACCTGCGCATCAACTGGAATCCGCTGACCGAGACCTGGCGCAACTTCCGCTTCATGCAGACCAATCGCACGGTGCTGCTCGCGGTCCTCGGCATTTCCTGGTTCTGGTTCTACGGTGCGCTGTTCCTGTCGCAGCTGCCCAACTACACCAAGCTCAATCTCGGCGGGGACGAGACTGTCGTGACCCTGCTGCTGACGGTGTTCTCGCTGGGCATCGGCATCGGCTCACTGCTGTGCGAGCGACTGTCCGGTCACAAGGTCGAGATCGGCCTGGTGCCGCTGGGCTCCATCGGCCTGACGCTGTTCGGGGTGGAGCTGTATTTCGCCCAGCCCGAGGCGGCCGCCGTCACCGGCGTGGGCGCCGGCGAGTTCCTGCGCAGCGCGTCCAATCACCGCGTGCTCTGGGACCTGCTGCTGACGGGCATCTTCGGCGGACTGTACATCGTGCCGCTGTATGCGCTGATCCAGACGCGCTCCGAGGCAAGCCACCGCTCGCGCATCATCGCCGGCAACAACATTCTCAACGCGCTGTTCATGGTGGCCGCGGCGCTGGTCGCGATCGTCCTGCTCGATGCCGGGCTGACGATCCCGCAGCTGCTGCTGGTGGCCGCGCTGATGAACGCCGCGGTCGCCGTGTTCATCTACTCGCTGGTGCCCGAGTTCCTGATGCGCTTCCTGGTGTGGGCGCTGATCAACACGCTCTATCGCATCCGCAAGACCGGACTCGAACACATCCCGGATACCGGGCCGGCCGTGATCGTCTGCAACCATGTCAGCTTCGTCGATGCCCTGATTCTCGGCGGCAACATCCGCCGGCCGGTGCGCTTCGTCATGTACTACAAGATCTTCCGCATCCCGGTGCTGAACTTCATCTTCCGCACCGCCAAGGCGATCCCGATCGCCGGCGCCAAGGAAGATCCGGCGCTGATGGAAAAGGCCTTCGCCGATGTCGAGGCAGCCCTCAAGGCCGGCGACGTCGTCGGCATCTTCCCGGAAGGAGCGCTCACCGGCGATGGCGAGATCCAAACCTTCCGCCCGGGCATCGAGCGCATCATCCGGGCAACCCCGGTGCCGGTCGTGCCGATGGCGTTGCGTGGGCTGTGGGGCAGCTTCTTCTCGAGGCGCGACAATTTCCTCAGGCGAGCGCGGCTGCCCCGGCGTTTCTGGTCGCGGATCGAACTGGTCGCCGACACCCCGGTGCCGCCGGACCGGGTCAGCGCCGCGGACCTCGAGGCGCGGGTGCGCGCGCTGCGTGGCGACCTCGCCTGAGGACCCGCCCGACGCTCAGACTTCGCGCCGCGATGCGCAGTGCGGGGCCTGGATCGCGTCGGCCGGGCGCGCCACCTCGATGCGACCGACGACGGAAGCGGCGGCCGTGCGCGTCGCCGGCTCCACCGCGAGATGACACAGATCGACTTGGTCGCGCAGTTGCCGGCTGAGCGTGTCCGCCATGTCGGAACGGATCGACTGCAGCGCCGCATTGCCCTGCTCGGCAATCATCGGACCGGCATCGGCGGCGCCGATGGCATGGGCGGGGTTGCAGAACAGCCCCGCGAGGATGAAGGCGGCAACACTGGTGCAGAGGTTCACGGCGGACTCCGGCGAAACGTGTTCCCGGTAACGCGAAGCGCGTGCCAACAACGGCACCGTTGCAATCATTTGATTTGTAAAGATTTTACTGAGCGGACACGACCGGGCGGCCTTGTCCGGACAGGCCGCCGGACAGTCGGCGGACAGCTTCAGGCGCGGTGGTAGGGGTGATTCGCGAGCTGGCTCCAGGCGCGGAACAGTTGCTCGGCAACCAGCACACGCACCAGCGGGTGCGGCAGCGTCAGCCTCGACAGGCTCCAGCGCTGTTCGGCCCGGGCCAGCACCTCCGGCGAATGTCCGTCCGGCCCGCCGACCAGCAGACAGGTATCGCGACCCGACTGCATCCAGCCGGCGAGCGATTGCGCCCAGGCTGCACTGTCGGCCTCGCGGCCGCGCTCGTCGAGGGCGATGACCAGGCTGTCGCGCGGCACCGCCTTGAGCAGGCGCTCGCCTTCCTGCTGCTTGATGCGCGCCAGATCCGCGTTCTTGCCGCGCGGCAGCGCGGCGATCTCGACCAGTTCGAGCCGGCACTCGTGCGGCAGGCGCACCGAGTAGTCGGCATAGGCGGTTTCCACCCACCCGGGCATGCGCGTACCGACGGCGAGCAGCAGGATGCGCATGGCGCGAGCCTGCGCCCGCTCAGCCGCGTCGGGCCGCCGTCTTCTTTCCGGCGCTCGCCTTCTTCGCGGCCTTCGGTTTCGCGGAGGGTCTGGGCGCCGCCTTCTTTGCTGCCTTCTTCGTGGCCTTCTTTGCCGTCTTCTTCACGGCCTTGCCCGCAGCGGTCTTCTTCGTCGCCTTGGCCTTGGTTGTCTTGCTCTTGGCCGGCTTGCTCTTGATCGTCGTGACGGCGACCGGTTCTTCGTCGACGGCCCACAGCTTCTCGAGCTGGTAGTGCGCCCGCGCCTGCGACTGCATGACGTGGACGACGACGTCGCCGAGATCCACCAGCACCCATTCGCCGGTGTCCTTGCCTTCGACGCCCATCGGCCGGAAGCCGGCTTTCTTCGAGACTTCCGCCACGTTCTGTGCCAGCGAGGAAACATGGCGATTCGACGTGCCGGTGCAGATCACCATCGTGTCGGTGACCGTGGTCAGCTTGCGTACGTCGAGCAGCTTGATGTCCTGGCCCTTGAGATCTTCGAGCGCGCCGATGGCGAGCTTCGTCAGGGGGCTGAGGCTAGTGGGTCGTGGCATCGTCATCCTGTGTCAGTGCCGAACGGTCGGCGGGGGTCATGGCATTGAGTATCGCATCGGGAACCAGCCCGCGCACCGAGCGCCCCTGGCGCAGCAACCGGCGGATACGCGTCGACGAGATGTCGAGCATCGGCGGCTCGAAGGCGAGCCAGCGCCCGGCGGTCGAGGCCAGCAGCGCCTCGATGTCGGGCGCGCGTCGCCGTGACAGGACGCTGCGGGTTTCGACAGACGCCTCCGGCGCGGCGCCCGGCCGTGAAAACACGGCAATGTGCCCGTATTCGAGGAGTTCCTCCCAACGCCGCCAGGTGTGGAGGTGACGGAAGGCGTCGGCACCCATCAGCAGCACCAGTGCAGCCTGCGGAAACTGTTCACGCAGCTCGATCAGCGTCTCGATCGTGAAGGACGGGCCGTCGCGCAGCAGCTCGCGGTCGTCCGGAACGAGGCCGCGTTCGCGGCGCACGGCAAGGCGCAGCCATTCCAGTCGCCGCGCTGCCGAGACCCGGGAGTCGGGCCGGTGCGGCGGGTGTGCCGTCGGAATCAGGCGGACCTGTTGCAGGCCCAGCGCATCGCGCGCCTCGATTGCGAGGCGCAGGTGGCCGTTGTGGAAAGGGGCGAAGGCACCGCCGAAGACGCCAATGGCCCTGGGCATTGGCTAGGGCCGCTGACGAGTTTCCAGTTTCCGGTTTCCGGTTTCCGGAACGGCACACATCATCTTCTGTTCGACTGGAAACAGGAAACTGTCGACTGGAACCTGCTTCACCGCACGTGTCCGTCGCCCAGCACGATCCACTTGAGCGTGGTCAGGCCTTCGAGTCCCACCGGGCCACGCGCATGGAACTTGTCGGTGCTGATGCCGATCTCGGCGCCTAGGCCGTATTCGTATCCGTCGGCGAAGCGCGTCGACGCGTTGACCATCACCGAACTCGAGTCGACCTCGCGCAGGAAGCGACGGATGCGGCTGTAGTTCTCGCTGACGATGGCGTCGGTATGCTGCGAACCGTAGGTAGCGATGTGCTCGATGGCCGCATCGAGCCCGTCGAGCACGCGGATGGCGAGGATCGGGGCCAGATACTCGGCACGCCAGTCTTCGTCCGTGGCCGGCACCGCTTCGCCGATCAGCTTGCGCGTCGCCGCGCAGCCGCGGATCTCGACACCGGCTTCGAGGTAGATGCGGCCCAGCTCCGGCAGCACCCGTTCGGCGATCGCCTGATCGACGAGCAGGGTTTCCATCGTGTTGCAGGTGCCGTAGCGCTGGGTCTTGGCGTTGACGGCGATCGCCATGGCCTTGTCGACATCGGCTTCGCCGTCGATGTAGACGTGGCAGACGCCGTCGAGATGCTTGATCACCGGCACGCGCGCCGCTTCCGACACCGCGGCGACGAGTCCCTTGCCGCCGCGCGGGATGACCACGTCGACGTACTGCGGCATCGACACCAGCTCGGTGACCGTGCGCCGGTCGGTGATGTCGAGCACCTGCACGCCGTCGCGCGGCAGGCCGGCGTCGGTCAGGGCCCGTTCGATGCAGCGTGCGATCGCCAGGTTCGAGCGCAGTGCCTCGGAGCCTCCGCGCAGGATTGCGGCATTGCCGGACTTCAGGCACAGCGCCGCAGCGTCGGCGGTCACGTTCGGCCGAGATTCGTAGATGATGCCGACGACGCCCAGCGGCACGCGCATGCGGCCGACCTGGATTCCCGACGGGCGCTGCTTGAGATCGCCGAGTTCGCCGATCGGGTCCGGCAGGTTCGCGATCTGGCGCACGCCTTCGGCCATCGCGCGGATGCGGTCCGCGTTGAGTTCGAGGCGATCGAGCATCGCCTCGTCGAGCTTCGCCGAGCGGCCGTCGCGCAGGTCGGCGGCATTGGCCGCCTGGATCTCGGACGCCTCGTCGATCAGGATCTGCGACAGCGCGAACAGCGCCGCGTTCTTGGTGCCGGTTTCGGCACGCGCCATGACGCGCGCCGCGGCACGCGCCTTCTCGCCGCGCTCGTGCATGTAGGCGGCAACGCCGTCGTTTCTGGACTTGGCTGCCTTCTGTGCGGAAGGGGGGGGACTCATCGAATGGTCTGGGGCGCCGCCCCGCTGGCGGCAAGAATCAATGTTAGCAATTCTTCCCAGGCGGCAGATTCCTGGCCGGTCTTGACCAGCCGGTCGATGCGCGCGGCGCGGCGCAGCCAGCCCATGGTCTCGCCCGGACGCATGCGCGTCAGCGCACGCGCGTAACGCGCCTGCTGGAAGCGGCGGATGCCGGCGCTGTCGCAGGCTGCCGCGGCATCGCGCGTGCGCGCATAGACCAGCGTCGCCCGGATCAGCTGGCGCAGGCTCCACATCAGCGCGCCCAGGATCTCCAGCGGCGCCGCACCTTCCTCGCGCAGGCGCGCGAGACTGCGCACGGCACCGGCCGCGTCGCCGTCGAGCACCCGGTCGTTGAGGTCGAAGGCCTCGAAGCGGGAGCTGTCGGCCACTGCCTGCGCCAGTTCGTCGACGCCGACGTGACGATTCGGGTATAGCAGCGCCAGCTTGGCCACGTCCTGCGCGGCCGCGAGCAGGTTGCCCTCGGTCCGCTCGGCGAGCAGGCGCACCGCCTCGGCGTCGACGCGTACGCCGGCGTCGCGCAAGCGCGTCTCGAGCCAGCCGCTGAACTCGCGTCCCTTGACCGCCCAGACGTAGAGGCTCACGCCCACCGCATCGAGCGCCTTGAACCAGGCCGCGTCGCGCGCACGCGCATCGAGCGCGCCGCAGACGACCAGCAGCAGCACGTCGGGCGGCAACGCCCTGGCGAGCTGCTGCAGCATCTTGCGACCGGCATCGTCCGGTCCGGCCGCCATCCGCACTTCGACGATGCGGCGACTGGCGAACAGCGACAGGCTGGCGCAGGTGTCGGCCAGCCGCTGCCAGTCGAAGCCGCGCTCGACGTCGAGCACCTCGCGCTCGCTGTAACCCTCGGCGCGGGCCTTGGCGCGGATCGCGTCCAGCGCCTCCTGGATCAGCAGCGGTTCGTCGCCGGCCACCAGATAGACCGGCGCCAGCTTCGACGCCAGATGCGACGACAATTGTGGAGGCTTGAGCTGCACGGAACGAACCGGGTCGGAATCGACCGGGCCATTCTAGGCCGGCCGGATGCGGACTTCAGTGCCGCGTCGCGTTCGACGGCTGGGTCCGCGCCTGCATCATCAGGGCACGCACGTCGTCGCCGGTGAACGGATAGTCGCGCCCGCAGAACTCGCAGGTCACGTCGACGCGACCGTGCTCCTGCAGATGCTCCTCGAGTTCGTCCTCGCCCAGCGACAGCAGCATCGCGCTGATGCTGTCGCGGTTGCAGCGGCAGCTCAGCGTGACCGCCTGCGGCTCGAACAGGCGCAGGGTCTCGGCATGAAACAGCCGCCGCAAGACCGTGGCGGCATCGGTGCGCGCCAGTTCGGCCTCGCCGAGCGTGGCGAACAGGGCGCACAGATGCTCCCAGTTCCGTTCGCTGCTGTGCTTCTCGCCGAGCGGCAGGCGCTGCAGCACGATGCCGCGGATGCGTCCGTCCGCAGCCGCCAGGCGCATGCACGACGGGATCTGCTCGGAGCTGGCGTAGTAGTGCTCCAGTGCCGCCGCCAGACTGCCGCCCTGGATCGCGACCATCGCCTGGTAGTTCTGGTCGCCGCGCTCGGGCTCGAGCAGCAGTCCGAGCAGGCCGTCACCCATCAGCGCCGCAAAGTCGCCTGCCGCCTGCTCCGCGCACTTGGCCATGCCCCGCACCTGCAGGTCGGCCTCGATCTGCGCCACCAGCATCTTCAGGTCACCCTTGCCCTGGAACTGCAGGCTCATGCGACCGCGGAACTTGGTGTTCGCGGCGAGCAGGGGCATCGCCGCCACGGTTTGGCCGACCAGCCGGCGCACATCGGGCGGATAGGGCCGCGAACCGAGCATCGCGTCGATGCCCTCGTCGAACTCGACGATTGCGCCGCGCGCCCCCAGGTCAGGGAACAGGAATTCCGTCAGCTGATTCATCGTGGAGAGTGGCGCACGGACCGGGGCCCGCCTACGGCGCGAGCTTGTCCTTCAGCAGCTTGTTGACCAGATCGGGATTCGCCTTGCCCTGCGTGGCGCGCATGACCTGACCGACGAAGAAGCCGAACAGCTTGTCCTTGCCACCGCGGTAGTCGGCGAGCTGCTGCGGATTCTTCGCCATGACCTCGTCGATCGCGGCGAGCACGGGGCCCTCGTCGGTGATCTGGACCAGTCCCTTGGCCTTGATGATCGCATCGGCGGCATCGTCCCCCTGCGCCTCGCCGCCCAGCATCGCCTCGAACACGTCCTTGGCGATCTTGCCGGAGATGGTCTTGTCGGCGATGCGCGCGACCATGCCGGCGAGCATCGGTGCCGTCACCGGCGAGTCGCCGATGTCGCGGCCGAGCTTGTTCAGCGCGCCGAGCAGATCGCCGCTGACCCAGTTCGCACAGAGCTTGGCGTCGGCACCGGAAAGCTTCACGACCGATTCGTAGTAGTCCGCCAGCGCCGCCTCGCCGGTGAGCACGGTGGCGTCGTACTTCGACAGGCCGTACTGCGTCGTGAAGCGCTGCTTCTTGGCTTCGGGCAACTCGGGCATCGTCGCGCGGATGCGCTCGCGGTCATCCGTCGTGACCACGACCGGCAGCAGGTCGGGGTCCGGGAAGTAGCGGTAGTCGTTCGCGTCTTCCTTGGTGCGCATCGCGCGCGTCTCGCCGGTGTCCGGATTGAACAGCCGCGTTTCCTGGACGATGCGGCCACCCGACTCGATGACGTCGATCTGGCGCTCGATCTCGTACTCGATCGCCTTCTCGACGAAGCGGAAGGAGTTGACGTTCTTGGTCTCGGTGCGCGTGCCGAACTTCGTCTCGCCCTTGCGGCGCACCGAAACGTTGGCGTCGCAGCGGAACGAGCCCTCCTGCATGTTGCCGTCGCAGATGCCCAGATAGACGACCAGCTGATGCAGCTTCTTGAGATACGCCACCGCCTCGGCGGCGGAACGGATGTCCGGCTCGGAGACGATCTCGATCAGCGGTGTGCCCGCACGGTTCAGGTCGATGCCGGTGATGCCGACGAAGCCTTCGTGCAACGACTTGCCGGCATCCTCCTCCATGTGCGCCCGGGTGATGCCGATGCGCTTGACCGTCGGCTCCGCGTCCTTGCCATTCGACAGCTCGATGTCGAGGTGGCCTTGGTAGACGATCGGCAGCTCGTACTGCGAGATCTGGTAGCCCTTCGGCAGATCCGGATAGAAGTAGTGCTTGCGCGCGAAGACGCAGCGCTCGGCGATCTGCGCATCCACGGCCAGACCGAACTTCACCGCCATCTCCAGGGCCGTGCCGTTGAGCACCGGCAGCACGCCGGGCAGGCCCAGCGTGACCGCATCGGCCTGGGTGTTCGGGGCGGCGCCGTAGGCGGTCGCCGCGCCGGAGAAGATCTTCGACTTCGTCAGCAGCTGGCAGTGCACCTCCAGTCCGATGACGGCTTCCCACTCCTGACGATCCATCACTCGAACCCCTTCGGCGCCTGCATGTGCCAGTCCGTCGCCTGCTGATACTGGTGCGCCGCATTGAGCAGGCGCGCCTCGTCGAAGTAGTTGCCCATCAGTTGCAGCCCCACCGGCAGCCCGTCGACGAAGCCGCAGGACAGCGACAGCGCCGGGATGCCGGCGAGGTTGGCGGCGATGGTGTAGATGTCGTTGAGATACATCGACACCGGATCGTCGGTCTTCGCGCCGAGCGCGAATGCGACATCGGTGGTCGTCGGCCCCAGCACCAGGTCCACCGATTCGAAAGCGCGGCGGAAGTCGTCGTAGATCAGCTTGCGGACCTTCTGCGCCTTCAGATAGTAGGCATCGTAGTAACCGTGGCTGAGCACGTAGGTGCCGACCATGATGCGACGCTGCACCTCCGGCCCGAAGCCCTCGGCGCGCGAGCGCTTGTACAGGTCCTCGAGGTTCTTCGCGTCGGCCGCGCGGTGGCCGTAGCGCACGCCGTCGTAGCGCGCGAGATTCGAACTCGCCTCGGCCGGGGCGACGACGTAGTAGGTCGGCACCGACAGCGGCGAGTTGGGCAGGGAGATCTCGGAAATCACCGCGCCCTGCGCCTCGAGGACCTTGACCGCATCCATGACGCGGCTGCGCACCGCATCCGCCAGCCCTTCGGCGAAGTACTCCCTGGGCAGGCCGATGCGCAGGCCCTTGATCGACTGGCCGAGGCCCGTGACCAGGTCACCGACCGGGCGGTCGATGCTGGTGGAATCGAGCGGATCGAAGCCGGACATCGCCTGCAGCACATAGGCGGCATCCTCGGCCGAGCGGGCCACGACGCCGGCCTGGTCGAGGCTCGACGCGAACGCGATCATCCCGTAGCGCGAGACGCGACCGTAAGTCGGCTTGATGCCGGTGAGATTGGTCAGGGCCGCCGGCTGGCGGATCGAGCCGCCGGTGTCGGTGGCGGTCGCCGCAGGCGCCAGTCCGGCCGCCACCGCTGCGACCGAACCGCCCGACGAGCCGCCGGGCACCCGCGTGGTGTCCCAGGGATTCTTCACCGGGCCGTACCACGAGGTCTCGTTCGACGAGCCCATGGCGAACTCGTCCATGTTGCACTTGCCGAGCATGACCATGCCGGCATCGGCATGCAGCTTGCCGACGATCGTCGCGTCGTACGGCGCGACGAAGTTGTCGAGCATCTTCGAGCCGCAACTGGTCTTGACCCCCTGCGTGCAGAAGATGTCCTTCTGGGCCAGCGGGATGCCGGTCAGCGGGCCGCCCTCGCCGCGGGCCAGCCGCGTGTCGGCCGCGTCGGCCTGCGCGAGCGCCTGTTCGGCCGTCACGCTGATGTAGCTGTTGAGCTGCGGATCGAGCGCCTCGATGCGCTGCAGGTACTGCTGCGTCAGCTCGCGGGAGGAGAACTTCTTCGCGCGCAGTCCTTCGCCCAGCGCCTTGATCGACTGCCTGTGCATGCTCACTCGATCACCTTAGGAACGAGGTAGAGGCCGTTCTCGACGGCCGGAGCGATCGCCTGGAAAGCCTCGCGACGGTCGGTTTCGGCGACCGCGTCCGGGCGCAGGCGCTGGTGCATGTCCAGCGGATGGGCCATCGGCGCGACATCATCGGTCTGCGCCTGCGAGAGCTGGTCGACCATGTCGAGAATGGCGGACAGCTGGCCGGCGTAACGCTCGGCCTGTTCGGGTTGCAGGGCCAGCCGCGCGAGCTGCGCGACCTGCCGGACTTGTTCGATGGAAAGACTCATTGTCGGCGTTCTGCGTGAAGTCGTAGGGGTACGGCCCGTTCGGCAGCGACCCCTGGCCGCTGACGGCGCCCGCCATCCGGTGAGCCGGACCGCCCCGATTCGGGGCTGTTCAGGCCGGAAAATCGTTTAAGATGTGCGGATGCACAATTCTAGCAGGCCGCTGGAAGCGTGCTGCCCGCTGGACCCGGCGGGCAATTATTTTATGGGTCCACGATTCCCACTATTACTGACTTCCCATCAGGCCAGAAGCGATGTTCGACGCCGTCCGCCGTCTGTTTGTCAACGACCTGTCCATCGATCTGGGCACCGCGAACACCCTCGTCTACGTCCGCGATGAAGGGATCGTCCTGAACGAACCCTCGGTGGTCGCGATCCGCATGGACTCGCGCGGCGCGAAGAAGGTCGAGGCGGTCGGCATCGAGGCCAAGCAGATGCTCGGCCGCACGCCGACGAACATCACGACGGTGCGCCCGCTGCGCGACGGCGTCATCGCCGACTACACCGTCACCGAGAAGATGCTGCAGCACTTCATCCGCAAGGTGCAGAAGGGGCGGATGATGCGGCCGATGACCCGCGTGGTCGTCTGCGTGCCCTACGGCTCCACCCAGGTGGAACGCCGCGCGATCCGCGAGTCGGTGGAAAACGCCGGCGCACGCAAGGTCTGGGTCATCGAGGAGCCGATCGCCGCCGCGCTGGGCGCCGGCATCCCGATCGGCGAGGCCCGCGGCTCGATGGTCGTCGACATCGGCGGCGGCACCTCGGAAGTCGCGGTGATCTCGCTCAACGGCATCGTCTATGCCGAGTCGGTGCGCATCGGCGGCGACAAGTTCGACGAGTCCATCGTTTCGTACGTGCGCCGCCAGTACAACATGCTGATCGGCGAGGCCACCGCCGAGCGCATCAAGATCCAGATCGGCACCGCCTTCCCCGGCCACGAGGTGCAGGAGATCGACGTCGTCGGCCGCCACCTGGCCGCCGGCGTGCCGCGCAACTTCACGATGAACTCCAACGAGATCCTCGACGCGCTGCAGGAACCGCTGTCGGGCATCGTCAAGGCAGTCAAGCAGGCGCTGGAGCGCACGCCGCCGGAACTCGGCTCGGACGTGGCCGAGCGCGGCATCGTGCTGACCGGCGGCGGCGCGCTGCTGCGCGACCTAGACAAGCTGATCTCCGAGGAGACCGGCCTGCCGGTGATCATCGCCGACGACCCGCTGACCTGCGTCGCCCGCGGCGGCGGCATGGTGCTCGACATGCTCGACCGCCAGTCGGACTTCTACAGCCTCGACTGATGTGGCCCTGACGGCCGGCTGCCCCTTGCAGCCGGCGTTGGAACCCGTACCCTAGCGGACAACCGATGTCCGCCGCCCGCAGCCTGCGAAGCGCTTGACCACTTGAACACGCTGCCCGAGTCCTACCGCCGCCCCCTGTTCCCGCGCGGGCCGGGCCTTGGACTCCGCACCGCGCTGCTGGCGTTGATCTCGCTGGCGCTGATCTTCAACGACACGCGCGGCGATTCCCTGCGCAACGTACGCAGCACCCTGTCGTTCATGCTCACGCCGCTGGTCTGGATGGCGTCGCTGCCCGGCCACGTCCTGTCGGCCGCGGAGAATCTCGACACCCGCGAAACGCTGGAGCGCGAGAACCGCGAGCTGCGCCAGAAGCAGCTGCTGCTCGAAACGCGGCTGCAGAAGATGAACGCGCTGGAGGCCGAGAACCGCCGCATCCGCGAGCTGCTGGCCTCGGCTGAGCGCATCGAGGACGAGGTCCTGATCGCCGAGATCGTGGCCATCAGCC
Source organism: Sinimarinibacterium flocculans (assembly GCF_003201205.1). GTDB lineage: Bacteria > Pseudomonadota > Gammaproteobacteria > Nevskiales > Nevskiaceae > Solimonas > Solimonas flocculans. Next base: position 212,765 of record NZ_QICN01000002.1, read on the forward strand.
AGGACCCGTATCGCAGCCAGATCACCCTCAACAAGGGCACGCGCGACGCGGTCTATCGCGGCCAGGCCGTGGTCGACGCCTCCGGCGTCCTCGGCCAGATCGTCGATACCGGGCATCAGCGCTCGCGGGCACTGCTGATCACCGACCCGAACCATGGCATCCCGGTCGAGGTGAACCGCACCGGCATGCAGACCATCGCCATCGGCGCCGGCGAGCTCGGCCTGCGCCTGCCGTTCCTGCCCAGCAATGCTGACATCCAGGTCGGCGACCTGCTGGTCTCGTCGGCACTGGGCGGGCGCTTCCCCGCCGGCTATCCGGTGGGCACCGTCTACGAACTCAAGCACTTGGCCGGCGAGCACTTCATGGAGGCCTACGCCTCGCCCGCGGCGCGTCTCAACCAGGGCCGCCAGGCACTGCTGGTGTGGAGCGAAAGCTACCTGGTCGGCGGCGACGTCGACGGCGCCGCGGACGACGAGGCGGCGACTCCGCCGTCGGCACCATGACCAGCACCCGCAACCTGCTGCTCGGTTTCACCGCGAGCCTGCTGCTGGCCATCGTGTTCCAGCTCGTGCGCCTGCCGGACATCCTCGCCGCGGCGCGACCGCTGTGGGTGCCGCTGGTGCTGGCGTACTGGGCGCTGCGCGAGTCGCGCATCTCGACCCTGCTGCCGGCTTTCGTCGCCGGCATCGCGCTCGACGTGCTGTTCGGCAGCCCCCTGGGCCAGCACGCCCTCGGCCTCGTGATCGTGGTCTACATCGTCGAACGCCTGCGCGGCATCTTCATCCTGTTTCCGCTGTGGCAGGCCACCTTCGCATTGATTCCGGCGTGGGCGCTGTACAGCTTCCTGATGTTCTGGGTCGACGGCGCCACCCGGCACCAGGCCGATGCCTGGCTGCGCTGGCTGCCGGTGCTGTCGACCACCCTGTTCTGGCCGCTGCTGTTCAGCGTGATGGAAGCCCTGCGCCAGCCGCCGGAGGACGAATGAGCGGCGTCCGGAGCGCGGGCCGATGATTCTCGGTCCTCCACGCCGGCGCGACGCGCTGAAGAACGTCCACGACGAACGCAATGCGTTCTTCAGCCGCAGCCTGTTCGCGGTGCTGCTGCTGGTGGCCGGCGTCGGCCTGCTGGTCGCGCGCCTCGTCGACCTGCAGCTTCGACAGCACGGCTACTTCTCGACGCGGGCCGACGAGAACCGCATGCGCGTGGTGCCGGTCGCGCCGGTACGCGGACTGATCTACGACCGCAACGGCGTCGTGCTGGCGCAGAACCAGCCGGCGTTCGTGCTGGAGATCACCCCCGAGCAGGTCGCGGACATGCCGCAGACGCTGCAACGTCTCGCGGCGATCATCGACATCGGCGAGACCGACCTCGAACGCTTCCACGACCGCGTCGGCAAGACGCCGCGCTACCGCGGCGTGCCGCTGCGCTCGAACCTGTCGATGGAAGAGGTGGCGCGCTATGAGATCCGCCGGCACGAGTTTCCGGGCGTCGAGGTCACCGCCGGCCTGTCGCGCAACTATCCGCTGGCGGCGAGCGGTGCGCACATCGTCGGCTACGTCGGCGGCATCACCGAACAGGAGCTGCAGCAGGTCGACGAGGCGGCCTATCGCGGCATCAACCAGATCGGCAAGGTCGGCGTCGAGAAGAGTCGCGAGGACCTGCTGCGCGGCGAGCCGGGCGCCAAGATCATCGAGGCCAATGCCTTCGGACGGCCGCTGCGCGAACTCGACTACCGACGCGGCTATCCGGGGCGCAACCTGATCCTGTCGCTGGACGCCCGCGTGCAACTGGTCGCGGAGCGTGCGCTGGGCCCGCTCACGGGCGCAATCGTCGCGATCGACCCCGCCAGCGGCGAGGTCATCGCCCTGGTCAGCAAGCCCGGCTACGACCCGCACTACTTCATCGAAGGCATCAGCAGTGCGGACTACAAGACGCTGCTCGACAACCCCCAGCGCCCGCTCTACAACCGCGCCCTGCAGGGCACCTATCCGCCCGGTTCGACGGTCAAGCCGGCGATGGCCCTCGCCGGCCTCGAGTACGGTGCCGCCGAACCGGCGCACCGCGAGTTCTGCGGCGGCCAGATGTCCTTGCCGGGCTCCACGCGCAAGTACCGCTGCTGGAAGCGCAGCGGTCACGGCTGGGTCGACATGGCAATGGGCGTGATGCGCTCCTGCGACATCTACTTCTACCAGCTTGCCCTGAACCTGGGGATCGATCGCATCCATGCGGCGATGACCGGTTTCGGCCTGGGGGCGCCCACCGGGCTCGACGTGCCGCTGGAGAAAGGCGGCCTGTTCCCGTCGCGCGAATGGAAGCAGGTGGCGCGCCGCGAAAGCTGGTATCCGGGCGAAACCCTGAACGTCGGCATCGGCCAGGGTTTCACGCTGACCACGCCGGTGCAGCTCGCGCAGATGACGGCGCGCATCGCCATGCGCGGCGGCGGCTACCGGCCGCACGTGCTGCGCAGCTACGAGGACCCGATCACCCGCGAGCGCGTGGCGATTGAACCAGAACCGCTGCAGCGTATCGAACTGAAGGACAACCGCCACTGGGCCACGGTGATCTCCGCGATGGAGGAAGTCACGCATTCGCCTTCGGGAACGGCCTACCGCATCGGTCAGGGCGCGCCGTACCGCATCGCGTCGAAGACCGGCACGGCGCAGGTCGCCTCGCTGCGCCAGGACGAGCTGCGCGCGCCGACGCTCGCGGAAACGCCCGTGCATCTGCGCGACCACGCCCTGTTCATCGCCTTCGCCCCGGTGGAGGAGCCGCGCATCGCCATCGCGGTGATCGCCGAGCATGCCGGCGGCGGCAGTGCCGTGGCCGCGCCGATCGCACGCATGGTCATGGACCAGTACCTGCTCGGCGAAGTGCAGTTCACCGGCGCCCCGGCCATCGTGCCCCCGCCCCCCGAACGCCCCGCGCCGCGGGCCACACCGAGACCGACGCCGTGATCACGCAGATGCTGCACGGCTCGCGCCCGCGCAAGCCCGAACCCGGCCTCGGCGACTGGCTGGAGACCTGGCACGTCGACCTGCCGCTGCTGCTGCTGCTGCTGTGCGTGGCGACGATCGGGCTGTTCGTGCAGTACTCGGCGTCCGGGCATTCGGTGCCGGCGGTGTGGAGCCAGGTCCAGCGCCTGATTCTCGGCCTGATCGCGATGGTCGCCGTGGCACAGGCGCCACCGGACCTCTACCGCAGCTTCGCGCCGTGGGCCTACCTGGTGACGCTGGTGCTGCTGGTGCTCGTGCTGCTGCTCGGCGATCACGCCAAGGGGGCGCAGCGCTGGCTCGACCTCGGCGTGATCCGCTTCCAGCCGTCCGAGATCATGAAGCTGGCGATGCCGATGACGGTCGCGGCATTTCTTCATCACCGACGCCTGCCGCCGAGCCTGCTGACGATCGGCTTCACGCTGCTGCTGATCGGCCTGCCGGCCGGCCTGATCATGATCCAGCCCGATCTCGGCACCTCCCTGCTGATCATCGCCGCCGGCGGCTTCGCGCTGTTCTTCGCCGGCCTGCAATGGCGCTGGATCCTCACCGCACTGGCCGCCATCGGCGCCGCCGCGCCGATCCTGTGGGAGCGCCTGCACGACTACCAGCGCCAGCGCATCCTGACGCTGCTCAACCCGGAGAGCGATCCGCTCGGCGCGGGCTATCACATCACCCAGTCGAAGATCGCGATCGGCTCCGGCGGCCTGTTCGGCAAGGGCTGGCTCAACGGCACCCAGGCCAAGCTCGACTTCCTGCCGGAGTCGCACACCGACTTCATCTTCGCGGTCTACGCCGAGGAGCTCGGCCTGCTCGGCGTGCTGCTGCTGCTGGCGCTGTATCTGGCCATCGTCGGCCGCAGCCTGTGGATCGCGCTGCGCGCCCAGGACACCTTCCAGCGCCTGCTCGGCGGCGCCTTCGCGATGACCTTCTTCATCTACATCTTCATCAACGTCGGCATGGTCATCGGCCTGTTGCCGGTGGTGGGCGTGCCGCTGCCACTGCTCAGCTACGGCGGCACCTCGGCGGTGTCGCTGCTGGCCTGCTTCGGTATTCTCATGTCGATCCAGACTCACCGGAAACTGCTCGCCAAATGATGCCGCGCCTCGCCCCCCTGCTGCTGCTCACCTGCGCCCTTCCTGCCGCTGCGGACTACGGTGGCCACGCACGTGCGCCGGAACTGCTGAAGCGGCTCGAAACCGAGTTCTCGTTCAGCCCGCAGGAACTCGACTGGGTGAAGACGTCGCTGGCGGCGGCCGAACGCCTGCCGCAGCTGGTCGAGCGCGAACAGAAGGCACCCGAGAAGACCGAGACCTGGACCCAGTACGCCCGCCGGATCGACGAAGGCCGCGTCACGAACGGCGCGGAACTGCTGCGCACCCACCGCGACTGGTTCGCGCGGGCCGAGGCGGAGTACGGCGTTCCGCCAGCGGTGATCGCCGGCATCCTCGGCATCGAGACGCGCTACGGCCGCATCACCGGCTCGGTGCGCGTGCTCGACGCCCTGTCGACGCAGGGGTTCGATCACCCGACGCGGCATGCCTTCTTCCTCTCCGAGCTGGCCGAGTTCTTCGCGTTCTGTCGCGACTTCGGCTACGCGCCGACGGTGCCGCAGGGATCGTATGCGGGAGCGATGGGAGCCGCGCAGTTCATGCCGAGCAACTACCGCAGGCTGGCCGTCGATTTCGACGGCGACGGCCGCCGCGACCTGTGGTCCATGCCCGACGCGATCGGCTCCATCGGCCGCTATCTCACCCGCTACGACCGCGCACGCGCCTGGCAGCGCGGCGAGCCGCTGGTGGTGCAGGCGCGGGTGACCGGGCCGCTGCCCGCGAACCTCGCGGTCAACGCCCGCAACGTGACCCACACCGTCGCGGCACTGCGCAAGCTCGGGGTCGAGGCGAAGACCGAACTGCCGCCGCAGACGCGGGTTGGGCTGGTGGAGCTGACGCTGGACGGCGACGGTCGCGAATACTGGCTGGCCCTGCCGAACTTCTATTCGGTGATGTCGTACAACCCCCGTGTGTTCTACGGCATGGCCGTGACCCAGCTGGCGCAGCGTATCGAACAGGCGCACGCCGCCAGCCTGGAGCCCTCCAACTGATGCGCCTGCCGGCGCGGGCCATCGCCCTGCTGCTGATGCTGGGACTGGCCGGCTGCGGCGCACCGGCCCCCAAGTCACGCCCCGCCGCACGCAGCGACAACCCCAATGCCGGTCGCTACGCGCTCGAGCATGACGTCGCACCGCACCCCGACGAGGTTCCCGACGACATCGCCAGCATCCCGGACGCGGTGCCGCGTGCCGAACCGCGCTCGCGCGGCGGCAACTCGCCGGTCTACAGCGTCTTCGGCAAGACCTATCGTGTCCTCAGCGATGCGCGCGGTTTTCGCGAGCGCGGGATCGCCTCGTGGTACGGGAAGAAGTTTCACGGCAACCGCACCGCCAACGGCGAAACCTACGACATGTTCCGCATGACGGCCGCGCACAAGACGTTGCCGCTGCCGAGCTACGTGCGCGTGACCCGGCTCGACAACGGCCGCAGCGTCGTCGTGCGCATCAACGATCGCGGTCCGTTCCACAAGGGCCGCGTGATCGACCTGTCGTACGCCGCCGCGGCGAAATTGGACATGCTCGGCCACGGCAGCACCGAAGTCGAGGTCGTGGCGATCGACCCGCTCGAACCGGCGAGCCCAGCCGAGAGCTGGCTGCAGATCGCCGCCTACAGCGATCCGATCAACGCCGTGGTGATGCGCGAGGAACTGGCCCGCCACGGCCACCGCGATGCGCAGATCCTCATCGACGACGGCGAGGACCAGCCCGTGCACCGGGTGGTGCTCGGCCCCTTCGTCGACACCCGCAGTGCCGAAACCGCGCGCCTGCGCCTGCAGGCTGCCGGCTTTGCCGCAACGTGGATGCGCCAGTAGCGCATCGGTAGACTGGCGCCCGCCCACCACCCTCACCCGCCGCACCGAAGACTCTCAGCCATGAAGGGACTCATCCGACTGCTCCTCCTGCTCGGCCTGTCCGCGAGCGCGCACGCGCAGCTGCCGACGCCGCCGCAGATCGAGGCGAGCAGCTACGTGCTCTACGACTTCGCCAGCCAGCAGGTTCTTGCCGACTTCAACTCGATGCAGCGCGTCGAGCCGGCGAGCATCACCAAGATCATGACCGCCTATGTCGCCTTCGACGAGCTGGCGCGCGGCCACGTGACGCTCGACGACCAGGTGCTGATCAGCGAGAAGGCCTGGCGTACCGAGGGCTCGCGCACCTTCGTCGAAGTGGGCAAGCACGTGCGCTTCGAGGACCTGCTGATGGGCAGCATCGTGCAATCGGGCAACGACGCCACCGTCGCCATCGCCGAGCACATCGCCGGCGACGAGGCCGTGTTCGCACAGCTGATGAACAAGCATGCCGCGCGCCTCGGCATGAAGGGCACGCACTACGAGAACGCCACCGGGCTGCCGGCGGCGGAGCACTACACGACGGCCTATGACGTCGCCCTGCTCTCGCACGCGCTGATCCGCGACTTTCCCGAGGACTACCGCCGTTTCTCCGAACGCGAATTCAGCTTCGGACACCGCGGAGTCATCCGTCAGCAGAACCGCAACCTGCTGCTGGAAATGGACCCGGGCACCGACGGCATCAAGACCGGGCATACCGAAGCCGCCGGCTTCTGCCTCGCCGCCTCGTCGGTGCGCGAGGGCCGGCGACTGATCTCCGTGGTCATGGGCACCGACGGTCCGCGCAGCCGCGCGCGGGCGTCCAAGGCGCTGCTCGACTACGGCTTCCGCTTCTACGAGAACGTCGCCCTGTTCGGTGCCGACAAGCCGGTGCTGCGCCTGCGCGCATGGAAGGGCGACGCCACCGAACTGCCGGTCGGCGTGGCCCAGACGGTGACCCTGTCGCTGCCGCGGGGCACCGCGGACCGCCTCGATGTCCAGCCGACGGTCGTCGGGCCGGTGATCGCGCCGATCGCGGCCGGCCAGACGCTGGGCTCGGTCACCTTGAGCGTGGACGGCAAGACCCTGCGCACGGTTCCGCTGACGGCCTTGCAACCGCTGGCCAAGGGCAGCCTGTTCACGCAGCTCGTGGACACGATCCGGCTGTGGCTCGACATCTGAGGCAGGCCGTATGAGCGCAGAGCCGGTCGTGCGCCGACTCGGCCTGCGCGACTACGCCGAGACGTTCGCGGCGATGCGCGCCTTCACCGACGCGCGCGACGAGCGCACCGCGGACGAAATCTGGCTGCTGGAGCACCGGCCCGTGTTCACACAGGGCCAGGCCGGCAAGGCCGAGCACCTGCTGGCGCCCGGCTCGATCCCGGTGGTGCAGTCGGACCGCGGCGGCCAGATTACCTATCACGGTCCCGGTCAGCTCGTCGTCTATTTTCTCGTCGACCTGCACCGCCGCGGCTACGGCATCCGCAGCCTGGTCACGCACATCGAGCAATCGATGGTGGACGTGCTGGCCGGCTACGGTATTGCCGCCGCGGCGGACCCGGCCGCACCGGGGGTCTACGTCGATGACGCCGGCGGCTTGCCCGGCCGCGCGAAGATCGGTTCGCTGGGGCTGCGCGTGCGGCGCGGCCGCACCTACCACGGCCTGTCGCTCAACGTGGCGATGGACCTCGAGCCGTTCTCGCGCATCAACCCCTGCGGCTACCAGGGCCAGCGCATGACCCAGGTCCGCGATCTCGGCGGCCCGGACAGCGTCGCCACCGTCGGCAACGATCTGCTCGCCCCCCTGATCCACCGGCTCGGCTACGGTGCAGTGACGTCCGACACGGACGAAGCGCGGGCCTCGGCTACAATCGGGCGCTGATCCGTCCCTCCCGACCCTTACGGCCGCCCGTCGGCAGCCGCGCAGACAGCCCCCGCGATGAGCAGCCCCGACCCGACTGACGATGTTCTGGTGCGCGTGCGCGACCTGCGCTTCGGCTACGAGACGCGGCCGATCTACGATGGCGTCGACATCGACATCCGCCGCGGCCGCGTCACCGCGATCATGGGCCCGTCCGGCACCGGCAAGACGACCTTGCTGCGCATCATCGGCGGCCAATGGCGGCCGAAATCCGGCAGCGTGCTGTTCGACGGGCGGGACGTGCACAAGCAGTCGCGCAAGCAGCTCTACGACATGCGCAAGCGCATGGGCATGCTGTTCCAGCATGGCGCGCTGCTGACCGACCTGACGGTGTTCGACAACGTCGCCTTTCCGCTGCGCGAGCACTCCAGGCTGCCGGAACCGCTGATCCGCGACATCGTGCTGATGAAGCTCGAGGCCGTCGGCCTGCGCGGCGCGGCGCAGCTCTACCCCGAGCAACTGTCCGGTGGCATGGCGCGCCGCGTCGCGCTGGCGCGTGCGATCGCCTTCGACCCCGACATGGTGATGTACGACGAGCCCTTCACCGGCCAGGACCCGATCAGCATGGGCGTGCTGATGCGCCTGATCCGCTCGCTCAACCAGTCTCTCGGCATCACCAGCGTCGTCGTCTCGCACGATGTCGAGGAAGTGCTGTCGATCTCCGACTACGCCTACATCGTACACGGCGGCAAGGTGCTGGACCACGGCACGCCGGACGCGATCCGCGCCTCCGAATCGCCGCTGGTGCGCCAGTTCCTCGAAGGCCGCCATGACGGCCCGATCGCATTCCACTACAAGGGGCCGACGCTGCAGCAGGACCTTCTCGGAGGCACGCCATGAACGGCATCTGGCAGGTGCTGTCCGCGTTTCTCGCCGGCCTCGGCCGCGCGCAGTTTTTCCTGCTCTCGATGCTCGCCGCCGTGCCGGCCGCCTTGCTGCGTCCGCGCCTGCTGGTCCAGCAGATCTACAGCGTCGGCGTGCTGTCGCTGATCATCATCGTGCTGTCCGGCAGCTTCGTCGGCATGGTGCTGGCGCTGCAGGGCTTCCGCACGCTGATCCGCTTCGGCGCCGAGGAATCGCTGGGCGTGTTCGTGGCGCTGGTGATCGTGCGAGAGCTGGGCCCGGTGGTCACCGCGCTGCTGTTCGCCGGCCGCGCCGGTTCGGCGCTCGCTGCCGAGATCGGCCTGATGCGTGCCACCGACCAGCTCTCGGCGATGGAGATGATGGCCGTCGATCCGATGCGTCACGTGATCGCACCGCGTTTCGTCGCCGGCCTGATCGCGATGCCGCTGCTGTCGGGCATCTTCTGCGTGATGGCGATCGGCGTTGCCGGCGGTCATGCGATCGGCGTCGAGTTGCTGGGCGTCGATTCCGGCAGCTACTGGTCGCAGATCCGCAGCAGCGTCGAAGTGACGGACATCGTCCAGAGCTTCTTCAAGGCGCTGGTGTTCGGCGCCGCCATCAGCTGGATCGCGGTGTACCAGGGCTATCACGCAGCACCCACGTCAGAAGGTGTGTCGCGCGCCACCACCTCGACCGTCGTCGTCTCGTCGCTGTCGATCCTGGCGCTGGATTTCATCCTCACCGCGTTCATGTTCGGTTAACGGCTTCTTATCGACCCTAGGACCTCGCCCATGCAATCCAAAGCGCTGGAGATTCTGGTCGGACTGTTCGTCTGCCTCGGCGTCGCCGCCATCTTCGTCCTGACGTTCCGTGTCGCCAGCCTCGACAGTGTCGGTAACGGCGACACCTACGCGGTCACTGCGAGCTTCGGCAACATCGGCGGCCTCAAGGCGGGTTCGGCGGTGACGATGGCGGGCGTCAAGATCGGCCGCGTGCGGTCGATCGAGATCGACCCCGATACCTTCGAAGCCCGCGTCACGCTCGACATCTCCGAGCGCTTCAACCGCATTCCGGAGGACTCGAGCGCCAAGATCCTGACCGCCGGCCTGCTCGGCGAGCAGTACATCGGGCTGGAGCCCGGCGGCATGGACGAGCACCTGAGCGACGGCAGCGAACTGATGCTGACGCAGGGCGCGCTGGTACTGGAGAACCTGATCGGCCAGTTTTTGGCCGGGCAGGGTGAGGGCGAGGACGACAAGCTCGCCGATGCGATCGGCAAGCTGGCCGACTCGCTGGCAGCATCCAAAGGAGACAAGCCGTGACGCGAACGCTGACCCGACTGACCGCCGCCCTCGCCGGCCTGCTGCTGGCCGCGACCGCGCAGGCGACGGCACCCGACGCGATCATCCGTGACGCCACCGACGCGGTGCGCGCGGACATCGCCGAGAACTTCTCGACCTACCAGCAGGACAAGGCCGCGTTCTACGCGATGGTCGAGGAAAAGATCGTCCCGCACTTCGACACCACGTACATCGCCAAGGTCATCCTCGGCAGCCATCTGAAGGCAGCGTCGCCGGAGCAGATCGGCGAGTTCGAAACGGCATTCAAGGACATGCTGATCCGCACCTACGCGGACAAGCTGCTGGAGTACTACGACAGCATCGAGATCGAGGTGAAGCCGGCGCGCCTGAGCGGCAAGCGCGGCACGGTCGCGACCACGATCATCCGCAAGGAACCGGGCAAGCCGCCGATCCCGATCGAGTTCTCGGTGCGTCAGGCCAAGGACAGCGACGAGTGGAAGATCTGGGACATCAAGGCCGAGAACATCTCGCTGGTGCTCAACTTCCGCACGCAGCTCGATTCCGAGATCAAGCGCAACGGCATCCCGCAGGTGATCGAGCGCATCAAGGCCGGCCAGCTGGTCGTCGGCGACGAGGACAACGCGGAGTGAAGCTCGATGCCGACGCGCTGAGCTTCGAGCGTGCGGCGCAGGGCTATGCGCGCGCCGACGAGTTGATCGCGGACGGCCGCGTCGACCTGAGCGAGGTGCGCCAGTTCGACAGCGCCGGCATCGCGCTGCTGCTGGAAATGAAACGCCGCGCACAGCGCACGGGGCGATCGCTCGAGTTCGTCGGCGCACCGTCGCAGCTGCGCGGCCTGCTCGGCTTTTTCGGCGTCGACACGCTGCTCGGCGTCGACGCCTCCTGACGCACGCGGCCGGCGGCGCAGGGGATCGGGGGGACAGGAGACGATGAAAGGATTCGCCGCGGGAAGTCTGCGTGTGTCGTTCGCCGGGCTGGTGCTGGCGCTGTCGGCCTGCGCCCACAATTCACCCTACGAGCCACAGGACCCGTTCGAGCGGATCAACCGCCCGATCTACGCGTTCAACATGACGGCGGACCGCTACGTCCTGAGGCCGGTGGCCAAGGGCTATGTCGCCGTCGTCCCGTCGCCGGTGCGAACCGGCATCGCCAACTTCTTCGACAACCTGTTCTACCCCACGGTCATCGTCAACGACCTTCTGCAGGGCAAGTTCCTGCAGGCCACGCGCGACACCGGGCGCTTCGTGCTCAACAGCACCTATGGCCTGGCCGGCTTCCTCGACCCGGCGACGCTGGTCGGGCTCGAGAAGAACGACGAGGATCTGGGGCAGACACTGGGCCGCTGGGGCGTCGGCGACGGCTGGTACCTGATGCTGCCCTTCCTCGGCCCGACGACCAACCGCGATCTGGTCGGCCGCATCGGCGACAACTGGACCGACCCGCTGCAGTACGCCGACGGCATCTCCGACGAAGAGCGGATCGCCCTGATGGGCGTGAACATCATCGACGGCCGCTCGCGCCTGCTCGACTTCGACGATGTGCTCGCGCAGCAGTTCGATCCCTACGTGTTCGTCCGCACCGCCTACCTGCAGCGGCGACTCAATCAGGTCTACGACGGCAACCCGCCGCCGGAACTGCTGGAACCGGAACTACCCGAAGACTGACCGCGACTTGGCAGCCGGAGGCACGGCAGGCATCCTGACTCCGCGCGTGCGGACGGGAACCGCACAGGGGGAGCCGCGTGGGCATCGATCTGCCGCCGCCAGTCGCGCCGTTGCCGTTTGCCGAGCTGCAGATTCGCGCGTACGGCGAGGCCGAAGACGTCCGCGCCTACGACTTCGCAGGCAGTCGCATCCATATCGCCGACGGTCCGCCGATCGCAGAGGCCCTTGTCGACGCGGCGCTGGCATCCGCCCTTACGCCCTCCGATGCGGTGCGCGCCGTTGCCATGGCGTACTACCGTGCCGGGTATCCCGCGGCACAGGTGTTCTACACACGCCTCGGGCGCGACCTGCACCTGCTGGTGGTGCCGGGTCGCGTCGAGTCGGTCGCAGGCCCTGCGGGCCTGCATCGGTACTTCGGGAACCTGACCGGCCAGGACGTGCTGCGCGCGGCAGATCTCGAACCGGCGCGGGCGCTCGCAAGCGTCCATGCCGAACGCAGCGGACGGCATCTCCGGCTGCGACTCGATCCCGGCAGCGGCCCCGGGCTGTTCCGTCTCGGGATGGAGGACGCGACGACGGCGGATTCGCCTTCTCGCCCGCGCCTGCACCTGCGGGCGGGCAACCCCGGCAACCGTTTCGTCGGCCGCGATTTCATCGATGCCGAAATCACACTGGGCGGGGGCGGCGCAGAGCTGCGTGTGCAACGGCGCCAGAGTCTCGACGGCGAACGGATCTACCGCGAGCACGCGGGCAGTGTCGGGCTGGTCTCGACGTACGGCATGTTCGCCGTCGAGGGCCGTCGTGCCGACTACACGCAGTCGTCGGCAGGCTCGTCACCCGAAGGTCGCGTGTCCAGCGTGACCGTGGGCTGGTCCGGACTCCCCTACGCCGATTTCGAGACGCGCTGGGTCGCCGGCGTCCGCGCGACCGCGTCGCGCGATGTCGTCGCCACGGCATTGTCGACGCCACTGCTCGAACAGTCATACATCGCCGCGCAGATCAGCCTCGCCCGCGCCACGTGCATCGACGCGGAGCGCTGGCCGCTGGAGTGGCAGCTCGCCGCCATGGCGGACATCGGGCTCGACGGGCGATTTGCCGACGCCGCCAGCGGCCCGCTGCCAAGGGCGAACTTTCTCAGCCTGCGCCCTTCGCTGAGCCTGGCGCTCAGACCGGCATCGCTCGCGCAGTGGACGCTGGGCGCGGACCTGCAGGCTCAGTTCGCGCGGCAGACGCTGCCCCGGCAGCAGCAGTGGGTGCTTGGTGGCGACCAGACGCTGGCCGCATGGTTGCCCGGCGTGATCGTCGCCGATCGCGGCTATCTGCTGCGTCTGCATGCAGGTCGCCCGTACAGCGTATCCGGCTGGACCTTGCGACCGCGGTGGTTCGCGGAGGCCGGCGGCGGCCATCTCGATCACGGCGACGCCGGAACCTCGAACGCCGACGTGCTCGTGGATACCGGGATGGAACTCGGCATCGAGCGCGAACACCTCACCGCCCGCCTGGTGGCCGCGACTCCCCTGCAGGAACCCGACGACAGAAAGCCGGAGCGCGACGCCCTGCGCGCCGACCTGTTCTTCCAGGTCTCGCTGGCGTTCTGAGCGACCGCCCACAGTCCTGTCCTACACGCGAGCGGCCGCCGGGCTGACACGCTGTTACAGTAGCCCGACGCAGCACCCAAGGGGGCGACGTGAACGTCGACGTGTGCAGCAAGGCCCGAGACCGGCTCGTACCGGCGCGAGCCAAGGTTCGATGAACCCGGCAAGAGACGGCGTGGCCGCCGTCGTCGCCGATGCCGACGCTGCGCTGCGCGCCGGCAATGCCCTGCAGTGCTTCGAACTCGTCGAGCGCGCCATCGCGCGCGGCATCCGCGACCCCGATCTCGACTACCGCGCCGTGCTCGCGCTGGCGCACTGCGGCAATGCGCAGCAGGCCCTCGATCGCTACCACCGCACGGCGCATCCGCAGCCGGACCAGGACTGGCTGGCGCTGGAAGGCCGGTTGTTCAAGGATCTCGCGCAACAGGACAGCGCCGCCGCCGGATTCATGTACGCCCGCGCGGCCCAGGCGTACTGGCAGGCGTTCCAGAAGACCGGTGGCTACTTCAGTGCCGTCAACGCCGCCACCACCTTTCTGCTCGCCGGCGATACGAGCCGCGCCGAAGCGATTGCCCGTGACGTGCTGGCGATGACGCAGAGCGCCGACAGCCGCGATCCGCTCGAGCAGTACAACGTGCTCGTCACGCACGCCGAGGCGGCACTGCTGCTCGGCGAGCACGAACGCTGCCGCGAGTCCCTGCATCGTGCCGACACCCTGGTTCCGGACCATCGCAGCGCCCGCGCACGAACGGTCCATCAGCTGCGCCTGATCGGCCGTCAGCGACGCTGCCCCAAGGACATCGTCGGCCTGCTGCGCGTGCCGCCGCAGGCCTGGGTGCTGGCCGACGCGCTTGCCACGCCCGATCCGGAGAGGCTGCTCGAACAGCACCTGCGCCAGCTCGCGCCGCCGCCGCTGAGACTCGATGGCGCCATGGTTCATCTCGCCGTACTTGCGCCGTCCGACCTCTGGGTCGCGGTCTACCTGCAGCTGCACGGCGCCCACGTGCATGCGGCGCTGCCGGGCAACCGCGAGACGGCGATGACACGCTGGCAGGAACGGCACGGCGCCGCATGGACCATGCGTCTCGCGCAGACGCTGGCCAACACGAACGAGACCAGCTTCGTCACGGGCTATCTCGACCGCGAGCCGCAGTGGGAGCGCAGAGGCCTGCTGGCCCGGTCCCTGGGACTGTCGCGGCTGATGCCGACGCCGCTGCGGTCCGACTGGCTTGCACTGCAGGCCCGTCCGGCGGCAGACGGTTTTGCCATCGACGCACCGGACGCCGGCCGACTGCGCGAAGAGGAGCGCTCCCTGCTCGACCCTCAGGTGCCGCTGTCGGAGGAGCCTCGCATGCCGGGCGTGCGAGAACGCCGGCTGGTCGCGGTGCTCGAGGCACGGCTCAACGGCATCGACACGCTTGCGGACGCCGATCACCCGCGTTGCTGGACGCGTGTGGTCGGCGGCTTCGCCGAAGCGTTCGATCCCGCCGACACCCGTCTGATCGAGCGACGGCGCCTGGGCAATTCGCTGCGCTTCATCGGCATGGACGCGCGCGCTCTGATGCAGCTGGCTCACCGGCTGCATGCCATCCTCGTCGACGTGCAGGGCGAGCAGTCATCGTTCGCCGGGCTCGGCTTGCAGACCCTGCTGCACTTCGGGCCGGTCTACGTCGGCGACGATCCGGTCGAGAGCCGTCCGGCCGCCTTCGGCTCCGAACTCCTGCGTGCCGGGCAACTGGCAACGCAGGTGCCCGCCGGTCTCGTGCTGGCCACCGAGGCCTTCGCTGCGCGGCTGGTGCAGGAGTCGGCCGACGAAGCGCCCACCTACGCCGGCGACGTGCCGCTGGACAACGCGCGCGTGCGACTCTTCAGCCTGGCGCCGAGCCGCCGGCCGGCTCGCTGACGTCCGGTAGGCGGACGAGGACCTCGTGTCCTTCGGTCCGGATCACCTGCTCCGCCTCCAGGGTGCGTAGCGCCCGCGCGACCATCTCGCGCGAGCATCCGACCATCGCGGCGAGTTCGAGCCGGTTGATGTGGAGCAGCACCCCGTCGGCAACCGTCTGCGCCTGCGAGTCCGAGCACAGCTCGCACAAGGTCCGCCGCACGCGCTCCGTCGCGTCGAGAAAGAACAGGTCTGCTATCTGCCGATGACGGCGATGCAGGCGCCGTGTGAGCTGATCGATCAGGGCGAGTGCGAATGCCGGGTCGCCGCTCACCATGCGCCGGAACCCCTCGGCATCGACCGACGCAACCGCCGCCAAGCCGCGGGCCCGTACCGCCAGGCCCTCGCCCACCCGCGGCTCGCACAGCGCGCCTTCGCCGAAGAAATCGCCCGGCGACAGATAGCCGAGAACGGCGTGCTGACCGCCATCGTGCTCCAGGATCAGGCTCGCCGAACCTTCGAGCATCAAGTGAACCTGCGACGCGTCCGGCCCCCGCAGGATCAACTGACGCGGACGGAACGTCCGCTTGCCGGCCTGTGCGACGAGCCGCTGAACTGCCGGCTGATCGAAGATGCTCATCGTCGTTCGCCCCCCGGGAACTGTGAGCTGATTCACATCCGCATGACCGAAGCCCCGGCGGATGACCTGGGCACAGTTTCGCCAGACAAGCATAGGCCAGAAATGCCAAACGGTTGGCAGAACGTCTGCGCCGACGCCCGGGTAGCGTGGAGATACCGCAGCAGCGCGGCGAACCAGGGAGGGATGATCATGAACACCCAAGGACTCGAACACGGAAGATGGGCGTGGGCCTTCGCCCTGCTGGCCGGCGTACCCGGATGGGCCAGCGCCTATGCGGTGCCACCGACGATGACACCGGAGCACGGCGGCGCAGGAGCGATACCGGCGGAGATGGCCGCGCTGCTGTGGCTGCCGCTGCTGGTGCTGACGATCGCGCTGGCCCTCGGCCTGGTCTGGGCGCTTCGACGCCGCCCGTCGCGAAGGAGCACGCCATCGCGGCGCATCACCGTGCCGGAGACGCGCCCCGCGCCGCCGATGCCGGCGACGGCGGCCACACCTCATCCGCGTCGCAGTGGGCGACGCTGGCGCAGCATCGCGAGCGTCGCCCACTGACCCGGCTCCCGCGGCGGCGCGCTGGGCTAAGCTAGTCCGGCGCGCACCCGTCGGGGGGACCGGTGACCGAGGATTACAAGTACTGGGCGTTCATCAGCTACAGCCACCAGGATCGCGCCTGGGGCGACTGGCTCCACAAGACGCTCGAGACCTATCGCGTTCCGCGCCGGTTGGTCGGTCGTGCCTCGCGCGACGGCCAGGTGCCGGAGCGCTTGTACCCGGTCTTCCGCGACCGCGACGAGCTGCCCAGCTCGGCCAACCTCGGCGATGTCCTCAACGAGTCGCTGAGACAGTCGCGCTACCAGATCGTCATCTGCTCGCCGCGCTCCGCGGCCTCGCGCTGGGTCAACGAAGAGATCAAGTACTTCAAGTCGCTGGGCCGCGAGGACCGCGTGCTGTGCCTGATCGTGGACGGCGAGCCCAATGTCTTCGACATACCGGGCCGCGACATCGAGGAATGTTTCGCTCCGGCCTTGCGCTACCGCGTCGATGCGCACGGGCATATCACCGACGCCCCCGCAGAACCGATCGCCGCCGACGCGCGCGAACACGCCGACGGCAAGCGCGGCGCCAAGCTCAAGCTACTCTCCGGCCTGCTCGGCGTCGGCCTGGACGAGATCGTCCAGCGCGAGCGCCAACGCGAGTTCTGGAAGCGCGTGCAGGTCGGCGCGGCCGCCATGGCCTTCGCCGGTTTGTGCGTCGGCGCCTGGCAGTGGTACCAGAACGAACGCGCCGCACGCGAACGCGAGATCAGCATCGAGAAGCTGGTCGAGAGCGGACGGCAGGAACTGCTGGCCGGCCAGCATGCGCGCGCCGCCGTCTACCTCAACAAGGCCTACAAGATGGGCCACGACACCGTGCCGCTGCGCTTCATGCTCGCGCAGGCAATGAAGCCCGTGGAGGCGTTGACGGATGTGCGGGTGGAGCATGGCGGCCGGGCCGTTTACGCCTCGACCTTCAGTCCGGACGGCACCCGCTTCGCTTTGCACGTTCTGTTGGAAGTAGCCGGCCAGCAGCGCGCTGTCATCAGAATCTACAACGCCGCTGATGGCGCATTGCTTCGTGAGCTGCCCGAGGCGCCGGTACTCCCGCTCGACATGGAGTTTCTTAGCGGCGGACAGCGCTTGTTGGTGACCGGGTTCCCCGACGACATTCGTAGCGGTCCGCCCCTCACCCGAATCTGGGCACTCGCCGAGGATGCGACTGGGCTAAAGCTTGAGGGCATCAACGGGTATGCCGGCCGGGCTGCGCACCCTGAGGGATCGCGTGTACTCGTCGCCAACGAACGCGGTCTGCACGTTCACGACACACAAACAGGAGAAAGACTTGCTCACTGGCTGCCCGGGGAGTCCCTGCGCGCCGCTTCCTACAGCCCGGATGGCAACAGCATCGCCGCAGCGACTGCCGACGGCAGCGTAGTGACGCTCGATGGAGTAGCTGGTCGCGTCCTGCAGCGCTATGCAGGGACTAACGGGCAGCCACTAACGGCAGTGCTTTTCTCGCCAACGGGCAAGGATCTGATCGCTCTCCCTGAGCGCAGCGGCCTACCACAGCTAAGCGGCGATATCCGCATCTGGAATGTTGCTGACGGAGCACTGCGACTGTCGTTCGCCGCCGATGCAGGACTCTTGTACGTGCTGCAGTTCAGTCGTGACGGCCGTCGTTTCGCTACCGTCGGCAGCGAGGGCTACAAGGTCTGGTCAACTGCGCGCGGCGTTCTGCTGTTCTCGGTGCCCCGAGCGCTAACCGAGTTCGCACGAGCGGCATTGAGCCCCGATGGGGACACGCTGGTCACCGCCGACTTTCAGAACCGTATCGCGGAAGTATGGGATGTACGCTCCAAACGCATGGTGCATACGCTGGACCTCCACACGGATGGCGTATCAAATGCGGCTTTCAACCCGAGTGGATCGCGCCTGCTGCTCGCCAGCCGCGACGGCAGCGCCGACCTTTGGAACATGCCCATAGACAGGGCGTGGCGCTACGAGTCCTTTGAGACTCTTCCGTATGTCACACGCTTCGACGCTGACGGCCGTCACCTGCTTGTCGGCGGTGGACGAGCAGACGATGGTCGGATCATGGTCCTCGACGGGCAGGACGGCTCAATCAAGCAGAGGATGGACGGTCACGAGGACGTCGTTGTCGATCTTGACCTGAGTGAGGACGGTCGCCGCTTGGTAAGCGCGAGCCTCGACGGCACTGCAGCGTTGTGGGACTACGTCCGCGGCACCCGTATCGCAACGCTTTCACACAGCCCCGAGGGCACCTACACGGCGCGCTTCAACCGGAGCGGCGACCGTATTCTGACCACGACCTCGCCCGATGGCTCGCTTCCCGATGATGACGCCACATGGTTGTGGAATGGACTTGATGGTGAGCCGATCGCACGCCTGTCTCACACCAAGTTTGTGTATGCAGCGGACTTCGATCACAGCGGCGAACGAGTCGCGACGGGCTCGTTTGACGGCACCTTGAACTTGTGGCGGGCAGCGGACGGCAAGCTGCTGAGATCGTGGCCTGCTAGCGGAGGGCCCATTCACGGACTCGCCTTCTCGCCGCACGATAGGCAACTCGCCAAGACCACGCCCGGCAGCATCCAACTGTTCGATCCTGATGCGGGGACTCAGACTGGCGCGCTACGTGACGCTAGCCTTGGAATTCCGGAGGTTTTAGCCTACTCGCCAGACGGAAAGATGCTTGCCATCGGCACGCAGTCAGGAAGCATCTGGCTGTGGCAACTCGAAGACGATGTGATACGTACACTCAAAGGCCATCAGCAGCTTGTGGATGCACTTGCCTTCAGCGCTGATGGCGCTTTACTTGTCAGCGGCGGCCTCGACGGTGAAGTGCGCGCCTGGGACGCTCACAAGGGCGTAGCACTAGGAGTACTGCTGTCTTTCGCTCGCAAAGCAGGCTTCGAGCTCTTTGCGCCTGGCGACCGATTGGCGGCAACCGCGTGGAGCCAGATCGCCGTCGTTGACGTAAGCGCCCGAAGCCGGCGCGCGGAAGATGTCGGCCGAGTGCTGACCTGCAAAGCGCCATGGATCGTCGGCGTCGATTTCAAGCTCATCAGCGAGAAGCGTGAAAACGCGCCCTGCGGTCGCTGAGTCGCTTCAGTCAACAAAAGACGTGATTATTAACGAACCTCAGCCAACGTTAGCGCTGGCGCGGGATTGACGCGAATCTCAGACGCCAGTGGAGCGTGGTCAACGTAGCCTTACAGAACAATGCCTTATGTCCTCCCGGCTATCACTCAGCTGAGGTTCGTTAGTAGTCAGGACAAAAGAAAGAGGCGCACCCGTTCGAGGAGTGCGCCTCCCTAGCGACTTCATAGCCACCTAGGGCGCGTACGGCTCACCGAACACGGCCCCGATGGTTGCGTTCCAAGTATTGTTGTAGGCGGCTCCCAGTCCGAGTTCCGCAGGAATCACTGGTTGAGGCGGCGCGGGAATCTTCTTCACGTAGCCGGCCATGCGATTACCTGCACCACCGATGTCCCCCGCCCCCGCCATGCCGAGCACGATATCCAGTTCGTCCCATGCCGCGTTGGGAGCCCAGCGCGTCGCCCAACGGATAGCGAGGGGGGTGTACCAGTTCACGGTGTCGTCGAGCCAGTACCCGACCCAATAGAGCTGATCGGACGGGATTCCGGGGATGGGGATGTAGGGCAGTTCCGGCACGTTCAGCTGCGGCAGCGCCGGCAGACCGAAACGCGGTTCTCCCTCCTTCGGCTGCACCTGCCCCGGCAGACCCGCCAGCGTCGGCGCTGCTGCCAGCCCCGTGACCTTCGCGACCGTCGGCTGCAGCCGCGGCAGCAGGCCTTGGGCCTGTACCGATGTCGCGCAGGCCATCAAGCCAGCTGCGATTGCCAATACCGTCTTGTTCATCACACCCCCCTCGGGTTCGTTGGTTGCGCCGCAACGCGCGACGTACTGTTGACGTTCAACAAGGGCGTGCAACGGGCTTTGCCAACTAGTTTGCAGAAGTAGGGGGAGCGAGCTTTTTTGAGTGCGACAAAGCTCACGTTGGCGGGGTTTTCCGTCTGCGCGGCTCAGCCCGCCCAGCGACGCGCGTTCTCGAACATGCGCAACCACGGCGTCGTCGCGTGCTCACGCGCCGGCCACCACGAGCCGGTGACGCCGTGCACGGTGCGTTCCGGGTGCGGCATCAGGATGGTGACGCGGCCGTCGGTGTTGCAGATCGCGGTGACGCCTTCCGGTGAGCCGTTGGGGTTGGCGGGATAGCGGGTCGCGATGCCGCCGCGGGTATCGACGTAACGCATCGCAACCTGCCCGCCAGTCTGCAGCGAAGCAAGATCGTCAGGCTGTTCGAATACCGCACGACCCTCGCCGTGGGCGACGGCGATCGGCAGCGTCGAGCCGGCCATGCCGGCGAAGAACAGCGATTTTGACTCCAGGATCTCGACCTGCGACCAGCGGGCCTCGAACTGCTCGCTGCGGTTGCGGCGGAAGGCCGGCCAGTGTTCGGCGCCCGGAACGATGGACTTGAGCGCCGCGAACATCTGGCAGCCGTTGCAGACACCGAGGGCGAAACGGTCCTTGCGGGCCAGAAAGTCCGCAAAGCCCGCGCGGGCGCGCTCGTTGAACAGGATGGTCTTGGCCCAGCCCTGGCCGGCGCCGAGCACGTCGCCGTAGGAGAAGCCGCCACAGGCGACGAGCCCCGCAAAGTCGGCAAGCTGCACGCGACCATCGAGTACGTCGGTCATATGCACGTCGACCGACTCGAAGCCGGCGCGATCGAAAGCCCAGGCCATTTCCGCGTGGCTGTTGACGCCCTGCTCGCGCAGGATGGCGACCTTGGGGCGCCGCGTAACCTGCGGGGCGGGCCGCGGGTCGTCGAAGCTCAGCCGGACACCCAGCCCCGGATCGTCCTTGGCGCCGACCGATTCGTACTCCTCGCACGCGCAATCCGGGTCGTCACGCAGCGCGGCCATGCGATAGCTGAGTTCTGACCAGGCCTTGTGCAGGCTTTCGCGCGACGCCTCGTAGACGCCGCCGATACCGATCGTGTCGCTCGCATTCGGCGCGCCGATGTCGTGCGCGACCAGCCCGGCGTCACGGAATGCGCCGAGCACGGTGTCAGCCTCCGCAGCGCGGACTTGCACGACGAAGCCGAGTTCCTCGCTGAACAGCACGGCCGCCGGATCGGTGCCGACCGCTGAGACGTCTACGCTCAGGCCGCAATGGCCGGCGAAGGCCATTTCGGCCAGCGTGACGAACAGGCCGCCGTCGCTGCGATCGTGATACGCCAGCAGCCGGTCCTCGGCATTGAAGCGCTGCACGAGGGCGAAAGCTGCCTTGAGCTGCTGCGGATCGTCGAGATCGGGCGGGACGTCGCCGACCTGCGCATGGACCTGGGCCAACGCAGAGCCGCCAAGCCGGTTGCGGCCGTTGCCGAGGTCGACCAGCAGCAGGCGTGTGTCGAGATCGGCGACGAGCTGCGGCGTGAGCACGCGGCGCACATCGGTCACCGGCGCGAACGCGGACACGATCAGCGACAGCGGAGCCGTCTGCGCGTGCGTGGCGCCGTCATGCGACCACACGCTCTTCATCGACAGCGAGTCCTTGCCGACCGGAATGGCGATGCCGAGCTGCGGACACAGCTCGGCGCCGACCGCCTTCACCGTGTCGAACAGGCGTGCGTCCTCGTCGAACTGACCGCAGGCCGCCATCCAGTTGGCCGAAAGACGGATGTCTTCGATCTTCGCGATCGGTGCGGCGGCGATGTTGAGTACCGCCTCGGCCACCGCCATGCGTCCGGAGGACGGACCGTCGAGCAGGGCGAGCGGCGTGCGCTCGCCCATCGCCATCGCCTCGCCGGTCGTCGACTCGAAGCCGGTCGCCGTCACCGCACAGTCGGCAACCGGGACCTGCCAGGGTCCGACCATCTGGTCGCGCACGGTGAGGCCGCCGACGCTGCGATCGCCGATGGTGATCAGGAAGTTCTTCGAGGCGATTGCCGGCAGTGCGAGCAGGCGCTTCACCGCATCCGCGACGTCGATCGCTTGCGTATCGAGCGCCGCGAAGCGCGACGGCGCGCGCGCCGAGCGGCGCTGCATGCGCGGCGGTTTGCCGAGCAGCACCGGCATCGGCATGTCGACCGCGGGCTCGCCAAGCTCGCGATCCTCGACCAGCAGCCGCTGTTCCGCCGTGGCGATGCCGACGACGGCGTAGGGACAGCGCTCACGCGCGCACAGCGCGGCAAAACGCTCGACGTCCTGCGGCGCGATCGCGAGCACGTAGCGCTCCTGCGACTCGTTGCACCAGATCTCCATCGGCGACAGGGCCGGATCGGCGCACAGCACCTCGCGCAGCTGGAAGCGGCCGCCGCGGTCGTCGGCGTCCACCAGTTCGGGCAGCGCGTTGGAGATGCCGCCGGCGCCGACGTCGTGGATCGACAGGATCGGGTTGTCGTCGCCGAGCGCCCAGCAGACGTCGACCACCTGCTGACAGCGACGTTCCAGTTCCGGATTGGCACGCTGCACGGACGCGAAGTCGAGTGCGGCACTGCTGCTGCCGGTGGCCATCGAGCTGGCGGCGCCGCCGCCCAGGCCGATCAGCATCGCCGGACCGCCGAGCACGACCAGCTTGGCGTTGTCGACCACCGGGCGCTTCTCGACGTGCTGCGCACGGATGTTGCCGTAGCCACCGGCGATCATGATCGGCTTGTGGTAGCCGCGGTTGCGCGCATCGGGCGTGATCTGCTCGAAGCTGCGGAAGTAGCCGGCGAGGTTCGGGCGGCCGAACTCGTTGTTGTACGCCGCCGCGCCAATCGGGCCTTCGAGCATGATGTCGAGGCTGCTGGCCATGCGCTCCGGCGTGCCCTGCGCCAGCAGCTCCGGCTGCTGCTCCCAGGGCTGCTCGAAGCCGGGCACGCGCAGGTTGGACACCGAGAAGCCGCAGAGGCCGGCCTTGGGCTTGCCGCCGCGGCCGGTCGCGGCCTCGTCGCGGATCTCGCCACCGGCGCCCGTACCGGCGCCCGGATGCGGCGAGATGCCGGTCGGGTGGTTATGCGTCTCCACCTTCATCAGGATGTGCACCGGCTCGTCGTGCCGGCGCCAGACCTGATCGGCATCGGGGAACCAGCGCATGCCGCCATGCCCCTCGATCACCGCGGCGTTGTCCTTGTACGCCGACAGCACGCCCTCCGGGGCCGCCGCATGCGTCATGCGGATCATGCCGAACAGCGAGTGCGGCTGGGTTTCGCCGTCCACCGTGAACTCGGCATTGAAGATCTTGTGCCGGCAATGCTCGCTGTTGACCTGCGCGAACATCATCAGCTCGGCGTCGGTCGGGTTGCGGCCGGCGGAGCCGTAGTGCTGCGCCAGATACGCGATCTCGTCGTCCGACAACGCCAGGCCCCAGTCGCGGTTCGCCGCAGCCAGGGCATCGGCACCGCCGGCGAGCACGTCCACCGTCCGCAGCCCGCGGCGCGGCTGGCCGTCGAAGACATGTTGCAACTGATCGGGCGCCGTCAGCACCGACTCCATCATCGGATCGTGCAGCAGGGCGGCGGCCGCCTCCGGCAACGCGTCGATGCCGTGCAGACGATAGACGCGCCCCAGCTCGATGCGGCGGACACCGGTCAGGCCGCAGACGCGGGCGATGTCGGTGGCCTTGCTCGACCATGGCGAGGTCGTGCCCAGGCGCGGCACGACGTAGACCTGCGCGTCGGCCGCGTCGATCGCGTCCGGACCGGGGCCGAGCAGTCGGCGAAGGGCGTCCGTCCCGACACCATCGGCATCGATCAGGAAGAGGTCCCGCGCATCCAGTCCGGTAAGCCCCGGGGCATGCAACCGCAGCGCGGCCAGCAGACGGGCGATACGGAAGGCCGAGAGCGATTCGGCGCCGGGCAGGACGATGACGGACATGGAAATTCTGGGCTCGAGGTCGCCGGCGGCGGACCGCCGGGGTGCGCGGGGCGCCATTTTCGCATGTTGTGCCCGCGCCGGCCGCAGATCACCTGCCGACGCAGCCGCTCAGACCACCTCGCGCCAGTCCAGCCCTGCGTCCTGCCTGGCGCAAACGATCCACTCGTCGTCGGCGTCGATGGCCTCCACGACGATCCGCCGGGCCAGTTCCGGACAGTTGTTGGTCTCGGACAGGTGGGTCAGCACCAAGTGCTGAAGGCGCGAAACCGCGTAGCCATGAAGCAGGCCGGCTGCCTGCGCGTTCGACAGATGTCCGCGACTGCCACCAACCCGGCGCTTGAGCGCTTCCGGATACGGCCCGTCGCTCAGCATCTGCGGATCGTGGTTGCACTCCAGCATCAGGGCGTCGCAGTCCGCCAGCACGCTGCGCATGTGCGGCGTCACGTGCCCGGCGTCCGAGAGCACCCCCAGCCGCAGGTTCTCGTGGGCGATCACGTACTGGCAGGGCTCGCGCGCGTCGTGCGGCACCGGGTACGGCTGGATTCCCAGCGCGCCGATCGTGAAGTGCTGGTGCGGCGAGAAGCGCAGCGCATGCGGCACGGCGCGATCCTTCCAGGCCGCATAGGAACCATGCGTCATCCACACCGGAATCCGGTACCGGCGCGCGAGCCGGGCGACGCCGCCCAGATGATCGCCATGCTCGTGGGTCACCAGGATCGCATCGAGCGCCTGCGGCTCGACACCGAGCCGCTGCAGGCGCTGCTCGGTGTCGCCGAGATTGAAACCGCAATCGATCAGGATGCGCGTACCGCCGGCCTCGACCAGGGTGGCATTACCCTTGGAGCCGGAGCCCAGCATGGCGAAGCGCATCACTTCTTCGCGTCGCCGCCGAAGTTGTAGACCGGGAACGGCGTGACCTTGGACCCGCCGTCGACGCCGCCGACGATACGCGCCGGACCGCGCTTGCTGACCTCATCGATGCGCACGACCGCATGCACGGGGACGTAGAAGCGCTCGACGTCGGCAAACTCGTTCTTGAGTTTCTCTTCGCTGGTATCGACGACGACCGTCGTCTTTTCACCGAACACGAGCTTGCCGATCTCGACGAATCCGAGCATGCCGCCGCCGTGGGTGACTTCGCGGGCGTAGATCTCGTAGACCTGCCCCTGGTTCATGAAGGTGACGCGATAAAGACGATGCTTGGCGGACATGGGCTCGGCTGGTGTTCGACTGCGGCGATTCTACCTGCGCCCGTTGCGATGATCGCAGGCTCGCCGTACAGCAACACGCGCAAATCTCCTACATCGCACGCGTCGTGATGCCGCCGAAGGCGTGCTAAGGTGCCGCGCCCGCGGCGCCCCGGCGGCTTCCGACCGGACGCATCGCGCCCCCCGAAATCGCCCAAAAACACCATGCAACGAGCAACTTCGATGCTGTGCCGGCTGCTGGCCGCCGGTGCGCTGGCCTGTACTTCGAGTGTCTTTGCCCTGAGCTTCGAGCTCGACGATGGCGGCGAGTGGCAAGGTGTGCTCAACACCACGATCACCCTCGGCGCCGGCTGGCGCATGCAGGACCGCGCCGCAGACCTCGTCGGCAAGTCCAACCTCGACCCCGAGGTCTGCACGCGCCAGTTCCAGTCCTGCCAGGGCCTGTTCCGCGAGCAAAGCTATCCGGCGGCGCATCTGGCCGCTGCTCCGGGCCAGCTGACGATGCGTGCCGACGACGGCAACCTCAACTACGACAAGCACGATGTGTTCTCGGGCGTGGTCAAGGCCACCCAGGACCTCACGCTGACCTGGCGTGACTTCGGCTTCTTTGCGCGCTGGCTGTACTTCTACGACTTCGTCAACAACGAGTTCACCGAGTATCGTCCCAACACGGTCACGCCCGGCAACGCCGGCGACGTCGGCTACAGCGACGATCCGATCGCGAACTACTACTGGCGCAACGGGCTGCGTACCTACGGTCCCGGCGGCGTCGTGCGCTCCGAGCGCGCCGACGGCGAGACGCTGCGCCAGGTCGGCACCGACCTGCAGCTGCTGGACTTCAATTTCTACGGCGTGCTGCCCTTCGTCGGCGAGCGCGAGCTGCGCTTCAAGCTCGGGCGGCAGCTCGTCAACTGGGGCGAGTCGACGCTGCTGGCGATCAACAGCGTCAACCAGGCCAACCCGGTCAACGCCAACAACCTGTACCGCATCGGCACCCAGGTGGAGGAGGTGTTCACGCCGGTCGGCATGGTGTTCCTGAGCACCGAGCCGTTCTACAACGCGACGGTCGAGTTCTACTACCAGTACGAATGGGCGCCTGTGGAAGCGCCGACGCCCGGCAGCTACTTCGGCTTCGTCGATCTGGGCACGAACAACGTCAACAACTCGGTGAACCTGAGCTTCGGCAGTTCGCCCGACGATCCGGATCGCGCCTTCGTCGGCGACACGCCGGCCGAGCAGAGCGGCTACCTCGACAACCCGCTGACGCTGATCACGCCGACCTCGGGCACCGTGCGCCGTCTTGAGGACTGGGAACCGGACGATCAGGGACAATTCGGCGCCGCGTTCAAGTACTACGCCGAGAATCTCAACAACGGCACCGAGTTCGGCGTCTACTTCATGAACTACCACTCGAAGCTGCCGTACGTCAGCTTCTTTTCGGCGCCGGCGTCATGCGCGCGCCGCGAGGGCAACAGTCTGGGCATCGACGCGCGCAACACCACGGAGTTCCTGCGCGCGTGCCCGAACCTGCCGGTCGCCGCCAATGGGGCGGCACGCAACCAGCTGACCCTCGACGCGCTGCAGCTCGGCCTCAATCGCCCGGGCATCCTGCTCGACCTCGGCCTCAACCTGCCGGGTCTTCTGAACCTGTTGACCGGCAACGCCAACCAGCCGTATTCGAACGCGGTAGCCCTCGACGGCCCGCAGATCGTGTTCGAGTATCCCGAAGACCTCCAGATGTACGGCTTCAGCTTCAACACCACGCTCGGCGACTACTCGATCCAGGGTGAAATCGCCTACCGGCCGAAGCTGCCAATGCAGGTGTCGATCGCCGACCTGTCATTCGCCGCGCTGGGCACGACGCTGACCCGCTGCCATGACCCTGCGCTCGGCTGCTTCGGCACCACCGCAGGCTCGGGCTTCGACGAAAACGGCAATCGGGTGTTCTACGGCAGCAGCGACTTCGTCCCGGCCGCCGGCCAGGTCGGCTTCAATGACACCCTCAATCTGCTGGTCGGTCACGTGCCCGGCTCGGCGCGCTCGTTCCCGAACTTCATCATCCCCTACCGCGGCGGCACCGTCGGCGAAAACGCGCCGACCGACTTCGACGCCGCGCTCGACCGCAGTAATCCTGGCTACCTCCGCGGCTACGAGGAATTCGAGACCTACCAGTTCAACTTCGGCTTCACCCGCGTCTACGGCAATACCGAGAACCCGTTTGGCGCCGACCAGGTCCAGTTCGTCGGCGAGTTCGGCGCCACCTGGATTCCGGGGCTGCCGGCCATCGACGAGCTGCAGATCGACGCCCCCGGCGTCTACACCCACGCCAGCGCCGGCGCCGACGGCACTGGCGCCGACGGCTCGCGGCTGGCGTGCTCGACCGTGGTCGCCTGCTCGATCGGACCGGACGGCCTGCGCTTCAATCCGACCCAGGCTGATACCGACGCCTTCGTCGACGATTTTTCCTGGGGTTATCGGCTGATTGCCATCATCAAGTACGAAGGTGTCTACGGCCCGTTCTCGGTGCAGCCGTTCATCGTCTGGAGCCATGACGTCGGCGGCACCGCACCGGGCCCGGCCGAGAACTTCGTCGAGGGCCGCAAGCAAGCTCTGGTCAACATCGAAACCCGTTACCGCAGCGCCCTGTCCCTGACCCTCGGCTATGGCTGGTATTTCGGCGGGGGCGCTTACAACCTCTACCGGGACCGCGACTACGCGCAGGCCTTCGTCAAATATCAGTTCTGATTCGACGACGTAGGGCATTCCCCTACATTTGCAGGAATAGGACTGCAGGCCTGCAAAGGCTTGGAGCCGAATTAACCTTTCGTTCACCTCGTGTCGGAAGCAGCTGACACAAAAGGGCAATCATCGCTAGGATAATGCCCCCAGAATGTACACGGGATGCGGCAGTGTCACGGGTGCGCCGCCGTCTCACCCCCCCCTAATAAACATCCGACGCAGTTGGGAGAGTTCATGAAGCTCGCACGTCTTTGCATCGTGGGCGCGGCTGCCGCGTTCACCTCCGCTCCGGCCATGGCCGAAACCGCACGCCTTGTCTCGCCGAGCTACCTCGCGATCTTGGGCGGCTACACCTTCGCCGACGACGAGCGCGGTGGCGAGGATCTGGAATACGCCACCGGCGTCCAGCTGCTCTACGGCAGCCTGTTCGACGATAGCCAGTGGGGCTTCGAGGTCGGCGTCATTCTCGATAACTTCGAAACCGACAAGACCGGCTCGGTCGACTTCTACCGCAGCAGTGTCGGCCTCGACCTGACCTACAGCTTCGGTGACCGCAAGTCGTTCACGCCGTTCTTCATCGCCGGCATCGGCGGCGGCTACAACGACACCCTGCCGGACACCGAGGACGACTGGTCGCTGCTGGCCAACGCCGGCTTCGGCTTCGTCTCCGGCCCGGTGACCGAGCGCGGCCAGATCCGTATCCGCGGCGAAGCCCGCTACGTCTACGACGACTTCGAGGACGGTTTCGGCGAGCCGCGGATCAATCTCGGCATCGAGATCCCGCTGTTCGAAGAGCGTGAAGTCGAAATGCCGGCTGAAGCCGCGCCGCAGGTGGTCGAAGTGCCCACCGGCCTGATGGACTCCGACGGCGACGGCGTCGTCGACGAGAAGGATCAGTGCCCGGATACACCGGCCGGCGATCGCGTTGACGGCAACGGCTGCACCCTCGACAGCGTCATCGAGCTCAAGGGCGTGACCTTCGAGTTCAACAAGACGCGCCTGCGTCCGGACGCCGAGACGATCCTGGCCTGGGCTGTGGACATCCTCAAGAAGTACCCGGACATGCAGGTCGAGATTGCCGGCCACACCGACAGCATCGGCAGCGACGAGTACAACCAGAAGCTGTCAGAGGGTCGCGCTCAGGCGGTCAAGGACTTCTTCGTCGCGCAGGGCATCCCGGAAAGCCAGATGACCGTCCAGGGCTATGGCGAATCCGAGCCGCGTGACACCAACGACACCGAAGAAGGCCGCGAGCGCAACCGCCGCGTCGAACTGCGCGTGCTGAACTAAGGAACGACACACATGAAAACCAGCATGAAATACCAGAGCGCCCTGCTCGCTGTGCTGCTCGCGGCGGGTCTGGCCGGCTGCCAAGCCGACAGCGACATCGCCGGCCTTGGCGGCGATGTGGTCGAGGACTGCGGTGCCGACGGCGAGTGCGGCACCGATGATGACAATGGGGCTTTTGGTCCAAACGACGGCAGCGTGGAATCGCCCATATTCGTCGACAGCGACGGAGATGGCATTGCGGAGACGCCCGTGGCTGAAGGCCTCGGTTTTGTCTGCGAAGCGCGGGCGCCCTCGGGCTCGTCGACCATCGTTGGTTCAGGCGGCCTCGTCGGTGGCCCTCTGACCGACCTGCTCAATCTGCTCGGTGGCGACTCGCTGACCAGTTTGCTGAACAGCGTGACCTCTCCAGACAACGTCATTGACGGTCAACTGAGCACTTTCGCGACCTTCACAACAACGCTTGGCGGGCTCGGCTTGCTGAATTCGGTGGACTTGAATGTATTGTTTCCGGGAAGCATGAATTTGGTTGGGAGTTACGCCGTCTTCGGCATTTCTTTTCCCGGTGGCACGGTCGATCTATCGCTTGCAGACCAAGTCACGGTCTCCACTTTCCTTGGCAGTGACGAGCAGGAGCAAGTGGTACTGACTCGCGTCATCCTGGACCTGCTCGGCCAGAATCTTCTCGGCGGCGAGCCGGTGTGGTTTGGCCTGCAGGCGACCAAGAACTACGATCGCGTAGCCATCAGCGTCACTTCCGCACTTCTATCGGTCAACGTTGGAGAGCAACTGCACGTGCACGAACTGTGCCCAGGTGGCAGGTTCGTCACACCGCCGACCGGCTGACGTCGAAGGCCAGATGGAAGCTGATAACGGGCCACCTTCTGGTGGCCCGTTTTTCGTGGCGGGTTGCAGATCGATGCGCGCCGATCGGTCACGCCCTGCCTCTGCAGATTCCGACTCGATGCCTGCTGTCGCGCCGCCCCCGGCCCGTCGCCCCTGGTCGCCATGGGTCAATCGTGGCGATCAGCGCGCTGCGCGAACGCTGCGGCGAGCCACCACATGTAAGCACAGGACTACAACCATGAGGGTTTAACTTAGTGTTTTTTTCTCCTGATCCTCTAGGGGTTATCACCCTTGTCCGACCTCCCGCATCGCGCGATAAATAGCGCCGATAGGGGATTCAAAGGGCACCGCTGCGGTTCCGCACGGGCAATCCAACGGGGTACGGGATGAGAACACGAGCCAGCACCGCGCTGCTGTCGGCCGGGTTGACAGCGGCCGCGGCATTTTCCGCACAGGGGCAGACCGCCGCGGTGCGCCCCAACTACGACGCGTACTACGCGCAGGCACACGCACAGACCGCCGGCAAGCGCGCAGACCTCCCCAAAGCGCGCTCCGCGCAGCTCCAGCAACACCGCTCGGCGCAAGGCTACGCCTCCACTTACGACCACCTGCTCGGCAGCCCGACGTTCCTGTGGGCCCATGATGCCCAGGCGGCAGCCGTGGGCCCGGTCATCGCCAAGGCCCTGCCGGAAGCACTGGGGCGCGCATATCTGAGCCAGAAAGCCGCGGTCCTCGGACTGGACCGCCAGATGATCACCGACGCCAAGCTGATCGATACCCAGCTCACGCGACAGGGCGGCACCGTCTCGCGCTATCGGCAGCGTGTTGGCGACATCGAAGTCTTCAACCGCAGCCTCAACGTCCTTACCGACGGCGCCAACCGCCTGGTCGCCATCTCCGGCAGCTTCCAGCGCGACGCCACGCTCGCAAAAGCCAGCGGCTTCAGCCTCGACGCCGGCAACGCCATTCGCACGGCCGTGGCCGACCTCGGTGGCAGCCTCAGCCCCAAGCTGCTGAGCAGCGAAAAGAAAGCCGGCGGCTATCTTTTGTACGGCGTGCTCGACAGCGCGCCCAACTACCTGCTGGAGCGCCCGGTCCGCCTCAAGCAGGTGTATTTCCCGCTCCCCGATCGTCTGGAACCAGCGTATTACCTGGAAGTGGTCGGACGGCCTGCCAGCCTGCAGCGACAGGACGGCTACGGCTACGTGATCTCGGCCAGCTCCGGCGAGATCCTGTTCCGCAACAGCCTGATCGCCTATGAGGGAGGGAACACCGCGTACACCTACCGCGTCTTCGCCGACGACGACGGCATTCATCAGCCCTATGACTCCCCGCTCGGCAACGCCGACGTGCCGTTTGCCGGCGCAGGACCGAACGACGTGCCGGCGCGTACCAGCGGCACCGCCAATCTCGTCACGCTGGTGAGCGGCCCGATCAGCACGGGTGATGCCTGGCTGCCGGATGGCGCCACCACCACGACCGGCAACCACGCGGATGCCTATCTGGACTCCGGCCTGCAACTCGATCCGGGCATCTACTTGAACAACCAGCCGTTCAACTGGCCCGGTGACGGCTACGTGCCGTTCACCGGCGACCTGCGCAGCGCGACCACCGGCGACACCACCTTCGATTACCCGATTCAGGCCGACGACGATCCATCCACGGCCGACGCCAAGCAGGCTGCCATCGTCAACCTGTTCTATATGCACAACTGGTTGCATGACTGGTGGTACGACCACGGGTTCAACGAAATCGCCGGCAATGCGCAGACCGACAACTACGGCCGCGGCGGCATCGACGGCGATCCGATTCAGGCCCAGGGCCAGGACGGTGGCGGGCGCAACAACGCCAACATGCTGACCCCTGGCGACGGCAGCTCGCCACGCATGCAGATGTATCTTTTCGACGGCTCGATCTCAGGCGAGGTCTGCCAGCAGTCGCCGAACGACAACTGCCCGTCCACGGCGGCGGGCGACGGCTACCGCTTTTCCGGCGCCAGCTTCGGCCCGTCAGAGTTCGACGTCATCGGCGAGCTGGTGCTGATCGACGACGGCTCCGACCCGGTCACCAACGGCTGCAACGACGACCTGTTGATCCAGGACCCGATCGGGCTGGGCCTGGTTCCCGACGTACCGCTGCCGGATCCGACGCTGGCGGGCCGCATCGTGCTGATCGACCGCGGAAGCTGCGCGTTCACCACCAAGGAACAGTACGCCATGCTGTCCGGGGCGGCGGCGATGATCGTCGTCAACAACGGCGAGGGCGAGCCGTTAGCAATGGGCAACGC
The DNA here is from genome assembly GCF_003201205.1 of Sinimarinibacterium flocculans. GTDB lineage: Bacteria > Pseudomonadota > Gammaproteobacteria > Nevskiales > Nevskiaceae > Solimonas > Solimonas flocculans. The sequence goes on from NZ_QICN01000002.1 coordinate 245,372, forward strand.
CGACATCCCGATCGACATCGGCTTCACCACCGACGGCCTTTACACGACACCGGCAGTGATGATCAGCAAGGCCAACGGCGACGCCCTCAAGGCGCAGCTCGCAGCCGGCGACAGCATCACCATGCACGTGCGCCGCGAGCCGTCGATTGACTACGACGGCACCCTCGACAATCTCGTGATCGCGCACGAGTACTTCCACTACGTCAGCAACCGCCTGGTCTCGGACGGTAACGGCCTGAGCAACAATCAGGGCCGCAGCCTCGGCGAAGGCTGGGGCGACATCTCTTCGTGGATGCTCTCTGTGCGCGAAGACGACGTCAATGTGCCCGGCAACCAGTCCTGGCAGGGCGCCTACCCGTCGGGCTACTACGTGCTCGACAGCTTCTACTACGGCATCCGCCGGATGCCGTACTCGGCGGACTTCAGCAAAAACCTGCTGACCTTCAAGCACATCGAGAACGGCGTGGCGCTGGAAGGTGACGCACCGGTCGGCTTCGGCACCGATGGCGCGACCAATTCCGCAGTGCACAACGCGGGTGAAGTGTGGGCAAACACGATGCTTCACGCGTACACGATGCTGCTGAACCGGCCGGAACTGTCGTTCTCCGAGGCACAGTCGCGGATGAAGGACTACATCATCTGCGGCATGAAGATGACACCCGCCTCGCCCACCTTCACCGAAGCACGCGATGGCGTGCTGGCCTGTGCCAAAGCGGCCGACCTCAACGACTTCGGGGTCATGGCCAAGGCCTTCGCACTGCGCGGCATGGGCATCGATGCCGTGTCGCCGGCACGCAACAGCACCGACCACGCCAACGTCGTCGAAAGCTACATCGCATTGGCCGCCGAACCGCCGACGCTGGAATTGGTGCTCGCCGCCAGCGGCGACGATGCCTGTGACCATGACGGCATTCTTGATGCCGGCGAAACTGGCGTACTGACCTTCTCGCTGCGGAACAACGGGGCCTACACTTCGGGCGAAATGCTCACCGCCAGACTGAGCGCCAGCCCGAACAGCCTGACGCTGGTCAGCGGCGACAGCCTCAGCTTCACCGCGGGAGACGTCGGCGAAACCACCCTGGCCTTCGTCGACGTAGCGCTGTCGGACGATGCCCCGTCACCGCTCGAACTGACGCTGACGCTGGACATCGACAAGCCGGCGGATCCCGACGAGACCGTCGCCTACCCGCAGACCACGAACTACTCCCTGCTGGTCAACTACGACGGCGCGCCCGCGGAATCGGACGATCTGGAGTCGCCGGAACTGGCTGCCATCGGCTGGAGTGCCACCTCCTCCGGCACCACCACGGTGTGGACGCTGACCGACGAGAACGCGATCACCGGCAGCGGGATTGGCTGGTTCGCACCGAACCTGGATACGGCCGCCGAGATGCGGTTGGTGACGCCTTCCTTCGTGGTACCGGCAGGGGCCGAGTTCACGTTCAGCTTCGACCACTACTACTCGTTCGAAGCCCTGTTTCCGCTGCTGGGCATCGGCTATGACGGCGGCGTGATCGACGTCAGCGTCGATGGCGGTGACTGGGTCGACGCCGAAGCGTTCGGGGCCAGCTTCAGCGGCGGCTACACCGGCACCCTGCTGGTCAACAGCCGCAGCGGCTACGTCGGCAGCAACGACGCCGTGGAAACCGAAACGCTCGACTTTAGGGATCTCGTGGCGGGCCACAGTGTCCGATTGCGCTTCACCGTGGCGTCCGATTCGCTCGTCGGCGACGAAGGCTGGGTGATCGACAACGTCAGGACCACCGGCGCCGAACCCGCGTTCATCACCGTCAGCGCCGAGGACGGCGACTGCGCGGTCGAACCCATCCCCTTGCCCACGCCGACGCCCACGCCGACACCCACGCCGACGCCCACGCCGACGCCCACGCCGACGAGCACGCCGACGAGCACGCCCACGCCAACCGTCACGCCCACCCCCTCGGTCACGCCGACGCCGACGACATCACCGACACCAACCCCCACGCCGACCGGACAGGTGACGCCGACGCCGTCCGCGACACCAACAACGCCCCCCGCCAGCGGCGGCAACTCCGGCGGCGGCGGGTCCATGGGCTTTGGCCTGCTCGGCCTGTTCGCGCTGGCCGTGAGCATGCGCCGTCGGCGCACGCTCATCGCCTGACGTGATTATCTCCGAACCTCAGCCAGGCTCGTGTGCTGAGCCTGCTGGTGGCGAAGATCGCGACAGGGCTCAGATGGAGAACATCCCCGTCGATCAATCGGGTGCAGTTTCAGAAGCGGCTGTCGCTTTCGATCTGTCCGCCATGCTGCCCGCCTGCTGCGAGCTTCCGCCGTCACCGCGCCAGGGCCAGAGCATCGACTGAAGCTGGCTGAGGTTTGGGGAGAATCACGAGGCACGATTGACAACTTCACTTTCGGCGACGGCGTGCATCAGTACGACGGCGTGCATCAGTACTATGAGACAATCTGCGGCGGCGCCGGACCGGGCTTTGACGGCGCCAGGGCCGTGCACACGTACATGACCAACAACCGGCTGACCGATCCGGAAGTGCTGGAAACCGGCTTTCCGGTGCGCGTCGAACAGTTCGCGATCCGCAGCGCTCCGGCGGGCGCGGACGTCACCGTGGCGGCGATGGCGTCATCCGTCGCATCCGCTTTCTTGCGCCGATGACTGCAGCGATGCTGTCGAACCACCGCAGCACGACAGCGCCGGGGCTGGATGGCGGCGGTTACGGCGAGGCCGGGCCATGAAACATCTGCTGCTCGTCTGGCACAGCCAGTCCGGCCACACCCGGCAGCTCGCCGACGCTGCCGCCAGCGGTGCACGCGAATTTGCCGATGAGGTTGAGCTGCGGATGCGCAATGCCTTCGACGCGACGCTCGACGATCTGCTTTGGGCACACGGCCTGCTGCTCGGCACGCCGGAAAACTTCGGCTATATGTCGGGCGGCATGAAGGACTTCATGGACCGCACCTACTACCCGGCCGAGGGCAAGACCATCGGTCTGCCCTACGCCGTGTTCATCAGCTGCGACAACGACGGCAGCGGCACGGTGCGTGCGATCGAGCGCATCGCCACCGGCTACGGCTGGAAGGCCGTCGCCGAGCCGCTGATCAGCCGTGGTGGACTTGCGCCGGGTGCGCTGGATCAGGCGTGCGAACTCGGTCAGATGATGGCGGCGGGTCTGTCACTGAGCTTGTTCTGACCAGCGTCGGCCGCGCGGGCTGCCGCAGCTCACGGACCGCGGCGTGCTTGCGCGGCTGCAGGATCAGGCGCAGCTCGTCCTCGAACAAGGCAACGATGCGCGCCGGATCCTCGATCAGCGCGAGATCCGCGGAGATGCCGACGGTGACGCGGCCGTTGTAGCTGAACAAGCTGATGCCGACACCGATGCCGGCGGTCTGCGGCGGCCAGAACACCAGGTTGCCGAGTCGCGCGCCGGCAATCGTCAGCGCCTGCTGCGGTCCGGGCAGGTTCGAGACCACTGCGGCCGACTTGCCGGCGAGGTAGTTGACCAGCGATTTCTCCCAGGCGATCGGCAGGCGTCCGGCGGCGGCCAGACCGAGCAGCGTCGCACGGGCTTCCGGCGAGCGCTTCAGGCTCTGCATGCGCTGCGCGACCAGGCGCAGCCGCGTCTGCCAGTCGAGGGGCTCCATCGGCAGGTCGAGCAGCACCAGTCCGAAGCAGTTGCCGAGCTCGCCATCCACTGGCTTGCGCAGGTTCACCGGAATCGAGATCCGCAGATTTCGTGCATCCGCGCCGTCGGACTGCGCGTCCTTCAGATAGCGGCTGATGGCGCCGGCCAGCGCCGCGAGGAACAGGTCATTGACCTTGACCCCGAGTTTGCGCGCCCGTGCCTTGACCGGCGCCAGACGCAGCGCACCCGACCACGCCACCCGACGCTCGCCGCTGAGCGGCTGACGCAGGCACGACGGGTTGTCCTGCGGCAGGCGCAGCACGCGACGAAACGCCAAGGCAGTGTCACGTCCGTGGCGCAGCGGCACCGCCAGGTGCTCGCCCCAGCGTGCACGATCGCGGGCGATGCGGACCAGGTCCTGTATCGTACCGGCGGCCCGGTCGATGCGGGCAAACAGTCGACGCACCGCCAGCCGCGCCTCGGTCGCCGCATCCCGCGGCGGCTGCGCCGGCTCATCGGTACAGCGCATCAGCACGCCGATCAGGGCCATGCCGTCGGCAATCGCATGATGAGCACGGAACAGGACCGTCACCCGGCCCTCGTCGCGCATGAACACGATCAGCTGCCAGAGCGGATGACGCTGATCGAGGGCGCCGGCAACCTCGCGCGCGACTGCCGCGGTGATGCAGTGCTCGGGGCCGTCTTCGGTGAGATGGAAGATGCGCACGTGATACGCCAGCGACAGATCGGCGACATTGCACCAGACCGGCGGCTCGACGCTGCGGTCGACGCACTGGCGGAAGCGCGGATAGCCGACCAGGCGCTCGACCACGTGCTGCACCAGGCGCCGCACGTCGTCGACCCGGTCGAGTTCGAGCACCGCACTGACCACCATCGGATTGTTCGGCTCATCCATCTCGAGCCAGGCGCGGTCCACCGCGCTCATGCGTTCACCTCGCCCCGCTGCCGTCCTAGGCATTGTCTCCTCCACACCGTCTGGGCTGTCGTCGTCCTCATCACCGTACATCCGCACGATGACGGAACCTCGTTGCTGTCACGCCGGCGCCACCATCGGCACCAATGAATGCGGCGGCCAATGGCCGCCGCGGTTTTGCCACCGTGCTTCTGCGCTAGCGCACCGACCCCGGCGCAAAGCTGTAGCGGATACCGGCCTCGAAACGGTCATCATCGCCGCCCTGCAGGGCGGCCTGGATCGCCAGATTCGGATCGAGGCTGTAAAGACCGGCGACGCGCAGCGAGGTGAAGCCCTCGTCGAAGGCGTCGAAGTGCACGATCTCCGGGTTCAGCTCGAAGGCACGTGCGAAGCGCCAGCGCAGGCCGCCGCGCAGGCCGTAGCCGGTGTCGTCGTCACGCCCGGCATCGACGAACTCGATCGTCGCCGCGGCGGTCCAGTCGAGGTCGCGCTGCAGCGGCCCGAACACGCGGGCGCCAAGACTGGTCTGTTCGAGATCACCGGTGTCGACGTACTCGCCGATCAGCGCGAGCTGGCGATGCACCTGGCCGGAGCCGGCGATGCGAAAGCCGGAATCGTCGCTGCCTTTGATGTCGCGATCGACGAAACCGCCTTCGATGTAGTTGTAGCTGTGCGCCAGCGCGCCACCGGGCAATGCCAGCAAGGCAAACGCCGCGACCAGAGTCTTGCGGGTGCTAACCATCATGGAGTTCTTCGAGTTGTCGCACGACGCTGTGCAGGCCCCCATCATCCGCGCGGCGCCTGACTCGACTCTGAACATCGGCTGACAACGGCACAGAACGTGCTCGGCTTGGGCATAATTCCGGCCCGTTCAGAGCAGCCCGACATGACCCGCAACATCATCACCCGTCGATCGCCGATCCACGGCAACGGCGTTTTCGCCGCACGCGACCTGCCCAAGGGCCTGCGCGTCATCCAGTACCGCGGCACGCTGCGGCCGCATCACGAGATCGACCAGTGCTACGGGGGCGATACCGACAGCGGGCATACGTTCCTGTTCACGCTCAACGACGACTGGGTCATCGACGCCAACGTCGGCGGCAACAATGCACGCTGGATCAATCACAGCTGCGCACCGAACTGCGAGGCGGTGCTGCACGAGGACGACAACGGCGATCGCCGCAAGGATCGGGTCTTCATCGAGACCGCGCGCGCGATCCGCGCCGGCGAGGAGCTGACCTACGACTACGGCATCACCCTCGATGAAGCGCACACGCCCAGGCTCAAGAAGATCTGGGCCTGCCGCTGCGGCGCCCCGACCTGTACCGGGACGATGCTCAAGCCCAAGAGACGCCGCGCCGCCGCCTGAGCGCGGCGGGCCGGCGGCGCAGCCGCCGGAACGCTTGGCGGGAATCCCTCCCGCAGGGATATGCTGGCTGCCCCACGGCCCGGTGGTCGTTCATGTTCCGCATCCGCAAGATTCATGACGCCGTCTCGCCCGCGAACCGGGACGCCCTCGAACAGGTGCGGGCGATCATCCGCGCGCAGTTCCCGCGCGCCCGTGACGAGGATCTCGACAAGGTCGAGCAGCAACTGCGCGATCCGCTGCACTTCCGCTACCGGTCCATCCTGTTCGTCGTCGAGAACGCCCGCGGACTCGTCCGCGGCTTCGCGATGCTGCTGCATCTGACCGACCTCAACGTCGCGTTCCTCGAGCTGATCAGCGCCGCGCCGGAAACCACCGGCGGCGGCATCGGCGGCGTGCTCTACGAGGCCGTGCGCGAGGAGGTGGAAGCGCTCGGGCTGCACGCCCTGTTCTTCGAGTGCAGCGTCGACGATCCGAACGTGATCGTCGACCAGGTGCTGCTGCGACAGAACCAGAGCCGCCTGCGCTTCTACGAGCGCTACGACGCGCGCCCGATCCTGAACAACGCCTACGACAGTCCGGTATTTCCGGGCGACACCGACCTGTATTACCTGATGGTCGACCGCCTCGGCCGGCCGCAGCCGCTGCGGCGCGTGCTGCTGCGCAAGGTCGTATCGGCGATTCTCGAGCGCAAGTACGGCAAGCTGATCGCCGAGGCGGAGATCGCGCGCATCGCCCAGTCCTTTGCCGACGATCCGGCGCAGTTGCGCGCGCCGCAGTACGCGCGCCGCGCGACCGAACCGGTGCCGGTGCGCCGCACCGACGCCGACAAGGGCATCGCGCTGCTGGTCAACAGCGGCCACGACATCCACCACGTGCGCGACCGCGGTTACGTCGAGGTCCCGGTACGGATCCCGGCGATCCTCGACGAGTTGCAGAAGACACGGCTGTTCAGCCGCATCGAGCCGCGGCACACGCCGGACAGTCTGCTCAAGCGTGTGCACGCGCCGGACTACGTCGACTACCTGCGCGAAGCCTGCGAAAGTCTGGCGCCGAAGAAGTCGATCTATCCGATCATCTTTCCGGTGCGCAACCAGACGCGACCGCCACGCGATCTCGAGCTGCGTCTGGGCTACTACTGCACCGACACCTTCACGCCGCTGCACCGCAACGTCTGGCCGGCCGCGCGCGGCGCGGTGGACTGCGCGGTGACCGGTGCGCGCGTGCTCTTCGAGGGTTTCCACCTGGCGTATGCGCTGGTGCGCCCGCCCGGGCATCACGCCGAGCGCCGCGTGTTCGGCGGCTTCTGCTACCTGAACTCGGCCGCGGTCGCCGCCGCATACCTCAGCGGCTTCGGCCGGGTGGCGATCCTCGATCTGGATTTCCACCATGGCAACGGCACGCAGGACATCTTCTACGAGCGCGCCGACGTGCTGACCGTGTCCATTCACGGCGCACCGCCGGCCGCGTATCCGCACTTCGCCGGGTTCGCCGACGAGACCGGCGCCGGGGCCGGCGTCGGCGCCAACCTCAATCTGCCGCTGCCGGAACGGATCACCGCCGAGACCTACCGGCAGGCCTTGTCCCAGGCCCTGCGCCGCATCGGCGAGTTCGGCGCGAACTACCTGGTCATCGCGCTCGGCCTGGACACGGCCAAGGCCGACCCCACCGGCAGCTGGCCGCTGGCCGCAGCCGATTTCCGCAGCAACGGTCACCGCGTCGGCGCGCTGTCGCTGCCGACGCTGGTCGTGCAGGAAGGGGGCTACCGCACGCGCACACTGGGCATCAATGCGCGCGCCTTCTTCGAGGGTCTGTGGCAGGGCCATCATGCCCGCCTCTCGCACCCCGCACCGGAACAACCGGTGGCACCGTCCAGAACGAAAGAGCCCCGCCAGGGCGGGGCTCCGAAGACGACCGGCGTGTCCTAGGAACCTGGGCGGCAGAAACGCGCGCGGCTGCGGCTTCGCCATTTCGGCCATCTTCCGCGCGGCCTCTCGGCCAGTAGTCCCTGCTATTGGCCTCGAATCAACGCGAAACCTGCCTCGAAATGGCTTTGCCTCGCCTGCGCGGTTCCTACCGCCCAGGCTCCTAACGGACGACTTCGACGCGCCGGTTCTGCGCGAAGGCCCGCTCGTCGAGGCCCTGCACCGCCGGACGGCTCTCGCCGTAGCTCAGCGTCGACATCTGCATCTCGGCAACGCCGGCGGCAGCCAGCGCGTCGCGGACCGCCAGCGCGCGCCGTTCGCCGAGCGCCTGGTTGTACTCGCTGGTGCCGCGCTCGTCGGCGTGGCCTTCGAGGCGCACGGTCGCCGAGGGGTTGGCCGTCAGATAGCGCGCCCAGGCGGCGATCTTGTTGCGGCCACCGGCATCGATCATGTCGCTGTCGTAGGCGAAGTAGATGGTCGCGTCGTGGACACCGGCCGGCAGGCCGACGGCGGAGTTGCCCGCGCTCAGCGACACGCCGCCGTCGACCGGGGCGGGAGCGTAGGCGTTGCCGCCGCCGTAGGTCGCCTCCGCGGCGTCCTGACGATCACGGGTGCTGGCGCAGCCGCTCAGCGCGGCGCCGATGAGAAGTACGGAAAGAACGAGGCCTTTGTTAGCCATGAAACACTGCCTTTGCGAAGAGAGTTGGGGAGGGGGCCCGGAGGGCCGCGCATTAGATCACGCAGCCATGCCCGCGCCGCGCATCGGCACCACCGATATTTTTCGATTTATGCAGCACCGATCCATGCAGCCGTTCGATAGAACGGCGCGACGGCAGGAAACTCAATCCCCGCCCAGGACCGCAGCGTCGAGCCCGTAGCCGACGCCGTAGACGCTGCGCAGCGGATCGCGGTCGCCCAGCGCCTCACGCAGCTTGCGCCGCAGGTTCTTCACATGGCTGTCGATGTTGCGCTCGTAGCCGGCGAAGTCGGTCCCGCGTGCACGTTCGAGCAGCTGCGCGCGTGACCACACCCGCTGCGGTTGCTCGAGCATCGCACTGAGGATGCGGAACTCGATCGGCGTGAGGGCGACGTCCGTGCCGGCGACACGCAGGCTGTGCGCATCGCGGTCCAGTTCCAGCGGACCGAGCGCGATGCGACGACCGCCGGGCCCGGCCTGTGGCGCCAGGCGCCGGAGGATCGCCCGCGCCCGGGCGACCACCTCGCGCGGACTGAACGGCTTGCAGACGTAGTCGTCGGCGCCGAGTTCGAGCCCGAGCAGGCGGTCGATCTCGTCCACGCGCGCCGTGACCATCATGATCGCCGGCCCGCCGCCACCGGCGCGCAGCTCGCGGCACAGCGCCAGCCCGTCCTTGCCGGGCAACTGCAGGTCGAGCAGCAGCAGATCCACCGGCCGGCGCCGCAGTGCGGACAGCACCTCGTCGCCCCGGTGGAGCACCTCCACATCGAACCCCGCGTGCACGAAGTAATCGCGCAGCAAGGCGGCGAGCTTGGTTTCGTCCTCGACAACCAGGACACGTGGCGCGCTCATGTGCCCGCTCCTGCCGCCGGCAGTTCGACCCCGATGCACAGGCCGCCCCCGGCACTGGCGCGCGCCTCGATGCGCCCGCCGTGCGCCTCGACGATCGAGCGGCAGATCGCCAGCCCGAGGCCGGTACCTCCGCCGTCACGCGAGCGCGCCGACTCGACCCGGTACAGACGGTCGAACAGCCGCGGCAGCGCATCCGCAGGCACCCCCGGACCACCGTCGCAGACGCGAACCTCGACCCTGCCATCGGCCGCCGCGGTACTGATGCGGACCGGGGCGGACGGCTGCGCATGACGCAACACGTTGCCGAGCAGGTTGGCGAGCACCTGCTCGATGCGCTGAGCGTCCACGGAGGCCATCAACTCGCCCTCGGCGAGCTGGGCCTCCAAGGCAAAGCCGGCCTGCCGCAGCGGCGCGTCGAAACGGGCCACCGCCCCCAGTACCAGGGCATTGATGTCGCAGCGCTCGCGGGCGAGCGGCAGCCCGCCGGATTCGGCCAGCGACAGCAGGTGCAGGTCGTCGATCAGGCCGCCGAGACGCTGCACCTCCTGCTGCATCGACTGCAGCTGCGCCGGACCGGCCGGACGCACTCCGTCGAGCACGGCTTCGAGTTCGCCGCGCAGCACCGCCAGCGGCGTGCGCAGTTCGTGAGCGACGTCGGCCAGCCACTGACGCTGGTTGCGGTCGTAGCGTTCCAGCGCCGCCGCCAGCGCATTGAAGTCCGCCGCCAAGCGGTCGAACTCGTCGCCACGGTCCGCGTCCAGGCGCAGGCTGAACTCGCGCCGCGCCAGCGCCGCGGTGCCGACGGACAGCCGCCGCAGCGGCCGCAGCACCATCGCCGCGATCAGCGCCGCGAACAATGCTGCCAGCGGCAGGCCGATGGCGGCGGCACGCATCAGTGCCTCGGTCTGCCGCCTCCAGAACCCGACCTCGTCGGGCGCGATCCATTCCGGCAGCGGCGGGCGCGCGACGTAGCCGAGCGTGACGCCGTCGTCGACGATCGGCACCCGCAGGGCCTCGCCCGGCGGCAAGGGGACGCCGGCCACGGGGCGCAGATCGGCATCGAGCACCGTGAGCGGTGCGCGCAGCCGGCGTCGTCGACGCTCGGCGTCGGCCGGCGGTGGCGGCAGCAGGGCGCGCCGCCGCAACTCGCGCACCGACAGCGCGGCGAGCGCCAGGTCGCCGGTCTGCGCATGCTGGTCGGCGATCCGCTCGGCAACGTCCTCGAGCCGCTGACGTTCGTGCGCCTCGACATAGGCGGCGAAGCTCGTCGCCGTCTGCTGGCGCATCAGCAGCAGCACGCCGGACAGCAGCGCCGCGGCCGCCAGCAGTTGCACGGCAAACAGCTTCCAGAACAGCGGCAAGCCGCGTCGCGGCTTGCCGCCCTCACCCACCGTCGGCTCCGCCGCCGGTCCCCCCTCTCCCGCCACGCGGGCGAGGGTTGGGCGGTCGGCTTGCAGCCGCTTCGGGTTCTGGCGCATGGCCTCATCTTAGAGGGCGCTCGCTGCCACGGCAGCGACCTGCAGATTGTCCGCAGGCTTTCTCCACGGTTTCCCCACAATCGCCGCCTAGTCTGGACAGCGTGGCGGAAGCGCATGCGCGCTACCGCAACGTCCACCCGAAAAGGAGCCCCCCATGAAACCGATCAAACTCGTCGTCGCCGCGGTGCTGACCAGCGTCGCACTCGGCGCCACCGCGGTTCACGCCGCCGACACAGAGGGCCGCGACGGCCGGCGCATGCAGCGCATGCACGGTCCTTCCCTCGAACGCATGGTCTTCGGCAACGCGCTGGCCGCCGAGCTGGCGAAGCAGACCGGCCGTACCGCGGACGAAGTCCGCGAACTGTTCGCCGACGGCGGTCCGCGCGAAGCCGCCGAAACCCTGGGCCTGGATCGCGACGCGATGAAGGCCGCGATGGAGCAGGCACGCCAGGCCGTCATCGCGCAGGCCCTGGCGGCGCAGATGATCACGGCCGAGCAGGCCCAGACTCTCGCCGAGGCGAAGCCGCGTCATCTCGGAAAGAAGGGCCCGCGTCCCGACGCCGACACGGGTGAAGACGGCTGAATGCCTTCATCCGTCAGGCAACGAAAGCCCCGGCCGCAAGGCCGGCCCGCCGTTCAGGCAACAAAAAACCCCGGCTGCGAGGCCGGCCCGCCGTTCAAACAACAAAAAACCCCGGCCGCAAGGCCGGGGTTTCGGAATCCGAAATCTTGAGTGCGGCTTAGAGCGCGCGGATCTGCGCCGCCTGCAGGCCCTTGGGGCCACGGCGAACTTCGAACTGGACCTTCTGCCCTTCCTTCAGCGTCTTGAAGCCCGTCCCCTGGATCTCGCGGAAGTGCGCGAACAGGTCTTCACCGCCGCCTTCCGGCGTGATGAAGCCAAAGCCCTTCGCTTCGTTGAACCACTTCACCGTGCCCGTTGCAACATTCGACATACGACATTCCTTTAAAGCAGATTGAAATCGGGCAACCCCCGCCCGGTGGGTGCAAGCGAACAAGAAGCGGTCGGGGCCTCGCGCGACACCGCCCGCGGGCGGATCGATCTCACCCGCAATGAACGCTGCCTGAAACGGATGCGCGCATGACTCTACACCCTCCCAAGAGGGCTGTCGAATGTGCATTGCAGCGTAATTTTTCCTGCCTTTCCGGGGGGTTCCGGCGCATCTGCCGGTGCTGAGCCGGACCGCCGCGGAGCCCGGCGATTCGCTTGTTATCATCGCCGCCCCTCGCCGCCTGCCCGATTGCCGCTGCCATCATGTGGTTCCGAAACCTGACGATCTACCGCCTGCCTCCGGGCTGGTCCCGCACGCCCGGTGAACTCGAGGCGACGCTGACCGAATTTCCGCTGCAACCGTGCGCCGGCCTGACGCTGCAGACGCGCGGCTGGGTCCCGGTCAACGACGCCGGCCAGTTCGCCTACGGCCAGGAACAGCAGGTCCTGATCGCGATGGGCGCCGACGAGAAGCTGCTGCCGGCTTCGGTCGTCAACCAGGTCGCCGGCGAGCGCATCGCCCGGCTGGAGAGCGACAAGGGTTTCAAGCTGGGCCGCAAGGCCAAGCGCGAGATTCGCGAACAGATCGCCGTGGAACTGACGCCGCGGGCGTTCTCCCGCCGCACCGAGCTGCGCGGCTGGTTCGATTTCGCCGGCGGCTGGCTGGTGGTCGACACCGCGTCGGCCAACCGAGCCGACGAGTTCACGCAGACCCTGCGCGACGCCCTGGGCGAACTGCCGGTGACGCCCCTGCAGTCCGAGCCGTCGATGGACGCGCTGATGACCGGCTGGCTCGCGGCCCGGCAGGCGCCGGGGCCGTTCGAGCTCGACGACGAGGCCGAACTGACGACCGCCGACGAGAACAAGGCGACGGTGCGCTATCTGCGTCACGCCCTCGACGGCAAGGACATCGCCGGCCACCTGTCCAACGGCAAGATCGTCAAACGCCTCGCGCTAACCTGGAAGGACCGCATCAGCTTCGTCGTCGACGACAAGCTCCAGGTCCGCCGCTTCAAGGCACTGGATACCGAGCGCGTCCGCGAGGAGTCGGACGGCCTGCCGCCGGAGCAGCAGTTCGAGATCGACTTCGCGCTGTTCAGCGGTGAACTCGGCGCCCTGCTGAAAGACCTGGCGGCGGCGGTGAACGCCGCGCGCGACTAGGGCCTGTTAGCACTACAGCGGTCGCTGCGACGGAGGTCGTTTTGGCGCAGGGCAAGGCGCCAGACGCGACGCTTGGTCATTCCAAGCAAGCGGCTGGCAACGCCGCACTGCGCCAAAACGGCCCCGTCCCGAAGGGTTGCGCCCAAAATCGCGCTGGCCTGCGTTGCGCACCTTGGGCTTGGAACCACCAAGCACTGCGGCGCGCGCCTTGCCCAGCACGATTTTGGGCAGCAACGCAGCGATCGCCGTAGCGTTAACAGGCCCTAGCTCACTCCCTCAGGATATCGATGTCCGCCTCGGCTTCGACCGGCCCTTCCGAATTGGCGGTTGCGGCCTCGATCGTCGCCCGGCCCTCGGCACCGGCGACTGCGCTGACCTCGCCGGCATCGACGCCTTCGATGACGACCGTCGCAAGGTCCCGGTTGAGGCTGGTCCAGACAACTTCGCGCCGGACCGGACGTTCGAAGCCGTCGTCGAACAGGCCGTAGGCCTGCAGGGCCAGCGTGTCGGGGTAGCGCAGGCTGCTGCGCGCGGGATCGACGCGCAACGACAGGATCTCGCTGTCGATGAAACGATACACCCGGGTCAGCGCCTCCAGATCGAGCGGCTTGTAGCGCAGGCGGTATTGCACGTCGCGGTCGGCGCGCGCGCTGCCGACGACCAGATACTCGTCGACGGCGACGCTCGCATCGTCGTCGTCGCCCAGCACCTGGTCGATCTCGACCTGCGCCGATACGTTCTGCGGCGGCGCCCCGGCATCGGCAAAGACGGTCTCGACGCGGATCTCGTCGGTGTAGCCCAGCGGCACGGCCAGCGACTGCGGTTGCTCGTAGCTCAGGCGCAGGCCGGTGACGGCGCCGAGCTGCAGCTCGCGCACGGCGCTGCGGGCGCAGGTGAACAGGCGCGCCTCGAGCAGGAAGGGGCGGTCGAGCGGGTCGCCGGCGACGCTGACGGTCGACGTGTCGATCAGCGCGGTCGGCGCGCCGGCGGTCGGCAGGCTCCAGACGGCGGAAGCGCTCAGATCCTGGGCCGGCTCGTCGTCCTCGAAGGTCACCTCGAGCGCGAAGGCCTGCGTCGAATCCGGCGCCATTCGCGTCAGCGCCGGCGTGATCGTCAGATCGCCGATGGGGTCGGCCGTCACGCTGAACTCGTCGTACAGGCCGATGTAGTCGGCGCGGATGACGGCCGTGCCGACGCTGCGGGCGATCACCGTGCCGGCCGGAAAGACGCTGCCGGGTTCGGCGCGGATGTCGCCGTTGCTGACGTCGATCACGCCCGGGTTGCTCGACCGCCAGACGACACGTCCGGTGACGTCGCCCTCGTTGGCGTTCTCGCCATCGAACTGCGCGGTCGCGTACAGCTGGAATGCCGCGCATTCGTAGGTGCGATAGAACTCGTCGTCGCCGACCAGGCTGATCTTCACGCCGGTGGGCGCGGTCCCGCCGCCGACGTCGAAGTTGAAATCGCAGGCGCCGACCAGCGCCGCCGCCACGAGGGCGGCGGCTCGCGGGCAGGAGTCCCTCATTGCGGGAACAGCAGTACGCGGTTGTTGTTGCGGTCAGACACGTAGAGCACGCCGTTGTAGATGAACGCGCCGCTGGCACCACTGACCGTCCCCGCGCTGGGCGTATCGTCGACCACGCCGTCCTGGTCCTCGTCATTGGCGGTTGCCGCCGAGAACGAGTCCTGGTTCTGGCCGAACACCCGGCTGGCCTGCACGCCGTTGGCGATCGGGAACGAGTCGAACTGCAACACGCGGTTGTTGCCCGAGTCGGCGACGTAGATGCGCGTGCCATCGGCACTGATGCCGAACGGCGTGCGCAGCGTCGATGCCGAGGTGCCGGGGCTGGAGCGGCTGAAATCGCTCTGGCCGATGACGTAGTCCGCCTCGGCGCCGATCTCCTGCGGGAACAGCGACCACGCGAGGATGCGGTGGTTGCCGGAATCCGCGACCAGCAGACGGAACCCGTCGCTCCACACCGATGCCGGGCGGTTCATCTCCTCGGCCTCGTCGTCGGCGACGCGCGTGACGAAATCCGGCTGCCCGAGCACGATGTCCGCGGCAGCGCCGTTGGTCGTCGGCAGCGAGTTCCAGACCAGCACACGGTTGTTGTTCTGGTCGGCGACCAGCAGCCGGCCGTTGGCGATCACCGCCGAGGTCGGGAACGCCAGACGCGTCTGCGAGGTGCCGGAGCCGCTGCCGTCGAAGGCGCTCTGACCGACGACGATGTCCGGTACGGCCCCCGTCTGCGTGGGCACGCTGTTCCAGATCAGCACGCGGTTGTTGCCGGAGTCGGCGACCACCAGGCGGCCTTCGCCGATGAACACGGAGGCCGGCAGGGCCATGCGGCTGCGACCGGTGGCACCGACGTTGCTGGTGAAGTCCGCCTGCCCGAGCACGATGTCGGCGGCCACGCCGTCGGTGGACGGAATCGCGCTGTAGCCCAGCACGCGGTTGTTGGCCGTGTCGGCGACAAACAGCCGCGTGCCGTCGGTGGCGACGTTGCCGAGCGGCTGCGCCAGCGTGCCCGCACCGGCGCCACCGCCGCGATTGGGGCTGGCGCCGAGAAAGTCGGACTGGCCGACGACGGCGAAGGCTTCGATCAGGTCGAGATCGTCGTCGCCATCGTTGTCGCTGCTGCAGGCGGCCAGCATCGACGCAGCGATCATGGCGGCGGCCACGGCGGCGCGCTGCAGGCGGCGTGTGGTTTCCGGGTACGCGGGCGCGGCCGGTACGGGCATGCGGGTTCTCCGTTCGGGTGATCGCTGGCAATTGCCAGCGCGAAGAAGCTTGGCGCAGACCCGCCCTTCAATCTGAATCGATGTGTAACCGTTCGTAACCGTTGTCGCGATCGGCGTGCAGCGGCAGGCGCAGTTCGATCGCGAATGCCTGCCCGTCTTCGCGTGGGCACAGGCGCAGATCACCGCCGTGCAGGTCCGCGACCCGCTGCACGATCGCCAGCCCCAGACCGCAACCTCCGGGGCTGCGCGCCTCGCTGCCGCGCGCGAACGGCCGCAGCAGGCGCGGCCACTGCGCCGCCTCGATGCCCTCGCCGCTGTCGGCCACGGACAGCACGGCATGCGCGTCATCGACCCGCGTGCTCACCACGACCGGTGCCGCGCCATGCACACGCGCGTTGTCGACCAGATTGCGCAGCGCGCGACGCAGCGCGCCCACGCGCAGCGGCAGCGCCTGCGGCGCGTCGAGCACCAACCGCGTCTGCGCGTCGCCGCGACCGAGCAGGGCGTGCACGACGGCATCGAGGCTCGCGTCCTGCAGCGGCTCGTCCTGACCGTCGCGCGCGAAATCGATGCACTGGCCGACGATGTGGTCGATCTCGCGGATGTCGCGCAGGGTGTCGTCCCAGCGACCGCCCTCCGCGTTGCGCAGCTCTATCGCCGCCTGGATGCGCGCGAGCGGCGAACGCAGGTCATGCGACAGGCCGGCCAGCATCAGCTCGCGTTCCTGCAGGTTGCTGCGCAACTGGCGGCCGAGCCGGTGCAGCGACTGCCCGATGGTCTTGAGTTCGCTGGGCCCCGAGAACGCCCAGACCGGCGGCGTGGCCCCGCGCTCGATGTCGCCGATCGCGGCCAGCAGGGCACGCAGCGGCCGGCGCAGCGCGACCGACGCCAGCAATACCGCGCAGCCGACCACCAGGCACAGGCTCACCAGGTTGATCCACATGAAGTGCCGGCGCACCGCCTGGACGTTTTCGCGATGCGCCTGGCCGAAGGGTCCGCCGAGCACAGGGCGGTCGACCTGCAGGCCGAACAGGCCGGCCCCGGGCCGCCGCCGCACGTCCATCCCCGGCGCGCGCCCGGCGGTGTCCGCCGGTTCCGGTTCCGCTTCCGGCCCCGCCGCCGCACCTCCGGTGCCGAACGCGGCCGGTACGGGCGGCGGCGGCAGCGCTCCCGTCGGCGCCTGCACGCGGGTGCCGGGCGGCCCCGGGACCACCGGCTCGACGCAGGGCTTGTCGCGGCTCGGCCGCTCGCCGGGTTCGCACAGCCGCAGGTTGAACAGCACCACGTCCGGCGGCGGGAAGAAGCGCAGCAGCAGCAGGCTGAACGACGGCGTCAGCAGGATCGCTGCGGCGACCAGCAAGCCTGCCAGCAAGCGCAGACTCACGAGCCCGCTCTCCGTGACGAAGGCGCGAGATCAGGATGTCGATGCTGCGCGAGAACACGTCGCCGCGCCGGCCGGAGGTCAGGCTCATCAGCTCGTCGCGGCTGAGCACGCGGCGCGCATGCGTCACCAGCACTTCCAGCAGCTGGTACTCGCCGGTCGTGATCCGCACCGGCTCACCGTCGCGGCTGAGCGTGCGGCTCCACAGATCGAGTTCGAACGTGCCGATGCCCACACGCCGACGCGACGCCGGCCCCGCATCCTGCGGGGCGCGCCCGACACGGCGCAGCACCGAGAAGATGCGTGCGACCAGTTCGCGCAGGTTGCAGGGCTTGGCGACGTAGTCGTCGGCGCCGACCTCGAGCCCGACGATGCGGTCCACGTCGTCGCCCTTGGCGGAGAGCATGATCACCGGCACGCCGCTGCGCAGCTCGCGCAGGCCGCGGCACAGGCTGATGCCGTCCTCGTCCGGCAGCATCAGATCGAGCACGATCAGGTCGTAGCGGCTGCGCTGCAGGCAGCGGCGCGCAGCCGCGGCCGTGCCGGCACCATCGCTGTCGATCCCGTGACGTCCCAGAAACTCGCCGACCATCTGTCGCAGGCGCAAATCGTCGTCGACCAGCAGAACCTTGGCTTTCATCGTGTATGGCTTCGTATCGGCATGCCCCGGATCGCCGGGGCTGCGATCCACAGGCGCTCGGACCACACGGTTTGCGTCTCGTTCCCGATCGAAACAATTGGATACACCTCGGCACGCTCCGGAGAGGACTTGCGCCGGGTTGCGCCGCAGCATCGCCGGACTTTTTTTCACTACCCGGGTCTCACGATGCGCCGTCCATTGCCGCCTGCCCTGCTCACCTGCCTGCCCCTGCTGGGCGCCTGCGAGGGACACCTGACGCTTGATCTCGCCGCCTCGCCCGCCGACGACATCGCCCGCGTGGAGATCGCCCTGTCGACCATCGAGCTGCTCGGCAGCGACGGCGGGACGACGCGGATCGACCCGGTCGACGAGGCGGCCTTCAACCTGCTCGCCTACACCGGCGACGACACCCGGCGCATCGCCGATGCCGACGGCGACGTCTCCGGCCGCTTCGTCGGCCTGCGCCTACGTTTCGACGACGAGGATGCTTACGTACGGACCGCGAGCGGCGCAAGTGTGCCGCTCGAACTGCTCTCGGCCGGCGAGTACGCCGATCTCGAACTCGACCTCGACGACACCGACTCCGTTGCCCTCGTGGCCGCCGTCGACCTGCGTTTCTCGCTGATCGACCGCGTGGCGGATCTCGGCGTCTGGCAGCTGGTGCCGGTCACGCGCGTGGTCAAGGCCGACGGCTGGGGCACCATCGCCGGCACCGTCGACGCCGATGCCCTCGGCGACGGCGACTGCCGGGACGGTCGCAGCGTCGGCCGCGGTGTTGCGGTCTACGTCTATCCGGGTCTCGACGTCGTTCCCACCGACTACCACGACAGCGGCAGCGTGGTGAACCTCGACCAGCCGGTGGCATCGGCGCCGGTGGCGCAGGACAGCAGCGGCCTGTGGCGTTACACCATCAACTACCTGGCGCCCGGCTACTACACCGTCGCCTGGACCTGCGAGGGCGATGCCGAGCACCCGCGCGAGGACGACGACCTCGTGTTCCAGGCCCGCGCCAATGCGCTGGTCGCCGCAGCGGCCACGACACCGGTGGACTTCTGACGCCGGATCATGCACTGCATGAATGCAGAACCATGCAGAACTATGAATGGAATGATGGCATCGGCGCGCGTAGGGTGTGCGCACCCGATCGTCGCGGATGCCCGTCATGGATTTTTCGCCCAGCCCCCGCTGCCAGGAGTATCTGAAGCGCGTGCGCGCCTTCGTGCGCGAGCGCATCGAACCCGTCGAAACCGCACTGCTGGCACAGCGACACGCCCAATCGCGCAACCCGGACTGGACGCAGTGGCGCTGCGCACCCGAGGTCGAGGCCCTCAAGGCACAGGCACGCGCCGAGGGACTCTGGAACCTGTTCCTGCCGGACGCCGGGCTCGGGGCCGGACTGTCGAACGTCGACTACGCGCCGCTGGCCGAGGAGATGGGGCGCAGCTTCATCGCCGCCGAGGTGTTCAACTGCAACGCCCCGGACACCGGCAACATGGAGGTGTTGTGGAAGTACGGTAGCGAGGAACAGAAAGCGCGCTGGCTCACGCCGCTGCTCGCCGGCGAGATCCGCTCCGCCTTCTGCATGACCGAGCCCGATGTCGCCTCCAGCGACGCGACCAACATGCAGGCGACGGCCATCGCCGACGGCGACGACATCATCGTCAACGGCCGCAAGTGGTGGTCGACCGGCATCGGCCACCCGAACTGCCGCTTCGCCATCTTCATGGGCCTGTCGGATCCGCAGGCACACCGGCATCAGCAGCACAGCATGGTCATCGTGCCGCTCGACACGCCGGGCGTGAGCATCCGCCGCATGCTGCCGGTGATGGGCGAGTACGACGCGCCCTACGGCCACGGCGAAGTCTGGTTCGACGATGTCCGCGTCCCGCGAAGCAACCTGATCAAGGGCATCGGCAAGGGCTTCGAGATCGCCCAGGGACGTCTGGGTCCCGGGCGCATCCACCACTGCATGCGCAGCATCGGCGCCGCCGAACGCACACTGGAACTGCTGATCACCCGCGGCGCGAGCCGCGTGGCCTTCGGCAAGCCGCTGATCAACCTCGGCGGCAACCGCGAGCGCATCGCCGAGCTGCGCATCGCCATCGACCAGGCGCGGCTGCTGACGCTGTACGCGGCGTGGAAGATCGACAAGGCCGGCGCGCTCGCGTCGATGACCGAAATCTCCGCCATCAAGGTCGTCGCACCGAACGTGCTCGAACAGGTCGTCAGCGAGGCGATCCAGATCCACGGCGCCGCCGGGCTCTCGGACGACGTGCCGCTGGTCGCGATCCTCGGCGGCGCGCGCGCACTGCGCCTCGCCGACGGGCCGGATGCGGTGCATCGCGGCGTGATCGCGCGCATGGAACTGGGCAAGTACGCCAAGCTCATGGCGCAGCACAGGAACGGGCGCGGCGAATGAGCGCGCAACGCATCTTCATCACCGGCGGCGCCTCCGGTCTCGGCCGCGCGCTCGCCGAGTGCTACGCACGGGCCGGCTGGCGCGTGTGCGTCGGCGACATCGACGATGCCGCCGGAAGCGAGACCGCAGGCGCGCTCGCGCAGCTTGGCGGCGATGCGCACTACCTGCATTGCGACGTCACACGGGACGCCGATTTCGAGGCTGCCGCCGCGTGGCTGCGCGAGCACTGGGGCGGCGTCGACGTCGTCGTCAACAATGCCGGCGTCGCCGCGGCCGGCGGCATCGCCGAGATGCCCATGCAGGACTGGTTGTGGAGCGTGGACATCAACCTGCTCGGCGTCGTGCGCGGCTGTCGCACCTTCACGCCGCTGCTGCGCGCCCAGGGCGGCGGACACCTGGTCAACATCGCGTCGATGGCCGGGCTGATCCACGCGCCCATGATGGCCGCGTACAACGCGACCAAGGCGGGCGTCGTCGCCCTGTCGGAAACGCTGAAGATCGAGCTCGCGCCCGACCGCATCGACGTGTCGGTCGTATGCCCCGGCTTCTTCCGCACCGGCATCGCGCGGAACATGCGGGCCACCGGAGCCGACGTGAAGCACATCACCCACAAGCTGGTCGACCGCGCGAAGACCGGCGCCGACGAGACCGCCCGGCAGATCTTCGACGGCGTGGCCCGCGGCGACTTCCACATCCTGACGCATGCGGACGGCCGCATGGCCTGGCGCATCAAGCGTCACGCGCCGTACCGCTGGTACGCAGCGCTGATGGCGCGTCAGACCCGCGGCATGATGCGGCCGCGCGGCGCGGGAACCGGCGCGTGATCGGGGCACGGCTCGATCACTGGCTCTACCGCGGTGGCGCCGCGAGCCGCACCGGCGGTGCCGGCGATGCGATGCGAATCCTGCCGACGCCGCAGGGGCCGGTGCGCGCACTCGACTCCGGCGGCCATGGTCCGGTGCTGCTGTTCGCCCCGGACGGCCCCTGCGTGATCGAGCACTACGCGGCGCTGGTCGCGGCGTTGCGCACGGATTTCCGCGTCGTCGTCTTCGACCTGCCGGGCTTCGGCATGAGTGCCCCGACGGCGGGCTACGCGCACCGGCTCGAACAGGGCGCCGCCGTGATCCTCGGCGTGCTCGACGCGCTCAGCATTGCGCGGGCCACGCTGTGCTTCTCCTGCGTCAACGGCTTCTATGCGATGGCCGCGGCGGCGAAGGCCCCGGCGCGCGTCGAGCGCCTGATCCTGGCGCAGACCCCCGGCGTCGCCGCGATGCAGGCCTGGACGGCGCGCATGATTCCGCGCCCGCTGCGCGTGCCGGGGCTCGGCCAGGCGATCAACTTCTTCAGCCGGCGCAAGCTCGCGCGCATCTGGTATCGCACGGCCCTGCCGAAGGGTGCCGACACCGGGCTGTTCGACGCCCCGGCCCAGGCGACCCTCGACCACGGCGGCTGCTTCTGCCTCGCCGGCGTCGTCCAGGGCATGGCGCCGACGCCGGTGGACCATCCGCTGCTGCAGCCACGCGACGTGCCGGTCACGCTGCTCTGGGGCGGCGCCGATTTTTCGCACAAGTACACCGACCCGGACTCGCTGCTCCCGCACCTGCCGCAGGCGCGCATCCTGCGCTTCGATGCGATCGGTCATTTCCCGGACCTCGAGCAGCCGGACACCTACGCCGCCGTCGTGCGCGAGGCGCTGCACGGCACCACATCCTGACGACATCCATGGGCGCCATCCTCCTGATCCGTCACGGCCAGGCCTCGTTCGGGGCCGGCGACTACGACCAGCTTTCGGACACCGGTTTCTCGCAGTCGCGTCTGCTCGGCAACAGCCTGAAGGCGCGCGCACCGAAGATCGACCTGGTGCTCGGCGGCGGCATGCGCCGGCATCGCCAGACCGCCGAGACCGCGCTCGCCGCCATGGGCGTGGACATCGCCGTGGAGGATGATCCGGGCTGGGCCGAGTACGACCATGTCGCCGTCATCGCGGCGCACCGCCCAGAATGGGCCGACCAGACGCGGATGAAGATGGAGCTGGCGCGGCTGCCGAATCCGCGCCGGGCGTTCCAGCAGGAGTTCGAACAGGCGACCGCGCGATGGATCGGCGGCCTGCACAACGACGACTATCCGGAAAGCTGGGCCGGCTTCTGCGCGCGTGTGCAACAGGCGCTGCAGCGGCTGCATGCGCGACTCGGCAAGTCGCAGACCGCACTGGTGTTCACCTCGGGCGGGCCGATCAGCGCGGTGGCACAGCGTCTGCTGCACCTGCCGGAAGCGAACACGCTGCGCGTCAACTGGACGCTCGCCAATGCCGCGATCACCAAGCTGATCTATTCCGAGCGCGCGCTGTACCTGTCCACGCTCAACGACCATGCGCACTTCGAAGGTCTGCGCGCCGATCTCATCACCTACCGATAAACCCACCCATTATCCGACATGCGCAAGAACATCCTGATCACCGGCGCCAGCTCCGGCCTTGGCCGCGGCATGGCACGCGAGTTCGCAAGGCTCGGCTGCAACCTCGCGCTGTGCGCACGCCGCACCGAGCGCCTCGATGAACTCAAGGCCGAGCTCACCGCCGCACATCCCGGCATCCACGTCGCGCTGCGCGCACTCGATGTCGACGACTACGACGCCGTGTTCCGCACCTTCCGCGAATTCCGCGACGAGCTCGGCACGCTGGACCGCGTGATCGTCAACGCCGGCATGGGCAAGGGTCAGCCCATCGGCACCGGCTACTTCTACGCCAACCGGCAGACCGCGCAAACCAATTTCGTGTCGGCGCTGGCGCAGTGCGAGGCCGCCGTGGAGATCTTCCGCGAGCAGAATGCCGGCCACCTGGTCACGATCTCGTCGATCAGCGCGATGCGC
Source organism: Sinimarinibacterium flocculans (assembly GCF_003201205.1). Classification (GTDB taxonomy): domain Bacteria; phylum Pseudomonadota; class Gammaproteobacteria; order Nevskiales; family Nevskiaceae; genus Solimonas; species Solimonas flocculans. Next base: position 268,461 of record NZ_QICN01000002.1, read on the forward strand.
GGCATGCCACGCAACCTGACCACCTATGCCGCCACCAAGGCCGGCCTGGCCGCGCTGACCGAGGGCATCCGCGCCGACCTCATGCGCACGCCGATCAAGGTGACGACGATCTTCCCCGGCTACATCCGTTCCGAGATCAACGAGAAGGTGAAGAAGACACCGTTCATGATCGACACCGAAACCGGTTGCCGGGCCCTCGCGCGCGCCATCGAACGCGAGCCGGCGACGGCTTGCGTGCCGGGCTGGCCGTGGACGCCGCTCGCCTTCCTGATGCGGCACCTGCCGCTGAGCGTCGTATCGAAGATGGCGTAGCGCGCCTACAACGGCTCGGCGAGCCGCAGCCGGCTCTCGAACACCCGCGGCTCGCCGCTCAAGGGATCGTCGAAGGCCAGCGACTTCGCCAGCAGCTGCAGCGGCTGCGAGAAGTCGTCCTCGGCGACGACGCGCAGCTCCGGATAGATCGGATCGTTGACGATGGGTGCGCCGAGCGCCGCCATGTGCACGCGCAGCTGATGCTTGCGGCCGGTGACCGGCGTCAGCCGGTAGCGGGCCCTGCCGCCGCGCGTTTCCAGCCGTTCGATGCGCGTCTCGCTGTTCGGCTCGCCCTGCGTCTCGCGCATGCGGAAGAACGGCTCGCCGCGCCCGATCCGGCTGCGGCGCACCAGCGGCGCCGACAGCTCCGGCAGCGCCGGCGCGATCGCCTCGTAGGTCTTGAGCACGGCGCGCCGCGGGAACAGCTGCTGGTAGGCCGCGCGCGTCGACGGCTGCAGCGAGAACAGCACCAGGCCGGCGGTGTCGCGATCGATCCGGTGCAGCGGGACCAAGTCGTCGATACCCAGCTCGCGCTTGAGGCGCACCAGCAGGCTCTGCTGCACGAAGCGCCCGGCCGGCACCACCGGCAGGAAGTGCGGCTTGTCGACCACGAGCAGGTGCGCGTCGCGATGCACGACGCGGGCATCGAAGGGCACCGGCGTCTCCTGCGCCAGTTCGCGGTAGTAACGCAGGCGCAGGCCACGGCGGTACGGCGTACCGGGGCCGATCGGCACGCCGTCGTCGTCGCACACCAGCCCGCGGGTCATGCGCCGGTGCCAGACCCCGGGTCCGACGGCGGGAAAGCGCTCGCAGAGGAAGGCGAACACCGTCTCCCAGCGCCCCTCGGGCAGGCGCACATGACTGGCCCCGACGCCGTCGCGCACAGCCGGGGCGGCGGGCGCCTCCGGCGTACGGGCAGTGTGGATTTCGGGTCGGAACTCGGGCACGACCGCGCCATACTACGCAGCCTCGGGCGGCGCCGCCGCCGGCCAGGGCCTGTTAACGCTATGGACATCGCTGTGATGCCACCAGATTTGCGGCCAGGCAAGGCGCGACGAGGGAATTTGGTGGTTCCAAATGACTGAGGAGCAACGCCGCATGGCCGCAAATCCGGTGGCACCCCGAAGGGGCGGGATGGTTTTGGCGCATCGCGACGTCAGTCGTCGCTTGCGTACGTCGAGTACGCCACGCTCCTCCTTTCTTGCGCTACGCCAAAACCCTCTCCGTCACAGCGACGGCCATAGCGTTAACAGGCCCTAGGGGATCGATCATGTCGGCAGCGATACGGGGCCGCACCATTGTCATCACCGGCGCCTCGGGCGGCATCGGCGAGGCCGCCGCGCTGCGCCTGGCGCGTGCGGGCGCGCGGCTGTGCCTGGTCGCGCGGCGCGCCGACGAGCTGACGCGCGTCCAGAACCTCGTGCGCGCGCTCGGCGGCGAGGCCTGGATCTATCCGACCGACCTCAGCCAGCCCGCCGAGGTCGAGGCCTGCGCCGACGCCCTGCTCGCCGAGCACGCGCGCATCGACGTGCTGGTCAACAACGCCGGCCGGTCGATCCGCCGCCGGGTCACCGACTCCTTCGAGCGCATGCACGACTACGAGCGCACGATGGCGCTGAACTACTTCGCCGCCGTGCGCCTGACGCTGCGCCTGCTGCCGGGCATGGTCGAACGCGACGACGGTCATGTCGTCAACGTCTCCAGCCTGTCGGCACTGATGCCGACGCCGCGCTTTTCCGCCTACGTCGCCAGCAAGTGCGCGCTCGAGGGTTTCTCGCGCACGCTGGCCGCCGAGATGTCCGGCCGCAACGTCGCCGTCAGCGTCATCAACTTCCCGCTGGTGAAGACCGCGATGAGCGCGCCGACGGCGGTCTACCGCTACCTGCCGCAGATGAGCACCGACAAGGCTGCCGGCTGGATCGTCAGGGCGATCGAGACGCGGCGCTACCGCATCGTCAACCGCTTCGGCGAAGCCTGGAACGCGGCGACGGCACTGGCGCCGGACCCGACCGTGAAATGGACCGGCCACCTGTTCCGCGTCGTCGGCGCGCGGCTGCAGCGGCGCGCCGACCGCGACGCCGCACCGGAGCACGAGGCGTGAGCCTCGACGGCCTGCCGTCTGGACCGATGCTGCTGGCGTTTCTGGCCGCCAGTGTCGCGCTCGCGGTCACGCCGGGGCCCGGCGTGCTGTACGTCGTCACGCGCACGATCACGCAGGGTCGCCGCAGCGGAATGGCCTCGGTGGCCGGCGTCGCGCTCGGCAACCTCGGCAACGCCGTTGCCGCGGCCGCCGGGCTGGCCGCCCTGTTCGCCGCGTCGGCCAGCGCATTTTCCGTCGTCAAGCTCGCGGGCGCCGCGTATCTGCTCTGGCTCGGCCTGCGCACGCTGCGGGGATCGCCCGCGGCGACGACGATGCCGCCCCCGGCGCTGCGCGGCGTATTCCGCGACGGCGCCCTGGTGGCGCTGCTCAACCCGAAGACGACGCTGTTCTTCGCCGCCTTCCTGCCGCAGTTCATGCACGGCAGCGCGGCACCGGCACAGGCCCTGCTGCTGGCGGCGATCTTCGTCGCGACCGCCGTCGTCACCGATACGCTGTACGTGCTCGGCGCCGGCCGCATCACCCCGCTGCTGCGCCAGCGTGCTTCGCGCAGTGCCGGCCGCTGGCTCGGCGGCGTGACTTATCTCGGGCTCGGCGCGTGGACGGCGCTCGCCGATCTGCCGGCGCGACGCCCCTGACCGATCCGTCCGGAGATTCCCCATGCACAAGAGCAAGCTCGCCGGTTTCATCATCGATTGCCGCACCGATGACCTGCACGGCGCCTCGGCGTTCTGGAGCGGCGCGCTGGGCATGGAACGGCGCGGCCTCGACGGCAGCGAGGGCGAGAACTACGTGCGCCTGCTCGACGCGCAGCACGGCCTGCACGTGGAGGTGCAGAAGGTCGGCCACGACAGCCGCCTGCACCTGGACATCGAGACCGACGACGTCGAGGCCGAGGTGCGACGCCTCGAGGGACTCGGCGCCCGACGGGTCCAACAGATCCGCAGCTGGTGGGTCATGGAAGCGCCGACCGGACAGCGCTTCTGCGTCGTGCGCGCGCAGTCGCCGGACTTCGAGCGCCTGGCGACGCGCTGGGACTGAGGCCCACGTGGCCGAGGTCCGCAGTTTCGCGCCGGTGGCGGCGCCCGATGCGCGCGTGCTGATCCTCGGCAGCATGCCCGGCGTGGCCTCGCTCGCGGCGCAGCGCTACTACGCGCATCCGCGCAACGCCTTCTGGCCGATCATGTCGGTGCTGCTCGACCTCGCTCCCGACACGCCCTATGCCGGGCGGCTCGCCGCGCTGCGGCGCGCGCGCATCGCACTGTGGGACGTGCTCGCCGCCTGCGTACGGCCCGGCAGCCTCGATTCGGCCATCGACGAGACCAGCATCGTGCCGAACGACTTCGCCGGTTTCTTCCGGCGGCATCGCCACGTGCGGGAGCTGTACTTCAACGGCGGCAAGGCGGCGCAGAGCTTCCGCCGTCACGTGCTGCCGCAACTGCCGGACGCGGCGGCGCTGCGGCTGACGCCGCTGCCGTCGACCAGTCCGGCCAATGCCTCGTACAGCTTCGCGCGCAAGCTCGAACACTGGCGTGTCGTCACCGCGACGACCGACTGAGTCCCCGCGAGAACCCACCGATCTCCGGCGAGCGTCGCCAAGGCGTGGCGAATTCCCTCATCGGGCGCGCGAAGCGCCTTGCAAGCCATTGATTCACAAAGGGCTCGCTCTGGCCTGCCGCTTGCGTTCTCCCCGGCAGACTGTCAGGGAGAGTCCCCATGCTGCGACCGATGCTCATCAGCCTCGCCATCCTGCTGACCGCGACCGCGGCGACCGCCAGGGATCCATCGTCGCAGCTGTGCGACATGCGCTTGCTCGCCGAGGTGACGCTGTCCGGCGACGAGGTGATCGTCGATGACGGCGATCGCCGTCATGTGCTCGATGCCGATCGGGTGCTGCGCGACGGTCGCAGGCTGCGGCTCGAAGACGACCGGCGCCGGCTCGCGCGCGACTATGCGGACGGCATGCGGGAGCTCGTCCCGGCCGTGTCCGAGATCGCGCTGCGCGGCGCCCTGCTCGGGCTCGAAAGCCTCGCCCTGGTCTCGGCCGGCCTGTCCGGCGACGAGGCGACGACGGTGCGGGCCGCCGAGCGCATCGAGACGCTGGCGACGGAACTGCACCTGCGCTTCGACGGCCGGCGGCTGCCGGTCGGTCCGCTGCCGCTCGATCCCGCGTTCGAACGGGAGATCGGCGCGCTGGCGGCCGATGCCGCGGGCCAGTTCGCCGGCAGCGTGATCGCCTTCATCGGTACCGCCCTGTTCGACCCCGACGCCGCCGGCGCGCGCGGCGAGTACCTCGAACGCCTGGTCGAGCGCCGCATCGAACCGCGCGCCGCCCGGATCGAGGCGCAGGCCGACCAGCTCTGCGGCACGCTGCGACGGCTCGATGCGATCGAGGCCGAGCTGGGGCTGTTCGACGTGATCGTCGATGCCCGCAACGACCGCGCGATCTGAGGCGCGTCGCCTCAGGCGCGCTGGCGGAAGGCGTCCGGAATCGTCAGCTCGTAGGTGACGCCGCTGCCGGTGTTGCCGATGCCCAGGTTCGGCCCGCGCTGCGAGCTGAAGTACAGGCGGCTGCCGTCCGCCGTGAATGCCGGCCCGGTCAGTTCCGACCCGCCGAGCGTGACCTGCAGCAGCGTCTTCGCCGGCGCGTTCGGCACGACGACGACCAGGCGCATGGCGTCGCCGTCCTCGGCGACGATGACGTCGCCCGCCGGGCTGACGACGAGGTTGTCGACGTCGTCCATCGGCAGTTCCAGCGAACCGTTGTCGAACACGGTTTCGATCAGGTCGTTGTCGATATCGTAGGCCAGCACGCGGTTGTCGCCCTTGCAGGCGAAGAACACCAGCGCCCGCGTCGGCCGGCTGCCGCCGGGCGGCACGCTGCGCAGCGCCTCCGGCACGTCGTAGATCCAGATGCCTTCGCCGCCGCGGAACACGGTGCCCGGCACCGGCTGGCCGGAGGCGGCCAGGGCCTCGCGCACCTCGGCCTGCACCGCCTCGGGCTGCATCACGTCGACCCAGCTCGCACGGTGCAGCACGCGCCACGCGGCATCGTCCTCCGCGTAGCCGCCGTTCTCGTAGCCTTCCATGTTCAGCGCCTGCAAGCGGCCGCTGGTCATGCGCAGCCGCGGCTGCGCGCCGGAGCGGTCGACGTCGCTGTCGTCGGCGACGAAGCGGTAGAAGCGCCCGCTGCCCGAGTCCTCGGTGAGAAACACGGTGCGCGTGGCGAGATCGACCGCCGCCGCCTCGTGGTTGAACAGCCCCAGCGCCGGCAGCGCGCGGGCCGTGTCCGGCGTGCCGAAGGGATCGCATTCGAAGACGACGCCGTCGCCCTGCTCCTCGCAGGACAGCCAGGTGTTCCACGGCGTCGTGCCGCCGGCGCAGTTGCGGCGCGTGTCGTCGAGGATGCGGTAGGCGTCGACCACCGCGCCCTGCGCATCGAAGCGCAGCGCGCCGACGCCGCCACTCGGGCTGGTCTCGCTGTTCGAGACATAGACCCAGCCGCCGTCCGCGGCCGGGAACACGGCGCCACCGTCGGGGGCCATATGCCAGTGGTAGCCGGTCAGTCCGAGCGGATCGAACAGGCCGCTGACCGGATTGCTCAGATAGCGCGCGACCACGCGCACCTGGAACCCGGGCGGCGCGAGGATGCCGTCGACGCCGGTCTCCACCAGTTCGCCGATGTCGGCGAGCGGGCCGGGCGCGATCGTGAATTCCTTGCCGTCCGGCGGATTGCCGCCACCATTGCCGGGACTCGCCGGACCGTCGCTGCCATCGCCACAGGCGGTCACCCAGGCCGGCAGGCCGACGGCGCCCGCGGACAGGAAGATGCCGCGAAGGAAGGCGCGGCGGCTTTGCGGGCTGAGGCTTGAACGGATCATCGGTGCGGTCTGGCGGCAGGCGGTAAGCCGGCGAGCCTAAGGCGCGCAGATCACGAAACGATGACGGAGAACCACCCTTGTGAGCCGCCGGCGATGGCGGCACAGTGGAGCCCCTTTTCCAAGCCCGCATCCCTGACCATGCGCATCCTGCACACCATGATCCGCGTCGGCGACCTCGAGCGGTCGATCGCGTTCTACACCGAGGTGCTCGGCATGAAGCTGCTGAGCCGCAAGGACTATCCGGACGGCCAGTTCACGCTGGCCTTCGTCGGCTACGGCGACGGCGATGCCGAGATCGAGCTGACCTACAACTACGGCGTCGACCGCTACGAGCTGGGCAACGCCTTCGGCCACATCGCGCTCGAAGTCGACGACGCCTACGCGACCTGCGAAGAGGTCAAGCGCCGCGGTGGCCGCGTCACCCGCGAGGCCGGACCGATGAAGCACGGCACCACGGTCATCGCCTTCGTCGAGGATCCGGACGGGTATAAGATCGAGTTCATCCAGAAGAAGGCCACCGCATAAGTTCCCGCAGGCGGCCTCGTGCGACCCGAGGAGCGATGGAAGACCGCCTGCAGCAGTTCCGCGCCGCGTATCAGGCAAAGATCTCGCCGCTGTACAACGGCTGGCTGCACGGTACCTGGATCTTCGGCTTCGGCGCCGTCTTCATCGCCTGGTGCGCAAGCCGTGCCGAGAACGGCGGCTGGGCCTGGCTCAGCGTGATCCCGGCCCTGCTCGTCGCCAATCTCGGCGAGTGGTGGTTGCACAAGAACGCCCTGCACCGGCGCATCGATGCGCTCAGGGCGCTGTGGCACCGGCACACCGTCGAGCACCACAACTACTTCACCGAGGCGCGCATGACCGTGGACTCGCAGCGCGAGTACCGGATCATCCTGTTCCCGCCGTACGCCGTGCTCGGTATCGCACTGATCCACGCACTGTTCGGCGGGCTGTGGGCGCTGGTCTTCGGCGCCGACGCCGGCTGGACCTGGATGGTCGGCGGCATGGCGCACTACCTGCTCTACGAGGTTCTGCACACCGCGGCCCACCTGCCGGAGCACCCGCTGCTCGCGCGGCTCCCGCTGGTAAACACCCTGCGACGCAATCACTGGGTCCATCACCATCAGGCGCTGATGGCCGACGTGAATCTCAACCTGACGCCGCCGTTCGCCGACTGGCTGATGGGTACCAGCGATCTCGACCGCAGCCTCCCCGGCGTGCTGTTCAACGGCTATCGCATGGACCGGCTCAAGCCGGCGGTGGCGTGCCGACTGGGTGAAGCGAGGTTTCCGCCGCCGGCGAGCTAGTGTACCGGCGCCGCCTCAGGCGACGTCGCGGTGACGCGAAAGCAGCTCCACGCGACGGGACGCCTCCGGCACCCCTACCGGCGCCTCGACCGGGACTTCCGGCTCGTCGTCTTCCGCGTCGCGCGCCTGCAGGCCGCGGTACGGCTTGACGTCGAGCACCGCGTAGACACCGTCACCGAGACGGTAGCTGGCAAACAGCTCGATCACGGCCGCGGCGCGGCCGGCGATCTGGGCCAGCGCGCCTTCGGCGTCGCCGCCCCGGCCGGCATGAACCCCCTCGAACTCGAGCAGCGTGCGCGGCGCGCTGACGCCGAGCACATAGGCCAGCGCACGCACGGCCGAACGCGAATAGTGTCCCGAGCGGATGCCATTGAGCAGTTCGCCGCCATCCGCCGGCAGCCGGATGCGATCGGGATGCGGGCCGACGCGCAGCCAGACGCGGCGCGGCAGGTGCTCGCCCTGCGAGGCCGAGACGAACCAGCGCGCGGGGAAGCTCAGCATCAGGGCGAGGCGCGCCGTGATCAGCGCGTTGACGAGGGCGTCGGACGAACGTCGCGCCAGCGCCACCGGATCGGCGATCGGGCCGTCGAACACCTTGAGCGCCGTCGCCAGCTCGTCCACCTGGGCACCGGCCAGCACCGCGGAATCGGTGGCGATGCGCTGCAGCAGCAGCGCCAGCCGGCCGGCGCTGGGCGGCGCCTTCTTGCGCTCCTGCGCAGCCCGGATCACCTTCGTGGCATCCGGCATCCGCAGCTCGCGCTCGTCCTCGGAAACGGTCGTCTCCGAGGCGGCAAGCAAACGCCTGAACAGCTTGTAAAGATCCGCGACCCGAACGACACTCCCCCGGACTGCCCTGCCCGAAAACTAGCAGCGCCGCCGACGGGATGCGAGGGGGAGAATCACATCAATCGAATCGCGCCACCGGCTGGCGTGAATTCACATTGACGCCGCGCCGGCAGCCCCGGTAGCGAGCATGCCGCGGTCGACGATGAAGGCGATGATGTCGTCGACCCCCTGCCCGGTCTTGAGGTTGGTCATGACGAAGGGCAGCGCACCGCGCATGCGTGCGGCGTCGTGCGCCATGACCTCCAGGTTGGCGCCGACGTGGGGGGCAAGATCCGTCTTGTTGATGACCAGCAAATCCGCCTTGGTGATGCCCGGCCCGCCCTTGCGCGGAATCTTCTCGCCGCCGGCGACGTCGATCACGTAGATCGTCAGGTCGGACAGCTCGGGACTGAAGGTCGCCGCGAGATTGTCGCCGCCGGATTCGATGAAGATCAGTTCTAGGTCGGGAAAGCGCGCCGACATGCGCGCCACGGCTTCGAGGTTGATCGACGCGTCCTCGCGGATCGCCGTGTGCGGGCAGCCGCCGGTCTCGACACCCATGATGCGGTCGGGTGCGAGCGCGCCGGCCGCCACGAGCAGGCGCTCGTCCTCGCGGGTGTAGATGTCGTTGGTCACGACCGCGAGCCGATGCTGCTCGCGCATGCGCTTGCACAGGACCTCGACCAGCGTGGTCTTGCCGGAACCGACAGGACCGCCGACGCCAACTCGCAATGGGTTCGAAGCTTGGGCGCTCACGATTCAACTCCTGAACAGTCGGGAATACTGGGTTTCATGACGGCTGCCGAGAATGCCGAGCATCGGCGCCTGCGTGGACAGTTCGTCGTCGCTGCGGTGCATCGCCGCCTGCACGACCTCGCCGACGACCGGCCGCAGCGCGATCAGCAGTTTCTGGCCGGCGACCTGGCCGAGCGGTACCGCCTTGAGCGCCGCCATCACCTGGTTCTCGGCCCAGCCGTAGAGATAGCCGTACAGCGCTGCCGTCGGGGCGATGCGCCAGAGCGCGCTGGCGCGCGCGTGCGCGGCCGGATACGACAGCTCCGGCATTTCGGCTGCGCCTTCGTCATCGAGCGACTTCAGCAGCTGCTGCAGCGAGTAGCCCATCTGCAGCGTCTCGGCACGCGACTCGCGGGTCTCGCGCGTCGCGAGGAAGGCTTCGTTCCACCGGGCAAAGCGCGCGGGGTCGTTCGCGTCCCAGGCACTGCGCAGCCGCCACCAGACCGGCGCCTCGTAACGGCCGAGCACCAGGCGCAGCGCGTCACCGATCCAGACCTGCGCCGTCGCGGCATCGCGGACCAGTCCATGCTCGATCGCGGCTTCGAGCCCCTGCGAATAGCTGTAGGCGCCGACGGGCAGCGCCGGACTCGACAGCTGCAGCAGCGCGCCCAGATCGCCGGTCACACTCGCGCTCATCAGCGATGGAACTGCAAGGTCGACAGATCGACCGCGCGCCGCGCGTGCGCCTCGCGCGAGAGCTGCTCGCCGAGCGAGCCGCCCTGCGCATCGTGGTCATGACGATGGCCGCCGCCGTAGGCGCCGGATTCGGGCTCGAACGGCGCCACGCATTCGGCGACGATCAGGCCGAGCCGCTGCAGCATCTCGCGCAGCACCGGGTCCTGCTCCAGATGCAGCGCCTGCGGCGCCAGCATCAGCGGCACGTGCCGGTTGCCGAGGTGATAGGCAGCGCGCAGCAGGGAGAACCGCGGATCGGCGTCGTCCTCGCGCGCGGTCACGCGGTACAGCGGCTCGATCGCCGCGCGTACGCGCACGACCTCGCCGGTCTCGGCGCGCAGCAGGTCACCGCCGCGCAGCACCGTGCCGCGCGGCAGCAGCACCCCCACGTCCGTGCCGTCGTCGAGCACGCTGCGCAACCGGCTGCGCGACCGTTCGGCGAAGCTCAGCACCAGTTCGCGCGGCGCGCAGCGCACGTCGCGCGCATCGGCCACGGTCGTCAGTCGGAGCATCGGCGCGTCAGAACAGGAAGTAGCGCTGCGCCATCGGCAGCTCGCTCGCCGGTTCGCAGTACAGCGAGCGGCCGTCGGCAATGACCTCGTAGGTCTCGGGATCGACGCTGATCTGCGGGCGGTAGTCGTTGTGGATCATCGACGCCTTGCTCACCGTGCGGCAGCCGCGCACCGCCGCCAGCGGCTTGGCGATGCCGTAGCGCTCGCCGATGCCGGCATCGAGCGCCGCCTGCGAGACGAAGCTCAGCGAGGTCCTGGCCAGCGCACCGCCATGCGCGCCGAACATCGGGCGGAAGTGCACCGGCTGCGGCGTCGGGATCGAGGCGTTGGGATCGCCCATCGCCGCGGTGACGATCATGCCGCCCTTGAGCACGAGGAAAGGCTTCACGCCGAAGAAGGCCGGCTTCCACAACACCAGATCCGCCCACTTGCCGACCTCCACCGAACCGACCTCGTGGGCGATGCCGTGCGTGAGCGCCGGGTTGATCGTGTACTTGGCGATGTAGCGCTTGATGCGGGCGTTGTCGTGACGCGACGGATCGCTGGCCAGCGCGCCGAACTGCTGCTTCATCTTGTGCGCGGTCTGCCAGGTGCGCAGCACGACCTCGCCGACGCGCCCCATGGCCTGCGAGTCCGAGGAGATCATCGAGAATGCGCCGAGGTCGTGCAGGATATCCTCGGCGGCGATCGTCTCCTTGCGGATGCGCGACTCGGCGAAGGCCACGTCCTCGGCGATCGAGGCATCGAGGTGATGGCAAACCATGAGCATGTCCAGATGCTCGTCGAGCGTGTTCACCGTGTACGGGCGCGTCGGATTGGTCGACGACGGCAGCACGTTGGACTCGCCGCAGACCTTGATGATGTCCGGCGCATGCCCGCCGCCGGCACCCTCGGTGTGATAGGTGTGGATGGTGCGACCCTTGAACGCCGCGACCGTCGCCTCGACGAAGCCGGATTCGTTGAGCGTGTCGGTGTGGATCGCGACCTGGGTGTCGGTCTCGTCGGCCACACCCAGGCAGCAGTCGATCGCCGCCGGCGTCGTGCCCCAGTCCTCGTGCAGCTTCAGGCCGATGGCGCCCGCGGCGATCTGCTCGCGCAGCGGATCGGGCCGGCTGGCGTTGCCCTTGCCGAGGAAGCCGAGGTTCATCGGGTAGGCATCCGCGGCCTGCAGCATGCGCTCCATGTGCCACGGACCCGGCGTCACCGTGGTCGCGAAGGTGCCGGTGGCTGGGCCGGTGCCGCCGCCGAGCATGGTCGTAATGCCGGAGTTGAGCGCCTCGTCGATCTGCTGCGGGCAGATGAAGTGGATGTGGCTGTCGATGCCGCCGGCGGTGACGATCATGCCCTCGCCGGCGATGATCTCGGTTGCCGGGCCGATGACGATGGTCACGCCCGGCTGGATGTCCGGATTGCCGGCCTTGCCGATCGCCGCGATGCGGGCGTTCTTCAGCCCGATGTCGGCCTTGACGATGCCCCAGTGATCGATGATCAGCGCATTGGTGATCACCGTGTCCATGCAGTCGGCGCTCATGCGCTGCGACTGCCCCATGCCGTCGCGGATCACCTTGCCGCCGCCGAACTTCACCTCCTCGCCGTAGATCGTGAAGTCCTTCTCGACCTGCGCGACGAGATCGGTGTCGGCGAGGCGGATGCGATCGCCGACGGTCGGGCCGAACATCTCGGCATAGGCCTGGCGCGAAATCTTCAGTGACATGGCTCAGCTCCCCAGCGGTCCGGACACTTTCGCGTTGAAGCCGTAGACGATGCGGTCGCCGGCGAGCGCGACCAGCTCGACCGTGCGCTCCTGCCCCGGCTCGAAGCGCACCGCGGTGCCGGCGGCAATGTTGAGCCGGAAGCCGCGCGCGGACGCGCGATCGAAGTCCAGCGCCTCGTTGGTCTCGAAGAAGTGATAGTGCGAGCCGACCTGCACCGGCCGGTCGCCGGTGTTGGTCACGGTCAGCGTCAACGTGTCACGTCCGACGTTGAGTTCCAGCTCGCCGGGCTCGGGCAGCAGTTCACCGGGAATCATCGCGGCGCTCCTCATGCAATCGGATCGTGGACGGTCACCAGCTTGGTGCCGTCGGGAAACGTGGCCTCGACCTGGATATCCGGAATCATCTCCGGCACACCATCCATGACCTCGTCGCGGCTCAGCAGCGTGCGGCCGTGGCTCATCAGCTCGGCGACGCTGCGCCCGTCGCGCGCGCCTTCGAGGATGCCGGCCGTAATCAGCGCGACGGCTTCCGGGTGATTGAGCTTGAGGCCGCGCGCCTTGCGCCGCTCGGCCAGCAGCGCGGCAGTGAAGATCAGCAGCTTGTCCTTCTCTCGGGGCGTGAGTTCCATCAGGTGCTCCAGATGCGCGGCGGCAAGGCCGCGTGGCCGAACAATGGAGATCGCAGCAACAGCCAGACGGCGGTGAACAGCGCGCGCAGCCGCTCGGCCGAGGCGCCGAGTGCGCGCAGCAGCAGCAGCCCGGGTTGCGGGGAGGTGACGCCGTAGTGGAGGCCCGCCGCCGGCAGCGTGCGCACCGCATCGAGCAGCGCTTCGTCGATCGAATCGCCGACCCACCACATCAGGCCGCTGACGTGCAGCCCGTTCCAGCCAACCACTGAGTCGAGCAGGGCGTCGCCGCCGTAGACGCGCGCCTGTTCGGACCAGAGCAGACGCTGTTCGCGAAACAGTTCGATGCGCTGCGACCAGCGTCCGCGCGAGAAGCGCTCGCCGCGGGCGCGGCGACCGAGCACGGCAATGTCCCAGCCGCAGCAGCGCGCACCCGGCGCGCAGTCGACGCGCACCTGCTGTTCCACGAGGGCGCCGTCGAAGACGATGCTTTCCTGCGGCAGCCAGTCGAGCGTGGCGCCATCGCTGACATGCAGATGCACGGACTGGCGCGCAACGCGGCCGATCGACCGGTACCACTTGCCCGCACCGGGCGTGGTCAGCAGCGCGTGTGCATCCGCGCCGATCCCGGCCTCGATCTGCAGCTCGTCGCCGCCGGCGATGCCGCCGGGCGGATGCAGCAGGATCAGTTGCGCGAGTGCCGGCCCGTCCGGATACAGCACCTTCTGCACGCGCAGCGGGCCGTCGTGCCGGCACGCACGCAGCACGCTTCGCCCACGCGACTCGGCTACCGCGAGATCGAGGCGCGCGCGCCACGGCGGCCGCATGGCCAGTGGCAGTGCCGCCTGCGGCAAGGCCTGCATCAGCGGCGCCGGAACCAGCGCCACGCCAGCACGACGGCGACCAGCAGCGCCAGCGCCGGTTCCCAGCCGAGCCAGGCATGCAGGAAGCCGCCATGCAGGCCGGCTTCGCCATGCCCGGGATGTGCCAGCGCGCTGCCCGCAGCGGCCATGCCAAGCAGACCTGCAGCCACGTTCTCCACACACTTCATCGGGGTCACTCCTTCATGGGTTCGCGACGCGAACGGCGCGCGCCGTCGCCGCCGCACGGTTCTCGACACCGAGCTTCTCGAACACCTGCTCCAGATGCTTGTTCACGGTGCGGTGGCTGATGCCAAGGATCTCGCTGATCTCGCGGTTGGATTTGCCGCGGCTGATCCACACCAGCACATCGGCCTCGCGCCCGGTCAGCGAGAACGCGTCCTGCAGCACGCGCTCCTCGCGCCCCGGACTGACATCCGCAAGCCGGTACAGGAACTCCGCCGGCCCGGTGGAGCCGACGAAGGACAATTCGAGGCGCCGGGCGCCGATCTCGACGAAACTCGCCGACGGCGCATCGGCGCCGCCTTCGCGCAGGCGTGCGAGGCGCGTGGTCACATCGGCCGGCAAGGCCTGTGCACCGGTACCCCCGAACAGCTCGGTCAGCAGCGTCGCTGCGCGCGGCGTGCACCACTGCAGGCGACCTTCGCGATCAGTCGACAGCAGGTAGCGCCCGGTCGCATCGAGTGCCGCACGGGAACCCTGGGCGATGCGCGCATTCGCCAGGTGCACGCGGATGCGCGCCAGCAGCTCGTCGACGACGATGGGCTTGGTCACGTAGTCGACGCCGCCGGCTTCGAGTCCCTTGACCACGTGCCAGCTCTCGGACAGGCCGGTCATGAAGATCACCGGCACGTGCGTGAGCTGCTTGTCCTGCTTGAGCCGGCGACAGGTCTCGAAGCCGTCGAGCCCCGGCATCACCGCGTCCATCAGGATCAGGTCCGGCGTGATCTGGTCGACCAGCGACAGCGCGCTGGTGCCATCGGTCGCGACCAGCACGGTGACGCCCGCGTGATCGAGCGTATCGGTCAGGAAGCTCAGGTTGCCCGGCGTGTCGTCGACGACGAGCACGATGTCGCGACGCGCCGCCTCAGCCATCGCTGCGCTCCACCGGCTGCGGGTCGCCCTGCAGGCCGTCGAGCAGTCCGACATAGCCCTTGAGGTCGAAGCCGGCGACGAGCTGCTGTAGCCGCGCGGCGAAGGCGCGGCTCTCGGGGATGGCCGCTTCCATCTCGCGCAGCTTGGCCTCGATGCCGCGCACGTGGCCGATGCGCCCGAGCTGCAGCAGCTCGTCGACATAGGGCTGGGCATCTGCCGGCGGCCGTTCGTCGCCGGACAAGGCTTCCGGCGCCGCGGCCGGCAGCGATTCGCCTTCGTAGACCCAGCGCAGCTTCAGCAGCCGCCCGATGCATTCGAGCATGCCGTCGATGTCGATCGGCTTGACCAGGAAGGCGTCGTGCGGCGCATTGCGCTCGCCGCCGCGGCTGTAGTCGTGGGCGTTGGCGGAGACCATCATGATCTTCGGCTGCGGCGGTTCGAGCGCGCGCAGCGCCGCCGCAACCTCCCAGCCGCTCATGCCGGGCATCGCGATGTCGAGCATCACCAGCTGCGGCCGGCATTCGCCGGCGAGATCGAGACAGCCGAGGCCGTCGGCGGCGGCGTACAGATTGAAGCCGAGCGGCCGCAGGATGCTCTCGACCAGGCCACGGTGGGCGGCGTCGTCGTCCGCCATCAGCACGGTCACGCGTGGGCCGAGATAGCCGATGATGCGCCGCTGTGCATCCTCGGCCGTCCCGGCTCCGGTGGCCCGCGACAGATACAGGCGCAGGCTGAAGGTGCTGCCCTGGCCCGGCGTGCTGCGCACGGCGATCTCGCCGCCCATGATCTGCACCAGAACCTTGGTGATCGTCAGGCCCAGGCCGACGCCGGGCACCGCCTGCACGCCGGGCATGCCGCCGCGCTCGAAGGGCTTGAAGATCGCCTCGAGATCGTCCTGGCGGATGCCGATGCCGGAGTCGCTGATCTCGATCTCCGCGACCTGGCTGCTCGGGTAGCGCACCGTGAAGCAGACGTGCCCCTGCTGCGTGTACTTCACCGCGTTCGACAGCAGGTTGATCAGGATCTGGCGCAGGCGCTTCTGGTCGGCGTGCACGCAGGCCGGCAACTGCGCGGGCCGCTCGTAGCGGAACTCGATGGACTTGGCCGCCGCCTGCACGCGGAACATGTCGGCGATCTGGTCGAGGAATTCCGGCAGCGCGACCTTGTCGCGCGACAGGCGCAGCAGGCCGCTCTCGATCTTGGAGATGTCGAGCAGGCCGTCGACGAGATTCGACAGGTGCGAGGCGCTGCGGCGGATCACCTGGATCGCCTTCTCCGGACGCGCGGTGCCGCGTTCGAGCAACTGCGCATAGCCGAGGATCGCGTTCAGCGGCGAGCGGATCTCGTGGCTGATACCGACCAGATAACGGCTCTTCGCCTCGTTGGCGCCCTCCGCGAGCTCCTTGGCCTTCTGCAGCTCGGCATCGGTGCGTTCGTGCGCCTCGATCTCCTGCATCAGCATCGCCGTCTGCCGCTGCGTTTCCTGCTCGGCGGCGTGGCGGCTGTGCTGCGCCAGCACGAGCAGCCAGGCCGAAACGCCAGAGACGATCAGCAGCGCGAAGAACACCACGGTCAGCACATTGCGCACGGCCTCCGCATGCGCCGGCGCCGCACCGACGTACTGCAGGTAGATCACCGTCAGCAGAAAGCCGATCACCAGGTTCAGCAGCACGAAGATGCCGACGAAGTGGCCGGTGCTCGGATGCACGGCGTCGGCGACGCGTTGCGGCAGCAGGCGCCGCAGCATCGCGCCGAGCTGCTGGCCGAAACGGCTGTCCTGCTTGCAGATGTCGTGGCAGCGCGCCTCGAGCGTGCAGCACAGCGAGCAGATCGGTCCGGCGTAGGCCGGGCACAGGGCCATGTCGCTGCGTTCGAAGACGTTCTCGCAGATCACGCAGCGGATCTCCGGCGCCTGGTCGAGGTCTCCGGAGCGGCGCGCGATGTACCAGCGCCCCTGCGTCTGCCAGGCGATCAGCGGCGCGAGCGCAAAGGCCACGCCGAAGCCGAGGAACGGCGACAGCGCCTGCGCCATCGTCCCCAGCGCGCCGACGAAGGCCGCGGTGGACACGATCACCGAACCGAGCATCGCGCCGACGCCGACCGGATTGATGTCGTACAGGTGCGCGCGCTTGAACTCGATGGCCGGCGGCGACCAGCCGACGCGCTTGTTGATGACCAGGTCCGCGGTCAGCGCGCCGATCCAGGCGACGGCGAAGTTCGCGTAGAGCATCAGCACGCCTTCGATCACGCGCAGGATGCCGACCTCCATCAGCAGCAGTGCCAGCAGCACGTTGAACACCAGCCAGACCACGCGGCCCGGATGCGCATGCGTGAGCCGCGAGAAGAAGTTCGACCAGGCGATCGAGCCGGCGTAGGCGTTGGTGACGTTGATCTTGAGCTGGCAGACGATGACGAACACCGCGGTCAGGGCAAGCGCCACCGTCGGTGAACCGAAGGTCTCGCCGAAGGCGACGAAGAACATCTGCGAGGGATCGGCGGCGCGCGCTTCCGGCACGCCGACGCTGAGCGCGAAGTACGCGAGGAAGGAGCCGGCGAGCAGCTTGAGGCCGCCCATGAACACCCAGCCCGGCCCGCTGGTGATCATGGCCGTCCACCAGCGCACGCGACCGATGCGCTCGCGGTCCGGAAGGAAGCGCAGGTAATCGGCCTGCTCGCCGATCTGCGGCAGCAGCGACAGCAGCGTCGAGGCGCAGATCGCGAACAGCACCGGGTCGAGTCCGCCGCCGGCGTCGCCGCTGCGGCCGGCAAAGCTCGTCCAGCCCTTGATGGTCTCGCCGTCGGCGGTCAGCAGGAAGCCCAGCGCCACGACCTGCAGCAGCAGCCACACCGGCTGCGTCGCCAGTTGCACGCGGCTGATCATGCGGATGCCGTAGATCGCGACCGGAATCACGATCAGCGAGCTGAGGATGTGCCCGGCCCACAGCGGGATGCCGAAGACCAGTTCGAGCACGCCGGACATGATGCTGGCCTCGATCGCCAGCAGCAGGAAGGTGAACGAGGCGTAGATCAGCGAGGTGATCGTCGACCCCATGTAGCCGAAGCCTGCGCCACGCGTGAGCAGGTCCACGTCGAGCCCGTAGCGGGCGGCGTAGCGCGCGATCGGCATGCCGATCAGGAACATCAGCGCGCAGACGACGACGATCGCCGTCGCCGCGTTGGCGAAGCCGTAGGCGAGGGTCAGCGCCCCGCCGATCGCCTCGCAGGCGAGAAACGAGATCGCGCCGTAGGCGGTGTGCGCGACCCGCGCGGCCGAATACTTGCGCGCGCGCTCCGCGGTGTAGCGCAGCGCGTAGTCCTCCAGCGTCTGGCTGGCGACCCATTTGTTGTACTGGCGGCGCTCGCGCAGGATGCGCTGCCGCGGCGGCGCGCCCGCGCGCAGCACCGCCGCCTCGCTGCGTTCGGTGTGCACGCCGCGCATCTTGCGCGCCGTCGCCGGCTTTGCACCTACGTCAAACACCCCACCCCCTTACGCCAATCACCCCATGGGCGCAGCCCCTCCGCGTCCCTAGCCTGATTCGGGAGTCGGGGGCGTCAGCGGGTTCGGGGACGGTGGCCATGTGCACCACTTTGAAGCACGGACCGTGCCGAAGGCCGCAAGCCTGCGCGTCCGAGCGGCTTTCTGCCGGCAGGGAATTCCGTGCCGGTCCACGGGTGAGCAGCACCGAGAACTACGGAGAGTGTGAATGGCAATCGTGAAACTCAGACCGCATCTGGCGGGGCTACTGACGGGGGTCGCGCTCGGCGCCGCCAGCTTCGCGGTACAGGCCGCCGACACCATCAAGGTCGGCGTACTGCACTCGCTGTCCGGCACGATGGCGATCTCGGAGACCACGCTGAAGGACACCGTCCTGATGATGGTCGACGAGCAGAACAAGAAGGGCGGCCTGCTCGGCAAGAAGCTCGAGGCCGTCGTCGTCGACCCGGCATCGAACTGGCCGCTGTTCGCCGAGAAGGCGCGCGAGCTGCTCGCCAAGGACAAGGTCGACGTCGTCTTCGGCTGCTGGACCTCGGTGTCGCGCAAGAGCGTGCTGCCGGTGTTCGAGGAGCTCAACGGCCTGCTGTTCTACCCGGTGCAGTACGAGGGCGAGGAATCGTCCAAGAACGTGTTCTACACCGGCGCCGCACCGAACCAGCAGGCGATCCCGGCCGTCGACTACCTGATGAACGATCTGGAAGTCGAGCGCTGGGTGCTCGCCGGCACCGACTACGTCTACCCGCGCACGACCAACAAGATCCTCGAGGCCTACCTCAAGGCCAAGGGCGTGGCCGCGGACGACATCATGATCAACTACACGCCGTTCGGACATTCCGACTGGCAGTCGATCGTCTCCGACATCAAGAAGTTCGGCAGCGCCGGCAAGAAGACCGCGGTGGTCTCGACGATCAACGGCGACGCCAACGTGCCGTTCTACAAGGAACTCGCCAACCAGCAGATCTCCGCCGAGGACATCCCGGTGGTCGCGTTCTCGGTCGGTGAGGAAGAGCTGGCCGGTCTCGACACCGGCCCGCTGGTCGGCCACCTCGCCGCGTGGAACTACTTCATGTCCATCGACACGCCGGCCAACGAGGCGGCGATCGCGAACTGGCACGCGTTCATCAAGAACGACGAGCGCACCTTCAACGATCCGATGGAAGCGACGGTGATCGGCTTCAACCTCTGGGCCAAGGCGGTCGAGAAGGCCAAGACCACCGAGGTCGACAAGGTCAGCGACGCCATCATCGGCCTCGAAGTGCCGAACCTCACCGGCGGCACCGCGAAGATGCTGGCCAACCACCACCTGACCAAGCCGGTGTTCATCGGCGAGATCCGCGACGACGGTCAGCTCGACGTGGTCTGGCAGACGGAAGGCGAAGTGCCGGGAGACGCCTGGTCGGATTTCCTCGACGGTTCCAAGGACATCGAGGCCGACTGGGTCACGCTCAAGTGCGGCAACTACAACACCAAGACCAAGAAGTGCTCGGGTCAGAACTACTGATCCCGGCCGTCAAAGACGGGACCTCTGAGAAGTAGGGAACTCGGCCGGCGTTGCGACACGCTCTTCGCGGCGCCGGCCCCTTTTCTCCAGCCCCAACCCACACCATGACCGCTCGCCTCCATCGCCCGCCCGGCCGCACCGTCGCGCACCTGATGCTCTGGTGCTGGGCGCTGCTGCTCGCTTCCGGTCTGCAGGTCGCCGCCGCGCAGGCGCCGGGCGACACGCACCATGCGGAGCAGGTGGCGCAACTCGCCACGGCAGGCTTCGGCGAGAAGGAGCGCATCGTCGATGCGCTGCTCGAAGCGCGTCATCCGCAGACGCGTATGCTGCTCGCCGCCTTCCTCGACGGCCGTCTGGCGTCGCGCAAGTCCGACGGCAAGGTCTTCATCACCGAGGACGCCGACGACGGCGTCGCACTCGTCGATCCGGTCGACGCCAGTGCCGCCGGTACGGCGAAGTCATCGGCGCTGCGCAAGATCGGCACCAACAACCGCCTGCGCAAGAAACTCAAGGGCGCCATCGCCCTCTTCGACCTCGACGACGCCGATGCCGGCGTGCGCCTCGCTGCCGTCGACGAGATGCTGCGCGAACTCGACGCCACCACGGTGAGCGCACTGCGCACGCGGCTCGGGGTCGAGGACAGCGCGCGCGTGCGCCGCGCCCTCGAAGTCGGCCTCGCGCTCGCCGACCTGTCCTCGCCCGATGCCGAGGTGCGGCTGGCGGCCGTCGGCACGCTTGAGGGCGAACTCGGCACCGCGGTCTACAACCGCCTCAAGACGCTCGAACGTGATGAGCCGGACGCGCGGGTGCGGGACGCCGCCTTGTCGGGCCTGCGTCATATCGACCAGTGGCGCCGCTTCTACGGCGGTGTCGAGACCCTGTTCTTCGGCCTGTCGCTGGGCTCCGTGCTCGTGCTCGCCGCGATCGGCCTCGCCATCACCTTCGGCGTCATGGGCGTAATCAACATGGCGCACGGCGAGCTGATGATGATCGGCGCCTACACCGCCTACGTCATGCAGTTGCTGCTGCCGCAGCACACGACGCTGGCCGTGCTGCTGGCAGTGCCGGCGGCCTTTCTCGTCTCGGGCCTGGTCGGCGTCGGCATCGAACGCGGCATCGTGCGCTTTCTCTACGGCCGCCCACTGGAGACCCTGCTCGCGACCTTCGGCCTGTCGCTGATCCTGCAGCAGGCGGTGCGCTCGATCTTCTCGCCGCTAAACCGCTCGGTGGCCACGCCGGAATTCATGAGCGGCTCGTGGCAGATCAACGAAGTCTTCTCGCTGACCTGGAACCGCCTGTACATCGTCATCTTCGCACTGCTCGTGTTCGCGCTGCTGCAGCTCGTGCTCAACAAGACCTCGCTGGGCCTGAAGGTGCGCGCGGTCTCGCAGAACCGCGAGATGGCGCGGGCGCTGGGCGTGCGCAGCGCCCGCGTCGACGCGATGACGTTCGGCCTCGGCGCCGGCGTCGCCGGTGTGGCCGGCGTTGCGCTGTCGCAGCTCACCAACGTCGGGCCGAACCTGGGGCAGAGCTACATCGTCGACTCGTTCATGGTCGTGGTCTTCGGCGGCGTCGGCAATCTCTGGGGCACGCTGATCGGCGGCATGTCGCTGGGTGTCGTCAACAAGCTGCTCGAACCCTGGTCGGGCGCGGTGATGGCGAAGATCCTCGTGCTGGTCTTCCTGATCCTGTTCATCCAGCGGCGTCCGCGCGGGCTGTTCCCGCACAAGGGCCGCGCGGCGGAGGGCCACTGATGCACACGCCGCTGCTGAAGACCCTGCTCACCGAACGCGGCAGCCAGGTGTTTCTGGGCGTGCTGATCGTCACGGCGATTCTCGTCCCCCTCCTGAACCTCGCGGTCCCGGCCGACTCGGCGCTGCACGTGTCGACCTACACCGTCACGCTGCTCGGCAAGTACCTGTGCTACGCGCTGCTGGCGATCGCGGTCGATCTGGTCTGGGGCTACTGCGGGATTCTCAGCCTGGGCCACACCGCGTTCTTCGCGCTCGGCGGCTACGCGATGGGCATGTACCTGATGCGACAGATCGGGACGCGCGGCGTCTACGGCGATCCGGTGCTGCCGGACTTCATGGTGTTCCTGAACTGGTCCGAGCTGCCGTGGTACTGGCACGGCTTCGACATGTTCTGGTTCGCGATGCTGATGGTGGTGCTCGCGCCCGGTGCGCTCGCCTACGTCTTCGGCTGGTTCGCGTTCCGCTCGCGCGTGACCGGGGTGTACCTGTCGATCATCACCCAGGCACTGACTTTCGCGCTGCTGCTCGCCTTCTTCCGTAACGAGATGGGCTTCGGCGGCAACAACGGCCTGACCGATTTCAAGGACCTGCTCGGCTTCGACCTGCAGGCGGACGCGACACGCATCGGCCTGTTCCTCGCCACGGCGTTCGCGCTCGGCGGCGGCTACGTCGCCTGCCGCGCCATCGCCGCCTCGCGCGCCGGCCGCGTCATCCGCGCGATCCGCGATGCCGAGGGCCGCGCGCGCTTCATCGGCTACCGCGTCGAGTCGTACAAGCTGTGGCTGTGGACCTTCTCGGCGGTACTCGCCGGCATCGCCGGCGCGCTGTACGTGCCACAGGTCGGCATCATCAATCCCGGCGAGTTCGCGCCGATCAACGCGATCGAGATCGTCATCTGGGTCGCGGTCGGCGGCCGCGGCACGCTGTACGGCGCGGTGCTCGGTGCATTGGTCGTCAACTACGCCAAGACCTGGTTCACCGGCGCCTTCCCGGAAGTCTGGCTGTACGCGCTGGGCGCACTGTTCGTGCTGGTCACGCTGTTCCTGCCGCAGGGCATCGTCGGCCTGCTGGCGCGTGCGAGGAAGACCGCATGAAGCTGCCGGCCGCCCTCGAGACCTTTGCCGACCGCGAGCACGTCTTCGAGTTCATGGCGCGCGGCTCGCGCGTGCCACGCCTCGACGTCTCGCACAACGTGATCCTCTACCTAGAGGACATCACCGTCGCCTTCGACGGATTCCGCGCGCTGAACGATCTCACCCTGTACGTCGACGCCGGCGAGCTGCGTTGCATCATCGGCCCGAACGGCGCCGGCAAGACGACGATGATGGACGTGATTACCGGCAAGACGCGCCCGGATTCCGGTTCCGCGTGGTTCGGCCAGACCATCGACCTGCTGCAGCTCGACGAACCCGAGATCGCCGCCGCCGGCATCGGCCGCAAGTTCCAGAAGCCGACCGTGTTCACCGAGCACTCGGTGTTCGAGAACCTGGAACTGGCGATGGCCGGCGACAAGCGCGTCTGGCGCATCCTCTTCGCAAAGCTGACGCCGGCGCAGATCGAGCGCATCGAGTCGGTGCTCGAAACCATCGGCCTCAAGGATCAGCGCGATGCGCGCGCCGGCAGCCTGTCGCACGGCCAGAAGCAGTGGCTGGAGATCGGCATGCTGCTGATGCAGGACCCGCAGCTATTGCTCGTCGACGAACCGGTGGCAGGCATGACGCCGCAGGAGACCGAGCGCACCGCCGAGCTGCTGCTCGGCCTCGCCGGCAAGCACTCGGTGGTCGTCGTCGAGCACGACATGGCGTTCGTGCGTTCGATCGCGCGCAAGGTGACGGTGCTGCACGAAGGCTCGGTCCTCGCCGAGGGCTCGCTCGACGAGGTGCAGAACAACGCCAAGGTCGTCGAGGTGTATCTCGGTGAGTGACCAAGGCGAGTCGCACATGCTGAGCATCCGTGGCCTCAACCAGTTCTACGGCGGCTCCCACATTCTCTGGGACATCGACCTCGACATCCCCCGGGGCTCGGTCACCTGCCTGATGGGCCGCAACGGCATGGGCAAGACCACGCTGCTCAAGTGCGTGATGGGCCTGCTGCCGGCGGCGACCGGCGAGATCCGGCTCGGCGAGGACGACCTGCGCAAGCGCCCCGCCGAGGCGCGCGCGACGCTGGGCGTCGGCTACGTGCCGCAGGGCCGCGAGATTTTTCCGCGACTCACGGTCGAGGAGAACCTGAAACTTTCATTGCTCGCCGGTCGCGCGAAGCCCGGCGCGCTCGACCGCATCTACGAGACCTTTCCGGTGCTCCGGCAGATGACGAAGCGCCGTGGCGGCGATCTGTCCGGCGGACAGCAGCAGCAGCTCGCGATCGGTCGCGCACTGCTGCTCGACCCGCAGCTGCTGATTCTCGACGAGCCCTGCGAAGGCATCCAGCCGAACATCGTCCACGACATCGGCGAGCTGATCCTGCGCCTGAACCGCGAACAGGGCCTCACCGTGCTGCTCGTCGAGCAGAAGCTGCCGTTCGCACGGCGCGTCGCCAGCGAGTTCCGGATTCTCGACAAGGGGCGCCTGGTCGCCAGCAGCGCGATCGCCGGACTGACCGACGACATCGTGCGCAAGCACCTCACGGTGTGACCGGACGCTGGCCATGAAGGACCAGCCCGGCCGGACAAGCGCTGTTGCTGCACTGGGGCCGTCCCTTCCCGGGGCGGATGTGAGCTGTCAATCGGCTGTCGTTTCATTCATCAGGAGAGAGTTCAAGTGAAGAAGATCATCACTGGCGTGGTCGCCGCTGCCGCGGCAGGTGCGATTCCGGTCGCGCACGCCGAGATCGAGCTGGGGGCGGGCATCAGCATCACAGGGTTTCTCGACATGTCGTATGTGTCGAGCAGCCCCGACGGCGGAGAGAGCACGGACAGCGCAGGGATCGACCAGTTCGAGACCAGCTTCATGTTCGCGGGCTCGAACGGCATTTCCGCCCAGGTCGACATCGAGTACGGCGAAGGCTTCGACGGCAGCGACGACGAGACCTTCGTCGAACAGGCCTTCGTCGCCAAGGCCTTCACCGAGCAGTTCAGCGTCAAGGCCGGCCGCTTCCTCAGCTACAGCGGCTGGGAGACCGAGGAACCCACGGGCCTGTTCCAGTACAGCGGCACCGGCTATGCCCCGTTCTTCTACGGGTACTACCAGAACGGCGTATCGGCCTACTACGCCGGCGGCGCCGTCGACGTGATGGCCTCTGTGGTCACCAGCGCCTTCAATCCGCTGGACCGCAACGACACGCCGGAGACCGAGGATTTCGCCTACGAACTCGGCCTGGCCGTGTATCCGGTGGAAGGGCTGACCGCGAAGGTGTTCTTCATCTCGGACGAGGACTCCGATACGGACGTGATCAACGCATGGGCGTCCTACTCGGCAGCCGGCTTCACGTTCGCGGGCGAGTACAACGTGGCCGACTATGGCGACGCGGGTGAAGCGGATGGCTTTCTGGTGATGGGCAACTACGCCACCGGGCCGTTCGGTTTCACCGTCCGCTATCACGACTTCACGGTCGAGGACGACGCCGGCGTCACTACCTTCGAGAACTCCGCGATCACGCTGTCGCCCAGCTACAAGGCCGGCGACAACCTGCTGTTCGTCGCCGAGTACCGGGTGGACGATTTCGGTCCCGCCGGCGATGTCGACACGATCGCACTGGAAGCCCTGTTCACGTTCTGATCGCGAGCGGGCGACACGCTGCGCCGGCCGGTCAGGGCCGGCACGGCGGCTTTCACGCGCGGCGGCGATGACCGATTGACAGGTTCATCGCCGCCCCGCTAGTCTCCGCGCAATTTTTGCGAATTCACGCAATGAACCAGCTCAAGCACAGCGTCCTCGTAGCCATTTGGGTCGTCGCCGTCAGCGACGCGCCTTAGGGGACGCTGTACGAACACCAACCCCCGCCGGCGCAAGGACCGGCGGGGGTTTTTTCGTTGCGAACACCTCCGGTCTCCACCCAGCGGGCTTTTCACGATGGAAAGCCGCCATGGACCTCAACGGTGCTGAACTGATCACCCGCCACCTCGAAGCCGAGGGGCTGACGCATGTCGTCGGCATCCCCGGCGGTGCGCTGCTGCCGCTGTATCGTGCGCTCGCGGACTCGCGCCTGGTCCACGTCCTGGCGCGGCACGAGCAGGGTGCGGGTTTCATCGCCCAGGGTAGCGCCCGCGCCAGCGGTCGCGCCGGTGTGTGTCTCGCGACGTCCGGCCCCGGCGTCACCAACCTGCTGACCGCGGTCGCCGATGCCAAGGCCGACTCGGTGCCGCTGGTCGCGATCTGCGGCCAGGTGCCGCGTCCGCTGATCGGCACCGACGCCTTCCAGGAGATCCGCACCGGCCATCTCGTGGACTCGATCACCAAGACCCACTTCGAGATCCGCGATGTTTCGGATCTGGTCGACGTGCTCCCGGAAGCCTTCCGCATCGCCGAGAGCGGGCGCCCGGGGCCGGTGGTGATCGACGTGCCGAAGGACGTGCAGACCGAGCGCATCAAGCTCGACCGCCTGCCCGAGGTGGCTCCACGCGAAGGCGCGCCTGCGCCGGATGCGCAGGCCATCGCCGAAGCCGCAGCGATGATCGATGCCGCCCGGCGGCCCGTGCTCTACCTCGGTGGTGGCGTCACCCAGGCGCGCGCACAGGCGGCGGCGGTCGCGCTGGCCGAGCGCGCCGACATCCCGGCAACGACGACGCTGATGGCGCTGGGCACGCTGCCGCACGGTCATCCGCTGGCGCTCGGCATGCTCGGCCAGCACGGCGCCCGCGCGACCAACCAGGCCATCGACGAATGCGATCTGCTGATCGCGATCGGCAGTCGCTTCGACGATCGCGTCACCGGCCGCGCCGACCGCTTCGCACCGCGGGCGCGCGTGATCCACATCGACATCGATGCACGCGAACTCGGCAAGCTGCGGCGCCCCGATCTCGGCATCGAGGCCGATGCCGGCGCCGCACTGCGCGCGCTCGCCGACGCGGTGCGCCGCCAGACACGGCCGCAGTGGCGCACGCGCATCGCCACGCTGCAGCGCGAGTTTGCCGACACCGCGCCGGTCGACGATCCGCGGCAGCCACCGGCGCTGATCCGCGCGACGGCCGCGGCAGTCGGTCCCGACGCCTACGTCACGACGGACGTCGGCCAGCACCAGATGTGGGCCGCGCAGCACTACCCGTTCACGCGCCCCGAACGCTGGCTGACCTCCGGCGGCCTCGGCACGATGGGCTTCGGCCTGCCGGCGGCGATCGGCGCGGCACTGGCGTCGCCGCAAGCGCCGGTCGTGGCCTTCTGCGGCGACGGCAGCATCCTGATGAACCTGCAGGAGCTGGCCACCCTGGCCGACCTGCAGCTCGACGTGAAGCTGGTCGTGCTCGACAACGCCGCGCTGGGCCTCGTGCGCCAGCAGCAGAACCTGTTCTACCAGCGCCGCTTCATCGGCTCCCTGTATCAGCGGCCACCGGCGCTGTGCGCGGTCGCCGAGGCCTTCGGCATACCGGCCGTCGATCTGGGCCTGACCCGCGATCCGCTGCCGCGGCTGCGCGAGGCCCTGCGTCAGCCGGGCCCGGTGCTGATCCGCGCGCCGGTCGACACGGCCGAGCAGGTGTTGCCGATGGTGCCGGCCGGCGCCGCCAACACCGAAGCGATCTGCTGACACCTTCCCTTTCCAGAATTCCGCGAACCCCGAGACACCCCGACATGCAACTCCCTCCCGAAGTGCCGCTGCTCGCGCAGCTTCCCCCGGACTGGCCGGCGCCCGAAGCGCTCGGCTTCGGCCAGTACCTCGGCCCGTATCTCGTCGAGTGCCAGCACCGCGCCGAAGGCGGCTGGGGCGCGCCGTGCCTGACGCCGCGCGCCGCATCGCCCCTGCCGGTGGCCAGTGGCGCCACGCAGTACGGCCTGTCGGTATTCGAAGGCCTGAAGGCCTACCGGGACGCCAGCGACGGCATCCACCTGTTCCGCGCGCCCGAGCACGCGCAGCGCCTGCAGCGCAGCGCCGAACGCCTGCACCTGCCGGTTCCGCCACAGGCCCTGATCCTGCAGCTGTGCCGGCTCGCCGTGCAGGTGCATGCCGACTACGTGCCGCCGCACGGCCGCGGTTCGCTCTACCTGCGACCGACGTTGTTCGCCGAGGAGGAATGCCTGGGACTGCGACCGGCGATGCGTCACCGGCTGAGCATCGTCGTGACGCCGTGCGGCGATCCGCTGCCCAAATCCGTGCGCCTGTGGGCCGAGCCCGAGCTGATCCGCGCCGCGCCCGGCGGACTCGGCGCGGCCAAGACTGGCGCGAACTACGCGGCCGGCATCGGCGGCCTGCTGCGCGCGAAGGAGCGCGGCTACGACGACGTCGCCTGGCTCGATGCGGCGACGCACACCCAGCTCGGCGAGGCCGGCACGATGAACCTGTTCGTGCAGATCGGCGACGAGGTGTTCACGCCGCCGCTGGACGGGACGATCCTCGCCGGCATCACGCGTGACTGCGTGATGACGCTGCTCGCCGAGCGCGGCATCGCCTGCCACGAGCGCGTACTGACGCTGGCCGCGCTGACGCAGGCCGGGACGGAGGGCACGCTCGGCAGCGCGTTCGGCACGGGAACCGCCGCGCGTATCGCGCGCATCACCGCCATCGGCGACGGACAGCGCGAGATCCGCTTCCGCGAGACCGGCCTGATCGAGTCGGTGCATGCCGCGCTCAAGCGGGCGCAGGAGACCCCGGGCGACGGCGGCCGCGCCTGGTGCGACACCGTCGAGCCAATGGGAGCCTGAAGCCATGGGTCAACATCAGATCGACAGCCAGAACCTGCCGTACGCGCCGGACAAGCTGCCGCGCAAAGCGGTCTGCGGTGCCGACGGTTTCTTCGCCGTGGACCTGCGCGTCGGCACGGTCATCGCCGCCGAACCCTTTGCCAAGGCACGCAAGCCGGCATACCGGCTCAAGGTCGACTTCGGCCCGGTCGTGGGGGTGCTGCAGACCAGCGCGCAGGTCACGAACTACGCCATCGATGCCCTGATCGGCCGCCGCGTCGTCGGTGCGCTGAATCTCGGCGAGAAGAACATCGCCGGCTTCACCAGCCAGTTCCTGATCCTCGGCGCGCTGCAGCCGGACGGCACCGTGCAACTGCTCGCGCCAGACGGCGCGCCGCCGGATGGCGCACCGGTGGCCTGAGCGTAGACTGGCGGCATGCTCGAATCCGAGGCCATGCGCCTGGCCGCCGAACGCAGCTGCGAGATGCGCTGGGACGACGACCAGCGCTGCTGGGTGATTCTCGCCGTGTCCTACGATGCGGACATGGTCTGCCTGCCGGCCGCGACCCTCGCGCGGCTCGATGCGGACGAGTTCCTTCGCGAGTGGATTCCGGAGCGCCCCTAGGCGGGCACCAGCAGATCCTCCACCGGCTGCGGACGGTGAAAGAAGAAGCCCTGGCCCAGGCGGATGCCGCGTGCGTGCAGCTGTCTGGCGGTGGACGCGTCCTCGATGCCCTCGGCAATCGCCTGGATGCCCAGCTTGCGCGTGAGCTGCGCCACCATCGAGACCACGGGCTCGTTGATCGGGTCGCCGCTCACCGACGACGTGAAGTCCTGCGCGATCTTGATGCCGTCCACCTGCAGATGACGCAGGTAGTTGAACGACGTGAAGCCGGACCCGAAGTCGTCGAGCAGCACCCGTGACCCGTGGGACCTGAGGAGCTCGATCCCCTTGAGTGTCACGTGCCAGTTCGACGGCGCCGCCGACTCGGTGATCTCGAAGCAGATCCGGTCGCGCAACTCGGCGCTCGAGGACAGCACCTCGCTGATCACGCCGTGGAAGCGCAGATCCGACAGCGACAGCCCGGAGACATTGACGGTGACGTACCAGTCCCGCGGCAGACCGCCGCCATTCTGCCCGATCAAGCGCGCGGCGCTGCGCAGCATCCAGCTGTCCAGCCGGGTGATCAGGTCGTTGCGTTCCGCCACGGGCAGGAAGCGGTCCGGAGGGATCACGCTGCCGTCGTCACCGACCAGCCGCGTCAGCAGTTCCATGCCGACGGCGTTGCCGCTCTCCAGATCCACGATCTTCTGGGCGTAGACCCGCAGACGCTGCTCGTCGAACGCGCTCTGCAGGGCGTTGACCGCGTTGAACTCGACCGCCGGCGTGACGCCGTCGATGCCGTTATCGCGATAGACGCAGGCGCGATTGCGTCCGGTCCGCTTGGCCACGTAGCAGGCCGCATCCGCCATGCGTAGCAGATCGGCAACGGTGTAGACCTCGGTCGGCGGCGCGGCGATGCCGATCGACAGACCGAGCTGGAACTGCTGCTTGTCGCGCCGGAAACGGAACCGGTCCACCGCATCGATCAGCTTCGCCGCGATCTGCTCGGCCTCGCGCTCGTTGCACTCGTCGAGAATGACGCCGAACTCGTCGCCGCCGAGGCGGGCGAAGGTATCGGTGCTGCGCAGCATTGCGCGCAGGCGCACGGCCAGGGCACGGAGCAACTCGTCACCGGCGTCGTGTCCGATGGTGTCGTTGACGATCTTGAAGCGGTCGAGATCCAGGTACAGCAGGCACCAGGGCCGCGGCTGGCGTACGCTCGACAGCCGCTGGCGCTCGAGCGTCTGCTCGAAGCCGGAGCGGTTCATCAACCCGGTCAACGCGTCGTGCGTCGCCTGATGCTCCAGCGCGCGCGTGAGGGCCCGCGCCTGCGTGACGTCGTGCAGCATGAAGACGAAGCCGATGGGCTCACCCTGGGCATCCTTGAGCGGCGCAAGCGCGTACTCCAGCGTCAGCAACGGCAGCGATCCGCGCCGCAGCTGCGCCACGCCCTGGGTGTGCGATGCGTGACGGTCCGGCAGCGCCTGCAGGAGCTCGAGCGGGTCCCCCACGTCATCGCGCAGATCGACCGCATCCGCGAGCGCGGTCCCGATCAGATCGGCCGGCGGCAGACCCAAGAGGCGTTCGGCAATGGGGTTGGCGAAATCCACCGTCCCGGCCGTGTCGGTGATCAGCACGGCATCGGTGATCGACGCCAGGGCTACCTTGAAGCGTTCCTTCTCCCATTGCAGCAGGGTCTCGAAGCGACGTCGCTCGGAGATGTCCTGGATGTGCGACACGAAGTGCAGCGGCTTGCCGCAGGTATCCCGCACCAGCGTGACGTCGAGCTGGATCGGTACGAAGCTGCCGTCCTTGTGGACGTAACGCTTGAACAATCGGTATCCGGGAATCTCGCCGGCGAGCGTCCGCTGCACCAGATCCAGATCCGGGCCGAGATCGTCCGGGTGCGTGATGTCCTGGAAGGTCATCCGCATCAGCTCGTCGTTGGCGTAGCCGACGATCTCGCAGACGGCGTCGTTGACGGTGAGCCAGCTGCCATCGAGCCCGACCAGCGCCAGTCCGATCGGCGATGCGGCGATCGTCAGCCGCAGGTGCTGCTCGCGTTCGCGCACCTCCTGCTCGATGTGCTTGCGCTCGGAGACATCGCGCCCCTCGGCAATCAGCGACATGATCCGGCCCAGCGCGTCGCGGACCGGCTTGAGCGAGAAGTCCACGGTCATGCGGGCATCGCCCGCGCCCAGGACCTCGATCTCCGCACGCACCAGCTCGCCCGCGGCCGCGCGGTGCACGGCGTCCTGCACCAGTGCCGAGGTTTCCGGTGACGTCTGGAAATACGGCAGCTCCCACAACAACCGGCCGGCGATGTCCCGCGGCTGCAGCCCGGCGAAGTTCAGGGCCGTCTCGTTGCCTTCGATGACACGACCGTCGGGCTCGACGACGCCCATGAGCTGGAACGTCGAGTTGAACACCGCCGAGAAGCGTGCCTCGCGCTCGTGCAGGCGCGACAGCGTCCGCTTGCGCTCGGTGATGTCGGTATGGGTACCGACGACGCGCAGCGGCTCGCCCCGCGCGTCGCGGTCGATCACGCGACCGCGCGCGAGAATCCACTTGTACGCGCCGTCGCGGCACAGCAGCCGGTGCTCGCTGACGTACATCGGCGTGTGACCGAGAAGGTGCGCATCAATCTGCGCTCGCGCATCGGCCAGATCTTCCGGATGCACGCGCCGCTCCCACTCCTCGAAGCCATCGCCGATATCGGCCTCGCGGTAGCCGAGCATCGCCTTCCACTCCGGCGAGTAGTAGACCGCGCCGGACTGCGCATTCCAGTCCCAGACACCGAGCCCGGAGGCCTCGACCGCGAACCGCCAGCGGTCCGCGCTCTCGTCGGAGCCCGGATCGGTCGGCGCTGGAAAGGTCGAAGGCAGCGGAATCACGTGAGAAACCCCGGTAGCGGGCACACGCCCGCGGCTGACTGCACCATGAGGCTCGCATGGCGCGGGACGCGGGTCGGGGAAGCCCGGACAGGCGGTCGGCAGCGCGCGCCGAGCGCGCTTCAGCCCGCGACGCTTCCGTCGAGGTAGGCAGCCAGACGGCGTTCGAGCCAGAAGAACGGTAGCCCGCGACGCCCTGGCGCGATGAAGCCGACGTGCCCGCCGCGACGCGAAACTTCGAGCGTGACGGAGGGCGACAGTGACTCGGCCGCGGGCAGCACGTCCGGCGTCATGAACGGATCGTCGCGGGCGTTGACGATCAGCGTGGGCCGGCGGATCGCGCCGACGAAACCGGCGCTCTCGCAGCGGGCGTAGTAGTCACGCGCATCGCGAAATCCGTTGAGCGGCGCTGTGTAGCGATCGTCGAACTCGAAGAAGTCGCGCGCGCCCTGCACCGCGGCCATGTCGACCGGCGCCGGTACCGCGGCGTGCTTGCGCGCGACGATGGCCTTCAGGTCGCGCAGCAGCCGCGCCTGGTAGAGGCGCGCGCTGCCGCTGCGCAGTTTCTCGGCGCAGATCTCCAGACGAAACGGCGCGCAGCCGGCGGCGGCGGCCTCGACCGGCGCCGCATCGCCCTCCTCGCCGAGCGCCTTGAGTAACACGTTGGCGCCGAGCGACCAGCCGGCGGCGGCCAGCCGCACACCCGGCTCGCGCTGCCTCAGCAGTCGCCAGAGGTACCGCAGGTCGGCGGTGTCGCCATGGTGGTAGCAGCGCGGGTGCCGGTTGGGCTCGTCGCCGCCGCCGCGCAACTGCAGGATCACCACCCGCCAGTCGCGGGCGATCAGTTCGCGGGCAGTGCCGCGCAGGTACTTGGACTGAAACCCGCCGGTGAGTCCGTGAACCAGCACCGCCAGACGCGGGCCGCGTTCAGGGCCGGCCCAAGCCAGATCGACGAAGTCGCCATCGGGCAGTTCGAGCCGTTCGCGACGCAGCGCCAGGTCCGGTGGCGGCCGCAACAGCGTCGGGACGATGGTCTGCGCGTGCGCGCCGCGCAACAGCGGATGCGGCTCGAAGTCGCTGTCGATGACACGCCCGTGTGAGCCCCGCTCGTACATGGTCGTCGCGCCGTGCAGGATGGCAAGGCATGATACCCGCACACCTCGCCACGCCGATGCAGCGTACCATCGACCTCCCGGACCTGGAGCACCGTCCCGTGATGCGACCCTCCATCGCCCTGATGGCCGTTCTGCTCGCCGCAGCGCTGACGGCGCCGTACGGCGCTGCCGCCGCCTGCGGCAGCCCGCTGCTCGACACGTCGGCCAAGCGGCTCGTCGGTCCGGAGGAATCCTTGTGTGAGCATGCCGGCAAGGCCGTGCTCATCGTCAACACGGCGAGCCGGTGCGGCTACACGCCCCAGTACGAGGGCCTCGAGGCCCTGTGGCAGCGATACCGCGACCAGGGGCTGGTCGTGCTCGGCTTTCCGTCCGACCAGTTCGGCGGCCAGGAGCCCGGCGACGACGCCGAGATCGCGAAGTTCTGCAAGGTGAACTACGGCGTGAGCTTTCCGATGTTCACGAAGTCGAACGTCAGCGGCCGCGACGCGATCCCGCTCTACAAGGAACTGATCGAGATCACCGGCGAATCGCCGAAATGGAACTTCCACAAGTACCTGATCGCGAGGGACGGACGCAGCGTGCAGGCCTTCGGCAGCGACGTGAAGCCGGACGGCGCGACGCTGCGTGCGGCGATCGAGGCCGCGCTCGCGCGCTGATCCGCGCGATGGCTTTCCTCTCCGCCGCTGTGCGCGCCATGACAGGTCGAACGGTCCCGAATCCCTGCCCGGTCCGGTGCTGAAACGGATCGGCGCACTGCTGGCGCGGCTGCGGCTGCGGGAATCGGAGGCGGCGGAGCTCATCTCCGCGCAGCAGGTAACGGAGTTCCGGCTGGTTCTGGCGCGCGTCTCGCGCGGCGAGCTGGGCCTGATGCGATTCCCGGAACCGCTCGAAGGCGCGTTCAAGGCGTATTCCCGCGAGCAGGCGGCCGCATCCCGCATCACCACCAGCCTGGTGACGGCACTGCTGTTCGTCTCGGCGCCGGCATGGAGCTGGGCGATGCTCGGGGTCCCCGAGGACACGCGCATGCTCACGCTCTACCTCAGCGTGCTGGTCCTGTCGCCGGTGTTCGCGGGCGTGACCGCCCTGCTGTTCCTGTGGCCGCGCAGCGTGATGGTCGAGAACGCCTTCATCGCCGCGTTCCTGCTGGAGGCCGCAGCCATCGAGGTGTTGCGCTACCACGCCGATCTGGCGGGTTACCGGGTGACGCCGGTGATCTCGGTGGCGGTTCCCGTGGCCGCGCTGGCGCTCGCGCGCCTGCCGGCGTTGCGCAGTCTGGTGTTCAACCTGCTTTACGCCCTGATCCTGGTCGGCTCCGACCTGCTGGCCAGCAGCGCCAGCGGACCCCGCTCGCCGACCGAGACCCTGACGATTGCCGTGCTGCTCACCCTGGCGCTCGTCTCCAGCGTCTTCTCGCAGCGCACCCGCCGGCAGAACTGGGCCCTGCTGCAGTTGATGCGCGTCGGCGCGCAGATCGACTTTCTCACCGGACTGGCCAACCGCAGCGCCTACGAAAGCCACGTCGAACGCTGGACACGCGCCGGCCGCCGCGACCGGAAGGGCTACGCGGTCGCCGTCATCGATCTCGACTACTTCAAGCGCATCAACGACCGCTACGGACACCAGCACGGCGACGGCGTGCTGCGGGAGGCGGCACTGACGATCGAGCCGTTTGCCCGACGCCCCGGTGACATTGCCGCGCGCATCGGCGGCGAGGAGTTCGTGCTGTTCCTTTACGACTGCGGTCCCGAGGGCGCGGTCGAGCGCCTCGAACGTCTGCGGGCGGCGATCGAAAGCCTAGGCCTGGAGAACGAGGACAGTCCCCACGGCGTCGTCACCGCGAGCATCGGTGCGGTCTGCGTCACCGAGCTGGAGCCGGTCTCGGCGACCTACGAGAAAGCCGATCAGGCGCTGTACCAGGCCAAGCGCGCCGGCCGCAACCGGCTGGAGATGTTCGCCGCGTCGCCGGCGAGCGGCTGACCGCGGATGCCGCTGCGCGGCGCGATCAGGCGACGCGCAGGTCGCTGGGCATGTCGAGGAAGGCGGCCACTGCCGCGCGCTGCGCATCGGCGTCGGTCAGCCCGTTGACCGCCCCCCAGAAGGCCTCGCTCCCCGCATGATCCTGGCAGTACCAGCGAATGTGCTTGCGCGCGACGCGCACGCCGCGTGCCTCGCCGTAGAACCCGTAGAGCGCATCGAGGTGTTCGAGCAGCCAGCGGCGGATCTCGAACCGCGTGGGCGGCGGCAACACGGTGCCCGTCTGCAGATAGTGCGCCAGCTCGCGGAACAGCCACGGCCGCCCCTGCGCGGCGCGGCCGATCATCACCGCATCGGCGCCGGTGACTCGCAGCGTCTCGAGCGCCGACTGCGGCGAGTCCACGTCGCCGTTGACCATGACCGGGATACGCACGGCCTGCTTGATGAGCGCACAGGTCGCATGCTCGGCGGCGCCGGTGTAGTGCTGGTCGCGCGTGCGCCCATGGACGGCCAGGGCCTGGATGCCGCAATCCTCGGCGATCCGGGCAATGCGCAGACCGTTGCGCAGCGCCGCCGAATAACCGGTACGGATCTTCAGGGTCACCGGAACCTCGACCGCGGCGACCACCGCCGTGCAGATGCGCGCGACCAGGGTCTCGTCGCGAAGCAGGGCCGAGCCTGCGTCGACCCGGCAGACCTTCTTGGCCGGACAGCCCATGTTGATGTCGATGATCTGCGCACCGTGATCGACGTTGAAGCGCGCGGCATCGGCCATCTGCTGCGGGTCGTATCCGGCGATCTGAACGGAGATCGGTCCGGGCTCGCCGGCGTGATCGCGCCGCAGCCGCGACTTGTCCGTATGCCAGAGGCTTGCGTCAGACGTCGTCATCTCCGACACCGCGAGTCCGGCGCCGAGGCGCCGGCACAGCTGGCGGAACGGACGGTCGGTGACACCGGCCATGGGGGCCAGCACCAGCGGCGGGTCGATCAGATGGGGGCCGATACGCATCGGTGCATTGTCGCCCAGGAGCCAGGGCGGCAGGAACCGCGCAGGCGAGGCAAAGCCATTTCGGGACAGGTCTCGCGTTGATTCGAGGCCAATGGCAGGGACTATTGGCCGAGCGGCCGCGCGGAAGATGGCCGCAATGGTGAATCGCAGCCGCGCGCGTTTCGGCTGCCCAGGCTCCTAGGACGGATGACCGCGGCGCTAGGCGTCGTCACGCCGCGCTGGCGGCAGGCGCTCCATGACGCGGCGGTCGTGGGCCGGCACGACGAGGAGCTGCGGCACCGCACGCTGCAGCAGGTGCACGCGCACCAGCACCTCGCGCACGCCCGCCTCGTCGCCGTCGACGAGGCGTCGCGCCAGCCATGGCCGTTCCGCCGGGATGTCGACGCCCTCGCGCTGCCAGGCGAGATCGCCGATCAGCGCATAGCTGCGTCCGTCCGGTGCATGGATGAATGCGATCACCGAACCCGGCGTGTGGCCGCCCGCCGGTACCAGCACGACGGAGCCGTCGCCGAATACGTCGTGGCTGGCGGCAAAGCCCCAGTACGGCGGGCCGTCGAAGGCGTAGAGGTGGTAGTCGAGGTCGCCGAGTTCGCGTGCGAGCCGCGCCGCGGGATCCGTGCCGCGGATGAAGTCGAGTTCGGCCCGGTTGATCCACACCGGCACCCCGCGCAGATCGTCGAGCCCGGACACGTGGTCCCAATGCGCATGGGTGAGCACGACGCCCTTGATCGACTCGATGGCGATGCTCGCACCCGCAAGCTGGTCGACGACCGGCGTCTCTGCCTCGATGCGCGACAGCCGGCGCATCAGCCAGGGAAGGGTGTGCGCGTGCTCGTGGACGCGGCGCCCGAAGCCGGCGTCGAACAGCAGGGTTCCGCGCGGATGCTCGACGATGACGGCGTCCATGCCGAACACGCGCTCGCCGGCATCGCCACCGCGATAGGCGAACAGGCCGCGAGACAGCATGCGGCCGGCATGCAGAACCCCCACCCGCATCGCGGGCGGTGGCTGCGGCGCCGTGATCGGGAACGTCAGCGGCGCTTCGATCGACACCGGCAGGGCGCTCGGCGCAAAGCTCCAGAGCAGTGCTCCGCCTCCGAGCCCCGCAACGACGACCAGCGCCCACACCGATCCGCGCATCGACACGTCCTCAGAACGCGGAGACCGGCATGGTCATGCAGGTGTCGTCCAGGCGCCGCAACAGATCGGCGTGCCGCGCCGCCTGCGGCAGCTCGTAACGGAAGAAGTAGCGCGCCGCGCGCAGCTTGCCTTCGTAGAACGAGGCATCCTCGCCTTGCGCGGTCGCGAGCGCCGACTGCGCGCAGCGCGCCTGCTGCAACCACAGCCAGGCGACGACGACGTGGCCGAGCATTTCCAGATACGCGGTGGCATTGGCCAGAAAAAGCTCGACCTTGCCGGAGGCGGCGGTCGACGCGAGTTGCATCGTGACCTGTACGACGGTCTCCAGCGCGTTGCGCAGATCGGAGGCGAACTCCCCGAGTTCGGGAGCGTCCGCCGCCGCGATGTCCCGCTGGATGCGGGCCACGAGCAGGCGAAAGGCGGCGCCGTTGCGCATCGTCACCTTGCGCCCGAGCAGGTCGAGCGCCTGGATGCCGTTGGTCCCCTCGTGGATCGGGTTGAGGCGGTTGTCGCGGTACAGGCGCTCCACCGGGTAGTCGCGCGTGTAGCCGTATCCGCCGAGCACCTGGATCGCGAGCTTGTTGGCTTCGAGGCAGAACTCGCTGGGCCAGGCCTTCGCGATCGGCGTGAGGATGTCGAGCAGCAGGCCGATGTCGTCACGCGCCGCCGGATCGGTGGTCACGGCCTGTTCGTCGACCAGCCGGGCACAGTAGAGGCACAGTGCGAGTCCTCCTTCCACGTAAGCCTTCTGTCGCAGCAGCAGGCGCTTGACGTCCGTGTGCTCGACGATCATCACCGGCGGTGCGGCTGGATCCTTGGCCGACAGCGGCCGTCCCTGCGGCCGGCTCTTCGCGTAGTCCAGCGAGAACCGGTAGCCGGCCTGTCCCAGCATCGCCGCCGCGAGGCCGACGCCGATGCGCGCTTCGTTCATCATGTGGAACATGCACGCCAGCCCCTGGTTCGGCGCACCGACGAGTTCGCCGGTGCAGGCCTCGTGTTCACCGAAGCTCAGCACCGTGTTGACCGTGCCGCGGTAGCCCATCTTGTGATTGAGGCCGGCCAGCCGCACGCCGTTGCGGCGCGCCGGTGCGTCGTCGGCGCCGAGTTCGAACTTCGGCACGATGAACAGGGAGATGCCCTTGACGCCGGCCGGTGCGCCGTCGATGCGTGCGAGCACCAGATGCACGATGTTCTCCGAGAGCTCGTGCTCTCCGCCCGAGATCCACATCTTGCTGCCCACCAGGTGGTAGCGGCCGTCGGCCTGCGGGATTGCGCGCGTGCGGATGTCGCCGAGCGACGACCCGGCCTGCGGCTCCGACAGGCACATCGTCCCGAAGTAGCGGCCGGCGAGCATCGGCTGCATGTAGCGTCGCCGCTGCGCGTCCGTCCCGTGTGCGCGCAGCAGGTTGGCCGCCGCGGCCGTGAGGAACGGATAGCCGGCGGTTCCGGCATTGGCGGCCGTGAAGATGCCCAAGGCGGCCGACGAGACCGTGTAGGGCAACTGCAGGCCGCCGTACTCGGTATCGAACGACGCGGACAGAAAGCCGGCGTCGATGTAGGCGTCGAGCGCCGCCTTCACCTCGTCGATGATGTGCACGCGTTCGCCATCGAAGTGCGGCTCTTGCGCATCGAGCTTCGCCGCATGCGGCAGGAACTTGTCGAGAGCCAGACGCTGGGCAGCGTCGATCACGCCGTCGAAGGTCGCGCGGTCGTGCTGCGCATACCGCGGTTGCGCGCACAGGGATTCGACGTCGAGCAGCTCGTAGAGCAGGAACGCCAGGTCGCGGCGGTCGATCAGGATGGTCATGCGAATCCTCGTATGTGGGCGGCGGCCACGCTAGCCCCGCGTCTGTGCGCGCGCAAGCACGGCGGCATAATGCGCGCGTCCATCACGCCCCGCCGCCATGACGCCGACCGACGCCGATACCGTGCGCGCCCCATCCCCCCGACTGCTGCTGCTCGAGGCGCGCGCGGCGCAGGAGCTCGCACTCTCGCCATTGAGGCTGCGCGGGCTGCACCGCGACCTTCCGCGCGGCGACGGTCACGCCGTGCTCGTCGTTCCCGGCTTCGGCGCCGGCGATGCGGCCACGCGACCGCTGCGACGGGCGCTTCGTGCCCTCGGTTATCGCGCGGTCGGCTGGCAGCAGGGCGTGAACCTCGGCATGCGGCCGGCCGTCAAGGAAGCGCTCAACGCGCAGTTGTCCGTGCTGCACGAACGCCACGGTCCCGTCAGTCTGATCGGCTGGAGCCTCGGCGGCGTGTTCGTGCGCGAACTCGCCCGCCATCGGCCGCAGCAGGTGCGTCGCGTCTTCACGCTGGGCAGCCCGATCAACCTGCGGCCCGACGCCAACAACATGATGGCGCTGTTCCGTCTGATGAACGCCGGCCGGCCGGTGAACCTGGATCTCGACGGCTTTCGCCGGCGCATCCCGTCGCCGCCGGTGCCGTGCACGGCGATCTACACGCGCACCGATGGCATCGTGGCGTGGCCGTGCTGCCTCGAGCCGGAATCGGACCACGCCGAGAACGTCGAGGTCCGCGGCAGTCATCTCGGCATGCCGTTCAATCCCGAAGTCCTGCGGGCCATCGCCGAGCGGCTGGCGCGGCGCCCCTAACGAAGAAGCCCGCCGTGCGGCGGGCTTCGACTCCGTACCTCGGACGCCGGTCAGGCGTCGAACGAGGGATCCAGCGCTTCGAGTTCCATCTTCGGCTGCTGGATCGCCGGCAGGTCGACCTCGTCGAGCACGCCGCGGTCGATGTGTCCCTCGGCGATCTCGCGCAGCGACAGGACGGTCGACTTGTGATTGCCCCAGGGCAGGTGGGCGTCGGCGCCGCGTGCGAGCTGGCGCGCGCGCTTGGCGG
Organism: Sinimarinibacterium flocculans; assembly: GCF_003201205.1. Classification (GTDB taxonomy): domain Bacteria; phylum Pseudomonadota; class Gammaproteobacteria; order Nevskiales; family Nevskiaceae; genus Solimonas; species Solimonas flocculans. The sequence continues at coordinate 308,298 of NZ_QICN01000002.1, forward strand.
CAACGAGGGTCAGGTCGAACTGGTTGGGGATCTTGTCGAGACAGTCTTCTACAGTGACACGGGCCATGGTTTCACCTGATTGAAGCGGGGCGGCGCCCGGCAAAAAAGGGGGCGAATTGTAGCGGACCGGCGATTAATTCGCCAGCAGCTCGGCGATCAGCGCCGCGTGGCGCCTTTCCTGGGCCGGCCGGGACAGGCGCGGCGCCAGGAACACCGCGACCAGCGCCTCGAGTGCGGCGTCGAAGTCGTCGTTGACGACCAGATAGTCGTACTCGTCGTAGTGGGACATCTCGCGGCGCGCATCGCCCATGCGACGCGCGATGACCTCGTCGTCGTCCTGGCTGCGCGCACGCAGGCGCCGCTCCAGCTCGGCGAGCGACGGCGGCAGGATGAAGACCGACTGGGCGTCTGGCAGCAGCGCACGCACCTGGCGCGCCCCCTGCCAGTCGATGTCCAGAATCACGTCGCAACCCTGGTCGAGCAGCGCCTGCGTGCGTGCGCGGCCGGTGCCGTAGCGACGGCCGAAGACCTCGGCGTGCTCGAGAAACTCGCCGCGCGCGATCATCTCGACGAAGCGCGCATCCTCGACGAAATGATAGTGCTCGCCCTCGAGCTCCCCGCTGCGCGGTGCGCGCGTGGTGTACGACACGGAAATCCGTGCCAGCAGTCCGTGCGCCGCGAGACGTGGCAACAGCGCGCGCGTCAGGCTGGTCTTTCCACCGCCGCTCGGCGCGGAGACGATCGTCAGCCGGCCCGGTACCGCTTGCTGCTCGCTGGTCATGCCGTCACTCGATGTTCTGGACCTGTTCGCGCATCTGCTCGATGACGACCTTCATGTCCACCGCCCAGCGCGTCATCTCCGCGTCCTGCGACTTGGATGCCGTCGTGTTCGCCTCGCGGTTGAGTTCCTGCATCAGGAAGTCCAGTCGGCGACCGACGGCCTCGTCGCGCCCCAGAACCTGCCGCACTTCCACCAGATGACTGGCGAGCCGCGACATCTCTTCCTCGACATCGAGGCGCTGCGACGCGAGGATGAGTTCCTGCGCCAGGCGCTGCGGCTCGACGTCGACGCCCAGTTCGCGACAGCGCTGCTGCAGGCGTTCGAGCCACTGATCGCGGATCAGCGGATGCCGTTGACGGATCTGTTCGACCAGCACGGCAAGCGCATCGCAGCGTTCGAGCATGAACTGCGCGAGTCGCGCACCCTCGCCTTCTCTCGCCGACGAGAACTGATCGACGGCTTCGTCGAACAGCTCCCGCGCGGCGACGAGCATCGGCGCGTAGTCCGCCTGCGTCTCGCGGATCACGCCGGGGAATCCGAGCAACCGCATCGGCTCCGGGGCCGTCGTTGCCCCGAAGGCGAGGTTCACTTCGTCGAGCGCCTGCCGCAGCTGCTGCAGGCGACGTTCGTCGATGTCGATGCGCTCCTCGGCCGCGACCTCGCGCTGGTAGCGCAGCGCGCACTCGACCTTGCCGCGGGACAGCCGCCCGCCGGCGGCCATGCGCAGGTCCGCCTCCAGCGCGCGGAACTCCTCGGGCATGCGGAACTGCACGTCGAGGTAGCGGTGGTTGACGGACCGCAACTCCCAGCTGATTCGCCCCCAGCCATGCGCACGCTCGACGCGTGCGTAGCCGGTCATGCTCTTGATCATCGAACGCCCTCCATAGGCGCCGCATTGTAGCGGCTGGGGCGATGGCGGCAGGCCTGCTGCCGCGTGCGAACGCGCTGCGGAAAAAAGCGCGGCTACTCGATGGACTCGGGTAGCCGCGGCGGAGGGTTCAAGCGTTTGCTGTCATCTCGGTGAAGAGTCGGGCGGCAAGCGGTCTGCGCGTTGCGCGCGGATCGTCGCGGGCCGCCCGTGCGGATCGCAGCCCGCTTACTTCTTCGCCGCGGCCTTGGCCTTCTTCACGACCTTCTTGGCGGCCTTCTTGGCCTTCTTGACGGCCTTCTTCACGGCATTCTTCGCTGCCACCTTCTTGGCGGCGACCTTCTTCGTGGCCTTCTTGGCCGTCTTCTTCACGACCTTCTTCGGCGCCTTCTTCGCGACCTTCTTCGGTGCCTTCTTCGCAGCCTTCTTCGCCGGTTTCTTCGCGGCGGACTTCTTCGCCTTCTTCATCGCCATCGCACATCCTCCGTACTTCGGTTGTCGCGGAACACTCCGCGCGGTTTTGGAAACGCACAATGCATTTCCACGGTGTGAATTTTTACCGAATAAAAAAAATTAAAGCAATGCCTTTGTATTCACGCACAATGCGGCCGGTCGTCCTCTGGAGTTGCCATGACTCGCACTTCGTTCGCCATCGCACTCGTCGTCAACCTGTTCTTCGTCTCGTCTTGCGTAGCGCACGACGACGTTCGCACGCTCGACTGGCGCATCGTCGCGACGCTGCCGCATGACACGCGACACTTCACGCAAGGCCTCGTGTTGCGCGACGACTGGCTGGTCGAAACATCGGGTCACTACGGCCGATCTGCGCTGATCATCAAGTCGCGTGCGACCGGCGAGACCGTGCGCGCACGCGCACTTCCCCAGCGATGGTTCGCCGAAGGCGCGACCGTCTGGAACGACCGGATCGTCATGCTCACCTGGCGCGAGCAGATCGCTCAGTGGTTCGACTGGACGCTGCAGCCCGCCGAACAGATGCGGTTCGATGGCGAAGGCTGGGGCATCACCCACGACGGGCGATCGCTCATCACCAGCAATGGCAGTGCGTCATTGCAGTTTCGTCGTCCGGAGGACTTCTCGATCGTGCGCGAAGTCGACGTCACCGATCGCGGTATGCCGGTCACGCGTCTCAACGAGCTCGAGTTCGCACGCGGCCTGGTGTTCGCCAACGTCTGGCTGACGGATCGCATCGCCGTGATCGATCCGGCGAGCGGACAGGTGCGGGCATGGCTGGATCTCGCGGCCTTGAAGCAGGCGTTCGAGTTGCCGGCGAACTGGAGCCCGACCGAGCATGTGCTCAATGGCATCGCCCATGACGCACGAAGCGACCGCTTCTATGTGACGGGAAAATCCTGGCCGGCGCTGTTCGAGATCGAAGTCGAGCCGGTGGGCGCGTCGAGGTGACAAGTCGGCAGTTCCGGTAACGAGCAGTTCCGAAGACATGCGAAGGCTGCAGCCCATCCATTGCAAGCGCGCACACCGCTCCATATAGAATGAGCCAGCCGTGTACCGAGGAGAGTGGAAATGCTGGTTACTCACGAACACCTGGAGCTGTATCGCACGACGAAGAAGTTCGTCGAGGACGAACTCAATCCGCACGTCGACGAGTGGGAAGCCGCAGGCATCTGGCCCGCACGGGAGGTGCTCAAGAAGATGGGCGACCTCGGACTGCTCGGCGTCACCAAGCCGGTCGAGTTCGGCGGCATGGGACTCGACTACAGCTATGAGGTGATGTTCGCGCAGGCCCTCGGCAACTGCACATGCGGTGGCATTCCCATGGGCATCGGCGTGCAGACCGACATGGCAACGCCTGCTCTGGCGCGTTTCGGCTCGGCCGAGCTCAAGCGCGAGTATCTGGCACCGGCGATCGCGGGCGATGTGTGCGTGTCGATCGCGGTGTCGGAGGCTGGCGCCGGCTCCGACGTCGCCGGCGTGAAGACCTTCGCGCGCAAGGAAGGCGGCGACTACGTCATCGACGGATCGAAGATGTGGATCACCAACGGCACGCAGTCGGACTGGGCGTGCATGCTGGTCAACACATCAGAAGGCAAGCCGCATCTGAACAAGAGTCTGATCATCGTGCCGATGGATGCCAAGGGCATCGATCGTCGCACCAAGCTCGACAAGCTCGGCATGCGTTCGTCGGACACGGCAATGATCTTCCTGGATGGCGTGCGCGTTCCGCAACGCAACCTCGTCGGGCAGGAGGGCATGGGCTTCATGTACCAGATGATGCAGTTCCAGGAGGAGCGCCTGTTCGGTGCTGCAACCGGGATCGACGGGCTGTTCAACCTGATCCAGCAGACCATCGACTACACCGGACAGCGCCAGGCCTTCGGACAGTCGATCCTGGACAACCAGTACGTCCACTTCCGGCTCGCCGAACTGCGTACCGAAGTGGAAGCGGTCAAGGCGCTGGTCTACCAGACCACGCAGGAGTACATCAGCGGCAAGCACACGCCGGAGCACATCGCGATGCTGGCCTCGATGTGCAAGCTGAAGATCGGGCGAGTGTCTCGCGAGGTGACGGACGCACTGATGCAGTTCTGGGGAGGACAGGGCTACATGTGGGAGAACCCCGTCGCACGCGCCTACCGTGACACGCGCCTCGTGTCGATCGGTGGCGGCGCAGACGAAATCATGCTCGGCATCATCTGCAAGGCCATGGGCATCCTGCCCAGCAAGAAGAAGTTCGAGGCGCGTCGCGCGGCGGAGTCGAAGGCCGCCGCCTGAAGCCTCGTCCGGCAGCTACTGGATGTTCGCGGTCTCACGCCGGCCGGCGCGAAGCTCGATGTCGCGCGTGCGCACGAAGTCGATGTCGTCGTTGCCGTCCGGCTCGTCCAGGTCGGCCTCGCAGGTCAGCGCGAGTGTGTAGTCCCCCGGCTCGAGAAAACCGATCGTGTAGCGGCGCGTACCGCTGCCCGCTTCGGTGGTGACGATCGCGGAACTGACGGGTTCTTCGCCGGCCCCGCCTACGTCGTCCGGCTGGACGTCACTTCCTTCGTAGAGATAGATCGCAGGAACGCACGGCGAGCGCAGCAGCGACTCCGAGACCGTACCGGTCACGCTGCTCGCGTCGTCATCGAGAATGAAGCGCAGGCTGGGGCGCAACTCGGCACGGACGTCGTCGACGATCACGATCGATCTGCGCAGGTCGAAGTCGACCGTGGCCGATACGGTCTCTTCCTCTTCGATGATGAAGTCCGCGACGACGCGCAGATCGTCTTCGAAGGCATCGGGCACGTACAGCGGCAGGCGCCGGCCATCGGACAGCAGCACGTAGGACGTGTCCGTGGTCTGGCTGTTGCCGTCGACCGAGAACTCGATGGCGCGGTAGCCGGCCGCCGGCAGCGGCTGACTGTCGACAAGGACGCGACTGACTTCGCCCGTCAGCCTGGACAGGTCGATCCGCAAGGGCGAGTCGAACTCGATAACGTCGCGCGAGCCGTCGTCCCGCTCGAACGCAACGCCGGCGAACTGCACCACCACCTCGTCGGCAAAGTCGATCGGGGCATCCGTGACGGAAAGCGTGATACGGCCATCATCGCAGGCCGACAGGCACGCGGCCCCGGCGCAGAAGAGCAGCGGGTGAAGCAGCTTCATGGGAGTCGACACTCGGCTCGAGCAAACACCGGCTGAAGTACGCGGCCGGCCAAACGCGTTGCGCGCCGGCGGCAGGCGCCAGCTCGCTGCTGCGCATTATGCCGCTTGCCGTTGCACCGGCCATCGCGCCGCGTCCGCCGACCCCTTCGCCGGAAAACGAAAAACCCCGGAGCTTTACGCTCCGGGGTCCTGCGTTTAAAACCCTGGCAGTGTCCTACTTTCACATGGCAGCTGCCACACTATCATCGGCGCTGAGTCGTTTCACTTCCGTGTTCGGGATGGGAACGGGTGGTTCCAACTCGCTATGGCCGCCAGGGAGACTGGCTGGCAGTTCGCGCAAGCGCGTCCTGCCGAATTCGGTTTGTAGTTTGAACACTGAAGCACTCAATGCCTCAGTACTTAACGTCAAAAATGCTTGAGCGTTATATGGTCAAGCCGCACGAGCAATTAGTACGCGTTAGCTACATGCATTACTGCACTTCCACACCGCGCCTATCAACCTTGTCGTCTACAAGGGCTCTTCAGGAGGCTTAAGCCTCGCGAGATCTCATCTTGAGGTGGGCTTCCCGCTTAGATGCTTTCAGCGGTTATCCCGTCCGTACATAGCTACCCAGCGATGCCACTGGCGTGACAACTGGAACACCAGAGGTACGTTCCACCCGGTCCTCTCGTACTAAGGTGAACTCCCCTCAAATCTCGAACGCCCACGGCAGATAGGGACCGAACTGTCTCACGACGTTCTGAACCCAGCTCGCGTACCTCTTTAACCGGCGAACAGCCGGACCCTTGGGACCGACTACAGCCCCAGGATGAGATGAGCCGACATCGAGGTGCCAAACACTGCCGTCGATATGGACTCTTGGGCAGTATCAGCCTGTTATCCCCGGAGTACCTTTTATCCGTTGAGCGATGGCCCTTCCATACAGAACCACCGGATCACTTAGACCTACTTTCGTACCTGCTCGACTTGTTTGTCTCGCAGTCAAGCTAGCTTATGCCTATGCACTCAAGAGCGCGATTTCCGACCGCGCTGAGCTAACCTTCGCACTCCTCCGTTACTCTTTGGGAGGAGACCGCCCCAGTCAAACTACCCGCCACACATTGTCCCTGTCCCGGATAACGGGACGAGGTTAGAACTTCGAGTTTATCAGGGTGGTATTTCAAGGTTGCCTCCATGCCAGCTAGCGCCGGCACTTCAAAGGCTCCCACCTATCCTACACAAACAAACTCAAAATCCAATGTGAAGTTGTAGTAAAGGTTCACGGGGTCTTTCCGTCTTGCCGCGGGAACACTGCATCGTCACAGCGATTTCAATTTCACTGAGCCTCGGATGGAGACAGTGGAGCCATCGTTACACCATTCGTGCAGGTCGGAACTTACCCGACAAGGAATTTCGCTACCTTAGGACCGTTATAGTTACGGCCGCCGTTTACCGGGGCTTCGATCAAGAGCTTCGCTTTCGCTGACCCCATCAATTAACCTTCCGGCACCGGGCAGGTGTCAGACCCTATACGTCCACTTTCGTGTTTGCAGAGTCCTGTGTTTTTGATAAACAGTCTCAGCTCCCTCTTCACTGCGGCCTGCTTGCGCAGGCGTGCCTTCTCCCGAAGTTACGGCACTATTTTGCCGAGTTCCTTCATCCGAGTTGTCTCAAACGCCTGAGGATACTCTCCTCGCCCACCTGTGTCGGTTTCGGGTACGGATCACTTATGCCTGAAGCTTAGAGGTTTTTCTTGGAAGCGGGGTATCAGGTACTTCGTCGCCGAAGCGACTCGTCATCACCTTTCAGAATTGACCCCCCGGATTTGCCTAAGGGACCTTCCTACGGGCTTAAACCACCATCCAACAGATGGCCACCCTAACCTTCTCCGTCACCCCATCGCAGCATAAGCAAGTGCAGGAATATTAGCCTGCTTTCCATCGACTACGCCTCTCGGCCTCGCCTTAGGATCCGACTCACCCAGCGCCGATTACCGTTGCGCTGGAACCCTTGGGCTTACGGCGAACGGGTTTTTCACCCGTATTATCGTTACTCATGTCAGCATTCGCACTTCCGATACCTCCAGCAGACCTTACGATCCACCTTCGCAGGCTTACGGAACGCTCCTCTACCGCGCACACAAAGTGTGCACCCACAGCTTCGGTACATTGCTTGAGCCCCGTTACATCTTCCGCGCGGGCCGACTCGACCAGTGAGCTATTACGCTTTCTTTAAATGGTGGCTGCTTCTAAGCCAACATCCTGGCTGTCTTAGCCTTCCCACATCGTTCACCACTTAGCAATGATTTGGGGACCTTAGCTGGTGGTCAGGGCTGTTTCCCTTTTCACGACGAAATTTAGCTCCCGCCGTGTGTCTCCCGTGATTGCACTTGTAGGTATTCGGAGTTTGCAACAGTTGGGTAGGAACTTGTGCTCCCCCCAGACCGTAACAGTGCTCTACCCCCTACAGTGATACACGAGGCGCTACCTAAATAGCTTTCGAGGAGAACCAGCTATCACCCGCCTTGATTAGCCTTTCACTCCTATCCACAGCTCATCACCGTCTTTTTCAACAGACGTGTGTTCGGACCTCCATTGTGTGTTACCACAACTTCATCCTGGCCATGGATAGATCGACGGGTTTCGGGTCTACAGCCTGCAACTAATCGCCCTATTCAGACTCGGTTTCCCTACGCCTCCCCTATACGGTTAGGCTTGCTACAGACTAGTAAGTCGCTGACCCATTATACAAAAGGTACGCCATCACCCCGAAGGGCTCTGACTGCTTGTACGCATCCGGTTTCAGGTTCTATTTCACTCCCCTCGCCGGGGTTCTTTTCGCCTTTCCCTCACGGTACTGGTTCACTATCGGTCGGCAACGAGTATTTAGCCTTGGAGGATGGTCCCCCCATGTTCAGACAAGGTTTCACGTGCCTCGCCTTACTCGATTTCACTTCTTGCGTTCTTTCGCATACGGGGCTATCACCCACTATGGCGAAACTTTCCAGAATCTTCTGCTAGAACGTAAAAAGCTTAAGGGCTACTCCGCGTTCGCTCGCCACTACTTGCGGAATCTCGGTTGATTTCTTTTCCTCCGGGTACTTAGATGTTTCAGTTCCCCGGGTTCGCCTCCACAGCCTATGGATTCAGCTGCAGATAACCCTTGCGGGCTGGGTTGCCCCATTCGGAAATCCTCGGATCAAAGCTTGTTTGCCAGCTCCCCGAGGCTTATCGCAGGCTACTACGTCCTTCATCGCCTGTTGCCGCCAAGGCATCCACCAGATGCGCTTGGTCACTTGACCATATAACCTCAAGCATTCTTGCGAATGACCGAAGGTCATACAGCATGCAACCTCAATAACATTTACGCCGTCAAGCACCTTAGGCATTGAGTCTGATTGACTTGCATCAATCAGCAATGTCTTACAGTGTTCAACTACAAACCTTATTGTTAAAGAACTGATCCACGGACTGTGGACTCAAGGAAACCCGCATCAGCGGCCTTCCTTGAATCAACTTGGTGGAGCCAGTCGGGATCGAACCGACGACCCCCTGCTTGCAAAGCAGGTGCTCTCCCAGCTGAGCTATGGCCCCGGAACCTGGCCCGATCGAAGCCTGCGACTTTGATGGTGGGTCTGGCTGGATTTGAACCAGCGACCCCACGCTTATCAAGCGTGTGCTCTAACCAGCTGAGCTACAGACCCCCAGGCATGACCTGTTACGGGCGAATCGCCTGCTGGCGACTCCGACTGTTCAGGCAAGTGACTTGTGTTGGATGCTCCCAGAGCGCTTTGAAGCGTTCTGTAAAGGAGGTGATCCAGCCGCAGGTTCCCCTACGGCTACCTTGTTACGACTTCACCCCAGTCATCGGCCACACCGTGGTAGGCGCCCTCCTTGCGGTTAGACTACCCACTTCTGGTGCAACAGACTTCCATGGTGTGACGGGCGGTGTGTACAAGGCCCGGGAACGTATTCACCGCCGCAAATGCTGATCGGCGATTACTAGCGATTCCGACTTCACGGAGTCGAGTTGCAGACTCCGATCCGGACTACGAACAGCTTTCTGGGATTAGCTCCCCCTCGCGGGTTGGCGACCCTCTGTACTGCCCATTGTAGTACGTGTGTAGCCCTGGCCATAAGGGCCATGATGACTTGACGTCATCCCCACCTTCCTCCGGTTTGTCACCGGCGGTCCCCTTAGAGTGCTCAACTGAATGGGGGCAACTAAGGGCAAGGGTTGCGCTCGTTGCGGGACTTAACCCAACATCTCACGACACGAGCTGACGACAGCCATGCAGCACCTGTGTCTCGGTTCCCTTGCGGGCACACCCGCATCTCTGCAGGCTTCCGAGCATGTCAAGGCCAGGTAAGGTTCTTCGCGTTGCATCGAATTAAACCACATACTCCACCGCTTGTGCGGGCCCCCGTCAATTCCTTTGAGTTTCAACCTTGCGGCCGTACTCCCCAGGCGGAGAACTTATCGCGTTAGCTACGACACCGACACGCAGAGCATGCCGACGTCAAGTTCTCATCGTTTACGGCGTGGACTACCAGGGTATCTAATCCTGTTTGATCCCCACGCTTTCGTGTCTCAGTGTCAGTACAGGCCCAGGCGGCTGCCTTCGCCATTGGTGTTCCTTCCGATATCTACGCATTTCACCGCTACACCGGAAATTCCACCGCCCTCTACCGTACTCTAGCCGCTCAGTCTCGGAAGCAATTCCCAGGTTGAGCCCGGGGATTTCACAACCGACTTGAACAGCCACCTACACACGCTTTACGCCCAGTAAATCCGATTAACGCTCGCACCCTCTGTATTACCGCGGCTGCTGGCACAGAGTTAGCCGGTGCTTATTCTTCAGGTACCGTCAACACTCAAGATATTAGCTTGAGCTTTTTCTTCCCTGACTAAAGTGCTTTACAACCCGAAGGCCTTCTTCACACACGCGGCATTGCTGGATCAGGCTTTCGCCCATTGTCCAATATTCCCCACTGCTGCCTCCCGTAGGAGTCCGGACCGTGTCTCAGTTCCGGTGTGACTGATCGTCCTCTCAGACCAGTTACTGATCGTCGCCTTGGTGGGCCATTACCCCGCCAACTAGCTAATCAGACGTAGGCTCCTCTCAGAGCACAAGGCCTTGCGGTCCCCTGCTTTGCTCTTGCGAGATCATGCGGTATTAATCCGAGTTTCCCCGGGCTATCCCCCACTCTGAGGCAGATTCCTACGTATTACTCACCCGTCCGCCACTAGGTGTATTGCTACACCTCGTTCGACTTGCATGTGTTAGGCATGCCGCCAGCGTTCAATCTGAGCCAGGATCAAACTCTCCACTTTAAGGTGTAAAGCTTGAATCCAATGTGCTTTCGGCGTGGCTAAACGCCTACGGCACTGAAGAGATATCTTCGAAGCTCAATCGACTTGGCTTACGTTGATACTCTCGATGTTGCGTGGCTTCGCCACGCTCTCGGGAGCACCCACACAAATCACTTGCTTTTCTTATTAAGGAGCTGGCTGTTCGGGCGTCGCGTTTTGCGTCGTCGCCGTCAGCGGGGAGGCGAATAATAGGGGTTTTTCGAGGTGCGTCAACGAGAAGATGCCGGCAATTGGTTAACTGGCTGTTTGCATGATGTTTTTTGTTTGTTCCTGCCTGTTGCACCACCCCGGGACGCGCATGTTCTGGACATTTTATGCCCAGATTTCGGTCATTTTGCGCTCAACCGGCGATCAGGGTGACTCGCGCATAGCGACGTGAGCCGACCTGCAGCAGGTGCGTGGCACCGGCCTTCAACGCCAAGGCACGGTCTGCGACGCGCTCATGGTCGAGCCGGACGGCACGCTGATCGATCATGCGCCCGCCTTCGGCGTTGCTGCCCACGAGACCCGCCTCGCGCAACAGTCGCGCCACCGCAATGCCCTCCGCCGGCACGGCGATGCGCAGCTCTGGAATGTCATCCGGCAGCGCCCCCCTGGAGAACTGCGCAATGAACGCGCTGCGCGCGGCCTCGGCACTGGCCGCCCCGTGGAAGCGGGCGACGATCTCGACGCCAAGCCGCATCTTGATGTCGCGCGGGTTGGCGCCGCCATCGACGCTGTCACGCAGACCCTTGACCACCGACAACGGCTCGAACGACAGCAGATCGTAGTAGCGCCACATCAGCGTGTCGGAGATCGACATGAGCTTGCCGAACATCTCGGAGGGCGCATCGTTGACACCGATGTAGTTGCCCAGCGACTTGGACATCTTCTGGACGCCATCGAGTCCTTCGAGGATCGGCACGGTCATGATGCATTGCGGCTTCTGGCCGAACGCCTGCTGCAGGTGCCGCCCCACCAGCAGGTTGAACTTCTGGTCGGTTCCCCCGAGTTCGACATCGGCCTTGAGGGCTACCGAGTCGTAGCCCTGCAGCAGCGGGTAGAGAAACTCGTGGATCGCGATCGGCTGTCCGCCGGCATAGCGCTTGGCGAAATCGTCACGCTCGAGCATGCGTGCGACCGTATGCTGCGCGGCGATGCGGATGATGCCTTCTGTGCCCAGCGAGTCGAGCCAGCGGCTGTTGAACTCGATGGTCGTGCGCTCCGGATCGAGGATCTTGAACACCTGCTCGGTGTAGGTCCGCGCGTTTTCGCCGACCTGCTCCCGCGTGAGCGGCTTGCGCGTCTCGTTCTTGCCGGTCGGATCACCGATCATGCCGGTGAAATCTCCGATCAGGAACACCGCCTCGTGCCCGGCCTCCTGGAAGGCCCGCAGCCGGTTGAGCAGCAGCGTGTGCCCGAGATGCAGGTCCTTGGCAGTGGGATCGAAGCCGGCCTTGATGCGCAGCCGGCGCCCCTGCTCCCGGGCCGATCGCAACCGCGTTCTGAATTCCTCGGGGGGGATGATCTCGTCGGTACCACGCTCGAGTTCGGCGAATTCGGAGTTCATGTTCGTAAGGCTCTCACCGACGGCGCGCACCGGGTATTCCACCAGTCACTCACAGGCTGCCGCCGCGGTTGCAGGGAAATGCTTGCCAACGGATAGGAACTGTGTTTCCTTACGCATCAACAAGCGGGACAAAACCATAACGACGACAGGACGCCCAGGGTGCGGGCCGCGCGACAAGTCGCGGCGATCGTTCGTTTTTTTGGGTCAGAGATGAGAATTGATTATAGCCCAGCCGAGCTGGCACCCCGCCGCTCGGTCAAGCGGTCCGTATTGATCGCTTCGCTATGTGCGGTTCTGCTGGCCGCCGTCGCCTCCAGGGAAGGTGTGGCCAAGCGTCAGAGTGTCTCCGCGGACCCCGCGCTGCCGGCGGACATCGCGTCCGCACTCGAAGTGCAGAACGATGCCGCGTTCACCGAAGCTGTCCAGGCCGCCCTGGCCGACCCGTTGCCGGCCCCGGAGCCGAGCGACTGGGTCACCGTGGAGGTGCAACGGGGACAGACCCTCTCGCAGATCTTCGAGACGCAGGGACTCGGGTTCTCGGAGTCGATCGCCGTCACCAAGCTCAGCCGCGATGCGGCGCGCCTGAAGAACCTGCGCGCCGGTGACAAGCTCCAGTTGCGCAAGTCGCCCGAGAGCCGCCTGGCCGAACTGCGCTTCGAGTTCGACGGCTCGAATACCCTGCACGTGCGCCGCGATGCCGACGACCGGCTCGAGGCAGTCACCACCGCGATCGAGTTCGAGCATCGCCAGGCCAAGGCGGTCGGCGTGATCGAGAACTCGCTGTTCCTCGACGGTCAGCGCGCAGGCCTGTCGAACCGTCTTCTGATGCAGATGGCCGAGATGTTCGGGTACGACATCGACTTCGCGCTCGACCTGCGCATCGGCGATCGCTTCGGCGTGATCTACGAAGAGCTGTATCGCGACGGCGAGAAACTGCGCGACGGCGACATCGTCGCCGCGGAGTTCGTCAACCGGGGGCGCAGCTTCCGCGCCCTGCGCTTCATCGACGGCGACGGCAACGCCGCCTACTACACGCCAGAAGGCGAATCGATCCGCAAGGCCTTCCTGCGCACGCCCGTCGACTTCGCCCGCATCAGCTCGCGGTTCAACCCGAACCGGCGTCATCCCATCCTCAACACCATCCGTGCGCACAAGGGTGTCGACTACGCGGCCGGCGCCGGCACGCCGATCCGGGCCACCGCGGACGGCAAGGTGGAGTTCATCGGCGTCAAGGGTGGCTACGGTCGCGTGGTGATCCTCAAGCACGGCTCGCAGTACACGACCCTGTACGCACACATGTCGCGCTACCGCAGCGGGCTGCGCAACGGCTCGCCGGTGCGCCAGGGCCAAGTCATCGGCTACGTCGGCGCCTCAGGCTTGGCAACCGCTCCCCACCTGCACTACGAGTTCCGCGTCAACGGCGTGCACAAGGATCCGGTGACCGTACCGCTGCCGCGCGCGAACCCGCTGCCGCGCTCGGCGCTCGCCCAGTGGAAGGCCGAATCGGCCACCGTGCTCGCACAGCTCGATGCGATGGCCGAGCAGCAGCTCGCACGTTCGCAGGCAGACCTGGCGCAGCAGGAACCCTGAGCCTCACCGATGCCGCTGTGCATCGGACTGATGTCGGGCACCAGCATGGACGGCGTGGACGCTGTCCTGTGCGAGGTCGATACCACGCGGACCCAGGTCCGGCTCAGCGCGCGGTCCACCTACACCAACGACCTGAGAAGCCGCCTGCTGGCGCTGCAGACCGACCCGGATCAACCCGTGAGTCTGCGCGAGCTGGCCGCGCTTGATCGCGCCGTCGCGGAAGCTTTCGCCGCCGCCGCGGGGGACCTGATGCGCAGCGCAGGTGACCTCGCCCGCGAGGTCCGCGTCATCGGCGCCCACGGTCAGACCGTGTTCCACGACCCGCTCGGCGCTCGCAACAGCCTCCAGCTGGGAGACCCGGCGATGATCGCCGTGCGCTGCGGCGTGCCGGTGGCTGCGGACTTTCGTCGCGCCGACATGGCGCTCGGCGGCCAGGGCGCTCCGCTGGTGCCGGCGTTCCATCGGGCGCGCTTCGGTTCGCACGCGCCCTGCGCCATCCTGAACCTCGGCGGCATTGCGAATCTGACGCTGATCGCCGGCGACGGTCACACGCACGGCTTCGACACCGGGCCGGGCAACGGCCTGATGGACGCATGGATCGAGCGGCATCTGGACCGGCCCTTCGACCGCGACGGAGCGTGGGCACGCACCGGCCGCGTGAACGAGACACTGTTGGAGGCCTGTCTGACCGACCCGTACTTTGCCGCCCCGCCACCGAAGAGCACCGGGCGCGACTACTTCGGTCTCCCATGGCTGGTGACGCGTCATCCGCGCGTGGACGAACTCGAGCCTGCGGACGTGCAACGGACGCTGTGCGAACTGACGGTCCTGTCGGTCGCGTCCTCGCTGCAGCGTCAGGCGCCGCAGACCGAACGGCTGTTCGCCTGCGGCGGCGGGCGCCACAACCGCCTGCTGATGGAGCGCCTGCAGCAGGTCATGCCGTCGGCCCATGTGGACACCACGGATGCCCTCGGACTCGATGGCGATCTCGTCGAAGCCGCGGCCTTCGCCTGGCTGGGATGGCGCCGCATCGAGGCTTTGCCGGGGAACCTGCCCGCCGTGACAGGGGCGACGCGCGAAACGGTGCTCGGCGGACTGTATCTGCCCTGAGCCGCCGCCGGGGTCAGACGGTGAAGGAGTTTCCGCAGCCGCAGGTCGTGCTGGCGTTGGGGTTGCGGATCACGAACTGCGCCCCTTCCACGCTTTCCTTGTAGTCGATCTCGGCGCCCTGCAGGTACTGCAGGCTCATCGGGTCGACCAGCAGCGTCACCCCGCTGCGCTTGACCCGCGTGTCGTCGTCCTCGGCCTGCTTCTCGAAACGAAAGCCGTACTGGAACCCCGAGCAGCCGCCGCCACTGACGAAAACGCGCAGCATCTGCTGCGGATCGTCCTCCTCCTGCAGGAGGGCGAAAACCTTCTGCGCCGCCGCTTCGGTGAAAATGACCGACTCTTCCATTTCTTCCGTCCTGCGAACCACTCAGCCGTTGACGATGCCTTTGACCCGGCGCGCCTCGCTGAGTTCGTCGGACTGGGGGTCGCTTCCACCCTCGGCTTTCGCGGCGGTGCCGCCGCTGAAGTTCTCGGACGCCCCCGTACCGTCGTCGTGGACCAGCTGCCCGTTGACCTTGGAGCCGCTTTCCATCTCGATGATCCGGTAGAAGACGTTGCCCGTGATCCGTGCCTTCGCGGACAGCGCGATCTTCTGCGAGGCGTGCACGTCGCCGGTGACCGTACCGTTGAGCACGACGTTCGGCACCCGCACGTCACCTTCGATCGACCCATGTTCGCTCACCGACAGTGCGGCGGCCTTGTCGGCCGAGGCAATCACCTTGCCCTTGATCTTGCCGTCGACATGCAGCCCCCCGGTGAAGCGCACGTCACCGAGAATCTCGGTCTGCCGGCCGATCAGCGTATCGACGCCGACGCTCGTGCTGGTGCTGCTCTTGCTGCTGCTGTTGTTGCCGCTGTTGCCACCGAACATTGCTAGGGACCTCCATGGCCGACCAGTCGCTCCCAGTCGAAGGATTCGTCGACGCGCGGGGAGCCGTTGCCCTCGGGCACGAGCGTCACCGTCACGCGAACAGGCTCGAAATTCCGGGGAACGGCGATCTCGCCGGCGAATTCCTCGAAATACTTCAAGGAAAATACCAGATTCGGCACCGTATCACCGACTGAAACGTCCGCCCAGGGCAGCCGGACTTCCGCATTGCCCCGCTCGCCCACGAGCTCCAGGTCGATGCGACCGGCCACGCGCTTGTCGTGCCGCACCGACTGGATCAGCACGAGTTCGTAGGCGTACCGGTCCGGGGTCGCCGCCGGCTGCATCTTGAACTCATAGACCCGCACGCCGGCACGCGACTGCTCCGGCGCGACGATCCCGCGGTAGAAGGCGAGCTGCTCGCGCAGGTCCGAGGCCTCGGCCTGCAGGTCGCCCAGCGACGCACGCACCTCGTTGCAGGCCTCCGTGTCGATCTGCTGGGAGCGCTCGACATAGGCGACCTGTTCCTCCAGCTCGCGAATCTGTTCGCGCGCCATGCGCAGGTCGCGCGTCAGCCCGCGGCGTTCCTCGCGCAGTTGCTCGACTTCCAGCCGCGCGTGCTCGAAATCCGACACCGTGGATGCGCGCGTGTACAGGTAGAGCCCCCATGCGCCGAGCGCCAGCAGGAACCCGCCGCCGCCGATCAGCGCCGGCTTCAGCCACCACGGGCGCTGGCGCGCGACGACGATACGCGGCTGCATGCGGGTTCCGGCTCAGGGCGCCAGCGGCGGCGCGAGCAGGCCGCTGCGTTCGTCGAGACCGAACATCAGGTTCATGTTCTGAACGGCCTGGCCGGACGCCCCCTTCACCAGATTGTCGATCACGCTCAGCACGATCGCATGGGCGCCGTCCGCCGAACGATGCACGGCGATGCGGCACAGGTTGCTCGCGCGCACGCTGCGCGTCTCGGGATGCGCGCCGGCCGGCATGACGTCGACGAAGGGCTCGTCGGCATAGCGCCGCTCGAAGGTGGCCTGCAACTCGTCGAGCGGCTGCGCGAGCGGCACGTACAGCGTGGCGTGGATGCCGCGGATCATGGGCACCAGATGCGGAACGAAGCTCACGGCGACCGGGCCGCCGGCGATGCGCCCGAGCCCCTGCGCGATCTCCGGCCAGTGCCGATGCCCGGACACGCCGTAGGCCTTGAAGGAGTCACCCGCCTCGCAATACAGCGAGCCGAGCTTGGCCTCGCGGCCGGCGCCGCTGACGCCGGACTTGCAGTCGGCCACGAGCCCCTGCCGCGGCGCGAGCCCCGCTTCGAGCAGCGGCAGGAAGCCGAGCTGCACGGCTGTCGGATAGCAACCCGGATTGGCGACCAGGCGCGCCTCGCGGATGCGCTCGCGATCGACTTCCGGCAAGCCGTAGACCGCCCGCTCGAGCCACTGGGGACTCGCGTGTTCAAGCCCGTACCACTGCTTGAACACGGCGGGATCGGAGAGACGGAAATCGGCCGACAGGTCGATGACGCGCACGCCGGCGTCGAGCAGATCGGGCGCCAGCGTCATCGCCGTGCCATGCGGCGTGGCGAAGAAAACCGCGTCGCAGCCCTTCAAGCGCTCCGCATCGGGCGCTTCGAACACCGACTCGCAATGCCCGCGCAGATGCGGGTACAAGGCATCGGCGCGCAGGCCGGCTTCCTTGCGCGAAGTCAGCACCGTGACCCGCGCATCGGGGTGCTGCGCCAGCAGGCGCAGGAGTTCGGCGCCGGTGTACCCGGTGCCGCCGACGATTCCGACCTTGATCATTCGCGCTTCACATCCGGCAAGGAGGTGCAGGGCGCACCTGCGAAGCCGCGCATTGTACCGTCAGCGGCCTGGCATACACTGCCGTCCCCGACACCGATTCCTCGTCATGCTCTGGGTCAAGGCCATCCACGTCTTCTTTGTCGTCGCCTGGTTCGCCGGGCTGTTCTATCTGCCACGCCTGTTCGTCTATCACGCCGACACCGCCGACGATTCCGGCCACGAGCGCTTCTGCGTGATGGAGCGTCGGCTCTATGCCATCACGACGCTGGGCATGGTCGGTACCTGGGTGTTCGGCCTGTGGCTGCTGTGGCTGGTGCCCGGCTATCTGCAGATGGGCTGGCTGCACGCCAAGCTGGCGCTGGTCCTCGGCCTTTCCGCGTACCACGGCTGGCTGAAGACACGCGTGCGTGCCTTTGCGGCCCGACGCAATACGCGGAGCGCGCGCTTCTACCGGATTGCCAACGAGGTGCCTGCCGTCGCGCTGCTGGCGGTCGTCATCCTGGTCATCGTCAAGCCGTTCTGAAGGCAGAAGGGCGAAAAGCTCGCGCGCTGTTCACCTGAGTCGTGACCGTCCGTGGCTCGGCGCTCGATGCGAAGCGAGCGCCAGTGGCGCCCGCTCACGTGTCTCTCACCCTTCGCTCATCTCCCCGCAGGCGAACTGCACGAAGTTCTGCAGGCCCATGCGCTCGATCAGGCCAAGCTGCTCCTCGATCCAGTCGATGTGCTCTTCCTCGCTCTCCTGGATCTCCACCAGCAACTCGCGCGTCACGTAGTCACGCACGCTCTCGCAGTAGGCGATGGCCTCCTGGTACATCGGATGCGCTTCCTTCTCCCGCTTGAGGTCGCATTCGAGGATCTCCTTGACGTCCTCGCCGATGTAGAGCTTGCCCAGATCCTGCAGGTTGGGCAGCCCCTCGAGGAACAGGATGCGCGCGATGAGCTTGTCCGCGTGCTTCATCTCGTCGATGGATTCCTCGTACTCGTGCTTGCCGAGCCGCTTCATGCCCCAGTTGTTGAGCATGCGGGCGTGCAGGAAGTACTGGTTGATCGAGGTCAGCTCGTTCTTCAGCGCCTGGTTGAGAAACTCGATGACTTTCGCGTCACCACGCATCGTTCCGCTCCTTGGTCAATGTCGGAGCGAGTATAGGCAGCGTGAAAAACCCGTGACGAAATCTCGACGGGAGAAGAAGCGCTTAGGATTCTCAATTGCGCCCCGGGACGAGGCTCAGGCGACCGCCGCGACTCCGCCCGCGAGCGTCAGCGTCGCCGGAGACAGCGCGCTCGTGCAGCTCGACAGCTCCTGCTCCAGCAGCTCCCGTGCGGCAGGCACGCACTTGCCGCAGCAGGTGCCGACGCCGTGGCTGCGGGACAGCTCGCGCAGGCTGACCACACCCTGCTCGCGGATGGCGCGGCGGGCGGTGCGCTCGGAGACGGCTTTGCAGACGCAGAGATACATGGCGTCGCAATCGTAAAATCGAATGAGAACGATTGTCAACGCGAATCAGCCTGACGGCCGATGTCCGACGGCTCAGGCGGCGATCGCGCTGCGCCGCACCGGTTCGCGCGGTTCGATCCCCATCAAGGGCGCCAGTTCGTTGAGGGCGCGACGGTATACGTCCCGCTTGAACTCGACCACTTCCTCGATCGGATGCCAGTAGTCGACCCAGCGCCAGCCGTCGAATTCCGGCTTGCCCGTGGCGTCGAAGCGCACGGCGGCCTCGGCGCCGATGAGCCTCAGGGCGAACCACTTCTGCTTCTGGCCAATGCAGGTGCGGCCGCGCGAACGCCGCAGATAGCGGTTGGGCAGACGGTAGCGCAGCCAGCCCGTGGTCATCCCGAGGATCCGCACATGCTCGGGCAGCAGGCCCAGTTCCTCGTGCAGCTCACGGAAGAGCGCCTCGCGCGGCGACTCGCCGCGCTGGATGCCGCCCTGGGGGAACTGCCAGGCCTCTTGGTTGACCCGCTTGGCCCACAGCAAACGCCCGTCCGTGCCGCTGAGCACGATCCCGACGTTCGGCCGAAAGCCATCCGAATCAATCACTTGGTTGAACCAACCTGTGCATGTCTGGTCAATTTTTCCACAGCGCGGCGAGTACCGGCAATGCTGCTATGCTCGCGCGCCGTGCTGCCGCTGCATGCGCAGGCCGCGCCCATGCCTCCGCCGCCATGAATCTCGCCGTCTTCGATCTCGACAACACGCTGCTCGCCGGAGACAGCGATTACCTGTGGGGCGTCTTCCTGGTCGAGAACGGCGTCGTCGATTCCGCCCACTACGCGCGCAGCAACGAGCGCTTCTACCGCGAGTATCAGGCCGGGACCCTGGATATCCACGCCTACGGCGCCTTCGTGCTGCAACCGCTGGTCGAGCGCGACACCAGCTTCATGAAGGAGCTGCGGCAGCGCTTCATCGACGAGCGGGTCGCGCCGATGGTGGCTCCGGGCGCGGCCGCGCTGCTCGACCGGCACCGCCGCGATGGCGACACGCTGCTGATCACCACGGCAACCAACCGCTTCGTCGTCGAGCCGATCGCCGAGATGCTCGGTGTACCGAACCTGCTGGCCACCGACCCGGAAATCGTCGACGGCCGTTATACCGGCCGGCTGCAGGGAACGCCGAACTTCCAGGCGGGCAAGGTCACGCGGCTGCGCGCATGGATGGCCTCACAAGGCCAGCGCTTCGACGGCATCTGCGCGTACAGCGACTCGCACAACGACCTGCCGCTGTTGCAGATGGCCGATCGCGCGGTCGCGGTAGACCCCGACCCCACCCTGCGGGCCGCCGCGCTCGAGCGCGGCTGGGACGTGATCAGCCTGCGCTGAGCCTCAGGCTGCCGAACGCCGGGTGCAGGCGGCCATTGGTGGCCAGCACCGTACGCGTGTCCAGGCCCAGATCGCGCCCGTCCAGGTCGGTGAAGGTCCCGCCGGCCTCGCGCACGATCACCGCCAGCGCGGCGATGTCGAGGATGTTGACGTCCGACTCGACGACCGCGTCGAGCTTGCCGGCCGCCAGCCAGTGGTAGTGCAGAAAATCGCCGTAGCCGCGGATACGGTGCAGCTGCGGGATCAGCTGGCCGAGCGCCGCCCACTGCGGCGCACGCGCCAACGTCGCGAGATTGCCGGTCGAGAGCGTCGCCTTGTCCAGGCTGCCGATCTGCGACACCTGCAGGCGCTCGAACTGCGCGGCGGGCGTATCCAGCAGGCCGCGCCACGCGCCTTGCCCTGATTCGGCCCAGAGCAGTTCGCCCAGCCCCTCGTTCCAGCACGGGGCGCAGGACACGCCGAGCTTCAGTTCGCCGCGATGCATCAGCGCGATCTGGACGGAAAACACGGGATACCCGCGGACGAAGGCCTTGGTGCCGTCGATCGGATCGACCAGCCACAGGTATTCCGCGTCGGCGTGGTCCTTGCCGGTCTCCTCGCCGAAGAACCCGTAGCCCGGGAACCGTGCCTGCAGCACCGCCTTGATCGCCTTCTCCGCGGCGACGTCGACCTCGGTCACCGGACTAGCGTCGGCCTTGTATTGCACGTCGAAGTTGCCGCGGAACGCCTTGCGGATGATGTCGCTGGCGGCATGTGCGGCGTCCAGGGCGGCGGCAAGCGGGGCGGAACTCATGGCGATACGGCAAACGGATGAACGGGCGCGGCATCTTACCGGGTACACTGTCGGCCGCGCAGGTGCCGCGGCTCGAAGGCCGCGGTGAAACGGGAAGTCCGTGAAATCCGGACGCTGCCCCCGCAACGGTAACTGGCAACACACGCGGCGAACGCCACTGGCCCCACAGGGCCGGGAAGGCCAAGCCTCACGACGAGCCAGGAGCCCGGAGACCGGCCTGCGCATCAGGTAGCCGTGGTCGCGGTGGGCGACTGTGCGGTTGGCGAAGCCATACCGGCCACGGACGTTTTCTGCTCGCGCGGAGTCTGGCTTGCCGGTCATCGATCGCCCGTCCTCCATCGGTTCGTGCTGCGCCGCGGTACTGGCGCTGCTGGCGTCTGCGCCCGGCTGCGCGGCCGGAACCGAGCTGTCGCCGGTGATCGTCGACGGCGAGCGCGCATCGCTGGACGGCAGCGGCGCGACGATCCGGGTCGACGTCGATCCGCTGTCGGCCATCGATCTGGCGGAACTGCTGGCGGGACTGCCCGGCGTCCAGGTGCGCAGCGCCGGCGGCCTGGGCAGCTACAGCGAAGCCGGACTGCGCGGCAGCAACGGGCGGCAGGTACGGGTGCTGCTCGACGGGCTGCCGCTGGACACCGGCGGCGGCGAAGCCAGCTCGCTGTCCCTGGTCAGTCCCTTGCTGCTCTCGTCCGTCGAGGTGCACAAGGGCAGGGTCCCGGTCGGCATCGGCAGTGGCTTGGCCGGCACCATCAATCTGCGCAGCCGGACCACATTGCCGGCGCCACTGGCGGCGCAGGCCCGCCTCGGCAGCTTCGGCGAACGTCAGGTCCACGCGGCGGCTCAACTGGCCGATCCGGTCCAGTTCGCCGCCGGCACGCGCGAAGCGGACAACGACTTCACCTACCGCAACACCTTCGGCGCCTTCGACCCGGCCGACCCGGAGCGCAACCGGCACGAGCACCGTCGCAACGCCGGCACCCGGCAGCACTACGCCTGGCTGCGTTACGCGGGCCCGATGCAGCTCACGGCCCATGCGGTCGACGACACACAGGAGCTGCCCACCCGGCTCAACGCGGAAGGCACTGCCGCGCGACTGCAGACACAGTCGCTCGCGCTGGCGCTGTCCAGCCCGCCGGGCGCCGACTGGCGCACAAGCCTGTCGCACCGGCACACCCGCGAACGCTTTCGCGACCCGGTCAGCGAACTGGGGCTGCAGGCGCAGGACACGCGCGACGACACACGCCGCAGCGCGCTGAGCGTGAACGGCACCGTCGGGCGCCTCGACGCCGCCGCGCGCATCGAGCACGAGGACTATCGCTCGCGGGATGCACTCGACGGCGGCGCCGCGATCGACGCGGAGCGCCTGGCTGCGGAAACCGGGCTGCAGTGGCAAAGCGCCACGCCGTGGCAACTGGACGCCAGTCTGCAGCTCGGCTGGTCGCGCGACCGCCACGACGGCGACCGCCCGGCGCACTGGCGCATCGAACCGGCGGTCGGGCTGAGCCGCCGCTTCGATGCCTGCCGCATCGCGGCCAATCTCGGCCACCGCGAGCGGCTACCGACGTTCTTCGAACGCTACGGCGATCGCGGCCTGTTCAAGGGCAACCCCGAGCTCTCGCCGGAGCGCGCCGCCTACGCCGACCTCGGGACGCGATGTCTGCTCGCGAACGTCGACATGGAGCTCACCGCCTTCGGACAGGACCTGCACGACGCCATCAGCCCGACCTACAACGGCCAGGGGATCGGCCGCTCGGTGAACACCGAGCGCGCGCTGATCTACGGCATCGAGTTCGGCGCGGGCCGCAGCTGGAACGGCTGGGACTGGCATCTGGGCGGCACCTGGCAGCAGACCGAAGACCGCAGCGCCGTACGCGCCAGTCGCGGCAAACAGCTTCCGGGGCGTTACGAGCAGCAGCTCGATACGCGCCTGTCGTACGGCTGGCCGACGCTGCGCCTGCAGTACGCCTTCCGCTACGAGGCCGGCCAGTACTACGACAGCGCCAACCTGCTCGAAGCCGAGCCCCTGCGACGCCACGATCTCGCCGCGTTCGGCAGCGTCGGCGCGCTCGGCTGGACGCTGCAGTGGCTCAACCTGCGCGACGACAACGCCGAGCAGTTCAACGGATTCCCGACACCCGGCCGCCGATGGCTGCTGTCGCTGACCTGGCCGGCGACGGCCGTTTCTTCACCTCGGAGTTCACCATGACGCTACGCAAGACGCTCTGGCTGCTGCCGCTCGCAGTCGCCGCCTGCTCGGACAACGACAACGCCGCTCCGCCGCCGTTCAAGGACCTGGCCGTCGTCGCCGCGCGGGCACCGGACTACAGCAGCGGCGCCGTCTCGCTGATCGACCAGCAGCCCCCGTATGCAGCGACCAACAACCTCGCGCCGACCACGTCCGACATCGTCGTGCGCAGCGGCGGCGACCACTACTTCCTGATCGAGCGTTTCGGCTCCGACCGCATCAAGCGCTTCGACCCGGAAAACCCGCAGACTCCGGCCTACACCTACTCCACGCAGGACGCCGGCGACACCCAGAGCAGCAACCCCTATGACCTGATCTCCGCAGCCGCGGACAAGGCCTACCTGCTGCGCTACGGATCGGGCAGCCTTTGGATCGTCGATCCATCGGCCACGGACGAAGCCTCGTTCAAGATCGGCGAGATCGACCTGTCGGCGCTCGACGACGACGGCATCCCCGAGATGAGCGCCGCGATCCTTCGCGGCAGTCGCCTCTACGTGGCATTGCAGCGCCTCGAGAACTTTGCCGCCACCCGGTCCGGGCAACTCGCCGTCATCGACGTGGCGACGGACACACTGGTCGACACCATCGACCTGCCCGTGCGCAGCCCTTCGCGCCTGCTCGCCGATCCGGAAGGCGAGCGCCTGTTCGTCGTTGCCGACGGCGGTTTCGACGGCAGCTTCGCACCGCTCTACGAAGGCGGCATCGCCGTCGTGGACACGGCCGAGAGCGAGGCCACGCTGCTGATCGACGACGGTACGCCCGAGGATGCGCCCTATGGCCAGATCGCCGACGCGGTCGTCGTCGACGCACAGCGTGGCTATTTCATCGGCAGCGCCGGCTTCGGCGACGACCAGACGCTGTATCGCTTCGATCCGGACGCGCCGGCGACGCCGGTCGTGGTCGCGGGGCTCGCCGGCGTCGGCCTGAGCAGCCTCGCCGTCGATGTCCAAGGCCAGGTCTGGGTCGGCCGCAGCGAAAGCGCCGCCCCCGGTGTCACGGTGCTCGGCTTCGCCGCCGGCGCCGAGACAGTGCTAGCGCCACTCGTCGACACGGTTCTCACGCCGATCAACATCGACTTCGTCACCGTCGCCGAAGTCGCCCGCTGAGCGATGCGGGCGGGCGCCGGCCACGGCGCCCGCCCGCTGCTGCCGTTACGCTTGCACACCTGCACCTGCCGGAACACTTCATGGGACACCGACTCAGCAAGATCGCGACACGCACCGGCGACTCCGGCACCTCGGGCCTGGCCACCGGCGAGCGCCTGCCGAAGACCGATTCGCGCTTCGCCGCGATGGGCGATCTCGACGAACTCAACAGCACCATCGGCGTGCTGCTGGCGCTGTCGCCGCCGGCGCGCTTCGCCGAGCCCCTGCGCGAGATCCAGCATCGCCTGTTCGATATCGGCGGCGAGATCGCGATGCCCGGCTATCCCGTCATCGGCGACGAGCAGGCCGCCGCACTCGACGCCTGGCTCGAGGCGTTCAACGCCGACCTGCCGCCGCTCAAGGAGTTCGTGCTGCCCGGCGGCGGGCCCCTGGGCGCGCAGGCGCATCTGGCCCGTGCCGTCGCGCGCCGCGCCGAGCGTGCGCTATGGCGCACCCACGAAACGTCGCCGGTGAACGCCGCATCGCTGCGCTACCTCAACCGCCTGTCGGACCTGCTGTTCGTCATCGCGCGACACCTGGCCCGTGCCCACGGCGGCGAGGTCACCTGGGCGAGGGTGTCGGCCTAGGCGCGTCCGCGGCAGCGTCCTTCGCAGCCGCGAGCGCACGCACGCGGTCCAGTCCTTCACACAGCTCCGCGATGCCGTCGAGCATGCGTGGCGACTGCCGCGTCAGCGTGTTGCCGTCGACGACGACGCGTCGACGGGGATCGGACGGCGGCAGTCGCGGCAGCCGTGCCCAGTAGTCGGCAATGGCGGCAGGGTCCTCCTGCTGCGAGTGCACGACGACATCGGGTCGGGCCGCGATCACCGCCTCACGGCCGACGGCCGCAGCCAGCGCCGGCAAGTCGGCGAAAACGTTCCTGGCGCCGCACAGCTCGAGCGCTTCGTGAATCGGGCTGCGACGGTTCACGCTGAACGCCGGCGCCGTCTCGGTCTGGTAGAAGGCGCGCAGCGGCGCGCGGTCACGGTAGCGCTCGCGCAGGGCCTGGAGCCGCGCGCGAAAATCATCGACGGCCTGCGCGGTACCCGGTGCGCCGATGTGCACACCGACCCGTTCGAGCGCGACGCCAATGCCATCCAGATCGCGGATCGCAACCGTCTCGACCGCGAGACCGAGACCACGCAAACGCTCGACGGTCGCAGCCGGCGTACCGCCGTCCCAGGCCAGCACCAGGTCGGGCTGCAAGCGCAGCAGGGCTTCGAGGTTGACGCTGAACGCGTCGCCGACGCGCGGCAGCGCCGCAGCCTGTTCGGGGGCGTCGGTGTAGGCAACCACGCCGACGAGCCGTGGACAGGCACCGACGGCGCAGGCCAGTTCCGCGAGGTGCGGTGCCAGCGCCACGACACGCTCGGCAGCGGCCGTGGCACCGGCGTACAGCGCCAGCATCAAGGCGAAGACACGGCGCATCAGAGCAGCTGTCCGGTCGTCGTCAGTGCGAATCCGGCCAGCATGATCAGCAGCGCCCGCCACTGCATGCGCAGCACCTCGGTCAGCAGGGCTTCGAGGCTCGCCGGCACGACCGCGCCGCCCTGCTCCTCCGCACCGAGCGAAGCCGACGGCACTTCGGCGAGCACCGCCCAGGTCTGTGTCCGCCAACCGTGTTCGGGTTCGGGCTCGCGCCAGAGCTGACGCCAGGCCGCCAGGGCATCGTCGAGACTGCCGGCGAGGCCGTAGACCAGCGCCGTCACCCGCGCAGGCAGCCAGGCCAGCACCGCATGCAGCCAGTCTGCTGCGCGCAACGCCGGCGAATCGGGCGCAGTCTCGTCGAGCAGGCGCGGCAGGCGGCTGACCAGACGATAGAGCACGGCGCCCGCCGGCCCGAGCGCGAAGAACCACAGCAGCACGCCGAACAGCTTCTCGTGCGACTGCACGAACAGCGCGCCGACCAGCGAGCGATGGGTCTCGCCCGGTTGCGCCCCCCGCTGCAGGGCACGCGCGAGCTGCGCCGCCCGCTCGGCATCGCCCTCGGCCCGGGCCTGCAGCAGGTCGTGCACGTCCTCGGCGAGATCGCGCGGCCCCAGGCACAGCAGCAACACGGCCGCAGACAGCAGCAGCCGCACGATCGGACCTTCGATGAGCCCGAAGCCCCACCACACCAAGACCGCCGGCGGCACGACGATGAGCACCGGCAACGCCAGCGAGCGCCACAGACGCTGCGGCGCGAGCGCATGCAGCCCGCGCATCACCGCGAGAAACAGGACCGGCCGCCCCCAGCCGGGCAGATGCCCGAGCAGGCGTTCGAGCAACAGGGCCAGCAGTATGCCGATCAGCGTCATCGTCGCCCCCGGCGGACGCAATCCGCTCTGCCGGCACTCGCCGGAATCTGTCGGGCCGATCTGTGGCGCGTTCGGAACATGGCGATACTCTAGGCGATCAGGGCCCGCAGCCGCTGCCAGTCGAAAGACGGGCCGGGGTCCGTCTTGCGGCCCGGCGCAATGTCGCTGTGTCCGACGATGCGCTGCGGGACAATCGCGGGATACCGCTGCCGGATCGCGGCGATCACCCGCGCCAGCCGTCGGTACTGTCGTTGCGTGTACGCCCGCGTGTCGGTGCCTTCGAGCTCGATGCCGATCGAAAAATCGTTGCAGCGCTCGCGCCCGTCGAAGCGCGAAACCCCGGCATGCCAGGCGCGGCGTTCGAACGGAACGTACTGCGTGACGCGGCCGTCGCGGCGGATCAGCAGATGCGCGGACACGCGCAGCGCCGCCACCTCGGCAAAGGCGGGATGCTCGTCCGGGTCGAGCGTGTTGCAGAACAGGGCGTCGATGCCCGGGCCGCCGAAGGTGCCCGGCGGCATCGAGATGCCGTGAATGACGAGCAGGCTGACGGACTCGCCCGGCGGGCGGTCGTCGCAGTTCGGCGAGGGCAGGCGGCGCGCACCGGCAAGCCAGCCGTCGGCGCTCACCCGCGGGGAACCTTTGCCGGCTGCGCGCGTCTGTGCACTCATGGGCGTATAAAAGCGCAGATACCTAGAAAGTGGGGCTCATGATGAAGCACTGGATGGCGGCCGTCATCGCGACGGCAGCGGGAGTCTTGTCCGTTCCCGCAGCATGGTCGGCCGATGACGCGTTTCCCGAGGTCCGCATCGACTACGAGCGGCACGTCCTGCCCAACGGCCTGACCCTGCTCGTGCACGAGGACCGCAAGGCACCGGTCGTTGCCGTCAACATCTGGTATCACGTCGGCAGCAAGGACGAGCGCCCGGGACGCACCGGCTTCGCCCATCTGTTCGAGCACCTGATGTTCAACGGTTCGGAGAACTTCAACGACGAGTTCTTCCGCCCGCTCGAAGCCGCCGGCGCCACCAAGCTCAACGGCACCACATGGTACGACCGCACCAACTACTTCCAGAACGTGCCGGTCAATGCGCTCGACCTGACGCTGTGGCTCGAGTCCGACCGCATGGGACACCTGCTGGGCGCCATCGACCAGGCACGCCTCGACGAGCAGCGCGAGGTCGTGCTCAACGAGAAGCGCCAGGGCGAGAACCGTCCCTACGGCAAGGTGTGGGAGGCGATTGCGCAGGCGACCTATCCCGCCGGGCACCCGTATTCATGGACCACCATCGGCTCGTACGAGGACGTGAAGGCGGCAACGCTCGACGACGTCAAGGACTGGTTCCGCGAGCACTACGGCGCCGCGAACGCAGTGCTGGTCATTGCCGGGGACGTCGATGCCGAAGACGTCCGCCACAAGGTCGAGCACTACTTCGGCGACATCGCGGCGGGGCCGGTGCGCCGGCGCCACGAGGCCTGGGCCGCCCCGATGGAAGGCGAAAAGCGCATGGTGCTGCAGGATCGCGTCCCGCAGACGCGGATCTTCAAGGTCTGGAACGTCCCCGGGTTCTGCGATTCGCAGGCGAACATCCTCGGCATCGCCGCCGGCGTGCTCGGTGACGGCAAGAACAGCCGCCTCTACGAGCGCCTCGTCTACCGCGACCAGATCGCCACCGGCGTCAGCGTCGGTCTCGGCCCGTTCGAGATCGCTTCGCAGTTCATGATCGACGTCACCGTCAAGCCCGGTGGCGATGCTGCCGCGGTCGAGCGCGCGATCGACGAGGAACTCGAGCGCTTCCTGCGCGATGGCCCGACCGCCGAAGAGCTGGCACGCGTGCGCACGAAGACCTTCGCGCAGGCACTGCGCGGACTCGAGCGGGTCGACGGTTTCGGCGGCAAGTCGGCGACGCTCGCGCAGTACGAGGTCTACTGCGGCACACCCGAGCGCTACACCGAAGAGCTGGACGAGATCCGCGACGCGACGCCCCTGGCCGTGCGCGACATGGCGCGGCACTGGCTCGCCGATGGCGTGTTCGTGCTCACCGTCGAACCCTTCCCCGAACACCAGGTGGCCGACAGCGGCGCCGACCGATCGAAGCTGCCGGAACTCGGCACGCCGCCGGATCTGGAACTGCCGCCGCTGCGCCGCGCGAAACTGTCCAACGGCCTCGAGGTCGTGCTGGCCGAACGCCACGAAGCGCCGCTGGTGCAGTTGTCGCTGATCGCGGATGCCGGCTTCGCCGCCGACGCCGGCATCAAGGCCGGCACGGCGCGGCTGACGCTGGACATGCTCGACGAGGGCGCTGGCGACGACGACGCCCTGGCCCTCGCGGCGCGCGCCGAGCGCCTCGGCGCGCAGCTCGCCGCGGGTTCGTCGCTGGACACCTCCTTCGTCAACCTGAACGCGCTCAAGGCGCGACTGGAGCCCAGCCTCGACCTGTTCGCCGACGTGCTGCTGCGTCCGCGCTTCCCCGCCGACGAACTCGAGCGCCTGCGGCAACTGCTGCTGGCGACGATCCAGCAGGAGAAAGCCGAGCCCTACGGCATTGCCTCGCGCCTGTATCCGGCGCTGATCTACGGCGAAGGTCATGCCTACGCCAACCCGCGCAGCGGCGCCGGCACCGAGGACAGCGTGCGCGCCATCACGCTGGATGATCTCAAGGCGTTCTACACCCGCTGGATACGCCCCGACACGTCGACGCTGCTGATCGTCGGCGACACCACGCTCGAAGAGATCGTGCCGCTGCTCGAGGCGCGACTGGGCGCCTGGGCGGCTCCGGCGCAGGCCGCCCCGGTCAAGCAGCTCGATGCCGTCGCCCTGCCCGACAAGCCGCGCATCTTCCTGGTCAATCGCACGGGCGCCGAGCAGTCCCTGATTCTCGGCGCGCATCTGGCGCCCCCGCGCTCGGACCCGGACGATCTGGCGATGCAACTCGCCAACACCGTGCTCGGCGGCAACTTCGTGTCACGGCTGAACATGAACCTGCGCGAGGACAAGCGCTGGAGCTACGGTGCCTTCACGTCGATCTCCAACGCAAAGGCGCAGCGTCCGTTCATCGCCTACGCGCCGGTGCAATCCGACCGCACGCTGGATGCGCTGCGGGAGATGCGACGCGAGCTGGAGGATGCGCGTAGCCGTCAGCCGCTCAAGCCCGCCGAGGTCGATTTCGCGCGCGACAGCCTTGTCCGCTCACTGCCCGGCGAGAACGAAACCGTCGGCGACATCACCGGCTCGTACACGACGATCCTCGTGCACGGCCTCGCGGACGACTACTGGAACGACTACGTCGGCCGTATCGCCGAACTGTCCGCAAAGGACGCCAATGCGGCCGCGCGCCGCCTGCTGCAGCCGCAGTCGCTGACCTGGGTGATCGTCGGCGATCTGTCACGCATCGAGGCCCCGGTGCGCGAACTCGGCTGGGGCGAGGTGACGGTACTGGATACCGACGGCAAGCGCCTGCGATAGGCGCTTGCCGCGGGGCGCGGCTACTCGAGTTCGCCGAGCGGCCGCGTGAAGGTGTAGGCCGCCGGCTCGACGACGAAGCGTTGTGCCGGCTCGCTCGGGGGCTCGCCCTGGATCAGCGCGAACGGCAGTTGCGCGATGAACAAGGCAATGCCGCCGACGGTCGCCACCAGTCCGAGCGGGCGCACGACGACGAAGTCGAAGGCCATCGCCGCTGCGGACGGCGACTCGTCGACGCTGTCCATCTGGGCATGGCCGACGGACGCTGCCAGCGCCAGCACGGCGGCGGCTGCGAAATGTTTCAAGGAATTCATCGTAAGTCCCTCTTCTGGCCACGCTTTTTACTGCGACTCGCGGAGCTTAGGTAGGGGCCGGCGCAGTGTCAAACACGCTGCGGCCCTGCGGCCGGCGCGGCCTACAATGGCGCATGATTCCGGTCTACAGCGCCGCCGACCCGGTGGAAGTCGAAATCCTGCGCAGCTATCTGGCGTCGCACGGCATCGACGCGGTCGTGCTCGGCTCGCAGCTCTGGGGCGCGCGCGGCGAACTGCAGGCCGACGCCTACCCGCGACTGGTCCTGCGAGACGCCGCCGACGAACCGCGGGCGCGGGCGCTGCTGCGCGAGTACGAGCGCCGTCGTCACGCCCACGCCGCCTGGCACTGCGTCTGCGGCGAACAGTCGCCGGTGACCTTCGAGATCTGCTGGGCCTGCGGCGCGGAGCGACCGTCGCCGTGATCCGCGTCGTGCTGTATCAGCCGGAGATTCCACCCAACACCGGCAACGTGATGCGTCTGTGCGCGAACACCGGCGCGGAACTGCATCTGATCGAACCGCTGGGCTTCGCTTTCGAGGACCGTCACCTGCGCCGGGCGGGGCTCGACTACCGCGACCTCGCCGTCGTGCATCGTCACCCGTCGCTCGACGCCCTGCTCACGTCGTTTCCCACCGCCCGCCTGCTCGCCTTCTCGACTCGGGGCCGCGTACGCTTCGATACCGTGCGTTACGAGGACGGCGACCTGTTGCTGTTCGGCCCGGAGACACGCGGCCTGCCGCAGGAACTGCTCGACAGCGTTCCGGAAGACCGGCGCCTGTGTCTGCCGATGCGGCCAGGCAACCGCAGCCTCAACCTGTCCAACAGCGTGGCCGTCGCGGTGTTCGAGGCCTGGCGGCAACGGGGCTTCGCTGGCGCACAGGAATAGGGCCCGCAATCACGCTCGACGAAACCGTTCCTGCCCAGGGGAAATCCGGCCACCGACCGCCGGGTGATCGAAAGAGCGCGCCCCTCAGCCCGCTTCGGGCTTCGCCGGGCGGGTGGCCAGTGCGCGGACTGCCTCCACCGGATTCGTGCGCCCATCGAGCACGGCGCCGACGGCCTCGGTGATCGGCATCTCGACACCGTGCTGCTTCGCCAGTCGCAGCACCTCGGGCGCGGCCTTGATGCCCTCGACGACCTGGCGGATCTCGCGCGTGGCGTCGTCCACCGACTTGCCCTGGGCTAGCAGCAGTCCCATGCGGCGGTTGCGCGACTGGTTGTCGGTGCAGGTCAGCACGAGATCGCCCATGCCGGCGAGTCCCATCAGCGTCTCGGGACGGGCGCCGAGCGCCTCCGCCAGCCGCATGATCTCGGCCATGCCGCGGGTGATCAGTGCCGCGCGGGTGTTGGCGCCGAGTTGCAGGCCGTCTGCGATACCGACGCCGATGGCCATCACGTTCTTGGCCGCTCCGCCCAGCTCGACGCCGGGCAGGTCGTCGGTCCAGTAGGCACGAAAGCCGCCGCCGTGCAGACGTATCGCGATCTTCTCTGCAAACGCCTCGTCGCGCGCGGCGATCGTCACCGCGGTCGGCAGACCGATGCCCAGTTCCTTGGCGAAGGTCGGCCCGGACAGCACGGCGACCGGTCGATCCCCGCCGAGCGCCGAATCGAAGACCTCGTGCACCAGCCGGCCGGAGCCGGGCTCCAGGCCCTTGCACGCGGCGACCAGGCCCTGGCCGTCCCGCAGCAGCGGTCCGAGCGCGTCGAGGGTTTCGCGCAGGGCATGCGAGGGGGTGGCGATCAGCAGGTCCTCGCACGAGCGCACGAGCGCGGCGAGGTCGGCCGTCGCGGTCAGCATCACCGGGAAGCTGCAGTCCGGCAGATACTGGGCGTTCTCGCGCGCCTCCTGCATCGCGGCAACGCGTGCCGCGTCGCGCCCCCACAGCAGGGTCGGCGCACCGCGACGCGCGACATGGATCGCCAGCGCGGTGCCGAACGAACCCGCGCCTATCACCCCGATCGCACAGTCGGCCATGTCTCTCTCCTCATGTGCGGCGCGGCCGCGCCGGGACGGTCGAGGGCCGACGCTCAGTGCGTCGGCGTCGCCGCGGGCTGCGCCGGCGCCCCGCCCTTCTGCTGTGCGCGGGCACGGTTCAGGTGCTCCAGGTAGAGCGCCTCGAAGTTGATCGGCTGCAGCAGCAGCTGAGGAAAGCCACCCCGCTGCACCATCTCGGCGATGGTCTCGCGCGCGAACGGGAAGATCAGCCCGGGGCAATAGCCGCCGAGAATCGCCTGGCGCTCCTCGTTGGTGGCAAAGCCGCGCACGACGAAGATGCCCGCCTGGTGCGCCTCGGCGAGGAAGGCGACGTCCTCGCCCAGCTTGGCCGTCACCGTCACCGCGAGCACGACGTGGAAGTTGTCGCCATCCAGCGGCTTGATGTCGGTGTTGACCTGCACGTCGACCTGCGGCTGCCACTGCCGCGTGAAGACCTGCGGTGCCAGCGGCACTTCCAGCGACGCGTCCTTGCAGTAGATTTTCTGCAGCAGGACCTGGCGCTGCGGCGCGGCGCCTGCGGCACCGTCGGTCGGGGTCGGATTGGGGTTGTCGCTCATCTTCGGAAAGCTAGTCCTTGAGAAGGGGATCGAGGCGCCCGCAGCGGTCGAGCGCGTACAAGTCTTCGCAACCGCCGACGTGCACCTCGCCGACGAAAATCTGCGGCACGGTGTAGCGGCCGGTCACGCGCGTCATTTCCTCGCGCCGCTCAGGGCGATCGTCGACGGCGATCTCGTCGACCTGCGCGCCCTTGGACGACAGCAGGCGCCTGGCCATCACGCAGAACGGACAGCTCCGCGTGCTGTACATGCGCACCGCTTTCATCGCGCCGGGCTCACTTGGTGGTCACCGGGAGGTTGGCGCCCAGCCAGGCATTGAGCCCGCCGCGTAGCGGATAGACCTCGGCGAACCCCTGCTTGCGCAAGCGCTCGGCCGCAGTGACCGCATTGGACCCGAGCGCGCAGTACACCAGCACCGGCTTGCTCTTGTCCTTCGCGAACGGGCCGAGATGCTCGTCGAGCTTGGTCACCGGCGCATTGCGCGCGCGCAACAGGTGCCCCTTGCGGAAGTCGGCCGGCGTGCGCACATCGAGGATGATCGGATCGCGATCATTGATCAGGCGAACCGCTTCGGGCACCGACAGGCGCTTTCCGCCGGTCAGGTGACCGTGAACCTCGTTGGCGACCAGCAGCAGCGCGACCACGCCCAGCGCCGCGAAAAGGCCGGGATGATTGCCGAAGAAATCCAGAAACTGCTCCATGTGCGGACGCTGCACCTGTGCCGGGAAGGGGATGGGTTGCGGCCGCCGGACCGGTCCGGCGGACTGCTAGCATTATCGCATGTTCCGCCCCGCCGCCCTGCTGCTGACACTGGCCTGCCTGTGGCCCGCTGCCGACGCAGCGGACGCCGGCCAGCGCCAAGCCGAACTGGAGAAGCTGCGCAGCCGCATCGGCGAAGTCTCGCAGTCGATCGAGAAGGACCAGAGCAAGCGCGACGCACTGGCGCGCGACCTGCAGGCCACCGAGCGGCGCATCGCGGCGGCCGAAAAGGAACTGGCGTCGCTGCAACAGCAGACCGAAGCGCAGCGTGCGCGCATCCACGACACCGAGAAGCAGATCGTCGCCGCCCGGTCGACGCTCGAGCAGCGCAACGTCTCGCTGCGACGGCAGTTGCGGGCCGCCTACGTCATCGGCCGCCAGGGACAGACGCAGCTGCTGCTCAACCAGAACGACGTCCACAAGGTAGGCCGGGTGCTCGTGTACTACGAGTACCTGCAGCGTGCCCAGGCCGGCGCCATCGAGACCATCCGCAGCCGCGTCGGGGAGCTCGAAGCGGTGTCGGAGCGCCTGCAGGGCGAGATCGCCCGCCTGAGCGACCTCAAGGCCCGTCAGGAAAGCACCCTGGCGGAACTCAAGGATTCGCGCAGCGCGCGCTCGCGGGCGCTGGCGAAGCTGCGCGAGCGCATCGCCGACGAACGCTCGGAACTCAAGCGGCTGCAGGCCGACGAGCGTTCGATCAGCGAGCTGATCGAACGCGTCGAGAAGTCGCTGGCCGACCTGCCGCCGCCGGCGACCACCGACCGCTACTCCGACAAGCCGCTGCCGGCGCTGCGCGGCAAGCTGCCGTGGCCGGCGCGCGGCAAGCTGATCGCGCGCTACGGACAGGCCAAGGCCGGCGGCAAGCTGAACTGGAAGGGACACTGGATCGGCACCGCCGAAGGCGCACCGGTCAAGGTGGTCGCGCGAGGGCGCGTGGTCTACGTCGGCTGGCTGCATCGTTACGGACTGATCGTGCTGGTCGAGCACGACGGCGGCTACTACAGCCTCTACGGACACGCGCAGACGGCCACGGTCAAGGTCGGCGACATGCTTCGCGCCGGACAGGTGCTCGCGCGCGCCGGCGATACCGGCGGCCACGAGCAGCCGGGCGTCTACTTCGAGCTGCGTAAGGGCACCCAGGCGATCGATCCACGCCAGTGGCTGGCCCGATGAGCCGAATGCTGCCGCCCGTCCCCGCCGATACCACCTTCGCTCGCGGCGGAACCCCGACGCTTTCCGATCAGTCCTACAGTTGTTATCGTGCCCACCCGGTTTAAGTTTCACAGCCTCCTCATGCCCCTGACTCAACGCGTGCCGCTGGCTCTCGCCGCCGGTGTCCTCATCGGCGCCTCGGTGAGCCTCACGTCCGGCGTGCTCGCCGACAAGGCCAAATCGGCCGACACCGTCCCGGTGAAGGATCTGCAGACCTTCGTCGAGATCCTCAACCGCGTGAAGACCGACTACGTCGAGGACGTCGAAGACAAGGCGCTGCTCGAGAACGCGGTGCGCGGCATGCTGTCGGGGCTCGACCCGCATTCGGCGTACCTGGACCGCGACGAGTTCAAGGAAATGAACATCGCCACGTCCGGCAAGTTCGGCGGGCTCGGGATCGAGGTGCAGATGCAGGACGGCTTCGTGCGCGTGGTCGCGCCGATCGACGACACGCCTGCCGCCCGCGCCGGGGTCCAGCCCGGCGACCTGATCGTGAAGATCGACGATACGCCGGTCAAGGGCCTGACCCTGAGCGACGCCGTCGACCGCATGCGCGGCGACCCGGGCACCAAGATCAGCCTGACGCTGGTCCGCGAGGGCGAAGCGGGACCCAAGGTCCTCGACCTCGAGCGCGCCGTGATCAAAGTCGCCAGCGTGCGTGGCCGCCTGCTGGAGCCGAGTGTCGGCTACCTGCGCATCTCCAGCTTCACCACCGATACCGCGCCGAACCTGGAAAAGGAGCTGGCCAAGCTTGAGAAGGAATCGGGCGGGCCGCTCGGCGGCCTGATCCTCGATCTGCGCAACAACCCGGGCGGCGTGCTCGACGCCGCGGTCAAGGTCAGCGACGCGTTTCTCGACAAGGGGGCGATCGTCAGCATCCGCGGCCGCAATGGCGACGGCGGGCGCGAGTTCGACGCCAGCGGCGGCGACGTGCTCGACGGCAAGCCGATGGTCGTCATGATCAATGCCGGTTCGGCCTCGGCGTCGGAAATCGTCGCCGGCGCCATCCAGGACCAGCGCCGCGGCATCGTCGTCGGCAGCCGCAGCTTCGGCAAGGGCTCGGTCCAGACCATCCTGCCGCTGTCGAACCAGGGCGCGATCAAGATCACCACGGCGCGCTACTACACGCCGTCCGGCCGCTCGATCCAGGCCGAGGGCATCGAACCCGACATCGTCATCCGGCCGCTGCGCATCGCGCGCAACGAGGACGGCGATCCCGAACCGTTCACGCCGATCTCCGAGGCCGACCTCGCCAAGAGCCTGACCAACGAGAACGACGATCCGGCGCACAAGGAAGAGATCGAGAAGAAGCGCGCCCAGGCCGCCAAGCAGGAGAAGGCCGCCCGCGAGCTCGCCGAAAGCGATTACGCACTGTACGAGGCCCTGAATCTGCTCAAGGGTCTGGTGATCGCGTCGCGCTAGCGCCCCGGAACGAACGATGCGCCGGCAGCTTCGGGGGATGCTGCTGGCGGCGCTGATCGGCCTGCCGGCCGGCACCGCCGCCGCCACGCCGATGATCAGCGTCGTCATCGACGATCTCGGCGACCAGTGGGACAGCGGCCGCCGCGTCGTCGACCTGCCGGGCGCCATCGCCTGTGCCTTCCTCCCGGAGTCTCCGCACACGCGCACGCTGGCGGAACGCGCGCACATGGCCGGCAAGGAGATCCTGGTCCACCTGCCGCTCGAACCCGAGGCCGGGCGCGGTCACCCGCTCGCGCTGCGCGTCGGCCAGCCGCCGGCCGACCGCAGCCGGCAGCTCGCGCGTCTGCTCGAGGCCGTGCCCTACGCCACCGGTGTCAACAATCACCAGGGCAGCCGCGCCACGGCAAGCCGCGGCATCATGCACGCCGTGATGCGCGAACTGTCGCTACGCGGCACCCGCTTCTTCGTCGACAGCATGACCAGCCGCCACAGCATCGCGTACCCGCTAGCGCGCGCCTACGGCATTCCGGCCACGCGCCGGCATGTCTTTCTCGACCACGAGCGCGGGATCGAGAACGTCCGCGAGCAGTTCAGCCGGCTGGTCGCGCTGGCACACCGCAGCGGCGGCGCGCTGGCGATCGGGCACCCCTACCCGGAAACCGTTGCGGTGCTCGAAGAAGTCCTGACGCAACTCGACACCCTCGGCGTCGAGCTGGTGACACCGTCCGAGCTGATCCGCCGCCTGGAACGCGAACCGCCGGTGCTGCCGCTGCGCCTGCGGATGTCGCAGTCGCTCAGCGTCCCGGTGGCGGCTGCCGGCGGCGACTTCAGCGGCGGCGCAGCGCACTGACGGCGAGCGCGAGCGCCGCAGCGGCGAGCCCCCACGCCAGCGCGGGCGCGCCCGCGATCTTCCACCCTGCACCTGCCACGTAGACCCCGGTCGCGCACAGACCCAGCGCGCCGCCCGCGATCATCCGCAGCTGTCGCCGCGAGGCCGCGCGCAGCTCCTCGCGCAGCACGGCCAGCTCCCGTCGCGTTGCCGCCCCGGATGCCGGTGCCGCGAGCTGCCGGACGATCTGCGGCAGCGCATCCGCGAGGTGCGGCAACTGTTCGCGCAGGCGCTCGAGCGTCGCTGCGGGACCGATGCGCCTGCGCATCCAGTCCTCCATGATCGGCTTGGCGGTCTTCCACAGATCCAGGTCCGGGTTGAGCTGACGCCCCAGCCCCTCGATCTGCAGCAGGGTCTTCTGCAGCAGCACGAGCTGCGGCTGCACCTGATAGTCGAAACGGCGGGCGATCTGGAACAGGCGCAGCAGGAAGAAGCCGAAGGAGATTTCCCTCAGCGGACGTTGGAAGATCGGCTCGCAGACGGTCCGGATCGCCGCCTCGAACTCCTCGACGCGCGTTGCAGCCGGAATCCACTCGCTCTCGACATGCAACTCGGCGACGCGCCGGTAGTCGCGGTTGAAGAACGCGTAGAAGTTCTCCGCCAGATAGCGCTGGTCGCTCGGCGTGAGCTGCCCGACGATGCCGAAGTCCACGGCCAGGTAGCGCGGTCGTTTCGGATCGCTCGCATCCACGAAGATGTTGCCCGGATGCATGTCCGCGTGGAAGAAATTGTCGCGGAAGGTCTGCTTGAAGAAGATCTCGACGCCGCGCTCGGACAAGGCCTCGAAATCCACGCCGAGTGCGCGCAAGCGGTCCAGTTCGCGGATCGAGATGCCGTGGATGCGCTCCAGCACCAGCACGCGGGTACGCGTGTAGTCCCAGAAGACCAGCGGGTGATAGATCAGGTCGGAGCCGAGCCAGTTGCGTCGCAACAGGGCTGCGCTGGCGCCCTCGCGCATCAGGTCGAGTTCGTCGAGGATGACCTTTTCGTACTCCGCAACGACCTCCCGCGGCCTCAGGCGACGCGCCGTCGACGAGAACCGCTCGGCGAGCGCGGCCAGCGTGTGCAGCAACTCGACGTCGGCCGCGATCACGCGCTCCACGTCCGGCCGCAGCACCTTGACGACGACCTCCATTCCCTCGCTGCCGTCCGCACCGGGATGCAGGCGCGCCGCATGCACCTGCGCGACCGAGGCCGATGCCAGCGGCGTATCGTCGAAGCTCGCGAACAGTTGCTCGACCGGACGCCCGAGCTCCGCCTCGATCACGCGGCGCGCCTCGGCAGCCGGGAACGGCGGCACGCGATCCTGCAGCAGCGCGAGCTGTCCGGCGATGTCCGGAGGCACCAGGTCCGGCCGGGTCGACAGGGCCTGACCGAACTTCACGAAGACCGGACCGAGCTCCTGCAGCGCGAGGCGCAGGCGTTCGCCGCGCGGCCGCGGATCGCGGGAGGTGCGGCCGGGCTTGAGGAACTCGCGCAGCCCGTAGCGCGCGACGACGCGCCGGATCTGCCAGATACGCCGCCAGCGCGACACGCCGAGGGGCCGGCTCATGCGGCGCGGGCCCGTGCTTCGAAGCGTCGCAGCCGCGCCTCGAAGCGGGCGACGTCGTCACGCAGCGTCTCCACGCCGGCGGCCCAGTCGGCGACGTCCGCTGCACGGGCCAGGTCGCCGGTCTCCTCGCGCAGATACTCGGCAGTGTCGAGCGCCAGCGTCGATGCGCTGCGCTGTCCCCAGGCGAACAGCCGGCGCAGCCCGGCGACGCCGCGGTGCGCGGCGGCATCACCGACGAAACGCGCCGCGAACTCCTCGGCGTCGAAGCCGACCTCGGCCAGCAGACGAGTGAAGCGCTGCAGGGGTTCGACATCGCCCTCGACACGAAGTCCGGACGGAATGCCGACGTCGCCGCCTTCGCGTGCGGCTTTCAGGGCGAGCTGGAACAGGGTCTGCAGCCGGCCGCGTACGCGCACGTCCGGCTCGCGCGGCGCCTGCGGCGCAACACGGACACCGCCGCCGTGGAACTCCAGGCAGAACGCCCAGTCGGGGGTTTCCGTGCGCAATTCGATGATGCGTCCGGACAGCTTCGCGCATTGCGCGAGCACCGCCGGTTCGAGCGCGAGATGACGGTTCAGGGCGATCTCCATCCCCGCGCACAGCCATGCCGGGGCGCTCACGGGGCGCCCCTCATTGCAGGCGGAAGCCGCGGTGCACGGCGACGATGCCGCCGGTGAGGTTGTACACCTGCACGCGCTCGAGCCCGGCGCCCTCCATCATGTCCTTGAGCGTGGCCTGATCGGGATGCATGCGGATCGATTCGGCAAGGTAGCGGTACGAGGCCTCGTCCTGCGCCACGTAGCGCCCGAGCAGGGGCAGCACCTTGAACGAATACTGGTCGTAAGCCCGAGACAGCGGCTCGATCACCGGCTTGGAGAACTCGAGCACCAGCAGGCGGCCGCCGGGCTTCAGGCAGCGCCGCATCGAGCGCAGGGCCGCATCCTTGTCGGTGACGTTGCGCAAGCCGAAACCGATCGTGATGCAGTCGAAGCTGGCATCGGCGAAAGGCAGGCACTCCGCGTTGGCCTGGACCAGCGGCACGCCGCTGACGCCGGCATCGATCAGCCGGCGCCGGCCTTCACCGAGCATCGCGGCATTGATGTCCGAAAGAATCACTTGCCCCTGCGGACCGGCTGCACGCCGGAACGCCTTGGTCAGGTCGCCGGTGCCACCCGCAACGTCGAGCACCGTCTCGCCGGGACGCACACCGGCCAGATCGACCGCGAAGCGCTTCCACAGGCGATGGATGCCCATGGACATCAGGTCGTTCATCAGGTCGTAGCGCCGGGCGACCGAGCTGAACACGCCGGCGACGCGCGACTGCTTCTCGCCGGCCGGCACCTGCTCATAGCCGAAGTGGGTGTAGCCCGGCTTGTTCTCTGAAGACATGCGGCGGCATTCGCGGGACGAAGAGCGGCATTGTAGCGGCCCGCCGCGGGCCGCCGTCAGCCGGCCGGCCCTAGGCCGGCGGCGTCCAGGTCTTGACGAGGGCCGAGAGCTTGACGACCTCGCTGTCGCGCGACATCCGGTGCGCGTCCAGCCGCTGCAGGTACCGCGTCCAGTTGGCGGTCTGCGTCTCGCCGAGTTCGCGCAGGATGTCCCAGGAATAGATACCGCTGTCGTGGCCGTCATCGAACACCAGTCGCACGGCATAACGCCCGACCGGCTCCACGCGGGCGATGTTCACCTCGCGCTTGCCGCCGACCAGCATCGGCTCCGGCAGGCCGTGGCCGCGCAGTTCGGCGCTGGGCGAGAACACGCGCAGGTACTCGCACGGCAGCTCGAAGCGCGTGCCGTCGGCCCAGGCCACTTCGAGCACGCGCGCCTTGCGGTGCAGGCGGATCAGGTTCGGCGCGGACGTGCCCACGACTGCCGGTCTCAGAGGATGTAGCGCGACAGGTCGTCGTCGCCGGCGAGCTTGCCGAGCCGCTGGTCGACATAGGCGGCATCGATCACGATCTCGCTGCCGGCCTTGTCCGGCGCCTCGAAGGCAATCTCGTCCATCAGCCGTTCCATGACCGTATGCAGGCGACGTGCGCCGATGTTCTCGGTGCGCTCGTTGACCTGCCACGCGATCTCCGCGAGGCGCCGCAGTCCGTCGTCGCCGAAGCGCACGTCGACGTTCTCCGTCTTCATCAGGGCGCGGTACTGCTCCGTCAGCGCGTAGTTCGGCTCGGTGAGGATGCGCAGGAAATCCTCGGCCTTGAGCGGATCGAGTTCGACGCGGATCGGCAGGCGTCCCTGCAGCTCGGGGATCAGGTCCGAGGGCTTGGCCAGGTGAAACGCGCCGGAGGCGATGAACAGCACGTGATCGGTCTTCACCGAGCCGTACTTCGTGCTCACGGTGCTGCCTTCGATCAGGGGCAGCAGGTCGCGCTGCACACCCTCGCGCGAAACATCGGCACCGGCGTACTCGCCGCGCTTGCAGACCTTGTCGAGCTCGTCGATGAAGACGATGCCGTTCTCCTCGGCGTTGCGCAGGGCCTCGGCTTTGATCGCCTCCTCGTCGACGAGCTTGCCGGCTTCTTCCTCGACCAGCTCGCGCAGTGCCTCGGCGATCTTCATCTTGCGGGTCTTGGCGCGGTTCTGGCCCATGTTGGCGAACATGGACTGCAGCTGCTGGGTCATCTCCTCCATGCCCGGAGGCCCCATCAGTTCGACGCGCGGCGTCGCCTGGTTGAGCTTGATCTCGATTTCCTTGTCGTCGAGCTTGCCTTCGCGCAGCTGCTTGCGGAACACCTGGCGCGCCGCGCCGCTCTCCTGCTGGCGCTGCGGACTGGCCTCGCCGAAATCCTTGGGCGGCGGCAGCAGCACGTCGAGGATGCGCTCCTCGGCCGCGAGCTCCGCGCGGTCGCGCACGCGCCGCGTCGCCTGCTCGCGGGTCATCTTGACGGAGACGTCGACCAGATCGCGCACGATGGTGTCGACGTCCTTGCCGACGTAACCGACCTCCGTGAACTTGGTCGCTTCCACCTTGACGAACGGCGCGTTCGCGAGCTTGGCGAGGCGCCGCGCGATCTCGGTCTTGCCGACACCGGTCGGGCCGATCATCAGGATGTTCTTCGGATGGATCTCGGCGCGCATCTGGCCGTCGATCTGCGCACGGCGCCAGC
The DNA here is from genome assembly GCF_003201205.1 of Sinimarinibacterium flocculans. GTDB lineage: Bacteria > Pseudomonadota > Gammaproteobacteria > Nevskiales > Nevskiaceae > Solimonas > Solimonas flocculans. Next base: position 350,420 of record NZ_QICN01000002.1, read on the forward strand.
GGTTGCGCAGCGCGATCGCGACCGCGCGCTTGGCCGACTGCTGGCCGACGATGTGGCGGTCGAGTTCGGCGACGATCTCGCGCGGCGTCATCGTCGAGGCGGGGTTCTGGGCTTCGCTCATCAGGACTCGATCGTCTCGATCGTCAGCTGGTGGTTGGTGTAGATGCAGATGTCGGCGGCGATGTGCAGTGCCTTCTCGGTGATCGCCCGCGCATCCAGTTCGCTGTTCTGGACCAGTGCCAGCGCCGCCGCCTGCGCGTAGGCGCCACCCGATCCAATGGCGAGCACGCCGCTCTCTTCGGGCTCCATCACGTCGCCATTACCGGTGATCATCAGCGAAGTGTCGGCATCGGCGACGATCAGCAGCGCCTCGAGCCGGCGCAGATAGCGATCGGTGCGCCAGTCCTTGGCCATTTCCACGGCAGCGCGCACGAGCTGGCCACCATGCTTCTCGAGCTTGCCTTCGAAGCGCTCGAACAAGGTGAACGCGTCGGCGGTGCCCCCGGCGAAGCCGGCGATGACCTTGTCGTTGTACAGGCGCCTGACCTTGCGCGCGTTGTTCTTGATGCGCGTCTTGTCGAGCGAAACCTGACCGTCGCCGCCGAGCGCGACGGCCTTGCCGCGGCGGACGCAGAGAATGGTGGTGCCGTCGAATTGCTTCATGGGGGAACCGGTCACGGATGAAACCGCATCGTGGGGACGCCGGACCGCGGTTTCAAGCCGCGATGTGCGCCCTCAGCGGCCGCGCCGGCGCGCGCGCGGGTGGGCGTCGTCGTAGACCGCGCTCAGGCGCTTCCAGTCGAGGTGCGTGTAGATCTGCGTGGTCGACAGGTGGGCATGGCCGAGCATCTCCTGCACCGCACGCAGGTCGCCGCTGGACTCCAGCAGATGCGTCGCGAACGAATGCCGCAGGCGGTGCGGATGCAGCCGCACGCCGAGCTCGGCCTGCTGCGCCCAGGCCCTGACGCGCACGCCGATCGCCGCGCGCGAGAGCCGCTGGCCGCGGGTCGAGACGAACAGGGCCGGCTCGCCTTGCGCGGCGTACTGCGGCCGCAGGCGCAGCCACGCCGCCACTGCCGCGCGTGCCGGCGCGCCGATCATGACGATGCGTTGGCGCCGCCCCTTGCCGGTGATCGTGGTCTCGCTGCGTCCGTTCTCGACGTCGGCGACGTCGAGACCATGCAACTCCGCCAGACGCAGGCCACAGGAGTAGAACAGCTCGATGATGGCGCGGTCGCGCACACCAAGCTCGTCGGTGGGTTCACGGTCGAGCGCCGCGTTGAGCGCATCCGCGGCGACGACGCCCGGCAGGCGTCGCCTGGCCCGCGGCGCGCGCACCGTCTGCGCCGGGTTCGCCGCGATGCGCTGTTCGCGCACCTGGTGACGGAAGAAGCCGCGCAACGTCGAGAGGTGCCGTTGCAGGCTCGCAGGCTGCAGCCCGTCGCGGTGACGCGCCGCGATGTAGGCACGCACGAAGTGCTGGTCGATCTGCGCCAGCGCGCTCACGCCGCCCCGTGTGCAGTACGCGGCAAACGCCGCGAGGTCGCGGCGTGCGGCAGCACAGGTGTTGTCGGAATAGCGCCGCTGATGCTGGAGGTGACCGACGAACGCGTCGATCAGCGGTCCCAGGAAACCCGGCGCCGTGACTGACGGGGAAGCCTGCTCAGAGGCGCGCACGGATCGCGGCGGCGACCAGATCGGCCGTCAGTTCCAGGAACAGCTTGCCCTGCCGCGGCTGGAAGCGCTGCGGGTCGGCGCTGCCGAGCGCCAGCATGCCCAGGCTCTTCTCCTTCTCGAGCGGCACGATCGCGGCGGACTGCACCGGCGATGCGGCTTTCGGGAACAGCAGACGCGCGCGATCCTCGGGCAGCGGCCCGCACTCGATCAGGCGGGTGCGGAAGAAATTCTCGAACGTGCGCACCAGCCTGCCGTCCGGGTCGAGCGGGTGGATGCCCTCGATGTCGTGCCGCTTGAACTGCCCGGCCATGACCCCGACGAACACCTCCTCGATGCCGAAGTCCTCGCGCAGGCACTTCGCCAGCCCGGCCGCCACCGCCGCCAGCGACGGTGCGCGGATCAGGGTGCGCGCAAGACGCTGCACGCTCTGCGTGCGCCGCTCGTTGTCGCGCGCGGCCTCGACCAGGCGCTGCATGCGGTCCTCGAGCCGCTGGTTCTTCGCACGCAGCATGTCGACCTGCTTCTCGATCAGGGACACGGCGGAGCCCGCCTTGTGTCGCAGCTCGATCGTTTCCAGCAGGTCCGGGTGCCGGCTCAGGAAGTCGGCGTGCGCCTTGAGGTAGGCCACCACCTCGCGCTCGCTGAGCTTGGGTACCGGCGCGTCCTCGCGCGGCGCGGTCAGTTCGGCCATTCGATTTCCCCCGTGAATACCGTTTCGGCCGGACCGGTCATCAGCACCGGCCCGCCCTGCCCGTCCCATTCGATCGTCAGCACGCCGCCGGCCATCTGCATGTCCACGCGCGCATCGAGCAGCCCCCAGATGCGGCCGACGACCGCGGCGGCGCAGGCACCGCTGCCGCAGGCCAGCGTCTCGCCGACCCCGCGTTCGAACACCCGCAGCCGGGCCCGTCCGCGATCGACGATCTGCAGGAAGCCGGCGTTGACGCTCTGCGGGAACGAGGCATGCGCCTGCAACAGCCGGCCGACCTGCTCGACCGGCGCGGTGTCGACATCGCCGACGCGCATGACGGCGTGCGGATTGCCCATGTTCACGGCGCCGATCTCGACCACGGCGCCGCCGTCCAGCGTCAGCGCGTAGCGATCGGAGCGTTCGGCGGCATCGAACGGGATTGCGGCAGGATCGAACTGCGGCACGCCCATGTCGACCCGGTAGAGCCCATCGCCGGCCTGCTCGAGCATCATCGTCGCTGTGGCGGTGCGGACGCGGATCGCGCGCTTGTCGCTCAGTCCGGATTCGCGCACATAGCGGGCCAGCGCGCGCGCACCGTTGCCGCACTGGCCCGATTCCGAACCGTCGGCGTTGTAGATGCGGTAGTTGAAGTCCACGTCAGGAGATGCCGGTGGCTCGACGACCAGGATCTGATCGCAGCCGACACCGAAGCGCCGGTCGGCCAGACGCTGCAGCAGCGACGGCGTCGGCCGAAAGGGCGCAGCCGTGGCGTCGATCACGACGAAGTCGTTGCCGGCGCCGTGCATCTTGGTGAAGCGGACTTGCATGAGCGGATTCTACAGGCGCAGGCCATTTTCATGCGGCGCCGCCGGCTCGGCGCGGCGGCCCGCGGCAGGCTGCGGCTTGCAGGCGGGCAACCGCTGGCGGCACGATACGAGCGTGGGGGACATCACTCATTCGGGCGGCTGCCACTGCGGACGGGTGCGCTTCGAGGTGCGCGCGCCGGCACGCCTGCGTGTACAGCGTTGCAACTGCTCGATCTGCCGCATGACCGGCTTCGAGCACCTGATCGTGCCGTCCGCCCGCTTCACCCTGCTCGCCGGCGGCGATGCACTGCAGACCTATCGCTTCGGCACCGGCACCGCGCAGCACCATTTCTGCGGCGTCTGCGGCATCAAGTCGTTCTACGTGCCGCGCTCGAACCCGGACGGCTATTCGGTGAACCTGCGCTGCCTCGACCCGGCGACGATCGCGGCGGTCGACTACGAGGACTTCGACGGCCGCGACTGGGAGCGGCACGGGCACACGCTGGCGCACCTGTCGGCGAGCTGAGCGGCGATGCGCACCTGGTATCCGATCGTGACCACCGCCGCGCTGCGCGAGTGCGCCGATTTCTACCAGCGCGCCTTCGACGCGCGGGTGCTGTTCCGCAACGCCTGGTATCTCCACCTGAGCGTGTCCGGCTGGGAGATCGGCTTCCTGCGACCCAATCCGCCGACCCGCCTGCCGGTGTTCCAGCACACCACGCAGACGCGCGGCCTGTGCCTGGCGCTGGAAGTCCCGGACGTCACCGCGGTCTACGAGGACCTGCAGCGACGGCAGATTCCGCCGCTGGGCACACTGACCCGTTTCGGCGACGGCGAGCTGAGCTTCAGCATCGTCGACCCCGCCGGCACGGTGCTCAACGTCGTCGAGCGTCGCGGCGGACGGGTCGATCTGCCGTCGCCCTGAGCGCAGCCGCGCGCTTTGTGTTTTGACAGGGCGCGTGCTAGAAACCCGCGAAATTCCAAGAGGACATCACCGTGAAGGTGCTCGGGGCGGACATCGGGTTCGGCTACACCAAGGCTTCCGACGGCAAGCAGTTCCAGGTCTTCAAATCGGTCGTCGGCGAAGCCAACGAAGCACAGTTCAGTGAAACGCTGCTGCCGGGTGCGACGGTGTTTCCACGGCACATCCAGATCGGCAATCAGTCCTTCTTCATCGGCGAGCTCGCCGAACAGCAGTCTCGCGGGCGCGGCTTCACGCTCGACCAGAACCAGTTTCTCGGCCAGTACGCCCGCACCCTGGCGCTGGCGGCGATGGCGCCCTTCGTCGACAGCGGCGACCCGGTGCGCCTGGTCACCGGCCTGCCGATCAGCTTCTTCCGCAAGTACAAGGAACCGCTGACCAACCTGCTGCAGACGCGCCACACGATCCATGTGGTCAAGACCGGCACGCCCGAGCGCGAGGAGAAGATCATCAACATCGAGCGCGTGCGCGTGATTCCGCAGCCGTTCGGGTCGATGTTCAACCTGATGCTCAGCGACATCGGCAAGCCCGCCAGCCAGCGCTTCATCAGCGAGAAGATCGGCATCATCGACGTGGGCTTTCGCACCGCCGACTACACGATCAGCGAGAAGACCCGCTATTCCGAGCGTGGCAGCCAGTCCTCGGACTCCGGCATCGCCGTGGCCTACACCGCGATCGCCAACGCGCTGCAGGAGAAGAGCGGCGTCAACATCGAGCTCTACCGCCTCTACGACGGCGTCTCCAAGGGCACGATCAAGATCAAGGGCAAGCGCTACGACCTCTCGGGCATCGTCCAGCACGCCTTCCAGCAGCTTGCGACGCGCATCGCCCAGGAAGTCAATCGCCTCTGGGCCGACGATTGGGACATCGACGCGATCGTCCTCACCGGCGGCGGCGGCACCGCGCTCGCGCCCTTCCTCACGCCGCTGCTCGAAGGCGAAGTGCTGCCGATGCCGGCCGACCAGGACGCGCGCCTCAACAACGTCTTTGGCTACTGGAAATACGGCCAGCATCTTTGGGGGGCCTGAGGTTCTGTGATGCCAGTGGCATCACAGAACCTCAGGCCGGGTGGCCAAGGATGGCCACCCAGGGGGTTGCAAACATGCACGCCGTCTCGCCAAGGATGGCCTGAACGAGTCCTCAGAACAAGAACGGATGCCGGTGGCATCCGCTGCGCCTTCCGCCGGGCGGCCATGGATGGCCGCCCAGGGGATAGAAAATTGAGATGCCGCTGCGCCAGGGATGGCCTGACTAAAGATCCCAAAAACAGGTGCGATGGCTTCTTCTGCGTCTTACGCCGGGTGTCCAAGGAGCGCTTGGCCACAGGCGAGACGTGACTCAATGTCACGTCGAGTTAGCCAGACGCCACCCAGGGGTTCGTAGATAAGAACGCGGCCTCGCCATGGATGGCTTGAACGCAGGCGCGAACGAGCTGTTGCTATTGCCGGCTCCGCCGGCGCCCCTCACCCCAACCCTCTCCCCGCCTGCGGGGAGAGGGAACTATCCGTCCCTCACGCCGCCTTCTTCCCCCGCTTGCGCGCCGCCTTCTTCGCGACCGGCTGCCGTTGCGTGTGGCCCAGCCCGAGCACCCGTTCCAGCTCCTCGAGCGCCTCGCCCATGTAGACCGCAAGGCGCTGCATGCTGGGCAGCGCATCACGGCAGCCGGTGATGCCGATATTGAACTGCCCGGCGTAGCTGACCGAAGTGATGTTCAGCGCCTGGCCGTGCGACAGCAGCGAGACCGGGTAGATCTGCTCCATGCGGGCGCCGTTGAAGTACAGCGGCGTCTTCGGCCCCGGCACGTTGGAGATGGTGATGTTGAACATCGGCCGAACGCGTCCGCCGAGCCCGGCGAGCAGTTGCAGGATGAACGGCGCCATGAAGATCATCGTGTAGCTGTCGATCCCGGCCTTGGGCAGCGTCTGCAGCTGATCCTTGGCGACCTGCGTCGAGCGGCGGATCATCTGCAGCCGTTCGAGCGGGTCTTCGACGGTCGTATTCAGGTTGGCGATGATGAAGCTGATCGCGTTGCCGGCGTTCTCGTCGTCCGCCGGGCGCACCGAGACCGGCACCCCCGCCGTGAGCGGCTTGTCCGGCAGCGCGCCGATCTCCTCCAGGTAGCGCCGCAAGGCGGTGGCGCTGAGGCCGAGAAACACGTCGTTGAGTGTGACGTCCGCCGCCCGCGCCACTGCCCGCACGCGCTCGAGTTCGTAGTGCTGGGTGGCGAAACGCCGCTGTGCGGAGACCTTGGCGTTGACCACCGAGCGCGGCCCCGAGAACGGCAGGGCCTCCTGCGGATCGTGCGGCTGCACCGACTCGCGGACGATGCGCCCGAGCGCGCGCGCCACGGCCGGCGCGGTGCCGAGCTGGGCCCGCGCCGCATCGACGAGCTTGCGCAACTGCGCATCGAAGCTCTGCGGCTCGCGCTCGCTTCGGGCGCCGCATCCCACGGCCCACGGCGGCGGCTGGCTGCGCGCCTGCGGATCGGGCGTCAGCATCCGCTGCAGCATGCGCATGCCGCCGACGCCGTCCACCAGCGAGTGGTGCATCTTCATGTACAGGGCGAAGCGGCCGTGCTCCAGTCCTTCGATGACGTGCATCTCCCACAGCGGCCGGTTGAAGTCCATCGGGTGCGAGTGCAGGCGCGAGATCAGCACGCCCAGCTCTCTCTCGCCGCCCGGCTTGGGCAAGGCGGAATGCCGCAGGTGATAGTCGAGATCGATGTGTTCGGCCTCGACCCAGGCCGGCATCACGCCCTTGAGCTTGGGCGAGGCCAGCTTGAGATTGAACGGCCGGGCGAAGCTCGGCACGGCACGAAGATGCTCGAACAGCCCCTGGAGGAAATCGCCCGGGGCCTCCTCCGGCAGCGAGAAGATCGCCATGCAGGCCACCTGCATCGGCGTGTCGACGGTGTCGACGTACAGCCATGCGGCGTCCAGCGGCTTGAGCATGTTCATGTTTTTTGTCCTCCCCCACTTGTCACATCGAACCCCGACCGGGGACACGACCTTAGCGCAGTCCGCCGTCTGCGCGCGCGCAGACGGGCGAATCTGACGGGTGTGTCATCCATCGCGGAGCGGTCCTATACTCGACCGTCTGTTCAATTGGTGCGGCCCCCGGTCCGCCCGCCCGCAGACTTCGAGATCCCGGAGAGAGAACATGAGCTCGGTCGTTTCCTATCTGCCCGGCAGCGCAGCGGTACCGTCCGCCACCGCTGCGGAAATCCAGCGCGTCTTCGAGCGCCAGCGCGAGACGGCGATCCGCCTGCGCACGTCGACGGCCCAGGAACGCATCGCCAAGATCAGGCGCCTGTGCGATGCAATGATGACCTATCGTCAACAGATCCACGAGGCGGCGTACCTCGATTTCAAGAAGCCGCCGGCCGAGGTCGATCTCGCCGAGGTGCTGCCCGTCGTCAGCGAGGCCAAGCACGCGATGCGGGCCCTGAAGAAGTGGATGAAGCCCAAGGGCGTGTGGCCCACCAGCCTGACGATCGGCCTGAAGTCCTGGGTGCAGTACGAGCCCAAGGGACGGTGCCTGATCGTCTCGCCGTGGAACTACAACGTGAACCTGTGCTTCGGCCCGCTGGTGTCGTGCATCGCGGCCGGCAACACGGCGATCCTCAAGCCGTCCGAGATGACGCCGCACCTGTCGGCGCTGATGGCGAAGATGATCAAGGAGCTGTTCCCGGAGGACGAGGTGGCGCTGTTCGAAGGCGACGTCTCGGTCTCGACTGAGCTGCTCGCGCTGCCCTTCGACCACATCTTCTTCACCGGCTCGCCGGCCGTCGGCAAGGTGGTGATGGCGGCTGCCGCGAAACACCTGACCTCGGTGACGCTGGAGCTCGGCGGCAAGTCGCCGACGATCATCGACGAGACTGCGGACCTGGCACTGGCCGCGCGCACGCTGATGTGGGGCAAGTACACCAACAACGGCCAGACCTGCATCGCCCCGGACTACGTCTACGTGCACGCCTCGAAGAAGGACGCCTTCGCGCAGGAGTGCATCAAGGTCATCGAGGAGTGCTACGGCAAGAGCGCGAAGGAGCAGATGGCGTCGCCGTATCTCGCGCGCGTGGTCAACCAGCGGCACACCAAGCGCATCAACGCGCTGCTCACCGACGCGACCCAGCGCGGCGCCCGCGTGCTGTGCGGCGGCGAAGCCGTCGAGAACGAGTGCTTCATCCAGCCGACGCTGCTCGACGACATCCCGGCCGATGCCAAAATCCAGTCCGAGGAGATCTTCGGCCCGCTGCTGCCGATCATGCCGTACACCGATCTCGACGCCGTCATCGCCGCGATCAACGCCGAGCCCAAGCCGCTGGCGCTCTACATCTGGAGCCGGAACGAGGCCAACATCCAGAAGGCGCTCAAGAGCACCAGTGCCGGCGGCACCTGCATCAACCACTGCGTGGTGCAGTACGCCCACGGCAACCTGCCGTTCGGCGGCGTCAACAACTCCGGCATCGGCAATGCCCACGGTGAGTACGGCTTCCGGGCGTTCTCGCACGAGCGCGCCGTGGTGCGCACGCGGTTCATGATGGCGCGGACGCTGTTCCCGCCGTACACCAAGTTCAAGAGCAAGATGCTCGACATCATGATCAAGACGCAGTAGCCGCGGATGCAATGAAAAAGGCCACCGAGGTGGCCTTTTTCATGCCTGCGCGCCGCGATGCTCAGAACACGAAGCGCACCCCGGTGCGCACGTCCGTGAGCTTGAAGTCGCCGCCGCCGTCGTCGAGTTCGAGATCGGTATTGCGGTAGTCGGCGAAGACACCGATCAGCGGCGTGAGCTGGAAGCCGACGCCGACCAGGAACTCGATACCCGCGGTGCCGTCGAGGTCCACGTAGCCGATGCTGGCGGTGAGGTTCAGGGCATCGCCGACATGCCCCAGCGCGCCGATGTGCACGCCGTAGCCGTTGTAGTCCTCGTCGATCTCCTCGTCGCCGTCGTCGCTGTCACCGAGGTCGACACCGATGTACTCGCCCTTGACGAAGAAAGGCTGCGAATCGGAGAAGAAGAAGCCGCCGCCGATCCGGTAGGTGTTGAGATCGTCCTTGAGCACGCCGGTGTCGTCGTCCTCGCCGTAGTCGATCGCCTGGTATTCGCCGTGGATGAAGAAGACGGAGGAGACCTGGAACTGCGCCTTGATCCCGTATCCGTCGCCGTTCTCGTCGAAGTCGAACGGCAGCGCCGTCTCCGGCTCGAAACTGAATTCGCTCTGAGGAATGTAGTAGCCGTCCAGATTGGACTGGTGTCCCGCGAAGGCACTGCAGGGTGCAGCGAGCGCCAGCACGACGCCGAGGTTTGCCAGGGTGCGCATGAGTCCTCCGTTTCTGTGGGTGATCGCCACCGCCGGCCGACACCTGCCGCGGCGCGACTCCTGCACATTAGACGAGGATTGTTCCGCTCAGCAGGAACCCTGCGTGAACTCTTCGTGACAGCAATCCGCCTACGCGGCTGTCAGCGCTTGCTGAATACGGAGGTCAGCCGGATCATGCCGTTGATGGCGTTGATGGCCGCATCCGGCAGCTTGATCTCCTTGCCGAGCATCTGGCCGACCATCTTCTTGTACTTGTCCGAGTACGGCGGAAACATGATGTTCGGATCGCCTGCCGGGTAGCGGTCCTCGACGACCGCCCGCGGATTGGAGCATTCGAGGAAGGTGAAACGGCCGCCGAGGCGGCCCTGACCGCTGGCGTTGACGCCGCCGAACGGCAGGTGCGGGTTGGTCCCGGACTGGATCAGGTTGTGGTTGACCACGGTGCTGCCCGAGGTCGTGCGCGCCAGGAACCAGTCGATCGCCTCGCGATCCTTCGCGAAGATGTAGGAACCCAGCGGCTTGGGCCGACGCCGGACGGTCTCGATCGCATCCTCGCGGCGCGCATACGGGATCACGCAGATGATGGGACCGAAGATCTCGTCGCGCATGATGCGCATGTCCTCGGTCACGGCGGAGAGGATGGTCGGCGAGACATACAGATCGTCCGCATCGGTCTCGCCGCCGAACTCGAGCTTCGCACCCTTGGCCAGCGCGTCGTCGAGCAGCGCCTTGATGCGATCGAAGTGCTTGCGGTTGACGATGCGGGGCAGCTCCGGCGAGTGGCGGAAGCCCTTGCCGTCGGCGTTGTACATGGCCTGCATGGACTTGGCGAGCTCGCCGGTGAAGGCGCCGACGATCGACTCGTGCACCAGGGCATAGTCCGGCGCCAGGCAGACCTGCCCGGCATTGGCGACGCGGCCCCAGGCGATCTTGCGCCCGGCCTCGGCCGGATCGGCGCTGGCATCGACGATGACCGGATTCTTGCCGCCCATCTCCAGCGTGACCGTCGCGAAGTGCTCGGCCGCGGCGCGCAGCACGATGCGCCCCACGGCGTGACCGCCGATGTAGAAGATGTGGTTGAACGGCAAGGCCAGCAGCGCGCTCGCCGCCTCGGCGGCGCCCTGGATCACGGCGAACTCGTCGTCGCCGAAGACCTGTCCGACGATGTCCGCGAGCACCTGCGCCGAGTGCGGGGCCAGCTCGGACGGCTTGAGCGTGAACGTGCAGCCGGCGGCGATGGCGCCGAACGCCGGAATGAACGCCTCGGCGATCGGTGCGTTCCACGTCGAGACGTGCAGCACCGTGCCCTTGGGTTCGTGGCGCACGGTGCTGACCTTGCCCAGCGTCATCAGCGAACCCTGGACGCGCTGCGGCGCCATCCATTGCGCGAGGTTGCGGCAGATGAACTCGGCCTCGGTCTTGATCATCAGCAACTGCGCGTCGATGTCGGTCGGCGCCAGTCGCAGTTCCTTGAAGCCGGCCTCGAGGATGGCCGGTCGTGCATCCAGGATCGCCTTGAGCAGACGGCGGATCTTGTCGGCGCGCTGCGCCGCCGTGGTCAGCGAGAGTTCGCGGGACTTCGCGAGCTGGCGCTCGAACAGCTCCGCGTGGGGGTTTGCTTCCTTGAGTACCGCGTTCATCGGATCACCTCGGCACTGGCGGCCAGCGGGCGGCAGGGCCTACGCCCGATACGCCGGAATCTTGAAGGTCTTGCGCATCACGAACTCGAGCTGACGGTCGGACAGCAGCCGGCGCATCACGCCCATCGGTTTGACGTCCTTGCCGAGCAATTCCATCGGCGCCCAGCGGGACTTGTCGAGAATCTTCAGCGTGCCGGCCAGCGCCTGCTCCGGCGTGCTGCCGGTCTTCTCGAGCATGTCCGGCAGCACCTGCATCATCACGTGGCCCAGGTGCGGCTCGTAGACCCGGCGGATCGCCTCGGGCTGCTCGTGCCAGGTCTTCTTCGTGTTCGCATGCGAGTTGGCCGACATGCCGGTGAGTACCCCCCCGGGCACGATCGAGGTGACCTCGATCCCCAGCGGCGCCAGCTCGTGGCGCAGCGTCAGCGTCATGCCGTGGATCGCATGCTTGGTCATGTTGTAGGCGCCGGCACCGACCGGGTTGGCGATGATCGCGCCGGAGCTGTAGTTGGCGATGCGCGCGCCCGGCGCATTGCGGCGGATCAGCGGCAGGAACGCCTGGATCACGCGCAACTGGCCGAACAGGTTGATGTTGAACAGGCGCTGCACCGTCGCCATGTCCGCCCCTTCGAGCACGCCGGTGGCGATGTTGGCGACGCCGGCGACGTTCATCAGCAGATCCAGGCCCTTGCCGTCGAGCGCCGCATCGACGATCTCGGCGCTGCGCCTGACCGAAGTGTCGTCGGATACATCCTGATCGACGACGGTCAGCGTCCCGCCGGTCTGCAGATCGGTCGGCGCGCTCGGCAGCACGCCGGCGAACACGCGCCAGCCGCGCTGCACCAGTGCCTTCGCCAGCAGATTCGCCTGACCGACGTTGGCTCCCGTAATGAACGCAGCTTTCATCTTTCCGGTTTGAAGTACGGGGCGGCAACGCCGCCCCGCTGAGCAGTAATCCGAAGGATTCGACTAGTGGCCGCCGCGCGCCGCCGCCTGCGGGCTGAACTGCGCCGGCTGCAGCGGCTGGTTGATCCGCCACCAGTCGTCACCGCGCTCGTTGACCAGGTAGCCGGCCTCGTAGGCCTTCGCCGTCAGGTCGTGGTAGATCGACGCGCCGCGATGGAAGGTCGCCGACTCCTGCGAATAGAAGTAGTTGACGAAGGCGATGCGCCACAGCTGGCCGCGCGCGTCGTAGTTGTCGGCCCACAGCGCCATCCACGTGTCCTCGTCGGCATAGAGGCGGCGCTTGGAGTAGATGTGGCGCATGCCGTCCTTGAGATAGCCCTCGACCACCCACACCCGGTGCAGTTCGTAGCGCACGTAGTCCGGGTTGATGGTGTTCGGCTTGATCAGCTCGCTGTACTTGAGCGCCGGATCGTTGACCTTGAAGTTGTGATACGGCACGTACATCTCGGTCTTGCCGACCAGCTTCCAGGTGTAACGCTCGGGCGAGCCGTTGAACACGTAGTCGTCGTCCACGGTGCGCAGGCCCGCGGGCGGCACCGGGTAGTCGCAGCACACTTCCGGCGCCTGGCGCACGCGGCGCAGGCCCGGCTGGTACTGCCACGACTGGGTGGCATCGTTCGAGAAGTTGTTCGGCTGGTAACCCACGGCGACGAAGCCCTTGTCGCGCTCCGGCAGCAGGTAACCGGTGTAGAAGTAGGCGTTGATCTTCTCGGTGAACGAGCCGCGCTTGGTGGGGTTGTTGCCCGGGTTGAGCGTCATGAACTTGTTGCGACCCCAGGCGATGCTGCCGTTGGCGTAGACGTCGGCGATGTCGCAGACCGCCTTCTCGGTCCAGGCGCGATGCGGGTTGATGATGTTCCAGATGGCCTCGACGCCGCCGGACGGGAACGGGAACGGGATCGCGCCGCTGGTGCCGGTGATGCCCAGACCGTCGTCGACGACCTCGGCTTCGACGGCGTTCTTCTTGACCGTGTCGCAGACCCAATCCTGGAACCCGAAGTCGCGATGACTCGGGTAGACGTTCATCTTGTACGAGTCCGGATACAGCTTGAGCAGGGCCTTCTGGCCCTCGGTCAGCTTGTCCTCGTACTCCGTCATATTCTGCGCGGTGATCGTGAACAGCGGCTTCTCGTCCGCGTAGGGGCCGGGCTCGTAGCCGTACTCCTTGGTCATGCCCGGCCACTTGCCGACCCACTTGCCGGTGTACTCGGCGATGCCGGACGCGCTGCCCGCACGCTCGGCCCCCATGCAGGTGAGCTTGTCGCCGTCGAGCTCCGCGGCCTTCTCGGGCGAGACCTTCGCGATCGCGTGTTGCACGGGCATGCCGACTGCGCAGACCAAGGCAGCGCTTGCCACGACCAGATTGAGCTTCATGACCTCTCCTCGTAATGCCGCGGTTGTCGTGCGCATGGCGGCGCGCCGCGGCTTGCGCGCACACCGGTGCAGGAACGAGGCCGGTGGCGCCGATTGCGAACTGCGGATCATCCTAAGTGAGCCGCGCACCGCCGCCTCGTCCGAACCGAGTATCCGCGTTCGGTCTCGCGGGAGCCACTGCGGCGATCAGACCGGCGGGGCGATCTCCACGCACAGCCCTTCGATGTCGTCGTCGACGGCGATCTGGCACGACAGCCGCGACGTGGGCTTGAGTTCGACCAGTTCGCCGATGGCCTCGAGCATCGCCGACTCGTCCTCGCTTTTCGGCGGCAGACGATCCACCCAGGACGGGTCCACGTACACATGGCAGGTGCCGCAGGACATCATGCCGCCGCAGGTGCCCTGCACGCCGGTGCTGGCGTCGCGCAACGCGTCCATCAACTGACCGCCGTTGGCGACATCCAGGTCCTGCTTGCTGCCGTCGCGGCCGATGACGCGTACCACTGCCATGCTCTTGTTCTCCACGAAAAAGGCGGCTGCGCCGCAGCGCAGCCGCCGTGAATCCACGCGCCCGCGGCCGTCAGATCTTGGTCGAGTTCTCGTACCCGGGATAAAACTGCTTGAACCACTTGCGGAACTGCAGCACCGGACCGTCGCCGTCGCAGAGCAGCGGGTTCGGCCGGTACTTCTTGTTGTTCCAGACGATGAAGTCGACGCTCTCGAAGCCGGCGCTCTCCTCGCCCTCGGCGGCACCGATCATGTGATCGATGACCTTCTTCGACGCGGCCAGCTCCGGCGTGCCCTCGGCATAGTCCACATGCCGGAACGACATGTTCATCTGCGTCTTTTCCTTGCTGATCGGCACCGAGTACGAAATCATCGTCGCGGTGATGCCGTGCTGGTTGAAGCGCATGACATTCAGGCCCGGACCGTAGGACGTGCCCTGGATGTAGCCCTGGCCGATGTCGAGTTTCATGACCGGACCTTCGTAGGTGGTCTGTACCGGCGGAATGATCGGCGCGCCGTGCAGGAACTTCAGGTGCGCAACGTCGGGGCCGTTCTCGGCGATCTCCTGGATGCAGGTGTCGGCCGTCCACGAACCGCGCCGCGAGCCGGTATAGCCGGTGGCATCCTCGAGCTCCGGGATGTACGGCAGTTCGAAGCTCGGCGGCTCGCACTGCGGGTGATACCAGGCCCACATCATTCCGTACTTCTCGACCATCGGCAGTGCACGCAGGATCGCCTGCTTCTTGGCGATCGGCGGCATGAGCTTGGCGTAGGGGATGTTCTTGCACCAGCCTTCCGTGTCGTATTCCCAGTGGTGGAAGGGGCAGCGGATGTGTTCGCCGCAGACCTTGCCGCCGTGGCCCAGGTGCGCGCCCAGGTGCGGACAGTAGGGATCGGTCATGCCCGGCTTGCCGGACTCCGTGCGGAACAGCACCCATTCCTGGTCGAAGACGAAGACGTTGCGCATCTCGCCGGCCTTGAGCGTGTCCGCGTAGTCGATGAAATACCAGCCGACCGGGATCGGGAACGGGCAACGCTCCAGGGTCTGCGATTCGAGGAGCTGCTTGAGATCGATGGTACCCATACTGGCTAGCCCTCCTGAGGCTTGCTGAGGTGTTGCCGCACGAATGAAGGACCGGCCACGACCGGCTCGGAGACCGGGATACTGCCCCGGCGCCCTGCGGCCGTCTTAGTCCGTTCAGGTGAAACCGTGGTGAGGTCCGTGGGGCTCATGCTTCGTAGACCTCGAAGGCCGACTTGGGCGAGCCGCATTCCGGACAGATCCAGTCTTCCGGCAGGTCCTCGAAAGCCGTGCCCGCGGCGATGCCGGCGTCGGGGATGCCGACCGCCGGGTCGTAGATGTAGCCGCAGATCACGCAGATCCATTTGCTCAATGGCCCGCTCCTCGCCCGTTCGGCCCGAGCGCCGCGTTCGCGCAGTGGACGCGGTGTGTCGCGGGCCTGCTCGATGCGAAAAAAGGAGTCTGCATCCGCATGGATCAAGCCGCCTTGCGCGCCGGTGCGACATTCGTCTTCACCACCAGGCGGTTGATGCGCCGCGCATTGTGGTGGGTCCACTCGTAGTCGATGCGGCCGTCGCCGTCGGCGAGCGTCGCGTCCGGGAAGCGCTTCATGAACTCGGTCAGCATCAGGCTGCCCTGCACGCGCACCAGATAGGTGCCGATGCAGAAGTGGGCGCCGGCGCCGAAGACGATGTTGCCGTCGAGGCGGCGGGTGATGTCGAGCTTCGTCGGCTCCGGCCATTTCGCCGGGTCGTGCCACGCGGCCATGATGTTGACGCCGATGCCTTGGCCCTTGCGGATCTGCTGGCCGGCGAACTCGATGTCCTCGGTGGCGAAGCGGAAGAACGGCATCTTGCCGAACGAACCCCAGCGCAGGCATTCGATGATCGCGTTCTCCATCAGCTCCGGTTTCTGCCGCAGCAGCGCGAGCTGGTCGGGATGGCTCAGCAGCGCCTGCAGCAGGAAGGTGTGCAGGTCGGTGGCGGTGTCGGAGCCGGCGGTGATCAGCGCGAAGATCACCGACAGGATCTCGTAGTCGGTGAGCTGCGAGCCGTTGTCGCTGGCGCTGATCAGGCTGCCGAAGAAATCGTCGCCCGGCCCTTCCGGCCGTGCGCGTCGCTCGGCGATCATCTCGCGGAAGTGCGCGTACCCCGGCAGCGTCGCCTGCATCGCGGCCTCGCGCTCCTTGGGGCCCAGGTTGATGCGCGTGGCCTTGATGATGTTGACGGCGAAATCATGGAAGAAGTCCTCCATGTTCGTCGGCACACCGACCATGCGCGCGATCGCGCGCACCGGGATCTTGGCGGCGAGCGTCTCGTAGACGTCGAACTCCTCGGCATCGCCGATGCTGTCGAAACACTCGACGATGAGGTCGCGGATCTTGGCGTCGATCTTCGCCATCACCGGCTTGGAGAAGGCCGGCATCGTCAGCTTGCGCAGCCGCAGGTGATCCTTGGGCGGCACGGCGAAGAAGCCCACCTCGTAGGACTTGTCGAAATCGTTCTTCTGGTCCTCGGGCTTGGGCGGCGGCGCATGCTCCCAGTGCCCGAAGTACGGCGAGAAGCGGTTGTCCTTGAGCATGCGGTCCACCAGCTCGTGCGTGCTCACGATCCACATCTGCAGATCCTTGTGCCACGCGATCGGGTAGTCGCGGATCAGCGTCTGCCAGACCGGGTCCGGCTCGCGGATGTAGTCCTTCGAGTAGGGGTTGAAGATGCGGGCGTCGATCTCGATGCGGCCCGCGGGTGCAGCGGTGCTGGCAGTGTCGTTCATCTGGGCTCTCCTCGTGGTCGTCCGGGCGGCGCGGCCCTAGGCCGGGAAGTCCGGCGGCGGCTCGCCGCGCGACAGCGCGATGCCGCGCAGCAGATCGTGCAACGCGCGCAGCCACTGCGACGGATCGGTGTTGACGTAGACGTCGCGGGCGCTGCGCACGCGCGGCAGCTCGTGACGGCCGCGCTCGGCGAGTGCGCGACGCATCGCCGCGTCCTGCGGCAGACCGGCGTCGACCGCTGCCACGACCGAGGTCGCGCCCACGGCCGCCCCGATCGCGAGCATCGCCACTGCGTGGTGCAGCTGCACGCCCTGTGCAGGCGTGAAGCCGTGCGGTTCGAGCGCGGCGAGAAACTGCTCGAGAAAGTCGATCTCGACGTCCGGCCCCAGCCGCCCCTTCATCAACTCGTAGACGAGCTGCGGTTCGCGCGCGAAGGACTCGAACAGGGTCTCGGCGTAGCCGATCGCGACCGTGGTCCAGTGCCCCGCCGGCTCGGCGTCACGACGCGGCAGGCGGCTGGTCAGGGCGACGCGGAACGCGGCGAGCCGCACCAGCTCGTCGCGGTTGCGCACATGGCGGTAGAGCGTGGCGATGCCCACGCCCAGACGGTCGGCGACCTGCTTGAGCGTGACCTTGTCGAGGCCGATCTCGATCGCCGCAGCGATGATGTCGGGGGCCTGCACGCGCGGCGGCCGGCCGACGCGCGGCGACGCGGCACCTTCCGCCGGGATCCTGAGCGCTGAGGTCGGCATCGACACCTCCGCATGGGCCTGATGCCGAGTTTCGAGAATCGGTTCTCGAAATACCTCACCCGGTCAGACGAGACCGGCTCCGCGGCAGGACGGGCGCCGGTCCCGGCGGTCATGGCGCGGCGGCGTGCCCGCGGCGCACCCCGGGCCACGCGCCCTCACTCTTCGCGCATCGATCGCAAGGCCGCGTACTTGTGGAAGGCGTACTGGCCGAGCATCACCGCCATCAGAAAACCGCGCCAGCCATCGAGCAGGCCCAGGCGGAACACGTACTGCTGAAGAAAATCCGTGAAGAAACGGACGCTTGCGTAGGCAAGGCTGCCGCGCTCGCCCTGCGCGTGCTTGTGCCGCGCGAGCAGAACCGCGTACTGCAGGTGCTTTTCCTGGGCGTGGGCGTAGGAGCGCCAGCTGTAGTGGTCGAGCGGCGACTTGAGGTTGAGGACGCGGCGCTCCGGCAACAGCAGCTGCTCGTGCACCGGCCGCGTGCTGTAGCGCGCCCCTTCCCGCCGGAACAGCTTGCCCTGCGGCGAGGTATAGCGTCCGAAGCGCAACGGCCGGCCGCAGAAGTAGGTCCGCCAGGGCATCTTGATCAGGGTCGCGTCGAGCGCCGGATTCGACAGCGCGGCGTCGATCTCGTCGCGCAGCGCCGGGGTCAGGCGCTCGTCCGCGTCGATCGACAGCACCCATTCGCCGTCGACCAGGCCCAGGGCGCGGTTGCGCTGCGCGCTGAAGCCCGGCCAGTCGGTCTGGTGCACCGTGGCGCCGCGATGGCGGGCGATCTCGACCGTGCCGTCGGTGCTGCCCGAATCTAGCACGACGACCTGGTCGGCCCAGCCGCAGACCGAGGCGAGACAGTCGTCGATGCGGTCGGCCTCGTTCTTGACGATCAGGAAGACGGACAGTCGGCGGCGGGCGCTCATTGCGGGCGAAAGGCGGGGGAAGGCCCGCTATTGAAGCGGCAGCCGCGGCGCAGGGCAATGGCCGTAGCCGCCGCAGATGACCCGTTTGTCATCTTTTGTCCATCAATCCTTCATAATGCCGGCGCCCCGCCCGTGAGGATCGCGCCGTGGAGCCACAAGAAAAAACACTGCCGGACTGCGCGCGCGCCGCCTTGCGAGGCACGCCGCTGGAGCAGGTGCACGTCATCGCCCTGCTCGGCGAAGGCAAGCGCTCGCGCGCCTGGCGCGTCCGCTGGCAGGGGCGCGACAGTGTGCTCAAGCTGTATCGCCCGGACGCCAGCGACAAGCATCTGCGCCGCCACGGCACGACACTGGCGCGCTACGAGTACCGTCGCAATCTCACGCTCTACCGCGTTCCGGGGCTGGAGTCGCACATCGCGCGTCCGTTCGCCTTCTGGTCGGACGGTCCGGTCCAGGCGCTGGTGCAGGAATACGTCGACGGCGTGCTGTTCGAGGATTTCCGCAAGACCGCGCCGCCCCATGTGCTGCGCACCCTGGTCGCGTCGCTGTCGCGCATCGTGCGCCGGGCGCACGACGCCAGGGTCTTCGACCTCGACCTGCACCCCAACAACATCATGGTCACCGGCGGATCGGTCGGCGGCGAATGCGGCCGCCACACGCTGAAGCTGTACGACTTCAACAAGATTCCGTTCCACGAGTATTCGCCCAATCCGCTGGCGACGCTGCTGTTGCGCCTGCACCTGATCGGCCCGGAATCGCGCGACCTGCGCCGCCTGCATCTGTTCACCGATCCGCCCGGGCGCTCGCGGCTCGGTACGCGACGGCAGTAGGAATCCCCCCTCGCGTCAGCGGCGCGAGTGATGCACCATCGCAGGCCGCTCTCCGCACGCGACCGTCGGAGTCATTCATTCCGTCAGGCTTTTTTCCGCATGCTGATTTCCGGTCTGAGTCTCATCCGCAACGGTGTCGCGCTGGGCTACCCCTTCGTCGAGGCGATCCGTTCGGTCCTGCCGCTGGTCGACGAGATGGTCGTCGTCGTCGCGGAGTCGGAGGACGGTTCGCGCGAAGCGGTCGAGGCGATCGGCGACCCGAAGATCCGGATCATCGACTCGATCTGGCATCCGCGGATCACCCCCAAGGCAAGTGTGCTGGCGCAGCAGACGAATCTGGGGCTGCTCAGCTGTCGCGGCGACTGGATCGTCTACGTGCAGGGCAACGAGCTGTTCCATGAGCGCGACCTGCCGCAACTGCGCACGCTGATGACCGAGCACCTCGACAACCCCGAGGTCGAGGGCCTGCTGATCGAACGCCTCGTGTTCTACGGCGACTATCAGCACTTCATCCGCACCTACCCGGACCGCTTCAAGTACGTCGTGCGCGCCTTCAAGCCGTGGAACGGCGTCTACGCGATCACCAGCGCGATGACCTTCTCGGTCTTCGAGAGCTACGGCGAACGCGGCCGGGCGCTCAGGTGCGTCGACAGCGGCGTCGACATGTTCCGCTACGGCAAGCTGCTGACGCCCGAGGCGATGACCTGGAAGCTGCGCAATGCGCCGCACAAGCTCCGCGGCAGCGATGCGAGCTTCGAAGCGGGGGCGTACTACCGCTGGATCGGACGCGACTGCATCCGGCGCTATCGCGGCGATCATCCCGCGGTGATGCAGGAGCGCATCGCGAACCATCCGATCTCGCTCGACCTCGACGACCCGCGCTGGCGCACGCAGCTCACCGGCAAGGAGCGCCGCCGCCTGCTGGAGTCGGCGTTCTATCGGCGCTTCGGCCTGCCGCGCTGGCGCAAGGGACGCTACACCCTGGTCGGCGACTTCGTGCGCAAGGACCGCAGCGCCGAGGAGTGAGGCCGCGCCTTTTAGCGCGGCATCAACGTATCGAAGACCGCCAGCACGCGCTGCGTGGCCCCTGCGTGCGCCTGCAGGCAAGCCTGCGCAGACGCGCCGATGCGGCGCGCCTCGTCCGGATTCCCGAGCAGCCGGGCCACCGTCGCCGCCAGGTCCGCGGCATCGGCGACCTCGATGCCCCCTCCGGCCTCGAGCAGCAGCGCGCGCGCCGGCCGCTGGTTGTGCATCGCCGGGCCGAACAGCACCGGCCGTGCCAGCGCCGCGGGTTCGAGCACGTTGTGGCCGCCGACCGGCACCAGCGACCCGCCGACGAACGCCACGTCGGCCGCCGCGAGGTAGCAGAACATCTCGCCCATGCTGTCACCCAGCAGCACCGCCGGTGGGGGGCGGCCCGCGGCCGGCGACGCGTCGCTGCGGCGCGCGAACTCGAATCCGGCGTGGGCGATCTGGCGCGCCACCCCGTCGAAACGCTGCGGGTGGCGCGGCACCAGGATGAGGACGGCGTCGACGCCCGCGTCCAGCAGGGCCCGATGCGCCGCCAGCGCCGCCGACTCCTCGCCCTCGTGCGTGCTCGCCGCCACCCAGACCGGGCGCGAGACACCCAGCCAGCGGCGCAGTTGCTCGCCGGCCTGTTGCTGCGCGACCGGCACGGCGCAATCGAACTTCAGGTTGCCGGTCACCTCCACATGCCGCGCACCGAGCCCCCGGTAGGCAGCGGCATCGTCCGCGGACTGGGCCGCAATCGCGGTGATGCGCCCGACACTGCCGCGCACCAGCCCGCCGAGTCGCGCGTAGCGGCGCTGGGACCGCGGCGACATTCTCGCGTTGGCGATCAGCACCGGGATCGAGCGGCGGGCCAGCTCGCGGATCAGGACGGGCCACAGCTCGGACTCCAGGATCACCACGGCGCGCGGACGCCATACGGCGAGCCGCCGCCGCACCAGCGGGGGCAGATCGAAAGGCACGTAGGCATGGATCACGCGGGCACCCCAGCGCTGGCGCACGAGCGCCGAACCGGTTGCCGTCATCGTCGTGACGCCGACACGCCCTTCGCCGTAGCGACCGATCAGGGCGTCCACCAGCGGCGAGGCCGCCTGCACCTCACCGACCGAGGCGGCGTGAACCCAGACCTCCAGTCCGTCCGCAAGCTCCGGCGCATCGCCCAGGCGCTCGCGCCAGCGGCCGCCGTGCACGCTGCCCCGCGCACCGCCGCGCAGCAGCACCAGCAGGGCCAGCGGGATCGCGAGCGCGATCAGCACCTGGTAGAGGTGGTACATGGGCCGGAGTCCGGTCCTCAGCCGCCGTAGGCGAGCAGCAGCGCCTGCCAGCCGGTGGCGGCGGCCTCGCGCTGCGCATCGCTCACGGCGAACTTGCCGATCGACCGCTGCAGTCGCCGCAGCTCGCCGCGCAACTGCCAGGCGGGCGCCTCGAGGCGACCCTTGTCGAAGTCCAGGATGTGGATGCTACCGTCGCCGGCGCGCAGGATGTTGCGCAGGTTCAAATCCGGATGATGCACGGCGGCGTCATGGAAGCGCCGCAGCGTGCGCCCGGCCGCCTGCCAGTCTGCGGGCTCCAGCGCTCCGGACTGCAGCAGCTCGGCGAAGGGAACGGCATCCGGAATCAGCTCCGACAGCAGATGACCGCTGTAGCGCCAGCCGACCCGCCGCACGTGCGCGGCCACCGGACGCGGCACCGGCAGACCGCGCTCGCGCAGGGCGGCGAGCAGATGCCATTCGCGCCAAGGACGCGTCGCGCGCAGTCCGCCCCAGACATAGGTGTGATCGGAGAGCCGGGCGATCAGCCCCCCGCGCAGGTAGCGGCGCAGTACCCAGCGCGCATCGCCATGGCGCACCACATGCACCTTGGCGCGTCCGTCGAAGCTGCCTTGCGTCAATCCGCGGGCCTGCCACCACGGCAGGTCGAACAGCTCCGGCGACGGCGAAGCGATGAGCGTTTCGTCGTATACGATAAAATCGTTGGCGTGCCGCCAGGATCTGACCTGCATGCTGTGTTGCGTTCCCCGCCCGCGTCGATCTGCGTGCTGCGGCTGTCTGCGATAGGCGACGTCTGCAACTCGGTCCCCCTGCTGCGCAATCTCCAGAAAGCCTGGCCGCGCACCGCCATCACCTGGCTGATCGGCACGACCGAGGCCAGTTTAGTGGGAGACATCGGGGGAATCGAGTTCCTGCGCTACGACAAGAAGACCGGCTTGCTGGAAGGCCGGCCGGCGCGCGAAGTGCTCGCCGGCCGTCGCTTCGACGTGCTGATCCACATGCAGGCCTCGTGGCGTGCGAACGCACTCGCCTGGCGCGTGCGGGCGCCGCTCAAGCTCGGCTTCGACCGTCGGCGCGCACGGGACGGACAGTGGCTGTTTACCAATCACCGCATCGCGCCCGCCACGCAGCCCCATGTGGCCGAGGGCTTCCTGTCCTTCGGCGACGCGCTGGGTGTGCCCCGCGGCCCCCGGCGCTGGGACATCCCCCTGAGCGATGCGGATCGCGAGTTCGCCCGGACGCACATCGCCGACGGCACACCCACCCTGGTGCTGAGCCCCTGCAGCAGCCAGCGTGCACGCAATTTTCGCAACTGGCCCGCGGAGCGCTATGCCGAGGTGGTCCGGAACGCGCATGCGCTCGGCATCCGGACGGTCCTGACCGGCGGGCGCAGCGCGCTCGAACTGGACTACGGCGAGCGCATCTGCAGCCAGGCGGGTGTCGCTGTCGACAACCTGATCGGCCGGACCACGCTCAAGCAGCTGCTCGCCTTGATCGAGCGCGCGCTGTGCGTGCTCGCGCCTGACTCGGGCCCGGTGCACATGGCCAGCGCCGTCGGCACGCCGGCGATCGGCCTGTACGCAACCTCGAACCCGCGCCGCACCGGCCCCGTCGATCCGCGCTGGTGCGTCGACGTCTACGAGCAGGCCCTGCAACGGCACCTGGGGACGACCGTCGGCCGCGTCCGCTGGGGGCGCCGCGTGCGCGATCCGGCGGCGATGGAGCTGATCCCTGTCGATGCCGTCCTGGACCGCCTCCGGGCGGTCGCCGATGCAAGCCCGGCGCAGCGCCGCCCGCCGTGGTTCAGCACCTGAATTCAATGCCCATGCACATCGTCCACTACTGTCCGACCGCCTACCCCATCCCGCCCGTCGGCTACGGCGGCACCGAGCGCGTCGTCTACTGGCTGATCCGGGCGCAGATCGCCCAGGGCCTGCGTGTGAGCCTGATCGCGAACGCGGCAAGCGGGATCGAGCAGGCCGTGCCCGGCGCGCGGCTGATTCCCTGCGACCGCGATACGCCGATCGCGAGCGTCGTCCCGCGCGACTGCGACGTGGCGCACCTGCACCGCATGCCGCCCGACCCGGAGGCGATTCCCGTCCCCCACCTGATCACGGAACATGGCAACCGTGGCCCGGACGCGCGCCTGCTGGCCAACACGGTGTTCGTCAGCGAATCGCATGCAAAGATCCATGGGCGACGCTGCTTCGTGCGCAACGGTGTTCCGGTCGACGACTACCGTTACTCGGAGGAGAAGGATCGCTTCCTGCTGTTCCTGGCGCGCATGGAGTGGCCGCACAAGAACGCGCGGACCGCGATGGACCTGGCGATCGACCTCGACCTGCCGCTGAAGATGAGCGGCAAATATCCGCCGTGGGTGCGGCCGAAACTCTGGGGCGACTGGTGCCGCCACCCGCTCGCCGTGCGACGGCTCGTGCAGCGGCTGGGATACGTCGACGGCGATCTGAAACTCGAACTGCTGGCGCGTGCCCCCGTCATGTTCCACGCCGTCAACTGGCATGAGCCCGGCTCCATCGTCGTGCTCGAATCCCTCGCCAGCGGCACACCGGTGCTCGGCACGCCCAACGGCAGCCTGCCGGAATTCATCGAGCACAACCGGACGGGCTGGATCGTCGAAGACTATGCGCAGGCACGCGAGGCCGTCCGAGAGGCGCTGTCGTTCAGTGTCGAGCAGCGGCGTCGCTGGGCGCAGCGCTGCAGAGAACGCGTCTCGCGCGTCGAAGACACCGCGCGCGGGTACCGGCTGCTCTACGAAAAGGTGATCGCCGGCGAGCGCCTGTCGACCGCAGACGAAACACGCCCGTCCGTCGCCCGGCCGGTGGTCAGCGTCCTCAAGGGCCGCTGAACTGCGGTGCGCGGTAGCGCAGGTTGAACCAGTAGCGTTTCAGGCTCCACAGCATGTGCGTCAGCTCGCGGCGAAGCTTCTCCACGCCGGAGCGTCGCCTGCCCCAGCGTCCTGCGCCGATCAGGGAGGCCGCCTCGGCCTCGGGAAGATGCCGCACTGGATGCGGCAGCACGGCGTAGCTGGGCACGCCATGCAGCCAGAAGGCGTCGAGATAAAGGTCGACGGCGTCGATCCAGGTGTCCGCGCGGCGCAGCAGCGCATGCGCCGCCTTCGGATGCAGGGCATAGCACTGGGTTCCGCGCGGCCCCTTGCGATATCGCGCGAGCTTGCGGCCGCCGCCCAGGTCGGCGATCTCGTCGGCATACCGGTCCGCAAGGCCTGCCAGACGGATCAGTCCACAGGCCTCGAGCCGCCTGGCGACCAGCAGAAGCACCGACGCCAGATCCGCATCGAGCAGGACGTCGTCCTCCATCACGACCAGGGGCTCGCCGAGTTCCGCGCAGCGCTGCCACAGCAGGTAATGACTCGCGAAACAGCCGACCTCCGCCGGGGTCAGCGCGTGCCCGAGAACCCTCAAGGCGCGGGCCTCGTCGTAGCGCGATACGCCTTCGAGTTGTCCTCTCGCGGCGTCGATCGCCGCGAAGAACTCGTGCGCCAGCCCCAGCGCCGTAAGCTGGGCGTGCATCTGCTGCCGCCGCTCCACGCTGCGCTCGAGATTGATGACCGAAATCCGCATCGTCGCCCTCCCTGACAACGCCATGCGAGCACGATTCGTGCCCGCCGATTATGGCGCGGGTCGGCGTCGCGGCGAAGGTCCCCGGACGGGTATGCTGCGCGCCATCCAGCCAGCCTTGACGCAAGCGGAGGTTCTCCATGCTGCTCCTGATTCTCGGTGTGCTGCTGTGGGCCGGGGCGCACCTGTTCATCGCCCTCGCCCCGGACGCGCGACGAGCCCTCATCGGCCGCCTCGGCGCGGGGCCGTACAAGGGGCTGTTCTCGCTGGTCCTGGTGGCCGCGCTGGTGCTGATCGTGTTCGGCTGGCGCTCGATCCCGCCGGCCTCGCTCTGGCTGCCTCCCCCGGGGATGCGCCACGCGACGATGCTGCTGGTGCCGATCGCCGTGATCCTGTTCATCAGCGCGCGCGCACCGACCGACATCAAGCGCCTGATCCGCCATCCGCAGCTCACCGGCGTCAAGCTGTGGGCGGTCGCGCACCTGCTGTCGAACGGCGAGACGCGCTCGATCGTCCTGTTCGGCGGCCTGCTGGCCTGGGCGGTGCTGGAAGTGATCTTCATCAACCGCCGCGACGGCGCCTGGGTCAAGCCGGCGCCGGTCGGCGCCGCCAAGACGCTGGTCAGCGCCGCGATCGGACTGGTCATCAGTGCGGTGCTCATGGCCGTCCATCCCTGGCTGGCGGGGCGCGCCGTGATCGGATTGGGATGAGGCAGGCGCCGGCACGTGGGGGTTCGCCCGACGGGGCTTCTGCCGCGTGCCTACGCGCCTGCTGAATGATTACCCCGTCGTGCGAAATGGCGTACAAGACGTAGGATAGGCGCGCCTGCGTCCACTCTCGGAAGGCGCCGGCATCGCCGCCGGCCGCTGCCGGCTCAAAGCTTTTCTCGGCACGGACGCCGCTTCGCCTTCGAGGTTTGTGCGCCATGAATCACTCGTTCGCCGTCCTCGCCGCGCTCGTCGCGGCGGGTTTCGTTTCCGGGGTTGCGCAGGCGGCCGATCCGGCCTCCCAGGATGTGGCCCTGCCGGTCACGCCGGGCCAGTCGGTCGTCGTCGAGTGGACCGGCACTGCGCTGCCCGGCGTCTCCGGCATCGGCACGACCGGCGGCATCGTCGACGCCCCGATTCCCTGTCTCGACGGGGGCATCGAGGACACGCACATCATCAACCTCACGGTGCCGGAAGGCGCGTACGCCGATCTGACCGTCACCGCGGAATTCCATATCGAGTGGGCCGAGGGCACGCCGGACCCGGTGGGCCTGTTCACTGACCCGGACCTGGTGCTGGCGGTCTACCGTGACGGCGAGATGGTCGGCTACAGCGACGGCGGCAGCCCCGAGGAGAACGTCGGCGTCAACAATCCCGAAGGCGGCAGCTACAGCATCGTCGCCTGCCCGTTCATCGCCTCGCAGCCGACGGCGTACAGCGGACGCCTGACGCTCACGGCACTGGCACCGGCGGACTGCGTGCCGGCACCGAGCAAGGCGCTGGCGCATTCCACGATCAGCTCTGGCTTCGGCGGCTTCAAGAACCCGGAGCGCCCGGGCCTCGCCAACTTCGACGTCTTCGGCCTCACGACGGCCGACGTCGTTCACCCGGTCGTCGACCTGTATGGCCGCCACCAGGCCGCGCAGTACGACCGCACCCAGGGCAAGCCGACGTTCCTGTGGGCGAAGACCGATGCGCCGGTCGCCGCCGTCGGCGCGCTTAGCGAGCGCGAGCTGCTGATCGCCCGCGCCCGCGAGCACCTGCGCAGCGAAGCCAAGTCCCTGCGCCTGACCGCCGCCATGATCGACGAGGCCCAGGTCAGCGACGCCCAGTTCAACGGCAACGGGCCGGCCGTCGTGCGCTTCCGCCAGCGCGTCGACGGCATCGAAGTGTTCTACCGTTCCCTCAACGTGCTGCTCGACCGCAGCTACAAGCCGGTGGCCGTGTCCGGCTACTTCGCGACCGGCTACGATCCGACGCTCACCTCGGCGCTGAGCTACGCGCATTCCGCGCCGCAGGCCATCGCCGCCGCGTGGAGCAGCCTCGGCGGCGCGCTCAGCGCGGCGCTGCTGCAGCAGACGGACGTCCGCGGCGACTGGAGCCTGTTCTCGATGCCGGTGCTGACGGGCAGCCACGCCTTCGAGCGTGCACCGCGCGTCAAGCGCGTGTGGTATCCCCGCAGCGGTGCGCTGGAGCCCGCGTACTACGTGGAGCTGTTCGCCCGGGCCAAGGTCAACCATGACCTCGTCGCCTACGCCGTGATCGTCTCGGCGAACGACCTGCGCGTGCTGCACCGCAAGAACCTCGTCGCCGACGCTGCCTTCAGCTATCGGGTGTTCGCCGACGCCACGCCGCCGTACCAGCCGTACGACGCGCCGCTGGGCAACGCCTACTCGCCGTTCCCGGGCAGTGCGCCAGACGCCCCGATCACCCGCATCGGCGTCGACACCAACCTGGTGACGCTCGAGCACGCCGGCATCGTCACGGGCGACCCGTGGCTGGCCGACGACGCGACGACCACCACCGGCAACAACGTCGACGCCTGTCTCGACAACATCGACCTGCCGTCCGTGGGCCTGGCGGTGCCGCCGCCGGTGAACTCCTGCGTGCCGGAACTCGAACTGCGCGCCACCACCACCGGCGATCGCAGCTTCGACTATCCGCTGACCGCGGACGAGGATCCCGCGAGCGCGACTGCCCAGTCGGCCGCCGTCGTCAACCTGTTCTTCATCAACAACTGGCTGCACGACTGGTGGTACAACCACGGCTTCGACGAGGCCGCGGGCAACGCGCAGTCCGACAACTACGGTCGCGGCGGCCTCGACGGCGATCCGCTGCTCGCCCAGGGCCAGGACGGCTCGGGCCGCAACAACGCCAACATGGCGACCCCGTCCGACGGCAGCTCGCCGGTCATGCAGCAGTACCTGTTCGACGGCATCACCGTCGGCGAGGTGCGGCAGACCGGACCGGCCGCCGGCGAGCCGCTGAAGTTCGCTGCGGCCGCGTTCGGCCCGACCACCTACAGCATCGACGGCACGCTGGTGCTGGCCGCCGAAGCCGAAGGCGTGGCGGCCAACGACGGTTGCGGCGAGGCCATTCCCGACCCCGGTCTGCCGCTGCCGCCGCCGGCGGTACCGGCGCTTCCGGACCCCGCGCTCGCCGGCAACATCGCGCTGATCGACCGCGGGAACTGCAACTTCACGACCAAGGCACAGCACGCGCTGCTGTCCGGCGCGGCCGCGCTGATCGTCGTCAACAACGCCGACGGCGATCCGATCTCGATGGGCAACGGCGACATCCCGATCAATGCCGGCGCCAGCCCGACCGATCCGATCTACCAGATTGCCTCGGTGATGATCCGCAAGGCCGACGGCGAGGCGCTCAAGGCGCAGCTCGCCGCCGGCGCGACGGTGACGATGCACCTGGAACGCGAACCGTCGATGGACATCGACGGCACGCTGGACAACCAGATCATCGCGCACGAGTTCTTCCACTACGTGCACCACCGCCTGACCGACTCCAGCAGCCAGCAGACCGGCGGCATGAGCGAGGGCTGGGGCGACATCAACGGCTTCATGCTGTCGGTGCGCGCCGACGACAGCATGGTCCCCGGCAACGACGCCTACCAGGGCGCCTACAGCCTGGCCTGGTATGTCAGCAACAACTTCTTCAGCGGCATCCGCCGTGCACCGTACTCGACGGATTTCGCGAAGAACGCGTTCACGTTCAAGCACATCTCGGACGGCGAGCCGACCCCCGACGGCGGCCCCGGCACCAGCAACTCGGAGGTGCACAACGCCGGCGAGATCTGGGCCAACGCCGTGTGGGAGTGCTACGCCGGCCTGATCGCCCGCCATCCGTTCGACGAGGCGCAGAGCCGCATGAAGGACTACATCATCGGCGGCCTGAAGATGACGCCGGCCGACGCCACCTACACCGAGGCGCGTGACGCCGTGCTGTCGGTCGCGCTGGCCGCGGACTACGACGACTACGCGGCCTGCTCGCGGGGCTTCGCCAAGCGCGGCATGGGCCTCAACGCGATCTCGCCGTCGCGCTCGAGCACCGACCTGGTCGGCGTCATCGAGGACTACACCGAATTCGCCTGCAAGACCACGGGCGGTGGCGGTGGTGGCGGTGGCGGTGGCGGCAGCGATGGCAACAATGACCGCTTCGGCGGCGCCCTCGGCCTCGGCGGACTGCTGGCGCTACTCGGCCTGGTCGCGCTGCGTCGGCGCGCGGCGCGCTGACGCAGTGAGCGGCTGCGCGACTCAGGCGGGCGGCGGGCGCAGCGCCCGCCCGAGACGCGCGACGAGCCAGCCGACGAGCAGGGCACCAGCGGTCAAGCCGAGCATGACCAGAAGCTCGGCCCCGGCCTCGTTGCCGCGGGTACCGATGAAGCCCTTCAGGTAGATGGCCGAGAAGCTCAGGCCGACGACCGCGCTCCACGCGAAGAACGACCATCCGGCGATCTGCAGCAGCAAGCCCAGTGTGCGCATCAGCAATCTCCGGTCAGAGCATGGTGCTCGAACACCACCCCGCCCGCGACGAGGGTCAGGCGCACGCGCACCTCACCCGGTCGCGTCAGCGCCTGCGCGAGTCCGCGATCGAGCAGACACAGATCGGCGCAAGCCCCCGGCACGACGCCACGCGCGCCTGCGCCGGGCCGCGCGGCAGTCGTCAGGAAACCCGCGAGCGCCTGCGCCGGTGACAGCGCCTCCTCGGCTCCAAGCACTGCGCCTGCGGCCGTGCGGCGCGTGACCGCCGCCGCGATCGCCGTCCACGGATTGGGATCGGTGAACGGCGCATCGGTCGACAGGGCCAGTCCGACGCCGGCATCAACGAAGCCGCGCAGACGATACAGCCACGGCTGCTCGCCGGCCTCGACGTCGCGCAGATAGTCGTCGCCGCGCTCGGCAACGAGGCCGGGCTGGGTGACGACGGTCAGGCCCAGTTCGGCGATATCGGCAACCAGCTCGGGGGGCGAGACCGCGGCATGCTCGATGCGATCGCCCGCACGCACGCCGGCGACGCGCAGTGCCGCGAGCGCGAACACCAGCTCGGTGCGCGTCACGCAATGGAACGCGCAGCCGCGGCCGTGATCGTGGCTGCGGCGGATCGCGTCGATCAGCGCATCGAGCGCCGGTAGCGCGTGCTCGTGCAGATGGAACTTGTGCTCGCCGCATTGCACGCCGACGCGACCGGTTTCGCCATCCAGCCGCGCATCGCCCATCACGCGCACACGCTGCAGCAACTCGCCGCGCGCCTGCGCCGTGGCGAAGGCATCGAGCGCCTCGGGGCCGTTGTGATGGGTGGTGTCGGTGACGCCGGTGACGCCGTAGGCGGCCAGCTCGCGGCTTATCGCGTGCAGCGACGGCGGCTGCGTGCGCAGCCGCGCGCGCAGCCAGTCGTCGGCATCGAGCAGATGACCGCGGCGCAGGTCCAGCGGCGCCGCGGCATCCGGTTCCAGTCGCGAGATCGCCGCGCTGTTGAACACCCACAGCCGGCCGCTGCGGTGCTGGATGCGCAGCGGCCGCTGCGGCAGCAGCGCGTCGAGCACGTCGCGGTCGAGTTCACCGGCGACGCTCTCGTGATAAGCGGTGCCGCGCAGCCAGGCGTCGGCCTCGAGGCGCGCGTCGGCGGCGCGCAGCGCCTGCGCGAGCGCGGCCCGATCGCGCACCTGTGGCGGACCGCAGCGCACCGAGGCGCGCGCCGCGGCGAGCGCGCGCAGGTGGATGTGGTGATCGTGCAGGCCCGGCAGCAGCGCCGCACCATCGGCATCGATGACCTGCTCATCGGCGCGGACGGCCAGCGCCTCGCCGATCTCTTCGATGCGCGCATCGAAGAGGCGCACATCGAGCCGACGGCCACCGATTTCGGCATCGTGGATCAGCATGCGAGCCCCCAGTCTGCGAACACGTGGGCATTGTCGTCGCCGGGCGCAGCGGCTCGCGCCGACGCGCTGCGCGCCTGCGGCGGGCGGACGTTGACGGACGTGAGCACGGCGGCCCAGTCGCGCGCACGTCGGTGCCAGCCGTCGGCATTCGTCGGAGCCTCGAAGCCGACGACATGGCGGATCACGTCGACCAGCGAGACCGACAGCAGGCCGCCGCCCCCCGCCCGCCAGCCAGCCCAGGCGGCCAGCGCCGCATGCAGTCCGGCGAGCGGATCGGCGATCGCGTCACCGACGAAGCAGGCGTGGCCGTGCACCTGACGCATCAGGTAGGCCAGACCGCCGGCGACGCCGGCGTCGTCGCCGTAGGCGACCCACTGTGCCGCCGGCGCTTCGCGGCCGTAGCCGGTGAGACTGATCCAGGTCAGGCCGGGACGTTCGCGCACCAGGGCTTCGGCATCGATCCCGAGCTGGCGCAGCGCGCGCGGGCGCGAGGCCTCGATGACGATATCGGCCCGCGCGATCAGCGCCGCGAGCTGCCGTCGACCCCCGGGGCTGCCGAAGTCGAGCGCCACACAGCGCTTGCCGGCGTTCATCAGGTCGAAGAAGGCGGCGGGCCCGCGACGCGCGCCGTCCGGGCGCTGCAGGCCCTCGAGCTTGACCACCTCGGCGCCGCAACGCTGCAGCAGATGACCGCACAGCGGCCCCGCCCACAGCGACGACAGGTCGAGAACGCGAGGACGCGGAGCCGGACGCGGGTCAGGCCGCGCGCTCGCCACCGTGCGCACCCACGGCGGCGGCTGCGACGGCGGCGGCACCACCGGCGCGACCGCCAGTCCGAGTTCGCGACCGCGTTCGACGACGTCGTGCATGCGCAGGCCGGACACCGCACGCGTCACCGCCGGCCAGTCCGCATCGAGGTCGCGTTCGAACAGGGCCGGCAGCAGCGACCAGTCGTCGTCGCGCGCCAGGTTCAGCGCAACGGCGCCGTCGCCCGTCGCCAACAGCCGGCAACTGCCACCGGGCGACACCGCACCGCGGCGCGCGTGTCCGAACACCGCGGCGCGTTCGGTCAGCAGGTCGCGACCGGCCAGTCCCTCGAATGCACCTTCCGGCGCCAGCGTGGCGAGCGCGGCCAGCGCCGCATCGGCGGCCGCTGCGAGCGGCGCCGGGCAGATCAGCGCCGGACCGTCGGACTCACCGGTCAGCGCCTGCAGTCCGCAGGCGGCGGCGGCGAGCGCAGGGTGCAGCGGCGCCAATGCTGGCGCCGGCACCGCAAGGTCGAGCGACTGCAACAGCGCGGCCGCATAACGGCTGGCGAGGCGATCGTCGTCGGTGGGGCGCGCGGACATGCGCGCAGTACAGCAGATTCCGCGCGCGGCGCGTCAGCGGCGCGCCTCGGCCTCGGCCTGGCGCTTGAGGCCCTGGGCCATGTCCTCGAAGCCCTTGCGCAGGCCGTCGCCGAGTACGGCCGTCACCAACGGGTGCAGCCAGCCGGCCAGTTCGAAATGCGAGGTGTAGCGGCAGCGCCCGGCATCCAGCGCCGCCACGGTCTGCACGCGCTCGCTGCGCAGCGCCCCGAGCGGCACCGGCTTCATGCTGTAGCTGAACGTCGTGCCCGGCGTCACGCTGTTGACCCACTCGCGCTGGAACTGGCGCTTGGCGCCAGGCTTGTCGCGCAGCCTTACCTGCATCTCGAGCGCGCCGCCGGGGCGCAGATCGCAGCGCGCCTCCGGCACGAAGGGATTCCATTCGCCGTAGCGCGCGAAGTCGGTGAGCACCTTCCAGACGACCTCGGGCGGAGCGTCGATCTCGAGCGTGCGGTCGATCGTGAACATGAAGCCTCCTCGTGTGTGATCCAGCCGCCCGGGCGTGCCGGTGTCGCGGGCTGCTGCAGCCGGACGCCGGTTTACGCGAACTCCTGCCGGATCACGCGGCGCAGCACCTTGCCGGTCTCGTTGTACGGCAGCGCATCCTTGAACACGATCTTCTGCGGCACGCGCGAGGAACGCAGGGCACCCTTGACCATGTCCTGCAGCTCCGACACGCCGGCCTGCGTGCCCGGCTTGAGCACGATCGCGGCGGCCACCGCCTCGCCCCACTGCTCGTCCGGCATCGCCACGCAGGCGCAGTCCGCGACCGCGGGGTGGCTCAGCAGCACGTCCTCGATCTCGCCCGGCGAGATGTTCTCGCCGCCGCGCACGATGACATCGTCGGCACGGCCGTCGAGATACAGGTAGCCGTCGGCATCGAGATAGCCGCGATCCTTGGTCGGGAACCAGCCGTCGGCATCGAGCTGGCTGCCCAGCGACTCGTACTCGCCGGACACCTGCGGTCCGCGGACGAAGACCAGGCCGGCTTCTTCGGCGCCGAGCACCCTGCCGTCCTCGTCGCGGATCTCGATCTCGACCGCGGCCGGCTTGCCGACCGAGCCGAGCCGGCGACGGATCATCGGATCGTCGCTGGCCGCCGCGAGACGGTGGTCCTCCGGCCCGAGCACCGCCACGGTGGAGCTGGTCTCGGTCAGGCCGTAGGCATTGGTGAAGTCGACGCCCGGAAACAGCGCCATCGCACGCGTGATCGTCGACAGCGGCATCTTGCCGCCGCCGTAGGCGAGCGCACGCAGGGCCGGCAGATCGGGCTGGGCGCCGGCCGCGTCGAGATGCTCGACGATCCGCTGCAGCATCGTCGGCACCAGAAACGCATTGCTGACGGACTCGCGGCGCATCGCGTCGAGCCAGGCGCGGGGCTCGAAGTTCTCCAGCTGCACGATGCGGCGACAGGCATAAGTGCTCGACAGCACCGCCGAGATACCGGCGATGTGATACGGCGGCACCGTCACCACGATCGCATCCGCCTCGTCCGCACTGGCGAACTCGACCGTGCCCATGATGTAGGACATCAGGTTCTCGTGGCGCAGGATCGCCGCCTTCGGCTTGCCGGTCGTGCCGCTGGTGAACAGCTGCACGGCGACCGCGCGCGGGTCTTCCTCCGGCTGCGGCGGCTCGTCGCCCGCCGGCGGCAGCGCGAGAAAGTCGGCGCGCGACACGAGCTGCAGATCGTCGCGCGGCTCCACCAGCGCCCGGTAGGCGTCGCCGACGATCACGTAGCCCGGTGTCACGCGCGCGAGCAGCTCGTTGATCTCGGGCTTGGTCAGGCGATAGTTGAGCGGCACGTAGGGCACGCCGGCATAGGCCGCGCCGAAGATCGCGACCGGCGCCGCGGGGCTGCTGACGTCGAGCATGACGACATACCGGGCGCCGCTGGCCTTGATCGCCGCCGCGGCCGCATGCGCACGGACACGCAGGCTGGCGTAGTCCATGCGCGTGCCGGCGTGGACCACACCGGTACGCTCGCCGAAGGCCTCGGCCGCCATGTCGAGGATGGTGGAGATGTTCATGTCGCTGATCCTGGCGCTTGCCCTCTCCGACTCGGAGAGGAGGAACGACCTAGTCGCTCGACGGCAGCTGCTTCGCCTGCTTGATCTCCAACGGCGTGCCGTTGAAAACCAGGGTGCCCTTGCCGCCCTTGGTGCACAGCAGTTCTAGCGACTCGTCGGCGTTCACGTAGCGCTTGCCGATCAGCACCTCGCCGGTGTCGTCGGCCGGCAGGCTGCCGCTGCCTTCCGCGTTGCCGGCGAGCATGTCGGTGCCGCCGCAGCCGAGTTCGTGTTCGCCGGCCGGTGCCTTGACGACCATGACCTGCGCGTCGCTGACCGCGCTCTTGAAACGGCCGCCGGGCTTGAGTGCCGTTTTCGCCATCGTGATGCCTCCAGAAGTGCAGTGAACCGGGAATGCGGAAGGATACGGCCTGCCGCAGACTGGCCCGCACTCTAAGCAAGCGCCGGGCAGCCTGCCCCGTCCACTTGCAGGATGTGCGCGCGGAGCGCTGTCGACGCTCAGGCCAGGAACCGCAGCCAGGCCCATCCGCCATGGCCGACCAGTGTCGCCAGCGGCAGCACCAGCCGCGCGGCCGCGGCGGCCGCCGAGGCGTGCAACTTGCCGTCGCGTCCGACGCGCGGCTTGCCGGCCATGCCGTCGAAGACCACGGCACGCCCGAGGTCGTGCGGATCGTAGAGCACCGCCTCCTGGGCCTCGTCCTCGAGCTCTTCCGGTTCGTGCGATCGGGCCTGTGCCTGTCCGGTCCGGCCGTCTCGGGTGCGGTACTCGAAGCGCAGGCGGTAGACGGTGCGGTCGTTGATGCGCGTGTTGGTCGGCGACTTCTCGATCAGCCGTCCGTGCGCCGGCAGACCATGGCGCAGCAGGTGCAGCTCGCGCAGCCGCCCGGGCACGGCCCCGAGGACGAACGCGAGGCCGATGGCCGGGAAGACCAGCACGATCAGGACCATCGGCCCGAACATCGTGCTGCGCATGCCGCGGATGCGCGACATCTGAGGCCGGGCCAGCGAATACTCGACCGTTGCCGTCTGGCCGGTACCGAGACGGCGCCCGGTCGCATACGACACCGCCTCGAAGTCGCGTCCGCCGACGCTGAAGCGATACCGCGTGCCGTACACCGGGGTGTCGTTGATCGACGCGCGCGTGTCGACGGTGCCCAGCACCCGTGCCTGCGTCTCGCCGAGCGCGCCGGCACGCAGCGACCAGGCGATTTCCGCCTGCGCGGCGAAGACCCAGACGAAGATCATGCCGAAGCCGAAGAACAGCCAGCCCATCTGCTGCAGGACGCCGCCGAACAGGGTCTGCAAGACCAGCGCGACCGCGAGCCGACGCGGCGGGCGTGCGAGGAACTGCATCGCGACGCGTCGCTGGTAGGCCGCTGCCGCGGCATCGGCGGCCGCGGTTCCGCCGCGGCGCCATGCATCGATGGGATTGCGCACCGCCCCGCTCCCTGATCCCCGGAAAGCGCCGATCTTACGCCGCGCGCGCGTCCCTGCCCGCGTGCGCCGAAGCGGCGCGTGCGCCGGTTCTCAGTCGAAGGACTGCAGCCAGCGCGAGAGCCGTTCGAACAGGCGCGCGCGCGCCGGAAACAGGAAATGGCTGTGCCCGGTTTCCGGCAGGATGCACAGGCTCACGTCATGGCTGCCGGAGAACGCGGCCGGCACCTGGTGCGTCGGCCCGACCATGTCGCGTTCGCCGATGCCGAGAAACACCGGCACGGCGAGCGCAGCGGCTTCCGGCGCGACGTTGCCCGGCACCATCGACATCGCCGCCGGAATCGGCAGCACGCAATCGGTCGCGGCCTTGAGTGCTGCCACGCCGCGCGGATCGGCCTTGCGGCTGCCGAACAGCTCCGCATTGTCGCCGCGCCCGGCGCCGTTTCGCTGGCCGTGGATGACCGGATACGGCTGCCCGAACATCTTGCGCGCGATCTCCGGCAGCAGCGGGCGCACCGCCGTCGGATCGGTCGCGTCCCTGACCGCAGGCGGCGC
This sequence comes from Sinimarinibacterium flocculans, assembly GCF_003201205.1. Taxonomy (GTDB): domain Bacteria; phylum Pseudomonadota; class Gammaproteobacteria; order Nevskiales; family Nevskiaceae; genus Solimonas; species Solimonas flocculans. The sequence continues at coordinate 386,842 of NZ_QICN01000002.1, forward strand.
GTACTCCGGCAGGCCGCGCGTCGAAAAGCCGAGCAGCACGACACCGGCATGCTGCGCGGCCGCATGCTGCTGCAGGATGGTCAGCATCGCACCCATCGAGTGCCCGACGCCGACGCTGCGCAGCGCCGGGAGCGCCGGCAGGTCGGCAGACAGTCGCCCTTCACGCAGTCGTGCAAGCAGTTCCGCGGTGGCCGCGACGTTGGCCCGCACGAGGACCTCGGCGGTGAGCTGCCAGCCGTCCTGCGGCTTGCTGCTGTCGCCCAGGCCCAGATGATCGAGCGCCGCGACGACGAAGCCGCGCGCCGTCATCTGTGCGGCGAACGAGAAGCTGTCGTCACCGTCGTCGGGCGACGGCGGACGCAGATCGAAATAGCGGCGGTTCATGTTGCCGCCGGGCAGGCACAGCAGCAGTGTGTCCGCCTGCGCGGCCTGCTCCGGCCACCACACCGAGGCGCCGATCTGCAGCGGCGCTTCGCCGGGCAGTTCGACGCTGGTGTCGAGCTTCAGGTGCACGGCCGGCATGCGGCCTTCAGTCCTTGCTGAGAATCGCGCCCGCCATGCCGGACGAGATCAGCACGTTCTGCACGCGCTGCACCTGGTTGGGCGAGGTGCCGCGGATCTGGCGCACGCCCTCGGCCATGCTGTTCATGCCGTGGATGTAGGCCTCGCCGGTGAGACCGCCGTTGGTGTTGACCGGCAGCTCGCCGTCGATCGCCATGCCGCCGGCCTTGACCCACTCGGCCGCCTCGCCACGCTTGCAGAAACCGAAGGCTTCGAGCTGCAGCAGCACGTGCGGCGTGAACGCGTCGTAGATCATCGCCGCCTGCATGTCGGACGGACGCAGGCCGGTCTGCTTCCACAGGCGCTTGGCCACGCCCTGCGCCTCCGGCATCACGGTCAGGTCGTCGTGGTAGTAGTTCGAGATCACTTCCACGTTGTACGGGATCGACTGCGCGGCGCCGAGGATGCGCACCGGTTTCTGCTTGAGATCGCGCGCGCGCTCGAGGCTGGTGACGAGGATCGCAACGCCGCCGTCGGATTCCTGGCAGCAGTCGAGCATGCGCAGCCACGGCTCCTGGATCCACTTGGAATTCTGGTGATCCTCGAGCGTGATCGGCTTGCCGTAGAACCACGCCGCCGGATTGTTGGCCGCGTACTTGCGCTGCTGCACCGAGATGTAGCCGAGGTCGCGATTGGTGACGCCGTAGGTGTGCATGTAGCGCTGCGCCTGCAGCGCGCCCCAGCTCGCCGGCGTCATCGCGCCATAGGGCACGCACCACAGCAGCGAACCGGTGCCGTTGCCGGACTGGTAGCTCATCATCTGCTGGTTCGGGTTCTGCCCGAATCGGTACTGGCTGCGCTCGTTCATCGCGCGCCAGATCAGCACGTTGTTGCACAGGCCGGCGTTGACCATCGCCATGGCCTGGTAGATGGTCGCCGCGGCGGCGGCGCCGCCGCCGGGGATGCGCGTGGTGTACGCCAGATCCTTCACGCCCAGGCAGCGCGCGAGGTTGACCTCGTCGCTGTTGTCGATCGTGAAGGTGATCATGCCGTCGATGTCGTGCGGCGAGATGCCGGCGTCCTGGCAGGCGGCGAGCGAACACTCGGCGGCCAGCTGCAGCTCGCTGCGGCCGGAGGCCTTCGAGAACTCGGTCTGGCCGATGCCGGCGATTGCGGCTTCGGTGAAGGTGCGGGCCATGGTCGGTTCCTTACTTGCTGCGCGGCCGGAACACCGGCACCTTGTGGTTGTTCATCGTCGGCTCGAAGCAGACCTCCACCTCCATGTCCTGCCGGATCTCGTCGTAGCCGACGCCGACGACGTTGGACACGAAGCGGATGCCCTCGGCGAGCTGGATCACCGCGACGATGGGCGACTCCCTGAAGCCGAACGGATGCGGATGCCGCGGAATCGTCCACGCATGCACGGTGCCCTTACCGGACAGCTCGACGTCCTGGCGGTTGAGGCTGTGGCAATGCGGGCACATCGGCCGCGGCGGAAACGTGAACTTGCCGCAGTCACCGCACTTCTGGCCGATGAATTTCTCCTGGTCCGCCGCCTCCCAGAAGCTCTTGGCGTCGAGGGTGACGATGGGCGCGATGCGCGTCGGCTTGGGCGCTGCCGGTGGGTCGGTCGGTGCGGTCATGGCGTTGTTCTCTTGGTTCTTCCTCGGTCTGCTGTTGCAGTCCATGGCCGACGATAGCGGCGCGGTCTGCGGCGTTGCCTGATTCAAACGGATGATTCGTCAGCGCCCTGCCTGCGCCGCCGCCTGCGGAGAGAACTGCGCGGGCACCATCGGCCTGTTGAGTCGCCACCAGTCCGCGGCCGGCCGCTCGTTGACCAGGTTGATGGCCGCATAGGCCTTCGCCGTCAGGTCGTGGAAGACCTGCAGGCCGCGGTGATGCGATGCCGATTCCTGCGAATAGAAATACAGGATCATCGGCACGCGCCACAGCGCATCGTGGTTGTCGTAGTGATCGGCCGTGAGGATCTGCCAACTGTCCTCGTCGATGTAGATCGTGCGTCGCGAGTAGATGTGGCGCATGCCCGGCTTCAGCCGCGCCTCGACCACCCAGACGCGATGCAGTTCGTAGCGCACATGGTCCGGGTTCAGGGTGTGCGGCGTCAGCAGATCGTCGTAGCGCAGCGCCGGATCGTTGATGCCAAAGTTGTGATACGGCACATAGATCTCGCGCTTGCCGAGCAGCGTCCACTCGTAGCGGTCGGGCGCGCCGTTGAAGCCCGAGTCCTCGTCGGAGACATGCAGGCCGCCGGGCGGCACCGGGTAGTCGTAGCCGACTTCGGGCGCCTGGCGCACGCGCCGGGTGCCCGGCTGGTATTGCCAGGCCTGCGTCGAACCCTCGCCGTAGTGATTGAACTGGAAGCCCACCGAGGTCAGGCCGCGGTCGCGCTCGGGCAGTTTGTAGCTCGCAAAGAAGTAGGCCGCGATCTTCTCGGTCAGCGACGGCCGCGGGTCCGCGTCCGGCCGGTTCATCGCGCTCATCGAGCGCAGCTCATAGCGCCCCCAGGCAATCTTGTTGCCGGGATAGACATAGGCGATGTCGCCGACGACCTGCTCGGTCCAGGCGCGGTAGGTGGTCTTTGCCGACCAGATCGCCTCCAGCCCGTTGCGCGGCGCCGGAAACGCCGGCGCACCGCCGAGGCCGTCGACGCCCTGGCCGTCATCGATCAGTCGCGCATGCTGCGCGTTGTGATCCGCAACCGCGCAGGCCCATTCCGGAACGCCGAAGTCGCGGTGACCCGGATAGACCTTCATCCGGTAGGCATCGGGGTACTGTGCGAACAGGGCCTTCTGGCCCTCCGTCAACCGGTCCTCGTACTGCGCGAGGTTCTGCGCGGTGATCGTGAACAAGGATTGCTCGTCGGCGTAGGGGCCGGGCTCGTAGCCGTGCTTGTTCGTCATGCCCGGCCACGTACCGATCCACTGCCCGCCGTAGGCGGCGACGCCACCATCGCTGCCTGCGCGCTCCGCGCCCATGCAGGTCTTTCCGGTGTCTGCGGCGAACGCCGGCGTGCCGCAGGCGAGCAGCAGGGCGGCAAGGCCGATGGCTTGGCGCCGGCTGTGCACGAACCGCATGTCTGGCTCCCTGGTCGTTTCCCTCGATCGGTCCATGGTCGATGCCGGGCGCCGCACATGCCTCCCTCAAACCGATGAAGCGCGCGGCTCGTCTGAACGCAGCACGCCATGGGCGGAGGGTACGTCCATGCTTCGACCAGAGATTCGAAGAGGGAGCCCAGCCGTGGCCAGGTACGAGTGCGTGATCTGCGGACACATCTACGACGAGGACCTGGGCGACCCGGAGACCGGCATCGCACCGGGCACCCGGTGGGAGGACATTCCCGACGACTGGATGTGCCCGGACTGCGGCGCCGGCAAGGACAGCTACGAGAAGATCACGTAACGAACACACCTTCGTAGAAGCGCCTGCAGGCGCGGGCTTTCCCGGACGATGCAGATCGCGGTCGCGCCCGGGAGGCGCTCCTGCAACGACAGCAGGACGTGCGCGAGGAGAAGCGCGTGAACGATGAGCCGAACGGCCGCCGGCAGTTCCTGAAATCGCTGGGCCTTGCCGCTGCCGGCGCGGCGACGCTGAACGTCGATGCCGCCGCGCCGATGGGGCGTGGCGACGTCCGGCGCTGGGACCTCGAAACCGACCTGCTGATCGTCGGCTCCGGCGTCGCCGGTGTGTCGGCGGCCATCGAAGCGCGCCGCAGCGGCATCGCCGCGCTCATGCTCGAACGCCAGCACCTGCCCGGCGGTTCGTCCGGCATCTCCGGCGGTGTCTGCTACCTCGGCGGCGGCACGCCGCTGCAGAAGGCGCTGGGCTTCGATGACAGCGTCGAGGCGATGCTCGGTTACATGCTCGCGGCCAGCGGGCCCTACGCCTCGACCGACAAGATCCAGCTCTACTGCGAGCAGAGTCTCGAGCACTTCGACTGGCTCGTCGCCAACGGCGTGCGCTACGCCCAGAAGTATTCCGACGAGAAGGAAATCTCCATCCCCGACGGTTCGCTGTATCACTGCGGCAGTGAGCGCGCCTGGCCGTTCCGCGAACGGTTCAAGCCGGCGCCACGTGGCCACGTGCCGCCGTCGGAGCACCTGACCGGCGGGCGCGAACTGATGCGCGCGCTGCTGGCGGCGGCGGATGCGCTCGGTGCGCGGCTCATCGTCAATGCGGAGGCACAACGCCTGATCGTCGAGACCGACGGCCGTATCGCCGGTGCGCGCATCCATCTCGACGGCAAGGTCCGACACGTCCGCGCACGCCGCGGTGTGGTGCTCGCCGCCGGCGGCTTCATTCACGATGCCGAGATGGTGAAGACCTACGCGCCGGAACTCGCCGCCTGTTCGACGCCCTGGGGTCGCGCCGGCGATCTGGGTATCGGCATCCGCATGGGCATTGCCGCCGGTGGCGCGACGCTGCGCATGCATCATGGCTTCGTGATCACGCCGATGTATCCGCCTGAAACGATCCTGCGCGGCATTGCCGTCAACGCCGCGGGCCAGCGCTTCACGCCGGAGGACGGCTACTACGGCATGGTCGGGCACGACATCGCCTACCGCCAGAACGGCCGCGCGTGGATGATCGTCGACGCCGACAGCGCCTACGGCTGGAACGACTTCCGTCTGCCGGTCGCGGCCGAGGCCGCGGACATCGCCACGCTCGAGAAGACGCTGGCGTTGCCCGACGGCGCGCTGCTGCAGACCGTCGACTACTACAACCGCCACGCCGAACACGGGCGCGATCCGCTGTTCCACAAGGAAGCGAAGTTCATCGCGCCGCTGAAGACCGCGCCGTTCAAGGCCTACGATCTGAGCACGCAACACGCGTTCACGCCGGCGCACACCTTCGGCGGCCTGCACACCGACCTCGACGCCCGGGTGCTCGATGCCTGGAACGAGCCGATTCCCGGCCTCTACGCCGCCGGCCGCAGCTCCGCCGGCCTGCCGGTGGCGCCCTACATCGCCAGCGGCGTGTCGATCGGCGACGGCAGCTTCTTCGGCCGCCGCGCCGCGCGCCACGCGGCGCGCGCGTGAGGGATCGACCGATGCACTACCGTCTCGCCGTTGTCGCCCTGATACTTTGCACCGGCGCCACCGCACAGGAGCCCGTGCAGGGCGATGCCGGCCGTGGCCGCCTCGCGTTCGCGCCCTGCCGCACCTGCCACTACCCGGAACAGGGCTACGGCCACCACAACGGCCCGAGCCTGTGGGACCTGTTCGGCCGCCGCGCCGGCAGCGCCGAGGGTTACGCCCACTACTCGGACGCGCTGAAGGCCGCCGACTTCGCCTGGACCCCGGAACTGCTGGACTTCTGGCTCGCGAACCCGCGCCGCTTCCTGCCGGACAGCAGCATGGTCGTGTTCGAGACCACGCCGCAGCAGCGCGCGGACCTGATCGAGTATCTGAAGCAGTTCCGCGAGTAGCGCCAATGCCCACCGAAGTCCGTCACATCAGCATCTCGATCGATCGCGACTGGTGCGCGGTCTACGACTACGCCTGTCTGCCCGAACACTTTCCGGAGTGGGCGTCGGGTCTGGGCAGCGGGCTGCGTCGCGACGCGCAGGGATGGATCGTGGCCGCGCCCGAAGGCGAGGCACGCGTGCGCTTCACTCCCCGCAACGACCACGGCGTGCTCGACCACTGGGTCACGCTGCCGTCCGGCCAGACTGTCTACATCCCGCTGCGCGTGATCGCCAACGGCGACGGCGCCGAGGTGACGCTGAGCCTGATCCGCCAGCCGCAGATGTCGGCTGCCGACTTTGCGCGCGATGCCGAGTGGGTGCTGCGCGACCTGCGGCGGCTGAAGGCCTTGCTGGAGCGCTGACGCGAAGCGACGACGGTCGGCGCACGCGCCTCGCATCGTTGCCGCGGATCTGTTGTTCTCCTCGACAGACGCGGCGGCATCAAGGACAATGCCGCAATGCAGCATTTGATCTCTTCCGGGCATCGGTCACCGATGCCGCCGTAGCCGTTGCTGCGTCGCGGACCGTCCGCGTCCGCCCTCCGAGCCGCCTCGCGCGCTCATCCCGTCTGTCCCCTACGGCCGACCGCGCGAGCGGCGGCGTGCCCTGCCGTCCCTCTCGTGGAGCGCCCGTGTTCAAGCTGTCCTCGCCGGAACTCAAGACCAACCTGCTCAGCGGACTCACCGTGGCCCTGGCCATGGTGCCGGAGGCCATCGCCTTCGCCCTCGTCGCCCAGGTGTCGCCGCTCACCGGGCTCTATGCAGCCTTCATCGTCTCGCTGATCACCTCGGCCTTCGGCGGACGCCCCGGCATGATCTCCGGCGCCGCCGGCGCGCTGGCCGTGGTCATGGTGGCGCTGGTCGTGGAGCACGGCGCCGAGTACCTGTTCGCCGCCGTCGTGCTGATGGGCGTGCTGCAGCTGCTGTTCGCCGCGGCCAAGCTCGGCAAGTTCATCCGCATGGTGCCGCACCCGGTGATGCTCGGCTTCGTCAACGGCCTGGCGATCGTGATCTTCCTGGCCCAGTTCGGGCACTTCAAGGTCACCGCCGACGACGGCAGCACGCAGTGGCTGCAGGGCACGCCGCTGGCCGTGATGGTCGGCCTCACGGTGCTGACGATGCTCGTCATCTACCTGCTGCCGCGCCTGACCCGCGCGGTGCCGGCCACGCTCGTGGCCATCGTCGGCGTGAGCCTGCTGGTGATCGGCCTGGACATCGACACGCGCACCGTCGGCGATCTCGGCTCGATCAAGGGCGGACTGCCGGATTTCCACGTGCCGCAGGTGCCGCTGACGCTGGAAACGCTACAGATCGTCCTGCCCTACGCACTGGTTCTCGCGGCGATCGGCCTGATCGAGTCGCTGCTGACGCTCAACCTCATCGACGACATGACCGACACCCGCGGACGCCCCAACCGCGAGTGCGCCGCGCAGGGCGCCGCCAACGTCGTCACCGGCTTCTTCGGCGGCATGGGCGGCTGCGCGATGATCGGCCAGAGCATGATCAACGTGAACAACGGCGCGCTGCACCGGCTGTCCGGCATCGCCACGGCGCTGTTCCTGCTGTCGTTCATCCTGTTCGGCTCGGCCCTGATCGAGCGGATTCCGCTCGCGGCGCTGATCGGCGTGATGTTCGTCGTCTGCGAGAAGACCTTCGAGTGGGCCAGCTTCCGCCTGTTCGGCAAGGTGCCGCGCGCCGACATCTTCGTCGGCCTGCTGGTCGCGGCCGTCACCGTGGTGGCGGATCTCGCCGTCGCCGTGATCGTCGGCGTCATCGTCTCGGCGCTGGTCTTCGCCTGGGAACACGCCAAGCACGTGCGCGTGAGCGCCAGCGTGCGTGACGACGGCACCAAGGTCTACGAGGCACAGGGCACGCTGTTCTTCGCCTCCGTCGCCGAATTCCAGCAGCAGTTCGTGCCGCGCGACGATCCGGACGAAGTCGAGATCGATTTCCGCCTTGCCAAGCTGATGGACCACTCCGCGATCGAGGCCGTGAACACGCTCGCCGAGCGTTACCAGCGCGCGGGCAAGCGCCTGAAACTGCGTCATCTGAGCCGCGACTGTCTCGACCTGCTCGACCGCGCGCGCTCGATGATCGAGGTCAACTACCGCGAGGACCCGCAGTACCGCGTCGCCGACGACAAGCTCGCCTGAGTCACGGCGCACCCCGGACAAGTCTGTATAGTGGGTCGGACCGTGCTCTCGCGGCGATGCTGAGGATGCACCCATGGCACGTGTCACCGTCGAGGACTGCCTCGCGCACATCCCCAATCACTTCGACCTGTGTCTGGTCGCCGCCAAGCGTGCGCGCCAGCTCGCGCGCGGCGCCTCGTCGCAGCTCCCCTGGGGCGACCACAAGTCGACCGTGCTCACGCTCAAGGAAATCGGCGCCGGCCAGATCGGACGCGAAGTGCTGAACGAAAGCGACCTTCCGTTCGCCAGGGACAGCTCCGGCGACATGATCCTGCCGGACCCGAGTGGCGACATCTGAGGACCCGCAACGACTCACGCGTCGCCAGAGCCTGCGGCTCGTGCTGATGCATCGGCTGGCGATCGCTGCCGGCTATCGCATCGTGCGTGCGCTCGCGGGCACCTATCGCTATCGCTTCGAAACCGCCAGCCGCAGTCCTGCGGCACCCTGTTACATCCTCGCGATCTGGCATCGCAACCTGTTCGCGGGAATTCTCGCGCAGACCGGTCGCAGCCATGTCGTGATGGTGTCGCGATCCGGTGACGGCGATGCTGTCACGACGCTGTGCACACGCCTTGGGCACCACGTGGCCCGCGGCAGCTCGATGAACAACGGCGTCGACAAAGGAGGTCGCGCCGCGAAGGACGAGATGATCGACATGCTCCAGCAGGGCCTGCCCGGCGCCCTCACCGTCGACGGCCCCCGCGGACCGGCATGCGTCGTCAAGCCCGGCATCATCGAGATGGCACGCATCACCGGTTTGCCGATCGTGCCGTATGTACCCTTGGCCGCGCGCAACTGGCGTTTCCGCAGCTGGGACGGCTTTTGTCTGCCGAAGCCTTTCTCACGCATCGACATCCGCTACGGCGCGCAGATGCACGTGCCGCGCGACACACCCTTCGAGGCCTTTGCAGGCTACCAGCAGCGCATCGCCGACGAACTCGACGCGCTCGAACGCAGTCACGACGTCGCTGCAGGCTGACTGCGTCCCGCCGTTCACGCAACGACCGGCAGCTCCGTCACCCAGACGCCGACATCCATGGTCGTGCCCGCAGGCCCCGTGATGGAGCCGGCAACCGGCGGCACCGACTCGGGCAGGCGCGCCACCGACACCGGAAAGTGCTCCGGGCCGCTGGCACGGCCCAGCGTCGGATCGAAACCACACCAGCCGCAGCCGACGACATAGACCTCGGCCCATGCGTGGGTCGCACCGAAGTGATCCGGTGACGGCGCAGCGTGCAGATAGCCACTGACGAATCGCGCGGCGTAGCCCCAACTCCGCGCCGCCTCGATGAAAAGATGAGCGAAATCGCGACAGGACCCGCTACCCGACTGCAGCGTCTCGGCGACGCTCTGCACACCCGGCTCGTCGCGCACCCGGTAATGCAACACCTGCTGGACCCGTTGGCAGAGCGCCTCGAGCGCCGCGTGGGATTGCGCCGAGGTGGCGGGGCGCGGGGTTGCGGGCAGCCATCCGGTCAGTTGCGAATCAACGACCACGCGCAGATACGGCGACAGCACGGCCTCGTCCACGGCCGTGTCGGAAAAGGTCGCGCTGCAGGGATCGGTCGTTGGCGGGGGGAACTGCTGCACGATCAGCTCGCTGAGAATCGCCAGCTTCGCCGAGCGCCCCGAGAACCGTGCCGTGGCGACCGAATTGCTCTCGGCATCCCGGTGCCATTGCAGCGTGGCCGGGGGATCGAGCTCCAGCGTCGATGCCTCGATGCGCAGATCGTGACCCTCGCGCGGCCGCAGGCGCAGCGTGTGCGGCCCCAGCTCAACCGGCGCCGCGAAGTTGTAGTAAGTGTTGTGAACGATCCGGTAACGTCGCATCTGCATCTCCATGGCAGACAACCCGCGCAGCTCACTGCGCAGCAGCGGCGGCATGTTGGCCTCGGGAAAAGGGCGTAGGATGCAGAGATCGACGTCACGACTCTCGTCGACCCCACTGCCGCAACGCCGACACTCCTCGACCTCGTCGACATCCCGTGCCGGTTGCGCCACAACACCCTTCGCTGATCGACGCGCGTCGCCGCCCAGCGTCACTCACGGCACCGACCTTCCTGCATGGCTTTCACGCCCTGCGAAGCGCGGCGCCGCCTATCCCGGACGGACACCATGACCGCGACACACACCCACACTACGCCTTCTGCGCGACGGCTGCCGTGCGCAGCACTGATGCTGCTGGCACTTTGCACGACCCCGCTCGCTGCCCAGGAGCCGCGACAGGTGCCCGACAACGCCAGCGCCAAGCGCTATGGCGACGGCTGGACCTGCAACGAAGGCTATCGCCCGAGCGGTAGCGGCTGCGCAGAAATCGAGGTGCCCGCCAACGCCTACGCCACAGGCTCGTCCTACGGCTCCGGCTGGGCCTGCAGCTACGGATACACCGAGAGCAACGGACAGTGCGCCGAAGTGCTCGTACCGGCGAATGCACACCTGACCTCGACGTCCGGCGACCGCTGGGCCTGCGACGACGGCTATCGTGTGCAAGACGGCGGCTGCGTCGCGATCGTCGTCCCGGCCAACGCCTACGCGGTGAACTCGCGATCCGGCACAGGCTGGAAGTGCGAGCGTGGCTACCGGGAAACCCAGGGCCGCTGTGTCGCGATTCGCGTTCCCGAGCATGGCTATCTGTCCGACTCACCCTCCTCAGGAGGCTGGGCCTGCGAACGCGGCTATCGCGCCGAGCGCAATGACTGTGTCGCCATCAACGTGCCGGACAACGCCCGTCTCAACGGCTCTTCCTACGGCAGCGGCTGGGACTGCAAGCGCGGCTTTCGCGAAGTCGATGACGCCTGTGAACCGCTGCAACTGCCCGAGAATGCGCACATCGATTACTCGGGCAACGACTGGGACTGCAATCGTCCGAACCGGAGGCAGCAGGATCGCTGTGTCCCGCGCTGAACGCCGGCGCCCGTGCTTTCCGCAGCTACACACCGCACGCCATGGCATTGACCGCAACGCTGCGCCACTTCGCCGTACAGCTTGCCGACATGGATCGCGGCGTGTTCGCAGACTTCGAGCTGCGCGTTGCGCAGCAACCGTCCGAAACGATCGAGTTCATGCTCGTGCGCGTACTCGCCTACAGCCTGGAGTACACGGACGGCATCACGCTGACCGAAGGTGTGGCCGCCACCGACGAACCTGCGGTACTCGTCCGCGATCTCACCGGGCGGGTCACGGCCTGGATCGAAGTGGGCGCGCCGGACGCAGAGCGCGTGCATCGCGGCAGCAAGCTCGCCGGACGCGCAGCGATCTACACCCATCGCGATCCCCGGCAGCTGCTCACGCAGTACGCCGGCCGCAAGATCCATCGCAGCGAGGATGTCCCCGTCTACTCGTTCGATCGCGAAGTGCTCAGGCAGGCCGCCGCGCGCCTGCAGCGCCGGTCGAAGCTCGCGCTGTCCGTCACCGAGCGCCAGCTCTACCTGGACATCGACGGTCACAGCCTGCAGACGGCCATCGAGGAATGCCGCACCGGCTGACCCGCCTCTCGAAGCACTCAGGCATCGGTCGTAGCCCTCTGTTTGCCGGCCTCCGTGGCCTCCCAGGCGGCGACGCCGATCTTCCGCGCCAGTCCAAACTTCTCCAGGGAATCCATCGTTGCCACCGTGCATACGCGGTTGCCGTTGACCTCGACGCGCGATGTATCCACGGCGTAGGCCTTCCAGCCGCGGCTCAGCCAGTTCATTGCGACGACCTGCGACTTGCTCAGCTTCTTGCCCACCGGACACCCCCGGGTTGTCGGCAACCGCTCCGCGTGCATCAGAAAGTTGCCACACTATGAACCACCATGATCGCACTTCCCCACGCCCACGGCGGTCCGCCGCTGCGCGCGCGTATGCGCGTCGCGCCGGAGGACTTCGTCGTCGACGAGCTGCAGGACATCACGCCGGACGGTGAGGGCGAACATGCCTGGCTGGTGGTACGCAAGCGCGGGGCGAATACCGACTGGGTGGCGCGCGAGCTGGCGCGCTTTGCCGGCGTGGCGCCGATGGACGTCGGCTACGCCGGCCTGAAGGACCGGCATGCGGTGACGACGCAGGCGTTCTCGGTCTACCTGCCCGGACGCGCGTCACCGGACTGGCAGCAGCTCGGCCTCGAAGGCGTCGACGTCGTCGCGCACAGCCGGCACGGCCGCAAGCTCAAGCGCGGCGCCCTGCGCGGCAACCGTTTCCGCATCACGCTGCGCGACGCCGCCGGCGACCGCGCGAGCGCCGCGGATGTCCTCGCCTCCATCGTCGCGCGCGGCGTCCCCAACTATTTCGGCGAGCAGCGCTTCGGCCTTGGCGGTGCCAACGTCGAACGGGCCGAGCGCATGTTCGCCGGCCAGCGCGTGGACCGGAAGCTGCGCTCGCTGCTGCTGTCGGCGGCCCGCTCGCAACTGTTCAACGCCGTGCTCGCCGAGCGCGTGCGACGGGCGTGCTGGGATCGTGGACTGGCCGGCGAGGTGTGGTCGCTGGCGGGGTCGCGCTCGTGGTTCGGTCCCGAGCCGTCGTCCGCCGTTCTCGACGCACGCCTGGCATCCGCAGACATCCACCCCAGCGGCCCGCTGTGGGGGCGCGGCGCACTGCCCTGCGCCGACGAGGCACGCGACCTGGAGGAAGCGGTCTGCGCCGCCTACGAGACACTGCGCACGGGACTGGAGCGCGCCGGCCTGGAGCAGGAGCGGCGCGCGCTGCGCCTGATGCCGCAGGCCCTGCGCTGGGACTGGCTGGAGGAAGACGCGCTGCGGCTGGAGTTCGAGCTGCCGCCGGGGGCCTACGCCACCGTCGTGCTGCGCGAAGTCGCGGACTGGACCGAGGCGAACGCCGCCGCGTAGTCGCAGCCGGTCAGTCGCTCCGATACCTCCCACAAGCGTTTCGCGATCGCGGGATCGCGCGCCGCGGCGCTCGGTTGCACGCGTGTCGGCCGGCCACGGAACTGCATGAAGCCGTCCGGGCCGAAGAAGTCCGCACCGCGCACCTCGTCCGCGCTCGCGGCGTGAATGATCGGCAGCGCGCCCTGCGCCGGGGCCTGGCCGAAACCGCGCATCGCGATCTGGAAGGCGACGCCTTCGAGCCAGTCGGTGAGGCTGCTGCGTCGCTCGCTCCGGCGTCCGTCGCCGATACCGGTGCGCGAAATACCGGGATGCGCCGCCACGCTGATCAGCGGCGCGCTGGCGGCCTCGCTGCGGCGCTGCAATTCGAGCGCGAAGATCAGGCAGGCCAGCTTGGTCTGCGCGTACGAGCGCGAGGACAGATAGTCGCGCTCGGCCTGCAGATCGTCGAAATCGATGCGGCCGCTGGACTGCACGATGCTGGACACGCTGACCACGCGCGGCGCGGGTGAGCGGAGCAGGCGCGGCAGCAGGCCGGCCGTGAGGGCGAAGTGGCCCAGATGGCTCACGCCGAACTTCAGCTCGAAGCCATCCCGGGTCGTGGCCCGCCGCAACGGCGGCAGCAGGCCCGCGTTGTTGACGAGCACATCGAGCGGGCCGTCGAATCCGGCCGCGAACGTCCGGATCGCCGCGAGGTCGCCTAGATCGAGCGCGCAAAAGTCGACCTCGGCACCGGTCTCGGCGCGCAGGCGCTGCACGGCCGCCTTGCCTCCTTCGACATTGCGGTCGGCGATGACCACGGCGTAGCCGTTCTGCGCCAGTCCGCGCGCGGTCTCGAACCCCAGCCCGCCCGCACCGCCCGTGATCAGTGCGCGCCTGCGCGCGGCGCCCGCTGCCTGCGGTCCCGTCCACTCGGCCATCGTCGATCGCTCCCCCGCAAAACCCTCAGTGGCGGATTCGCTGCCGCAGGTCCGCGACCGCACACGAAACGGTCGGCCCGGGAATCCGCGCGATGGCGGCAGTGATCTCACAGCCGAGTGCCGGCGTCCTCGTCCGAGCGCAGTACGCGTCGCGAGGGTCATCGCGGCGGTACCTTCGACTTGCCTGCCTTGTAGGTGGCGCGCGCGGTGCCGCGCTGCTGCGCGGCGCGCAGGATGCGCCGGAACTTCGGGCACTCCAGGTGGCTGGGCGCCGGGCACACGGCCGCATGTCTTAGTCCCTTGCTCAAGGCACGCAGGCGAAGGATCGTCCGGTCGAGTGCGTCGGCCCGGGCGGCGAGCGCCTTGCGGTCGATGCGCATGCGGCCGTCGCTGCCGAACATCGCCGCGATCTCGTCCAGCGAAAACCCTGCCGTGCGTCCCACGGCAATCAGGGCCAGCCGTTCGAGCACGTCGGCGTGGTACTGCCGACGCAGGCCGCGCCGGCCGATGGACGCGACCAGCCCCTTGTCCTCGTAATAGCGCAGCGTCGACGGGCGCACGCCGGACTGGCGGGACACGGCACCGATATCGAGTTCGGTCATGGGCTTGACTTCAAGTTGGCTTGAAGTGGCAACTTGCCCGCCCGATCAAGCGAACGCAAGTACAGGAGACGACGATGACCCCCTCGCAGAACCCGGACAGCGAACAGGCCGCGCTGTGGAACGGCACGGCCGGGCAGGCCTGGGTGGACCTGCAGGCGCTCATGGATGGCGTGCTGGCACCGTTCGAGAAGCTGCTGGTCGACGCGGCCGCGCGGGCCGGTGCGACGCGGGTGCTCGACGTCGGCTGTGGCACCGGCGGCACGACGCTGGCAATCGCCGGCGCACTCGGCCCGCAAGCCCGCTGCACCGGCATCGATCTCTCGGCGCCGATGATCTCCGCCGCCCGCGACCGGGCGAGCGCCCATGCCGCCGCGGCGGACTTCATCTGCGCGGACGCACAGACGCATGCCTTCGTGCCGGCGTCCTTCGACCGGATCGTCTCGCGCTTCGGCGTGATGTTCTTCGACGACCCGACGGCGGCCTTCAACACCCTGCGCCGCGCAGCCAGGCCGGGCGCCGGCCTGCATGTCATCGCCTGGCGCGATGCCGCCGAGAACCCGTTCATGACCGCCGCGGAGCGCGCCGCGGCGCCACTGCTGCCGGCGATCCCACCGCGACAGCCGGACGCGCCCGGCCAGTTCGCCTTCGCCGACCGCCGCCGCGTGCATCGCCTGCTCGACACCACCGGCTGGCAGGCCATCGACATCCAGCCGGTCGACCTTGCCTGCACGCTGCCCACGCACGAACTCGAACGCTACTTCACGCGGCTGGGTCCGCTGGGTCGCGTCCTGCACGAGGCCGACCCCGCACTGCGCGTGCGCATCGTCGACGTCGTCCGCGCTGCGTTCCAGCCTTACGTCGACGGCGAGACGGTGCGCTTCACCGCCGCGTGCTGGTCCGTGGTCGCGCAGGCGCCGGCGATGTGAGGGCGTCACACCGCGCTTGACCTCGAGTGCGCTCCAGCACGTTCAATGCGGTCGCCGGCCCGAACGGCACGACAGCAGGAGCAGACAGATGGACAGCGAACACTACCGGGCGCAGTTCCGCGGCATCTTCGATGCGCTCGCCAACGGCGACAGCCGCCCCTTCGTCGCCGCGATGGCGGACGATTTCACCTGGACGATGCGTGCGGCGGACTCGCCCTGGGGGCGCAGCTGGCGCGGCAAGCGGGCGGTACGCGAGGAGTTGTTCGCGCCGCTGTTCGCGCAGTTCGCGACGCCGTACCGCAACCACGCGCATCGTATTCTGGTGGACGGCGATACCGTGGTCGTCCTGTGCCGGGGCGATGTCGTGACCCGCGCCGGCCGGCCGTACTGCAACGAGTACTGTTTCGTGATCCGCATGCGAGGCGCGCAGATGATCGAACTGGTGGAGTACCTCGATACGGCACTGGTCCACGCGGTGCTGGCACCGCCGGTTCTCGCCGCATGAGCGGCGCACGCCAGCCGTCGTTCCGCATCGGCGAGCTGTCGGCGCGCTGCGGGCGCAGCGTGCACGCGATCCGCTGGTACGAGGCGCAGGGCCTGATTCCCGGCGTGCTGCGCGACACCGGCGGACGGCGCGTCTACAACACCCGCCACGTGGGCTGGCTGACGCTGATGGAACGCCTGCGCATCACCGGCATGAGCGTGGCGCAGATGCGGCACTACACGCAGCTCGTCGTGCAGGGGCGTTCGACGCTGGCGGAACGCAGGCGCATGCTGGCGGAGCATCGCCGGGCAGTCGAGGCGCGCATTGCCGACTACCGGCGCGCGCTCGCGCTGATCGATCGCAAGATCGGCTTCTACGAGGAGTGGATCGACAGCGGCCAGCGTCCTGACGACCCGATCGCACCCGACAAACCGCACTGAGCACATTTTTGGGTGGCGATGTCGAAACGACACACCGGCGCACGACTACTGCATGCCCGGCTCACAAGAGCCCCCTGACCGGAGATTCCCATGCCCAACACGATTCGCCTGCACCGCGTCCTGCGCACCACACCCGAGAAAGCCTGGCGCGCCTTCGTCGAGCCCGATGCGCTGGTCAAGTGGATGGCGCCACACGGCTTCACCGCCAAGGTCCATGAGCTCGATGCCAGGGTGGGCGGCCGCTACCGGATGTCGTTCAGCAACTTCACCACCGGACAGTCGCATGCCTTCGGCGGCACCTACCAGGAACTCGCACCCGGCGAGCGCCTGCGCTACACCGACCGCTTCGACGATCCGAACCTGCCCGGCGAGATCCAGATGACGGTCACCTTCAGGAAGGTGCTCGTCGGCACCGAGATCGAGATCGTGCAGGAAGGCGTGCCCGACATGATTCCGGCGGAAGCCTGCTATCTCGGCTGGCAGGAGTCGCTGAGCCTGCTGGCGCAGCTCGTCGAGCCGGACATCCAGCAGTGAACGCCGGCCGGTGGTGGCAGGCGACGCACGCCACCACCGGCCGGCTTTGCGCTACGCCGCGAGCGCCACGTCCACGGCCGGGAAATCGTTGACCGTGTCGATGAGATTGTTGGCGTAGTTGGTCAGCGTCATCGCCGCGACGTTGGCGACGACTTCCAGCAGATCGCTGTCCGTCAGCCCGTCGGCGCGGCTGCGCTCGCGCGTGGCGGCATCGATATGGCCACGCGAATCCACCAGCGCCTTCGCCAGCGCGGCCAGCGCCGCTTCGCGCGGGGTGGCGCCGCTGCCGGCGCGGGCCGCCTGCGTCTGCTCCGGCGTCAGGCCGGCATGCTTGCCGAGCAGGGTGTGGGCGCTCAGGCAGTAGCCGCAGCCGTTGGCCTGGGACGTAGCGAGTGCAACGATCTCGCGCTCCTTGGCCGTGAGCCGGCCGCCGCCGACCGCCTCGTTGATCTGCAGCAGACCGTTGAGCGCGGCCGGCGCCCGGGCCAGCGTGGCGTAGAGGTTGGGGATCATGCCGATCTTGGCCTTGACCGCCTGCAGCGTGGCGGCGGTGGCGGGATCGGCGGCCTGGGGGTCGAGCGGGGTGATGTGGGGCATTGCAGTCTCCTGTTGGAGGTGTGGGTTGGCGAGCGCCATCGTAGGGACCAGCATCGGACGCCAGTTGACCGATCGTCTTCATTTGTTTGCGCATCGTCCGCCATGACTGCCGACCCCCTCTCCCCGCTGCTGAGTCGCTTCAGCGCCCGCGCGCAGGTCTTCTACACCGGCAACCTGTGCGGCCAGGCCACGTTCGACGCCGACCAGGATGTCGGCTTCCTGCATCTGCTCAGGGACGGCCGCCTGCGCGTGCGCGACGACCGCGGACGACTGACCACGCTGTCGCAACCGACACTGGTGTTCTACTCGCGCCCCCTGACCCACAGCTTCGAAACCGATCCCGACGCAGGCGCCGACGTCGCCTGCGCCTCGGTCGCCTTCGACCACCCGGCGTTCAATCCGGTGATGCAGGCGCTGCCGGCGTACTTCCAGTGCGCGCTCGACGAACTGGACGACGCACGCGCCCTGCTCGACCTGCTGTTCGCCGAGGCCTTCGCACAGCGTCCGGCCCGCGACGAGGTGCTGAACCGGCTGTTCGAGCTGGTGCTGATCCAGCTCCTGCGCACGACGATCGCCCGGCGCGGCAACGACGTCGGCCTGCTGCGTGCGCTGGCGCATCCGCAGCTCGGCAGGGCCCTGCACGCGATGCACGCCCACCCCGATCAGGACTGGTCGCTGGCGTCGCTGGCGCGGGAGGCGGCGATGTCGCGCAGCAGCTTTGCCGAAACCTTCCGGCGCGAGGTCGGGCAGGCCCCGGGCGAATACCTGGCGCGCTGGCGCATCACCACGGCCCAGGCGCTCCTGCGTCGCGGCACACCGCTCAAGTGGGTCGGCGAACGCGTGGGCTACGCCAGCCAGGCGGGTTTTCTGCGCGCGTTCCGGCAGTTCGTCGGCGCCTCACCGACGCAGTGGCTGCGCGCCGGGGACGACGCGCACCGGGCGCAGGACGGCACGGCGGCGCGTGCGGGTCAGCGCGCGCCAGCGGCCATCAGCGTCCCTTGAACACCGCGTCGCGACGTTCGAGGAAGGACTGCACGCCTTCATGCGCGTCCTCGCTGTGCATCACCGCGCCCATGTCCTCGAAGACGCGCGCCGCGGCGGCGTGCTCGCCTTCGTGCAGGGCGATGCGCGAAGACTTGAGAATCGCACGCACGCCCAGCGGCGCCGCGGCCGCGAGCCGCCGTGCCATCTCGCGCGCCGCGGCGAGCTGCTCGCCCGGCTTGACCACCTGCTGCACCAGCCCGGTCCGGTACGCTTCCTCGGCGCTCCAGGCATCGCCGGTCAGCAGATAGCGCTGTGCGTTCGACCAGCCCATCTGCTGCGGCAAGCGCAGCGTGGCGCCACCACAGGGATAGATGCCGCGCTTGACCTCAAGCATCGCGAAGCGGGTGTCCTCGGCCGCCACGCGCACATCCGTGGTCAGCATGAATTCCACGCCCCAGGTGTAGCAGTAGCCCTGCGCGGCCATGACCACCGGCTTGCTGCAGCGCGGCCCGCTCAGGGCGAACGGGTCGATGCCGCCCTCCGGCACCGGAAAGCTGCCTTTCGCGAACAGCGGCGCCCACTTGTCCAGCTCCACGCCCGCGCTGAAGTGCTTGCCCTCCGCGTACACCAGCCCGACGCGAAGCTCCGGATCGCGATCGAGCCGCCCGAGGGCCAGCGCCAGGTCGCCGTACATCTCGGGCGACAGCGCGTTGAGCTTCTCCGGCCGGTTGACGCGGATCTCCAGCACCTGGCCGGCCACGCTCGATTCGATGTAGGACATGACGCCTTCCATGGGGAACGGACCGCGAGTGTACGGTGCCGGCGGGCCTCCGGACCGGCTGCCTGAGACCGCTGCCTCAGCCACCGGTCACGCCGCTCAGCACCCGTCCTGCCGCATACAGGCCGACTGCGAAGGCGGTGTGGTTGATTAGGCTGCGGATGCGCGCACCACGCGGGGCCGGGAGGCGCCGCGCTGCGAGCGCTACGAGCGCTGCGAGCCCAGCGACCATCGCCGGCTGCATCGCCGACATCGGCACCGCTACTGAACCCAACCCCGCGATCAGTGTCGGTCCGATCGTCGGCTCCTGAAGCAACGTCATCCCCCCAGTCAGTAGCAGCAACGCCGCGAAGGCAATGCCGGTCAGGTAGTGCGTCACCCAGCCGATCGCCAGTTCGCTGGGCATCGGCGGCGTCGCGGCGATCGCCGCATGGCGAAAGCGTCTGTGCGGCATGTGTCCGATCCATACAATGGACCGCCAAGGGTTATTCGGCGCGCGGCCTCCAACGCCGTTGCACCATCACAAGCGCTCGTCGAAACTGACCCCGCAATGCGCGCAGAAGTTGATGCTCCGCTTGTTGCCCCGACCGGGCTCTCCGAACGCCAGCCCCATGCTGCCTTGCGCCAGCTTGAAGCCACAGCGAGGGCACTTGATAAAGAGCGTGGCGTACAGCACTGCCCCCATGAAGAGCGCGAACGTGCCGAACGCGAACACCGGATTGAGACCCTGACCGATGCCGACGACTCCGATGCCGGCAAACACCAGCCACGTCGCGAAGACCGCCGCCATGCTGCGCCGGACCTGTCGTCTGAGCTGTTCACGGATGGTGGTCATGTCGTGTTTGTGTCGATGGAGCATTCTTTAGAGCTCCATCACGCGTCCATGGTCTCTTGGGTCAATGAGTATCAAACGGTCCCAATCGTGCTCGATCCTGATCATCTTCCGGAACAACTGTTGATCAGATTCACCAAGACCGTAGCCAATAAGATCGACAAGCACCAACCACCATGTCGGGTAACGCGTCCGGACGCTCAGAATCTTTGCCGTCTTCTCAGCGACGCAGATTTCAATGTTCCTCTTCATCTCCGCGAGGACCCAGCCACCGGCATCGTGATCAACGTAGCCAGCGAAAAGGAAGCCCCCGGGGCATGTTTCCGGACCAGCACGTACCTCAAGCTTGAACGTTCCTAGGCTGAACGTTCGTGTTTCCTCTTTGTCACCGGGGCGAAGCGCCTCTAGCTGTGCGGTAACCCATGGCCTTATATCCTTCCATCTTGGGATAGGTCTGCGAAACGAGAACGACACCCAGAACGCTCGCTCCTTGTTGGCAAGAGAGATCTTCTCAAGTAGCGAGCGCATTCCCATATGGAGCGGAATGGATGACTCCTCAAGGCTGCGAAACTGACCGGTTGAGGCCTCGTTCTGGTTTAGGCGGCGTACCTCCACAGCTACTGCATCGTCGGCCAGAAAATCTGGAGGTACATTCCCATCAGGCTCGTGGACCACACGCGCGAACCGCTTTCTCAGGAAGGCCTCCACAAGTCGCTCTGCTCCATCCATGCCACGGATAGTACGGCAGCTAACCTAACTGTCGTATGTCTCGATCGCCGTCGTCCGGGAATCGGAACAGCTCGGACTCACCGACTCATGCCCGTGCATCCGGGACAAGGTTTCTCAGACGCCAACCGGCTACCCCGAGGCATGCCGAGTACCGAAGCTCCCGCCCCCACCCCTGTGCCGTCCGCCTCCCTGGAGCTCCTTGTCCAGGCGCGAACCCATCGATCGACATTCTCGTCAGCGTGAAGAACCGAAATTGAAGTAGATCGGGTTCGACAGCGCGACCATGTTGCCGCCG
Organism: Sinimarinibacterium flocculans; assembly: GCF_003201205.1. GTDB lineage: Bacteria > Pseudomonadota > Gammaproteobacteria > Nevskiales > Nevskiaceae > Solimonas > Solimonas flocculans. Next base: position 407,960 of record NZ_QICN01000002.1, read on the forward strand.
ACGGCGATGGACAGCGGCACTTGCGGATAGAGCGTCGGCGGGCCGGTGACTTCGACGCGGTAGTACTTGCGCTGCCCGACCGGCGGGGTGTCGGTGAACTGCACGCCGGACTGGCCCGGGAATATCGTCAGCGACATCAGCTCGTAGCCGTCGGTGACGACGCGCACCGTGTACGGCAGCAGCGCCGGCGCACTGCCGACCAGCTTCACCTGAAAGGTCACCGGCTCGCCGCTGGCCACAGCGTTGTCGCCCATCATCAGGTCGGGCGCACCATCGGCATCGAGGTCGGCGTGGAACTCGACGCGCGGCGCGGCCGGATTGGCGCTGACCGACACCCGACCGTTGTCCAGCGCGTCGACGACGGCCTGCGCGCTACGGTCAGCCGCGAACACCCAGGTCGTGGGTGTGCCGACGTTGTTGGCCGGCGCCTGATACGAGTTGCTCGACGGCGTCTCGCCCGGCTGCGGATAACCATGATGCGAGTCGCTGCCGCCGCGGCCGGTGAGATCGCGGCCCGACTTGAGCATGTCGTCCCAGATGACCAGCGCGGCCTCGTTGGTGCCGTTGGGCCAGATCGCCGACTGCCACACCTCGATCGAGCGCACGATGTCGTAGCTGAAGCCGAAGTGGTCCGAGGTGGCCGGATGGTTCGCGGACAGGTGGATGCCTTCGCGGCGCACGTGCTCGCCGATGCGCGTGTCGGCCTCGTCGCGCAGGTCATACAGCGTCTGGTGATCGTAGGGCCGCGCCGAGAAGGTGTTGCCGTGACCGCGCTGCGTGGTCCACTCGGCACCGTAGAGCATGATCAGCGGGCTGTTCAGGAAGTCCGGATCGGTCCAGGTGTGATGGGCGACATCGCCGTCGACGTGGTTGTCGTGATCGGTGAGAGCCAGGTAATCCATGCCGGCGGACTGCGCCAGCGCGGTGATCCGGGCGACCGGATTGAGGCTGGAGTCGTCGCTGTGCTCGGAGTGCACATGCAGGTCGCCCGCGAGCCATTCGCCGTCGGTGAGGCCGGGCGCCGGCGCGCTGCCCGGCCCTGCCGGCGGTTCGGTGCCGTCGCCGCACGCGAGCAGGCACACCGCCGTACCGCAGACCACGACCATCCGTGAAATCGCACGCTTCATCAGTACATTCCGTATCGACCGAACCGGTGATTGTCGACGACCGCTGTTACGGCGATGCGATGGACGCCGCCCACGCCTACTCGATCTGCAATTCCGCGGTGATGGCATCGCCGTCCGACAGGTTCTCCGCCTTGCGCACCTCGGCCTTCACCGCGAACAGGTAGGTCCCGGATTTGCGATCGGGGAATAGCGACGTCCGCCACTGAGTCTGGCCGATGCGCACGCTGACGCGGATCGAACCCCAGCCGCGCGCCGTGCTGCCGAAGCGCGAGCGGATCTGTGCGGACAGTTCCGGCGGCAGGTTGGCGAAATGCCAGGCCGCCGTTCCCTTGTAGCGCCGCAGTGTCGTGTGCACCGTGTAGTCGCGATCGCCGGCAAGCTCGTCCGCCGGCAGCAGCGGCAGCCAGCGTGGATCGGGCGAGGTCGGTTTTCGCGTCATTCGAGCAGCCTATCGCCAAACCATGGAACCCGGCACTCGTGCGGCCGGGCGGCGGCATCGATCCGGCGCGCGTGCCGCGGCCGCGGGGGATCGCGCAGAATGCCGGCATGCAAGGGCTTCAGCTTCCAGCCGATCACGTGGTGTCGCTGCACTTCTGCGCGGGGCAGGAGCAGTCGTGAAGGCGCGGCTAGGAACGGGCGGCCCGACGGAGGTGGCGGCAGCGCGACACGACGAGCAGCTCAGGCAGTTGCGACGCGACCTGGTCGAGCAGCTCTGGACCGGCATGCGCCTGATCGCCCTGATCGGGGTGCCGGTATCACTGTCACGCTACTTCATCACCGGATGGACCTCGGTCTATTCGGTGCACGTGGGCGTGGGGCTCTTCACCCTGATCGTGGCCGCCTGCCGCAGATGGCTGCCCTTCGATGTGCTGGCCATCGCCTTCCTGTGCCTGTTGTGGACCGTCGGACTGCCCGGGGTGGTCGCGTTCGGGCTCTCGGCGTCCAGCATCTGGTGGCTCGTGCTCAGCAGCTTCGTCGCGAGCACGCTGTACTCGGTGCGCGTGGGAGTCTACCTGGCCCTCGCCACGGGGCTGGTCATGGGCATCGTCGGCCTGGGCTTCATCACCGGCAGCCTGACTCCGCCGATGGACGTGAGCCGCTACCACGCCGAACCCACGGCGTGGATGACGCTGCTGCTGGTGACGGGTGCGTTCGCGTTCCTGTTGCTCAAGACCCTGGGCAGCCACCAGCGCGCGGTCTACCAGTTGCTGGGGAGGGTCCGCGTGCAGCGCGACGAGGTTCGCGACCTCTACGACCATGCGCCGTGCGGCTACCAGTCACTCGACGCGCAGGGACGCATCGTCAAGGTGAACCTCACGGCGCTGCGATGGCTCGGCTACACCGAAAAAGAGCTGCTGGGGCGCGCCTTCGCCGATGTGCTGACGGCCGAAAGCCAACTGCTGTTCTCGCCGGCGTTCTCCGATTTCGTCATGGGCGGCGACACCCTGGACCTCGAACTCGACCTGCGGCGCAAGGACGGCAGCAGCATCCCGGTGCTGCTGAGCGCATCGGCCTTGCGCGACAGCGATGGCCGGTTCCGGATGAGCCGAGCCACGATGTTCGACATCAGCGATCGCCGCCAGCTGGAGAACGAACTGCGCCGGCTGGCCCGCACCGACGCGCTGACCGGCCTGTCCAACCGGCATCACTTCTATGCCGAGGCCACGCGCGAGATCGCACGCGCGAGACGCCGGACGCTGCCGCTGAGCGTGCTGCTGCTGGATGCGGATCACTTCAAGCGGATCAACGACCGCCACGGTCACGCCGCCGGAGACCAGGTCCTGCAGGCGTTGTCCGGGACACTGCGCGAGGTACTGCGCGAAGTCGACCTGCCGGCAAGGCTGGGGGGCGAGGAATTCGCCGTCCTGCTGCCAGAGGTCGACATCGAGGACGCACTGGCCGTCGGCGAGCGCCTGAGAGATGCCATCGAGCAACAGCAACTCGTGCTCGAATCGGGCGCAACCGTGCGCTTCACCGTCTCGGTCGGCGTCAGCAGCCTCGGCGCGGCAGACCCGCACATTGACGAGCTACTGCGTCGCGCCGATACCGCGCTGTACGAAGCCAAACGTCAGGGGCGCAATCGCGTCATCGCGGAACATCCGCCATGACCCGGACCACCTGCGCGCGGCGATAGGGACCGTGAGCCGCGTCGTCCCGGCCGCGCGCGGCGGCGTTTCCCGGACTGCATCACCTCGTCGAGCGGTCCTCAGCGATCCCGCACCGGATAGACGAAGGCCCCGGCCTGCGTACCGGTCGCGGACTGCGCCGGGGGCGGCGGCAGCGGGGCGCCGCCGACGATGACGCGGCCGTGGGCGTCGACGTAGCTCAGCCACGAGACGGTCCTCTGCTTGCCGCGACCGGGCGCGCGGTAGTCGCAGACGCCGTCGCCGAACACCGCTTCGAGCTGCGCCCATTGGTCGTCGGTGAACGGCACCAGTCCGTAGTCATCGCTGCGGTCGAGCGGCTTGAGCACGCAGTCGAAGTTGTCGGCGGTGTCGGTATCGCCGGCCACGGTGCGCGGCGTGCCGTAGGCGTACAGCGGCTGCAGCAGGTCGATGCATTCCTGGCCGAGCAGTCGCTGGCCGTCCGCCAGCGCGCAACTGTCCTGCACGTCGCCCGGACGGTTCACCGAGAGCTTGTCGGCGAGCGGCAGGTCCGAGCCATCGGCCTCGACCGCGGCGAGCCAGCGATCCATCGCGTCCAGGCCGTCGTAGACGTAGGTGAGATCGCCGAGCAGCGGCACCGGGCCAGCCCACATCACGTGGTTGCGCGCGCTGCCGTGCTCGCGCTCGATGCGCCAGCGCACCCACCACGCGTGGACCGAGTCGTGCGCGATGCCCGGGTCCGGGCCGACGAAGTTGATGATGGCCACGGTGTCGAGATTGTTGGCCATGTTGATCATGCCGCTGCGGTAGGCATTGTCCACGGCGGGATGATCGGCGCGGATGCGCTCGGCAACCGGCTGGATGTCCACGTCCAGCCCGCCGACCTTCACGTTCAGGTCCACGAACATCGCCGGCGTGATCAGGCCGGCGCGCAGCGCATTGAGGCCGTACTGCACGCCGGTGTTGCCGAGCGGAATGCCGGTGAACCCGTAGCCGACCTGCTGCTCCGTGGCCTGCCAGACATCGGGCGTGCGCTGGCCGAAGATGTGCGGCGACCACTCGATGATGCCGCAGCGCTGGCCGGTGGGATTGTCCTGCGGGTGATAGCTGTCGTCGCCCACGCAGGTGCCGGTGACGGCGGTGGCCGCCTTGAACAGGCCCTCGTCCGCCACCACGGCGTTGACGTGCGTGAGATGGCCCTCCACCGGCCCCCAGGTGGCCGGATTCCACACCACGCCGGGCGCCCAGCGGGACGGGTCCTCGAAGTACAGGCGCATCAGGTGCAGGTCGAGGAACTGCAGGCCGGCGGACAGCGAATCCGGGTAGGCGCACATCGTCAGCAGGCCCTGGTACAGCCCCGGGTAGGCATTGGCGATAGTGGCCTGCGCGATCGAGCCGCCCGAGCAGCCGGTGCCGATGGTGTAGCGCAGCGGGCCGTACTGCTCCACGAAGCGCTCCTTGGCCATCATGATCGACTCGGCATTGAGCGCCACATCGCAGTTGTGGCCGGTGTTGGCCAGCGCCGTGGATATCACCGCGTAGCCCTTGCCCAGCGCGTAGACGTAGCTCGGCTCGATCAGCGGCACATCGCCGAAGGTGCCGGAGTAATCGTCCAGCGGCGCGTTTCCGGGCGTGTAGCGCGCACCGCAGTTGCCGCCGTGCGTGACCAGCATCTTGCCGTTCCACTGCGGCTGCGGTGCCCACGGTTCCCAGGGCGCATTCGGATTGAACAGCGTCAGGATCTTGTACTGGTCGCGGTCCTGGTAGCCCAGCTCCTGGCGCACGATGAAGGGCACCGTCTCGCCGGTCTGCGTGGTGGTCATCGCCACGTCGTCGGGCGGATTGGCCGGGTCGTAGGGCTGCAGCTCCACGCCCAGTTGCACCACCGGCGTCTCGCCGCCGAGCGCATCGCCCACGCCGTCCTGCAGCGGCGCCGTCGGGCGGTACAGGAAGGTGTACACCGGCGGCTGGTTGCAGGCCATGTCCACCGCGCCGTCCTGGCAGCGGATGCGCTTGATCTCGGGCCGCGAGAAGATCGGGCCTTCGTTGGGATAGTTGCGGATCGTGTGGGACGACGCGGCGCCACCGAGCCGGGCGCTCAGCATGTTCTCGCCCACGCGCAGGCCTTCCACCCGGCCCAGCACGCGACCGTTCGCACGCCTGGCGAATGCGGCGCTGATGTCCGCGCCGTTCAGGCTCACGCGCAGGTCCTGCACCGCGGCGCCGTCCGGGAGCCGCAACTCCACCAGCGCATCGCCGCCGCTGATCAGGTCAGACCGGTTGGACAGCACCTCGATGACCGGCGCGCCCTGCGCATCACCCTCCACCGGAAGTCCGTCCACTTGCTGGCTGCTGCCGCACGCCACCACGAACAGACCCGTGCACGCCAGCGCAAACACGCCAGCCATCCGCTTTGACATCGGCATCTTTCCTCGCACCTCGAATGTTGACGATCGGGCACTCCGGCCCGTTGCCACCGGCAGCCCCGCTCCCGGGGTCTGGACGCGCGAGTCGTTTCACCGCAGATCGCGCAGACGCGACTTTACGGACAAGTGCGACGCCGTGTCATCCCGCAGGGCGACTGTTCATGGGTTCAGACGATGCTGACCCGCGCGGCGACAAGGACCGCCGCCATGGCCCGGCTGCTCTTTGCGAAGGCTCTCACGAGTGCCTGAGGCTGGTCGCACACGCCCCACTTCCCTTGACCCTCTCATCGCCACCCTTATGATCCTGTGATGATGACACCTTCTATACGAGGCCCTAATGGACGACTCTCCGATAGTCCGCCGATTCTCGATTCACGCTCTGCACGGATACAAGGATGTACAGATAGCCTTCGATAGCCGCAGCCGCATCATCATCGCTGAGAATGGCTCTGGAAAGACCACGATACTCGGTGCGCTAGCTAGCTTCCTGAAGGGCCACTTCTACGAGCTTCAGAAGCTGAGATTCGAGAGAATCGAATGCGAACTTAATGGGCAGCCAGAGCCGGTTGTCCTTCTCCATGATCATCTGATTCCTGCAGGTGGCCAGTCATTGGCGACGCTGCGCGAATGGTCTCGCATCTCCGGGCGAAGCTTGTCCGAACTACAAACTGCGCTCTTGGCAGACGCCGATACAACAACGCCGTTCGGCTCGGGCGTACTACACGAAGTCTATTCACGCAGCCCTCACGACCGCCAAACTTTTCAACAGCAAGTCAACGAGCTCCGTGGCTTAGTCCGTGAGCAAACTAGTGCCCCTGCGCTTAAGGCCATGGATGCTGTCCGGCGAGTAATGAGTAACTATCAAATCCTGTACCTCCCAACGTACAGGCGCGTTGAACTGCCAAAGGTGCGCGACAGAAGGGCTCAGGCGCTTGAGCTCGAACGAAGAAGGTATACGCGAGGTCTCTCCGAAGAACCCGGGAGAACTGCTGCCGACTCGATTCAGTTTGGACTAGCTGACGTTGAGGAACGATTGCAGGCGCTAATGGTGGAGATTCAGAGACAGTCCAACATTGGCTACAGAAAGATTACGGCGACAATCATTGATGATGCCTTGAGTGGAGGCCTGCGTGCGGAGTCACTCTTTCCGCAAGGCCTCCCTACTGTAGAAGATCTCGGGCTCTTCTTCTCGCGAGTCGAGGAGACCTTCTCTACGAAGAGGAGACTGGAGCAGTTAGAGGAGCTTTACGCAAACGGCAGCATCAATAGTACTGACAACGTACTTCTCCGCTATTTCCTCGGCAAGTTTGCTGAAGTGATGAGCAAAACTCGAGAGATGGAGTCCAGGGTAGAAGCGTTCGTGGAGAGAGCAAACACGTATCTCGCCCAATCCACTGACGAAAAGCAGCTTCAGTATTCCGCGAACACCATGAAAGTTGCGGTATTCGATAAGTGGACCAATTCGAACATCGACTTCGACAGCTTATCGTCGGGCGAAAAGCAAGTGCTTTCCCTAATGGCGCATATGTACCTTGGAACCCGCAAGAAGATCGTGCTTATCGATGAGCCAGAGCTCTCTCTATCTATAGAGTGGCAACGTCGAATCCTCCCTGATATCGCCGATGCTCCCACGTGCGCGCAGCTCCTAGCTATTACGCATTCTCCTTTCATTTTTGAGAATAAGCTAGATCCGTTCGCCGCACCATTGACGGTGAAGAAAACTCGCGGGGACTCCGCATGAGCGCCGAGCTCCTTGATTCCCTGAGGCACGGGAGGTCGAGCGGCTCAGTTCTAAAGATTAGGGTTAGTCAGGTTCGGTCGAAGCACCCGAGCCATCCAATTTTCGTTTTCGAAGGCGACGAGGATATCGGCCCCTATGAGGTATGGTTAAGAGGCTGCTTTGGAAGAGCCTACCAACCGGTTCCAGGCAAAGGCAAAGGCCAGCTACTGAGCTGCAGAGATAGTCTGCTATCGGATAAGACAGGCTCGTTTGAATGCGTCTATTTCTTCGTCGATAGGGACTTCGATGGTCTGCGGGAAAGACCTCCTGGTGATGATATCTACGTAACTGGGTGCTACTCTGTTGAGAATGAAATGCTCGTGCCCGAAGTTCTACATAGCCTGCTAGTCGACGAGTTCAAACTGTTTGTAGGCGGAGAGGAGATCGATCGCCTAGCGGCACATGCAGAGCGCGTTCTTGAGTCGATATGCGTCGCTCTGAAAGCAGCGAACAAGAGGATATTTGTTGCTCGCAGACTTGGGGTGCCGCTGCAAATCGACGACTCGGTCACAAAATACATCGCTCTTGATGCCAACGGCGCATCAGTTCGTCACACCGAAGAGCAGCTCGAACGGCTCGTAAAATATGAGCGCCCAGTACCCTCAGAACTGTGGGCCGCTATGGACGCTGCGTTTGAGAACCTTGAACCGAGAGTTGATTACCGCGGAAAGTTTCTGCTACGAGGACTAGCGAATTGGTTTCGGCTTCTAGCCGAACTTAGAGAAAGCGGAGCTAACAACTTCTTTTCAGATCCACTATCAATTCGATTTAGTCCTGAGCATCTTTCACTGCGCGCGCTTGCGTCTCGGCGCAAAGCTCCAGATTCGTTGGTTAGATTCGTTTCAAAGATTGGGCACCCAAGCGCGATTTGATGGCGGATTGTTCGGTCGAGAGGTCGGCGAAGTACCAAGCGGCGGCGCCCTGGTAGTGGCAAGCCCGGCTTTGGACGGTAGTCGTGGCCGGCTACCGGGTCGTCCGCCGGCAGCAGCGGGGACCAGCGGTCTTCGGGCGGCGTCGGCTTTCGTGGCATGGCGCGAAAGCGTATATGCGCGGCGTGGGGAGCGGACGGAGTTTGCGCTCGCCGACGTGCAGAAGCGGTCGCGCCTGAAGGCGCTCCTACAGGTGACACAAACCAAGAACCCCGCAGTTGTCTGCGGGGTTCGGCGGTACAGCGGCGCTTCGCCCTACTTCTTCGATTCCTGCTCCAGCATGCCGGCCATGCCCTGCTTGGGCGCGGCGGCCTGGGTGGCGGCCGGGCGCGGGGGCATGCGCGGCATGCCGGGGAAGCCGATGGCGAACTGTTCTTCCATGGTCTTCATGTCGTCCTCGCTGTAGCCCATGGACGCCATGATTTCCTTGGTGTGTTCGCCGACGAGCAGCGGGCGGCCCTGGATCACGCCCGGGGTATCGGACAGCGAGAACAGCAGGCCGATCTGGTCGAGCTTGCCGACGACCGGGTGCGGATAGGACACGACCCACTTGTTCTTCTGCGCCACCGGATCGTCGTGCAGCTTGCGCGAGAACTCGGCATCGACGATCTCCACGGGCACGCCGGCGCCGTCGAGCGTCTTGAACGCCTCGCTGGCGCTCATCGTCTTGAGCTTGGCGCCGATCTGGCCGGCGTCGGTGACGCCCAGTGCCGACAGCAGTTGGTCCTGCTCGGCCTTCGCGCGCGCGGCCACGCAGATCCAGGCGTCGCCGGTCTCGTAGAGGCGATGGAACGGTCCGTAGCCGAGCTGGTCGCCGCCGATGCGCGGACGCTCGAAGCCCTTGCCGTCCTTGGTCGCCACGGCGTAGCTGGTGTTGAGCAGCGCGGCGTTGATGATGGAGGTGTCGACGAACTGGCCTTCGCCGGTGCGGTCGCGGTGATAGATCGCCTGCACGATCGAGGTTGCGGACAAAAAGCCGTTGCCGGTGTCGCCGAAGCTGGTGAAGCTCCACAGCGGGCGGCCGACCTCGCCGTTGTCGCCGGTGCGGCCCATGCCGCCGTCCTCGAACTGGATGCCGGAGAGGCAGGCGCCGGTCTGGTCGTTGCCGGGCAGCGCCGCACGCGCGCCGCGCTCGAAGCCGCGCGAGTGCGCGTAGATCAGCTTCGGGTTGATCTTCTTGAGCGATTCGTAGTCGATCTTCAGTCGCTCGGCGGCGTCGTAGCGCATGTTGTGCTGGACGACATCGGCCTTGGCGACGAGATCGAGCAGGATTTTCTTGGCGCGTGGGTCTTTGAGGTTGAGGGTGATGCTCTTCTTGCCGCGGTTGGCCATGTAGGCGATGTGCACGCGGTGCCAGAACAGGTCGTACAGGCCGTTGATCTTGATGACCGTGGCGCCCAGGTCCGACAGCAGCTGCGTGCCGAAGGGTCCGGCGATGGCCAGGCCCAGGTCCAGCACCACGATGCCGTCGAGCGGCGCCTTGAGATCGCCCTTCTTCTGCGCGGCGGTGGCCGCCTTGGCTTCGGCGATGATCTTCGCCGCCTCGGCCTTGATCTCGTCGGTGTTGGCGCCGGGCTTCACCGGCGGTGCGCCGGGCGCACCCTGGGTCACGCTCATGTTGTAGGCGTTGCCGACGGTGCGGATCGTGCCCAGTTCCGGATGCGTGGTTTCGGTGACGCAGCCGTCCTCGAGGAAGGCCGGGTCGGCGAGCGAGTCCTCAATGCTGCGCACCGGCTGCATCGTCATCTCGGCGGTCGCGGCGGCCTCGATCCAGTCCTTGACCGGGAACTTGGCGACCGCCTCGGCCAGCAGCGGTTGGTAGTGCGACATCACCAGGATTTCTTCCGGGCCGGTGCCGAAGCGGTCCGGATCGTTCTGCACGGTGAGGTCGGGTGAGGCATTGAGCGTGTCGCCGGCCGCGGCCTGCAGGATGAAGCGCGGGTTGGGCACCCAGTTGTGCAGCCAGTGTCCGTCCTTGGCCTGGAAGTGACCCTTGGACGACTTGCTGTTGAGAATCCAGGTGTCGAAGCCCGGCGAGTCCGGCTTCTCCGCGCGCTGCCAGACGCCGGCGGCGCCGGCGAGCGCGCCCTGCAGCAGCGAGGTTTCCACCCACTGCCCCTTGCCGGTGATCTCGCGCGCGCGCAGCGCGGCGGCGATGCCCAGCGAGGCGTTGAAGAAGGCGCCCAGGCTCGGCCACTGCGAGGCGACGAACAGCGGGCCGGGACGCGGCGCGCCCTGCACCTGGTCCTGCGGAATCTCCAGGTCCGGATACGGGTCGGGCAGGCCGCTGATGTGGTTGAGCGCGCCCTCGGGCCAGCCGCGCTGCTCGAACATCAGGCCGGTGCGCGCCTGCACCAGCGCGTCAATGGCCGGCCGGTCGCTGTGCGGGTTGTCGCGGCCGTAGCCGGTGATCGAGCAGACGATCAGGCGCGGGTTGAGCTTCGACAGCGACGCGTAGTCGATGCCGAGCCGGGCCGCTTCGCCCGGCGCGTAGGACTCGACGAGGATGTCGGCCGTCTTCGCCAGCGCCAGCAGCACGTCCTTGTCCTCGGGCTGGGTCAGATCGAGAAACGCGCTGCGCTTGCCGCGCTGCCACACCGCGTAGCCGAGCTTATGCGGGCCGTCGAGCGTGCGGGCGGGGTCGCCGCCGGGCGGTTCGATCTTGATGACGTCGGCGCCGTTGTCGCCGAGCAACATCGCCGTCATCGGTCCGGCGATGCCGGACGTCAGGTCGAGCACTTTGAGGTTGTGGAGAACGCCTGCCATGTCACACCTTCGGGAACGAATTCAAATGGAGTACAACGCCCGAGTCTAAGCCCGGGACGACGATGCAGTGCCGTCCTTTCGGACGACACGGCATCCAAGCACCGAAGCGCCGCCGCTCAGCCCAGCCCGAAGGTCTTCAGCGCGTTGCCGGACGTGATCTTCACGCGATCGGCCTCGGGGATGCCGGCTTCCTTGAACTGGCTGACCACCTGCTTGCGCGAGTTCGGCCAGCAGGTCGCCGGATGCGGGAAGTCGGTCGACCAGTACAGGCAGTCGGGGCCGAAGTACTCGTAGCAGTCCTTGAGGCCGCGCGGCTCGTACATGAAGGTCGCGCCGCACTGCTGGCGGAAGGTCTCGCTCGGCGGGCGGTTCACGCCGGGGAAGGTGTAGTGCTGGTTCATGCGCGGATCGAGCAGCGCGTCGAAGAACCACGGCAGCCAACCCAGGCCCGGCTCGACGAAGAGCACGCGCATCTTCGGATACTTCTCCAGCGTGCCGGTGAGAATCCACATGCAGATGGTTTCGGCCAGCGGCGCCCACGGCAGTCCGGTGAAGATGCCCTTCTGCGGCGTCGGGTCGCGGCGAAAGACGTCCCACAGTTCCTTCTTCAGGTCCAGGTGGTTGAGGATCGTCAGGCCGGTTTCCTCGATGGTCTTCCACAGCGGCACGTAGCGCTCGTGGTAGAAGTCCGGCAGGCCCAGGTCCGACGGAAACGGCGTGAGCTGCACGCAACGCGCCTTGCGGTCGCGCGCCAGGCGCTCCACTTCCTTGACCGCGAAGTCGATGTCGTAGAGCGGCAACTGGTAGGCGCACATCAGGCGCACCGGATCGTGCGCGGCGAAGTCCGCCATGGCGTTGTTGTAGCCCTGGAAGACCTCCTTCCAGTCGTCGCCCATCAGTGCGGGGCTGACGATCTTGGCGCCGGCCAGCTCGGGAAAGATCACCTCGGCGTAGACGCCGTCGAGGTCCATGGCCTTGAGCTTGCCTTCCGGGTTGAAGTGCCCGGGGTCCTTGGACGCCTCCGGATCGACGAAGTCCTCCAGCTCCAGGTTCGGCTGGCCGCCGCGCAGCACCTCGGCCGCGTATTTCTCGGCCTTGCGGTTGGCGTCGTCCCAGACCGCATGCATCTCTTTGCGCAGGCGCTCCTTCACCCAGTCATCGGTGAAGTGCACGTGCGAATCCACCGACACCAGCTTTTCGGTCGCCAGTTCGCTCATCGTCATGTCCTCCGTTTGCTCGCAGAGCGCCCGCTGTTGCCGACCGCCACGGGGCGTCCCGGGCAGGCGGCATGGGCATCCTGACCGCACGTTAGCCAGCGCCCGTCACCCCCCGCATGCTGCAAACGGGGTAGTTTGCGAAAGGCTTTCCGGAATTTGCCCGGAATCCGCTAGGAACGGGCGCTCGCGACCGCCCGATCCGCCCTGAACCGCACGATCCATGGCAGCAAGCCCGCGGCATGCAGGGCGAGGTCCGCGGGCAGCCCGCCGGCCGTCAGTGCGTACAGGCCGAACACCTGGTGATCGAGCGCTGAAAGCAGCATCCAGGCCAGGGCAAAACCGGCTGCCACACGATGTCCGGACCGCTGCATCGGCTGCACCGGCTCGCGGCGCAGCAAAGCCAGGGCCGCTGCGGCTGCGAGCACCGCCGCTCCGGCGAGCAGCACCGTCCGCAAGGTCCAGCGCGCAGCGACCCATGTCACCGGCACCGCCACCACCCCGGCCGGCGACCCGCACCAGCCGGTCGCATCGACATGCACGGCCATGTCGCCGGCGAGCAGCAGCATCACCGCGGTGACATACGCGAGCCCGCCCAGGCCTGCGCCCCACAGTACCCACGCCGCCGTGTGCCAGCGGACGCTGGCAGGCGTCGCCGCGGCGCCCGAACGCAGTCCCAGCCAGGCGAGCAGCAGTACGGGCATGGTGCAGCAGAGCATCGGATCAGAACGCCCAGTTCAGCCGCAGGCCATAGGTTCGCGGCGGCGCCAGCGTACGGTTCACGCCCGTGTCGATCTGGAACACTCCGCCGGTGTAGAAGGTGTCGGCGAGGTTCTCGCCGAAGGCCATGACACGCAGCTGCCATGGATCGTAGTAGTAGCTGAGCCGCGCGCCGTAGATCTCGTAGCCTGCCTGGCGCGCCACCTCGCTGTTCTGGGCGGTGAAGAAGAACTCGTCGGAGTGGTAGACATCCCCGGAAAGCTCCAGCTCGCCGCGGCCGAGCAGCCACACCTTGGTCAGCGACGCCGATCCCGACCAGCGCGGTGCTCGCGGAATGCGATGCCCGGAAAAATCCTGCCCGGTGAGCAGCAGGCCGGTCACGTCGCTGTAGCCGGTACCGTTGCTGTACTCGGTGAACCGCGCGTCGAGGTAGGCCGCTCCCAGCGTCATCACCAGACCGTCGAACCACTGCGGGAACAGCACGACGGTGCTGTCGAAGTCGAAGCCGCGCACCTCCGACTCGTCGGCATTCTCGAAGTTGACACCGCCGCCGCCGAGCACGTTGGCGTACTGGATCTGGAAGTTTTCGAGCGTGTAGTGGAAGACGGCGGCGTCGAAGCTGACGAGCCCGTCGAGGAAGCGGGTCTTGACCCCCAGCTCGTAGGCGGTCAGGTCCTCCGGCTTCACGTAGTCCGGCCGGGCAAGGATCTTGATGGTGTTGTAGGTCGCGCTCTTCACTGCCTCCTGCCACGACAGGAACAGCAGCGTCTCCTCACCCAGCGAGAACTCGAGCCCGACCTTGGGGCTGAAGCTGTGCTGCGTGTCGGACAGCAGGTTGCTGTCCGGATCGGCAGGGAACAGGGCGGGCGCGTCGCGGTTGCGCGTGAGCGTCTGGTAGGACTCGATGATGAAGCGCTCCTCCGACTGGTAGCGCGCGCCCAGCGTCATCCGCAGCCGGTCCGTGAAGCTCACGGTCATCTGCCCGAAGTAGGCCAGCGACCGCGCGCCGAGTTGGCCGTACTGGTTGATGCCGGGCCCTTGCCCGTCGCCGAGAACCGGCAGGTCGAGCAGTCCGGTGATGGGGCCGAGCAGCGGATTGGCGAGATTGAGCTTGATGCTCAGACCTTCCTTGTAGCCCTGGTCCGCCCGGAAGTAGTACATGCCGGCGATCCAGTTCAGCCAGCCGGCGCCCCAGGTGCCGTCGTTGGACAGCAGCTGCAGCTCGGCCGTCTGCACGTCGCCGAACAGGTCGCCGTCCACCGACAGCAGCGGCGTCGGCGAACCGTCGAGATCGTAGAACGCCGTGTTCTCGATGGACTGATCGGAGGTCAGCACGCGGATGTCGAGCCACGGCAGCGTCCATTCGGCGCGCCCGTAGAAGACCGTGTTCTCGACACCGTTGTCGACCGGTGCGCTGAGCTCGCCGTCGTATCCGGTCTGCGGCTGGATGAGGGCGCCGAGGAGCGGGCTCGGTGCGTAGTTGAGCTGGAACAGCGAGCCCGCTCCGTCCTGCTCCGAGCGCAGGGCCGCAAGCTCGATCTCCAGCGTATCCGTCGGCCGTATCGCCATCTTCACGCGCGCGCCCTTCGCGACGACGGGTTCGAGCGGCTGCCCGGCCGCGACGCCGTCCATGTAGAAGTCCTCGCGGTTGTGGTAGGCGGAGACGCTCATCGCCATGGACTCGCCCAACGGCAGATTCAGGTAGCCGCGGTTCTTGATGCTGTTGAAGGCACCGACGCTGCTCTGCACCGAACCGGAGAACACCTCGAAATCCGGCGCCGGGGTGTGAATGCTGATGGCCCCGCCGACGGCGTTGCGGCCGAACAAGGTGCCCTGCGGCCCCTTGAGCACCTCGATGCGCTCGACGTTGCCGAAGTTCTGCGCAAGGCCCTGGCCGAACGGGAAGTAGATGTCGTCGATGTAGTAGGCGACGCTCGGGTCGCCGAGCAGGAACACGTCCGAGCCGAGGCCGCGCAGATAGACGATCGCGAAACCGATGCTGTTGGAGAAGTTCAGCGCCGGCACGATCAGCGACAGCTTGGTCGGATCGTCCACGCCCAGCGCATCCAGCTTGTCGCCGCTGAAGGCTTGGACGGAGATCGGCACGTCTCGCAGGTTTTCCTCGCGCTTCTGCGCGGTGACGACGATTTCCTCGACCAGGCGGTTCGTCGGCCGCTCGCGCACGACCGGGGGCGGTGGGTCCTCGGCCACGCGAATCACGTCCAGCTCGTCCGCCACCTCGACGTCCGCCGCCGGAGAATCCGGCGTGCCCAACGTGGTCTGCGGCGCGTCCGGTGCGTCACCTTTGCTGTCCCCGGCAGGCGCCTGCTGCGGCTCGCTGCCGAGCAGAAAGTCCAGATCATCCTGCGCCGACGCGGCGCCCGCGACGAGGATCAGTGCCAGAGAGACCAGCCCCGGCGAGAGGGCCCGTTCGTGACGCTTGCGCACACCCGCGTTCATTCCACCCGCTCCTGTGCCTGATCCCGGAAATGCGAGCGCTCGGTGCTGGCCTGCGCTGGCGTGAGTTCGTACTCGGCCAGGTCCGGCCGACGCATGTCGCGGTAGAAGCGCGCCGGTGGATGCGCGTAGAGATTCGGGTCGCCCGAGGCATCGATGTACCAGCTTCGACAGCCGCCCGTCGCCCAGATGGTCCGGCGGACGGCCTGCGCCAGATCGGCGTTGTAGCGCTCGAACGACAGGCGCCGCGGCGATACCGCTGCGAGGCCGCGCCTGCGCATCGCGTCGAGCACCTGCACGATGTAGCGGATCTGGATCTCGCTGACCGAGACCAGCGAAATGTTTCCGACCGGACCGCCGGGACCTTCGAGAAACCACAGGTTCGGAAAGCCGGGCACCGACATCGCCCGGTGCGCGCGCGGCGCCTCGCCCCAGACATCCGCCAGCCGCTGCCCTTCGCTGCCGATCACGTCCACCGGCAGGATGAAGCGGTTGCTGTGGAAGCCCGTGCACAGCACCAGGGTGTCGAGCGCGTGCAAACGTCGGTCGCGCGTGCGCACCCCCTCGGGTTCGAGGCGCTCGATGGCGTCTGTCACCAGCTCGACGTTGTCGCGGACGATGGCCTCGTAGAACGTCGAGCAGATCACCAGGCGCTTGCAACCCGCGCGGTAGTCCGGCGTGAGCTTGCGGCGGAGGTCCGGGTCCTTGACCGTGCGCTGCAGGTTCCAGCGGCAGGTCCATTCGAACAGCCGCTGCATCAGGGTGTTGCCCATCGTCGCCGGCCCCAGCGTGCGTTCCAGCGCGAGGCGATGCGCGTGGTACATCAGCCGCGGCAGGCCCGGCACTCGCGCCATCAGCCATTTCCACCAGCCGGAATACCGCTTCTGCAGCAGCGGAAACATCCACTGCGGCGTGCGCTGGAAGCACGACAGGCGGGCGCAGCGCGCGCCGAGCGCGCCGACGATCTGCGCCGCCGTGGACCCGGTGCCGATGACGCCGACACGCGCGCCATCGACCGGCGCATCGTCTTCCCAGCGCGATGAATGGAAGACCCGTCCACGGAAGTCCCGCAGGCCCGGAATCTCCGGCAGCTTCGGATGATGGAGGATGCCGGCCGCAGAGATGACGATGTCGTAGGTGTCCTCGCCATGCCGGGTCACCAGGCGCCAGCGCTGCCCGGTGCTGACGAGACGTTCCACCGGCGTTTCGAAGCGGATGCAGCGGCGGATGTCGAAGTCGTCCGTCACCTTCTCCAGATAGGCGCGGATTTCCTCGCCGAGCGGATAGCGGTGCGACCAGCGTGGATTCGGCGCGAAGGTGAACGAGTACCAGTACGACGCGATGTCGCAGGACAGACCCGGATACCGGTTGTCGCGCCAGGTGCCGCCGACGGCAGCGGCTTTCTCGTAGACCGTCACGTCGTCGTAGCCGGCCTTGCGCAGATGCACGACCGCAGCGAGGCCCGACAGGCCGCTGCCGATGATCGCGATCTTCGGCATGCGACCGGCGGCCGCCCAGGGCATGAGGGTGTCGTCCATGCTCAGTTCACCTGCCGGTCGCGGCCTTCCCAGTACGGCGCACGCAGCTCGCGTTTCAGGATCTTGCCGGCCCCGGAGAGCGGCAGCGCTTCGTTCCGGAACTCGACGCTGCGCGGACACTTGTAGCCGGCGATCCGCCCGCGGCAATGGGCGATCAGCGTCGCCTCGTCGACGGGCTGGCCCGGCCTGGCGACGACGATGGCGTGCACCATCTCGCCCCACTCCGGATCGGGTACTCCGATCACTGCCACCTGGCCGACCGCCGGATGGGTCGACAGCGCGCTTTCGACCTCGGTCGAATACACGTTCTCGCCGCCGCTGACGATCATGTCCTTCGCGCGATCGACCAGAAACAGGTAACCGTCCGCATCGAGATAGCCGACGTCGCCGGTGTGCACCCAGCCGTCGCGCAGCACCTCCGCCGTCTGCCGCGGCTTGTTCCAGTAGCCCAGCATCGCGTTCGGCCCGCTGGCGCAGACTTCGCCGATCTCGCCGGCAGCCAGCGTCGTGCCCTCCGGCCCGGCGATCCGGATGTGCACGCCGTAGGCGGCGCGGCCGGCGGAGCGCAGCAGGCGGCTGCGCTCGCCCTGCCCCACGTGATCGTCCGGCAGCAGCAGCGACACCACCGGCGCCATCTCGGTCTGTCCGTAGGCCTGCATCAGCCGTATGTGCGGCGTGGTCGCAAACACGCGGCGCAGCAGCCCCTCGGGCATCGGCGACGCGCCGTAGAGAATGCGCCGGAGTCCGGCGAGCTTTCCGGCGTCGAAGTCCGGATGGTCAAACAGCATCTGCATCATCGTCGGCACCAACAGGGCGTCGGTGAGCCGTGTGTCCGCGATGACCTGCTGCACGCGCTGCGGCTCGAAGGCCGGAACGATCACGTGGCGCGCGGCCAGCAGCGTGAACGTGTACAGCACGGCGAGATCGGCCAGATGGAACATCGGCGCCGCGTGCAGTACGGCGCTGTGCTCGTCGGCTTCGATCGCCGCGACGACGCTCAGTGCGCTGGACAGCAGCGCCGCATGCGTCAGCATCACGCCCTTGGGAAATCCGGTCGTGCCTCCGGTGTAGAAGATGCCGGCGATCTGCTGCTCGCCCTGTACCTGCTCGTGACATTCCGCGGCTTCGGCGATCAACCGCTCCAGCGGCAGCGCCCAGTGCGGACACTCATCGGCATCGCCGATGAACAGGCAGCCGCCCAGGTCGCTCCCCTGCGCCCGCAACGCGTCGACCGTCGGCAGGAACGTCCGGTCGAACAGCAGCCATCGCGATTGCGAGTCGCGCAGCGCATAGCTCAGTTCCATCACCGCCCAGCGGATGTTCAGCGGAACGATGCGCGCACCGATCTGCGGCACGGCGAACAGGGCATCGAAGTAGCGATCGCTGTTCAGTGCGAGGATCGCGACCTGCTCGTTGCACGAGACGCCCAGCGCGCGAAGCGCCGACGCCAGCCGGCGTACGTCGCGCGCGGTCTCGGCCCAGCTTCGATCCCGACCCATGAAGGTGGTGGCCATAGCGCGTGCGCGCTGCTGCTCGGCGCGCCAGATCATTTGACAGAGATGCATGTGGGTCTCCGGGGTTGAGTCGCCTTCGGAATTGCGTCAGGACCGCGTCGGCGCGGTTCTGCGATCCGGGCGCTCCAGCAGCCGTACCAGCGCCCACAGCAGGCCGGGGGACAGGCGACGGGCCCACACGCTGGCGCGCGTGTACCAGCCGGGGAACACCCAGAAGCGGCGCCGGCGCAGCGCGGCGTCGACGGCGTCGATGACCTGCGGCGCAGTGATCGGGGGCAGCAGATCGAGAAAGCGCGGCCAGCGCGTCGCCCTGCCCTGCGCCAGCAACGGCGTCTTCACGGCGGGGGGACAGACACAGACGACCTGCACGCCGCTGCCGCGGCATTCCTGATGCAGGACCTCGGTGTAGGTCACGGCGGCCGACTTGGTCGCGGCGTACGCCCCCATGAAGAAGATCGGCACGTGCCCGGACAGCGAAGCGAAGCTCACGAACTCCCCGCGGCGTCGGGCGATCAGCAGCGGCATCGTCGCCGCCGCGACGTTGACCAGCCCGCCGACATTGATGTCGAACAGTCGCCGCACGGTCGCAGCGTCCATGTCGACGAGTCGTCCCAGCGGCATGATCGCCGCCGCATTGACGACGCGACGCAGGGGCCCGAGACGGGCTTCGGCCTGCGTCACCGCGTCGCGCACCGCCCCGGCGTCACGCACGTCGCAGGTCAGCTTCAGCAGTTGCGGCGACGTGCCGAGCTGGTCGAGGCCCGCCGTATCGACGTCCACGGCTGCCACCGACCACCCCTGCTGCAGCAGGCGGCGTGCGCAGAGCTGTCCCATGCCGCTGCCGGCACCGGTGATGAAAGCCACGTCGCGATCGCCCGCCATCGTCATGGCGCCGGCGCGACCAGCAGACGCTGCGGTGCGGCCTCGATGCGAAGGTCGAAGCGGGCCCGGCCACCGGCATCCGCGACGCAGACCTGTGCATCGCCGATGCGATAGCGCTGACCCGGCCGCAGCTGATCCAGACCGAGCGTCGCTGTCCGGCCGACCGCGGCGCTGCAGCCCGGCGCGAGTTCCAGCGCCAGTGCCGAGCCGTCATTGCGCGCGTAGCAGACCAGCACATCCGGGTATGGGGCTTCGGCCAGAACCGGACCGGCGCGCTCGACGTCGGGAATGCCGTCGGCATGCATCGAGCGTCGCTGGTTCGGCCGGGCCGTCCAGTGATAGAGCGTCGTCGCATGGGCCTGCGTGGACACGCCATCGAGCGAGACGGCACCGTCGTTCTCCGGCCGCCAGTCGAATTCCTCGCGGACGCGCTCGCGCAGCAGCGCCGCCACCTCGAGATCGCCCATCTCGGCTGCGGCGGCGCCGATCTGCGTATAGGTTGTGATCATCGACGGCCGGTAACTGCCCGTATCGAGCCGGTCCCAGCCGCGCGCCTCGATCTCGATCCGCCCGTCGAGCACGCGGATGTAGTCCATGCGCGCGATCTCCCAGGAACGGCGCGCGATGTCCGGAAAGGTGCCGTGCTGGAAATGCGCGGTGACGCTGTCCGCCATCGCCGAGGTCAGCATCGGCAGTGTCAGGCCGGTGTGCGTCGAGCGGATCGCCAGCACCCGGCCGTCGAGCGTGCAGAACTCGTCGTCGAAGCGGCGCCTGTAGTCGGACTCGATCTCCGCGAACCAGCGCGTGCCGTACAGACGGTCGTGCACCTTCAGCGCGATCGCGCTGAAGTTGTTGCACATCGGGTAGATCCAGTTCGGTTCGCAGGGGAAGAGCGTGAAGGGGCTCTTGCGGTGGCTGCGATGGAGCACCTCGCAGATCTCGCTGAACCGGTAGCGCCACTCGCGGCCGGACGGATGCCGCAGGACCAGGGGCTCGTCCTGGTAGCGCGTGTCGCCGGTGTTGGAGATGTACTCGGCGAGCATCGCCATGTACCAGCCGTGATACATGACGTTGTCACGGTGGTGGATGGGATTCGGATCGAGCGCGAGGTTGCCCCAGGCGTTCTCCCAGACCCAGTACTTCCAGTTGCGGTGATCGAGCATCTTCAGATGCAGCCGGCGCTGGGCTTCACTCAGGTAGCCGGTGAAGGCCGGCGTCGCGCCGTAGTGCACGCCGGAGAGCGCATAGCCCATGCCGCAAAGCGCATAGCGCAGCGCCCCGAACTGGAACTGGTCGACCCAGTTGATGCCGTCGTAGCGATCGACCGGCTGCAGCGCACGATCGAGGACATGTCGCAGCAGTGGCAGCGCATCCCGGTTCAGCGGGGCGGGCTCGAACCGGCCGGCGGGGCGCAGCTGCAAGGCCCGTTCGCGCAACGCGACATTGCGGCGGGCACGATGCCGCAGCGCCTGCGCGGTCGTGCGCCGCGCGGTGCGCACGGCGAGCCCCCCGGCCAGGCCGAGTATCGCCATGACCAGCCACGGCGCTCCGGTCCAGGGCACATCCGGCACGGCGATGGCGGCCGCCAGCGCGGACAGCAGCCAGACGGCGACCGGAGCCACGACATTGCCGCTGCCGAACCATGCGAAGAAGCCAAGGCCGAAGAGCGCGATCGTCAACAGCCATGCGGCCACGCTGGCGGCGACGCCGGAAAGGCTCGTGAAGCCCGCCGCAAAACCTGCGCCGGGCATCAGCAGGCCGAGCCCGAAGGCACGCCACGCAGACGGCGCTGCCGTCCACAGCATCCAGCCCAGTACCGCCGCGCCGGCGTAGACAGCGGCCAGGCGCCGGTACCGCTGTCTCGTCAGCGGCCCGGCGGCGCGGTCCCGCAACGGGATCGTTGCGACCGTCACAACCGGCGATGCAGGGTCCACGGCGCTCTCCTCGCGATCTGATCGTTCTGCGCCGATAAACTATCGGCGGCTCCTGAACAGATCGACCGAGAATGTCCAAACGGCCGGCGGACGAAAAAACCCGCGCGCATGCTGGGGCGCGCCTGGACGTCGCGGCGCTGCTCACGGAAGCGATGGAGCGGCAGATCCGCAAGGGCGCGTCGTTCCAGGCGCTGACGGTCGACGGGCTCGCGCGCGAGGCGGGAGTGTCCCGGTCGAGCTTCTACCTGCGATTCAAGGACAAGAACGATCTGCTCGCCTATCTGCTGGAGCGCGTGGCCAGCGAGATCGGCGTCGCCGCGGGCGACTGGTTCGCGCATCCGGAAAGCACCGGCCCGGACCAGGTGATGACGGCGGTGGCCGGCATCGTCGACGTCTTCGAGCGTCACCGCGCGGTCATGCAGGCGGCGATCGAAACCTCGGGCCAGGATCCGAAGATCGATTCGCTGTATCGCCAGCTCCTGAGAAACCTGCTCCGCACCAATCGCCGCGTCGTTCAGCGCGCGGCGATGGCAGGACGGACGCGCCCTGACCTGAGCACCGACGTCGGCGATGCCCTGGTGTGGATGATCGAGCGCTGCAGCTATCAGCTCGCCAGCGCGGACGCCCGCGGGCGACAGCGCGCGATCGGGGCGTTGTCGCACATCGTCTGGCACAGCCTGTTCGAAGATGAACGCTAGTGCAGCGCTCTCAACGAAACGTTGGAAGATGGCCGAAGGACTTTCGTGCAGATCGAGGCGCGAATCGGAGGCGTAGCGGGCACTACGGCGACGATGAGCAACGAAGAGCTGCGCGAAAGGACTCGGCCAGGGCTAACGGTTTGTTGGGAACGCTGCACTCATCCGGTGGCGCGCTAGCGTCCCGCGTGCACGCCCGCGGTCCCACACCCCGCAGTGCCACACTACGCCCCTGCCCTTCGCCGGAGTTTTTCGTGGACGTCAGCGGTCGCATCGAATTTCGCATCACCGAGCAGGGGCCCGACCGCGTCGTCGGGACGATGCCGGTCCAGCCCGGCATCCTCAATCCCTTCGGCACCGCGCACGCCGGCGCCATTCTCTGGTTCGCCGACGTCTGCGCCACGGTGCTGGCTTTCGGCGGCACCGGCATGACCCCGGGTGGCAGCGGATTTCCGCTGGCCATCAACCTCAGCGCGGCACTCACCGGCAACCAGAAGGACGGCAGCTTCACCGCCACCTCGCAATACGTGCGCAAGGGGCGCAGCCTGAGCGTCGTGCGCACCACGGTCACCGGCGACGACGGCCGGCTGATCGCCGACGTCACGACCAGCCACGTGCCGGCGAAGTAGCGCTACGCGCCGAGCGCCGGCGGCCGCACGTACTTGCGGGTCAGGTGGACGCCGGCGACGAGGGCCACGCCCAGCGGCGCGAGCCAGCCGAAGGTCTGGACCGGCGCCGCCCAGGTCTCCGGCAACAGCCGCCCGAGTCCGATCAGCAGGAAGGCGATATGCGTCGCCACGCCGTTGCCGATCATCGCGCCCAGGTGCTCGGACAGCGACCAGCGTGGCGCCGGCGGACGGCGGCTCAGCGCGAGCATCGCGCCGCCGCGCCCCAGGCCGACGAAAGCGAAGCCGGCGAAGATCAGGTTACCGGCCGACAGGCCGTAGACCAGCATGCCGGCACCGGACGCAAGCAGTACGACCGCCGCCGCGCGATAGGGCGTTCCGAAGTAGCGCGCGGGATCGCGCTTGAGCTGCAGCGCACGCAGGCTGGTCCAGACGCTCTCGCTGACGATGACGACCAGGTAGGCGAAGAACAGGGCAAAGCCGAGGCGTTCGCGCATCAGCAGTGCGCCGACGATCGGCAGCGCGGTGAGCAGGATCAGCCGCATCGCCTGCAGGTAGATGCGTCCGGCGCGGCGGTGCAGCGGCGAGCCCTTGCGCGCCAGCCCCGCGGTCCAGAAGCTTGCCAGCGCCACCGTGCCCGCCAGGGCGTGCAGCATGACCACGGCTTCGTACATGTCGGTTCTCCGTCGATGAGCGCAGGCAGTCTGCGCGCCGCGCCGCGCCGCCGGCAGGTGACGAAACGCAGGGTTGGGGGGTGACAAAACGCACCTGCCCGCGCGCCGCGGCGCTCGGCATACTCGGCCATGGCCCGCGATTTCCGACATGACGACGACGGCCCGCTCGCGCCGCTGAACCTGGCCGGCTACCTCACCTGGCTGGCCGTCAGCTCCGGTCCGCTGCTGCGCCTGCCGTCGCTGACCCCGGACCTGCCGACGGCGGCCGGCCTCGTCGGCTCCCTGGGTTTTCTCGCGCTGTTCGTCTGGCGCTCGCTGCGGCGCGCGCCGGATTGGGCGCTCGACCGCTGGCTGGTGCTCGCACAGGTTCCGGCGACGCTGCTTGCCGTCGCCGGCTGGCGCGACGGCCTGCAGCCGGTGCTGATGATCATCGTCGCCGCACAGGCGGCGCTGCTGTTTGCCCCGCGCAGCCTGGTGCTGGTGCTGGCCACCGCCAACGCGATGCTGCTGGCGACGCTGCTGATGATGTGGCCGACGGGCGCGGCGCTGCGCAGCTTCGCGGCCTATCTCGGCTTCCAGGGCTTTGCCTGCCTGCTCGCGATCTACGCGCTGCGCGCCGAACGCGCTCGCGATCAGGCGCAGCATCTGGCCGCCGAACTGCTGGCGACACGGGCGCTGCTGGCCGAGGGCGCACGCGCCGGCGAGCGCCTGCACCTGTCGCGCGAACTGCACGACGTGGCCGGCCAGAAGCTGACGGCGCTGAAGATGCAGCTCGCCCTGCTCGAACGCCGCGCGCCGACGGAACTCGCCGCCGGCGTGAAGACACTGCGCGAACTCGCCGACGAGCTGCTGGTCGAGCTGCGTGCCGTAGTCGGCACCCTGCGCCGCAGCGACGGCGTCGATCTGCACGCAGCCTTGCAGGCGCTGGTCCGCGCCTTCCCGCAACCGCAGGTCGTGCTCGATCTGCCGGACGAGCTGCGGGCACCCGATCTCGCCCGCGCAGAAGCCCTGCTGCGTGCTGCGCAGGAGGCCCTGACCAACGCCGCCCGGCACAGTGGCGCAGGCCGCGTCACGCTGAGGCTCGCACCCGAAGCGGACCGGCTGGTCCTCGAAGTCCGCGACGACGGTCACGGGCTGCGCGGCGCGCCGCCCGGCTACGGCCTGACCGGCATGCGCGAGCGTCTCGAAGCCGTCGGCGGCACGCTGGCGCTCGACGAACCGGTCGACGGCGGACTGTGCCTGCGTGCCAGCGTGCCGGCGGGGGGCGCGACATGACGGCGCCGCTGTCGATTGCACTGGCCGACGACCAGGCGCTGATCCGCAGCGCGCTGGCGGCGCTGCTGCACGAGCTGGGCATCGACGTCGCCGTGCAGGCCGAGGACGGACACGCGCTGCTCGAGGCGCTGCACCGGCAGCGCGTGGATGTGGTCGTCAGCGACATCCGCATGCCGCGGCTGTCGGGCATCGACGCGGTGGCGCGTCTGCGCGAACGCGCCGACCCGACACCCGTGCTGTTGCTGACGACCTTCGACGATCCCGCGCTGATGGCTGCGGCACGTCGCGCCGGCGCGCAGGGCTTCCTGCTCAAGGATTCGGCGCCCCAGGCGCTCGCCGATGCGATCGCCCGCCTTGCCGCCGGCGGCACGCTGTTCGCCGCGATCTCGACGGACGCCGTACCGGCACCGCCCGCGCCGGACGGCGCGCAGTCCGCGCACCTGACCGAACGCGAGAAGGATGTGCTGCGCCTCGTGGCGGGCGGTTATTCGAACAAGGAGATCGGTCGCGCGCTGGCGATCAGTGACGGCACCGTGCGCAACCATCTCACCGAGATCCTGGCAAAGCTCGAAGCGCGCGACCGCACGCATGCGGTCATCAAGGCCTTGTCGGCACGCCTGCTCTGAGCCAGCGCGCGCCTACGCCGGGCCATCGTCCTCGACGAAAGCCTGCAGGCGCTGCAGCGCCTCGTCCCACTGCTGCGAAATCCGGTCGAGATAGCGCTGCGCGTCGCCGAGCCGCTCCGGACGCAGCGCCCAGATCTGCTCTCGGCCCGCGCGGCCGCCCTGCACGAGGCCGGCCTGTTCCAGGGCATGCAGATGCTTGGTGACGGCCTGCCGCGACACGCGGGCGCCCTCGGTGAGGCGTGCGATCGACAGCGGCCCGGCATCGCACAGGCGCGACACGATGCGCAGGCGCGCCGGCTCGCCGAGCGCCGCGAACACGCGCGCCGGGTCGCCCGCGGCCGCCGTGCGGCGGCGGCGCCGTCGCGGCAATGCCGGATCAGCCATCGGTTCCGAGCGACAGGTACTTGGCGACCAGGTCGAGCTGGTGCGTCCAGCCGCCGTCGTTGCCGGCGAATGCATCGGCCCGGCGCGCCAGCGGGATGCGCTCGAAGCCGGATTCGGTGATCGTCAGCAACACGCCATCGGGCCTCTGCTCGAGCTCGAACACCACCAGCGTCCGTTCCTCGTCCGGCAGCGGCACATCCGACTCGGGCACGCCCGGATGCCAGCGGAACGCGAAGCAGCGCATCGGCTCCACGCGCTCGATCCACAGGTCGAAGGCGACGCCGTCGTAGGGCTTCTGCATCTCCGCGACCGCGGCATCGACCTGCGTTGGCCTGATCTTCGCCCGTACCCGCGTGCCGGTCACGAAGCCGCCTTCCACTTCCATGCCGAACCACGCACCGAAACGCCGCGAATCGCTGATCGCGCGCCAGACGCGCTCCAGCGGGGCTTTCAGCAATACCTGCTTCTCGATCCGATCGTGTTCCATATGCAACCTCCTGGTTGCATATCTATACCAGACGGAACGATGGATACGCAACCATATGGTTGCATATTGTCGACGTGCGGACCGGTGTACGCGGGCCTGCGCTATGGGGCGGGATCGGCCTCGGGAACCCACGGGTGTCGCATGATGCGGTCGCGCAGCGCCGGCAGCGGGGCACGCCAGCCGCCGCCTCCGTAGAGCGCGAGCCACAGATGCTCCTGCGCATCGACGGTCAGGGCGTTGACCGATTCGTCCGCCAGCCCGCCGATGCCGGTACCGAGCCGATACCAGCGATCGTCGCGTCTGAGCAGCAGCCCCTGCTTCCAGGTGCCTATCCAGCTTTCGTCGGCGCGGTCGACGATGCCGGTGACCCAGACCCCCGGCAGCACGACCCGGATCTGGCGATCGTCGCCGACGCGGAACAGCCCGCGGGTCGACCCCACCCACCAGCCGCCTTCGCGCGCCGGCACCAGCGCCTCGACCCGGCCGGCGTCGTCCGGCCACTGCATCCAAGGTTCCGCGCGATCGCCGTCCCAGGCCAGGATGCGCCGGCCCGAGTCCGCGAGCAGCAGCTGGCTTTCGCCTGCCCCGACGGCATCGAGCCGGCTGGCGCCGGGCAGCGTGATCTCGCGCAGCTGCCCGCCCTCGTCGTCGAGTCGCCACAAACCGTCGCCGGCGACGAGTACATGCCCGTTCCACGCCAGCATCCGGACGATGCGCCCCTTCGGACGATCCTCGCGGGCCGACAGGCGATGCAGCGTTTCGTCGCGCCCCATCAGGACCTCGCCATGCCAGCCACCGAGAAGGTAGCGGCCGTCCGCCAGCAGCAGGGCCGAGGCCATGGCCTGCGAACGCCCGTCGGCGAACTGCTCACGGTAGCGCCGCGGGCTGTACAGCAGGCGCCGAAGGGGCGCGTCGCCGGCACCGAGTTCGAGCACGGCGTACTTGCCGGTCATCAGCACGTCGCCGGTCGGCGTCAGCGCCACCTGCATGGCTTCGCTGCTCATGCCCTCGATCTCGCGCAGCGGGCCGCCCGTCAGCATCGAGAGGATCGGCACGGCGCCGGGCGTCGCGTCGGGCGCCCGTGCGCCGGTGGCCGCGGCATCCGGCCCGGTGCCGGCTTCGCTGCGTGCGGTGGCGTCCGGTGCGGTGGGAATGGGTATCGAGCGGTCGGGCGATGGCTCGTGCAGTGCCTGCACGACTTCACCCGTGGCCTGCTTCACCTCGGGCCAGAACTCCACCAGCAGCCCGACCAGCGCGCCGAGAACCAGCAGCAAGACGATGCGGCGATTCTCGGAACGCGATTCGCCGGGCAGCACGGCCCGCGCCGGCGGCGGGCGGGATCGGCTGTCGGGTTCGGAGGGCGGGCGTTTCATCGCCGTGAGGATAGGGCAGCGACCGCGTCCGGTCGCCGCCCCATCAACCGGCGCTCAGCGCGCCGGGTTCGTGGCGACGAGGGTCGGCTGCCGCTCGCGGAAGAACCAGGCCCCCAGCGCGGGCAGCAGACAGACCGCGCCGAACATGTTCACCAGGAACATGAAGGACAGCATCACGCCCATATCGGCCTGGAACTTGAGCGCCGAGAAGATCCACGTGGCGACGCCGACGGACATCGTGATGGCGGTGAACACCGCGGCGCTGCCGCGCTCGACCATGGCCCGCTCGAAGCTTTCGCGGAAGCTCACGGTCGGGTCGGCCATGTGGTGCTGGATGCGCTCGAACAGGTACAGGCCGTAGTCGACGCCGACACCGACGCCGAGCGCGATCACCGGCAGCGTGGCCACCTTCAGGCCGATGCCGAGCGTCGCCATCAGCGCGTTGCAGAACACCGTGACCAGCAGCAGCGGCGTCATCACGCAGATCACGCCGATCCACGAGCGGAAGGTGAGATAGCAGAACAGGATCAGCGAACCGAAGATCGCCAGCAGCATCGTCACCTCGGCCGCGGCCACTGCCTCGTTGGTCGCCGCCATGACGCCGACGTTGCCGCTGGCCAGCCGCAGCGTCACGCCGTCGACCGGGTTGGCCTCGACGAAGCGCTTGATCTCGGCCACGGCGTGCTGGATCGTGTCGCCCTCGTGATCCTTCATGAAGATCATGACCTGGATCGCCTTGCAGCCCTCGTTGTTGAGGCCGAGGTTGGGATCGAAAGCCTTGGAGCCGGTGGACAGGCCGACCTGCGAACGCGGCAGCGCGCGCCAGCGCGGATTGCCCTCGTTGAACGCGGAGATCACCAGCTTGCCGATGCCGGCGACGCTGATCACCGACTGCACGCCCTCGACACCCTTCATGTACAGCTCGAAGCGGTCGATGAGCTCCACCACCGGGTAGTGCAGGCAGGAGTCGCCTTCGAAACCGGGCGCCTCCGCGATGACCGTGAGCACGTCGACGCCGATGTCGTAAGTGCCGGCGATGACCCGGTTGTCCTGGTTGTAGCGCGAGTCCTCGTGCAGTTCCGGCACGCCCTGTCCGGAGTCGCCGATCACCAGGTCGCGGGACTTCCAGGTCGCGCCCGCAAGCAGGACCAGCGCGGCGGCGAATACCACCACCGCGAAGCGCGGCTCGGCACAGTTGCCGATCATGCGCACCAGCGGCGAGCGCCGCTCGATGCCGCTGTCGCCGGCATGCGCCATCGCCGACTGCTCGAGCCGCAGGTGCGCCAGGATGATCGGCAGGATCATCTTGTTGGTGATGATCATCAGCAGCACGCCGACGCAGGCGGTGATGCCGAGTTCGTGCACGATCGGGATGTCGATCAGCATGATCACGCCGAAGCCGAGCGCCTCGGTCAGCAGGCCGGCGGCACCGGGAATGAACAGCTTGCAGAACGAGGCATGGGCCGCGGCGGCCGGCGTCGCGCCGTTGCCGACCTCCATGCGCCAGGCATTGGTCATCTGCACCGCGTGCGAGACGCCGATCGAGAAGATCAGGAACGGCACCAGGATCGACATCGGGTCGATGCCGTAGCCGAGCAGCGGCAGCACGCCGATCAGCCACAGCACCGGCAGCATCGCGACGAACAGCGCGACGACCGTCGTGCGCAGCGAACGCGTGTACCAGTACAGCAGCACCGCCGTGATCGCGAACGCGATCGCAAAGAACGCGAACACGCCGACCAGGCCCTTGATCACGTCGCCCAGCAGGCGCGCGAAGCCGATGATGTTGACCTCGATGTCCGGGTTGTACGCCGGGTTGTCGACAGTCTCGACCTCGACCTCGCCGCCCTCGACGATGAATTCCTGCTTGCCCTCGGCCCCGGGCACGTCGCGCAGCACGCGGAACTTCTGCATGCCGAGCATCGCGCCGTAGTCGACGTACCCCTCAGCAACGACTTCACCGGCCTCGAAGGGTTCGCGCGCACGCTTCATCCGGTAGACGTACTGGATCGGGCTCTCGTAACGCCCGCGAATCTCCTCGAGCTTGCCCTGCACCTCCCAGTAGTCGACCTTGACCCCGGCGTTCGGGTCGTACTCGTGCAGGTCGGCCTGCACCATCGCGCCCTTGAGGTCGACGGCGACGAGCTGTCCGATCTGGCCGGAGTGCTCGACGTTGTTGCGCACGCGATCGAGATCCTGCTCGGTGCCAGAGTAGCGCGCCGGCACCACCGGCTCGCCGCGGAAGCCGTCCTCGGTGATCTCGATGTAGTAGACGTTGGGCGTGAACAGCGACGAGACCTTGGTGCGGTTGATGCCCGGAATGAAGAACACCTCGTCGGTGGTCTCCTGCAGGGCCTTCATGAACGCCGGGTTGTAGATGTCGCCTTCGCCCTTCCACCGCAGATTCACGAGGATCTTGTTGGCGCCGGAGAAGTCGTCCATGTACTGCATCATCGTGCGCATGTACGGATGCTCGACCGGGATCAGCTTGAGGAAGCCCGGGTCGAGCTGGACCTTGGTGGCGCTGTAGCCGAAGGCGATCGTGATCAGCGCGAACAGCACGGCGAGCACCTTGCGGCTGCCGATCAGGAAGTCGGCCATGCGCGCGACCGCGCGTTCCGAACGGGTCATGACGCGTCTCCGGCCGCGGCCTGCGGCTGCTTGATGACGAGGCCGCCCTCGCCTCCCGTGAGCCAGCCGCCGGATGCCAGCGGCTCGATCGTGACGATGCCGCTGCGCGTGGGCGCCGCCACCTGCTGGAAGCTGCGCCCGTCGTCGCCGGAGCGCAGCAGCGTACCGGCGGCGCCGACCAGCAGCGCCCGCCCCTGGCCGTCGACGCTGCCGCCGAACAGCGACTCGCCGCCGGGCAGGCGGCTCTCGGTCCAGGTCTGGCCCAGATCGTCGCTGCGGTAGGCGTGCCCACGCATGCCGAAGACGATCAGCGTGCCCGACGGCAGCGACAGTGCCCCGAACAGCGAGCCGTCGTAGACCGACGGCAGCTCGGTCCAGCTCTGGCCGTCGTCGGTGGAGCGCAGCAGCAGGCCGCGTTCACCGACCAGGATCAGCGAGCCGTCTGCCGCCACGGTCATGCCGTTGATGTGCCGCTGGCCGCTGAACGCCTGCGCCTCGAAGGCGGCGAAGGGGTCGGCATAGGGGTCGAGCGCCTCTTCCGGCGCCGACGATTCGTCTTCCGTGGTTTCCGGCGTGACGATGTCCAGCTCGTACGGCTGCCAGCTCCGGCCCCGATCCTGCGAGACCCGCATGACGCCGAAGGCGCCGTAGGCGAACACCCGGTCGCCGACGAGGCCGGACACGCCCAGCAGCGGATCGCTGCCCTCGCTGTAGGCCACCTCCTGCCACGAATCGCCGCGATCCTCGCTGAGCAGGATCCAGCCGTCGTGGCCGACCGCGAGCACGCGCTGTTCGTCGATGAAGCGCACGCGCGTCAGCGTCGATCCGCGCTGCGGTGCCGGTGCTGCCGACCGCCATGGCCCCGCGGCGCCGTCGGCGACGAGGATCTGCCCCTGCTCGCCGACGGCGACGAAGCGCTCGCCGGCACGGTCTACGCCGTTGACCAGCAGCCGCTCCGGGTAGACCTGCGTGTCCGGGAACGCCGGTGGCTGTCTCGGCGAGAACGAGTACACCGCACCGCCGACGACGAGCGCGGCCACCAGCAGGGCCGGCCAGCCGGCTACGACACTCCCGGCCGCCTGGCGCTGGGCCACGGTCGCGGACGCCGAATCGTTCATGAGTCTCTCCTCTCTAGCGCTTGCCCCGGTCTATGGCCGGGCTCTGGCGGCGCGGCCTTGGTGCGCCCGCGCGCCAGCAGTCTGATCCGGGCCACCTGCCCCCGCAAGCGACCGACCCTCTCCCCCCCGCCCCGATTACGGCAACTCGAACAAGCCCGCCGCCCCCATGCCGCCGCCGATGCACATCGTCACGACGACGTGCCTGACGCCGCGGCGGCGCCCCTCGATCAGCGCATGCATGACCATGCGCGCCCCCGACATGCCGAACGGATGGCCGATCGCGATCGCGCCGCCATCCACATTGAGCCTGTCCTGCGGGATGCCGAGCGTGTCGCGGCAGTACAGCACCTGGCTCGCGAAGGCCTCGTTGAGTTCCCACAGACCGATGTCCGCCACCTTGAGTCCATGCTGCGCGAGCAGCTTCGGCACCGCGTAGACCGGCCCGATGCCCATCTCGTCCGGCTTGCAGCCGGCGACGGCGATGCCGCGATAGATGCCCAGCGGCCTCAGCCCGCGGTCCTGCGCCGTCTTGCCGCTCATCACCACCACGGCCGCCGCGCCATCCGACAGCTGCGAGGCGTTGCCGGCGGTGATGAACTGGCCTTCCTTGACGAAATGGCCGTTCTTCCACACCGGCTTGAGTGCATTCAGGCCTTCGAGCGTGGTCTCGGCGCGATTGCCCTCGTCCTTGCCCAGGGTCACCGACTGCTTGCCGGTCGGATGGCCTTCCTTGTCGTAGAGCTGCCTGTCGACGGTGATCGGCACGATCTCGTCGTCGTAGCGACCGGCGGCCTGCGCCGCGGCGGTGCGCTGCTGGCTGTGCAGGCTGTATTCGTCCTGCGCGGCACGCGAGATCTTGTAGCGCTCGGCGACGATCTCCGCCGTCTCGATCATCTGGATGTACGCCGTCGGCGCCGCCGCAAGCACCGCGTCGGAAACGAAGCGGTAGCTGTTCTTGTGCTTGTTCTGCACCAGCGAGATCGACTCCAGACCGCCGGCGACGACGATGTCCTGCTCGCCGGCGAGGATGTTCTTGGCGGCGAAGCCGATCGCCATCAGCCCCGAGCCGCACTGGCGGTCGAGGGTCATGCCCGGCACGGACTCCGGCAGGCCACCGGTATAGGCGCACAGCCGGCCGAGGTTGTAGGCCTGCGTGCCCTGCTGCGCGGCGCAGCCGAGGATGACGTCGTCGACCTCCTTCGGATCGATGCCGGCGCGCGCCACCGCGTGCCTGACCACATGGCCGCCGAGCACCGGCGCCTCGGTGTCGTTGAACGCGCCGCGATAGGCCTTGCCGATGCCGGTGCGGGCGACGGAAACGATGACAGCTTGATTCATGGCAGGTTCTGGCCGTGCGGGCTGGACGATGACCGCGTGCATCGCCCGAGGCGCGCACGACGGTCCGCCTAAGCTATGCGGGGCGGCCGCGCCCCGCTTCATTCAAAAGTAGTAGCGCGAAATCGTGTCGACGACGCAGGCCGGCTTGGCCTCGTTCTCGATCTCGACGGTCAGGCGCAAGGTCGACTGCAGGCCACCGTCCCTAGCGCGCTCCACCGCCACCAGTTCGCCACGACCGCGGATGCGCGCGCCAACGCGCACCGGCGCCGGAAAGCGCACCTTGTCGCAGCCGTAGTTCACGCCCATCTTCATGTTGCGCACCTCGATCAGCTGCGGCATGAAGCGCGCTGCCAGCGACAAGGTGAGATAACCGTGTGCGACGCAGGCGCCGAAGGGGCCGTCCTTGGCCTTGACCGGATCGACGTGGATCCATTGATGGTCGTCGGTCGCGTCGGCGAACAGGTTCACGCGCTCCTGCGTGACCGGCATCCACTCGGTGACGCCGAGGTCGCGGCCGACTGCGGCCAGCAGGGCATCTGCTGAATCGAAGACGATGGGCATGTCAGGCTCTCTGGCTGGAGGCGGAAATCACTTCGCCAACGAGGTAGGACGCATAGTCCGAAGCGAGGAACACCATCACGTTGGCGATCTCCCAGGCCTCGGCGCCGCGGCCGAAGGCTTCGCGGCTGGCCAGCTGCGTCAACAGCTCCTCGGGCGCGCTCTTGCGCAGATGGTCGTGGAACACGATCGACGGCGACACCGCGTTGATGCGCACGCCGAACTCGGCGGCTTCCAGCGCCGCGCAGCGCGTCAGCGCCATCACCCCGGCCTTGGCCGCGGCGTAGTGCGCCTGCTCGGTCTGCGCGCGCCAGCCGAGCACCGAGGCGTTGTTGACGATTGCGCCGCGCCCGCGCGGCTGCATCTTGCGCAGCATCGCGCGGGTCATGCGGAAGGTGCCGTTGAGGGTCACGTCGAGGACGCGCAGCCACTCTTCGTCGCTCATGTCGACGATGCGCTGGCTGCCGCCAAGGCCGGCGTTGTTGATCAGCACGTCGACGCCGCCGAGCCTGTCCTCGGCCATGTCGACCAGCGCCTGGACCTCGGCCTCCTGCGTGACGTTGCAGACCTGGCCGTGGATCACGGCCTGCGGAAACTCCTTCGCCAGCGCCTGCGCGGCCTCCGCGGTGCGGCGCGGATGCATGTCCGACAGCACCAGGCCGCGCGCACCTTCCTCGAGGCAGCGCTTCGCCGTCGAGAAACCGATGCCGGCGCCGGCCGCCGCGGTGATCAGCACGGACCTGCCGGCCAGCAGGCCATGCGGCGGCACATAGGACGGCGGCGGAACGACGATTCGACTCATGCGGGCTCCTTGGCAGGCCCGCAGTGTGCGCACCCGGGCCGGGCCCGGCTTCGCCCGGAAGGACGAGGCCGCCGCCGCTCGTCCGCGGCCGCGCGGTCGCGGGTACCTGCTACGGCTTCACCGCCCAGCGGCGGACGCCGGCGTCGCCGACGGTGATCAGCTCGCCGTTGCCGAGCACGAGCAGGTCGGCGAAGGCCGTCGCCTCGATCGACATCGCCGCGGCGCCGGCCGGCGCCTCACCGTTTTCCAGCGCCTGCAGTTGCAGCTCGCGGGCGGTGCCGTCCGCCGCGACGCCGATCACCGATGCGTTGAAACCGGCGAGCGCGTACCCGTCGCCGCGCTCGGCGATGCCGAACACGGACTGCTCGGAGCCGGTTTCGATGCGTTCCCACGCGCCGGCAGCGACATCCGCGCAGCGGAAACTGTTGCCGCGCAGGCCACCGACGATGGCGCCGTGCTCACCGTAAGGACGCACGGCGAACAGAGAACCCTCGTACGGAAACTCGCCGCGTTCCCAGGTCTGGCCCTCGTCCTGGGATGTCGCGATCAGGCCGGCCTCGCCGACGATGAGCAGCCGGCCATCATTCAGGCGCGCGATCGCGTTGAGGTGCATGCCTTCCTCGGTCAGCACGTTCTCGGCGGCCGCCCAGGTCTCGCCGCCGTCGGCACTGGTCAGCAGCGTGCCGTAGGCGCCCAGCGCGAGGCCGCGCCGGCTGTCGAGGAACATCACGGCGAGCAAGGCCTCACCGGCCGCATCGAAGTGGCGGATGGCCCAGGTCTCGCCGCCATCCGTGGTCTTGAGCACGGTCGCATCGTGGCCCACGGCCCAGCCGGTCTGCGCATCGAGGAACGCGACCTGGGTCAGCAGGCTGCTGACCGGCGACGCAACCTGCCGCCAGCGCGCGCCGTCGTCGTCGGACAGCAGGATGTGTCCGCGCGCACCGACCGCGACCAGCCGCTGCGCGCCGGCACGGGTGATCGCGGTGAGCAGGCTCTGCTCGGCGCGTGGCGCGATCTCGGCCGGCATCGGCGTGGCCTCGGCCGCTGTCGCGGCAGGGCCGCCGACGCTGCAGGCCAGCAGCAACGCGTGCGCGAACAGGTGGGGGACTCTCATCGGCGGGGCCTTCTTAGAACTGCAGCTTGAGGAAGAAACCGAGATTGTCCCGGTCGCGATACACGTTGTTGCTGCCGGCGCCGAAGAAGCTGTTGTACGCGATGGTGAACGCGAACGCCTTCTCGTAGCGCGTCTCGAGCAGGAAGTTCAGCGACTTGCGTCCTTCGACGAAATTGCCCGCCGGCCCCGGCGCATTGCCCTGCAGATCGTGCTGCCAGATGAACAGCGGCTGCACACTGATGCCCGGCAGCACCGACTCGTAGCTGATGCGTCCGACGATGCGGTAGCCCCAAGAGAATTCGTCGGCAAAGGCGTCGCGTCGCGCCTGGAACGGATTGAAGCGCAGGCCGTCCGGGCCGACCGAGCAGCTTGGATTGGTCGAGCAGGCAAGCCGTGAACCGTCGGCGCCGCTGCCGTCGGCGCCGGCGCTGGCGTGGGTCGTGGTGTAGGCGGGGCCTTCAATCTGCAGCTCGTCGAAGTCCGGCATGTTGAGCACGTGCGTGGCGGCGACCTCGTAGATCAGGATCACCTGGTCGGCGCCGATCCAGTTCTCGGAGGTGCCGAGCACGCGCGTCGCGCCGAGGTTGTACTGCGCGACCTTGCCCGGAATCCAGCCCTGGATATAGCTGTTCGGCGGCGTCTCGCCGACCGCGACGCCGCGGTACGGCATGATGAAGTTCGGGAATGAACGCGCCGAACCGGGTGCTGCGCCGACGGCGAGATTGATGGTGTCGGGATACGGATTGACGTAGTCGTCATCCGTACCGACGTTGAAGTCATTGTTCTCGTAGACCACATAGTTGCCGTTTTCGTCGAAACCGAGGCCTGCGCGCGCACCGGCGCAGCCGAGCGATGCGTCGTGGCAGCGCGTCAACGTCGGACCGAAGGCGGCGAAGGCCAGATCGATGACCGCCACCTGCAAGGGTACGTTGGGACGGTACGAAATCTCGCCCTGGAACGAGTACTCGCCAAAGGTCGTCGTGAAGTCCACACCGAACATGCGCAGGTCTTCCGGATACTCGATCTGGATGCGCGCCGAGTCGAACGGCACCGCGCTGGACTGCGGCTGACCTGGACGCGGCAGCAGCAAACTGCCGAGTCCACGCAATACGGTCGGCAGATCGAGACTGACGCCCAGATCGCCGAGCACGGCCGGCCGCTGCAACAGCAGCGACGTGAAGTCGGTGAGGAAGGCGGCGTTGCCAGCGACCGGCAGGTTGGGGCAGGCCTCGAGGAACTCCAGAGAGTTGGTTGCGTCGATCTGCCGTGTGTTGCCTTCGCGGCGCGCACAGCTCGCATCGGTGGAGTAGAAACTCACGTATGGCAGCTTCGAGTGGTAGTTCATCGCATAGAAGCCGAACTCGGTGCCGTTATTGATCTCGTCCGAGTAGAACTTCAGCGAGATGCCGTACTGGCCCGAGTCGCTGGCCTCATTGTCCGGCAGACGCGGAATCGTCAGCGACGTCGGCGTGATCAGCGTCAGCGGATTGTCGAGCGGGTTGCCGACCATGTCCGGATCGTCGGCCGAACCACCGAAGGCCGCGTTGACGCTGCCGCGCAGATTGTCGGTGCCCAAATCGGCGAAGGACATGAAGCTGCCCGGCGTCGGAATCTCGATCGGCGCCCACTCGAACTGGTAATAGGCCTCCAGCGTCAGGCCCTGCGCGACCTCGGTGCTGGCGCGCACCATGCCGACCGGCACGAACAGCTCCTCGAGCAGGCCGAAGCCGAGGCGGTACAGCGAGTTCGCGTTGACCGGCTGTGCCTGGTTGACGCTGTTGACGACGGCCACCGTGCTCTGACCCCAGTTCACGGTCTGGCGGCCGATGCGGAAGGTCACGTCGCGCGTGCCATCAGCGTAGGGAATGCTGCCGAAGAAGTTGACGTCGAGCAGGTCGTAGCGCAGGCCGATCTCGCGCGCCTCCGCCTCGTCGCGATCGGCGCGTACCACACCGCCGGTGCCGTAGACGCGCGGGAAGTAGCGGTTGGCCGCGGCATCGTCGGTGATGCCGACCTGGCCGGCATTCTCGGCCGTGATCTTGTTCGGGCTGAAGGTCTCGAAGTCGTGGTAGTTCACCGGGTCGTAGATGCCGATGCCACGCAGGAAGATGCCGTAGTTGCCGAACAGGAAACGGAAGTCCTGGCTGATCTTCAGCGGTGCCTGGGTGATGTCGCCGCGCGCATAGTTCAGGTTGCCGTCGTCGAAGTTGATCGACGCCATGCCTGGCGCCATCACCAGCCGCTCTGCCGGATGGGTCTGCGTGCGATGCAGGCCCTGGCAGGACTGGAACGCGCCGGCACAGACATCGGGGTCGAGATTCGACTTGCCGATGAGGTCCGCCGCCGGATCCTGCAGGCGCCACGACGCGCCGAAGGTGACGGTGTTGTTGAGCACCGCATCGATCCGCTCACCGAACAGATCGAAGCTGTACTCCAGGGCCGAGGCCGGCCCGCTCACGCCCAGGGCCAGTGCGCATGCCGCGCAGCCAGCCAGCGTCTTGATGCTGCTCATGTGTCGTGTTCTCCCGGAACTGCGCTTCGCACCGGAACCGGCGTGCGGTCGGATGCCCGCACGCCGGTCCCCTTCTTGGATCGCGGATGGCTTACTTCGACGCGCGGTTCTGCACGGTATTGGCTTCGAAGTAGTTGGCCGGATAGGTCGCCGTGCCGTCGTACGGCTGGTCTTCGTTGTTCATCGCGGTGACGAAGTAGCGACCCGAATTGAAGTGATAGATCACTTCCGGCTGCGTCGTGTGCACGAGCAGGTTGTAGTAGCTGACCAGGTGGCCTTCCTGGAACTGCATCAGCTGGCCCTGCTGGTCGTAGTTGTCAATCGCGACCACGGTCCAGGTGTCCTCGTCGATGTAGAAGCGGCGGCTCTTGAAGGTGTGCCGCATGTCCGGCTTGTTCTCGGCCTCGACCACCCAGACGCGGTGCAGCTCGTAGCGCGGCAGATCGGCGTTCAGGTGGTTCGGCTGCGCCATGTCGGCGTACTTCACCGCCGGACCGGCGAGCTTGTTGGCGTTGTACGGCACGTACATCTCGCGCTTGCCGACCAGCTTCCACGAGAAGCGCTCGAGCACGCCGTTGTACATGTCGACCTGGTCGTAGAACTGGTGACCGTCGGTGCCCTCGTAGGGGTTGTCGCAGCACACCGCCGGGGCACGGCGGATGCGCTTGAGCGCCGGTGCGTACAGCCACGCCGAACGGCCCTCGGTGCCGAAGCCGGCCTTCTCGTGCACGAGGATGTAGGTGCCGGCGATACGCGGCGGCGACAGCGTTTCCGACAGGTAACGCAGGAAGTCGGTGCCCGGCTTGAGTTCGTCCGGCGGGTTCTTCTCGATGTTCGCGTAGTTGAAGGTCACGTCCTCGACGATGCGCGTCACCGAGAACTTGCCGTCCTGCTGGACGATCATCTGGTTGTTGAAGCGGCGGACGTCGGAGCCGCGGAACTTCACGCGATGATTCCAGATCGGCTCGGCGCCGCTCTTCGGGATCGGGAACGGGAAGCCGACATAGGCGCCGCTGGGGTTGTCGACGCCCTCGAGCTTGGCGCGCGTGGCGTTCTTGACGGTCTCGTCGAGCACCTTCTGCGGGTAGGTGGCGAGACGGTGCGACGGATAGACGTTGAGCTTGTAGGTCTGCGGATAACGCCGCAGCAGTTCCTTGTGGCCCTCGGTCAGCTTGCTCTCGTACTGCGCCATGTTCTGCGCGTTGATCGTGAACAGCGGCTTGTCGCCGTCGATCGCGGGGTTGTTCGGGAACACGCCCTTGCGCGCCTCGCCGGTGCGCTGCGCCGCCGGCTTCCACTCGGGGATGGTGCCGTCGGCATTGCCGGCGCGCTCGGCGCCGACCGGGGTCAGATCCTTGCCGAGCCTGGCGGCCTCTTCGGCGGAGACGCCGGCGGCCGCGAGGCCGGGCGCCATGACCAGCGCCAGGGTCAGCGCCGTTCGCGTGAATGTCGTCTTGTCCATGATGTGCTCACTCCAGGGGTTGCAGTGCCGACAGCGCGCCGGCGGTTTCGTGAAGAACGCTCGCGCGTCGTGTCAGCTGAAGACCTCGCGCTGCGAGGGCGGCAGGCGCGCGTCGTCGCGCACCGGCGCGCCCGGCGGCACCTTGAGCAGGAACGCCGCGAACGCCGGCAGCAGCACCGCCGCGGCAATCGCGTTGGCGAAGAACATCAGCGTCAGCAGGATGCCCATGTCGACCTGGAACTGAAGGTCGGAGAACATCCAGGTGCATACCGTCGCGCCCAGTGTCAGCGCCGTGAAGATCACCGCCTTGCCGGTCTGGTGCAGGGTGTTGCGATAGGCCTCGCGCAGCTGCATGCGCTTCTGCAGCACGTTCTCCTCGAGCACGCTGTAGATGTAGATGCCGTAGTCGACGCCGATGCCGGCGGCGAAGGCGGCGACGGCGATGTTGGAGAACTTGACGCCGATCTCCAGCCACACCATCACCGCGTACGACACGATGTGCACCAGCGCCAGCGGCACCAGCACGCAGATCAGGCCGGCGATGCTGCGGAACGACAGCGCGACGCAGACACCGATGCCGAGGAACAGCCACAGCAGCACCGTGTATTCGGTCTGCTTGATGACGTCGTTGACCGCGGCCATGACGCCGACGTTGCCGGTCGCGAGCTTGAACTGCACCGGCGCATCGGCCGGCTGCTCGTCGATGAAGCGGTTGATCGACGCGATGATGTGGTCGATGGTCTCGGCCTTGTGGTCCTGCGTGAAGATCAGCACCGGCATCGCGCTGCAGTCTTCGTTGAGCAGGCCGGTCGAGCTCGGGAACGGCTGCACCGTGACGACGAGCACGCCGCTGTCGCGCGGCAGCGTGTTGAACTTCGGATTGGCTTCGTTGTAGCTGTTGTAGACGCGTTGCTGCAGCTTGGGCAGCGACAGCGTCGACTGCACGCCGGCGGTGTTCTCCATGCGCCACGCGAAGCGGTCCATCTGCGAAACGATGCCGTGGTCGATGCAGCCGTCGGCCTTGCCCTCGGCGACCACCTTGAGCACGTCGACACCGATCGAGAAGTCCTGGACGATGCGCGAGGAATCGAGGTTGTAGCGTGCGTCCGGACGCAGCTCCGGCACGCCGTCGTGCAGCTCGCCGATCTTCAGGTCCTGCGCGATCCACTGGCCCGTCGCCCACAGCGCCACGCCGCCCATCAGCACCACGGCCGCGACCGGCTTGAGGGTGATCGCCGACAGCAGGTTCCACACCGGCTTGAGGTGCTGGTCGCGGCGATGCTGGTAGTCGCGGAAGCGCTGCGGGTTCTTCAGCGTCGCGAAGGTCAGCAGGCACGGCAGCAGCACCTTCTTGCACAGCACGATCGCGATCAGGCCGAACATCGCGTTGGCCGCCATCTCGCGGATGATGTCGATCGGGATCAGGAACAGCGTGCCGAAGCCGACGAAGTTGGTCGCCAGCGCCGAGATGCCGGGAATCACCAGCCGGCGGTAGGTGGCGACCGCGGCGTCGAAGGCGCCGAGCCCGTTGTCGGCCGACTCGTTGAGCCAGAAGTTGGTGATCTGGATGCCGTGCGAGGTACTGATCGCGAGCACGATGAACGGCATCAGCACGGCGAACGGATCGAGACCGAAGCCGAACAGGTGCAGCAGCCCAAGCTCCCAGACCACCGCGAGCAGGCCGCACAAGGTCGGCAGCGTCGCGACGAGGAACGAACCGCAGTACCAGGCCAGCAGCAGCCAGACCAGGAACACGGTCAGCCCGAAGAAGCTGAACACTTCCACCGTGCTGTCGGCGATGTCGCCGACCGCCTTGGTGAAGCCGATGATGTGGATGTCGACGCCCGGGTTGTAATCCGGGTTGTCGAGCTCGACGACCTCGACCTGCGCACCGCGCAGCGTGGTGGTGGGACTCGACGCGTCGGTCGGATCGAGCGGCACCTCCAGCGCCTTGAAGCGGAACAGCGGCCCGCGCTCGTCGCTGTAGACGGTGCGCACCACCGCACCGGCTTCGAACGGCGCGCTGGCCTCGCGCAGGCGGTACTCGAACAGCCGCGGGCTGGTGAAGCGCTGGCGGATGTCCTCGAGGCGATGCGCGGTCTTGATGTAGTCGAGCTTCTCGCCGGTGACCGGGTGCCGCTCGAGCAGTTCGGCAAACACCATCGCGCCGGTCTGGTCGTTGGCGATCAGGCGGCCGATGATGCCGGCCTTCTCGATATTGGAGCGCACCCGCGCGATCATCTCCGGCGTCGGCGTGAAATCGGCCGGCACCACGTTGCCGCCCTGGAAGCCGCCTTCGACGACCTCGAGGTAGCGCACGTCGGGCGTGAAGATCGAGCTGACGCGCGAGCGGTCCATGCCCGGCGTGAAGAACACCGCCTGCGTCAGTTGGCGCAGCGTGGCCATGAACGCCGGGTCGTAGATGTCGCCCTGCTTCTGCGTCAGCGCGACCAGCGTGGTGTTGGCGCCACCGAACTCGCGCTCGTACTGCTTGTAGATCTGGATGTACGGATGCTGCAGCGGAATCTGCTTCTCGAAGCCGGCGTCGATGCGCAGATGCGTCGCCTGCCAGCCGAGCACCGCCGTGATCAGCGCGAGCACCCACAGGGTGACCCAGCGGCGGCTGAAAATCAGCGGTTCGGTCAGGCGTACGAAGGCCTGCGCGAACGCGCTACGTGAATCGTGCATGCGGTGTCCTCTTGATCCTGCGCGGGTCGTTGCAGATCGGTGGTTCAGGCGCGACGGATCGCGATGAAGTCCGGCTTGTCGCGCACCGCGCAATGCGGGCACGACCAGTCATCCGGCAGGCTCGCCCAGGGCGTGCCGGGCGGGTAGCCCTCCTGCGGGCAACCTGCAGCGGCGTCGTAGACGTAACTGCAGTTCGGACACTGGTGCGGCGCGTCGGCCGTGCGCGGCGTCGCCGCGCCGCTGGCCGCTTCGGCGGTGGCCGTGGCGGTCGGTCGCGCGGCGGCGGTGCTGCCCATCCAGC
This sequence comes from Sinimarinibacterium flocculans, assembly GCF_003201205.1. Lineage (GTDB taxonomy): Bacteria > Pseudomonadota > Gammaproteobacteria > Nevskiales > Nevskiaceae > Solimonas > Solimonas flocculans. The sequence continues at coordinate 450,016 of NZ_QICN01000002.1, forward strand.
GCCGCAGCAGCTGCTCGCGGCGCGGCGGATGCAGGTTGGCGCGGGTCAGGTCGCCGCCGTGGTGGCGCACCACGAGCGGGTCCATCAGCCGGAACCACAGCGGCGGCAGATAGGCGATCAGCAGCATCGACGCATAGCCGGACGGCAGCTGCGGGCTGTCGTCGAAGCTGCGCAGGCTCTGGTAGCGGCGCGTCGGGTTGGCGTGGTGGTCGGAGTGGCGTTGCAGCTGGTACAGCAACAGGTTGGTCACGACATGGTTGCTGTTCCACGAGTGGCGCGGCTGGCAGCGCTCGTACCGACCGTTGGCATCCTTGAGGCGCAACAGGCCGTAATGCTCCAGGTAGTTCACGACCTCCAGCAGCGAAGCACCGTAGGCGGCCTGCGCGACGAGGAACAGCAGCGCCCACGGGCCGAGCCACAGGCTCACCGCGCCGAACAGCACCAGCGTCATCGCCCAGGCCTGCAGGATCTCGTTGTGCTGCGAGAACACCGGCTTGCGGTCGCGCTGCAGGCGCGTGCGCTCGATGTGCCAAGCCGAGCGCACGCTGCCGATCACCGTGCGCGGCAGGAAGGCCCAGAAGGTCTCGCCCATGCGCGAGCTGGCCGGGTCTTCCGGCGTCGCGACGTGCTTGTGGTGGCCCTTGTTGTGCTCGATGAAGAAATGACCATAGGCCACCGGTGCCAGCGTGATCTTGGCGAGCCAGCGTTCGAGCGGGTTGGTCTTGTGGCCGAGTTCGTGCGCGGTGTTGATGCCCACGCCATTGATCACGCCGACCGCGATGACCAGGCCGATCAGCTCCCACCACGCGTAGCCGCCGCTGACCGCGAGCCAGGCGCCGAACAAGGTCACGGCGTACTGGGTCGGGATATAGGCGATCACGATGCGGCGGTAATAGCGGTCCGCTTCGAGGGCGGGCACGGCGCGCTCGGGGGCATTGACCGGATCGGTGCCGATCAGCCGGTCGAGCAGCGGCACGATGCCGTAGAACACGAACGGCACGGCCCAGAACCACAGCCCTGTACCGCTCAGGTACGCGAGCAGCAGCGCCACCAGCGACATCGCCGGCAGGGCGGGACTCAGCAGCCACCAATATCGCTTGCCATCCGTCCACGCCGTGCCGTCCGGCAGCGTGGCGGTGATCACATTGTTCATGTTTGCTCCTCGAACGCGCCACCATGCTGCGCGGCGACGCCGTGTCGAGCCTGTCATAATCGGACATTAAACTGTCATAATGCGACATGCAGCGAACTTCCGGCAGCCCCAACAAGCAGCTCCTGGTGCCCGCGCGCTACTACGTGCGGCTGGCGGAAATCCTGCCGCGCCAGGGCATCGACCTGCGTGCCGTCCTGCAGACGCTGGGGCTGCCGGAGGCCGACCTGCAACAGCCCGACGCGCGCATCGCCTTCGCCGACGTCGACCGGCTGGTCACGCACATCGTCAAGGCCGGCGCGCATTCGGAGACCGGCTTCGAGCTCGGCAAGCTGCTGTCGGTCAGCACGCACAGCGTCGTCGGCTTCGGCATGCTCAGCAGCGCAACCCTGGAGGGTTCGCTGCGCTTCGTCGCGCGCTACTTCCGCCTGGTGATGCCGAGCTTTCGCATGCGCTACAGCAGCGGCAGCGACCGCAGCGAACTGCTGTTCACGCCGGTGGTCGCGATGAGCCGCGCCTGCCTGAACTTCCATCTCGAAGCGATCGCGATCGCCGCGCTGCGCGATGCCGAGGACCTGGTCAGCGGCCGTCGCCCGCCGTGCCGGTTGACCTTGTCGATTCCCGAACCCGCACACGTGCGCCGCTACCGCGCCCTGCGCGATGTCGAATGCCGCTTCGGCGCCGAGTCCGGCCCGTTCGTGAAACTGGAGTTCTTCGGCAACCTGCGCGCGATTCCGTTGCTGCTGTCCGATCCGAATGCGCTGCAGGTCGCGGAGGAGCGCTGTCGCGCGCTGGTGCACCAGGTCACCGGCGTGCGCCGCTTCTCCGAGTGGGTGACGATGACGATCCGCGAGATGGGCGACGGCGTGCCGACGCTGCAGGAGCTGTCGAAGATGCTCAACCTGACGACGCGCACGCTCAACCGCTATCTGGAACGCGAAGGCACCTGCTACCGCGATCTCGCCGGCAGCGTCCGCTTCGAGCTCGCCTGCGAGCGCCTCGCCGCCGGCAACATGAGCGTCACCGAGATCGCCTACTCGCTCGGCTTCCACGACTCCGCCAACTTCGCCCGCGCGTTCCGCGCGAAGGCAGGCTGCACGCCGAGCGAGTACCGACGCCGCTTCGGCGCCGCCGAGAGCCGCTGATCAGCCGGCCGGCCGCGGCTCGCGCGGCATGCCCAGGCCGCGCTCGGCAATCAGGTTGAGCTGGATCTCGTTGGTGCCGGCATAGATGGTGTCGGCACGCGAGAAGAAGAACATCTGCTGCAACGGGCGCACGTCCGGATCGTCCGACATCACGCTGCCCTCGGCACCGAGCACGTCCATCGCCAGTTCGCCAAGGTCGCGGTGCCAGTTCGACCAGTAATACTTGTAGATCAGCGCCTCGCGGCGCAGGCCGATTTGCCCACCGGACAACATGCGCAGCGCGTTGTAGCGCATCACGCGCAACCCGCACCAGGCCTGCGCGATGCGCGCGCGGATCGCCGCGTCGTTCGCCCGGCCGTTGCGCTTCGCCGCCTTGATGATCAGCTCCAGCTCGTGCGCGAAGTGCATCTGCTGGCCCAGCGTCGATACGCCGCGCTCGACCTCGAGCAGGCCCATCGCCACCTTCCAGCCCTCGCCCGGCTGGCCGACGAGGTGATCGGCCTGCGCGACGGCACCGTCGAAGTAGACCTCGTTGAACTCGGCGCCACCGCTGATCTGGCGGATCGGCCGGATCTCGATGCCCGGCTGATCCAGCGGCATCAGCAGGAAGGCGAGGCCCTTGTTGCCCTTGCTGCCGGGCTCGCAGCGCGCGATCACGAAGATCCAGTCGGACTCGTGCGCGAGCGAGGTCCAGATCTTCTGGCCCTGCACCCGCCAGGAGCCGTCGGCTTCCTGCCAGCAACGCGTCTGCACGTTGGCCAGATCGGAACCGGCGCCCGGCTCCGAATAGCCCTGCGCCCAGTATTCGCGACCGGCGACGATCTCCGGCAGGAAGCGCTGCTGCTGCGCCGGCGTGCCGAACTGGATCAGTGCCGGACCGATCAGTCCCTCGCCGATATGACCCATGCGCCCCGGCCCCCCGGCACGGGCGTATTCCTCATGGAAGATCACCTGCTGCTCGATCGACAGGCCACGCCCGCCGTGCTCGCGCGGCCAGCCGACACAGGTCCAGCCGCCCGAGGCCAGCTCGCGTTCCCAGCGCTTGCGCAGCGCCGGCTCATGCTCCTCGTCGCCGGGACCGCCGCGGAACTTCAGCGCGGCGAAGTCTCCGCTCAGGTGCTCGCGCATCCACTGCGCCACCTCGACGCGGAACGCTTCGTCGGCTGCGGTCGGCTCGAGATTCATGCCGCGTCGTCCAGCAGGGCGTCGGCGAGCTCGGCGCGCAGGCGCTCGGCATTGCCGAACCAGTTCGCCGCCGCCTGTGCACGCTTGAAGTAGAGCTGCGGGTCGTACTCCCAGGTGAAGCCGACACCGCCGTGCAACTGGATCGCCTCCTGCGCACAGTAGAACGCGGCATCTACCGCGAGCAGGCGCGCCATGATGCATTCCATCGCCAGTTGCCGCGTTTCGACGCGACCCGCGGCGCAGGCTGCGGCCCCATGGACCGCCGACCGCAGCGCTTCGATCTTCACCATCATCTGCGCGCAGCGGTGCTTGACCGCCTGGAAGCCGCCGACGACGCGCCCGAACTGCTTGCGGGTGGCGGTGTAGTCGACGGTAAGGTCCAGGCACTGCTGCGCGCAGCCGAGCTGCTCGGCCGCCAGGTACAGACGCAGCAGCGAGGCCGCTCGCGACAGTCCGTCGTCGATGCGCGCGGCACTGTCGAGCCGCTGTGCCCCGGCTGCCGCGAACCGCACGGCGGCAAAGCGCCGCGTCCGGTCCCAGGTTGGCAGGGGGTTCAATTCGACGCCCGTCGCCGCGCGCTCCACCGCGAACAGGCCGAGCCCGCTGTCGGTCTCGGCAAACACCAGCAGCACATCGGCGGTGGCGCCATCGGCGACCTGCGCCGCGACGCCATCGAGCCGCCAGCGATCGCCGTCGGCCCGCGCCTGGATCGCCTGCGCATGCGTGGCCCAGTCGCCGACATCGCCGTACAGCGGCATGCCCATCGCGATCTCACCGGCGGCGATGCGCGGCAGCCACTGCGCGCAGGCCGGCTCGCTGCCGATCTCGGCAATCACCGTGGCCGCGGCACACACCGTCGCAAAGAACGGCGAGCACAGCAGTCGACGGCCGGCCTGTTCCTGGATCAGCGCCAGCTCGACCGGCCCCAGCCCGAGCCCGCCGTGGGCTTCCGCAATCGCGACCCCGCACCATCCGAGCTCGCTGCCGATGCGTTGCCAGACCTCGCGGTCGAAGCCGTTTTCCGAATCCATGGCCCGACGCACGGCCGCCGAATCGCTGACGTCGCCGAGAAAGCTCTCGGCGGCATCGCGGATCATGGTCTGGTCGTCGGTGAGCGCGAAGTCCATGCGGGGATTATCCGCGGCCCGGACCGGCGCCCTCATCATCCGATGGCATTAGGGCGCGACGAGGTGCTCGGCCAGCACAGCCCGCTCCGCGTCATCGAGTTCGACGGCGCGGCGGCTATGGCCATCGATGCGGGCGAACACCGTCACCACCGTGGCTGCGCAGGTCTCGCCGTGGAAGATGCCGAGGCCGAGCGTGAACGAGCGTCGCCCGATGTGTAGCGTGCGCACGCCGATGCGCAGCTCCGCCGGATAGTGCAGCTCGCGGCGGTAGTCGATCTCCAGGCGAACGATCACGCTGTGCCGGTCGGCGTCCATCCGCCACAGGCCGGTATGCCGCAAGAACGCCGCGCGACCGCTCTCGGCGTACGTGGCGTAGGCCTTGTTGTTGACGTGACCGATCAGGTCGAGATCGGCGAAACGCACGATCTCCGGCACCCAGTAGCGGTAGGCCGCGGGGTCGGTTGCATCCGCGACCGGCGCCGACGCGCCTTCGCTCACGTACCGTAGACCTTCTGCGGCGCGGGGGTCTCGCCGATCAGGGCGTCGACGACGTCGGTGAGTTCCGCCGGATTCCAGCGTGCGCCCTTGTCGCGGACCTGTCCGGTCCGCCAGCCGTCGGCAACCGAGAGCTTGCCGCCCTCGACCTCGAACACGCGGCCGGTGACGTGCACCGACAGCGGGCTGCACAGCCACACCACGAGCGGTGCCACGTTCTCCGGCGCGTAGTGGTCGAAGCCGCCGTCCTCCGGCTTCTTCATCATGGCGCCGAAGACCGGTTCGGTCATGCCGGTGCGCGCAGCCGGCGCCAGGGCATTCACGGTGACGCCGTAGCGGCGCAGCTCCGCCGCCTGCACCAGCGTCAGCGTGGCGATGCCGCCCTTGGCCGCCGCGTAGTTGCTCTGGCCGACCGAGCCCTGCAGGCCGGCACCGGAGCTGGTGTTGATGATGCGCGCGTCGACCTTCTGTCCCGCCTTGGACTGGTCGCGCCAGCGGTGCACCAGATGGCTGGCGATGCAGAAGTGGCCTTTCAGATGCACCTTGATGACCAGGTCCCAGTCTTCTTCGCTCAGCGACGCGAACATGCGGTCACGGACGATGCCGGCGTTGTTGACGACGCCGTGCACGTCGCCGAAGGCGCTGACGCCGGCCTGCACGATGCGCGCCGCGCCGTCCATCGAAGTGATGTCGTCGCTGCTCGCAACGGCCTGGCCGCCGGCCTTGCGGATCTCGTCGACGACCGCGGCGGCGGCATCGGCCTTGATGTCGTTGACGACGACGCCGGCGCCCTCGGCGGCGAGCGCCATTGCGTAGGCACGCCCGAGACCGGCGCCCGCACCGGTGACGATGATGCTGCGGTTGTTGCAGATGCTCATGGACCAAACCCTCGAAACGCTCCTGACTTCCCTCTCCCGCAGGCGGGAGAAGGACCGAGGGAGAGGGCGGTCGGCGAACCGCGACGCGCTGCGCGCGCCCTCTCCCGCCCCGTTCGGGGCACCCTCTCCCGCAAGCGGGAGAGGGGACTAAAAAACTTACAGCCGCTCGATGATCGTGACGTTGGCGACGCCGCCGCCTTCGCACATCGTCTGCAGGCCGTAGCGGCCGTTCGAGCGTTCCAGCTCGTGCAGCAAGGTCGTCATCAGCTTGACGCCGGTGGCGCCGAGCGGATGCGACAGCGCGATCGCGCCGCCGTTGACGTTGGTCTTCGCGTGCGGATAGCCGGTTTCCTTGAGCCAGGACAGCGGCACCGGCGCGAAGGCCTCGTTGATCTCGACGAGGTCGATGTCGTCGAGCGACATGCCGGCCTTCTTCATCGCGACGCGCGTCGCCGGAATCGGCGCGCTGAGCATCATGATCGGATCGTCGCTGTAGACGCTCATGTGGTGGATGCGCGCACGCGGGGTCAGACCGTACTGCTTGAGCGCCTTCTCGGAGACGATCAGCATCGCCGACGCGCCGTCGCCGGTCTGGCTCGACACCGCCGCGGTGATCGTGCCGCCCGGCGCGAGCGGTTCGAGCGTAGCCATCTGCTCGAGCGAGGTATCGCGCACGGTCTCGTCCATCTTCAGGCCCGCGGTCTCGACCAGCTCGCGGTCGAAACGTCCTTCCTTCTGCGCCTGCCGGGCACGACGATGCGATTCGAGTGCGAAACGCTCCATGTCCTCGCGCGAGATTTCCCACTTCTTGGCCATCATCTGCGCGCCGTGGAACTGCGAGACCGGCTCGTCGCCGAAGCGCTCGACCCAGCCCTTGGAGCCGGAGAACGGATCGGCGAAGCCCAGCGGCTTCGCGGCGATCATCGCCGAGCCGATCGGGATCTGCGTCATCGTCTGCACGCCGCCGGCGACGACGACATCCTGCGTGCCCGACATCACTGCCTGGGCAGCGAAGTGCACCGCCTGCTGCGACGAGCCGCACTGGCGGTCAATGGTGACGCCCGGCACGTGCAGCGGCAGGCCCGCGGCCAGCCAGCTGCTGCGTGCGATGTTGCCGGCCAGCGGACCGATGGCATCGAGACAGCCGAAGATCACGTCGTCGTAGGCCTCTGCGGGGACGGCGTTGCGCGCGACCAGGGTCTTGAGCACGTGGGCACCCAGATCGGCGCCGTGCATGTGCGCCAGGCTGCCCTTGCGCTTGCCGGTGGGGGTTCGCAGGGCATCGACGATATAGGCTTCGGCCATGTCAGTTCTCGGGGGTTGCGGTTGAGGGTCTGTATTGTAGGAGCGCCTTCAGGCGCGACGCTGAGCCGGTCGCGCCTGAAGGCGCTCCTACAGGAGGAGCATCACGCGAAGGTCGCGCCGGGGCCGACGCGTGCATCGTCGGCGAGCACCGCCGCTGCCAAGCGCGCCTTGTGGAACTTGCTGTCGCCCCAGGTCGCGTTCAGCGCCCAGGCGCGTTTCATGAACATCTGCAAGTCGGCCTCCCAGGTATATCCCATCGCGCCGTGCACCTGGATGCTCTTGCGTGCCGCCAGCAGGGCCGCCTCGCCGGCCGCGAGCCGCGCCTGCGAGACGTAGACCGGCGCGCGCGGATCGTCCTGCGCGAGTGCATAGGCCGCACGATGCACGACGGGCTCGGCAAACTCGACCTTCACGGCAACATCGGCCATGTGGTGCTTGACCGCCTGGAAACTGCCGATGGGCTTGCCGAACTGCTTGCGCTGGGCGGCGTGGTCGACGCCGAGGTCGAGCATGCGCTGCGCCAGGCCGATGAGCTGGGCACTGATCGCCAGCCCCGCACGATCGATCGTGCCGGCCCACAGCTTCTGGCCGATCGTCGCCTTGCACACGCGCGTCGCCTCCGACGGCGTCCACTCGATCTTGTACAGCCGACGCGACAGGTCGATGCTCGGGTTCATCCGCAGCGTGGCCTGCGCGGGCGAAAGCGCATGCACCTCGCCCTCGTGCCAGAGCAGCAACAGGTCGGCGTTCTTCGCGTCGGCCACCATCGGGTTGATCGGATGGCCGACGGCCACGCGTGCCTGCCCGGCCGCGATGCGCGGCAGCCACTCGCGCTTGAGCGCGACGTCGGCCGGCAGGTGGTTGAGCAGGTAGACACCGAGATACGCCGTCGCCGTCAGGGAGTCGGGGATTGCGAAGTAGCCGAGCTCCTGCTGGACCAGGGTCCAGTCGAGGTCGCCGACGTTGATGCCGCCGAACTCCTCGGGCACCGACAGCGCGGTCAGCCCCTGGTCGGCAAGCTTGGCGCGCAGCTCAGCCGAGCGCCCGGTCTCCGTCGTCTCCCAGATCTCGCGCAGCCATTCCGGCGCCGCCTCGACCATCAGGAACTTGCGGATCGCATCCCGGAACGCGAGCTGTTGTTCGTCGAATGTGAAATCCATGCTCTTCGTCCTCAGGCGCGCGGCAGGCCGAGCATCCGTTCGGCAATGATGTTGCGCTGGATCTCGTTGGTGCCGGCGTAGATCGGCCCCGCCAGCGAGAACAGGAAGCCGTCCAGCCAGGCGCCGATGTCGCCGCCGTCGGCGGCGTCGGGCATCAGCTCGCCGCGCGCGCCGAGAATGCGCATCGCCGTCTCGTGCATCAGCAGATCGAGCTCAGACCAGAAGATCTTGTTGGTGCTGGCCTCGGCGCCGATATGCCCGCCCTTGGCCAGCCGGCACGCGGTCCGGTAGGTCGCCAGCGCATAGGCCTCGGCATCCATCCAGCTCTTGATCACCGCATCGCGGATACCCGGGTCGGCGTCTGCCTCTTCGCGATGACGACGGTACAGCTCGACGAGCTGCCGCGCGGTCTGCTGGAAGCGCGCCGGCGAGCGCAGCATCAGGCCGCGCTCGAAGCCCGCGGTGGCCATCGCGATGCTCCAGCCCTGCCCTTCCTCGCCGATGCGGTTCTCCACCGGGACCTTGACGTCGTCGAAGAAGATCTCGGCGAAGCCCGGCAGGCCGTTGAGCTGCTTGATCGGCCGGATGGTGATGCCCGGCGTCTTCAGCGGCATCAGCAGGAAGGTCAACCCGTGATGACGCTGCGAGTTCGGATCGGTGCGGAACAGGCCGAAGATCCAGTCGGCCCAGACCGCGCGCGTCGACCAGACCTTCTGGCCATTGACCACGTAGTGGCCGTTGTCGCGCTGCGCGCGGCTGCGGATCGCCGCCATGTCCGAACCAGCGCCGGGTTCGCTCCAGCCCTGCGCCCAGATGTCCTCGGCGGTGGCCATGCGCGGCAGGAAGCGCGCCTTCTGCTCGGGCGTGCCGTACTCCATCAGCGTGGGCGCCAGCAGGAACACGCCGTTCTGGTTGACGCGCAGCGGGCTGCCGGCGGCCCAGTACTCCTCCTCGAAGATCAGCCACTCGATCAGGTCGCAGCCGCGACCGCCGAGATCCTTCGGCCAGGTGACGGCGGAAAACCCCTTCTCCGAGAGCTTGCGCTCCCAGGCACGATGCTGTTCGAAGCCCTCCGGCGTGTCGAAGCTCGCGAGCGGCTGCCCGGGCAGATTCGCTGCCAGCCACTCGCGCACTTCGGCGCGGAACTGGTTCTGTTTTTCGGTGTAGAGCAGTCTCATATGTACGTCCTATACAAGACCGCGCCATTCCCGGCGCGGTCCTTCGAAACGAGCACCGGCGCGCGTCGGATTCATCATCACGCCTTCCCTTCGAACTGTGCTTCGCGCTTCTCGACAAAGGCGCGGCGCGTCTCGGCGGAGTCCTTCTCGGAATAGGCCTGCAGCGTGAAGCCCTGCTCCCAGCGGTACTTGTCCTCGAGGTTGCCGTCCTCGATGCCGTTGAGCGATTCCTTGGCCAGCCGGATCATCGCCGTGCTCTTGGCGGCGATCTTGCGCGCGATCGTCAGCGCGGTTTCGCGCAGTTGCGCACGCGGCACGACCTGTTCGATCGCGCCCAGGCGATACCCCTCGGCGGCCGTGATCGGCTCGCCGGTGAAGTACATCATGCGCACCTTCTGCACCGGGAACAGGCGCTGCAGATGCGCGCCGCCCCCCATCGCGCCGCGATCGACCTCCGGCACGCCGAAGGTCGCGTCCTCGCTGGCGACGACGATGTCCGCTGCGCCGGCGATGCCGATGCCGCCGCCGAGCACGAAGCCGTGCACGGCGACGATGACCGGCAGCGGGCTGCGGTGCACGGCCTTGAACGTGCGGTAGTTGCCGGCGTTGACGGAGACGATCTTCTCCGGGTGTTTGTCCAGCTCCTTGATGTCGACGCCGGCGCAGAAGCCGCGCCCCTCGGCGCGGATCACGATCACGCGCACGGCGGGATCGTGGCCCAAAGCCTCGATCGTGTCGGCCAGCCCATGCCAGCCGGCATCGTTGAGCGCATTGACCGGCGGCTGGTCGATGACCAGTTCGGCGATGCCGTCGGTGATCGTGGTGGTGAACGGAGCGCTCATATCGATTTCCTGGTATCTGCGGGCGCTTCGGCGCTGCGCGCCGCCCTCTCCCCTTCCCCTCTCCCGCTTGCGGGAGAGGGGTGCCCGACTGGTGGGGAGAGGGCGCCGAGCGCAGCGAGGCGTGCTTCCGCTTCGCGCACGATGGCGTCGATCACTTCCGCCACCGGCGGCAGCGCGTCGATGACGGCGGCGACCTGCCCCGAGGGCAGCACGCCTTCGTCCGGATGGCCCTCGACCATCGCGCGCTGGATCAGCACCGGCGCATTGGCAGCCATCATGGTCTGGATCGCGCCGTCGCCCTCGCGCATCGCCGCGAAGAAGGTCTTGATCATGTGTGCAAGCGACATGCCGGTATGCGCGCGCCAGTGCCAGGCGCTCGCCAGCGCGACGAACAGGCGGCGCAGCAGCCCGCCGCTTTCGAGCTTGAGCAGGAACGGGTTGTCGATCATCCGCTGCGGCAGGCCGTCGACCGCGGTCGATGCGCGGATGCGCGCCGGGTCGTTGACCTCGATGTACTTCTGCAGCGTGCTGCGCGGTACCGGCGATTCCTCGGTCATGAGAAAGCGCGTGCCCATCGCGATGCCGGCGGCGCCGAAGGCCAGCGCCGCCGCGAGCCCGCGACCGCTGTGGAAACCCCCGGCCGCAACGACCGGCACGTTCACCGCATCGAGCACCTGCGGCAGCAGCAGCGTCGTCGGCACCGATCCGGTATGCCCGCCGCCCTCGGCGCCCTGCACCGTGATGATGTCGGCGCCCAGCTCCACCGCCTTGACCGCGTGCTTGAGCGCGCCGACCGTGGGCATGCACAGCACGCCGGCGTCCTTGAAGCGCCTGATCGTCGCCGCGCTCGGGCCGCGCCCGTAGCTGACGGCGCGCACGCGGTCGGCGTTCTCGAGAATCAGCTCGATCACCTCGTTCGCGTTGGGCTGGAACATGTGGAAGTTCACGCCGAAGTCGCGATCCGTCGCCGCGCGCACGGCCGCGATCTCGCGGCGCAGCGTCTCGGTGGACATCGTCGCCGCGGCGAGAAAACCGAAGCCGCCGGCGTTGCTGGTGGCGGCCACCAGTTTCGCGTCGGCAATCCAGCCCATCGCGGTCTGCACGACCGGCACCCGGCAGCCGAGCTTCGCGGTCAGCGTGGTGGACAGGCTCATGCGTCACCGTCCCGCTTGTTCGCGGCCGCCATCGCCCGGGCATCGACCCCGCCAAGGTTGTTGCCGGAGACGAGCTGGTTGTGTGCGTGCGCGTAGTGGTGCCACGCGAACGCGGCGTCCATCGCCGTGCGCTTGCCCTGCAGGTCCTCGACGTGGTTGATCGCCTGCTTGGCCAGCGTCAGTCCCAGGCGCGGCTGCTGCACCAGCCGGCGGGCGATCGCCATGGTCTCGTCGCGCAGGCGCGCACGCGGCACGACGCGGTTGACCATGCCCATCTGGTGCGCACGTTCGGCGCCCATCTTCTCGCCCAGGAACAGGAACTCCTTGGCGATGCGCGGATGCAGCTCGTAGGCGTGCGCAAAGTACTCGACGCCGGGGATGCCCATCGTCATCACCGGGTCGCTGAACCAGGCATCGTCGCTGGAGACGATCAGGTCGCAGACCCAGGCCAGCATCAGGCCACCGGCGATGCACGCGCCCTGCACGCTCGCGATCGTCGGCTTGGGGATCTCGCGCCAGCGCCGGCACATGCCCAGGTAGACCTCCTGCTCGCGCACGTACTGGAACTCCGCGCCGGGCTTGCCGACGTGGTCCGGCCACAGGTGGACGCGCTCGAAGCTCTCGTGGGCGTCGCGCTCGGGTGTGCCGATGTCATGCCCGGCCGAGAAATGCGTGCCGCTGCCGGCGAGCACGATCACGCGCACCGCATCGTCGTCCACGGCGCGCCGGAACGCGGCATCCAGCGCATACGTCATCTTCGAGTTCTGCGCGTTGTGATAGCGCGGCCGGTTCATCGTCACCGTGGCGACGCCGTCCTCGACGGCGTACAGGACGATGTCGTCGGCCGCGGGCATGGACGCTCCGCTCAGCATGTGACGATCACCGACGAGCCGTGGCCGAACAGGCCCTGGTTAGCGGTGATGCCGACCTTGGCATTCGCGACCTGGCGCGCGCCGGCCTGCCCGCGCAACTGCCAGGTCAGCTCGCAGACCTGCGCGATCGCCTGCGCCGGCACGGCCTCGCCGAAGCACGCCAGACCGCCGGAGGGATTCACCGGGATGCGGCCGCCGACGCGCGTCGCGCCCTCGCGCACCAGGCGCGCCGCTTCGCCGCGCCGGCACAGCTGCAGGTCCTCGATCCAGTCCAGTTCCAGCGCCGTGGACAGGTCGTAGACCTCGGCCAGCGACACGTCCTCGGGCCCGATGCCGGCCTCCTCGTAGGCCTTCTTCGGCAGCGCGGCACGGAACGACTGCGGCGCACAGGCCACGGCCGAGTCGGTGGCGATGTCCGGCATCTCGACCAGCTCGGACGCGAAGCTCGGCGTGACCGTGGAGATCGCCGCGACGCGCGGTGCGCCGGCCTTGCCGATGCGACGCGCGTAGTCGAGGCTGGACACGACCAGGGCCGCGCCGCCGTCGGACACCGCGCAGACGTCCATCAGCCGCAGCGGATCGGCGAGCATCGCCGACGCCGCCACGTCCTCGGCCGAGAAGCGCTTGCGGTAACGCGCGTTCGGGTTCTCCAGGCCGTGCTCGGAATTCTTGACCTTCACCAGGGCGAAGTCGGCCGGCGTGTCACCGTACAGCTCGATGCGCCGGCGCGCATACAGCGCGAAGTAGGTCGGATTGGTGATGCCGAGGCGGAAGCGCACCCAGTCCGGATCGTCGGGGCGATCGCCCGGCGCCGGCTTGAGAAAACCCTTGGGCGTGGTGTCCGCGCCGACGACGAGCGCGACCTCGCACTCGCCGGACAGGATCTTCGAGCGCGCCGCGGCCAGCGCCTGCGAACCCGAGGCGCAGGCGGCATAGGACGTGTTGACCTGCGCACCCTGCCAGCCCAGCGCCTGCGCGAAGGTCGCGCCGGCCACCTGGCCGGGATAGCCGTTGCGGATCGTCGCCGCGCCGGAGACGAAGCGGATGTCACGCCAGTTCACGCTGGCGTCGGCGATCGCGTCTCGTGCGGCCTTGACGCCGTATTCGACGAAGTTGCGCCCCCACTTGCCCCAGGGATGCATGCCCACGCCGAGGATTGCGATGTCGCGGTTCGTGCTCACAGGAGCACCCCGTGCGCTGCGCGCAAGACACCGTGCCGCGCACTCATCGCACCACCTTCCACTTCCACGTCAGCTTGCCGTCGTCGAGCGGTTCCAGCACCAGCTCCATCGGCGTGCCGGCCTTGAGCGACGACAGCTCGGTGCCGGTCGCCAGCTGGCCGAGTACGATCATCTTCTCCTTCTCCAGCTCCACCGCGCCGATGCCGAACGGCTGAAACGGCTCGCTGGCGACATACGGCGCCGGCGGCTGGTAGACGGCGTTGGTGAACGACCACAACGTGCCGGTGCGCGACAGCGGCGTGTCCTCGAAGGCTTCGCCGTCGCAGTCCGGATTGCGGCAGAACCCGGTGCTCAGTTTCGGAAAGTAGTAGGTGCCGCAGGCGCGGCAGCGGTTGCCGAGCAGGTGCGGCCGCTCGTCGAGCGTGAACCAGCCGTCGAGGACGGGTGCGCTCATCATCGGCGCCCCGGCGGGTTGTCCTTGATCTGCTTGCTGCGCATGTCCTTCGGATCGAGCCGGCGGATAATCGCGAGCTGTTCTTCGGTCGGATGGGCGGTCTCGCCGAGGTTATCGGCCTGGAGCAGGGGGAAGCCGGTCGCGGCCTGCACCTGCTCGAAGGTGATGCCGGGGTGCAGGCTGATCACGCGGATCGCATGCCCCCCTTCATCGTTGCGCCCGCCGAAGTCCATCACGCACAGGTCGGTGACGATGCGGTGGATGCGCATGTAGTCCTGCTTGACGCCTGCCGGCCAGCGCTCGGGCTTGTAGCCCACCGAGCAGACGACATCGACCTCCTTGTCGACGAACACGCGCGGACCGTGGTTCGGCACGAAGAAGGAGTTGACGTGGTTGATGCTGTTGCCGGGAAAGCCGCGCAGGCCGAGCAGCTGGCGCTTGGGCCTGGCGAACTCGCCGATGCAGGAGATGTTGGCCTGTCCCCAGCGGTCGACCTGCACCGGGCCGACGAGCGCGTGACGCCGGCCACCCCAGACGTTGTCGAAGACGCGCGCGTACGGCATCCAGCCGCCGTAGCGGCGACCGTCGTGGTTCTTCGCGCCGAGGACCACCGGCTCTTCGGTGAGATAGGCCTCGCCGTCCGTGATCATCAGCTCGGGGCTGTGCGTGAGCTTGGCCAGGCCCTGCGCGAGCCGCGGGATGATGCCGATGCCGGTCGCGAGCACTTCGCCGTCGTCGCGCCAGACCTCGGCGCAGGCGCAGATCAGCAGTTCGGCCAGCGTGAAATCAGTCGTTGCCATGATCAGAACACCTGCCGCGGCAGCCTGAGAATCGCGTCGGCACCGCCGACGGCCTGCTGGTACGCCGCTTCGTCGCCGCGCAGGAATTCCTCCGCGTACTTCTGCCAGCCGCCGTCTTCCTCGGCCGCCGCGCAGTAGCGCTTGAGATGCGCAACATCCCAGCCGTAGCCGCCGCCGTGAATGCTGACGTTGGAGGTCGGATGCGCGCCGCCGGGCGTCAGCGCGACGCCGTTGACGAGGTTGCGCTCGACCAGGTTGAAGCGTGCGTCGATCTCGTCGCCGTCGATGCGATCGACCAGTTCTTCGCAGCTCACGTAGCTGCGATCCGCCGCGCGCGCGAACAGTTCGTCGAAGAACGGGTCCGGCGCGTACAGGCGCACGTTGCCGAGACGGTCAGCCTTGTGCACGTGCAGCAGCGCGACATCGAGCTTGATCGCCGGAATCGCGAGCAGCACTTCGCCGTCGTCGTACGGCGAGGTGACCGTGCGCAGATCGGGATAGACCTTGGTGAGCTGATCGGTGCCCAGACCGACGCGCGTCGGCAGGAACGGAATGCGCATCGCCGCGGCACGCAGGCCCCAGTGCAACTGGCCTTCGTCCAGCTCGACGCCCTGGATGCTGCCGGCCTCGCGCGCCTTGCGGAAGAACGGCTCCAGCGGGATGAAGTCGAGCGAGACGAAGGCGTAGATCAGCTTCTTCACCTTGCCCGCCGCAGCGAGCATGCCCATGTCGGTGCCGCCGTAGCCGACGAGGGTCAGATCCTTGAGATCCGAGCGCAGGATCTCGCGCACGATCGCCATCGGCTTGCGGCGCGGGCCCCAGCCGCCGATGCCGATGGTCATGCCGTCGCGCAGCTCGGCGACGATGTCCTTGACGGACAGCTCCTTGTTCAGTGCCATGTCCGGTCTTACTGGAAGCCGACGGAGAAATCGTGGCCCCAGATCGAGACGCGCTGCGTCTCGGTGGTCTGCCAGCTCTGCGGATCGACGGTGATGCCGCCCCAGCCGTACTCGAGGGCGAAGTTGCCCGGCGTGAGCATGTAGAACGAGGTCATGCGGTCGTTCTCGTGCTCGCCCAGCGTCGCCATCAGCTTGACGCCGTGCTGGACGCGACGGTCGTGGGCGAGCCCGACGTCGGTCATCGACTCGACCTCGACCATGATGTGTACGCAGCCGGTGGGCGCCGGCATCTCGGCGAGCGCGAGGCTGTGATGGCGGCCACTGGCGGCGTGCATGAAGTGGATGCGGATGTTCGGCGCATCCGGCCCCGGCTTGAAGTTGAAGCGGTCGGACATGCCGAAGCCGAACACTTCGCGGAAGAGTTTCTCGGTGGCGTCGAAGTTCTGCGCCGCCGGCAGCACGGTATGGCCCATGCCCTGGGCGCCGGTCTTGAAGCCGGCAACGCCGATGGGCGACACGAACGGGGTGCTGCTGCCGGTGTACCCCTGGACCAGCTCGTGTGCGTTGCCCGACGGGTCGGTGAACTTGACCATGCGCGCAACCTGACGCAGCGCGCGCTCGGCCTCGCTGCTGTCGCCGACCTCGACGCCGGCGGCCTTCAACGCGGCGACCGTCCCGTCGAAATCGACGCCCGGCGCCAGTTCCCAGCCCGACGCAAGGTAGCGGTCGGCGCCGCCCGGAATCGCGGCGATGCGGAACGCGCGCTCGTCCATCTTCAGATACAGGGCGCCGCCGGCCGCCTCGGCCGTGGACATGCCCAGCACCTGTTCGGCGTAGTGCCGCCACTTGCCGATATCCGTCGTCTCGGCGAGCACGTAGGCCAGCGCCTGGATTTTCATGGACTTCCCTGTTGGATGCGGGTAAGACGGGCATTATCCGAATCCGGGACCGCCGGCAGCTTCACCCGTTTTGATGAGCGCCCGGGACAAGGCTCCGGCAAACCCTCGTCCGCATGAGGGATGCCCGCGGAGCGACAGTGCAGCCCTAGTCAGGACGGATGAAGCCGCACCGGCGCAGATCGAAATAATGCCGGAGCCATTCCTGAGGACCTTTCCCGCATGTCTGCAGCCGCCATTCCGATGACGTCCGCCGAGCCCGGCGTGCTCGCCGTCGAACCGCCGCTGGACGGCAGCGCGCTTGCCGACAGCGACTGGGACCGGCAGTGCGACGTGCTCGTCGTCGGCCTCGGTGCCGCCGGCGGCGCGGCAGCGATCGCGGCGAAGGAGGCCGGCGCCGAAGCGCTGGTCGCCGAGCGCTTCGACGGCGGCGGCGCCACGATCAAGAGCGGCGGCATCGTCTATCTGGGCGGCGGCACGCACATCCAGAAGCAGGCCGGCGTCGACGATACGCCGCAGGCGATGTTCGACTACCTGCGCCAGGAGAGCGGCGACGTGGTGAGCGAATCCACGCTGCGTGCCTTCTGCGACGACAGCCTCGGCCTTCTAGAGTGGCTGGAGTCGATCGGCGTGCAGTTCCGGTCCAACCCGAACCCGCCGAAAACCTCGTATCCGCGCAACGGCACCTACTACTACTACTCCGGCAACGAGGCGGTGCCGGCCTACGCCGCGCACGCCAAGCCGGCGGCCCGCGGCCATCGCGTGATGGCGCCGGGCATCGATTCCGGCCGCGAGCTGTATCGCGCACTCGAACGCCGGGTGGATGCCCTCGGCATTCCGGTGCTGCGGCAGGCGGCGGTGCGGCGACTGATCGTCGACGCGCAGGGTGCGGTGATCGGCGCCGAAGTCCATCAGCTCGCGGACGGCAGCGCGGCACAGCGCCAGCATCGCAAGCTGATGCGCAAGGCCGAGAAGGTGCACGACTTTGCCGGCGGCTGGGCCGACCGGCTGCGGGCGAAGGCGGCGCAGATCGAACAGAAGCATGCGAAGCGCCTGCGCATCCGCGTCCGGCGCGGTGTCGTGCTGGGTGCCGGCGGCTTCATCTTCAACCGCACGCTGCTGCGCGAGGTCGCGCCGCAGTACCTGCCGGCGATGCGTCTGGGCGCAACCGGCTGCGACGGCAGCGGCATCCGGCTGGGCAACTCCGTGGGCGGCGAACCGTCGCGCATGCACAAGGTCTCGGCCTGGCGCTTCATCAATCCGCCGACGGCATGGCCGAAGGGCATCGTCGTCGGCCCTGACGGCCGGCGTTTTTGCAACGAGCAGGTCTACGGGGCCCGCCTGGGCGTCGACATGGTCGAGAAGGCCGGCGGCCGAGCCTGGCTGATCCTCGATCGCCGGCTGCGCAAGACCGCGATGCGCGAGGCCCTCTCCGGCAAGCTGTGGTTCTTCCAGAGCGTGCCCGCCTTCTTCCTCATGCTGTTCGCGCCGCGCGCGCGCTCGGCCGAAGCGCTTGCCGCGAAACTCGGCATGCCCGCCGACGCCTTGCGCCGCACGCTCGACGACTACAACGCCAGCGCCGACGGCAGCCGCGACGACGCGCTCGGCAAGAGCGCGGACATGCGTGCGCGTCTCGACGAGCCGCCGTACTACGCGCTCGACATCGGCGCCGGCAAGAAATCGTTCCCGTGCCCGACGATCACACTCGGCGGACTGGCGGTCGACGACAACGGCCGCGTGCGCCGGGCCGACGGCAACGTGGTCGGCGGCCTGTACGCCGCAGGCCGCAGCGCCGTCGGCATCGCCTCCAACGGCTACGTCAGCGGCCTGTCGCTCGCCGACTGCCTGTGGTCGGGGCGGCGCGCCGGGCGCCATGCGGCGCAGCGGTCCAACTGATTCATCACATCACGAACGACGGGGACGAACCCATGGGACGAGTGAACGGCAAGGTCGCGATCATCACCGGTGCGGCCAGCGGTGTCGGCAAGGAAGATGCGATCCTGCTGGCGCGCGAGGGCGCCAAGGTAGTGCTGACCGACGTCAACGAGGAGGCCGGCCGCGAAGTGGCCAGGTCCATCGGTGACGCGGCGCTGTTCGTGAAGCACGACATCGCCTCGGAAGACGACTGGCGCAAGGTCATCGCGGTGACCCAGGAAGCCTTCGGCGGTGTCGACGTGCTCGTCAACAATGCCGCGATCCTCGCGCAGGCGACCATCGAGGACACCTCGCTGGAGCTGTGGCAGAAGATCCAGAAGATCAATTCCGACGGCTACTTCCTCGGCTGCAAGTACGGCCTCGAGGCGATGAAGCAGCGACCGAGCGGGTCCATCGTCAACATGTCGTCGATGGCCGGCATCGGCGGCGTGTCGAGCTTCTGCGCCTACAGCGCGTCCAAGGCCGCGGTGGCCGGCCTGACCCGCAGCGTCGCGGCACACTGCCGCGCCAAGCTCTACAAGGTGCGCTGCAACTCGATCCACCCGGACGGCATCGCCACGCCTATGGTCTTCAACCTGCACAAAAGCCAGACCGGCGCACCGACCTCCCAGGCCCACGTCCGCGAGAAGGACCCCAAGCAGTTGCAGGCGCGCTTCTGCCAGCCGCAGGACATCGCCAACCTGGTGCTGTTCCTGGCGTCCGACGAGTCGCGCTTCATCAACGGCGCGGAGATGCGGATCGACAACGGTTACCTGATGTGGGCGGATTGATCGCGAAGACATGTACGTCCTGTACAAGACGGCGCCATCCATGGCGCCGGGATTCAGAACAAGCACATGAGTGCCACAGTTCCTGCCGCCTTCGCTGAATCCGTCGCGCGCCACGCGGCGCGTACTGCCGTCGTCGGCGAGGACGGCGTATCGCTGAGCTATGCGGAACTGGATGCGCGGCGTATCGAAGCCGCGCGCGCCCTGCTGGCGCTCGGCGTGCAGCACGGCGATCGCATCGCGATCTGGGCGCCAAACGGCGTCGAGTGGATCGTCGCCGGACTGGCGATCCACACGCTGGGCGCGGTGCTGGTGCCGGTCAACACGCGGATGAAGGGGCAGGAGGCCGCCTACATCCTCGAGCGCAGCGGCGCGCGCGTGCTGTTCTGCGCCGGCCGCTTTCTCAACCAGCACTTTCCATCGGTGCTCGGCGCACATCGCCCGGCGATTCTGGAACACATCGTCGTCATCGGCGAGGCACAGGCGGATGACTTCACGTGGCCGGCCTTCGTCGCGCGCGCCAGCGCTTGCGGCGTCGACGCGGTCACGGAAGCGAGCACGCGTGTCCGGCCCGACGATCGCATGGACATCCTGTTCACCTCGGGCACGACCGGCCACCCGAAGGGCGTGGTCACGAACCACACGCAGAACCTGCGCGTGATTGCAGCGTGGTCGGCGGCCGTCGGCCTGAATCCGGACGACCGCTATCTCGTCGTCAATCCGTTCTTCCATTCGTTCGGCTACAAGGTCGGCTGGCTCGCGGGTCTGCTTGCCGGGCTCACCGTGTTGCCGCACGCGGTGTTCGACGCCGCCGCGATTCTCCAGCGCATCCAGCGCGACCGCATCTCGGTGCTGCCGGGACCGCCGACTCTACTGATCTCGCTGCTCAACGATCCGGCGCGTGCGCATACCGATCTTTCGAGCCTGCGAGCCACCATCACCGGCGCCGCGGCAATCGCGCCGAGCCTGATCGAACGCACGCGCGCCGAACTCGGCTTCAAAGTCGTACTGACCGGCTACGGGCTCACGGAGACCTGCGGCGTGGTCTCGCTGTGCGATGCAAACGACGATGCCGAAACCATTGCCTTGACCTCGGGCAAGGCGATCCCCGGCATCGAACTGCGCAGTGTCGATGGCGACAACCGCCCGCTCGGCCCGGGCGAGTCCGGCGAGATCGTCGTGCGCGGCTACAACGTCATGCAGGGCTACCTCGACGACGAAGCCGCCACGTTTGATGCGATCGACGCCGATGGCTGGCTGCACACCGGCGACGTCGGCCATCTCGACGAGCGCGGCTACGTGCGCATCACCGACCGGCTCAAGGACCTCTACATCAGCGGCGGCTTCAACTGCTATCCCGCCGAGATCGAACGCATCATGGCGGCCCATCCGGCGATCGCGCAGGTGGCCGTGGTCGGCATACCCGACGAGCGCATGGGCGAAGTCGGCAAGGCGTATGTGCTGCTGCGGCCGGGCCAGTCGCTCGACGAGAAGACGCTGATCGCGTGGTGCCGCGAACAGATGGCGAACTATAAGGTGCCGCGCCAGATCGCCTTCGTCGATGCGCTGCCGACGAATCCATCGGGCAAGGTGATGAAGTATCAACTACGCAAACCGTAGGGCGGGTTAGCGGCAAGGCCGCGTAACCCGCCGGCTGGGCGATCATGGTGGGTTACGCGCCTGCGGCGCTAACCCACCCTACTGGCCACGGGACGCAACGGACACAGGAGACTGGGGGAATGAATACAGATCTGAAAGGCAAGGTCGCCGTGGTCACCGGCGCGTCGCGCGGCGCCGGCAAGGGCATCGCGGTCGCACTCGGTGCACACGGCGCGACGGTCTACGTCACCGGACGTTCGCTCAAGGAGGGCGACGCCGCACTGCCCGGCACCATCGCCGGCACCGCGGACGCGGTCACGAAGGCCGGCGGCACCGGCATCGCGGTCGCGGTCGACCATGCGAAGGACGCGGACGTCCAGGCGCTGTTCGAGCGCGTGAAAACCGAACAGGGCCGGCTCGACATCCTCGTCAACAACGCCACCTTCCTGCACGACAGGCTGATCGACAAGGGCGGCTTCTGGACCAAGCCGCTGGAGCTGGTCGACATCCTCGACGTCGGCCTGCGCTCGGCCTACGTCGCCAGCTGGTACGCGGCGCCGCTGATGGTCGAGCAGAAGAACGGCCTGATCGCCTTCACCTCGAGTTTCGGTGCGAGCTGCTACATGCACGGTCCGGCCTACGGCGCGCAGAAGACCGGCGTCGACAAGTTCGCCAAGGACATGGGCGTGGACTTCAAGCCGCACAACGTCGCCGCCGTGTCGATCTGGATGGGCATGCTGCGTACCGACCGCACCAAGCGCGTCATGGACAGCGAGCCGGACAAGTACGCGGGGTTCTGGGAGATCGCCGAGACGCCGGAGTTCACCGGTCACCTGCTCGCCGCGCTGTACAACGATCCGGCGCGCGCCGAGAAGTCCGGCCAGGTGCACATCGGCGCCGAGCTCGCCGAGACCTATGGCCTCAGCGACGAGGGTCGCCAGCCGCCGTCGCACCGACCGATGCTCGGCGCACCGACACCGCCGCATCCCGCGATCGTCGAGTAGCCGAGAGCTTACGCGTCGGCCGGCAGCTTCTGCTCGCGCAACTGCGCGGCGAAGGTTTCTGCCGGCACGGCGCGACCGAACAGGAAGCCCTGGCATTCGTCGCAGCCCGCGTTGCGCAGGAAGGCGAGCTGATCGGCCCGCTCCACACCTTCGGCCAGCACCTTGAGGCCGAGCGTGCGGGCGATCGCGACGATGGTGTGCACGATGGCCGCGTCGCTGGTGTCCTGCGGCAGGTCGCGCACGAAGCTGCGGTCGATCTTGAGCTTGTCCACCGGCATGCGCTTGAGGTAGGTCAGCGACGAGTAGCCGGTACCGAAATCGTCGATCGCGACCCGCACGCCCAGGGACTTGAGCGTGTCGAGCTTGCGCAGCGTCCTGGGCCCGAGGTCCATCAGCCCGCGCTCGGTGATCTCCAGCTCCAGCACCGAAGCCGGCACGCCCGCCGCGCGGATGTCGGCGGCGAGTTGCTGCTCGAACCGCGGCGCCCGGAACTGCTGCATGGACAGGTTGATCGCCAGCAGCTCGATGTCCAGCCCGTCGTCCAGCCAGTGGCGCAGGTCGGCGCAGGCGGTCTGCAGCACGTGCTGCCCGATCTCGACGATCAGCCCGCTGTCCTCGGCCACCGGAATGAAGACGTCGGGCGAGATGAACCGCTCGCCGTCGGGCCAGCGCAGCAGCGCCTCGGCCCCGACCAGGCGGCGGTCGGCGAAGTGGTAGATCGGCTGGTACCAGACCTCGAACACACCGTCACGCACGGCCTGGCGGATGCGCGTCTCCAGTGCCAGCCGCTCGCTCGCGGCCTGGGTCTGCGCCTCGGTGTAGAACTGGTAGGTATTGCGCCCGCTCTCCTTGGCCCGGAACATCGCCGTGTCGGCGTTGCGGATCAGCAACTCCACGCGATCGCCGTCGGCCGGGAACATGCAGATGCCGACGCTGGCCTGCACGTAGAGTTCGTGCCCGCTCTTCAGCGAGAACGGCTGCCCCAGTGCGGCGAGCACCTGCTCGGCGCGCTTGGCGGCGGCCACCGAGCTGTCAACCTGGTCGAGCAGCATGAGGAACTCGTCGCCCCCCAGGCGGCCCAGCGTGTCCTCTTCGCGCAGCAGCCCGCGCAGGCGCTCGGCCACGGCCAGCAGGAGCTGGTCGCCGACCTCGTGCCCCAGCGAGTCGTTGACGTTCTTGAAGCGGTCCAGGTCGAGGAACAGCACCGCCAGCTTGCTGTCGTGACGGCGGGCACGCTCGATCGCGTGTTCCAGCCGCAGCCCGAGCAGCAGGCGATTGGGCAGGCCAGTCAGGGCATCGTGATGCGCCAGATGCAACAGGCGCTCCTCGCTGCGCTTGATCTGGCTGATGTCGGTGGCCACGCCGACGTAGTGCGTGCGGCGTCCGTCCGGGTCGCGAACGACGCTGATGTTCAGCAACTCGGGATAGATCTCGCCGGACTTGCGGCGGTTCCAGACCTGCCCCTGCCAGTGGCCGACCTCGTCGAGCGCGCGGTACATGCCCTGATAGAACGCCTCGTCGTGCCGGCCTGACTTGAGTACGCTGGGCGTGCGCCCGATGACCTCGTCGGGCGGATAGCCGGTGATCTCTGCGAACGCCGGGTTCACGGAGATGATCGTGCCGTCGAGTTCGGTGACCATGATCGACTCGAAGGTGCTGGCGATCACCGCGGAATCCAGCCGCAACCGTTCGAGCAACTGCTGGCGCACCGTCACGTCGCTGACGATGCCGTGCCAGATGCGGTCGCCGTCATCGTCGACGCTCGATCCGGCCTCCACCTGCAGCCACCGGTCGGACGGCGTCCCCGTCAGCCGGCCCTCCCAGGCGAAGGCAGTCTGCGCCTCGTCGTCACCCGCCGGCCTGTCGAAGTGGGCTCCGGGTGCGATGCCGAGGCGCCCGAACACGGCAGCCGGATCGCGCAGGGCATCGGCCAGGTCCACGTCGAGCAACTCGGCACAGGCCGGGCTGAGGTACTCGAAGTGCCCGCCGCCGGCGCGGGCCCGATAGCGGAAGACGCCGGCCGGAATGCGGTTGACCAGTTCCTTGTAGTGCGCCTCCGCGCGACGCTCGAGGGTGACGTCGCGAAAGAAGGCGTAGAGCTGCGGCGGATGCGCATCCGGCAGGGCCACCGCACTGGCCTCGATGTCGATGTATTGCCCGCCCTTGTGCCGGTGCCGCGTGGAGAACCGCGCCTGGCCTGCAGCGAGGATCTGGCCGATCCGCGCCGGGACTTCGTCGATCCGGCCCGGCGCCTTGAAGTCGGAGACCTTGCGTCCGACGATCTCGTCGCGGCCATAGCCGAGCATGCGGCAGTACGCCGGATTGGTGTCGAGAATGCGGCCGTCCACATCGGTGCGGATGTAGCCGTCGGTCATCGTCTCCAGCATCATCCGCGTGTTCGCCAGCTCGCGTGCCAGATCGGCCTGGGCCGCGATGCGCTCGCTGACGTCCTGCACGGTGCCGATGGTGCGCAGGGGGTGCCCGCCGGGCGCGTAGGTGGTTTCGCCGTGCGTCTCGATGTGACGGATGCGGCCGTCCGCAAACGCCAGGCGGTACTGCTCCACGAACGGCTCGCGCCGGACCAGTGCAGCGGCGAAGCTGCAGTCGACACGCTCCTGGTCGTCCGGGTGCAGGGACGCCAGGAAACTGCGGTAGTTGGCCTGCCATTGCGAGCGGTCGCGCTCCCAGAGCAGGTAGGTCTGCTCCGACAGGGTCAGGGTGCCGCTGGCGTGGTCCATCTCCCAGTGGCCGAGCCGTGCCACCCGCTGCGCCTGTCGGTGCAGGGCCTCGCTGCGCTCCAGCGCCTGCTCGGCGAACTTGCGGTCGGTGATGTCGCGCATGACGCCGACCACGCGCAGCGGACGCCCCTCGGCATCGCGTTCGACCTCGCCGGAGGCGCTGACCCACCGCTTGCGTCCATCCTTCGGCCGGACGATCTGGTACTCGTGGCTGAAATGACTTTCCTCGCGCAGGATGCGCTGCCCCTCGGCCATCATCTTCGTGCGATGTTCGGGGGCGATCATCGCGAACCACTGGTCCAGCGTGTCCGGCATCTCCTCGGTGACGCCGAGGATGGTGTTGAGCACTTCGGAGGTGGTCCAGCGGCCGCGAACCACGTCGAGCACGTAGCTGCCGATGCGGCCGGCCTGCTGGGCCTGGCGCAACAGGCGTTCGCTGCGTGCGAGCCGGCGTGCGTCGCGTTCGCGCTCGGTGACGTCCATGAGCATGCCGACGATGGCCATGCGCCCCTCGCGCCGGGTCCGGCTGCCGAACATCTCGGCGCGGAACTGCGACCCGTCGGCGCGCAGGGCCTGGAACTGCAGTCCGGCGAACTGCCCCACGCCGGTCAGCGCGGCACGCACCTGCACGCGCACGCGCAGCCGCTCCTCGGGAACGACGATGTCCTCCACGGAGACACCGGCCAACTGCCCGTCGACGCGACCGAACATGCGTGCCATCTCCGCGTTGGCGTAGGTGATGCGGCCGTTCTGCACGACGTAGACACCCATCGGCGAACCTTCGACCAGGCTGCGGAATCGGCCCTCGGCCTCCTCCGCCTCGCGCAGGGCATCGAGCCGGCTGACGTTGACCTGGAACGCGTGCCCGAAGACCCAGGTCGACAAGGTCAGCACGACGAGGTAGGCGGCCGCGACCTCGGCCAGCATCTGCGCACGCAGACCGGCGGGCAGCAGCAGCATCCACAGCAGCGCCGCGAGGTGGACGCAGAAACCCAGCGTGAGAAAGCTGCCGGAGCGCGGCCGCTGGTCCTGGCGCCGCAGCAGCACGCGGCCGGCGAGTCCGAACGCCGCCGCCGTGGCAATGGTCCCCAGCCCCACCCACATGCCGGTGCCGCCGAGCCAGACGCGGTAGGCCCCTGCACACAACGCGGCGATCGCGGCGACCAGTGGCCCGCCGAAGAAGGCCCCCAGCGCGAGCACGACGGTGCGCCCGTCGAAGATCGTCCCGGAATGCAGCTCGAACGGAAAGGTCATGCCGAGAACGGCGACCGCGCCGAACAGCGCGCCGAACAAGGCCTCCACGACGCGCTCGCGCCGCTGCAACCGCGACAGCAGGACGCTGTGCAGGATGACCAGCCCCAGCAGCGGAGCCACGTTGTTGGTCAGTTCGCGGAGCAGATCTCCCGTCACTGCCGTCTTCCGGTCTCGTTTCGTGAACAGCCTACGCCTGCATCCCGCCGACGCATAGCACGGCCCGAACAGCGGGGCGATCGGGGCGGCGGGCGGTCCCGGCACGCGACGTACAATGCGTCATGGATCTCGACCTGATGTGGATGGCTGCGGCGGCGGCGCTGGGCGCCGTGGTCGGTGCGCTGTTGCTGCGGCTGCTGCCGTCGCGCGAGCGTGGCGAGGCCTTGCGTCAGGCCCTGCAGAACGATCTCGAGCGCCTGGAGCGTGTCGTCCGCGAAGATGCGGCGCAACAACGCCGCGATCATGCCGACGCGGCGGCGCGGCAGCGCCAGGAGCTGGGCGAACGCCTGCAACTGTTTCTCGAAGAAGCGCGTGCCGGACGTCGCGAGCAGTCGGAGACACTGGCGAAATTCGGCGAGCAGCAGGCGCAACAGGGACTGGCGTTGCGCACCGGCGTCGAGGAAAGCCTGAAGACGCTGCGCCAGGAGAATGCCGAGAAGCTCGAGCAGATGCGCCGCACCGTCGACGAGAAACTGCACGAAACGCTCGAACGGCGTCTCGGCGAGTCGTTCAAGCTGGTCAGCGAGCGGCTCGAGCAGGTGCACAAGGGACTGGGCGAGATGCAGACGCTGGCCTCCGGCGTCGGCGACCTCAAGCGCGTGCTCACCAACGTCAAGTCGCGCGGCATCTTCGGCGAGGTGCAGCTCGCGGCGCTGCTCGAACAGGTGCTCACGGTCGAGCAGTACGCGGCGAACATCGCCACCAAGCCCGGCAGCGGCGAGCGCGTCGAGTATGCGATCCGGCTGCCCGGCCGCAGCGACGAGGGCACGCCGGTGTGGCTGCCGGTGGATGCCAAGTTCCCGCGCGAGGACTACGAGCGGCTGGTCGATGCGCAGGAGCGGGCCGACCCCGAGGCCGCCGCGGCGGCGGCGCTGGCGCTCGAACGCCGCATCCGCGCCGAAGCCCAGACCATCGCCGAGAAGTATCTGTCGCCGCCGCACACCACCGACTTCGCGATCCTGTT
The DNA here is from genome assembly GCF_003201205.1 of Sinimarinibacterium flocculans. GTDB lineage: Bacteria > Pseudomonadota > Gammaproteobacteria > Nevskiales > Nevskiaceae > Solimonas > Solimonas flocculans. The sequence continues at coordinate 477,214 of NZ_QICN01000002.1, forward strand.
CGTGCCGGTCGAGGGTCTCTACGCCGAGATTCTGCGCCGGCCCGGGCTGTTCGAGGACATCCAGCGCAAGCATCGCGTGACCGTCGCCGGCCCGACCAACCTGCTGGCCTTCCTCAACAGCCTGCAGATGGGCTTTCGCACGCTGGCGCTGGAGAAGCGTTCCAGCGAGGTCTGGCAGGTACTCGGCGCAGTCAAGACCGAGTTCGACAAGTTCGGCGACGTGCTCGACAAGGTGCGCAAGAAGCTCGACGAGGCCTCGAACCAGCTCGACAACACCGGCGTGCGCACACGCGCGATCACGCGCAGGCTCAAGACCGTCCAGGCCCTGCCGGAATCAGACAGCGAGCGCCTGCTGGGCAGCGCGGCGGACACCGCGGACGACGAGTAGCGGTGGCGCCAGGGGGCGCCCGACGCGCGCTCAGAACGGGACGCGAAACCCCGCGCGAACCGTCTGGATCTCGAGCTCGCCGCCGCCGTCGACGTTCAGATCGTCCCAGCGCAGCTGGGCGAAGAAGCCGAACACGTCCGGCACCCAGTGGAAGCCGATCACGTACTCGGTGCCGTCGGCATCGTCAACGTCAAGGTAGCCGAGCGAGGCGTGGACGCCGAAGTCGTAGGCGAGGTCCTGTTCGAACTGCAGGTGCACGCCGTAGCCGTTCTCCTTGACCTCGACCCCGCCGCTCTCGAGCTTGGTGCGCAGCGACACGTACTCGGCCTTGACCTGGAAGAAGCCGACCGGGCCCGCCGGAAAGCCCCAGCCCGCACCGGCACGATAGTTCTCGAAATCGAGATCGGCGCCGCCGCCGTCGATCTCGGTGGGCACGTACTCGCCCTGGAAGTCACCGAAGAATCCGACGCGCTGTCCTCCCACCACCCGCAGGCCGCCACCGATTCCATCGAAGTCCTCGGCGATGCCGTCGGATTCGAGCTGGGCATAGGAGCCGAAGAACTCGATGCGCTGGAACTTGTCGTTCGCCACGGCGGCGGGCGACAACACACCGGCCGCGAGTGCGACGGCGGCGAGGCGAAAGGCGTGCGGCATGACGGACTCCCCCAGTCGATGATGGACGGCGGCATTGTGCATGAACTCGGCCGTGGATGGTCGGGTGCCTGCGCGGGCATCGCCCCGCCGCCGACGGTCTGCAGAAAAAGCGTGCCCGGCCGCCCCCCGACGACCGGGCACCGCTCCCCTGCTGCCCCCGGATGACGCTACCAGCGCACCACGCCGCTGATGCCGACGGTGCGCGGCTCCTCGAAGTTGGCGATCGTCAGGCTGCCGAAGCCCGGGCCGAAGTCGATGAAGTTGGTCGCGGTGTCGTCGTCGAGCGCGTTGCGCATCCACAGCGCGATCTCGCCGCTGCCGCGCGCGCCGAGCGGCACGTCGGTGACGGCCAGGCGCAGGTTGAGCACGCCGTGCGCGTCGACCTGCGAGTCGCGCGCAAGCTGCAGGCCGGGATTGGTGACCTCGAGCTGATACGGATAGGTGTAGAAGTCGTCGGTCCACGCATAGTCGACCACGGCGCGCACCGCGCCCCAATCGCGACGGAGCAGCTCGCTGTCGAGCGCGAGGTTGAAGCTGTGCTCGGGCGCATGCACGAAGGCGCGGTTGTCGGCGACATTGACCCCGCCATCGATGAACTCGTCGTACTCCGGATCGAGCCACGCATAGTTCGCCATCAGCATCGTGCTGCCGAGCCGCAGCGCCGCTTCGAGCTCGATGCCCTGGATCGTCGCCTCGCCGGCATTGCGCACCACGGTGGCGGCGGCGCCGCTGCCGAGGAAGATCGATGCCTGGAAATCGTCGAGCGAGTTGTGGAACGCCGCGGCATTGAGCATCAGGCGTCCATCGGCGAGGCTCGACTTCAGGCCGATCTCGAACGACTGCTGCTTCTCCGGCTTGAACGGCGTCTGCGTCTCGGCGATGTTGAGTGCGATCAGCTCGCTGATGTCCTCGTTGGGGTCGCCGCTCGGCGGCTGGCTGAATTCGCCGTTGAAGCCACCGCTCTTGAAGCCCTCGGCGTACCGGGCATAGACGTTGAGCTGCGAACTGAAACGCCACGCGGCCGAGAACGTCGGCGTTGTCGCGTCGAAGGTCTCGGACGCCTCGGTGCCCTCGGGAATCAGGTAGAAAAACGGGTCGGCCGGGTCCGCACGCAGACCGAAGGCACGCTCGATCTCCTTCTTCTCACGCGTGTAGCGCACGCCGGCGGTCAGCGTCAGCCGCTCGACCGGCCGGAAGTCCACCTGGCCGTAGGCCGCCCAGGCCCCGGTCTTGGTGCCGTAGCGCGAATCGAAATACGCGTCGCTGCTGGGATCGAGGACAAAGAAGCTCTGCGGGTTGTTGGTCTGGCCGTCGTCGCCGAAGTAGTAGAGACCGGCGACGTAGTTCCCGCGATCGAAGCCGCCCAGCAGCTGCAGGTCCTGGGAGATCTGCTCGTAGTCCGTAAATCGCTGGGTCCAGACCACGGGCAGCGGCGAGCCGTCGAGATCGAGCGAGTCGTTCCAGTCGAGCCGGCGGTAGCCGGAAATCGATTTGATCTCGAGTCCGTTGCCGACATTCCAGCTCAGGGTGAACGAGTGACCCTGCACCTGCGAACGCTCGAAGGACGGTGCGTCCACGTTAGCGCTCTCGAGGCGCTCGCGCGAAGCGAACGGCTGCAGGAACGGAATCTCGATGCGGTAGAGCTGCGTGAAGTTGTTGGTCTGGTCGACGCGCGACTGGTCGAAGCGGTACTCGCCGAGCAGGCTGGGACTGAAATCGAAGTCCGCGGCGATGCGCAGGCCACGGTTGCTGCGGTCGTTGAGCTGCGGCACCGAGGCCGACGAAGGGGTGTCGATCCAGCCGTCGCGCTGCTCGCTGCGCGCGCCGATGGAGATGCTGGCGATGCCCATTCTCGGCAGGTCCACGGACGCACGCTGCACGAAGGCGTTGTAGTTGCCGATCTCCAGACTGGCCTCGCCGCCGAACTCGCCGCTGGGCGAGCGCGTGACCAGGTTGATCGCGCCGGCCAGCGTGTTGCGCCCGTACAGGGTGCCCTGCGGGCCGCGCAGCACTTCGATGCGCGACAGGTCGACGAGGTTGAAGATGCTGCCCTGGGCCTTGCCGATGTAGACGCCGTCGACATAGATGCCGACGGCGGGGTCCCAGTAGATCGCCGGATTGATCTGGCTGATGCCGCGGATCGTCACCTGCGAGATTGTCGTGTTCGACGGCGTCCGGCTGATCTGCAGGCCCGGCGCCAGCGCATTGAGATCGCCGACGTCGTCGATGCCGCGCGCCTCGATCTGGTCCTCCGGAAATGCCGTCACGGCCAGCGGCACGTCCTGCAGCCGTTCTTCGCGGCGCTGCGCGGTGACGACGATCTCCTCGATCTGTGTCGGGGCACGCCGCGCTTCCGCCGGGTCCGCCGATTCGGCGGGCTGGGCCGCGACGCCGCTTCCATACGCGCAAAGGGCCGCGAGGGCCAGCGGCCGCAGCCGCATCGGGTTCTCCTGTCGCACCTGGCTTGCTCCTGGTGTCGTTATCGGGTGGGCCCGGCCGCACCGGGCTGCCGTATCGTGGCAACCCGGACGGGGGCACAGCCTCACCCGGAAGGACGAGCCTGTCGCGGAACCGTCGTTCGTTCGGACGAAGCCTCGCAGGCCGGCGGCTGCGCATGATCGCGCGGACCCGACCAGCGAGGAGACGACATGGGCCGGCTGCAGAACAAGGTCACGATCGTGACCGGCGGCGCACGCGGCATGGGCGCGGCAACGGCGCGGCTGTTCGCCGCTGAAGGCGCGAAGGTGGTCATCGCCGATCTGCTCGACGCCGACGGCGCCGCGCTCGCCGCCGAGATCGGCGACTCGGCGCGCTTCGTGCGCCATGACGTGACCGACGAGACGAGCTGGCAGCAGCTCATCGGGACCGCGGAGTCCTCGTTCGGCGCGATCGACGTGCTGGTCAACAACGCCGGCATCCTGATGTTCAAGACCATCGCCGAGACCGCACGGGCCGAGTTCCAGCGCGTGCTCGACGTCAATCTCGTCGGCTGCTTCCTCGGCACCAAGCTGGTCGGCGCGCGCATGACCGAACGCGGCCGCGGCTCGATCGTCAACATTTCCTCGGTCGACGGCATGAAGGCCGCGAACGGCCTGTCCGCGTACAACGCAAGCAAGTGGGCGGTGCGCGGCTTCACCAAGGCCGCAGCCATGGAGTTCGGCCACAAGGGCGTTCGCGTGAACTCGGTGCATCCCGGCGGCATCGATACCGCCATGGGCAACCCCTATGCGGAAGCCAAGGCCGAGGTCAACAAGCGCTACGGCATGGTGCCGATGCAGCGCGTCGGCGAGCCGGTGGAAGTCGCGTACACCAGCCTGTTCCTGGCCAGCGACGAGTCCTCCTACCTGTGCGGCGCGGAAATCGCCGTCGACGGCGGCATGCTCTGCGGCCAGTACTACGTGGGCTTTCCCGGCGCCCCCGGCGTATGACGACCGGCGGCAGGACCGCGCGCGTCAGCCCCACCGCGCACGCGACCGGCTATCTCTGGTACCGGCTCGGCCTGTCCGACGTGGCGCTGGTCACGCCGCAGGGTCGGCGGCTGGACCGCGGGTTCCGCATGCTCACCGGCATGGCCCGGACGCTCAGCGGCATCTCGCTGGAGGCGCTGATGCTCGCCCGCCACGTCGGGATCGATGCGGTGCTGTCGCGGGCGATCGAGGAGGGGCGCATCACCCAGGTCATCGAGATTGCCGCCGGCCTGTCGGCGCGCGGCTGGCGTCTGCGCCAGCGCTTCGGCGATCGCCTTGGCTACGTCGAAACCGACCTGCCGGCGATGGCCGCCGAGAAGCGCCGCCTGCTGGGCGCGGCAGGACTGCTGGGTGAGCGTCATCGCGTCATGGAACTCGACGCCCTGGTCGAGGACGGACCTCAGTCGCTGGCGGCGGTCGCGGCCACCCTCGATCCGGCACAGGGCACGGCGATCATCACCGAAGGCCTGATGAACTATCTGTCGCCCCGCGACGCCGATGCCGTCTGGCATCGCATCGCCGAAGTGCTCGCGGGTTTCCCGGCGGGCCTGTACCTCTCGGACCTGTATCTCATGCAGGAGAACCGCAACGCGGCGATGGCCGCTTTCGGCGGCATCCTGCAGGTGTTCGTGCGCGGCCGCATGCACGTTCACTTCCGCTCGGCCGACGAGGCCGGTCAGCGGCTGCGCGGCCACGGCTTCGCGCACGTGACCCTGCACCGGACCCGCGATCTGCCGGAAACGCGCGAGATCGCCAAGACCCGCGGCGGTGATCGCGTGCGCATTCTCGAAGCCCGGCGCTGAACGCGCGGGCACGCCGCTCGAGAACAGTTCCACCTCAGAACAGTTCCACCTCGCCGAAGCTGCGCGCCATCGCCGGTGCATCGCCGTCACCCGCGTCGCCCGCGAACACGCAACGGTTGCGCCCGCCGTGCTTGGCCTCGTACAGGGCGCGGTCGGCCAGATCGATCACGTCGGTCGGCCCCAGCCCCGGGCGCAGGCGCGCGACGCCCAGGCTGATCGTCACCTGCCCCACACGCGCGAACGACTGGCTCTCGACGTCGCGACGCAGACGCTCGGCCGCCGCCCGCGCGCCGGCCTCCTCGGTCGGCGCCAGCAGCACCGCGAACTCCTCTCCGCCATAGCGGAAACAGCGGTCGTCGCCGCGAAAACGACGTCGCAGCAGTTGCGCGAGCAGCAACAGCACCTCGTCGCCGTAGAGGTGACCGAAGCGGTCGTTGATACGCTTGAAGTGATCGACGTCGAACAGCACCAGCCAGCGTCCGGCAGTCTCGCCGTCGCCGCGGCGCTCGCGCAGCGCCGCCGGCAGACAGGCCTCGGCGGCGCGTGCGAGCTGGGCATCGAAGCTGCGGCGGTTGAACAGCCCGGTCAGACGGTCCTGCTCCGACGCGGCGATCAGATCGGCGAAGTTGGCGTACAGCCGCAGCATGGCCTGCGCGACGCGCGCGTCGTCCGGCCGCGTCGCATCGCCGCAGGTGCGGATGGCCAGCACCTCGCCACGCGCCAGCGGAAACAGGCTCACGCAGGCGCCATCGGCATCGTGCAGGTCCACCGCCGAACCGGCGCGCAGCTGCTCAAGCGTCGGCGCCGTCACGGCCACGCCGAACGGTGGCAGCGCAGGTGCAGCGCCCTCGCCCGGCAGTTCCCAGAACGCCGCGCCGTCGCAGTCGAGCACCTCGGCGGTCGTCTGCAGCAGGCTGCCGCGCAAGGCGTCGAGGTCGCGCTCGGCCGAAACCTCGGCGACGGCTTCGAGCACCGTTCTCACGCTGTGTGCCGCCATGAATCCACCGGAGGGCAAGTGTCGGTTCTGCAGCGGCCCCGACGGGCCGAACTTGATGCCGTTGAGCCGGCCCAGGCCTCCGTCGGTCGCGACCGGCCGTTCCACGATCGCGCAACAAAAACGCCCCGCACCGCGAAATGCGGTGCGGGGCGCGGTCAGCCGCCTCAGTGCAGGTGCTGCAGCGCCCCGGGCGCTGGCGTACGCAAGGCCGGCGCCGGCAGGACGAAGCCGTTCTTGGCCGCCAGCGGCACGCGGTCGTAGAAGCGGGCGACCGTCGTGGCGGGGCCATTGACGACACCGCCCGCGTAGCGCTGACGGAACTCCAGCAGGTAGAAGCGCTCGCCATCTTCGTTGACCGCCACCAGTCTGCGCTCGTCCACGAGCTGACAGCCGGTTGCCGGCGGGTCGCACGGCGCGCCGGAGTCGCCGTCCTGATACCGGGTGATCAGCAGTTCGCCACCCTCGGCCACCCAGCGCAGCGGCAGTGCGGCGTCGACGACTTCGCCGTTCTCGTCGACGAAATCGGTTGCCTGCGAGCCGCTGCCGTCCGCCTGGAGCACGAAGCGGAACCCCTTGAGCCGCGGGTCGCCGCCGTTCTCCTCGCCGACGCCGAACTGGAAGTACTGCCCGGCGACGTCCAGCGGATCGATGCTTGCAGCGGGATCGGCCTCGAAACCGAAGTCGATCTCGGCAAGCCGGTCGATACCGGCGCCGGAATCGACGAGCACACCGGCCGCCACGGCGTCGATGGAGGCGACCGTCCGGTAGCGCACGTTGACACCGTCGGCATAGGTCAGCGTCAGCGTGCCGTCCTCGATCGTCCAGTCGAAGGCATCGATCAGGTAGGTACCGGAGCCGGTTCCGTTGGCCGAGAAGTTCAGAAGCTCTGCCTGGAACAGCGATGCCCCGCTGTCGGTCTCGCCGTTGGGAATCCGCACCGGCGCGACGAAGCTCGCGCCGGCGATGTCCGCCTCGACAAAGCCGCCGGTGTTGCTCTGGTTCAGGACCGTCAGGGCACCCGTCGAGGTCACGGTCTCCTCGGGCACGGCCGGGCACTCCGGGAACGCCAGCGTGCCGGTGATGCTCAGACTGATCGCCGTCGGCGACAGGATGACCAGTTCGAAGCCGTCATCCGTGACCACGCCCTGCTCGCGCGTCGGGGTTCCGTCACCGTCGCAGTCGACCAGCTCGTCCCCGAACGTCAGCTGCGGTTCGTCGTAGGTCACCCGGACCCGGTTGTCGGCGAACGTCCAGCTGATGCCACGGTTCGTGCGCGAACTGAAGAAACGGCCCCGACCTTCCTCGTCGAACTCGATGCCGGTGACCAGATCGAAGAAGTTGAACGGGAACTCGCCACCGACCTGCAGCACTGCGGACAGCAGGACGTTCGGCACATCGGAGGCCGTGATCGCGCCGACCACGTCGGGATTGACGATCAGCGCCCGCCGCGCATTCTCAAGCGACTTGGGATCGGTCTCCTCCACGGCAGCGGCGAACGACGCGCGACCATCGCGCGACCGGGCCAGTGCCAGCGTCGTGTCCGTTCCCTGCGGCAGCGCGAAGGCATCGGGGTCGGTGGCTGCCAGTTCGAGGATGGCGGCCAACTCCAGTGCTTCGGCCGCATCGATACCGTTGCCGATCGCACCCTTGCCGCCGCCGCCCGCTGCCTCGTCGAGCAGCACCGCCTCGGCCGTACTCAGGCTGCTGATGTTCGTGCGGATGTTCTCGTCGGGCGAGAGGCTGTCGTCCTCGCCGGCCTGCGCCTGAAGGTCGGACACGCTGCCGAGCTGACTGAGCATTTCGACGAAGGACTGATCGCCGGTGAACTTGCCGGCGAGCGTGACGAGCGCACTGCTCAGCGCCTCGTCGACCGCAAGTTCAAGGGAGTAGGCGCCATCCTCCGCCGCCTCCGTCGTCACCTCGACATCGCCGATCCGCGCCGTGACTTCCGCGCCGGACGGCGCGGGACCGACGATCTTTCCGGAAATCGTCAGCAGGATTTCCTGAGGTATGGGCTCTTCTGTCGTCCCCCCTCCACCACCCCCGCCACACGCTGCGGCCAATACCACGGCTGCGCCCAACAGCGGCGCTGTTCGCTTCTGATTTGGACTCATCACACCCTCTTCTTTTTCTACTTCTTCGAATGACGGCCACCCGCGACGGCTGGCCACGAGCCCGGCGTGATACGTCTCTTAGCTGCGCCCCCCTTGGGCTCGAAGCCCGCCTTGGCGCCCCCTCGTAACGTGCGACGTCCGGCAAGGCCGAGAATAGCGGACGAGGCGCCTGCGACAACCCTGAAATGGGATTGCGGTCACACTTGCACGACCGCAGCGAAGGCGAACCGGCATCGGCTGACATCGGCCGGATCAGGATCACGCCTTTTTGCTTCGGCGCGGGCATTGCCCGTTCCTCAACACCGACCGTCCGGGTTTCCCATGTCCCTGATCAAAGCCCTGTGGGTCATCGCTGTCGCCGCCGTCGGCGCGAGTGCGCTGGTGCCGGTACCGCAGACGCCCGAGCTGCCGGGCTATACCGACAAGCTGGTCCACCTGGGCTGCTATCTCGTGCTCGGCCTGCTGGCGGTGCTCGGACAGCGGCACACGCGCGGCCGCCTGGCGGCGTCGCTGGCGATGATCGCTTTCGGCGTGGTCATCGAGCTGGTCCAGGACCGGCTGCCCTGGCGCAGCTTCGAGTGGGCCGACATTGTTGCGAACACCATCGGCGTTGTCGTCGGCGGATCACTTGCAGTGATCGGCACCCGGCTGCGCGCGCCGCCCGCCGGCTGACGCTCAGCCCGGATCTGCGCGCGAGTCCACGAAGGCAGGGCCGCTGCGCGGCAGCGCGTCGCCGCGGAGCACCCGCCAGGCCGGCGGCAGTTCGAGCACGGCCGTTGCCAGCACACCGAGCACGGTCAGTGCGAGTGCGATCGCGTCCGCGGGGCGCCCGAAGGACAGCAGGCCAAAGTACAGGGCGACGATCAGCGCGCTGGCGACGAAGCCGCCGGCCGACATCCACAGGAACTGGCGCCGGTCGTTGGCGCCGATGTCGAACTTGAACAGGAACACGGTCGCGAGACCGGCCGGCAGTTCGACACGGCTGCGACTGGCGAGCGCTCCGAGCAGGTGCCCCCACTCGTGCGCGAGGTAGCCGGCCAGTGCGAGCAGCACGCCGGCCAGCGCCGCGAGCGGCCAGCGGGCCGCGAAGTCGCCGCCATCGAGCGCGTGGCTCGCCTGCAGGACCGCCACCGCCAGCGCACCGATGGCGAGGTCGCGGATCAACAGGCGCAGCGGCAATCGTTCCAACAGGCTCATCGGCCGGTCATCAAGGTACCGCCGGCTCGCGATTGAGCGCGACGTCCGGCGGCGGCCGCAGCACACAGTGCGTGCCCGCTTCGGTGTACATCATCGCGACGCATTCGTTGCAGGCGGTGCAGCCGGAGACGGTGGCGCGACCGTCGCGGAACTTGTTGACCAGTTCCGGATCGTGGATCAGGGCGCGACCCATGACCGCGCAGTCGAAGCCCTCGGCGAGCACCGACTCGATGCCCGCCAGCGACTTGGCGCCGCCCAGGTAGGCCAGCGGCAAGGTCACCGCAGCACGCACGCGGCGCGAGTGTTCGAGGAAATACAGCTCACGGAAGGCGACCTTGGGCTCCCATATCCGCATCATCCGCGTGGCGAGCTTGACGACCGGATTCTGGATCGTCTCGACCGCGGCAGCCGGCATGTTGCTGCCGAAGATCGCCCACGGCGCCTCGACGTTCATGCCGCCGGACAGCACCAGCAGATGGGCGCCCTCGCGCTCCAGCATGCGCGCGACCTCGACGGCGTCATCGGCGGTAGCGCCCCCCTTGAAGCCCTCGGTCACGCAGATCTTGCAGGTGACGGCGAGGCGGTCGCCGACGGCGTCGAGCACACGTCGCAGCACTTCGGCCGGAAAGCGCGCGCGCTGCGCCGCCGCCCCGCCCCATTCGTCACGGCGGCGGTTGTACTTCGGCGAGATGAACTGGCTGAGCAGATAGCCATGGCCCATGTGGATCTCGACGGCATCGAAGCCCGCCTGCTGCGCCCGGCGCGCCGCGGCGACGAACTCGTCGGCGATGCGCAGCATGTCGGCGCGCGTCATCGCGGTCTTGAACAGCCGCCCGCTGATCACGCCGGCCGCGTTGAAGCCGCCGGAGGCGGAGAGCGGATACTTCGTCGTCAGTTCGGGCACGAAAGTGAAGGCCCCGCCGTGCGTGATCTGCGCGCAGGCCGCAGCGCCTTCGACGTGCACGGCGTCGGTGAGCGCGCGCAGATGCGGGATGCTGGCATCGTCCAGCGTGACCTGCTCCTCGAAGGTGCGACCGTCGGCGCTGATCGCGCAATAGGCCACGGTGGTCATCGCCGCACCGCCGGCGGCGATCGCGCGGTGATGCTCGATCAGCAGGCGCGACGGCTTGCCGGTCTTGGCCATGCCCTCGTTGGTCGCGGACTTGATGAAGCGGTTGCGCAGCCGCAGCGGGCCGATCTGGACGGGCGTGAAGGCGCGAAGCGGTGGCGGCGCGTGCGACATGCGGCTTCCTGGGCGGGTGGCCGTCGCACTCTCGCGCCCGTGACGCGGGCTGTCCTCGTCCGAACTGGGCAGGTACCGGCGCGCTCAGGCGCCGTGCTGCACCATCAGGGCCTCGAAGCGCGGATCGCTGCGCAGCGGATCGTAGACCGGGTTGAGCCGGGCGGCGTGGGCGTGCTCGCCGGCAGGCATCTCCAGCGAACGGCGCAACAGGCCGAGGGCACGTTCGGTCTCGCCGGCCACGGAGTAGAAGCCGATCGCCATCTTCATCACGAAGGCGCCACTGACGGCGTCCAGCGACAGCGGCAGCTCGTCGAGTGCGCGCTGCGCCTGTGCCATGGCGTCCTCGCGCTCGCCGACGACGAGCAGCACGTGGGCCAGGCTGAGGCGCGCCGCAGGCTCGTCGGCGCGATCGCGCAGGCGGGCTTCGAGCGTGGCACCGGCCTGTTCGAACAAGGTCCGGGCGGCGGCTTCGTCGCCGGCCCAGAAGCGGGCGACTGCGGCGAAGAAGGTGTTGGGGATGCCGCCGGCGTCACTGGCCAGTGCGGCACTGTCGTCGCAGGACATCGCCGCCTGCGCCGCGGCGTCGAACTGGCGGCGCACCACGTACAGCTCCCAGTGTGCCATTGCCAGATCGCAGTCGGTCATCGCCGCATCGCCGAAGGCGTCGAGGGCGCGCTCCAGGGGCCCGAGGTCGCCGCTGGCGATCCACTGCAGCGTGCCGCGCTTGAGGCGGATGTGTTCCGGCCGCGAGGCGAACGCCTCGAGCCGGGCGTAGACGAGGTCGGCCTCGTCGTAGCGGCGCAGCGCGGTGAGCGTGAACGCATACTCCATCAGCACCTGCTCGTTGCGCGGGTCGAGCTCGGCGGCGCGGGCGAAGCTCGCCACCGCTTCCTGCCACCGCCCCTGGCGCCGATGGATCGCGCCGAGCCAGAACGGGACCTCGGCGCCGCCCGGCGCCAGCTCGCGTGCGTGTTCGAGCACCTTGATCGCCGCGCCGTAGTCGCGCTCGCCGTGGTACAGGTAGCGTCCCATCGCCACATGCGCCTCCGGCAGGCCGGGATCGATCCGCAGCGCCGCTTCGGCACTCTCGCGGGCCTGGCGACGCCGCTCGTCGCTGGCGTCCTTGCCGGCCCAGTAGAGCGAGTCGTGCAGGCCGGACATCAGCGCGTGCGCGAGCGCGAACGACGGATCGCGCGCGACCGCCTGCTCGAGCTGCCCGATCGCGGCCTCGACCTCGGCGCGCGTCGACGAGCTGCGGCGCTCCACCTCCAGAGCCCTCAGGTAGGCCTCGTACGCGGCGGTGTCCGTCGTTGGAACGCGCTCGATGCGGCGCTGCTCCTCCGGCGTGAGCTGGGCGTGCACCGCGCCGGCGATCTGCTTGGCGATGCCCGCCTGGACGGTGAAGACGTCGCTGAGGCTGCGGTCGAACTGACCGGCCCACAGATGACTGTCGGTGCGCGTGTCGATCAGCTGCGCGGTGACCAGCAGACGGTTGCCGGCGCGCTGCACGCTGCCCTCGACGATGTGCGCGACATCCAGCGCCCGCGCGATCTGCCGCAGGTTGCGGTCGCCGTTGCGGTACTGCATCACCGAGGTCCGCGAGATCACGCTCAGATCCTGGATCAGCGCCAGGTGCGTGAGGATGGAATCGTGCAGCCCCTCGGTGAAATAGGCGCTGTCGGCCTCGTCGCTGAGGTTGGCAAACGGCAGCACGGCGACCGATTTCTCCGCCGGTGGCGGCGCTGCGCGGTCGCGCAGCGCGAAGGCCAGCCCGACCGCCAGCACGCCGGCAACCACCAGCGCGCCGAGCAGGTACGGCCGTCGCGCGGCCTGCGCCGCCTTCGGCGCCGCGACTGCATCCACCGGCTCGACAGCGGGCGCAGATGGCACGACGGCAAACGTCGACTCCGGCGCCGACAGATGCTCCACCGCATGGGCGCGCGAGTCCTCGACCCGAACCGGCACGGTCAGGCGGTAGCCGACCCGGTGCTGGGTGCGGATCAGCGTCTGTCGCTCGTCCTTGAGGGCGTCGCGCAGCTTGGCGATGCACTTGGTCAGCACCGACTCGGTGACGATGCGGCCGGGCCACACCGTCTCCAGGATCGTTTCCTTGCTGACGATCTCGTTGCCGTGTCGCAGCAGGCACAGCAGCACCTCCAGCGGCTTGCGCTCGACGTCGAGCACGCGGCCATCGACGCGCAGCTCGAACGTGCCCTCGTCAAACTCGGCTCGGCCGAAGTGCCAGAGCGCGGCCGCCCCGGCACCTTCGCTGTCCTGTGAGGTGTTCACCGCTTTTCCGCCCCCGTCCGCGCAGATCCGGACGCACAGCCTACGCCGGGACGACGACGGCTGCCTGTCGGCCCCGTTCCCGGCGTCGGAACTTCGTCGGAACTCGCCATATTTCCCAGACCCGTCAGTGGCTTGTGAAATTCACGCATTCTCCGCGACTTCTCCTCGCCAGCGCCATGAAAGTCGCCTCCCCGACGCCTAACTTGGACCCCGTTCCGGCGCCGATGCCGGCCCCGCAGGCCCCAAGGAGATGTGCCATGTTCACGCAGACCCGCACGACCGCGATTCGTTTCATCCTCGCCGGCGCCGTTCTCGCCGCCGGCCTCACCGGCCCGGCCTTCGCCGGCGATGCCGTCCGCGCCGCTACCGGCGAACCGGTCGGCCGCGCCATCGCCGAGCAGGGCAACGAGGCGCTGCGCCAGATCCGCGACGAGATGCGGCAGTCGCTCGACGAGACCCTGCGCCCGCAGCCGATGCTGCTGCCGCAGCAGCGGGCACAGCCGCAGCCGATGCACACGCGTCACCAGGCCGCTGCCTGAGCCGCGCCCGGTGCCGGCATTTGCATGCCCGCCCCCCGCTTCGGCAAGCTGCATGGCAGCGCGAACGGGGAGCGAGGATGGGACCGACACCGAATTCGATCGGCCTGCGGCTGGCCGCGGCGATCTGCTGCACCCTGCTGTGGGCCGGCGCCGCGACGGCGCAGGACGGAACGACACACGGTGGGGCAGCGGTGGACGACGGCGCCTTGCGCGACGTGGTCGTCGTCGGCAACAACTGGGACGGCACCGCCGACATCTTCGACCCGGACAGCTTCGAGGTCCTCAAGCGCGTCAACATCGTCCCCGACCGGGCCGAGCGCATCGACGAGATCGAGGCGAGCGTGCTGCGCTCCCTGTACTTCCAGCTCATCCGCAAATTCATCGGCGAGGGTCACGACCAGTTCGTCGATGACCTGTTCACGTCCAGCGACGGTCGCCGCCTGTTCGTCTCGCGGCCCAGCTTCGCCGACGTGATCGCCATCGACGTCGCCAGCGGCGACATCGTCTGGCGCACCCCGGTCGAGGGGTATCGCGCCGACCATGCGGCAATCTCCCCCGACGGCCGCATCTTCCTGGTCTCGGCATCCACGGCGCGCAAGGTCCACGCGATCGACACCGAGACGGGGCGCATCGTCGGCGGCTTCGACAGCGGCGACCAGCCGCACGAAAGCAACTACTCGCAGGACGGCGAACGCATCTACCACGCCAGCATCGGCAAGGTCTTCGTACCGACCACCTCGAAGTGGCTGGACTGGATCAAGGGCGACCGCTGGGTACAGATCGTCGATGCCCGGACCTACGAGGTGCTGGAACGCTTCGACATCGGCGAGAAGCTCGAAGCCTTCGGCATGCCGTGGATCGACAGCGCGGTGCGGCCGATGGCCGTCACGCCGGACGAAAGCCACCTCTACCTGCAGGTCTCGTTCTTCCACGGCCTGTTCGAGTACGACCTCGCCGAGCAGAAGATCACCCGCGCGCTGCAACTGCCGGTGCCGGACGAGATCGAGGCGCTGCCGTACCACAAGTACCAGCTCAACTCTGCCCATCACGGCCTGGCGATCAACGCGCAGGGCACCAAGCTCTGCGTGGCCGGCACGATGTCGGGCTATGCCGCCATCGTCGACCGCGCGAGCTTCGACTTCGACATCGTCACGCTCTCGGAAGACCCGCTCGGCGCCAAGCCGTACTGGTCCACCGAAAGTCATGACGGCCGGCATTGCTATGTCTCGGTCAGCGAGCAGGACCGCGTGGCCGTGATCGACTTCGACACTGCCCGGGAGATCGCCAGCGTGCCGGTCGGCGACCATCCGCAGCGCGTGCGCACCGGACGGCTGCACCGCGACGCGCTGGCCGACGGTGCAGAGGGGCGCGCGCAGCCCTAGTCGCGCTCCAGCACCCGGGCGCGCAGCTGCGACGGCGTTTCCCCGTAGCGCTGGCGGAAGCGGCGGTTGAAGTACGACAGGTCGCCGAAGCCGGCATCGAGGGCCACGCGCGTGATGTCGGCGGCCGGCGACGGCCGGCTGAGCAGGCGGTGGGCGTAGCGCAGGCGCTGCTCCAGCACGTGGCGCGAATAGCTGGTGCCGCTGCGCTCGAACAGCAGCTGCACGTAGCGCGTGGTCACGCCCAGGTGGGCCGCCACCTCCGCCACCGGCACGCGTGCGCGCGGCAGCTGCGCATCGACATAGGCCTTGGCCTGCGCCAGCCGCACCTCGCCCGCCGTGCGTCGCAACGCCTCGTGGCGTGCCTCGCGACTGGCGCCGACCGCCAGTGCGATCAGGTCGTGCACATGCCGCGCCGCCGCCTGGGCCAGGGCCGGCGATGACAGCGCCGCCGGCTCGCTGACCAGCCACGCCAGGTAGCGCCGCAGCACGTGCAGGGAAGCGCGGTCGCGTAGCGGCTGCAGGCGCACATCGCCGGGCGACGCCAGCAGGGGCTCGAGCGTGACGCGCGGCACCGCCACGCAGAAGTAGGGCGACGACGGCACCGTGAAGCGATGCGGCCGCCAGCCGGGAAACAGCAGGCCGTCGCCGCCGGACACCGCAAACGCCTCGCGCCCGCTCTCGACCTGCAGCGTGCCGGAGGCGTAGCAGATCAGCGTGGCCAGTTCCGGATCGTCCGACGCCGGGCGCACGAGCTGCGCGGCACTCATCTCGCCATGCTGCAGATGCGAGCCGGGCAGGCCCAGCAGCACCACCTCCGAACGCAGCGGCTCGCCGGGACGCGGGGCGAAGTCGATGCGGTGCCAGCTGCGCCACAGCGTCTCGCTGACCGTCTCGAGCCGCTGCGCCGCCGGCACGCCGCGCAACGACTGCCGGAATTCCGTGACACCCGGCGGGGACTGACCGTCCCTGCCGGTCACCGCGCCTTGCCGTTCCTGCTGCACCGATCCGCCTCCCTGCCGCAGCGATGGCCGTCGCCGGCCACTGGTCCTGTTCGCATGAGTCCGCACGCGAGTTCGCGTGCGTCCGTGCGCCGCACCGCCCCCGGCCGGAAGCTGCGCATCGCCACTTTCAACACAGGAGATGCACGCGATGACTTCCGTTTGCCCACGGCCGCTGCGACGGCTGGCCCCGATAGTTCTCACATTCTGCGGGGGGCTCGCAAGCGCGGGCCTGGCCGGGTGCAGCGACAGCCGCGCCGCGGACGCGGTGACCGACAGCGCCGTGCAGGCGCAGGTCGAGCGGCTGCGGCAGGCGGCCGCGCCGTTCTTCAGCTTCGATGTCGCGCAGGCGGCGGGCTGGAATGTCGCGCTCAGCGAGTGCGTGGAAGTGCCCGAGCTCGGCGGCATGGGCATCCACTACGGCAATCCGACGCAGCTCGACAACGACGGCCGCCTGACGCTGCTGCGGCCCGAGGTGCTGCTGTACGTGCCGGACGCCGACGGCTCGATGGCGCTGGTCGCCGTGGAGTACATCATCGGCGAGGACGACTGGCCCTATGCCGAGCCGCCGGAGTTCCTCGGCCAGGCGCTGCACTTCAACGAGCAGCAGCGCATCTGGGCGCTGCACGTCTGGATCGGCCGCGCGAATCCCGCGGGCCTGTTCGCCGACTTCAATCCTGACGTCAGCTGCGAGAACGCCGCGGACCGCTGAGCCCTGCGGGCACGGCGCCGCCCCTGCCGGCACGCGCGACGGCACCGCCTGCCGCGCGCGCCGGCGGCGGGCGGGTTCAGCCGAGAAAGGCCTGCCCGCCGTCGACGCCGATCGACTGGCCGTTGATGTAGCGGCAGTCGTCCGAGCACAGCGTCGCGACGAAGCGGCCGACGTCCTGCTCGCAGGAGCCGACGTAGCCCTGCGGCACAGTGGCGATGAACGCGGCGGATTCCTCGGGGCGCTCGCGCATCCACCACGCCATCGCCGGCGAGTCGCCCAGCGGCAGGATCGCGTTGGTGCGGATGCCGTCGCGCGCCCACTCGCAGGCGGCGGCGCGCGTGAGCTGGCGCGTGGCTTCCTTGATCGCCGCGTAGGCGCCGTAGCCGGACACGTCCCAGCGCTTGGCCGCGGAGGTGCCGAAGTTGACGATCACGCCGTCGCCCTTGAGGTGCGGATAGCACAGCTTCATCAGGCGGAAGGTCGCCAGCGGGCCGGACTCCCAGCCGGCGATCAGCGCGGCGTCGCTGACGTCGTTGAGCGCGCCCAGCGCCACTTCCTGCGCGTTGTTGACGAGGATGTTGAGCTTGCCGAAGTGCGCGACGACGGCTTCGACGCAGGCGGCTGCCGAATCCGCGTCCTTGACGTCGCATTCGACGGCAAGCGCCTTGCCGCCGCGATCGCTGATCTGACCGATGGTGGTGTCGACTTTCGACTTCGTGCGCCCGGCCACCGCGACCGCCGCGCCCTCCGCGGCAAGCGCAAACGCGATGCCCTGCCCCACCCCCTGCCCCGCACCGGTCACCAGCGCGACCTTGCCTGCCAGCCTCGTCATGCCACTCTCCTCGCGTTCGTTGAGGAGGGCAGTGTCGTCGCGCGCCGGCCCGCCGGCCTGATCCGCGTGGCGTAGGTCAGACGTCGAGCACGATGGACCCGGTGGTTCTGCGCGCCTGCAGATCGGCGTGCGCGATCGCGGCGTCGGCCAGCGGATAGCGCTGGGCGATCTCGATACGCACCGCACCGCTCGCAACCGCATCGAACAGTTCCGCGGCCGCCGCTTCGAGTGCGTCGCGCGTCGCGGTGTAATGCACCAGTGTCGGCCGCGTCACATAGAGCGATCCGCGGTTGCTCAGTTCCAGCAGTGCGAACGGCGGCACCGCGCCCGAGGCATTGCCGTACGACACCAGCAGTCCGCGCGGGGCCAGACAGTCGAGCGAAGCGAAGAACGTGTCCTTGCCGACGCCGTCGTAGACCACCGGCACGCCGCGCCCGCCGGTGATCTCGCGCACGTGCTCGACGACGTTCTCGCGCCGGTAGTTGATGACGTGCGCGCAGCCGTGTGCGCGCGCCAGTTCGGCCTTGTCGTCGCTGCCCACGGTACCGATGACGGTCGCACCCAGTGCGCGCGCCCACTGCGCGGCAATCAGGCCGACGCCGCCGGCCGCCGCGTGCAGCAGGATCGTCTGCCCCGGCTGCACGACGAAGGTCTGGCGCAGCAGGTATTGCGCGGTCAGGCCCTTGAGCATCATTGCCGCGGCGGTGTCGAAGCCGATGCCGTCCGGCAGTTTGAGCAGCGGCGCGGCGGGCATCACCCGCGACTCGGCGTAGGCGCCGAGCGGCCCGCCGGCATAGGCGACGCGATCGCCCGCGCGCAGCTGCGTGACCCCTTCGCCCACGGTCTCGACCACGCCCGCCGCCTCCGAGCCGAGGCCGCTGGGCAGCGGCACCGGATACAGCCCGCCGCGGTGATAGGTGTCGATGAAGTTCACGCCAACCGCGTGGTGGCGCACGCGCACCTCGCCGGGGCCCGGCGCACCCGGCGCGTGCGCGACCCATTCCATCACCTCGGGTCCACCGGTCCGCTCGAAACGAATCGCCCTGTTCACGCCGCTCTCCCGTGTCTTCCGCCACCTGCCTCGCGCCCGGCACGCCCCGGTATGCTGACGCGATGGATGATGCCGCCGCCCTGCACCGCTTCGTCGAGGACCACCGGCGCCTGTTCGTGCTCACTGGCGCCGGCTGCAGCACCGCGTCGGGCATCCCGGATTATCGCGACGCCGACGGCGCCTGGAAACGCACGCCGCCCGTCACCTGGCAGGCCTTCATGCGTGACCCCGCCACGCGGCGACGCTACTGGGCGCGCAGCCTGCTCGGCTGGCCGATGCTGGCGCAGGCGCACCCCAATGCCGCGCACTCGGCGCTGGCGGCCCTCGAACACGCCGGCCGCGTCCACTGCCTGCTGACGCAGAACGTCGACCGCCTGCACCAGCGCGCGGGCAGCACGCGCGTGATCGACCTGCACGGCCGCATCGACCGCCTGCGCTGCACCGGCTGCCGCACCGAGTCGTCGCGCGCCGACTTCCAGCAGCGGCTGCGTCAGCGCAATCCGCGCTGGTCCCGGCGCGAGGCCGCGATGGCACCGGACGGCGATGCCGACCTCGACGGCGCCGACTTCACCGATTTCGACGTGCCCGACTGTCCGCATTGCGGCGGACTGCTCAAACCCGATGTCGTGTTCTTCGGCGAGAACGTGCCGCAGCAGCGTGTCGACGCGGCGATGCAGGCGCTGGCCGAATCCGACGCCCTGCTCGTCGTCGGCTCCTCGCTGATGGTCTGGTCCGGCTATCGCTTCGCCCGCGCGGCGGCGGACGCCGGCCTGCCCATCGCCGCGATCAACCTCGGCCGCACCCGCGCCGATCCGCTGCTGCGCCTGAAGGTCGAACGGGCCTGCGACGTGGCGCTGACCGCGCTGACCGCGCGCCTCGACGCGGCCGATCAGCCCTTGAAGGTCGACAGCCCGTAGTCGCCGAAGGGCTCGTCGCGCTCGCGCACCGCCTGCTTGAAGCCGGCCTCGGCGGCGCGTTGCTGGAAGGCATGGCCCTCCTTGGTGTGCCGGGTGATGCCGTCGAACACCGTGCCGAGGATCTGCGTGGTGTGCAGGCCCTGCTGCATCACGCTCTGGTTGAGCAGCAGCTTCATCATCACCAGCTGGTTGACCGGCATGCGCGCGATGCGTTCGAGCAGCGCCTCGAAGCGCGCGTCGAGCTGGTCCGGCGGCGCCGACTCGATCGCCAGCCCCCACGCCTGCGCTTCCTTGCCGGACAGGCAGTCGCCGGTGAACAGCAGGCGCTTGGATTTCTCCAGGCCGATGCGATGGAACCAGATCGAGGTCGTCGGCGAACCCCAGACGCGCGCCGGCGGGTAGCCGATCTTGGCATCGTCGGCGATCACCAGCAGGTCCGAGCACAGCGCCATGTCGGTGCCGCCGGCCACGCAGAAGCCGTGCACCTTGCACACCACCGGCTTGTCGCTGTGGAACAGGCTCATGAAGCCCTTCACGTTGCGCGACATCATCGCGTAGTCGATCACCGGGTCCCAGGTCTCGCCGGGCGCGTGGTTGCGCATCTGCACGCGCGGGTCCAGCGGCGAACCCGGCGGCCGCGCGGCATCGTCCTCGCCGATCTGCAGCTTCTCGGCACTGTCCACCAGGTCGTAGCCGCCGCAGAAACCGCTGCCGTTGCCGGCCAGCGCGATGACGTGCACCGCGGGATCGAGGTTCGCGCGCTCGACGCAGGCGGCGAGTTCGCGCGGCAGGTCCAGGGTGATGCCGTTGCCGCGCGCCGGGCGGTTGAGCGTGATGCGCGCGATGCGGCCGGTGACGGCGTAGGTCATGGTGTTCAGTGTGTCCATCGGTGCGCTCCTCCAGCGACGTCGTCAACCTCAATCCGTTCGGGTCGAGTAGCGTCCGCAGGACGCGTATCGAGACCGGCACTTGCCGAACCGGCATCCCCGGCCTCGATACACCGCAGGCGGCGCCTGCGGCGCTCGGCCCGAACGGGCGATCTCAGGACCGTTCAGAACTTCCCGTGCCGGCCGTCGCCGCCGGCGAAGCGCGTAGCGCCGCTGAGCGACTCGCCCGACTTCAGCGTCGCCAGGCCACGCTCGAACTCATTGGCGATCGCCGCATCCTGGGTCATGCCCCACTGCTCGTAGGCGCTCGCACGGTCGTTGCGCATGCACTGCTGCGGGAAGGCCGCGATCTGCAGCGCGAGCTTCTCGGCCTCGGCCAGCGCCTGCCCGGCGGGGACCACGCGGTTGGCCAGGCCCATCGCATAGGCCTCCTGCGCGTCGACCGCGCGACCGGTCAGGATCAGGTCGAGCGCGCGGCTCATGCCGATCAGCCGCGGCAGCCGCACGGTGCCGCCATCGATCAAGGGCACGCCGAAGCGCCGGCAGAACACGCCGAACACCGCGCTGACATCGGCCACGCGCAGGTCGCACCAGCACGCCAGCTCGATGCCGCCGGCCACCGCGTAGCCGGACACCGCCGCGATCACCGGCTTGGACAGGTGCAGGCGCGACGGCCCCATCGGCCCGTCGCCGGCGGCGTCGATGCGGTTCGCGCGTGCCGGCGCCGTGCCCAGCGCCTTCAGATCGGCACCGGCGCAGAAGTGACCGCCGGCGCCGGTAAGGATCGCCACGCGCAGCGCGTCGTCGGCGTCGAAGGCGCGGAACGCCTCGGCGAGCTGCTGCGCCGTCGGCCCGTCGACGGCGTTGCGCGCCTGCGGGCGATTGATCGTCACCACCACGAGCGGCTCCCGCCGCTCGACGAGGACGCTGGCTTCGGACATGGGGCACTCTCCATTACATGATTTTGTGGCAAGTATCGTCTTGTGTAATATTTCTGTCCATGCCGTCAGCTCGCATATTTCTGTAATGACTTTGCACCCACCCAAACCGCGATCGCTGATCCTCAACCTCCTGCTGGCCGCAGACGACGCGACGCTCGGCGCGCGCGAGGCCATCGGCGCCTGCGCGCTGTTCGGCATTCGCGAAAACAGCGTGCGCGTGGCCCTGGCGCGGCTGTCGGCCGCCGGGCTGGTCGAGGCCGCAGAGCGCGGCCGCTATCGCCTGGGTCCGGCCGCCGCCGGGCTGGCCGGCGAAGTCGCGAGCTGGCGCGACGCCGAGCAGCGCACGCACGACTGGCACGGCGAGTGGATCGCCGTGCATGCGCCGCCGCGACTGCGCGGTGCACGCAGGACACCGCACGAACACGAACGGGCGCTGGCGATGCTGGGTTTGCGCGAGCTCGATCCCGGCCTGCACCTGCGGCCCGACAATCTCGCCGGCGGCGTCGACGGCGTGCGCAAGCGCCTGCATGCGCTCGGACTGGACGAGGGCACCGCGGTCTTCGTCGTCCGTGACCTCGACGCAGCGGGCGAGGCGCGCGCCCGCGCCCTGTGGGACGGCAAGCGGCTCAACCGGCTGTATCGCGAACGACGCACCGCGCTGGAACGCTGGATGGCGCGGGCACCGGGCTTCGATCTCGACGTCGCCGCGCGCGAGGCCTATCTGCACGGCAACGAGGCGATCCGCCAGCTCGTCTTCGATCCGTGGCTGCCGGCGCCGCTCGTCGACATCGCCGCACGCCGCGCCTTCGTCGACGCCGTGCAGCGTTTCGACGATTTCGGCCACCGTATCTGGCGGCAACTGCACCAGCTGCCGCTGCCCACCGGCGCCGCCCATGGCGCCCGGGCCCTGCATTGATCTGCGGACCACCCTCATGAACGACGCCAACCCGACCACCCGCCTGCGCCCGCGCGACCTGTTCACGCCCGAGCAGATCGCCCACCTCACCGCGCGCTCCGACCTGCGCGGCGCGTGGATGGTGCTGTCCACCTGGGCGACGATCGCCGCCTGCTTTGCCGTGCTGGCGATCTGGCCGTCGGTGTGGACCTTTCTCGCCGCCGTGTTCGTACTCGGCGGTCGTCAGCTCGCGCTGGCGATCCTCGCGCACGAGGCCGCGCATCGTCTGCTGTTCCGGACGCCGCAGCTCAACGAATGGATCGGCGACTGGCTGTGCGCACGCCCGATCTGGAACGACGTGCCGCGCTACCGCCAGCACCATCTGCGGCATCACACGCAGACCGGCACCGAGGCCGATCCGGACCTGAGCCTGGTCGCGCCGTTCCCGACCACGCGCCGTTCGCTGGTCAAGAAGGCCCTGCGCGATCTGAGCGGCCAGACCGCCGTGCGCCGCATCGGCGCGCAGGTGCTGATGGATATCGGCGTGTTCGACTACACCGTTGCCGCCACCGTCACGCGTCGCCCGCGCGGCGAGCGGCGCTGGACCGACTACGCCCTTGAAGGGCTGCGCAACATGACGCCGATGCTGGCGGTCAACGCGGCGCTGTTCGGCGTGCTGCATGCCTTGGGGATCGGCTGGACCTTCTGGGCCTGGGTCGCGGCCTACATGACCACGTTCAGCCTGTTCATCCGCATCCGCTCGATCGCCGAGCACGCGTGCATGGAACGCAGCGCCGACATGCTGCGTAACACGCGCACCACGCGCGCCGGCTGGCTCGCGCGCCTCACCGTCGCACCGATGAACGTGAACTACCACCAGGAACATCACCTGATGGCCTCGGTGCCGTGCTATCGCCTGCCGCAGATGCACCGGCTGCTGCGCGCCAACGGGGTCGTCGACGCGCCGGGAAGTTATCTGGATGTGATGCGCGCGGCCGGCGCGCGCGGCTGACGGAGTCGCGGACGACTCAGCGCGTTCCGGACGCGCGCTCGGACAGCACGCGCTCGCCTCGTTGCGTCAGCACGAGGTGCCCCTGCGCATCGAAGTGCACGCAGTCGTGACGCGCCAGCGCGATCACGTCGTCCATCAGCAGCAACAGGTTCTCGGCGTCGTCGCCGCGGCGATGGATTCTGCGCATCAGGCCGACCTGCATGTCGGTCAGGCTGTGTGAAGGAATCATGTCCGTGCCCCCAAGTCCCGGGGCCGCCCGCTCACGGGTTCGTCCCCTGCCACCGCCGGCATCCACTGCCCGCTTCATCAAGAAGTCACAGCCCGGCTTTCATACTTCATGGTTGAACGCTTGACAAGTTTTTCATGACAGCCGTCGGGGGGCCGACATGGCAGAAAATGCCGCTGCCGCAAGCCACGAAAAGCAGCTCTACAACCTGATCTGGCAGCTCAAGCTGCAGGCGGAACGCTCGCTCACGCTGCGGGTCGGCACATTGCGCCAGCTGCTTGCCGATCCGGACAAGCTGGCCGAACTGATGAGCCTGTCGGAAGCCAGTGGCGATCCGGCGCTGGTGCGGCTGGTCCAGGACATCCGCAAGGCCCAGCAGGCCCCGGCCGCCGGAGCGCCGTCCCGCTCCGGCAGCCGCGGCGCGTTGTGGGGTTTCGTGGCCGCTGCCCTTGGCGTCGTGCTGATGCTGGTGTGGTGGATCGGTCGCGGCGACGGGACGCCGGCCCCGCAGGCCGTTGCCACCGTGGCGTCGACCGCCGCGAAACCCGCCGTGGAATTGCCGGAACGTCGCGTATTCCGCCTGCACGGATCGAACACCGTCGGCGAAAAGCTGGCGCCGGCGCTGATCGAAAGCTGGATGAAGGCCAGCGGCGCGGCCGCGGTCGAGGTCGTCGACGGCGCGAAGGCCGTCGAGCGCACCGTCGTCGGCCGCTTCCCGCAGAAAGGCGAGCGCTGGACCGTCGAACTGCACGCGCACGGATCGAGCACCGCATTCAAGGACCTGGGCAGCGGCACGACCGACATCGGCATGTCCTCGCGACGGATCAAGGACACGGAGGTCGCGTCGCTGAAGCGCCGCTACGGCGATCTCTCGGCGGCCGGTGCGGAGCACGTCGTCGGCCTCGACGGGCTCGCCGTGATCGTGCACCGCTCGAACCCGCTGGCCGCACTGACCAGCGCCGACGTGGCGCGCATCTTCGCCGGCGAGATCCGCGACTGGGGCGAGGTCGGTGGCACCGCCGGGCCGATCGAGCTGCACGCGCGCGATGACGTTTCCGGCACCTACGACACCTTCAAGAGCCTCGTGCTCGAGGCGCACGGCAAGTCCCTGTCGGGTACCGCGCATCGCTACGAGTCGTCCACCGAGCTGTCGGACCGCGTCGCCGCCGCACCGGCGGCCATCGGCTTCATCGGCCTGCCCTACGTGCGCAACGCCAAGGCGCTCGGCATCGCCGAAGAGGCCGGCACGCTGCCGATCGTCCCGACCTCGTTCACCGTCGGCACCGAGGACTACCCGCTGTCGCGGCGCCTCTACCTCTATGCGCCAGCCCAGCCGGCGACCCCCGAGGCCGCGAGCTTCATCGCGCACGCGCTGTCGACCACCGGCCAGGACGTGGTCCGGGACGTGGGCCTGATCTCGCAGAACATCTATGCGCAGAACGTGGCGCCCGACCCGACGCTGCCCCGGGACTACGTCGCGCTCACCGACGGCGCCGAACGCCTGTCGCTGAACTTCCGCTTCCGCCCGGCCAGCTACCAGCTCGACAACAAGGGCCAGCGCGATCTCGACCGCATGGTCGAGTTCCTGTCCCGGCAGCCGACGCGCACGCCGATGCTGCTGGGCTTCACCGACAACTACGGCGAAGTCGGCGCGAACGTTGCACTGTCGCTGGAACGCGCCCGCGCCGTCGAACGCGAACTGCAGGCCCGCGGGCTCTATCCGCGCATCGTGCGCGGCTTCGGTCCGGCGATCGCCGTGGCCTCCAATCGCACCGAGTCCGGGCGCGAGAAGAACCGTCGCGTCGAGGTCTGGCTGCGCTAGCCCTGCGCCGCCAGTGGCGGCCGTGTGTGGCGACCGCGCGCCTGCCGGTGTACCGTCGCGCGCACAACAGACCGTGCTGGACGGAGAGCGCACATGCGAAACACCACCCGGACGATGGCGCTGGGCGCCGCACTGCTGCTGGCGGCCTGCGGCGGCGATTCCGACTCACGCGGTGGCAGCGACGTCGCGTACAAGTGCGCGTTGCCGCAGGCCGGCGAAGACTTCGCGACTGCCGACGGCGCGACGCTGAATCTCGACGAGACCGCGGTTGCCGACGCACTGCAGTACGCCAACCAGACCAACGCGCTGTCCATCCGTGTCTATCGTCACGGCTGCCTTGCCGGCGAAGGCCTGCTCGATCCGCTGACCGGCGAAGTGCCGAACAACGTCTGGAGCACGACGAAGGGCGTCGTCTCCATGCTCACCGGCCGCGCCTTGCAGCTCGGCCTGCTCGACCTGGATGACCCCATCGGCAAGTACATTGCCGAGGCCGACGCCGAACACGGCGCGGTGACGATCCGGCAGATGCTCACGCAGAGTTCTGGCCTGCGCTTCGTCTGGACCGGCGATCTGAATCCCGCCAATCCCGACGAGGTGCAGTACACCCTCGCGCTGCCGTTCGACTTCGAGCCCGGCACCGAATTTACCTACGGACAGACCACGGTCTCCCTGCTCGCGCATGCGGTGGAACGCGCCGTCGGCGAGGACCTGCAGGCGTTCGCGCAGCGCGAACTGTTCGACAAGGTCGGCATCGTCCGCGACGACTGGTTCTGGCTGCGCGACCGCGCCGGCAACACCCACGGATATGCCTACCTCTTCATGGCGCCGAAGGACCTCGCGCGCCTCGGTCACGTGATGCTCGACGGCGGTCGCTGGAGCGGCGAACGCCTGCTGCCGGCCGGCTACGTTGCCGAGGCCGGCGCACCCTCGCCGACCAACGGCTTCTACGGCTACCTGCTGTGGACCAATGCCGGCGACAGCGGCTACACCGTCGAGATTCCCGACAGTCGCCCGCTGCAACGGCCGCTGATCGCCTCGGCCCCGCGCGACCTCTACGCCTTCGTCGGCTTTCTCGACCAGATCATCTTCGTCATCCCCAGCCTCGACATGGTCGTCGTGCGCACCGGTCTGCCCGGCAACTACGAGCTGGACCCGCAGGAGATGATCACCGCCCACGCCGGCCGCTGGATGCACGAATTCTTCCGGCTGCTGATGCGCGGCGTGCAGGACCAGGCGATTCCCGACCCGGGCCCGTACACCGGCAACGGCCCCGTCGCGCTCGATCTGCAGTACTTCGTCGACCCGAACACCATCCTCGGCAGCCTCGCCCTGGGCCCGCAGGCTCCCGAGGGCTGCAACGTGCTCGGCTGCGACGGCGGCATCAGCTACGAAGGGCTGCTGCAGAGCTTCCAGGATGCGCTGACCACGCTGCTCAATCCCTTGCTGCCGGACGGCTGAGGCCGCCGGCATCCGCAAGGCCGCGCACGTTGAAGACCGGCACCGGCTCGCCGAGGCCGCGAATCGATTGCTCTCCACGATCTTCGGCATCCGCGTCGCCGACTGTCGCCAGCACCTCGCCCGAAGCCAGCACCTCGCCGTCCGCGGCCATGGCGCACAGGCGTGCGGACAGATTCGTCACCGTGCCGATCGCCGCGTACTGCCACTGATCGCCGAAGCCGATCGTGCCGACCGTCGCCTCGCCGCTGGCGACACCGATTCCCAAGCCGAGATCGTGTCCGCGACCGAGCCAGGTCTGCCGCAGCGAGCGAAAGCCCGACTGCACGCGCAACGCGGCGCGCAGCGCCCGCGTCTCGGCATCCGGCACCGCCTCCGGCGCGTTGAAGAACGCCACCATGCCGTCCCCCGCAAACCGTTCGACCGTTCCGCCACAGTCCTCCACCGCCGTGCCGACCATCGCGTAGTAATCGCGCAGTAGCGCGATGACCTGCTCTGGGTCGGCCGCATCGGAGAAGGCGGTGAAGCCACGCAGATCGAACGCGCAAACCGTCACACGGGCGCGACGCGGCTGCAACAACTCCTCGCTGCCACTGTTGAGGACCATCTTCGCCACACGATCCGGCAGGTAGTTGCGCAGGCGGATCAGCTGCCGGTTGCCGCGGTAGAACCACGTGATCCCCACGATCACGTACAACACCATGCACAGCATGCACACCCATGCTGCGAATGGCCCGACATCCGCAACGAACGACGCACCCAGCACCAGCACACCCAGCACGGTGCCAAGGACGAAAGCCACGAATCCACGCAATGCGGACGCCGCGCCGCCGACCGCAGCCGAGTTGAACAACTGGAAGAACAGCAGGCTCGTCGCCGGAATCAGGCTGCCCGAAACGACAACGGCGAAGACGCCGAAACCCGCGCTGTCCACGAGAATGTTGCGATAGCCCGCCCGGCGCGGATCGTCCGCCCACCGCGTATGCAGGATCGCAAGCACCGGCCAGCACAGCGACCAGCCGACAACCCAGAGCCAGACCAGCGGCGACGGATCACGCGGATACAGACACGCGACCATCATCAGGCAGACCAGCGCCCATCCGAAAACGCGCAAGGGGTTCGTCATGCGGACGAACCACGGCAGGCGTGCGCGGTCTACTTCAGCGCCCAACGCCGGCGTTAAGGCGCAAACTCGCCGGAAGCGCCATGCCGGCCGGAACCTGCTGCTATGCGCGCCATCGCTTACTCCGACGCTGTCGATGGCGTATCGAGCTTGTCATGAATGAACTCGATGACCAATTCCGGAAAGCTCTGATAGACATATCTTTGGGTTGCATGGATCGCTGGCCACACCTCATCCCCCTTCTCGCCGCTGAGCAACGCAATCCAATGAGTCGGAAAGTACCTGCTGAGCATGCCGAGAATGTAAGAAAGCATGTAGGTGATAGCCATCTGTGAATAGCGCGATTCCGACGAAAGAGGTTTGACAAGGTGAAGTGAAGGGATTGATCCGAACATCTTGTGAACGTAGGTATGCATGTACTGCGGCGGATGACTCTTGAATGTTCCGGAGTCGCATTTCAAGTCGAACCAGTCGCCGCTCCTCGTTAGCGAGAATCCAAGATCAGCGTAGCTGTCTTTGAATGAATCTAGGTACTTTGCGGAAACCTTGGCATGGAAGCCGCCGCTTTCCGAGTAGGTCATCTCGTTGATCGACGCGTAATGGGACTCATGGGATGCGCGATGGTGCTGCGCTTGAAGATCTGGGACCCGAGACATCAGCTCGCCGAGCGAAAACTCATCCCCGGTGGGCGGGATTTTGTACGACAACCCCCAATCGACAGCTCCAGACTGCACATGCATGCAAATGTGATTGCTGGTTCCATACAAGAAGTCTGTGAACAAGCCAGAGCACGTCTTAATCTTTAGGTGTCCCAATGCAGATAACCCCGCGGTCAGGTCCACACCGAGAACGGTACGCCATCCGAGTGTTTCGATCCCATGTCCCGCGACCAACGATTCCTCTCCTTGAGTTCGTTTCAGAAGAAGAACAACTGCTCGGCTAAGGCTTGCTACTCCATAGAATGTCAGTAGCGGCTTTACTGAGTCATTTGAATGCTCCGCGTTCCTGAAGAACTCGCGGGCTTGTTTCGCGGAGGAATTGATCTCCTTTGCTCGACGTGCGCTCAGTTTGCGACCCGTGATCTGCTGATGCCACTTGGCCGCCACATCGCGGCTTTCCAGTGAGAATAGAAGCTGCCAACAGTCATCTCTCTGAGTCATCGCAGAGCCGTGATTCGCTCAAGCGCATAACGCCCGGGCTCACGCGCGGACTCGCCGGAGCGCAGTGGAGGCGAGGCCGTCGCGTGGAGCACCTGGTTGGACGCCACTACGCGCCCGCCTCTGTGCTTTTTGCCAACGCAAGCTCATATGCAAGTTTGCGAGCTATGGACGAAGTCCCGGAAAGGTGCGGGAGATAGTAGGTCCCTTTTGTCACTCTGTACTCCAGTCTCTTGTCTGCGTAATCGAATGACAGGAGGTCGACTACCCCAGCTTCCATTGCTTCTATTTCGATGATTTTCTCCAAGCCATTATCTCTGGCGCACTGCAGTAGCGCCTTGAGGTTATGGCCATACTCTCTCAGCCTCAGCATCTCGATTGACATGCCCTTGTGAAGCAAAAAGGCCTTGAGTGATAGCTCGATCGAGCGGCCTAGCAGAAAGAAGGCCGGCAGCGACACTCCTTGAGCTTTACTCAGCACAAGATCGGCCGCGGCCCAAAACTCCTGGGCGTGCTTGATGAAGCCCTCCGGGGTTTCGCCTGTAGCTGTCATGGCGTCCAACGCCAACTAGCCTTGATGTATAACTCGCCAGCCCTGACGCACAACTCCAGAAGAAGTCGGGAAAGCCATTGATTGCACAAGCTCGGCTAATGCCGATTGCGCTAACGCGAGTGCTAAGTGCTTCATCCGCAACGCCTCCCTTGTCGCCGCGCGGAGCGTGGTCCGCGAATGCTGGTCGTCGTCAGATCGCCGCCGGGGCGGGCCGGTGTGCTGATTTAAGACCTGTCCGGCGCTTCGGGCAAGCGGAAGGCAAGACTTGTCGCGCATCAAGGCGCGGGACTACGCTGCCGACATGCCGGCACACACCCTCCTCCAGACCCGCACGCTCTCGGTGATCGACTACCGCTGTACGGCGGGGCCGGGGGACCGGCCGTTCACGGAAGTGTTTCCGCGGCATTCGGTGTCGTTCGTGCGCGCCGGCAGTTTTGGTTGCCGGGCGCGCAACCGCAGCTATGAGCTGGTGACGGGCGCGCTGCTGGTGGGGCGTACCGGCGACGAGTATCTGTGCACGCACGACCACCATCACGGCGGCGACGAGTGCCTGTCGTTCCAGTTCGAGCCTTCCGCGCTCGATGCGCTGTGCGGCGACGCCAAGGCGTGGCGCGCCGGGTGGATGCCGCCGCTGCCGCAACTGATGGTGCTCGGCGAACTGGCGCAGGCGGCAGTGGACGGCCGCAGCGACATCGGTGCGGACGAGGTCGGCATGGCGCTGGCGTCGCGCTTTCTCTCGCTGCAGTCCGGCCGGCCTGCGAAGGCAGTCGATCCGCGTGCGGCCGACCGCCGGCGTGCGGTGGAGACAGCGCTGTGGATCGACGCACATGCGCACGAGCCGCTGGACCTCGATGCCGCGGCGCGCGTGGCTGGCTTGAGCCCGTTTCACTTTCTGCGGGTGTTCTCGCGCGTACTCGGCGTCACGCCGCACCAGTATCTGGTGCGCGCAAGGTTGCGCCGTGCGGCGGCACTGCTGGCCGACCCGGCACGCGCGGTGACGGACATCGCCTACGACGTCGGCTTCAACGATGTCTCCAACTTCGTGCGCAGTTTCCATCGTGCGGCGGGCGTCTCGCCCGGCCGCTTCCGTCGCGCCGCGCGGGGCGGCCGCAAGATTTTCCAAGATCGGCTCGCCGCGTCTGCCTAGCATCGTCTCCGTTCACCCGGAGACGCATATGTACGATCACATCGGTTTGCACGTGAAGGACCTCGCGGCGAGCAGCCGCTTCTACGGCGCCGTGCTCGCGCCGCTCGGCCTGGTGGCCGACGCCTCGGGCAGCGGTTTCGGCCCCGCGGGTGCACCGGCGCTGTGGCTTTACGAGGGCTCGAAGGGGGGCGGAAAGAACGAGGCGGGCACGCATGTGGCTTTTCGCGCGGCCACGCGCGTTGCGGTCGACCGTTTCCACGCGGAAGGACTCAGGGCCGGCGGGCGCGACAACGGCGCGCCGGGGCTGCGCATCGATTACAGCCCGACCTACTACGCCGCGTTTCTGATCGATCCCGACGGCAACAACGTCGAGGCCGTGTGCATGGAGCCGCGCTGATGGCCAGCGTCCGCCGCGAGGTGTTGCTCGACGCGCCGGCCGATGCGGTCTGGGATGCGGCGCGCGACGTCGGTGCGCTGCATACGCGGCTCGTACCCGGCTTCGTCACCGACACGCGCGTCGAAGACGGTGCCCGCATCGTGACCTTCGCCAACGGCATGGTGGCGCGCGAGCTGATCGTCGATGTCGACGACGCTGCCCGGCGCATCGCCTGGGCCGCAGTCGATACGCCGATGACGCACTACAACGCCTCGTTCCAGGTGCATGCGCACGGCGATGGCGCACACGGCATCTGGATTGCCGACCTGCTGCCGGACGAGCACGCCGACATGGTCGCCGGCATGATGGAACAGGGGTTGGAGGCCATGCGGCGAGCATTCGCCGGAGAAGGCGGACGAGTGTCTGCATAGCGCCACATTCCTGACATCGGCGCCGGCCTAGGATGCACGGCCGGGCGGTGCTGCCGAGGTGAAGCTGCCAAGGGTTGCGGCCGTGCGGTCACGATTCCTCCCGGGAGCCAACGGATGTCAGACCTTGCCGCCGCACCGTCGGCGCCCGCCTCCGGCACGGGTGCCCTGTTCACGCTCAATCGCTTCTTCGCGGCGCTGCTGCTCGCCGCGACCGGGTACTTCGTCGTCTGGGGGCTGGGCTACACCAACCACAACCACGTCACGCTGTTCGTGCTGGCGACGCTGTTCGGCGTGTTCATGGCGTTCAACATCGGCGGCAACGATGTGGCGAACTCCTTCGGCACCAGCGTCGGAGCCGGCACGCTGACGATCAAGCAGGCGCTGATCGTGGCTGCCGTGTTCGAGGTCAGCGGTGCGGTAATTGCCGGCGGCGAGGTGACCAAGACGATCCGCGGCGGCATCGTCGATCTGTCGAAGATGGCCATCGCACCGATGGACTTCGTCTACATCATGATGTCCGCGCTGATCGCGGCGGCGCTGTGGCTGCTGTTCGCGACGAAGAAGGGTTATCCGGTCTCGACGACGCATTCGATCATCGGCGCCATCGTCGGCAGCTCGATCGCGCTGGGCGTGATCGTCAGCGGCGCCGACAGTGCGCTGGCGCTGGTGCAGTGGGACAAGATCGGCCAGATCGCGGTGTCGTGGGTGCTGTCGCCGGTGCTCGGCGGGCTGGTGTCGTACGTGCTGTTCTTCCAGATCAGGAAGCACATCCTCAACTACAACGACGAGGCGGAGCAGCAGATTCTCCGCATCCGCGAGGAGAAGCGCGCGCACAAGCGGCACCACAAGGAGGCCTTCGAGCGCCTGGACGAGCTGCAGCGGATTTCCTACACGCACGCCATGGCGCGCGACGTGCAGGTGATGAACGACGACGACTTCGAGGCCGACGAGCTGGAGTCCGACTACTACCGCGAGCTGCACCGCATCGAACGCAAGCGCGAGGAGATCCACGCGCATCGCGCACTCGAGAACTGGGTGCCGCTGATCGCCGCGCTGGGCGCGATGATCATCAGCTCGATGCTGCTGTTCAAGGGCCTGAAGAACATCGACCTGGGACTGACGACGCTGCACAACTACCTGATCATGGGCATGCTCGGAGCCGCGGTGTGGATGGCGGTGTTCATCTTTGCCAAGACGCTCAAGGGCTCGTCGCTGAGCCGATCGACCTTCCTGCTGTTCAGCTGGATGCAGGTGTTCACCGCTGCCGGCTTTGCCTTCAGCCATGGCTCCAACGACATCGCGAACGCGATCGGTCCCTTCGCCGCAATTCTCGACGTGTTGCGTACCGGCGAGATCGGCGCGCAGGCGGCGGTGCCGACGGCCGCGATGATCACCTTCGGCATCGCGCTGGTGGTGGGCCTGTGGTTCATCGGCAAGGAAGTCATCGCCACCGTCGGTCACAACCTGACGAAGATGCACCCGGCGTCCGGTTTCTCCGCCGAACTCGCCGCCGCGGCCGTGGTGATGCTCGCGTCGCTGCTCGGCCTGCCGGTGTCGAGCACGCACATCCTGATCGGCGCGGTGCTGGGCATCGGCCTCGTCAACCGCCAGACCAACTGGGAGCTGATGAAGCCGATCGCGCTGGCCTGGGTCATCACCCTGCCGGCGGCGGCCATCCTCAGCGCCGTGGCCTTCGTCACGCTGCGCAGTATCTTCTAGCCCGGGAGCGACCATGAGCGAACGCAGCCCGCCGCCGTCCGCCTACGAGAACCTGCTGCGCGACGAGTTCCTCGACAACCTCGACGAGGAACTGGAGATGGAGCTGGACGACGCGCGCCTCGATGCGCTCGCCGCCGAGCCGGCGTCCGGCGATACCGACCGGCGCAGCTACTTCCGTGAGCTGCTGCGCCTGCAGAGCGAGCTGGTGAAACTGCAGGACTGGGTGGTCGAGCACAAGCTCAAGGTCGTCGTGTTGTTCGAGGGGCGCGACGCCGCCGGCAAGGGCGGTGCGATCAAGCGCATCACCCAGCGCCTGAACCCGCGCGTCTGCCGGGTCGCGGCGCTGCCGGCACCGAGCGACCGCGAGCGCACGCAGTGGTACTTCCAGCGCTACATCGCACATCTGCCGGCCGGCGGCGAGATCGTGCTGTTCGACCGCAGCTGGTACAACCGCGCCGGCGTCGAGCGCGTGATGGGCTTCTGCAACGACGACGAGTACGAAGAGTTCTTCCGCAGCGTGCCGGAGTTCGAGCGCATGCTGATCCGCTCCGGCATCGTGCTGATCAAGTACTGGTTCTCGATCACCGACGACGAGCAGAACCGCCGCTTTCTCGCGCGCATCCACGACCCGCTCAAGCAGTGGAAGCTCAGCCCGATGGACCTGGAATCGCGCCGGCGCTGGGAGGCCTACACCAAGGCCAAGGAGCTGATGCTCGAACGCACGCACATCGCCGAGGCGCCGTGGTGGATCGTCGAGGCCGTGGACAAGAAGCGCGCACGCCTCAACTGCATCCATCACCTGCTCGCACAAATTCCGTACCGCGACATCGAGCGCGAGCCGGTGCATCTGCCGGAGCGCGTCCATCACGCGGACTACCTGCGCAATCCGGTGCCGCCGGAGATGTTCGTGCCCGCGGTCTACTGAGCCCGGTTCCCGCCGTCAGCCGCCGCCGAAACGCCTGAGCGACTGGGCGACGGCCTTGGCGCGCTCCACCTCGCGATTGCGCGGCGGCGCCAGCGTGACCAGCGAAGACATCAGCGTCCGCGCCACGTCGGTCACCTGCTCGACGGCAAGATCGAACGCCGCTTCGTTGATCTTCGACGGCCGGTTGAAGCCGCTGAGCTTGCGCACGAACTGCAGCGCCGCGGCCTGAATCTCCTCGTCCGTCGCCGGCGGGTCGAAGTTGAACAGCGTCTTGATGTTCCGGCACATGGAGACCTCTCCGGTCGTCAGGGCGATTCGGCTTCCAGCTCGACCCGAGTCTTGGCCGCGTAGCACCGTCTGGCAAGCCGAGCGGCGCGAACTGCTCCCCCGCAAAAGGGGCCTCGAAGCGAGTGTCATGGGAGCTTCTGCCAAGTTGTTTTGACAGTATTAAGTTAATGGCGTTAAATCGACTCATGGCCCGTCCACCCCTGACCGATGCGGAGCGCGACCAGCGCCGCGACGCGATCCTCGCGGCGGCCATGGCCGTGTTCGAGGGCGACGCCTCGACGGGCTGCGCCGGCGGGCTGGGGGCGGTGAGCTTCCGCAGGATCGCCACGGTTGCCGGCTGCAGCTACGCCACGCCGTACAGCTACTTCGCCAACAAGGCGGCACTGATCGACGCCTTGCGCGCGCGGGCGTTCGTGTGGATGGAGCGGATCATGCGCGATGCGATCGCACCCTTCGATTCGGCCGACGACCGACTCGATGCGCTCGCCACCGCCTACGTCCAGGCGGCGCTCGAACGGCCGAACCGCTACGCGCTGATGTTCTTCGCGCTGGAGGACGCCGAGGCGTCGACGCCGTCGCTGGAACTCAAGCGGGCCAAGCGCGACGCGCTGGACGTCTGCACGCAGGTGATCGCGGCGGGCCAGGCCTCCGGCGACTTCCCCGCAACCGTCGACCCGCTGACAGCCGCACACGTGTTCTGGTCTGCCGCGCACGGCGTCGTGTCGCTGCAGGTCGCCGGCCAGTTCGTGATGGGACGTGATGTTCAGACGCTGATTCCGACGCTGATCCGTGTGCTGCGCAGCGGACTGGAGCACATGCAGCCATTGGAGAAGGGCGGCGAGTTCAGGAAGACCGCCTGAAGGAGATCCTCATGAGACCGTCAGACCAACCGAGCAGGATGCCGCTTCCCCGCGCCGTGCCTTTCGAGTTCCCGGACGACATCGATCCGGCATGGATTCCCGGCCAGCCGGAACTCAGCGCGATGTTCAATGGCGCATCGCTGACGATGCCCTACCTCGAACCCTTCCTGATCCGCACGATGCGCGAGGCGATCCAGCGCCTGGACGATCCGGCGATTCTCGAGGAAGGCCGCGCCTTCAATACGCAGGAGCAGTTCCACTACCAGGCGCATCGCCGCTTCAACGAGATCATCAAGGCGAAGGGCTATCCCGAGCTGGCGGAGGTGGAGGACGCGATGAAGGCCTCGTACCAGCGGCTGTCCCGGCGCAGCCTGCAGGTGCGCATGGCGTACACCGCAGGGTTCGAGTCGATGACGCTGGGCGTGACCAAGTGGCTGATCGGTCACCGTGTGGCGCTCTTCGCGGGCGCCGATGCGCGTGTGGTGTCGTTCGTGCTGTGGCACATGGTCGAGGAGACCGAACACAAGTGCGTGGCCTACGACGTGTATCAGGCCCTGTTCGGCAGCAGCCCGCGCGCCTGGTGGTATCGGATGATCGGCGTCGCACACGGCTCGATCGACGTGATCCGCTGGTCGATGCGCGGCTACAAGGTCATCCTGCGCAAGAACGGCCTGTGGGGGAAGCTGCGCTCGCGGCTGAGGCTGGCGCGCGAGCTGGCGCGCGCGTCGGTCCACATCATTCCGTTCCTGCTGCACGCCATGTTGCCGGGGCACAGCCCGCGGCGGGAGCACGATCCGCAGTGGGTGCTGGACTGGATGTCGGCCTACGCCGAGGCGCCGGAGGGCTTCGTGCCGCTGGTCGACACCCGCGATCCTTCGATGCCGGTGCCGTTCGCGGCGACCGCGATCCGCGCGGGTGTCCCGGCATGAGCGGCCTCGTGCCGCGAACCCGTCGCCAGCTCGTCGGCCACGGTGCGCTGCTGATCTTCGCCGGCGGCGTGATCGGTTTCGGGTTCCTGTTCTTCCTGATCGGTCGCATCGAGCTGTGGCCCATTCCGGGCAGCATCGACTACCAGCTGCCCGGCACCTACGACGCCTGGCGCATGGCGCACATGGAAGCGATCGTCAACGGCGCGCTGCTGTGGATCACCGCCGCCGCGCTGCCGCTGCTGCCCTTCTCGGCCATCGGCCAGCGACGGACCGGACTGTGCATGATCGTGGTCGCATGGACGATCGTCGTCGCCTCGATGCTCGACCCGCTGTTCGCCGACAGCCGAGGCCTCGCCGCGGGCGGGCCCGTCACCAACAATCTCGCCTTCGGGCTGTTCTACGTGGGCGTTGGTCTGGTGATGATCGTGACGGCCGTGGTGGCCTGGAAATCGCTGTTCGGCCGCGATGCCGACGGCGATTGTTCGGCCGCGAATCGGGAATCCGCATGAACGCCGTCCGCGGCTTTCTGGTCCTGGCGACGATCGCGATCTACGCGATGACGGTCACCGTCGTCATCGGTCACGGCGTGAACTGGCCCGCCGTGGCCGTCGGCGATCTGCTCGACCTCAACTGGAGAAGCCAGTTCGACCTGGACTTCATCCTCTACCTTCTGCTGGTGTCCACCTGGATCGTGTGGCGCGAGGGCGCCACCGCACGCGCCTACGTCTTCGGTGTGCTGAACTTCATGATGGGCGGCATGTTCGCGTTTCCGTACCTGCTGCATGCCAGCGTCGCCGCTCGTGGCCGGGTCCGGACCGTGCTGCTCGGCGTGCACGACTGACGCGAAGCAGGACCTCAGCGCTCGACGAACACGTCCCCGGACAACTGCCGGTATTGCATCCGCAGCAGCAGCGCGCCCCACACCCAGGACGTCAGCATCAGCAACGCGCCGGTCATCTGCGCGAGACCGGCCAGGCTGCGGTCGAGGTGCAGCGCACCGACCGCGGCAAGGAGGTTGTGCCAGTCGTGGCGCAAGGCGCGGGCCTGCGCCATCTCTTCCGACCACTCGCCGACCAGCGGCAGTGCCAGCGCACGGGCATCCGCGATGTAGGGCGCGACGTCGATGACGTTCTGGCCGCACCACCACAGGCACACCGCGGCGGAGAACGGCTGGTGCTGCCGGAAGACGAAGTACGCCGCGAGCATCAGCGGCAGCAGGCACTGGAACAGGCTGCCGCCGAGAAACATCATCCACTCGCCGAACGGCATGAACAGCAGGTGCCCGAACTCGTGGAAAGCGAGATCGACGTTGTGCAGGAACGAGTACATGACCCGGCCCTCGGCAACCGGCTGGGCAATGAACCACACGCCCCAGACGACGATCGCCGCGAGCACCAGACAGCGGCCGACGAAGGCGGTCTGGTCGACACGCTCGGGCGTATACCACAGCGCACCCCACAGCCGCGCCCGCCACGGCGGCTGCGCGAACTGCGCGCGCTCGGCGGCGTGTTCCGCAGCCATCGCGGCCCGCGCGCGACGTTGCAGGAACTTCTCGTAGTAGACGCCGCACCTGGGACACTCTCCGGGCGCGGACGCGTCCTCCGGGCGCCGCAGGTAGGCGCACTTCGGACAGGGATCGTTCCAGACGCCGCTCACCCGGCGGACGCCCAGGCGCGCAGCTCGGCCTCGTGCCGGCGGACCAGGTCGCGCCCCTCCTCGATCGCCTCGTCGGCGCGGTGGAAATCCATCAGGGCGTAGTCCTCCAGCAGCGGGATCAGCGTGATCTCCGGCGGATCGCCGGCCATGCGGCTGCGGGTGATGCGGTCCTGCATGATGTTGATGCTGGACGCGACGACGTCGAACAGCCCCGGGTGCTCGGGGTCGCTGCTCTCGAAGTAGCCGATCACGCGCTGCCAGAAACCGCGGCTGTGCCGCCCGCGTCCCTTTGCGTCCTCCGGGCCTGTCGCGACGCTGAGCGCCTGCTCGGTGCTGGCGGCGGCTTCCTCGGCGGCGCTCTCGGCATCGACCTCCCGTTCGACAAGCTGCCGGCTGGCACGCGACAGATGCGCGCCGACGAGCTGCGCGTTGAGGTTCACCGCGATGACGACGTCGGCACCGAGCGCGCGGGCGGCCGAGACCGGCACGGGATTGACCAGCCCGCCGTCGAGCATCCAGCGATCGCCATGCTTGACCGGCGAGAACACG
This sequence comes from Sinimarinibacterium flocculans, assembly GCF_003201205.1. GTDB lineage: Bacteria > Pseudomonadota > Gammaproteobacteria > Nevskiales > Nevskiaceae > Solimonas > Solimonas flocculans. The sequence goes on from NZ_QICN01000002.1 coordinate 515,748, forward strand.
CCAGGCAGCGCGCAGGACGCACGCGCAGCGGTCAGCACCGGCCCCTGCGTGATCCAGATTTCGCGGCCGGTCGCCATGTCCGTGCAGACGCTGGCATAGCGCTGCTCCAGCGCCTCGATGTTCGGATTGGCGTGCCGCTCGTTGAACGAGCCGAACAGCTTCTCGCCGCGCACCACGCCGCCGGAGAAGGTGAAGTCCATCAGGCCGACGACATCGCGCACGGTGAGCTTGCGCACCCAGTCGGCGAGATCGTCCAGCTGCCCGGCGACGTAGACCGCACCGACGAGTGCGCCGATCGAGGTGCCGGCGACCACCTGCGGCCGGATGCCCATGGCCTCCAGCTCCTGGATCACGCCGATGTGCGACCAGCCGCGCGCCGAACCGCTGCCGAGGGCGAGGCCGACGGCCGGCCCCTGGATCTGATGCTTCATGCCTGACGAGCTTCCTGCGTTGCCGGCAACTATCGTAGCGCCACCCTCGCCGGCCGCCGAGCCGGAAGATCCCGGCGCGAGGGGTCGATCCGGTGTGTCGAGATTTATTGTATGATGAACGTCATTTCATAGGCTCCGGCATGCGCTACGACGCAGAACACAAGTTGCGGACCCGCGAGCGCATCCTGCGCGAGGCGGCCAAGGCCATCCGCGCCGAGGGACCGCACCGCGTCGGCGTGGCTGCGGTGATGCGCCAGGCGGACATGACGCACGGCGGCTTCTACGCGCACTTCGACTCCAAGGAAGCGCTGATCGCCGCGGCGATCGAGCGCATGTTCGAGGACTCGCACCGGCAGTGGTTGCGCAGCACCGAGGGCCGCGAACCCGCCGAAGGCCTGCGCGCCTTCATTGATTACTACCTGTCGCCGCAGCACCGCGACGCCCGGCGGCTCGGCTGTCCTATTCCGGCGCTCGCGGCCGACCTGCCGCGACTGCGGCCGCGTTGCACACAGGCCTATGCCGCCGGCGCGCGCCGGCTCATCGACGCGATGGCCGGACATCTGCACGCGCTCGGTCACGACGATGCCGGCACGCTCGCGGGTTCGGTGATGTCGGAACTGGTCGGCGCGCTGTCGCTGGCGCGCGGCGAGCCGGACCGCGGGCGTTCCGACGCGCTGCTCGACGCCTCGCGACATCACATCTTCCAACGTCTGAAACTGGAGCATTCATGAGTCTGGTCAACGAAGTGGCCGTCGGCGCCGACGGCCTGGCGCAGATGCGCGCATTGATCGCCTCCGGCCGCAAGCCGGGCATCGCGCAGTCGCTGCACTTCGATCTCGTCGAGGTCGAGTCCGGACGCGCGGTGTTCGCCGGCACCCCGGGCGAGCACGCCTACAACCCGATCGGCAGCGTGCACGGCGGCTATGCGGCGACGCTGCTCGATTCCGCCTGCGGCTGTGCCGTCCACACGCGCCTGGACGAGCAGCAGGCCTACACGACGCTGGAGCTGAAAGTCGCATACCACAAGGCGATCACGCGCGACACCGGCCTGCTGCGCGCCGAGGGCCGCGTCGTCACCATGGGGCGACGGGCCGCCTTCGCCGAAGCCACGCTCAAGGACGCCGCCGGCAAGCTGTACGCCTCGGCGACGTCGACGCTGCTCGTGTTTGCGCGCTGAGCCGCGATGCTCTCCGGGCCCGTCCATGCCGCACTGTCGCGGCGCGGCATCCACTACGGCTGGATCGTCGCCGCGACGACATTCCTGACGATGCTGATCATGGCCGGCGCCGTCGGCGCGCCGGGCGTGTTCATCGTGCCGCTGCAGCGCGAGTTCGGCTGGGACGCCGCCGAGGTGTCGACCGCGCTCGCCGTGCGCTTTGCCCTGTTCGGCCTGATGGGGCCGTTCGCGGCCGCGTTCATGAACCGCTACGGACTGCGCCGCGTGATGCTGGTCGCGCTGGTCATCGTCGGCTGCGGCCTGCTGCTGTCGCTGCGCATGTCGCGGCTGTGGGAGCTGGTCCTGCTGTGGGGCATCGTCGTCGGCTTCGGCACCGGCCTGACGGCCGTGGTGCTCGGGGCCACGGTGGCGACGCGCTGGTTCGGCGCACGCCGCGGCCTGGTCGTCGGCCTGCTCGCCGCGAGTTCGGCCACCGGCCAGCTCGTGTTCCTGCCGCTGCTCGCCGGCGTCACCGAGGCGCTCGGCTGGCGCGCCGCGCTCGGCATCGTCTGCGCAGCGCTGCTGCTCGCGGCCGTCGTCGTCAGCCTGCTGATGCGCGACCGCCCGGCCGACCTCGGCCTGCCGCCCTACGGCGAGCGCGCGCTGCAGCCGGCGCCGGAAGCGGCGGCATCGCTCGGCGCGCTGCTGCTCTCGCCGCTGCGCGTGTTGCGTGACGCCGCCGGCAACCGCGCGTTCTGGGTGCTGTTCGGCACCTTCTTCATCTGCGGCGCCAGTACCAACGGCCTGATCCAGACGCATTTCATCGCGATGTGCGGCGACTACGGCGTGCTCACCGTCAGCGCCGCCGGCGTGCTCGCGCTGATGGGCGTGTTCGACTTCGTCGGCACGGTCGGTTCCGGCTGGCTGTCGGACCGCTACGACAACCGCTGGCTGCTGTTCTGGTACTACGGCCTGCGCGGCCTGTCGCTGGCCCTGCTGCCGCTGACCGACTTCTCGATCTACGGCCTGACGATCTTCGCCGTGTTCTACGGCCTGGACTGGATCGCCACCGTACCGCCGACGGTGAAGCTCGCGGTGACGCACTTCGGCGCGGCGCAGGCGAACATCGTGTTCGGCTGGGTGTTCGCCGGTCACCAGCTCGGCGCCGCGGCAGCCGCCTATGGCGCCGGCCTGAGCCGCGTGCAGTTCGCCAGCTACCTGCCGGCCTTCGTGATCGCCGGCCTGCTGTGCCTGCTCGCGGCGCTGCTGATCCTGACGCTCGCTGCGCCGGGCAGCCGGTCCGCGCCGGTGCCGGAGCCCTCCGCCGCCTGACCCGGCCGCGCCTGCGTGGCATGCTGCCCGCCGGACACCGGAGACTCACGCATGCGCCAGATCGTCATCACCGCCGCCGGCGGTCCCGACAAGCTCGTCGTCCGCGACGCCGCGGACCCCGAGGTCACGGCCGGCTCGCTGCGCATCCGCGTACGCGCCAGCGGCATCAACTTCGCCGACATTCTCGCGCGCAAGGGGCTCTACCCGGACGCGCCGAAGATTCCCTGCGTGGTCGGCTACGAGGTGGCCGGAACGGTCGACGCGGTCGGCGACGGCGTCGAGGCCGGCTGGGTCGGCAAGGACGTGCTGGCGATGACCCGTTTCGGCGGGTATGCCGACACCGTCGTCGTGCCGCTGGATCAGGTCTTCGAGAGGCCGGCGTCGCTGAGCTTCGAACAGGCCGCGGCGATTCCCGTGAACTACCTCACCGCGTGGCAGCTGCTGGTGACCATGGGCGCGCTGAGCGCCGACGAGACCGTGCTGATCCACAACGCCGGCGGCGGCGTCGGCCTCGCCGCGATCGACGTCGCGCGTCACATCGGGGCGCGCATCATCGGCACTGCCAGCGCCGGCAAGCATGCGTTCCTCAGGGAGCGTGGCCTGCACGAGGCGATCGACTACCGCACGCAGGACTGGACGCCCGAGGTCGCGCGTCTGACCGGCGACCGCGGCGTGGAGCTGATCACCGACCCGCTCGGCGGCAAGCACTGGAAGAAGAGCTACGCGGCACTGCGCAGCACCGGCCGGCTCGGCATGTTCGGCATCTCGGTGGCCACCGAATCGAAGCTGTTCGGACCGCTGCGCTTGCTGCCGGTCGCGCTGGGCATGCCGTTCTTCCATCCGATCGCGCTGATGAACAGCAACCGCTCGGCGTTCGGCGTGAACCTGGGGCACATGTGGCACGAGACGGCGAAGCTGCGGCCGTGGATGCAGGCGATCCTGCAGGGCGTCGCCGACGGCTGGGTGCGACCGCACGTCGACAGCGTCTACCCGTTCTCCGAGGCCGGCAAGGCCCAGCAGCACATGGAGCAGCGCCGCAACATCGGCAAGGTGGTGCTCGTGCCGGACTGAGCGGCACGCGCCCGTCGATGCGCGCTCAGTGGCGGTCCACCTTGCCGCCGTAGAAGCGCGGATCGTCGCCGCTGAGCGGGATCGCGAAACCCAGTTCGAGTTCGAAGTTGACGAGCCGACGCGGCCGGAAGCGCAGACCGAGGTTGAGGCTGAGATTGGGCGAATCGAACAGGTCGCGGGTATCCCAGCCGGCATTGCCGAGTTCGAGGCCGACGGTCCAGCGCAGGCTGTCCCAGATCATCGGCCGCATGAAGTCGACGTGCGCCAGGTAGTAGCTGTTGCCTTCGAACGCGCGCCGCTCGTAGCCCTTCAAGCCCTCCGAACCGCCGAGCGAGAACAGGGCGCGCCGATCCACCGCGTTGTTGGCCAGCCCCAGGGAGGCGCCGAAGGAGAGCTGCTGGTGGGCACGCACACCGACCAGCACGCCCTCTTCCCAGCCGGCGCGCAGGATCGTGTAGCTGTAGTCCGAGAGCAGGTCGTCCTTGGCGACTTCGAGACGGGAACTGAACACGCGGCCCTCGTTGCTGAAGATCCAGTCGTGCTCGTTGCGATAGCCCAGCTCGGCGACGAGCGCCTGGGTGACGCCGAAGCTGTCGGCAACACTCTCATCCGAGACGCTGTGGTCGCGGAAGACCGTGCCCAGGCCGACGCTCCAGCCCTGGCTGGGACGGTCGGGCAGGCCGAAGATTCGTGTGGCGACGGCCTCGACCTCGTCGATGGTCTCGTCGTAGAGCGCCGCTCCTTCGAACGGAATCACGTTGTGCGCCACGCCGACGCTCAGGCTGTCGCGCTCGCCCAGCAGGAACGGGGCGACGTAGCTCGCGCGCACGCTGACATCGCGGCCGCGATCGTCCTCGCGCGTATCGCGGCTGCGGCCGATCAGGCGCAGGCTGTGGTTGAGCCCCCACAGATTGCTCAGGCGCGTCTCCAGCCCGATGCTGTTCTGTCCGTCGGAGTTGGCCGATAGGCGCGGATAGACCTGCCAGTACCATTTCTCGCGCACGCGGAAGATCAGGCGCACGCCCTCCCCGTCGGGTTCGACGACGGCCTCCACCGAGCGGAACAGGCCGAGACTCTGGATCTCCAGCCGGCTGCGCTCGACCGCCTGCGCATCGTAGGCCTCGCCGACCTGGACGCCGACTTCACGCGCCAGCACCTCGTCGCGCGTGACGTCATTGCCCTCGAAGACGATGGCGGTGATGCGTCGCCCGCCGTCGCCGTGCGCGGGCATGCACAGGCACAGGCTCAACGCGGCGCCGCACAGTGTCGACCATCGGTTCATGTGTCGCTCCGGCAGGCACCGAGCACATCGCCCGCCGCGCGGTAGGCGTCGGTGCCGACGTCGAACAGGCCGAGCACGATGTCGAACAGGTTGTCGTGGCTCAGCGGCCGCGCCGCCTGCCGCGCAGCGCAGTCCCGGTCGATCCGCAGCGCGTCGGTGAAGGATGCGCCGAACCAGGCCAGCATCGGCACGTGCTTCTGCGCCTCCGGGGCGAGCGCGTAGGGGAAGCCGTGCAGGTACAGGCCGCTTTCGCCCAGGCTTTCGCCGTGATCGGAGACGTAGAGCATCGCCACGTCTGCGATGCCGGTCAGCGACTGTAGCGTGCGGATAACGTCGGCGAGCACGTGATCGGTGTAGCGGATGGTGTTGTCGTAGCCGTTGACCAGCGCTTCGCGTTCGCAGCGATAGGCTTCGTCGAGCGTGCAGACGGGTCCGAAGGCGGCGAACGCGTTCGGGTAGCGCCGGTAATACGACGGGCCGTGACTGCCTAGCTGGTGCAGGACCACGAGCTGATCCCCCGTCTGGCTCAGCAGTCGCTCGCGCAACCCGGCCAGCAGGATCTCGTCGTGGCATTCGCCGCCGTCGCAAAGCCGCGGATCGGCTGCCTTCGAGAGCTGTTCGCTGGGCACGCGCGCACACACGCCCTGGCACCCGGTGTTGTTGTCCCGCCACGACACGGCGACGCCGCCACGTGCGAGCACATCGAGCAGGTTCTCCTGCCGCCGGGCGTCCTGCCGATCGAAGGCCTCGCGATCCAGCCGCGAGAACATGCACGGCACCGAGACCGCGGTCGAGGTGCCGCAGGACTGCACGTCGTCGAAACGCAGCAGGTCGGCAACGTTCTCCAGCTCGGGAGTGGTCTGCCGGTCGTAGCCGTAGAGCGAGAAGTGGTCGGCCCGCGCGGTCTCGCCGACGACCAGCACGACGATGCGGCGCCGCCCCGCCACCGGCCGCGGGTCGACGCGCGTCGCGACCTGCGCCAGCTCGGCAGCTTCCGCGACACCGGACACGCTCTGCAGCGCGACCTCGAAGGCAGAAACGACCGGCAGCACGGGGTTCGGATACTTGCGAACCGCCGAATGCTCGCGCGCCCACAGCGAGGCGTCCTTGTAGTCGAGTGCGAGGACCGACGACGCGGCCGCCCACAATGCAACAGCGATTCCGAGACGGCGCAAAAGGCCTGAGACCCAGCGGTCGCCGCGCAGCGGAATCCACCACAGCAACAGGATCGGCAGGCCCGCGAACACCAGCAGGCGAACGAGCAGGTCCGCCGTCAACAGTTCACCCGCCTCGCCCGCATCGGTCCGGGTGACATTGACGATCATCTGCGTATCGACGACCACGCCGTAGCGGCTCATGAAATGGTTGGCCGCCACGGCGACGACGATCAGCAGGGCCACGTTGACGCGGTACAGGGGCCCGACGCAGACCAGCGCCGCCAGCGTGAACGTGCCCGCGACGAGAATCAGGAACAGCGTCAGCAGGATCAGTAGTTCGGACCAGCCGAGCGCCCGTGCATCGACGAGACCGGTCATCGCCCACAGCGCGGTGTTTTGCGTGCAGGCCAGGTAGATGCTGACGATCAACAGCAGCGTCGCGCCGGTGGGTCGCGGCAGCGCGCGCCGGAACCTCGCGGCACGGGCCGCGCCCGGAGAACGGACGGCCACACCGTCTGCTGGAGCGGTTGTAAGCATGGGCGCTCCTAGCGCCCTGCGGCGACGCGTGTCGGACCGGCGTGGTCCGGAGCCGCGGCATAGGCCCTGTTGCGATACAGCCAGTCGCCGAGCACGGCCTGCACATGGAGATGCTCGCGTTCATCGGGACTCAGGGGCGAGCCCGGCAGCAGGCCGGAAAGAGTCACGCGCCAGCGTTCGGCGCGGCCTTGCGGGAGCAGCACGCGCAACTCGTCGGCCGTCAGCCAGGCAAAGCGATCGTCGAACTGCATCAGCGCGCGCGGCTCCGGACCATGGGCAGCGCCGAACTCGGGCAGCGCCGCCAGCAGGTCGCGCCCCGGAAACGGCAGGCCGGCATCGACACCGGCCAGCGACAGCAGGGTCGGTGCCAGATCGATCTGCGACGCCAGACTGCGCACGACCAGCGGCGCGACATCCGCACCGACGATCAGGCCGGGAATCTGGAAGCGCCGCAGCGGCACGACGGCGTCGCCGTAGACGCGCACGTCGTGATCCGCGACCACCAGCACCAGCGTGTCTTCGAACCAGGAACGCGTCGCCGCGTCGTCGAGAAAGCCGCCGAGTGCGAAGTCCGCGTAGCGGACTGCCCCGTCGGCCGTACCCGGCGCGCCGGCATCCGCCGGCAGAACGCCGGCCGGAAAGTCGAAGGGCTCGTGGTGCGAGGAGCTGAAGACCAGGTGAAAGAAGCTCTCGCCGCGCGCCGCGGCCGCGTCGGTCTCGGCCAGCGCGCGCGTGAACAGATCTTCGTCGGAGACGCCCCAGCTTCCGGTGTGCCGCGGGTCGACGAAGTCGCGGCGTTCGATCACCGCATCGAAGCCGTTGCCGAGGAAGAAGCCGCGCATGTTGTCGAAGTGCGCGCCGCCACCGTAGATGAAGCGGCTGCGATAGCCGGCCTCGCCCAGCACGCTGGCCAGCGTGGCGAAACCTTCCTGCGCCTTCTCGCGCTTGAGCACGGCAGGTGCCGGCGAAGGCGGAAACCCGGCGACGATGGCCTCGAGTCCGCGCGCCGAGCGCGTGCCGGTGGCATAGAGCTGATCGAACCAGATGCCGCGCGACGACCAGCGGTCGAGTTCCGGGGTCAGGCCGCGTCCGCCGAGCCGCGCCGAGAAGTCCGCACCGAGGCTCTCCTCGACGACGACGATCAGGTTCAGCGGCTGCGTCCGCCGTCGCTGCGCAATCTGCCGGTGCCAGGTCGGCTGCGCTTCCGAACCCGCGGCGAAACGGGCGTCCTCCCGCAACCACTCGTGCAGCTCGGCATCGTCGAGCCCGCCGTAGACGTCCTCGGCCGAGCGTTCGTGCCGCTGCGCGTACACCGCATAACCGAAGCCATAGGCGCTGTTGAGCGCGAGCTGGTTGAGCATCTGGTCCGGCCAGCGCGCGAACATCGCCGGATTGGCGGGGCGGTGATCGAGCGTGCCGCGGATCATCAGCACGTCCGCGACGAGCAGCAGCGGCCACAGCATCAGGCTCCACGCCGGCAACCGCAGGCCGGACGGCGGACCGGACAGCCAGCGCGGCAGCACGACGAGCGCCGCGAGCAGCGCGATACCGCCGGCGAGCAGCGGCGCGCGAAAGCCCGCCCACAGCATCGGCAGGATGCTGTCCCACTCGCGCAGATACTCCACGGCAAGGTGATTCGGGCGCGCCTCGTACTGCAGCAGGAAACTCGGCGTGCTCAGCTCCAGCAGCAGTAGCACGAGAACCAGCACGCCGATCCATGCGCGGCTCAGCATCCACCAGGCAGCAGCGGTGCGCGCCCCGGCGAGCAGCGGCCACAGCAGCACCGGCACGCTGAGCAGGATGCCGACGACGATCAGGTCGACGCGCAGCCCCAGCACCAGCAGCGTGCCGAGCTGGTCGGAAGCCCAGCGGTCGGCAAACCAGGCGAGCAACAGCAGGCGCGATGCCGTCAGGGCGATCAGGGTGGAAGCTGCCGTGATCGTCAGCAGCCGCGAGGCGGGAGAACGCAGGAAGGGAATCATGCGCAGCAGACTGCGCCAGCCGAGCTTGCCGGCCGGCTTGCGGCGTCATGACAGGAAATTCATCCGGTCGCGAACATGAACTTCCGTTCATGCTGTCGCCATCGGCCTGCGTGGCGGCATCCCGCATGCTCTGGTCTCGACCCGTCCGGAGATTCGCGTGAAAGCGTGGCTGTTGCTCGCATCCGCCCTGTTCACGACAACGACAGCGACGGCGGCGATGGCCGCCGACCGCCCCCCGGCAGCGCTGCAACCCGTCCTGCAGGCCGCAGAAGGGCGACCGGTCTACGTTGACTTCTGGGCCAGCTGGTGCGTGCCCTGCGCCCTGAGCTTTCCGTGGTTGAACTCGGTGCTGCACCGCTATGGCGGCGAGCTGGTCGTCGTCGGCGTGAACGTCGACGAGAAGCGCAGCGACGCCGACCGCTTCCTGATGCGCCATCCGGCCGAGTTCGAACTGATGTTCGATCCGGCCGGCGAGATCGCCGCACACTACCGGCTGCAAGGCATGCCGAGCGCCTTGCTGCTGAGCGCGAACGGCGAGGTCCTGTGGCAGCACAGCGGCTTTCGCAAGGACGAGATCCCCGACTACGAAGCCGCGATCCTGAGCGCCGTGCAATGACGACCGGAACGATTTTGCGCGCGCTCGCTGCGGCGCTCGCACTGTTGACGCTGTCCGCCTGCGTGACCGTGCAGCCGTGGCAACGCGGCACGCTTGCCCGCGATGACATGCGGCCCGGCGGCGAGCCCGCGCTGGCCGCCTTCGACGATCACACCTACTTCAGCAAGGAGGCCTCCAGCGGCGGCCGCAGCTTCGGTGGCGGAGGCTGCGGATGCAACTGAACTCTCCCCTCAATGCCGCCGCGCTCGCCCTGCTCGGCCTGAGCCAGGCGTCGGCCGCCGCCGACGCCGCCCCGGGCTGGTCCTTCGACACCTCGACGCTGGTCTACAGCGAGGCCGACGGCCGTGTGCAGGCCGCGGAACCGCGAGTCCGCGCGACACGCACCTGGGACAGCGGTCGCAGCGCGTCGCTCGGGCTGACGCTGGACACGCTGACCGGCGCGTCGCCGAACGGGGCGACGCCCAGTTCCGCGCCGCAGACCTTCACGACACCGTCGGGCAACGGCTCCTACACCATTGCCGCCGGCGAGACGCCGCTCGACGACACGTTCCGGGATACGCGCATCGCGCTCGATGCGAGCTTCAGCACGCCGCTGGGCACGCGCAACACGCTGACGACGACGCTGTTCGCATCCACCGAGTACGACTACCTGTCGATCGGCGCCGGCGCCACGATCGCGCGCGACTTCAACCTGCGCAACACGACCGTGAGTCTCGGCGTGAACGTGTCGCAGGACTCGATCGACCCGGTCGGCGGCGTGCCGCAAGCGCTGTCGCGGATGCCCGACGAGAACGAGCCGATCGGGCGCACGGAAGGCACGGAGTCGAAGCAGGTCTTCGACGTCCTGGCGAGCGTCACGCAACTGCTGTCGCCGGCCAGCCTGGTCACGCTGACCGCCTCGCTGAGCCTGTCCGACGGTTATCTCACCGATCCGTACAAGATCCTCTCGGTCGTCGGCACCGACGGCGAACCACTGCGCTATGTGTACGAGGGCCGTCCGGACTCGCGCTTCAAGCAGGCCGTCTACGGCGAGTACAAGCGCTTCGTTGCCGACCGCGACGCGTGGACGATCTCGCTGAGGCTGATGAGCGACGACTGGGGCGTGTTCTCGCAGACCGTCGACAGCACCTATCGCTGGAACTTCGGCGCGCGCGACTATCTCGAGCCGCATCTGCGCTACTACCGCCAGAGCGAGGCCGACTTCTACCGTGCGGCACTGTTCGACGGTGAGGAGAACGGGCTCGTCGAAGCCAGCGCCGACCCCCGGCTCGCCGCCTTCGACGCGATCACCATCGGGCTCAAGTACGGACACACCACCCGCGGCGGTCTGCCGTGGTGGGTCCGCCTGGAGGGCTACACCCAGCTCGGGCGTACCGCGGGCGTTCCCGCCGCTGCCGCCGACGGACTGTCGAAATTCGACCTCGAGCCCGAGTTGAACGCCGTGATGTTCACGGCGGGCTTCCGCTTCGACCGGTAACATGCTCGCGCACCTCGACGACGGCAGCCACGCCTGGCGCTTTCGCGCGATGGCCTCGCCCTGCGAGATCCTGCTCGACACCGGGGACGCCGCCCTCGCCGCACGCCTCGGCGCCCTGGCGCAGGCGGAGGCGCAGCGCATCGAGGCGAAGTGGAGCCGCTACCGGCCCGACAACCTCATGCACGCGATCAACACCGCCGGCGGCGCCGCGGTGGAGGTCGACGAAGAGACGGCGCGGCTGATCGACTACGGCGAGCACCTGCACCGGTTCAGCGAAGGCCGTTTCGACCTCACCTCCGGCGTGCTACGCCGGCTGTGGCGCTTCGACGGCAGCGAGTGCTGGGCGGACGCGGGCGACGTGGCGGCCGTGCTCGCGCGCGTCGGCTGGTCGCGCGTCGAATGGAACGGCCGCGCGATCCGCCTGCAGCCGGACATGGAGATCGACTTCGGCGGCATCGGCAAGGAGTACGCGGTCGACCGCTCGCTCACGCTGCTGCGCGACGCGACCGATGCGCCGCTGCTGGTCAACTACGGCGGCGACCTGGCGGCGAGCGGCCCGCGGCGCGATGGCACGCAATGGCAGGTGGGCATTCTCGACAGCACGGCCCGCATCCACCTGCGCAGCGGTGCGGTGGCCACCAGCGGATCGGCCTACCGTCATCTGTGGCATGCCGGGCGCCGCTACGGGCATCTGCTCGACGCACGCAGCGGTTACCCGGTCGCCGATGCGCCGCAGGCGGTGACCGTAGCCGCCCCGACGTGTTCCGCGGCCGGAGCGCTCAGCTCGCTGGCCCTGCTGCACGGCGTGGGGGCGCGCGGATTTCTCGAATTGCAGGGAGCCGACTACCATGTCCTCGACTGAAGGTGTCGCGGGCCCGCGCGACGCTGCGGACCGACGGATGCGCCTGCTGCTGATCGAGGACGATGCCGAACAGGCGCGCTTTGCGCTCAAGGCGCTGCGCGAGGCCGGGCACGTGGTCGACCATGCCGCCGACGGGCGCGAAGGGCTGTACCTGGCGCTGTCGGAAGGCTACGACCTGTGCGTGGTCGACCGCATGCTGCCCGGCATGGACGGCCTGGCGATCGTCGCCGCGATGCGTGCCGCGGAAAAGCGCACCCCGGTGATCATCCTGTCGGCGCTCGGGCAGGTGGACGACCGCGTCCGCGGCCTCAAGGCAGGCGGCGACGACTATCTGGTCAAGCCCTACGCGCTGGCCGAGCTGCTCGCGCGCATCGAGGCGCTGCTGCGTCGCGTACGCGACGACGGCCAGACCGACACCCGCCTGCAGGTCGGCGACCTGGAGATGGACCGCCTCGCCCGCACCGTGCGCCGCGGCAACCGCACGGTGGACCTCAAGCCGCTCGAGTACCGCCTGCTCGAATACCTGATGCAGCACGCCGGGCAGGTGGTGACGCGCACCATGCTGCTCGAAGGGGTCTGGGACTATCACTTCGACCCGCAGACCAACGTCATCGACGTGCACATCTCGCGCCTGCGCGCCAAGCTCGAACTGAGCGGCGAGATGCCCTTGATCCACACCGTCCGCGGCGCCGGCTACCGCATCTCCGCCGCGTGAGGACCTGGCCGCGCATCGGTCTGGCGATCCGCCTGACGCTGCTCAATGCAGGCATCGTCAGCCTGGCGATGCTGGCCGTCGTCGCGGTGATGGTGCTGACCTCGGAGCGTGCGATGCGCGAGCACCTGCGCGAAAGCGTGCTCGCCGAACTCGACGTGCTGGTCGCCGACTACGCCATCGACGGCTTCGAGGGAGTGATCGGCTTCATCGAGCAGCGCGAACATTTCCGCTCCGACCATCACGGGCGCAGCTATCGGCTGGAAGACGCGCAGGGTCGCTATCTCGCCGGCAGCTGGCCGCTGTGGCCCGGGGCCTTGCGGACCGACGGCAATATCCTGCGCGTACCCAACGACGCCCGCGACCCGCCGACGGAATGGTGGATCGCCGCCGCGAGCCTGCCGGGCGGCGGCCGCGTGCTGGTCGGTTTCGACAGCATCGAACTCAACGCCGTGATGCGCACCATCCATGGCGCCGCGGCGATGGTGCTGCTGATCACGCTCGGCCTGTCGCTGGCGCTGGGCGCGCTCATCCATCGCGCGGCGCTGGCGCCGATCGCGACCATCCGCCGCAGCGCCGAACAGATCATCGACGGCGACCTCAAGCACCGGATTCCGCTGGAGGGCAGCGGCGACGAGTTCGACGCCCTGGCCGCGACGCTGAACCGCATGCTCGACCGCATCAGCCGCCTGTTCGACGGCCTGCGCAGCAGCACCGAGGCCATCGCCCACGACCTGCGGTCGCCGCTGGCGCGCCACCGCTCACGCCTCGAACAGGCGCTGATCGAAGCCCCGCCCGACGATCCGCAGGCGGACTGGCTGCAATCGGCGGTGGACGAAGTCGACGAGGTGCTCGGCACCTTCCAGTCGCTGTTGCAGCTGTCCACGGTCGAGGCCGGGGCCGCGCGCGACGGATTCGACACCGTGTGCCTCGCCCGCATCGTCGCGGACGCGGCCTCGCTCTACGAGGCGCAGGCCGCGGCGCGCGGCATGACGCTGGCCTGCAGGAGTACGGACACGTGCACGATCCGCGGCGACCGGCATCTGCTGTTCCAGTCGGTGGTCAACCTGCTCGATAACGCGCTGAAGTACGGCGACGAAGGGCAGACCGTCGACCTGGACCTGCGCTGCGCCGACGGCTTCGCCACGATCACGGTCCGCAACCGGGGCAGCGGCTTTGCCGAACCCGAGCGGGCCTTCGACCGACTCTATCGCGGCGACCATGCGCGATCGGCACCGGGGCACGGCATGGGACTGACGCTGGTCCGTGCCATCGCGCGGCTGCACGGCGGCGATGCCGTGGCGCGCAACGTTGCGCACGGCGCCGAGGTGACGATCCGCCTGCCTGCAGCGCAAGCCGACTGACCCGCGAATCCGCTGCCTCGGAAAAGGCCTATCGCGCCGTCCGGGTGTGCGCCTCGATCATCTCCCGGATCATCGGATGATCGCGGAGCCCTTCCGTCCAGGGCTCGTGGAGCCAGAAGTACAGGTATGCCGGGCCTGGAGGATGGGTCAGGCGCGCCATCAGCTCCAGCGCTTCCTGGGAACGTCCCCCCATCGCGAGCACGCGCGCGCGTCCGATCAGGACCTGAAGCCGCTCCCAGCCGTCCTCGCGGGCGACCAGTTCGAGCGCGCGGTCGATGTCGGCGAGCGCCTCGTCGCTGCGTCCCAGACCGGCCAATGCCCAGGATCTGAACTGATAGTTGCGCGCGTGCGCAGGCACCCGGGCGATCTCCTCGTCCATCCACGACAGCGCCCGGCGATACGCCTCCTGCGCTTCCGCCGCGCGCCGCCCGGCGGCAAGGGCATCGCCAAGCAGCAGATCCTTGGGGTAGCGGCTGGCACGGTACTGCGCGATCCACGGACAGTCGCAGCGTTCGATCACGGCCTGCGCCTCGGCCGGACGCCCCAGCGCGTAAGCGAGGCGCAACCGCGAATCGAAGACCACGGGATTGCTGTCCAGCCCCTCCGGCACGGCGGCCAGCGTGGTCCGCAGTGACTCGATGTCGCCGGTCCACGCCTGGCGGAGGAAGGGCCGGAGCAGCAGCACGGTGGGATCGTCGGGCAACATGCGCTCCAGGATCTCGACCTGTGTCAGCGCATCGCTGAACCGGCGCTCGAACATGTACGCGTTGGCCAGGGCACCGCGGATCCAGCGCTGATTCGGGTCGAACTCCACCGCCTTTTCGAGCAGCTGTACCGCATCGGACCAGCGCGCCTGGTCCATGCGCATGTAGGCGAACAGTTCATAGGCATGCGCCGCACTGGGCATCAGTTCGAGCGTCCGCTTCAATGCCCGCTCGGCGCTGGCGTAGTCGCGCAGGCCCTCGTAGTAGTAGGCGCCCAGCTGCATATGGGTTTCCGGGAGGTCCGGCTGCAGGGCGAGCGCTGCGTCGAGGGCGCGACGCATCTGTGCCAGCCGCTGGGGGCTCGGATCGACGCCATCGCGATACCAGCTCATGTAGGTCCGCGCCAACGCGGCGTGGGCAAGCGCGAAGCCGGGGTCCAGCTCGATCGCCTGGGTCAGCAGCGTCTCCATGCCCTCGAGCACATCGGCGGTGTTGTACTGACTCTCGAGCGCCAGCATCTGCACATAGAGGTCGTAGGCCTGTGCATTGCGCGTCGGCGCAGCCGCCAGCTGCGCCATGTCCTTGGGGCTCAGCGCAATGTTCACGGCCGCAGCGACGCGCTGTGCGATGTCGCCCTGGATCGAGAAGATGTCGGCACCGCCGCGCTCGAAGGTCTCGGCCCAGATCTGGCTGGCGTCGCGCGCATCCACGAGTTGCGCGGTGATGCGCACGCGCCCGGCGTGACGCTGCACGGTGCCCTCGAGCGCATGCGTGACCCTGAGCTCGGCTGCGATCTCGTTGATCGGCTTGTCGGTCTCGCGGTACTGCATCACCGAGGTCCGGGAAATCACCTTCAGCTGATCGACCGTTGCCAGCCGGGTCAGGACGCTGTCGTGGATTCCGTCGGCGAAGTAGCGGTCGTGCTCCGCGGGGCTCAGATCGACGAACGGCAGCACGGCGATTGCGGTCGGGCCAGCGACCGCGGGCGCCGGGGTCCGGTCGCGCTCCCCCCACAGCACCAGCGTCGCCACCGCGGCGAGCAGCGCCGCGGCCACTCCCCACAGCAGGCTCGCGCGCGGACGCCGCCAGCTGCCGGGCAGCGGTGCCGGCGCGGTGGTGGCCAGGACGGCCTGCGCCGGTGCGCAGTAGACCCGCAACGGTCTTTCGACGCCCTTGAGCTGCATCTCGCCGCGATCCTCGATCTCGAGTTCGAGCTTGTTGTAGATCTGGTCGAAGACCATCCCCGACATCGCGATGCCGCCCTCCGGCGCCACCGCCTGCAGGCGGGATGCGAGGTTGACGCTGTCGCCGAAGAGCCCCTTGCCGGGCCTGACGATGTCGCCCACGTGGATGCCGATGCGCAGGGTGATTTGCTCTTCGGGGCTGCCGCCCGGCGACGAGCGGGCCAGTTGCTGCTGCAGCGCAATGGCGCACTCCACCGCACGCAGGCCGCTCGAGAATTCGATCAGGAATGCATCGCCGATGACTTCGACTTCCCTGCCGCCGTAACCGGACAGGCAGGCGCGCACGATCCGGCGCTGCCGCTGCAGCAGCTTGAGCCCGAGTGCTTCGTTGCGTTGCACCAGGGCGGTGTAACCGACCATGTCGGTGAACATGATGGCGGCCAGCCGCCGCGACCGCTGGTGGGTCTGCGGCGGCGGTGGCGCCGCCACCGTGGTCGGTTCGGTCTGCAACGGCACGCCGGGCGCAGGTGTGGAGTCGCGCACCACCGGCACCCCGAGCCGATAGCCGTAGCCGTGAACGGTGCGGATGATGGTCTGGCCCTGGTCCCCGAAGGCTTCACGCAGCTTGGCGACGCAGCTGGTGAATGCCGAATCGCTGAGGATCCGTCCGGGCCAGATCGCCGCGATCAACTCGTCCTTGCGCACCAGACGCTCGGGGTTGCGCAGCAGGTGCAGCAACAGTTCGAGGGGTTTGCGCTCGAGCTTCACCGGCTGTCCGTCGACCTCCAGCGCCAGTGCGGCTTCGTCGAGCCGTGCGTTCGCAAACCGCCATACCCCCGGCGACGGTGGCCGCTGCTTCAGGCTTCCATCATCCCCCTCGCTCACGACGACTGATCTCCACGGGCCTGCGCACGACAAAAAAGGTCGACAACTCACAGACTTACATCGGCGGCAAATTCTAGGCGTTTTTCAGGGGTTTTCGCGAAGCATCCGCAAACGCCGCCGCCCAAGGTGGGGCCCGAACCCGGCCGCAGCCGGCACCCAGGCGGAGCCCGACACCATGAACCCTTCGACGATGCCGTTGACGATTGATCCGACCGCACCCGCTTTCGCCTTGAGCGGGGCGCTTCCCGGCCTGGGGCACGGCGTGATGCTGGCCTCGGTCGCCTGTGCGATCGCCCTGTGCTGGTTCCTGTGGAGCCCCGGCACCCGCGCGAAACTGCCGCCGCGCCGCCCGTCGCGAGCCCTGCCCCTGCCGCCTGTGTCGGCCAGCCGTGGCAAGGCACTGCCGCCGCGGGCGATCCCGCAGCTGCTGGTCGTCGTGATCGTGCTTGCAGGAGCGGGCCTGAGCTGCGCCTGCGACGGTGTCGCGGTGTCGGTGCCTGCCGCGGAACACGCCAAGGCTCCCGGTCTGATCTGGACCCGCGTCGTCTCCGGCCCGTCCGCCTTGCCCGAGGCCTGTCGCCAGCAGCGCGCCGAGAGCTTTCCGCAGATCGTCCAGCATCCGCTGGAGCCGCAACGGCTGTCGGTCGTCTACTTCCAGGACGGCAACCTGTCCGCGGTCGGCGCCGCCTCGACCGATGGCGGCCACAGCTGGTGGCGGGCCCCCATCAGCGATGCCAGCGCCTGCGCCGGCGGCCCGGATCGCCGCGATCGCCTGTTCAATCCGCTGATTGCGGCATCCGCCGATGGCTGGGTCTATTTCGGCGCCTCGCACGGCCGGGTCAGCGCCCATGCCAGCGTCGACGCCGCCGGGGCCTGGAACCGCGGCGTGGAACCGGGGACGCTGCCGCCCGAGGATGCGGCCGAGAACCTCAACCTGCTCGCGGATCCGCAGCAGCCCGGTCGGGTACAGGCACTGTGGACGCAGTTCGACTACCCGGCGCCCGAGCCGTTTCCGCTGTTCACGTCCAGCGCGCTGCGCACCTCCGCCTCGTCCGATCACGGCCGGACCTTCGGCCCGGACCGCTTGGCCGCGCGCGCGCCGCTCGGCAGCCTGATCATCAACGGCCGGCTGGCACGCGCCAGCGACGGTGCGATGCTCGCCTGCTACGACAGCGTGCCGGCGCTGATGCTGATCAACTCGTTCACGCTGCGTCGCACCGCGTTCTCGGTCTTCTGCACACGCTCGAACGACGGCGAGCAGTGGACGGCACCGGTCCCGGCAGGGCCGTCGGTCTTCCTGCCGCTGCCGGATCCGGAGGGCGTCGAGACCGCCGGCGCCGAGTCCGGGGGCATCGCCTTCTCCGCGAAGTTCGATCTGGCCACGGGCCCCGAAGGGATGGCGGCGCTGGTGCACGCGGACCTGCAGGACGGCGTCGGCCAGCTCAAGCTGGCACTGTCGGGCGACGGCGGCCGGAGCTGGGGGCCGTCCGCTGTCGTCATCGAGCGCGACGCGCCGCTGTTCATGCCCGCCGTGGCGATCGATGCGCAAGGCGGCATCGGCCTGTTCTGGTACGACTGGACCCGCGACCGCGCTGGCGACGAGCCGCTGTCGACCGATGCCTGGTTTGCCTGGTCCGCCGACCTCGGTGCCAGCTGGACCGTGCGTCATCTGGCGGGCCCATTCGACCTGCGTGCGGCCTACGACGCCACACTGGGCTATGACGGCGGCGCGCTCGGCGCCTACCAGGACCTGGTCGCGATGAGCGAAGGCTTCGGCGCGGTGTTCACCGTGGGTCCGCCGCTGGCCACCGATGGCGGCACCGACGTGCTGTTTGCGCGACTGCAGGCCGAATGAAGTCCCGCGGCTTCAGAACACCTGGCGCACGCGGGCGTACCACTGCATGCCCGGGAGCTCGTAGGTCGACGCGTCGAAGGCGTTGTAGAAATTGGTATAGGACGCCGGCGGATCGCGGTCGAACAGATTGCGCACGCCCAGGGCCAGGCTGGTGCCGCTGCGTTCCAGCTCGTGGCCGATCTGGACGTCGTGGTAGACGACCGAAGGCAGGCGGTTGCGCGACGCCTGCGGATTCCCGGGCTGCCCCTGCGAGCACAGGCCGAGCGCGGTGTACGAAGGCTCCAGGCCATCGTCGCAGTCTTCGCTCATCGCGCCGATGTAGCGCGTTCCCCAGACGCCGGTCCACGCGGCCTGACGCCAGACCAGCTCGGCATTGACCCGCCAGCGCGGAAACGCCTGGGTCGCCGTGGCCGTGCCCTGCCGCTCGGTGCGGCGCAGGTCACCGTCTCCGGCAACGGTGATCTGTTGATCCCGCCAGAGATAGGACGCGCTGACGCGTGCGCTCAGATCGGCGGCAGGCCCCGCCCGGAAGCCGCCGTAGCGCCAGGCGAAGTCGAAGCCCTGGACACGTCGCGAGCCGATGTTGAGCGGCTGGAAGCGCAGTTCCGAGATCGCACCGCTTTCGGCGTCGCGCGAAACCAGCGTGCAGGTCCTGCTTGCGCTGCGCTCCAGATGGCAGGCGTCGAGGATCCGCTGCGGATCGAGCAAGGTGATCGCGTTCTCGATCTCGATCCGGTAGCCGTCGAGCTCGAACTCCATGGCCGGCCAGCGCGCCGGACTGAAGACCATGCCGGCCGACAGGCTGCGCGAGCGCTCCGGCTCCAGCTCCGGATTGCCGCCGTCGCGTACCGGCACCGTCGCACCCTGCTCATAGTTCGGCGGAACACCGGCAGCCCGGCAGCTGTCCTGCACCTCCGCGCTCTGCGGTTGCCCCCCTCGCAGACCGGCGTAGTCGGAACAAGGGTCGACGAGGTCGGAGCGATTGAACTGCGCCGACGACAGGAACAGATCGGAGATCGACGGCGCGCGAAACGCGGTCGAGTGCGAGATCCGCATCAGCACGTCGTCGACCGGCTGCCACCGCAGCCCGAGCCGGAAGGTCGTCGCCTCCAGTCCGCCGGCATAGCGCGAATGTCTCAGCGCCGCACCGAGGTCGAGACGGCTCATGAACCGGCGATCGAGCGCCAGCGGCGTCTCGGTCTCGACATAGGACTCGAAAGCCTCGACGCCCCCCGCGGTCGGCGCAAAGCAGCTCGCGCTCACACAGCGCACGATCAGCTCATCCGGCTGGTCGCGGTAGGACTCGCGGCGATACTCCAGCCCCGCAGCCAGCTTCACCGGGTATCGCAGCAGGCCCGGCAGTTCGCCGCTCACGCCGGCGTGCACCCCGGTCAGGTCCTGCCGCTTGCGATAGCTGCTCTGGTAGCTGACGTAGTCGAGCATCTGCGGGCTGATCGCGCCGGGCGCGCCGAGAATGTTGAGCGGGACGCAGCCCGGAGCCGCGTCGCAGCCGGCACGCGGCCCGAGCGCCAGCGCGAGATGCTCCAGGTTGAGCGCGCGCTGGGTCGGTGCGTTGCGGCTCTGCGCGTACAACGAATCGATCGACCACAGCAGGGCCGACGAGAACAGCGGCAGAACGCCATCGACGCCGATGACGGCACGGTAACTGTCATTGGTCGCGTCGACGATGTTGGGCATGGCCTCGGAAATCGCCTTGAGCACGATGCCGCTGCCGACGCCGCTGGCATCGCCGCGACCCAGGTCCTGTCCGAAGGGGTTGAAGGGCTGGTCGGCCGCCAGGAATATCCGGTCGAAGCGTTCGGGAGCAAAGTCGCCGAACTGGGTCAGCAGCAGTCCGTTCTGCTCGATGCGCCGGTGCGCGTACAGCAGCTCGGTACGCAGCCGGGTGTCGCCGAAACGCCGTGACAGCGCGCCGAAGACCGTCGCCTGTTCGTCCGGATAGCGCAGGTGCAGCAGCGGGTTCGGATCGTAGAGATCGTTGACCGCCGGATCGGCGGAGCGGTCGTCATACGGTTCGTAGCGGTCGGCGACGCTCGCAGTCGATTCTCCCGGCTCGCCGGTGATGGTCTGCCCGGGCCGCAGAATCATCTGGCAGAACGCCTGCCCCGAGGACTCGTCGACCGGACACAGCGCCGGCCCGAGCAGATTCGCATTCTCCTGCGTCGGCACGAACAGCAGGGTCCCTCGCGGCGTCTGCGGAAAGCCGCGGGTCTGCGCGGCTCCGAAACGGTAGAACTGCGTCAGTTCGCGTTCGCCGTTGGTAATGCCCCCCTGCCGGCGCAGGCCGATGTCGAGGAGCAGCGAGGTGACGCGGCCGACCTGGCCCCAGGTGAGCCCCAGGTCCTGCTGCGTTCCTCCGTCGGCATAGGCGCCGGTCTGCGCGCGCGCCTCCCAGCCGGCATGCGCCTGACGCAGGATGATATTCACGACCCCGGCAACCGCGTCCGAGCCATAGACGGCGGACGCTCCGTCCTTGAACACCTCGATGCGCTCGACCAGATGCAGCGGAATCGTGTTCAGGTCGACCGAGGACGTCGAGCGAAAGTACATGCCGCCGACCCAGCGGCGCCCGTTGACCAGGACCAGAACCCTCTGCGACCCGAGGTTGCGCAGATCGACCTCCGCTCCCGCAACCTCGCTGTTCGACACCGAGGCGTTCGCCGCCGACCCCGCGACGGTCAGGCGCTGCAGCAGGTCGGCCAGGGAGCTCGCGCCGGTGCGATCGATGCCGGCGCGATCCAGGACGAGCAGGGGCTGCGCCGTCTGCGTATCGATGCCGCGCAGGCGGGTCCCCGTCACTTCGATCGTGTCCAGTTCGGTCGGGGCCGCAACGCCGGCAACGGCCGCCTCGGCCGACAGGGGCTCCACCGGAATCACGTCATACCCGTGACCGTGCGGAGAAGCGACGCATAGCCCTGCGCCGATGGCCACGGCCAGCGCCGTCAACGCCCGGCGACGTTTGCGCTTCGATCCCCCGCTGCCCATTGCCTGCCCCTCCCACAGTGCTCATGCAGTATTGATGATCCGGTTTGCCGCAGTCGACTTCGCAGGCGGGGCGCGGAAGCCGCCCGCGTGAACCAGTCGACAGTGCCGACGTGGCTGTGCGACGACGCGCGCGTCCGTGCGCCCCTTGCTTGCGCCATCGGATCGACACGTCCATCCTGCGGCGGTTGCCTGACCGAGCCTCGCAGAGGATTCCGATGAAAGCATCCGACCTGTTCGTCCGCTGTCTCGAAGCCGAAGGCGTGAAGTTCATCTTCGGCATTCCCGGAGAAGAGAATCTCGACCTGCTGGAATCGCTGCGCGAATCGCAGATCCAGCTCATCCTTACGCGGCACGAGCAGGCCGCCGGCTTCATGGCGACCACCGTCGGCCGCCTCACGGGCAAGGCCGGCGTCTGCCTGGCGACGCTGGGTCCGGGTGCGACCAACTTCGTTACCGCCGCCGCCTATGCGCAGCTCGGCGCGATGCCGATGGTGATGATCACCGGGCAGAAGCCGATCCGCGTCAGC
The DNA here is from genome assembly GCF_003201205.1 of Sinimarinibacterium flocculans. Lineage (GTDB taxonomy): Bacteria > Pseudomonadota > Gammaproteobacteria > Nevskiales > Nevskiaceae > Solimonas > Solimonas flocculans. Next base: position 537,888 of record NZ_QICN01000002.1, read on the forward strand.
AAGCAGGCGCACTTCCAGATCGTCAACGTGGTCGCGATGATGCGGCCGCTGACCAAGGGCACCTGGCAGATCGTCTCGCCGGACAACATCCCGGCGCGCATCCGCGAATCCTTCCGGCGTGCCGAGGAGGAACGGCCGGGCGCGACGCACCTGGAGCTGCCGGAGGACATCGCCGCCGAGCTGACGGGCACGCGCCCGATCAAGGGCAGCTACGTGCGCCGACCGGTTGCCGAGGACAAGGCGATCGCCGCCGCTGCCGCCGCCATCGCCAAGGCGCGACGGCCGCTGCTGATGATCGGCGCCGCCGCCAACCGCAAGACGACGGCGAAGATGCTCTGCGAGTTCCTCACCGAGCACGGCATTCCGTTCTTCACGACGCAGATGGGCAAGGGCGTCGTCGACGAGGGCCACCCGCTGTACCTCGGCTGCGCGGCACTGTCCGACCACGATTTCCTGCACCGCGCGATCGACCACGCCGACCTGATCGTCAACATCGGCCACGACGTCGTCGAGAAGCCGCCCTTCTTCATGCGCAATGCGCAGAAGCAGGTCATCCACATCAACTTCAACACTGCCGAAGTCGATCCGGTCTACTTCCCGCAGACCGAGGTCATCGGCGACATCGCCAACAGCCTGTGGCGCCTGAAGTCCGCGATCCCGAAGGATCACAAGCCCTGGGACCTGGGCTTCTTCATGAACGTGAAGGAGCATCTCGACGCGCACATCCTGCAGGACGTGAACGACCCGCGCTGGCCGATCTATCCGCAGCGCATGGTCGGCGACGTGCGCAAGGCGATGCCGGACGACGGCGTCATCTGCCTGGACAACGGCGTCTACAAGATCTGGTTCGCCCGCAACTACCGCGCACGCAAGCCCAACACGGTGCTGCTCGACAATGCGCTGGCGACGATGGGCGCCGGCCTGCCGTCGGCCATCGCGGCCAAGCTGTGCTTCCCGCAGCGCAAGGTCATGGCCGTCTGCGGCGACGGCGGCTTCATGATGAACTCGCAGGAGCTGGAGACCGCGGTGCGTCTGAAGCTCGATCTGGTGGTGCTGATTCTCAACGACAACGCCTACGGCATGATCAAGTGGAAGCAGGCACACATGGGCTTCGACAACTTCGGACTCGATTACGGCAACCCGGATTTCGTCAAGTACGCCGAGTCGTACGGTGCGAAGGGTCACCGCCCGGAGAGCAGCGAGGCGTTCCTGCCGCTGCTGGAGCGTTGCCTCGACGAGCCCGGCGTGCACGTGATCGACCTGGCCATCGACTACAGCGACAACGACCGCGTGCTCAACCACGAGATCCGCGAGCAGAGCGCGCAGGTGTGAGCGCTGTGGATGTCGTTCGCGCCGAGTGCCGCGCGATGCGGGGCTACTCGACATGAACGGATCGTACGACGCACTGGATCGATGAAGGAGATTCCGATGCTACGCCCCCACTACCCCTTCTGGCTCGCCAACAAGGCCGAGCAGCCGAATACCGATCTGGTCGTGACCGACAAGTACAGCGGCCAGGAAGCGACACGGGTCGCGCTCGCCGTCGGCAGTGACATCGACCGCGCGATCGCCGCCGCGCATGCCGCGCTGCCGGCGATGGCGCGCTACCCGGCGCACAAGCGGCAATCCGTGTTGCGCCACTGCGCGGCGCGCTTCAGGGAGCGGCACGAGGAACTGTCGCAGGCGTTGTGCATCGAGGCGGGCAAGCCGATCAAGGATGCGCGCGGCGAAGTCACCCGCCTGGTCGACACCTTCAATCTCGCCGCCGACGAATGTTCGCGCGAGATCGGCAGCGTGCTGAGCATGGAGGTCACGGCACGCTCCGAGGGATACCGCGGGATGTACAAGCGCGTGCCCATCGGCGTGGTCTCGCTGATCTCGCCGTTCAACTTTCCGCTGAACCTTGCCGCGCACAAAGTCGCGCCGGCGATCGCCGCCGGCTGCCCGTTCGTGCTCAAGCCGGCCAGCCGCACGCCGATCGGTGCGCTGATCATCGGCGAGGTGCTGGCCGAGACCGATCTGCCCGAGGGCGCCTTCTCGATCCTGCCGTGCGCACGCGACGGTGCCGACCTGTTCACCACCGACGAGCGCTTCAAGCTGCTGTCGTTCACCGGCTCGCCCGGTGTCGGCTGGGACCTGAAGGCACGCGCCGGCAAGAAGAAGGTGGTCCTCGAACTCGGCGGCAATGCCGGCTGCATCGTCGCTGCCGACGCCGACCCGGAGAAAGTGATCCCGCGCATCGTGTTCGGCGCGTACTACCAGTCCGGCCAGAGCTGCATCTCGGTGCAGCGCATCCTCATTCACGAGTCGCGCTACGCCGAGTACCGCGACAAGCTCACCGCTGCGGTCAAGGCGCTCAGGCACGGCGACCCGCGCAAGGAAGACACCTTCATCGGACCGATGATCGCCGAGTCCGAAGCACGACGGCTCGAAGGCTGGATCACCGACGCCGTCGACAAGGGGGCGACGCTGCTGTGCGGTGGCACGCGCGAGGGCGCGATGCTGCAGGCGGCGCTGCTCGAGAACGTGCCCGGCGGCTGCGCCCTCAATGCGGAGGAGGCGTTCGGCCCGGTGGCCGTCATCGCACCGTACACCGATTTCGACGCCGCGCTGGAGACCATCAACGACAGCGCCTTCGGCCTGCAGGCCGGCGTGTTCACCAGCAATGTCCACGACGCGATGAAGGCCTGGGACCGTCTCGACGTCGGCGGCGTCGTGATCGGCGACGTGCCGTCGTGGCGCGTCGACCACATGCCCTACGGCGGCGTGAAGGATTCCGGCCTTGGCCGCGAGGGCGTGCGCTACGCCATCGAGGACATGACGGAACTGCGCCTGCTGGTCATCCGCGACCCGGCCTAGGGCGGCGGCACGGCGGCGGCGACGCCCTGCCGACCGCCTGTCGGCTCGCCAGGAACGGTGCATGGACGGCCGATCCGTCTGCGCTATGCTGTGGTCGTACGGTTAATTGCGGTTAAGCGAACAGTCCGGCGCTGCACGGTTGCAGGCCTGCGACGAGTAGCCCGCTCATCCAGGCCCCGGCCGCTGTGGCAGCACGGCGACCAGAGAGGAGACTGCGATGAAAATGACCCGTTACTTCTTCCTGAGCGACGATCTCGACGATCTCGAACACCTCGAGGAAGAGCTGGAAAGCGCCGGCGTCGTCACGCCGCAGATTCACCTGCTGACCAACGACGACCGCTCCGCGGACGAGCATCATCACCTGCACCAGGTGACATCCTTCATGAAGAAGGACGTGATCCATTCCGGCCTGATCGGCCTCGCGCTCGGGGCCTGCGCGGCGATCCTGGTGCTGGGCGTGGCGTGGAGCGCCGGCTGGACCGAGACCGCAGCCGGCTGGGTGCCGTTCATCTTCCTGGCGGTCGTCCTGCTCGGCTTCTGCACCTGGGAAGGCGGCTTCATCGGACTGCAGACGCCGAACGTGCATTTCAAGCACTTCAGCAAGGCGCTCGAGGAAGGCAAGCACGTGTTCTTCGTCGATCTCGAACCCGAGCAGGCGAAGATCCTCGAGAGCGTGGTCAGGAAGCACCCGCGCCTGGCGGCAGCCGGAACCGCAGCAGGAGCGCCGAGCTGGATCGTCTTCGGGCAGCACCGCCTCACCCGGTTCTTCACCCGGACATTCCCGTAGTCGCAGCCGGCGAACCCGCGCGTCCTTGCGGCGCGCGGGTTTTTCGTGCGCGTCAGTTCAGCAGGAAGCGCAGTCGCGCGATCAGGGTGTAGTTCGACTCGATCGCCATCAGGCCCATGAACACGATGAGCACGCCGGGCGGGATCAGGATCGCGCAGGCGATCGCCATGCGCTCCCACATCATGTGCATGAACACGGCGATGATCAGGCCGGCCTTGAGCAGCATGAACAGGCAGATCAGCGACCAGCGCAGCAGTCCTTCGAAGCCGACGTAGTCGACCATGTACGACAGCACGCTGAGGACGAACAGCAGGCCCCAGATCCACAGGTAGGTGCTCAGCGGATGCTGCTGCTGCGCTTGGTCGTGTGCCATGGCTGCCTCCTACCAGAGGTAAAAGAACGCGAAGATGAAGACCCACACCAGATCGACGAAGTGCCAGTACAGGCCCAGGGTCTCGACCATCTCGTAGCGGCCCTTGCGCCCGGTGAGAAATCCCGGTCGCTGATCGTCGAGCGCACCGCGGATGACCTTGGTCGCCATGACGATCAGGAAGATCACGCCGATGGTCACGTGGGTGCCGTGGAAGCCCGTGATCATGAAGAAGGCGGCGCCGAACTGCGGCGCGCCCCAGGGATTGCCCCAGGGCCGAACGCCCTCGCTGATCAGCTTGGTCCACTCGAAGGCCTGCATGCCGACGAAGGTGGCGCCGAGCAGTGCCGTCAGCACCAGCAGCGTCGCGGTCTTGCTCCGGTTCTTTTCGTAGCCGTACTTCACCGCCAGCGCCATCGTGCCGCTGGAACTGATCAGCACGAAGGTCATGATGGCGATCAGCAGCAGCGGCACGTTGGTCTCGCCGACGTGCAGGCCGAAGACGATGCTCGCGTTCGGCCAGTCCACCGTCGTCGAGGCCCGTGCCGTCATGTAGCTGATGAGGAAGCACGCGAACACGAAGGTGTCCGACAGCAGGAAGATCCACATCATCGCCTTGCCCCAGGGCACCTTCTTGAAGGCGCTCTGGTCGGACGCGAAGTCCGATGTCAGACCGCTGACGCCGGGCTGCAGTGCGGAAGTGGCCGGAACCTGGTTCATGGCATTTCTCCTCGGACGACCGTCCTCAGCTTCGGCACCAGGCGTAGAGCGGCTCGGCGCCGACGAACAGCACCGTGAACAGCACCGCCCAGACCAGCAGCAGGTAGTGCCAGTAGATCGCGCACAGGCCCACGGCCTCGCGCACCTGCGGCAGCGCCACGCCGCGCTGCAGGCGCAGCACGACGCGCAGCAGCGCGTAGAGCCCGCCGAGCATGTGCAGGGCGTGCAGGGCGCCCATCAGCACGAAGAAGGCGCTGCCGACATAACGCGCCATGCTGTAGCCGGCACCGGACAGCTCGCGCCACAGCAATACCTGCCCGGCGATGAAGGCCACCGTGCAGGCTGCGCCGAAGCCGAGCGACTGTGCGAAGCGCTGCGCGTTGGCCTGTCGCGCCGCAGACCATGCCGTCTGCAGCGCCAGACTCGCCAGCACCAGCAGCGCACCGTTGATCCACAGCAAGGGCGGCTGCGGCAGGAAGTCCCACTCCGGCGCCGCGGCCATGCGCATGACGTAGGCGCTGATGGTGAGACCGAAGACCGACGTGACCACGGCGAGGAACACCGCCAGCCCGACCGGCGATGCGGTCAACGACACCTGCTGCGGCGGCAAGGCCGCGGTCTGCGAGTCGGCGATCCAGGGCTGCACGCCGACCGACTGGCGCACGAGCCAGCCGGCGAACGCCGCCATCAGCAGCGCGAGAAAGGCGAGCGTGATCGTCATGACTTCGCCGCCGGTGCGTACCCCGGAAGCATCTCGACCTGCTCCGGCGGCACGTTCTGCGGGATGAAGTCGTCCTTCGCCCCCGGCACGCTGTAGTCGTAGGGCCAGCGATACACGACCGGCAGCTCGGGCCCGAAGTTGCCGTGCTGCGGCGGGTTGTGCGGCGTCTGCCACTCCAGCGTGGTCGCCTTCCACGGATTCGGATCGGCCTCGTCGCCGTAGAGCCAGCTCCAGACCAGATTGAAGATGAACAGGATCTGTGTCACCGCGACGACGATGGCGGCGATGGTGATGAAGGCATTGAGCGTCTGCACCGAATCGGAAATGAAGGCGGTTTCGCCGTAGGCGTAGTAGCGCCGCGGCACGCCCTCGAAGCCGATGTAGTGCATCGGGTAGTAGATCGCGTAGGTGCCGAGGAAGGTCATCCAGAAATGGATCTTGCCGGCGGTCTCGTTGAACATCCTGCCGGTGATCTTCGGGTACCAGTGATAGATCGCACCGAAGATCACCATGATCGGCGCCACGGCCATCACCATGTGGAAGTGGGCAACGACGAAGTAGGTGTCGGACAGCGGCACGTCGACGGTGACATTGCCGAGGAACAGGCCGGTGAGACCGCCGTTGACGAAGGTGAAGATGAAGCCGATCGCGAACAGCATCGGCACCGTGAGCCGGATGTTGCCGCGCCACAGCGTCAGCACCCAGTTGTAGACCTTGATCGCGGTGGGCACGGCGATGATCAGCGTCGTCGTCGCGAACAGGAAACCGAAGTACGGGTTCATGCCGCTGACGTACATGTGGTGCGCCCAGACGACGAAGCTCAGCGCGCCGATGGCGATGATCGCCCAGACCATCATGCGGTAGCCGAAGATGTTGCGGCGTGCGTGCGTGGCGATCAGGTCGGAGACGATGCCGAAGGCCGGCAGCGCGACGATGTAGACCTCCGGGTGGCCGAAGAACCAGAACAGGTGCTGGAACAGCAGCGGGCTGCCGCCCGAGTGTTCGGACTGCTCGCCGAGATTGAGCATCGACGGCAAAAAGAAGCTGGTGCCGATGGTGTGGTCGAGCAGCATCATCAGCGCCGCGACGAACAGCGCCGGGAACGCCAGCAGCGCCAGCACCGTCGCCATGAAGATGCCCCAGACCGTCAGCGGCATGCGCATCAGCGTCATGCCGCGCGTACGCGCCTGCAGCACGGTGACGACGTAGTTCAGGCCGCCCATCGTGAAGCCGATGATGAACAGGCCCAGCGAGACCAGCATCAGGATGATGCCGCCGCCGACCCCGGGGGTGCCGGGACTCACCACCTGCGGCGGATACAGCGTCCAGCCGCCGCCGGTCGGTCCGCCGGGCGCGAAGAAGCTGGCCACCAGCACCAGTACCGCCAGCAGGTAGATCCAGAAGCTCATCATGTTGAGCCACGGGAACACCATGTCGCGCGCGCCAACCATCAGCGGGATCAGGTAGTTGCCGAAGCCGCCGAGGAACAATGCCGTCAGCAGGTAGACCACCATGATCATCCCGTGCATCGACACCGCCTGCAGGTAGTTGCTCGGGTCGATCAGCGAGAAGCTGTCGGGAAAGCCGAGCTGCAGGCGCATGACGATCGACAGCGCCAGCGCGACGAGGCCGATCGCGGTGGCGGTGATCGCGTACTGGATCGCGATGACCTTGGCGTCCTGGCAGAAGACGTACTTGCCGATGAAGCTGTGCGCATGCGGCGGCAGCTCCATCTCCGGCCCTTCGGCGGGCGGCGCAGTCGAGACGGCGTCGTAGATGCTGTGGGCCATCAGTCGGTCCTCCGGGCAAGCGCGGTCGGGTCTGCAGGTGCCGGCGCGGCGGCGAGCGCGAGCGTGTTGATGTGCGCGATCAGATCGCGGGTCGCGTCGTCGTCGCGCAGCAGCTTCGCCATCTCGGCCATCTGCCAGCCGTAGGCATCGCCGGGGTGGCGGCCGCGGATGCCGCGGCGGAAGTTCTCGAGCTGGCGTTCCAGGTACCAGTCGTCCTGCCCTGCGAGCCGCGGGGCCTGCGTGGCCTGCAGGCCCTGGCCTTCGCTGCCGTGGCAGGCGCCGCAGTTGCGCCACACGCGTGCGCCACGCTGCGGATTGCCGTCGATGCTGATGACCGGCGGCGGCTCCGGGAAGGTCTCGACGTAGGCCGCCAGGTCGGCCATCGCCGCACGGTCGGCGAGCATGCCCGCGAAGGCCCGCATCTGCTGTCCGTGGGTGTCGTCCGGATGCGCGCCCCGCGCGCCGGCCTTGAAGTATTCGAGCTGCCGGATCAGGTACCAGGCGTCCTGCCCGGCCAGCCGCGGCGCATTCATCTGCACATTGCCCTGGCCCTCCGCGCCGTGGCACGCGGCACAGGGCGTGTACAACGCCTTGCCGGCCGCGGCATCCGGCGCGGCCCGCGCCAGCTCGCTGGCATAGGTCGGCTGCGCCGCCAGCCACTGCTCGAAGACCTCGGGCTCGACCACCTCGACCATGCCGCGCATCGCGAAGTGACCGATACCGCACAGCTCGGCGCAGAGGATCTCGAATTCGCCGGTGCGCGTGGGGGTCACCCACAGGTAGGACAGCTGGCCCGGCACCAGATCCATCTTGGCGCGGAACTGCGCGACCTGGAAGTTGTGCAGCACGTCGCGCGAACGCAGCAGCGCCTTGACCGGGCGATCCACCGGCAACCGTACGCGCGAGCCGTGCACGAGCACATCGTCGTGACCGGCCGGATCGCTCGCATCCATCCCGAACGGGTTGTCGCCGGTCACCAGGCGCGTATCGACGCGACCGAAGCTGCCGTCTTCGCCCGGAAAGCGGAAACCCCAGTGCCATTGCTGGCCGACGACCTCGACCTCGTGCGCATCGTCCGGCACCGTCACGTAGCTGGCCCAGACGAACAGTCCCGGCGCCAGCAGCGCGGCGATGCCGACGGTGGTCACGCCGATCAGCCACCACTCCAGCTTCTTGTTCTCGGGCTCGTATTCGGCTCGCCGGTCCGCGCGCCATCGATAGCGCACGATCGCCCAGGCCATGAACACGTTCACCGCGACGAAGACGAAGCCGGTGACCCAGAAGGTGATGCCGATGGTGTCGTCGATCGAGCCCCAGTTCGACGCCAGCGGCGTGAGCTGCCACGGACTGAGGAAGTGGAACAGGATCGAGCCGGCCAGCAGCAGGATCAAGGCGATGGCGATGGCCATTCAGCACCCTCCTTGCGCAGTCGCCGCGACGCGCATGCGACGACGCGCGCGCATGAACGCACGGCGCCGCTCGACGGGCGGCAGTTGCGGTGAGACGGGGAAAACGTCGGCACGAGGAGGGCCGGCATCCGCGGCCGATGCCGCGGGTGTGCGTGATGACGGGCCGGCGAAACCGGCCGGATGTGTCAACGCATTCATCGGTACCCCCGGCGCTGTTCCGTGGGCGTGCGTCGCGGCTCCTCAACCGCGCGCGGAACTAGTGTTGCCTCAAATCACCGACGGACACAAGCCCGGACGCCGCCCGACACGGCCGCAGCGGCCGACGATGCCGCGTCGGAAATCGGCGAACGCCCGCAATCGCAGACGGGCCGTGGCTTGGCGTGCCCGCAGGGTGCGCCACCCCGACGGACGACACGGCGACGTGCGAGGAAGCGCCGTCAACGGCGCGTCGATCGCGTACAGCGCGTGATGGCAATCGTCGGTGCGGGAATGCACGCCTTTTGCGCACGACTGCGCACATCCCAGCGGGAGCCCGCATGCACGCCGAGTCCGCGCACACCGCACCACCGCCGCTGTTCACCGTCCTGATCCCGACGTACAACCGGGCGCGCCTGCTGCTGCGCGCCCTCGACAGCGTCGCCGCCCAGGGCTGGCGAGATTTCGAGATCCTGCTGGTCGACGACGGCTCCACGGACGGCAGCCTCGCAGCGGCGCTGCGCTGGAGCCGGCGCCGCGATCAGCCGCTGCGATGGCTGCGTCAGGCACACGCCGGCGTGCACGCGGCCTACAACAGCGGCGTCGCCGCAGCGCTCGGCGAGCTAGTCGTCGTGCTCGGTTCGGACGACCTGCTGCTGCCGGACAGCCTGACGCGCCTAGCGCGGGCCTGGCACGCGATCCCGTCGTCGCGACGGGCGATGTACTGCGGCATCGCCGGGCACGGCGTGCACTGGCGCAGCGGCAGGCTCGTGGGCGACCGCTATCCGGCCGCGATCTGGGACGCCGACCATCTGGAACTCAAGCTCGGCCGGCGCATCGGCGGCGACAAGCCCGGCGCCTACCGACGCGACCTGCTGCTGCAGCATCCGTTTCCGGTGTTCGCCGGCGAACCGTTCATGCGCGAGTCCTTCGTGCTCAAGCGTCTCGCCCTGGACTACCGCACCCGCTATCTCGACGAGGTATTCCAGCTGTTCGACTACCAGCAGGACGGCCTGTCGGCCCGCGTCCGCGACCTGAGACGACGCTCGCCGCGCGGCCTGCGGCTCTATTTCCGCGAGGACGCCAATCGCTACACCGTCGCCTACGGCATGGCGGCGCGCTACGGCGCCCACGTGCGCTACGTCCGCCATGCGCTCGCGTCCGGCGCCGGCCTGCGTGCGCTGTGGCGCGAGATGCGGCACAAGGGCTGGCTGCTTGCCGGCCTCGTGCCTGGCACCCTCAAATGGCTGCGCGATTGCTGGGTGCTCGCCGCGCAGCGGCGCGCGGATCAGCGACCGCCCGCACAGCGCGAGCCGGCCGCTGGCGATTTCCAGCGCGGATCGTCGATGTCGTAGACCCGCGGCACCAGGTAGTCCTGCGGATCGCGCAGGTAATCGAGTTCCGGCGGATGGGGCAGCGTCGCGAGCGCGTTGCGCCACTGCGTCTCGTAGGCCGAGGCGCCGCCACCGACCACCGGCGCCCAGGCGTCGTGATGGCTGGGAATGCTGAGCTGCGGCCGCGCAGCATCGACATAGGCCAGTGAATCGCGCAGGCCGCTGGTGACCATGCCGAAACCGACGATCGCCCCGGCCTGCACGTCGACGCAGTCCGGCAACGCGGCCAGCGCCTCGCGCACCGTCTCGCCGACTTCGTCGTCGCCGATGGGGCCGGTCGAGTCGTGCCACAACAGGCTGAAGTCGCCGACGCGCAGCTGGTACATCCACGTACCGCCTTCGGGCTGGCCGACGAGGCCGTCGTCGAACAGCGAGTCGACGAAGCGCACGGTCTCCTGCGGGTCGGTGTTCAGGTTCTCGAGATACACGAGAATTTCCGGCACGAACACCAGCGGCAGACCGCCGGTCAGCAGATCGCTGGGGTCGGCCGCCGAATGCGGATGCTGGATCACGGTGACCGGCGGCAGGTCGCTCCAGATGCGGATCGAGCGCACGCTGCCGACCCCCGGCGTATCGCGATCGCCGAGCAGCAGGCACGGAAAATCCACCGACGCCGGCAGTTCGGCGGCCCGCGCGCGCGCCGTGGCGCAGACCGTCCCGCCGGCAACCAGGGCTGCGCCGCTGAGACCGGCGACATGACCGGCGTCCGCTGCGTGATCGAAGTGGCCGTGCCCGACGAGGATCGCCTCGGGCCGGATCGCCGCCAGTTCGTCGCGACCGATCGGCACGTAGTCGGCCTGCAGCCCGAGCGGCTCCCAGGCGTCGAACAGGAACAGGTGACCGCCCATGGAGGCGACGAAGCTCGATACGCCGACCCACCAGAGCTTGACCTTGGACGGATCGGTCGCATCCGGTCCGAGGAGGGCCTCGCGCGCCGCGAGCACCTCGGGCCCGAGGCGTGGTGCCGGCGGCAGCGGCTGCCACGCGTCCGCCGGCACGTCGCCGACGTTGCCGCCCGCCACCCCGCCGGCGGGATCGGAACCCGAGCAGGCCGCCAGCAGCAGTGCTGCGCAGATCCACGGCCATCGTCGATTCATCGTGCTCTCCTCGTCGTTCTCGTTGTCGTTCCCGCACGGCAGCATGCATGGCTCCGCCGACGGCGGCATCATGCCCGGACCGACACGGAGAGTCCCATGATCCAACTGCTCGGCATTTCCGGCAGCCTGCGCAAGGCCTCGCTGAACACCGCGCTGCTGCGCGCCGCCGCCGATCTGGTCGAGGATGCCCGCCTGGAGATCGCGACGCTGCACGGCATCCCGCTCTACGACGGCGACAGCGAGGCCGCCGACGGTCTGCCGCCGGCCGTGCAGGCCCTCCAGGCGAAGGTCCGCGACTGCGACGGCCTGATCCTCGCCACGCCCGAGTACAACAACGGCATCCCCGGCGTGTTCAAGAACGCCATCGACTGGCTGTCGCGACCGCCGGCGCAGACCAAGGTCGTGTTCGGCCATCGCCCGGTCGCGCTCATCGGCGCCTCGCCCGGCGGCTTCGGCACCGTACTGGCGCAATCCGCGTGGCTGCCCGTGCTCAAGGCCTTGGGCACGCGCCACTACAGCGGTGGCCGCCTGTTGCTCGCGCGCGCCGGCAAGGCGTTTGCCGAAGACGGCACGCTGGCCGACGCGGATGCGCGCGAACGGCTCGCGGAATTCCTGCGCGGCTACGTCGAGTTCGTGCGCAAGGGCTGATCAGGCCGCGGCGCGGCTTGCTGCCGGCTTCTCCTGCGCCTGTGCCATGTCGCGCGCGGCGACGTAGCCGAAGGTCATCGCCGGTCCCAGCGTCGAGCCGGCACCGGCATAGGTCGGCCCCATCACCGCGGCCGAGGTGTTGCCGATCGCGTACAGGCCTTCGATCGCGCTGCCGTCCTCGCGCAGTACGCGGGCGGTCTCGTCGACATCGAGTCCGCCCTTGGTGCCGATCTCGCCCGGCCACATCGGTACCGCATAGAACGGCGGCTTGACGATGGGTCCGAGGCAGGTGTTGGGCTTCACCGACGGATCGCTGTAGTAGGTGTCGATCGCGGTCTCGCCCTTGTGGAATTCGGTGTCGACGCCGGTGCGCGCGTACTCGTTCATCTTCGCCACCGTGCGCAGCAGGTTCTGCGTGTCGACGCCGATCTTCTGCGACAGCGTCTCCAGCGAGTCGGCACGGTAGTAGACCTTGTCGAGCCAGTCCTTCGGCAGCTTGCTGTCCGGCTCGATCTGCCCGGGCAGGAAAATGCCCATCGGATACTTGTAGCGGAAAGTCGCGTCGAAGATCAGCCAGGCCGGGATGCAGCCGTTGCCCTTGGCGTCGTCCTCGTACATCGCGTTGCGGAAGTCCGGATAGGCCGCAGCCTCGTTGACGAAGCGCAGGCCCTTCCGGTTGACCGCAACACAGCCCGGCATGCCGCGCTCGACGAACAGCGTGATCTGCTGCGCCGCGCCCGGCTTGCTGACCGTCGGCGAACCCCAGACCAGGTCCATGTGCCGCAGCCTGGCCCCCAGCGCGCTGCCGGCACGGATGCCGTCGCCGTGGTTGATCGGCGGGGCCGCGGTCCATTCGACCTTAGTCGGTTTGGCGAGATACTGCTCGCGCATCTGCGGGTTGGATTCGAAGCCGCCGCAGGCGAGCACGACGCCACGGCGCGCGCGATAGCGCAGCGTGCGACCGTTCTGGCTGACGACGACGCCGATGACGCGACCGTTCTCCTCCACCAGCGATTCGAGTCCCGTCTGCAACTGCAGCGGCACGTCGTTACGCATCATCGCGTAGCGCAGCGCCGACACCATGCCCTGGCCCAGCACCTGACGACGATCGCGATGCGTCTTCAGTCGCCAGCCGATGTCGAGCCAGTACTTGAAGACCATCTTCAGCGTCAGCCCGATCCAGCCGGGGCCGCGCGAGAACAGCGTGTGCGCCTCGATCTGGTCCATGGCGATGCGACCCATCAGCAGCGTGCCCTTGAACGACTCGCGCTGATTGTCGAACTCCTCGCCGAGCTGCTTGGCGTCGAACGCCGCCGGCTGCATCGAGCGCCAGCCTTCCTTGCCGCCCGGCGCCTTCGGGTAGTAGTCCGGGTACTTGGGCACGTTGGCGTACTTCACGTCGAACATGCGGGCGAGATAGCGCACCATCTCCGGCGCGTTCTGCAGATAGGCCTCGATGCGGGCCTGCGGCACCTCGCCACCGGTGACGTGCTTGAGATAGGTCAGCGCCTCCTCGTAGGAGTCGCTGCCGCCGGTACGGGCGATGTCGTCATTGCACGGAATCCAGATGCCGCCGCCGGACACCGCGCTGGTGCCGCCGTACTTGTCCGACTTCTCGACGACGACACTCTTGAGGCCGTGCCCGTGCGCCACCAGCGCCGCGGTCATGCCGCCGCCACCGGAGCCGACGACGACGACGTCGTATTCCTGATCCCAACTCGACTGACTCATGCGCAACCGTCCCCGCTTGTTTTGAAAGTCCCGGACATGGATGTCCGGGTCTTGGACAGGATGTCTAGATGAAGTAGTCCGTGTTGTCCTTGCCCAGCGTCACGCCGCCGTAGTTGCGGCCGAACTGCTCGGGGTTGTTCGCGTAGTGGCCGCGCGCCGCCATGATGTCGGTCATGTAGCGGTGCAACGGGAAGTCCAGGAAGATGCCGCGCCCGCCGCAGGCCGAGAACAGCTGGTAGGCATGCTTCGCGCAGCGTTCCACCACCTGCGAGGCCTGGAAGCGGAAGTGCAGGCGCTGGGCGATGTCGTCGAGCGGCTGGCCGGCGCGGATCTTGCCCATCAGCACATCGAAGTTGCGCCTGAGCACCAGCTTCATCTCGTCGACCGCCGCCGCAGTCTCGGCCACGGCGAGCTGCGCCGGGGCCTGCTCCGAGGTCTTGTTGCCCATGTCGCCGACGCGCACCTTGGCGAAGTCGACGAAGGTGTCGAGCGCGCCCTGCAAACCGCCGATCGCCGCCGACGACACCGCGCGCACGAAGATTTGCCCGAACGGCAGCTTGTACAGCTCGGCGGTGAAGGTCTCGCGCCCGGGGTTGGTGCCCATGAAGCCGTCGCTGGCCTTGTGCGTGCGGTACTCCGGCACGAACACGTCCTTGACGACGATGTCCTTGGAGCCGGTGCCCTTGAGGCCCATGACGTGCCAGGTGTCGACCACTTCGTAGTCGGACTTCGGCAGCAGGAAGGTGCGGTACTCCGGCGGCTGGCCTTCGGTGAAGATCAGGCCGCCGAGGAACACCCAGTCGCAGTGATCGATGCCGCTGGAGAATCCCCAGCGTCCGGAGAAACGGAAGCCGCCCTCGACCGGCGTGACCTGGCCCTTGGGCATGTAGGTCGAGGCGATACGCGTGTTCGTGTCCTTGCCGAACACGTCCTCGGCCGCCTGGGGATCGAACAGCGCGATCTGCCAGTTGTGCACGCCGATGACGCCGTAGATCCATGCCGTCGACATGCAGCCCTCGGCCAGCGTCATGCACACGTCGTAGAACACCTGCGGGTCCATCTCGTAGCCGCCGTACTTCTTCGGCTGCAGCACGCGGAAGAAGCCGGCCTCCTGCATCTCGGCGACGGTTTCGGCCGGCACCTTGCGATCGGCCTCGCACTGGGCGGCGCGCGCCTTGAGCTGCGGCACCATCTCGCGGGCGCGCTGGACGAGGATTTCCGGCGTCACCAGGTCGGCGGTTTTCTGGGCGGTCGCGGACATGCGGGTCTCCTTGGGGCGGCGTGTGATGCCGCACCGCCGCGATAGGCGAAAGTGGGCAGCTTCGAGTACGGCTTTTTCACAGAAACGGTTGCGTGCAGCATCGTCCGAAATGGGTAGCCGGGGCCGCGATCCGCAAGCTGTGGTGTGTCGCAGGACACCGCGCAGCGGCAGGTTCACTCAAACGGGTGATGTAGGCACGCCGGGCGCTTCCCACACTGCCGCCGACATCGTGGGCTTGGTCCCACCAGCGATATCAACGAAGGCCGGCGGCGCAGTCGCTGCACCGGCCGCGGAGTACGAGATGGCAACAACCCAGGAATACGGACTCGGCGAGTTCACCTTCCCGCGCGGATGGTTCATGGTCGCCGAGAGCGCCAAGGTCACCGACAAGCCGCAGGGCGTGAAATTCTTCGGCCAGGAATTCGCGCTCTACCGCGGCAAGCAGAGCGGCAAGGTGATCCTGCTCGACGCCTACTGCCCGCACATGGGCACGCACCTGGCGCGCAACTCGACCTCGTACGTGGCGATGGACGGTTCGGTCGAGGGCGACTCGATCCGCTGCCCCTACCATGCCTGGCGTTTCGGGCCGGATGGCAAGTGCAACCAGATTCCCTACTCGCCCGGACCGATTCCGCCGCAGGCGAAGGTGCGGTCGTGGAAGGTCGAGGAGCACATGGGCGCGGTCTTCGTCTGGCACGACCCGGAAGGCGGCGAACCCGACTACGACATTCCGGTGATTCCCGAGTGCAACGACCCGGCCTGGGTGCCGATCGCCTTCGACGACCTAGGTCTCGTCAACTGCCACACGCAGGAGATCGTCGACAACATCACCGACGTCGCCCACTTCGGTCCGATCCACGGTTCGCTGACCAAGTATTTCGAGAACGAGTTCAAGGGCCAGGTCGCGGTGCAGCGCATGGGCGGCGGCCACCGCACGCTGACGACCGACGACGGCCCGATGCTGGAAACCGTGGCCACGTACACCGGCCCGAGCATCCTGATCACGAAGATGGTCGGCACGCACGAGTCGTACATCTACATCGCCCACACGCCGGTCGACGACGGCAGCGCCTACGTCTGGCACGGTCTGATGGTGAAGTCGCCGAGCGGCGCCGCGCAGTACAACGAGCAGGACGTCGCGATCGCGCGGCAGTACCAGGAAATGGCGCTCGCCGCGTTCGCACAGGACTTCGAGGTGTGGAAGCACAAGCGCCCGAACATCAAGGGCCTGTACGTGCAGGGCGATGGGCCGTTCATCAAGCAGCGCGCCTGGTACAAGCAGTTCTACAACCCGCGCGCAATGCGCGAGGAACTGCTCAAGGGCGTCGAGGGCATCCACCATGCCCGCGGCATCGAGCCGGCGCCGGCGAGCAAGGCGGCCTGAGTCCGCTGGCCGCATCACACGCCGCGGCCGTACGGTCGCGGCGTTTTCGTTTCAGCGCGCCAGGTCGCGATCCAGCGTCAACGCGTCGCCGAGCACGCGGGCGCCGTCGAGGGCGCGCAACGGTTGCTGGAGCAGTTGCAACAGCGCGCGGCTGCTGCCGCACCAGCCGTTGAGCCCGGTGCCGATCAGCGCGTACGCCGCCTCGGCCATCATTTCCACCGGCTCGACCCAGTCCGGGTGGATGTCCTGCAACTGCCGCACGACGGCTTCTGCGCTCTCGCTGCGCGCGATCTTGTGCGGCGAGACCAGACTGGCGCAGACGCCGCTGCCGTGCAGCTCGGCCGCCAGCGCCTGCGTGTAGCGCTCCAGCGCCGCCTTGGCGCAGCCGTAGAGGGCCAGCGCATGGACCTGCTTCGCCGGCCCCGGGTAGGGGATCGGCGGCTGCCGCACGGTGTCGCTGCCGATGTTGACCACCCGCCCCCAAGCGCGCTCGCGCATCGCCGGCAACAGCGCCTGGGCGAGGTCGACCGGCGCGTGGAAATCGAGTTCGAACATCGCCCGCCGCGCCGCGGCGTCGATGCGGCTCGGCGGTGCGTAGGCGCTGATGCCGGCGGCATTGTTGACGAGGATGTCGATGTGCCCGAAGGCCGCAAGCGATTCCGCGGCCAGGCGGGCACGCGCGGCCGGATCGGCCAGGTCTGCGCTCACGAACGCCGCTCGTCCGCCTGCATCGGCGATGGCCGCGCACACCTGCTGCGCCTGTGCCACCGACCGCGGCGAGCTGGCGACGACGACCGCCGCGCCGTGCGCTGCGAGCCGTACGGCAATCGCACGGCCGATTCCGCGCGACGCGCCCGTCACCAGGGCGACACGGGAATGCAGCGTGGGCTCCGCCTTCGGCATGTCCGGAGCATCGCGCAGGCGGTGCGTCGTCCGGCTCGTCCATTTGCGCGAGGGCGCGCACCTCGGGGGCGGATAGCGTGCAGGCATTACTCGGGGGAGAAACCATGCACAGACTTGGGCCAAGTGCAGCGGTGCTGTGTGCGGCGGTCTGCGGCGGCGCGACCGCGCAGGATGGACTGGACGCACTGATCGAGGTGGAGCCGCTGCGCGAAGCGGCCGCCGAGCCGGTCGTGGCAGAGACCGCTCCGCCGCCACGCTCGGCGACGCTGGAGGAAATCGTCGTCACCGCCGAGCGGCGTGTCGCCAGCCTGCAGGACACGCCGATCTCGATCGAAGCCTTCAACACCGAGGCGATCGAACAGCGGGGTATCAAGGGCGTGCAGGATCTCGGCAGCCAGGTGCCCGGGCTGACGCTGGAACCGTTCCCGACGCACAACGCGACGCTGCGCCTGTTCATCCGCGGTGTCGGCATCAACGACGCACAGCTCACGCAGGACCCGGCGGTCGGCGTCTACGTCGACGGCGTCTACGTCGCCCGCTCGGTCGGGCTGGCACTGGACGTGGCCGACCTCGAACGCATCGAGGTGCTGCGCGGTCCGCAGGGCACGCTCTACGGGCGCAACACGACGGGCGGCGCGGTCAACCTGATCACGCGCAAGCCGCATTTCGACGGCTTTGCGATGTCGCATGCGCTGACCGGCGGCGACCGCAACCGGCTGTCGGCGCGCAGCAGTTTCAACCTGCCGGTCAGCGACACGCTGGCCTTCGGCATTGCCGTGCTCGGCAGCACCGGCGACGGCTTCATCGACAACGCCGGGCCTGGCGGTGACTTCGGCGATCGCGAGGAGTTCGCCGGACGCCTGAGCGCGCGCTGGACACCGACCTGGTGGCTCACCGCGGACTACGCCTACGACCACAGCGACATGCGCTACGTGAACGCGGCGTTCCAGCCGGTGCTGCTGCCCAATACCAACAAGGGTGCCGCCGAGCTGTTCAAGCCGTATGCGGTCTCGCAGAGCGTCTACTCGGAGCGCAGGCTCGATCAGCTTGCGACCGGCATGCCGATGGAAGAATCCGGCACCCGCATCAACGGCCACGCGCTGACGCTGACGGCACCGATCGGCGATCAGGAATTCAAGTACATCGGCGCCTACCGCGACCTGCGCGACCGGCAGTACGCCGATCTCGGCGGCGGCGCCGGCTCGATGAACTACCGTGTCGACACGCACGTCTACGACGGCCCGGCGGCGCTGACCGCCAACGGCGGGCCGACGCCGCTGGTGGTGCCGACGGTGACGCAGGAGCAGTGGTCGCACGAGATCCAGCTGTCCGGACGGCTGTTCGACGATTCGGTGCAGTACGTCGTCGGCGCCTATCACTTCACCGAGCAGGGGCGCGAGGATCGCAACCGCCTCAACCACAACTTCAGTTCGGTGATCCCGCTGGACCAGCTCGACGAGCTGTCGACCTCGCTTCCGGAACTCGATCCGCTGCTGGGCCTGCTCGGCGTCGACTTCAACCGGATCGAACTGGTCAAGATGGTCAACTTCGTCAATCTCGACTGGACCATCGACAACGAGGCCTTCGCCGCCTTCGGCCAGGCCACCTGGACGCCGCCGGTGCTGGAGGAACGCCTGCACCTGACCGCGGGCTACCGTCACTCCCGCGACGAACGCCGTGCGGAGAAGTTCCGCATCAGCGACACCTATCTCGAAGTGCAGAGCAACGGCGTCGGCGTCGGCGTGCCGCTGTCGTCGGCGGAGATGTTCGACCGCGTGCCGGCGTCGAGCGCGTTCGACGACGATGCGCTGTCCTTCGTGGTCGCCTACGACATCAACGACACGCTGAACGTCTATGCCAAATCGGTCGAGTCGTACAAGAGCGGCGGCTTCAACGTGCGCGACCCGAACGTCTCCGGCGCAACGGCGGACCCGGCCTACGGCGCCGGCTTCACCGACGGCTTCGCACCGGAGTTCGTGCACAGCCTCGAGGTCGGCATGAAGAGCGAGTGGCTGGACCGGCGCCTGCGCGTGAACGTCGCCGCCTTCCAGGCCGACTACGAGGACATGCAGATCAACTTCCTGATTCCCGGCACGATCTCCGACACCAAGACGATCAATGCCGGCGAGGCGCGCATGCGCGGCATCGAGCTGGATCTGACCGCGCTGGTCACGCCGGATCTGGTCCTGCTGGCCGACTATGCCTTCCTCGACGCCGAGGTCGAGGAGGTCATCGACCCGTCCGGCAACAACGTCGCCGACCTGTACCCGTTCACGTCGGCGCCGCGCCACAGCGGCGTGCTCGCTGCGGACTGGACGGCATGGCGGGACGACTGGGGCGAGCTGCGCGCCTTCGTCTCGTACAACTACACCGACGAGCGTCAGGGCCAGGTGATCACCGAGGATCGCCGCGGCCTGACCTCGATACCGGCCTACGGCCTGTGGAATGCGCGCATCACCGCCGCCGGCCTGCGTCTCGGCGAGAACGGCACGCTCGACATCGCCGTACAGGCGCGCAACATCGCCGACAAGGTCTATCCGCTGATGGCCATCGACAACACCCCGCACGCGGATCGCGCCGTGGTGTGGGGCGAACCGCGTTATGTCGGGCTCGAACTGGTCTACCGGTACCGCTAGCCCGCATTTCTCATGGGGGGATCGAGTGATGGCCGTCGGTCGAGGAGGCCAGTGGCGCCGAGCTGGAGCGAAAGCCATGGTTGTTCCATGGCTTGAGTGAAGCCCAAGGCGCGCGCGACACGGTGCCCGAGCGCAGCGAGGCGGGTGCGGGAGCGCGCGCCTGCGACGGCTCCCGCACCCGCTGCTGCGCAGACACCGTGTCGCCGTCGCATGGCCCCGCAGACAGGCCAGCGCCGATCAGCCTTCGATCCCTACGACAGTTCGTTTTGTGGACGCATCGTGAAGTCCTCAATGAACTCCGATACTGATGCGGGGACCGAAGGCGACCCTGTGAGAAATGCGGGCTAGGAGCCTGGGCGGTAGGAACCCCGCAGGCGAGGCAAGGCCATTTCGAGACAGGTTTCGCGTTGATTCGAGGCCAATGGCAGGGACTATTGGCCGAAAAGCAGCGCGGAAGATGGCCGAAATGGCGAAGCCGCAGCCGCGCGCGTTTCTGCCGCCAGGGGTCCCAGGCCGCGGGTTATCGCGGCCAGAGCCTGAACGCCGCGAACAGCAGCACGCCGGCCAGCGCCAGCAGCAGCGTGCCCGCGACGAGAGCGCCGGTGCTCGTGCCGGTGAGCAGCGAGAAGCGCCGCACGTCGTGCCGGTGCACGCGGCATTCGAGCGGCACGCCGGGCGGCAGCGCCGCCAGTGCAGCGATATCGCCGATGCCGAAACCGGTGAAGCCGTGCGACACGCGCTCGCCGTCGCGGGTGAAGTAGCGGACGGCCGCTACCGGCGCCATCCGGACGCTGCTGCGCTTGCCGACGGACCGGACCTGCTGCACGCGGCGGTCGAGAATCTCGCAGCGCGTCGGCTCGAAGGCGGTGCGGGCCTCCAGGTCGGTGCGGACCAGCCCGAACCCGATCAATCCCGCCAGCGCGGCGCCGGCGAGGCACACGGCGCCGAGCCCCCAGGAGGCACCGAACCCGAGGGCGAGCAGGCTGCCGAAGACGAGCACGCCGAGCGCGGCGAGGATCAGTCCGCCGGACGTCCGGCTGTCGTCGCGCTGGTTCTGGTCGGGATTGAGCGCCGTTCCCCGGATCTGGTCCCGGCCGAACGCCAGCCGCTGTGCCGGATCGCCCGCCTGCACGTCGAGCGTGAAGGGGCCGTCGCTCGCGATGTGCACCTGCAGCGACACCTGCTCGCGGGCACCCGCGGCCAGGCGCAGCGCGGGCCAGATCAGGCAGCGCGAGGTCTCGATGCGGTCTGGCTCGGCGATCCGGCCGCCGTGGCTGGCGCCGGCAAACAGCAGGGCTTCGGACAGCGTGGCTTCGAGCGCGAAGGCGTGCTCGCGATCCCAGCGGTTGTGCAGGTCGATCGTGACGGTCCGCGTCTCCCAGCGGGACACCGGATCCGCCAGCGCTCCGAGCGAGACGCCCCCCTCGCCGTCACCGGACTGGCCCGATGACAGGCCGGTGGCGAACAGGGCTGCGCATGCCGTCATTGTCGCGCCCCATGACCTCATGTCCCGAGCCTACACCCTGGCGTCGCGTCACGCCCGGTCAGCGAGACCATCCGCGGTGCGCAGGATCAGGCGACCTGCCCTGCGGACACCGGCACGAGCCCGCCGCTCACTCCTTCGACAGGCCGGGCACGGCTTCGGCGTGCAGCGCAGGTCCCTCGTCCCGATCGGGCGCCGCTCCCGATGCGTCGCGACCTCCGGGCTGACGGGACGAGCCGGCGCCCTGACGCGGCAGCCGCACCCTCCAGATCAGCGCCGTGGCGAGAAAAGCCGTGCCGATGAACACCTGGAATGCGAGGTCGTAGCGACCCGTGCGGTCGAAGACCTCGCCGATGAACCGGATCGACGCGATCGAGAACGGCATGACGACGAAGTTCATCGTCCCCATGACCGCGCCGAACGAGGTCGAGCCGAAGCAGTCGGCGGTCAGCGTCATCCACAGCGGATAGGTGCCGCCGATCGCCAGACCGATCACGCAGCAGGCCACCATCAGCGGCACGAAGCCCGGCGCACTGAGCAGCACGAGCAGGAATGCCAGGTTGCAGGCGGCCACGGCGGTGAACAGCCAGCGCTTGTCGATGCGATCAGCGAGCATGCCGATCGCCAGCTTGCCGAAGATCGCGGAGAACGTCAGGCAGGAGACCAGCAGGGCGGCGCGCTGCGCGCCGAATCCGGCATCGACTCCATAGGGAATCATCGACGCCAGCAGCGCCTGGTCGGCGGCGAGCAGGATGCCGGTGCCCCAGGCGATCAGCCAGAAGTTGGCGTTGCGCAGCAGCGCCCCGGTCGACCAGCTGCGCTCGGGAGGCGGCGCCTGCGCCGGCGATGCCGCGGCGGCGGCGCCATCGGGCTCGAGCCCCAGATCGGACGGCCGGTCGCGCACCAGCAGGCCGACACAGAGCGTGACGACGACGAGCACGATCAGACCGAGCGCGCCGAGCGCGCCGCGCCAGCCGAGCTGCGCCATCAGCAGCGCCGTCAGCGGCGGCACCACGAAACCGCCGGCCGAGGTCGCGATCGCCAGCACGCCCATCGCGCGACCACGGTGCGCACGGAACCAGCGCGCGGTGAGCGTGTTCGACGCCAGTGCGCCGCAGGCCACCGTGCCCAGCGACACCGGGCCGAGCACGGCCAGCCCCATGATCAGCGGCGACTGCGCCAATGCGATCAGGGTGAAGCCGATCGCGAACAGCACGGCGCCGCCGATCATCACGCTGCGCGCCGGCAGGCGATCCAGCAGCCGGCCGACGATCGGCGCCCAGACCGCGAAGCCGACCAGCAGGAAGATGAAACCGCCGTTGGCATCGGCCCGGGACAGGCCGAACTCCTCGGACAGCGGCGTGACGAACAGGCCGAAGGAGTAGGTCGTTCCGCCGATCGCCAGCAGCGTGCAGACGAAACCGGCGGCGACGATCCACCAGCCGCGATACAGACCCGGGCCGACGCGCGCGCCCGCGCTCACAGCTTGAGCGCCTGCTTCATCCAGTCCGGCATGTTGTGCAGATAGCACTTCTCTTCGCTGCGGCGCGCGATGCGCCAACCGTCCGCGGTGCGGCGATAGTCGTCGACGTACCAGAGACCGAGGAACATCGTCTCGGCATCGCCTCCCTGCGGATCGGGAACGACCATCGGATTGAAGCAGGCGATCCGCCCCGTTGCGGCATCACCGTCGATGCGGAAGTCGAAGTTGCCGACGAGGTGCATGTACGACGGAAACGATCCCAGGGCTTGCGGCAGCCAGGCCTTGACCGCCGGGTAGTCGCCCTCGATGCCGCCCATCGCGCGATAGTCGATGTGCGCATCGGGCAGGAACACCGCGTCGAGCGCATCGAAGTCGCGGCGGTCGATCGCATTGGCGTAGCGGATGACGAGATCCTCGAGCTCGATCCGGTCCGCGAGCCGCTGCAACGCGGCGGCGTTCATTTCTCCAGCACCATGTCCGACTTGCCCCAGTAGGCCTTCATCGAGGCGAACTTGCCGGCCTCGTTGAAGGTCATCACGTCGATCACCTGGATATGCGCCTTGCCTTCGGGCATGTTCAGACGCACGTTGAAGGCCATCGCTGCGGCATTGCCATGCGAAGCCCGGATCGGTGCCGCCAGTTCGAGGCGTGCGCCGGTCGCGACGGCCATCTTGTAGAAATCCGCGATCGCCGCCTTGCCGCTCTTCAGCGGACTGCCGACCGGGTCCTCCACCGTCGCGTCGTCGGCGAAGAGATCGGCGATGCCGGCGGCATCGCTGCGGTTGAAGGCGTCGACATAGGCCTGCATCGCGGCCTTCATGGTGGCTTCGTCGGTCATCGGCGGGCTCGGAGCTTCGTGGATGTGCCCGCATGATCACGGCCCGCCGCGCAGGCAGACTCCCCCATCCGGATGAGAGACCGGCGCGACGCTGTGTCCGGCGACCGGCGCGGACGACGCCGGGGCGAATTTCCCATCGCCGCTGGCTTGACGGCAGCAGCGTCCGCAGCATATTGATACGGATGCGGCGCGCGCATCCGGACACCCACGTCCGACACGAATCGCGCCGCCGCCGGCGAGGAGCCCGGCGCATGAGGAGAGTCCACATGGCCGCACGCGCCAGAGCGTCCACCGTTTCTTATCTGCAAGCCCGGCGTTCGGGCGGGAGCACC
Organism: Sinimarinibacterium flocculans; assembly: GCF_003201205.1. Classification (GTDB taxonomy): domain Bacteria; phylum Pseudomonadota; class Gammaproteobacteria; order Nevskiales; family Nevskiaceae; genus Solimonas; species Solimonas flocculans. Next base: position 561,929 of record NZ_QICN01000002.1, read on the forward strand.
GCTATGAGCGCCGCCGAAGCCGAAGGCACTCCCCTGTTCGACCTGCAGCAGATCGACAGCCTGCTCGGCGCGATCTACGAAGGTCCCACCGAATCGCCGCCCTGGCAGTCCGCCATGCAACTGCTGCGCACGCAACTGCGTGCCGCGCACGTCACGCTGATGCTGCGTCCGCCGTCGCAGGACAGTGCCGGCGTCATGATCAACACCGGTCCGGTCACGGCGCAGGGCGTCGAGTCCTACGAGACGCACTTCTTCTCGCTGGACCCCTTCGTGCGGCTGCCGGAAGGCGAGGTCGTGACCGCGGAGGAGCTCATCGGCCGTCAATGGCTGCAGAGCGCGGTCTATCAGGAGTACCTGAAGCCGCTCGACATCCGCCACCTGCTCGGTGCCGACATCTACACCCGTGACGGCATCGAATGCCGGCTGCGCGTCACGCGCTCGCACAACGCCGGCCCGTTCTCGGACGAAGACAAGGCGCTGTGCCGCTTCCTGCTGCCCCATCTCAAGCGTTCGATCCAGCTGCACGCGCGCCTCGACTTCCTCGAATGCGAGCGCAGCCTGTTCGCCGGCACGGTCAACCGCATGCTGCTGGGCATGCTCAGCTTCGCCCAGGACGGCTCGCTGATCGAGACCAACCAGGAGGCGCGTCGCATCCTCGCGGAGAAGGACGGCATCTGGCTGACGGGCAGCACCCTGTGCGTGGACTCCAGCCAGGAGAGCCGCGAACTGCAGCGCATGATCCGCAGCGCGCTGGCAGACTCCGGCGCCCTGCCCGCCGAAGAAGGCACGGACAACGAAGGCGCCGGCGTCGTCGAGGCCATGTCGATCACGCGCCCGTCCGGTCGTGCCAAGCTCGGCGTGCTGGTCCGCGCCGTGCCGATGGGTCAGTGGTCCGAGAGCCGGCAACGTCCGGCCGTCGTCGTGTTCCTGCGCGACCCGGAATCCAACGCCGCGCAACCGTCGCAGGAACTCGTGCGCCGCCTGTTCGGGCTGACGCGCATGGAAGCACAGCTCGCGCTGCTGCTCGCCGAGGGCTTCACCCTCGACGAAGCCGCCGAGAAGATGAACGTGCGCCGCAACACCGCGCGCACGCACCTGCGCTCGATCTTCTGCAAGACCGGGGTCACGCGCCAGACGATGCTGGTGCGGCTGCTGCTGAACAGCGTGTTGACCCTGGGCTAGCTGTAGTACCGGCCAAACAAAAAGCCCGGCAATGGCAGCCGGGCTTTTTGTTGATGCTCTGGACTCAATTCCGCTTCATCGAATCGAAGAACGCGGAGTTGGTCTTGGTCTGCTTCATGCGGTCGATGAGCAGTTCGACGGCCGCGATCTCGTCCATGTCGTGCAGCAGCTTGCGCAGGATCCAGACCTTGTTGAGGTCACCCGGATCCATCATCAGCTCTTCCTTGCGCGTGCCCGAGCGGTTGATGTTGATCGCCGGGAACACGCGCTTCTCGGCGATGCGGCGCTCGAGGTGCAGCTCCATGTTGCCGGTGCCCTTGAACTCTTCGTAGATGACCTCGTCCATCTTCGAGCCGGTCTCGACCAGCGCGGTGGCGATGATCGTCAGCGAGCCGCCTTCCTCGATGTTGCGCGCCGCACCGAAGAAGCGCTTGGGCTTCTGCAGGGCGTTGGCGTCGACACCACCGGTCAGCACCTTGCCCGACGACGGCGCCACGGTGTTGTAGGCGCGCGCCAGACGCGTGATCGAATCGAGCATGATGACGACGTCGCGCTTGTGCTCGACCAGTCGCTTGGCCTTCTCGATCACCATCTCGGCGACCTGCACGTGGCGCGTCGCCGGCTCGTCGAAGGTCGAGGCCACGACCTCGCCGCGCACGGTGCGCTGCATGTCGGTGACTTCTTCCGGACGCTCGTCGATCAGCAGCACGATCAGGTAGACGTCGGGATAGTTGTTGGCGATCGACTGCGCGATGTTCTGCATCATGATCGTCTTGCCGGCCTTCGGCGGCGAGACGATCAGGCCGCGCTGGCCTTTGCCGAACGGCGCGACGAGGTCGATGATGCGCGCGGTGATGTCTTCGGTCGTGCCGTTGCCGCGCTCCATCTTGAGCTGCTCGTCGGCGAACAGCGGCGTCAGGTTCTCGAAGCTGACCTTGCGCTTGGAGACTTCCGGCGCCTCGTAGTTGATCGTGTCGACCTTGAGCAGCGCGAAGTAACGCTCATTGTCCTTCGGCGAGCGCACGCGGCCGGCCACCGTGTCGCCGGTGCGCAGCGCGAAGCGGCGGATCTGGCTCGGCGAGATGTAGACGTCGTCAGGGCCTGCAAGATACGAACTGTCGGGGCCACGGAGGAAGCCGTAGCCGTCGGACATGATCTCCAGCACGCCCTCGGTGTAGATGTGGTCGCCGCGCTTGGCGCTGGCGCGCAGCAGCGAGACGATCAGGTCGTGCTTCTTGGCGCGGGCGATGTTCTCCAGCCCCTGCTCCTCGGCCATGCGCAGCAGCTCGGCTGCCGTGCGGCGCTTGAGGTCGGGAACGCGGATGATCTTCGGCGGCTCGGCCGGGGCCTGCGGCCGGGTGATGACGACGGTTTCGCCGTTCTCGTTGACCACCGTTTCCTGGATGACGGCGGTGCCACCGAGCGCCTCGGCCTCGGCCATCTCCTCTTCGAGGGCCAGATCGTCCGGAAACCCGCCGGCCGGCATGGCGTTGCCGTTGTTGCCGCCGCCACCGCCGTTGCGGTTCTTCCCCGGATGAAAGCGCCGACGGTGTTTCATGGACTTGTTTCTCGGGGGCTGCTTTGGGGGCTCAGACGACATTGAGATGAGGCGTCACGAATGCAGCGAGTTGGGCCTTGGCGACCGCGCCAACCTGGGTGGCGGCCGGTGCGCCGTCCTTGAACAGAATCAGCGTCGGAATGCCGCGGATGCCGAGCGCTGCCGGCGTCTGCGGGTTCTCGTCGACGTTGAGCTTGACGATCTTGAGCTTGCCGGCCTGCTCGGCCGCGACCTGATCGAGGATCGGCGCGATCATGCGGCACGGCCCACACCACTCGGCCCAGAAATCCACCAGCACGGGCTGCGCATGGCTGGCTTGCTTGACGTCCTGCTCGAAGCTGGCGTCGGTGACGGCAGTAATGTGTTCGCTCATGGAAATACCTCGGAAAAAGACGGATGGGCAGCGGGAATCAAGCCGCCCGTCCACCATCGTGGCCGACGGATCGCGCCTCAAGCCGCGCAAAACAAACGTCAGAACGTTATGATTTTTCGGTCGGGGAGCTACAGCGGGGCCGAATCAGTAGCGATTCTGGGCGGCGGTGCTGGAAAGTCGCCGCGCAGCCGGTAGAGCCCCTATTTGAGCCGATCCGCCCGTTCCTTGCAAGAGTCCGCCCCGTCCCGTTCGTCAAATGCAACCTAGCCATCTGTCCGATACCCGTTTCGCCGACCTCGACCTGCACCCGACGCTGCTGGCCGGGCTCGACCGCCTCGGCTTCACGCACTGCACGCCGATCCAGGCGGCCGCGCTGCCGCGCGCCCTCGCCGGCCACGATCTGGCGGGCCAGGCACAGACCGGGACCGGCAAGTCGGCCGCGTTCCTGCTGGCCACGATGCAGCGCCTGCTCACGGTCCCCCGCAAGCCGGAGGACGATGCGAAACAGCCGCGGGCCTTCATGCTCGCGCCGACCCGCGAACTGGCGGTGCAGATCCACAAGGACGCGATGGCGATCGGCGCCGACACCGGCCTGCGCATGACCGTCTGCTACGGCGGCGCCGGCTACGAGACGCAGCGCGCCAGCATCGAGGCCGGCGTCGACATCCTGATCGGTACGCCCGGGCGGCTGATCGACTACTACAAGCAGCATACGTACACGCTCAAGCAGATCGAGGTGCTGGTGCTCGATGAGGCCGACCGCATGTTCGACCTCGGCTTCATCGCCGACATCCGTTACCTGATCCGCAAGATGCCGCCGCCGGCGCAGCGCAAGAACTACCTGTTCTCGGCGACGCTGTCGCACCGCGTGCTCGAACTCGCCTACGAGCACATGAACGATCCGCAGAAGATCGAGATCGAGCCCGAACAGGTGACTGCCGACCGCGTGCGCCAGGCGATGGTCCACGTCGCCAACGACGAGAAGATGCCGCTGCTCGTCGGGCTGCTGCGCCAGCACCAGTCCGAGCGCAGCCTGGTGTTCATCAACACCAAGCGCGAGGCCGAGGACGTCGAACGTGGCCTGCGCGCCAACGGCTTCGAGGCCAGCGTGCTGTCCGGCGACGTCTCGCAGGGCACGCGCCTGCGGCTGCTGGAGGACTTCAAGGCCGGCAAGCTGCCGGTGCTGGTCGCCACCGACGTGGCCGCCCGCGGCCTGCACATCCCGGGCGTGGACCTCGTGATCAACTACGACCTGCCGCAGGACCCTGAGGACTACGTGCATCGCATCGGCCGCACCGCCCGCGCCGGCGCCTCCGGCGATGCGATCTCGCTGTGCTGCGAAACCTGGGTCTACTCGCTGCCGGATATCGAGAAGTACATCGGCATGCGCATCCCGTCACTCGAGGGCGGGCACGATCTCATCGTCGAGGACTACATCGCCCCCCCGCGCGAACCGCGCCGGCACCGCGGTGGCGGACCGGGCGGACGTCGTGGCGGTGCGCGCCGCGGCGGTGGCGGCGGTGGCCGTCCCCGCGGCCGGCGCTAAGGCCCAGGCTCCTAGCCGGCTGCGCTCAGCGCGGGCGTCAGTTCCGCCAGCGTCCGCACCGATGTGAAGGCGTCGAGCGGCCGTTCCGGCAGCAGGCTGTCGGGCTGCCGGATGCCGACGACCTGACCGATCCCGAAGGCCTGCGCCGCCGACAGCACCGGCATGCTGTCGTCGACGAACAGCGTGCGCGCCGGATCGAAGGGATGCGCGGCCTGCGCCGCCGCCCAGAAGCGCAGGTCCTCTTTCGGATACCCGAAGTCGTGCGAGCAGATCACCTGCTCGAAGTAGCGGCCGAATCCGGTGTACTCGAGCTTCAGGCGCCAGCTGTCGGCGTGGGCGTTGGTCGCCAGCCACAGCCGGCGGCCGGACGCACGCACCGCCTTGAGAAAGTCCTCCGCACCGTCGATCGGGCCGATGCGCTCGCGCACCTCGCGCTTGAGACCGGCCATGTCCAGCCCCGTGAGCTCGCTCCAGTAGTCGGTGCAGTACCACGGCAGCGTGTGCTGCACCGCCTCGAACTTGGGCTGCAGCACCTCGCGCGCGTGCTTGAGCGTCAGGCCGTTCTTCTCGGCGTAGCGCTGCGGTACCAGTTCGCGCCAGAAGTAGTTGTCGAAGGACAGGTCGAGAATGGTGCCGTCCATGTCGAGCAGCACCCATTCCACCGCGTCCCAGTTCACGATGGTCTGCATGGCGCGCGTATCATAAGGGCTCTTCCGAATCCGACCCGATCCCGTGAGCCTTGCCATCTCGGCGTCGCTGCTCGACGCCATCATCCAGCTGTCCCGTGACGCGGGCGAACGCATCCTCGACATCTACGGCAGCGACATCGCCGTCACCCACAAGGACGACGACTCGCCGCTGACGCAGGCCGACCTCGCCTCGCACAAGACCATCGCTGCCGGTCTCGCAAAGCTCACGCCGGACGTTCCGATACTGTCCGAGGAGGGCGCCAGCACGCCGTATGCGACGCGCAGCGGCTGGTCGCAGTACTGGCTGGTCGATCCGCTCGACGGCACCAAGGAGTTCATCAAGCGCAACGGCGAGTTCACCGTGAACATCGCGCTGATCGAGAACCACGAGCCGGTGCTCGGCGTCGTCTGGGCGCCGGCCAAAGCGGTCGGCTACGCCGGCGCCCGCGGACTCGGGGCGCTGCGCATCGAAGGCGGGAACCGCGCACCGATGCAGGTGCGTGCCGCAGCCACGCCGCCGGTGTTCGTCGTCAGCCGCTCGCACAAGGACGCGGCGCTGGAAGCCCTGCTGGCGAAGCTGCCCGAGCACGATGCGGTGAGCACCGGCAGCTCGCTGAAATTCTGTCTCGTCGCGGACGGCAGCGCCGATCTGTATCCGCGCACCGGTCCGACCTCGGAATGGGACACCGCCGCGGGGCACTGCGTCGTCGAATGCGCCGGTGGCGAAGTGCTGCGCCTGCCCGACCTCATGCCGCTGCGCTACAACGAAAAGGATTCCCTGCTCAATCCGGGCTTCGTCGTGATCGGCGATCGCAAGGCCGGCTGGCGCGAGCGCCTGCTCGCAGCGGCGTGAGCGGCGAAGCGGCGCGGCTGCGCGCCGCTTTCGACATGCTTGGCATCGCGCCCAAGCAGATTCGCGCCCGCGGCCTGAAGCGCCATCGCGAGGCTCGGCGACTGGTTCCCGTCGGGCTCGGCACCGACGGTCGCGACAAGTTTCTGCTGAAGGATGCCGCGCAGGCCTGGCTGGCGATGCGCGAGGCGGCGCGCGAGGACGGCATCGAGCTGCTGCTGGTGTCGGCCTTTCGCAGCATCGAGTTCCAGACGGCCCTGATCCGCGCCAAGCTCGACCGCGGTCTGGCGCTCGACGAAGTGCTGCGGGTCAACGCCCCGCCCGGCTACAGCGAGCACCACAGCGGCCGCGCGCTCGATCTCGGTGTCGCCGGCCGTGCGGCGCTGGACGAAGCCTTCGAACACACTGCGGCGTTCGCCTGGCTGCGGGCGCACGCACACCGCTTCGGCTTCTCGCTGTCGTATCCGCGCGACAACGCCCAGGGCTATCTCCACGAGCCCTGGCACTGGTGCTTCAGGCGCTGACCTCGGCGAGGCTTTTGGCCTGCGGGTGTGCCGGGGCCGGCACGGTCTTGTCGTCGCGCACGAGCTGGCAGGTCTGCATGCCGGCGGCGCGCGCGGCGTCCAGTTCCTCGCCCACGTCCGACAGGAACAGCACCTGCGCACCGGGCAGCGCAATCTCGTCGAGGATGCGACGGTACGACGCCGCCTCGCGCTTGCCGCCGATGCGGGTATCGAAGTAGCCCGAGAACAGCGGCGTGAGATCGCCGTAGTCGGTATGGCCGAAGATCAGTTTCTGCGCCTCGACCGAGCCGGACGAATAGACGTACAAGGCCTTGCCGGCGGCATGCCAGCCCCGCAGCGCTTCCGGCGTGTCGGCGTAGACGTGGCCCTTGAGTTCGCCGGCCTCGTAGCCGGTCTTCCAGATCATGCCCTGCAGCGCCTTGAGCGGCGTGAGCTTGCGGTCTTCGGCGATCCAGCGTTCGAGCACGTCCGCGGCCTCGTCGAGCGACAGGTCGCCCTTTTCGACCTCCTCGACATCGGCGAGCAGCGCCTGCACCCGATCGTCGCCGGCGTTCTCGCGCAGGAAAGCGCGCATCCGTGTCCTGGCGAACGGAAACAGGGTCTGGTGGACGAAGTCGATCGAGGACGTGGTTCCCTCGATATCCGTGACGATGGCTTTGATCATTGGTTCTCCCGAGCCGTCCTTGGCGCAGCGCCCTGCCCGGCCGTCCCGGGCCGGGCGTTCGCCGGCCCGCGAGGCAGTGCCTCGCAAGCGCCCCGGCTCACCCCTAGATATCCGTGACGATGGCTTTGATCACGCTGCGGACTCGAACTTCGGAAACCGGTCCGCAATCTTGTCGCCGGTGAAGTTGCCGACCCAGCCGTCCTTGATGCGGAAGAAGCGGATCGCCTTGAAATCCGGCCTCGGACCCATGTCGAACCAGTGCGTGGTATTCGCGGGCAGGTTGATCAGATCGCCCTTCGTGCAGACGGTGAGAAACACCTTGCCGTTGCTGCGGATGTAGAACGCGCCCGAGCCGTCGACGAAGAAGCGCGTCTCGAAATCCGCATGCGTGTGCTCGGCGAGAAACTTGCCCCGCGCCGTGGCCGCATCGGGATGTGCCGGATGCATGGCGACGACGTCCACGGATTCGAAGCCGTACTTGCGGTTGAGCACGTCGATCGACTCGCGATACGCCGCCATCACCTCGTCCGGTGTCGCCGTCGGCGACAGCGGCTGGCTCGCTTCCCAGCGCTCGAACTCGACGCCGATGGTGGCCAGCTGATCGCGGATGTCCGCGAAGGCCGTATAGGTCGCCAGCGGAGTGCCGGCGTCCTGTTCCGAATACACGGTCAGGGTCGTCATGGTCCTACTCCTTCAGTTTTTGCGCCTGCAGTTCGCACTCGAACATGAACTCCAGCGCCTCGACGCGCCAGCGCGCCTGATCGACATCCGCACCCCAGGCATACAGACCGTGTCCGGCAATCAGGTAGGCCGGCGTCTGCGGCCGTTCGCGCAGGTGGGCGTCCACCGTCGCCGCCAGTCGCGCGATGTCCTGGTCGTTGGCGAACACCGGCACTTCGACCGCGGCCTCGTGCGTCGAGATCCCGGGCAGCAGCTTCAGCAGTTCGTAGCCGGCCAGGCGGATGCCCTCGTAGCGGCGCGACAGCACCGTGTTCGCGATCGAATGCGTGTGCAGCACGGCGCCGATCGCCGGATCGTAGCGGTAGAGCTGGCAGTGCAGAAGGGTCTCGTACGAGGCCCTGCGATCCGCCTGCAGCGGCCGGCCGTCGAGGTCGGCAACGAGAAAGTGCTCGTCCTCCAGCTCGCCCTTGTGGCAGCCCGAGGCGGTGATCAGCATCGTCGCGGCATCGCGGCGCGCCGAGAAATTGCCGCCGGTCGCCGGCACCCAGCCGCGCTGGTGGAACAGGCGGCCGGCCGCGATCAGGCGTTGCGCGCGCGCTGCATCGTCGCTGTTCATCGCTGCCTCCATGGGGCGCGCACTGTAGGTCAATCCTTCCCCCCGCTCAATCAGCTCAGGAACGCGGCCGCGAGACCCAGGAAGATCAGGAAGCCCATGCTGTCGGTGGTTGCCGTCAGCACGATGCTCGACCCCATCGCCGGGTCCCGCCCCAGCCGCTGCAGCAGCACCGGCGCGAGGACGCCGACCGTGGCCGCCAGCACCATGTTCAGCGTCAGTGCCGCCGCGATCACGGCCGCAAGCGTGACGCTGTCATACAGCAGCCATGTGACAACGCCCAGCACCAGCCCCCAGACCACCCCGTTCAGCAGGTTGATGCCGATTTCGCGCTGCAGGATCTTGCGCAGCTGCAACGGGCCGAGCTGGCCCAGCGCCAGGCCGCGGATCACCAGCGCCACCGCCTGGTTGCCGGTGTTGCCGCCGATGCTGGCGACGATCGGCATCAGCGCCGCCAGCGCCACCAGCGCGGCGATGACCTCCTCGAAGGCGCCGATCACCCGTGACGCGATGAACGCCGTGACGAGGTTCAGCACGAGCCAGGGCCAGCGCCGGCGCGCGCTGGCGGCCAGCGGGGCGAACAGATCCTCGTCCGCCTCGGACAGACCGACCTGGCGCAGCGACTCGGCCTGGGCGCGCTCCTTGATCTCGTCGACGACGACGTCGACCGTGAGCCGGCCCACGACCTGCCGGTGGAGGTTCACGACCGGGCACGAGATGAGGTCGTACTTCTCGAACGCCGTGATCGCGTCGCGCACGCCATCGTCGGTGTAGAAGTAGGTCGGCTGCGGGTTCATCACCTCGGCGACGCGGCGGTCGGGCTCGTCGAGCAGCAGGCGCTGCAGGTCGAGCACCCCGCGCAGCCCGTTGCTGCGGTCGACCACGATCAGCTCGTTGGTATGGACCGGCAGCGCCGTCTTGCGCCGCAGCAGTCGCTGGACCGCCTCGAGCGTGGTGTCCTCGCGTACGGCGATGAAGTCGAGATCCATGATCGCGCCGACGCTGCCGTCGGGAAACGACAGCACCGAGCGCACCTCCGCCTGGTCGGTGCGGTCGAGGCGCTCGACGACCGCATGCCGCAGCTCCTCCGGCAGACTGCTGACCAGGTCGGCGATGTCGTCCGAGTCCAGCGTATGGACGACCGCCGAGATGTCCTCGGGCGCCATGCCCAGCACCAGCGCCCGGCGCACGGTGTCCGACGCCTCGAGCAGCACCGCGCCCCGCTGGTCCGAGCGCACCAGCGCCCAGGCGGCCGCGCGCGGCTCCGGGGCGAGGCTTTCGAGCACGAAGGCGATGTCCGCCGGATGGAACTGCGCCAGCCGCTGCGACAGCGCCGCCTGGTGCTGGCGCTCGACGAGCTGCGCGACCACGTCATGCCGACGGTTCTCGCTGCGCGACACCAGCTCGCGTTCCAGCGCCTGGCGCGACAGCAGGTCGATCACCTGGGCGCGGGCCTGCTCGAGGTGACGGTGGTGCGCGCGAACGTCGGCATCCTGGCTCATGGGCGGCTATCGTACGCCGTCGCCCCGCGACAAACGGCGACGGGCCGGCAGGAGGACGCGACGGCAGCGCAAACGACAAAGGGCCGCTGTCGCGGCCCTTTGCTGGAGACGTCCCCGGAACCTCAGATCACTTGATCTTGGCTTCCTTGAAGGTGACGTGCTTGCGCGCCACCGGGTCGTACTTTTTCATCTCGAACTTGTCGGGCGTGTTCTTGCGGTTCTTCGTCGTGGTGTAGAAGTAACCCGTGTCGGCGGTCGACACCAGGCGGATCTTCTCGACGTCCTTCTTCTTGCCAGCCATTTATCTGCTCCTGCCCTGGTTCAGAGCTTCTCGCCGCGCGCGCGCAGCTCGGCGACGATAGTGTCGACGCCCTTCTTGTCGATGATGCGCATGCCGGCCGCCGAAACGCGCAGCGTCACGAAACGCTTTTCCGACTCCAGCCAGAACCGGTGCTTGTGCAGGTTCGGCTCGAACCGGCGGCGACGACGGTTGTTGGCGTGAGAGACCGTGTTGCCGGTGATCGGCCGCTTGCCGGTGACCTGACAGACTTTGGACATGACAGCAGTACCCGAATCAGTGAACCCGTGAGGGTAGCCCGCGAGGGCTTGTCGAATCGGCCTGGAGCACGCGTATTTCGCGGCCGGGCCGGCCAAAAGGGGCGCAATTGTGCCAGCGCACCCGTCCGCGGGCAAGCCCCGGTTCCGGCCTCCCCCCGAACCACGGGGAGGCGCGCCGCCTCAAGCTGGTGCATGCTGCGGAAAACCTGCGATCCGGGCCGCCGGCGATGTGCCCATCCTCCGAGAGAACCGATCCGCTGCGCCAGCGCCTGCTGTCGGCCGGACGCAGCCTGCTCGACGCCGAGGACGGCGGCAACTTCGATCCGGCCTCGGTCTGCGCGGCGGCCGGCGCTCCGCCGGAGTCGCTGCCCCGGCTCTTCGGCGACTGGGACGCCTACCGCTGCGCGCTGCTGGCGGCGATGATCGACGAGGTGCGTGAACGCGTCGCGCGCATCACCAGCAACATGCCCGCCGGCATCGAGCGCCTCAAGCTGGCGCTGGAGACCTATCTGGAAGCCAACGTCCAGCGCCCGCCGCTGCGCCGGCTCCTGTCCGACCTGCGCTTCACCCCGCAGGGCGCCGACCTGATCCGCGGCCGCGTCGCCGGCTTCGGCATCGTTCTGGGCGTGGAGCTGCGCACGCTCGGCCGCCCGCATCCGGAAGCCACGGCGCGACTGCTGACCGCGGCGGTGACCGAGATCGCGCAGGCAGAGCACGAGGCCGGCACCCGGGTGCCGGCACTGCGCAGGACGCTGCTGCGCTACCTGGACCGGTCGGCATGATGGCGCATATCGACCCGCGCACCGCCCTGATCGCCGCCGCCGCGCCGCTGGCACGCGAGCGTCGCCTCGCGACGCTGACCACGGACGAGATCTGCCAGCGCGCCGGCGTCGACGCCGGCGTATTCACCTCGATCTTCGGCGATCTGACCGGCTACCTGGTCGCGGTCCAGCAGGTGTTCATGGACCGCCTGCGGGATCGCATCGTCGCCGTCACCGCCGGCGTTCCGCCGGGCATGCGCCGCATCCAGCTCGCCACCGAGTCCTATCTGAGCGGCTGCCTGGACGAGCGACCGCTGCGCGGCTGGCTGCTCGAAGCCCGCATGCGTCCACCGGTGCTGACCGGCCTGCGCCGGCAGAACCGGACCTATTACATGATCCTGGGTGCGGAACTCGAGCGGCTGGGATGGCCCGACGGTGCAGCGGCCGCCCGCCTGTATCTGGCCATGATCAACGCCGCCAGCATCGTCGAACACCGTTCCGGCGTTCAGCCGGCCCTGCGGGCCGCCCTCTGGCACTTTCTCGAGCACGGCGCCTGAACGGACCTCAGATCCACCCCCGCTCGGCAAAGCTCACCGGTGCACCGTCGCCGACCACCAGATGGTCGAGCACGCGCACATCGATCGTGCCCAGCGCCTGACGCAGCCGTTCCGTCAGGGCGCGGTCCGCGGCGCTGGGCTCGGCGATGCCGCTGGGATGGTTGTGCGCGAGGATCACCGCCGCGGCATTGCGGCGCAGTGCCGCCTTGACCACTTCACGCGGATACACCGCCGCGCCGTCGACCGTACCGCGCGCCAGCTCCTCGTAGGCCAGCACGCGGTGCTGCGTGTCGAGGAAGACGACGCCGAACACCTCGTGTTCGCGATCGCGCAGTTGCGCGCGCAGGTAGTCCGCCGCCGCCTGCGGGCTCGACAGGGCGTCGCCGCGCACCAGAATCTCCGACAGCTGGCGCCGGGCCATCTCCATGACGGCCTGCAGCTGCACGTACTTGGCCTCGCCCAGGCCCTTGGTGATGCAGAATTCCTCGCGCGACGCCGTCAGCAACGCGCGCAGGCTGCCGAAGCGGCGCATCAGGTCGCGGGCGAGATCGACCGCCGTCATGCCGCGCACGCCGGTCCGCAGGAAGATCGCCAGCAGCTCGGCATCGCTGAGTCCGGACGCCCCCGCCGCCAGCAGCTTCTCGCGCGGCCGTTCGCTCTCCGGCCAGTCGGTGATCGCCATCCCGCCCCTTCCCTGTTCGTGTTTTTCTTGCTGCCGCTGCAGTGCAGTCGGCGCCCCGGGCTAGAATGATGCGATGCAAAACCCGCTCGCAACCCTCGACGGACGCCGGATTGTGCTCGGCATCACAGGGGGCATCGCGGCCTACAAGGCCGCCGACCTCGTGCGCCGGCTCAAGGAAGCCGGCGCAGACGTGCAGGTCGTGATGACGGCAGCGGCGCAGCGCTTCGTCGGCGCGCAGACCTTCCAGGCCCTCTCCGGGCGCCCGGTGCGCGACTCGCTGTGGGACGCCGCGGCCGAGGCGGCGATGGGGCACATCGAACTCGCGCGCTGGCCCGATCTGGTGCTGATCGCACCGGCCAGCGCCGATACGATCGCGCGGCTCGCCCAGGGCCGCGCAGACGATCTGCTGACAACCCTGTGCCTGGCGACGGACCGCCCGCTGGCGATCGCGCCGGCGATGAACCGGCTGATGTGGGCGCACCCCGCCACGCAGCAGAACCTGCAGGTGCTGCAGGCACGCGGCGTACAGGTTCTGGGCCCCGGCAGCGGCAGCCAGGCCTGCGGCGAGACCGGCGACGGCCGCATGTGGGAGCCGCTGCAGATCCGCGATGCGGTTGCGGCGCTGCTCGGCGCCGGCGGCGCGCTGTCCGGCATCAAGGCCGTCGTCACCGCCGGGCCGACGCGCGAACCGATCGACCCGGTGCGCTTCATCACCAACCGCTCGTCCGGAAAGATGGGCTACGCGCTCGCCGCAGCGCTGCGCGCGCGGGGCGCCGAGGTCGTGCTGATCAGCGGGCCGACCTCGCTGGCGACGCCCGCCGGCGTCGCGCGGGTCGACGTCGAGACCGCGGCGCAGATGCTCGACGCGACCCGCAGTGCGGCCGTCGATGCGCAGATGCTGGTGGGCACCGCCGCCGTCGCCGACTATCGCGTCGACGCGGTCGCCGAGCACAAGATCAAGAAGCGCGACGACGGCGCGCAACTGTCCCTGGTGAAGAATCCGGACATCCTTGCCGAGCTGCGGGCGGCGCAGCCGGACCTGTTCATCGTCGGCTTTGCCGCCGAAACCGAGAAACTCGCCGAACACGCGCGCGACAAGCTCGCACGCAAGAAGCTCGACCTGATTGCCGCCAACTGGGTCGGCGACGGCAAGGCCTTCGATCGCGACGACAATGCGCTGCAGGTGTTCTGGCCCGGCGGCGAGCGCGCGCTGGCGCAGGCTGCGAAGACCGATCTGGCGCGCGAACTCGCCGCACTGATCGCCGAGCGTTATCAAGCAAGAACCGCGAACGCACCGTGAAGAAGAACATCCAGCTCAAGATTCTCGACCCGCGCATCGGCCGCGACCTGCCGTTGCCGGCGTACGCCACCGACGGCGCCGCCGGCCTCGACCTGCGCGCCGTGCTCGATGCGCCGCTGACGCTCGAACCCGGCGCCAGCACGCTGATCAAGACCGGCCTGGCGATCCACATCGGCGATCCGAATCTCGCCGCCGTGATCCTTCCGCGCTCGGGTCTCGGCCACAAGCACGGCATCGTGCTCGGCAACCTCGTCGGCCTGATCGATTCCGACTACCAGGGCGAGCTGATGGTCTCGTGCTGGAACCGCGGCCAGAAGGCGTTCACGATCGAACCCGGCGAGCGCATTGCCCAGCTCGTGCTCGTGCCCGTCGTGCAGGCGGCGTTCGAGATCGTCGACAGCTTCGATGCCAGCGCCCGCGGCGCCGGCGGCTTCGGCAGCACCGGCAAGCACTGAACATGGCCCTCGATCTTTCGTCCGCGCAGACCATCGCCCGCGTCCTCACCGAGGCGCTGCCGTACATCCGCCGCTTCGCCGGCAAGACCATCGTCGTCAAGTACGGCGGCAACGCGATGCGGGACGACGACATGATCGCGTCGTTCGCGCGCGACATCGTGCTGATGAAGCTGGTCGGCATGAACCCGGTCGTCGTCCACGGCGGCGGCCCACAGATCGGCTCGCACCTCGAGCGGCTCGGCAAGAAGTCCGAGTTCATCGAAGGCATGCGCGTGACCGACGAGGAGACCATGGACGTCGTCGAGATGATGCTCGGCGGCCTGGTCAACAAGGCGGTCGTCAGCAGCCTCAACCAGCAGGGCGGTCGCGCCGTCGGCCTCACCGGCAAGGACGGCGGCCTGATTCGCGCGCGCAAGCTGCTGGTCGGCGGCAAGGACATCGGCCAGGTCGGCGAGATCGACGCGATCGATCCGCGCGTGATCAATCACCTCGAGGCCGGCGGCTTCATCCCGGTGATCGCGCCGGTCGGTGTCGGGGTGGACGGCGAGGCGTTCAACATCAACGCCGACATCGCCGCCGGCAAGCTCGCATCGGTGCTGCAGGCCGAGAAGCTGATGCTGCTGACCAACACGCAAGGCGTGCTCGACAAACAGGGCAAGGTGCTGACCGGCCTGTCGGTGCAGCAGGTGGAATCGCTGATCAACGACGGCACGATCCACGGCGGCATGCTGCCGAAGATCCGCTGTGCGCTCGACGCGGTGAACAGCGGCGTGAAGTCCGCGCACATCATCGACGGCCGCATCACCCACTCGGTGCTGCTCGAGCTGTTCACCGACGAAGGCATCGGCACCCTGATCAAGGGGTGAGCATTCAAAGCGATGCCTTGAATGGCATCGCTTTGAATGCGAACGCCCGGCCATGGAAGGCCGGGCCGGGGCTGGTCGCCGCGCGCACCGCCGCGCCATGGACGGCTTGTATGCCGTACCTGACGGCGCCCGCTTGATGCCGCTTTGCGCGAACGCTCGGCCAGGGAAGCACGCGCGCAATCGCCTTTTAGTCCTCGTCGTCCTCCCGAGAGGACGAAACCGACGATGACTCTGCTGGCGTCGCGCCCAGCCCCTTGAGCTCGCGGTAGCGGGCGATGTCGCGATCGAACTTGTCGCGGATCACGTCACGCTCCTCGCGCAGCTTGCCGACCGCCCGACGGTTGTCCTCGACGGCGGTCTCGAAGGTTTCGAGCTGGCGGGTCAGGCGGGACGGAACCTTGCGCCCAGCCTCCTCGACATCCGCGATCTGCCCCTTGAGCTGCTCGACGCCGCGACGGTTCTCGCGCAGCGTGTCGCGTGCCAGATTGAGCCGCCCATCCAGCGTCTGCAGGCGGTTGTCGCGGGTCTTCTCGAGTTCGCCGACGTCCGCGAAGGTGGTCAGCAGGAAGCGGTCGTAAGCCGCCTGCTCGGCCGCACGCCGCCGCCGTGCCTCGAGGTCCGCGGCGCGGCGGGCTTCGGCCTCGATCTCCTCCGGTGTCTTCTGTCGCGGCAGGGTCTGCACCACGCGACCGGCATCGTCGTACACCTTGCGTTCCTGCCGCGCGTACTGCGGCGGTACGCGATCGCCGCAGGCGCGACGACCGTTCTCGTCCGTCCAGCAGACGATGCTGCCCGCGGCCTCGGCCATGAGCATCGGCATCCCGCCGATCACGATTGCCATCCCTAGCTGTCGAAAAGACTTCCGGAACATTCCCGGCTCTCCGAAGCGTGGTGATCCCATTATGCCGAAACGCCGTGTCGCGACTGGTAGCTGCGGATCGCCTCGACGGTGGCTGCAGGGACGGCGCCGCCCGCGAGGTACTCGAGCAGCACGTCGACCGTGACCAGCGGAATCACGCGGATCCCGGTGTCGTGCTCCATCTCCTGCACGGCGGAGCGCCCGCTGGTGCCTTTTTCCTGCCGGTCCAGCGCGATGACCGCGGCGACCGGCTCGGCACCGGCCGCACGCAGCAATCCCACGGCCTCTCTCAGCGCAGTGCCGGCGGTCAGCACGTCGTCGACGATGACGACACGACCCCGCGGCGGCGCGCCGACCAGCGTGCCGCCTTCGCCGTGATCCTTGGCTTCCTTGCGGTTGTACGCGAACGGCACGTCGCGGCCGCCGGCGTCCGGGCCGGCGAGCGCGGTCGCGACCGCCGTCACCAGCGGAATCCCCTTGTAGGCCGGCCCGAAGAGCATGTCGTACTCCACACCTGCGGCGGCCAGCGCCTGCGCGTAGGCCTCGCCGAGCCGGCGCATGCCGGCGCCCCCGGCGATTCGCCCGAGGTTGAAGAAGTACGGGCTCACGCGGCCCGACTTGAGCGTGAACTCACCGAAGGTGAGCACCTGGTTGGCAAGTGCCAGCTCGATGAAGGCGGTCTGGTAGGACTTCATGCAGGGTGCGCCCGGAGGGATTCGGGCAGAATTGTCGCCGCAATCGCGTCCACTTGCCTGCCTGCCCCGCTGACATGCGCATCATCTCGCTCAACTGCAACGGCATCCGCTCGGCCGCACGCAAGGGCCTGTTCGACTGGCTGCCCCGGCAGAACGCCGACGTGCTGTGCCTGCAGGAGACCAAGGCGCAGCGCGCGGACCTGAACGACGACGCGCTGTTCTTCCCGGACGGCTGGCATGCGCAGATGCGCGATGCGCAGAAGAAAGGCTATGCCGGCGTGGCGATCTATGCGCGACACAAGCCGGACGCGGTGATCGACACGCTCGGCAATGACGAGTTCGACGGCGAGGGCCGGTATCTGGAGTACCGCTTCGGCAAGCTCTCGGTGATCTCGCTGTATCTGCCGTCCGGCTCCGCCGGGCCGGAGCGCCAGGCGAGCAAGGACCGCTTCCTCGCCTTCTTCCTGCCCAAGCTGCGCGAGTGGCGCGCCAGCGGGCGCGAGTACGTGATCTGCGGCGACTGGAACATCGCCCATCGCAACATCGACCTGAAGAACTGGCGCTCCAACCAGAAGAACTCCGGCTTCCTGCCGCACGAACGCGCCTGGCTCGACGTCGTGCTCGGCCCCGCGCCCGAGGGCGGCTGGATCGACGCCTATCGCAGCCTGCACCCCGATACCGAGGGCGAGGCCTACACCTGGTGGTCCAACCGCGGCCAGGCCTGGGCCAACAACGTCGGATGGCGCATCGACTATCACATGATCACGCCGGGCCTGAAGCCGAAAGCCGCCGCCGTGTACAAGGCCGAGCGCTTCTCCGATCACGCGCCGCTGACGATCGACTATGCCGACTGAGGCGCCGGCGGCGCGCAGCTGGCTCGACACGCTGCGGCTGTACGCGCAGCCCAAGCCGCTGGCGATGCTGTTCCTCGGCTTTTCCGCCGGCCTGCCGTTCCTGCTCGTGTTCAGCACGCTGTCGGCGTGGCTGCGCGAGGCCGACATCGACCGCACGACGATCGGCCTGCTGTCGTGGGTGGGACTCGCCTACTCGTTCAAGCTGCTGTGGGCGCCGATCGTCGACCGCGCGCCGATCCCGCTGCTGACGCGCTGGCTCGGCCGCCGCCGCAGCTGGATGCTCGCCGCCCAGCTCGCGCTGGTTGCCGGCCTGCTGGCGATGTCGCACGGCGACCCGTCGACGCGGCTCGCCGCACTGGCCGTCCTCGCCGTCTGCGTCGCCTTCGCCAGTGCGACGCAGGACATCGCCATCGACGCCTGGCGTATCGAGTCGGCACCGCTGTCGATGCAGGGCACGATGGCCGCGGCCTACCAGCTCGGCTACCGGCTGGCACTGATGGCGGCAACCGCCGGCGCCCTGTGGCTCGCCGGCGAGCACGGCTGGCGTGCGTCGTACACGGTGATGGCGGCGCTGGTCGGCATCGGCATCGTGACCACGCTGCTGGTGCCCGAGCCCAAGGTTGCGGTGAGCCGTGACACCGCGCTGCGCGAGCAGCGGGTGATCGACTTCCTCGAAGCCAAGGCGCACTGGCCGCGACCGCTGCGCCAGGCAGGCGGCTGGTTCGTCGGCGCGGTGGTGTGTCCGCTGGTGGACTTCTTCGCGCGCAACGGCGCGACGACGGCGCTGCTGATCCTGGCCTTTGTCGGCACCTTCCGCCTCACCGACTACACGATGGGGGTGATGGCCAATCCGTTCTACCTCGACGTCGGCTACACGCTGCAGCAGATCGCGATCGTGGCCAAGGGCTACGGCGTGATCGCGTCGATCATCGGCGTGATCGTCGGCGGGTTCGGCGTCGCCAGCCTGGGCGTCGTGCGTGCGCTCGTCGTCGGCGGGGTTCTGGTGATCCTGTCGAACCTGGCCTTCGCGACACTGGCCTTCACCGAGGATCCCGGACTGCTCGGACTGGGACTGGTCGTGAGTGCCGACAACTTCGCCTACAACTTCGCCGGCACCGCCTTCATCGCCTACCTGTCGGGGCTGACGAACACCGCCTACACGGCGACGCAGTACGCACTGTTCTCGTCGCTGTTCTCGCTGCCGGGCAAGCTGCTGATGGGCGCGTCGGGATGGGTCGTCGACAGCGCCGGCTACTTCGTGTTCTTTCTCTACACCTCGACGCTCGGCGTGCCGTCCCTGCTGCTGCTGATCTGGCTCACGCGGCGGCTGCCTCCACGCGCTGCAGACGCCTGAACACCTCGGCGAAGCGTCGCGCGATGTGGTTGCCGTCAGGCACGTCCCAGGCGCGGTGATAGACCGGCAGCCTGAGTCGATCGATGTTGTCGGCGCGACCGGCATGGCGCGCGCCGAGCAGCTTCAGGTGGCGGATGATGCGGTCGTTGTCGCTGGCGACGTCGTAGTAGAAGGTGCGGATGCCGTTGGCGTGGGCACACAGGTGCAGGCAGGCCTGCAGCACGAAGCCCGCGCCGCGACCCTGGTAGTCGTCGGCGATGACGATGGCGACATCGGCCGCATCGGGCTCGCCGTTGATGCGGATGTAGCGCGCAACACCGATGCCGGGTTCCTCCGGCTTTTCGAGGTTCATGGCCCCCCAGGCGACGTGGTTGACGCCGTCCGCGCCGAGCAGCCGCTGCAGCAGGTCGTCCGACAGCTCGGTGGCGTCGTCGTCGATGCCCGGCAGGCGCCGACGGCGCACGAGTTGCGTCATGCGGCGGAAGCCCTCGCGCAGGCGCGGCGCATCCTCTGCGCGGATCGGCCGCACGAAGATCGGCAGCCCGTCGTCGAGGGTGTACTTGAAGGCGGGCGGCAGGTGCGGCGTGCGGATGGCGCTGAACAGCATGCGAGGAATCCTCAGAGGCCGTTGATGTCGATCAGGTCCAGCGGATTGTCCCAACGGCCGGCATGCGGCGTGCCGTCATCGCGGTCGAGCCCGTAGTCTTCCGGCTCGATGTCGAGCGCCCCGGAATAGTCCTCGGGTGGCGCGCAGGACTGCGCGGCCAGTTCCATCCAGGTGTCGAAGTCGAATTCCTCGAGCGTGCCGTCGTAGTGCTGCACGAGCACGATCTCGGCCTTCGCGTCGACGCCGACGATTTCGAAGGGCTCGCCGTCGACCTTGAACCACTGCCCGACAGCCAGATCGCTGAGCCATTCCGCCATCTCATTGACCTCCCGCGCCATCCGTCGAGGGCCGGCCTTGCTTCGGCCGACGGGGGGTTTTCCTCGCAGGGCGCACCCCAAGTTCTACGCCCCTCGCGGCGCGGCTTCAAGCCACCGGCAGGCCGCTGGCCGGCAAGCCGCTGAAACGCGGGGGAATCGCCTGCTCCGGCCGCTCAGGGACAGGGGATGGTGTAGCGGGCGTGAATCTGCTCGATGCCGCGCAGCACATCGTCGGACAGCGTGAGCGTGGCGCTGGCGAGGTTGCTGCGCAGCTGCTCCGCGGTGGTCGCGCCGATGATGTTCGACACGACGAAGGGCCGGCTGCTGACGTAGGCCAGGGCCATCTGCGCCGGGTCGAGGCCGTGCTGCCGTGCCAGTGCGACATAGGCCGCCGTCGCCGCAACGCCCTGCTCGCCGTTGTAGCGGGAAAAGCGCGTGAACAGGGTCAGCCGGGCGTTCGGCGGTCGCACCCCGTCGAGGTACTTGCCGGACAGCATGCCGAACGCCAGCGGCGAGTAGGCCAGCAGACCGATCTGTTCGCGGTGCGCGAACTCGGCGAGGCCGACCTCGTAGCTGCGGTTGAGCAGGCTGTACGGATTCTGCACCGACTGGATCCGCGGCAGGTCCCGCTCGCGATGCAGCCGCAGGTACTCCGAGACGCCCCAGGGCGTCTCGTTGGAGACGCCGACATGGCGCACCTTGCCCTGGCGCACCAGCTCGCCGAGCGCGGCCAGCGTCTCCTCGATCGCCGGGCCGTCGGCGTCGCGAGGCTCGTAGCCCAGCTTGCCGAAGTAGTTGGTCGGCCGTTGCGGCCAGTGCACCTGATACAGGTCGATGACGTCGGTCTGCAGTCGCTGCAGGCTGGTCTCGCAGGCCGCGATCACCTGCGCGCGATCCAGTCGCGGACCGCCGCGCAGGTAGGGAAACATCCCCGGGCCGATGACCTTGCTCGCGAGCACGATGTCGCGGCGGCGGCGGGTCCTGCGCAGCCAGCTGCCGATGTACTGTTCGGTGCGCCCCTGGGTTTCGGCCCGCGGAGGCACCGGATACATCTCGGCGGTATCGATGAAGTTCACGCCCGCCTCGAGCGCCTGCTCGATCTGGGCGTGCGCGTCGGTCTCGCTGTTCTGCTCGCCCCAGGTCATCGTGCCCAGGCCGATCACGCTGAGCTTCAGGCCGCTGATCCCGAGCGCACGGTATTCCATGTGGGGCGGCTCAGGCCGCCGGTCGCGCGCTGTCGCGACGCGCGAGCAGGTCGACCACCATCGGCTTGACGATCAGCTCCAGCGCCCGCTCCTGCTGCAGGCCCGGCACGACGACGGTCTGCGCATGCGACTGGAATGCGCCGGGCAGCTCCGACAGCAGCAGGTCGAAATCCGCACGCACGCGCGAGTGTTCGTTGAAGTGGATCACCACCAGGCTCTCCTCCGGGCTCGGAATCTCGCGCACCTCCAAGGGATTGCTGGTATCGACCAGCGGCACGCGCTGGAAATTGACGTCGGTGCGCGAATACTGCGGCACGATGTGGTCGACGTAGTCCGGCATGCGTCGCAGGATCGTGCGGCGCACCTCCTCGGCCAGGTAACCGCGCTCGGCGGTATCGCGCCGAATCTTCTGGATCCATTCGAGGTTGATCACCGGCACCACGCCGACCAGCAGGTCCATGTGCCGCGCGATGTTGACGTCCTCGCCGACGTAACCGCCGTGCAGTCCCTCGTAGAACAGCAGGTGGGTGTCCTCCGGGAGCCGTTCCCACGGCGTGAACGTGCCGACCGGCTGTCCCAGGGCTTCTGCTTCGCTGTCGAGGTGCAGGTAGTGGCGCACCGTACCGGTGCCGCTGTCGCCGTACTCGCGCAGGAGCTGTTCGAGACGCTCGAGCAGGTTGCCGCTGGGTCCGAACAGCGAGAAGTTCTCGCCGCGGATGCGCGCGCGCTCCAGCGTGCGGCGCAGTTGCTCGCGATCGTAGGCATGGAAGGCGTCGCCTTCGACGAAGGCCGCCTTGACGTGCAACTGCTCGAAGATGCGCATGAACGCCTTCACCGCCGTGCTGGTGCCGGCGCCGCTCGACCCGGTGATCCCGACGATGGGGTGAAGGACGGACATGAACGATTCCTGCCTGTTGCGCACCGTCGTCAGCGCGCAGGGGGACGGTCGAGGGTACCGGACTCCGCGTTGCAGCGGAATGTCCGTCGTGACGGACGCTCAGAGGCGGCGATAGGCGAGGTCGAACACCGCGTGTCCCAGACGCTCGCCACGCTGCTCGAACTTGGTGCGCAGCCGCGTCGGCGGCCGGGCAACGAAGCCGCCGTCGGCCGCCTGATTGCGCAAGGCCGGCTCGGCGTTGAGCACGGTGCGCATGTGCTCGGCGTACTCGGCCCAGTCGGTCGCCAGGGACAGCAGCCCACCCGGCTTGAGACGCGATGCGGCGAGCGCCGCGAACGCCGGCTGGATCAGGCGGCGCTTGTGATGCCGCTTCTTGTGCCAGGGGTCCGGAAACTGGATGACGATCTCGTCGAGGCTCTCCGGTGCCAGCCAGTCGCGCAGCACCTCGACGGCATCGAAACAGGCGACGCGCAGATTGCGGCAGCCGGCCTCGTGCACGCGATGCAGCACCCGGCCGATGCCCGGCCGATGCACCTCGACGCCGAAGAAATCGTGCCCGGGCTCCGCCACGACCCGGCTGACCAAGTAGTCGCCCATGCCGAAGCCGATCTCGAACACCACCGGTGCGGCGCGGCCGAACAGCGCCTGCAGACCGAGGACACCACCGCCGGGCTCGACACCATAGGCGGGCCACAGCTGCTCCAGCGCGCGGCTCTGCCCGACCGTCAGGCGCCCTTCGCGGCGCACGAACGAGCGGATCTGCCGCCGGTTCGACGGTTGCGCGTCTGCGGCCTCACTCATGCGCGGCCATCCATCGTCCGACTTCGCGCTGCACCGTGTCGCCGGACGCCTCGAGCCGCGCGATCACGCCGGCGCGGTCGGCGGCGGTCTTGTTCTGGCTCATCTTGAACTTGGCGTCGAGGCGCGAGATCGGCATGCGGAAGGCCACGATGTTGCGCAGCAGCGCCTCCAGCCTTTCACCGTCGACGCCGCGGGTCCACGGACACGCGCTGCCCGCTTCGTAGACCGCGGCACTGCGGTCCACCAGATCGAGCTTGGCGTCGCGGTCGTCGATGACCTCGACGGTGCCGGTCGCGTGCACCGTCGCGTAGTTCCAGGTCGGTACCTGCAATTCCGGCTGGACGTACCACGACGGCGACACGTAGGCATGCGGACCATGGAAGATGGCCAGCGTGTGTCCGTCGGCGAAACGCTGCCAGTGCGGATTGGCGCGCGCCATGTGCCCTTCGAGCACGCCGTGATCGCCGCCGGCGGCCCACAGCAGCGGCAGGTGCGTGACCTGCGGCTCGCCGTGCCCGGCGGTCACCAGCGTCGCGAAGCCGTACGCCTGGATCAGCGCGATCGCTTCGCGCAGGTCGCTGCCGGCAAAGTGGCGGGGGGTGTACAGCGCCATCGTCGGCGTCTAGTAGGGCAGGCCTTCGACCGGCGAGGAGGCGCTGGCGAAACGGCGTCGCGGCATGCGACCGGCGCGGTAGGCGTCGCGGCCGGCCTCGATCGCCTTGCGCATCGCACCGGCCATCAGCACCGGGTCCTTCGCCTCGGCGATCGCCGTGTTCATCAACACGCCGTCGCAGCCCAGTTCCATCGCGATCGCCGCATCCGACGCGGTGCCGACACCGGCATCGACGAGGATCGGGACCTTCGCGTTCTCGACGATGGTCAGGATGTTGTACTTGTTCTGGATGCCCAGGCCCGAACCGATCGGCGCGGCCAAGGGCATCACCGCGACGCAGCCGAGGTCTTCGAGCCGCTTGCACAGGATCGGGTCGTCGCTGGTGTAGACCATGACCTTGAAGCCGTCGGCGACCAGCGTCTTCGCCGCCTCGAGCGTCGCAGGGACGTCCGGATACAGGGTCTTCGCGTCGCCGAGCACTTCGAGCTTGACCAGGTCGTGTCCGTCGAGCAGCTCGCGCGCCAGCCGGCAGGTGCGCACCGCGTCGTCCGCCGTATAGCAGCCGGCCGTGTTCGGCAGGATCGTGTAGGTCGACGGCGGAATCACGTCGAGCAGGTTCGGCTCGTTGGCGTTCTGGCCAATGTTCGTGCGACGCACGGCAACGGTGACGATCTCGGCGCCGCTGGACTCGATCGCGCGGCGCGTCTCGTCGAGATCCTTGTACTTGCCGGTGCCGACGAGCAGCCGCGACCGGTAGGCGCGGCCGGCGATCGTGAGGGTGTCGTTCACGGGTTCTCCGGGGGGCGCGGCAGGCGCTTCAGGGCGCGGCCTGCGCAGAAGAAATCTGGAGCGGGCGATGGGAACAGCACCCGGTCGCTAACTCGTTTATTACGAACGTTTTTTCCGATCCAAGCGTCACGGAATGGACTCGATTGTGGACTCAAGTCTTCGGCCTGGTCAACGCAGGCCGTTGCGGGTGATCCAAAGCGAGCCAAGCACATCCATCAACAGCCAGAGCATCGGATTTCATTCGGAAGTCTATCTGTCTACTGGCACACCACGCCACAGGTCGCAACGGACAGGCGAGCTGCCGTCCTCAAAGGACTGGCTCTTCATCGACCGGTGCGGCCTCGTCTTTCGCCCGCTCGATGAACCGCTTCATCGGCTCGGAGGGTTCGCCATGGCGGCGCAGCAGGTAGGTAGAGAGCATCGGTGGGGTGCCGGCCAGGGGACGAATGGAGATGTCCGGGCGCTGTAGCGTCTGCACCTGCGAGGCGATGGCGAAACCAATGCCGTAGCCGGCGCCGACCAGGGTCAGCATCACGCCCAGGCTGGTCACTTCATCGACCAGCTTGAGGGGCGTGCCTGCGTCCTGCAGCAGCGCTTGAATCTGATGGCGGCAGCCCGATCCCGATTCGGGATGGCACAGAACCAGCGGGAACTTCAAGGCTTCGGCCAGCGGCACCTGCACGTGTGCCAGCAAGGGATGGCGTGCGGGCACGATCACCGACAGCGGATCGGTCCACACCGGCTCGGCGACGAGACCATCATGCACCGCGTTTGACAACGCAAAGCCGATGTCCAGCAGATCGTTGTGCAGCATCTTGAGCTGCTGCGCGAACGGCAGCTCGAAGACGCGAATCTCCAGCTCGGGCTCATCCTCGCGGCTGCGTGCCAGCAAGGTGGCGATGCGGGGCTGCGCCAGGCTGTCGCAGATCGCGATGCGCAGATGGCCCTGGTAGCCCTGTGCCGCCGCCTTGGCGCTCTTGACTGCCTGCTCCACGGTGGCTAGCACGCGCCGGCATTCGCCGAGGAACACCTGGCCGGCCCAGGTCAGCCGCGTCAGGCGTGTGCTGCGGTCGAACAACTGCACGCCAAGCTGGCTTTCCAGGTCGCGCATCGCACGCGACACAGGCGATTGCTCGATGCCCAGACGCTCGGCTGCACGGGCCAGATGCA
Organism: Sinimarinibacterium flocculans; assembly: GCF_003201205.1. Taxonomy (GTDB): domain Bacteria; phylum Pseudomonadota; class Gammaproteobacteria; order Nevskiales; family Nevskiaceae; genus Solimonas; species Solimonas flocculans. The sequence continues at coordinate 587,452 of NZ_QICN01000002.1, forward strand.
GTTCTTCCGCAACTGCGACGAAGTAACGCAGCAACCTGAAATCCAAGGCCACCTCCTGTTTGTCTTCTTCTGGTTCGGCCTATCCGGCGCCAGCACCTCCATCCGCATCCCGTCAGCACCTCCTTCGATGGCATCGCGTCGAAGCACTTATGCCTGTCGGGAACAGGCCCGTCGCCGGCATGCGCGGAGCAGGCCGGCGCACACAGCCCGGACATTCAATGCTGATGGCGCGCGCGCAGGCGTCAGGCGCGCACGCGTGACTGGTGTCCGCGATCAGTGCAACCGACGACGACACGCCGGCGTCAGGGCGGGCGTGCCGATGCAGTTTCATGGGGGTGTCTTTCGGCTCACCCCGGTCATGGCCTGGTCGGTCACGAAGCTCAGCTCCAACACCCCAGACTTCTGCGTAGCCGCCATCCCCTGGGCGACGCGCTGGTAGGCCCACCAGGCGGTCGCCGCGGATGAAGTCCTCGGGCTGCGGTTGACGCGGCGCGCAGGCCTGCAGCCGCTGCGCGAGCTGCTCGTCGCCCATGCGTTCGTCGTTCCAGAACACGCTGCCGTGGGTGGTGACGGACAGGTTCGCCACGTCGGGCTTGATCGGCTTCACTCCATTCAGACACAGATGCTAATGAGAATTATTATTGATTGTCCGTGGTTTTGTGTGATATGGCAACACCAATGGAATAACCCGGCTTTCAGACGCCGCCTCGTGCCGGCGACTGAAGGCCGGATGGCGGCAACTGGAAGCCTCTGTGACCGGCATCGCCACCGGGAAGCACTCATGCGGTTCCCTGCGGCCAGAGGAATGGACTCCACTTTCTGGGGGGAAGTACATGAACTTACGCCATCTTCGCTGTTTCATCGCCGTGGCCGAGGAGTTGCACTTTGGCCGGGCGGCGCGGCGGCTGCATGTGGAGCAGTCGCCCCTGTCGCGCACGATCCGCCAACTGGAGGCGGACCTGGGCGTGACGCTGCTGGAGCGCACGCCGCGCGGGGTGCGCCTGACCCCGGCCGGGCAGGTGTTCCTGGAGGAGGCCCGGCGCGTGCTGCTGACCCTTGAGCAAGCCCAGATCAAGGCGCGGGCGGTGGCGGCGGGACACCGGGGCACCCTGCGCATCGCCTTGGCCGGCGGCGTCGGCCGGACCCGGCTGTCGGCGCTTCTCGCGCTGTGCCGGGAGGAGGCGCCGGAAGTGGGCATCCGGCTGTTCGAGGCGCCGCTGTCACAGGTGGTGGGCGGGCTGGGCAACGACCTGTACGACGCGGCCTTTGCGATGGCCGGCGAGATGGAGGCCGGGGTGGTCGCCAGGCCGGTGTGGCAAGACCCGCTGGTGGTGGCCATACCCGCGCGGCACCCCTTGCTGGCGCACAAGCGGGTACCGCTGGACGAGGTGGTGGGCTACCCGCTGGTGCTGTGTCACCCGCAGGTTTGTCAGGAGTGCAGCCGGCAATGCGAGCGCCTGCTGCGCCTGGTGGAGACACCGCCGGTCGTGGCCGAGTACGTGACGACCCACTCGTTGATGTTGGCCCTGGTGGCGGCCGGCTATGGCGTGGGATTTTCCACTGCGGCGCACGCGGTGGCATGCCGGCAGGCGGACGTGATCGTCCGGCCGCTGGATGAAGACTCGGCGGCGTTGACGACCTACCTGCTACATCCCGAGGGCGCGATGTCGGAGCCGCTGCGCCACTTCATCGACCGTGCGCAGCGTGTCGGCCACATGCCGTTGCATGCGCAACGGCTCGCATGAGGCTGCCTCGGCGGGTTAACCGATTCCATTTTGGTCAAAGCGCCAGACCTGTTTTGTCATAGCGGGATTCCATTGCCGCGGTGCACGGGTGTGCTGCACTCAGGCTGCTCGCGCTTGCGGTTGGCATCCTGCGATGAAACTCGCATGCCCATCGCGTCGCGTCACAGCGAAGACGCGCGGCGCAACAGTGCTTGCCGTATGCGCATCGGCTCTGGCGTGTTGAGCTGATCGCGCTTTACTGGGCCTTTTCCCCTGCAAAGACTTTGGCCTGGTTATCCGGGTCAGGCATGGTGCCCGCGAATGACGCTGGTGACAGCATGTTTCGCGGCTTGCGAATTGTGAGGGATGGCGCCATGCGCAGCAAGGCGCACATCTCGCAATGAAACCGGCGGCATCTCCGATGCCACGGTCTTCACCGCTTCGCCACCTGTTCGTTTCGCCCGGAGATTCCTGGACAGCAACGCACGCCCCCCCTGTACGGCGGGTGCGCGTGCCTGGACTCGGTGCGATGACGAATGGAGGCGCGCGATATGCCGAAGTCGAGCAGCCTGGCCGATGGCGCCAAGACCTACTACCGCCCGATCGAGGCGGCAATCCGCTGGAGCGGATTGCTGCGCTTCGAGCGGCGCATCCTGGCGACCTTGGGACAGCGGCCTCTGCCGGAGGCAACGGAGTTTCCGCGCTGGCCGATGCTGCGGTTGAACGCCGAAAGAATCTTCGATGCGCTGGCTCACGGCGAGATGCCGTATGGCAAGGACGGCTTGGCGCGGGACACGCAGGGCTTGGCGATGGACGACCCGTCGCTGACCGTGCGGCACGTCGATCTGAAAGCCTGGATGGCGCACTACTACCCCGGCGAGAAACCGGCGTTTCTGTTCGATGAGATCGAGCGTGCGCTTCACCCGGCGATCAGCCTGAACACAGTGGGCGCATTGCTGGCCGAGCGGGAAGCGATTAAGGCGCGGCTGGCGGAACACTTGGGCGTGCACGAGACGCTGCGCGTCGAGCACGAGGCGCTGCTGAAGACGCACGCCGCCTACACGGCTGACGTGGAGCGAGCGAACACGCCGGGGCCGCGCAGCGAATCGACCTACCTGAACATCGTTGGCGGGTTACTGACGCTACTGCTGGGCAAGTCGCCCAGCGGCACGCCGTATTCCAGCTTCCTGACGCAGGAGGCCATCATCAGCGCGATGGTGGCGCACCACGGCAACGCGATGGGCATCACCGAACGCACCCTGCAGGCCAAGTTCGCACGGGCTCGGCGCAATTTGCAGAGCACAACTTCCTGAGCGATGCCAGACCGTATCTGCGGTCGCGGAAACCGCATTTGCGGTGTCTTTCTTCAACGCGGCGTTCTTAATTCGAGTCACGCCAATCAGCGCCACTGAGCGTTAAGGAGTGACCCTCATGTCTTCGCAGACCACCGCCACGGCGGCACCGACCGAGCACCGCATCCTGCGCCGCGCCGAGGTCGAAGCCAAGACCGGCTTCAAGCGCGCGCACATCTACAGTCTGATGAAGGAAGGCAAGTTCCCCAAGGCGCTGCGCCTGGGCGTGCGCGCGGTGGGCTGGGACTCGGTGGAGATCGAACAGTGGATCGCCGACCGCCTCAAAGAACGCGCCTGACGCTTCTTCTCGGTTCATGCCATTCGACGAGGAGAAGCCCATGCAGGTGGTGTCCATCATTTCGACCAAGGGCGGCGTGGGCAAGACCACGACGGCGGCCAACCTGGGCGGCTTCATCGCCGATGCCGGGCTACGCGTGCTGCTGCTGGACCTGGACGTGCAGCCCACGCTGTCGAGCTACTTCACGCTGGACGTGCGCGCGCCCGGCGGCATCTACGAGATGCTGGCCTTCAACGAGCGGCGCATCGAGCAACTGGTGTCGCGCACCGCGATCGCGGGCCTGGACCTGGTGCTCTCCAACGACGACCGCGGCGAACTGAACACGCTGCTGCTGCACGCTCCGGATGGGCGCCTGCGACTGCGCCATCTGCTTCCCGTCTTCCGCACGCACTATGACTTGCTGTTGATCGACACGCAGGGCGCGCGCAGCGTGCTGCTGGAGATGGCGGTGCTGGCGTCCGACCTGGCGCTGTCACCGGTGACGCCGGAGATTCTGGCCGCGCGCGAACTGCGCCGCGGCACACTGCAACTGATCGAGGACATCGCGCCGTATCGCCACCTGGGCATCGAGCCGCCGCCGCTGCGCCTGCTCATCAACCGTGTGCATCCGGTGTCGTCGAACGCGCGGCTGGTCCAGCAGGCGCTGCGACAGGTGTTCCAGGAACAGGCCGGCGTGCAGGTGCTGGACACCGACGTGCCGGCCATCGAAGCCTATCCGCGCGCTGCGACACGAGGATTGCCGGTGCATCGGGTGGAGTACCGGCGGCCGGCTGGGCGCACGGCGCCCGCGGCGCTGGACACCATGCGCACGCTGGCCGGCGAGCTGTTCCCCGCGTGGCGGGGGCGCTTCGCGCTGGTCACCGGCCGCGCCGATGCGGGAGGGGCCGGCCATGGCGAGCGCGCATGAACTGGCGCGCGGCCGTGAACGGCTGCGCGCGCTGATCGAGTTCGCGCTGGACGAAGGCTGGCGCGTGGTGCGCACGTCCGGCGGGCACCTGAAATTCACGAAACAAGGCTGCGCGTCGATCTACACCAGCTCGACTGCGAGCGACCACCGCGCCGACCGCAATGCCCGCGCGCAGCTTCGCCGCGCCGACCGGCAGGCGCAGGAGAACGGCCGTGGCTGAGCTGACGCCGCAGGACATGGCTGCCAAGCTACTGGCCACCGGCTTCGAGCGCAGTGGCCCTTCGGCCGCGACCTTGAGCGACCCCATCGCCGACACGCCGATGGTGGTGACGCTGGATCAGTTGCGGCCCTACGACCACGACCCGCGCGTGACGCGCAACCCGGCCTATGCGGAGATCAAGGCGTCCATCCGCGAACGCGGGCTGGACGCGCCCCCCGCGATCACGCGCAGGCCGGGCGAGGCGCACTACATCATTCGCAACGGCGGCAACACGCGGCTGGCGATCCTGCGCGAGCTGTGGAGCGAGACCAAGGAGGAACGCTTCTTCCGCATTGCGTGCCTGTTCCGCCCGTGGCCGGCGCGCGGCGAAATCGTGGCGCTGACCGGGCATCTGGCCGAGAACGAGCTGCGCGGCGGGCTGACCTTCATCGAGCGGGCCTTGGGCATCGAGAAGGCGCGCGAGTTCTACGAGCAGGAAAGCGGCCAGTCGCTGTCGCAGAGCGAACTCGCGCGGCGGCTGACTGCCGACGGCTATCCGGTGCCGCAGTCACACATCAGCCGCATGAACGATGCGCTGCGCTATCTGCTGCCGGCGATCCCGACGCTGCTGTACGGCGGGCTGGGCCGGCATCAGGTGGACCGGCTCGCAGTGCTGCGCAAGGCGTGCGAGCGCACCTGGGAGCGGCGTGCGCTGAGCCGCACCGTGGCCGTGGACTTCGCCACCTTGTTTCAGGACGTGCTGGCGCAGTTCGACACAAGGCCGGACGACTTCTCGCCGCAGCGGGTGCAGGACGAGCTGGTGGGCCAGATGGCCGAGCTGCTGGAGGCGGATTACGACACGCTGGCGCTGGAGATCGACGACAGCGAAAACCGCCAGCGTGCGCTGACCAGCGAACCGACGGCGCCGAAGCCACCGGCGGCGCCTGTCGTGCCTGCTGCTCCTTCCGCACCGGTCTCCGCGCCTCGGCAGCCACCCGTGTCGTCCGTACCGCGCGACACCACGCCAGTCTCGCCTGCGGCGCCAGCAGCGACACCGCCTGCATCGTCCGAAGCGCCGGAGAACCAGCACGGACCACGCGACGAGCGCCTGCAAGGGCACATCGTGACACCGGCGCCGACCACCGAGCGCCTGCAGTCCATCCAGCGGATGGTCGCGGACCAACTCGGCGACAAGCCGCCCGACTTCGAGACCGACGCGCTGCGTGCGATCCCCGTGCAGGCCGGAGGGCTCTATCCCATCTCGGACGTCTGGTACATCGAGCCGGGGCTGGACGCACCGGATCGCCTGCGCGTGCACATCGCGCAGTTCGCGCGCGAGATCGGCGAGGAAGCGGCGGTAGCCGACCACATCGAGGCCAGCGACGGCGGCATCGGCTTCGTCTGCGCGGCGCCGGCCGTCGGCCAGGCGAAGGAACTGCCGGCGTTCGCGCGGGCGGTGCTGACCCTGCTGGATGCGCTGAGTGCGGCGCCGCCCGCCGCGAACGGCTTGGACCGCGCGCGGCTGGCCGACGAGCTGGCGGCGCTGTTGCATGGCCACGGCGGCGCGGCCACACGCCTGAGCGATGCTGCGCTGGTGAAGCTGTTCCGTCTGCTGCGCCTGGCGCGTCGGCTGCTGGACCTGGAAGCCGGCGTAGCGGGCCAGGAATCCTGAGCGCAGGAGGCCCCGTATGTCGGCACCGCACCCGCTCAACCAGGCCGTGATCGCCCAGGCCCTGCATGACCTGCGCAACGGCCAGTTGCGCCGCTGCAAGGCCATGGGCTTCGGCGAGGAGGAGCTGGATGCGCTGAAACACCCCGAGCTCGTGAGCATGCTGGTGAATGCCACGGTGTCGTGGTGTTCGGTGTCGGTGAACCGGGAGGTGTTGAAGCGGCTGCTGAGCCAGGTGCACGACGTGGAGCGGGAGATCGCCACGGTGGACCGCATGCTGCGCCTGGGGGCGAGCACGGAGATGGTCAGCAAGTTCTACGGCCTCACGCATCAGGAAGTGGCGCTGCGCCGCGACATCCTCGGGCTGCCCAAGCGCAAGGGCCGGCATCCGGTGCTCGACGAGGCGCAGGACGTGGCCTTGTGGGAGCGCTGGAAGGCCGGCGTCGCCGAGCGCCATATCGCCCTGACCGACGACATGGCGATGCTGGCGCTGACCATGGACCTGGCCGAGGCCATGACCCTGCCCATGTCGGTGATCTGGTCGGCGATACGGAACTGGATCGACCAGGGGCTGGTGTAGCCATGACCACGGGCAGCGCACCACGGCGCGATGGCCCGATTGCGCTGTCGGCGTTGTTCGACGAGGCGCTGCGGCACCTTGAGCCGAAGGAACCGGCGCCGAGCACGGCGCCGAGCCAGGACGGCTTTCTCTACAGCGGCAACCGGCACGAGAGCGCGCCGCGCGCGCTGTTCCTCGACCGACGCCTGACGCCGCTGGAGCGCAACGCCTGGCAGGTGTTCCGCCTGCAGCTCAACGACGACGGCGTGACCGCTTTTCCCACCTACGACCAGCTCCGCCCCTATCTGGCGTCCATGCCCTGTGCGGCGCAAGCCTCGCACGAGACCGTGGCGCGCGCCTTGACCCTGCTGCGGCTGACGCGCTGGCTCAGCCTGGTGCGGCGTCGGCGCGATCCCAAGACCGGCCGTATCCAAGGCAACCTCTACGTGCTGCACGACGAACCGCTGTCACCCTTCGAGGCGATGCAGCTCGATGCCGACTACCTCGGCCTGGTCAGTCAGGCGCTGACCCATGCCGCCAAGGCGGTACAGATGGTGGGCATGAACACGCTCAAGGAGATTGCCGAAGACCCGCTGCTCAGCGGCCGCACGCTGCCGACCCGCTTGCAGGTGCTGGCGCAGCGCATGGAGCGGCATGGCTGGAAGACGC
>NZ_QICN01000003.1 GCF_003201205.1 Sinimarinibacterium flocculans
GACGCCCGCCGACTATGCACGGCAGCTCGCTGCCACAGCGATATCATCAACTCACGGGCTCTAATCGAAACGCTACTCAACGCGGGGTAACGTCGGGCGCACAAGACCTCGATCGAGACTACCTCGGATACGAACAGATCGTTTTCTGGCTGAGGCGGTTTCCGCGCGATGCGCTTGAAAGCCGGCTGGTCTTCACGTCGAACCGAACGGAGTCTTGGCAACGCGGCACATCCTTGGTGATGGGCGGCGTAGAGAAGCTAGGCATTTTGCCGGTGATCGTAGCCCTATACCTCCAGTTCAAGGACACGAGTCGGATCTGGCCACCCGACATCACGGTAGCCGGAGGCCTTTTTGCGTTGCTGATCATCGGAATCTACGTCATCGGGATGTGGGCGGTCAGTCGCAGGCTCCAGGTCGCCCGTTTCGAGCGGCTGCTAAAGGTGGCACTCGATCCGACCTTCAAAGTCGCGGACCACGATTCCATCGCTCATGCAGACCGACAGGGATGCGAATCTTGTTAGGCGCCTACAGCGCGAGCACCCTGTGGCCCTAACTCATCAATGGTGAACAGCGTGATCGGCGCCGACCGTGGCAAGCAGCTCGAAAGTTACGTGCAGCAGCTCGTTGATTCCGGGCATTACAGCTCAAAGAGCGAGGTCCTATGCGAGGGCGCGCGCTTGGTGCAGGATCGTGAAACGACGCTCGCCGCGCTGGACGCGTCCATCAGACGGGGTATCGCTGATGCCGACGCAGGGCGTACGAAACCGGCTGAGGTGATCTTCCGCAGGCTGGCGAAGAAGTACGGCACGTGAGGGCTTGGATCATGTAAGCGAGCGTGATCTCGAGGGCTGCCGGGATTGCTGGACCACCCGAGTGATATGAATACGGCGCCCAATCGCATCACTGCGATGCGATCAGCGGCAGTCGCGCACGTTTCCTTGCAGCAAAAAAACCGCACCGGCGCATGTCGCGCCGGTGCGGCGAGTCGTTGCTACTTCAGCGCAGCCGCGCCTTCAGTTCTTCGCTGGCCTGGTGCAGGGCCGCCCGGGTGCCCGGCACCTTCGACAGGGCATTGAGCAGGCCGAAGTCGTGGATCATGCCGTTGTAACGGGTGACGACGACCGGGACGCCGGCGGCGTCGAGCTTGCGGCCGTAGGCCTCACCCTCGTCGCGCAGCACGTCCTTTTCCGCGGTCACGATCAGGGCCGGCGGCAGGCCAGCGAGCTGGTCCGGCGTGGCCTGCAGCGGTGAGGCGTAGATTTCCCGGCGCTGACGCGGATCGGTGGTGTACGCGTCCCAGAACCACTTCATCATGTTGCGGGTGAGGAAGTGGCCTTCGGCGAATGCGTCGTAGGACGCGTTCTCGAAGTTAGCATTGGTCACCGGCCACAGCAGGACCTGGCCACGCAGCGACGGTCCCTTCTTCTCCTTGGCCATCAGCGCGACGACCGCGGCCATGTTGCCGCCGACGCTGTTGCCGGCCACGGCGAGCCGCTTGCCGTCCACCTGGATCTGCGCGCCGTTCTCGGCCACCCAGCGGGTCGCGGCGTAGATCTGGTTGATGGCGACCGGATACCGCGCCTCGGGCGACGGGGTGTAGTCGACGTAGACGGCCGCGGCACCGGAGCCGGCGACGAGGTCGCGGATCAGGCGTTCGTGCGTCGGGTAGTCGCCGAGAATCCAGCCGCCGCCGTGGATGAACATGAAGGCCGGCAGCAGGCCCTTGGCGCCGGACGGGCGCACCACGACGAGCTTGAGCGGCTTGCCGTCGACGGTGATGATCTTCTCGCTGACGTCGGCCGGCGGCAGGTCCGCGCCCTTCTGGGCGTTGACCAGCACCTGACGGGCATCGGCCGGCGACAGGGTTTCGAGCGGCTGGCCGCCACCCTGGGCCAGGGCCTCGAGAAAGGCCTGGGTGTTGCGTTCGACCCCGGGGCTGCCGGCGGCAAACGCGGGGGTGGTGAGGACGGCCGCCGTGGCGGCCAGCAGCGTGGACTTGATGGACATGGCGTGACTCCTGTTCGGTTGGGGGCGGGAATCGCCCGACGGAGGTCACTTTACGGACGCCACAGATCTATAGATCATTAATCGTCCATAAAACATGATTGAGGATACAGAAATGGCGGCTGCCTGCACCGATCGGCTCGACGCGCTGCTCAACCACTTTCCGGTGCGGGCGCACCTGTTCCACGCCGGCGCGCTCTGCGGCATCACCGACTTCGACGCGCCGGATCACGGCGGGCAGTTGCATCTGGTGCGCGGTGGCGCGCTGGACGTGGTGCATCCCGGCTCGCCACCGCTGCAGATCCGCGAGCCGAGCCTGCTGCTCTACCCGCGGCCGATGGCGCGTCGCTTCATCTCCGATGCGGCGGACGGCGCGGTGACCACCTGCGCCAACCTGCATTTCGAGGGCGGCACGTCCAATCCGATCGCCGGCGCCCTGCCCGACGTGCTGTGCCTGCCGCTGGCCGGCATCGACGGGCTGGATCGCACCTTGGCACTGCTGTTCGAGGAGGCGCGCAGCGAATACTGCGGCCGGCGCGAGATGATCGACCGCCTGTTCGAGGTGGCGCTGATCCAGGTGCTGCGGCACCTGATGGAAACCGGCCGGCTCGAAGGCGGCATGCTCGCCGGGATGTCGCACCCCAAGCTGCGCAAGGCGCTGGTGGCGATCCACGAACAGCCGGCCGTGGACTGGTCGCTGGAGCGGCTGGGCGAGATCGCCGGCATGTCGCGCAGCGCGTTCGCCACTGCCTTTCACGACACCCTGGGCTGCACGCCCGGCGCCTACCTGCAGGCCTGGCGCGTGCGGCTCACGCAGAAGGCGCTGCGCAAGGGGCAACCGCTGAAGCTGATCGCCGCGGACGTCGGCTACGGCAGTGAGGCGGCGCTGTCGCGCGCCTTCAAGGCGCAGAGCGGCATGAGCCCGCGCGAATGGCGGCAGTCGCAGCCGGCCTGAGCGCAGCGGCGACGCAGGCCGGTCCGGCCATCAGTCTGACAATACTGTCCATTTGACATTATTTTTGATTTACACATTGTCTTTGTATCTGCTATATCTCCGGCACAGCCATCTGAGGAGATTGGCATGTCCCGGGAGATCTACACCCACTGCCACTACTGCGCGTCGCTGTGCGGCGTTGCGGTAGAAGTCGACGACACCGGCCGCGACATCGTCGATATCCGGCCCGACCGCGAGAACCCGTTCTCCTGGGGCGATTTCTGCCGCAAGGGCAAGGCGGCGGCCGGCATGCGCAACCATCCGCAGCGCATCACCACGCCGATGCGGCGCGTGGGCGACCGTTATGTGCCGGCCACCTACGAGGAAGCCATCGCCGACATCGCCGAGCGCATGAACCGGATCATCGAACGCCACGGTGCGGACGCCGTCGGCTCGTATCACGGCAATCCGCTGGGCCATAACTTCGGCGACTCGAACCTGCACAGCGGACTGCTGGCGGCCATCGGCACCGGCAACCGCTTCTGGGTCGGCTCGCTCGACCAGAATTCGCTGCACGTGGTGCAGGAGGAGATGTTCGGTTGCGAGCTGATGTCCGTGCCCACGGACATCGACGCCTGCGAATGCTTCCTGCTGATCGGCATGGACCCGGCGGTCAGCAAGTTCGGCTGGATCGAGGTGATTCCCAACGGCTGGAACCGGGTACTCGCCGCGCGCGACCGCGGGGCGGACCTGATCGTCGTGGACCCGCGCGTGACCAGCACGACGCGCGAGGCGCGCACGCACGTGCTCGTGCGTCCCGGCGAGGACTGGGCGTTCCTGCTGGCGCTGATCCGCATCATCGTCGACGAAGGCTGGAACCGCGCGCCGGAAGCGGTGCCGGTCAACGGCCTCGACGAGTTCTTCGCGCTGGTGCGCGAGGCGGACCTGGATGCCCTGTCGGCGCGCTGCGGCGTGCCGATACCGCAACTGCGCGACGTCGCGGAGCGTTTCGCCAAAGCGAACACCGCCGCCTGCGTGACGCACACCGGGCTTGCACATTCGGGCACCGGCACTGTCGGCGAGTGGCTGAGCCAGCTGCTCAATCTCATCACCAACCGCATGGACATGCCGGGCGGCAAGCGCTACGAGCGCGGCTTCGTCGATCTGCCGAAGGCCTGGGCGATGATGGCGCCCAAGTCCAAGCACCGCTCGCGCCTGCGCGACCTGCCGACGGTGGCCGGCTTCCACACCGTGGCCGAGATGGCCGACGAGATTCTCACGCCAGGCCCCGGACAGATCCGGGCGATGCTGATCTGCTCCGGCAACCCGGTAGTGTCCGGCCCCGACGGCGACACGCTGGACCGGGCGCTGTCGGAACTCGACCTGCTGGTTGCGGTGGACATCGTGCAGCGCGAGAGCCATCGCCATGCGCACTGGCTGATTCCCGGCACGCACTGGCTGGAGCGCGAAGGTCTGCATCTGGCCTTCGGCAGCATCATGGACCAGCCGTTCGCGCAGTACGCGCGGCGCGCCGTGGCGCCGCCCGAGGGCGTGCGCGAGGAATGGCGCTTCTTCGTCGATCTGGCGCTGAAGATGAAGCGCCCGCTGTTCGGCATCCGCGGCGTGAACGCGATCGTGCGCGCGAGCCGCGCGCTGGCGAAGCTGCTGGGCCTGAAGAAGTTCGAGTTCGGACCGGCGTGGTTCGAGTGGCTGATGGTCACCGCGGGCCGGCGCGTGAAGCTGCGCGACATCAAGGCGCGCGCGCACGGCCACCTCTACGACCGCAAGCGCTATGGCGACCTGGCCAAATCCCTGCGCACGCCGAGCCGCAAGATCGAATGCGCGCCGCCGGCGCTGATGGACGAATGCCGACGGCTGCTGAGCCTGCCGCCGCCGGCCTGCGACCCGGACTACCCGTTCGTGCTGCTGAGCCGGCGCAACCGCGAATCGATGAACTCCTGGATGAACGAGAACGCGCAGCTGTTCCAGCAGCATCGCGGCAACCAGGCCGAGCTGCATGCGGACGACATGCAGGCGCTGGGACTGGAGGACGGCGATCGCGTGCGCGTGCGCTCCGCGGTCGGCGAGATCGAGCTGACGGTGACGACGGGCAACGGCGGGCTGCCGGGCATCGTCACGATTCCGCACGGCTGGGGATCGCGGGTCTTCGACGCCCGCACGCCCGGCCGCTTCAGCCAGTGGGGCACCAACCGCAACCGTCTGGTCGACAACCGCGCCATCGATCCGCTGTCGCAGACCCCGCTGCTGAACATGACCCGGGTGCGCATCGAGCGTCTCGACGCGACCGCCGACGCCGGCCCGGATGCCGGCACGCAGGCGGCATCGCAGGGTGTTTCCGAAGGCGCGTCCCGCACGGTGGCCGCCGCATGAGCTACGTCATCGTCGGCTCCTGCGTGAACGACGCCGTGTGCACCGAGGTGTGTCCGGTCAACTGCATCCAGCCGACGCCGGACGCACGCGACTTCGCCACGGCGGAAATGCTCTACATCAACCCGGCGCTGTGCATCGACTGCCATGCCTGTGCCGAGGCCTGCCCGGTGGACGCGATCTACCCGGCGGAGCGCCTGCCGCCGGAGTGGTCGGCGTATCGCGAGATCAACGCCGCGTTCTTCAAGCCGGAGGCGCGCTCGTGAGCGCGGCGCCGCGGCGGCTCGACGTGGCCATCGTCGGCGCCGGCCCGTCGGCGCTCTACACCGCGGCGGCGCTGGCGCGGCTCGACGATCCGCAGGTGCACGTGAACCTGATCGAGCGCCTGCCGGTCATCGGCGGACTCGCCCGCTCCGGCGTGGCGCCCGACCACTGGACGCGCCGCCAGGTGATCGACGCCTACGAGACGCTGGCGCGCAGCAGCGGCCGCCTGCAGTTCTTCGGCAACGTGGACGTGGGCCGCGACATCACGATCGCCGACCTGCTGGCGCATCACCACGCGGTGATCCACGCAGTGGGCGCCTCGGGCAGTCAGCCGCTGGGCATTCCCGGCGAGGATCTGGACGGCTGCCACGCGTCGAGCCGCTTCGTCGGCTGGTACAACGGCCACCCGGATGACGCGGACCTCGAGGTGCGGCTCGACCACGAGCGGGCGGTGGTCGTCGGCAACGGCAATGTCGCGCTGGACATCGCGCGCATCCTGCTGCGCGCCGATGCCGACTGGGACCGCTCCGACATCGCTCCGCATGCGCGCGCGGCGCTGGCGGACAGCCGCATCCGCGAAGTCTGCGTGCTCGGCCGGCGCGGACCCGGCCAGGCCGCCTTCACCAACCCCGAACTGCTGGAACTCGCCGCCCTGCCTGACGTGCATCTCGATGTCGATGCGGCGGAGCTGACCGATGCGCCGTGGACCGACACCGGCTTTGCGGCCACGCTGCGCCGCAGAACGCTGGAGGCCTGCGCACGCGCGCCGGCGACACCGGATCGCAAGCGGCTGCGCCTGCGCTTCTGCGTATCGCCGGTCGAGATCCTGGGGCAGACGCGGGTCGAGGGCGTACGCCTGGTACGCAACCGGCTGGCCGTCACCGACGACGGCCGCGTGCGCGCCGAACCGCTCGGCGAGACCGAGGACCTGCCCGCCGGCCTGGTCGTGCACGCCGTGGGCTACCGTGCGCAGCCGCCGGCCGGCCTGCCCTTCGATGCGCAGGCGGGCGTCGTCCCGCAGTGGGAGGGCCGCGTGCTGCGGTCTGCGCACGGCGAGGTGATGGCCGGCCACTACGTCGTCGGCTGGATCAAGCGCGGGCCGCGCGGCGTGATCGGCAGCAACAAGAGCTGTGCCGCGCAAACGGTGCGCGCCCTGCTCGACGACTTCGCCGCCGGACGGCTCGCCGCGCCGGAACGGCCGGCCGCATCGTTCGAGGCTTTCGTGCAGAGCCGGCAACCGGAGCGGGTCTGCTATCGCGGCTGGCGGGCGATCGACCGTCACGAGCGCGCGCAGGCCCAGGCCGCGCAGCCGCGCCGCAAGCTGAGCCGCGTCGACGAGATGCTGCGCGTGGCGCGCATGTGACGCCGGTCGGGGTGGCGCGGCCGGCGCGCCATCGCCGACACTGCGCGGGCACGACACGCCGGAGCGCCGCACCGATGACCCGCTACGACCACGTCCCTGCCCGCACGGTCCGCTTCTGGGCCTGGCTCGATTCCGGCGTCACGCTGATGCTGGCGCTGCCGCCGCTGGCACCGAAGTTCATCGCGATGCTGTACTGGGCCAACGGCCTGATCGGCGGCACCGCCGAGGCACCGGCCTTCGAGCCGATCCATTACCTCTTCGTCTACCTCACCGGCACCCTCGTCAGCGTCTGGGTCATCGCGCGCCTGCTGCACCCGATCGGGCTGTTCGCGGTGATCGACGGCTGGGGCCGCCTGTACGTGGCGCTGGCGCTGGCCTGGGTGATTCTCGGCATGGGCGGACCGCCGATCCTGTGGCTGTTCGTGTTCACCGAGGGCGCCGGCACGGTCGGCCAGTTGCGCGCGGCCTACCGTCGGCCGAAGGCCGCGCTGCCCGGGACCGGTGCCGAACCGGCCGCCTGAGTTCCTTACGCCCCGGACCAGCGGGTCGGGAACAGCGCGCCGCTGCCGTCGAAGCGCGGCTGCAGCACCGCCGGGTCATCCGGCAGGTCGACGCAGCCGTCGATACCCGTCCGTGCCTCGCCACCGTTCCAGCGCAGGCCCAGGAACGGCAGACCCAGACGGTTGAAGGCATTGACGAGGCAGACGCGCGTGTCGCCGTCACCGCGCACGAGCTGTGTCGGCAGGCGGCGACGCGGATCGACCGCGGCCTGACGCGCGCGGATCACGTCGGGCTGGTCGGTCTGGGCGCCGTCGATGCCGAGCGCCCGCCCCAGCTCCCATTGCGCGGCTTCGACCTCCGGCCCCTCGTCGTAGGTGTGCGGCACGACGAGCATGCAGCCGTCGTGAATCGCGGCGATGTTGCCGGCGGTAAAGCGGTCGAGCCGCGAACCGAAGACCGTGGACTGCGCGGTCTGCGCGTGCAGATCCTCCGGCGTCTCGCTGCCCGAAAGGTTGTGGATGAAGCGGATGTCCGGATCGAGCGCGCGCAGTCCGGTCGCGCCGATACCGCTGGCGGCGTAGTACGAACGCTCGGTCAGGCCGTACTGCTCGACGAGGCGCACGAGCCGGGGATAGTCGAGAACGAATTTCATGTCGAGCTCGACGCCGCCACCGACCGACGCGGCGAGTTCCAGCACCTCCTCGAGCCGCGGAATGCGCGTACCGGCATAGGGGCCGCCGGCCCAGGGCGCGAAGTCGGCGGCATCGAGGCGGCTCAGTTCGGCCCAGGTCTTGGTCGCGGCGGCGCCTTCGCCGTCGGTGGTGCGATCGACGGTGTCGTCGTGCAGCGAGAACAGCACACCGTCGAGCGAGGTGCGCACATCCACCTCGACGGTATCGGCGCCGTAGGCAAAGGCATGCCGGTAGGCCCACAGCGTGTTCTCCGGCGCGAGATACTGCGCACCGCGGTGGGCGGAGACGAAGGGCGGCGTCGCGCCGGCATCGGGTGTGCCGGCATCGCGCCAGTGCGCCGGTTCCGGTGTCTGTGCGCAGGCTTCGTCCGGATGCCGCAGCCGCGTGCGCGCGGCGTCGGCCACGTCGCCGCGCTGGCGCCGCAGGAAGGCGGACAGACCGGCGAGATCGTTGGTGTTGAGATGGTCAACGCCGGCGTTGTACAGGCGTTGCCATACCGCCTCGCGCGCGGTGCCGGGCGCATCCGGCGTCGCCCAGAAACGCAGCCGATACCCGGCCGCTGCCGCCTGCGCCGTGATCGCGTCGAGCTTGGCCGATTCGTCCGCAGGCATTGCCCCGTTGCCGTCCCAGCCGAAGTGCGTGGTCCAGTTGTCCGAGATCAGCGGCACCAGCGTGGGCGGCGGCGGATCGTCGAGATCGGACAGCCGGCCGTCGATGAACGCGAGCCGATGATCCGTCTGCGCGAGCGTCGCCGTCGGCCGGTTGCCGGAGAGCACGATCTCGACCGCGCCGGGCACGACGGCGCCGTGGTCGTAGACGCTGAGCATCGGCGCGTAATCCGCCAGCGTGGCTTCGAGCGCGGCCCAGGTCGTCTGCGCCTCGGTCTTGATGTCGACCAGCAGCTGGAACGGCCGGGTCTGCTGCGGATGGATCGCGCCATAGCGCTCGAAGCGCGCCATCAGCGGGTCGAGGTAGAGCGTGCGCAGCGTGCGTGCCGCACGGATGTCGATCGCGTCGTGCGCGACGTAAAGCTCGCTGCCGCCGAGGAACCACACGTCGGCCTCGACACTCATGAAGCCATGATCGAGCGCATCGGCCAGCGGTCGCGGATGCTCGTAGTCGTTGTGCGCGTGGGCCTGATCCAGCGGCGCGGCGGAGGCCTCGGCGCCGGGCGTGGCGGAACCCGGCGCGGAAACCGGCGCCTCCGAGTCTCCGAGACAGGCCGTCAGCGGCAGGACCAGGGCAACGAGCAGCGTCCGGACAGCGATGTTCATCCGTTTCTGGCGGTGAGGAGCGGGCCGCGCAGTCTAGGAAGCGAAGGTTGCGGTTCGGATGCAGGCGTCGGCCCAGCGCCCGTGCCGTGGTTTCCGGCCCGATCGTCCCGCCGGGCGCGGCCGGGCTGCGTACACTAGGCGCCTCGCCTCCAGAGCCTGCCCCCGAGGACTCTTGAACATGTGGTTGGCTGCCATCGTCTTCGTCTTTGCCATCGCCGCGCTGCTGCTGGCCATCCGCCTGCTGCGGCAACTGCCGGACGACACCGCACCGGCGGAGCGCTACCGCAGCCGCGGCCCGCTGCTCAGTGCGGCGGAACGCTCGTTCTTCGGCGTGCTGCAGCAGGCGGCGGACGACGACAAGCTGGTGTTCGCGAAGGTGCGCGTCGCCGACGTGCTCAGCCCCGAGCGCGGTCTGCGCGGCGGCAAGTGGCAGCGCGCCTTCAACCGCATCAGCGCCAAGCATTTCGACTTCCTGCTGTGCGATGCCGCGGAGGTCAGCCCGATGATCGCGATCGAACTCGACGACGCCTCGCATGCCGGCGACAAGGCGCGGGCGCGCGACGCCTTCGTCGATGCCGCCTGCGCCTCGGCCGGGCTGCCGGTGCTGCGCATCCCCGCGCAGGAGGCCTACTCGGTCCAGGACCTCGCGGCGCAGATCGCCGAGCGCCTGCGCCCCCCGGAAGCGACCCTGCCCAAATCCGTGCCCACGGGCCGCAGCCAGCGCATCGAGCCACGGCTGTAGTCATGCGGCGTGTCGGGCGCCGCCCGACTGCCCGGCGGGCCCGTTCAGGCGCCAGCCAGCGCCGGCGCGGCTCAATGGTCGCCACGATGCACGATGGGGTGCAGCCGACGGAGGCCAACCAGCGATGAGCGGCCACATGACCACGCAGCAGTTCCTGATTCGCGATATCGATGCGCATGTCGCCCGCCCGGCGGTGGCGGAAGCCGATGCGCGCGAGGCACAGCGTGCGCTGCGCTCGCGGTATGCGGCACTGATCGCGCGGTTCTCCGACGCGGCGGAACGCGACAGCGAGGAAGGCGACATGGCGCGCCGGCGCTACGCCAAGATCATGGCGATGGACAACGCCCACCCGCTGCGCGCGGCGCTGAGCATGCTGCGTCACGGGCAGACGCTCACCGGTGCCGAAGTGGCGGCGATCGTCGTCGGCGCCGAGCGTGGCGAGGCGATCACCGGCGCGGTGCGCATGCTGATCGACGCGCCGCAGCAGCTGCCGGCACCGGAAGTGGCCGAAGAGATCCGCGCCTACGTGGCCGCATCAGACAGCCCCGCGTTCCACGAACTGCAGCGCGCGCTGCGGCATTGATCCGCTGACCCGCTCCACGATGCGTTCGTAGGAACGCCTTCAGCCGCCCCTGCGGGCTTCGCTACTCGACGTCGTCGCAGCTCCACTCGTTCTCGGGCTGCTGCAGCACCTCGATCATGCGCGCCGGACGGTCGCTCATGATGCCGTCGACGCCCATCTGCAGCAGCTCGACCATCTCGTCGCAGTCGTCGATCGTCCAGGCATGCACGGCCAGGCCGGCGGCATGGGCATCGTCGACGAAATCCTCGCTCAGGACGGTCAGCTCGATCGGCTCGGGAATCTGGCCGATGCTGGCGGTGCTGCGCGGTACCTGGAATGCCTGGTGGATGGCCAGCGGCAGCATCGGCAGCGGACCGCTGCTGGTCAGCAGCAGCGCCGCGACCTGCACCGTGGGCACTGAGGTACTGACGCAGGGCGCAGAGAGCTTGAACAGCGTCGCGGTGTGGTCGAGGAAGCTCGCGACCATCACGTCGGTGGCGCGGCCGTAGCGCAGGAGCAAGGACGCGACCTGTGCCTCGTAGGAACCGGTGCCGCTGACGCTGGGCTTGAGTTCGACATTGAGCAGGTGGTCCGGGAAGGCGCGCAGCGCCTCTTCGAGCGTCGGGATGCGGAAATCCTCGGCGCGATAGCCCGGCGGCGGCGCGCGCTCACCGGTGGCGATCCCGCGGAAGGCGTAGGCGCTGTCGGCGGCATCGTGCGGCGTACCCTGCCCCGGCACGAACCAGTACGCCGCGTCCAGTGCCTGCAACTCGGCGAGCGTCATCGACTCCACCGTGCCGCTGCCGTTCGTGGTGCGATCGACCGTGGTGTCGTGCAGCACCACCAGTTCCCCGTCCGCAGTGGCGTAGACGTCCATCTCCAGCACGTCGGCGCCCAGGCGCGCAGACTCGCGGTAGGCATACAGCGTGTTCTCCGGAAACTCGCGCACACCGCCGCGATGGGCGAAACCGATCGGCCGCCGCTCGAGCCACGGATTTTCGGTCGGCGGCAGCAGGCAGGGCATGTCGTCGTTGGCGATGATCCCCTGGGCGCTGCCGTCGGTGATCGCGGCGCCGCGCGCATCGTGCAGGTCGACTGCGAAACGCCGCGCCGGCGCGTCGGCATCATCGCCGATCAGCGTGATCCCGATGCTGCGCACGCGCTGGCCTGCGGCGAAGGCGAGCGTGCCGGACTGTGCGACGTAGTGCTGGCCCGCCAGCGCGTCGAGATCGCGCGTCGACCACGCCACCTCGGCCAGGCCGTCCGCAGTCCCGGAACGCACGACATCGAAGCGCAACACGCCGGGTTCGCCCGCCGATCCCTCCGGCGCCGCAGCGTCGAACACGTGCAGGGTCGCTTCGGAAAGCGCACTACCGGAACCGCCGTCGCCGCAGGCAGACAGCATCAGCGCCGCACCCAGCAGCGCGCCACGTGACATCGACATGTGCTCTCCCCCGACCGGTCGGTTTCGTTACGGCGCGGATTCTCGCAGCTGCACCACGCGCCCGTCTTCGGCATGGAGCACGGTGATGAAACCCTCGCCCAGGCGTCCGGCATACGCCCGCCCCGCCACCAGCCACAACTGCCCACGGCGGAACGCGCGGAACGGCGCCTGGTTCGCCGCCTGCTCGGCACCGTAGACCTCGGCCCACACCGCTCGCGCGGCGGCGATCGCCGCCCTGCCGTCGGCGAGCGCGCCACGCGGCGCGACATCCGCCACGGTCTGCTGCGCATCGACGTTGGCCAGGTAGTAGTCGGCCCACGGCAGCCATTCGGCGTTGTCGGCGGCATCGCTGAGCAGGCGCGACGGCCGCGCCTCGCGCAGGTGAAGATCGTAGGGCGGCGCCCAGGTCTCCGGCAGCGGCACCGCCCGCTCTCCGAGCAGCCGGTTGAGCGCCGTGCGCGCATCGCGGGCGACGTCGATCGGCGATGGCGGATCGGCCGGCCGCAGGTAGACGATGCGTTGCTGCCCGTCCGCCACAAGGAACCACGGCGTGCGCTCGATGCCGTAGCGGTCGATCAGCGCATCGCCATCGAGCAGCAGCGGGAAGCTCAGGCCGCGCTCGCGCATCGTCGCCACCGGGTCGCCGTTCTCCTTGATGTTGATCGTCCACAGCTTCACGCCGCGGTCGCGGTAGTCCTCCCAGATGTCCTGCACGTACGGCTGCAGCGCACGGCTGTACGGACACCACGACGGCCAGAACAGCAGCACCGTGGGCTGCCCCTGGGCATCGGCGGGATAGGAGACGGTCTCGCCGTCCGGCGTCTTCAGCGTCCACGCCGGCGCCCGCGACGCCGCGAGCGAGGCGGCCGGGAGCGTCAGCAGCAAGGCCGCCGCCGCGGCGAGCAACACCTCAGTGTGGTGCCTTGCTCGCATCGAACTCGCCGACGTGGGTCGCGAACGTCCAGTGATAGCCGTCCGGGTCGACGAAGATCGCGATACGGTCGCCCCAGAACTGGTCGGCCGGGGCCTGCTGCAGGTCGGCGCCGGCGCGCAGCGCGCGCGCCGCCAGCGCATCGACGTCCGCCACGTAGACGTAGAGCGACAGGCCGAAGCCGCCGCCGACCTCGACCGGCGCCCGCATCTGCGGGTCCATGCCCTGCGGCGCGAACATGATGCAGGCGTCCCCGAGCCGCATGCCGGCGTGCATGATCTGCCCGCTGTCGTCGCGCATCAGCTCGCCCTCGACCTTGAAACCGAACGCCGCCTCGTAGAAGGCGACCGACGCCGCGGCGTCACGCACGGTCATGTACGGCGACAGCGCCGGCCAGTTCGGCGGACGACCGTCCTTGGTCCTGGACGGCTTCTTCGCCGCCGGGCGCTTGCGGGACTTTGCCGGCCTGACGACCTTGGCGGCCGCCTTCTTCGCCGTGCGCGCGACCTTCTTCACGACACCGGCCGCCTTCTTCACCGGCGTTCTCGACGGCTTGCCTGCCGCCGACTTGCGCGCGGTCTTCGATGCCTTGACCGCCGTGCGCTTCTTCGCCGGCGCACGCTTGCCGCCTTTCGCCTTCTTGCCGGCCATGGACGACTCCTGCTGGAAACGGGACGGTCAGCTTAGCGCGGCAAAGATGAAGGCCACCACCGCAGCCACGGGCCCGGCGCTAAGATGCACGCCCCTTTTTGGTCCGCCGCACCGATGCAGCTCGCACTCGCCCCGATGGAAGGCCTGGTCGACGACGTCATGCGCGACGTGCTCACGCGCGTCGGCGGCGTGGACTGGTGCGTGACCGAGTTCGTGCGCGTGACCGACCGGCTGCTGCCGGCACGCTGCTTTCACGCGCTGGCGCCGGAGCTGCGTCGCGGCGCCCGCACCGCCGCCGGCACGACGATGCGCGTGCAGTTGCTCGGCTCGGACCCGGTCTGCCTTGCCGACAACGCGGCGCTGGCGTGCACGCTGGGCGCACCGGCGATCGACCTCAATTTCGGCTGCCCGGCGAAGACCGTGAACCGCTCGCGCGGCGGCGCCGTGCTGCTCGACGAACCCGAGCTGCTGCACGCGATCCTGCGCGCGGTACGCGCCGCGGTGCCGGCCACGATCCCGGTCACGGCGAAGATGCGGCTCGGGTACGCCGATACGCATCGCGCACTCGATTGCGCCCGCGCGCTCGTCGACGGCGGCGCGCAGCAGCTCGTGGTACATGCGCGCACCAAGCTCGACGGCTACCGGCCGCCGGCGCACTGGGAGTGGATCGCGCGCATCCGCGACGTCGTCGACGTCCCGGTGTTCGCGAACGGCGAGATCTGGAGCGTGGACGACTGGCGCCGTTGTCGCGCGGTCAGCGGCGCACACGACTTCATGCTCGGTCGCGGCCTCGTCGCCTGCCCCGACCTGGCACTGCAAATTGCTGCCGCGCAGGCCGGGCGCGCGTACACGCCGATGGACTGGCAGGCGCTGCACCCTTGCGTGCAGGACTACTGGCGGCAGGTCCGCGCCAAGCTCGCGCCGCGCTTCGCGCCCGGCCGCATCAAGCAGTGGCTCAAGGCGCTGTCGCGCAGCTACCCGCAGGCCGCCCGCCTGTTCGACGCCCTGCGCCGCGAGCAGGACTGCCGCGTGCTCGACCGCGCGCTGGGCATCGACGAAAACCTGCCGCGCGCCGCGTGAACAAAAAAAGGCCCGGGGGAGTCGACCGGGCCGGAGTTGCAGCATCGAAATGCTGCTCAGGGCACGCAGGGTTTCAGAAAGCCATCCATCCTTCTTCGTCGAGCGGCAGGTCGAGCTGATCCGGCCGCGCCCAGCCGATGCGACCGCTGGTCAGCGACAGCACCTGCTGGCGCCACGACCAGCGACCGTCGCTCGGTCCGATCAGGCGCAGGCCGGACAGCACCAGCAGCGGCTTGCCGCGCAGGCCGTCGTGGACGGCATTCATGTCCGCGTCCGGACGAAAGCGCAGGCGCACGCCGACCGGCCACTGACTGCGGGGACGGGTCGGGATCTGTTCGGTCGCGGGGACGATCTCGGGCTGGGCCATCGTAATGCTCGGCGGGTTGACGACGATGACATTGTCTCCGGGCCGGCCACGCGGCGGTTCCGTGCACACCCGGAAAACAGATGTAAGCCTTTGCCGACAGCTGGCATCGGTCCTGTCCGTCAGGGGTCAGGGCTGCCGATAGAATGCCGTCGGGCCTGTCGGAGCGACGCATCATGGAAGACTGGGTATACCGCGCGCTCGAGAAGTGGCCGAACGTGCCGGCCCTGTTCGGCTGGCTGGGCCTGGACCGGCGCGGCCGCTGGACGATCCGCGGCGAGATCATCAGCCGCCCGCAGATCATCGACACGATCAACCCGAACTACGCCGCCGACGAACACGGCCGCTGGTACTTCCAGAACGGACCGCAGCGCGGCTACGTGACGCTGGAGTCGGCGCCGCTGGTGCTGCGCACCGATGGCGCCGGCCGGCTGATAACGCATACCGGGCAGCGCGTCGACCGCGCCGAGGCCGGCTGGCTCGACGAGCACGGCGCGCTGTGGCTACGCACCGCGCACGGTCCGGCGGTGCTCGAAGGCGAGGACCTGCACTGGGTGCTCGAGCGTCTGCGCGGACCGCGCACGCCGGTCGACGAGGAGCTGCTCGCCGAAGCGCTGGCGCTGCCGTCGGGGGCGCAGACGACGCTGTCGCTGCGCTTCGACGACGGCACGCTGGCACTCGGCCGCCTCGACTTGGAGGCCGCGCCGCAGGCGCTCGGCTTCGTGCGCGAGCCGCAACCGTTGAGCGGCGAGTAGGAGCGCCTCTCGGGGATTCAGCCTGCCATGTGCGCGGCGATACGTGCCGCCAGTGCGTCCAGCCGTTCGCGCCGCGCCGTCGTCTCGGGCCGCGGAATCAGCAGGGTGCTGACGTGCCAGATCATCCGGCCCAGCGTGCGCACGGTGTCGCCGCCGTAACGCGGAATCATGTGGATGTGCACATGCGGCACGGTCTGGCTCGCCGCCTTGCCGTCGTTCAGCAGGAAATGCTGCGCCTTGCTGCCGAGTCCGGCGCGCTGGGCCGCGCCGACGCGACGCGCGACGTCCCACAGGTGGGCGCGCACGACCGGATCGAGCGCGTCGATCGTGGTGACCGACTGACGCGGAACGACCAGCACGTGGCCGGCGGTGATCGGGTTGATGTCCATGAACGCGACGCAGTGTTCGTCGCGGTGGGCAAAGCTGGCCGGCAGCCGGCCGGCGATGATGGCGTCGAATACGGTCATGGGCGCTCCTGTCGATCGCGGATCGTCGGCCTTTAGCGCTTGCGCAGCGCTTCCATCAGCGCCGCGCCGAGCGCGCCCTGCGGTGCCGCGGCCGGCGGCTTCTGCGGGCGCGCATCGCGCCGGCCCGCGGTCCTGCCACGCTCGCCGCCGGAAGCCGGCCGCGCGCTGCCGTCATCCTTGCGCATCGACAGCGCGATGCGCTTGCGCGCGAGATCCACATCGACCACGCGCACCTTGACGATGTCGCCGGCCTTGACCACGTCGTGGGGATTCTTGACGAAGCGGTCGGCAAGCTGCGACACGTGCACGAGCCCATCCTGGTGCACGCCGATGTCGACGAAGGCGCCGAACGCCGCGACATTGGTGACCGTGCCTTCGAGGACCATGCCGGGCTTGAGGTCGGTCAGCTCGTTCACACCGTCGGCGAAGCTCGCGGTGCGGAACTCCGGCCGTGGATCGCGGCCCGGTTTCTCCAGCTCGGCGATGATGTCGCGCACCGTCGGCAGACCGAAGCGCTCGTCGACGAACTGGCGTGCATCGAGCTGTCTGAGCGCGGCGCCGTCGCGCATCAGGCTGCGCACATCGCGACCGCAGGCCTTCACGATCTTCTGCGCCACGCCGTAGGCCTCGGGATGCACCGACGAGGCATCCAGCGGCTCGTCGCCGTCGCGGATGCGCAGGAAGCCGGCACACTGCTCGAAGGTCTTCGGCCCGAGCCGCCCGACCTCGAGCAACTGCCTGCGCGAGCGGAACGCTCCCTGCGCATTGCGGTGCGCGACGATGGCCTCGGCCAGCGACGTGCCCAGTCCGGAGACGCGCGCGAGCAGCGCCGCGGAGGCCGTGTTGAGATCCACGCCGACGGCGTTGACCGCGTCTTCGACGACGGCGTCCAGTGCCTTCGCCAGCCGGTAGGCGTCGACGTCGTGCTGGTACTGGCCGACACCGATCGACTTGGGCTCGATCTTCACCAGCTCCGCCAGCGGGTCCTGCAGACGCCGTGCGATGGATACCGCGCCGCGCAGCGAGACGTCGAGATCCGGGAACTCCGCCGCCGCGAGCGCGGACGCCGAGTACACCGAGGCACCGGCCTCGCTGACGACGAGCTTGAGCGGTCGCGGCTCGGGCAGCAGCGGCAGCAGGTCGGCGACGAGCTTCTCGGTTTCGCGGCTCGCGGTGCCGTTGCCGATGGCGATCAGGGCGACGCCGTGCTTCGCGATCAGGCGCGCAATCTCGGCCTGGGCACCGCGCACGTCGTTGCGCGGCTGGAACGGATAGACCGTCGCCGTGTCGACGAGCTTGCCGGTGCCGTCGACGACGGCGACCTTGACGCCGGTGCGGATGCCCGGGTCGAGGCCCAGCGTCGGCTTCGAGCCGGCCGGCGCGGCGAGCAGCAGGTCCTTGAGGTTGCGCGCGAACACCTCGATCGCCTCGGCCTCGGCACGCTGGCGCAGCTCGCCCATCAGGTCGACCGACAGCGTCGTGTTGAGCTTGACGCGCCAGGTCCAGCGCGCGGCATCCATCAGCCAGGCCTCCGCGGCACCGCCATCGGCGCGCGCACCGACGACCTCGGCCACCATGCGCTCGACCGGCTTGTACGGCGCCGGGTCGTCGGCGTCGACCTCCAGCTCCAGCATCAGGATTTCTTCGTTGCGGCCGCGCATCATCGCCAGCGCGCGATGACCGGCCACCTTGTGCCAGGGCTCGCGATGATCGAAGTAGTCGGAGAACTTGGCGCCCGCGGCCTCCTTGCCTTCCCAGACCTTCGAACGCAGCACCGCGTGCATGCGCAGGTAGCTGCGCAGGCGTCCGAGCAGATCGGCATTCTCCGCCAGACGCTCCATCAGGATGTCGCGGGCGCCCTCGAGCGCGGCCTTGGCGTCGGCCACCTTGTCGTTGACGTAGGCCGCGGCAAGCTCGGCCGGAACGCAGGAACGGTCGGCGAGCACGGCGTCGAGCAAGGGTTCGAGGCCGTTCTCGCGGGCGATCTCGCCGCGCGTGCGGCGCTTGGGCTTGTACGGCAGATACAGGTCCTCGACCTCGGCCTTCGTCGTCGCGGCACGCAGCCTGGCCTCGAGCGCGTCGCTGAGCTTGTCCTGACTGCGGATCGACTCGATCACCGCGGCGCGCCGGTCCTCGAGCTCGCGCAGGTAGCCGAGCCGGTCCTCGAGCTGGCGCAGCTGGGTGTCGTCGAGCCCGCCGGTCGCCTCCTTCCGGTAGCGCGCGATGAACGGCACGGTCGCCCCCTCGTCGAGCAGCGCGACCGCGGCCGCGACCTGACGCGGCTGGGCGGCGATGTCCGCGGCGATGGTGCGGGCGATCAGGGCGGCGGTTTCGGCGGCAACGTCGGTCATGCGCAGATCGGGGGACGGAGGAGGTGCGGGCCGCGACGATAGCCAAGCGCCCCGGCGCTGCCAATCTGGCGCGCGAGGGAAAAATGTGCGTATCGGCGACAAGTCGGCGTCAAAGGAATACGATCGGTCGCGGTCGGAGGAGAGACGAACATGAGCGCGACCAAGCGCCTGAATCCGCTGGACTGGACCTTTCTCGCCGCGGAGACGCGCGAGTCGATGATGCATGTCGGCTCGATGATGCCGTTCTCGCCGCCGCCGGACGCACCGGCGGACTGGCTGCGCGGGCTGATCGACGAGGTGCGCACGCAGGCGCGGGCCTATCCGCCGTGGAACCTCAAGCTGCGTCATCCGAACCTGATCGCACACCCGCTGCAGGCCTGGGTCGAGGACGAGCACTTCGACGTCGAATACCACGTGCGCCGCTCGGCGCTGCCGGCGCCGGGCGACGAGCGCGAGCTGGGCATCCTGGTCTCGCGCCTGCACAGCCATGCGATCGACTTCCACCGCCCGCCGTGGGAGGTGCATTTCATCGAAGGCCTCGAAGGCGGCCGCTTCGCGATGTACTTCAAGGTCCATCACGCGCTGGTCGACGGCTACACCGGCGTGCAGCTGCTCTCGCGCAGCCTGTCCCACCGCGCGGACGAGCGCGACACGCCGATGTTCTTCACGCGCAAACCGCCGGCGCGCGAAAAGCCGGCCGCGGCGACGCCGGTGCCGACGCTGTCCGCATTGCTCGCACTCGCCCGCGAACAGGCGGGCAGCACGCGCACCATCACCCGCGCGCTGGGCAACACCCTGAGCCGCAAGCGCCGCGGCGCGCTGGTGTCGCCGCTGCAGGCGCCGAAATCGATCCTCAACCAGCGCATCAGCCGCAACCGGCGGTTCGCGACGCAGCAGTTCGACGTCGCCCGCCTCAAGAACGTCGCCAAGCGTCTCGACGGCACGCTCAACGACCTCGTGCTCGCCCTTTGCGGCGCCGCGCTGCGGCGCCTGCTCTGCGAACAGGGCGAGCTGCCCGATGCACCGCTGACGGCGATGCTGCCGGTGAACATCCGCCCCAAGGACGATCCGGGCGGCGGCAATGCCGTCGGCGCCATCCTCGCGTCGCTGGCGACCGATGTCGCCGATCCGCTCGAACGCTTCGGCGCCATCGTCGCATCGACCCGCGTCGCCAAGGACCAGCTCGAAGGCATGACGCGCGCGGCGATCATGCAGTACAGCGCCGTGCTGATGTCGCCGATGCTGCTGTCGCAGATTCCCGGTGCCGTCGGGCGCGTGCGCCCGGCGTTCAATCTGGTCGTCTCCAACGTCCCCGGGCCGACGAAGCCGCTGTACTTCCGCGGCGCCCACATGGACGCCTACTACCCGCTGTCGATCCCCTTCCACGGCTACGGACTCAACGTCACCGTGATGAGCTATCTCGAGACGCTGAACTTCGGCTTCATCGGTTGCCGCGACACGATCCCGCATCTGCAGCGCCTAGCCGTCTACAGCCTCGAGGCCCTGGAGGAACTCGAAGCCGCGGCCTGACGGCTCGGGGCGACCGCTACGCGGCTCGCGGCAGCGTCAGCGCATCGAGCGTCACATGACCCTCGAACGCGCCATGGCCCTCGATCTTCTCGCCGCGTTCGATCGCCTGCGCGAAGCGCACGCCCGGATCGTCCGCCAGCCGCTGCAGGTAGCGGCCCAGCCGCGGAAACTCCGCGTCCACGTCGAACAGGCGGTGGTAGCCGATCCAGCGGCCGAGGCCCGAGAGATAGGCGTCGGCCAGCGAACGCTCGCCGAGCAGCCAATCGCGATCCGCGAACAGACCGTCGAGGTAGCGGCACTGTCGCGCCACGTCCTCGCGGCCGATGCGGCGCAGCAAGGCGGTCTGCGATTCGTCGAAGCCGCCTTCGTCGTAGAGCAGCCACAGCGGAGCGAACGCCGCGAAGAAGTCGGTCGCGAGGTAGGCCAGCATCTGTGCGAGGCGATCATGGGCGCGCGTCCCGGCACGCACGCCGCCGCGCCCGGCCAGGTGCAGCAGAATCGCGACGCTCTCGCTGATGGGCGCGCCGTCCGCCGTCAGCAGCGCCGGCGTTTTCAGCAAGGGATTGATCTGCGCGAAGCGTGCATCCCAGGGGTGCTCCAGCATCTCGATGCGGCACAGGCGGTATGGCTGGTTCAGCCATTCGAGTGCGACGATGGAGCCGAAGGAACAGCCTTGCGGCACGCCGTAGAACAGGACAGGGGTCATCGGAACGTCTCCAGTGGTGGTCGGATCGCCAGTGATCCGGGGCCTGAAGACCTTAGGGCCGATACAGGTCAGAATCCGCCCTGATTCGGAGACACGCTTCGCCGCGATGAGCCGCCCCGCCACCCGCGTTCTCGCCCTGCTCGAACTGCTGCAGTCGCGCGGCTTCGTCAGCGGCCGCGAGCTTGCGCAGCAACTCGACATCGACGGACGCACGCTGCGCCGCTACATCGGCGCACTTGAGGAACTCGGCATTCCGATCACGACCGAGCGCGGGCGCTACGGCGGCTACGGCCTCGTCGCCGGCTTCAAGCTGCCGCCGCTGATGTTCAGCAACGACGAGGCACTTGCCCTCGCACTCGGCCTGCTCTCGGCGCGCGCGCTCGGACTCGCCGACGCGGTGCCGGCAACCGCCGGCGCACTGGCGAAGATCGAGCGCCTTCTGCCCGACGACGAACGCCGACAGTTGCTGATGCTCGAGCGCAGCGTGGCCCTGGATCTGCCGCAGTTCAGGCCGCGTCGCAATGACGACTTGCTCAGGCGGATCGCGGGCGCCGCGCAGGCGCAGAGACGCGTGCAGGTGCGCTATGTCGCGGATCGCGGCGAGACGACCGAGCGCATGGTCGATCCTTACGCGCTGGTGTTCCGCAAGGGACACTGGTATGTCACAGGCCATTGTCATCTGCGCAAGGGCCTGCGCTCGTTCCGCCTCGATCGCATGGCCGCGGCGCAAGTCCTGAGCGCGCGCTTTCGCCGCCCCGCAAGCTTCGATCCCGTGCGGCACCTGCGTCTGAGCATCGCCACGCTGCCTCGCGCCATTCAGGTCCGGGTGCATCTGCAGGCCACCGTCGAAGCCGCCGCCTCCGAGCTCGGCGAAAGCCTCGGCGTGCTGGAGCCGGTCGCGACCGGCGTGCGGCTGCACGCGCGGACCGACAGCCTCGACTACTTCGCACGGCAGCTCGCGCGACTGCCCTTTCCGTTCTCCATCGATGAGCCCCAGGCGCTGCGCCGCGCGCTCACTCGACACGCGCGGCGCCTGCTGGCGGTCGGCAGCGACGATCCGCCCGCACTCCTCCCACGGTCATCCGAACGCACGAGGCCATGACGGCAAGCAGGTCTCACGATCCCTGACAGAACGATGGTTTCGGGGGAGAACGCATGACCGATGGCGATGCGCCGCGCATGCCGCAGCGCCGCGTGGTGCTGAAGGCGGGCGGCACGGCCCTGATGGGCGCCTGGCTGCTGTCCGGCTGCGAGTCCTCGCAGCCGGTGGATGACCGCCTGCGTGGACCGGACCGGCCGACACCGCGCGCACGCTTTCTCACCGACGCCGAGCTGCGCACGCTGCGCGCGCTGGTCGACCGGCTGATTCCGGCAGGGCTGCAACCGGGTGCCGCCGCCGCACATGCGGAAGAAGCGATCGACGCCCTGCTCGCCGCATTCATGACCGATCCGCCGCTGATCCACGCCGGCGGCCCCTACTCGGATCGCGCCGGCGGCACGCGCAACGACTTCGAGCGCTTCATGCCGCTCGACGACTACGAGGCGCTGGCCTGGCGCATCGTCATCGAGGGCTCGCTGGGACGGCCGGAGCGCGAGTTCAACGGTCCGGTCGTCGGCCTGCAGCAGATCTACCGCGACGGCCTTGCGCACCTGGAGGCGCGCGCGGCGCAGCTCGCAACCGGCGTGTTGCCCGCGGCGCTCGGCGACATCCTGCGCGAACGCCTCGGCGACACGCCGCTGTCCGACGTGCTCGATCTGGTCAACTCGCTCACCGGCACGGAAGGCTTCGCCGATCTGCCGGCGCTGCTGCGCGACGTGATCGTGCTCGACTACAGCGATGCCCAGGTACAGGCGCTGATCGACGTCGCCTTTCCCGGCACTCTCGACGGCACCTACGGCGCACCCGAGTACGGCGGCAACCGCGATCTCGTCGGCTGGACCTCGACCGGCTGGCCCGGCGACGTCCAGCCGCGCGGCTGGACCGACAGCGAGGTGATCCACCGCGATCCGCCCGGTCCGTTCGATGCCCTGCTGCCGCCGTCGTACGGCGGTGTCGATTTCGGTCCGCCGGCTGCCGGGGTCAGGGCAAGGCCGGAGTTCGAGCTGCCGCCGCTGCTGATCGCCGCCGGCGAAACCCTCGCGGCCACGATCATGAACGCCGAAGGCTCGCTCGCCGCCCTGCAACGCCGGCTCGCGGTGCAGGACCGCGTGCGCCCGGAGTGGATCTGGAGGGCGGCCCATGGCTGAGGCCGTCATCATCGGCTCCGGCCCTGCCGGCAGCATCGCCGCCCACGAACTCGCCCGCCAGGGCTGGTCGGTCACCGTGCTCGAACGCGGCCGCAACCTGCGGCCGGGCTTCGGCGAGGTCGAGAGCCGCGACCTGGGCACGCTGTACGCGAACGACGAGATCAAGACCACGCGACATTTCGGCTTTCCGCACCCGCGACTCGAGCCGGTCACCGGCCGCACGCAGAGCGAAGCGGCCGACGGCGTCGCGCGCAGCGTGCAGGGCACGCATGTCTCGCTGGGCGCCGCGGTCGGCGGCACGTCCCTGCACTACAACGCCAAGTTCCCGCGCTTCTGGCGGCAGGACTTCACGCAACGGTCGGATCTGGGCCCGGTGGACGGCGCGCAGGTGGCCGACTGGCCGATCAGCTACGACGAACTGGCGCCGTATTACGACGAGGTGGAACACACCATCGGCGTGCAGGGCGACGTGAACCAGATGCCCGCGCGCACACTCGAACAGGCGCCGCGCGCACGCCAGTTCGTGATGCCGCCGAATCCCACCGGCTACGCCGCGCGCCTGCTCGCGCGCGGCGCGATGAACGTCGGCTGGGAGCCGTTCCCCTACCCCGCAGCGGTGAACTCGCAGGTCTTCGACGGCCGCCCGGCGTGCAACTCCTGCGGCCTGTGCTCGTCATTCGGTTGTCCGATCAACGCGCGCGGCGATGCGATGGTCAGCTACCTCAACCCGGCCGTGCGCGGCGGCCGCGTGCGCGTGATCGAGCGCGCGCTGGTGTATCGCATCGACACGACGCCCGACGGCCGCCGCGCGACCGACGTGCGCTACTACGATCGCGACGGCCGCGCCCGCAGCATCAGCGCCGACAAGGTGCTGCTGGCCGCCAGCCCGGTGCAGACCGCACGCCTGCTGCTGCTGTCGGCGAATGGCGCGCATCCGCTCGGCCTGGGCAACGGCTCCGATCAGGTCGGCCGCAACATGATGTTCCACTACTTCACGCTCGGCGCCGCGGTGTTCCCGGACGACGTGCAGCCGTACCGGGCGCAGAGCACCACCGCGGAAGTCGACAACCTCGTCGGGCCGTTCACCGGCCCCGAGGTGCAGGCGCTCGGCGTGCCCTACATCAAGGGCGGCCTGATCCAGGTCGGCGGTTCGGTGCCGCTGCTGCAGGAGGCCTACCAGTACGCGGGCTTCGGCATTCCGCCGGGCGCGGCGCACAAGGCGGCGGTGCAACTCGGCCTGATCCGCAAGCGCATCGCCGCGATCCAGTTCGTCG
The DNA here is from genome assembly GCF_003201205.1 of Sinimarinibacterium flocculans. Taxonomy (GTDB): domain Bacteria; phylum Pseudomonadota; class Gammaproteobacteria; order Nevskiales; family Nevskiaceae; genus Solimonas; species Solimonas flocculans. Next base: position 24,525 of record NZ_QICN01000003.1, read on the forward strand.
GCGAGGATCTGGCACAGGCGAACAACCGCGTCGATCTCGACCCACAGGTGCGCGACTGGCGCGGCCTGCCGGCGCCGCGCGTGACCTGGGCACCGCACGCGCACGAGCGTGCCGGCGCCACCTACACCGCGCCGCTGCTGCTGGCGATGCTGCAGGCGACGCCGGGCGCGATCGCCTCGCTGGTGCTGCCGGACCCGCTGCTCTCGGACAGCCCGACGCTGTCGGCACACCATGCCGGCACCGCGCGCTTCGGCAACGATCCGGCGACCAGTGTCTGCGACCGCTGGGGCAAGCTGCACGAATGCGACAACGTGCACGTGGTCGACGGCTCGCTGTTCCCGACCTTTCCCGGCTTCAACCCGACGCTGACGATCCTGGCGAACTCGCTGCGCATCGCCCGCGCGATCGGCGCCGGCACGACCTGATGCGGAGAACCCGATGTCCAGAACGATGTCCGGCGTGATGCCCGCAGTGACGCGCACGCGCCTGATGTGCGCCCTGCTGCCGGCCCTGCTGGCGACGCCGCTGCTCACCGCCTGCGGCGACAGCAGCGACGATGGCGGCGCCGGTGCCGACGGCGATTTCCGCGTCCTCGTGTTCTCGCGCACGGCCGGTTTTCGCCACGACTCGATCGAGACCGGCGTCGACACCGTGCGCCAGCTCGGCGCGATGCACGGCTTCGGCGTCGATCACACCGAGGACCCGGCGGCGTTCAGCGCTGATAACCTCGCGCATTACGCGGCCGTGCTGTGGCTGAGCACCACCGGCACCGTGCTCGACGAGACGCAGAAGGCCGCCTTCGAACAGTACGTCCGCAGCGGTGGCGGCTACGCCGGCGTGCACTCGGCCTCGGACACCGAGTACGACTGGCCGTTCTACGCCGAACTGGTCGGCGCCTACTTCCACAGCCACCCGGTGTTTCCGCTCGGTGCCGAGGGCGGCCCCGGCGTGCAGCCGGGCGATCTGCACCTGGAAGCGCCGGATCATCCGGCGGTCGCGCACCTACCGGTGCCGTGGACGATCAGCGACGAGTTCTACTCGTTCCGCACCAATCCGCGCGGCACGGTGCGCGTGCTGCTGAATATCGACGAGGACAGCTACGACCAGGACCCGAACACCACCAACATCAGCGGCGGCACGTTCATCATCGGCGAGACCGGCACGATGAAAGACCATCCGATGAGCTGGTGCCACGACCGCTTCGAAGGTCGCGCCTGGTACACGGCGCTGGGGCATTCGACCGCCCTCTACGCCGACGCCAACTTCCGCCGGCACCTGCTCAACGGCATTCTCACCGCGGCACGACGCGTGGCCGCGGATTGCGTCCCGCGCGAGGACGGACCGCTCGCCGAGCGCGACACCGGCCCGGCCTTCCCGCCGCTGCTGCCCTAGCAGCCGCGCGCGGGCTCCGGCGCGGCATTCGGCGCGGACGGCTAGACCTGCTGGCCGCGCCGGTAGACGATGCGGCTGCGGCCGCCGTCGCAACTGCCGACGACTTTCTGCCCGCTGCCGACCCGATCGGCCGGCACGATCTCCAGTGTGTAGACCTGCACGCCGTTGGCATCTATCTTCGCGGCGATCTCAGCCTTGAGCGTCTCGCAGGACTTGGCCCCGTGCGCCGCCGTGGTTGACGCGATCGACAACACCGCTGCGAAGATCGCCCGCCCCCGGTCGCTCATCCCGATACTCCCGCTCGCCCCCCGGCAACCCCGCGCCGCCGGTTGACGCCACGCTAGCACGACGCCGGGCGTCGCCCGCAACCCTCCCGCAGACGGGTGATGCGGGGCCGGCGGCGGCGTCCGAGCATGCCGGCACAGGCATTGGTATCCGGAGAACGCAACATGGGCATCGGCCCGGAACAGGTCGCGGCGCGCGCAGCGGCGATGCAGGCCGCTTTCGTCGAGGCCGCGGCGCGCAACGAGTGGGAATGGATCGCGGACGCCCTCTACGCCGAGCGCTGCGAGTACGTCTGCGAGTACGCCGGCACGATGCTGGTGCGCGCGACCTCGCGCGACGAGATCCGCGCAACCCACTATGGTCGCGACATGAAGGTCGGCTGGGAGGGCTGGAGCTTTCCGATCGAGCGCTACGCCACCCACGGCAACCGCATCATCACGCACTGGTGGAACCGCGGCCCGGGCCAGCGCGCAGACGGCAGCTACTACCAGACGCCGGGCGTGTCCTTCATCACCGTCGGCGACGACGGTCTGTTCACCGAGCAGCTCGACCTGTTCGACCTCGCCCACCAGATGCACCTGTGCGACGAACTCGAGGACGCCGGCCTGCTGTCGCCGACGCTCAAGGCCAACTGGGTCGTGCCGATGAAGCGCAAGCTGATCGCGATGCTGGAACGCAAGCTGCCGGACTGACCGTCCCGCGCCACAGCCGCGTTCAACGCGGCTGCAGTGGCGGGCGCCGGATGGTCTCCTGCAGGTTGGCCTTGACCGCGCGTGCGTCGAAGGCCTGCACGTCGTCGGCCGGCTTGCTGCCCTTGCGCAGCTGGATGTCTGCCGTGGCGCGGTAGGCCTCGCCGCGGCCACTGCCGACCGGCGTGCTGGTGCCGACGCTGATGCCGAACCCGCCGCTGCCGCCGAAGCGAAAGCCACCCAGTCCGATACCGACGGTCGGTGCGCTGCCGGCTTGCTGCGTCCCCTGGGTCGAGCGGTCGACCATGACGAAATAGTCGTAGCCGTTGTCGAGCGTGATCTCCGCGGCGCGATAGAGCACGTAATCGGTCACGGTCTCATAGTCGGTCCGCGTGTTGCCGAAGAAGCTCACGCGGTAGCGATCCTCCTCAAGCTTCTGTTCGGAGTAGCCGTAGCCGTTCTTGACCGGCTGGTAGGGCGTCGCCTGGGTGGCACAGCCGGCAAGCAGCCATGCAACGGCAAGGAGCGGCAGAAACGAACGGCGCATGGTGATCTCCGGTCAGGACGCACGACGGCACGGACCGAAGAGTACGCCTTGGCGCCTCAGGGCACCCACAGGTCCGGCGGCGGCGGGAGCACTGCCTGCGGTTCCGGCACGACCACTCCCGATCCGCGATCGGCCGTCTCGATGCGCCGCATGATCCAGGTGCGCAGCGTCGCGCGGTTCTCGCCGATCACGGGATGCTCGGGCGCCAACCGCGCGGCACGGTCGAGCAGGTCGAACGCCGCGAAGACATCGTCCTCCCGCGCGCGCGTCACGGCAAGGTTGTTCAGCGCGATCGCATCGTAGGGATTCGAGCCGAGGCGCGCCTCGAACTCGGCGATCGCGCTGTCGACGTAGCCGGCCTCCAGCAGCGCGGTGGCCTCGTCGTCGGCATGGGCCGCCGTCGCGGCGAGCAGACACAGCCCGAGCAGGCGTCCGGTCATGGCAGGGCTCCACGGGTCAGGTCCGGCGCCAGCAGCGTACCCGGCTCCGCGCTGCGGTCGGCGAAGTCGTAGCGCAGGTAGAAGTGCACCAGGCTCTCCTCGTAGTCGCGCGCATTGTCGAGCGACAGGACGCCGCCGACGCTGAGCTTGGGGTTGACGCGGTACTGCAGCGCACCGCCGAACTTGTAGGCGAGGCCGGAGTTCTTCTGCGATTCGTAGCCCAGCGGAATCTCGTTGGTCGGTTCGAACTCGACGATCTCCTCGAGTTCCTGCTGCAGCGACGCGCGGCCCGGGAACAGCGGCGCACCATCCTCGCGGAAGGACTGCAGGCCCAGCGCCGCCTCGAGCCGGTAGTCCAGGCGCCCGCGATGGCCGGCCCAGGTCAGCGGCAGCGCCACCGTGGTGAAGAACTGCGGGCTGAAGTAACCGCCGTGACCGAACGTGAAATGCCGCAGGTTCTTGTCGTAGCCGAAGCTCGTCAGGTTCACGCCGACGGTCAGGTCGCCATGGCGAGCGCTCTGCACGACGCGGAAGAACAGGCCGCCGCCGAACTCGAGCACCGAGTTCTCCTCGACGTTGCGGCCGCTGAGCCCGTAGTACGCTCCGTTGACGTAGAGGCCGTAGCTGTCGAGGTCGTAGGCGTAGTCGAGACGCCCGCCGGTGCGCACGACGCCGCCCCAGCTGCGTCCGGTCAGCGGATCGTAGGCACCGGCGTACGAGACGTAGCTGTCGGTGACCGCGCGCCGCGCGAACTCGGCCGACAACTGCGACGCCTCGCCGAGGCGCGTCTGCCAGCGCAGGCCGCCGACCAGGCTTTCGACCTCGAAGCCCAGCGGCGTGGTACCGATATCGGCGCTGAACTCGCCGACCCGGTAGCTCAGCGACACGGCCACGCCGTCGGCCGACTGGTCGAGGTCGTCCGACTCGCCGTTGATCAGCGCCAGCGTGCCGAAGCGCAGCTTGTTGCGCTCGCCGGACACCTCGCCCGCGTCGAGCACGACCGGCTTCACGCGCAGCCCCAGGCGTCCCAGTTCCCATTCCGGGCCGACGAGATCCAGCGGCGTCTCGATGGCCAGCAGGCGCGACAGGCCGGATTCGCCGCGCCGGCTGCGGCTCGCCAGACCGGCCGATGCCCACGCTCCGACACTGGCCTCCAGCCGTCGCAGTTCCTCGTCGATCGTCGGCGCCGAGGCGCGCATCGCCGGCCGGCCCGGCCACGCAGCCGTCGCGGCGCCGTCGTCGAGCTGCAGGCGCAGCGGCGGCCTGCTGCCGGCGCGCATCGTGGACGCCGGCGACCTGGGCTGGTCGAGCGTCGCATCGAGACGGTAGCGCCGCCCGCTCAGCGGCATCGGCGCAGGCGTGGGTCCGCGGTCGCCGGCACGCGGCAGCAGCGGCCCGACGCTCTCGGCGCCGTCCTCGCGCAGCAGGTCGAAGACCGGTTGCGGCAGACCCTCGCGCGCAGCGCCGTCGCTGCCGATGAGCATCAGTTCCGGTACGGCGGACTCGCGCCGCACGCGATCCTCCAGCGCCGTGGCCTCGCGCAGCAGGCGCAGCGACTCGGCGCGGCTGCCGCGCTGTTCGGCCAGCCGCGCCGCCGCGCGCACGAAGGCCGGATCGTCCGGCCAGCGCTCGCGTGCGGTTTCGATCCACGTCGCCGCCGATTCGCGATCGTTGGCGGCCAGCGCAGCATCGATCGCATTGGCGCGCGCCACCGGATCGTCGGGCACGCTGCGCACCAGTGCGCGACCGATCGCCAGCGCCTTGTCGGTATCGCCAGCCGACGTGAACAGCCGCGCCAGCGCACTCTGCACGCGCGGCTGGTCCGGGTAGCGCAGCACGACTTCGCGGAGCTGGGCATAGGCCTCGGCGATCCGTCCGCCTTCGCGCAGCCGGTCGGCCAGCTTGATCCGGTAGCCGACGATCAGGTCTTCCAGTTCCAGACGCTGCGCCGCGCTCGTCCTGCCGGACTGGATCAGATCGGTCGTCACCGCCTCGAACTCGGCATCCTGGTTCAGCTCGAGCAGCAGGGCCGCATACTGGATCGACTGCCCGGCCGACGGCGGTCTCTGCGCGAAAGCGCGGCGCAGTGCCGCCACGGCGCGCGCCGGATCGCCGAGCGCCTGCCAGCCCTGGGCGATCGCCGAGGCGTGTTCGGGCCCGTTGCCGGCGGCGGCGATCGCCGCATTGAGGATCTCGACCGCGCGGCCGGGTTCGCCCAGCACGGCCGCCTGACCGGCACGCTGCAACTGGTACTGGATCCATGCGCGCCGCTGCAGGGACACCGCGTCGGCGCTGCGCGCCGATGCCGGCAGGCGTTCGAGCACGATCAGCGTTTCGTACCAGCGCTGCGCGTCGGCGAGGGCATAGGCCTGCGCGAACAGCGTGTCCGGGTCGCCGCCGTCCGGCGTTTCGCTGAGCGCCTGCAGCAGCGAGTCCGCCTCTGCCGTGCGTCCGATGTCGCGGTACAGGCGCGCCAGGTCCAGGCGCACCCAGGGGCTCTGCGGGTCGGCCGCGAGCGCCTGCTGCAGCAGCGCCTGGGCGCCGGCGCGATCGTTCCGCTCCAGCGCGCGCGCCGCCTTCGTGCGCAACAGCGACACGCGGACCTCGCGCAGCATCGTCGGATCGCGTCGGTCGGCTTCGGCGAGCAGAACGTCGAGTTCGGCCTCGCGATCCTGCGCCAGCAACAGGTCGGCGTACTCGCCGATCAGCGCGGCATCGCCCGGCGCCGCCCGCAGACCTTCGCGCAAGACGCGCTCCGCCTGCTGCACGTCGCCGGATTCGCGCAGCGCCTCGGCCCAGTCGCGGCGCACGTCGGAATCGCCGTCGGGCCGCTGTTGCACCGCGGCGGCGAACAGCGTCGCCGCCTCGCGCCACTGGCCGGCCTGGCGCGCGGCGCGCGCCTGTGTCACGCGCCGCCAGTACCGGCTGGTGTCGATCGCCTCGGTCAGATTGCCGCGCAGCGAAGGACGCGCCGCCACCGCACGGCCGAGCAGCGACTCGGCCTCGGCGAAACGCTGCTGGCGCAGCCGTACCAGACCGAGCCCCGCCAGGCTGTCCGCCTCGCGCGGGTGACTACCGAGCCGGTTGGAGAAGAAGGTATCGGCGGCGTCGAGATCATTGGCGTCCAGCGCCTCGTATCCCGCACGCAGGATCTCGGCGCGCTGCACGTCCGCCTCCGCGCGACGGCGCGCCTGCGCCGTGGCGTCGAGCCCGTCGAGCTTGGCCGCGATCTCGGCATCGTTGCCGGCCGACTGCAGGTAGCGCTCGTAGGCGGCGCGGTCCTGCTCGCCCGCCTCCAGCCACAGCAGCGCATTACGCAAGGCGACGCGCGCGTCGGCACGTACCGGCGACGGACTCTCGCCGAGTGCCTCCAGGCGACGGATGGCGTCGCGCCGCGTCGCCGCGCGATAGCTGAGTACGCGTGCATGCGCGAGCGCCGCGCGCCGGTCGTCGGGACGCGCGCCGCTGAGTCGCGCCAGCGCCTCGCGCGCGCGGCTCCAGCCTTCGTCGGTGCCGGCGAGCGTCTCGTAGTACTCCACCGCCAGCTCGGGTGGCGGCTCCCCCTGCGCGTCCAGCAGCGGCCGCCAGACGGCGATCGCCTCGGCGCTGCGTCCGGCGCGGGCGAGACTGCGTGCCTGCGCAAGGACCGTCTCGCGATCCGCGCCGGCCGGCAGGCCCTGTGCCCGGCGTTGCAGCGCCGCCGAGTCCGGCGCCACCGCACGCAGCCGTGCCTCGTATTCGGCCGCACGTTGCGCGCTGCCCTGCCGGGCCTCGAGGTCGATGAGCCGCTCGAGCGCCTGCACGTGGTCGGCGTCGGCTTCGATGACCCGCGTCCACGCGTCGCGGGCGAGGTCGGGGCGGTTGCGCGCTTCCCAGAACTGCGCCTGGCGGACGAGCTGCTCGACGGCGGCGGCATCCACCGCCGCTGCCGGCAGCGGTGCCGCAGCAGCGAAGGCCAGCGCCGCGGCGATCAGACTGCGCTTCAGCGCTTCCATTTCGGCACCAGCCTCCCTTCGCCGTCAAAGTGGTACTGACCGTCGTCGTAGCCCTTGCCGAACAGCACCAGGACCTGGTCGTAGTATCGCGCGGGACTGCCGTAGACGCCGTCCTGCCGTGCGGCGACGACGCGCGCGCGGGCACGCTCGAGCTGCGCCTGTTCGCCGAGCGCGCGATAGAACGGCAACAGTGCCGCGTCGAAGCCGACCGGACCGTCACCCTCGATCCAGGTGCTGCGCGCCGACCATTTCTCCGGCACGCGGCCGGCCTCTTCGGTCAGCACCGCGAAACCGGCGACGGCGGGCTGCAGCGCCTTGAGCGCCGGGTGCCCGGCCGGCCCGAGTCCCGCCCACAGATAGACGCGGATCGCGTCGTAACTGCCGACGCCGCCCTTGTCCGCATCGATCTCGTGCCGGCGCTCGCGGTACTGCGACCAGTCCGGCACGCGGCCCAGCGGCGAGAGCTCGGCGAGCATCGCCGGGAACTGTTCGACCATCGCCGACCACGGTCCGTCCGGATCGACGGCGTGAAAACGCAGGAACTGCGCCGGCATCGTGTACGAAGGATTCAGGCGCACGCGATCCTCGAGGCGAAAGCCGTCGGGCGCCGGCAACAGCAGTGCCGTGCCGTCGGCGCGGCGCTCGACCACCTGCCGGCGCACCAGCGCCAGGATCGCCTGCGCCTCGGCCGCGTACTGCGGTTGCTGCCACAGACGCGCCGCCTCGAGCAGGCTGTAGGCGATCCACAGGTCGGCATCGGTCGCCGGGTTGGCGTCGAGAACCTTGCGGGTGCCGTCATCCGCGGTGCCCCAGAGCCACGCCGGCAGCTTGCGCGACAGGTCGCCGTCGGCGAGGTTGCGCTCGGTCCAGCGCAGGATGCGCGCGAACGCTTCGCGGTCGTTGGCCACGAGCGCGAAGAACAGCCCGTAGGCCTGCCCCTCCGAAACCGTGCGCGCGCCCGTGGTCCAGTCGATGACGCGGCCGTCGTCGCTGACGAAAGCGGTCTTGAAGGCCTGCCAGTCCGGCCAGCCTGCGTCGGCGGCTCGCGCCGGACGCTCTGCGCAGGCGGGCTGCGTCAGCAGCACGCCCAGCAGCAGGAGCAGTCGCAGCCGCATCGGCGCTCAGGCACCCGTCTTCGGCTGACGGCCTGCCGCATGCCGCCGCAGCAGCCGCGAGGCGATCGCCGCGAACAACAGCGCGATGGCCAGCGCCAGCGGCACCAGCAGATACGGGTGATGCCGCATCCAGCGCGTGAGCGCATACCACCAGGGCAGACGGCCGACGCCATAGCTGTCGCCGACGCGGTAGCCGCTGACCTGCTGCGGCGTCACCAGCACGAGCCCTCCCTCGATGTACTGGTTGCGTCCGGGATCGGTCAGCGCCAGGGCGACATCGCGCGGGTCGGCGGCCGCCGTCGTCCGCAGCGCCACGATGCTGCGACCGCGCTGCCACGGCGATTCGAACTGCTGCAGCGAACCGAGCGCACCGCCGGACTGCACGAGCACGCGGGCCGCCACACGCTCGGCGTCGCGCAGCAGGCGCCCCTCGATGCGTCCCTGCAGCGCGGCGAGGCTCGATGCGGTCCGCAGCTCGGCGCCGTCCGCGTGCAGCTTCAGCACGCCGGCTTCGTCGAGCGCCGGCGGCAGGGTCGCCGCGCCGGCCGGGGCAATCAGCACGAGGTCGCGGTCGACCGCCTCGTCGAGCACGGACAGCGGCAGCACCTCGACGCGCGTCGCTGCATCCTGCGTCCAGCGGCCGATATGGCCGAGCACGATCAGCGCGGCGGACACTTCCGCCTCGGTGGGATTCTCCGGCAGCGCGAGCGCGGTCTGCGAGAGATCCGCGAACTTCGAGTACGGGAAACCGCCGTTGACGAGCTTCTCGAGGGCCGGCATCTCGGCGAAGTGCGCATGGCGGGCGATCTTCAGCGCGCTGCGCGGATCGATCCCGCCCTGCAGCGTCGCGGCGCGGAAATCCTCGCAGGCCTTGCTCGTGTCGCGCAGGAACTCGAACTGCGCGACGAGCCGGTTGTTGCCGCGCAGCAGCTGCGGCGGCACCTCGACGTCGAGCGCGCGGCTTTCGGTCTCGGCGCGCCGTTCGCCGCCGGCATCGAGCAGCGTCGAACCCAGGTACTGACCGTTGAGCAGCAGGTTGAGCGAGGACTTGGGATTGCCGGCGCGGCTGGCGCGGTAGTCGAGATCGACGAACGCACCGCTACGACCGAGGAAGAACACGTCCGGGGGCAGTGCGAACTCGTAGACGATCGGACCGGGCGCGAGACCGGCGACCGTCGACGGACCGAGCAGATAGGGTTCGAGCGCGAACGGCCGGTCGAGCGCCGGCCAGCGCCGCGAGGCCCAGGCCGCCTGCGGCGGCGGCAGCTCGATCCGCGTCAGGCGCGCGCTGTCGCCGCGCATCAGCACGTGGCCCAGCGCAAAGCCCTGCGCCAGTTGCACCAGTCCGGCTTCGTCCGGCGCCGAGAACACGAGTAGCCGGCCATCGGCATCGCCCGGGTTGCGGATCGCGCGCAGGGCCGGCTCCGTCCCGCCGAGCTGGAACAGCACCGCGTGCCCGGCGGGTGCCGCACCGAACTGCACCGGAAAATCCGCACCGCGATAGTCCGCCTGTGCGCCGAACCAGGCCGCGACGATGCCCGCGGCGCGCACCGTCTCCAGACCCGGATCGCCCGGCAGGACAAACGGCAGGCGCAGGCGACCGCGCTCGGCGGCGTCGAACCACGGCGCGGGCATCTTCTCCAGCGTCGGCGGCAGATCGAGCGTGCGCAGGCTCAGCCGCAGCACACTGTCGTTGGAGATGTCCGCCCACAGCGTCGAATGCGTCGGGTCCTCGCACTCGCCTTCCTTCGCGTAGTGCGCGACGAAGTCGAAGCGGATCTGGTTGCGGCTGACGAGCAGCAGCGGGTCCAGCGAAATCGTCACAACCTTGCCGGACGCATCCGCGGCTTCCAGCGGGCGTGTCCAGATGATCTGGTCGTTGACCGCCACGCTTAGATGGCTCAGGTCGAAGCGCAACGACGGCGAGTGCGCGATGCGCAGTTCCAGCTCGGCGCGGGTCACGATCTCGTTCGCACGCAGGTCCAGCGGCAGCGATGCCTGTCCGAACACCGTGCGCAGACGGATCGGGTAGTCGACGCCCAGATCCTCGAAACGCAGCTCGACCTCGCGTTCGCCGGCCGGGCCCTGGGCGATCGCCGCCTGCGCGCCCGCGGCCAGCAGCAGCCCTGCGCACAAGGTCCGCATGGCCGCCTTCTCGAATGCTCTGTGAATGCTCATACCGGTTTTCGAATCTGTGTGTACGGTTCGCTGCCCTGTCCGCCGCGTCGCGGTCGATCCGCCGCGGCACCTGCGCCCGGAGGCCGGTGCCGCGCTGGTTCAGCCATCGCCCTGAGTCGCTGTTCCCTGACGCCGCGGCGATACAAGCCGGACGATTTCGCCGCCGAGCCACCGCGTGAACTTGAAGCCGCCGAGCAGCCCGAAGCGCGCCACCTCGCGCAGGGCGAGCAGCGGCCGGTCGACGGCGCGCATGTCGCGCCACTGCAGCCAGGCGTCGGCGCGGCCGTAGAGCGCATTCACCAGGGCGCTCTCCTGCTCGATGTTCATCTCGCCGATCTCCATCGCCAGCATGCCGTGCCCGGCGCGGCGCACGGAGCCGTCGAGCCAGACGTCGGAGCGCTGCGGAATCAGCACGACCTGCACCGGCTCGCCCGGTTCGACGTTGAGCGCCTCCGGCAGGTCGAGCGCGATGCCGCGATCCGAGACGTCGAGCGTCGACACCTCGAAGGTCTGCTGCGCGCCGCGCCGGCGCAGCAGTGCCGGCAAGCGCACGCGCACGCGCACCGAGTGACGGACCTGGCGGCGCTCGGAAGCCACCGCCAGCGCACAGCCGATGATCAGCAGGTTGTAGAACGTCCAGCCGACGTTGAGCAGCACCGTGTCGGCATGCTCGGCGTCGGTGAAGAAGCGTACGAGGCCGACGGCGAAGCCCAGTGCGTTGAGCAGGAACAGGAAGTAGTAGGGCCGCGCGATGTCCTTGTCGAAGTAGTCGCGGTTGACGATGCCGCCCTTCGCGGTCACGTTGAACTTGCCGAGCCGCGGATTGATGAAGGCGAGCAGCGTCGGCCACAGGATGAACAGGGCCAGCACGGTCTCGTAGGCCTCCGACCAGAACGAATGCCGGAACCTGCCCTGCACGCGGCTGTTGGTGATGGTCGCCAGCAGCACGTGCGGCGCTGCGTAGGCCAGCACCATCCAGCCCTGCGCGGCGATGATGTCGGCACCGAGCAGCAGATAGCCCAGCGGCGACGTCAGGAAGATCAGCCGCGGCAGGCCGTAGAAGAAGTGCATCATCGCGTTGGCGTAGCAGATGCGCTGCCCCGCCTTGAGTCCCTTCATTAGGAAGGGATTGTCGACGCGGAAGATCTGCGCCATGCCGCGCGCCCACCGGATGCGCTGGCCCACGTGCGCGGACAGCGACTCGGTCGCCAGGCCCGCCGCCTGCGGAATGTTGATGTAGGCGCTGGTCCAGCCGCGCGCGTGCATGCGCAGCGAGGTGTGCGCATCCTCGGTGACGGTCTCGGTGGCGATGCCGCCGATCTGTTCGAGCGCGGTGCGGCGCAGCACCGCGCAGGAGCCGCAGAAGAACGAGGCATCCCAGAAATCGTTGCCGTCCTGGATCAGCCCGTAGAACAGCTCGCCTTCGTTGGGCACCTTGCGGAAGGTGTTGAGGTTGCGCTCGAACGGGTCCGGCGAGAAGAAGTGGTGCGGCGTCTGCACCAGCGACACCGTCGGGTCGGCCATCATCGTGCCGACGGTGAACTGCAGGAAGGAGCGCGTGGGGATGTGATCGCAGTCGAAGATCGCGATCAGCTCGCCATGGGTCTTCTTCAGTGCGGCGTTGATGTTGCCGGCCTTGGCGTGCTTGTTGTCGGCCCGGGTGACATGCACGACGCCGACGGTCTCGCAGAAGGTGCGGAACTCCTCGCGACGGCCGTCATCGAGCACGTGGATGCGCAGCTTGTCGCGCGGCCAGTCGAGCGCCAGCGCCGCCAGGACCGTCGGCCGCACGACCTTGAGCGGTTCGTTGTACGTCGGGATGAAGACATCGACCGTCGGCCAGCTCGACTCGTCCTCGGGCAGCGGCACCGGCTTGCGCCCGAGCGGCCACGCCGTCTGCACGAAGCCGAACAGCAGGATCACGTAGGCGTACAGCTCGGCGAACACGAGGCCGGATGCGAGGAACAGATCCCAGCCGTCGAACTGCGGACCGATCGGCAGCGTCTGCGTCAGGCGCCAGTAGAGATACCGGCTGCTGGCCAGCAGGGAGACGACCATCAGCGCGATGAGCATCTGCCGGCTCTTCGCGTGCCGCATCAGCAGCGCAGCGCCGATCATGACCACGGCACACAGGGCCTGCCATTCGAGCGCGAAGGGCGTGACCACCACCACGTAGGCCGGCACGGCGAACAGCACGGCCAGCAGCAGCCAGCCGACGCCGGTCAGCCGGCCGCCGCCATCGCGCGGTGCGGGCATGCGGATCAGCCGCCGCCTTGCTGCGGATCGATGTCCAGCGCCGCGAACAGCTCGCGCAGGGGCCGCGCGTTGCGCGGCAGACGATCAGCGTGGACGGCATGCCGCTCGGGCAGGTCCAGGACCAGCACCGGCGAGCGTACGTGGCTGGCGATCGATTGCCGTCGCAGGCGCTCGAAGGTGAAGGCCAGCGGGCTGCCCGCAGAGACGCTTCGCAACCGGCTCGTATCCGCAGCCGGCTGCGGTTCCGCCGCCTGCGGTCGCGCGGCGGTCGCGGACGGGTCGGGCGCCGAGGGCGCCGGCCGGTGCTCGGCGGGCTGGTGCTCGGCCGGCTTGCGCGCAGCACCGAACTCCCGGTAGCGCATGCCGCCGAGATCGAGCTGATTCACCAGCGAGCCGACGTCGTCGAATGCCTTGTCCTGCTTGCCGCTCATGCCTGTTTCCCTATTGGCCGAAACTCGACTCGTGTGCGAGCCGGAAGCGCATCACCTCGGCGGACCCGGTGCCGCCGAGAATCTGTCGCACGTCGAGGCGCTCGCCGGCACCGAGCTGTCGCATCCACTCGGCATACATGCCCTCGAAGAAGCCGGGGGCCCAGGGCACGCCGCCGTCGCCGAACCACCGCTGCAGCGGCGCGCAGCCATGAAGGATGTCGACCGCGCCGGTGCCTTCCTCGATGCTCATCCAGCCCCAGTCCAGCCGGCCGAGCACGTCGTTGGCGAAGGCCTCGAACTCGACCAGCGTGCGAATCTCGCCGATGGATTGCTGCGTCCCGAAGCGCCGGCCGGCCAGATAGGCCAGCGCGCGCAACTGGCCTTCGGGCACCTGCGTCGCGAGTTCCGCTGACAGCGCCCGCAACAGGGGCTCGACCGTCTCGGACGGTCGGCGCTGCTTCAGGTAGTCGAGACTGCGGGGGTCCATCTGCGAACGGGCTTCCTCGGGCATACTGCCGAATATGAAGCATTTTCCGGAAAACTGCTCGCAAAGGCATCGATTTCGTATGGATAAGACATACCGCCCTCGACGGGATCAGTGTCGTCCTTGGTAAATTCCATCGCCCTGCCGAGAGCCTTCGCATGCGCCCGACGTCCCGAACCAAGCCTCTGTCCGCCCTGTTGCCGGCGTTGCTGCTGACGGCCTGCGGTTCGCAGATCGACTCGATCGACGTGCCCGTCGTGCGCCCGCCGAGTCCGGCACCGGCCGGCATCTACACCGGGACACTGAGTTCGGTTGCCGCCGCACGTTCGATTCCGGTCACCGCGCTGGTGAATGCCGAGCGCATCTTTGCCTTCGACGCCGACGGCGACTTCATCGCCGGCGGGCGCTACGAAACCGGCGACCGCGATCTGGCGTGGCAGGCACGCGCGTTCGAGCGCAGCGAACCACCGCCCGCGGAGGACGAAGAGGAAGCCTCCGAGCAGGTGCGGATTCTCGCGATCACTGCCGAAGGCGGTTTCGATCCCGAGGAGCGCATCCTGATGAGCTATGCCGCCAGCGTCGAGGGCAGCAGCGGCGTCGTCGACAGCGGCAACATCTCCTGGGGCTATTCCGAAAGCCAGTACGAGCGACGGTCCGACCTGCCGCTGGTGGCCGGCACCTGGGTCAACGAGGACGACTTCGGCACGCCCACGGCCAGCTTCGGCATCAGCGAGGGCGGCGACCTGTTCGGCCAGGATGCCGACGGCTGCAACTACAGTGGCCGGCTGTCGCTGATCGACCAGCCGTACAACCTGTACGGCGCATCGCTGCAGGTGCAATGCGCGGGCTCGGCCACCGCACGCCTCGAATCCGGGCTCGCCACGCTGCGCCACGACGGCGACGACGTCACGCTGGTCATCGTCACGACCAGCGCCGCGAACGCTACGCTGTTCCAGCTCAATCCGGGCTGACTGCGCGCCCGCTCCGGCATCCGCTCCGGCAGGCGACTGCATCCGCGCAGCGGCCGCGCAACGTAGTGGTGGGCAGCCACGACTTGCGGCCCCCGCAGCGCTTGAGCAAGCTCTTCCGATGCAGCACGAAACCGACCCGCCGGCCGCGGACGACATCGCCACCTTGCAACGCCGGCTGGCGATGGAACCGCGACTCGCCTACGTCGACCTGAACCGGGATCGCGCCCTGGCGCAGGCGCTCGGGCGCTGGCCCTGGCTCGAGGCCGTGCGCGAACGCCACCGGCCGGAGCCCGGGACGGGCCCGGCATGAGCACAGTCGCCGGCATCGGCATCGACGGGCTGCCCGCACCGCTGGGGCAGGTGCTGCCCGGCCACCTCTACGCGCTGTCGGCGCCCGACCAGGCGCTCGCGACCGCGCTCACCGTCGGGGCGACGGGCGCCGCGCTGGCGACCCGGCGGCGGATCGCGCTGGTCGTGAGCGATCCCGAATCCACCTGCGCCGCCCTGAGCGCGGCCGGACTCGACCCGGTGCGCGCGCACCGGCGCGGCAGCCTGCGCGTATTCGGCTGGACACCGCGCAGCAGCCGGGCGGCACGCCTCGGCCCCGCGCAGCTGCTCGACGAACTCGACGCCTTCGGCTGCGGCGAGAACGCGCTGGTGTGGCTGTGGCCGGCGCATCCGGCCTTCCGCTGGGACGATGGCGCCGCCCTGGCCGGGTTCGCCCGGCTCTATCAGGCATGGGCCCGTCTGTGCCGGACCAGCATGGTGCTGCTGTTCGGCGGCCAGGGCTCGGGCGAAGGCCATGCCCAGCAACTCGCCGCGCGGCATCCCGCACTCGGCGGGCTCGCGCTCCTGCATGGCGACGCACGCGATGCACTCTGGGAGACCCGCCAATGGAGCGGAACGGACCCGCGCCAGACGGCGGGGCTGTTGCGGCTGGGCCTCGGCAGCGATGGCCGGCTGCGCTGCGAGCCGGACCTCGTTGCCGAAGCCGAGAACTGGCGGCGACGGATGCTCGCCGCGGACGATCGTCACGACGTGCTGATCACGCGCACCGCTGCCGGAGACACGCCGTCGCCGTCGTGGACGGTGCTGGACGACGATGCGACCGTCGAACGACGGATGGCCGGCGCGGTCGCCGCCAGTGCCGTCTTCGGCATCGCTTCGGGCAGGGAGCTGCGGACGCTGGCGCGTCGGCTGCACCGGCTGCGTATGGCCTGCGGACGCGGCGTGCGCCTGCTGGTCTGCGAGCAGGGCTTTCGCCTGCGCCACGGGCAGGTGCGGCTGCTGCTGTCACTGGGTGCCCACGCCATCGTCACCCCGCCGCAGCGTGTCGAGGCCGTCCTGACGCAGCTCGACGGCATCCCGTACTCGCGTCCCCTGTCCGACGACTTCGAGGCTGCCCTGCGCACCGCCATTCCGCCGCCGCTGGGCGGATTCCGCGAGCCTGCGGCGTTCGCCGTGCAGGCACGCGCGATGGCCTTGCAGGCACGCGACGCCGGCCTGGAGTGCGTCCTCGTCGGCCTGTCGCTGGCTCCTTCCACCGACGCCGCCCACGCCCGGGCGCAGTGTCGGCCGACGCGCACGGGCGACCTGTTCAGCATCGACGGCGACACGCTGCACCTGCTGCTGTACGGCTGCTGGCCCGGAGACGTCGACGCAGCTCTCGGCCACATCCTGCAGGCGCCGGTGGAGCAGCTGTTCGACGGCCAGCTGCGCCTGGCCGACACGCCTTCGATTCTCGCGGCACTGGAACGGATCGCGGCGCGCGCCGCCACGGCGACGCACAGGCCCGCAGTCCGCGCCGAGCCGGGCATGCGCAGCCTGCTGCAGTCGCCGCTGGCACTGCAGGAGAGCGCGCGGTGACGACGGCCATCGTCGTCTTCGGCCTGGTTCTCGGGCTGGCGGGGGGGCTGGCGCTGCACGCGCTCACGCGCCCCCGTCGCTGGCATCCCCGGCTCAGACGGCTTCGCCGGTATCTGCTCGGACGCGCCTGGCGCCCGGTACTGCTGATGCCCCATGTGCCTGCGGAGCCGGCGCCCGCCTCGCCGCCCGCACCGTCGGCCGACACCGCAGGAGCACGGACATCGTCCTCGTAAGCCTCGTGGCTGCCACCGGCGGCTGTGGCCGCAGCACGCTGGTGGCCGGGCTCGCCGATGCCCTGCACCGCCGCGGACGCGCGGTGCTGGCGCTGGACCTCGATCCGGCGAATGCGCTGGCCCTGCATCTGGGTGCGACCGCCGCACCGGAGCACGGCATCGGCCACGCGCCGGACGGCGACTGGCCGGCGACGGCACTGTCCAACAGCGACGGCGTGCGCATCCTGCCCTTCGGTACGCCGCCGCTGCCCATGCTGCTGCGCTTCGAGCGCGAACTCGCCGAACGGCCGGGCTGGCTGCGCGAGCAACTGGGACGCCTGGCCGTGCCCGACGACACGATCGTCCTCGTCGACACGCCGCGGCTGCCTTCCGTGCTCGCGCTGCACGCCGCCGGCGCGGCGGATCACGTCCTGGTGGTCGTCAGCGCCGAACCGATCGCCTACGCGACGCTGGACCGCGTCGAGCGACTGCAGGCGGCGAAAGCACGCTTCGTCGTCAACGCCTTCGATCCGCAGCGCCCCTTGCAGCAGGACCTGCTGCTGCTGCTGCGCGACCGGCTCGGTGCGCGCCTGCTGCAGGAGGTCGTGCACCGCGACACCGCGATCGCCGACGCGCAGGCGCGCAACCGGGCCCTGCCGGTCGACGCCCCGTACAGCCAGGCTGCCGAGGACCTGCAGCAGCTGTGCACGCGCCTGCTGCATCGGCTGGGGGCCTCGGCGCCATGACCGTCGTGCTCCGCGCCATGGCGACGCAACTCGGCGTGGCCGATCCGCGAAGCGCCCGTGCCTGGCTGCTGCGCCTGTTCGTGCTGCCCCCCGAACAGACGCGCGAGCTGCCGGGCTGGCTGAAGGCAGCAGCCATGCCGCTGCTCGTGTGGTTCGCACGGCCGCTGGGCGTCGAGTCGCCGTGGACCCTGCGCAACTGGCTGCGGGCTCTGTTCCTGCACAGACCGCCCCGCGCGCAGGACGGGGACGCGAGCCGCGTCTATCTGGTCCGGGCGCTGGCCGCCGTGTTCGATGGCGCCGCCGCCCTCGGTCACGCCGCGCTCGCGCCCTTGCGGGGATTCGAGCGCTGGCTCGACCGCTTCGATTTCTCCCGCGCCGATGCGCACGTCATGGCGATGGCCGGCCGCTTCGGGCGCATGCCGCGACTGGCCAGTGCCGCCGTGGCGATCGTGACGATCACGCTGCTGGCCGTCTGTGCGACCACGCCGCTGGCGCCACACGAACAGTTGGCGCTGTTCCTGCTGATGTGGCTCAGCGCGCTGGTGATCCGGCGGATGCCCGGCAACGTCGCGACGCTGATCCTGGTGTGCTTCTCGCTGGCGGCATCGAGCCGCTACATCTGGTGGCGACTGACCTCGACCATCGACCTCGAGCCGGGCTTCGAGTGGTTCTTCGGCATGGGACTGATCGCAGCCGAGTGCTACACCTGGCTCATCCTCGTGCTGGGCTACGTACAGAATGCGTGGCCACTCGGCCGCAAGCCCGTGTCGCTCCCCGCCGACACCGCGTCATGGCCGACCGTCGACGTCTTCATTCCGACCTACAACGAACCGCTCAAGGTCGTGCGGCCGACGGTCCTGGCCGCACTGGGCATGGACTGGCCGGCCGAGAAGCTGCGCGTCTACATCCTCGACGACGGCCGCCGCGACGAGATGCGCCACTTCGCCGAGCAGAGCGGGGCGCGCTACATGATCCGGCCCGACAACGCACACGCGAAGGCAGGCAATCTCAACCACGCACTCGGCAAGACCGACGGCGAGCTGGTCGTGATCTTCGACTGCGACCACATGCCGGTGCGGTCCTTCCTGCAGACCACGGTGGGCTGGTTCCTCAAGGACCCGCGGTGCGCGATGCTGCAGACGCCGCATCACTTCTTCTCGCCGGACCCGTTCGAGCGCAACCTGCACACCTTCCGCAAGATTCCGAACGAGGGCAGCCTGTTCTACGGCCTGGTGCAGGACGGCAACGATCTGTGGAACGCGACGTTCTTCTGCGGTTCCTGCGCGGTGCTGCGGCGCGGCCCGCTGATGGAGGTCGGCGGCATCGCCGTCGAGACGGTGACCGAGGATGCGCACACCGCGCTCAAGCTGCACCGGCGCGGCTGGCGCACCGCCTACCTCAAGCTGACGCAGGCCGCGGGCCTGGCGACGGAAAGCCTGTCCGGCCACATCGGACAGCGCATCCGCTGGGCGCGCGGCATGGCGCAGATCTTCCGCCTCGACAACCCGCTGTTCGGCCGCGGCCTGAGCCTGCTGCAACGGCTGTGCTACGCCAACGCGATGCTGCACTTCTTTCACGGCCTGCCGCGGCTGGTCTTCCTCACTGCGCCACTGGCCTACCTGTACGCCGAACTGCATGTGATCAATGCCGCGGCGACCACGCTGGCGGTCTACGTGCTGCCGCACCTGTTCCAGGCCGGCATCGCCAACTCGCGCATGCAGGGCCGCTACCGCCATTCGTTCTGGGCCGAGGCCTATGAGTCGGTCCTCGCCTGGTATATCGCCTGGCCGACGACGCTGGCTCTGATCAATCCCCGCGCCGGGAGTTTCAACGTCACCGCCAAGGGCGGGCTGGTCGACCGGACCTATTTCGACTGGCGCATCGCCCTGCCCTATGTCGTTCTGGCCACCGCGAACCTCATCGGCCTCGTCGTCGGCATCGTGCGCCTGTTCTGGTGGAACGCGGACGAACCGGGCACCGTCCTGATGAACCTGGTGTGGACGACCTACAACCTGATCATGCTCGGCGCCGCGCTCGGTGTCGCGGCCGAGACGCGCCAGGTGCGCGTGGCCCACCGCGTCCCGCTGCGCATGCCGGCGACGCTCTATCTCGCCGACGGTCGCGCGATCGCCTGCCGCACCGAGGACTACTCGACACAGGGACTCGGACTGCTGCTGCCACCCGGCGTCGACGTGGCACCGGCCACGCCGCTCGCCGTCGGCCTGCGCGACGGTCTGCGCGAACATGTCTTCCATGCGCATGCGGCGCAGCAGCGCGAACGCCAGCTCGGCCTGCAGTTCGCGACCATGGATCTCGCGCAGGAGCGCGCCCTGATCGCCTGCACCTTCGGCCGCGCCGATGCGTGGTCCGGCTGGAGCGACACGACGCCCGACGATCGTCCCCTGACCAGCCTGTTCGAGGTGCTCGGCTTCGGCGCGAATGCCTACGCGCGCGTACTCGGCAACGGCGCACGCCTGCTCAGGGACATGCTGCCGCCGCTGCGCTTCCTCTTCCGTCCCGCTGCCGACTGACGCGACGACCATGGGATTCTGGAGCTGCTACTTCCTGCTCAAGCTGTTCCTGTACTACGGCGGCTACATCGAGTTCGCGCTGTGGTGGAACCTCGGGCTGTTCGCGCTCGTCGCGTGGCCGCTGCGCATGCGCCTGCTGCGCGTCGCGCGCCTGTGCCTGGCCGTGGGCGCCGGCGCGGCGCTGCTCTATTCGGAAACCTTCCTGCCGCCGATCGGCCGCGTGCTGCAGACCGCCGGCGACGTCGCCACGTTCTCAGGCGCGTACCTGGTCGATCTGGCGATGCGCCTGGTCAACCCGGCGATGCTCGGCGGCATGGTCGTCGTGATCCTGGTCTGGCTGCTGCTCGCACACCGCCTGCGCATGAGCACCTTCGCGCTCATCGGCATCCTGACGACGCCGCTGCTGCCGCTGGTGCAGCAGTGGCTGGAACCGCGTGTGCTCATGGCCGAGGGTGGCGCCGCTCCGCAACCACTCAGCCGCGAGACGCTGACCACGCGCCTGAACAGCTTCTTCGTCTCCGAAGCACCGCGACGGGTCCGCTTTCCCGACGCGGCCGACGGGCCACCGTTCGACATCGTGCTGCTGCACATCTGTTCGCTGGGCTGGGACGACATGCAGCTCGTGGAGATGGCCGACGACCGCCTGATCCAGCGCCTCGACGTGCTGATGACGCAGTTCAATACCGCCGCCAGCTACAGCGGCCCGGCGGCGATCCGCCTGCTGCGCGGCACCTGCGGCCAGCCCCGCCACGAGTCGCTGTACGAAGCGCCCGCACCCGAATGCCAGCTCATGGCCCAGATCGAGCACGCCGGCTTCGAGGTGCAATGGGAGATGAACCACGACGGCCGCTTCGGCGGCTTCCACGGCGACATCGCCGGCAACCTCGGCACCGCGGCGACGATGACGCTCGATCCGGGGGCGCAGGTGACGCAGCGGGCCTTCGACGGCTCGCCGATTCTTGGCGACTACGACGTGCTCGCGAACTGGTGGCAGCGGCGCCTGCGCATGCCTGCCGATCGCGTTGCGCTCTACTACAACGGCGCCAGCCTGCACGACGGCAACCGCATCGAGGGTTATCGTGCGAGCAACGTCGTCGACAGTTACCGTCGGCGGCTGCGCACGTTCCTCGACGACACCAACCGCTTCCTCGACCTGCTCGCGCAGTCCGGCCGCCGCGTCGTCGTCGTGCTGGTGCCGGAACACGGCGCCGCCCTGCGCGGCGAGCGCCGGCAGATGTCCGGGCTGCGCGAGATTCCGAGCTGGCCGATCACGCATGCGCCGACGGGCATCGAGGTGCTCGGCCCCGCACGCGGCGAATCGCCGCAGCAGCGGATCGACGCGCCGATGAGCTACCTCGGCCTGTCGCAGCTGCTGGCGCAGCTGATCGCCGACAACCCCTACGCGGATGGCAGCGGGCTCGACCGCCATCTTGCCGGCCTGCCGACGACCGATGCGGTCGCCGAGAACGACGGCACCGTCGTGATGCGCGTCGGCGGCAGTTTCCACATGCGCACCCCCGACGGCAGCTGGACCCTGCTGGACTGAGTCTCAGTAGTCGCCGTAGCGCCGTGGCGGCCGCGGCGGCTCGCGCAGCACACCGCCGGGCTCGCTGAAGACCCGACGCAGGTAGAGCGCGAAGAAGTCCGGCTCGTAGTAGTCCGAACGGTCGAGCGCCGCGCGCGCGCCGAGCGCCCACAGCGGCGCGAGCCGGTATTCGAGCGCCGCGCGCAGGCTGTGTCCGGTGCCCGAGCCACCGCCGCCCTCATACACCGGCGTGTCGAAGCCCGCGGGCAGCGGCGACGTCAGTGCCTGCGCCTGCAGCGCCGGATCGGTCGGATAGAAGGGGACGCTCCGCTCGTCGCTGTCGGAATGCGAGATCGAGGCGAACAGCTCGTACGTCCAGCGTCCGCGCGCACCCAGCCACTGCAGCGGCAGCGCCACGTTCAGGTACGACTGCGGACTGTAGTAGCCGCCGTGGCCGTAGGTGTAGAAGCGCTGATTGCGCCGGTAGTTCCAGTAGCTCGCACTCACGCCGACGAACAGGCGGTCACCGGAACGGTCGAACACGCGCCAGTCGTAGGCCGCGCGCGCACCGAAGTACTCGTTGTCCGGCACCTCGCGGCCGTCGAACCGCGCCGCGTCGAGCGTCAGCGACGCGCTGTGGCGGGCGCCGTAGTACGCCGCGCGGCCGCTGACGCCATTGCGGCGCACGCCGCCCCAGATGCGGTCCGAGGCCGGATCGCGGGCGCCGGCATAGGACACGAGGCTGCTGGTCACGGGACGCCGCGACACATCGAACGTCCAGTCGATCGCCCCGCTGCGGGCGAAGACGCGCAGGCCGCCGACGACATCCTCCTCGTCGAAACCGATCGGCGTGCTGCCGATATCGACACGCACGCGCGCATTCTCGTAGCCGATGCCCAGCGCCGTTCCCTGCGCCCGGGGCGTGTAGCCGTCCGCGAAGCCGTCGAGCGCTTCGGGGCCGCGCGCCTGCACCGTCCCGTACAACGCAGCCTCGTCGTAGTCCGCCGGCAGCCGCCCGACGTCCAGGTGCACGCGATCGATCTGCCCGAACCAGTGCCCGCCGCCGGCCTGCGGCCAGCGCCACTCCACGGGCACCTGCAGCGTGAGAACGTCCGAGATACCCGGCGCGCCGGGCTTGGACTCGATGTCCACGCCCGCGCTGATCCAGCCCTGGCGGCGCGCATCGATGGCCTCGAGCGCCTCGGCGAGCGCCGGCTTGTCGGGCGCCTGTCGCTGCGCGGCCGCGAAATACCGCTGTGCCGCTGCGTCGTCGCCTGCCGCGCGCGACAGCCATCCGGATTCCTCGAGCACGCCGGCGTCGTGCGGAGCCTGCGTGCGCAGAACGGCGAGCAACGCCGCCGCTTCTTCCCGGTCGCCCGAGGCGCGCAGGCGCCGGGCCACGGACAGACGCAGATCGACGTCCTCGTCACGCGTGCGCGCCAGCGCCGCCCGCACGGCCGCACGCGCGGCCTGCGCCTGGCCGGCAGCCGCGAGCGCATCGGCACGGTCCAGATACAGGGCGGGATCGTCCGGCGCGCGTTCGATCAGCGTTGCGTAGGCGGACGCCGCCAGGTCCGGACGACCGAGCAGAGCCAGTGCCGCCGCGCGCTCGCGCAGCAAGGCCTCCTGCGCCGTGGCATCCGCGGTGCGGGCCAGACGCTCGTCGGCGAGCACCAGTGCGGCGGCCGCGTCGCCGCTGCGCCGCAGCGCCGCGATGCGCTGCAGATCGAGTGCGTGTGCGCGGGCATCGAGCTCGCGCGCCTCGTCCTCGCTCCAGTCCGCGCGCTCCTGCAGTGTCCGCAAGGCGTCGGCGTACGCGTCTTCGTCTGCGGAGGCCTCCAGCACGCGCAGCCGCGCGAGTTGCAGCGCCGGATCGTCGGACTGTCGCGCCAGGCGCTCCTCGACGAGCCCGCGGGCACGCGGCACGTCGCCCAGATCGATCCAGCTTCGCGCCAGAGACTCGACTGCCGCGGCATCGGTCGCGAGGGCTTCGGCCGCCGCGAGCGTGCGGCGGGCGGCGTCGATGCGGCCCTCGGCGGCCTCACGGGCGGCCGTTTCCCGCGCCACACGCAACCGCGCGCGTGCCTCCAGCGCCCGCATGCCGTCCGTGCGACGCGCCGACGGCACCGCGGCCAGCACGTCGATCAGCTCGCGTTCGCGATCGATGTTCTCCAGATACAGGGCGAGTGCGAAGCGCGCGTCGACGGAATCCGCACCTTTCCCCAGAGCCTCACGCATCAGCGCTTCGCCCTCTTCGGGCACGCCCAGTGCGGCGTACTCGCGCGCGAGGTCATAGCGCAACCACGGATCGTCCGGCTGCAAGGCCAGTGCGGTCTCGAAGTCGCGCAGCGCCAGACTCCGCTCGCCGCGGTCGAGTCTGGCGCGCGCGCGCGCCGCCAGCGCCTCGGCGCGCAGCCCGGCTCGGGCGCGCCGCGTAGCGGGGTCGGCGGCGCGCAACGCATCGGCGACGCTCACTGCCTCGTCCGCCCGTCCGAGGGCGATCAGTGCCTGGACGCGACCGCGGGCGGCGTCCACCGACGACGCATCGCGCCCGGCCGCACGTTCGAAGTACGCGAGCGCATGATCGGTCGCGCCTTGCTCCAGCAGGGAGCGGCCGCGCACGAGGGCCGGATCGTCCGGCACCGGTGATGCGGCGGTCACGGTCCGGCGCGGCAGCCGGCCCGCCTGCGCCCACGCCCGGGCCTCGGGGTCGTCCGGCACCAGCGCCGCGTACTGCTGCAGCATCTGCGGCGTGACCTCGTCCGCATCTGCCCGCTGGAGCGCTCGGCGCCACGCGGCGACCAGCGCGTCGCGCCGCAGGTCCTCGCGCGCGTCGAGGGCCAGCAGCCGGCGCAGCCCCTGCGGACGTGTCGACGCCTGCGCGGTCAGATGCTCGGCGAGCGCGAGCTCGTAGCGCGGATCGGTCGGATGCGCGTCGGCCAGTGCCGCGAAACCGTCGCGCGCCGCCGCCCAGCCGTCCGGCATGTCGGCGACGATGCGCCAGTACTCGAGGCCGAGCGTGTGCCGCGGCGGGCCGTCCGGAAACAGGCTGCGCAGTTCGGTCAGTGCCTCCTCGTGCCGCGACAGCTCCTGCAGGCGCCGGATCGAAGCCAGGCGGATGCGCTCGCGTCCGAGTACGCGGATCGCCGTGTCGAGTTCGTCGAGCGCGCGATGCCCCGGCGCCACGCGCTGCATGCGCGCCCGCATCTCCCGGGCCGCATCGACGCGGTTGGCCCGTAGCTCGATCAGTGCGATGTCGAGCATGAGTTCGACGTCCCGCGGCCGCGCCCGCAGGAGCTTCTCGAGTGCCGCTCGCGCCAGATCGCCGCGACCGCGCGCTTCCCAGGTCCAGGCGCTGCGCCAGAGATCGCGCTCCGCACCGTCCAGACGGTGCTCCGCCGGCGGCTCGCTGGCCCGGCCCTCCGCCATGCCGGCCATGCCCAGCGCGGTGATGCCCAGCGCGGTGCAGAGGGCCGTGACCACGAAGGACCCGTTCATCGCACGCAGGTCCGCAGCCAGGCCGGCTGCACGCGGCCATCCGGCGCAAAGCGATACCGCTGCTCATGCCAGCCCGCGCCGAACAGGCGCAGCACCTGGCTGTAGTAGTGGTCCGGCGATCGTGCGGAGGCCTGGTCGACGTGCCGGCGCATCTGCTGCGCGAGCGTCGGTTCCGCCGCCGCCATCGGCAGCAGCGCGGCGACGAAGCCGAACGGGCCGGCGTTCTCGGCCACGCCGCTGCGCGTGTCGACGCGTTCCGGCGGGATGCCCTCCGCCGCGCGCGTGCGCGCGAGCATCGGCGCGAAGGCCTCGACGAGCGCCGCCCGATGCGGATCGGCTGCATCGAGCATGCCGGCCCACAGGTAGGTCCGGATGGCGTCGTAGCTGCCGGCGGCGGCCGAGCGGGCGTCCGGCGCGAAGCCGCCTTCGCGACGCCACAGGACCCAGTCCGGCGCGAAGCCGTGAACCGCGGGCTCCACGTTGATGCGCAACGAGGACTCGATCAGCGCGTCCCAGCCCTGCCCGGGTCGCGCATCGTGCAGCCGTCGCAGCAGCATCAGCGGCACGTAGCTGGGGTTGAGTCGCCAGCCCTCTTCGGAAACGAAGCCGACCGGCGCCGGCAGCAGCGTCGGCCCCAGCCCCGGCAGCACGGCGACTTCCTCGTCGAGGATGCGGCGCGCGAGCACGGCCGACAGCACGCGGTACCGGCGCTCGTCCCACAGGCGTCCGGCCTCCGCGAGCGCGTAAGCGATCCACAGATCGGCATCGGACGCCGGATTGCGATCGAGAACGCCCCAGGTTCCGTCGTCTGCCTGCCCCCAGTGCCAGGCCGGCAGGTGACGGGTGAGGTCGCCTTGGGAAAGATTGTTCTCGGTCCACTGCAGCAGCCGGTCGAAGCGCGTGCGGTCATTGCCGACCAGCGCGAAGAACAGGGCATAGGCCTGCCCTTCGGACACCGTATGCCGGCGCGGCGAGTGCGGATCGACGATCCGCCCGTCCGCGATCATGAACGTGCGCGCGAACGTCCCCCAGTCCGGCCACGCACCGCACGGGGAGGCTGCGCTCGTACCGGACAGCAGCAACAGCACCGCCACCAGGCCCGCACGCCAGCCGGCGGTCATTCGGCGAGCCGGCGCTCCGCCGCGCGCCGCAGGTAGGCGTAGAGCACGAAGGCCAGCAGCACGCCCGCGCCGATCGACAGCAGCAGCAGCAACACCGGGTATTGCGCCATGTGGAACCACAGGCGCTTCCACCAGGTCAGCGTGCCGACGTAGTAGGTCGGTTCGCCGCGGTAGCTCGCGATGTCGTTGCCGCGAAGGATCGCCAGATCGCCGCGGATGCGGCCGAGGCGACCGGGATCCTCGATCGCATCGACCACGGCGCCGATGCCGCTGCGCTCGTTGGCGATCAGCGCCACGACGCTGCGCCGCTCGGCGAGCGGCGACTCGAAACCGACCAGCGCGGCGATCCTGCCGCCGGCCTCGATCGCGACGCGACGATCGCCCGGCACGACCGGCGTCACGCGAAGCGGGTTCTCGCGCGTCGTCGATGCGGCGGCCGGCGCGAGGAACACCCGCGCCGGGTCGGCGAGCTGCAGGCGCCGCTCGTCGCTCCAGCGCTGCACCAGCGCATTGCCGATCAGCAGCAGATCCCGGTCGGCCGGCGGCTCGGCGTCTCCGAGCAGCAGCTCGAAGCGCGTCGCCGGCACGCCAGTCATGCGGCCCATGCGGCCAAGCAGGAACAGCATGGCCTCGACCTCGCCGGCCTGCGGCGCCGCCGGCAGCACGATGGCGGACTCCGACAGATCGGCGCGGCGCGTGTAGGGATAGCCGGCGTTCGCGAACAGCGAGATGTCGGGCATGGCCGCGTAATGCGGAAAGTCGCTGAGATCGATCGTCGAGTCGCCGTCGATGCTGGCGCGCACCGGGTCGCCGAACGCGCTCTGGCACAGCCCTGCCTTGTCATGCTCGAACGCGAACTGGAACTGGAGACGGTTGTCGGTCCCGAGCTGAAAGGCCGGAATCAGCAAGGGGTTCGTGTCCTGCGCCAGCGCCTCGCCCAGCAGGGGCACCAGCAGCCTTTCGCTGCCGTCGGCGGCCGTGTGCGGTCTGAGCGGGAATGCGCGGATCAGCTGGCCGTTGATGCTCGCGGTCAGCAGCGAACCGTCGATCGCGGTAGGCGGCGAGTAGCGGTACTTCAGATCGATCGGAACGCCGCTGCGGTTCCAGGTCAACAGGTCGGGCGGAAGCCGCAGGTTGACGCCGATCGGCGACGGCGCACGCCCGCGCGCTTCGAGCTGCGACGGGTCGCCCACCAGCTCCGCCAGACGCACCGGCCGGTCGGTCCGCACCCAGTTCGGCGCGTCGTAGAGCGGCCGCGGCGCACCCGTATCGACGCCCGTGACCTCCACGACGCTGCCGGTCATCACCGCCTGTCCGAGCACCAGTCCCAGCGCGGCCTGCTCCAGTTGTTCGTCGTCGGCGCCCTGCAGTACCAGCAGCGCGATGCCGGGATCGCGCGGATGCGCCAGATAGCGCAGCGTCGGCGCATCGACCGCGGGAAGGTCCAGGCCCGCCGGCCGCCGGTCGTTGGTCGCGAAGACCAGCGCGTGGCGATCGGGCAGCCGGTCGGTGACGACCGGGAAGCGCGCGCTGCGATACTCGGCGAGCGACCCGAACCACGACGCCACGATCCCGGCGCTGCGAAGCATCGCGGCATTCGCCTGTGCCGGCAGCAGCACCGGCAGTTCCAGCCGCCGGCTGTCACGGCGATCGAAGAACGGCGCCGGCAGCAGGGCGAGGTCCGGGGCCGGCGGCAGCGCGGCGATGCTCAGGTCCAGCTCGCTGCGGTCGCTCACCGACACCCACAGGCTGGTGTGGGCGGGGTCCTCGCAATCGCGCGTGTAGTGGCCGATGAAATCGACGCGCAGCTGGTTGTAGTCGGTGAACAGGGCCGGATCGAGACTCAGCGTTCGCGTGACTTCCGTCCCCGCCTGCTCCTGCGGCAGCGGCAGGGCGGCGATCACCTGCTCGTTGAGCACGACGCGCAGATGGGAAAGCTCCGGCAGCAGCGACGGCGAGGCCGTATAGCGCAGCGTCAGCCGCGCCTCGGTGACGATCTCATCGAGCCGGATGCCCAGCGGCAGCCACAGCTGGCTGTCCGTGCCACGCAGCTGCGCCGAACCGCGCACGCCGAGCCGGGAAAACGGCACCGAGACCGCACGCACCGGCGGTCCGGCCGGTGCCTCCTCCGTGAACGGCCGCCCTTCGGGAGCCTCGGATGCCAGCGCCCCGCAGAAAAGGACCAGCCCGCATGCGGCTGAGGCAGCGCGCAGACCCCTGCACCAGCCAGCACGACTCACAGAGGAAGCCATGGGTCTCCTTCAGATCATCCTTCCGGTCCGACTCTACGTACGAAGTCCGACTGTCGATGCAACGCGTCTATTCGGATCGCGCCCCGCTGCGCTCGACGATCTGCGCGCGAATCTCGGCGAGCTTGCGCTTGACCGTCGCCGCGTGTGCCGGCCCCATGCGGATCAGGGTCTTGCGCCCCCACGACAGGTCCTCGATCTCGCGGTCGGCGAAGGTGTAGAGCACCTTCGGGCGCAGCAGCCGGAGCGGCCGGTCGACCTCGGGTGTCGCCAGCAGATGGTCGATGACGGCGACCACGCGGTCGTTGAAGTAACCCTGCGGATAGCCCAGTTCCTGGTAGGCCCGCTGGAACAGCGGGTAGTAGCGCAGATATCCGCCGACCAGGACGCTGCTGTCGACGGCGTCGAACGCCGAGACGTAGGCGTCGTAGCGCTCGTAGTTGCGCTCGCCGAGGTAGAGCGACTCCCCCGCCGTCTCGACCACGACCGGCCCGCGCACATGCACCACCGGACGCTGCTTGAGGCGCACCGGTTCGCGGTCGAGGCTGTCGACGGTGGCGACGATGTGCCGCACGAGTCGACCGGGCACGAGGAAGGCCTCCACCGGCGCCGCGCCATAGGCCCGCTCGAGCATCGCGCGCGCCTGCGCGTCGCTGTCGTCGAGCGGCGGCAGCGGTTCTGGCGCCGGCGTCGGTTCGGTGGCCTCGCCGGAATCTTCCTCGTCCGGCGTGACCGGATACTCGATGCTCGCCGGATCGAGCGTCGGCATCGCCGTGGGCGACGGCGACGCGGTCGGCGCGACGGTGTCGAAGTCCTGCGGCGGTCGGTCCCGGTACCAGTACCAGGCACCGCCGACCACCAGCGCGAACAGGGCGATCACCAGCGCGATCCAGGTGCCTTTGCTCATGTGACGGTGTCTATCGTCGGTCGATGGGAACAGTGTCGACCGCAGTTTCCCACAGAACGTTCGCGTCGGCGCAAGACCGGCTCATCCACACGGATGAGTCCGCTGTGCCTGTGCCCT
This sequence comes from Sinimarinibacterium flocculans, assembly GCF_003201205.1. GTDB lineage: Bacteria > Pseudomonadota > Gammaproteobacteria > Nevskiales > Nevskiaceae > Solimonas > Solimonas flocculans. Next base: position 54,080 of record NZ_QICN01000003.1, read on the forward strand.
GATACAACGTGCCCCAATTAACGAAACGGCTTCTCAAAATTAGCGGAAGCCCCCAGAAGGAGACGCCCAGATGACGTCCGCCGCCACCGCCCTTGCCCCGCGCGAGACCCCCAAGGTTCCCGGCCTGCCGTTGCTCGGCAGCGTGCTCGACATGGCCAAGGACCCTGCCCGGTTCTTCCTCGACTGCTATCGCAAGTACGGCCCGGTGTGCCGGCTCAAGGTGCTCGGCGAGAACTACGTGCTGATCTCCGGCGTCGAAGCGGCGAACCTGATGGGCACGCGGGACGGCAAGGAGTGCCTGCGCTCGAAGGAGTTCTGGGAGGGGCTGGTCGGGGAATACGGCGCGACCCGCGTGCTCACCGGCTCCGATGGCGAGGCGCACAAGCAGTTGCGCGACATCATGCGCCACGGCTACTCCAAGGAGTCGATCAAGGGCCGCTACAACGAACTGGTGAAGATCACCGACGGCGCCTTCGCCCGCGACTGGCCGGTCGGCACGGAGGTGCCGGTGCTGCAGGCGATGCAGTACCTGGTGGTCGACCAGCTCGGCACGATCCTGACGGGCGCCGCGCCGCTGGAGTACGTCAAGGACATCCGCATCACCATCCTGCACATCCTCAATGTGCTGGTGACGCGCCAGCGGCCGAAGATCCTGCTCAAGCGCCCGATCTACAAGAAGTCGAAGGCGCGCGTGTTCGAACTCGGATACACGATGATCGAGCAGGCCAAGGCGCGCTACGGCAAGGTGCCGGAGGATCAGCGCAACCTGATCGACGACATCTACGCCGCGCACGTCGAGACCCCGGAAGTGATGCCGGCTTCCGATCTGATCGTGTCGCTGACCGGCCCCTACGTCGCCGGTCTCGACACCGTGGCCAACACCATCTCCGCCGTGGTCTACAGCGTGCTCAAGCACCCGGAGGTCAAGGCACGCGTGCTCGCCGAGGTCGATGCCCTGTTCGACAAGGGCGAGATCAACGAAGAGACCTTCATGAAGGAGCTGCCGGCCCTCAACGGCGCGATCATGGAGACCATGCGCCTGTATCCGATCGCGGTCGCACAGATGCGCACGGCGACCAAGGACTTCGTCTTCGAGGGTCATCAGATTCACGAAGGCGAGATGATCTACATCGGCACTTCCGTGCCGCACTTCATGGGCGAGTACTGGCCCGAACCCGAGAAGTTCGACATCGACCGCTACGCCAAGCCGCGCGCCGAGCACATGCAACCCGGTGTCTATTCGCCGTACGGCCGCGGCCCGCACACCTGCCTCGGCAAGAGTCTCGCCGAAGTGCAGATGGCGATCTCGATGGCGCGCATCTTCTACAGGCTCGACATGGAGCTGGAGTCGCCGGACTACGTGCTCAAGACCAAGACCGCACCGACACCGGGGCCGGCCAACGACTTCAAGGTCCGGGTGAAGGGCCTGCGTCACTGAAGCGCCGTCACTGACGCACGGCATCGCGCCGGCTATGCTGGCGCGATGCTCGTGATCGATACCCGTCTGTCGCTGCCGCTGTCCGAGATCGAGGTCGTCGCGATCCGGGCGCAGGGTGCCGGCGGTCAGAACATCCACAAGACCGCCAGCGCGGTGCACCTGCGCTTCGACGTGCTGCGCTCGTCGCTACCGGACGAGGTCAAGCAGCGCCTGCTCGCGCGCGCCGACCGTCGTCTGAGCAAGGACGGCGTCGTCGTGATCAAGGCACAGCAGTTCCGTAGCCTGGATCAGAACCGCGATGCCGCCCTCGAGCGGCTCGCCGAGCTGATCCGCGGCGCCGCCCGGGTGCCGCGCGTGCGCAAGGCGACGAAGCCGACGCTGGCGTCGAAACGGCGACGCGTCGACGACAAGACCCGGCGGGGCCGCATCAAGACGCTGCGTGGCAGCGTCGACGACTGAGCCTCAGAAGCGCCAGCGCAACTCGACCTGCCAGGTGCGGCGGTCACCCGCGAGATCGCCGGGGCCGCGCCAGTAGGCATGCTGCAGGCGCAGTTCGGCGCAGCCATCGAAACCGGCGACGCGGTCGAGATCGAGCAGGAACTGCGGACTCACGACCAGGCGCCGGTCGCGGTACGGATGGCGCTCGCGTGCGGCATCCAGTGGCTCGTCGGGCATGCTGCGCACGACGTCGAAGCCGGCGCCGATGGACCACGGCAGCCATGCGCCGGAAACGTTGCCGAGGCGATGCTTCCAACGCCAGCCGCGCACCGAAGGATCGCGTGCCGGCACGACGTCCAGATGCAGGCGCGTCAGGCCGGCGATCCCCAGATCGAGACCCGCTCCGCCGCGAATCCGCGGGCGCTCGACCTCGAGCCAGGCCGATCCGTCATGTTGCAGCGTGCCGCCCTGCGGCCGTACGACGCCCGGGGTGCGGGGATCGGCGGCACTGGCCGGCAGCGACACCAGCGCGTGCAGGAACAGCACGCACAGTCCCGGCAGGACGCCAACAAACCGTGACATTCGATGCCGGTCCGGTGCGGGCACGCCTCGACTCTCCGATGCGAACGACACCCCCGTTATCGGCGATCCGCCGGCGCCGGGTCGTCATCGGCATCCGGGCGGGCCTGCGGCGCCGACGGATGGCAGACAACAAAAAACCGCGGCCCGGAGGCCGCGGTTCGGGTACGACGCTGTCGACCTTAGATCGCGCGGATCTGCGTCGCCTGCATGCCCTTCGGGCCGCGCTGCGCCTTGAACTCGACGCGCTGACCTTCGGTCAGGGTCTTGAAGCCCGTGCCCTGGATTTCCTTGAAGTGGGCGAAGAGGTCTTCACCGCCGCCCTCCGGAGTGATGAAGCCGAAGCCCTTGGCTTCGTTGAACCACTTCACGGTACCGGTCGAAACATTGCTCATTGATACATTCCTTGGATAGATGAAAGTACAGGCTTGCCCGCCTGCGGGGTGCATGCGATCAAGGAAGGCATCAGGGGACAACTTGCCGGCCGAACGATGGCCGCGCAACCACACGGTGTCTACTGCTTGAAACGACTGCGGCGCGCAGATTACGTGAACTCGCGCAAGCTGTCGAATTCGCAGGCCAGGGCCCGCAGGGCTAGCCCTGCGGGGAGCCGGACTCGAGCTCGTCGAGCAGGCGGCTGGCCATCGCGAGGTCGCCGACATCGACATAGGCCGAAACCACCGTCAGCGTGCGCTGCGAAGCACCGGGCTTCGCCGCCAGGCGATCGATCCGCTGCTGCACGGCGGTGACTGCCGGGTCCTTCTTTCCGTCCGGCTCGCGCCGGGGCGCCGGACGATCCGCCGGAGACGGCGGCTGCGTACGCGGTTGTGCCTGGGGTTGTGCCGGCGGCGGGATCGGCCCGGCCGATGGTGACGGTGGCGGCGTGCGATACCGCCACCAGCCGAACGCCAGGGCAGCGCATGCCATCGGCAGGAACCACCACCAGAGACTGGTCGAACGCGCCATCGCCGTGCCGTCGTTCGCGGTCTCCTCGACATCGACGGGAGCCTCGTCCCGGTCCGTGGGCGCCGAGGCCACGGGGTCCGCCACGTGTTCCGCAGCGGCGTCTTCCCGGCCCGGATCAGATTCGGGCTCGAAACCCGGATCGCCTGCCGGCTCGGCGGTCGATGGGAAAGCGTCTCCCCCCGGCGCCTGCTCCGACCCGCTGTCCGGCCCGGCCAGCACCTCGCGGGATGCCGCGGACAGCCGCAGGCTCAGGCGCAGGCCGGCGTGGCCATCGGCCGTCACGGCTTCGGTGGCGCGCGGGCCGGTCGGCGGCGCAAGCGGCGGCGGGGTGGCCGTCGGCGTCGGCGGCGTCGATCGCGCGGCAGCGCCGGCGCGCGGGCCGACGGTCGCGGTGATCGTTTCCGCGCTCAGGTCCAGCATCTGCCGCGGCGAGGGCACGATCAGGTACCCGCCGGCGCGGGGTTGCCGTCCGGCGTCGAAGCCGTCCGGGTTGGCCAGCAGCAGCGCCGTCATGACGCGGCGAATGCCGTACTTGGGCTCGGGGCGCACCCGCTCCGCGATGGCGCGCAATGTGTCGCCGTCGGCCACGGGGCCGTAGCGCCGTTGGCCCGCGGTCAGTGGGGCGGGCGTCGGTTCCGCCGCTTGCGGCGTCTCGGCCGGCGCCGGCGCCTGAACGACGGGCATTCCGCCCGGCTGGGGCTCGCGCGGCATCTCCGCCTCCGCAGCCACGGCAGGCGCGGGCGCCACCGGCTCGGGCATCAGCGCGAGTTCGTGGACGAGCCGCACGGCACCCAGCCGGGTTTCGACCAGCAGCACGAGGAGCGGCTCGTTCACCCGTCGGCTCGAACGCAGGCTCAGCCAGGTCTCGTCCCCCTCGCTGACGAGCTTCACGCTGATGGCCCCCGGATCGAGCCTTGGCGCTTCCAGCCCCAGCGGCGCATAGGCGGCGAACGGCAGCAGGCGGGCCTGCAGCTCGCCCGCCGGCTCGTTGCCGTCGAGCCGGATCGGCACGCGGACGTCCAGTGGTTCGCCCAGCCGGGAGCGCAACTCGGCGGTGCCGACGCCGAGTGCCATCACCGGCCACGTCTGCAGCAGTCCCAGCGCGAACAACAGCGCAAGCACCAGACGCCGTGCAGCCACCCCCGGGAGTCCCGGCGCGGCGGGGCTCGCCGTGCGCCTCACGAGATCTGCTCCTGTGTCGCGACGGCGGACTCGAGGCGGGAGATGTCGATGGTGGCGCCGCGCAGCGTGACGGCGGCGCCCTGCCCGTCTCGCTCGACGACGCCACGGGCGAGCATCCGGTGCACGCTGCCATCGGGCCACACGGCGCGGTGCTCGAGGCTGATCGTGTCGCCGCCCTCGACCAGGGCGCGGAAGTACGCAAGCAGGCTTTCGCGATCGTCCGGATGGACGCGCTCGAGAATCCGCTCGACGTCGTAGCTGGCGTTTGCCGGTGCGAAACCGAACATCACCTCGAGTCGGTCGTCCAGGCGGACGGTGCCGTCGGCGACGTCGTACCGCCAGCTGCCGACCCGCGCAGACTCGCTGAAGCTGCGCAGGCGCTCGACGGCGGCCCGCAACTGCGACTGGTCGCGACGTTCGCGAGTGACGTCGATCGCGGCGCCGATGATCGAGCCCTGCCCCGACTGCCCCGGGACGCGCACGGCCTGCCCGGCCGCGCGGATGACGCGCTCCTCACCATCCGGACGATGCGCCCGGTACTCCGCGCGAAAAGGCACGCCCTGCTCGATCGTCTGCCGGAGCAGGCCGTTGACGGCGCCGCGATCGCCTTCGCCGATACGGGACACGAAGTCCTCGTAGCTGCGGGTGGCCGGCTCCTGCGGCAGGCCGAAGAACCGCAGCGTCTGCGCATCGGCATCGACGCGGTTTCCATCCAGATGCAGCGACCAGTAGCCGATGCCGGCGACGGCCGCCGCCGTGCCGGCCCTCGCACTGGCCTCGACCATCGTCCGATAGTCGCGTCTCATGTGCGTGGTATCCCAGGACACTCCGACCATCTGGCGCGGCCTGTCTCCAGTCTCGCGATCCACGATACCGCGCGAAGAGATCAGGTGCTCGCTGCCATCCGGCCAGATCACCTCGTACTCCTGTTCCCATGGCGTGCCGTTTGCCAGTGCCTCGGCGGTCATGCGCTGGAGGCGTTCGGCATCACCTGCCTTGAGCATGCGCAGAAAATCGCCGAAACGACCGCTGAAGCTGCCGGGCACGAGCCCGGCGAGCCGCTGGGTGTTGGCGTCCCAGTCGAGCAGGCCGGTCTCGTAGTCGTAGCGCCAGATGCCGATGCCCAGGGCTTCGACCGTCAATGCGATGCGCGCCTGGGCGTCGCGCGCCCGGTCGTCGGCCCGGTCGCGCTCGGCGATCAGGCGCAGCCCGTAGAGAGCGCTCGCGGCAACGAGCAGCAGCAACCACAGCGCTGCCGGATCGGTCGGCGCATCGAAGTAGGCCGCTCGCAACACCAGAAAGAACGCCGCCGCGAGGACGAAACCGACGCCAGCCACCAGATAACCGCGCAAGCCGAAGCGCATGCCGTGATCCAGCATGCCGACCAGCCACAGCAGCTGCAGCGGCACCTGCGGGTTGGGATCGTGCGCGACGATCAGGCCGATGGCCGGCGCGTCCAGCAGCGTCAGACTGCGTCCGACCCAGCTTGGAAGCACGCGCAGGACCGACGCCACATGCAAGCCGCCGATCAGCAGCGCATAGATGGCGATCAGTCCGTAGATGCCGGAGAGCGTGGCCATGCCCTCGGCAACGCGGCCCAGCGCCCAGAAGTAGACGGCAGCAACCAGCGCAAAGAAGTAACGCACGCCGTAGCCGGAGCCGAGCAGGGCCCCGGCCACGCCGGCGACGGTCTGGTCGATACGGACGCGATGCAGGCCGGCCAGGATGCTCATGCCATCAATGGCCCCATCTTGTTGACGATGACGCCTTGGGCGTAGTCCACACCCATGGCCTTGAGCCGATCGAGCATGCCGGCATCCTCGACGCCGCACACAACGGTGCGCAGGTCCAGCATCGCCGCCGCCTGCAGCAGCCACTGCAGCTGGGCGCGATCGAAATCGTCGCTCATGGCGCGCTTGCCGACGCTCTCATGAAACTTGACGTAATCGACGCGGACCTCGCGGATGAGGTCGGGATTGATCGTCCAGCGGCAGCGGTCGAGCGCGAGCGCCGCGCCGGCCGTGCGCACCGATTCGGCGAAGCGACGGAACGCGGCCGGGTGCAGGGCCAGGGAGCGCTCGTCGAACTCGAAGCAGAAGCGGGAGCCCGGCACCGACGAAGTGACCAGAATCTGGAACACGCTGTCGATGAAGTCCGGCTCGAGCAGCGACTCGACCGAAAAGTTGACGCAGATGTGGGCGTAGTTCTCGACCAGTTCCGGCTGCCGCTCCACTTGGTCGATGACGGCACGCAGGATCCACAGGTCGACCAGCGAGGTCTGCGCCCTGCGCTCGAGCGCCGGCAGGAAGCTGCCGGGCGTCAGCCAGATGCCGTCATCGTCCTCGACGCGCAGATAGCACTCGAGCAGCGGTGCGCCATCCTCCGCCAGTGGCGCCGCGTGCTGTGAGATGAAATGCGCGCGCCCGTCGCCCAGCCGCGGCCCGATCCAGTCGAGCCACTCCTGGTCCTGCCGACGCCGGTCCACGAGCTTGCGATCCGGCTCCAGCGCGCACACCCGGTTGCCGCCGCTGGCCGCGGACGCCAGCACCGTCTCCGCCTGCCCGATCAGCACGCGGCGCGCCTCGGCCTGCGGCGTGATGGCGACGGCCGCGACGCTGACGGTGACCGCGATGCGATGCCCGTTCCAGGTCAGCTCCCGGCTGGCCACCGCCTCGCGCAGGGCCTCGCCGACGCCGGCCGCCCGATCCAGACCTTGGAACGGCAGCAGCACGGCGATGCGATCGGCAGCGAGAACGAAGGATTCGCCGTCTCCCAGCAGTTGCTCGGCGACGATCTGCGCCGCCCGTCGCAGCAGCTCCTCGGCCGCGGCGTAGCCATGCGCGTCGGACACGGAGGCCAGATGATCGATGCGCATCAGCAAGAAGCCGTGCGAAGCCTGACGGCTGCGCGCCAGTCGCAGCAACTCGTCGAAGCGACGTTCGAACTGGCTGACGATCGCGGCGGGCTCGAAGCGCGGGACGCCCGTCGCACCCGTGGCGATGTCCTCGTGCTCCGGCGGCGTGCTGCGCACGATGCGCACGGTTCCGCCCACGCAGTGGCCATCGTGATCGACGATGGCGGTCAGCGTGAGAACGACACCGACCTCCCGGTCCGAGCGGTCGATCAGCAGTGCCGTCTGCACGCGCGGCAGCGTCGACAGCGACTCCAGGACCTGCAGGGTCAGTCCGTCCAGCGGATACTCGCGCGGATTGGCCTTGCGCTCGTCGACCAGGCGCATCATCTGGTCGATCGGACGCCCGGTGGCCGACTCGCGCGAGCAACCGAGCATTTCGCAGGCGAAGGCGTTGAGGTCGACGATGCGCGCGTCGGGGCCGACGAGGATCAGCGCATCGGTGCACGCCGCAACGGTCGCCCCGAGCGCTGCCTCGCAGCGCCTCTCCAGCGCGCGATAGTCGCGGGCGGCTTCGCGCAGCTCCTTGTTGTCCTCCAGCGCGGCCGACAGCAGCCGTGCTTTCGTCTCCAGATCACGCTCGAGCGCCTCGAGCGCCTCGTGCAGGGACCGGTCCTCGAGCTGGGCGCGCGCACGGGTGCGGAAGGCCTCGAACGGGCGGACGATGCCCGCCCAGATTGCGAAAAATGCGGCGACGCACAGCAGCGCCACCAGCAACCACGCGTTGTGCCAGGCGGCACGGGCGAGCGGGGCCAGATCGACTTCGGTCAGCCCGTCGTAGTGGCGGATACGGGCCTGCACGAGCATCGTCGTCGCCAGCGACGTCGCGCCCACGGCAACGGCAACGAAGGCCGCATAGCCCATGGCGACGTTGACACGCGTCGCGCCGAAACGCGACCGCTGTGATCGAAGCCACTCCTGAACGATCCTCAAGTCCCCCCCGATCGCCGTCGCTCATTGCGCGGGGGCGCACCGGACAGGCCAGAAAACCAGCCCGGGATGGTCTCCGATTGGAGCCGCTTGGTGTATCCCCCAGTCAGGGGGGAGGATCAACTGCCCGGCGTACTGCGCTGCGGCCGCCTGCCGTGTCCGGACGCCGCGCCCGGGTCACCGCACCGTCGCTCAGCCGGCAGCCCGGACTGTGGCGTCGGCAAGCCCGGTCCACGCCTGCGCATCGACGCCGCAGAGCAGCAGCGAAAGGCAGATCAGCAGCTTGCAGGTCGTCGCTTTCATCGTCGTGTCCGGGATCGGGGGAGCGCCACTCTAGACGCCGCCACCTGCCCGTTTGCTGACGCGGTTCTCGTTTCCCTGCTTGCACGATGCCGCGCTGCGACACGCGTCACAGCCAGCAAAAAAGGCCGCCCCTTCCGGGGCGGCCCTTCGGCCAAGCTCAGCCGTCTCAGTTGCCGGTGACGGGGGTGCCGTTGATGCTGGCGGCGGTGGTGACGACTTCCTCGCCGTCGTCATACACCGAGCGCAGTGGAATGCCGGAGCCCACGGCCAGCCAGTTGGTGATCGACCCGGATGTACCTTCGCTGCTGTAGTTTTCCTGGAAGCGGCAGGCATTGAAGGTGCCCAGCGGCACGGTCACCGACTCCTGCCCCGAGTACGTGATCTGGCTGGTCTCGGAGAACGTGGAGGTGAACGGCTGCCCGTTGAACGTCGACGTCGTCGTGATCGTGTTCGTCTGCGAGTAGCTCTGCCCCGGATTGAGTCCGTAGCGGTTCTCGAACGGCGGCTCGAACGTGGTCTCGCCGGTGACCGTCGTACCGTCGACTGTCTCCTCGAAGGTGACGCCGAAGAACAGCAGCGTCGTGCCATCGACACGCACGTACTGGTTGAACGACTCGAACGTGAACACCTCTCCGTTCGACTCCTCGGACAGCTCGCCGGCCACCTCGATGGCATTGTTGCCATTGAAGGTGGTCTGCCGCATCGGCATCAGTTCCTGGTTGATCGTGTAGACCTCCCCGTCAAAACTGCCCTGCTGCGTCAGATTCAGGCGGTTGCCGACGGCGAACAGGTCGGTATTCAGACAGTCGGTTGCGCTGCCGGTGGTCGGATTCGGTGTCGGTGTCGGCGTCGGTGCTGCCGTCGGCGTGGGCGTCGGCGCCGCGGTGGGCGTCGGTGTCGGGGCCGCCGTCGGCGTGGGTGTCGGCGCCACGGTCGGTGTGGCCGTGGGCGTCGGCGTCGGCGTCGGCGTCGGCGCGCTGCCGACCACGATGCAGACGGTCTCGACTCCCGAGGTCAGTTGCTCGACGTCGCGTGCAGAAAACTCGAAGCAGAAGCGCCCGGCCGGGAAGTTCGCCGGCAGGTCGACCTCGAAGGCGATCGTGAACAGGCCCTTGCCACGGCGCAGACCGGTCGGCTTGAACAGGGACTTGAATCGCAGATCCTTCATCGCCTTGGCGCCACCGCCGAAGGCCGCATCGAAGTAGGACGAGGCGCCCGGAACCTTCGCGAACAGGTTGGCGAGATCGGTCGTCGTCGTCACGGAGACCGGAATCGTGACCTTCTGTCCCGGCGTACCATTGATCTCATCGGCATCGGGTTCGACGACCGGCGCGGACTCCTCGCTGCCCTGCGGGTTGTCGGCGGCGCTCGGCGGGGTGCCCGTCGGCTGCGTCACGGTCGCCCCGGGCACGTTGATCTTGTCGGTCAGGTTGCCCATGACCTGATCCGGGGTCTGTCCGTTGTCTCCGCCACCACCGCCGCCGCAGGCGGCGATCAGCAGCGCCGCGGCGAGCGCCGTCCACGCGGGTCGGTACAACCGGCGCCCGGTGGCGTCGTGCGTCTTGTTCGAATGTTCCATGGTGTTCTGCCCCTCGAAATTTGGCTGCGTGCAGGTGGCACAAGCATACCGATCCTGCAGCATGCCTCCAGTACCCGCGCGCCGCAAACGTGATTCAGGTCACCTGCGCCTCGGACCAGGAGCGCTCAGGATGTGCTCGCGAGCACACGTTCGACCGCGCCGGAGCGATAGAAGCCCTGCAGGCTGCGTCGCACGAGCGGTTCCAGCAGCTTCTTGCGCTTGAGCGCCTTGAGCACATGCGGGGCGTAGTGCATCGCCTCGCCGAGCATGATCTCGCGGGTGACGCCGATCTCGTCGAGCAGCGCAGCAAGCGTCGTGTCGCCGTACATGTCGAAGAACACGTCGATGCCGGCATCGATCAGCGTCGCGTAGATCTCGGTCGTGCGCAGCTCGCGCCAGAACTCGTAGCCGATGACGAACAGGTCCTCGATGTCGTCCTCGGCGAGGTCCTCGCGCAGGCTGCCGAAACGCTCGAACTTGAGCCGGTCCCAGATCTCGCGCGTCATCCTGCGCAGCGTATCCTCGTTGAGATGCTGCAGCACGAACTCGGCACTGGTACGCGAGGTCGCCTCGACGCTTCTGGCCACGTATTTGCGCAGGTTGTCGTCGAGCGTGGTCTCAAGGCCGGGCGAGGCCCTGTTCAGCACGCTGCGGCCGAGCTTCATCATCGAGCCGGCGCCGGGCATGCCACGCGTGATCTCGCTGCCCCGGGCGATGTAGCCCTTGATGCCGTGGTAGAGCAGGTCCGATGCGAACGCGATGTAGATCGGGCTGGTCGCCGCGGCGCGCACGAGCTTCTCGCGCAGCGACTCGAGTTCCAGCAGCTTGTCGACGAACTCTTCGTAACGCGCGTGCACGACGACATCCTTGAGCGCGGTGCGGTCATGGATCTTGTGCGCATACAGCGCCCGTGCAATGGCCGAGACCAGCTCGGGCAGTCCGGCGCCCAGCTCGATCTCGGCGGCGTAGGTGCGCGCGGTGTCCTTGATCATGCGCGCGGTCACCACGTCCTTGAGCTTGAGCCGTGCGGCGTCCGCCAGCAGGGCATCGAGGTGATCGCCGATCAGGTCGCGCAGGCCGTCGCCGGTCAGCTCCTCGACGAGGTAGGCGACATGGGCATCGAGCAGGGCCTCGGCAGCGCCGACAGCTGACTTCTTCTTGGGCATGACGGAACCGGTAGCAAGTGGCGGGAGCCAACGTTAGCGACCGCACCGGCAGCGCGCATTGACGGCGCTTCTCGGGTGCATGGCGCTGCGGCAAGCGCCCGATCCTAAGGCACCGTGCACAAGGCCGCGTGTGCGTGCTGCCACAGGCCGTTTCCCGTCTCCCGGATCGATCCGACCGGATCCGCTGGCTGCCGCGTCGCACGCGGTCACCGGTGCAGTGACCGGAATGACCCTCTTGTGGCCGGCATGACGCCAGCCCCCTGGACGAGACGGCCCTACAGTCGCCGGCGTCAATTCCCTTGCCATACCAGGAGCCTGTGCATGGATGACCTTGCCCCCACCGCCACCCCTCCGGATCCGGCGCAAATCGAGGCTTTCGCCGGCCGGCTCGGCCAGGCGCTCAACGATGCCGCGCTGGTGCAGATGTGCTCGATCGGGCACCGCACCGGCCTGTTCGACACACTCGCGCGGCTGCCGCCGTCGACCAGTGTGCGGATCGCGACCGCGGCCGCGCTCGACGAACGTTACGTGCGCGAATGGCTGGCCGCACTGGTGACCGCGCGCGTCGTGAGCTACGACCCGCACGAGCAGACCTACGCGTTGCCGGCGGCGCATGCGGCCTGCCTGACGCGCGCCGCGACGCCCAACAACATCGCCGTCACCTGCCAGATGATGCCGCTGATGGGCGCGATGGAAGACCGCATCATCGACCGCTTCCGGCACGGCGGCGGCACCTGCTATCACGAGTACCCGCGCTTCCACGAGGTCATGGCCGAGGACAGCGGCCAGACCATCGTCGCCGGGCTATTCGATGGCGTGCTGCCGCTGGTCGACGGCCTGCAGCCGCGGCTGCAGGCCGGCATCGACGTGCTGGATGCCGGCTGCGGCCGCGGTCACGCACTGATGGCCATGGCGGCGCGCTATCCGCGCTCGCGGTTTGCCGGCTGCGACCTGTGCGAGGACGCGATCGAATGGGCAACCGACGAGTCGCGCCGCCGCGGCCTGCAGAACCTGCGCTTCGAAGTCCGCGACCTGAGCGACTTCACCTCGCCGTCGGCATTCGACTTCATCACCACCTTCGACGCCGTACACGACCAGAAGGACCCCGCCGGTCTGCTCGCCGGCATCGCCCGCAGCCTGCGACCCGGCGGCGTCTACCTGATGCAGGATATTGCCGGGTCGAGTCATCTGGAGCGCAACCTCGACCATCCCTTCGGCACTTTCATCTACACCGTTTCCTGCATGCACTGCATGCCGGTCTCGCTCGGTCAGGGCGGCGCCGGGCTGGGCACGATGTGGGGGGAGGAGCTGGCCGTGCGGATGCTGCACGATGCCGGGTTCCCGTCGGTCGAGCGGCGTCTGCGCGCCGAGGACCCACTGAACGTGTACTTCGTGGCGCGCATCTAGCGGCGGCGCAGCGCCGCCCGTCTCAGGCGAACGCGAAGCTCAGCGCCGACTGCTCGGCGACCGCATCGCCGCCGAACCGCGTCCAGCTCGCGCCCGCGGCGGTCACCGTCAGCCACCAGTTCTGCTCGTCGAGCAACCCGCCGTCGAAGGCCCGACAGGCCAGCACGGCCGCGCAGGCTCCGTGCTGCGGATCGCGCACCGAGGCGTAACGGATCAGGTCGATGCCGGCATCGCGCGCCCGTTCGGCGAGGGCGTGGCAGGCCTCGTAGTCATCGGGCGCCATCCAGCGCTCGCGCGCCTGAATCCACGGCGCAACGAGCAGATCGAGCGCCGGCCCGCGGACCTGGGCGCGGAACACCGTGTGCGCGACGGGCGGCAGCCGTTCGAGTCCGTCGCTGTCGGCGACGAAACGCCAGCGCCACCAGCCGAGTTCGGCCAGGCTGGTGGCGCGCTGCTCGGCGCCGTACCAGACCCCCGCATCGAAGGCGCGGCGAAAGCGCGACGCCACCGGCGACGGATAGCGGAAGGGCGTGTGCAGCAGATAGTGCAGGTGCCGGCACTCGGCGGGGAGCGGCGGTTTGCTCGCTTCGAGGATGTCCTCGAGCAGCGCCTGTTCCCCGGCATCGTCGACCAGGGCCATGGTCGCCACCAGGTGCTGCGCCTCGACGGCGCGCCACAGCCGCAGCTTGAGCGGCCGCGTCTCAGTTGCGACCGCGCGCCGCGTCCAGATAGGCAAGGACATGCACGAGACCCTCCACGGTCTGCAGGCGCTCGGCCGGCACGCCGCCGATCGCACGATTGTGGCCATGGAGCCAGGCGCGCATCGCCGTGACGTCGCCGCCGGTCACGGCGGCCAGCGCGCGATAGATGCGTACCAGCATCGCGGCCAGCTCCCAGTGCTTGCTGCCGGCCTCAAGTGCGCGGCTGCCGCTGGCAATACGCGAGAAGGTCGCCGGACTGGCGCCGATGATGCCGGCGAGCGCGCGCTGGCTCAGGCCGAGCTGCCGGCCTGTCCGCAGCAGCGCCTTGACGAGTACCGCGGCCGGTTCGGGCGCGGCTGGCGAGTGCGCGATCCGTGTCATGACAAATGAAACGATACGCCGTTTTTGTTTCATTTGGAACATCTGACGAAAAGCCCGCCGTCCGGGATTTCGCTCAGGCCGGGGCCGTCGGCCGATGCTACCGTCCGGCCTGCCCTGCCCCGTCCGCCGCCTTGGAGTGCCTGATGAAGTTGCGCCACGTCGTCCCGCTGCTGGCTCTGGCCCTGTCTGCGTGCGCCACTTCCGCGCCGCGCGATCCCGCGCCATCGCCCGATGTCGCGCCGCTGTTCGCACAGTTCTGGGACGAGTACCTCACGCTGTATCCGCTGCAGGCGACCTTCGTCGGCGATGCCCGCTTCAACGACCGCCTGCCCAACGGGCTGACCGACGCGTACCGGGCCCGCGAACGCGACTTCAACACGCGCTGGCTGGCGCGTATCCGCAGCGTCGATACCGCCGGCCTGTCGGCGCAGGACCGGCTCAGCGTCGACATCTTCGTCCGCGCACGAGAGGAGGAACTGCAGCGTCTGGAATACCCCGAACATCTGATCCCGCTGAACCAGTTCTACAGCTTTGCGAACATCTTCGCGCAGCTCGGGTCGGGCACCTCGGCACAGCCGTTCGCGACCGTGGCCGACTACGACGCCTGGCTCGTGCGCATGGCACGGCTTCCCGGGCTGTTCGATCAGGCGATCGTGAACATGCGTGAGGGCGCCGGAAGGGATCTGGTGCAGCCGCGGGCGCTGATCGACAAGGTGCTGCCGCAGCTCGACGCGCTGATTCACGACGACCCGCAGCAGACCCTGTTCTGGCAGCCCGTCGCCAACATGCCCGACACGATCCCGCCGACCGATCGCGAGCGGCTGCAGGCCGCCTACGCCGAGGCGATCGACACGCAGGTGATGCCGGCATACCGGCGCCTGCGCGACTTCGTGCGCGACGAGCATCTGCCGCAGACGCGCGAAACGCACGGCATGCGCGATCTGCCAGGCGGCGAGGACTGGTACGCCTACTACGTGCGTCGCTACACCACCACGGACCTGACGCCGGAGCAGATCCATCGCATCGGCCTCGACGAGGTCGCGCGCATCCACGGCGAGATGCGGCGCGTCATCGCCGAGCTGGGCTTCGACGACGACCTGCAGGCCTTCTTCACGTTCCTGACGACCGATCCGCAGTTCCAGTTCGACAGCGAGGAGGACCTGCTGGCGCGCTACAACGCGCTGCGCGAACGCGTCGAGGCCGGCGCCGCGAAGCTGTTCTCGATGACACCCAAAGCACCGTTCGAGATCCGTCCGGTCGAGGCGTTCCGCGCACGCTCGGCGGCCGGCGGCTCGTACATGCGGCCGAGCGAGGACGGCAGCCGCCCCGGC
This sequence comes from Sinimarinibacterium flocculans, assembly GCF_003201205.1. Taxonomy (GTDB): domain Bacteria; phylum Pseudomonadota; class Gammaproteobacteria; order Nevskiales; family Nevskiaceae; genus Solimonas; species Solimonas flocculans. Next base: position 69,392 of record NZ_QICN01000003.1, read on the forward strand.
GTCTTCTACGTCAACACCTACGATCTGCCGTCGCGCAAGACCTGGGACATGGAAGACCTGTTCCTGCACGAGGCGATTCCCGGCCATCACTTCCAGCTCGCGCTGCAGCAGGAGCTCGACGGCATTCCGGCGTTCCGTCGCTTCGGCAGCTTCACCGCCTACATCGAAGGCTGGGGCCTGTACGCCGAGTCGCTCGGCAAGGAGCTGGGCGTCTACACCGACCCCTACATGTACTTCGGCTACCTGCAGAACGAGCTGTGGCGCGCGATCCGCCTGGTCGTCGACACCGGCCTGCATGCCAAGGGCTGGACGCGCGAGCAGGTGATCGACTACATGCTCGCCAACTCCGCCGAGAGCGAAACCCAGGCCATCGCCGAAGCCGAGCGCTACATGGCGATTCCCGGCCAGGCGACCGCGTACAAGATCGGCGAGCTGCGCATCAAGGCCTTGCGCGCGAAGGCCGAGGACGCGCTCGGCGACGACTTCGACATCCGCGCCTTCCACGCCGAGGTGCTGAAGGACGGAGCGGTGCCGCTCGACGTGCTCGAAGCCAAGATCGAACGCTGGATAGCCGCGCAGGCCCGCTAGGGGAAGCGTGCGACGAGATTGTCGAGTGCGCGATTGGATTCGCGGCGCACACGGCGCCACATCAGCACGTCGTTGAGCCAGCGCAGCAGGGGTAGTGCGAGCCGGTAGTCGAGCGTGCGCACGAAGCGCGTGCCATCCCCGTCCGCCATCAGTTCATAGCGCAGGTGCACCGTGCTGCCGTCGTCCATCACCGCTTCGGCGCACCAGCGCTGCGGCGGCTCCGCCTCGCGCACGGTCCAGCGCAGATGCCGGGTGAAGCCGGACGAGCGGATGTCCTCCTCGAAGCGGGCGCCGGCGGCGAGCGATTCCATCGCCTGCGCGTCGGCGCGGATCGAACTCGGATGCCACTCGTGCCAGCGTGCCGGACGGGTGACGAGGTCGTAGACCGCCGCCGGCGCGGCGGCGATGCGGCGTTCGAGACGGATCGTGGTCATCTGCCGCATGCTATCAGCGAATGTCCGTCGATCTGTTCACCTCCCCGGCCTACCTCGATGCGCTCGAACGCCACGGCAGCGTCGGCCACGGCAGCGGCTGGACGCCCGTTGTCGTCGCGCCGGAACGGGACCGGTGCGCACCGGCGTATCTGAAGACGCACTCCTGGGGCGAGTTCGTCTTCGACTTCCAGATCGCGCAGGCCTACGCCCAGCATCGGCTCGCCTACTATCCGAAGCTGGTCTGCTGCGTGCCGTACACGCCGGTCCCGGGGCCAAGGTTGCTCGCGACCGACGATACCGGCCGCACGGCCCTGGCCCACGCCCTGATCGAGACGGCGCAGGTGCACAAGGCCTCGGGCGCGCACGTGCTCTATCCGCATGCGCCGGATGCGGCGATCCTCGATGCGCTCGGCTGGCTGCGCCGCGAACAGCTCCGCTATGTCTGGCACAACCGCGGCTACGCCGACTTCGACGCCTTCGTCGGCGCGCTGTCGTCCAGGCGCCGGAAGAACATCCGCCGCGAGCGGCGCCTGGTCGGCGAACAGGGTGTCGATATCGGCTGGCAGCGTGGCGACGAACTCGGCGACGACGCGTGGGATCGGGTCTACGCCCTGTATGCGCGCACCTACCACCAGCGCGGCCAAGCACCCTATCTCGCCAGCGGCTGTCTGCGCGACTGGGCCGTGGCGTTCGGACCGAAGATGCCGTTCTGCATCGCCCGACGCGGCGGCGAGATCGTGGCGATGGCCTTCTTCTTCGTCGACGGTGACCGACTCTGCGGCCGGCACTGGGGCGCGTCGGTGGACGACGAGTTGCTGCACTTCGAGCTGTGCTACTACCAGGGCATCGACTACGCGATCCGCCACGGTCTGACGGTGTTCGATGCCGGCGTGCAGGGCGAGCACAAGCTGCTGCGCGGCTTCGACCCGGTCACCGTGCCGTCATTCCACTGGTATGCGCACGCGGGCTTTGCGTGCGCGATCGCCGATTTCTACGCCGAGGAGCGCACGCACGTCGCCGCACAGTGCCGTGCGCTGGCCGCGCACAGCGCCTATCGAGTGGCCGACTAAGGCGACTTCGGCCAGCTGAGCACCGCGAAGGCGACGAGCAGCGCCGCCATCAGCGCCAGCCAGGTCGCGAAGCCGAACTCGCCGGCGGCACCCGCGAGCGCCGCAAGCACCGCGAACACGACGGCGAGGCCCGCCTCGATCTGCTGGCCGAGCGGCCATTCGCCGAAGCGGAAATGAATCTGCCGGGCGCGGATGCGCGTGACGATCAGCGCAAGCGTGCCGAGCACGACGATGGCGGTGAGGAGCTGGGCCATGTCGCGCATGGTGCACGATCCTGGCCGCTGCCGTCAGAAGCGCAGCAGGACCGAACCCCAGGTCATGCCGCCGCCGACGCCCTCGAGCAGCACCAGATGACCCGGCTGGATGCGTCCGTCCCTCACCGCCTTGTCCAGCGCCAGCGGCACCGAGGCCGCCGAGGTGTTGCCGTGGCGCGCGACCGTCGTCACGACGCGCTCGCGCGGCACGCCCATCTTGTCGGCAGTGGCATTGATGATGCGCAGGTTCGCCTGGTGCGGCACGAACCAGTCCAGATCCGTGCCCTTGAAGCCGTTGTGTTCCAGCGCCTCGCGCGAGCACTCGTCGAGTACGCGCACGGCGAGCTTGAACACGGCCTGCCCATCCATCTCCAGGTAGGGGTTGCCGCGAATCTGCCCCTCGGCGATACCGCTGGCCACACGCAGGATGTGGCTGTAACTGCCGTCCGAGTGCAGATGGCTCGAATAGATGCCGGGTTCGTCGGACGGCCTGAGCACGACGGCGCCGGCGCCGTCGCCGAACAGCACGCAGGTGCGGCGGTCATTCCAGTCGAGCAGACGCGAGAACACCTCGGCACCGACGACGAGCGCACACTTGTGCGCGCCGCTGGCGACGAACTTGTCCGCCGTCGCCAACGCATAGATGAAGCCGGTGCACACGGCCTGCACGTCGAAGGCCGCGCCGCGCTTGATGCCGAGCTTGGCCTGCAGCAGGCAGGCCGTCGACGGAAAGACCATGTCCGGCGTCGTCGTCGCGACGACAATCAGGTCGATGTCGTCGGCCGCCACGCCGGCAGCGGCCATCGCGTTCTTCGCCGCGTTGAGCGCGAGATCGCTGGTCAGCTCGCCCTCCGCTGCAACGTGTCGCGCCTCGATTCCGGTGCGCGAGACGATCCACTCGTCGCTGGTGGAAATCCGCGACTCGAGTTCCTGGTTGGTGACGACGCGTTCCGGCAGATAGCTGCCGGTGCCGGCGATGCGGGAGTAGATCATAGGCGGCGCAGCTTACCCGATCCCCGGCAGCGCGCGGAGCGCACCGCCGGAGACAGGGAGCCGGCGCCCGATCAGAAGCGGAAGCCGGCCCTCAGATAGCCGAAGCGGCCCGGTGCGTCGTAGTGGTTCGGGTCGTAGTTGTACCAGTACAGCGACGCGAGGCTGCGCGAGACGCGCGGATCCTGGTCGAAGACGTTGTTGACGCCGATTGCGATCTCCGCGTCGTAGTCGGCGAAGTCGTAGCTCAGCTGCACATGGTGATAGAACAGCGTGTGCAGGCGGTTCTCCGGCGCCGGGTTGCCGTCGGCATCGACGACGTCCGGATTGCTGCACAGGCCCAGGTCCTTGAGCGAAGGCGTCGGGAAGAGATCGCCACAGGGCTCGGTCATGTGATAGGCCATGCGCGTCGTCCAGCTTGCCGTGAAGCGCTCCACTTCCCAGCTCAGATAGCCGGCTGCCTTCCAGCGGGGATAACCGAAGAACTGGCCATCGACGGTGCCGACCTCGCTGGTCACCTCGTCTTCCTGTCCGGGCCGCGGCGCGGTCGACTCGAACTTCTCGAGGTAGGACGCTTCCAGACGCAGCTTGAGGCGGCCGTAGTCCGCCATCGGCAACGCGTAGTCGATCCCGAAGTCGACGCCCGCCGTCTCGACCTTCGCGAGGTTGAAGTACGGCGTGTCGATGTAGGTCAGCGTGCCGGTGGCATCGCGGTGGATGTAGTCGCAGTAGTTGCGCTGCTCGGTCTTGTAGCAGGAGTCGAGGAAGAACTGTCCCTGGCCGATGACGACGAAGTCGTCGATGACGATGTTGTAGAAGTCGACGCTGAAGTTCAGGTCGGTCACCCAGCGCGGGGAGAAGATCAGGCCGTAGGTCAGGTTGCGCGAACGCTCGGGCTCCAGGTCCGGATTGCCCTGCCACAGATCGTAGGGCGTCGCGACATTGCTGCCCGATCCGCCGCCCGGCGTGCCGTCCTGCAAACAGTTGGCGTCGGCCGTCGGGTCCGCGCCCGGATCGGCGCACGGATCGCTAAGCGGGTCGTAGCTCTGCGATTCGCCCAGATACAGTTCACCGATGCTCGGTGCGCGGAAGCCGGTGGAGTACGTCGCGCGCAGCATCAGATCGCTGACCGGCTGCCAGCGCAGGCCGGCCTTGCCCGTCGTCACCGCGCCGATGCGCGGATAGTGCGAGTAGCGCCCGGCGAGTTCGAGATCCAGGGCCTGTGCGAGCGGTGCGTCCTTGAGCAGCGGCACGCCGAACTCCATGTACGCCTCGCGCGCATACGTCCGACCGCCCAGCGGCTTGATCAGGTTCATGCGCACCAGGCCACGCTGGAGCGAGTCGTCGACCTCGCTCTCGAACTCCTCGCGGCGGAACTCGCCACCCACCGCGACCGCCAGCGGGCCGGCGAGCACGCCGTCCAGCACCGGCAGCTCCGTGGAGAAGTTCAGGTAGGCGATCTCCTGCTGCGTACGGTTGCGCTGCCAGTTGTCGGTGAGGATGAAGTCGATTGCGGCCTGGGTGAGGCCGGCCGATCCCTGGAAGACGTTGAGCGGCGCGCAGTCGCCGTCGCAGGTGCCGAAGTTGCCCAGCGCGATGCCGGCCAGCTCGTAGTTCACCGACGGCAGGTTCTCCTCGATGCGGCTGCGCGAATAGATGTAGCCCGCGTCCCAGAACACCAGCTGCGAGAACAGGTCGAAGTCGCCGCTGAAGCCGCCGCCGGCGCGGATCGTCTCCACCGAGGCATAGAAGCTCTGGTTGTTGAGCCCCGGGCCGCGACGGATCGCCCACGCGCCGCTGCCGTCGCCGATGCCGGTGCAGGTCGGGCTGTTCGGATCCCCCCCCGCGTCGGCCGGCCCGCCGCAGGTCGAATCCCAGCCGATGTCCTGCGCGAACGGGTTGTTCGGATTGCTCGCCGAGATGTGGGCGAGATAGCCGAGCGCGCCGCCGTCGAGGTTGCCGCCGCCGAGGTAGGCGTTCTGGCCGACGCTCGTCGACTCGCGCCGGTTGTACAGACCCTCGAAGTTGAAGTGCATGCGCTCGAACACCTGCTGGTTCAGCTGGGTGAAGAATGCGATGCGCTCGTTGGGCTGCTTGAGCGTGCCGTCGGCGAAGCGGTTGTAGACGTCGTCCGGATTGCTGCGGTCGATCTGGTGGTAGTCCAGCGGATTGCCGGCGCCGCCCTCGGCACCCGGGTTGAGGGTCAGGTCGCAGAGCACCAGACCTGCCGGAATCATGCTGGTCATCTGCACCGGGCCGCCGAGCGGCGAGCCGCCCAGCGCGCCGGCGGCGATGCCGGCTTGCAGGTTGGGACAGCCGTAGAGCAAGGCGTTGCGCGAATCCAGCTCGACGAAGCGCAGCAGCGCATTGGGCGTGACGATGCTGTCGCGCGTCGGGCCGGCGCTGGGCCGCGCGGTGAACGAGCGGTTCTCGTTGGGCGCCTCCGCCTGGTCGGTGTAGCTGAAGTTCATGAACAGGTTGGTCAGCGGCCGGTTCATGCCCCAGGACAGCGACAGCTGCTGGGCCGTGCCGTCGCCCTGCTCGAAGAACTGCCCGACGTGGTACGACAGGTCGCCGCCATCGAAATCCTTGCGGGTGATCACGTTGACCACGCCGCCGATGGCATCGGAGCCATAGATCGCCGAAGCGCCGTCCTTGAGAATCTCGACGCGCTCGATGATCGCGGTGGGGATCGTGTTGTAGTCCGACACCGAGGTCTGCGTCGGGATCAGGCCGGTCACCCAGCGGCGCCCGTTGACCAGCAGCAGCGTGTGGTTGGCGCCGAGGTTGCGCAGGTCGAGATTGGTCTCGCCCTGGGTCAGTGCGAAGCGCCCCTGCGCACCCGTGAGGCTGTTGTTGCCCGCCGCGGTGATGTTGCGCAGGATCTCGGAGATGTCGGTCAGGCCGCTGCGCTCGATGTCCTCGCGCGAGAGTACGAACACCGGCTGCGCCGTCTCGTAGTCCGCGCGGCGGATGCGCGAACCGGTGACCTCGATGGTGTCGAGCCGCGCCAGGCCATCGTCGATCGCCGGCTCGGGCGCCGGCGAAGCCTCGCGCAAGGGCTCGACGGCGATCACCTCGGCGTCGGTTCCGGCTTCCAGTGTCGCCTCGGCGGCTTCGTCCTGAGCCCCGACCGTTGCAGAGCCCACCAACAGACAGGCCGCCGCGTACCGCGCCGCGCGCGCTCGAATCCCCATGCCTCTCTCCCAATCCCCGAAGTCTTTGTCCCCGCGCGACAACCCCTTGCCGCGAGTAGGCCATTGCCTACATTAACGTAGGATAATCTTACGTTCGCCGGGGTTTTCCCTCAGTCCGTCCCGAATCGGATCGCGGAACGCCGCCGGCAGAAACCGGTGTTGCGACTATCATGCCGCCACCCCCCGCTTCGACCGCGTCCGCATGATCTACTCCGACTTACTCGCCGGCCTGCAGCGCACGGATGCCGGCTGGTCCATCGCGCTGGGCGACGACTGGCTGCAGGGACGCACGGCCTTCGGCGGCCTGCAGTCGTCGATGTGCGTCCGCGCCCTGCGCGACCTGGTTCCCCCGGACCTGCCGCTGCGCACGCTGCAGACCACCTTCATCGCACCCGTGCCCGCCGGCACGGTCCACCTGCGCGCGCAGGTCCTGCGGACCGGCGGTTCCACCGTCCATGCCGAGGCCCGCATCGTCGATGGCGACCAGACCCTGTGCCTGGTCGTCGCCGTGTTCGGACGCAATCGCAGCTCCGCCGTGAGCGTTGCGGCCACCCCGGTCGATCCCGGCGAAGCCGCCGATCCGAAACGCGAGTTCCCCTACATCGAAGGGGTCACCCCGGCCTTCACACGACACTTCGTCATGCGCTGGACGCGCGGCGGCTTCCCGTTCCAGGGCAGCGCCGAGCCCTACACCCGGATTCACGTGCGCCACCGCGAACCGCAGCCAATGGACGAGACTCACCTGATCGCCCTGGCCGATACGGTGCCTTCGCCCGGCCTGTCGATCCTGCGCAAGCCGGTGATGGCCAGCTCGATGACCTGGACGCTGGAGCTGTTCGACCAGCGCACCGACTTTGCCGCCGAGGCGTTCTGGCGCATGGATACCGAGGTCACGGCCGGCGCCGATGGCTACCTCGGCCAGAGCGCGCAGATGTGGACGCCGGACGGTCGCTTGGCGGCGCTGAGCCGGCAATCGGTCGTCGTCTTCGGCTGACGTTCCGCCAGTCCCGCCGGCGCATGCGCTGCTCCCGTCGATCCCCCTGTCCCAGGAGAAACCGATGCCCCTCAAGATTCTTGCACGCCTGCTGCTGGCCGCCGGCACGATGAGCGCGATGCCCGTGTCCGCAGCCGTGGTCGAGAAGGCCGTCGACTACGACATCGACGGCCACCCCCACCGCGGCTTCTTCTACTACGACGATGCCGTGAAGACGGCGCGCCCGCTCGTGGTGCTGGTGCCGAACTGGCTGGGCACCACGGAAGCCAACCGCCGACAGGCCGCCGAAGTCGCCGGCGAGCGCTACGTCGTCTTCGTGGCCGACATGTACGGCGCCGAGCGCCAGCCGGCCGACGGCGAGGCCGCCGGCAAGGCCGTCGCTGCGCTGTACGGCAATCGCGCCCTGCTGCGCGAACGCGCCGGCGCCGCCCACGCCACCGCCGTGCGGCAGGTCGCGGCGCTGCGTCTTCCTGCGGACGTCTCCAAGGTCGCCGCAATCGGTTTCTGCTTCGGCGGGGCGACGGCGCTGGAACTGGCGCGCACCGGTCTGGACATTGACGCCGCGGTATCGCTGCACGGCAACCTGTCATTGCCCGGCACGATCGGGAGCGAGCCGATCCGCGCGCGCATCCTGGCCCTGCATGGCGATGCGGACCCCTACGTCCCGCAGGAACAGGTGGACGCCTTCCTCGAGGAGATGCGCGCGCTCGACGCCGACTGGCAACTCGTCCGCTACGGCGGTGCCGTGCATTCGTTCACCGATCCGGACGCCAACACGCCGGGCAAGTCGATGTACGACGCCCGCGTCGCGCGGCGCGCCTTCGCGACGATGCACGACTTTCTCGCCGAAGCCTTCGCCGACGAGCGTTAGGCGCCTGGGCGGCAGGAACGCGCGCGGCTGCAACTTCGCCATTTCAGCCATCTTCCGCCCTGCTTCTCGGCCAATAGTCCCTGCTATCGGCCTCGAATCAACGCGAAACCTGTCTCGAAATGGCTTTGCTTCGCCTGCGCGGTGCCTACCGCCCAGGCTCCTGGCGTCGACGGGTCCGGCTACTCCAGCAGCGAATCGATGACGGCCTGTTGCAGCGTCATCCACGTGGCGCTGCCGGGCGCGGCCGGTTCGTAGTGCCCTGCGGCGCTGGTGATGCCCACCGTCACCGCGTCGCCCCGGCGACGGGCGCGCTCGACGTAGGCCATGATCTCGGCTTCCGGCACGCGCGTGTCGAGGGCGCCATGCACGAACCACTGCGGCACGCCGAGCGGCAGCAGGCTGGCCGGCGACACGCGCTTGAGCGCGTCATCGGGCGCGCCGGCGAGCAGCGCATCGACGGCATCGCCACAACCGGCGTCGCCGGCATCGCGCTGCGCATCGAGATCCGTGATCGCCGCAAGGCCGATCACGCCGCGCACCGCGAGCGGGTCGCGGATGAACAGCGCATCGCCCTGCTTGAGCCGTCGTCGCGTCGCCAGCCACAGCGCAAGCTGACCACCGCTCGCGTGACCGGCGACGACGACACGCCCGAGATCGAGCGGATAGGTCTGCGCCAGAACCCGCAGATGGTCGGTGGCGCGCGCGACATCGAGGAAAGTCCCCGGCCAGCCGCCGCCGTTCTCCGGAGAGCGGTAGTCGACGGTCCAGGTGGCGACGCCCAGCGTGGCGAGCGCGTCGGCCAGCGGCCGCAGGTAGTCGCGGTCGACCGCGGCCTCCCAGCACAGTCCGCGCACCAGCACGAGCACCGGGAAGGGTCCGGGAACACCCGGCGGCAACCGGAGCTCGCCCGTCTGATGCGGCTCGGTGCCGTAGGACAGTGGCGGAACCGGGGCCGGCTGCGGCAGGCGACGCAGATCGCGCCACTCGAGCACTCCGGCATCCACCGGCCCGCCAGGCGGACCGGAATCGGTCACGGCGCAACCCGCGAGCGCCGCGCTCGCGAACACGGCGGCAAGGGCTGGTAGCTTCATCCTGGGTGCGATCCGGCAGTCGGTCGGGGCAAGTATGCCCGCGCCCCGCGGCTAGCGCACCAGATCCTGCAGTCCGTCCGCGAACGCCGCGTGGCTGCGTCCGAGTTCGTCCGCAGTCATGAATTCGTGGTCGGCGTAGTCGAACCCGGGCACGACCACCTCGCTGACCAAGGCATGCGTGGCATCGCCCGTCAGCCGCGATCCCTTCCAGCAACCGCCGTCGACCGCCAGGAACAGGTCCTGCCCGTCGCCGTATCCGAGCACGATGCGCCGGCACACGCCGGGCGCCGGCAACAGCACGTATTCGACCGGACCGCCGTGCTGCAGGTAGTGCAGGATCGTCGACCGGTTGCGGTGCAGCCGGCCGACCGGCGCATCGCGCGTCAACAGGTAGTGGATCGACGTCGCCCAGGGCCTGGCATCGTCGCCGCGCCCCTGCGAGCGGTGATCGGTGTAGATGCGCCGGAAGTAGCCCCCTTCGGCATGCGCGGCGAGGTCGAGTCGGCTCGCCCAGTCAATCGTCCGTTCCATGGCACCCGTGGTCGCTGGCGGTCGGCATCCAGCCTACCGCAGGCGGGGAGCCGGTCGCCCGGCTCCCCGTCCACGCTACTCGACTTCGGCGATCGCCTCTCCGTCGTCGATCCGCAGCGTCACCGCGGAGATCTCCGTCAGCTTGAGCCGGTACCACTGGATGTTGCTGCCCTCGCCGTCGACCACCATCAGGTCCCAGTAGTCGGCGTCCTCGTCGCGGTCGAAGCTGATGTCGACCGCATCGCCGTCCTCGAGCACGTCGACGCCGAGCACGTCCTCCTCCCACTGGTCGGTCGACGCCGGCGACACGTAGAGCTGGTAGATGTCGACGCCGGTTTCGTTGTACAGGGTGAAGTCCTGCTGACCGGCCGCTACCGGCGCTGCTGCGAGAACGCCACCGTACAGTGCCGACGCCAGCAGCGCCGCACGAAAGTTCAAAACGCCTGCCCATTGCATGACACACGCTCCGACATGAATGCGCCCGAAGCGGGCGCGCCGGATTCTAGGCAGGTTCCGGGCGCAGCCCCAATCCCCGCTTCGAGGGGAACGATGGACAGTCCCGATCCTGTCCCCAAGAATGCGGTCGCACATCCGATGGAGCGGAACACATGGACAGACAGCAGTTGCAGCGGCACGTGGACGAACTCAGGCAGGAACTCGACCGCCTGCCGGCCGACGCCCCCGGTCGCGAGCGCCTGCAGCAGCTGGTCGCGAGAATCGACGCGCAGCTCGACGAGCATCACCCTAGCGAACCGCAGGAGTCGTTCCAGCAGGGCATGCAGGAAGCAGTGACCGAGTTCGAGGCGGATCATCCGCGTGCCGCGGCGCTCCTGCGTCGCTTCGTCGACACGCTCAGCTCGATGGGAATCTGAGGTCCGTCGCGCCTGCCCGATGCTGGCGGGCGGCACACAAACTGCATATGCTCAAAACTCCACTGCAAAGGGAGTCCGTCGCATGGCCAAGCAAGCGTTCGAATCGCAACTCAAGGCGTTTCGCAAGAAACTCGATTCCGCCGCCGCATCGCGCAAGAAGCAGATCGGCGCACTGCGCAGCAAGGCAGCCGAGGCGGCGCTGAACTGGGTGATGTCGCACGAGGATCGCGTCAATCAGTTCAAGAGCGCGGTGAAGGGCACGCCGGTGGCCTCGGCCGTCGACAAGCTCCTCGACCTGCTCAAGTCCGAAGTTACGCCCGCCAAGGCGCCGGCGAAGAAGGCTGCGAAGAAGACGACGAAGAAGGCCGCAAAGAAAGCGCCTGCCAAGAAGGCGGCAAAGAAGGCCACGAAGAAATCCGCGAAGAAGTCCTGACCGGGCTGCGGCGGTCTACGCAAGCCGTCGCTCGCCGACGGCTTTTTTGTTTCGTTCAGCCGCGCGAGCGCAGACTAAACACGCCCGCGACCGCGATGGCGCCGGCGGCGACGGACAGCCACAAGGCGGCGTCGCCCCAGCGATCGAGCAGCACGCCGAACACCATCGGCGCAGTGGCCTGAGCGACGCGCGCGGGCGCCTCAAGCACGCCGGCACGCCGGCCGAAGCCGGCCGGGCCGAACAGCGCGAGTGGCAGTGTGCCCTTGACGATGGTCATGATCCCGACGCCGGCCCCGTGCAGCGCGGCAAACACGAAGGCCAGCGGTGCGCCGAACAGGCCGAGCAGCGTCGCCCCCAGCGGGTGCAGCACGCTGGACAGGCGCGCCGTCCACAGCGGGTGCAGCCGCGACAGCCAGCCGGCTTCGGCGACCCGCCCGATCACCTGCGCGACACCGACTAGAGACGCGGCCGCCACGGCGACCGCCGGCGTGCAGCCGCTGAGTTCAAGCACGCGCGGCAGGTGCGTGGCCATGGACGCGAACACGAACCCGCTCGCGGTGAACACCACCGCCAGGGTCCACAGCGTGCGCGCCGGCGGCGCGCCCGCAGCCTCGGCGGGCGCGGAGGCGCTGCCGCCCGCATGCGCGGTGGCGGCTGCCGCCGACGGCAGCAGCCAGGCGTGGATCCCCGCGCCCACCGTCACATGCAGCATCGCCCAGCTCAGGCATGCGGCGCGCCAGCCGGCGTGCGCCTCGATCGCCGCGGTCAGCGGCCAGCCGACAGTGCTCGCAAACCCGGCGATCAGCGTGATGCCGACGATGGCGCGACGCGCCTTCGCCCCGTAGAACCCGACCATGGTCGAGAACGCGGCGTCGTACAGGCCCATCGGCATCGCCGCCCCCATCAACAGCCAGCCCGCCAGCAGCGTCCACCGATCCTGCGCGAGCGCGAGCACCAGCAAGGCCAGCGCGAACAGGCCGTTCGACGCCAGCAGTACGCGACGGCCGCCATGACGATCGATCCGTGCGCCCACCCAGGGCCCGAGCGCCGCGGCCACCAGCAGCGCCGCGGAGAAGCTCGCGTACACCCATAGCGGCGGCAGTTGCAGCGATGCGGCCATCGGCCGCGCGAGGATCGCGAGCAGGTAGTAGCTGCTGCCCCAGGCCAACAGCTGCGCGACACCGGTGGCGGCGACGATGCGCCACGCCGGCTGCATGGTCATGCCATTCAAGCGGAGCGGCGCGACTGCGATTCGCCTGCGCTGATGCCGACGTGCTCGAGAATCATCTGCTCGATGCGCGGCAGCAGTGCACGCGGCATGTCGTGCCCCATGCCTTCGATCACTTCCAATCGCGCCTGCGGCAGACGCTTCTTCAGGTCGTAGGCTGCCGCCACCGGCACCAGCGGATCGGCCTTGCCGTGGATGATCAGCGTCGGCGCGCGCACCTGGGACAGCAGCGGTGCACGGCTGCCCGACGCCATGATCGCGCTGATCTGGCGAACGAAACCCTGCGGGTGCACGTTGCGGTCGATCTGCCGAGCGACCTTGTCGCGCAGATCGGCCTCCGTTTCGGGATAGCCCGGGCTGCCGATCATCCGCCAGGTCTGCATGCCATGTGCGATCAGACCCTCACGGTCGAGGCGCGCCGGGCGCTTCATCAGGCGCAGCTGCACGTCGAAGCGCGGCCCCGGCAAAGCGCGATGTCCGCTGCTCGACATGATCGACGTCAGGCTGGCGACGCGGCCGACGTGCCGGGCCGCGAGCAGCTGCGCGATCATGCCCCCCATCGACACGCCGACGACGTGTGCCCGTTCGATGTCGAGCGCATCGAGAACGCCGACGCTGTCCAGTGCCATGTCGTCGAGTCGGTATGGTGCGCGCACCGGCAGTCGCAGCGTGTGCGCGATGCCGTTGCGCAGCAGCGGCGGCCTGCCGAGCCCGTCGAGCTTGGTCGACAGGCCGATGTCGCGATTGTCGAAGCGCACGACGCGATAGCCGGCGCCGGCGAGCCGCTCGCAGAAGTCGTCGGGCCACAACACCATCTGCCCGCCCAGCCCCATGATCAGCAGGATCGCGGGATCCCGGGCCTGGCCGAAGGACTCGACTTCGATCTCGATACCGTTGGTCTTGACGCGGGGCATGCGCAGCGCTCGGGAAAGGCCGGCGCGCATTCTGGCACGCGCCCCCACCCGCGCCGCATTGGCTGGCGTGTCACCGGCTTCAGGCGCTGGGTCCGATGGCGTGCCTGCGCGATCGGTCAAGGGACCAGCAGTTCCGGCAGCGCCGAGGCCGATGCCCGCAGCACCCGGTCGAAGCGCGCCGAGCCGTCGGTCGGCTCCGGATTGATCTCGACCAGATGCGGGCGTTGGCGAACGTCGAAGGGAATCAGGCCGGCCGCCGGCCAGACGACGGCCGATGTGCCGATGCAGACGAACAAGCTGCACATCTCGATCAGCGCACGCGCCTGCGCGAACACCGCCTCGTCGATCATGTCGCCGAACCAGGTGATGTCGGGCCGCAGCGGCCTGCCGCACTGGGTGCAGTCGCGTCGGACGAAGCGTCCGGCGGCGGCGTCCTCGACGACGCCGTGCTGCGCACAGCGCAGGCGCCAGAGGCTGCCATGCAGTTCCGCCGCGACGGCGCCACCGGCACGCTGGTGCATGCCGTCGATGTTCTGGGTGACGATCGACAGCGACGGATGCGTGCGCTGCAGCGACGCCAGATGGGCGTGACCGGCGTGCGGCTCGCAGCCGAGCACCTGTTCGCGACGCAGTTCGTGAAAATCGAGAACCCGCTGCGGATGGCGGCGGAACGCCGATTCGCAGGCGTAGTCCTCGTAGTCGTACTGCTGCCAGATGCCGCCGCGCCCGCGGTAGGTCGGCACGCCGCTCTCGGCCGACATGCCTGCCCCGGTGAAGACGACGACCCGCGCGTAGTCCGACAGCGCGATCATGCGGTCCCTCTGCCCTCAGCCGCGCTCCAGCTCGCGCAGTTCGCGCTTGAGGTCGAAGCCGTGGTCGGTGACCACCGTCTCCAGCGCCCGGACCCGCTCCTCCAGCTTCGCGATCCGCGCGTCCTGCGCGCTCGATCCGCGCTCCGACTGCCCTCGCGTCTTGATGTACTTCTGTGCGGCCGTGCCGACCGACACGATCAGCACGATGAGCACCACCATCGTGAACACATCCATGACGACCCCTCGCCCCGGTTCCGGCCCCTAGTGTAGCCAGCGATGGCCGGGGGCACCGTGTCGGGTTCTGCCCGACGACGCGCAAGGCGCGTCCGTCGGCGGTTCCCCGGGTGTGGCCGACAGGCCGCCTTTCGCCGGCGACCAGCGGCCTTGACGTCGACGCAATCGACCACTGATGCGCCCGTCGATGCCGTTCGCAGGCGATGGCAATCGTCCTACGCCCTGTCCCTCGTAGAGTCGATTCACCGACGCAGCACCCTACAACGCATCACCTACGAGGAGTTCACCATGTCCCAGAAGTTTGCGACCGCCGCAATCGCCGGCGCCGGCCTGTTGCTCGGTGCCTGTGGCGGAGGCGGCGGGGGCGGAGGCGACAACACCCCGCCACCCCCCGAAGGCACCGGCACCGACTACATCGTCGTCTCCCGTGTCGCCGGCCCGCTCGACCCGGTCCAGGATCAGGTCAGCTCGGGCGTGTTCGGCCCGCTGGCCGACGCCGCTGCCGGCACGCCGCTCGAAGGCGTGATCCAGTGCGCCGACGAGACCGTCACCTACAACGTGCTCGACCTCGGCGACACCGTGCTCGCACAGTTGCAGGCCACCCTGCTCAGCGGCGGCGGCACGCCGCTCAACCCCGACCCGGCCGCACTCACTGCCGCGCTCGGCTCGCTGGCCGCCAACCTGACCCAGCTGCTCGAATCGCTGGCCGGTCTCGGTGAGGGCTGCACGGCCGACATCCTCGCCCTCGATCGCATCGACTCCGGGGTCAATCCGCTCGAGGGCACACCGCTGGCGCCGCTCGGAGCCGCACTGGGCCCCGTGCTCGACCAGATCGCGTCGGTGGTGAACGGCAGCGGCAATGCCGGTCAGGACCTGCAGCTGACGACGGTGGCCGCTGCCATCTCGCAGCTCAACCTGGCCTTGCAGAGCGGCCTCGCCCAGGTCCCCGCCGAGGCCTATGAGGCACCGGTGGCCGGCGCCGCGCTGACGACGTTGTCGACGGCACTCGACGACACCGCCGCCCTGCTCGAAGCCGCGCTGGCCTACGACGGCGTCGCCACCGGCAACGGTTTGCAGGTGCTGTTGGAGAACACCCTGGTCAATCTGCTGACCAACGTCGTGCCGGTACGCGACTTCGAGGCACAGGCCGGACAGCCGGGTCTGATCAGCAGCCAGATCGAAGGCGGAGCCGCGCAGCTCGCCGCGCTGCTCGGGCAGACCGTCGGCACGGTCAGCACGCCGGTGCTCGCGAACACGCTGGGGGGTGCCCTCGACCCGCTGCTCGACCCGATCGAGAACGAGTTGCTGCCGGCCCTGCTCGGGCCCCTGACCGATGCCCTCGCCGGCGTCGGCAGCGGTGACCCCGGCAATCCGCTGGCCCCGGTGCTCGACATCGTCGAGACCGTGATCGGTTCGCTCGCCGGCGGCATCGGCGGCGGCGGTCTGGGCGGAAGCGAGTGCCCCTTCGCCGGCTTGCCGCTGCTGTCGGTGCTCTGCGGCAACGGCGGCTGATCGCCTCCAGGCGGTTCTCCCCGGGCCACCCCGCTCAACGGCGGGGTGGCCCGTTCGTTTGGCACGGCTCACAATCCGCGGCGGGCACACTCATCGGGCACCCCCATGAAACCGGCCAGACTGCTGGTCCTCGCCGCGGTCGCCGCACTGGTCGCGGCCTGGTTCGCGTTCGATCTCGGCCGGTACCTGTCGCTCGATGCGCTCAAGGCGCAGCGGGAGGTCATCCTGGCGTGGCGCGACGCGCAGCCGTTGACCGCGAGCCTCGCGTTCGTGGCGATCTATGTCGCCGTCACCGCCTTGTCGCTGCCGGGCGCGGCAATCCTGACGCTGGCCGCCGGCGCGATCTTCGGACTGGGCTGGGGACTGGTGCTGGCGTCCTTCGCATCGAGCATCGGTGCGACACTGGCCATGCTGGTTGCACGCTTCGTCGCCGGTGAGGCGGTCCAGCGGCGCTATGCGGAGCGTCTGCGCGCCATCAACGCCGGCATCGAACGCGACGGCGCCTTCTACCTGTTCACGCTGCGGCTGGTGCCGTTGTTCCCGTTCTTCGTCATCAATCTGCTGATGGGGCTGACGCGCATCCGCGTGTGGACGTTCTACTGGATCTCGCAGATCGGCATGCTCGCCGGCACCGCGGTCTACGTGAATGCCGGCACCCAGCTCGCGCAACTCGAGTCGGTCGGCGGCATCCTCTCGCCGGGACTGCTCGGCGCCTTCGTACTGCTGGGCCTGTTCCCGCTGATCGCGCGCAGGCTCGTCGATCTCGTCCGTGCGCGCCGCGTCTATGCCCCTTACCGTCGGCCCCGACACTTCGACCGCAACCTCATCGTCATCGGCGCCGGCTCGGCCGGGCTCGTCAGCGCGCTGATCGCGGCAACGGTCAGAGCACGGGTCACGCTGATCGAACGGCATCGCATGGGCGGTGACTGCCTGAACACGGGTTGCGTGCCGTCCAAGGCATTGATCCGCTCGGCGAAGCTGGCGGCCCAGATGCGCCGCGCCGAGGAGTTCGGCCTCGCGCCGGTGGACGCGCGCCCGGTATTCGCGCAGGTGATGGAGCGCGTGCAGGAGGTCGTCCGCGCGATCGAACCCCACGACTCCATCGAGCGCTACACCGGGCTCGGCGTCGAGTGCATAAAAGGTCGCGCGCGCCTCGTGGACCCGTGGACGGTCGACGTCGACGGCCGGCGCCTGACCGCGCGCGACATCGTCATCGCCACCGGCGCCGAACCGCTCGTGCCGCCGATACCGGGACTCCGGGAAGCCGGGTACCGCACGTCCGAAGACCTCTGGGACCTGCGCGAGCTGCCGGCACGACTGGTCGTGCTCGGTGGCGGGCCGATCGGCTGTGAACTGGCGCAGGCCTTCGCGCGTCTTGGCAGCAAGGTCACACAGGTGGAGATGCTGCCGCGGCTGATGATGCGCGAGGACCCGGAGATTTCCGCCACTGTCCAGGCCCGCTTCGCCGCCGAGGGCATCGACGTACGCGTCGGCACCAGGGCCACGTCGGTGGTGATCGAGAACGGTCAGAAGTGGCTGGTCTGCGAAGCGGACGACGGGCCGCTGCGCGTCGGCTTCGACGAGATTCTGGTCGCCGTGGGGCGCGTCTCCCGCCTCGGCGGCTACGGCCTGGAGGAACTCGGCGTCAGGACCGGCCGCACGCTCGAGGTCAACGAGTACCTGCAGACCAGTTTTCCCAACATCTGGGCCTGCGGCGACGTCGCGGGCCCCTACCAGTTCACGCACACGGCCTCGCACATGGCCTGGTACGCCGCGGTCAACAGCCTCTTCGGACCGCTGCTGGCCTTGCGCGGAGGCCGCTTCCGCGTCGATTACCGCGTGATTCCCTGGGCGACCTTCACCGAGCCCGAGGTGGCCCGCGTGGGCCTCAACGAAACCGAGGCGCGCGAAAAGGGCATTGCCCACGAAGTCACGACCTACGGCCTCGACGATCTCGATCGTGCGATCGCCGATGGCGAGGCACATGGCATGGTCAAGGTGCTGACGGTCCCGGAGAAGGACCGCATCCTCGGCGTCACTATCGTCGGTGAGCACGCCGGCGAGCTGATCGCCGAATACGTGCTGGCGATGCGCCACGGCATCGGCCTGAACAAGATTCTCGGCACGATCCACATCTATCCGACGCTGGCGGAGGCCAACAAGTACGCTGCCGGCCGCTGGAAGCAGGCCCATAAACCGGAACGGCTGCTGCGCTGGGTCGAGCGC
The DNA here is from genome assembly GCF_003201205.1 of Sinimarinibacterium flocculans. Classification (GTDB taxonomy): domain Bacteria; phylum Pseudomonadota; class Gammaproteobacteria; order Nevskiales; family Nevskiaceae; genus Solimonas; species Solimonas flocculans. Next base: position 87,643 of record NZ_QICN01000003.1, read on the forward strand.
TGGCACCGCTGGCGGCGCGGCTGATCGCGCTCAGCGCGTCTGCAGCGCGGCCAGTGCGGTGATCGCCTTTTGCGTGCGCGGGTGCTCGTCGCCCAGATCGCGACGCAGTACCGGAATCGAATGCTCGTAGGCGGCGCGCGCCGCCGCCGTGCGACCCAGGTGCACCAGCCCGTCGGCATAGTTCATCTGGAACAGCGCGTAGTGCAGATGGTCGGTACCGACCAGCGGCTCGGCATGCCGGAGTAGCGTCTCGAACACCGCGACCGACTCGTCGTAGCGGGAGAGATGCTTCAGGGCATTGCCGAGATTGTTGTAGTCCGGCAGATCGGTGACCGTGGGACCGTCGGGATTCGCCTCGGCCTGGGCGATCAGGCCACGGTAGATGTCGGCCGCCTCCGTCCATTCGCCGGTCTCGCTGACGGTGTAGGCCCGCAGCGAGGCGACGTTGCGCGTCAGCTCTGCGTCCTCGCCCAGCTGACGCCGCAGACTTTCATGGGCCACGCGTGCCACCGACGCCGCCTCGCCGGCGCGGCCGTCGAGCGCGAGGATCGCGGCGAGACTCACCTCCGCGGCGCGCGTCTGCGGATGATCCTCGCCGAGCACGCGCTGGCGGGTGGCGACCGTCTCGCGATAGATCGCCTCGGCCTCGGCATAGCGCGCCTGCTCGCGGTAGTTCAGGGCGATGACGTCCCGCGCGAGCTGCACGCGCGGATGGCCCGCGCCGTAGCGCGACCGCAGCCGCTCGATCACCTGCTGCGCCTGTTCGGCGGACTCGTCGTAGCGGGTCAGGTGATGCAGGGTCAGTGCGAGGTTGTAGCCTGCCTGCAGCGTGACGTCATCGTGCGTGCCGAGGGCGGACTCGGCCTCGGGCAGGGTCTGCCGCAACTGCGCCTCGGCCTGATCCGGATAGCCCTGCAGCGCAAGGATCTCCGTGAGTTCGGTTTCCGCAGCCAGGCGCAATCGCCGTGCCGGCGCACCGGCGGCGGTCAGTTGCGGCAGCCATTCCTCGAGCTGCGCACGCGCCTCCGCTTCGCGGCCCGCTGCCTTCAGCGCCTGCGCCTGCTCCAGCCGCAGGCGGTCGCGGGTCTCCGGATCGCGCGTGGCGCCGGCGGCAGCCTCCAGCAGTTCGAGCCCGCGCGCTGCCAGCCCGAGGCTGACGTAGGTATTGCCCAGCGTGCGCTGCAACTGTGCCTGCACCGCTGCCGGCAGCGACGGATCGGCCTCAATCTCGCCGCTGGCGACATCGAGCACGTCGCGTACCGTCAGACGTTCGCCGAGTGCGCGTTCCGGGTCGGCCGCCGCAAACATGTCGCGCAGGAAGTCGTTGACGGCGGCAAGCTCCGCCGAGCGCTCCTCGGCCTCGGCGCGTGCGCGCGCCTCCGACCACGCGAACCGCAGCGAAACCGCCGTGGCCGCAAGCAGCGCCACCGCCATCATGCCGGCGGCGGCGGTCAGCGCGCGATGCCGGCGCACGAACAGGCCCAGCAGATAGCGCGCCGTCGGCGGTCTCGCAGTGATCGGCTGATGCGCGAGATGGCGCTCGATGTCGGCGGCCATTTCGGCCGCGGACCCGTAGCGCCGGGCCGGTTCGCGCGCCAGGGCCTTCATGACGATGGTTTCGACATCCCCGGCGGCCGACGGTACCGCGCGCGACAGACGTGGCGGGTCGCTGTTGCGCACGATCTCGATCGCGCCGAGCAGCGTGGTCTGCGACAGGCCCGGATAGGGCGGCGCGCCCGAGAGCAGTTCGTATCCGACGGCACCCAGCGCGTAGACATCGCTGCGTGCGTCGAGGCGTGCATCGCCGATCAACTGCTCCCAGCTCATGTACGGCAGGGTGCCGAGAATCTCACCCGCTGCGGTCATCCGCGTGAACTGCTCGTGGCCGATAACGCGCGCGACGCCGAAGTCGAGGATCTTCGGCTGATCCTGATCGTCGACGAGGATGTTCGCCGGCTTGAGATCGCGGTGGATCACGCCTTGGGTGTGGGCGTGGTGCACCGCCCGGCACACCGCAGCCAGCAGGTGCAAGCGCTCCGGCAGTGGCAGCGCATGCTCGCGCGCGTGAGTGATCAGATCGCGGCCGCGGACGTATTCCATGGCGAGATACGGCAGCGGCCCGGCCGGCGTCTGCGCGGTACCGCTGGCGTAGATCCGCGCGATGCCCGGGTGCTCCAGACCGGCAAGCAACTCCGCCTCCCGTTCGAAGCGCGGCTGCGCGTCGGGCCCGGCCGTGGCACGCAGGACCTTGAGGGCCAGCTCCCGTCGCGGGTGGTCCTGCTCGGCCAGATAGACGCGGCCCATGCCGCCCTCGCCGAGCAGCTGCAGGATGCGAAACGGGCCGATCTGGGGCGGGAGCGCGGCGTGGGAGTCGTCGGACATGGCCGGGCGATGCTACTGCAGTGGCGCAGGCGCCGCTGCCCGTGAAAACGGACAACGTTCAGAACAGCGATACAATGTGCCATGGGCCGACGCAACCAGCATTCCCGCGAACAGCAGCGCGACATGGCGATCGCCGCCGCGGAGCTGATCCTCGTGCGCGAAGGCTTCGGCGGCCTGTCGATGCGCAAGGTGGCGGATGCCATCGGCTACACGGTCGGCCAGCTGTACCTGATCTTCCAGAACCAGGACGACCTGCTCGCCACCATCAACGAACGCACCACCGACGCCATCTACGGTCACCTGCGCGACCGCAGCGAGGCGATCGACGAGCCGCTCGCCCGCCTGCGCGCGCTGGCCGCAGCCTACATCGAGTTCGCGCAACGCCACCCGCACCGTTTCCGGATGCTGTTCGAGCACCAGCTGCCGCCGGCCATGGAGCCGCGCGTCAGTGGCGAGCTGCGCATCAAGCGCATGTTCGAACTCGTCGAGTCCAATCTCGCACCACTGCTGCCAGGCGCGCCGCCCGCGCGCCTGCGCCAGACCGCAGCGACGCTGTGGGGCGGCGTCCACGGCATCGCCGCGCTTGCGGTCAGCGGCAAGTTCAAGTGGGCCGGCAACCGCGACTTCGAGCGCTACAGCGACGAACTCGTGTCGACCTTCGCCGCGGGACTCGCCGCCGGCTGAGGCGCTCCCAATCCGCCGGGCGCCTCACCGCTCCACGCCGTACTCCTTCAGCAGCTTCTCGGTGCGTGCCTGCGCGAGCTGGTTGATCAGCTTTCCCGCCTCGAACTGGTCCCGGAGCGTCTTCGCCAGCGTGAAGGTGGCGCCGGTCAGGAACAAGGTGCCGAGCACCAGATAGCCGCGCATCCAGATCGGGACGTCACCCATCATCACGACGCCGAACAGCATGCCGCCCAGCGCGCAAGCGAAGGACACCTTGACGAAGAACACCCAGGCCGGGGAATCGAATCGGGTGCTGTCGTACTGCATCTCCATGATCGGGCTCCTGTCAGAAATGTGCGATCAACGCGCCGAACCAGCGGCCCGGCGCCTGCGCATCGGCACACAGCACGCACAGACCCGCGAGGATCAGCGTACCGATCAGCAGGCGCAGCGTACCGTGCAGGGCGCGTGCGCCGTGTCGGGCGCTTTCCACCATGTTGTGAACAATATTCATTTCAAGCTCACGAAGAGGGCGATGCCGCGTTCACGCGAGCCCTGAGCGCCGCCATCGCGGCCTCGACCTCCGCGGCGGAGGTCACCCGGTCGGCGTCCCGCTCAAGGCTCTGGGCCTCCTCGACCAGTTCGGCCGCCGCGGCGGCCTCCGCTTCGAGGCCGCCGGCCCGGCGGGCCAGACGATCCATCTTCTGCGCACGTTCCATCGCGCGGCTGTAGTGGTCACGAAACTGCAGCGCTGCTCCCGCGGCGTCGGCGGCGTGCTGGCTGGCGCGAATCTGCGTGGCGCGGGCCTGCGCCTCGACAAGTTCCCGCTTGAGTTGCTCGACCTGCAGCCGTACGCGCTGCACCGACTGGTCGGCGGACGTCAGCGGACGTTCCAGGGATTGCGCCTGCGCGCGGGACGCCACGGCGCGTTGCAGCGCCTGGCGAGCGACCGTTTCGTCGCCGGCGCGCAGCAGGGCTTCGGCCCTGGCTTCCCAGGCGTCGGCGTCCTCCATGAGTTGCGCACGTTCCTGCTCGAGGCGCTTTTTCGCCCCCATCGCCACCACCCGTGCGCGCTGTGCCGACTGCAGATCGTCAGTCAGATCGCGCAGGACCTGCTGGGCCATGACGTCCGGGTCCTCGATCTCGTCGAGGCCGTGGTGGGCCTGCGCGCTGAGCATCTCGCGGATTCTTGCCATCAGACTTGCCATCATGATTCCTCGTAGCACGGTAATGAACGCCGCTCACTACAGCTTTATATGAACGGCGTTCAGTGTCAAGCGGTGGCGCATCGGATTCCGCACGTGTCACACAATCTTCATGCAACCGTCATCGACCGCACACCCGCGCTCGGGATCATGAGATCAGTGAAATCAGGAACATGCGGATGAGCGCAACAGGCAAGCGACGCCCCACGAACCGCCGCAAGGAACAGGGCAAGACGCACTACCGGGCGATCTGGATCTCGGACGTGCACCTCGGAACCCCCGGCTGCAAGGCCGAGCACCTGGTCGATTTTCTCAAGCACCACACCTGCGACCGTCTCTACCTCGTCGGCGACATCATCGATGGCTGGAAACTGCGCTCCGGCTGGTACTGGCCCCAGGAGCACACCAACGTGGTCCGCAAGGTCCTGACCAAGGCCAAGCGGCAGACCAAGGTGTTCTACGTCACCGGCAACCACGACGAGTTCCTGCGCAAGTTCGTCGACTACAAGCTCGAGATCGGCAACATCCGGCTGGTCAACGAGGCGGTGCACGAGACCGCCGACGGACGCCGCCTGCTCGTCATCCACGGTGACCTGTTCGACGTGATCACGCGGTATCACCGCTGGATCGCCATGGCCGGCGATGCCTTGTACGAAGGGACGATGCGCTTCAACTTCTGGTTCAACCGTGCGCGTGCGATGCTGGGCATGCGCTACTGGTCGCTGTCGGCCTTCGCCAAGCAGCACGTGAAGACGGCCGTGAACATCGTCTCGACCTTCGAGGACTCCCTGGCTCGCGAGTGTCGCCGCCGCGGCTTCGATGGCGTGGTCTGCGGTCACATCCATCACGCCGACGCCCGCGACATCGGCGGCGTGACCTACTACAACTGCGGCGACTGGGTCGAATCCTGCACGGCGCTGACCGAGGACATGAACGGCCGCATCCAGGTCGTGCGCTGGGTCCAGCTCGATCATCTGAACCAGGCCTCTCAGAAGGTCACGCCACTGAGCGGCGCACGCAAGGCCGCCTGACGCCGCGCTTGCGCACGGGACACAGGTCGGCAGACTAGTCGCCTGGACCCCACAGCAGGCGCCCCATGCGCACCTCCCTGACCATCGGCCTGACCGGTGGCATTGCCAGCGGCAAATCCACTGTCCAGAACGCATTCCTAGAGCTGGGCGTTCCCGTACTCGACGCCGATCAGGTGGCGCGCGAGGTCGTCGAGCCGGGATCACCTGCCCTTGCCGAGATCACCCGCGAATTCGGCGCGCAGATGCTGCTGCCCGACGGCACGCTCGACCGCCGCCGCATGCGCGAGCACGTCTTTTCCGACGCGCAACAACTGCGCCGGCTCGAGACGATCACTCACCCGCGGATCCGCGAGCGGATGAACACGTGGCGGTCTGCCCAGACGGCGCCGTACTGCGTGCTCAGCGTCGCCATTCTCGTCGAGGCCGGCATGATCGATCTGGTGGATCGCGTCCTGGTCGTTGACGTCGCCGAGCAGACCCAGAAGGCGCGGCTCTGCAGCCGCGACGGCATCGACGTCGTGCTCGCCGAGCGCATGCTCGCTGCGCAACTGCAGCGCAGCAGCCGGCTGGCGGCGGCCCACGATGTGCTCCTGAACGAAGGCGCGCTGACACTGGTCCGCGCCCAGGTGGAGCGCCTGCACCGCTTCTATCTGCAGCTTGCCGCACGGGGGACGCCCACAGCGCCGGGCTTGCGTTTGCCCGACCCCGTGATCTAGTTCACAATGAATTTTTGTGGCGAATCGGGCCTCTGCGTGTCTCAGGCGGGAGAATCTATTGCCTTCGAGCAGCCGCTGACCGAGCGGGTGCGGACGTTCCTGCGGCTGGAATTTCTGTTCGGCCAGCATGAGCACCACCGCCGGGACCACAGCGAATTCGGCGTGCGCGCGACACTGCACACGATGCTCGATACGCTGGTGGTGCTGTCCCGCTCCGATCTGAAGAACGACATCCTCAAGGAACTGACCGATCAGCATACGCACCTGACGCGGCTCGCCGCCCGCCCGAACATCGACCGCGACCGGCTCGGCGACATCCTCGGCGAGATCACCCGGGCGCAGAACGGTCTGCAGCAACTCGCCACCCAGTTCGCCGGCTCGTTGCTGCGCGAAAGCGACTTTCTGAACGGCATTCTCAACCGCTCCGGCATCCCCGGCGGCACCTGCGGTTTCGACCTGCCGCACTATCACTTCTGGCTGTCGCAGCCTTACGAGCGCGTGCGCCGCGACCTCGACGCGTGGCGCGCCGACATCAAGCCATTCACCGATGCGATCGGGCTGTACCTGCGCCTGCTGCGCGCCAGCGTCGAGCCGCAGCCGGCCGAAGGGCGCGGTGGCATGTATATCGTCACCCCGCCCGGTCCGTGCCAGCTCATCCGCGTCCTCGTCGCACAGCAGTCCGGGGTGTATCCGGAGATCAGCGCCGGCAAGCATCGCTGCACCGTGCGCTTCATGAACGCGCGCGACGCGGCGGCGCGTGCCCAGCAGGCGACTACGGACGTCGGCTTCCAGATCCAGTTCTGCGCGTTGTGAACCCCTCACGAGGCAAGGGCAACACGGCGCGCATCGCCGCTTGCCCGCAGTGCGGCAAGTCCGCGCGGCTCGACGCGAACAATGCCTGGCGCCCGTTCTGCAGCGAACGCTGCAAGCTGGTCGATCTGGGGGCCTGGTTCAGCGGCGAGCGAGCGATCCCGGCGGACGAGGAGCCCCTGGCCGACCCCTCCCGCTCAGGTTGAGAACGGCGCCACGCGCAGGTGCCCCCCGCATGTGAGGTGAGTCTGCCTCCGCCGGACCAGCGATCTGCCTGAACCATGAAGAAAGCCGGCGCCCGCAAACGGGCGCCGGCTTCGAGCGAACACTCAGGGGCCGTTGTCGCGCTGGATCGTGAGCGCGTTGCTGGTCACCCCGCCCGCGCTGGCCGTGATGTCGGCCTCCGTCGGCGGCATCGGATCGTCTTCATCGACCGCCACCACGGTAGCCCTGCCGCGCGCCCCATCAGTATTGCTGATCGTCGCGACCGCGACGTCGGACGACGTCCAGGTGGCACTCTCGGTGATGTTGACCCCGTCGCTACCGTCGGAGAAGTCGGCCAAGGCAGTGAAGTTGACGACGGTCCCTTCGCCCAATTCACCGCCCAACTCCGAGTCCGCCTGGATCACGATTGACTCGATATCGCCGTCGATCACGGAGATCGTATACGTGCCCGCTGCGGTGATGCCGTCATCGGAATAGCTGGCCCGGATCACACCCTGCTCACCCTCATCGCCAACCGCTGCCGCGCGACCCTTGATCGCACCGGTATTGCCCATCGTGACGACGTTGGTCGCCTGCGACGTCCACTGTGCGTTGGCAGTGACATTGACGACCGTGCCGTTGAAGTACCTCGCGCAGGCGAAGAACCGACGAGCAAACCCGCTCGGCACACGCTCCAGGGGCGCGGTGTCCCCCGCGCAGCCCTCCGGGCTCTGCGGCACGATGACTACGTCGGCCAGTGCATAGCCCGACACCCTGAGCTGGGCACTGCCGGAAATACTGCCGCGCGTCGCGGTGATCTGCACCGGGCCGCCCTGCGCTCGACCGGTCGCCACACCGGTTGCCGCGTCAACGACCGCTACATTGGCGTCCGACGAGGACCAGGCAACGCCATTGAAGCGACTCAGATCCAGCGTCGAGTTGTCGCTGAAGCGTCCGTTGGCGGCGTAGCCGAGGGTTTCGCCCTGACGGATCGACGTGTTGCCCGGTAAAACGCTGATCTGCTGGAGCACGGCATCGGTGACCGTGAGCTGCACGCTATCCTCGACCGTCGAGCCAGGCCTCTTCGCGGTGATGGTCACCGTCCCCTTTGCGCCGCCTTTGACCACGCCCTCCTGCCCGGCGACATTGCTCACCGTTGCCACGTTGGAGTCACCGGTCACCCAGGTCACCTCCGTCGTAACGTCTGCGGTCGAGCCATCACCGAAGGTACCCATGGCCGTGAGCGGGGTGCGGAAGCCGCCCGCCAGCTTCTGCGTCGACGCGCTGACGTCGAGCGAGACCAAGGCTGCATTGCTTACGGTGAGATCCAGCGATCCTCTGCGCGTCACGCCGCCAATAGTGATCGTTGCCGAAATCTCGACAGCCGTCGCGCTCGGTGACTGGGTCACCAGGCGCCCCTTCGACGATGAAGCGTTGCTGACCGTCGCCACTTCGTCGTTTTCGGAAGCCCAGGTCACCGATTGCGTGATGTCTCGACGCGAAGTCGTTCCGCCACCGAACAGCCCGCCCGAACCGGTCGAGAACACACCCACTGCGCGCAGATTGACCGTCCTTCCTAGACTCAGGAACAGCTCCGTCTCCGGCTCGTCATCGTCATTGGCGTGCAGTTCGACCGACTGCAGGGTCGCTTCGGTAACCGTGAGTGTCGCCGGTGCGCTGGTGACGTCTCCGACCGTCGCAGTGATCTGGCTCGTCCCGGCGGTGTCGCCGGACGTCGCGACGCCACGTTGACCTTCGCTGTTGCTGATCGTGGCGATGTCCTCGTCCGCCGAGGACTCCCAGATCGCCTGGGACGTCAAATCGACGGTCTCACCATCGCTGAACGTTCCCGTCGCGGTGAACTGCGCCTGGAACCCGAAGCGAGGGAGCGAAACGCTTGCGGGCTGGACATCGATCTGCTGCAGCACACCCGAGGTGACCGTGACCTGCGTGGTGCCAGTCACATCCCCAACCATCGCCGAGACCGTGATCGGATCGGGATCCGCCGACACGGCCGTCAGCAGGCCCTTGTCATCCGCCTCATCGCCGATCGTGGCGACGGTCGGGTCGGAGGAACCCCACTCCGCCGTGTCGGTAACGTCCTGCGTGCTGCCGTCGGTAAAGATCGCAGTTGCATTGAACTGCTCGGTCAGACCACTCGGAACCTCGACGTTTGCCGGGGAAATCTGGATCTCGTCGAGCAGTGCCTCGGTGACGGTGACATCCGCCGAATCCGAGAACGTGCCGAATGTTGCGGTGATCGTGATCGGCGTGGAGGTCAGTGCGAGGGCCGTGACCTCTCCCTTGCCCGCATCGCTGTCTCCGACCGCCACGACGGCCGGCGCCGCGGAACTCCACTCCGCCTCGTCGGTGATGTCCTGGGTGCTGTTGTCCGTGTAGACAGCCGTCGCCGCCAACTGCCCGGAGGTGCCGTTCGGTAACGACAAGGTCGTGGGCGCCACCTCGATGCGAACGACCAGCGGCGGGCCAACGGTCACTGATGCGCTCCCCGTCAGTCCTTCCAGTGCAGCCGAAATCGTGACTGGTGCGTCGCGCTGCTCGACTCCGGTGACCAGCCCCTTGCCTCCGGCGCTGTTGCCAACGGCCGCGAACTGCGGGGCATTCGACGTCCAGGTCGCCATGGTGGTGACGTTCTGGGTGGAGTCGTCCGTGTAGGTCGCAACTGCCTGCAGTTGCGTCGCAGTACCCTTGGCAACCGTCGACTCCGCTGGCGACACCTCGACACTGACCGGCTCGGCCGGTCCCACAGTGATGCTTGCGGCGCCCTGCACCTGATCGAAGTTCGCGCGGATCGAAACCGCGGTCGCGCTCTGCTGCACACCGGTGACGAGCCCCTTGCCGGTGCCGGCGTCGCTGACCGTGGCGACACCCGGATTGGTCGAGGACCACGTCGCCTGCGTGGTGACGTTGCGCGTCGTGTCGTCAGAGTAGGTGGCCACCGCCTGCAGTTGCAGCGTCGCACCCTTGGCAACACTGGCGGAAGCAGGTGTGACGTCGATGCGCACGACATGCACGACATTGATCGTCGCAGTTCCGAGCACGCCGTCGAAGGTCGCGCTGATCGTGACAGGCGCGGCGGTCTGCTGCACGCCGATGACGGTCCCCTTGTTCACCGCAACGGCGCTGGGGTTGGAGGTCGTCCACTGCGCCTGGGCGGTGACGTCGGTCTCCGTCCCGTCGGAGTAGACCGCCTTGGCCTGCAACTGGGTCGATTCGCCCGGTGCGACCGACGCGGTGGCCGGCGTGACCTGGACACTCACGACGAACAGAGAAGTGCTGTCGCTGCCGCAGGCCGACAGGCCAAGCGCAACGAAGCCGAACAACCACAGCGAAACGGCCTTGAGTAACCCGCGCATGCTTTCCCCCAACCTTGGTAACGCCGGATGCCTTAGCGTCCGATTCTAACTGTGATTCCTGCAGGATACACGCCAACCCGTACGACGGGACGACTCAGCGCCGGGGCCAGTACGCCGAGATCGCCGCGACGCCCTGCCCCCATGCCCGGAATGCATCGGCCAGCGCACCCGGCCCGACCCCACCGATGGCGAAAACCGGGAGTGCGGCGTGCGCGCGAACGGCGAAGAACCCGCCCCACCCCAGCGTCGCCGCACCCGGATGGGTGGCGGTCGGCAGAACCGCTCCGAGCACGGCCGCGTCGAATCCGAGATCCTGGGCGCAGCGCAGGTCCTGCGCGTCGTGGACCGATGCCAGCCGCAACCCCGGCGCCGCCGGCAGCGCGTACATCCGGCGCAGGACCGCGGCGGTCGCATGCCAACCCGCAGCCCCCAATGAGGCCGCCTCGGACGCGCTCCGGTCCAGGACCAAGCGCAACCCCGCGGCAGCCACGTGGGGCGCGACCGTTTCGGCGATGCGGTGATAGTGAAGATCGTCCAGGTCCGGCAGTCGCAAGCGCAGCAGGCTCCCGGCCGGCAGTCGCGACAGGCCGTTGACGATGTCGTCCGCGCCGGCGCCCGGCGGCGTGAACACGTACTCGACCGGCAGGGTCAGCGCCCGAACGATCGGCAGTACCGTCGGCAGGGCCTGGGGCCACGCCGTCAGTGCCTCCGGGACCACCCAGCGCAGGGCCTGTGCCTCGCGGGACTGCGGCTCGCCGTCGTAGGCGGTCACCAGCCAGGTCTCCAGCAGCACCGTGCGGTTGCTGTAGTCGTGGCGGAAGCGGATCAACGGGTGCGCCTCGCGCACCCGCACGCCGAGCTCTTCTTCCAGTTCGCGGGTCAGCGCATCGAAACCGGCCTCGCCACTCTCGATCTTGCCGCCCGGAAATTCCCACCAGCCTGCCGCGATCTTGCCCTCGGGCCGCTGCGTGAACAGGACCTCGCCGGTCGGGCGCTTGAGCACACCGGCGGCGACACGGATGACGGGACGCGACGACGATGCTCCGGGCGGGACCTCAGGTGCGGTACTCGGCATTGATGCGCACATAGTCGTAGCTGAAGTCGCAGGTCCAGATGCGTGCGCGCGCCTCGCCGCGACCAAGGTCGACGCCGATCGTGAACTCCGGCTTCGCGACCACGGCGGCGCCGCGCGCCTCCTCGTAGTGCGGGTGCGGCTCGCCGTTCTCGAGCAGGATCACGTCGTCGAGACGCACACCGACGCGCGCCGGATCGAGTCCGTCCACGCCGGCCTTGCCGATCGCCATGATGATGCGACCCCAGTTGGCATCGCCGGCAAACATGGCGGTCTTCACCAGCGGCGAATTGGCGATCGCATAGGCGACGCGGCGCGCTTCGGCGACGCTGGCGGCACCGTCGACGCGGACCGTGATGAAGCGCGTGGCGCCCTCTCCGTCACGCACGATCGCCTGGGCCAGTTCGATGCACAGCGCCCGCACGGCCTCCAGCACGAGACCATAGTCGGCATCGCCCACGTCGATGTCGCTGCTGCCCGATTGCGCCGTGGCGCACAGAACGCAGGCGTCGTTGGTCGAGGTATCGCTGTCGACGGTCACGCAGTTGAACGAGTCGTCGACGGCGGCGCGCAGCATCGCGTCGGCCGCAGCCGCGGTCAGGCGTGCATCGGTCGCGATGAAAGCCAGCATCGTCGCCATGTGCGGCTCGATCATGCCGACACCCTTGGCGATGCCGGTGACGGTGATCTCGCCCTGCGATGTCGCGACGCGGCGGCTCGCCCCCTTGGGCACCGTGTCTGTCGTCATGATCGCCCGCGCAGCGGCATTCCACGCATCCGCCGTCAATGCAGCCGTCGCCTTCGGCACGGCCTCCAGCATGCGCTGCACCGGAAGCCGCTGGCCGATGACGCCGGTCGAGAACGGCAGAACCTGCTCAGGTCCGCAGCCGATGGCGCTGGCGACCGCAGCGGTCGTCTTGCGCGCGTCCTCGAGCCCGCCGTCGCCGGTGGCCGCGTTGGCGTTTCCGGCATTGATCAGCAGGGCACGTTGCGCCGACGTCATTGCCAGACGCTCCCGGCAGAGACGCACCGGAGCGGCGGCGAAGGCGTTCTGCGTGAACACGCCGGCCACGCGGCTACCCGGCGCCAGCTCGATCACCAGCAGATCCTGTCGCCCGGGCTTCTTGATCGCGGCTTCGGCCGTGCCGAGCCGCACGCCAGGCACGGGCAGCAGCGCAGGGGGGTCAGCGAGGTTGACGGCCATGTGGGCAGTTTCCGGTTTCCGGTATCCGGTTTCCAGTCGAAGAACCCGCCGCTGCGTTTTCCGGAAACTGGAAACTACACGCTGGAAGCTACGCCTAGATCAGCGCGCCGTGGCAGTGCTTGAACTTCTTGCCGCTGCCGCAGGGGCACGGGTCGTTGCGCCCGACCTTCGGCACCTCGCGCACGACGGTCTGCGGACGCGGCGGTGGCGGCGGGGCCTGCTGCAGCCGCCGTGCACCGGTGTCGGCCTCCTGTGCACCGGCCGCCTCGGCGGCAGGCGCCGCCGCGGACTCGACGCCGGGCGCCGCTTCGTGCTGCATCTGCATCTGCCGCTCGCGGGCCTCGGCCTGGCGCCGACGCTGCTCCTCGACCTCGCGCACTTCCGCCTCGGTCTGGATGCGAACGCGCGCCAGCATCGAGGTCACATCGTGCTTGTAGCGCGCGAGCATCTCGTTGAACATCGCGAACGCCTCGCGCTTGTACTCCTGCTTCGGGTCCTTCTGCGCATAGCCGCGCAGGTGGATGCCCTGGCGCATGTAGTCCATCGACGCCAGATGCTCGCGCCACAGGTTGTCCAGAACCTGCAGCATGATTGCCTTCTCGAAGTGCTCCAGCACCGGCGCGCCGACCTGCTCCTTCTTGGCCGCGTAGCCCTGCGCCAGACGCTCGACGATACGGGCACGCAGGCCCTTCTCGTTGAGGTCGTGCTCGTCGTCGAGCCACTGCCGGATCGGCAGGTCGAGCACGAAGTCGCGCTTGAGCGTTTCCTGCAGACCGTCGATGTTCCAGAGATCTTCCGGGGTCTGCGGCGGGATGTAGGCGTCGATCACCGCGTTGACCACGTCGGGCCGGATCTCGTCGACCATCGCCGTCACGCGTTCCGAACCCATGACGCTGTCGCGCAGCTCGTAGATCGCCTTGCGTTGGTCGTTGGCGACGTTGTCGTACTCGAGCAGATGTTTGCGGATGTCGAAGTTGTGGGCCTCGACCTTGCGCTGCGCCGTCTCGATCGCCCGCGTCACCCAGCGGTGCTCGATGGCCTCGCCCGGCTCCATGCCCAGCCGCTGCAGCATCGCGCGCATGCGCGGCGGCGTGAAGATACGCATCAGCGTGTCGTCGAGCGACAGGAAGAAGCGCGAGGCGCCGGGGTCGCCCTGGCGGCCGGAACGGCCGCGCAGCTGGTTGTCGATGCGACGAGACTCGTGGCGCTCGGAGCCGATCACGTACAGACCACCGGCCTGCAGCACGAGCTGATGCCGCTGCACCCAGGCCGCCTTCGCCGTCTCGCGCGCTGCCGTGTCGTCTTCGGGGATCTGCGCCAGCTCGGACTCGAGGCTGCCACCGAGCACGATGTCCGTACCGCGGCCGGCCATGTTGGTGGCGATGGTCACGGCGTCCGGTCGACCGGCCTGCGCGACGATCTCGGCCTCGCGATCGTGCTGCTTGGCGTTGAGCACCTCGTGGCGGATGCCTTCCTTCTTCAGCAGCCCCGAGAGCAGCTCGGAAGTCTCGATGCTGGCCGTGCCCACGAGCACCGGCTGGTGACGCTCGTGCGCGCCCTTGATCTCGGCGATGACGGCGTCGAACTTCTCCTTGGCGGTCATGTAGACCAGATCGCCCTGATCCTTGCGGATCATCGGCTTGTTGGTCGGCACGACGACGACTTCGAGCTTGTAGATGCTCTGGAACTCGAAGGCCTCTGTATCGGCCGTGCCGGTCATGCCGGACAGCTTGTCGTAGAGGCGGAAGTAGTTCTGGAAGGTGATGCTCGCCAGCGTCTGGTTTTCCTGCTGGATCTGCACGCCTTCCTTGGCCTCGACCGCCTGGTGCAGGCCGTCGCTCCAGCGCCGGCCCGGCATCATGCGACCGGTGAACTCGTCGATGATGATGACCTGGCCGTTGCGCACGATGTACTCGACATCGCGCTTGTACAGATGATGCGCGCGCAGCAGCGCGTTGAGGTGATGCAGCAGGATGATGTTGGCCGCGTCGTAGAGGCTGTCGTCGTCACCCAGGAGCTTGGCCTCGCGCATCAGCGCCTCGACCTTCTCGTGCCCGTCCTCGGTCAGGTGGACCTGCTTGGACTTCTCGTCGAGCGAGAAATCGCCCGGCCCGTCCTCCTCGGCTTGGCGCACGAGGCGCGGGATCAGCGCGTTGATCTTGCGATACAGCTCCGGATCGTCGTCGGTCGGACCGCTGATGATCAGCGGCGTACGCGCCTCGTCGATCAGGATCGAGTCGACCTCGTCGACGATCGCGTAGTTCTGTCCGCGCTGGACCTTGTCCTTGAGCGAGAACGCCATGTTGTCGCGCAGGTAGTCGAAGCCCAGCTCGTTGTTCGTGGCGTAGGTGATGTCGCAGGCATAGGCCTCACGCTTCTCCTGGCCGGACTGCCCGGAGCTGATCACGCCGACCGTCAGTCCGAGGAAGCGGAAGATGCGTCCCATCCAGTCCGCATCGCGCCGTGCGAGATAGTCGTTGACGGTGACGATGTGCACGCCCTTGCCGGGCAGCGCATTGAGATAGGCCGCGAGCGTCGCGACCAGCGTCTTGCCTTCGCCGGTGCGCATCTCGGCAATCTTGCCGTCATGCAGCACCGCACCGCCGATCAGCTGGACGTCGAAGTGGCGCATGTTGAGCACGCGCCGGCCCGCCTCGCGCACCACGGCGAAGGCATCCGCCTGGACCTGATCGAGCGTCTCGCCCTTGCCCAGACGCTCACGCAGCACGCGCGTCTGGTCGGCGAGTTCGGCATCGCCCATCGCGGCATAGCGCGTTTCGAGGGCCCCGACCGCGGAAACGAGACGGTCGAGACGCTTGAGAATGCGCTGATTCCGGCTCCCGAAGACGCGAGCCAGCAGATTGTTGACCATAGTTTTGGCTTTGAGCCGCGTGCAGCGGCGTGGAACGACCGGAGCCCCCTATTATGCCCTCGACTTGGGGGCGGGGTCCGGACGATTCAAGGCCGGCGGACCAGGGTCCGCTTCAGCGCGCCGCGCGGATGTACTGCTCCGGGTTCACCATGACGCCGTTGAAGAGCACCTCGAAGTGCACATGCGGCCCGGTGGCGCGACCCGACGAGCCGACGCGCGCGATCGACTGCCCCTTGGCGACGCGATCACCCGGCTTCACGAGGATCGCGCTGTTGTGCCCGTAACGCGTGGTGTAGCCGTTGCCGTGGTTGATCTCGACCAGGTTGCCGTAGCCGTCGCGCGACCCGGCCTCGGTCACGATGCCGGCGGCGACCGCGAGAACGTTCGACCCTTCGCGCCCGGCGAAGTCGATGCCCATGTGCCGCGTCCGCCGTCCCGTGAACGGATCGGTGCGCACACCGAACAGCGAGCTGATCCAGCCCCCCTCGATCGGCCAGCCCGAGGGGCGGACTTCCTTCTGCAGGCGGCTTGCCAGCAGCAGGTCCTCGAGCACGCGGAACTGGCGCTCGCGATCGGACAGCTGGCGCTCGAAGCTGCCCAGGGATGCCAGCAGCGAATCGAGTCCGGTTTCGGGCAGCGCGGCAGACTCCGGGCCACCGATCGGCGGCTGGTCGCCGAAGCTGAACTCGCCGCTGTCGAGGCCGGCGATCTCAGTCAGACGCTGGCCGGCCGCATCCAGCCGGATGACGTGCGCCTGGAGCTGGGCGATGCGACGTGCCAAGGCCGCCGAATTGCGCTCGGCTTCGGTGCGCGCCTGCTCCAGGGCGGTGCGCTGCGTACGCACTTCGCTCGACCACGTGGCCAGCAGGCTCGACGGCAGGCTGGAGGGGCGTTCGGGATCCGGGGAGCGTCCGCCGATCAGCATGCCCGCGCCGAAGCCCAGAGACAGTACGATGGTGGTCACGGCGACCAGCGGCAGCCAGCAGATGATGCGGCGTGGGTCCAGCGCAATGCGCCAGGTACGGCCACGCGTGTGGCTGACGACAATGATGTCCATTACTGCTCCATGTGCCCCGAACGAACCGATCCCCTTCCCCTCAGGCAATTCCTGAACCAACACACGCCGCCTGCGGGCGCTCTACTGGCGCGCGCTCAGCGGCTGGCTCAAATCAATCGCGCCTTGCGCGACTGGTGCGACGAACCATGGGTACGCCACGTCCGCATCGCCAACATGCGCGGCGACACCGTCGTGGCTTACGTCGCTTCCGCCCCTGCACTGATCCCGCTGCGCGGCCACGGCCCGTCCCTCTTGGCCTGGCTGCAAAAGCACCATCAGTGCGCCTGTACCCGCATCGAAATGAAGGTACGCCCGATCCCCGCGGACGCGACTGCCCGAGTGTATCGGCCAGTCGCTGTCCAGCGCAAGCCAAGTGGCTGAAACTGCGGGTTTTCCCTGAATGACCGCGATGGCGGTGTTCAGGCGGCGGCGGCGGCTCCGCGGACGAAGCTGATCGGCGCCGGCCGGGCGGCATCCTCGAAGGTCACGATCTCGTAGGCAGCCGGGTCTTCCAGCACCGCCCGGACCAGCTTGTTGTTGAGGGCGTGACCGGACTTGTAGGCCGTGAACGCGCCGATGACCGGATGTCCCAGAAGGTACAGGTCGCCGACCGCATCGAGGATCTTGTGGCGCACGAACTCGTTGTCGTAGCGCAGCCCGTCATGGTTGACGACGCGGTAATCATCGAGGGCGACGACATTGTCGAGGCTGGCACCGAGGCCCAGATTGGCCGCGCGCAGGGTGTCCAGTTCGCGCATGAAGCCGAAGGTGCGCGCGCGGCTGACCTCGCCGATGTAGCTCACCGTGGAGAAGTCGACCGTCGCGCTCTGCGCGCTTGCACGAAAGGCCGGATGACGGAAATCGATGGAAAACGACAGACGGAACCCGTCGAAGGGCTCGAAGCGTGCCCACTTGTCGCCGTCGGCGACCTGCACCGGCTGGCGGATGCGCAGGAAGCGCTTCGGCGCATCCTGCTCGTGGATGCCGGTCGACTGGATCAGGAACACGAAGGGCCCCGAACTGCCGTCCATGATCGGAACCTCCGGCGACGACAGCTCGACGATGCAGTTGTCGATGCCGAGGCCGGCGAACGCCGACATCAGGTGCTCGATGGTCATGACCTTGGCGCCGTCGTCCGCGACCAGCGTGCTGCACATCACCGCCTCGCGCAGCAGGTGCGCGTCCGCGGGGACCTCGGCCACGGGCTGCAGGTCGGTGCGGCGGAAAACGATGCCGGTATCCGGCCCGGCCGGCAGCAGCGACATGTAGACCTTGCGCCCGGAGTGCAGGCCGATGCCGCTGGCGCGAACCGCCTGCTTGAGTGTTCGTTGTCTGACCATTCGACAGATGGTACCCGGTCAAAAAAAGCGCAGTGCGGTGGTGCACTGCGCTCCTGTGACCGATAACTTTAACACGGGTTCGCACACCCGCCGTTCATGGCGCCGGCAGCGGGCGGACTGCCGGTTGGCCATGAACCGCGTCTGAACCCGTTGCCGGGGTCAGTCCGTCGGGCCCTCGGTGCGTCGGGCCCTGTTCGCTCGGGCCTTCAATCGGCCTGGTTCCGCAGGAAGGCGGGGATGTTGATGATGTCCTCGTCCAGGCCGAGCGGGAACGCGCTGCCGCCGCCGGCGGCGTACTTGCGCTGCTGGCGATGGACGGCGGGGATGTCGAGCTTGGGCGAACCCAGCGGCGGCATCGCCGGTCCGGCCGGCACGTTCAGCTCGGGCCGCACGAACTGCGCGACCTTCGGGTTCTGCTGCGGCGCGACGGCAGCCGCCGGCATGTGCTTGTTGCCCGGCAGGCCGGTGGCGACGACCGTCACACGCAACACGCCGTCGAGGTTCGGGTTCATCGACATGCCGCACTTGGCGTCGGCCTCGTCGGAGGCGATCTCCGAGACGCGGGAGTTGATGTACTCCAGCTCCTCCATCGTCAGGGACTCGTCGCAAGTCACGTTGACCAGCAGGCCACGGGCGCCGTGCAGTTCGATGTCGTCGAGCAGCGGGCTCGACAGCGCCATCTCCACCGCCTTCTCTGCACGCCCCTCGCCGCTGGCCTCGCCGATACCCATCATCGACATGCCGCGGTTGGTCATCACGGTGCGCACGTCGGCGAAGTCGACGTTGACCAGGCCCGGTCGCGTGATCAGGTCGGAGATGCCCTGAACGGCGTTCTGCAGCACGTCGTTGGCCGCCTTGAAGCAGTTCAGGACCGTGATCTTGGTCCCCAGCACCAGGCCGAGCTTCTCGTTCGGGATCATGATCAGCGAATCGGTGTACTGGCGCAGATCGTCGACGCCCTTCATCGCCACGGCCATGCGCTTCTTGCCCTCGTGCGTGAACGGCTTGGTGACCACCGCCACGGTGAGGATGCCGAGTTCCTTGGCGATCTCCGCGATCACCGGCGCGGCGCCGGTACCGGTACCGCCACCCATGCCGGCGGTCACGAACAGCAGGTCGGTACCCTCGATCATCTCTCGGATGCGATCGCGGTCTTCCTCGGCCGCCTGCCGGCCGATCTCCGGATTCGAGCCAGCGCCCAGCCCGCGGGTGATCTCGACGCCCAGCTGCAGCTGGTTGGTCGGTACGCAACGTTCCAGGTGATCGCGGTCCGTGTTCGCGCAGACGAAGTCGACGCCCTCGATCCCCGCCTGCGCCATCTGGTTGACCGTATTGCAACCGCCGCCACCGACGCCGATGACGCGGATGACCGCGCGCTTGCGCTGGCCGTCTTCCAGTTCGAATACCTCTCGTGCTTGTCCGCCCATTTCACTGCTCCTGCGCCGCCCGGCGCGTTGTGTTGCATTCACCCACCGGGATCTCCGATGAGGGAGTCCGCGGCCCGGCCCGATGTTTTTTTCTATCTATTACGCCGTGAATCTATACTAAAATCCAACTGTGCTAATGTCAATAAAAATTCATTAATTATTTCTAATTAAAAACTGCCCTTGAACCAGTCGCCCGCACGCTGCAACCAGTAGCCGACGCCCTGCATCGGCGTCGGTGCCGGCTGCGGCCGGCTCTGGCGTCCGTAGAGCAGCAGTCCGACCGCCGTCGCGTAGGCGGGATCGCGCGTGATGTCCTTGAGTCCGTCGACGTTGTGCGGCGCGCCGAGGCGCACCGGCAGGTCGAACACCTCTTCGGCGAGTTCGACGACGCCCGGCATCTGCGCCGATCCGCCGGTGAGGACGATGCCGCCGGCGATCACGTCGAACCAGTCGGCCCGCTGCAGTTCCTTGCGGATGAAGTGGAACAGCTCCTCGTATCGCGGCTTGATGACCTCGGCCAGCGTCAGCCGCGACAGCCGCCGCGGTGGCTGGTCGCCGACACCCTTGACCTCGATTTCCTCGTGCCCGGCGGCGTACTGCGGAAGCGCCACGCCGTATTTGACCTTGAGTTCCTCCGCGTGAGGCCCCGGGGTACGGAACGCGACGCTGATGTCGTTGGTGACCTGGTTGCCGGCAATCGGCAGCACCGCGGTATGGCGGATCGTGCCGCCCTTGAACACCGCGATGTCGGACGTGCCGCCGCCGATGTCGACCATGCAGACGCCGAGGTCGCGCTCATCCGGCAGCAAGGTCGAATAGCTCGATGCCAGGTGCTGCAGGATCAGCTTGTCGATCTTCAGCCCGCAGGACTCGACGCACTTGTAGATGTTCTGGGCCGCCGAGATCGAGCCGGTGACGATGTGAACCTTCGCCTCGAGGCGCACCCCGTGCATGCCGACCGGATCCTGGATGCCCTCGCGGCCGTCGACGACGAACTCCTGGGGAATCACGTGCAGGATCTTCTGGTCCGCCGGAATCGCGATCGCGCGCGCCGCATCCATCACGCTGTCGACGTCGCGCTCGGAGACGCTGCCCGCGCGCACCGGCGCCACGCCGGTCGAGTTGAGGCTGCGGATATGCGTGCCGGAGATGCCGACGTAGACCGACTTGGCGCTGCAGTTGGCCATCAGCTCCGCCTGCTCGACGGCGCGCTTGATCGCCTGCGTGGTCTGCTCGATGTTGACGACATCGCCGCGGTTCATGCCGCGCGAGGCATGCACCCCGCTGCCGACCACCTCGACGCGCCCGTCGGGCGTGACCTGCCCGACCACCGCCACGCACTTCGACGTGCCGACATCCAGTCCGACCAGCAGGCTGCGTTCTTCTCGTCGTGCCATGGTGTTCAGTTCCTCTTCGTAGCGGCAGCCGGCTCCCGCCAACCCACCGAGAATCCGTTCGTGTAGCGCAGGTCGATGTGCCGGACGTCGGCGAGCTGCGGCCCCAGCGCCCGTGTTGCCGGCCCGAGCAGCACGTCCACGCCCAGCAGCGGGTCGGTGCGCCCGAAGCGCAGTTCGATGCCGTCGGCCGTGGTCGCCGTCCAGTCGCCGCGGGCGTCCTGCTGCAGGCCGGCAAGTGCGAAGGGCGTGCCGTCCAGGCGCGCCGACAGCTGCGTGTACATCGTCAGCACGCGGCGCTCGCTGCCTTCGGGACCCGCGAGACGCGGCAGCGCATCACCGACCTCGCGACCTGCGGGGTCGAAACGCGCGGCGTTCTCGTCGAGGAGCACGTCGCCGCTCCAGCGCGCCGCCGGTACGCGTTCCCAGATGCGCACGCGCACGGTCGCCGGCCATTCGCGCTCGGCGCGGGCCCGCGCGACCCAGGGCAAGGCGCCGGCGGCCCGCTGCACCGCCTGCAGATCGACTTCGACGAAGCTGGTCTGCAGCAGCGGCCGCAGCGCAGCGTCGAGCTCTGCGGTGTCGACACGCTCGAAGCGCGCCTGAATCTGCAATCGCGCCACCGGCTCCAGTCCGGTGAAATGAAAGAACGCCCACACGGAAGCGATGGCCGCGAACAGCGCCGCCGTGCCCAGCGCGAACCGCGAGAGCCGCGACGACATCGGTACGTCGTCATCGCGGTCATAGGCGTCTGCAGTCATGACCATGGCCGTCACTGCCCGACTCCCGCCACCGGCGGCAGCGTCGTCTCGAGCACGGCCCAGCACAGATCGGCGTAGTCCATGCCCTGCACGCGAGCGGCCATCGGCACGAGACTGTGTGCCGTCATGCCGGGCACGAGGTTGACCTCGATCAGCCACGGCTGGCCGTCGCCGTCGAGCATGAAGTCCACGCGTCCCCAGCCGCGGGCACCGATGAGCTCGAAGGCCTGCAGGCAGATCGAGCGGATGCGCGTCTCGAAGGCCGCGTCGAGGCCGCTCGGGCAGTGGTAGCGCGTCGCGTCGGAAACGTACTTGGCGTGGTAGTCGTAGAACTCACCGTCCGGCTCGATGCGGATCGTCGGCAGCGCCTCGCCGGCGAGAATCGCGCAGGTGAACTCGTGGCCGAGTGCACAGCCGCTGACGAAGCGCTCGGCCATCGCCGCGCGCCCGTGCTCGCCCAGGGCCGCCTGCCAGGCCTCATCGAGCTGTGCTGCCGACTTCACCTTGGTGACCCCGACGCTGGAGCCCTCCTCCGACGGCTTGACGATGAACGGGTAGCCGAAGCGGCGTGCGGCGGCGTCCAGGTCGGCGCGTTCGCGCAGCCACGCGTAGTCCGGCGTCGGCAGCCCTTCGGCCTTCCACAGTCGCTTGGTCCGCAGCTTGTCCATGGCCAGCGCGGAGGCGAGCACGCCGCTGCCCGTGTAGGCGATACCCAGCAGGTCGAGCACTGCCTGAACCGTCCCGTCCTCGCCGCCGGTGCCGTGCAGCACGTTGAACACGCGGTCGATGCGCTGCTCGCGCAGGCGCAGGATGTTGTCGCGCGTCGCATCGATGGCCGTCACGTCCACACCCCGGGAGCGCAGTGCTTCCACGACGCCCTCGCCCGACCACAGCGAGACCTGCCGTTCGGAGGACCAGCCGCCCATCAGCACGCCGACGCGACCGAACTCCGCGGGGTCAATCACGCGCCTGCGCTGGCCGGTGAGGACGGAGGCGCCCGTCATGGCGCGTCCTCTCCGCTGCGTGCGTCGCCGACGATCCGGACTTCGGTCACCAGCTCGATGCCGGTCTGCGCCCTGACGGTCAACGCGATGTGCGCGATCAGCGCTTCGACGTCCGCCGCACGGGCCGTCGCGTCTGTGATGATGAAGTTGGCATGCTGCGTCGAGACTTCGGCGCCGCCGATCCGATGCCCCTTGAGGCCGCAGGCCTCGATCAGACGCGCGGCGTGGTCGCCCGGGGGATTGCGGAACGTGCTGCCAGCACTCGGCTTGCCCACCGGCTGCGTGGCCTTGCGCTGGGCCAGCGAGGCGCGGGTGTAGCGAGCGTGCTCGCCGTCGGCATCGGTTTCCACCTCGAAACGGGCGGCCAGAAAGCCGAGCGCGTCGGACGGCAGCTCGACGTAGCGATAGCGGTAGCGCACGGCGTCGCGGGCGATCCAGTCGGTGCGCCCACCGCGGAACAGCAGCTCCGCTTCGGCGACCCGCGGCCAGGTCTCGCCCCCCCAGGCCCCGGCGTTCATCGCCAGTGCGCCGCCGACGGTGCCGGGGATGCCGGCCATGAAGCCGAGACCGGCAAGCTGCTCGCGCTCCGCGAACTTGGCCAGACGCGCACAGTGCACGCCGGCCTGCGCATGAAGCCTGCGGCCTTCGCTGCCTTCTTCGACCCGCAGTTCGTCGAGCGCGTTGTGCAGGCAGATCACCGTCCCGCGAAAGCCGCCGTCGCGGACGAGCAGGTTGCTGCCCAGTCCGAGCCAGAGGACCGCCTCGTCGGCCGGCAGCGCCCGCACGAAAGCGATGAGATCGTCCCGGTCGGCCGGCTCGAAGTAGCGGTCCGCCGCACCGCCCACGCGCCACGACGTGTGCCGCGCCAGCGGCTCGTCGCGCAGCAAGCGCCCGCGCACCGGTGCCGTCGCGAGGGCGTTCACGCCGCACCTCCGAAGCGCTGGACCAGCTGCGGCGGGAGCGACCCGACATCGCCGGCGCCGAGGGTCAGAATGACATCGCCATCTGCGATCACGCGCTCGAGCACGTCCGGCACTTCGACGAGACCGCCGGGGAGCAGCAGCGGTTCGACCTTGCCGCGGGCGCGGATGCAGCGCGCCAGCGCGCGTGCATCGGCGTTGTCGATCGGCGTCTCGCCGGCGGCATAGACCTCGGCGAGCAGCAGCACGTCGGCCTGCGACAGCACCGCACAGAAGTCGTCGAACAGGTCGCGGGTGCGCGAGTAGCGATGCGGCTGGAACACGACCACCAGGCGGCGCTCGGGATGCGCGGCGCGCATGGCCTGGAACGTGGCCGCGATCTCGCGCGGGTGATGGCCATAGTCGTCCACCAGCACCGCGTGACGGGTGCCGAAGTGCAGCGCCCCGTGCTGTTCGCAGCGCCGGCCGATGCCCTCGAAACCGGAGAGCGCGCGTTGCATCGCGTCGATTCCGACGCCCAGTTCGCGGCCGATCGCCACGGCGACCAGCGCGTTCTGCACGTTGTGGCGTCCGGGCAGGTTGAGGTGGAACTCCGCACGAAAGCCGTCGCTGCCCACCGCGGTGAAGTGCGCGCCGTTGCCCTCGGGACGGACGTCGACGCCGCGCAGATCGGCATCCTCGGCAAACCCGTAGGTCAGCAGCGGTCGCCCGATCTCCGGCAGCGTCTGCCTCACGACAGCGTCGTCGACGCAGGCGACGGCGAGCCCGTAGAACGGCAGGCGATGCAGGAACTCGACGAAGGTCGCCCGCAGCTTCTGGAAGTCGTTCCCGTAGGTCTCGAGATGATCGGCATCGATGTTGGTGACGGCGGCGATCATCGGCGACAGGTGCAGGAAGGAGGCGTCGCTCTCGTCGGCCTCGGCGACGAGATAGGCCCCCGAACCGAGGCGCGCGTTGGTGTCGGCGGACTTGAGCTTGCCGCCGATGACGTAGGTCGGGTCGAGATCCCCTTCGGCGAGCACGCTGGCGACCAGACTCGTGGTCGTCGTCTTGCCGTGCGTGCCGGCAATCGCGATGCCGTAGCGGAAGCGCATCAGCTCGGCGAGCATCTCGGCCCGCCGGACGATCGGAATGCGGTGCTCGCGCGCGTACCGATACTCCGGGTTGTCGGCCTTGACCGCGGTCGAGACGACGACGGCATCGGCACCCGCGGTGTAGGCGGCGTCGTGACCGAAACGGATCTGCGCTCCGAGCGACGTCAGCCTGCGTGTCGCCGCGCTCTCGCGCAGATCGCTGCCGCTGACCGCATAGCCGAGATTGAGCAGCACCTCGGCGATGCCGGCCATGCCGGAACCGCCGATACCCAGCATGTGGATGCGGCGCACGCGGCGCATCGGTCGCGTGGTCAGCGCATGCTGGTCGGCGGGTCTGCCGGTCGTGCTGCTCACGAGTCGCTCTCCCCCGCCGCCTCGAGACAGGCCCCGGCGATCCGCCGGGTCGCGTCGGTCCACGCCACGGCGCGCGCCGCCTCTCCCATGCGCCGCAGGCACTGACGGTCGCCCAGCAGTTCGCGCAGCAGCGCGGCGAGCTGTGCCGGCGTGGCATCCATCTCGGGCAGCAGCGCGGCGGCGCCGGCGCGAAGCAGGTACTCGGCGTTGCGTGTCTGGTGGTCGTCCACGGCATGCGGAAACGGCACCAGCACCGAGGCCACGCCCGCCGCGGCCAGCTCGGCGATGGTCGACGCGCCGGCACGGCAGATCACCAGATCGGCCCATCCGAGCGCTGCCGGCATGTCGTCGATGAAACCCTCCACCGAGGCCTCGACGCCGCTGTCGGCGTAGGCGCGCTGCGCGATCTCCAGCGTGCGGCCGGCCTGGTGGCGCACTTCGGGCCGCTCGACCGGCGACAGCAGCGCGAGCGCCTGCGGCACCCGCTCGTTGAGCGCCCGGGCCCCCTGGCTGCCGCCGACGACCAGCAGCCGCGGCGCGCCATCGTGATCCAGCCGCCGCGACGGCGCCGGCAGGTCGACGAAGCCGCGGCGCACCGGATTGCCCACGGCGAGCGCGCCGTCGAAGGTCTGCGGGAAGGCCTCCATGACCACACGGGCGAGGCGCGCGAGCCAGCGATTGGTCATTCCGGGCGCGGCATTCTGTTCGTGGATCAGCAACGGCCGGCGCGTCATCCACGCCGCGAGACCGCCGGGGCCGGCGGCAAAGCCGCCCATGCCGAGGACCGCATCCGGCCGCTCGCGCCGCAGTGCGCCCAGCGCCTGAAGCAGCGCCCGCAGCAACTGCAGCGGCGCCTGCAGCAGGCGCAGCAGCCCCTTGCCGCGCAGGCCCGAGACGCTGACGAAGCACATTGGAATCCCGCGTGCCGGCACGACGCGCGACTCGAAGCTGTCCGGCGCTCCCATCCACACGACCTGGTGCCCGCGTTCGCGCAGGTAGTCCGCCACGGCGAGCGCCGGGTAGACGTGACCGCCGGTGCCGCCGGCCATGATCATCAGCTTCATGACCGCGCCTCCGCCGCCCGATAGCGGCGCCGCGGCCTTGCGGCGCTGTCCTGATCCTGCGCGGACGCCGCACCGAAGCTTTCGCTGCGGTTCTCGTAGTCGACGCGCAGCAGCAGGCCGACCATGGCGCAGACCGTGAGCAGCGAGGAGCCGCCATAGCTCAGCAGCGGCAGCGTCAGGCCCTTGGTCGGCAGCAGCCCCAGGTTCACGGCCATGTTGATCAGCGCCTGCAGACCGATCCAGCCGGTCAGACCGTAGGCGAGGAAGGCGGGGAACTGCCGTCCGGCGAGCTCCGCCGCGCGACCGATCGCCAAGCCGCGCGCGACGACGACGCCGAACAGCAGCAGCAGCGCCAGGATTCCCAGCAGGCCGAGCTCCTCGGCGAGGATCGCGAAGATGAAGTCGGTGTGCATCTCAGGCAGGTACAGCAGCTTCTGCACGCTGTTGCCCAGCCCCACGCCGGTCCATTCGCCGCGGCCCACGGCAATCAGCGACTGCGCCAGCTGCCAGCCGCCGTTCTCCACGTCCGCCCAGGGGTTGGTGAAATTGAGCAGGCGCTTGAGACGGTACGGCGCCGCCACCGCGATGTAGGCCAGGCCGGCAACCGCAACCGCCAGCATCCCGGCGTAGTAGCCCACGCGGGCACCGCCCAGGAACAGCATCACGAACACCACGCCCATCAGGATCGCGGTCGCGCCGAAGTCCGGCTCGAGCAGCAGCAGCAGGCACGGCAGCAGCATCGCGCCGAGCGGCAGCAGCAGGCCCTTGAGCGTGTGCTGCAGCGGCGCCTGGCGGCGCGCGATGTAGTTGGCGATGAAGACGATCAGGGCAAGGCGCGCCGGTTCGGAGGCCTGGAGCCGGAACACGCCGACATCGATCCAGCGCCGTGCCGAGTTCACCTCGACACCGATGCCCGGCAGCAGCACCGCGGCGAGCAGCAGCACCGCCAGCAGATACAGCAGCAGGTGCAGCCGCGCCCAG
Organism: Sinimarinibacterium flocculans; assembly: GCF_003201205.1. Classification (GTDB taxonomy): domain Bacteria; phylum Pseudomonadota; class Gammaproteobacteria; order Nevskiales; family Nevskiaceae; genus Solimonas; species Solimonas flocculans. The sequence continues at coordinate 114,575 of NZ_QICN01000003.1, forward strand.
GCGGCAAGCGGCACGCAGTACATCGCCGCACCGATGCCGATGCCGAGCACCGCGAACATCACCTGCCGGTAGAAGAAGTAGAACGCGTCGCCGGTCATCTTCTCGGCCTGCGCGACGGACGCCGAGGCCACCATGATCAGCCCCCACAGCAGCAGCACGGCGATCGCGCCGCACAACCAGGCGTCGAGGCCGTAGCGCGCACGCGGCAGCGGCAGGCGGCTCTGCAGACCTTCCAGCGCCGCGTTCACGAGGCATGCTCCGGAAGGGCGAGGACCGCCTCGCGAAAGCGGTCGCCGCGCTCCAGATAGTTGCGGAACTGATCGAAGCTGGCGCAGGCCGGCGACAGCAGCACCTGATCGCCGGCGACCGCCAGCCGGTGCGCGCGCGCCAATGCACCGGACAGATCATCGCTGCGATAGACCGGCACCGCCCCGGTAACCGCCGACTCGATACGCGCCGCGTCCTCGCCGAACAGCACGGCGGCCCGGCCCTTGCGCGCCAGCGGCTCGCGCAGATCGGCGAAGGACTGCCCCTTGCCCTGTCCGCCGCCGAGCCAGATGATCGGCGCCGGCAGACCGTTGAGAGCGGCCAGCGTCGATCCGACGTTGGTGCCCTTGGAGTCATTGAAGTAACGGACGCCGCCGAGTTCGCGCACGAACTCGCAGCGGTGCGGCAGCCCGGCGAAGGCGCGAAGCGCCGCGCACTGCGCGTCGCGACCGATGCCGACCGCGTCGGCCAGCGCAACCGCGGCCAACGCATTGGCCCAGTTGTGCGAGCCGAAGATCTTCAATGCCGAAACCGGTAGCAGCGGCGCATCGGCCGACAGCCAGATCTCGCCGTCGCGCTCGACCAGGCCGTAATCGTCGCCGGAACCGGGCGCGTCCAGGCCGAAGCTCGCGCAGCGCACGGTGCCGGACGGTGGCTGCGGATCGTCACGGTTGATGACCGCGACCCCGCATCCGTCGTAGATCCGGCGCTTGACGGCCGCGTAATGCGCCATCGTGCCGTGGCGATCGAGATGGTCCTGCGACAGGTTCAGCACGGTCGCGGCCGCGCAACGCAGGCTGCTCGTCGTCTCCAGCTGGAAGCTCGAAAGCTCGAGCACGTAGAGCGCCACGTCGTCGGCGAGCAGGTCCAGCGCCGGCGTCCCCAGGTTGCCGCCCACCGCCACGCGGATGCCGGCCACCCGCGCCATCTCGCCGACCAGCGTCGTCACCGTGGACTTGCCGTTGGAGCCGGTGATGCCGACCACACGCGGCGTGGGGCCCGAGCCGGCTGCCCGCAGCGCGCGGGCGAACAGTTCGATGTCGCCGACGATCTCGACGCCTGCGGCAGCCAGCATGCGCACGAAGGGTTCGTCGAGCGAGATGCCCGGCGAGACGACGGCCATCGCGAACTGCGCCTGCGGCTCCGGCGCGCTGAAGGCCCCGAGCCGGAACTCGACCTGCGGGTACTCGGCGCGCAGCGCATCGATGCCCGCGGGAGCGGCGCGCGAGTCGGTCACGACCACCGAGGCGCCTTCGCGCACGAGATGGCGCAGCGCCGACGCCCCGGACAGGCCGAGACCGACGACGAGAATGCGCTGTTCCGAATCGCTCACGACGGCGTCCCCATCCGGCGACCGCAGGCCGGAGACTGGAAACAGGCGAAGGCAGCGGGCGTCATCACCGCACCTTCAGCGAGGCCAGGCCGACCAGCACCAGGATCAGCGTGACGATCCAGAAGCGCACGATGATCTTCGGTTCGGGCCAGCCCTTGAGCTCGAAGTGGTGGTGCAGCGGTGCCATGCGGAAGATGCGCTTGCCGCCGCTGTACTTGTAGTAGAGCACCTGGATCGCGACCGACAGGGTCTCGGCCACGAACACGCCGCCCATGATCGCCAGCACGATCTCCTGACGCACCAGCACCGCGACGACGCCGAGCGCCGCGCCCAGCGCCAGCGCGCCGACATCGCCCATGAACACCTGCGCGGGGTAGGCGTTGAACCACAGGAAGCCGAGCCCGGCGCCGGCAATCGCCGTGCAGAAGATCGCCAGCTCGCCGACGCCGGCGATGTACGGAATGCCGAGGTAGCGGGAGATCACCGCATTGCCGCTGGCGTAGGCGAACACCGCCAGCGCCGACGCCACCAGCACGGTCGGCATGATCGCCAGCCCGTCGAGGCCATCGGTGAGATTGACCGCGTTGCTGGCCCCGACGATGACGAGGTAGGCCCAGGGGATGAAGAAGATGCCGAGCGTGATCGACACGTCCTTGAGGAACGGGAAGATCAGCGTGGTCTCGATCGGCGCGCGCGCGGTGGCGAAGATCAGCGTGGAAACGCCGAACCCGGCCAGCGACAGCCAGAAATACTTCTTGCGCGCCGGCAGCCCCTTCGGGTTCTTGTGCTTGATCTTGATGTAGTCGTCGGCGAAGCCGACCGCGCCGAATGCGATCGTCACCATCAGTGCAAACCAGACGAAGCGGTTGCCGAGGTCCGACCACAGCAGCGTCGCCACCGAGATCGCGCACAGGATCAGCACGCCGCCCATCGTCGGCGTGCCGGTCTTCTTCAGATGCGTGGCAGGCCCGTCGTCGCGCACCGGCTGGCCGAACTTGAAACGGTAAAGGCGCTCGATCATCCACGGCCCGAACGCGAACGAGAAGGCGAGCGCGGTCAGCACGCCCAGCACGCTGCGGAACGTCAGGTACGAAAAGACGTTGAAGCCGCTGACGTACCGCTGAAGAAATTCCGCGAGTTCGTACAGCATCAGTGTGTGCCCCCTTGCGCCCCGCCGGTCAGCTGCTCGACCACGCGTTCCATTCGCGCCGAGCGCGACCCCTTGACCAGCACCACCGTGTCGGCGTCGAGCCGGGCGCGCAGCGCACCCGTCAGCGCCGCCACGTCGTCGAAGACCTCGGCGCCGGGTCCGAACCCGTGCGCCGCTTCGGCGGCGAGCCGCCCCAGCGCGTAGAGCCGCTCGACACCGAGCGACCGCGCTTGCCGCCCCGCCTCGAAATGCAGTTGCGGCGCCTCGGCACCGAGCTCGGCCATGTCGCCGAGCACGAGGCAGCGATGGGCGCGCAGCTGCGACAGCAGCTCGATGGCGGCGCGCAGCGAACCCGGGTTGGCGTTGTAGCTGTCGTCGAGCACGCGCGCGCCCTCGGGCGTGCGCTTCCAGATCAGGCGTCCGCCCGCAGGTTCGACCGCCGCCAGCCCGCGGGCGATGTCCTCGGCGCCCAGACCGAGGGCCACGCCGCAGGCGGCTGCCGCCAGCGCATTCATCACGTTGTGCCGGCCCGGCAGCATCAGACGCACCGTCGCGCGTCCGGACGGCGTCAGTAGGACGAAGCGACTGCCGGCACCGTCGCCCGACGGCTCAATCTGCTGCGCGCGCACGTCGGCTTCGGCGTCGATACCGAACTCGATCCGCGACACCCGCGAGGCCAGCCCCCGCCACAGCGATGCATAGCGGTCGTCGGCGTTGATCACTGCAACACCGGCATCGCCGAGTGCCGCGAACAGTTCGCCCTTGGCATGCGCGACACCCTCGCGCGAACCGAAACCCTCGAGGTGGGCGTCGCCGGCCTGGGTGACGACGCCGACGTCGGGACGCGCAAGCGCCGCCAGAGTCGCGATCTCGCCGGCATGGTTCGCGCCCATCTCGATCACGGCGGTCCGGTGCTCGGCGCGCAAACCGAGCAGCGTCAGCGGTACGCCGATGTGGTTGTTCAGATTGCCGCGGGTCGCATGGACCGGGCCGCGCGCGGTGAAGACCGCCGCCAGCATCTGCTTGGTCGTGGTCTTGCCGTTGCTGCCGGTCACCGCAACCACCGGCGATGTGAAGCGCGTCCGCCAGTGCGCCGACAGGCGTTGTAGTCCATCCAGCGTGTCGTCGACCCGCAGTTGCGGCAGTGCCACGTCGCACCACCGCGACACCATCGCCGCGGCCGCGCCCGCCGACCGGACCTGCGCGAGGAAATCGTGGGCATCGTGACGCTCGCCGCGCAGGGCGACGAACAGTTCGCCACCGGCGATCGTGCGGCTGTCGATCGTCACGCCGTCGAAGGCCGCGTCGCCATTGCGCAGCTCTCCGCCGAGCAGGCCCGCGAGTTCGCCGAGCGCCATCATGCGGCGCCCCCCGGCACGGCCACGCCGGTCAGCCGCGCGGCAAGTGCGCGGTCGCTGAACGCCCGGACCTCGCTGCCATAGGTCTGCGTCTGCTCGTGGCCCTTGCCGGCGACGACGACGACGTCGGCCGCACCGGCCTCCTCGACGGCGCAACGGACCGCCTCGGCGCGGTCGTGGATCACGCGCACCGCGTCGCGCATCGCGTCCGGAATCCCGGCCAGGATCTCCTCGACGATGGCCTGCGGCGACTCGCTGCGCGGATTGTCGTCGGTGACGATCAGGTGGTCAGCCAGCGACGCAGCGGCGGCCCCCATCAATGGGCGCTTGCCGCGATCGCGATCGCCGCCGCAGCCGAAGACGCAGTACAGGCGTCCGCGCGCATGCGCGCGGACCGCGGAAAGGATCTGGCGCAGGGCCTCGGGCGTGTGCGCGTAGTCGACCACGATCAGCGGTGCCGCGGCCGGGCCGCGAAAGGCCTCGATGCGACCCGGCACCGTCTGCACCTGCGCCAGGGCATCGACGGCCGTCTTCAGCGCCGCGCCGCGCGCCAGCAGCACGCCAAGTGTCGCCATCAGGTTGTAGGCGTTGAAGCGCCCGAGCAGTCGGCTGCGCAGCGTGGCGCTGCCCCAGCTCGTGTCGAGCGCCATTTCGATGCCGTCCGCCCCGAGGCGCAGTTCGCGCCCGATCACGTGGGCGTCGCCCGCCGGCACCGGGCCGTCCAGCCCGTAGGCGATCCGTTGCGCGCGCGTCTCGAGCGCCGTCGTCCAGGCCGCGCCGTGCGCGTCGTCGCGGTTGAGCACCACCGCCGTCAGGTCCGGCAGCTCGAAGAGGCGACGCTTGGCTGCCGCGTAGGCCTCGACGGTGCCGTGGTAGTCGAGATGATCGCGCGTGATGTTGGTGAGGACGGCGACGTCGAAGTGCATGCCGGCGATGCGCGACTGGTCGAGCGCATGGGACGACACCTCCATCGCCAGCGCCTGCGCCCCCTCGTCGCGCAGCGTGGCGACTCGCCGCTGCAGGCTGACCGCGTCGGGCGTCGTGTGCGTCGATGCCTCCAATGCGCCGACGCGGCCGCTGCCGATGGTGCCGATGTACGCACAGGGCAGGCCCAATCCGTCGAGCGCCTGCGCGACCAGATACGCCGTCGAGGTCTTGCCGTCGGTGCCGGTGACGCCGGTGCAGAACATGCGCTGCGACGGCCGGTTGAAGAACCGCGCCGCGATCTCGCCGGCGCGCGCCGACAAGCGCGGCACCGCGATCTCCGGCACGTCCACCTGCGGCTGCGACCAGCCGGCCGCCGGTTCCCAGGCCACCGCCGCCGCTCCGCGCTCGATCGCCTGATCGAGATGCGCGAGCCCGTGCGTGCCGCGACCGCTGCAGGCCAGGAACAGGTCGCCGGGCGATACGCGACGCGAGTCCGTCTCGACGCCGGCAACCTCCACGTCCGGCGCGGGCACGCCGAAGTCGGCGAGCAGCGCCTGCAGCGAGCGCTGCGCATTGCCGGGCGCCCCGGCCATCCCCCGGCCGGCCTGACCGGCCGTCTGCGTCGTGGCGGACCGGCTCACGAGCGCGGCCCCGCGACGTTGGCACCGAGCGGAAGGGCCACCGTGCGCGGCACCGCCGGCGCCAGCTCCGGCGCATCCGTGCCTTCCGGGGAGATCTGCAGCAGCCGCGCCGCATCCTGCATGACCCGCGAGAACACCGGTGCCGCGACGAGCCCGCCGTAGTAGCCCTCGGCGCCCGGCTCGTCGATCATCACCAGCCCTACCAGTCGCGGACGCTCGGCGGGCACCATGCCGACGAACAGCGACTGGTGGCGGTTGCCGTCGTAGCCACCGGTATCCGCGACCTTGCGCACGGTGCCGGTCTTGCCGGCGACGCGATAGCCGCTGATCGCGGCGCGACGCGCAGTGCCCTGCGGCGTGACCACCTGCTCGAGCATGCGCCGCACTTCCCTGGCGGTGGTCGCCGACACCGCCCGCTGCGGCGGCATCGGCAGCCCGCCGCGCACCAGCTTGATCTGCGGCATCAGCCCGTCGTTGGCCAGCGCCGCGTAAGCGCGCAGCAGGTGCATCGCCGACAGCGAGAAACCGTAACCGTAGGACGCCGTCGCGGTCGCGATCTGGCCCCAGTCGGTGAAATGCCGCAGGACCGGGTTCACCTCGCCGGGAAAGCCCGTGTACATCGCCTCGCCGAGGCCGAAGCGCTGGTAGCCGGACCACACCGCCTCGGGCCCCAGCGTCATGCCGATCTTCGCCGCACCGACGTTGCTCGACTTGCTGAGCAGCTTGGTCATGTCGACGATGCCCTGGGGATGCACGTCGCGCACGGTGAGCGCGCCGACCTTGTAGGTGCCCGGGCGGGTGTCGATGATGCTCGACGGCTGGAAGATGCCGAGCTCCAGCGCCTGCGCGACCAGCAGCGGCTTGACCGTGGAGCCCGGCTCGAACGAGTCGATGATCGCGCGATTGCGCGCGCCCTTGGACATGCGCTCGCCGGAATTGTTGGGGTTGAACCCGGGCTGCGCGGCGATGGCAAGCACGTCGCCGGTGGCGCTGTCGGCGACGACGATGACGCCGCCGCGTGCCTTGTGCTCGGCCACCGCGTTCTTCAGTTCGCGGTAGGCGAGATACTGGATGCGCAGGTCGATCGTCAGCCGCACGTCCTCGCCGGACTGCGCCGCCCGGAACTCCAGGTTGTCCTCGACGACGCGCCCGGTGCGGTCGCGGATCACGCGCCGCTCGCCGTCGTGGCCGGCGAGCACCGTCTCCTGCGCCTTCTCGATACCTTCGAGCCCGGTGCCCTCGCGTCCGGTGAAGCCGACGAGCTGACCGGCGATCTCGCCTGCCGGGTAATAGCGCGCGTATGACGGCTCGGAGAACACGCCGGGCGCCCCGAGCGACAGGATGCGCTTGGCGTCGGCCGGCGACAGCGGATCGCTGACGTAGACGAACTTGCGATCGGCGCGCGCCTTGAGGAACCGTTCGAGTTCCGACGGCCGGCGGTCGAGCATCTTCGCCAGCGCCGTCAGATGCGGCGGTGAGTCGAGCAACGCCGAAGGCACGACCCAGATCGTCTCCACCGGCGCCGACAGCGCCAGCGGCTCGCCGCGGCGGTCGAGGATCGCGCCGCGATGCGCCGGAATCGTCATCGTGCGGATGTGGCGCTTGTTGCCCTCGCGCGTCAGAAAATCGCGCTCCAGAACCTGCAACTGGAACGCGCGCCCGAAGACGATGAAGGCGCCGATCGCCATCGCCCCGATGACGAAGCTGCGGCGCCAGCTGCCGACCGGCTCGGCGACGGGATGACGGACGGCGGTCACCGGATCGCTCCCGGCCGGAGGCGGGGGACGTGCAGCGCGCTCACGGCCCGCTCCCGACGATGACGTAGTCGCGCGGCTCGGTCATGCCGAGTTGCTCGCGCGCGATCTTGTCGACGCGGTTGTTGTGCGCGAGTGTCGCCTCCTCGAGCTGGAGCTGCGCCCATTCCATCTCAAGGCGCTCGTGCTCCTGGCGCAGGTTTTCGATCTCGGCCACCAGTGCGCGGTTCTCGTGCTTGGTCCGCACGACGGCGAGCGCGGAGACGAAGACGGCGACGATCAGCGCCAGCGGCAGCAGCAGGACGCCGGACTTCATGGCTGCTCCCCGAGCCGCTGCGCGATGCGCAGGACCGCGCTGCGCGCGCGCGGGTTGGTCGCACGCTCGTCATCGCCCGGGAACTGCTTGCCGAGCAGGCGCACCCGCGGCGTCTCGCTGCGGGCATCGTCGCGCAGGCGGTGCTTGACGATGCGGTCCTCGAGCGAATGGAAGCTGATCACCACCAGCCGTCCGCCGGGCGCCAGGACGTCGATCGCCGCATCGAGCGCTGCGGTCAGCACCTCGAGCTCGCGGTTGATATGGATGCGGATCGCCTGGAAGCTGCGCGTGGCCGGGTGGATCTTGCGGCTGCGCGGGCCCGGCACCGATGCAATCAGTGCCGCGAGCTGCGCGGTCGTCTCGATCGGCGCCGTCTTGCGCGTCTCGACGATGCGGCGCGCGATGCGCCGGCTGTTGCGCTCCTCGCCGAAGCGCCAGAGGACGTCGGCGATCTCGGCCTCCTGCGCCCGCGCCAGCCATTGCGCGGCCGACTCGCCGGCCTGCGGATTCATGCGCATGTCCAGCGGGCCGTCCTTGGAGAAGCTGAAACCGCGCGCGGCATCGTCGAGCTGCGGCGACGACACGCCCAGGTCCATCAGCACACCGTCGACGCGACCGGCGATGCCGATCTCCTGGGCAAACGCCGCGATGCCGGCGAAGTTGCGGTGATGGATCGCGAAGTTGCCGACGTCCGCGAACGCCTCGCGGGCGTGGGCGACGGCCTGCGGATCCTGGTCGAGCGCATGCAGCATCCCGTTGCCGCCGATGCCATCGAGGATCGCGCGACTGTGGCCGCCGCGACCGAAAGTGGCGTCCACGAAGACCGGATTCGTCAGGGGGGCACCAGAACGCAGGCCCAGTCCGGCCAGCGCTTCGTCGAGCATCACCGGCCGGTGCAGATCCACGGTCCGATCAGCCCAGTCGCGATGCAGTGCGGGCGCGATATCGAATGGCATCGCCGCGCCTCACCGCCGGATGGTCCGGAATGCCGACTGCAACGCCGGCATGCGATCGACGGCTTCGCCGAAACGCTGCTCCCATTCCGTGGCCGCCCACAGGTCGAAGCGGCTGTCCTGGCCCATCAGCACCGCCGCGCCATCGAGCTGGACGCGCTTGCGCAGCATCGGCGGCAGCAGCACGCGACCCTGCTTGTCGATCTCGGTGTCGGCCGCGAAGCCGACGAACCATTGCTTGAGCGTCTCGGCCTGTTCGCGATCTTCCATCGCCTGGATGTCGCGGACGATGCGCTCGAACTCGGGCAGCGGGTAGATCTCCAGGCAGGGGTTCGGGCCGACCGTGATCACCAGCTGCGAATCGCACTGTTCGGCGAGCGCCAGGCGATAACGCGCCGGGATCGCCAGGCGACCCTTGTCGTCCACCGCCAGGTGATGCACGCCCTTGAACATGACTGACGCAGGGTCTTACCCCACTTTCTCCCACTTTCCACCACTTCGTGGGAACTATACGCCACCACCTGTCCACCCGCAAGACAGCGAGCCGACAAAAATCCCGCCAAAACAGAGGCTTATGACCAACCGCTGAACGATCGGACGAAATACATAAAAAACAAGGGATTAAAAGGTGTTGTTGATGTATTACCTGCGGTCGTGGCCGGGTATCGGCCCCGATCGACCCGCGAGGTGTGCTCTTCAAGAAGACAAAATAACTAAAGCATATACATCATCACAAATGCGACGACCGGCGGACGCGACGAGAAAGGTGGGAGCCGGCCTGTAAGCCGGGTTCTGTGCCGGACGCTTGCGCGCCCACGGCAGCCATTCCTCTAGGCGCGGCGTCACCGCCGCGCTCCAGCAACCTACCCGGAAGGCACGCGGGCCACGCGTCGTACGGACGAGCCGTACACCTTCCCTATTTGGTCTTGCTCCAGGTGGGGTTTGCCGTGCCGGTCCGTTGCCGGACTCGCGGTGCGCTCTTACCGCACCGTTTCACCCTTGCCTGTGCCCTGACACGTCGTGTCGGGGCCATCGGCGGTCTGCTCTCTGTTGCACTTTCCGTCGGCTCGCGCCGCCCAGGCGTTACCTGGCACCCTGCCCTGCGGAGCCCGGACTTTCCTCCCCCGCATTGCTGCGGCGGCGGCTGCCCGGCCGACTCCCGGCGGCATTATCGCCGATCGCGATTGGGTAGAGTGCGCGACTCGTTCAGGTTTCTTGAGGGGGTTTCGATGTCGCAGCAGCAGATTCGTCAGCACGTGCGCGTGCGTGCGCCGGTCGACCGCGTCTTCGCGTTCTTCGCCGACCACGAGCGTTTCATCAGGTTGATGGGCGGGCGCTGCCGACGGATCGTCGACGGACAGGAAGAGCCCAACGGGCTGGGGTCGGTCCGTCGCATCGGGCCGGGTCTGCTGTCCTTCGACGAGACCATCGTGACTTTCGACAAGAATGCCCGCATCGAGTACGCGATCACCCGTGGCAGCCCGATCCGCGCCCATCGCGGCACGATCGACTTTCGCGACGACCGTGGCGCGACCGTCGTCGACTACGTGATCCGCTTCGAGCCGAAGATCCCGCTGACCGGCGGCCTCATCGCCCGCGGCCTGAAGCTGGCCTGGAATCTCAACGCACCGAAGGTCCTCGCGCGGCTCGAACAGGCGGCATGAGCCTGCGCGTCGTCTCGCACACCTGCTCGAACACCGAGATCGTCTGCGCGCTCGGCTGCGCGGACCTGCTGGTCGCGGTCGACAGCGACTCGGACTTCCCGCCCGAGGTCGTCGGCGCGCTGCCGCAGCTCGGTCGCGATCTCGCGCTGGACACCGAAGCCGTGCGCGCACTGTCGCCGGACCTCGTGCTGACCTCGCTGACCGTCCCCGGCCACGAACGCGTCGTCGACGGCTTGCGCGACGCGGGGCTGCGCTGCCTGGTCATCGAACCGTACTCGCTGCACGACGTCTATCGCAGCATCCACGACGTCGCCGCGGCACTCGGCGTGCCGGCGCGCGGCGCGGCGCTGGTCGAAGGGATGGAAGCAGCGATGCCGGCCCGGCCGGCGCGACCGGATGCGCCGCGCGTGCTCGTCGAATGGTGGCCGAAGCCGGTGATCGGCGCCGCACGCCGCTCCTGGGTACACGACCTGATCGAACGCGCCGGTGCGCGCAACGCACTCGACGCGCACAACGCCCCGACGGCGACGCCACCAACGCCGCCGGCTGCCGATGCGATCGTCATGTCCTGGTGCGGCGTGAAGGTCGAGAACTACCGCGCCGACGTCGTCCTGCGACGCGAGGGCTGGCAGGAAGTTGCCGCCATCCGTGAGGCCCGCGTGCAGGCCGTATCGGAGGCCTTTCTCGGCCGTCCGGGACCGCGCCTGGTCGACGGCTACCGCGCGCTGCGCGATCTGGTCGAGCGTTTCCATGCGCGCACACCGGCACACTGAGGGCTCTGCCATGCCACGCCCGTCCCTGCGTATTCTCGGCGCCAGCCTGCTGCTCGCCGCCTGCGGCACCTCGACGCCGCCGGATACCACGCCCGCGGGACCGACGACTCCGGCCCAGCGCGACGCACCGACACTCGCGTCGCGCTTTCCCGGCATTCGCACCGTGCCCGATGTGCTGTGCCCGGAAGACTACCTCGGCACCACCGGCCTGCTGACGCCGGCGCTGCTCGACGCGGGACGCTACAGCCCGCTCGACGGCGGCCCCGAGGCGCCGGCCGAGATCGTCGCGCTGCTGCCGCGCGACGTGCACCTGCGCGGCGGGCAGCAGTCCTTCGACGGCGGTCACTACTACGCCGTGCACGCCGGCCGCATCTACGTGAAGGCCAACCGTGAGGTCACCGGTATCGACGAACCGTGGCGCCAGTTGCGCATCCCGCGCTGCCTGGACGGCCAGGTCTCGGAAATCTCCGCCGACGGTACGGTGCTGATTGCGCTGGACGCCGGGCGCGGCATGTATACGCTGGACTACGCCAACGGCGCACTCGGAACCGGCGGCTGGACCCGCCGATGGGGGCCGCACTTCTGGCTCGACCTCGGCGGCTGGGTGTTCGACGACGTGCGGGACTGGGCGACGACCCACCTCACCGCTCCGGACGACGAGTACTTCGTCGACGGTGGCGGGCGGCGGCAGACGCCTGCCGGCATCCTCAACGTCTTCCAGCTGCGTGGCGACGGACTGCGCATCACCTACACCGATCCGTGGCTGCCGATGGACGAAAGCCGCGAGGTCTGTGGTCCCGACCGCGGCACGCTGGTCATGGCGGGCCTGAGCGGCAGCGGCTCGACGGCGATGATCGTGACCGCACAGGGCGACATCCATACGCGCCTCTACGAGTTCGACGTCTCCGGCGGCAATGCCGTGTTCCTCGACTACAGCTGGCAGGACCAGGACGCGGCGGCATCGCCGAAGATCCAGTTGCCGCCGCCGCAGTGGGTGCGCCACCCGCGCGTTCCGGGCGCGATCACCGATCGCATCAGCCTGCGCAAGCTATCTCCGGGCACCGAGCATCGGGTCATGCGCGTCGAGGGACGCGACGCCGGCGGCAACGACGGCTACTGGGAGAAGGATCTCGCGCAGATGAGCCAGGGCGACTGGCGCTTCGTCGTCACCGGACAGCCGTTGCAGGGCCGCATGCTGCCGCTGCCGCCACCGCACCGCGGCCTGCCCGAGGACTTCCGCTACGAGGGCCGCATCGACGGACACGCGGCCGAACTGCCCGACTTCAATCCGTACTGCTCGCCGGCAAGCCTGCGCATCGAAATCGACGGCAGCGCACTGGAACTGGAGCTGCACACCACCGACGGGCTGCGACAGGAGCGGCGCGCGCGCGGGCTCGACCACTATCCGCGCTACTACCGCGCTGGGGTGATGGTGCCGCGCGCGTTGTGGTCGGCCCGTTCGCAGCAGCCGGCCGCCGTGCAGGCGTTCATCGCCCGCCACTTCGGCGAACGCCGCGTGCTGGAAACCGAGGTCTACGCCACGCTCGGACGCATCGACATCGCGCAGGCCTGCTGGTCGCTGACACGCGACGGCGGTGGACTCACGGACGACCCGACGCAGCCGCCGCTGCCCGATCCGGGCACCGCACTCGCGATCCTGCTCGCGCAACAGGAGGACGGTCGCAGCCCGCCGTTGTGCCTGCCGCCGTGATCCGCGCTGCGCGCGGCGGCCGCGCTCAGGCGCGGTCGCGTGCGGACTGGGCGTGTGCCTGCAGGCCTTCGGCGTCGGCGATGCGACCGGCGATCGCGGCCAGCGGTCGCGCACCCTCGGGCGTGCATTCGATCAGACTCGAGCGCTTCTGGAATTCGTAGACGCCGAGCGGATTCGAGAAGCGCGCGGCGCGCGAGGTCGGCAGTACGTGGTTCGGACCGGCGCAGTAGTCGCCGAAGGCCTCCGGGGTGTGGCGGCCGATGAAGATCGCGCCGGCGTGGCGGATCTTCGGCAGCAAGGCCCGCGGCGCGTCGACCGCCAGCTCCAGATGTTCCGGCGCGATGCGGTTGGAGACCGCGCAGGCCTCGTCGAGATCGCGCACCAGGATCAGCGCACCGCGCTCGCGGATCGAGACTTCGACGATGCCGGCGCGCGGCAGCGTGGCGACCCGCTCGTCCATCGCCGCGGCGACGCGATCGAGAAAGGCCGCGTCGGTCGAGATCAGGATCGACTCGGAATCCTCGCCGTGCTCGGCCTGGGAGAACAGGTCCATCGCGATCCAGCGCGGATCGGACGCCCCGTCGCTGATGACGACGATTTCCGACGGTCCGGCGATCGAGTCGATGCCGACCTTGCCGAACACCGCGCGCTTGGCGGCCGCAACGAAGGCGTTGCCGGGCCCGACGATCTTGTCGACCGAGGGAATCGTCTGCGTGCCGTAGGCCAGCGCAGCCACCGCCTGCGCCCCGCCGAGCGTGAACACGCGATCGACACCGGCCAGGTGCGCGGCCGCGAGCACGACCGGGTTCAGTTCGCCGCCCGGCGCGGGCACGACCATGACGATCTCGTCGACACCGGCAACCCGCGCCGGAATCGCGTTCATCAGTACCGACGACGGATAGGCCGCCTTGCCGCCGGGCACGTAGAGCCCGACACGATCGAGCGGCGTGACCTGCTGGCCGAGACGGTTGCCGAGCCCGTCGGTGAACTCGAAGCCCTGCAGCTTCTGGTGCTCGGCATAGGCGCGGATGCGCGTCGCCGCCTGCTCAAGCGCGTCGCGCAGCGCCGGGTCGAGCGCATCCCAGGCGTGTTGGCGCGTCTCGCGCGGAACGCTCAGTTCCGCCGCGGACGTCAGCGTGCGGCGGTCGAAGCGGTTCGTCAGCTCGACGAGCGCCGCGTCTCCGCGCTGGCGCACGTCGGCGATGATCTGGTCCACCGCGCGCACGACCTCGGCGCCGGCTTCCGGGGCACGATCGAGCAGCGCGTCGAGTCGAGCATCGAAGTCCGCGTCGCGGGTGTCGAGGCGGTGAACCTGCATCACTTCACCAGCGCGGCGACGCGCGCCAGCAGCGACTGGATCGCCGCGTGCTTCATCTTCATCGCCGCCTTGTTGACGACCATGCGCGAGGTCACCTGGCAGATCGTTTCAATCTCGACCAGGCCGTTGGCCTTGAGCGTACCGCCGGTCGCCACCAGGTCGACGATCAGGTCGGCAAGGCCGACCAGGGGCGCCAGCTCCATCGAGCCGTAGAGCTTGATGATCTCGACCTGCTCGCCCTTGGCCGCGAAATGCCGGCGCGTGATCGCCGGGTACTTGGTGGCGATGCGCAGGCGCTGCACCCCGTCCGGACGCGGCCCATCCTTCTTCGCGGCCACCGACAGCCGGCAGCGTGCGATACCGAGGTCCAGCGGCTCGTACAGCGCCGCGCCGCCGTGCTCCATCAGCACGTCCTTGCCGACGATGCCCAGATCGGCCGCGCCATGCTCGACATAGGTCGGCACGTCGGCCGGGCGCACGATCAGCAGCGACACCGCCTTGTCGCGCGACGGCACGCGCAGCAGGCGATCGATGTCGCCCGCAGGATCGAGGCCGAGCTTGGCCAGCAGCGGCAGGCTCTCCTCGAGAATGCGGCCCTTGGACAGGGCGATGGTCAGCGCAGTCATGGCGGCAGCGCGCGAACGGGGACGGCGGATGGGGGCGTGATTGTAGCGGTGCCGGCTCAGTTCTTCCTGCGCTTGTCGCGGAGATACAGGGTTTTCTGCTTGCCGTCCGCGGACTTGCGCTCGTCAATCTCGAACAGTGCGGTCGCGACGACCAGTTCGCTGAGCTTCTTGAAACCGTAGTTGCGCGAGTCGAAGTCGGGCGCCTGCTTGCTGATCAGGCTGCCCACGGCGCCCAGACCCGCCCAGCCCTCGTCGTCGCTGGCCGCATCCACCGCCTCGCGCAGCAGGCGCACCAGCTTGGCGTCCTGCTTGAGCGTGGCCGCCGGCTTGGGTTTCGGACGCGCCTCGGCCTCGTCGGACGCGGATTCGCGCAACACGTCGAGATAGACGAACTTGTCGCAGGCCGACACCAGCGAACCCGGCGTCTTGCGCTCGCCGAAACCGAAGACCGTCATGCCGGACTCGCGCAGGCGCGAGGCAAGACCGGTGAAATCGCTGTCGCTGGAGACTAGGCAGAAGCCGTCGAAGCGCTCGGTGTAGAGCAGATCCATGGCGTCGATGATCATGCGGCCATCGGTCGCGTTCTTGCCGGTGGTGTAGCGGAACTGTTGCACCGGCTGGATTGCGTGCTCGGCGAGCATTTCCTTCCAGCCCTTGAGGTTGGGCAGCGTCCAGTCGCCATAGATGCGTTTGACGCTGGCGACGCCGTACTTGGCGATCTCGGCGAGCAGGGCCTCGGCGATGCCCGGCTGCGTATTGTCGGCATCGATCAGCACCGCGAGCTTTCGGGTCGGTTCGGCCATGCCGGTTCTCCTGGTCAGATCAGCTTGGATACCCGTTTGATCTTCGCACCCAGCGCCGAGAGCTTGCCTTCGATGTCCTCGTAGCCGCGATCCATGTGGTAGATGCGGTCGATGAAGGTCTCGCCGTCGGCGGCAAGTGCGGCGATCACCAGCGATGCCGAGGCGCGCAGGTCGGTCGCCATGATCGGCGCCGCCTGCAGGCGCTCGCGGCCGGTGACGACCGCGGTGTTGCCCTCGATCTGGATGTCCGCGCCCAGACGCATCAGCTCGACCGCGTGCATGAAGCGGTTCTCGAAGATCGTTTCCTTGATCACGCCGACGCCGTCGGCGACGCAGTTCAGCGTCATGAACTGCGCCTGCATGTCGGTCGGGAATCCCGGGTGCGGCATCGTGTGGATGTTGACCGCGTCCGGACGCCTGCCCTGCATGTCGACTTCGATGAAGTCGGTGCCGGTGGCGATCTTCGCCCCCGCCTGCTGCAGCTTGACCAGCACCGCGTCGAGCATCGCCGGGTCGGTCCTGTCGACGCGCACGCGGCCGCGCGTGACGGCGGCCGCGACCAGGTAGCTGCCGGTCTCGATGCGATCCGGCAGCACGCGATGCGTCGCCGCGTGCAGCTTGGCTACGCCCTGCACGCGGATCGTCGTCGTGCCCTCGCCTTCGATCTTCGCGCCCATCGCGCGCAGGCAGCGGGCGAGATCGACGACCTCGGGCTCGCGTGCGGCGTTCTCCAGGACGGTTTCGCCGTCGGCGAGCACCGCCGCCATCATCAGGTTCTCGGTGCCGGTGACGGTCACCGTGTCGAAGACGATGCGCGCACCGCGCAGCCTGCCGGCCTTTGCGTGGATGAAGCCGCCTTCGAGCGTGATCTCGGCGCCCATGGCTTCGAGACCCATCAGGTGCAGGTTCACCGGGCGCGCGCCGATCGCGCAGCCGCCGGGCAGCGAGACGTGTGCCTCGCCGCGCGCGGCCACCAGCGGTCCGAGCACGAGGATCGACGCGCGCATCGTGCGCACCAGTTCGTACGGCGCGACACAGGTGGTGATCGGCCGGGCGTCGACCACCATCTCGTGCGCGCCGGGCTGCTCGACGGTACAGCCCATCTGCGCCAGCAGCTTGCGCGTCGTGGCGATGTCCCAGAGCCTGGGCACGTTGGTGACGTGCAGCGGCTCGTCGGACAGCAACGCCGAACACAGGATCGGCAGCGCGGCGTTCTTGGCGCCGGAGGCCTCGATCGCCCCGTTGAGCGGGCCGTTGCCGGCTACGACGAACTTGTCCATGACTCGGGTCGGTAAGAAGGATCGGGGCCGCAGCCTAGCGCGCCGGCGTGCAGATACGGTGCAGGCCTGGGTGCGAGCTCGGATGCAGGCGCGGTGGCGATCAGCTCGCGCGCGTACGCAGCTGGAGCGCGTGGATGTCGCGGCCCATGCGGTCGCCGAGCGTCGCATAGACCATGCGGTGCTGCGCCAGCGGCGCCTTGCCGGCGAACTCGCCGCAGATCACCTCGGCCTCGAAGTGCTGGCCGTCGTCGCCGATCACGGTGGCCACCGCTCCCGGCAGGCCGGCCTCGATCAGCTGCTTGATCTCGTGCTTGTCCATGCTCACCTCTTGATCTTGTAGCCGGTCACCAGCATCCACAGGCACACCGCGGACGCCACGACGAAGAAGCCGCCGCACCAGGCCAGACTCTGCCAGATCGGCACGTCGGCGTGGCCGAAGAAGCCGTAGCGGAATCCGTCGATCATGTAGAAGAACGGATTGAAGTGGCTGGCGTGGTACCACAGCGGCGGCAGCGCATGTACCGAGTAGAACACGCCGGACAGGAACGACAGCGGCATGATGAAGAAGTTGGTGAACGCCGCGATGTGATCGAACTTCTCGGCGACGATCCCGGCGATCATGCCGACCGCGGCAAGTCCGGCGCCGGACAGCAGGAACACCGCCAGCAGCGCCAGCGGCGCTTCCACCGGCAGCGGCACGAACAGCGTCGTCACCGCCAGCATCGCCACGGCGACCAGACACACGCGCACCAGCGCGGCGAGCACGTAGGCACCGAACCATTCCAGCGGCCCGATCGGCGCCATCTGCAGGAACACCAGATTGCCCATGACCTTGGACTGGGTCAGGCTCGACGAGGTGTTGGCGAAGGCGTTCTGGATCACCGTCATCATCACCAGGCCCGGCAGCAGGAACTCGGTGTAGCTGATGCCCTCGTAGGCCGAGGCGCGGTCCTTGAGTGCCTGCGCGAAGACCAGCAGGTAGAGCATCGCCGTGATCACCGGCGCGGTCACGGTCTGACCGAGCACGCTCCAGAAGCGCTTGATCTCCTTCTTCAGCAGCGTGACGAACGCGATCCGGTCCGGGCTCATGGACGGGCCTCCGCACGCTCGCCGGTCAGGTCGATGAAGATGTCCTCGAGGTCCGGCTCGCGCGTCTGCACGTCTTCGATCGCCACGCCGGCGTCGCGCAGCGCGGTGAAGACGCTGCCGATCGGGTGCCGCGCCGTCTCCAGCTTGAGTTCGACCACCCCATTGACCTCGCCGGCGATCAGCGGCTGCAGCGCCTCGGGCAGTTGCGCGCCGTCCGCCAGCTTGAGCCGCAGGAAGCGGAACGGGTGGCGCGCGAGCAGCTCGCGCGTGGTCTCGACGACCTGCAGCGCGCCGTGATCGAGGATCGCGATGCGCCCGCACAGCTCCTGCGCCTCCTCCAGGTAGTGCGTGGTCAGCACAACCGTCGTGCCGTTGCGGTGCAGATCGGTCATGAAGCGCCACAGCGTGCGTCGCAGTTCCACGTCGACGCCGGCGGTCGGCTCGTCGAGGATGACCACCGGCGGCCGGTGCACCAGGGCCTGTGCGATCAGCACCCGGCGCTTCATGCCGCCGGACAGCGCGCGCATCGAGGTACCGGCCTTGTCGGCGAGGTCGAGGCGTTCGAGCATCTCGTCGATCCACGGCCAGGATTCGCGTCCGCACCCGTAGTAGCCGGCCTGGATGCGCAGCATGTCGCGCACGTTGAAGAACGGGTCGAACACCAGCTCCTGCGGGACGACGCCCAGACTGCGCCGCGCAGCGCGGAAATCGCGCACGATGTCGTGTCCCATGACCGCGATCTGCCCGGCGTTCATGCGCACGAGTCCGGCGATGATGTTGATCAGCGTCGATTTGCCGGCACCGTTGGGACCGAGCAGTCCGAAGAACTCGCCCGCGGCGACCGACAGGTCGATACCGCGCAGGGCGTCCAGACGGCCGTAGGATTTGCGGACACCGGCGATGGAGAGGGCCGCAGTCATAGGGCGCGGATTATAGGGCCGGCCGCATCCGTTCGCCGGCCGACACGTACATACTCCCCGAACAGCCGAAGCCCGCCATGACCGCCTGCCTGCTCTGGTTCCGCCGCGACCTGCGACTGACCGACAACCCGGCACTGATCGCCGCGCTCGAGCGCGGCACGCCGGTGATCCCGGTCTATGTCCACGACCCTGCCTCCGAAGACCCCTGGGCGCCGGGGGCCGCTTCGCGCTCCTGGCTGCATCACAGCCTCACCGCGCTGGCCGAGGACCTGGCCCGACGCGGCAGCCGCCTGGTCGTGCGCAGCGGACCGGCGCTCCAAACCCTGCGGGCCCTGATCGGCGAGACCAGCGCCGGCGCGGTGGCCTGGAACCGGCTCCACGAGCCGGCCATCGCGGCCCGCGATGCACGGATCGAAGCGGCGCTGGCATCGGACGGGATCGAAACGAGCAGCCACAACGCGGCCCTGTGGAGCGAACCCGGGCAGATCGCCACCGGCAGCGGCGGCCCGTACCGCGTGTTCACGCCGTTCTGGCGCGCCCTGGCCGCGCGGCTGCCGGATGCCCCGGTGAGCCCGGCACCCGAGCGGATACCCGGCCCACGGCAATGGCCTGCCGGGATCGCCGTCGAGACCCTGGCGCTGCGCCCGTCGATCGCCTGGGACCAGGGTTTCTACGACCCCTGGCAGCCCGGAGAAGCCGGGGCCTACCGGCGCCTGCGACGCTTTCTCGACGAGGACCTGCGCGGCTACGGCGACGCCCGCGACCGCCCCGCCGATGACGGTTGCTCGCGGCTGTCCCCGCATCTGCATTTCGGCGAGATCGGGCCGCGCCAAGTGCTGCAGGCGGTGCGGCGGGCGCAGGCCGGCGGCGATCTGCCCGAACACGACGCCGAGCACTTCCTGCGTGAGCTGGGCTGGCGCGAGTTCGCCCACCACCTGCTGCACCATTTCCCGCAGACACCGGACCAGCCCCTCAACGCCGCCTTCGCCGCGATGCCGTGGCGCCGCGATCGCGATCACGCCGCCGACCTGCAGGCCTGGCAGCGCGGCCGTACCGGCATCCCCATCGTCGACGCCGGCATGCGCGAGCTCTGGGCCAGCGGCTGGATGCACAACCGCGTACGCATGATCGTCGCGTCCCTGCTGACCAAGAACCTGCTGATCCCCTGGCAGCAGGGCGCTCGCTGGTTCTGGGACACGCTGGTCGATGCCGACCTGGCCAGCAATACGCTCGGCTGGCAGTGGGTCGCCGGCTGCGGTGCCGACGCCGCGCCGTACTTCCGCATCTTCAATCCGGTGCTGCAGTCGCAGAAGTTCGATGCCGGCGGCCGCTATATCCGCCGCTGGGTGCCGGAGCTGGCGCACCTGCCGGACAAGGCGGTTCACGCGCCATGGACGATGCGCGACGCCGCGCCGCGCGACTATCCGGCGCCGATCGTCGACCTGGCGGCCAGCCGGCAGCGCGCGCTCGATGCCTTCGCCCGCATGCGCGAGGACGGCTGAGAACGCGGGGACCGGCCTGCTAAGCTTGCCGCCCCGTTTCACCAGGCACCCCCATGCTGCTGTCCGCTGCCGCCGTCGTCGCCGGCCTGATCCTGCTCGTCTGGTCCGCGGACCGCTTCATCTTCGGCGCAGCCGGGCTCGCCCGTGCGGCCGGCATCTCGCCACTCGTCGTCGGCATGGTCATCATCGGCTTCGGCACCTCGATGCCGGAGGTCGCCGTGTCGACGCTGGCGGCGCTGCAGGACGCCTCCGGCATCGCCATCGGCAACGCGGTCGGCTCCAATATCTGCAACGTCGCGCTGGTCATCGGCATCAGCGCGATCGTGCGGCCGATCGCCGTCACCTCGGGCGTCCTGCGCCGCGAGATCCCGATCACCGTCGCCGCCAGCGTCCTACTGGTGCTGCTCGTCATCGACGGCGCGCTGACGCGCATTGACGGCGCCGTGCTGGCCGCCGGCTTCGTCGCGATGCTGCTGTGGATGCTGCGCACCGCGCGCACCCAGGGCGACGATCCGCTGCTGGTGGAGCAGCAGGCCGAGATGCCGCCCGCGATCGGCAGCGGCCGCGCGATCGGCTGGATCGCCGTCGGCCTGCCGCTGCTGGTCGGCGCCTCGCAGCTGCTGGTCTGGGGTGCCGCCAACATCGCCCGCGAGTTCGGCGTGTCCGATCTGGTCATCGGCCTGACCATCGTCGCCGTCGGCACCAGCCTGCCCGAGCTGGCGGCCAGCATCACCGGTCTGCTCAAGGGCGAGAACGACCTCGCCGTCGGCAACATCCTCGGCTCCAACCTGTTCAACATCCTGTTCATCCTGCTGGCGCCGGCCTTCATCGCCCCGGGGCCGATCCCGGACCCGATGCTGCTGACGCGCGACCTGCCGGTCATGGTCGGCCTGATGCTGATGCTCTGGGCCACGGCCGTCGGCCTTCGCGGCGCACCGCCGGGCATCCAGCGGGTCGAAGGCGGCCTGCTGCTGACGGTCTACGGCGGCTACACGCTTATACTCGCGCTCACCGCCAGCACCTGACGCACGACCGCTTTGGACGTCGATACCCTCAAGGCTCTGGGCCGCCGCGCCCTCGAGATCGAGCGCGACGCGCTCGCAGGCCTGCTGCCGCGCGTCGACGAGCGCTTCGCCCAGGCCTGCCGGCTGATGCTGGACTGCCGCGGCCGCGTCGTCGTCATCGGCATGGGCAAGTCCGGTCACATCGGCGGCAAGATCGCGGCGACGCTGGCCTCCACCGGCTCGCCGGCGTTCTTCGTGCACCCGGGCGAGGCCAGCCACGGCGACCTGGGCATGATCACGCGCCTGGACGTGGTGCTGGCCATCTCCTACTCCGGCGAAACGGCCGAGATCGTCACCCTGCTGCCACTGCTCAAGCGCCTGCAGGTGCCGATGATCGCGATGACCGGCAAGCCGGCTTCGACGCTGGCGCAGTCTGCAGAGGTCCACCTCGATGTATCTGTGGCCATGGAGGCGTGCCCGCTGAACCTGGCGCCGACCGCGAGCACGACGGCCACGCTGGCGATGGGCGATGCCCTCGCCGTCGCCTTGCTCGAGGCCCGCGGCTTCACGCCGGAAGACTTCGCGATGTCGCATCCGGGCGGCTCGCTCGGCCGCCGCCTGCTGCTGAAGATCGCCGACGTGATGCACGGCGGCGCCCGCCTGCCGACGGTTCCCGAGAACGCCAGCCTGTCCGAGGCCCTGCTCGAGATGACGCGCAAGGGACTGGGCATGACCGCCGTGGTCGATGCGGCCGGCGGCGTCGTCGGCGTGTTCACCGACGGCGATCTGCGTCGCGTCCTCGACGCCGGGGTCGACGTGCGCAGCGCGCCGATCCGCGAGGTGATGACCCCGGGCGGCAAGTCCATCGGACCGCAGCAGCTCGCCGCCGAGGCGGTGGCGATGATGGAACAGCACAAGATCACGAGCCTGCTGGTCCGGGACGAGCACGGCACCCTCGTCGGCGTCGTGCACATGCACGATCTGCTGCGCGCGGGAGTCGTCTGAAGATGAGCGTGCTCCCCCGCGATCAGGTCGACACGCGCGCCCGCGACATCCGCTGCCTGTTCCTCGACATCGACGGCGTGCTCACCGACGGCCACCTGTACATCGGCCCGCACGGCGAGGAGACCAAGACCAACTTCGTGCGCGACGGCTACGGCATCAAGCTGGCGTTGCGTCAGGGGCTGGAACTCGCGGTGATCAGCGGACGCCCCTCAGAGGCGATGCGCAAGCGCCTCGAATGGCTGGGCATCCGCCACATCGCGCTCGACACCGAGGACAAGGAGCCGGCCTATCTGCGCATGCGCGACGCCATGGGCCTGACTGACGCGCAATGCGCGCACATCGGCGACGACGTGCCGGACGTGCCGCTGCTGCGCCGGGTCGGCCTGGCGATGACCGTCGCCGACGCGCACGACAGCGCGCGGGCCGTCGCGCACTGGATCAGCCGGCACGACGGCGGTCGCGGCGCCGTGCGCGAGGCCATCGACCTGATCCTCGCCGCCCAGGACCGCCTGCCACGATGAGCAGCAGCGATCGCGGCAACCTGTGGCTGCCCCTGCTCGGGGCGCTGGCGCTGCTGGCCGGCTGGCTCGCGTTCAAGGGCTTCCAGGCCCCGACCGACCTGCGCGAGGAGCTGGTCGAACAGCGCCCGCGCTATCACCTCGAGGACGCGCGCTGGCGCCGCTACGACGACACCGGCGCACCGATCTTCGTGCTGGCGGCCGCCAACATCGACTATTTCGACGACGCGTCGATGCAGCTCGACAGCGTGCGCTTCGACACCTACGCCGAGGCCGGACGCTGGCAGCTCGAAGCCGACCGTGGCCACGTGCCGGCCGGTGAGACGCGGCTGAAGCTGCAGCCGCTCGTCGACGTCCACGGCGTCCGCGCGCCCGACGGCAGCATCGACCTGCAGACGCCTTCGCTGTGGGTCGACTGGACCGAGCGCACGCTCAAGACCGACGATCCCGTCGAAGCCCGCACCGCCGCCGGCAGCACGCTCGAGGCCACCGGCATGCGCGGCGACTGGACCGGTCGTCACGTCGAGTTCCTCGATGCCGTACGAGTCCGTCATGTCCTGCGCGACTGACCGCCCGCGCGCCTCCCGGATCGCTGCCCTGCTGATGCTGGCGGCGTTCGCGACGCAGGCGCAGCAACCCGCGGCCGTCGACGACGCCCAGGCGCTGCGCCCGAGCGGCCCGGTCACGCTGACCGCCGACCGCGGCGAGTGGATCGACGGCGGCGAGATGCGCTACGAAGGCAACGTCGCTCTCGAATCGGACACCCTGCGGCTCACCGGTCAGAGCATGACCGTGATGCAGCACGCCGACGGCAGCTTCGACGCGCGGATACTGGGCACGCCGGCGCGGCTCGATCACCGCGCGCGCGCGGGCGCGCAGGGCGTCGCCGGCCAGAACGTCACCGCCGAAGGCCAGCGCATCGACTACGACTCGCGCACCGGCGTGATCCAGCTTCAGGGCCAGGCCCGGCTGCTGCGCGGCGGCGACGAGGTCGAAGGCGAGCGGATCGACTACGTCGTCGCGGAACGCCGCGTGCGCGCCAGCGGCGGCAGCGGCGGCCAGGTGCGCATCGTGATCCAGCCGCCGGCCCGCGACGACGGCGCGGTTACACCCTCGCCTGCGCCCGCACGCACACCTGTCCCCACCGGGGAACCCTCTCCGTGAGCGTCTCCACGCTGCGCGCCGACGCGCTGGTCAAGCGCTTCAAGAAGCGCACGGTGGTGCGCGAGGTCTCGCTGCGCATCGAAGCCGGAGAGATCGTCGGCCTGCTCGGCCCCAACGGCGCCGGCAAGACCACCTCGTTCTACATGATCGTCGGCCTGATCGCGGCCGACAGCGGGCGCATCGAACTCAACGGCCGCGACATCACGCGTCTGCCGATGCACGCGCGCGCACGGCTGGGCATCGGCTACCTGCCGCAGGAAGCCAGCGTGTTCCGCACGCTGTCGGTCGAGGACAACATCAAGGCCATCCTCGAGCTGCGCGACGACCTCAAGCGACCCGAGCGCAAGCGCGAGCTCGAACGCCTGCTCGAGGAACTGCACATCGCGCACATCCGCGACGCCGAGGGACAGGCCCTGTCCGGCGGCGAACGGCGGCGCGTCGAGATCGCCCGCGCACTGGCCGCGAATCCCCACTTCATCCTGCTCGACGAGCCCTTTGCCGGCGTCGATCCGATCGCCGTCGGCGATATCCAGGGCATCGTGCGCCAGCTCAGCGAGCGCGGCATCGGCGTGCTGATCACCGACCACAACGTGCGCGAGACGCTCGGCATCTGCTGCCGTGCCTACATCCTCGCCGAAGGCCGCGTGATCGCCGACGGCAAGCCGGATGCGCTGCTGCACGACGAGACCGTGCGCAAGGTCTACCTCGGCGATTCGTTCAAGCTGTAGCGCTCCGCCTCAGCGGCGCTGCTGCGACAGGAATCCGATCACCTCGTCGGCGAAACGCTGGGGTTGCTCGCAATGCATGAAGTACCGACACGAGCAGCGCGCAGGGCGATGGCCCGGCCGCGAGCTGACTGGCGTCAGCTCAAGGTAAGACATCGCCGCGCAGCGGGGATGCAAGCGACCGCGAGTGGCGGGGCATTTCACTGACGGCACTGCGACAGGAAGCTGATCACCTCGTCGGCGAAGCGCTGGGGTTGCTCGCAGTGCATGAAATGCCCGGCACCGTCGAAGCGGACGAGCTCGAAGCCGGCGCCGAAGTACCGCGCCTGATCCTCGAACATCTCCACGCCGATGCAGCCGTCATCGGCGCCGCAGATCACCTTCGCCGGCACCGGGAGCGGAGCGAACAGCAGCCGCCAGGCCTCGCGGTCGGCAAGCGCACGGGGCAGCGCCCGGTAGTAGGCCAACGCCGCCGAGCAGTGCGCCGGTTGCGACAGCGTCGCGAACACCGGCGCCAGGTCGGCATCGGTGCAGTCCCATCCGGGCGACCAGCGCCGGATCAAGGCCCGCAGCCAGGCGAAATCGTCGCGCACGATGCGCGCCTCGGGGATGCGCCGGAGCTGGAAGTAGGCCATGTAGCGCGAACGGGCCAGCTGGCGCAGCGTCGGACGCAGCAGGAAGCGCCGCAGGTGCGGCACGGCGGCGGTGACGATGGCACGGACGCGGTCCGGCGCACGCGCCGCGGCGACGTAGCTCGCCGCCGCCCCCCAGTCGTGCCCCACGACAAATGCCTGCCGCTCGCCCAGGGCGCCGATCAGTCCGATCAGATCGTCCGCCACCGTCGTCAGCCGGTAGTCGCCGTCCGCCGCCAGCCCGCTCGGGGCATAGCCGCGCAGGAACGGCGCCACGGCGCGGTAGCCGGACGCGGCGAGACCTTGCATCACCGGCGTGAAGCTGTGGGCCGTGTCCGGAAAACCGTGCACGCAGAGCACCAGCGGACCGTCGCCGCATGCCAGATATGCGAGCTCGACATCGCCCACCCGCGCCCTGCCGATGTCGTCCGCCAATGCCATGCGCCTGCCTCGTCCGGAGATGGGTTTGCAGGGCCGGCATCCGGTCCGGCGCGACCCCTGTGCGATAATGCCGCCCCTTTCGCGCTCGCGCATCCGCCTGCACCGCACCTGCGTAAGCACGCCTGGCCGCGCGTGACCTGTCGCCCCGCGACGCCCCCTGAAGATCACCTCACAAGGAGGCTGCAATGAAACTTTCCCTCGAAGAACTCAAGAACCCGGAAAGCTGGCTGGAGATCGGCCTGCCGATCCTCGGTCACGTGGTGGCGGCGCTCGCCGTCTTCTTCATCGGCAAATGGGTCGCCGCCGCGCTGGTGCGCGTCGTACGCGCGGCGATGATGCGCGCCAAGATGGACGAGACGCTCGCGAGCTTTCTCGGCACGGTGCTTTACGGACTGGCGCTGGCCGTGGTCATCATCGCGGCGCTCGGCCAGCTCGGCGTCGAAACGACCTCCGCCGTGGCCATTCTCGGCGGCGCCGCGCTGGCCGTCGGCCTCGCGCTGCAGGGACAGCTGTCGTCCTTCGCGGCCGGTGTGATCCTGATCCTGTTCCGCCCGTTCAAGCGCGGCGACTTCGTCAACATCGGCGGCACGATGGGCATCGTCGAGGAGACCAAGATCGTGCACACGATCCTGCGGACACTCGACAACCAGCTCGTCTACGTCCCGAACTCGAACATCACCACCAACACCATCACCAATTTCAGCGCGATGCCGACGCGGCGCATCGACCTGACCGTCGGCATCGGCTACGGCTCGGACCTGCGCAAGGCCAGGGCAGTGCTGCAGCAGCTGATCGACGAGGAGACGCGCAAGCTGCCGGAGCCGGCACCGACGATCCAGGTCAAGGAACTGGCCGACAACTCGGTCAACTTCGCGGTGCGCTTCTGGGTCAACTCGCCGGACTGGTGGACGACGCTGTGCGACACGACCGAGCGCATCAAGCTCGCCTTCGACGAGAACGGCATCGAGATTCCGTTCCCGCAGCGCAGCCTGCACATCGAGGGACTCGCGGACCTGCTGCCCAAGCGCGCCGCCTAGTTCGGCGCGCAAGAGAAAGCCCGCGTTTCGGCGCGGGCTTTTTCATGCATGCCCGGCGAGGCCGGGCGCGGCGGTTCGGGCTCAGCGCTGGTCGCGCTTCGCGCCGGTGCGCAGCCGCAGGCCGTTGAGGCGAATGAAGCCCTCGGCGTCCTTCTGGTTGTACGCGCCGCGATCGTCCTCGAAGGTCGACAGCGTGGCGTCGAACAGCGAGTCCTTCGACCGGCGGCCGGCGTTGTAGACGTTGCCCTTGAGCAGCTTCAGGCGCACCTCGCCGTTCACCTTTTCCTGGGTGTCGTCGATCAGCGCCTGCAGGGCGCGGCGTTCCGGACTGAACCAGTAGCCGTTGTAGATCAGCTTGGCGTAGCGCGGCATGATCTCGTCCTTCAGGTGCACCTGCTCGCGGTCGAGGCACAGCGACTCGATCGCACGGTGTGCCTTGAGCAGGATCGTGCCGCCCGGCGTTTCGTAGCAGCCACGCGACTTGATGCCGACGTAGCGGTTCTCGACGATGTCGAGGCGGCCGATGCCGTGCTTGCCGGCCAGACGGTTGAGCGTGTCGAGCACCGCGTAAGGCGTCATGCGCTCGCCGTTGACGGCCACCGCATCGCCGCGCTCGAATTCGACGGTGATCAGCTCCGCCTCGTTCGGCGCATCCTCCGGGTTCACCGTGAGGCGCCAGATGTCGTCCGGCGGGCACCACCACGGGTCCTCCAGGCCGCCGCCCTCGTAGCTGATGTGCAGGGCATTGGCGTCCATCGAGTACGGCGACCCGCCGTCCTTCTTCTTGGCGATCGGAATGCCGTGCTGCGCGGCATAGGCCAGCAGCTTCTCGCGCGAATTCAGGTCCCATTCGCGCCACGGCGCGATGACCTTGGCCTCTGGCCATAGCGCGTAGGCGCCCAGCTCGAAGCGCACCTGGTCGTTGCCCTTGCCGGTGGCGCCGTGGGCGATCGCATCGCAACCGGTTGCGCGCGCGATCTCGACCAGGCGCTTGGCGATCAGCGGACGCGCGATCGAGGTGCCGAGCAGGTATTCGCCTTCATAGATCGCATTGGCGCGGAACATCGGGAAGACGAAGTCGCGAACGAACTCCTCGCGCAGGTCGTCGATGAAGATCTCCTTCACGCCGAACTGCTGCGCCTTCGGACGCACGTGATCGAGCTCCTCGCCCTGCCCGATGTCGGCGGTGAAGGTCACGACCTCGGCGTCGTAGACGTCCTGAAGCCACTTGAGGATCACGGAGGTATCGAGGCCGCCGGAATAGGCGAGCGCGATCTTGCGCGGTTGACTCATGAGGAAAGCTCGCGGGGTGGTACAGCGGGGCGCGCATTATACGCGCCGCTGCCGCCCAGCCTGCGGATGCCCCTTGCGCCCGAACCGGGCCGCCGGACGCGCCGGCCGGAGGCGCCCGTAAGAAGCGCCGATCAGAAGCGATAGTGCAGACCGATCATCAGCACCGGCCAGAGATCGAAGTCCTTCGCATCCTCCTCGAGGTTGCGGACCTCCTGCTCCTTGTCGGCCTGGAACTGCTGTGCCCGCGGATCGCTGCCGCTGACATCGAACCCGGACGCTCCGTCCGGATCGCAGGGGGCCGCAGTGGAGTCGCAGGCACGGCCAGTCACGTCGAGAGACACGTCGGGCGACTTTGCGAAGATCACGCCGATGTCGAAGCTCACGCCCAGACCACGGTCGTTGGTCGTGCCACCCCAGCCCAGACCGAGATACGGCGCCGCGGAACCCAGATCGGCCTTGCCGTCGAGGACCAGGTCACCGGTGTAGCGGCGATCGCCCACCTCGTACTCGTCCATTCCGTCCGCGTACAAGGCGAGTTCCGGCGGTGCGTGGATACCGGCGCTGATGCGAAAGCCGCCCTTGAACGGCTTGATGTCGACCATCGCCGAAAGCGCACTGAACTCGAGTTCGGCGTCGTATTCGATGTCGTCTTCCTCGGCCGTGGTGTCGATGCTGCCGAAGTAGTAACCCGCGCGGACGTCGACATATCGGTTGATGCCGTAGGTGTAGTCGATACCCAGACCACCCGTCCCCAGACGCAGGCCGATGCCCCCGTACAGGGCGGTATCGGCATCGTCGGCCGCATGAGCCGGCTGCGCGAGCGCGGCCAGCAGGCCGGCAGCGATGAGTCGCTGAAGCATGTGTTTCCACTCCCTTGCTGGCGCTGCCGGACGCTCGAAGGCCGGCGCGCCTCCCCGAAAAAAGGCGGGCGGGGCGTCGGGCGCCCCGCCCGCCATCCGATCCTCTCAGGCGGTCCCGGTCTCAGTACACCGTGACGCCGTTGATCGTCGCGCCGACCAGTTCATCGCGATCGGTTTCGACACCCGTCGCCGGATCAGTCTCGTAGAACAGCACTTCCAAGCCTGTGCCGACGCCCAGGAACTCGGTGAACGGATCGTCCTCTCCGTCATCGCCACCCGGAACGAAGAACTCGAATCGACAGGTCTCGATCGCCCCGGCTGCGACGTTGACAACCTCGCGGCCGGCGTAGGTCACCGTCAGTGGGAACGTGCCGGAAGATTCCTCGAGCTCACCCGTGTCTTCGTTTATGTCGACTTCGTTGAAACTGATGGTGTAGGTCAGCGACTCCCCCTCCTGCAGATTGAAAGGGAACAGGATTGGCGGATCGTAACTCTCCCGAACCTGCGAGACGTACTGAACGCCGGCGAATCCCAATGAGGGGGCCGCCGCATCCACTTCGACGTACTCCGTTCCGGACTCTTCACCTTCGTAGATCACGCTTGCGTCGCCGACTTCATCGAACTGCAACTCGACAACGTTCCGACCGTTGAAGCTTCCCGGCCCGAGTGTGTTGGTCGTTCTCGTAAATT
The DNA here is from genome assembly GCF_003201205.1 of Sinimarinibacterium flocculans. Taxonomy (GTDB): domain Bacteria; phylum Pseudomonadota; class Gammaproteobacteria; order Nevskiales; family Nevskiaceae; genus Solimonas; species Solimonas flocculans. The sequence goes on from NZ_QICN01000003.1 coordinate 144,329, forward strand.
CTCCCTGCCCGATGATGCCGCCGACCGGAGTCGGCCCTCCCGGATCCTGCTCGCGGAAGGTACGCCGCACCTGCTCGACAACCTGGGTTCCTGTCTCGTAGAGCACCGGATTGAAACATGCCTTGGCGCTGCTTTCCGGCTCGCGCGTGAACTCGTTCTCGAGCACCGTCGCACGGACGGATTCGTCGCCGCAGCCGAGCAGGAAGCGGCTCTGCTCGACACGGATCAGGCACAGCGCCGTGCCACCCTCGCTCAGGTTGGTGATGTCGATCTCGAAGGCATCGCCACCGTCGCTGGCTTGCGCCTGGGCACCCACTGCGAACTCCAGGGTCTCCTGGTAGCTGTCGACGGGGCTGCCGGAGCAGTCGGTGTTCAGGTAGAGCGATTCCGTCGTCGTGATCGTATTGCCGGAGACTTCCAGCGATCCGGAGAACGACTCGCCGTCACCGACGTTGCACGCGAGGTACCAGGTGCCCTGCAGCGCCTCGACGACCTGCGCGCCGGAATCGTCCGGCTCGCCGACGTCGACGCAGACTTCCGCGAGGTTCGAGATCAGGCCGGTGGAGTCCGCCACCTTGATCGAGAAACAGAAGCGGCCGTCGCGGACGTTCTGCGGCAGCGTCACCGAGACGACCAGTGCCGTCAGCAGCTTGCCGCCCGGAAGCCGCTTGGACCCGCCCGGGGCCAGCGTCGCCTGGAAGTAGTCGGCCGCGCCGGGCACCTTGGCGAACAGCGCGGACAGGTCGGCGCCGTCGCTCGACGTCACATCGACCGCCAGCTCCACCGTGGAACCGGCGCGCGCATCCACGGCCTCGTCGCCGGGTACGACCACGGGTGCTGCGTCGTCTTCGGAGCTTGCCGGCAGGTCGCCCGCCACGAGCACCGCCTGCGAGTCGCTGACCTTGACCGCCAGGGCTTGGGTGAGCGCATCGGCGTCCGCCGGATCGATGGCATTGTCGCCGTCGCCCCCGCCACCGCCGCCGCAGGCCCCCAGGAACAGGCTCGCGCCCAAGAAGACCCCTGCGGGCAGCGCCCGCCAGACTGGTTCGAATCCCTGCATGAACTGAGATCTCCCTTTTTCTTCTGGATCTCGTGAATGTCCGGGTCGCGCTGACCGCTGGCTGGGACCCGCCGCCACCCGAGTATCCCTACCCCTTACCGGTCTGTTGACCCCCCCTATGGGGGGACTGCGCACGAAACCCTGCGTACGATGTGACCCGGTTGGCGGTATCCTGTCGCGCCTCTTCGCATCCACCCCGATGGATTCCAGCCCGCCCAAGTACAAGATCGGCCACCGTTTTCGCGGGTTCCTGCCCGTGGTCGTGGACGTGGAGACCGGCGGCTTCAATGCGCAGACCGATGCGCTGCTGGAGATCGCCGCGGTGATTCTCGGTATCGAGGAGGATGGCTCGCTGGTGCGCCGGCAGACCGTTTTCGCCCATGTGGTGCCGTTCGAGGGCGCCAACATCGAGAAGGCGGCGCTGGAGGTCAACGGCATCAAGATCGACAATCCGCTGCGCCTGGCACTGGCGGAGCGCGAGGCGCTCGACCATGTCTTCCGCCCGATCCGCAAGGCCGTCTCCGAAAACGGCTGCAAGAGAGCGGTGCTGGTCGGCCACAACGCGCACTTCGACCTGGGCTTCGTCAATGCCGCGGTGGCGCGCACCGGCTACAAGCGCAATCCCTTCCATCCGTTCAGCGTCTTCGACACGGCGACGCTGGCCGGCGCGGCGCTGGGTCAGACGGTGCTGGCGCGGGCCCTGCAGGCCTGCGGCCTGAGCCACGACGCCGCGGCGGCGCACTCTGCGATCTACGACGCCGAGCAGACGGCAGACCTGTTCTGCCTGCTGGTCAACCGCATGCGCCCGCTGTTTGCCGATTTCGGCGCGCCAGCCGTCACCGAATCCGAGGGGTCCGCGAGCGGCGACTGAGATCCGGACCGCCTCCCGGCGGGCTCGCGGTTCAGTCCTTGCTCAGTCCACGCCGTCCATACTGGCACGGTTCCTGTGCCCGGTCGTCTTTCGTGATGCTCCTGCGTCTGTGCCTGTGCGTCGCTGTGCTCTCCTGCCCCCCGGCCATGGCATTCGGTCTGGATGATGTCGACCGTCTGGCCCGCGAGCGCGCGGCGTCGCCGTACCGCGCGCCCGACAACCGCCTGCCGGCGGTGCTCGCCAACCTCACGCACGAGGCCTACGCGCAGATCCGCTACCGCGACGAGCAGTCGGTCTGGCACCGCACGAAGCTGCCGTTCGAACTGCAGTTCCTGCACCCGGGCATGGGCTACGACCGCCGCATCCGCATCAACATCGTCAGCGCCGACGGCGTGCACGAGGTGCCGTTCCGCGCCGGTGATTTCGACTACGGCGGCAGCGGCGTGAACCCGGACGAGGTCGGCGACATCGGCTTCGCCGGCCTGCGGGTTCACTATCCGGTTGACGGCGACGACCGGCATCGGCAGGTGCTCGCGTTTCACGGCGCCAGCTTCTTTCGCGCGCTCGGCCGCGGCCAGCGCCAGGGGCTGTCGGCGCGCGGCCTGGCGGTCGATACCGGCGAGCTGTCCGGCGAGGAATTTCCGCAGTTCACCGAGTTCTGGATCGAATGGCCGCGGCCGCAGGATCACGTGCTGACGATCTACGCGCTGCTCGATTCGCCGCGGATGACCGGCGCCTACCGCTTCCGCCTGGCCCCCGGCGAAACCACCGAGACGCTGGTCGGCGCACGCCTGCACTTTCGCGCGGATGTGGCCAAGCTCGGCATCGCGCCGCTGACGAGCATGCACTTCTACGGCGAGAACCAGCCGCGCCCGCCGCAGGCGCAAGGCGATCACCGTCCCGAGGTCCACGACTCCGACGGCCTGTCGATCCACGCCGGCGACGAGTGGATCTGGCGGCCCCTGACCAATCCGCGCCGGCTGTTCATCACCGCCTTCGGCGCCAGCGCACTGCGCGGCTTCGGCCTGATGCAGCGCGACCGCGCGTTTGCGCACTACGAGGACCTGGACGCGCGCTTCGACCTGCGGCCCAGCGCCTGGATCGAGCCGCGCGGCGACTGGGGCCGCGGCCGCGTCGAACTGGTCGCGATCCCGACGCCGGACGAGACCAACGACAACATCGTCGCGTTCTGGGTGCCCGAACGGGCGCCGCGCACCGGCGACGCGCTGTCGTTCGAGTACGCGCTCAAATGGCAGATGCAGGCGCAGACGCAGCCGCCGCTGGCGCGCGTCGTGCAGACGCGCCGCGGCCACGGCACCGCAGCCGACGACAGCAGCCTGCACTTCCACATCGACTTCGAGGGCCCGCCGCTGCAGACCTTGGCCGCCGACACCAAGCCGGTCGCCGGCGTCTGGGTCGGCGACGGCGGCGAGCTGCTCGAACGCAGCCTGCGGCGCAACGACGTCACCGGCGGCTGGCGCCTGAGCCTGCGCGTGCGCCGCGACGACGACGCCAGGCCGCTGGAGATGCGCGCGATCCTGCGCGACGGCGAGCGCACGCTGTCGGAGACCTGGGCCTACGCGCTGCCGCCGAGCAGCGGGCGCTGACCATGGACGACAGCCCGCTTCCCGCCCCCGCCGCGCCGATCGAAAGCTATCGGGCGCGGCTGCGAGCCGCCGGCGTCGACATCCCCGCACACGCAACGACCGAGATCGACGCAGCACCGCCGGGCCGCGCTTTCGCGCGGCTGCACGCCGGCCTCGGCGGGCGGCCGCAGGCCGAGGGCGCCGATGCCGTCCGCGCATCGGCGGCGACGCGGCTGCGGCAGCATCTGCATGCAAAACCACGGCGCGGCGATGAAGCACTGACCGGTCGCCTCGAGCGCGATATCCACGGCGAGGACCGCCTGGCGACGACCCCGCCGCTGCTGCGCGCATCGATGACGCCGCGGCCGTGGAACCACAATCCGCTGCGCCGGCTGTGGCGCTGGCTGCGCGCACGCACGCTCGGCACGCGCGGCACGATGCGCGCACGCGACGACGGCGGCGCCGGTCCGGCGCGGCGCGACACGCGCTGGCGCGGCGCCGGCACCCGTCGCCGCGTGCTGCTGATCGCGCTGGTGCTCGCGCAGACCGTCGCCGCGACCTATCTGATGACCGCGGTGCTGCCGTACCGCGGCCAGCATCCGCTGGAACTGGCGATCCTCGCCGTCTATGCGGTGCTGTTCGCGTGGATCTCGGCCGGCTTCTGGACCGCGCTGATGGGCTTCTGGACGCTGCTGCTCGGCCGCGACCGCCATGCAATCTCGGCCAGTGCGCCCGACGACACGCCGCTGCCGGAATCCGCCCGCACCGCGCTGCTGGTGCCGATCTGCAATGAGGACGTGCCGCGTGTCTTCGCCGGCATCCGCGCGACCTGGGATTCGATCTGCCGTGCCGGTCTGCGCGACCGCTTCGACGTGTTCTTCCTGAGCGACAGCAACGACGCCGACGTGCGTGTTGCCGAAGTCGACGCCTGGCTCAAGCTGTGCCGCGAGGTCGACGGCGCCGGGCGCATCTTCTACCGGCGGCGCACACACCGGATCAAGCGCAAGTCCGGCAACATTGCCGACTGGTGCCGGCGCTGGGGCAGCGGCTACCCGTACATGGTTATCCTCGACGCCGACAGCGTGATGTCGGCGGATTGCCTGAAGCGGCTAGTCCAGCTCATGGAGGCAAACCCGGACGCGGGCATCATCCAGACCGCGCCGCGCGCCGCCGGACGCGAGACGCTGTACGCGCGCATCCAGCAGTTCGCGACGCGCGTCTACGGTCCGCTGTTCACCGCCGGCCTGCATTTCTGGCAGCTCGGCGAGTCGCACTACTGGGGCCACAACGCGATCATCCGCGTCGCGCCGTTCATGCAGCACTGCGCGCTCGGCCGCCTGCCGGGCAACGGCGCGCTCGGCGGCGAGATCATGAGCCACGACTTCGTCGAGGCCGCGCTGATGCGCCGCGCCGGCTGGGGCGTGTGGATCGCCTACGACCTGCCGGGCTCGTACGAGGAGATGCCGCCGACGCTGCTCGACGAACTGCAGCGCGATCAGCGCTGGTGCCGCGGCAATCTGCAGAACTTCCGACTGTTCTTCACCCAGGGCCTGCACCCGGCGCACCGCGCGGTGTTCATGACCGGCGTGATGGCCTATCTGTCGGCGCCGCTGTGGTTCGTGTTCCTGTTGCTGTCGACCGCGCTGCTCGCGGTGTTCGTGCTGTCCGAGCCGCAGTACTTCACGCAGCCCTACCAGTTGTTCCCGAACTGGCCGCGCTGGCACCCGGAATGGGCGATGCGCCTGTTCGCCGGCACGATGACCCTGCTGTTCCTGCCCAAGCTGCTGGCGCTGCTGCTGCTGATCTGCAAGCCGCGCGAATGGCGCGGTTTCGGCGGTCCCGGCAAGCTCGCCCAGGGCGTGCTGCTCGAAAGCCTGTTCGCGGCGGCACTGGCACCGATCCGCATGCTGTTCCATGCGCGCTACGTCGCCGGCGCGCTGGCCGGATTCGCCAGCGGCTGGAAATCGCCGCCGCGCGACGACGCGCAGACGCCGTGGAGCCAGGCGATCCTGCGCCACGGCGGCGGCACGGTGCTCGGTCTGGCCTGGCTCGCCGGCGTCTGGTGGCTCAATCCGAGCTTCCTGTGGTGGCTGCTGCCGGTGGCCGGCAGCCTCGTGCTGGCGATCCCGCTGTCGGTCTACAGCTCGCACACCGGGCTGGGCCGCAGCGCCCGCAACGCGCGCCTGTTCGTGATTCCGGAGGAGTCGATCGCACCGCGCGAGCTGCGCAGCCTGCGCGCCCTCCTGCGGCGCAAGCGCCCGCCCCCGGACTTTCGCGCCGCCGTCGTCGATCCGGCGACGCATGCGCTGGTCACGCTCACCGCCGGCCGGCGACGGCGCCTGCCGCCGCCGTTCCGCGAGCAGCGCGACGCGGCCGGCGAAGCCTTGCTGTCGCAGCCGCCGCAGCACGCCGACAACGCAATGCGCCTGCGCATCCTCGGCGATCCGGACACGCTCGCGCGGCTGCACCGGCGGGTCTGGACCGGCACCGACGTGCATCGCGACTGGCTGCGGTTGTCATAAAGCGGACATGCCGGCGTCATCTTGCGTTGATGGCGGCTTCATAGAGTGCGCGGCATTCGAAAACGGAGTTTCGCCATGTCTGCACGCATCGACGGTGATCTGCCGCGCCGCCCGCGCTTCGAGGTTCGCTTCGCCCGCTCGCGCGACGAGATTCTCGCCACGCAGCAGCTGCGCTATCGCATCTTCGCCGGTGAACTGGGCGCACAGATCGACGGTGGCATCGATCACGACCAGTACGACCCCTTCTGCGAACACCTGATGGTGGTCGAGCCCGACAGCGAACGCATCGTCGCCTGCACGCGCATCCTCACCGACCGCATGGCCCCGGGCGCCGGCGGCTTCTACTCCGCCAGCGAGTTCGACCTGGCGATGCTGGACATGCTGCCGGGCCGGATGATGGAGATCGGCCGCACCTGCGTCGATGCGGAGTTCCGCTCCGGCGCGGTGATCGCGACGCTGTGGCAGGGCATCGCCGCCTACATCACCAACGAGGGCTACGACTACCTGTTCGGCTGCGCCAGCATCGGCCTCGAGGACGGCGGCTGCAGCGCGCACGCGATCCTCGACCAGATCCGTGCACGCTACCTCGCGCCGGAGTTCCAGCGCGTGCGGCCGTACATCCCGCTACCGGCCGCCGATCGTCGCCCGGGCGACACCACGCAGGCACGCGCGCCGAAGATGCCGCCGCTGCTCAAGGCCTACCTGAGCCTGGGCGCTCGCGCCTGCGGCGAAGCCTACTGGGATCGCGACTTCAACTGCGCCGACGTGTTCATGCTGCTCAATGTCAGCGACCTGCAGCCCCGCTATGCACGCCACTTCCTCGGCCGCGGCGCCGACACCGCCCGCGACACCACGGTCCCGGCGTAGGGCCGCGATGCCCCCGCGTCTGCAGGCGTGCCTGCGCGGCGCGCACCTGATCGTGCACCTGATCGTCGGGCTCACGGCGGCGCTCGCAGTCCGTCTCGATCCCACCGGCCACCTGCATCCGGAACTGATCGCGCAACGCTGGTCGCGGCGCCTGCTGCGGATTCTCGACATCCGCGTGACCGTGCGTGGCACACCGGTCGACGGCGCGCGCATCACCGTGGCCAACCACGTCTCGTGGCTCGACATTCCGCTGCTCGCCGCCTGCGCACCCACGCGCTTCATCGCCAAGTCGGAAATCCGTGACTGGCCGGTCGCCGGCTGGCTCGCGAACGCTGCGGGCACGTTCTACATCCGGCGCGGCAAGGGCGGTGCGCGCCCGGTCGCCGAGCGGCTCGTGCCGCATCTGTCCGGCGGCGGCACAGCCGAACTGAGCCCCAACGTCACGCTGTTTCCGGAAGGCACAACCACCGACGGCCATCAGGTCCTGGCCTTCCATGCACGTTTGTTCGCCGCCGCGATCGATGCCGCGGTGCCGGTGCAGCCGGCCGCGCTGCGCTATGGCCCCGACGCGCAGGGCCGCGAGATCGCGCCCTTCATCGGCGACGACGATCTGCTGCACCACATCCTGCGACTGCTGGGCGCCCGCGGGCTCACGGCCGAACTGATCTGGTGCGCGCCGCTACCGCTGCCTCATACCGACCGCAGCACGCTGGCGGCGCAGTCCGAACAGGCCGTGCGCGAAGCGCTGTCGACAAGCACCTCGCCAGCAGTCCGCACACCGGTCCGTCCGCCGGCCGCGCTCGCGGCCTGAAGACCGCTGCCGCGGGCGGCGTGGCGACCGTGCTAACGTCGGCGCCGATTTCCGCCCCGCGTGTCCGCCATGCTGCGCTTCCTGCCTCTGTCCGTCGCCCTGCTCCTGTCCGCGCCGTCGCTGGCCCAGCCGCCGGCGCCGGCCGAACTCGCACGCTGCACCGCCATTGCCGATCCCGCCGAGCGTCTGGCCTGCTTCGACGCGCTGGCGCAGCCCGCGACACCGGCCCCGCCGGCAGCCGATCCGGAGCCCGTGAAGGAGCCCGCGGCGGCGTCCGTGCCCGCGCCCGAACCGACCGGTGTCGCGCCAGCCGCGCCGCCCCGGCAGGCGGTGGCACCGGCACCGGTCGATCTCGACGAGCAGCGTTACGGAATCGAGCGCTTCGGCGCCGAGAGCCTGCCGCCGACGGCCGAGCAGCGCACCACGCCGGCGTCCATCGAGTCGCGACTCAAGGGCGAGTTCACCGGCTGGGTCGAGGACACCGTGTTCGAACTCGAGAACGGCCAGGCCTGGCAGTGCCGCAAATGCCGCTCGGTCTATCACCGCGCCGAATCGCCGCGGGTCACGATCCGGCGCAGCTTCACGGGCGTCTACTGGCTCAAGGTCGACGGCCTCAACCAGCAGGCCAAGGTGCACCGGATCAGGTGATCGCGGCGGCGGCGTTACAATGACGCGTCATGCCGGAGATCTCATGAGCGACATCCCCGCCTCTGCCGTACCGCCGGCCGCCCCGCGTCGCGTCGTCCAGGGCGAGAAATTGCGCGGCGCCGAGAAGATGGCGCGCATCCCGATCAAGATCGAGCCTACCGTCCAGCCGCTGCGCAAGCCGAACTGGATCCGCGCCAAGACCCAGGGCACGCCCGAGGTCGCGCGCATCAAGGAAGCGCTGCGCGCCAACAAGCTGCACACGGTCTGCGAAGAAGCCAGTTGCCCGAACCTCGGCGAGTGCTTCGGCAAGGGCACGGCGACCTTCATGATCATGGGCGACATCTGCACGCGGCGCTGCCCGTTCTGCGACGTCGCCCACGGCCGTCCGAACCCGCTCGATGCGGACGAGCCGGTGAATCTCGCGCGCACCATCCGCGACATGCGCCTGCGCTACGTCGTCATCACCAGCGTCGACCGCGATGACCTGCCCGATGGCGGCGCCGCGCACTTTGCGTCGTGCATCCGCGAGTCGCGCGCGCTGTCACCTGAACTCACGATCGAAGTGCTGGTCCCGGACTTCCGCGGCCGCATGGACCCGGCGCTGGTGATCTTCAAGGACACGCCGCCCGACGTGTTCAACCACAACCTCGAAACCGTGCCGCGGCTGTACAAACAGGCGCGGCCGGGCTCCGACTACGCGTGGAGCCTCGACCTGCTCGAACGCTTCAAGACCCTGCATCCCGAAGTGCCGACCAAGTCCGGCCTGATGCTCGGCCTGGGCGAGGAGATCGACGAGATCGAGCAGGTCATGCGCGACCTGCGTGCGCACAAGGTCGACATGCTCACCCTCGGCCAGTACCTGCAACCCTCGCGCAACCACCTGCCAGTCGCGCGTTACGTGCACCCGGACGAGTTCGAGCGGTTGCGCATCGTCGGCGAGCAGATGGGCTTCTCGCATGTCGCCAGCGGCCCGATGGTGCGCTCCAGCTACCACGCCGACCTGCAGGCGCACGGCGTGCTCGCGCAAACGCCGTAGCCGGTATCGCAACATGCGTCCCCTGCAGGCCGCGCCGTCCCTGGTCCTGCCTCTGGGGCTCGCCGTCGGCGCCTGTGCCGGCCTGACGCCGTCCGCACCGTACGTCCAGATCGATGACCGTTACCAGCCTGCGGCGGCGCTCAATGTCGCGCCGGCAGAAATCCTGGGCGTGGACGGGGAGATGTTCCTCCGCCAGAGGCCGCTCACACTGGAACCCGGACCACACGCGATCCTCGTGGAGTCGCGCAAGACCGGCGTGGGCCGACGAGGCCCGAAGCCGGCATCGATGACGCTGTATCTCAAGACCGAGCCGTGCACGCTGTACGCGATCGCCGCAGTGCATGCCTGCGCCATCTGTGCGGAATGGGCACCCCAGGTGGTTCACCACGAACCGATCCCGGGCTGCATCGCGACGTCGCAGCCTACCGCCCCGGCGGGATGAGCGTGCCGGTCCAAGGGCCGCTGCCCAGCGCCGAGTGGCTGGAAGTCGTCGCGCGCGCGCCGCTGGTCTCCATCGACCTGATCGTCCGCGATGCGCAGCAGCGCATTCTTGTCGGGCTGAGGCGCAACGAACCGGCAGCGGGATTCTGGTTCGTGCCCGGCGGCGTGATCCGCAAGAACGAAACACTGGATGCTGCGTTCGCGCGCATCACCCACGCCGAACTCGGCCGTTCGACCGCGCGGCGCGACGCGACCCTGCTCGGCGTCTACGAGCATCACTACCGCGAAAACTTCCTGCGCACACCCGGGATCGGTACGCACTACGTCGTTCTCGCGCACGAGCTGTCGATCGACGACGCGCCCGAGCTGCCCGGCGACCAGCACGACGACTGGCGCTGGATGACTGCCGTCGAGCTGCGCGAGCACCCGCGCGTGCATCCGTACACGCGGGCCTATCTTCGCTGAGGTCTAAGGCTCTTCCGGCTGCGGCAGCGGATCGAGCACGTCGATCGGTGCGTCCTCGACCGGCGCCTCCAGCGGCGCGGCGTCCATGCCGCCGGCACTCTGCGGCGGGACATCGATCGGGCCGTACTCGTCGACCACCGGCGCGGGCGTGGGCTGCGGTGTCGCCGGCGTCACGCCCGGCGGCGGCCATGGCGGCCCCCAGACCGGACCGTCCTGCGGCTCGGGCAGCAGGTGCTCGCGCAGGAACAGGGCGACCGCATTGTTGTAGAGATCGCGGTTGGACTTCTTGCGGAAGCCGTGCCCCTCGTCGCGGGCGAGGAAGTACCAGACTTCTCCGGCCTCCGGGTTCTCGCGGATGGTGTGCACCATCTGGTCGGCCTCCGACTGCGGCACGCGCGGATCGTTGGCGCCCTGGGCGATGAACAGCGGACGGCGGATGCGGTGGGCATTGGTCGTCGGCGAGATCGCCTGCAGCAGCGCGCGCATCTCCGAGTCACGCTCGTCGCCGTATTCCTTGCGCCGCAGATGGCGGCGGTAGTCCTTGGTGTTCTCGAGGAAGGTGACGAAGTTGCTGATGCCGACGACGTCGATGCCGGCACGCAGACGGTCGCCGAAGTGGATCAGGCTGGCCAGCACCATGTAGCCGCCGTAGGAGCCACCGATGATGCCGACACGGCGCGGATCGAACTCTTCCTGCCAGCCGATCCAGTCGAGCAGGCTGCCGACGTCGCGCAGCGAGTTCTCGCGCAGCGCGCCGTTGTCGAGCTGCTGGTAGGTCTTGCCGTAGCCGGTCGAGCCACGCACGTTCGGCGCGATGACGGCGATGCCGAGTTCGCGCACCCAGTACTGCAGCACCGGGTTGAACGTGGGCTTGGTCTGGCTCTCCGGTCCGCCGTGCATCAGGATCAGCACCGGATGCGGGCCCTCGCCCTCGGGGCGGTAGACCAGTGCCGGGATCGTGCGTCGCTGGCCGTCCTCGGTCTCGTCGAAGGCCGGGTAGCGGATCAGCTCGGGCTCGACGAACTGCGTCGTGTCGAGCCCGCCGACCTCGCTCTGCGTCCAGCGCGTGAGCTGCGTCTCGGCGACGCGGAACGAGTAGACATCGCCGGGACTGCGCGGCGAGTTGAGCGTGAAGCCGATGCGCCAGCCGTCCTCGGAGAAGCGCAGGCCGCTGACGACGCCCATCGGCAACCGCGGTGCCGGCAGCTTGCGCCAGCCGCGCACGGCGCGCACGTGCATCTCGGAGCGGCCGTCGGCGTTGACCACGAAGGCCAGGTAGCGGCCGTCGCGCGACAGCGCAAAACTCGACACGTCCCACGGAATGTCGCCGGACAGCAGCTTGCTCTCGCCGGTCGCGAAGTCGTGGAAACGCAGCTGGCGGAACTCGGTGTCCTCGTCCGAGGTGTAGTAGATGCCGCTGCCGTCGCGCGCGAAGCGACCGCCGCCGAAGGACACGCTGTCGTTGCTGGGGCGGAACGGCAGGAGCAGGCCGCTGTCGAGGTCGAGTACGTGCGGATAGCTTTCCGACCGCGATGCGTAGCGCAGCACCAGCAGGCGGCTGTCGTCGGGCGACCAGTCGAGCGCGTACCAGAGCCCTTCGCGCTCGAGCACCGGCCGGCTCTCGCCGCTGTCCATGTCGTAGACGCGGATGTCGGTGTCGCGGCCGTTGCGCGCGGTCGTCGAGTAGGCGAAGCGGTCGCCCAGGTTGGACCACAGCGGTGCGGTGTTGCGCGCGCCGTCGGTGAGCCGCCGCTGGCGCCCGGTGGCGACGTCCTGCACGTAGAGCTGATACAGCTCGTTGCCGCCGTCGTCCTTGCCGAACAGGAACGTCGAGCGCTCGGGATCCGGCGACGGCGCGATGTTGCTGATCGGCTCCGGGAAGAACGTCAGCTGCTGACGGTCGCCGAGCGGTTCGCGTACGCGGTGCACCTGTTTGGTCTGACCGAAGCGGGTCGTGATCAGCAGGCCCTGCGGCGCCGGCAGCCAGCCGGCGAACGAGGCGCCGCGCGCCTGCTGGTACTGGAACAGGGTATCCGCGACGTCCGCCGGGATTTCCGGGATGTTCTCGAGCACCAGCGCACCGAGCACGCGCCGGTCGACCGCCGGCGGCGCGTCCTGCGGCGGCGGCTCCGTGGCCCGCACCGTTCCGGCGAGCAGCATCAGCCCCGCAGCCGCGCAGCATCCGTGCCTGATCATCTGGAGAAACCCGGAAGAACGCCTCATGCCTTGCGCGGATCGTCGACGGCCGCCGATGCGCTGTCAACGAGGGCGCGCAGGATGCGCCCGTGCACCCCGCCGAAATCGCCGTTGGACATCACCAGCACGCGGTCCTGGTCTCGCGCGGCGGCGGCGATGGCCGCCACCAGCGAATCGAGGTCGGCGTGCACGCTCAGGCGCGGGCCCAGCCGGGCGAGCGCCTGCGCCGCGTCCCACTTCAGGTCCGGACGCGCGTAGACGAAGCACAGATCGGCATCGCGCAGGCTGGCGGCGAGTCCGCTCGCATGCGTGCCCAGGCGCATCGTGTTCGAGCGCGGCTCCAGCACGGCAAGAATCCGCCCCTGCCGCTGCGTGCGCAGTGCATCGACGGTCACGGCGATCGCGGTGGGGTGATGCGCGAAGTCGTCGTAGACGGTCACGCCGCGCGCGCTGCCGACGACTTCCAGACGGCGGCGCACGTTGCGGAACGCGGCAAGTCCCTCGACCAGAGTCGGCACGGGGACGCCGACATGATCGGCCGCGGCGAAGGCCGCGAGCGCGTTGTCGCGGTTGTGGCGACCGGCCAGCGGCGAGGCGACGACGCCGTGGTCGTGCCCGCGGACACGCAGCGTCCAGCCGCCCTCGGCGGGCTCGGCCTCCCAGCCGCCGGGCTCGTTGAACGCGACCCGCTCGCTCCAGCAGCCGGCCGCCAGCACCCGCGCGAGATCGGCGTCGGCGCCGTTGACCACCAGCCGCCCGCTGCCCGGCACGGTGCGCACGAGGTGATGGAACTGGCGCTCGATGCTCGCCAGATCCGGAAAGATGTCGGCGTGGTCGTATTCGAGGTTGTTGAGAATGCAGGTCCGCGGCCGGTAGTGGACGAACTTCGAGCGCTTGTCGAAGAACGCGGTGTCGTACTCGTCGGCCTCGATGACGAAGTACCTTGAGCGGCCGAGGCGCGCGGAGATGCCGAAGTTCTGCGGCACGCCGCCGATCAGGAATCCGGGCGCCAGTCCGGCGTGCTCGAGCAGCCAGGCCAGCAGCGCGCTGGTCGTGGTCTTGCCGTGGGTTCCGGCGACGGCGAGCACGTGCCGGCCCTGCAGCACGTTCTCCGCCAGCCACTGCGGCCCCGAGGTGTACGGCAGCCCGGCGTCGAGCACATGTTCCATCGCCGGATTGCCGCGGGTGACGACGTTGCCGACGACGACGATGTCGGGCGCCGGATCGAGATGCGCCGGCGCATAGCCACGCATCACCTCGATGCCCAGCGCCTCGAGCTGCGTCGACATCGGCGGCCAGGCGTTGGCATCCGAACCGGTGACGCGGTGGCCGGCCTCGCGCGCGATCGCGGCGATACCGGCCATGAAGGTGCCGCAGATGCCCAGGATGTGCAGGTGCATCGATGCCGCTGGCGCTAGCCGAGAACCGCGGGCGGCGTCGGCGAGCCGCCGGTGCCGAACAGCATGCCGGCGAACAGGCCGGCGAAGATCACGCAGAACAGCACGACGAAGGCCAGGATCAGCGCGATGATCACCCCCAGCCACAGCTGCACGTTGGCGGCGTGGCGGAACACGAAGGCGGTGACGGCGAAGTTCCAGAAATTGATCAGGTTCATCAGGAACGCGAGGCCCTGCGGCAGCCGCACCCCGCTGTCCTGCTCCAGCAGCTCGGGGTTCTCCGCCACCTGACGGAGGATCGGCGCCACCTGCGCGAACAAGGGCAGCATGACCAGTGTCAGCGCCGCGGCGGTGGCGAGCAGGGCGTTGAAGGTCTGGTTGAAGCGCTCCGGCACCGCGCGTGCACGCAGCACCGAGCGCGTGACCAGCGCGGTGCCGCCGACCATGGCCGCGGCCATCAGCAGGGCGGTGGCCAGCGGCAGCACCTGACCGAACAGCGCCGCGTTGGCGCCGCCCGCCACCAGGATCAGCGGCAGCGTCAGGCGGGGGTCGTAGGGGAAATCCTGCGGACCGGCACGAAAGCCGAGAATGCGCAGGGTGGCCGCGATGACTTGCGCGTACATGGACGGGATTCGGGAGTCGAGCGGCTATTCTACGTACCTTCCCTCCCCCGCCGCAGCGCACATCCGCCTCCCGTGTCACAAATCCCCGCCGCGCCACACGCCCTGATTGCCGACCCCGAAGCGCTGTCGCGCACGATCGAGAGCTGGGCGCACAGCCCGTTTCTCGCGCTCGACACGGAGTTCATCCGCGTCGACACCTACTATCCCAAGCTGTGCCTGGTGCAGGTGCGCGGCCAGCGCGAGGCCGCGCTGATCGACGCCGTGAACCTGCCCGCGCTCGACAGCCTGCTCGACGCGCTGTACACGCCGGACAAGGTCAAGCTGTTCCACGCCGCCGGGCAGGATCTCGAGATCCTCGTGCGCCTGCGCGGTGCGGTGCCGCAGCCGATCTTCGATACGCAGATCGCCGCGACCTTGCTCGGTTACGGCGATCAGCTCGGCTATGCCGGACTGATCGAGAGGCGGCTCGGCGTCGTGCTCGACAAGAGCCTGTCGCGCACCGACTGGTCGCGGCGGCCGCTGCGCCCGGCGGAACTGGCCTACGCCGCCGCCGACGTCGAGCATCTGGCGGAGATCTACCCCGCGCTCCAGGACGAGCTGGTGGCGCGCGGGCGTATCGCCTGGCTGGCCGAGGACTGCGTTCGCCTGTGCGATCCGGCGCAGTACCGCACCGAGCCCGCCGACGCCTGGCGCCGGCTGCGCGGCCTTTCCCGGCTGAGCCCGCGCGAGCAGACGATCGCGGCGGCAATCGCCCACTGGCGCGAGGAGGAGGCGCAGCGGCGCGACCGCCCGCGCAAGTGGATCGTCGATGACGATGCCGTCTACCGGCTGGCGCAACGCCAGCCGCAGACCCGCACCGCGCTCGAATCCCTGGCCGTGCTGCCGCCGAAGACCCTCGAGCGCCACGGCGAGAGCCTGCTGGCGCTGATCGACTCGGGACTCAAGGCGCCGGAGCAGCGGTATGCGATGGACGACGAGTTTGGCGACGCCGACAAGCGCCTGCTCAAGGCGCTGCAGGCTCATGTGGCGGCGCGCGCCGCCGCGCTGGAACTGCCGGCGAGTTATCTGGCGCCGCGCGCGGACCTCGCGAAACTGGTGCGCGACCGCGGCGACGCCGACGTCAATGTCCTGCGCGGCTGGCGCCGCGAGGTCTGCGGATCCGGCTTGCTGGAGCTGTTGCCTTGAGGACGCGCTGCGTCGCTAGGCCAGCGCCTTGACGATGCGGTCGAACACCGTATCGAGTTCGCCGACGCCGTCCACCGTCACGACCTTGTTCTGGGCGCGGTAGTAGTCGAGCAGCGGATGGGTCTCGGCGTTGTAGATGTCGATGCGCCGGCGGATGACATCTTCCTTGTCGTCGGCCCGGCCTTCCTTCTGCGCCCGGTCGAGCAGACGCTTGATGATCTCTTCGTCGGCAACGGCCAGATGGACGGCCTTGTCGACCGCAGGCTGGCCGAGCCGCTGCAGCATCGCGTCGAGCACCTGGGCCTGCGCGGTGTTGCGCGGAAAGCCGTCGAGAATGAAGCCCTTGCGGGCATCGTCCTGGGCGAGGCGCTCCTCGACGATGCCGATCACGATGTCGTCGGCCACCAGCTGGCCGGCGTCCATCGTCGCCTTGGCCTTGCGGCCCAGCTCGGTTCCGGCAGCCACCGCCGCGCGCAGGGCATCGCCGGTGGAGATCTTGGGGATGCCGTAGTGGGCCACCAGCTTCTCGCCCTGCGTGCCCTTGCCGGAGCCGGGCGCGCCCAGCAGAACCATTCTCATCGTGGATAAACCTCTGTAACCAATAAGGAATCGCAGCAGGCCGTCGCATCCCCCGGGGCCGTGCGAACCCGGGAAAGTAAAGCGCGCCGGGCGTCGCGTCAATCACGGCGCGCTGCACGGACGGGTGTGTCGGTGCATCATTTGACCGAACTGCGAGAGACCACGGAAACATGAGCGCCAGACCCCGTCATGCGCTGTATGCGCAGTCCGGCGGCGTGACCGCCGTCATCAATGTCTCCGCGCAGGCGGTGATCGAGACCGCTCGCGCGCACCCCGGGCATTTCGCGCGGCTCTACGCCGGCCGCAACGGCATCCTGGGCGTGCTCGACGAGGACCTGATCGACACCGGCGCCGAATCCGCCGGAGCGATCGCGGCGCTGCGGCACACACCGGGCGGTGCCTTCGGCTCCTGCCGCTACAAGCTCAAGGGGCTGGACCAGCACCGCAGCGAGTACGAGCGCCTGATCGCGGTGCTGCGCGCGCACGACATCGGCACCTTCTTCTACAACGGCGGCGGCGATTCGGCCGACACCTGCCTGAAGGTCGCGCAGATCGGCCGCGAGCTGGGCTATCCGCTGCAGGCGATCCACATCCCGAAGACGATGGACAACGACCTGCCGCTAACCGACTGCTGCCCGGGCTTCGGCTCGGTGGCGAAGTACAGCGCCGTGTCGATCCGCGAGGCCGGCCTGGACGTCGCCAGCATGGCCGCCAGTTCCACCCAGGTGTTCATCCTCGAAGTCATGGGCCGGCATGCCGGCTGGACTGCCGCGGCCGGCGGACTCGCGGCGACGCGCGCCGGCGAAGCGCCGCAGCTCATCCTGTTTCCGGAAATCGTGTTCGACGAGGACCGTTTCCTCGCGGCGGTCGAGGCATCGGTGAAGCGCTGGGGCTACTGCGCGATCGTCGCCAGCGAGGGCCTGCGCGACGCCGAGAACCGTTTCCTGTCCGAGGCCGGCGGCAGCGACGCCTTCGGACACGCCCAGCTCGGCGGCCTTGCACCCCTGCTCGCGCAGCGCATCAAGCAGCGCCTCGGACGCAAGTGCCACTACGCCGTGGCCGACTACCTGATGCGCGCCGCGCGCCACATCGCATCGGCCACCGACGTCGAGCAGGCCTACGCGGTCGGACGCGCCGCCGTCGAGCAGGCCATGGCCGGTGCATCCGGCGTGATGGTCACCATCGAGCGGCTCGCGGACAGCCCCTATCGCTGGACCACCGGGACCGCGCCGCTCGAACAGGTGGCCAACGTCGAGAAGAAGATGCCGCGCGATTTCATCACCGCCGACGGCTTTCACATCACCGAGGCCTGCCGCCGCTACCTGCTGCCGTTGATTGCCGGCGAGGACTACCCGCCTTACGCCGACGGGCTGCCGCTGCACACCGAACTGGCCAACACCGCGGTGCCGCGCCAGCTGCCGCCGCGGCGTCTCTAGCTTCTGACAACCCGCATTGCCGGTCGCGCGGGCTTCATGCCATAGTCGGGCGGCCTTTCACGGGCCCGAACACAACAAGCGGGGAGTTTCAACCAGAAGAAAACGCCGAAGACGGCAGCCATGCCGCGGGCACGTTGCACAGACATTTCCATCCGAACGCTCCAGAGGAGGTTACTCCGATGTTGGTCGAGTACGGCTTATGGATCGCCATTGCCTGCGCCATTCTGGCGCTGGTGTACGGCGTGGTTTCAGTGCAGTGGATTCTTGCCAAGCCCAGCGGCAACGACCGCATGCGGCAGATCGCGGCGGCGGTACAGGAGGGCGCCAGTGCCTACCTGAACCGGCAGTACACCACGATCGGCATCGTCGGCGGCATTCTCTTCGTCGTCCTCGGCTTCGCGCTCGACTGGCTCACCGCCATCGGCTTTCTCGTCGGCGCGGTGCTGTCCGGTGCGGCCGGCTACGTCGGCATGAACGTGTCGGTGCGCGCCAACGTGCGCACCGCCGAGGCGGCGCGCAGCGGTCTGAATGCCGCGCTCGCCGTCGCGTTCCGCGGTGGTGCGGTCACCGGCATGCTGGTCGTCGGCCTCGGCCTGCTCGGCGTCGCCGGCTACTACATGGTCGCGGTCGGCATCGCCGGCCCCGACAAGGCCCTGCATGCGCTGATCGGCCTCGCCTTCGGCGGCTCGCTGATCTCGATCTTCGCGCGACTGGGCGGCGGCATCTTCACCAAGGGTGCGGACGTCGGCGCCGACCTCGTCGGCAAGGTCGAGGCCGGCATTCCGGAGGATGACCCGCGCAATCCGGCCGTCATCGCCGATAACGTCGGCGACAACGTCGGCGACTGCGCCGGCATGGCGGCCGACCTGTTCGAGACCTACGCGGTCACGGTGATCGCGACGATGCTGCTCGGCAGCCTGATGGCGGCAACGGTCGGGCCCAACGGCGTGCTCTACCCGCTGGTGCTCGGCGGCGCATCGATCATCGCGTCGATCGTCGGCACCTTCTTCGTCAAGGCCAGTCCCGGCGGCAAGATCATGACCGCGCTGTACAAGGGCGTGATCGTCTCCGGTGTGCTCGCGGCGATCGCCTTCTACCCGATCACGACGATGATGATGGGTGAAGGCGCCATGGACCTGTACTGGGCAGCGCTGATCGGCCTGGGCCTGACGGCGGCGATGGTGGTGATCACCGAGTACTACACCGCCACCGAGTACAAGCCGGTGCAGCACATCGCGGCGGCGTCGGAAACCGGGCACGCCACCAACATGATCGCCGGCCTGGGTGTGTCGATGAAGTCGACCGCGCTGCCGGTGCTCGCGGTCTGCGCCAGCATCTGGGGCGCGTACGAGCTCGCCGGCCTGTACGGCATCGCCATTGCCGCGACGGCGATGCTGTCGATGACCGGCATGATCGTCGCGCTCGACGCCTACGGACCGATCACCGACAACGCCGGCGGCATCGCCGAGATGGCCGAGCTGCCCAAGGAAGTGCGCGACGTCACCGATCCGCTCGATGCCGTCGGCAACACCACCAAGGCCGTGACCAAGGGCTATGCGATCGGCTCGGCGGGCCTCGCGGCGCTGGTGCTGTTCGCCGACTACACGCACAACCTCGAAGCGGTCGGCAAGCTCGTCACCTTCTCGCTGTCGGATCACATGGTGCTGATCGGCCTGCTGATCGGCGGCGCCGTGCCCTACCTGTTCGGGGCGATGGCGATGGAAGCCGTCGGCCGTGCCGCCGGCAGCGTCGTCATCGAGGTACGCCGCCAGTTCCGCGAGATCAAGGGGATCATGGAAGGCACGGCCAAGCCGGACTACGCCAAATCCGTAGACCTGCTGACCAGCGCGGCGATCAAGGAGATGATCGTGCCGTCGCTGCTGCCGATCCTGGTGCCGGTGCTGGTCGGCTTCATCCTCGGCAAGGCGGCGCTCGGCGGCCTGCTGATCGGCACCATCGTCACCGGCCTGTTCGTCGCGATCTCGATGACTACCGGCGGCGGCGCCTGGGACAACGCCAAGAAGTACATCGAGGAAGGCAACCACGGCGGCAAGGGCAGCGAGGCGCACAAGGCCGCGGTCACCGGCGACACCGTCGGCGATCCGTACAAGGACACGGCCGGACCGGCGATCAATCCGCTGATCAAGATCATCAACATCGTCGCGTTGCTGATGATTCCGTTGCTGTAGAGGCAGGCTCACGAAGCAGGCGGTAAAACCGCCTGCTTCGCCCTCACCCCGCCGCCCGCTACCGCGGGCGGCCCTCCCCTCTCCCGCCGTGCGGTAGAGGGGTTTTGGCCGGCGACTTGCGTCGCCGCATCCTTGGTCTGGCCGCCCTTTTTCATGTCGCGCCGCTATAATTGCGCCCCATTTTTGCAGTGCAACACGGGAGCGACTCAATGAGCTGGGACCTGGTACCGACCGGCAAGGATGTGCCGAACGACATCAACGTCATCATCGAAATCCCGATGAACGCCGATCCGGTCAAGTACGAGGTGGACAAGAAATCGGGCGCGATCTTCGTCGACCGCATCCTCACCACGCCGATGCGCTACCCCTGCAACTACGGCTTCGTCCCGCACACCCTGTGCGGCGACGGCGATCCGCTCGACGTGCTGGTGATGACGCCGATGCCGTTGCTGCCGGGCTGCGTGATCAATTGCCGGCCGATCGGCATGCTGGAGATGGAAGACGAGTCCGGCACCGACGAGAAGCTCGTTGCGGTGCCGAACAACAAGATCTTCCCGATGTACAAGAACATCAGCAGCGTGCGCGAGCTGCCGGACCTGTTCCGCGACCAGATCCAGCATTTCTTCGAGCACTACAAGGATCTCGAGAAGGGCAAGTGGGTCAAGATCAAGGGCTGGCACGGCCCCAAGGACTCGCTCAAGGCGATCGAGGCCAGCGTCGAGATGTATAACAACGCGAAGACCAAGCCGGCATTCTGATCCGGCGTCGAAAACACGGCATCATCCGGAGGCGGGCGCGAGCCCGCCTCTTTCGTTTCCGGGAGCCGTACGCATGTCCGCCGAATCCCACTGCGACGTCGCCGTCATCGGTGCCGGCTTCGCCGGCCTGCGGACCGCCCTGCGCCTGCGCGAGGCCGGCCTGTTGGTACGCGTGCTCGAAGCGCGCGATCGCGTCGGCGGGCGTTCTGCAGCGGCGACGCTGAACGGCCGCACGATCGACGTCGGCGGCCAATGGGTCGGCGTGGGCCACGAACGCCTGCGGGCGCTGGCCGAATCCTGCGACACATCCCTGGTGCCGCAGTACACGGCCGGCAGCAAGCTGCTGGAACTGGGCGGCAGGATGCGCCGTTACGACGGGCTGATCCCACCCGCCTCGGTGACGGCACTGGTCGAGATGCAGAGCGCGCTGTGGCGGCTGCGCGCGCTGCAGCGGCGCGTGCCGCCGGATGCGCCGTGGGATGCGCACGGCGCCGATGCGCTGGACCGTCTCAGTGTCGATGCCTGGCAGGCGCGCTGGCTGCGCAGCCGCGGCGCGCGCGCCCTGTTCGACATCGGCGTGCGCGCGGTCTTCTGCGGCACGCCGCGGCAGCTGTCGATGCTCGGTTTCCTGCACTACCTGCGCGCCAACCGTGACTTCGACGCGCTGCTGTCGACCACCGACGGCGCGCAGGCCTGGACCGTGGACGGCGGCATGCACGCGCTCGCCGTGCGCATGGGCGCCGCGCTCGGCGATGCGCTGCAGCTCGATACGCCGGTGCGGCAGATCGAGCAGCAGGCCGACAGCGTCGTCGTGCACACACCGCGAGGTGCGCTGCGCGCGAGCCGCGTCGTGGTGGCGATGGCACCGCCCGCCGCGGGCCGCATCGACTACGCGGTAACGCTGCCGGCGCGCGAACAGCTCGCGCAACGCATGCCGATGGGATCGGTGATCAAGGTACTGGTCGCCTACGCGAAGCCGTTCTGGCGCGCCAACGGGCTGTCCGGCGAGTTCGTCGGCGACGCCGCCGCGTTCTCGCCCGTGTTCGATGCTTCGCCCGCGGATGCCTCGCACGGCGCGCTGATCGGATTCTTCGACGGCCCCGAGGCGGTGCACTGGAGTGGCGATGCGCAGGCGCGCCGGCGCGAAGTGATTGCCACGCTGGTCCGCGCCTTCGGTCCCGAAGCGGCAGAACCCCTCGACTACGCCGAGAAGGACTGGATTGCCGATCCCTGGAGTCGCGGCTGCTACACGGGCCTGTGGACGCCGGGCACGCTGACCGAAGTCGGCTCCGCGCTGCGCGCGCCCTGCGGTCGCGTCCACTGGGCCGGCACCGAAACCGCGACCGAGTGGTGCGGCTACATCGAGGGCGCGCTGGCGTCGGGCGACCGCGTCGCCGACGAACTGCGCCACGCTATGGCAAGCTGACGGCGAGCCGCCCAGGAACGCCGCGCATGACCGAGCTGCAGACTTCCGACGCCGAGCTTGCCGAATCCGGCGAGCGCACGACCCTGATCATCGCCTACGCGCTCGACCTGATCGCGCCATTCACGGGGTTCCTGATCGCGATCGTCAGCGTCATCATCAGCCACATCAAGGCCGCGGAAACGCAGAACGCCTTCATCCGCAGCCATCATCGCTGGCTGATCCGCACGTTCTGGTGGAACCTTCTGTGGGTGATCGTCTTCGGCGTGCTGACGCTGGTCTTCATCGGCTACTTCGGCCTGCTCGCGCTGGTGATCTGGTGGTATTACCGCATGGTGCGCGGCCTGATCGACTACTCGAACAACCGGTCGATGCCGGCGTAGAAACCGGCCGATGCGTCATGGCCGTCCATGGCGCAGCCGCGTGCGGCGGTTCGAGATCGCGACGCGAACTCCTTGCGAACGCAGACGGCGCCCTTCAAGGCATCGTCAAGGCGCGTTCGCTCTCCCACAGCCAGGCCGCACCGCGCACACCGCTGGCATCGCCATAGCGCGCCGGCACGAGACGGGTCGCGACGCGATCGGAGAACACCCAGTCGCCCCACAGCCGGGGCACGTTCTCGTACAGGCGCTCGAGTCGTGAGAGCCCGCCGCCGACGACGATCACGTCGGGATCGAGCAGGTTGATCACCGACGCGAACGCGCGCGCAAGCCGGTCCTCCCAGCGTGCCAGCGTCGCCTCCGCCGCGGCGTCGCCGTTGCGCGCGCGCTCGGCGATCTGTTCGCTGCGCAGGCTTTCGCCGTGAACGCGCTGGTGATCGGCGGCAATGCCGCCGCCGCAGCACCACACCTCGATCGTGCCGTGCCGGCCGTCCCAGCCCAGCGGCCCCGGCACCTCGCCCCACTCCGGGCGCGGCCACGGCAGCGCGTTGTGCCCCCACTCGCCGGCGATCGCGTTCGGCCCCTCGAGCAGGCGGCCGCCGATGCACACACCGCCGCCGACGCCGGTTCCGAGGATCGCGGCGAACACGCCGTGAGCGCCCGCCGCGGCACCGTCGGTGGCCTCCGACAACGCCAGGCAGTCGGCATCGTTGGCGATGCGCACGCGCGGGCCGAGGCGTGCTTCCAGATCCTCGAGCAGCGGCCGGTCGTTGAGGCAGGTGCTGTTGCAGTTCTTCATGCGCCCGGTCAGGCGCGATCGCGCCCCCGGGGTGCCGGCACCCACCGGCAGGTTGCGCCCCCCGACCTCGGCCTCGAGATCGGCAACCAGTCCGCAGATCGTCTGCAACGCCGCCTCGTAGTCGTCCGGCGGCGTCGGCACGCGCCGTCGTGCCAGGACCTGCGAAGCGTCGTCGATGACGACGCCTTCGGTCTTGGTGCCGCCCAGGTCGATGCCGATACGCATCGCGCGATCTTCGCGAGGCGTCTGCCGAAGATCAAGGGCGAGAGCCTTCAGAGCGACTCGAACGGCCCCCTGATCGCCAGCGTCAGCCCGGCCCACTGCACGTTGACGAACAGCGTGCGGCCGTCCGGCGCGAAGCAGGCGCCGGCCAGCTCGGAGTCGTTGTACGGATTGCGGGCCAGCGCGTAGAGGCTGCCGTCGGGGCGCACGCCGAGCAGCCGGCAGGCACGGTTCGTGTCCTCGCACACGATCAGATCGCCCCACGGCGCCACCGTCAGGTTGTCGGCATTGGCGAAACGTGCCGGATCGGTGGACTCGACGAACAGTGTCAGGCTGCCGCCGCGTGCATCCGGCCGGAAGCGGAAGATCTGGCCGGCCTGCGCCGCACCGCCGCTGGTACAGGCGAACCAGCAGGCATCGCTCCCCCACCACAGTCCCTCGCCGCGCGCGAACAATGCCGCGCCGCCTGCGTGTCCACGCAGGCGCAGATCGTCGCCGGGCGCGTCGACACCGTCGAGATCGATCCAGCGTACGCGCAGCGCGCAACCGGGCTCGCAGATTGCCGTCTGCGCCTGCCAGCCGCGGGTATCGGCCGAAGCCCGCTCCGCGATGGCAAGGGCCTGCAGACGTCCGCCCGCAGCCAGCCGGCCGCGTTCGTGCGGAACGAAGCGGTAGAACAGGCCGTCCGGCCGGTCTTCGGTGAGGTAGACGATGCCGGTGGCGGGATCGACTGCGGCGGCCTCGTGATTGAAGCGCCCGAGCGCGGCCAGGGGCCGTGCGTCGACCAGCCCGCGATGACTCGACGGCACCTCGAACACCCAGCCGTGGTCGCGCGTATGCCGGGTGTCGGCGGACTGCAGGCTTTCCTCGCAGCTCAGCCAGGAACCCCAGGGCGTGGGCCCGCCGGCGCAGTTGCGCAGGGTGCCGCCGAGGCTGAGGAACTGGGCCTCGACTTGCCGCGCCCCGGGCGCGAGCACCAGCGTCGTCGTGCCGCCGTACGACGGCCCTTCACCGCCGGCGTCGTACAGCCGCGCGCGGTCGACGTTCGCGAGCCGCGCATCGCCGGCGCCGAACGCCGTACCGAACACCGGCCCGCTCCGCGCATCGAGTTCGTGGTTGCGCACCAGCACGACACGCCCGCCCTCGCCGGGGAAGGCCGCCATGCCGTCGCAGCCACCCGGGACCAGCAGGCCGTCGTCCATGAGCGTGCCGGCACGCGACAGCACGGTGTAGTCGAAGCCCTCGGGCAGATCGAGAACGCCGTCCGGGTCCGGACGCAGGCGGTCGGCCACGAGCGGCGGTGCGACGGCCGCGAGCGCCCGTTGCCAGCCGCCGAATGCCGCGGCGACGGCACCGCCCGCCTGCAGCAGGAAGCGTCGTCGATCGATCATCGCGGCCATGGCGCCGTCAGTCCGTGCAGCGCGCCGCGCCGACGCCGTCGAGCAGCTCGCCCAGATCGAAGGCGGCGACATTGCCGTCGTCGTGCACGGCGTAGAACGCGCCGTGATCGAACCCCGGCATCGGCGTCTGCGTCAGCCAGATGCCGTCGGTGTTGAGCACCGTCGGGCTGCCGACGCTGCCGCGGTATTCCAGCGTCTGGCGGTCGAACAGGTGGAAGAAGTTCTCCCGCTTGCCCTGGTCGGTGGCAAACCACCAGCCGCTGCCATCGGCACAGGCGTACAGCGCGATGCCCTCCGGCTGGAAGTGGAACACGCCGGCGCCGACGCGGCGGCCGGTGAACCGGCCGTCGAAGCCGTAGACCTTGATGTTGCGCTGGCGGTATTCCTCCTCGTCGGCAACCAGCAGGCGGCCGTGCCGCGGATCGCCCCAGATCGACTCGACGACGTGGAGCACGCCGAGGCCGGAGGTCTCGCCGAACGCCCGCTCGCGCAGTACCGTCCAGCCGTCCGCCGTGCGGCGTACCAGGAACTGCTGCACGCGCCGGTCGAGCTCGGCAGGCGGCGGCACCGCTTCGTCCGCCGTCTCGTAGTTGTCGGTCACGTAGACCCGGTAGTCGCCGCCGGCGAGTCCGTGCACCCACAGACCGTAGGGTTTGCGCAGCGGTCCGTCGCCGTCGTTGCCGAACGTGAGCAGGGGCTCGAGGTCCGGAAGCTGCAGCACCTGCACGCGCCGGTTGTCGCGCTCGACGACGAAGGCCAGGTCGTCGATCACGAATACCCCGTTGGGCCGGTCGAACTGCGCGGGGCCGGTGCCGGACTCGCCGAACTTGCGCTTCAGGGTGCCAGTGGCGGCGTCGTAGACCAGCAGGCGGTCGGTCTGCTTGGCCGTCGCGATCAGCAGATGCCGGCCGTCCGGCGCATGCCAGGTCGCCACGGAATCGGTGTTGTCGACCTCGTCGCGCACCGTCTGCCAGCGTTCGGACAGGCTCACGGCGCCGGCGACCGTCGGCAGCGGCGGCTCGCCGTCCATCGCGCGCTCCAGACCGGCACAGCCGCCGAGGCCGAGCGCCAGCGGGATTGCGGCGAGCGCAACCAGACGTCTTGCGATCATCGCGCGCCTCCTCAGAAGCGACCGCGCAGCGTCAGGATCGCGATGCGCCCGACACTTTCGGTCTCGACTTCGAACTCCTCGAGCTGGCCGTCCGGCAGGTCATCGTCGAACACGCGGAAGGTCTCGTCCTTGTGCGCGTCGAGCAGGTTGGTGCCGTTGAGCTTCACCCAGAGATTCTCGCTGATCTGATATTCGACGAAGGCCTCGAGATTACCGTCGTAGCGCACGTCCGCAATCTCGTCCGATTCGTATTCGAGCGCGCGCCCCTGCTTCTGGAAGCTGGCGCCCCAGGTGATGCGCTGCGGCAGCTTGTGCGTGAAGCCGAGGTTGAACACATAGACCGGCTGCAGCTGGAAGCGACGCTGCTGACCGGTGAACGGGTCGGTGATTTCCGATTTCTGGTAGCTGTAGTTGCCGTAGACGTTGACGCCCGGCAGGCCGAGCATCACCAGCGGGAAACTCGCGTCGAACTCGATGCCGTAGACCTCGCCGTCGCCGGTGTTCGACGGCGATTCGACGTCGTCCTCGATCTCGACGACCTCGATCAGATCGCTCACGTCCCGGTAGAACAGGTTCACGCCGACGATGCCGGCCTGATCGGCGAAGCGATGTTCGTAACCGAGGTCGTAGCCGATGGCCGTTTCCGGTTCGAGTTCCGGATTGCCGACGAAGAACTCGCCGTCGTCCTCTTCGAGAAACGGCACCAGAGCGCTGAAGTCCGGACGGCGCACGGTGCGCGCGACGCTGGCGCGGATCTGGTCGTTCGCGGTGAACAGCCAGCGATAGTGAAGATTCGGATTGAGCTCGGTCTGGCTGTCGTCGGCTTCGTGCCGCTGGCCGTCCGAGTCGAAGCCCTCCTGCTCGAGCTCCGTGGTCTCCAGACGCAGGCCGGCGTCGATCGCGTGGCGGGCGTTCAGCGTCCAGGTGTACTGCGCGAAGGCGTCGAAGCGCTGCTCGCGAATCTCGTAGACGCCGTTGATCTCCGTCTCGTCCTCGAACTCGCCCGAGTCCTCGTCGAACTCCGCAGTGCGTGTGGCGGCATCGCGGGCCTTGCGTCCCAGGTCGAGGCCGACGAGCAGACGATCGTTCAGACCGAGCGGCAGTTCGAAGCTCGGCGACAGCCGCATCTCGGTATCGTCGGTGTCGATGGTCTCGGTCTCCAGCGCGATCTCGACGTCGTCCTCGACCTCGCCGGCGACGTTGTCGATGTCGACATCGAAGCGGTTGTAGTCGAGCACGATGTTGAAGCGCGCCTCGCCGAACGGCTGCATGAAGCTGAGCGCCAGCCCGTGACTGTTCTCCTCGATGTCCTCGTGCTCGAACTCGATCGCGTCGAGCTCGGCGACGCCGTCCTCGACCTCGAAGTTCGGGGAGAACTGGTCCTCGTCGCGCCGGGTGCCGACCGAGTAGCCGTCCACCGAGAAGGTGCCGCCGGTGGTCAGCAGCCACGACAGCCTCAGGTTGCCGGCGAGATCGCGACTGTCCCGCACGTCGTCCTCCTGCGCGAAGGCGATCAGGTTGCCATCGGCGTCGTACAGGGTCTCGCGCTTGTCCTTGGCGTTGTAGCGGCCCTGGTAGTTGAGCGCGCCCATGTAGCTGAAGCGCCCGCTCTGGCCGCCGTAGCCGAGGTAGCCGCTGCCGCGCAGCGTGTCGTCGCCGCTGCGGTAGAGCCCGCTGCGG
The DNA here is from genome assembly GCF_003201205.1 of Sinimarinibacterium flocculans. Classification (GTDB taxonomy): domain Bacteria; phylum Pseudomonadota; class Gammaproteobacteria; order Nevskiales; family Nevskiaceae; genus Solimonas; species Solimonas flocculans. The sequence continues at coordinate 172,014 of NZ_QICN01000003.1, forward strand.
TACTGGCCGCCGGAGAACTCGCCGGCGTTCTTGAGCACGATGTTGATCGTGCCGCCGATGCCCTGCGCGTCGAGGTCGCCGGTCGGCGCGCGGATGATCTCGATGCGCTCGACCAGTTCCGCCGGAATGCGGTCGACGAAGACGCTGCGATCGTCGCCGGCGCCTGCCACGCGCTCGCCGTTGATCAGGATCTGCGTGTACTGCGTGCCGATGCCGCGCAGCTGCGGCGCGTCGTACTCGCCGACGTCGCTGGTGAAGGCCACACCCGGCACCTGCTTGAGCATGTCGCCGACCGACAGCGGTTCGAAGCGCGAGAAGTACGCGGCGTCGTAGATCAGGCGCGGCGACACCGACTCGCTGCGATATCGGAAAAAGTCGGCGCTGTCGGTCACGGTGATGGTGTCGAGCGGCGTCGGCGCGGTGTCGGCTTGCGCCGCGACCAGCGCCGGCCACACGCCGGCCATGACTGCGATGAGTGTCCTGCCGCCCTGCCGCCGCGGCACGATCGTACGGATGCGCATCGATGTCCCCCTCGAAGAACGCCGGCACGGGCGCCGGCCATTGGTCGAGGCGGGACTCTATGGACCCAATGTGACAGCGAGGCACGGCGGAACGCAGCCACCCGATCCGGCGCGACCCGGGTCATTTCGGCTCAGCGGGCGCGGGCAGGTTCACGGAACCGTCACGAACTTCGACGACCGTTCTGCGGTTGAATCCACCGGCATTCCTGCGCTCATGTGGCGACAACACCTCCCGTCCCTGCTGCTGCTGTGCGCGGCCCTGTGCGTCGGCTGCACGCTGGCGCTGTCGCTGGGCCAGCCCAAACCGCTGTCGGCGATCGCCTGGTATGACGTGCTCGGCGAGGCGGTGACCCTGCTGGTCGCCTGCGGCTGGCTCGGCCTGGTCGTCGCCTACCGCCCGAGGGGCTGGGTCAGCCACTGTCTGATCGCCGGTACCGGCCTGCTCATCTGGTCCTACGCGCTCGACCTGTTCGACGAGTTCTTCAAGTACGTCGGCGTCGATCATCCGCAGAGCCTGCTGGAGTCCGCACCGGCGCCGTTCGGCATGCTGCTGCTGACGGTGGGTGTCGCGGGCTGGATGCGCGAGCAGCGGATCGTCCATCGCCAGCTCACCGGCCGCGAGCATTTCCTGCGCGACCACCGCCTGCTCGACCCCCTGACCAAGCTCTACAACCGCCGTTACCTGCAGCATGCGCTGGAGCGCGAGCTGGAACTGCGCAAGCCGGACGAGCCGCTGTCGCTGCTGGTGATCGACGTCGAGGGCTTTGCCGGCTACAACCATCGCCGTGGGGCGGCGGCCGGCGACCGGCTGCTGGTGCGGATCGCCGAGTGGGTGCTGATACGCATGCGACCGTCGAGCCTGCTGTGCCGCTACGGCGGTGATCGCTTCGTGATGCTGCTGCCCGACACGCCGCTGGCCCGGGCCGCCCGCCTGGCCCGTCACCTGCAGACCCGCTTCCCCGGGGCGCACGACGATGCCGAGGACTGCACGCTGCGTTGCAGCGCGCACGTCATCGACGGCGAGGCGCGCCCGCCGGCGCCTGCCGAACTGATGAGCGCGCTCGAACGGCATGCGCGAACCGACGAACGCCCGCAGTGGAACCCTGCGTGACCGCACCGTTCGACAGCGAGGACAAGTGCCTGTGGCTGGCGTCCTCCTGCCAGGACCTGATCGCCCTGTGCCTGCGACGCGACGCCGACCTGAACCGCCTGCTGTCCGGAACACGGATCTTCCCGGCGAACCTGGCCGTCGAGCACCATCGCATCGCCGCGCGCGACTGGCTGAACCTCGTGCGCAACTGCCGCAGACAGGTGCCGGTCGACGATCTGGCGTTCATGACCGCCGATGCGATGCTCGCCAATCGCGACCATGCGTTCCTGCAGATGCTGCAGTGTGCCCCGGACCTGGGCAGTGCCCTGCGCGCATGGCACCGCCATCGCGCCGGCTTCCTGCCGTTGGTGCAGGTCAGTCCCGCCGGCAGCGACCGGGACCTGAGCCTGCATCTGCGACCGGCAATCGGACTGCAGGGTCAGGATGCCTTCGTCACCGAGCTGACGGTTTCCCTGCTGATCGGCCTGGTCCGCCACCAGCTCGACGACGCCACGTCGGGCATCAGCATCGAGCTGACCACGCAGCGCCCGGCCGACATCGAATCGTACCGGCTGCACTGGCGCATAGAGCCGAGCTTCGATGCACCGGTCAACCGCGTGCGCATTGCCTATCCGCTGCTGTTCCGCCCGTTCGCCGGTAGCGATGCACAACGCTTCGCGCAACTGCAGGCAGGCCTGCGCGCGCTCAGCCGACATAGCGGCCGTCGCATCGGTCTGCTCGAATTCCTGCGTCGACGCATGCGGCGCGCACTGCCGCAGTTGCTCGGCCTCGAACAGGCGGCGGCCGCGTTGTCGATGAGTGGCAGCTCGCTCAAGCGCCTGCTCAAGCAGCATGGCGTCAGCTATGGCGAGCTGATCGACGAGGTGCGCAGCGAACTCGCGTGGACGCTGCTGCGCGAGCAGCGCTGGTCGAACCCGCGCGTCGCCGAACGCCTCGGCTACGCCAACGAACACAACTTCCGCCGCGCGTTCAAGCGCTGGACCGGACGCCCGCCGAGCGCCGTCCTGGCACCGTGACGGCGACGGCGGTACGGGCACGCCGTAGACTGGCGCGCGATGCCCTGCCCGATCGTGTCCTGATGTCTGCCACCGCCGCACCGCATGAAGCCGCAAGCCCGGCGGAACCCGACGTCGTGCCCTGCGGTGCGCTGGCGGACGGCACGCTGGACGCGTTCGTCGCGGCACAGGGCATGCGCCTGCAGTGGATCGCCGATGGCGAACCGATTCCCGGCAGCTACTGGGGCGAATCCGAAGCCGGGCTGCAGAAAGACACCCTGTTCGTCCGGCGCGACACGCCGGTGCACTCGGCACTGCACGAGCTTTGCCACTGGCTCTGCATGGACCCGTCGCGGCGCCAGCGCCTGCAGACCGACGCAGGTGGCGAGGACATCGAGGAAGCGGGCGTCTGCTATCTGCAGGCCCTGCTTGCCGAGACCGTCCCCGGTTACTCGCGGGCCCGCCTGTTTGCCGACATGGATGCCTGGGGCTATCACTACCGCCTCGGCAGCGCCCGGGCGTGGTTCGAGCAGGATGCCGAGGATGCGCGGGCCTGGCTGCGCCGGCACGGACTGATCGACGCCGAAGACCGCCCCTGCGGGTAGTCGCGAGGCTTGACAGGCCCGTTACAATGCCGCTCATGCGTCGGCACCTGCCCAGACACCTGCTGCTGATCCTGACCCTGGTCCTCGGCCAGTGGCTGGCGATCGCGCATGCGCACGAGCACGCCGCGCTCTCGGTCGATCAGGTCTGCCAGATCTGTCTGCATGCGCCGGGGATCGACACCGGCGCCCTCGGCGGCAAGCCCGCCTTCCTGCCGCCCCCGCCAAGCGGCGAAGCCCCCGGCTACCTGCCGCCGCCGGCAACGGCGCGGGCGCACCATCACCACACCCGTATCCGCGGTCCTCCGGCCGTCACCCGCTGACGCCCGCTTTCGGAGCGCGCCGCCGCGATGTTGCGGCGTGCAGCGTTCCGCCGTGAATCGGCGCGTGCCCGCGCGGCACGTGCCCTGTTCCAGGACCCATGATGGATACCCCTATTTGCATCCGCGTTTCGTGCGCGCTGTTCGCAGCCGCATTGCCCGCACTGGCTCACGGCCAGTCGCCACCCCCTGAAGAACCCGTAGAACTCGAGGAAATCATCGTCCGCTCCGGCCCGTTCGAGCGAACGGCCGATGAGCTTGTCCAACCTGTCGACGTCCTCAGCGGCGAGGCGCTCGAACGCCGCCGTCGCGGCACCGTCGGCGACGTGCTCGCCGACCGCCCCGGCATCGCCAATGCCAGCTTCGGCCCGGGCGTCGGCCGGCCGGTGATCCGCGGCCAGGGCGGCCCGCGCGTGCTGCTGCTGGAGAACAGCATCGCCTCGATGGACGCCTCGTCGATCAGCGCCGACCACGCGGTGACGGTCGACCCGCTCGACGCCGACCAGATCGAGGTCATCAAGGGCCCGGCGACGCTGATCTATGGCGGCGCCGCGTCGGCCGGCATCGTCAACGTCATCGACGACCGCCTGCCGGACATCGTCGTGCCGGGCCTGCGCCTGCGCGGCAACCTCTCCTACGGCGACAACGGCGACGAGCGCAATGGCGCCCTGCGCGCGCGCTACGGCGTCGGCGAGTTCCAGCTCGGCGCCAACGTGGCCCGGCGAGAAGCCGGCGAGTTCGACATTCCCGGCTACGCGACACGCGCCGGTGCCGACGCGCACGAGGGACATGACCACGCCGAGGAGGAGGAAGAGGAGCGTTACGGCGTGCTCGATAACAGCGATCTGCGCACCGACAGCTACGGCGCATCGGCCGCCTGGGTCCGCGACCGCAGCATGCTCGGCGTGGCGGTGACGCGCTTCGAATCCAACTACGGCATTCCCGGACACGGGCACGCCCACGAGGAAGACGCCGGCGAAGAAGAGGAGGCGCACAGCCACGACGGTGTGCGCATCGACATGGAGCAGACGCGCACCGACCTGCGTGGCCTGCTCTACGACCCGCTGCCGGGATTCGACCGTCTGGAGCTGCGCGCCGGCGTCAACGACTACCGGCACCGGGAGATCGAGCCCGGCGGCGAGGTCGGCACGACCTTCGACGTGCAGGAGACCGAAACCCGCATCGAACTCGCCCATCGGCCCCTCGGCGAATGGGTCGGCGTCGCCGGCCTGCACGTCAGTCACCGGGACTTCGAGGCCGTGGGCGAGGAAGCGTTCGTCCCGCCCGTCGTCACCCGTGGCCTGGGGCTGTTCCTCGTCGAGAGCCGCAAGATCGCCGGCCACGAGTTCGAGATCGGCGCCCGCGTCGATCAGGTCGAACACGAACCGCAGTCCGATGCGCTCGCGGACACGGACTTCACGCCGCTGAGCCTGTCGACCGGCATCAACTTCCTGTTCGGCGATCACCTGCACCTGCGCGTCAACCTGCAGCGTGCGCAGCGTGCACCGGCGGCCGAGGAGCTGTACGCCTTCGGCCCGCACCTGGCGACACTGGCCTTCGAGCGGGGCGATGTCGCGCTCGATGTGGAGACGGCGAACAACCTCGATCTCAGCTTCGGCCGCGACCGCGGTCGCTGGACCTGGGAAGTCGGCGCGTTCTACAACCGCATCAACGACTATGTGTTCCTGCGCGAAGTCGACGAGGGTCTGAACGCGGACGGCAGCGGCACGCCGTCATCCGACGGCGTCGCCGACCGGGTCGACGAGTCGGGCACCTTCGAGGCCGACGGCGAGCTGCTGCTGGTGGATGTGACGCAGCAGGATGCCGAGTTCTACGGCGCCGAGATCTGGCTGCGCCACCAGCTTATCGACGAAGGACCGTTGCGCCTCGCCGTTCGCGGTTTCGGCGATACCGTTCGCGGGCGCCTGCGGTCCGGCGGACAGAATCTTCCGCGCATCTCGCCGTCGCGCCTGGGCATCAGCGCCGACGCCGAGTTCGGCGACTGGTCCGCGGCACTGGGCTACACGCGCGTGTTCGAACACGATCGTCTGGCGCCGCTGGAGACCAACACGCCCGGACACGATCTGGTGTCGGCCGACCTGGAATACGCGCTGCCGTTCCAGAACGTACGCACCACGATCTACCTGCAGGGCCGCAACCTGCTCGACGAGAAGCAACGACTGAGCACGTCGTTCCTCAAGGACGTGGCGCCTCAGCCCGGACGCTCGCTGTTCGTCGGGCTGCGCTTCGATTTCCTCTCGCCGGTCTGAGCCCTGTCGTTGCCCGGCGCCCTGCGCCACACCCTTCCACTGCATGTCGCGGTGCTTCGCTGCCTGCGCGCGAAGACCGCCAAGGAGTCATCCCATGTTGAATGCCCTTCGTACTGCTTCCTTTCTGCGCCTTTCGCTGATCGCCGTCGCAGCGTCGCTCGCTGCCTGCAACGATGACGACGCCCTGCGCGGCGGCGACGATCACGACCACACCGAATCCGGCGGCCGTCTTGCCTTCGCCACTGTCGAGGGCGATCCGCAGCTGCTGGTCCACGATCTCGACAGTGGCCAGACCACCGCCATCGCTCTGAGCAACGCGCCCACCGCCGTCTACGCCAGCCCCGAGGGACGCTACGCCGTCGTCGTGCAGTCCGGGGCAGGCCAGGTCAACTTCGTCGACGGCGGCATCTGGCTGCACGACGATCACGCCCATGCCGACGAACCCGAACTGCTCGACTTCACCCTGTTCGGCGCCAAACCGGCGCACTACCAGACGCACGAGGAGCAGGCGGCACTGTTCTACGACGGCGAGGGCGGCACGCCGGCCAAGTTCGACATCTTCTCCGACGAAAGTCTGGCCGACGGTGGTGTGCTGGCCTCACAGACACTCCCGGCTGCCGTGCACGGCGTCGCCGAACCGCGCGACGGCTACGTGCTGGCCGTCGACTACTCCGCCGAGGAAGCGGCCGCCGGTGCACCGCGCAGCGCCGTCAAGCTCTACGAACTGCATGACGACCACTTCCACGACGAAGGCCGCTTCGAGACCCTCTGCGAGAACCTGCACGGCAGCGCCACCAACGAGGACTATGTAGCGTTCGGCTGCCAGGATGGCGTGCTCGTGATCGAACAGGACGGCAGCAGCTTCACCGACAGCAAGATCGCGATCGACCGCCGCATCACGCAGATGGCCGGCCACCACGCGGTCCCGTTCCTGGTCGCGTTTGCCGGTGCCGCCGACGACGACGCGCTGTTCGTGATCGATCCGGCGGCGGGATCAGCCGAAGCGTTCGACTGGAAAGACGGCGCCGCCGTGAACCGCCGTCAGCACACCTTCGATGCGCACGGCGAACATCTGCTGATTCTCGACAGCGCGGGCACGTTGCACGTGCTCGAAGTCCACGACGATCACTTCGACGTTGCCGGCCGCATCGACGTACTGACCGGCGACGACACCGCCGCGCGCATGGCCACCAGCGCCGGCGGCGATCTCGCCTTCGTGACCGACAGCGCCGGCAAGTCCGTCGTGGTGGTCGATCTGGAAGACCTCGAGGTCGTCGACCACATCGACCTCGGCTTCGCGCCAGTCGGCATCGCCTGGCTCGGTATTGCCGAGGAGGAGCACGGGCACGACCACTGAGGCAGCCTTGGTAAATGAAGAAAGGCCGGTGCGATGCTGCACCGGCCTTTTTCGTGTCGCCGACCGCTGTCCTTTGGATCTTTCGCCCCAGCCATCCATGGCGCAGCGGCGCGCTACCTAGACCGACCGGCCCGGCCATCCGTGGCCGGGCCGGTCGGGATCGCAGCGAGTGCCACTGGCACTCGCTGCGATCCCTCACCCCCGCGTCTTCGCCTGGTTCGCGACGGCCTCGGCGGCCTTCTTCGCCGCCTCGGCGTCGCCGAGATAGCGGTGAGCATGCACGCTCAGGTCCTCGCGCAGTTCGAACAGCAGCGGGATGCCGGTCGGGATGTTGAGATCGATGATGTCCTTGTCGGACACATGGTTCAGATACTTGTAGAGCGCGCGCAGCGAGTTGCCGTGGGCGGTCACGAGCACGGTCTGGCCGGCCTTGAGCTGCGGTGCGATGGCGTCGTGCCAGTAGGGCAGCACGCGATCGAGCGTCGTCTTCAGCGACTCGGTCGCCGGCAGCACGGCGGCGTCGAGCCGACGGTAACGGCGGTCATAGCGGGGATGGCCGCCGTCGTGCTCGTCGAGCGGCGGCGGCGGAATGTCGTACGAGCGGCGCCAGATCTTGACCTGCGCCTCGCCGTGCTTGGCCGTGGTCTCGGCCTTGTCGAGGCCCTGCAGCGCACCGTAGTGGCGTTCGTTGAGCCGCCAGGTCTTGTGAACGGGCAGCCACATCTGGTCCATGACGTCGAGCGCGGTGTACATCGTGCGGATCGCGCGGCGCAGCACCGAGGTGTGGGCCACGTCGAACAGCAGACCCTCCTCGCGCATCAGTTCGCCGGCCTTGACCGCTTCCTGGCGGCCCTGTTCGGTGATGTCGACGTCCACCCAGCCGGTGAAGCGGTTGTCGAGATTCCATTGGCTCTGGCCGTGGCGCAGAAGAACGAGTTTTCTGGTCATTGCGGTTCTCTGGTGGAAGGCGGACGCACGGTCACGCCAGGACGGGCGCGCCGGTCTTGGTCCGGACTTCGTCGATGCCGACACCGGGCGCCAGTTCGACGAGCTTCAGGCCCAGCGGCGTCACGTCGAGCACGCACAGGTCGGTGATGATGCGGTTGACCACGCCCACGCCGGTCAGCGGCAGCGTGCATTGCTTGAGGATCTTGTGCTCGCCGTTCTTGGCGGTGTGCTCCATCAGCACGACGACGCGCTTGACGCCTGCGACGAGGTCCATCGCGCCGCCCATGCCCTTGACCATCTTGCCGGGGATCATCCAGTTGGCGATGTCGCCGCTGTCGGTCACCTGCATGGCGCCGAGGATCGACAGGTTGATGTGGCCGCCGCGGATCATGCCGAAGGAGTCGGCGCTGCTGAAGAACGCGCTGCCGGGCACCGTGGTGATGGTCTGCTTGCCGGCGTTGATCAGGTCGGCGTCGACTTCGTTCTCCCGGGGAAACGGTCCGATACCCAGCAGGCCGTTCTCGCTCTGCAGCCAGACGTCCATGCCCTCGGGGATGAAGTTGGCCACCAGCGTCGGCAGGCCGATGCCCAGGTTCACGTAGTAGCCGTCCTGCAATTCCCTGGCGGCGCGCTGCGCCATTTCGTCGCGTGTCCAGGCCATGGCTGTTCTCCGGTCGGATGACGCCTGCGACGTCATGGGCTCACCGTGCGCTGTTCGATGCGCTTTTCGGGGTTCGGGTTGTGTACCAGCCGCTGCACGAAGATGCCCGGCGTGTGGATCTGGTCGGGGTCGAGCGCACCGACCTCGACGATCTCCTCGGCTTCCGCAACCGTGACGCGACCGGCCGTGGCGATCATCGGATTGAAGTTGCGCGCGGTCTTGCGGAACACCAGGTTGCCGGTCCTGTCGGCCTTCCAGGCCTTGACCAGCGACACGTCGGCGCGCAGTGCGCGCTCCATGACGTAGTGCTCGCCATCGAACTCGCGGGTTTCCTTGCCTTCGGCCACCAGCGTGCCGTAGCCCGTCTTGGTGTAGAACGCGGGGATGCCCGCGCCGCCGGCACGCAGCTTCTCCGCCAGCGTGCCCTGCGGCGTGAACTCCAGCTCGAGCTCGCCGGACAGGAACTGGCGCTCGAACTCCTTGTTCTCGCCGACGTACGACGAGATCATTTTCCTGATCTGGCGCGTGGTCAGCAGCATGCCGAGCCCGAAGCCGTCGACGCCGGCGTTGTTCGAGATGACCGTCAGGTTCTTCTTGCCGGTATCGCGCAGCGCCGCGATCAGCGCTTCCGGAATGCCGCACAGGCCGAAGCCGCCCACCGCGAGGGTCTGGCCATCGGCGACGATGTCGGCCAGCGCCGCAGCGGCACTGGGATAGAGCTTGTTCACGAGATCCTCCTGATGGCGGGCGCCGATTCTAACCCTGAGCGCAATCCGGGTTACCGCGCCCGCGCGCGGGCAAGCCGGCTCGCGGGCGGCCGTTCCAGCACGCCGCTGATCCACTGGGCGGTGTCGACGAGTGCATCGAGATCGATACCGGTGGAGCATCCCAGTCCGTGCAGCATGTAGACCAGATCCTCGGTCGCCAGATTGCCGGAGGCGCCCTGCGCATAGGGACAGCCGCCCAGGCCGCCGACGCTGGCGTCGACGACCCGTGCGCCGGCTTCGAGGCAGGCATAGACATTGGCGAGCGCCTGTCCGTAGGTGTCATGGAAATGCACGGCCAGGCGCTCGTGGCCGACGGCATCGGCGCACGCGCGGTACATCTCGCGTGCGGCGCGCGCGGTGCCCACGCCGACGGTGTCGCCCAGCGAGATCTCGTAGCAGCCCATGTCGGCGACGGCGCGGGTCACGCGCACGACCTCGTCCAGCGGCACCGCACCCTGGTAGGGGCAGCCGAGCGCGGTGGACACATAGCAGCGCACGCGCAGGCCGGCCGCGAGGGCCTGGGCGACCACCGGCGCGAGCCGCTCCAGCGACTCGTCCACCGACGCGTTGATGTTGCGGCGATTGAAGGCGTCGCTGGCCGCCGTGAACACGGCGATCTCGTCGGTGACCCCGGCCTGCCGGGCGCGCTCCAGCCCCTGCAGGTTGGGCACCAGCACCGGGTAGCTGACACCGGGCGCACGCTGCAGGCCGGCCAGCACCTCGGCGGCGTCCGCCATCTGCGGCACCCATTTGGGCGAGACGAAGCTGGTGGCCTCGATCGTGCGCAGGCCGGCGCGGCCCAGGCGTTCGATCAGTTCGATCTTGACCGCGGCCGGCACCTGCCGCGCCTCGTTCTGCAGACCGTCGCGCGGCCCCACCTCGACGACGCGCACGTACTCAGCCATGGGCATCGTCGTCCAGATAGTGATTCTTCAGGCGCACGTAATGATGTGCCGAGTACTGAAGCTGCTCGCGCTCCGCGGCATCGAGTTCGCGCACCGGCTGCGCCGGCGCACCGCGGTACAACCAGCCGGACTTCAGATGCTTGCCCGGCGGCACCAGGCTGCCAGCGGCAACGAAGACCTCGTCGTCGATCCGCACCTTGTCCATGACCGTCGCGCCCATGCCGATCAGGCAGCGATGCCCGATGTCGCAGGCATGCAGGATCACGCCGTGGCCGACAGTGACGTCATCGCCGATCGTCAGCGCCGCACCACCCGGCGAGTAGGGCCCGTCGTGGGTCACGTGCAGCACGCTGTTGTCCTGGACATTGGTGCGGGCACCGATGCGGACATGATTCACGTCGCCGCGGATCGCCACCAGCGGCCATACCGAGGCGTCGTCGCCGATCGTCACGTCGCCGATGACCTGCGCCGAAGGATCGACCCACACCCGGGCGCCGAGTCGCGGCCGCCGGCCGAGATAGGGCCGGATCATGGCGACGCGGAGACCTGCTCGGCCGGCGCGTCGAGAAACGCCCAGGGATCGTCGGCATCCGCTTCCGGTTCGGAGCGTTGCGGCGTCAGCTCGATCGGCGGCAGCTCCAGCGGCTGCGGCGCCGACAGGTCCGGCTCGTCGATGACCTCGCTGCCCGCATCGGGCAAGGGCTCGGCGATCAGCGGCGTGCCGCGGATCTCGGTCTCGCGCTTGGGCGGTCGCGGCTTGCTGCTGATGCGGTTGACGAACTCCTCTATGTTGTCGAGCACGTCGGCGCGGCCGCGCAGATACGAGGCCAGCGAGCCGATGATCATGTTGTGCGACAGGGAGTCGTACAGCACCGTCTCGACCGCACCGCCGGCCTTGGCGACACGCTGCGCCAGATTCACGGTGTTGCTCGCCCACAGCACCTCGTCGTTGCGGCCGTGGATCAGCAGCAGCGGCGGATTCTGGCCGTCGACGTAGAACACAGGCTGCGAATACGGGAAGCGGTCGACCGGGCCGAAGAGGTCGCGCAGGTCGGGAGCCGTGATCGGCATGAAGTCATAGGCGCCCGCCAGACCGATCATGCCGCGCAGCCACTCGCGCGAGCCGCCGGCAGCCTTGAGGTACTCGGGATTGAGCGCCAGCAGGGCGGCGATGTGCGCGCCCGAGGAGTGTCCCATCACGAACAGCTTGTCAGCATTGCCGCCGAACTGCGCCGCGCTCTGCCGCGCCCAGCGCACGGCCTGCGCGGCGTCCTCCATGAACGCGGGGAAGCGGACGTCCGGATACTTGCGCACGTTCGGCAGCACGGCGACATAGCCGCGCGAGGCCAACGCCTGACCGACGAACCGGTACTCGGCCTTGTCGCCCTGCTGCCAGCGACCGCCGTAGAAGAACACCACCACCGGCGCGTCCGCCGCCTGCGGCGGATAGTAGACATCGGCGTCGAGGCCGCGACTGCGCTCGTAGGGCACGTTCTCGACCCGCTTGTAACCCTCGTCGGACGCCATGCGATTCATCATCGCCGGCGAGCCGCAGGCACCGAGGACCAGGACCAGCACAAGAGCAAGGCTGCGTGAAATCATGATGTTGCGTCGCTGTAAGGACACCGTTCCGAGCGGCGTATGGTAGCGTGCACCGTGCAAATGCAGCATTCTTTGCGTCTGCCTGATCCGCATTCGAACCGGTGGGGGCCGGTTCCTCCATGATCACGACCTTCATCTGGCTGGCCATCGTGGCGGCGCTCGCCGTCTACGTGATCATCCTCTACAACGGGCTGGTGACGCTCAAGCACGGCGTTTCCAAGGCCTGGAGCAACATCGACGTGCTGCTCAAGCAGCGCCACGACGAGCTGCCCAAGCTGGTGGAGACCTGCAAGCAGTACATGCAGTTCGAGCGCGACACGCTCGAGAAGGTCATGGCCGCGCGAGCCGCCGCGAACAGCGCGCGCGAGAAGGGCGATGTCCGGGGCGTCGGCCAGGCCGAGAATGCGATGCGCCTGGGGCTCGGCAACATCGTCGCCACGGTCGAGGCCTATCCGGAACTCAAGGCCAACCAGTCGATCCAGCAGCTGCTCGCCCGCATCACCGGACTGGAGAACGCGATCGCCGATCGCCGCGAGTTCTACAACGAGTCCGTCAACCTGAACAACGTGCGCATCGAGCAGTTTCCGGACGTGGTCGTCGCGCGTCTGCTCGGTTTCGGCGCGGCCGATCTGCTGGTGTTCTCCGAAGAACAGAAAAAGGACGTGGATCTGCGCGCGCTGTTCCGCGCCTGATCGATGGCCGTCGACGGATCGCCCTGGCTCTCGCTGGCGCAGGAGTTCTCCGAAGCCGCAGCCGGCCCGTTCTGGCTCGGGACGGCGCTGGCCCTGGCCGCTTCGCTGGCCTGCTTTGTCATGGCCTTCCTGTGGCTGCGCAAGGCGCGGCTGATCGAGGACACGCCGACCTCGCGCATCCGGTCGGCAGCGCAGGGCTATGTCGAACTCGAAGGCCTCGCGCACCTGCTGCCGGGACCGGACATCGTCTCGCCGCTGACCGGCACGCGCTGCTGCTGGTGGCGCTACCGCGTGCAGAAGCGCGAAAGACAATGGATCGACGGTCGCCGTCAGGACCGCTGGCGCACGATCGAGTCCGCGACCTCCGACGATCTGTTCATGCTCGCCGACCAGACCGGCGACTGCGTGGTCGACCCGGCAGGGGCGAAGGTCTACCCGAGCCTGCAGCGGCGCTGGCGCGGCCACGGGCGGCGGCCACTGCACGTGCCGGAAAAGACCCCCTGGCTGCAATTCGGCGACTACCGCTACGAGGAGGCCCTGATCGGCGCCGGCGATCCGGTTCATGCGCTCGGCTGGTTCCGCACGCAGTCGGGCACCCCGACATTCGACGAAAGCGCCGATCTGACGGCCCTGCTGCGCGAATGGAAGCGCGATCAGGCCACGCTGCTCGAGCGCTTCGATGCCGACGGCGACGGCCGTATCGACCTGCAGGAATGGGAGGCGGCACGGCGGGCGGCCCTTGAACAGGTGCGCCGCGCGCATGTCGAGCATGCCGTGGACCCGGACGTGCACGTGCTGTGCCGGCCCCGCGACCGCCGCCCCTTCGTGCTGTCCACGCTGCCGCAGGAGCAACTGGCCCGACGCTACCGTCTGGGCGCCTTCGGACTGTTGATCTGCTCCCTGATATCAGGCACTTGCGGCACTTTTGCGCTGACCGCGAGGGGGCTGATGTAGCGGCCGCCGGCGGCGCCTCCTAAGCCTTGCTCAATCAGCAGCTTAGAAAAAAACGACTGGAAATCGGCGAGCGCCGTCCCCACGATAGCGGGCCGTCCGTCGTCGTCGTTCCCCATGCAAAACCCCCTGCTGCTCGACCCGGCCGCCGCGCCGCTGCCGCCCTTCGACCGGATCCGCCCCGAGTTTGCCGAGGCGGCCCTCGACGAGGTCCTGGCCGCCAACCGCTCGGCGCTGGAAACCTTGCTGGCGGCGCAGCAGACGCCGACCTGGGAAGGCCTCGTCGAACCGCTGGAGGATCTCGGCGACCGCCTGCAGCGCGTGTGGGGGCCGGTCTCCCACCTGTTCAGCGTCAACAGCACCGCCGAGTGGCGCAAGACGTACAACGCCTGCCTGCCCAAGATCACCGCCTACAGCATCGAGCTGTCGCAGTCCGAGCCGCTGTTCCGCGCCTACCAGGCGCTCGCCGACAGCCCGGCTTTCGCGTCGTACACGCCGGCGCGGCGCAAGGTGGTGACCGACGCCCTGCGCGATTTCCGCCTGTCCGGCATCGGCCTGCCGCCGGAGCAGAAGGAGCGCTACAAGGCGCTGTCGCTGAGGCTTTCCGAACTGCAGACCAAGTTCGAAGAACATCTGATGGACGCGATCCAGGCGTGGAGCCTGCCGATCGACGACGAGTCGCGCCTCGCCGGCATGACCGAGGCCGCCCGCCACGCCGCGCGCGAGAAGGCGCAGGTGAAGAACCTGGAGGGCTGGCTGCTGACACTGGACTTTCCCAGCTACGACGCCGTCATCACCTATGCCGACGATCGCGAGCTGCGCCGCGAGATCTACACCGCCTACGCGACGCGCGCCTCCGACCAGGGCCCGCAGGCAGGCCGGTTCGACAACGGTCCGCTGATGGAGCAGATCCTCGCCGCGCGCTTCGAGCTGGCGCGGCTGCTCGGCTTCGACAACTACGCCGAGCTCTCGCTGGCGACGAAGATGGCCGAGTCGCCGGCGCAGGTCGACAAGTTCATCACCGACCTCGCGCAGCGCGCCCGGCCGCGTGCGCAGGCCGAGCTCGACGCCCTGCGCCAGTTCGCGCGCCAGCGCGACGGTCTCGACGACTTCCAGCCGTGGGATGCGCCCTACTACGCCGAGAAGCTCAAGACCGAGACGCTCGGCCTGTCGGAAGAAGCGCTGCGTCCCTACTTCCCACTGCCCGGCGTGCTCGACGGCCTGTTCGCACTGGTGCAGCGTCTCTACGGGATTCGCGTCGCGCGCGCCGAGGGCATCAGCACCTGGCATGCGGACGTCAGCACCTGGCAACTCACCGACGCGGCAGGCGACCCGGTCGGCGTGTTCTACCTGGACCCCTACGCGCGCGACGACAAGCGCAGCGGCGCGTGGATGGACGAATGCCTGGGGCGCCGCCGCAGTCCGGCCGGACTGCAGCGACCCTCCGCCTACCTGGTCTGCAATTTCACGCCGCCGCGCCCGGGGCAGCCGGCGCTGCTGACCCACGACGAGGCACTGACCCTGTTCCATGAATTCGGTCACGGCCTGCACCACCTGCTGACGCGGGTCGACGAGGCCTCGGTCTCCGGCATCCGCGGCGTCGCCTGGGATGCGGTCGAACTGCCGAGCCAGTTCATGGAGAACTGGTGCTACGACCCGGCGACGCTGCGCGGCTTCGCGCGGCACTGGCAGACCGGCGAAGCGCTACCCGACGAGCAGATCGACAAGCTGCGGGCCTCGCGTCATTTCCAGACGGGCCTGGCGACGGTGCGACAGCTCGAGTTCGCGCTGTTCGACCTGCGTCTGCACCGCGATTACGACCCGGCGCGCGGCGCCGACGTCGCCGCCGCGATCGATGCCGTCCGCGACGAGGTCGCGGTGATCAAGCCGCCGGCGTTCAACCGCATGCCGTGGAGCTTCTCGCACATCTTCGCCGGCGGCTATGCCGCGGGTTACTACAGCTACAAGTGGGCCGAGGTACTGTCGGCCGACGCCTTCGCCGCCTTCGAGGAAAGCGGCTTTGCGCCCGAAACCGGCGCCCGCTTCCGCGACACGGTGCTGGCGCAGGGCGGATCGCGCGAGGCCATGGAGCTGTTCGTCGAGTTCCGCGGCCGCAAGCCCAGCGTCGAGGCGCTGCTGCGTCACAGCGGGCTGGTGGAGGACACGGCCGCCGCCGCGTAGCACTGGACGCGCGCGCCCGGCATCGACGCCGGGCACACCGCGTCCTAGGAGTCTGGGCGGTAGGAACCGCGCAGGCGAGGCAAAGCCATTTCGAGACAGGTTTCGCGTTGATTCGAGGCCAATAGCAGGGACTATTGGCCGAGAAGCAGCGCGGAAGATGGCCGAAATGGCGAAGTCGCAGCCACGCGCGTTTCTGCCGCCCAGGCTCCTATGATTTGATCTCGCGGCTGGCGACTTCCTTGTCGTTCTCGTCGACGGTCACCAAGCGCACCGCGAAGCCCCAGAGCCGGTGCAGGTGGCGCAGCACCTGCTCGGCGTCGTCGTCGAGCGGACGCCCGCGATGGCGGCGGTGTCGCAGCGTCAACGAACGATCACCGCGGCGGTCGTAGCGCAGCACCTGAATATCCGGGATCTGGTTGTCGCGGTTGTACTGCGCGGCCATGAGACGGCGCACGCGGCGGTAGCCGTCGTCGTTGTGGATCGCATCCACCAGGTACGCGTCCTCGCTCTGGCGGTCGGCCACGGCGAACAGGCGGAACTCGCGCATCAGGCGCGGCGACAGGTACTGCCCGATGAAGGACTCGTCCTTGTAGTTGCGCATGGCGAAATCGAGCACGCTGCGCCAGTCGCTGCCGGCGATGTCCGGAAACCAGCTGCGGTCCTCCGCCGTCGGCGCCACGCAGATGCGCTTGAGGTCGGAGAACATCGCGAAACCCAGCGCATACGGGTTGATGCCGCCGTAGCCGCGCTGGTCGTAGCCGCGCTGGGACACCACGTTGGTATGCGCGCTGATGAACTCGAGCATGAAGCCGGTATCGACCAGTCCCTTGTCGAACAGCCGGTTGAGGATCGTGTAGTGCCAGAACGTGGCCCAGCCCTCGTTCATGACCTTGGTCTGGCCCTGCGGGTAGAAGTACTGGGCCATCTTGCGCACGATGCGCACGATCTCGCTCTGCCACGGCTCGAGCCGTGGCGAGTGCTTCTCGACGAAGTACAGCAGGTTCTCCTGCGGCTCGGCCGGATAAATGCGTTCGGAACGCCTGGCGCGACGCTCCGCGTCGCGCCCCGCCTTGGGCAGCGTGCGCCAGATGTCGTCGTACTGCCGCCACGCGTGCCGCTCGCGCTCGATCTGGCGCTTGCGCTCGTCCTCCACGGACAGTGGCGCCGGATGGTGGTAACGGTCGACGCCGTGCTGCATCAGCGCATGGCAGGAGTCCAGCACCTCCTCGACCGCCTGCTCGCCGTAGCGCTCCTCGCACTGCATCACGTACTTCTTCGCGAACACCATGTAGTCGATGATCGCGTCGGCATCGGTCCACTGCCGGAACAGGTAGTTGCCCTTGAAGAAGGAATTGTGGCCGTAGCAGGCGTGGGCGATGACCAGCGCCTGCATCGGCATCGTGTTCTCCTCCATCAGATACGCGATGCAGGGATTCGAGTTGATGACGATCTCGTAGGCCAGCCCCTGGTGTCCCTTGCGGTACAGGTGCTCGTTGCGGATGAACTCCTTGCCGAAGCTCCAGTGCGCATAGCCGATCGGCAGGCCGAGCGAGGCGTAGGCATCGAGCATCTGCTCCGAGGCGATGATCTCGATCTGGTTCGGGTAGCAGTCGAGTCCGAACTCGCCGACGGCGATCTCGCGGATCGCCCGGTCGTAGGTATCGATCAGCTCGAAACTCCACTCGCCGCCGGCAGACAACGGCTGCACGCTCGGCGGCTGGACGCGCGCACCGCTGCGCGGTGTGGCGGATCGATCCGCGCGGGCCCCGGACGGCTTGCTCATGCAGCCTCCTTGGAAAACAGCTCACGCAGCACCGGGTAGATCTCGTTGCGCTCGGTGACGCTCTTCATCGCGAAGTCGGGATGATCGATGCGGGCATAGGCGTGCGCGAGCAGGCCGAGCGCCTCCGGTTCGTCCGGGATCTCGACGTAGGCGAAGTAGCGCAGGTCGGGCAACAGCCGGTCCTCGAGGAAGGCGCGGCTCTTCTCCGGGTCGGCGCCGAAGGCATCGCCGTCCGACACCTGCGCCCCGTAGATGTTCCACGTCGCCGGATCGAAGCGGGCCTCGATGATCTCGTCCATCAGCCGCAACGCCGACAGCACGACGGTGCCACCGCTCTGGGTGCCGTAGAAGAAGGTCTGCTCGTCGACCTCCTGCGCGTTGTCGGTATGGCGGATGAAGACCAGCTCGACGCGTTCGTACTTGCGGCTCAGGAACAGGTACAGCAGCGTGAAGAAGCGCTTGGCCAGATCCTTCTTGTCCTCGGTCATCGACGCCGAGACGTCCATCAGGCAGAACATCACCGCGCGCGCGACCGGCTGCGGCTCGCGCACGCGATGGCGGAAGCGCAGGTCGATCTCGTCGAGAAACGGCAGCCGCGACAGCCGCGCGCGCAGGGTCTCGATGCGCTCGGCCAGCGCCGTCGTCGGCGAGCGTGCGTACTCGGCCTCGGCCTCCTCGAGTTCACGTCGGATCGGCGCGCCGATGGCGATGCGCCGCGCCTGTGCGTTGCGCAGCGAGCGCAGCACCGAGAGATTCGACGGCACGCCGCTGGGCGTGTAGCCGGCACGACGCCACTTGTAGTCGCGCACGTCGCCGAGCACGTTGCGGATCAGGTGCGGCAGTTCCAGGTCGTCGAAGAACAGGTTCATGAATTCTTCGCGCGACAGCTTGAAGACGAAGTCGTCTTCCGCCTCGCCCTGCCCCTGACCACCGGCGCCGCCCTCCTCCGCCGGCGGTCGCGGGATGCGATCACCCTGCTGGAAGCGATGATTGCCCGGGTGCACGACCTCGCGGTCGCCGCCGCTGCCGTGCCGGAATGCCGGCTCGGAGATGTCCTTGACCGGCACCTTCACGTCACCGCCCTGCTCCATGTCGGTGATCGAGCGACGCGACACCAGATCGTCGACGGCGCGCCGGATCTGCTCCTTGTAGCGACGCAGGAAGCGGGCACGGTTGACCGCATTCTTCTTGCGGTCGTTGAGCCTGCGGTCGATGATGATCGACATCCCAGGTCTCCGGGCAGACGGGCTACTGCGACTTGCGCACGCGCAGATACCACTCCGACAGCAACCGCACCTGCTTCTCGGTGTAGCCCTTGGCCACCATGCGCCCGACGAAGCTCTCGTGCTTCTTCTGGTCTTCCGCGGACGCCTTGGCGTTGAACGAGATCACCGGCAGCAGCTCCTCGGTGGACGAGAACATCTTCTTCTCGATGACTTCGCGCAGCTTCTCGTAGCTGGTCCAGTGCGGGTTCTTGCCGCCCTGCTGCGCACGCGCGCGCAGCACGAAGTTCACGATCTCGTTGCGGAAGTCCTTGGGATTGGCGATGCCGGCCGGCTTCTCGATCTTCTCCAGCTCGGCGTTGAGCGCCGCGCGGTCGAAGGACTCTCCGGTCTCCGGGTCACGGTAGTCCTCGTCCTGGATCCAGTAGTCGGCAAAGGTGACGTAGCGGTCGAAGATGTTCTGGCCGTATTCGCCGTAGGACTCCAGGTACGCGGTCTGGATCTCCTTGCCGATGAACTCGGCGTAGCGCGGCGCCAGCCATCCCTTGATGAACTCGAGGCAGCGGCGCTGCTTGTCCTCGGACAGGTGCTCGCGCAGGATGCGCTGCTCCAGAACGTACATCAGGTGCACCGGATTGGCCGCCACCTCGGTCTGGTCGTAGTTGAACGTGGCTGACAGCACCTTGTACGCGAAGCGCGTCGACATGCCGTCCATGCCCTCGTCGACGCCGGCGTAGTCGCGGTATTCCTGCAGCGACTTGGCCGCCGGGTCGGTGTCCTTGAGCGTCTCGCCGTCGTAGACGCGCATCTTCGAGTAGATGCTGGAGTTCTCCGGCTCGACCAAGCGCGTGAGCACCGACCACTGCGCCATCATGTCGAGCGTGCCCGGCGCACACGGCGCCGTCGCCAGCGAGCTGTTGCGCAGCAGCTTCTCGTAGATCTTGACCTCTTCCGAGACCTGCAGGCAGTACGGCACCTTGACGATGTAGACGCGGTCGAGGAAGGCCTCGTTGTGCTTGTTGTTGCGGAAGCTCTGCCACTCGGACTCGTTCGAGTGCGCCAGCACGATGCCGTTGAACGGGATCGCCGAGAACCCCTCCGTGCCCTTGAAGTTGCCCTCCTGCGTCGCCGTCAGCAGCGGGTGCAGCATCTTGATCGGCGCCTTGAACATCTCGACGAACTCGAGCAGTCCCTGGTTGGCCAAGCACAGGCCGCCCGAGTAGCTGTAGGCGTCCGGATCGTCCTGCGCGAATTTCTCCAGCTTGCGGATGTCGACCTTGCCGACCAGCGAGGAGATGTCCTGGTTGTTCTCGTCACCGGGTTCGGTCTTGGTGATCGCCACCTGTCGCAGCACCGAGGGCTGCACACGCACGACCTTGAACTGGGTGATGTCGCCGTCGAACTCCGCGAGCCGCTTGATCGCCCACGGCGAGGCAATGCCGGTCAGGTAGCGCCGCGGGATACCGTATTCCTTTTCCAGCGCCGCGCCATCGCGCTGCGGGTTGAACAGGCCCAGCGGCGACTCGTTGATCGGCGAGCCCTTGAGGGCGTAGATCGGATGCGCCTCCATCAGCACCTTGAGGCGCTCGGCGATCGACGACTTGCCGCCGCCGACCGGGCCGAGCAGGTAGAGGATCTGCTTGCGCTCCTCGAGCCCCTGCGCGGCGTGCTTGAAGTAGGCCACGATCTGCGCGATCACGTCCTCCATGCCGAAGAACTCGCGAAACGCCGGATAGCGGCGGATCAGCCGGTTGGAGAAGATGCGCGACAGCCGCGGATCGTTGCGCGTGTCGATCGTTTCCGGTTCACCGATCGCGGCGAGCATGCGCTCGGCGGGCGTGGCGTAGGCCATCGGCTCGCGTTTGCACAGTTCGAGGTAGTCGTACAGCGACATTTCCTCGTCGCGGGCCTTGAGGTAGTGACTGCGAAAACTCTCCAGGACACTCATCAACGATCTCCGATCTGTTAGCGAGGCCTCCCCGTGCACCTTCAGGGTACGCCTGTTGACATCGATCTGGCACGTGCCCCGGACGTCGATTTTCCGACCCGCCGGCACGTTCCCGACCCTCTCTTCACATGACCATGCAATTTCCGCGCAGTTTCGCGCGCATGGGGACAGCAGGTCGCCGCGGAACGATCAGCGGTGCCGCGCCGAGACCGCCCACCACCGCCGCCGGCCCGCTATGCTGCAGGGCCCATGATCGAAGCCCGCACGATGAAGATTGCGACCTGGAACGTGAACTCGCTGCGGGTGCGCCTGCCGCATCTGCTCGACTGGCTCGCCGCCAGTCCCGTCGACGTCGTCGGCATCCAGGAGACCAAGCTGGTCGACGACGCCTTCCCGCATGCCGAGCTGGCCGCGGCCGGCTATCAGGCCGTGTTCAACGGGCAGAAGACCTACAACGGCGTGGCGCTGCTCGCGCGCCAGCCGCTCGAGGACGTGACACGCGACCTGCCCGGATTCGAGGACGAGCAGAAGCGCGTCATCGCCGCGACCATCGACGGCGTGCGCGTGATCAACGTGTACGTCGTCAACGGCCAGGCGGTCGGCAGCGACAAGTACGGCTACAAGCTGCGGTTTCTGGAGGCCTTGCGTCACTACGTGGCCGACGAACTGTCGCGCCATCCCGAGCTGGCGGTGGTCGGCGACTTCAACATCGCCCCTGCGGTGGAGGACACCCATGACCCGGCCGTCTGGGAAGGCCAGATCCTGTGCTCGGAGGCCGAACGCGACGCTCTGCGCGCGCTGCTGGCACTCGGCCTCAAGGACAGCTTCCGCCTGTTCGAGCAGCCGCCGAAGAGCTTTTCCTGGTGGGACTACCGACAGGCCGCGTTCCGACGCAACATGGGCCTGCGAATCGACCACGTGCTCATCTCCGGGCGCCTCGCGCAGCGCTGCGTGCAGTGCCAGATCGACACGGCACCGCGGCGCCTGGAGCGGCCGTCCGACCATGCGCCGGTGGTGGCAGAATTTGTCGCGTCAAGCCCGAAATGAGCAAGGGTTCACTGTTCAGGCTCGCCCCGACGGGTCTAACATTGAACCCGTTCACACGGACCGTCACCGCCACGCGCCGGAGGAGCCTGATGACCGCACAGCGGCGCAATCATTACGACGTCACCAACACCGTGCGCATCTCGCATCCGCACGACGTCGAGATCGCGGTCTGCGGGCTGTTGTCCGATCTGTATCCCAATGTCGACCTCGCCCCGCTGAGGCAGGCCTTCGACACCTTCGGCCGGCTATACGCCGGCCTGCTTCCGGGCTATTCCGGCTGCGACACCTGGTATCACGACGCCCAGCACAGCCTCGATTGCGCGCTGGCGATGGCGCGCCTGCTCGACGGTCACGAGCGCAGCGTCCCGGCGGCCACCCAGCTGGGCGCACGCCGCGCCGTGCTGGGGCTGATCATCGCGCTGTTCCACGATGCCGGCTACATCCGTCGCGAGGGCGACACGGCCACCAACGGCGCCGAATACACCCTCACCCACGTGCACCGCAGCGGCGAATTTCTCGCCGGGTTCCTGCCGACCGTGGGCTTCGCCACCGAAGCCAGCCTCGCACACCGCATCGTGCACTTCACCGGCTACGAGATCGCGCTGGACCAGATCCGCGTCGCCAACACCAAGGACCGCCTGCTCGGCTTCATGCTCGGCAGCGCCGACGTGCTCGCACAGACGGCCGATCGCTGCTATCTGGAGAAATGCCGCGACTTCCTCTACCGCGAGTTCGCGCTCTGCGGCCTGGCCGGTGACGGCCATCAGGCGGTGTACAGCTCGGCGGACAACCTGCTGGAGAAGACCTTCGAGTTCAACCAGCGGCTGTGGGAGGAGCGCCTCGACGGCTACTTCGGCGGCATCCACCGCTTTCTCGACGCGCATTTCGGCGGTCCGAATCCCTACGTCTCCGCGATCCGCGAACACATGGAGCGCATCGACCGGCTCAGCCGCAAACGCCGGTACGGCGAGCTGACGCGTCGCCCGGTCGCGATCAACGCCCAGCGCCTGCAGCGCATCCTGGGCCGCAGCGCGCGGCGTCGCGGAAACGCCGCCGGCCGCCGCGGTCAGCGGCTCGCGGCCTAGCGCCGCGCCCTACTACTGCCGCGCTTCGGGCTGCCGCACCTGCGCGGCGCCAACACCGCGCGGATCGCTCGCCGCGTCGAGAGCGCCACTGGCGGCATCCCGGGTCACGACCTGCAGATTGCCCCAGTGTTCGAACACGCGCAGCTCGTGTCCGAGCGCCTTGAGTGCCGCCTGCCGCCGGGCATCGGCGGCGTCCGCCTCGAGCTGGATGAAGTCCGGCAGGTACTGGTGATGCAGGCGCGGCCGCGCGACGACTGCCTGCGCGTCGGCGCCGCCGATCCAGCTCAGGATGCCCTGGATCACCATGGTGACGATGCGGCTGCCGCCGGGCGTACCGATGACCAGCAGGCCGCGCGGTCCTTCGACGAAGCTCGGCGTCATCGATGACAGCGGCCGCTTGTGCGGCGCGATCGCGTTGGGCGCCGTGCCGACGAGGCCGTAGGCGTTCGCCACGCCGACCTGTGCGGCGAAGTCGTCCATCTCGTCGTTGAGCAGCACGCCGGTGCCCGGCGCCATGTACCCGGAACCGAAAGGCAGGTTGATCGACAGCGTCGCGGCCACGCGGTTGCCCTCGGCATCGAGTACCGACAGGTGCGTGGTATCGGTCCCTTCGGCGGCCGGCACCACGGGCGGCAGGTCGGCACTGGGGGTCGCCCGCTGCGGATCGATGCCGGCCGCCAGCCGCAGCGCATGGCTGCGCCCGGTCAGCATCGTCAGCGGCAGCGTGACGAAGTCCGGATCGCCGAGCCACTCGGCGCGGTCGCGGTAGGCGCGGCGCAGCGTCTCGACGAACAGATGCTGGCTGCGCAGGCTGCCGTCGTCCTGCCAGCCGAGGGCTTCGAGTTGCTGGAAGACCTGCGCGATCGCCACACCGCCGGCCGAAGGCGGCGGGCTGGTGACGATGCGGTGGTCACGGAAGTACGCGATCAGCGGCTCGCGTTCGACGATGCTGTAGTGGCGCAGGTCCTCGGCCGTCCAGATGCCGCCGCCCGCCTGCGCACCGCGCAGCAGACGCTCGGCCACGGCCCCGTCGTAGAAGCCCCGATGTCCGTGGCGGGCAAGCTGCTCGAGCGTCCACGCCAGATCCGGCTGCCGCAGCGGTTCGCCCTCGGCCAGCGGCTTGCCGTCCGGGGCGAAGACCGCCGGGGCATCGCCCGAGAGCCGCGGCAGATGTCGCGCGATCGCCGCCGCCAGTTTGGGGTCGACGGCGAAGCCCTCGCGCGCATAGGCGATCGCCGGAGCCAGCAGCTCGGCCAGCGGCTTGCGACCATAGGTGCGCGCGATGTGCACGAGGGCCGCCGGCTCACCGGGAATGCCGGCGGCCAGCGCCCGGTCGCGCGAGAGCAGCGGATCGACCTTGCCGTCCGCCGTGACGTACATGTCGGCGTGGGCCGCGCCCGGCGCGGTCTCGCGTCCGTCGACGAACACCTCGAAACCATCGTGCGCGCGGTGCAGCAGCCAGAAGCCGCCGCCGCCGATGCCCGAACCCGTGGGCTCGACCACCGCCAGCGCCGCGCTGGCCGCGACGGCGGCGTCGAAGGCGTTGCCGCCATCGTCGAGCACCTGCATGCACGCACGGGTCGCCAGCGGGTGCGCCGTCGCGCAGGCGTGCCCGGGCAATTCCGCCGCCCACGCGGTCGCGGCCGTGACGGCGAGCAGCAGGCCGGCGAACAACGGCACCGGCTTCACGCCTTGGTCACTCCGCCCAGATCGGTCAGCCGGCGGTATTTCTGCAACAACTGATCCGGCGTTTCCGCATGCGCCGGGTCGAGCGGGATGCAGTCGACCGGACACACGGTCTGGCATTGCGGCTTGTCGAAATGTCCTACGCATTCGGTACACAGGTCGGGATCGATCTCGTAGATCTCGATGCCTTGGTAGATCGCATGGTTGGGGCACACCGGCTCGCAGACATCGCAGTTGATGCACTCGTGCGTGATCTTCAGCGCCATGCCACCGAAGACCTCACTTCAGGCCGATGCGTTCGCGCAGGGCCGGGATCACCGCTGCGGGCACCAGCTTCTCGACCGGCGCGCCGAGCGCGGCCAGTTCGCGCACCAGCGACGACGACAGGTGCGCGTACTCCGGGGACGGCGCCAGCATCACCGTGTCCAGGTCGGGATACAGATCGCGGTTCATCACCGCCATCTGCTTCTCATAGTCGACATCGCCGACCGTGCGCACGCCGCGCACGAGCACGGTGATGCCGTTGTCACGGGCGAAGTCCACGACCAGCCCCGAGAAGCCCTTGACCTCGACATTCGGCAGTTTCCTGACGACGTCCCGGATCAGGGTCACGCGTTCGTCGAGATCGAAGCGCGGGTTCTTCGACGGATTCAGTCCCACGGCGACGATCAGGCGCGGAAACATGTGTGCCGCACGCTGGATGATGTCGTAATGCCCGTAGGTGATCGGGTCGAAGGTGCCGCTGTAGGCCGCGATGACCATGTCTGCTTCCCGTACGCTGTGATGCCGAGGACGATCCGCTTCGGGGCAATATACGCGTCCGCGCGCTCAGCCGTCGGCCGCCGGATGACGATAGCTCGCCAGTCCGTAGCCGACCTGGCCGGCCTGCTTCTCGCGCAGCCACTCGAAGCGCTCCGGCAGTTCGGGCCGTTCGCCGCCCCACTCGAGGAACACGCGGTTGTGCGGATGCAGCACCTTGGGCAGTTCCAGCAATGCGCGGGACAGCAGGTCGGACTCGAACGGCGGATCGAGAAAGACCACGTGGAAGCGGTGCCAGGTCTGCTGCAGGAAGTAGATGGCATCCATCGGCACCACGTCCGTGTGCTGCGCCTTGAGCGCCTGCAACGCGTTCTTCACGCGCGCGCACTGGCGCGCACCCTGCTCGACGAAGGTGCAGTGCGCGGCCCCGCGCGACAGCGCCTCGATGCCCATCGCACCGCTGCCGGCGAACAGGTCGAGACAGCGGGCGCCTTCGATCACCGGCGCCAGCCAGTCGAAGGTGGTCTGCCGTACGCGATCAGGCGTCGCGCGCACGCCGTCGCCGGCATCGAACTCGATCAGCCGCGAGCGCCACTGGCCGCCGATGACCCTCAGCTTTCCCGCTTCGCGGGTCATTGCACGTCCTGCATCGGCCTGCGCCATGCCTGGCGCAGGCTTTCCGGACGAGCGGCAAGATCGGTCAGGACCTTCATGTCGCCGACTTTAGCGACGGCGACAACGGCGTCAACCGGTCAGCGCGCCGAAGCGTTGCCGCAGCCGGCGATGACGGTGATCGAAGAGCTGCGCGACCAGCACACGGACCAGCGGCGCGGCGATGCGCAGCCGCGGCTCGATCCGCAGCTCGTCGATCACGCGGGCGCCACCCGCCACCGGCTCGACGCGGCGATGGTGGATCCAGCGACGCTGCAGCCACGAGGTGGAATCCTCGTCAAAACGCATGCCCGGCCCGACGCGGCGCAGGCACAGCGCGTGACGGTCGAACGGTAATACGCCGAAGGCGAGCAGCCAGCTGCGGAACAGCACCCCGTCCGGCAGCTCGCCGGCATCCGGCAGCCGTGCGCGATCGGACGGATGGGTCATGCGCACCAGCGGCATCAACTCGAAGTTGACGCCCGCCATCGAGGTCGCGTGCTGCCACAGCGCATCGGGCGCGGCGGCCAGCCGCGACTCGACGCGCAGATCGATCACGCCGTGCCGCCGACGGTCAGGCCGTCGATCTTCAGCGTCGGCTGGCCGACGCCCACCGGTACGCTCTGACCGTCCTTGCCGCAGACGCCGATGCCGGCATCGAGCTGCAGGTCACTGCCGACCATCGACACCCGCGTTAGCACCTCGGGACCGTTGCCGATCAGCGTCGCCCCCTTGACCGGACGGGTGATCCTGCCGTTCTCGATCAGGTAGGCCTCGGACGCCGAGAACACGAAGTTGCCGCTGGTGATGTCCACCTGGCCGCCGCCGAAGTTCGCGGCGTAGATGCCGTTGTCGACGGAGGCGACGATCTCCTGCGGATCGTGCGGCCCGGGCAGCATGTAGGTATTGGTCATGCGCGGCATCGGCAGCGCCGCGTAGGACTCGCGCCGGCCGTTGCCGGTCGGCGCCACGCCCATCAGGCGCGCATTGAGCTTGTCCTGGATGTAGCCGCGCAGCACGCCGTTCTCGATCAGCGTCGTGCACTGCGAAGGCGTGCCTTCGTCGTCCACCGACAGCGAGCCGCGACGCCCCGGCAGCGTGCCGTCGTCGACAACGGTGCACAGCGGCGATGCCACGGTCTGCCCGATGCGGCCGGAGAACGCCGAGGAGCCGCGCCGGTTGAAGTCCCCTTCGAGACCGTGGCCGATCGCCTCGTGCAGCAGCACGCCGGGCCAGCCGGGGCCGAGCACCACCGTCAGCGTGCCGGCGGGAGCCGGCACCGCCTCGAGCGCCACCAGCGCCATGCGCACCGCCTCCTGCGCGAGCCGCTCCGGCCGGTCGCTGCCGAGAAAATCGAGATAGGCGCCGCGACCGCCGGCGCCCGCATGTCCCTGCTCGCGACGACCGTTGTGCTCGACGATGACACTCACGTCCATGCGCACCAGCGGCCGCACGTCGGCGCTGCGCGTGCCGTCGCTGCAGGCGATCAGGACCGTCTCGGCATTCGCGGCCAGCGACGCCATCACCTGCACGACCCGGCTGTCGGCCGCGCGGGCGGCACGGTCGGCACGCTGCAGCAGGTCGAGCTTGTCCGGTACCGCCAGCGTTCCGACGGGATCGATCGCCGGATACAGCGCGCCGGCGCTGCGCGGCGCGACGGCCTGCACCCGCCCCTGCTGACCCTGGCGCACGATGGCGCCGGCGGCCTGAGCCGCATCGATGAGCGCCGGCAGTTCCAGCGCGTCCGAGTATGCAAGTCCCTGCTTCTCGCCGGCACAGGCACGCACGCCGACGCCCTGCTCGGCGTGGTTCGCACCGGACTTGACGATGCCGTCCTCCAGCGACCAGGTCTCCGTCAGCGACTGCTGGAAATACAGGTCCGCGGCATCCACGCCCGGCTTCATCAGTCCGTCGAGCACGCGGTCGATCGATCCGGAATCGAGCTGCGCGGTTTCGAGCAAGGTGCGACGGGCAATGGCGAGCGTATCGGTCATGAGACGGTCAGTGATCAGGTGAGACGACGGTGGTCGAGTGCGGGGAAGCTGCGGCGCTGCGCCTGGCGCGCCTGGGCGTCGAGTTCGGCGACGACGACGCCGGGTGCGTCGCCGGCATCGTCCAGCACGCGGCCCCAGGGGTCGATGATGCAGCTGTGTCCCCAGGTACGGCGGCCGGCGGCGTGCGTGCCGCACTGGTTGGACGCCAGAACATGGCAGAGGTTCTCCACGGCGCGGGCGCGCAGCAGCATCTCCCAGTGCGCTTCGCCGGTGCGCGCCGTGAACGCCGACGGCACGCACAAGACCTCCGCCCCCGCGGCGAGCAGGCGACGGTACAGCTCGGGAAAGCGCAGGTCGTAGCACACCGACAGCCCGAGCCGGCCCAGCGGCGTGTCGACGACCACCGGTTCCGGTGCCCCGGGCGCGATCGTCGCCGACTCGCGGTAGCGCTCGCCGCTGCCGTCGGGGACTTCGATGTCGAACAGGTGGATCTTGTCGTAGCGTGCCACGCGCACACCTTGCGGATTCCAGACGCCGCAGGCGGCATGGACGCGACCGCTGTCCCCGGGCACGGCGAGCGGGATCGTTCCGCCGACGATCCACAGCGACAGCGCACGCGCCTGCGCGGCGAGAAAGTCCTGGATCGGCCCGCTGCCGTCGCCTTCGGCCAGCGCCAGCTTGTCGGACTCGCGCTCGCCCATGCAGGCGAAGTTCTCGGGCAGGACCGCGAGGCTGGCGCCGGCGTCGGCCGCGGCGCGCAGACCGCCGGCGGCGGCCGCGAGATTGGCGTCGCGGTCGGCGCCCGAGTTCATCTGGATGACGGCAGCGCGGCTCATCGGCACATCATCCCGCGCCCTGACCGGCAGCGCCATCGCTGGATTCGATCCGTTCCACGCGCGGATTGTCCCAGGAACCGCTGACGCGATAGCTGAACTGCGTGACCTGCTCCAGCGGCTTGTCGAGCAGCTCCTGCGCCAGCAGCACCAGCGCGCCGACCGCCGGGCCGCCGAGCAGGACGGCCCCGAGCGTGACCCCGGACGAGACGTCCGGATACACGGTGATGCGTTGATCGTAGTCGCGTGCGAGCAGACCGACGCTGCCGCGCACGTCCATGCTCAGCGAGGAACCGTCGACGCGCAGGTCCTGCGTCGTCGCCTGCCCGCCGGCGAGCGTGAACCGGCCACCGATGCGGTCGAAGGCCAGGCCCTCGCCGACGACATCGTCGAAATTCAGCGCCAACCGCCGTGGCAGCGTGTAGAAGTTCAGCAGCGCCAGCGCGCGGCTGGCGCCGGGTTTGACCGCTCGCAGCTGGCCGTCGCGGAAGTCGAGATCGATGCGCCCTTCCGCCAGCTCCCAGCGCAGGCCGTCGGCATGGGGCGCCCAGCTCAGGGTCGCCGACAGTGCCGCCGAGTCGGCCTCGACGTTGGGCGCGTAGCCCAGCGCCACGAGCAGGCGGTCGGCGTAGCGGGTCTGCAGTTCGAAGGCCAGCTCACCGGAGGAACGGCCGTCCTGCCGCTGCCAACGTCCGTCGCCGCTCAACTCGGCGTCACCACCAGCGAAACGGATGCGCGCCGTCTGGCCGCCGGGGATGCGCTGCGTCGACAGTTCGCCGCGACCCATTTGCGTCTCGCCCAGTCCCAAGGCGTCGGTGAGCAGGTCGAGCGTCGGCAATCGCGATGGATCGATTGGCTCGGCGGCCGCACCCGCGCCGGCGTCCGGCGCCTGTTGGGGTTGCAAGGACTCGAAGTTCAGGTGCTGCAGGCGCGCCACCAGGTGACCTTCGCCAGCCGGCAGCCAGCGCAGCTCGCCGCGCGCGCCGGCGCCATCAAGGTCTACGCGCCAGCCGTCACCCTGCGGCGCGTACTTCAGGCGTGTCGCCGCCACTGCGGTCTGTCCCCAGATCACGCGACCGGCATCGATGTCGATCGCGTCGATACGCGGCACGGCGGCGACCGCTGGTCCGGCGCCCGAATCGTCCGCGCCCGCGGGCGCAACCGACGGTGCGGGGCCGTTCAGCACGCGTTGCCAGCCGGCGAGATCCAGCGTTTCCACCTGGCCGTCGATCTCGATCCGTCCGGGCTGCGCACGCGGCGCCGTGCCGGCGCCCAGGCGCAGATACAGACCGCCGAGGGTCGTCGCTGCATCGTCGGCGTTGCGCTGCAAGCTGAGGTCGAGGCCCGCGCGTTCGGCATAGTCGAGACCGACGCGCAGGCCGGCCTCGTCGTCGGCACCGATGCGCAGTTGCACCGGCGCCGTTGTGTCGGCGTCCTTGGCCAGCGGCGGCGGCAAATCGACCGTGGTCCCCTGCAGCGCCGATGCCAGGGTCAGGCGGGTGTCGGCCTGCAGCGGCAACGTGGCCTGCCAGGCACTGCGTCCATGCAGCGCCGCGCGCACGAACGCCGGCAGGAAGCGCGACAGTCCGCCGCCGTCGGCCTGTGGCGCGAACTCGAAGTCCGCGCGCACGATTCCGAAGCTGCCGTCCCGTGCGTCGATGCGCAGCGCCAGCGGCACATCGGCGAAACTCGCGCGCAGCGCTTCGGCCGTCACGCCTTCGTTGTTGAAACCGACGACGCCACCGAGGGCCTCGATCGGCGGCTCCAGTCCCTGGTAGTGCAGCGTCGCACCATCGAGCGCGACCGTGCCCTCGACCTGCGTCGCCGCCGTCTCGCGCAGCGGCACGTCGAGCCGCAGCGTCACGCGCGCATCACCCTGCGCACGCGTGCGGTCGAGCAGTACGGCGAGACGCTCGCGCAACGGCGACGCCTCGAGAAAGGCGTAGTGACCGGGCAACGTGCCGTCGACCAGGGCATCGACACCCAGGCGCTGTTCCTTGAAGTCGTCGATCCATACCCGCGCCTCGCTGATGCGACTGTCGAGCGCCCGGCCGGCGAGCACGTCGGCGCGCAGGCCGTTGCCGCCGAAGATCAGCCGCGCGCGCAGATCCTCCAGGCGCGGCCATCGGGGCGCATAGTCGAGCGCCGCGTCCGCCACTTCCAGCTCCAGCGACCATTCGCCGGTCGGCCGCCGGTGATACGGAAAGTCGCGCAGCGGCCCGCGGATGCGCAGGTCGCCATTCGGAATGCGGGCCGCAACGATCGCGCGCTCCAGCCAGGACTTGAGACTGTCCGGCCAGTGCTGCGGCATGTAGGGAGCGGCGTCGAGGACCGTGCCCGCCTGCAAGGTCGCGGCGAGATCGATCTGCGGCGCAGCGTTCTGCGGCAGCAGGATCTCGACGCGCCCGTCGGCGCTGATGCTCGCCAGCTGCGCCGAGAAATCCTCGCTGGCGACGCGCCATCCCTGCGTCGTGCGCGACCAGCCCAGCTCGGCGCGCAACTGCCCGATCGGCACGTCCCGCTCCAGCGTTTCGGGGAGCGTCACGGTCAGCGGCCCGGGCGTGAGCCGCAAGGTGCCGCCGTTCTCGTCGGCGCCGAGTTCCCCGTCGAGCCCGCTGAAACCGAAGGCGCGATGCGTGCGCAGGGCGATGTCGTGCAGCCGCGCGCGCAGGGCGTAGCGCGGCGCACCGGCACCATGCCGGTAGCGCAGCACCAGGCCTTCGACCTCGCCGCTGGCGCCGGACACCATCTGCAGCCACGACGGGGTCGCCCGCCAGACGCCGGCCCATGCCGCCAGTCGCGTCAGTTCGAGCCGGTCGGCATCGAAGTCGTAGGCCGTGGCGTCGTCCGCCCCCTCGATGCGCAGACTGCCGCGCAGCAGCGGCGCCTCGTCGAAGCTCAGGTCAGCGACGTCGACGCGCCAGCCGCGCGGCTCGCGCACCGCCGCGAGCACGGCGCTGCTGCTGCGCGCGCTGGACAGCACGCCGGCACGCGACAGCACGAGGCCGCCGGAGCCCAGCTCGAGGCGCGCACGCACGGGCATCCCGCGCACGATCTCGCCTTCGAGCCGGCCGTCGAGGTCGGCGGCCAGAATCTGCGCGCCGGGCAGGAGCCAGTGACGCAGCCAGCCCTGCGGCTGCAGATCGTCGAACTGCACCTCGAAGCGCCCGGCCCAGTCCTGTGGCTGCGCCGCCGGCCCGTCGATCTGCGCCTGCAGCTCGATGCTACCGCCCCGGTCCGCCGGCAGCCGGATATCGGCCTCGACGCTCAAGCCGCTGCCGGAGCGGTCGATCTGCGCCTCGGCCAGGCGCAGCTGCGTGGGCAGCTCGCCCAGCAGCGGGTGACGCACACGCAGCTCGCAGTTCTCCAGGCGCACGCGATCGAAGCGCTCGAGCCCCTCTTGCCACTGCCCCCGCCGCAGGCTTTCCTCTGCGCCGACTTCGAACCCGGCGACGCGCAGCTTGCCGTCTTCGTCGAGGTAGGCGGACAGGCGCAGTCCGGACAGCTCCAGTCGCGACGGCATCCATTCGCCGCGCAGTGCACGCTCCAGGCTGAAGCCGAGGCTCAGGCGGTCGACGCTGATCTGCGACTGGCCATCGTCGCTGTACAGCGTGATGCCCGACAGATCGAAGCGTGGCGCCAGGCCGCGCCACGACAGGCTGATGCCGCCGATCTGCACTGGCCGGCCGGTGGCGTCGCCGACCCAGGCGGCGAGGTCCTCGCGATAGCTCGGGACCGCCAGGACCGCGAGCTGGAACGCACCGCTGGATACGGCGCCCACGATGACCGTGGCGGCGATCAGCGAGACCGCCCAGGTCCACCAGCGGCGCTTGGTACGTTCCATCGGAGGAGAATCGCTCTCGAAAGGCGCAGTTCAGGGAGGCGTATTGTCGCGCCCGCGGCAAGAAGGGGCCAAACCCGGCGCGGCGCGCGGGTGTCTTGCCGCCGGGAGACGGTCAGAGCGGAACGACGTCGAAGCTCTCCTGCCCGTAGGCGCTCTCCGCCTGCAGGCGGATGGGTCGCTCCAGCGCGGTTTCCAGGTTCGCGAGCCCCAGCGACTCCTCCTCGACCAGGCTGCGGATCACGTTCGGTGCCGCCAGCACCAGGAAGCCCTTGGCCTCGAACTGGCGCGCCGCGCGCTGCACCTCGCGTGCGATTTCGTGACAGACGGTCTCGACGGTCTTGATCGTCCCGCCGCCGTTGCAGGTCGGGCACGGCTCGCAGAGGATGTGGCCGAGCGATTCGCGGGTGCGCTTGCGCGTCATCTCGATCAGCCCCAGCGGCGAGAACGCGTGCACCTGGGTGCGGGCGTGATCGGCAGCGAGCGCCCGCTCGAGCGCGCGCAGCACCTGCGCCCGGTGGTCCTCGGATCTCATGTCGATGAAATCGAGAATGATGATGCCGCCGAGATTGCGCAGCCGCAGCTGCCGGGCGATCGCCTGCGCCGCCTCGAGATTGGTCTTGAGCACCGTCTCTTCGAGGTTGCGGTGACCGATGTAGGCGCCGGTGTTGACGTCGATCGTGGTCATCGCCTCGGTCTGGTCGATCACCAGGTGCCCGCCCGACTTGAGTTCGACGCGCCGGTTGAGCGCACGGTTGATGTCGTCCTCGACGCCGTAGAGGTCGAAGATCGGTGCCGCACCCTCGTACAGCTCGATCAGCGGCGCGGCGTGCGGCACGAACAACTGGGCGAACTGCTTGACGCGGCGGCATTCCTCGGGGTCGTCGATGCGCACCCGCTCGACGTCGGTGCCGAGCAGGTCGCGCAGGATGCGCATCGACAGCGGCAGATCGCCGTGCACGAGGGAGCCGGGCTTGCTGCCTGCCGCCTGGTCGCTGATCGCCTTCCACAGCCGCAGCAGGAAGGCGACATCCGCCTCCAGCGCCTCGGCGTCGGCGCCCTCGGCCGCCGTGCGCGCAATCAAGCCGAACTCTGGTGCCATGCGCTGCTGCAGCGCGTCGAGCACCTCGCGCAGGCGGTCGCGCTCGCCGTCGTCCTCGATGCGTGCGGACACGCCCACGTGCTTTTCGTGCGGCAGCAGCACCAGATAGCGCGACGGGATCGACAGCAGCGTCGTCAGCCGCGCCCCCTTGCTGCCGATCGGATCCTTGAGGATCTGCACCAGCACCTGCTGGCCGTCCTGCAGCAGCTGCGAGATGCTCGGCATGCCGTCGCCATTGACCGGCAGCGGCACCATGTCGGCGACGTGCAGGAACGCCGTGCGTTCGAGGCCGATCTCGACGAACGCCGCCTGCATGCCGGGCAGCACGCGTTGTATCGCGCCCTTGTAGATGTTGCCGGTCAGTCCATGCCGCGACGCGCGCTGCATGTGAATCTCCTGCGCGGCGCCGCCCTCGACGAGCGCTACACGGGTCTCCTGCTGGCCGATGTTGACGAGGATTTCAGTGCTCATGGCGTGGAACGTGAGCCTTCGGGCGCGAGAACGTCGATGCCGGACGCGCGCAGCAGCTCGCAGGTTTCGAAGATCGGCAGGCCGACGATGCCGCTGTAGCTGCCACGGATGCCGCGGACGAAGGCGGCGCCCAGGCCCTGGATCGCGTAGCCGCCGGCCTT
Organism: Sinimarinibacterium flocculans; assembly: GCF_003201205.1. GTDB lineage: Bacteria > Pseudomonadota > Gammaproteobacteria > Nevskiales > Nevskiaceae > Solimonas > Solimonas flocculans. The sequence continues at coordinate 206,481 of NZ_QICN01000003.1, forward strand.
GTCGGCCGGCTCGCCGGTATCCCAGTAGGCGGCAGCCGCCTGCGGCGTGACCGGACCGAACTCGACCTCGCTCACCGACAGGCGCACCGCCTCGCGATCGCCATGCACCAGCGCCACCGCCGAGTAGACCTCGTGCGCGCGGCCGGACAGTCGCAGCAGCAGCGCGATGCCGTGGTTGCGGTCGGTCGGCTTGCCGAGAATCTCGCCGTCGAGCACGACGTCGGTGTCGGCACCGAGCACCGGCAGCGCCGCCGTGCCGCGCGCGCGTGCGGCACGCGCCTTTTCCAGCGCGACGCGGCGGGCGTAGTCGGCCGCCGGTTCGCCGGCCGTGGCACTTTCGGCCACGTCCGCCGGGTTCACGGCAAAACGCAGCCCGAGCTGCCGCAGCAGCTCCTGGCGACGCGGCGAGCGCGACGCGAGCACCAACTGGTCCTTCACCGAACCTCCTCAAGATCGTGCCGGCACCGAAGACGCCGGCCGCAGCTTGAGCTAGGTTACCCGGGCGGCGGGTATGCCGCACGCCGCCACCGCGAGGAGAATCCCCCAATGACCGACATCCGCAGCCGCGTCTCGCCCGAGGAATGGCAGGCCCGCGTCGATCTCGCTGCCGCCTACCGGCTGGTGGCCGACTTCGGCTGGGACGACCTCGTGTTCACGCACATCTCCGCACGCGTGCCCGGCCCGGCACCGCACTTCCTGATCAACCCTTACGGCTGGCTGTTCGAGGAGATCACCGCCAGCAGCCTGGTCAAGGTCGACCTCGATGGCCGCAAGGTCATGGAATCGCCGAACGAGATCAACCCGGCCGGCTTCACGATCCACAGCGCCATCCACGCGGCCCGCGCCGACGCGCACTGCGTGATGCACACCCATTCACTGAACGGTGTCGCCGTGTCGGCGCAGAAGAACGGCGTGCTGCCGGTCTCGCAGCAGTCGACGCTGGTGCTGGCCTCGCTGGCCTATCACGACTACGAGGGCATCGCCCTGCGCGACGACGAGAAGCCGCGTCTGGTCGCGGACTTCGGCGACAAGACCTTCCTGATGCTGCGCAATCACGGGCTGCTGACCGTCGGCGCCAGCGCTGCCGACGCCTTCCTCGCCATGTACGTCTTCGAGGCCGCGTGCACGATCCAGGTGCGCGCCCAGTCCGGCGGCGGCGAACTGGTGCCGGTGAATCCGCAGATCGTCGCGGGCGTGCAGCAGGCTGCCAGCGCGGTCACGCGCGGGCTGGGCGGCCAGCTCGCTTGGCCGGGACTGCTGCGGCGGCTGGACCGGCTCGACCCGTCGTACAAGACCTGAGGCGGCGCCGGAACGCTCAGCCGCCCGCGCGCACCCCGCGCACGGCAAGCACGACGAAGAACAGCAGGACGCCGGTCAGCAACGCGACGGTGGCGCCGCCATTGCGCAGTGGGCCGAGCCGAACGCGACTGCCGTTCATGACCAGCAGCGCCAGTGCGAGCACGGGGATGAACGCGGCGCCGACCATCGCGTAGAGCTTCTGCATCCGCTCGAAGCCGGACAGCAGCCCGAACGTCGGCAGCAGGGCCAGTGCGAGCAGGTAGGCCCGGTAGGCCGTGCTGCTGTCCAGGCCGGCCGGCCGGATGCGGATCCAGCCGAGCACGCGGCCGACATCGGCGAACAGGTAGGGCACCGCCTGCCAGACACCGAGCAGGCTGGAGAACAGCGCGCCCCAGGCGCCGATCAGGAACAGCAGGCGCGCGCCCGGTCCGAGCGCGGCCTGCAACTGGTCGCCGAGATCGACGATCAGGTTGGCGCCGCTGCCGCCAACGGGTACGCGGCTGCCGATGATCACCATCGCCATCCCGAACAGCGCGGTCGCCGCGTAACCCACCGCCAGATCGATGCGGGTGACGCGCATGGCCGCGGCACCTTCGCGGCCGGCCGCACGCATCCAGTAGCCGTAGCACAGCACCGTGAGCGTCCCGCCGACACCGCCGATCAGCGCGAGCGTCCAGCTCAGCCCCTGCGCATCGTGCGCGACGGACGGCACCAGGCCCGCGGCAACCTCGGCGGTGCCGGGCCACAACCGCACCGCCGTCACCAGCACGACGGCGAACATCAACACGATGCAAGCACGCATGACCCGTTCGAACACGGCGAAGCCGCCGACCCACACCAGCGCGAGACCGGCCACGGCGTGCACGACACCCCAGATGCGCTTGCCGCCGGCAAGGTCGTCTCCGATCGGCAACAGCGCCTGCGCGGCGACGCCACAGGCGCTGACCAGCGCGGCGCCGACGAAGTAGCTCCACAGCAGCAGGTACGGCAGAAACAGCCACAGCGCGATCCGCCCGAAGCGCGCAGCGACGCCCTCGAGAAAGCTCAGCCCCGTCGCCAGCTGCCAGCGGGCAAGCCCCTCGTTGAGGACGAACTTGAACAGCGCGCCGACGATCACGGCCCACAGCACCGCCACGCCCAGATGGCCGCCGGCGAAGGCCGCCGTGGCCAGATCGCCGGCGCCGACACCGGTCGCCGCCAGCAGCATGCCGGGCCCCAGCACGGCGAGGACTGCAGCCGGCCTCACCGGCCGCGCCGCAATCCGTACAGCACGGCCAGGCCCGGCGGCAGCAGCAGGCCGACCCAGTGCAGGTTCGGCTGCGTCCCGTAGAGCGCGAGCGGCAGTGCGGCAATGCTGGCGACCGCGATCACCACGGCGATGCCGCGCGCGAAAACCGTCTGCCGCGGCTGGCGCGACCCTGCGCGTCGCGCCAGCGCCGGCAGCAGCCCCCACCACAGCGGATGGATCAGCAGCAGGTTGTGGTTGCGCGCCATGCTCCAGTGATCGGTCGCCAGCCAGCCCAGCAGCAGTACCAGGCCGCCAAGACCGGCGAGCGTCGCGTACAGCGTCGCCAGCAGGGCGAAGCTGCCGCGCGCCCACGCGCGAGCGCCCGCCCGCGCGAGCAGCAGCAGCGCGCCGGCCAGGATCAGGCCGCCGCACAGAAACGGCAACGTCAGCGCCGGCGGGGCCGGTGCCGGCGCCTCGGCTGCGGCGACCAGTGTCCGCTCGGCCGCGACCAGTGCCCGCGTGCCACCGTCGCCGTCGCCGTCGTCGACCCGCACCTCGCGCAGCGACTCCATGAGCCGCTGGGGGATGAAGCCCTCGGCCCACTGGTCGAGCGGCGGGTCGACGCGCGGCCCCAGCCCGAGATCCATCGCCGCCATCAGCGACGGCATCGGCGCCATCAGCCGCAGTACCTCGCCGCGATAGGTTCCGGTCCCGGGCCGCGCCTCGAGGTGCCGGCGTAGCGTGCCGCCGAGCGCCCGGTCGATCGCGTCGCGCGCCTTGGTCGAGCAGTTGGCGAGAAAGTAGTCGTAACGGTAGTCGGCGTGCTCCGGCCGGGCATTCCACGCCAGGAAATCGGCCAGCGCGCGCGCCTGGTCATCGTCGAGCGCGAGCCGCTGCTCGATGGCCCAGCGCCGCTCTGCCGCGTACTGGCGCAGGGTCCAGTCCAGCGGCGCGACGTCGAGCCGGTACAGCATGCGACCGCGCGCGAAGTTGAGAAAGAAATTCTCCTGCGCGAAATCGAAGATGCCGTAGTTGTAGACCTGCGGCGCGACCCCGTCCTCGCGCACCAGCAGCGCGTTGTGACCGAAACGCTGCCAGTAGATCTCGCCGGGTGCGAACGTCAGCAGGCTGACCTGCGGCGGCGCCTGCGCGTGCACCGGCGCGGCGACGGCGGACGACACCAGCGCCAGCAGCGCGGCCGCCAGCCCCCTTGCGGACGGCATCAGCCCGGCGCCAGGGTGACCTGGAACTGATGGACGCGCCGACCGTCGGCGCGCTGCACGTTGAAGTTGAAGCGGTCGATGCGCACGCTCTCTCCGCGCTTGGGCATGTGACCGAAGCGGTGCAGCACGAAACCGCCGACGGTGTCGAACTCCTCGTCCGGGAAGTCGGTCCCGAAGTATTCGTTGAACTCCTCGATCGGCGTCAGCGCGTTGACCAGATAGCGGCGCTCGTCCTGCTTGAGGATCGGCGCGCTCTCGGCCTCGTCGTACTCGTCGTCGATCTCGCCGACGATCTGCTCGAGCACGTCCTCGATCGTCACCAGTCCGGCGACCCCGCCGTATTCGTCGACGACCAGCGCCATGTGGTTGCGCCCTCGACGGAAGTCTTTGAGCAGCACGTTCAGCCGCTTGGACTCGGGCACGAACACCGCCGGCCGTGTCAGCCGGCGCATGTCGAAGCTGGCGACACCGAAGCCGGGGGCACCACCGCTGAACTTGAGCAGATCCTTGGCCAGCAGGATGCCGACGACCTCGTCGCGCGACTCGCCGATCACCGGGAAGCGCGAATGGCCGGACTCGACGACGACTGCGAGAATTCGCTCCAGCGGCCAGGCCTGGTCGACGACGACCATCTGCGCGCGCGGCACCATGACGTCGCGCACCTGGGTCTCCGCGGTCTCGAGAATGCCCTCGAACATCCCCAGCGCATCGGCATCCATCAGCTCGGCGGCCTGGGCCTCGCGCAGCAGTTCGAGCAGATCGTCGCGGGTTCGCGGGCCGGTGCCGGCCAGGCGCTGCGTGACGCGCCGCCACCAGTTCGACAAGCCGCCGTCGTCGGCCTTCGTGCCGTTACTGTCGTCTTCGTTCATTGGTAAGGGTCGTCGAAACCCAGCCTCCTGAGAATACGGGTTTCGCGCGCTTCCATGCGCCGCGCATCGCTGTCGCGCTCGTGATCATAGCCGCGCAGATGCAGGCAGCCGTGCACGACCATGTGCGCCCAGTGGGCGCGCCGTGTCTTGTTCTGCTCGCTCGCCTCGCGGGCGACGACGGGCGCGCAGATCACGAGGTCGCCCAGCACCTCGCCCTCTCCGGCGAAGGACAGCACGTTCGTCGGCTTGTCCTTGCCACGGTAGTCGCGGTTGAGCGTGCGGCTCTCGGCCTCGCCGACGATGCGGATCGTCAGCTCGCCATGGCGCGCCGGCAGCGCGGCCCGTGCAAAATCCCGCAGACTCGACGCGGCCGGAATGCCGGCGGCCGGTACCGCACGCTGCACGACGATCGGCGTGACGCAGGCAGGCATCGCGTTCACTCGCCCGGCGCCCGGCGCTGGTCGAAGTCGTCGTAGGCCTGGACGATCGCCTGCACCAGCGGATGGCGCACGACATCTTCCTTGCGAAAGTGCGTGAAGCTGATGCCCGGCACGTCGCGCAGCACCTCCAGGGATTGCCGCAGGCCGGAGGTCTGGTGCTTCGGCAGGTCGATCTGCGTCATGTCGCCGGTGACCACCGCGACACTGCCGAAGCCGATGCGCGTCAGGAACATCTTCATCTGCTCGACCGAGGTGTTCTGCGCCTCGTCGAGAATCACGAAGGACTCGTTGAGCGTGCGCCCGCGCATGAACGCCAGCGGCGCGATCTCGATGACACTCTTCTCGATCAGGCGCGCAACCCGTTCGAAGCCGAGCATCTCGTAGAGCGCGTCGTACAGCGGACGCAGGTAGGGATTGATCTTGTCCGCCATGTCGCCGGGCAGGAACCCGAGCTTCTCGCCGGCCTCGACCGCCGGACGCACCAGCACGAGGCGCCGCACGCGATCGCGCTCCAGCGCCTGCACCGCGCTGGCGACGGCCAGATAGGTCTTGCCGGTGCCGGCGGGGCCGACGCCGAAGTTCAGGTCATGGGTCGCGATCGACTTCAGATACGCCTTCTGCTGCGTGCCGCGGCCGCGCACGACGCCGCGCTTGGTACGGATCACGACCTCGTCGTGCGTGCTGCTCGGCGCGGCATCGTCGGCGGCATCGGCCGAGGCGCCGCCGTGTTCCGCCAGCGCGAGGTGCACGTGCTCGGACGTGACCGTGTCGTCGAGGGTCTGGTTGAACAGCTGTGCCAGTACCGCCTCGCCGGCCGCGATGTCGCGACGCGCACCGACCAGCTGATAGCGGTTGCTGCGGTTGCGGATCTCGATACCGAGGCGCAGCTCGATCTGGCGCAGGTGGGCGTCGAACGGGCCATTGAGATTGGCCAGGCGCTGGCTGTCGTCGGGCTCGAGGACGAGGTCGGCACGTGCCTGGGCGGGACGCGTACTCACGTCAGGCCACCCTGGGCGAGGCTGCGAGGCCATCGTCGGTGCGTCGGAGCACGCCCCGCAGGGAGTTGTTCAGGGCCTCGGTCACTTCGACGTCGACGAACTGTCCGATCAGCTCCGCCGTACCTTCGAAATTGACCCAGCGGTTGGTCGAGGTGCGGCCGGCCATCTGGCCGGCCCAGCGCGCCGGCCGCTCGACGAGCACACGCTGGGTGGTGCCGACCAGTTTGCGCTTGAACGCATCGTCGAGCGTCCGGATGCGGGTCTGCAGGATGCCGAGCCGCTGGTGCTTCTCCGCATCGCTGACGGTATCGCGCAGGTTCGCCGCCGGCGTACCCGGCCGCGGGCTGTAGATGAAGCTGAACGCGCAGTCGAAGCCGGCTTCGTGGATCAGATCCATCGTCATCGCGAAATCGGCGTCGGTCTCGGTGGGATAGCCGACGATGAAATCGGAAGACAGCGAGATGTCGGGACGAGCCGCGCGGATCCGGCGGATCTGGTCGAGATAGCGCTCGCGGGTGTAGCCACGCTTCATCATGCCGAGGATGCGGTTCGAGCCGGACTGCACCGGGAGATGCAGATAGCTCGCCAACTTCGGCTCCTCGGCGAAGGCGTCGATCAGCGCGTCGCTGAACTCCGCCGGATGCGAGGTCGTGTAACGGATGCGCGCGATGCCCGGCATGCGCGCGATGAAATTGACCAGCAGCGCCAGATCGCAGATCTCGCCGCCGGAGCCCATGCCCCCACGATAGGCATTGACGTTCTGGCCCAGCAGCGTCACTTCGCGCACCCCCTGCTCAGCCAGCTGGGCGATCTCGGCAAGCACGTCGTCGAGCGGCCGGCTCACCTCCTCGCCGCGGGTGTACGGCACCACGCAGAAGGTGCAGTACTTGGAGCAGCCTTCCATGATGCTGACGAAGGCGCTCGGCCCTTCTGCGCGCGGCTCCGGCAGCCGGTCGAACTTCTCGATCTCGGGAAAGCTGACGTCGACCACCGGCTTGCGCGCCTCGCGCGTCGTGTCGAGCAGGGTCGGCAGGCGGTGCAGGGTCTGCGGTCCGAAGACGATATCGACCAGCGGCTGGCGCTCGGTGATGGCCTGGCCTTCCTGCGAGGCCACGCAGCCGCCGACGCCGATGACCCGGTCCGGCGCGGTCTGCTTCCATTCCTTCCAGCGGCCGAGCTCGGAGAACACCTTCTCCTGCGCCTTCTCGCGCACCGAGCAGGTGTTGAGCAGCAGCAGGTCGGCCTCGTCCGGGTTCCGGGTGCGCTCGTAGCCGTGCGAGGCAGCGAGCACGTCGACCATCTTGGCCGAGTCGTACTCGTTCATCTGGCAACCGTAGCTGATGAGGTACAGCTTCTTGGACATCGGGACCGGAGGTGACGCGGCCGGCCATTATAAGCGAGTGAAAACGCGCCTATTTTTACAGCTTGCGCAGCCAGTCCTCGACCCCGGCCTCGATGTCGTCGAAGGCCTTGACGAAGGCTTGGCGCGGCCGCTGGTAGGGGTCGGCCACGTCGGCGTTTTCCCGCCATTTCAGCAGTTTGTGCACGCGGCCACGCAGCTGGGGGTACTGGCGATTGAGCCAGTCGCTGTGCGTCTGGTCGAGCGTCAGCACCAGATCCATCGACGCCAGCAAGGGCAGCGTCGCCTGCTGGGCACGGTGCGCCGACAGGTCCAGCCCGTGTTCGGCGGCGACGTCCACGGCCGTCGGATCGGCCGGATAACCGACCAGGGCGCCGGTGCCGGCAGACAGGACCCGCTGCACGCGGCTGCCCAGGCGCGCACGCAACAGGGCCTCGGCAATCGGACTGCGGCAGATATTGCCGGTGCAGATGACGATGAGGTGATTGAACATGTCGACGCGAGTGGCGGGAAAGGTCCCCGCGCCACGCGCAGGGATGATGCGGCCGCCCGGTCGGCAGGACCGCGGGCGCCGCGAAGGTTTCGAGCGGTCGCATATTGTACGCGGCTCACGGTTCGCACCCGCATCATGGCGCTATAGTCGCCCGACTCACCCCCGTATCGCGACCATGCCGCAGCCCGGACAGATTCTCGGCAACTATCGCATCGTGCGCCTGCTCGGTACCGGCGGCTTCGCCGAGGTCTACGAGGCCGAGGACCCGCTGCTGAGCCGCAAGGTGGCGATCAAGGTGCTGCTGCCGGAGTTCACGCGCACCGGCGACGTGCTCGCCCGCTTCCAGCGCGAGGTGCGGGCCGCCGCCGCTCTCGAGCATCCGGGCATCGTCCAGATCTATGCCGTCGGGGAAAGCGAAGGCATCAACTTCTACGCCATGCGCCTGCTCGCCGGCGGCGACCTGCGCAGGCGCATCGCCGAAGGGCTCAAGCCGCAGCAGGCGCTGAAGATCCTGGAGCAGCTCGCCTCGGCGCTGGAGCACGCACACGCGCAGGACATCGTGCATCGCGACATCAAGCCCGAGAACATCCTGTTCGACGCCGACGACAATCCGGTGCTGACCGACTTCGGCATCGCCAAGGTGCTGCGGGCGCAGGAACAGCTGACGGCGGCCGGCACCTCGGTGGGCACGCCGCGCTACTTGAGCCCGGAACAGGCGCGCGGCGGCACCGTGGATGCGCGCAGCGATCTCTACAGCCTCGGCGTGATCCTGTTCGAGATGCTCGCCGGCAGGCGGCCGTTCGATGCGCCCGATCCGCTGTCGGTCATCATCATGCACGCGACCGAGCCGGTGCCGAAGCTGCCGCCGGAACATGCCGGCCTGCAGCCGCTGATCGACAGCCTGATGGCCAAGCACCCGGGCCAGCGCCCGGAGTCGGCGACGGCGCTGCGCGCCCAGCTCCGCAGCCTGCTGCAGTCCGTCGCACCGCCGCGTCCGGCGGCACCCGTGCCGAGCACGGCGCCGGCAGCGATGCCGGCCAGCCCGCCACCGCCACCGGCTGCAGCACTGAGCCCGCCACCCGCAGCGGCGCCCGGGGCCGCGACGCCGGAAGCCGGCCCGAAGACCGAAACCGGCGGATCGGCGATGCGGCGCCTGCTCACCGGTACCGGCAGCATCGCATTCGTCCTGCTCATCGCCGCGCTCGCGTGGCGACTGCTCGCACCCGCGCCGCAGCAGCCCGCCGCCGTGCAAGACCGCACCGCGACGGCGACACCGGTGCCGGTCACCGATACCGGCGCCGCAGGCGAGGAGGCGACGGCGACCGAGAGCCGGGCAGAGCGCATCGCCCGCGAAAAACGTCGCTGCGCCCTGCATGTCTCGGCGCTGACCGCGGAAGGGGACTTGGTCTACGATGACGCCTTGCGGTTTCCAGGCGCTCGCGCCGAGGCCGATGGCTCGGGCATCTGGGTGCCGAACGTCCAGCTCGGCAACGGCCAGTGGGTCAATGCGCTGGTCACGCCGGAAGGCTGCGTGCTGATCCGCAGCCTGGCCGCCGGCGCCGGCGCACCGGCCTCGCCGTAAGCGTCGACACGAAACGGGATATTGGGGGGAACCATGCACGCAAGCTCGCTGTTTCGCCAGCTCGGTTTCTGCGGCCTCGTCGCCTTCGGCCTGCTCGGCGCGATGGCGCATGCGGCACCGCCGATGCCATTCGAGGACCAGTGGCAGCACATCGGCGTCGCCACCTGTGCCGGGAGCAACTGCCACGGGTCGCAGCGACCGTTCGACGACTCGCCGGTGCTGCAGAACGAGTACTTCCTGTGGCAGCGCGACGACGCGCACTCCAACGCCTACAAGCTGCTGCTGACGCCGGACGGCAAGCGCATCGCCGCCAATCTGGGCATCAAGGACGCCGCCTCGGCGCCCGAGTGCCTCACCTGTCATACCGACTACGTGCCCGCGAACCTGCGCGGCCGGCGCTACTCGATGACCGAAGGCGTCGGCTGCGAGGCCTGCCACGGCGGCGCACAGGAGTGGCTGGGGCCGCACGTTTCCGGCAACACGCATGCGCAGAACGTCGCGCAGGGCCTGTATCCGCTCGAAGACCCGGTCGCGCGCGCACGGCTGTGCCTGCACTGCCACATGGGGACCAAGGACAAGCCGATCGACCACCGCATCATGGGCGCCGGCCATCCGCCGCTGGAGTTCGAGCTCGACACCTTCACCAACATCCAGCCGGCCCATTTCCGCGTCGATGCCGACTACCGCCAGCGCAAGCCGGCGTATGCCCCAGGCGCCAAGGTCTGGGCGATCGGACAGCTGCTGGCGGCCGAGACTTTCCTCGACGGCCTGCTGGGCGACCGTTTCACCGATCGCGGCATGTTCCCGGAGCTGGTGTTCTTCGACTGCAACGCCTGCCACCACCCGATGCAGGCGCCGCGCTGGAGCGCCGGCACCGGCGGCCCGCTCGGCCCCGGCGAGCCGCGACTGGCCGATGCCTATCTGGTGATGACCGGCGTGGTGCTCAACACGCTGCAACCCGACGCCGGCGCCCGCTGGACCGCCGCGCTCGCCGACCTGCATCGCGCCTCGATGCAGTCGGTCGCGAAGACCCGGGAGGCGGCGAAGACCCTGCGCGACATCGCCTCGGCGACGCTGCCGCAGATCGGCAAGCTGACGCTGAGCAAGGCGCAGGCGCTGGAGCTGATCGACCGCATCGCGGCCGCCGGGCTCGAAGGCAAGGCCGGCGACTACACCGCGGCCAAGCAGATCTACTACGCGTCCGACGCGCTGTTCTACTATCTGCGCCAAGATCACGGCGTTCCGGCGTCTGCGTTGCAGGGGCCGATCGACGAGCTGTTCGCTGCGGTCGACGCAGGCCAGTCCTATAATCCGGACTCGCTGCGCAGCGCGTTGCGCAAGCTGCGCAGCGGCGCGCAGCAGCTGCGCTGAGCCTGTGCGCATGTTTCGCTTTCTACGCCCGAGCGGGAGGCGTCAGCTGAATATCACCATTGCGGGTGCCACGCACCAGGGCAAGCAGCGCGACCACAACGAAGACGCGTTCGTCGTCATTCCGGCGAGCCTGTCCGCGGCCGTGGCCGACGGCATGGGCGGCCTCGCGCGCGGCGAAGTGGCGAGCCGCATGGTCGTCGACGTGCTGGCCGAAGCGCTCCAGCAGGGACAGGGCACGGCCGAAGCTCTCCAGGACGCGCACCGCCGTATCCGCGAGACCAGCATGACCGGCACCGATCGCATGGGCTCGACGGCCGTCGTGCTGACGATCGAGGGCGCCAGGGCCATGCTGCACTGGGTCGGCGACAGCCGCGCCTATCTCTGGCGCGACGGTGCGCTCAAACAGGTCACCAAGGACCACTCCTTCGTCGAGGAACTGATCGATGCCGGGGCCATCAGCGCCCACGAGGCCGAAAGCCACCCGAACCGCAACGTGCTCACGCGTGCCGTGGGCATCCGCGACACGATGGAGATCAAGGTCGATGCGGTGAAGGTCGACCTGCAGGCCGGCGACTGCGTGCTGCTGTGCACCGACGGCCTGCACGGCTACCTGCCGCAGCCGGCGATCGTCGACTGCCTGAAACGCGGGGGCAGCGCGAAAGAGATCGTCGAACGCCTGATCGAGCGCACGCTCAGCGACTCCGAAGCCGGGGACAACGTCACGGCCGTCTGCGCAATCGTCGAGGGCTGATCGCTCGTGCTGCCTGCCGGTACCCTGCTGGGCAACTACAAGATCCTGCGCCAGCTCGGCTCCGGCGGGATGGCCGACGTCTACGAGGCCGAGGACCAGACGCTGGGCCGGCGCGTCGCGCTCAAGGTGCTGCCCCCGGAGTTCGGCCGCAACCCGCAACTCGTCGCGCGCTTCGAGAAGGAAGTGCGCTCGTCGGCCTCCCTCAACCACGCCGGCATCGTCACCGTCTTCGAGGTCGGACGCGCCGAGGGCGTGCACTACTACTCGATGCGCCTGCTCACCGGCGGCGACCTGCGGGCGCGCATCGAGCAGGGGCTGACCGACATCCAGGCGCTGTCGATCCTGCGCGAGATCACCGACGCCTTCGTGCATGCCCACGCGGCCGGCTTCGTGCACCGCGACGTCAAGCCCGAGAACATCCTGTTCGACGAACAGGGCCGTGCGGTGCTCACCGACTTCGGCATCGCCAAGGCGATCTCGTCGGAGTCGAAGATGACCGCTACCGGCGTGTCGATCGGCACGCCGCGCTACATCAGTCCCGAACAGGCGCGCGGCAAGTCCGTCGATGCGCGCGCGGATCTCTACAGCCTCGGCTGCATCCTCTACGAGATGCTCACCGGGCAGCCGCCGTTCGACGCGGAAGAATCGCTGGCGCTGATCTTCAAGCACGTGACCGAGCCGGTCCCGCGCCTGCCCGAGGCGATGGCCCGCTACCAGCCGCTGGTCGACTCGCTGATGGCCAAGGAGCCGGATCAGCGCCCGGGTTCCTCGACCGAGCTGCTCGGACTGATCGACGCACTGCTGCCGATGCAGCGCACGGGCGCCCTGCCCCAGTACGCCACGGGCGCTTTCGGGGCCATGCCGACGGCCTCGGGCGTCGGCACCGGGAACAGCCTGCCGACGGTCGTCACCGGTGAGCGCGGCGACCTGGAACGCCTCGAGCGCGAGAAGCGGGAAAAGGACGAAGCCGAGCGCCAGCGCCGCCAGCAGGAGGACGAGGCGCGTCGCCAGCAGGAAGCCGCAGAGCGCGAGCGCGTCGAGCAGCAGCGACGCGAACAGCAGGCGCGCGAACGTCAGCAGGCCGAGGAGGCCCGGCGCCGCGCCGAGGAAGAAGCCGCCCGCAAGCGCGCCGCCGACGAGGCCGCGGCGCGGGAACGGGCCGAGGCCGAGAGAAAGCGGCAGGAAGAACTCGACCGGCAGCGCGCCGAGCAGGACGCTCAACGCCGCGCCGCGGCCGAGCAGGCCGAGCGCGAACGGGCCGAAGCCGAGCGCCAGCGGCGCGAGGAAGAGGAGCGCCGCAAGGCCGAGGAAGCCGAACGCAAGCGTCAGCAGGCCGAGGCGGAACGGCAGAAGCGCGAGGAAGAACAGCGCATCAAGGCGGAACAGGCTGCCACGCGCAAGGCCGAAAAGGAGCGCCAGGCGCGCGAAGCCGCCGAGCGCAAGCAGGCCGAGGCCGAGGCGGCGCGGCAGAAGCGCGAGGTCCAGGCGCGGATCAAGGCCGAGGAAAAGGCGCGCAAGCAGGCTGAGAACGAAGCCGAGCGCCAACGCCGTGCCGCCGAAAAACAGCGTGCACAGGCCGAACAGGCCGCCCTCAAGCGCGAGGCCGCGGCGCGCGGCGAGGCTCCGGCCGAGAAGCGCACCGGCCTGATCGTCGCCGCGGTCGCCGTCGGGCTCGGCGTCGTGATTCTGGTGTGGTGGCTGCTGCGCTCACCCGCGGACGAGGCCGAGGCGCAACCGCAGCCCACGGCCGCCGCGACGGCCCGACCCACCGAAGCGCCGGACCGGACCTTCGGCTCGCAGCCGGCCCGCGAGCAGGAACGGCTGCGCCAGGAACTCGAGGCGCAAGCCACGCCCCGTGCGACCCCGCCGCCGGCTCCGACGCCCGCGCCGACTCCGTCAGCGACGCCCCGCCCGACAGCAACCCCGTCACCGACGGCGGCACCGACACCCGAACCGCAACCCTCGCCGACGCCGGTCGCCACGCCGCGGCCGACGCCGACGCCTGCACCGACGCCGGATACCCGCGCCGCCGAGGCGGAGGCCCGCCGGCGCGCCCAGGAAGAGGCGCGGCAACGTGCCGCCGAGGAAGAGGCGCGCAAGCAGCGGGCCGAAGAGGATGCACGCATCCTGCGTGAGGCGCAGGATGCGGCTGCGGCGGCCCAGCGGCAGCGCGAGGCCGAGGCGGCGGCCGCCGCCGAGCGCGAGCGCCTGGAAGAAGAGGCGAGAAAGGCCGCGGAAGAGGAAAAGAAGCCCGACGAGCGCCTGAGGCGGCCGTTCGGGTTCTGACCGGCAGGGCCGTTGCGGCCCGGTGGTTGCTGCAGTCTCTTCAGGGCGCCGACCGCGACCCGCCCGGCCCGCGCCGAGGTCTTCCGCGGACGCTCAGGAGACTTCGTAGCTCAACAGGTGCGCCAGACCTTCGTCGGGACGCTCGCCGAGCGCAAACACGCCACGCCCGAGCAAGGTGAAGACCTCGCGGCGGATGTAGACGAACTTGTCGGCATCGGCGCCCTCTGGACGCACATAGGTGCCGTTGGTGCTCTCGTCCACCAGCGTGTACTTGCCGCGATGCATCTCGATGCGCGCGTGCACGCGCGATGCGAACGGCGACGGGACGACGAGACTGCAGCCCTCCTCGCGGCCGATCGTGTACGGCATCTGCTGGGCGGCGATGAGGATGCTGTGTGCCCCATACTTGAGTAACAGGCCGGTGCTGGCCGGCAACGCCACCTCGCTCGGTGCGATGAAGATCTGCGTGGCTGCCCGGCGGTCCCAGAGCAACTGCACGATCATCAGCGACTGGGTGATGCCCTTGACCGGTGTCTGGTCGAACAGGCGGACCGAGCCCCGCAATTCCGGCGACAGCAGTGCCGAGGTCGCCTCCGTCGTCAGCACCTGTTCGGCCTTGGCCATGTCGCACAGGCGCGCAGCGACGTTGACGGCGTCGCCGAAGACATCGTCCTCGCGCGACACGACCGGTCCCAGCGTGAACCCCACCCGGAACTGCACCGGCAACTCGCCGTCCTGCCGGGGCTCGCGCGCCTGCCGCTGCACCTCGATCGATGCATGCGCGGCGGCATCGGCATCCGGCAGCTCGCACATGGCGCAATCGCCGATGGTCTTGATCAGACGACCGCCGCGCCGGATCGCCGCGTCCGCCACGCGTTCGAGCGCGCCGCGGATCAGGGCCTCGGCGCGCTCGTCACCCAGTCGTCGATAAAGCGCCGTACTGCCGACGACGTCGGCGAACAGTACGGCTCGTTGCTCCATCTCGATGATCGGCCTCCACCGGCAGCGGGCCGGCGCCCGCTCAGCCGGAGCAGCATCCTTGTGCTTAGAACGAGTACAGGTACGTGAGCTGCATGTAGCTTTCGGTCAGATCCACGTCGAGCCGCAGGTTGCCGTCGGGCACGCCGTCGCCGTCCACGTCCACCGGCTGGACATCGGAAGAGTCGCCGGTGAAGCGCTGGTAGCGGAACTGCAGGCTGTGCTGCGGCATGCTCTTGAGCGAGCCGCTGAGCTTGAAGCTGATGCCTTCGTAGTCGAACTCCTCGCCCTCGAACGGGAAGTCCTTGGCTTCGGAGAAGTTGTACGCGAGCGAGGAGCCGACGACGAAATCGCCGACCTCGACGCCGCCGATGCCGGCGCCGAGGAAGAAGCCGGACTCGTTGAAGGTGTCGTCGTCGAAGAAGCCGTCGCCCTGCATGCCCTTGCGATAGCCGACGAATGCCGACCAGTGCTGGCCAATCAGATAGCCCAGAGAGACGAGCACGTCCGTGCGGTCGAGATCCGCGTCCGAATCCACGGCCAGGAACTCGATGCCGATGTCGCCGAAGAAGTTGCCATAGGCCGCGCTGGCACCGACCTGGGCGCCGTAAGCCGTCTCCCAGCTGTCGTCCGACTGCCCTTCCACGATGACGTCGCCGGTATCGGCGTCCGCGATCACGAACGTCGCATCCTGCTGATACATGCCGAGCGTGGGCCCGACGCGCGCGGAGAAGTACATTTCTTCGGCCATCGCCGTGTTTGCCACCGCCAACAGTCCCGCCGCCACCGCAATCTTCAGTTTCATGCTCAGATCCCCTGTTGCCCGCAAAAAGCCTATGCGTCGCGCCGACATCATAGCGCGAACGCCCCGCCGGCAGGCCGTGCCGACGGCGTTCTAATCGAAGGGCCACACCACTGCCGTGATGTGGCCCCCGTACCGCCTATCCTTCGTGCCGGCGCGCGGCTACTGCTTGCTGAACGGCAGCGACGTCAGCACGTAACCGGGTCGGGTGTCCTCTGCACGGCAGTCGTCCGGCAGCGCGTTCGCCTGGCCCGGATACGAAGTGCGGGGCACGCCGAGGAACAGCAGCTCGTAGTTGTCGTCGCCATCCTCGTCGGCGATGCGCAGACGGTTGAAGCACGGCACCGGCGTATTCGTCTGCGGATCGACCGTCGGTTCGAAGTCGATCGCCCGGGTACGCAGGCTGTTCTGGTTGCTGTCGATCTCGCCGCCGATCACGTAAGTGCCGGACACCTGGGGCGTGATCGCCTCGCCGGCACTGCAATCGTCCGCGGTATAGGTGTACGCCGCCTCCGTGTAGGTCGTCCCTTCGGCCGTGAAGATCAGGCCCAGGCGGGCCGCCCGGATCGTCGCCTCGCCTGCGGCGAAATCGACGATGTCGAGACAGCTGCTGAGCCAAGTGCCGTCGAGCCGCTCCGGCATCTCGGCGCCAGGCGGCTGATCGTCGATCACGGCCGGACGCTGCGCTCCGATGCTGATGCAGGGGTTCGCCACCGTCGAGATACTGCCGTCGCTGCCCTCCACGGACAGGTCGAAGCAGATCTCGTTACCGGTCGCCAGGTCGAGGTTCTCCGGAAGCTCGGCGCGAAAATCGAGCGTTGTCAGCGCGATGAAGCCGAATTCCTGCTTGCGCACGGAGATCCAGGGCTTTTCTCCCGACTTGCCCCCGCCGTCGCCGCCTACGGGCACGTTGAAGTAGAAGTTGGTCGCACCGGTGATCTTCGCGTAGAGATTGCTCAGATCGGGCCCGCCATCGATGCGGACCGGCACCGCCACCATGTCGCCGGGCACGGCGGTCGACTCGGAAATGCCCTCGGTGACCTTGGGGCCTTCTTCGCCGGCGTTGGCCGGCGGCACGCCGTTCTCGATCTCGATCATCAGGGCGCCGGCATCGACCTTGTCGGCGAGCGCCTGCATCAGCGCGTTGGGATCGTTGAGCGGGACGGGATTGTCGTTGCCCCCGTCGCCGCCACCCCCTCCGCCGCATCCACCCAGCAGCAGGGTCGCTGCGCAGAGGACCGGCGCGAGATGGCGCGCCGAGGCCGGTACCGTCACATTGTTCATCGCCGTTACCTCTCGATCAGTTGCGTCGCAGCGGTCTGTTCGCTGCGGCTCATTTTCCCGAGCCTGCCCCGAAACGCCTTCCGTGGCGCGGGCCCGCCAGAACCACAGGCTAGCCGATGCAGCCCTGCGCAGGCGATACCTGGGTCGCAATGGGCGTCAGCGACAGGGCCTCCCCGCAGGCGCCACTGAGACGCAGGTCACCGTGCGGGCCATCAGTTCTCCACGAACCAGGGCTTGCCCTCTTCGTCCAGGTACAGCGCCTGCTGCTCTTCGAGTGTGAAGGGCCGCGAACCGATGCGCCCGAAGACGGCGATCTGTCCGCCGGTCTCGTCGACGGCGCGATCCCGGTGCAGGCCCTCGGACACCGCCAGCGCCGGCCGGTCGGTGCGGCGGCTCGCGATGAGCTGCGGCTTCGGATCAGGTGAGAACCCGTAGAAGCCCGGCTGGGTCTCGGGGCTCATGAGCTGCACCACCTTGAGGCCCTGGGCGCCATCGGCCACGTAGGCGAACAGCGAGGCATTGGTCGCACCGACCTTCACGTCACGGGCATCCGTGATCTGGCCCTCGGCGTTGAACTGCTGGTACAGCAGCGGCTGCTCCGGATTGGTAATGTCGACGATGCCCAGCCCCTCGGCGCCGGCAGCGACGTAGGCGTAGGTGCGCACGAGATAGACGCGATGCGCGTCGCTGAACGGCACCAGCGCGCCTTCGACCACCCGGGGGCGCTCGGGCTGGGTGACATCGACGGCCTGCAGTCCTTTGCCGGTGACCGCGAACAGATAGCGGAACTGCACGGCCGTGCCGCGCACGTCCTGCAACGGAATCGTCGTCGCCACCTTCGGCTGCAGCGGATCGGCGAGATTGAGCACGACGATGCCGGCATCGGCCGCGACGTACACCCAGTCGCCGGCCACGGTCAGGTGGCGTGCGCCGTTGAGGATGCCGCCTTCATTCCAGGTGAGGGCGCGCTCCAGGAAGTTGTTGCGCGGCTCGCCGTCCGACAGCGTATTGATGTCGACGAGAATCAGCCCTTCCTCGCTGTCGCTGATCAGCGCGTAGTTGTAGATCGGATGGAACGGCTGTTCCATGTTGATCTCGCGCATCAGCTCACCCTGGTTGCGGTCCGGGTGGATCGGCTGGTTCGACGGCAGGGCGACACAGGTCGCATTGCGCGTCTTGACGTGGATGTCCTGGCCCAGCGGCGAGAACGGCGCGGAGATGATGCGCTGCGAGAAGCCCTTGTTGGCGATCGCGTTGACGTCGTAGACCTCGAAGCCGTCGCTGCCCTGCGCCGCATAGAGGTACTCGCCGCGCAGCTGCAGGCAGTTGACCGCATCGCCCGCCCCGTGGGAGTGCTCGGTCTCGAGCTCGCGCCCGCGCATCTCGTGCTTGCCGTAGCGCTCCGGATAGGCATAGCGATGCAGGTAGCTGCCGATGACCGCCTGCGGCTCGTCCCACTCCGTCACCGTCACGGCCGAAACGCCGCCATCGGTTCCGAGCCAGGCGTTGTAGCCGATGAAGTTCATGAAGTTGGTGCCGTGCAGCAGCAGCTGCGCCATGATGGCGTTGTTGTCGTTGGCCTTCGACAGATGGCAGTCCTCGCACTGCTTGGTCTCGGTCTTGCGCTCGGTGTGCGCGTAGTGCGGCGCAAAGGCCTGCGAGGAATAGCCGCTGGCCGCCACCGGCGGCTGCTGGATGTAGATCTTCTCGCGGTTGACGTTGGTCGACGACAGCACCAGCGCGCTCGACGAACGCACCGGCGCGATGCGGCCGCCCTTGGCCGGCCCGTGCTTGCCGAGCTGGAACACGTCGTCGCGCGCAACCTGCGGGTTGTAGGTCGCGAAGTTACGCGACTCGGTGCCGTCGTAGTGCTGGTCCGGCGTCTTCCAGTTGGCCTCGATCGGCAGATGGCAGCCGCCGCAACTCGTCGTCCACGAGGTGTGGCAGGTCACGCACATCATCTCCTCTTCCTTGTGTGCGCGGTCGGCCGGCTTCACGTCCGTGCCCCAGTTCTGCTTGGCCGTGTTCGCCGCCATCGTCTTGGCGCGCGCCGCCTTCTCGTTGTAGTGCGGGTTGCCCTTGGTCACCGAGTCTTTGACCAAGCTCATCTCCCACTCGAGCCCCTCGGTCACGCTGGAGCGCTGGATCAGCTTGCCGTT
Organism: Sinimarinibacterium flocculans; assembly: GCF_003201205.1. Classification (GTDB taxonomy): domain Bacteria; phylum Pseudomonadota; class Gammaproteobacteria; order Nevskiales; family Nevskiaceae; genus Solimonas; species Solimonas flocculans. Next base: position 225,604 of record NZ_QICN01000003.1, read on the forward strand.
GACCCACTCGAAGCGCAGCTGGCCGAAAGCCGTGCGCATCAGCGACAGGTCGTTGCCGCCTTCGGGCGCTGCCGGGCCGCTGGTCAGCAGGCTCGGATAGGCGTCCGCGGTGCCGTGACAGTCCGCGCACTCGATCTCGATCGCCTGCGCGACCTCGCCGTAGATATGACCGTCACCGTGCATGTCCTGCGAGAAGTGGCAGTCCACGCAATGCATGCCGACGTCGACGTGGATCGACGACATGTGCACAGCTTTCTTGAACTTGTCCGGATCGTCGTCGGAGACGATGTTGCCGTCCTCGTCGAGCAGGCGGCCCTTGCGGTCGCGCTTGAAGATCGCGCGGAAGTTCCAGCCGTGGCCGTGGTAGTCGGCGAACTGCGTGTCGCGCAGCAGCGGATTCATCTCGCTGACCTGCTTGAGGAACTCCGGGTCGCCCCACTTGCCGCGCACCGCAGCGCCTTCGGGATTGCGCTGGTTGATCTTGCGGATCTCGTCGAAGCTCGGCTTCTTCTCCTCGACCGGCCACATGAACGGCGCGTCGGACTCGTAGTCCCACATCGTGTAGCCGAGGAAGCTGTTCACGAACACGTTCGGCTGGTGCATGTGGCAGCTCATGCACTGGCTGGTTGGGATCGCCGAGGTGAACTGGTGCTGCAGCGGATGGCCGGAGCGGTTCTTCGGAATCGTCGGATCGGCGCTCTGCGACAGGCCGGTATGGCCGGCCACGGCATACGGGCCACTGTGGCGCGGATCGCGGTCGTTCGCGTAGACGACGTGGCAGGCGGCACAACCCGAGGAGCGGTAGTCACCCGGCTGGTCGTTGGTGCCGAGGAACCACATCAGCGGATCGTTCAGGCGCGTCTTGTGGACGTTGAGCACGGGCACCGAGATGCGCAGGCCGGTACCGGGGCCGCGATTCGACTGGCGCTGGTCGGGACGACCCGGCTCCTCGAGCCGCTGGATCGTGCCGACGACGTTCGGCACCGCCGTCTCGGCGAACAGGTTCACGATGTTGCGACCACCGCGCTCGAACACGCGGAAGACGTCACCCGGCGGGGTCGTCTGCCAGCTCGGCAGCGGATAGAGCTTCTCGATGACGCCCTTGGCCTTCATGTCCTCGTCGGGCACGACCGGGCCGAGCAGCGTCGTCGCCTCGCCTTCGCGCGAATACGACTCGCCGAGGATGTAGTGCTTGAACGGCAGGATGCCGTTGTTGTACGAGGCGCCGCCCCAGAGCATCGCGCCGGTGGCCATGATGCTGCGCTCGGCGGCCTCGATGATCGGCAGGTGGCAGGAGCCGCAAGCCTCGCGCGCCACGCGGTAGTCGCTCGGATTGACGAAGCGCACGTACTCCGGGCTCTCGCGGTTGAGCAGCGCGTAGCTGTGCTCCGGGTTCGCCGAGCTGGGCCATTCCCAGGTCTTGGGGAACATCGGCAGCACGTGCGCCTGCGCCAGCATGTCGGCATAGGGGGTGCTGCCCACGTCGAAGCCGTCGGGCTTCATCACCGTCGCGTTGCCGCCGTGGCAGTCGGTGCAGCCGAGGATCACGCCCGGCTGCCGGTGCATGGTCTTCTGATCCGTTCCGGTATGGCAGGAGACGCAGCCGACGCTCTTCGCGTCGGCCACCGCCTGCGCCTGCGAGCGCGGCGCCGGCGGGGCCACCTCGTAGACGATGTCCTGCGGCTTCTCACCGCCGGCGGCGAGCGCCGGCACATTCGCGAGAGCGGTCATGCTGCCGATCAGTGCGACAGTCAGCTTCATGGCTAGGGCTCTGCTCATGGCTACCAGGTCAGCGTCAGATTGAGGAGGACGGAGTACGGCAACTCGTCGTCGCCGAACAGCGCCTTGTAGCCGTCGCCGGGCAGAAGCACGGCACCGGACGCGCGGAACACCACGTTCTGCGTGAAGAACGGCCGCCAGATCGTCGCCACCGACAGATCGGTGCCGATGTTGTTGCCCACGTTGGCCTGCTGGCGCGCGGCCTCGATGACCTCGGTGGTCGCAAAGGCGATCTGGTTGACGTTGGTCGAGATGCGGAACTGCGGCGTCAGGTCGAAGTCCGCACCGACACCGAGAATCACGGTGCCGGGATTGGTGAAGTTCGACTGCCCCTCTTCCTTGGAACTACGCAAGGTGTTGAGGATGCCGTTGCGGCCGGACAGTGCGACGCCGCCGCCACCGATCAGCGGCACGTTCTGGCGCACCCAGAAGCTGGTGTCGGCGCCGGCGAACAGCGCGTTCTCGAACACCGCATCGAAGCCGTTCTCGACGTCGTCGTAGGGATCGTCGTCGCCTGAGGCGTACAGCGCGGTGAAGCGCAGGCGCCGCCAGTCGAAGTCGAAGCCGACTTCGGTCGCCAGCAGGAAGGCGCGGATGTCGGTCGCGCGGTCGACGAACACACCGCGGTCCTGGTCGCCGAACAGCAGGTAGGCCGATCCGGTGAAGTTCAGGCGGCCGAAGTGGCCTTCGCCGTTGAGGCCGGCGTAGTACGCGTCGTAGTTGCGCGGCTTCTCGATGCCCAGCGACGCCGGACGCTCGATGAACCCGTTGTTGTTGAAGTACAGGCCTTCGTCGCCTTCGCGATTGCGGTTGTAGAGCAGCACCGCCTCGCTGACCATGCCCAGGACCGGGAAGTCCTGCCAGTAGAAATTGGTGACGAAGACGTCGTCCTTGCGCAGCGGCTTGCCGAGATCGTTCAGGCCGGAATTGGTGTCCTTCTCGACGCGGCGGAACCAGGCGACGTTGTAGAGGTAGATGTTGTTGTTGCGGTTGCCGAACAGGCGGATGCCGAGCTGCTCGTCGCGGAACAGGAAACCGCGGAAGTCGGCGTTGAACGGCTGGATACCGACGCGCAGCGAATCGAAGTCGTAGCGCTTGGTCCAGTCCCACAGATGCTTGTCGATGAACAGGTCCTGCACGCCGATGTGCTGGTCGTCGCGCGTATCGCCCTTGGTCGGATCGATGAACAGCGCGCGGTTCTGCTCGGCAGTCACGCGGTTGACGTTGAAGACCGGCGTGAAGCGGAACTCCCAGTCCGGCGGCATGAAGGTCGTGTTGCCCTTGTACAGCACCAGGCCGACGCCGAGATTCTGCTGCAGGATGAGCTGGTCGCCGTCACCGATCAGGCCCGGGGCGCCGGGACGGTTCTCGCCCTGCGGCGCCACCGGCGTCGGCAGGCGCCGCGGTTCGACGACGGTGTCGGAGATGACCGTGGCGTTGAAGAACCAGTCCTTGCCGATCACCGGCCGGTCGGCCTTGAGCGTGTTCTGGTTGTACGGGTCGTACCACGGATAGTCGGTGACCCCGAGCGCGCGCGTGAGCTGCCAGCGATCCGGCACGACCTCCTTGCGGAACTCGGCATCGGCGCCGGGCTTGGCCACCGGCTTGAGCCCGCTGGCGCGGTTGGGCGAGAACGGCACGCGCTGACCGCGCGCCGGAGCACCCGGCTCGGCCCGCTCGCCGCTGGCATCCGGACGCGTGTAGTCCGGCTGGCCGGGACGACGACGCCCCTGGACGGCCGGCTGCGTCGCGGCAGCAGGTACCGGCTTGGCCGGCGCCGGCGCCTCTGCGCGGGCCGGTGCCTCGCCGGGGCGGCGACGGTCGACCCCGATGCTCGGTGCCGGCAGGGGCGCCGGCCGCGGCGTGGCCGTCGGCTGCGGCAGTACGTCGGCGGGCAGCTGGGTGTCACGCTCGGCGCGATCGCCCGGGCGCCGGCGTTCCTCCTGCGCCTGCGCGCCCACGGCGCACAGCGAGAGCAGCAGGACCGCGCAGATCGAGAGGCGCTTAGAGACCATCGCAAACCCCCTGTTCGTCCGAATCCAGGAACGGGGTCTGCGGACAGATCACGTAGCGCAGGTTGACGCCGAAACCGGCGGGGGCGAGCTGGTCGGCCCGGACCGGGATCGGCGCATTGTTGATGCTGCCGGGCCCAAGCTCCTTGCCGACCTGGTCGATCGCGAGAAACGGCAGGAAGTCATCCTGTTCGAGACCGTCGCCCGACAGGCCGATGGCGCCGATCAGCTCACCACCGCGATAGATCGGGAAACCGCCGGCGAACAGCGTGATGCCGTTGCGCAGTTCCGGCACATCGTTCACCTGCTCCGGCGCACCGCCGAGGATGTCGCTGATCGGGTTGTACCCGGTGCAGCCGGTACCGACCGACGGATCGCCCGGATCGGCCGGCAGGTCGGTGGGCGCAGCGCCGAGCACGAAGGCGAGATGGCGGATGATCGCGTTGTAGACCAGATCCAGTTCGAGCCCGGTCGAGAAGATGCTCCATTCGCCCACCGGCTTGGACAGCGGCCCGGGCGGGTTGCCCTCGACGTCGTCCGGGTAGAACGGCCGGCCGATGTTGCCGATCGCGCGCGTCGAGAACGCGTTGTCGCCGAACTCGATGTCGAGGAAGTTGCGGAAGTTGTCCGCGTATTGACCGATGTCCTCGCGACGCAGCGTCGGCGGATCCGGCAGGACGCTGCCCGGCGCCGGCGGGCCGACGTTGACGTATTCGGCCGGCGGCAGCGCTGCGAGCTTCGCGGCACCGCCGGTCTTGGAGAAGAACAGGGCGCTGCGCGCCTTCTGCGCGTTGACGTCGATGGCGTCGACGAGCGCGTCGCGGGTGCGTGCGGCACCGACGATGTCGCCATTGACGTCGACGATGACCAGATGGATGCCCGCCGGCGAGCCCAGCGGCTTGCGGACTTGGCTGCGCGTGCGGTTGGCCAGCGCGACGGACTTCACCAGCAGCGCCTCGACCTCGGCCTGCGTGAGACCGTTGGCGCCGGCACCCGCCTGCGCCGGAAAGCGGTTCTGGTTGTTCTGATCGACGATCACGAAGCCGTCGACGGCGGCCAGCCCCGGCGCATCGGTGACGGTATCGGCGGCGCGGATGCCGGAGTCCGCCAGACCGAAGCGCGTGCCGGCAGCGACCTGTGCGTTGGCATACCCGCGAATGGCGATCAGGCCGTCGCCGTCGTCGAGCGGCGGCAGGGGGTCGAAGGCCGGCGTCTGCTGGCCCAGGAGCTGATCCAGCGTCAGCAGATCGTCGAAATCCACGTCGGCGAAGCGCAGCGTCTTGCCCTCGACGGTGATCACGTCGGCGCGCCGGTCGCGCGGCGCGGCATAACCGAAGGTGGCCGCGGTGGCGATGATCTCGTCGATGTTGCCGTTGGGGTCCGTGTCGAGATCGTTGTCGATGACGACCTTGTCGACGCCGTAGACGCCATCGGCGATCACGCCGACGGCACCGACGGTCACGCCGGCCTTGAACAGTGGCAGGCCGCCGGGATCGGCAGCGAAGCCGATCGCCGAACGATGCGGGCCCGGGTCGGGGCCGATGCCGTTGAAGCGACGCGAGATGTCCGAGCACGGCAGCTGGCTGATCTGCACACCGAACAGCGGGCCGCCGGGCGTGCTGCCCTCGCCCGGGTTGAAGTTCTCCTGGATGATCTGCCCGGCGGTACGCGAGGTGAACGCGTTGCCTTCGGAGGAGAAGTACATCGAGGTCAGCGCCTTGGCGAGCGCGCCGAGTTCCGACGGCACGATGCCGACGTTGTCGACACCGCCGCTGACGAGCGCACCGGTGCGACGATCGATGCCGGAAGTGATGTTGATCAGCGCCGGCGCACCGGGCATGCGGTAGGCGGCGAGGATGTTGCCGACGCGGTCGGTGACGACGAAGGTCGCCGGCCGGTTGCGCGCACCGGCCTCGGCGACGCCCTGCGCGATGATGCGCTGCACGTCCGCCACTTCGAGGCGTTGCGGATTGTCGGTCTGACAGAAACCGGTGCACGGCGCCTGCCCCGGCACCAGCCCGATGCCGGTGACGTTGTCAGGTCGATCTCCCCCGGAACAGCTCCCCAGTAACAACGCGGTGATGGCCCCCGCCAGCGCTGCCCCCGAAGACTTACTGCCCCATTTCCAGCGTCTGCCCATTTGCAAGTTCTCCCTTGAACTTGCTCATCGTCAGATCCACCGCCTGATGAAAGCGGTGGCAGTCGATGCAGGTGGATTGGATACTTGCGGACGAATCTACCCCGCCATGGCAGGCACGACAAGACTCGATCTGCGGTAACAACAGGTCATTTGAGTCCCCGCTCACACTTGCCGCGTGGCAACTGTCGCAGGCAACCCACTGATGCGGTTCGTGCGTGAAACGCGCTTTCGGCATCCACGTCTTGCGCAGCAGCGGCTCGCGCACGCGCGCGAACTGATTCTCTTTCGCCCTGTCGATCTCGTGGCACTTCGCGCAGACGCGCCGCTCGAATACTTCCTCGATCTGGTCCGGTGCACTGCCCGGTTCGCCGCGGTCGGCGCGCTCGCCTGGCCGGCGCCGGTCGGAGACCGGATCCGGCTCGGTTGCCGCCACCGGTGTCATGCCGACCGCGCTCTCGAGCAGCGTACGCACCGCATCGGTATCGCCATGCGGCAACCGGAACGGCAGCCCGCCGACGTCGACGTCGAGCTGGTGACAACGCTGGCAGTCGGTCTCGAAACGCATCGGCTCGAAGCCGACCGCACCCGGGCCGGGACGATGACAGTCGTCGCACTGCAGCACCTCCGGCCCGTCCGGACCACGCACGCCGCGGGCATCCAGGTGCAGGTCGTGCGGATAGATCAGGCCGGAGACGTCCTCGGTGCTCTCGTCGAGCAGGGCGCGCAGCGACTGCGGACCGGTTTCGGTCATCGTCGTCGCGGTGACGCGGAATGCCGGATGGCCGTCGGCGAAGTCGAAGACCGCAGGCGCGTCGCGCAGCGCGGCGAAATCCTGCGGCCGCTCGTGACAGTCCGCACACAGGGCCGGATGCTGCGGCAGCACGGCGTGGGTGTCGCCGTGCTCGAAGTGGCAGCTCGCGCAGGTCTGGCCGTCGAGACCCGAATCGTGCATCGACTGCGCGTCGTCGCCGTGATGGGTGACCGCGGCGTGGCACTGCAGGCAGGACTCGTCGCGCACACGCACGAACAGCCGATCGTGACAGGCGCCGCACTCGACACCGAACTGCAGATGCGCGTTGCTGATCTGCCCGGACGTCCACCAGCGGTCGCTCGGCATCCAGTCGCCGACCCAGGCGGGCGGCGACACCGCGCGCAGGATCAGCGGCACGACCAGGCACACGAGCAGCACCAGCACGGCGCCGATCACCGCCGGCCGCCGCTGACGCCAGCCCGCTTCGCCGAGCGTCGTCGTCGCATCGTCGCCGGCGCCGGCCTGGTCGGGATCGCGTTCGCGCACCTCGAGCATCAGGCCACCGCTTTCGGTGATCGAGACACGGACGCGGTGACCGCCGACCTGCAGTTCGTCCCCGGGCGCCAGCACCGCCGTGCGCTGCCCGACGAGACCGTTGACGATGACGTCGACGGTGCTCAGACAATCGAGCTGCAGCGTCAGGCTCGTCGCCGGCGTCAGGCGCAGGTGATGCAGCGCGACCAGCAGACCGGGAAGCTGGATCGTGTTGTCGGTCGCGCGGCCGATGGTGATGGCGCCGCTGACCGTCTGTTCCGTCTTCGCGCCGTCCGGCGCATGGCGTCTGACCAGAATCATGTCCGGTTCGCGCTCACCAGTAGAGGAAGACGGTCACGATGTGCACCAGCAGCGCCGCCAGCAGCGCGACGGTCAGCGGCACGTGCACGTACAGCCAGACGGCAAGGCGCGAACGCAACGTGATGTCGCGGTTGACCTTGTCGAGCAGCGCCTTGCGCTTGGCGATCGTCTGCAACAGTTTCTGCAGATTCTCGGAAGCCTTGTCGCCGCCCCGCGCCGCGCCGGCGGCGAAGATCTGATCGGCCACGAAGGCGATCGTCGCCTGGCGACCGCCGCGTTGCGGCATCGCGCCGGCGGCTGCCTGCGCCTGCAGCTGCGTGCGCTTGACCTTGAAGAACTGGTCCAGGCCACCGGCCTCTCCGGGGGACCGGTAGCGGCCGCTGAGCTGCTCCCATGCGCTGCCGCCGATGCGTACCTTGCCGACCGAGCGCGCGACCACCGCATGCGTCTCCGGATCGATGCGGTCGGCCAGCGACAGCGCGGACTCGTTGAGCTGGTGGATCTCCTGCAGCATCGCGCGGAATTCCATCTCGTTGCGGTTAGCGGTGACCTGCCGCGGCAGCACCGAGTACGCGAGAATGCCGTAGATGCCGCTGACGATGACCAGCATCATCAGCACCCAGGCCAGCGTATGGACGTTGAGCCCGAGCTGGAATCCGGTGTGCAGCGTGGCGACCACGATCAGCGACAGACCCAGGTACACGTGTGCCGACACCCAGGCCTGCACCGGCGCGCGGCCTTCGCGGAACTGGCGCTTGCGCACGCCGAACCAGGCCAGCCAGACGATCAGCGCCGCGCCCAGCGTGCCCAAGCCATAGCCGAGCCAGGTGCTGCCGCTGCTGCCTTCGATCGGGTCGTGCCAGGCATAGAGCACGAACGACAGCGCACACAACGCAACCGCCACCTTCAGGTAGAAGGCGTTGCGATAGACGAGAAAGGACTCGTGCCGTGCGGGACCGCTGCGCTCGCCGCCGCGCAGCCGGGCGAACCACGCGCTAACGCCCGCCACGCGACAGCACCTCGAAGAACTCCTCGGGGCCGACGCGGATCGCCGCACCGGTCGGGCAGGCCTGCACGCAGGCCGGGCCGGCCTCGCGCGGACCGCACATGTCGCACTTCACCGCCTTCTTGATCGCACCCTTGGGGTAGTCGTGGATGTCGCTGCCGGGCGCAGGACCCTTGCCGAACAGCAGCCAGCGCCACAGGCTCGGCGCCTCGGGCGACTGCACGCCCATCTGGATCACGCCGTAGGGACAGTTGCGCTCGCAGTTGCCGCAACCGATGCAGGTGTTCTGGATGAAGACCTCGCCGTTGGGCGAGCGGTGGATCGCATCGGGCGGGCAATCCTTCATGCAGTGCGGATGCTCGCAATGCCGGCACGAGGTCGGCACGTGCAGATTGTCGAAGGTCGCTCCGGCCTCGCGGTCGAGCCGCGAAACGTTGCCGTGCGTCGCCGCGCAGGCCTTCTCGCACTGGTCGCAGCGGATGCACAGCGCCTCGTCGATCAGCAGGGCATCCGTGGCTTCGCCGAGACCTTCGCCGAGCAGGAAGTGCATCCGCGCGCCGCGCTCGGGGTCGCGCTCCATCAGCAGGCGCTGCTCGATCTGGTCGCGGAAGCGCGCCTGCACCGTCGCCTTCATCTCCGGATTCTGCGCGAGCAGTTCGAGGAAGGGCTTGGCGTCGAGGCGGATCGTCTCGGTCTTGATCGCCGCGGTGGCGGTCTGGCTGCGCGACGAGCCGGCGATCACGTCGAGTTCGCCGAAGTACTGACCGGCAGCGTGGTACTGCAGCACCACGTCGCGCGTGCCCACGCGCGCCGACAGCGTCACCGATCCGCTACGGATCAGGTGGATGTGCTCGGACGCATCGCCCGGGTTGTAGATCGCTTCCTTGGCCTTGAACTGGCACAGCTGCGCCGTATCGACGATGGCCTTGAGCTGCGCGTCCTCGGCTCCGGGCACCAGATACCGCTCCAGCGCGCGCTGGGTGAACACGCGGTCGACGTACGCGCGGGCGCGGTCATTGGCGCTGATCAGCTTGAGCATCGCGCGACGCGGCACCTCGATCAGCACGCAGTCCTTGCCGGCGATGACCGCGGCCGAGCGCGGGCGCCCGGAGATCAGCGCCATCTCGCCGAAGATGCGGCCCGCCTTGATCGTGCGCAGCTTTGCCGGGTCGGCGGGATCGAGCTGCACGCCCACCTCGCCGGAGACGATGATGAACACCGAGTTGCCGTAGTCGCCCTCCTTGTACAGCGTCTCGCCGATCGGCGGCGAGAAGATGCGGCTCTCGAGCAGGAACTCGCGCAACTGCAGGCGGTTCATCGCCGCCAGCACCGGCGAGCGGCGGTTGAGCACGTCGAGGAAGGCCTCGACATCGGGGTTGGCGGAGAACGCCGAGAATTTCTCGCGCAGGATCGGCTCGTCCGCCGGGGCCACCGGGCGGCCGCAGATGAACTCGACGACCTCGTAGCCCTGGTTCATCGCCTGCTTGATCAGCGGGTAGCCCGCCAGCGCTCCGATGATGTAGAGCCCGGGCACGTTGGACTCGTAGGTCGGCGAGACCGCGGGCACCGCGGCCGGGTCCTGGTTCGGGAACTGGATGCCGCAGGACTCGACGAAGGCGCGCTGCGGCGTGGCGCCCAGGCGCGCGATGATGCGATCGCAGGGCACGTCGACCGCGCCCTCCTTGGAATTGAGCCGCAGCAGCATCGGCTTGCCGCTGGCGTGGTCCGCCTCGAGCTTCTCCACGACCTCCGGCGAGCTGTTGTAGTGACAGCGCACCTTGCCCTGCTCGATGGCGTTGAGAATCAGGCTGTTGTTGCCGTCCTTGGCGCGCGAGAACTCGTTCTTGCGGTTGACGATGTGCACCGTGTTGTTGCGCGCCAGCGCCACGGCATTCTCGATCGCGGCATCGCCGGCGCCGATGACGACGATGGTCTCGCCCTTGTATTCGTCCGGGTCGTCGAGCTGGTACTGGATGTTCGGCAGATCCTCGCCGGGCACACCCATCTTGCGCGGGTTGCCCTGCACGCCGATGCCGAGCACGACCTTCTCGGCGAGCACAGTGTCGCCGGACGCCATCGTCAGCGCGAAACCGGCGTCCTGCTTCTCGATCTTCACGACCTCCGCACGATGGCGGACGTTGACCTTCAGGCGGGCCGTGTCGGTGTTCCAGACGTCGAGAATCTTCTCGCGCGTACCGGCGTCGAAGCCGGTCGACGCGCGCAGCGGCAGCACGTTGGGCTCGGCCATGACGTGCTTGCCCTTCTGGTACCGGAAGATCGTGTTCGACAGGTGCGGCTGCGCCTCGAGCAGCACGTGCGAGTCGCCCATTTCCGCTGCACGGCATGCGGCCGAGAGTCCTCCCGGCCCGGAACCCACGATGGCGATACGGTAGCTTTCGGCTGTCGACATGCGCCCCCCGACGAAGGCCGACACCTTATCCGAAGGCGGTCATCCGATGCGAGCGTTGCGCACGTCGAACTGTTGACTGCGTCAAATTGCGCAACGCCGCCGCTGCACGGGGCCCGTCAGAACGGGATGTCGTCGTCCTCGAACGGCGCATCCATGCCCTGTGCCGGCGCGGCCGCCGGTGCGGCGCGCGATGCCGGCGCCGCCTGACGACGCGGCTCGTAGCCGCCGCCGTCGCCACCCATCGGCGCCGAACCGCCGCCACGCCCGTCGAGCATCTGCATGTCGTTGACCATGATCTCGGTGGTATAGCGGTCGATGCCGTCCTTCTCCCACTTGCGCGTGCGCAGGCTGCCCTCGACGTACACCTTCGCACCCTTCTTCAGGTACTGGCCGGCGATCTCGGCGAGCTTGCGGCGGAAGACGACGTTGTGCCACTCCGTCATCTCCTTCTTCTCGCCGGACTGCTTGTCGGTCCAGCTCTCGGTCGTCGCGAGCGTGACGTTGCAGACGGCATCGCCATTGGGGAAATAGCGCACCTCGGGATCCTTGCCGAGGTTGCCGATGAGAATGACCTTGTTGACTCCGCGCGCCATGGTGATCTCCGTGGTTCGTTCAGATGCGTATGCCGTTGTCGGCGCGCGCCGCGGGCGGCCGGGACGCATTCACCGGTCCCATGCCCGCCGCGACGGCAAGCCAGATTATCGGTAACAGGACTGCCGCTGCCAACGCGCCGCCGATCCCGCCGTACTGCAGGCCCAGACCGCCGAGCACGCCGCCGGCAAAGGCGCCGAGAAACTGGGCGCTGGAATAGACGCCCAGCGCCGCGCCCTTCTGCGCCACCGGCGCCAGACGCGAGATCATCGACGGCAGGGCGCCTTCGAGAAAGTTGAAGGCAATGAAATACAGCAGCAGGGCCGCCACCAGCACGGCGGCCACCCCGTGTCCGAGCGCGGCCAGCGCCAGCGCCCCGGCCAGCAGCGCGACCATGCCGACGAAGACCGCCTTGAGGCGGCTTGCACCCTCGGCATAGCGGATCAGCGGAAAGACCGGCACGAGGCTGAGCACCAGCACCGGCAGATACAGCTTCCAGTGCGCCGCGCTGGGCATGTCCATGGTCTGCACGATCGCCAGCGGCACGACCGTGAAAACCGCCGTCATGCAGGCGTGCAGCAGGAAGATGCCGACGTCGAGGCGCAGCAGCTGGCGGTCGGCGAGCACGGCCCGCAGGCTGCCACGCTGTGGCGGCTGCGGCGGCGGGGTCGGCACGCCCAGCAGCAGCACCGGCAGGCTCATCAGCGCCAGCACCGCGGTGAGCCGGAAGATGCCGTCCACGCCGATCCAGCCGGCCACCAGCGGGCCGAGCACCAGCGCGAGCACGAAGGCCAGGCCCATGCCGGCGCCGAGAATCGCCATCGCCATCGTGCGCACCGCATCGCGGGTGACGTCGGCGAGCAGCGCCGCGACCGCGGCCGACACGGCGCCGGCGCCCTGCAGCGCGCGTCCGGCGATGATCCAGCCGATCTCGTCGGTCGCGCCGGCCACCCAGCTGCCGGCGGCGAAGACCAGCATCCCGGCGACGATCACCGGCTTGCGCCCGAAACGGTCCGAAGCCATGCCCATCGGGATCTGCAGCAGGGCCTGGGTCAGGCCGTAGATGCCGATCGCCAGGCCAATCTGCCACGGCTGCGCGGGCACCGGCAGGTGTCCGGCGTACAGCGCGAACACCGGCAGGACCATGAACATGCCGAGCATGCGCAGTGCGTAAAGCGCACCCAGCGCGAAAACGGCGCGCCATTCCAGGGCATTCATGGAGGTGGATTCAGCAATGGTTCGGCTTGGGGGGACGGCCGCCCGCGGCGGCCCCGGTTGTGGCCAGTGCCGGTCACATCGTCGCCGGCGAGGACCGCTATATTAGCCGGTCCGCGATTTCCCCCTCAGATCATGGATTCCATCCGCATCCGCGGTGCGCGCACGCACAACCTCAAGAACGTCTCGCTCGAACTGCCGCGCGACCAGCTGATCGTCATCACCGGCCTGTCCGGCTCGGGCAAGTCTTCGCTCGCCTTCGACACGCTCTATGCGGAAGGCCAGCGGCGCTACGTCGAGTCGCTGTCGGCCTATGCGCGCCAGTTCCTGTCGATGATGCAGAAGCCGGACGTCGACGTGATCGAGGGCCTGTCGCCGGCCATCTCGATCGAGCAGAAATCGACCAGCCACAACCCGCGCTCGACCGTCGGCACCGTCACCGAGATCTACGACTACCTGCGCCTGCTGTTCGCGCGCGTCGGCACCGCACGCTGCCCGGACCACGGCGTCGCGCTGGAGGCGCAGAGCGTCTCGCAGATGGTCGACCATGTCCTGTCACTGCCGGCGGAGTCGGCGTGGCTGCTGCTGGCGCCGGTCGTGCGCGGACGCAAGGGCGAGCACGCCGAGTGGTTCGAGCAGGCGCGCGCCCAGGGGTTCGTGCGCGTGCGCGTCGACGGCAAGGTCTTCGAACTCGACGAAGTGCCGACGCTCAACCGCAAGCTCAAGCACGACATCGAGATCGTCGTCGACCGCTTCAAGGTGCGCCCGGACCTCAAGCAGCGGCTGGCGGAATCCTTCGAGACCGCACTGCGGCTCTCGGACGGCCTGGCCTACGTCGCGCCGCATGCCGGCGACGACGAGCCGCTGGCGTTCTCGGCGCGCATGTCCTGTCCGCATTGCGGCTACTCGCTGGAGGAGCTGGAGCCCCGGCTGTTCTCGTTCAACGCGCCGCACGGTGCCTGCCCGACCTGCGACGGCCTGGGCACGCTGCAGACCTTCGACGAGGCGCGTGTGGTGGTGCACCCGGAGCTGTCGCTCGCGGCCGGCGCGATCCGCTCCTGGGACAAGCGCAACCCGTACTACTGGCATTTCGTCACCTCGCTGGCGAAGCACTACGGCTTCGATCCCGAGAAGCCGTTCGCCCGGCTGGCCGAGAAGGTGCGCAAGGTGATGCTCTACGGCAGCGGCGACGAGCGCATCGAGTTCGAGTACCCGGACGAGCGTGGCCGTCTGCACAGGCGCGTTCACAAGTTCGAAGGGATCATCCCCAACCTGCAGCGCCGCTACCGCGAGACCGAGTCGGACGCGGTGCGCGAGGAGCTGGCCAAGTACCTGTCGAACAAGCCCTGCCCCGACTGCGGCGGCCAGCGGCTCAACCGCGCCGCGCGCAACGTCTTCGTCGCCGACCGCAACCTGTCGTCGCTGACCGCGCTGTCGGTGCAGGATGCCGATGCGTTCTTCACGGCGCTGAAGCTGCCCGGCCACAAGGGCGAGATCGCCGACAAGATCCTCAAGGAGATCCGCGCGCGCCTGGGCTTTCTCAACAATGTCGGGCTCGACTACCTGACCCTCGCACGCAGTGCCGAGACGCTCTCCGGTGGCGAGGCCCAGCGCATCCGCCTGGCCTCGCAGATCGGCGCCGGCCTGGTCGGCGTGATGTACGTGCTCGACGAGCCCAGCATCGGCCTGCACCAGCGCGACAACGAGCGTCTGCTGCAGACCCTGTTCCGGCTGCGCGACCTGGGCAACACCGTCATCGTCGTCGAGCACGACGAGGACGCCATCCGCCACGCCGACTACGTCGTCGACATCGGCCCCGGCGCCGGCGTGCATGGCGGCGAGATCGTCGCCCACGGCAAGCCGGCCGACATCGAACGCAGTCCCTCGTCCATCACCGGACGCTACCTCTCGGGCCGCGAGCGCATCGAGGTGCCGGCGCTGCGCGCCCCGCCGCAACCCGGCAAGACGATCACGATCCGCGGCGCCCGCGGCAACAACCTGAAGAACGTCACCGCCGAGATTCCCATCGGCCTGATGACCTGCGTGACCGGCGTCTCCGGCTCCGGCAAGTCGACGCTGATCAACGACACGCTCTACGGCTTCGCCGCGCGCATGCTCAACGGCGCGGCGACCCAGCACGCCGAGTGCGACGGCATCGACGGGCTCGACCAGCTCGACAAGGTCATCGACATCGACCAGTCGCCAATCGGCCGCACACCGCGCTCGAATCCGGCGACCTACACCCAGCTGTTCACGCCGATCCGCGAACTGTTCGCCGGCGTGCCGGAATCGCGCGCCCGCGGCTACACGCCCGGCCGCTTCTCGTTCAACGTCAAGGGCGGACGTTGCGAGACCTGCCAGGGCGACGGCGTGATCAAGGTCGAGATGCACTTCCTGCCGGATGTCTACGTCACCTGCGACACCTGCAAGGGCAAGCGCTACAACCGCGAGACGCTCGAGATCCAGTACAAGGGCAAGCGCATCAACGAGGTGCTCGACATGACCGTCGAGGACGCGCATGCGTTCTTCCGGCCGGTACCGGCACTGTTCCGCAAGCTCGAGACGCTGATGGACGTCGGCCTGTCGTACATCACGCTGGGACAGAACGCGACGACGCTGTCCGGCGGCGAAGCCCAGCGCGTGAAACTGGCCAAGGAACTGTCGCGCCGCGACACCGGGCAGACGCTCTACATCCTCGACGAACCGACCACCGGGCTGCACTTCCACGACGTGGCACAGTTGCTCAAGGTGCTCGAACGGCTGCGCGAGCACGGCAACACCGTGGTGATCATCGAGCACAACCTCGACGTCATCAAGCGCGCCGACTGGCTCATCGACCTCGGCCCCGAGGGCGGCGCCGGCGGCGGCGAGATCGTGGCCGCCGGCACGCCGGAACAGGTCGCGAAATCGAAGCGCTCGCACACCGGCCGTTTCCTCAAGCCGATGCTCAAGCGCCAGAAATGAAGAAGGCGGCCGTTGCGGCCGCCTTCTTCCCGCCGCCGATGACGCGGCTCAGAACTGCACGCGCACGAAGGCGCGCGCCATGTCCTTGTCGCGCTGCAGGTTGGCCTCGTTGCCGCCGGTGAACCAGGTGTAGCCGAGGTAGAACGCGAGGTTGGACTTGTAACGGGTCTCCACCTGCAGATCCATCGTCTTGCGGCCTTCGATGAAGTTCTCGCCCGGCCCGGGTGCCGTGCCCTTGACGTTGTGCTGCCAGATGAACTGCGGCGCGAACGAGATGCCGGGGAACACCGATTCGTAGCGCAGGATGCCGATCATGACGTAACCCCAGGAGAACGGGTCGGGATACAGATCCAGGTTCGCCTGCGAGGGATTGAAGCGCAGACCGTCGACCCCGAACGAACAGGACTCGCGCGGCAGCTTGGTCACCGGGTCATAGGAGCAGGCCTGCCGGGAGCGATCGGCACCGGTGCCGTCGGCGCCGGCGCTGGCGTGCGCGTAGGTGCCGGCCGCCTCGAACTGGAGTTCGTCGAGATCCGGCAGGTCCGGCACCCAGGTCGCGCCGACTTCGAACACGAACAGGATCTGGTCGGCACCGATCGGGTTGTCGCTGGCGCCGAGCACCTGCGTTCCGCCGAGGTTGAACTGGAAGGTGTCCATCCGCTCGTAGCCGCGGATGTAGCAGGGATTGCTGCGGTCGTAGGGGACGAAGTCCGGATTCGGCTTGAGGTCGGTGGTCTGGTCGCGGCTGTAGCGGTTCTGGCTGCCCAGATAGCGCGGTTCGCAGGCGGCGTTCTCGCCGGCCTCGATGCCGCGGTACGGCGTCACGAAGGCCGGGAAGGAGCGCGCCGAACCCGGTGCATGGCCGATTGCCAGATCGAAGGTGTCGGTGAACGCGCCGGGCGTGCCAGTCGCATCGACGACGTAATCACTCGGCGCGTAAACGCCAAGGCTTCCCAAGGATAGCGTTGGGCTGCTTCCTGGGCCAACTGCTCCAACGCCGACCGTTGTTCCGGCGCAACCAGCGCCGGCCGGGAGCACATTAGGCACGCCGATGACTCCACCGGTAAGCTGACTGGCAAGCCCGAAGATTGTATCGACGAGTCCGAGCGCGCCGTTCAAGGCGTCGCCGGTTGGCAGCAAACGCGGCAGATCGGGGTCGTGGCAGCGCGATAACGTCGGCCCGAATGCAGCAAAGATTAAATCCTCAGTGTCGACTTGCAGTGGCGCGTTCGGACGCCATGCAACTTCGCCCTGGAACGACCAGCCCAGCGCCGTCGTCGCAAAGCTCAGCCCGAACAGATGAATATCTTCCGGATACTCGACCAGCAACTTGACCGTATCCAGCGGCACCGCGTTACTCGTGGCGTTAGCCACATCGCCACCGGTCAGTGACCGAATCAGGGGCAGATCAGGACAAACCAACAAGAAGCTCACAGGATCGTAGGCATCGATGCCCAGCGCGTTGCCCTCGCGGCGGCCGCAACTCGCGACGGTCGAGAAAAAACTCGCGTAAGGCAGTCTCGAGTGGTAGCTCATCGCATAGACGCCAAACTCCGTGCCGTTATTCAGAGTCTCCGCGTAATACTTCAACGACAGGCCGTACTGTCCTGAGGTGCGCGGTTCGAGGTCCGCCAGACGCTCGATTGTCAATGACGTATTCGTGACGCCGGAAAGCGGCGTATAAAGTGGGTACATGAGTCCGGCTGGATCCTCCGCACTGCCTCCAAATTGGACGTAAGCATAGTCGACTGCATTGTCGACCCCGACCACGTCCGAAACCGCCATCATTGATCCCGGCGCGGGCGCCTCGAGTGGTTGCCATTCGAACTGGTAGAACGCCTCCAGCGACGCACTATCAAAAGGCTCGAAGCCAATCGAAATCATACTGATTGGCGTGAAAATCTCCTCGACAAGGTAACCCACACGGTAAAAGTTGTTCGCGTTGACGGGATTCGCCTGGTTTAGTGAGTTCAGCGCCTGCAGTAAGGATTCGCCCCAATTGATCAAGTGGCGCCCGATCTTGAAGCTTAATTCCTTGTCGTCCCACAGCGGCACCGAGCCAAAGAGGTAGGCATCCTGAAGCTGCAGCTCGCCGCCAATCTGGCTCAGCGTTTCACCGCTGCGCGGCAGCGAGACTGGGCCTCCGCGCCCGTACTGGACGATGCCGAGGGTCGGATCGCGCAGCGCGAACTCGTCGCGATTCTCGGCGGTGATCAGGTTCGGGTGGTATTCCTCGAAGTCCTCATTGACCCAGTCGTGGTAGTACAGGCCCTTGGCGAAGATGCCGTAGTTGCCCCAGGTCAGGGTGAGGTCCTGGGTGATCTTGAGCAGGCCTGAGGTCAGATCATGCTTGTCATAGTTCCAGTTGCCGTCGTCGTAGTTCGGGCTGAACTGCCCTGGCGCGGCGGCCAGCGCAAAGGCCGGATGTCCCTGATCGCGGAACAGACCCTGACAGGCCTGATTCGGCCCGCCACAGACATCGGGATTGATATTGGCCTTGCCGAGGTAGTCGGTGCTGCGGTCCTGCATGCGCATCGATGCGCCGATCACGACCGAGCTGTTGAGCACACCCTCGATCGACTCTTCCCCCCAGGGCAGGGTGAAGCTGATGGCCGAAGCGCTGCCGTACGGCAACACACAGGCAGCAGCAAGCACGGCACTCGCGATACGGCGATTCGCCAGCAATTTCATTGGTCTCTCCCCCGACAAACGGGCGCACGGCACAGCAACCGACCGAGCGTTCAGCGCCGCGTGTGCGAACGCATTCGGACCGCTCGAATCAAGCTCTTGCGGAGATTACGTAAGTTCGCGTCGAGCACGCAACCGGCATCGCATCAGGGCCTTGCGCCACCGAGCATCCGCCGCGCCTCGACCAGCGCCGCGGTGTACGGATGCTGCGGCGCGGACAGCAAGTCCGCGCTCATGCCGCGCTCGACGATCTGACCGGCACGCATCACCACGGCCTCGCGACACAACTCCGACACGACACCGAGATCGTGCGAGATCAGCAACAGTGCCAGCCCGCGCTCGCGGCACTGCTCGCCGATCAGCTCGAGCATCCGGGCCTGCGTGGTCACGTCCAGAGCGGTGGTCGGTTCGTCGGCGATCAGCAGCCGCGGCTCGCACGCGAGCGCCATCGCCAGTGCCACTCGCTGGCACATGCCGCCGGACAGTTCGTGCGGATACTGATGCAGACGTCGGCCGGCATCGGCGACGCGCACGGCATCCAGCAGGCGATGGGCTTCGGCCAGCGCTGCCGCGCGCGAACGGCCAAGGTGGTATTGCTGGCCCTCGGCCAGCTGCACGCCGATGCGCAGGTGCGGATTGAGGCTCGCGGCCGGATTCTGGAACACCGCCGCAAGCTGCGCGCCGCGGATGCGGTGAAGGTCTCGCTCGCGCAGGCCGATCAGCTCGCGTCCCGCGAATTGCACACTGCCGCTGAGGCGCGCCGACGCGTCGCACAGGCCCAGCACCGCGAGCGCCGTCTGTGACTTGCCGGACCCGGATTCGCCGACGATGCCGAGTGCCTCGCCCGCGTCGAGCGCGAAACCGATTCCGTCGACGACGGCACGCGCACCCAGATGCACCCGCAGATCCGCAACCGCGAGCAGCGCACTCATCGGTCGCCGTCCCGCTGACGCAGCCGCTCGCCGAGGACGTTCAGACACAGCAGCGTCGTCACCAGAAAGCCGGCCGGAAACGCCAGTGCCCACGGCGTGATCTCCATGTCGCGTGCGCCGTCATTGATCAGCATGCCCCAGCTCGCATGCGGCTCCTGGACGCCGAGGCCGAGAAAGCTCAGGAACGATTCGATCAGGATCGCCTGTGGCACGGTCAGCGTCGCCACCGCAATGACCGGCGCACTCAGGTTCGGCAGGATGTGGCGCAGGATGATGCGCACATCGGTGACGCCAGCCAGGCCGGCGGCGATGACAAATCCGCGCTGGCGCAAGGCCAGCGTCTGGCCACGCACGACGCGGGCCATGTCGAGCCAGGTGACCGCGCCAATCGCCGCAAAGACCAGCCACAGCTCGCGGCCGAAGGCGACCATCAGCAGGATCACGATGAACAGGAACGGCAGCGCATAGAGCACATCGACACCGCGCATCATCCACTGATCGATGCGCCCGCCGAAGTAGCCCGCCAGCGCACCCCAGGCGACGCCGATGATCACCGACACCATCGTCGCGACCAGTCCGACGAGCAGAGAGGTCCGGCCACCTTCGAGTGTGCGCACGAACAGGTCGCGGCCGAGACTGTCGGTCCCGAACCAGTGTCGCGCATCGAGCGTCGGCGCCGCACCCCAGTCGGCCGCGAAGTCGATGGCGTCGACAGCGTGCGGACTCAGCAGTGGGCCGATCGACACGGCGAGCACGATCAGGCCGAGAATCACGGCCGCGACGCCGCCGGCGAAATGCCGGGCCAATGGCTTGGCGATCGTCATGATGGGCGCAACCGCGGATCGAGCAGGCCGTAGAGCACGTCGACCAGCAGGTTGAACACGACGATCAGGGCGCCGTACAGCAGCACGACACCCAGCACCAGCGTGTAGTCGCGATTGAGTGCACCTTGCACGAAGTGGCGACCGATACCGGGAATGCCAAAGATCTGTTCGACGACGACCGAGCCGGTCATCAAACCCGCGGCCGCGGGGCCCAGATACGACAGCACCGGCAGCAGCGCCGGCCGCCATGCATGCCGCCACAGCAGCAACCGCGGCGGCAGGCCCTTGGCCCGCGCCGTGAGCATGAACGGTGCGGCCAATGCCTCGATCATGCCGGCGCGCGCGAGGCGCGCGACGTAGGCGAGTTGCGGCAGCGCCAGGGCGATTACCGGCAAAACCAGATCCTGCCCGCTGCCATCGCGCCAGCCACCTGCAGGGAGCCAGGCAAGGCTCACCGCGAAGACCAGCACCAGCAGCGGCGCGACCACGAAGTTCGGCACCGACACGCCAGCCACCGAGAACAAGGCGATGATGCGGTCGCGCCAGCCCCCGGGTCGCTGCGCAGCAGCAAAGCCGAGCACAACCCCCGGGGGCACGGCGACAAGCAGCGCCAGCGCGCCGAGCAGCAGTGACGCCGGCAACCCGGCAGCAATCAGATCGATCACCCGATAGCCGTCGTACTGGAACGACGGCCCGAGATCGCCGCGCAGCACATCTGCGGTGTAGCGCAGGTACTGACGCCACAGCGGCTCGTCGAGGTGGTACTGCGCGGCAATCGCGGCCTCGATCTGCGGCGGCAGGCTGCGCTCCCGATCGAGGGGCCCACCCGGCGCCGCGCGCAACAGGAAGAAACTCAGGGTCAGCAGCGCCAGCAGCGTCAACAGACCGGCGATCGTACGCCGCAGCAGGAACAGCGCCATCAGCGGTCACCCGGCGCGCGGTCCAGCGCGAGATCCTTGCTGTAGTGATAGTCGAGCGGGTTGTCGCGCCACCCGCGCACGCGCGGCGCCACCAGGTGCTTGGACACGTAGAAGTAGAGCGGGATCACCGGCACGTCGTCGAGTATCCGGCGCTCGGCTGCGGCAAGGAGGTTTGCTCGCACCGCAGGCTCGGCGGTGGCCGCCGCCCGCATCAGTGCAGCGTCGAACCCGGCGTCGACCCAGCCGCTGTCGTTCTTGCCGTGCTCGCTGTGGAGGATGCCGAGGAAGCTCATCGGGTCGTTGAAGTCGGCCATCCACGCGGCGCGGAACGCCTGGGTCTCGCGGCGCAGGCGGCGCTTGTGCAGGAACACCTTGAACTCCTCGTTGACCAGGCGCGTGCGCACGCCCAGCGCCTGCCTCCACATCGCCGCGACCACGGTCGCGACGCGGCGATGGCTCTCGTGCGTGTTGTAGCGGATCTCGACCTCGAGCGGTCGCTCGTCGCCGTAGCCGGCCTGCCGGTACAGGCGCAGCGCTTCGGCCTGCCTGCGCGTCGGCGTCCAGTCCTGCCAGTCCGGTCGCGGGGCCTCCAGCGCGTGCATGCCGGGTGGCACGAAGCTCCAGGCCGGCAAGGCGAGACCGTGCAGTACCTTGTCGGCCAGCACCTGCCGGTCGATGACCATCGACAGGGCCTGACGCAGTGCCGGCTTGCCGGCGAAGGGGGCACGGGTCAGGTTGAGGCCGTAGTAGTAGACCCCCAGATACGGCGCGATGCGCAGCGCGCCCGGATACTCGCGACGGATGCGCGCCGCCTGCAGCGGCGGGATCTCGTAGGTGATGTCGAGCTCGCCGGCGCGGAAGCGCTGCAGCTCCGCGTGGATGTCCTCGGTGACCAGATAGCGCACCCACGGGATCGCCGCCGCTGCGCGATAGTGCGGGTTGCGCTCCAGTTCGACGTGCGACTGCACGACCCATCCGGCGAGACGATAGGCGCCGTTGCTGACCAGACGGCCCGGACGGGCGAAACCGCTGCCGTGCGCGCTCAGACTGGCGCGGTGCACCGGGAACGCCGACGGATGCGCCAGCATGCCCGGCAGCGCCGGCGTCGGCGCATCGAGCGTCACCTGCAGCGTCCGCGCGTCGACGGCCTGCACGCCGAGCCGATGCGCCGGCAGCCGGCCGTCGATGATCGCGGCGGCGTTGCGCACCGGCTCGAACATGCGCGCAAAACTGGACCCGGTGTCGGGCGTGACGCTGCGCTGCAGGCCGAAGACGAAGTCCGCGGCGACCACCGTATCGCCGTTGGACCAGCGCAGGTCATCGCGCAGGTGGAAGCGGTAGACCCGTCCATCGTCGCTGACCTCCCAGGATCGGGCGGCCGCCGGGATCGCGCTGCCGTCGTCGCCAACGGCCGTCAGCCCCTCGAACAGGTCGCGGACGATGTTGCCGGCGCTGACACCCTCGACGCGATGCGGATCGAGCGTTTCCGGCTCGGGGCCGTTGCCGATGCGCAGCACGTCGGCGGCTGCGGACACGTCTGCACACAGCGTCGACAGCAACAGGGTCGTGAACCACAGGGCGGCGCGCATGCGCCCGAGCTTAGGGCCTGTTAACGCTATGGACATCACTGTGATGCCACCGGATTTGCGGCCAGGCAAGGCGCGACGAGGGAATTTGGTGGTTCCAAATGACCGAGGAGGACATGGCCATGCTGAGCGATGACCGACGTCATGGCGAAGTAAGCCATGTCCGCATGGCCGCAAATCCGGTGGCACCCCGGAGGGGCGGGGCCGTTTTGGCGCATCGCGGCGTCAGTCGTCGCTCGCGTACGTCGAGTACGCCACGCTCCTCCTTCCTTGCGCTGCGCCAAAACAGCCTCCGTCACAGCGACGGCCATAGCGTTAACAGGCCCTAGCCCGATCTGCCCCGCACCGGCCGGCGCGAGGCCAGCGTCACCAGCACGACGCCGGCGAGAATCACCAGCGTACCCGCGATCTGCGGCCCCTGCATCGCCTCGTCGAGCAGCCACCAGCCGAGCAGCACGGCGATCGCCGGGTTGACATAGGCGTAGGTGCCGAGCTGCGCTGGCGTCACCTCGTGGACCAGCCAGAAGTAGGCGCCATAGGCGATGCACGAACCGAAGACGACGAGATAGATCAGCGCCCCCAGCGCCTCGGGCGTCGGCGTCCAGCGTTGCGCATCGCCCAGTGCCAGGCCGAGCGTCGTCATGATCGCGCCGGTGATCAGCATCTGCAGCGCGGCTGCCATCAGCGGGGTGCAGCCGAGCGGGTAGCGCCGTGAGATCACCGAACCGGCGGCCCACAGCACCGGTGCCGCCAGCAGGGCTGCGTAGGCGAACCACGGTGCGCTGCGCAGATGCAGGCCGCTGCCGACCAGCAGCGCGACGCCGGCCAGCCCGAGCAGCAGGCCCGCGCCGGCGGCCCAGCTCAGGCGGTCGCCGCGCCCGCCGATCGCACCGAAGCAGGCCATCCAGATGGCCGACGTGGCGATGATCAGGGCGGCCTGGTTGGACTCCACCCAGTGTTCGGCCCAAGTCACCAGGCCATTGCCGCCGACGAGCATCAGGATGGCCGTCGCTGCGATGATCACCCAGTCGCGCCGGCTGGCCGGCAGGCGTGCGCCGCGCAGCCAGGCATATCCGAACAGCAGCGGCGCGGCGATGAGGAAACGCACGCCGGCAAACAGCACGGGCGGCAGGTCCTGGACACCGATGCGGATCGCAAGATAGGTCGACCCCCAGACGATGTAGACGACCGCAAATGCGGACGCGACCAGCAGGGGACGCGAGGCCGTCACGCGGACATGCCCGTCAGTTCTTCGCCTTTTCCTCTTCCGGCGCCGCGTCGCTGGATTCGGCGGCGGCAATCGCGGCCTGCGCTTCGGCCTCTTCGGTCTGCGCAATGTGATTCAGCCATTGCGTGGCGTTGCTGCGACTCTCGTCGTAACGCTGCGCCTTGCGCAGCGAGGCGATCGCGGCCTTGCGGTTACCCGACTGGAACGCGGCAACGCCTTCGAGATAGGCCGCATCGCCCATCTTCTTGATGCCCTTGGCCTGCGCCTGGGAGAGAACGTCGAGCGCTTCCTTCCAGCGCTCGTCCTCGACGTAGATCTGGCCGAGCCGATAGAAGATCTCGCCGTCGCTGGCCTTGGCAGCCGCGCGCTTGAGCACGACCTCCGCCTTGCCGTATTCGCGCGCCATGGTCCAGGCGTCGCCGGTCAGGCTCAGGGTCTTCTCATCGGGCTTGAGGATGCCGCGCTCGAGCCCATCCTCGAGTACCTGCGCCGCCTTGTACGGAATGTCGAGCAGCAGGTAGATGTTGGCCAGATTGCGGATCTCGCCCTCGGTGTCGAGGAAGTTCTGCCGCTCTGCCAGCGCGAGCACCGCGAGCGATTCCTTGTCGCGCTTGATCTCGAACAGGATGCTCGACAGCTGCTTCCAGTAGTCCTCCTTGGCCGGCACCAGCGCGATCAGCCGGACGAGCACCTCGGCGCACTGCGGGTACTGCTTGAGCTCGTAGTGCAGCGCCAGCTTGAGCTGCAGCCACGACTCCTTGGGTTCCTTGGACTTCTCGATCGCCTTGTCGACCTGCGGCAGCGCATCGCGAAAACGCTTGCGGTCGGAGTAGGCGCTCGCGAGCAGGATGTGCGCGTCGGCCGGCGGCTCGGTGGTCACCTCGCGGAAGTAGTACTCCATGCGCTCGATGGCCTTGTCGGTCTGGCCATCCTGGAAATAGAGCTGCGCGACGTTGTAGAGCATCTGCTCGTACGGCTGCTGCGGCAGCGCGTCGAGCGACAGGGCTTCCTCGAAGGCGGCGATGGCCGCCTTGTACTTGTTCTGCGAGATGTAGATGAAGGCCATCGTCTGCCGGATGACGGCCTTCTCGTAATCGTTGGTCACGCGTCCGAGCAGCGCCTCGGCCTTGCTCAGGGCCTCGGCGTTCTCGTTCTTGCCGATCAGGTCATGCACGCGCTCGAGCTGACGGTAGGTCACCTCGGACAGCGTGCCGGCGGCCTTGCGCTCCTTCTTCGGCGCACTCTGGGCCGAAACCTCGGACGCAGGCACGATCCACAGTGCGCACGCAGCAAGCACCGCGGCTGCCAACGATTGTCCCAGTGTCCGCAATCTGCGCTGCATCGCTACTCGCCCAGGTTGAACTTCACGGTGTACACGCCGGTGGTTTCCATCGGCGTACCGTCTACCACTTTCGGCCTGAACCGCCCCTTATAGGCGGCGGAAACGGCCGCGGACTCGAAGTAGCCGCGCGGCTTGGCGCTCTTGACGCGTGCCGACTTGACGGTGCCGTCGGGCCCCACCGTGATCTCCAGCGTCACCTCGCCGGCGACACCGTCGCGCAACGCCTGTCGCGGATACTGCGGTGCGATGCGCACCAGCGGAATCAGCTCGCCGTCGCCCTGGATGTCCCCCGCCGAGAACGTACCGAGGAACGGCCCGCCGGTGATGCTGGTCGGCAGGTTGAGCTTGGGCATGTTGAACGGCGTCGGTGCCATGTCCGGCTTGGCCTGCGCCTGCACGTTGAGCTGCGGCGGCGGCGGCTTCTTCGGCGGCGGCGGCTTCTCCGGCTTGCTGCGCGTGCGCGTCTCGAGCTGCGTGTCGCGCTTCAGGCGCACGAAGTCGATGACCGCCGTCGTGGAGTCCTTCTTCGGACCGATGTCGCGCCCCATGATCAGCAGGTGCATCAGCCAGAACAGGCCGACCGCAATCAGGGCCGCGATCACCACCGCGAGCGCGCTCCGCGCCATCAGCCGCCCCCGCTCTGGTCAGCCGCGATCGAGACGTTGAACACGCCGGCGAGGCGTACCTGGTCCATGACCTCGACCAGCGTACCGGTCTCGGAGGTCTTGTCGGCGATGATCACGACCGATCCTTCCGGATTCTCCGCGTGCAGGCGCTCGACGGTGGCGCGCACCGCGCGCTTGTCGACGACGCGCTTGTCGATCCAGATCTCGCCGTTGGAGCGGATCGCGATGAGGATGTTGCCGCGCTCCTTGCGCTCGGCGGTCGCCGCGCTGGGGCGGCTGACGTCGATGCCGGCTTCCTTGACGAACGAGGTCGTCACGATGAAGAAGATCAGCAGGATGAACGACATGTCCAGCATCGGCGTCAGGTCGATCTGGGCGTCGTCGTCCGTACCTCTGTTTCTGCGTGCCATGACGTAAACCTTAATGCGTGATCATGTGGTCGTTGAGCTTGCTGGTTTCGGTCGCCAGCTTCTTCTCGAGCCACAGGATCGGATAAAGACCGGAAATCGACACGACCATGCCCGCCATCGTCGGGATCGTCGCCGCCGAAACGCCGGAGGCCATCGCGCGTGCGTTGCCGGTGCCCAGTGTCGCCATCACGTCGAACACCTGGATCATGCCGGTCACGGTGCCGAGCAGGCCGAGCAGCGAGGCCAGCGCGACCAGCGCCTTGATCAGGCCGAGATAGCCACGGATCTCGCGTGTCGCCTCGGACACCAGCTTGCGCTTGACCTGACGGGCGTACCAGGAGGAGTGATCGCTGCGCGCATCCCACTCGGACTGGATGCGTCCCACCATGCGCGGCAGTTCACGCCGGCAGTACAGCCAGCGCTCCATGATCAGCACCCACAGGATGAACGCGGCACCGAGCAGGATGCGGACCACCGGCCCGCCCAGTTCGAGCAGATCGCGAACGTCCGCGAACAGATCAAGCGGTCCGACCATGCTGCTTCTCGGCATGCTCCGCGATCAGGCCGGCGGCCTCCTCGTCGAGGATCTGCACGATGTTCTTGCTGCGGCCGGCGAGATAGGCGTGGATCAGCACCATCGGGATCGCGACCACCAGGCCCATGACCGTGGTGACCAGCGCCTGCGAGATGCCGTCGGCCATGATCTTCGGATCGCCGGTGCCGAACAGCGTGATCTGCTGGAAGGTCAGGATCATGCCGGTGACCGTGCCGAGCAGACCCATCAGCGGACCGACGGCGGCGATCATCTTGATCGCCGGCAGCCAGCTTTCGAGCGCCGGAATCTCCTTGAGCACGGCCTCGTCGAGCCGCAGCTGCAGCGTTTCCTGATCGACGTTCGGGTCCTTGTAGTAGACCGCGAGCACACGACCGAGCGGATTGCCCTCGCTGGCGTTGGACGTGTCCTTGCGCTGCGAGTTGACCTTGGCACCGACGGCCGACAGGGCGATGAAGCGCACCGCGGCCATGATCAGGCCGATCGCGCCGACGGCGAGAATCAGATAGCCGACCAGGCCACCGAACTTGATCTGCTCGCCGAGCTTGGGCGTCTGCACCAGCACCGACAGCAGCGTACCGCGCGTCGGGTCCAGCGTCGCCCGGTGATACCCGCTGGTCTCGTCGAGCAGGTCGACGTTCGGCGACACGAAGCGCGACGCCGGCTGGCGGCTGAGCACGGCGAACTCGCGCTCGCCGGGCAGGTAGGTGAGGAAGCCGTCTTCACTGGACGCGGTGAAGCCGCCGAGGCGCACCACCGCCGTGTCCTGCTCCTGGCCTTCGAGATTGATGACCTTGGTCGAGAACTTGGTGACGCGGCCGCTCTCGGTCATCTCGCGCTGCATCTCGAACCACAGGCGCTCGAGATCCTCGATCGAGGCCAGCGCCTTGGATTCGGACAGCTTGCGCGCGAAGGTCTCGCGCTCCGGATACTGCGCCGACACCATCGAGTTGTAGGCCACCGACGCGAAGTCGCCGGCCACCTGACGCACGACGCCGAACATCTCGCCGAGGTTGCCGAGCTTGGCGTCGAGCGCCGCCTGCAGCTCGGTCAGCTTCTTCTCGTTGGCATCGAACTGCGCCGATAGGGCGTTGGCGCGGCTGTTCTCGCGCGTCAGCTCGGCCTGGGCCTCGCTGAGCATCTGTGCGCGACGGTTGCGCTCCTGCTGGAACTGATTGATCCGCGCCTGGTTCTGCTGCGCTTCGCGGGCACGCGCCGTGCGCGTCTGTTCGAGCAGTTCGTCGAGGGAGGCAGCGCCCTGCGCCTGCCCGATTCCGGGGGCGGCGGCGACCAGCAGGATCGCGAGCGGACGCAGCAGACTGAACAAAGGCTTGCGCAACATGTTACTTCGCCTCCTTCGGCGCGCTGACGGGTACCGACAGCAGATTCGGCGCCGCCTGCTTCTTCGCGATCTTCAGGCCGGCGGTCACGGCGTCCTGATAGCTGTTGTCCGCGACCCACTGGTCGGCGTCGGCGTCCCAGTAGCCGCTCTCGGAACCGTCGAGCGTCTGATACATCAGCGACACGCGGCCGGCACGCAGGAACTCCACGGTGCGCTCGCCGATCTTGCCCTGGTAGGCCTCGAGCGTCCGTCCGTACTCCATCTCGACCTGGTAGGCCTCGACGATGCGGCGGAACTTCTCCGCGATCGACACGTCGGCACGCGTCATCATGTCCTTGAGGTCGGCGATGCGCTCGGCACGCTCATCGGGCAGGAACGGCAGGTCGAGCCTGACGAACTCCTCGAGCGTCGTCAGCATCTTCTGCAAAAAGGGCACGATCTCGCGCGCAGTGGTCTCGATCTCGCCGAGCTGCTGCTGCATCGTCTCCATTTCCTCGACCTGCGAGCCGATCGTCGCCTGCAACTGTTCGTTGTAGCGCTTGAGGCTCGCCGTCTCCTGGACCACGGCCCGGTACTCGGCGACGGCGCGACGCGTCTCGTCGTCGAGCTTCTCGACGCGGCTCTGCGTCTGCTGCGCGGCCTGCTCGGCGGCGACCTGCTCGTTGACCGAACGCGTCACCGGGGCCGTCGATTGCGCCATCGCCAGCGACGACATCGCGAGACCGGCAACGGCCCATCCGCCGTGTTTGAGCATCGCTGCTCGCGCCACCGCTCGATTGGGGCTCTCGGACATGCGTGAACTTCCTTGGGATTGGGCTTGAGAAATATTGTCAGGCGGCGTCGAAACGCAAGAAATACGCCGCCTGCGCCATCAAGGGGCGGATGGTAGCACCAATGTTCTGCCGCTTAGTAACGGGGTTTTCCCCCATCATCGGGCATAAAAAAAGGCGAGCTTGCGCTCGCCTGAGGTCGCCCCTCCCTTAGGGACTATCAGTCTTTGACCTTGATGTTGGCCTTGTTCTGTTCGTAGATCGCCTCGCCGATTCCACCCACCCGGGTGATGTCCTCGGGCTTGACGAAAGCGCCGTTGGCTTCGCGATCCTCGACGATCGCCGCAGCCTTGGCCGGTCCTACGCCCTTGAGTTCCTCGGACAGCGTCTGCGCGTCCGCCGTGTTGATGTTGACCGGCCCGGCGTGTGCCGAAACGGCGAACAGCAACGCGGCGGCCGCCGCGAACTTCATCATGGTCTGCATCGTCATCCCCTCCCTATGCCTGGGCCTGAGTGCCGCTTGGTGGCGGCAGCCTCACTCTAGGAGCCCGGCGCGCAGAAAAACATTAGCCGGATGGCTGATAGCCATCCGGCTAATTGACAGAAGCCGCGGATCTGTGGCTGGCGACGCTCAGTCGGCAGCACCGATGTGCTTGTCGAAGAAGGCGAACAACTGTTCGTAGAGTCCGACACGGGCATCGAGCCGGTAGAAGCCGTGTCCTTCGTCGGCCTCGACCCGCCACTCGAAGGGATAATCCCGCGCCTTCAGCGCCTTGCGCAGCTGGGTGGCCTGGTTGTACGGCACGCGGATGTCGTGCTTGCCGTGAACGAGGAACACCGCCGCCTTGAGCCGGTCGAGATGGTGGATCGGCGACTGGCGCCTGAGTTCCTCCGGGTCGTTGCCGACGTACTGCCGCATGTAGTTGCGGCCCGACTCGCGGTCGCTCACGTCGGTATCCCGCATCCACAACGGGATGTCGTAGACGCCGACATAGCCGACCGTGCACTTGTAGAGGTCGGGCTCGCGCACGGCGCTCATCAGCGAGGCATAGCCTCCGTAGCTGCCGCCGTAGATGCAGATGCGCTCGGGGTCCGCGATCCGCTGTTCGATCGCCCAGCGCACGCCGTCGGTGATGTCGTCGATCATCATCCCGCCCCACTGCCCGCGCGCCGCTTCGTGGTGCTGATGGCCATAGCCCCCCGAACCGCGGAAGTTGACCTGCAGCACCGCATAGCCGCGACTGGCCATGGCCTGCGGATCCGCCGTCCAGCCCCAGGCGTCGCGAACCCCGAACGGTCCGCCGTGCGGGTGGACGATCAGCGGCAGCTGCTCCGCCGCGACGCCGCGCGGCAAGGTCAGATATCCGTGAATCGTGGCCCCGTCGCGGGTTTCGTAGCGGATGGGCCTGCGTTCGGCCATCTGCTCGGGATCGATCCAGCTGCGCACGGAGAACAGGTACTCCGCCTTCCCCTCCTTCGTATCGTAGAGGTAGAAATCCCCGGGATTGCGGTCGCTGTAGACCAGGATGGTCATCAGCGACCCGTCGCGGGTGCGTGACGTCGGCCGCGCGATCTGTCCGGGAAACGACGCGGCGAAACGACGCAGCGCCACCGCCTCCGGATGCTCGGGCGTGATCCAGCTCGCTTCGATCCTGCCCGGATGGTAGTAGGCGGCCAGCGGCGTGTTGCCGTCGGTGGAGAACACCACCAGTCCGACGTCGACCTCGTTATGGCAATTCACCATCCGGGTGGCGCCGGAGTCCGGATCGAGCGTCGCCAGGCACAGCCGCCCCTGGTCATTGCGGGCCCGCACGTAGATGCGCGATCCGTCCGCGGTGATCCGCAAGGGAACGATCTCGGCGCCCAGCTTGCCGCTGCCGACCTCCTTCCACTCGTCGGACCCGGGCAGGAAGCGGAACGTCCGCGTGGCCAGGGTCTGCTCGTCGGAGCCGATCGTGAAGTGCAGCTTGCCCTGGTCGTCGACGACGAAGCCGGACCAGCCGGTGATCGGCGCACGCGCGACGACGCGGGTCGCCGAGGTCTCGACGTTGACCTTGTAGAGCGTTGAACGCCCGGTCTGTGTCCACGCCTCGCGCGGATGCACCGAGGCGATCATCACGTGATCGGGATCGTCCTTCAGGTCGGACACGAAGGTGCCGAAGCCGACCGTCGCCTCCTGGGCCGCGAACTCGGCCATCGACCGGCGCGGTCTCCAGCCGAACAGATAGCTCATGTGGCGACCGTCCGCGTCCACGGCGTTGAACTCGCCGGTGAAGGACGGCTGGTCCAGCGGACCGGCGCTGTCGGCCATTGCGATGATCACCCGCTGGTCGTTGGCCCAGTAGATGTCGGCGACGTGTGTGTCCCGGCCGCTCTGGATCGCCGCGGTGACCTTCTTGTCCGCGAGACGGATCACCGCGAGGTTGGTCTGATTGCCGTCCGGCACGCTGACGGCCACGTGCCGCCCGTCCGGCGAGATGACGACATCGTTGAACTCGGGCTGACGCGCGAACGCCTCAAGGGGAATGTCCGCCGCCTGGGCGACGCCGGCTCCCAGCAGCAGCGCGGCGCCCAGCGCCGGTCCGGTTCTCACGGTTGCGTTCTCCAGTGTTGTGGATCAGATCGACCCTGTGTGCCACGCCCGTCCGCCCGCGGTCAAACGGGAACTTCCCCCAGCCACGTGTCGGGATTTTCCGTCCCCGGTGCGTCCTATGCCGCCGCCCGCTGCCGGAACCACGCGTTGAAGGCCACCGTGATGCGCTCGCCATCGCCCTGGTACGGCATGACCTGGTGCATCAGCCACGACGGGAAGATCACCAGTTCGCCGGGCTTGAGTGTCAGGCTCAAGGGGCGCACGCCCCAGGGATCGCGCAGGCGCGCATTGCCCAGGTCAGTGAATGCCGTCGCCATGCCGAAGGGGTGCGCGAACACCAGCGCACCACTCTCCGGATGACCGCTGCGATCGTCTCCGGCATCGACGCAGTACACGCCGGACCAGCTCGCCATCGGATGGTTGTGCTGCCCGAAGTAGCCGCCCCGCCGCGTGACATGAAACCAGGCGGTCGAACGCACTTCGAGGCGGTTCATGTCCTGCGGCGCGTAGCCGCTCAAGTCCGAGACGGTCTTGAACAAGGCCGACCAGCAGAACGCGCGCAACTCGGCGATCGGCGGGTCGGTCCAGTCGAACAGGTCGAAGCGGCTCTCGAACAGTCCCGGCCGGATGTTCATCGTCGGGTCGGGATTGCGGTAGCGGTCGCCCGCCTGCTCGCGCTCGAGAAACAGGCCGCGCAGATCCCGGTTGAGCGGCGCCGGCCCCGGGTGCTCGGCGCGCCCGATCGGGACGGCGAACGCCGTCTGCAGCTCGAACCTCGCGCTGCGCGGCTGGCTCATCGCACCTCGTCTCCAAGCGCCTCGACCAGCGGCGCGATCCAGCGTTCGTATCGACGCCAGCGGCTGACCGCCTTCGAGTAGATCGGCTGCCGCACCTGCCAGCGACTCGGCGTGAGAACCGCCCGTTCGCTCTCGTGGAAGTTCAGGCAGGCCTCATCCCAGGGCAGGCGCACGGCGTCGATCAGCGCCCTCGCCCCGGCTTCGGGGTCGGCGACCAGATCCTCGTACACGCACTCGTGGATGCGGGTGCCGAACAGGCCGCGCCAGTGGCGCATCAGGCGCATGTACTCGCGGTAGAAGAAGCCGAGATCGCCCAGATCGTTGGCGAAGCTCTGTTCCAGCGCAAAGTTCTCGCCGTAGATCGACACGCAGATGTCGCGTGGATCGCGCCGGCACCAGATGATCGTCGCCTGCGGAAACATCAGCGCGATCAGCCCCAGGTGGAAGAAGTTCAGCGGCGCCTTGTCGACGCAGCGCAGCGACGGCGTCGCCTCGCGCCGTTGCAGGACCGCCAGGTAGTCGTCGGCAGCCGCCTGCAGCGCCGTGGCATCCAGTGCGCCCAGGGCCTCGGGCCAGCGCTGGATCGAGCCGATGCGCCGCGGCAGCTCGCGCGCGATGCGCGACAGGTCCGGCAGTTCACCGTAGCCGTGCGCCTGCGGATGCGCGGCAATGATCTGCTCGACCAGCGACGTTCCGCTTCGCGGCATGCCGAGCACGAACACCGGCCTGGGATCGAGGCTGCCCCGGCCTTCCAGCCGGGCGAGATGGGATGGGGTGTAGGCTGCGATCGTGCGATCGACGCGGGACACGAGGCGATCGCGATCGTACGGACCGACCTGCGCACGACGCGCCCGGTTGGCCAGCTCCCACACCGCGAACGCGGCGTCCGGATCGTTGGCGTCGAGCGCCTTGCCGAGACCGAAGCCGACGTTGGCGCGATCCTGCGGCGGCCGCCGCGGGTCCTCGACGATGGCGCGCGCGCGGGCCAGCAGCTCCGGCTCGGCGCGACCGCGGATCAGCGTCAGCACGCCCTCCAGCGCCATCGGCCAGTCGGGCCGCAGCCGCAGGGCATCGCGAAACGAAGCCTCTGCACCGTCGCGGTCGCCGAGGTCTTCCTTGAGCTGTGCCAGTCCCATGTGCATTTCCGGCGCGTCCGGAACCTCGACGGCGCCGCGGGCGTAGGTGTCGCGCGCGCGCTGCAGGTGCCCGCGCGCGAACTGCACCTCGGCCAACCCCTGATAGCCGTCGAAGCGCTTCGGCTGCAGCGCGATGACACGCTCCCAGATCGCCTCCGCGGCATCGTCATCTCCGCAGTTCGACAGCGCGCGGGCATAGGTGGTCAAGGTGGGCACGCGATCCGGCGCCAGTGCCAGCGATCGTTCGAACGCCGCACGCGCCGGTTGCAGCTGGCGCAGGTCGCCCAGCAGTTTTCCGTAGTTGTGCCAGGCGTCGGGATCCGTCGGCCGCAGGCTCACTACCCGTTCCATGTGCGGCACCGCCGCGACGGGCTGCCGTGACGCCATCAGCACGAGCGCCATGTCGGCGTGCACCTCGGCGCGGTCCGGCGCGATCAGGACCGCCTGGCGCAGGTACTCCACCGCCGGCTTGAGCTGTCCCAGCCGCCAGCAGACCGCAGCGAGGCCGCGATAGGCATCGGCGCCGCAGTCGGGGTCGCTGCACAGCGCGATGAACTCGCGGCGCGCGGGCTCCAGGCGCCCGGCGTTCATCTCCGCGAAGGCGTGCTGCAGCCGATCCTGCGGTGCAGCCGACGAGGTTGCATTCATGTTCCGATCATTCCGATAGTGCCTTCATCCGCGACGCGCGACGAGGCTCCAGCCGAACAGATGGTTCTGCTCGCTGATCTCGCCGACCTCGATCTGTGTACAGCCGATCTGCTGCAACTGTCGCTGCCAGCGCTCAATGCCTTCGCGATCGAGCGCGCAGGCGACCAGCTCGGCCACACGCAGCCGATTGTCCTCCAGCTCGGCGCGCAGCACACGCAGCGCGTCGATCGACGGTGCCGCCCCCCTGCCCGCAGCCGCCTGCAGGATCCGCATGACGCCGTCCGCTGTTTCGCGCAGCAGGTCCGGAAACGCTGCAGCGGCGATTCGTGCATCCAGCTCGGCATATACCGCGTTGAATGCCTGCCGCGCTGCGGCGGCGCGCGGGTCCGCGGCGCGCTGCGCCCTGGCAGCGGGGTCGGCGGACATCGCCAGCCACGGCAGCAGGGCCTCGGCACGATCGAGCGGACCGCCGGGTGCAAGCAGCCACTGTGCATCCACGGACTCCGACTCCGCCAGATGCGCCAGATGCGACTCGCGGCGGTGCGCGATCAGTGCCAGCGTCGCGCGAGGCGACATCACCCGCGCCAGCTCGCGCCAGCAGGATTCGCCGGCGAAGTACTCCAGTGCGTACTGGCTGAAGACCTGCGTGACCGAGGCGTCCGCGAGCGGCAGCGTGGCCGCCGGCGTCCGTGGATGCAGGCGCACGCGGTCGCGCAGCGCCGGTGCGATCTGCCCGAGCCACTGTGAATCCAGTTCGGCCAGGTCCACGGCGTCGATTGATGCGGGCCACACCGGGCCCGCACGATCCAAATAGCGGATCAGCGAGCCGTTGCCGCAGCCGAGTTCCAGCGCGCGATCTTCGGCATTGAGCTGCGCGAAGCGCTCGCGCCAGAAGGCCTGCGTCGCAGCGCCATAGTGATCGTGAAAGGAGCCCGGGCAGGAATGCCGCACGCCGCGACCCCAGTAGCGGCTCCAGGCGCGCGCGCGCGCGTCACCGTCCTGCGAATCAGCTGCGTTCACGCCCGGCCCCACGAAAAAAGAGGGCCCCCGCAGGGGCCCTCGTCAACCATCACCGCCCGATCAGAACCGCTGCGTGTAGCGGACGTACGGCTGCGTGCCGTACTGATCGTAGAGGTAGAAGTTGTAGTCGCGACCATCATAGGCCGACCGCGCATCCGGCTCCTTGCCGAAGGCGTTGATCGCGCCGACGGTGATCTGGCCGTTCCACGGGGCGAAGTAGGTCAGCTGGAAGTCATGCGTGACATAGGTCGGAATGTGACCGCTGCGCACCGCATTGCCCGATGCCGCATCGACACTGACCGTTTCCGCCTGGTCGCCGATGATGTTGAAGTTCCAACCGAAGGCAAAGTCGGAGATCTTCCACTCGGTCATGCCCTGGATGCGGGTATCCGGTGCTGCCGGATCGCCGATCAGGTCACGCCCGTTGTCGATCTTGTACTCGAGGATGTGCACGTAGCGCACCATCGAGGCCAGGTTGCCGAGGCTGCCCAGGTTGTAGCGGAAGTTGGCTTCGAAATCGAGGCCGCTCGTATCCAGCGTACCGTTGTTCGACTGACCGAAGGTCAGGCCGGTGATACGCGCGTTCGGATCGTACAGCGGATCGTCCGGCGTACGCTGGCCGCGCTCGACGACGAAGGCCGCCGGCACCGGATCGCCGACACGGATCGCATCGAGAATCTCCTCGGGGAAGAAGGTATCGATACGGTTGTCGATCTCGATGCGGTAGTAGTCGAGCGAGAAGTCGAACCACGAGGCCACATCCCACGCGAAGCCCAGCGAGTACTGGTCGGAGGTTTCCGCGCCCAGGTCCGGATTGGCGATCTGCGTCGCGTTGATCTGGATCTGCTGCACGTTGCCGGCCGCGTTGCGGCAGGTGTTGGTCGAGGCATCCCAGGTGAAGCCGCCGAACTCGCAGGTCGGCTGGTCGTTCGAGATCGGCTCGGCCGAGAACGCCGGCTTCTGGCTCAGCACGTCCAGCGTCGGTGCGCGGAAGCCCTCACCGTAGGACGCACGCAGCGTGACCGTGTCGATCGGCTGGTAACGCAGGCTGACCTTCGGGGCGGTTTCCGCACCGAAGTCGGAATAGTCGTCCCGACGCACCGCGACCGTCGCTTCGAGGTTGTTCAGGATCGGGAACAGGGCCTCGGCGAAGTAGGCGCGGACGTCACGGCCCAGACCGGCCGAGTTGCCTGCGGAGCCACCGATCTGTCCGGCCTCGGAGGCGGCGTCGTACAGATCGGTGAAGTCCTCTTCGCGATACTCGAAGCCGACCGCGATCTGGGCCGAACCGCCGCCCATCTCGAACAGCGGCATCGACACATCCGCGAAGGCCTCGCGGTTGATCCAGGTGGACTCGCGCGCCGTCGTGGCCTTGAAGGCTGCCGCCGCATCCGGCGTCGCATTCGGGTCGCGGAAGTCGTAGCTGCCGTCGTTCAGGGCGTTCTGCGCCACCGGCCGCGCCAGGAAGAAGCGGCCGAAGTCGTAGTACTTGTACTCGTTGTAGCGGGCGCCGACATTGATGTTGACGATGCCCACCGAGCCCGAGAACACACCGCTGATGTCATAGACGTTGGCATCGGTGGTGGTGTCGCGGGTGCCCAGCGACGCGAAGCGGTGGTACAGGTACAGCGGCGTCGTGGAGGTCGCCGGATCGTAGCTCGGGCCGCCGAACAGGTCGTCCGGGAATTCCTCGAGGAACGGATTGTCGTCCGGCACGACCAGCGCGAAGTCGTTGAGCGCCGGCGCGTAACGGCCGAAGGACTTGGCGCGGTTGACGCTCGCGTTGACGGTGACGTCCCAGGTATCCGAGATCTGGTAGGTGCCCTTGGCGAACAGGCCCTGGTTCTCGGTCTTGGCCTCGTCGGCCGACACCAGCGTGAAGTCGTAGCCGCAGAGGCCCGACGGCGTGATGTAGTACGCCGGGTCCGTGTTCGGGCAGCCGCCGGGCACGGCGGCGTAGCCGTAGCCGTCGGTCACACCGTCGCCGTCCTCGTCGTAGCCCCAGACCAGGTTGTTCGAGAAGAAGCTGGCGCCCGGCTGGTTGAACAGCGAGTCGCGCGCGAAGATGATGTCGCGGTTGAAGTAGGACGCGCCCATCACAATGTTGCCGCGCGAGCCGTTGACGCCGATCGTCACCGAGCCCTGCTCGATGTCGCCGCCGACACGGTCCGTGCCCTGCAGCTGATGGGTGATCTCGACGCCTTCGAAGTCCTTGCGCGTGATGATGTTGATGACGCCGGCCACGGCGTCGGCGCCGTAGATGGCCGATGCGCCGTCCTTGAGGATTTCGACGCGTTCCACGGCCGCCAGCGGCACCGCGTTGAGATCCTGCGCGGTCGGCGCGAACGGCGCCTTCGGCGCACGGCGACCGTCGATCAGGACCAGCGTGCGCTCGGAGCCGAGGCCGCGCAGGTCGACCGCGACCAGCGACTGCGCCGAGCTGCCGGACTGTGCACGGAAGGCACCCGTCGAGTTGAAAACGGTGTTGCGCAGCAGTTCACCGACCGAGGTGAAGCCGCTGGTCTCGATCGCCTCGCGGTCGATCACCGAGACCGGCAACGCACCTTCCACCGCCGCACGCGTCAGGCGCGAACCGGTGACCTCGATAGCATCAAGCTTGGTGGTCCCCTCTGCGGCGGCTTCTTCTTCCTGCGCAAGCGCAGCACCCGAAGAGAAGCTGCTCGCAACGACAGCGGCAATGGCGGTCCGGAGGAACAAGTCCCCGTTCCGCTTCCGCTTCGAAGTAATTTCCATCAGTTCACTCCCATGAGAACGAGACGGTCCAGCTGTGCTGGCGTGGTCGCATCTGACGACAGCTGGCGGCTATGAGAACAACAACGGGCCGAGCCTATTCCCGGGGTGTGAACTGCGTCAATAATCTGCAACCAAATTGGGTGAAAGCCCCTACCGGATTTGCTGCGCTGCAGCGACGCGCCGAACGTGGTGCGAAGTCAACGATGATGCGATTCGTTCGCAGCTGTGGCGAACGTCGGGGGCGAAGCTGGTGCCGGCTGCAGGGTTCGAACCCGCGACCCCCTGATTACAAATCAGGTGCTCTACCAACTGAGCTAAGCCGGCGCGCGGCGAATTCTAGCCGACTGTCGCGACGCCTCCCATCGGCAGCCCTTAAGCTGGCGCGCCTGCCCGCCCCGGCCCCGACCGTCGCACTGCCCTTCGATGAGTGAGATCGAGCTGCACCGCAAACTGCTCGGCGATGCCCCGCGCAATCGCGCGTTCTTCGATGCCCTGAGCCGGGTGATCCGTCCGGGCGAGTCGACCGTGCTCGACATCGGCGCCGGCACCGGCTTTCTCAGCTTTCTCGCGCGCAGGCTCGGCGCGAAGCAGTGCACCCTGATCGAATATGCCGACACGATCGAGCTCGCGGAGGCCCTGGCGCGCGCGAACCGCATCGACGGCCTGCAGTTCCTGCGGGCACACTCGGCCGAGGTCCGGCGCAAGCTCGCGGCCGACATCGTGGTGACCGAGACGCTCGGCAATTTCGCGCTGGAGGAGGGTTTTCTCGAAACCGCGATCGACGCGCGGCGGTTCCTCAAGCCCGGCGGCGTCATCCTGCCCTCGCGGCTGCGCCAGTTCGCTGCGCCCGTCGTCAGTGACCGGCTGCAGCGCGACATCGACATCTGGCCCCGTGTCGGTTACGACCTCGACCTCTCGGCGGCGCGCGAGATCAGTCTCAACAACATGTATGTGCGCAGCATCGGCGCGGACGACGTTGGCGGGGAGCCCTTTATCCAGTGCTGGGACGATCTCGATCTGCGCCCGCAATGCCCGGCGCCGCCGAGCAAACGCACGCGTGTGCTGCGCTGGAGCGCGGACGAGACCGGCCTGCAGCTGCACGGCTTCGCGCTGTGGTGGGAGGCCGAGCTGATCCCGGGCATCGTGCTGAAGACGTCGCCCCACGCGCCGCCGACACACTGGGAGCAGATCTATCTGCCGCTGCTCCGCGACGTGACGCTCGAGCCCGCAGACGACGTCGAACTGGAGCTGACCTGCGACACCCGGCCCGATGTCGGCGTACGCCTGGTCTGGAAGACGATCCACCGGCGCGGACGTCGCGTCATCGCCGAGCAGCGCCAGGACAGCCTGCGCGGTCAGCTTTGAGGAGCCGTCGCCTGCTCGAGCCGGCTCAGGTGCTGCAGCGCCTGCTCGCGCGTCTCGCCGCACATCTCGACGCTGGCACGCAGGCTCGCGCAGACCGCAGGCCGCCGCGGATCGCCGAACAGGCGGCAGCGCAGCGCGTCATCGAGCTGCGCGCAGCGCACGCCCGCCGGCTTGGGCGCCGGAGCCTTTCCCGGTCCGGCCATGCCCGGAATCGGCGACGAGATCGACGGCGCGATGCAGCAGGCGCCGCAGCCGGCGCGGCAGTTCATCGGCGCCCTCGCACCGCGCGGCGCCGAGTGGTCCAATCCACCGGGCAATCCAGTAGTCTTGAGCGCTGATTTCGCTGCCGCCGCATCATGAATCGCATTCTGCAGGATCTGGTCAATCTGCTCGACCTCGAGAATCTGGAAGTCAATCTGTTCCGCGGTCAGTCGCGCGATCTGGGCGGCAAGAGCGTGTTCGGCGGGCAGGTCATCGGCCAGGCCCTGGTCGGTGCGAGCCGGACGATCGCCGCCGGCGTACCGCATTCGCTGCACGCCTACTTCCTGCGCCCGGGCGACATGAGCCTGCCGATCGTCTACGAGGTCGACCGCGTGCGCGACGGCCGCACGTTCACGACGCGTCGTGTGCAGGCGATCCAGAACGGCCAGCCGATCCTGTCGATGATCGTCTCGTTCCAGCGCGAGGAGCAGGGGCTCGAACACCAGCAGGCGATGCCCGACGTGCCGCCGCCGGACAAGCTGCGCAACTCGCGCGACCTGCACGACGACTGGCTGCAATCGATCCCCGACGTTTCCGACCGCGTGTTCCACGCGATGACGCGCGAACTGGCCATCGAGTTCAAGCCGGTCGAACCGTGGAATCCGCTGCGCCCGGAAGTGCGGCCGGCGCAGCAGCACATCTGGTTCCGCGCCGCCGGCAAGCTGCCGGACAACCCGATGCTGCACCGCTGCGTGCTGGCCTATGCGTCGGACTTCAACCTGCTGTCGACGGCGGTGCGCCCGCACGGCCGCACTTGGTTCGCGGAAGACATGGTGATCGCCAGCATCGACCATGCGCTGTGGTTCCACCGCGACGTGCGCGTCGACGACTGGCTGCTGTACAGCATGGACTCGCCGACCTCGCAGGGCGCGCGCGGCCTGTCCCGCGGACTGGTCTACGACCGCCAGGGCCGGCTCGTCGCCAGCGTCGTGCAGGAGAACCTGATGCGCGAGATCAGCGAGGACGCTCCGGATCAGGACTGAGGCAGGCTCAGTCCGCTTGCCGACACATCGTCCGGCCGTTGCCATTCGGGCGGCGCCCACAGGTGCCGCAGGCGTTGCAGCAGCGGTCCCGG
The DNA here is from genome assembly GCF_003201205.1 of Sinimarinibacterium flocculans. Lineage (GTDB taxonomy): Bacteria > Pseudomonadota > Gammaproteobacteria > Nevskiales > Nevskiaceae > Solimonas > Solimonas flocculans. Next base: position 266,197 of record NZ_QICN01000003.1, read on the forward strand.
CCGAGCGACGTCACGCCACATGTCGGCGAACTCGTGGACGTTGAGCGTCCAGATGTTGTTCGAGCGGACCTGGCGTGGAATGCCGTAGTCGACCGGCTCGTCCTCCTCCACGTAGGTCCCGAACCAGCGGTCGAAGATGATCAGCACGCCGCCGTAGTTGCGGTCGATGTACTGCGGATTGCGCCCGTGATGCGCGCGATGGTTGCTCGGTGTGTCGAACACGTACTCGTACCAGCGCGGCAGCCTGCCGATGACCTCGGTGTGCACGAAGTACTGGTAGGCCAGATCGCAGGCGTAGAGGAAGAACACCACGCCCGGCGGCACGCCGAGCCACACCAGCGGCATGAAGAACAGCCACCAGCCGGTGATCGAGTACAGCATGCTCTGGCGCAGCGCGGTCGTGAAGTTCATCTGCTCTTCCGAGTGATGCACCACATGCGCGCTCCAGAACCAGCGGATGCGATGGCTGGCGCGGTGGAACCAGTAGTAGCAGAACTCGACGGCGACGAAGATCGGCACGATCGTCCACGCGTTGACCGGCACGTCGAACAGTCGATGCTCGTAGATCCACAGGATGACCGCACCGCTGACCAGCGCATGCACCGCGAACTCGGCGACCTGATAGCTCGCCCCCAGACCCAGGTTGGTCGCCACGTCGCGCCAGCGCGGCAGCGGCCTGGCAGCGGCGCCGCCGGCGGCGCGCTGCCGCAGGAGCTGCCATTCGACCGCGAACACGATGAGAAACACCGGCGCCATGCCGGTCAGCACGACCTGCTTCCAGTCGACGTTCGGACCGAGCGCGGCATGCACGGCCTGGATGAATTCCTGCAGCATCGCAACCCTCGCAGAGGAGATCGGGATCGTGCCATCTTCGCCCGGGTGACCCGCACACGTCCTGACATCGCACGCCAAGGGCCATGACCGCTCGCGCCAACACCGTCGCCGTCGGCTATCTGCATGCGCTGCTGGATTACGCGCGCGGCCATGGCCTTGCGGTCGACACCCTGCTCGCGGAGCTGCCCTTCGACGCCGCCGACCGCGACGCCCGCGTCACCGAGGCGACGGGTGCCGCCCTGTTCGACCGTGCCGCGACGCTGCTCGGCGACGATGCGCTCGGGCTGCACGTCGGCGAGCAGGTACGCCCGGGGCATTACGGCGCGCTGGGCTTCGTCGCGATGAACTGTGCACACCTCGGCGAGGCGCTCGAGGCCCTGCGCCGCTACCAGGCCCTGGTCATCGATCTCGGCGGGGTCGAGCTGCAGCGCGGCGCCACCGCGCTGACGCTGAGCTGGAACCCGGGCACCGACGGCCCGTACCGCCAGCTCGCCGAGTTCAACCTCGCCGGCCTCGTCAGTTTCTCGCGCTGGATGGCGGGCGCGCAGGCCCGCCCGCTGCGCATCGACGTCATGTACGCCCAGCCGGCGGACACGCGCGAACACGCCCGCGTGCTCGGTTGCCCGGTACGCTTCTCGCAAGCCTGCTATCGCGTGACGCTGCCGGCTGCCGCGCTGGATGCGCCGCTGATCCAGCCCGACCCGGCGATGCGCGAACTGATGCAGCGCCTGGCCGATCAGCAGCTGCGCGCGCTGCCGCGGGGAGAGGATTGGCTGGCACAGGCACGTGCGCAGATCGCTCGCCGGCTGCGTCAGCCGCCGGTCGAACTCGACGCGGTGGCGGGCGCCCTCGCCCTGTCGTCACGCAGCCTGCAGCGCCGGCTGCAGGCCGAGGGCCTGCGCTTCAGCCAGCTGGTCGACGAGGTCCGACGCGAACTCGCCGAACGTCACCTCGCGGATGCGGCGCTCGACCTCACCGACATCGCCTTCCTGCTCGGTTACTCCGAGCAGACCGCCTTCCAGCGCGCCTTCAAGCGCTGGACCGGCACCACGCCGGCACAGTGGCGCACGCAGCACTGCAGGCGCGTCTCCCGGGCATGATTCCCGGCATGACCGCCGGCCGCACCCGGGAGACGTCCCTGCCTCGAGGCGATCAATGCCGCACGAAGTCGGCCTGCATGCGCTCCAGACCGTCGCGGTAGTAGTGAAAGCGCTGGGCGAGGTCGCGGAAGACGTCGCGCACGCCCAGCGTCTCGGCCATGCGGTGGCGCGAGGCCGTGAAATAGTACGAACTGCCCATCTTGCAGTAGTACTCGAGATCGACCGGCCGGCGCTTGTAGCGATGGCGTGCGTCGATCCAGTCGCGGCAGATGCCGGCGAGGAACAGCGCGTAGTTGCCGATGTGCGAGTGCACCACGAAACCGCGTTCCGGCCCGGCCTGCGCCGCCTCGGCGACGAGGTCGACCAGATACTGGAAGCGTTGCGCCTCATCCGGCTGCACCGAGTACAGGCGCTCGGCGCGCGTGAACAGGCCGAGCAAGTGAGCGAGGTAGTGGATGGTGCGCCGCTCCTGCGCGTGACGCCGCCCGGGCAGGGCGCGTCGCAGCAGGATGTCGAAGAACAGTCGCGGCGAAACCTCCAGCCACATCGTCTGCTGGTCGCGGATCGCCTCGACCACGTAGTCGCTCTCGAGCAGGGATTCGAGCGTCGTCGGGCGCTCGTGCACCATCTGCACGGCCTGCGCCGGATCGATGCCCGGCACGGGAAAGTGCTCGAACAGAAAGCGCAGGTCCTTCTCGTCGAAGGGCGGCGCACCCACCTGCGCAAAATCCGGCATCTGCATGCGATGGCTCCGTCGCAAACCGAATCGGCTCGTGACGGAAATCTTGCAAAACCCGGACCAGACTTGTGAAGCCCCCGGGATGCATTCAGCTGCGGGACACCGCGCGGTCCCGATAGGCGCTGGGCGAACAGTTCTCCCAGCGGCGGAACGCGCGCGTGAAACTCGACTGGTCGCCGAAGCCGAGCAGCCAGGCGATCTCGCCGATGCTCGCTCGCGGATCGCGCAGGTAGCTGCACGCGAGCTGGTGCCGCGTATCGCGCAGCAGCGTGCTGTAGCGTGTCCCCGATTCGGCCAGGCGCCGCTGCAGGCTGCGTTCCGACAGGTGCAGGGCCGCAGCGACCGCGGCAGCGCCAGGCTCGCCGCGAGACAGCAGGCCGGTGATCGCAGCGCGCACCCGCGCCACGATATCGTCGCGCTGCAGCCGCTCGAGGTAGCGCTGCACGATCTCGTCGTTGTGCCGTGCCAGCTCCGGGTGGGCGCCGTCGAGCGGTTCGTGCAGTACGGCGGCGTCCAGATACAGCGCGTTCTCGTCCGCGCTGAACTGCAGCGGCGCGCGGAACAGGCGCTCGAAGGCCGTGCGATGTCGCGGCGCCGCGCGGCGCAGGCGCACCAGTCGTGGCGCAAACTCGCGACGACCGAGCAGCCCGCGGCACAGGCGCACGATCAGCGCGAGAAAGGCGTCGATCGCCTCGTCCGCCGGCGGCGTCGCCGCGCCGTCGGTGCGGATCGAGAAGCGCCAGCCGTCCAGTGTCTCGTCGAAGCCGAGCTCGGCGACATCGCTGACCACGGCGAAGTAGCGCAGCATGCGCTCGAAAGCCTCGTGCAGGGTCGCACTGGCCCCCAACGCATACCCCAGCGCGTGGAAGGTGGTCTGCCCGACATGCCGCGCCACCGTGAGGCCGAAGGCATCGTCGCCTGTGGCGGCGACGGCGTGCCGCCACAGGCGGGCGGTCGCCGCCACCGGGTAGCGCGCCGAGGGGTCGTCGAGTAGCGCCGGATCGAGGCCGGCCTCGGCGAACAGGCGCGCGCTGTCCTGGCCCGCCGCGTCGAGCGCCTTGCGGATGGCTTTGGCCCAGCTCGTCAGCGCGGTGGCCGTCGTTGGCGGCATCGGTCAAGTGCTTGGCGGCTTCGGTCGGGTACGGCGCCGCGATCGTGCGTACGCTGCGGCACATTCCCTTGTACTTGTTTCGAGGAGCATGCGGTGAGCCCGACCCCTCTGGCAAATTCCACGACGGCCCATGCCGCCGCCGGCGCGATGAGCGACGCGCAGAAGACCGAGCACATCAAGGCCGTCGTCCTCAAGGCCGGCGCCGACCTGCGGCAGCGCCACCCGTGGCTGCGACATCAGAACGCGATCGGCATGGGCATCCTGCTGGCATCGCTGGCCGGCATGACCGGCACCGCCTGGCTCTATCTCGCCGGGCATCTCGCGTGGTGGCTGTGCCTTCCGGTCGTCGCGATCTTCGCCTCGTTCACGCACGAGCTCGAGCACGACCTGATCCACTGGATGTACTTCCGCAAGCGGCCGCTGCTGCACCACCTGATGATGGCGCTGGTGTGGCTCGCGCGGCCGAGCACGATCAATCCGTGGATCCGGCGCACGCTGCATTTCCGTCACCACAAGTACTCGGGCACCGAGAAGGATGCCGAGGAGCGCGGCATCACCAACGGCCGGCCCTGGGGTCTCGCACGCCTGCTGATGCTGGCCGACGCGACGCTCGCCCTGCTGCTGCGCGTGCCGCAGGCGAAGGACCGCAGGCATCGCCTGCTGCTGCTGATCGGCGGACCGATCGCCTACTTCCCGCTCGGCTGGGCGTTCTGGGGCCTGTGGTATGTCTTCCTCGGCTACCACGGCGCCAACGCCGTCGCCGCGCTGGCCGGCAGCGAGATCGCCTGGTCGGCGGCGACGCTGGCGCGCATGCAGTGGCTGAACCCGCTGGTCGTCGTCTGGATCGGGCCGAATGTGCTGCGCAGCTTCTGCCTGCACTTCGTCAGCAGCAACATGCACTACTACGGCGACGTCGAGGACGACAACGTCGTCCAGCAGACGCAGGTGCTCAATCCGTGGTGGCTGGTGCCGTTCCAGCTGTTCTGCTTCAACTTCGGCGCCACCCACGCCATCCACCATTTCGTCGTCAAGGAGCCGTTCTACGTGCGCCAGTGGACGGCCCGCGAGGCGCACGCGGTGATGCGCGAGATGGGGGTGCGCTTCAACGATTTCGGCTCGTTCACCCGCGCCAACCGCTGGACGCGGGCCGGCGAGACGGCCGCGGACGGCCTGCCTGCCGCCGGTTGACCGCAGCGCCCGGCCGCGGACGCGCCGCGGCCGGGCGCCAGTCAGTAAACAGTCGTACACTCATCGCCGTCCTTCCCCCGGATCGGCGAATGTCCTCTCTGCCCGCGACACCCCGCACACCGTCTGAGTTCGCCCAGTGGCGCGGCGCCGCCGATCTCGGCGGCCGCCTGTTCGGCCAGATCGCTCTGCGCGTTCACGAGTGGCACCGGGCGATCTCGGATCTGCCGTTCGATGCACTCGCGCGCGCGCCGGGCCTGCGCGAAGGCAGCGCGCCGGTGCGCGCACTGCATGACGGCATCACCGACGGCGTCTACACCGCCGTGCAGCTGACAGGCACGACCGTGATCGATGCGGCGGCCATGATGCTGCGCGCCATCGAGCGCAGCGCGCTCGCCGAAAACCGTCCGCAACGCGACCTCGGCGCCCACGGAACTCAACTCGTCGGCGCGCTCGGCGGCCTGGTCGGAGACGACATGGCGGCGCGGCGCAATCCCCTGGCACCACGGCTCGGTTTCTACGCGGCGCCGGATGGCGAAGGCAACCGCAGCAGCCGGCGCCTCGAGCTGCGACGCGATGCGCTCGCGGTCGCCTGCCCGGATGCGCGCCCGCGCCTGGCGATCTTCGTGCACGGCCTGTGCTGCACCGAGCATGCATGGTCGCTGTACCGCGACGAACAGCCCGCCGATGCCGCCGACTACGGAACGCGCATCGCCGCACTCGGCTACTCGCCGCTGTATCTGCGTTACAACAGCGGCCTGCACATCTCACAGAACGGCCGGTTGTTCGCGCGGGCGCTGGACCGGTTGTTCGCCGAATGGCCGGTGCCGGTCGAAAACGTCGTGCTCATCGGCCACAGCATGGGCGGACTGGTCGCACGGGCCGCCGCGCACAGCGGTGCGCAGCGCCGGGCCCCGTGGACCGACAAGGTTTCGCACGTGTTCTGCATCGGCTCGCCACATCTCGGGGCGCCGCTCGAGCAGGCGGTGAATCTCGGTGTCGCGCACATGCGGCGCTATGCCCTGAGCCGTCCGCTCGCGCAGTTGCTCGGCAGCCGCTCCGCAGGCATCAAGGACCTGCGCCAGGGCGCGACCCACGACAGTGACTGGCGCGGCCGCGATCCCGACGCCCTGGGGCCGACGCCGCGTGCGGCGATCGCGCGGATCGCAGGGGCGCGCTACCACTTCCTCGGCAGCACGCTCGGCAATGCCGCGAACGATCGTCTCGCCCGCACGCTCGGCGACGGTCTCGTCGACCTGCCCAGTGCGACCGCGCGCGAACTCGCCGATGCCGACAGCGCGACCCTGACGCGCGTGCACCACATCCGCCTGCTCAATCACCCGCTGGTCTGGCACTGGCTCGACGCGCGGCTGCGCGGACACTGACCGACCGACCCGGCGCCGGCCATGGCGGCCCGCGGGCCGGCGATTCGCGGGCTTTTACTAGACACTTGTCTAACTTGTGACACTGTGTCAGAGTCCGGCGTCATGAGCGACCTGAGACAGCGCCGGGAAGAGGAGAAGGAGCAGCGACGCGAAGCCATCGTCGATGCCGCGGAACTCGTCTTCACCGAATCGGGCTTCGACGCCGCGAAGATGGAGGACGTGGCCCGCCAGGCGCGGGTTTCACGCGCCCTGGTCTACCTCTACTTCCGCAACAAGGCCGAACTGCACCTGGCCATCTGCGCGCGGGCGCTGACGCTGCTGCGCGAGCGCTTCGTGGCCGCCGCGGCCACCCATGCGCGCGGGCACGACCAGGTGCTGGCACTCGGGCGCAGCTACTTCGCCTTCGCCGACGAGTTTCCGTGCTACTTCCAGGCGCTGACCCGGCTCGAGGCACATCCGCCGGAGCAGATCGCACCGGATTCGATCGAGCAGACGGTCATGGACTGCGGCCTGGCGGTGCACATGGTCACCGTCAAATGCATCGAGCGCGGCATGCGCGACGGCTCGATCCGCGCCGATCTGGAGCACCCGCTGCTGAGCGCGCTGTCGCTGTGGGCCTTCACCCACGGACTGATCCAGCTCGCCCGCACCAAGCGGCACTTCTTCTCGCGCGTCGGCATCGGCACCGAACGCTTTGTCGAGTACGCGATCGAGCTGGCCGCGCGCGGCCTGCGCCCCGTTCCGGAGAAGTCCGCATGAAGCGCCTGCTGATCCACGCCATCCTCGGCCTCGCCGCGCCGCTGCTGTCACAGCCGGCTGCCGCGAACGAGCTGCTCGACCGCTACGTGGCCGAAGCCCTGGACGCCAATCCGGCGCTGCAGGCACGCAGCGCCGCCGCCACGGCCAGCGCCGAGACCGCCGCCGCGGCCCGCGCGCAGCGGCTGCCCGGCCTCGCGCTCAACGCCCGCTACACGCGGGCCGACGGCGGGCGCACGATCGACTTCCCCGCTGGCGACCTGCTCAACGGCGTCTACGCGACGCTCAACCAGTTCCTTGTCGAGCGCGGCGAAGAACCGGTCTTCCCGCAGATCGAGAACCAGTCGATCCGCTTGCTGCGCGAAGAAGAGCAGGAAACCAGGCTGAGCCTCACCGCCCCGCTGTATGCACCGGCCCTGTGGGCGAACGCCGATGCGCAGACCGCCCTGCACGGCGCGCGACTGGCCGAACGCGAGGCCTACGCGCGCGTGCTGGTGCGCGAGGTCAAGCGCGCCTACTACGGCGCGATCCAGGCCGAGGCCGCCGAACGCATTCTCGACGCCAGCATCGACCTGCTCGCCGAGGACGTGCGCGTCTCGCAGGCCCTGATCCAGGCCGGCAAGGCCACGCGCGACCGCGAGCTGCGCGCCGAGGCCGAGCGCCTCGAGGTGCAGCAGCGGCGAGACGAGGCAGCCGTGCTCGCACGGCAGGCGCGGCGTCGCCTCAACATCCTGCGCGATCGCGACGCCGACGCGCCGCTCGCGCTGCCCGAACCGTCGGCGCTGGCGCGGCCGGACGCCGCGATCGCCGCTGCGGCCATCCGCCCCGAGCTGCGCCAGCTCGACCGCGCCATCGACGCCGCGGACGCCGGCCGGCGTGCTGCCGGTGCCGCCAGCCGGCCGACGCTGGCGCTGGCCGCCGACTACGGCATCCAGGGCGAGCGCTACCGCACCGGTGCCGAGGACGACTTCGGCACCGTCTCGCTGGTGCTGAACTGGTCGCTGTTCGACTTCGGCCAGCGTCGCGCGACCACGCGCGCCGCCGCGGCCGAGGCCGCGCAGCTGCGGGCCGAACGACGCGAACTGGACCACCAGCTCGAACTCGCGCGCTGGACCGCCGCGGCTCAGCTCGACACGGCCCGGCGCGCCGTCGACGCCGCCGACGCACGCCTGGCGGCGGCCGAGGAAGTGTTCCGCATCGCCGAGCGCAAGCGCGCCGCGGCGAGCCTCGCGCAGATCGAGTTCCTCGACGCCCAACGGGCCCTCACCGAAGCCCGGCTTAATGTCGCGATCGCGCGCTGTACCGCGCTCGATCGCGCTGCAGAACTGGAGCTGGCCAATGCCGGCTATCCCCTGCCCGCGACGCTGGTCGCCGGCACTCCGGAGTAAGTCATGACCACGCGGCTTTCACGTTCCCGTCGCCGGTTCCCGGCCGTGCTGCTGACAGCGACCGCGGTACTGTCGGCCTGTTCGCCGGCGGCGACCGAGACTCCCGATGCCGCGCCGCTGCGCGCCGTGCGTATCGCCGTCGTCGAATCCGGGCCGGCACAGCCGCCGGTCGTCGCCACCGGCGTGCTCGCGCCGGCCGACGAGTCGCGGCTCGCGTTCAAGACCGGCGGCATGATCCGCGAGATCGCCGTGCAGGCCGGCGACACGGTGCACGCCGGTCAACGCCTGGCACGGCTCGAGACCACCGAGATCGACGCCGCCGTGGCGCAGGCGCGCGAGGCCCACGGCAAGGCGCGCCGCGACCTGGAGCGCGGCCGCGGCCTGTTCGAGGACGACGTGCTGACCCAGGAGCAGCTCGACGACCTCGAAACCGCCGCCGCGGTTGCGCGTGCCCAGCTCGACGCCGCCGAGTACAACCGCCGCTACGCCGAGATCGTCGCGCCGGCAGACGGCCGCGTGCTGCGCCGGCTGGCCGAGCCGCGCGAGCTGGTCACGCCCGGTCAGCCGATTCTCGATGTCAGCCGCGGCGGCGATGGCTGGACGCTCAGGCTCGGTGTGCCCGACCGCGACTTCGTGCGCCTGCATGACGGCGATGCCGCGAGCCTGCGCTTCGACGCCCATCCCGGCCGCAGCTTCGCCGGACGGGTCAGCCTGCTCGGCGGCGCGGCCGATCCGCGCAGCGGCGTGTTCCCGGTGGAGATCGCCTTCGATGCCGGCGACGCTCGCTTCGCCGCCGGCATGATCGGCCGTGCCGAGATCGCCGCCGGCAACGGCGGCGATCAGCGCAGCTACGTGCCGCTGTCGGCACTGGTGGAAGGCAACGGCGACGCGATGCTGCTGTTCGTCCACGAAGGCGGCAGCGTCGCCGCGCGGCGTGTCCCGGTGGCCTTCGTTTCCGGTACGCACGCGGTGCTCGCCGAATCGCTGCCGGAAGGCACGCAGGTGGTCACCGACGGCGCGCCGTACCTGCGTGACGGCGAAGCCGTGCGCGTCGTCAACTGACCGCCGAACGGAAGGCCCCCGCCATGCGCATCTCCGACTTCGCGGTCCGCAACGTTCCGTTCATGCTGGTGGTGTTCCTGCTGCTCGTCGCCGTCGGCATCTCGTCGTGGAACAACATCCCGCGTACCGAGGATCCGTACTTCCCGATCTCCGCGTTCCAGGTCATCGCCGTCTACCCCGGCGCCGATCCGGTCGAAGTCGAGCGCCAGGTGGTCGAGCCGATCGAGGATGCGATCAACACGCTCGACGACCTCAAGGAGATGGTCTCCACCTCCGACGACTCGCTCGGCATCGTGCGCATCGAGTTCGAGGCGCATGTCGACGTCGACAAGAAGTACGACGAGGTCACGCGCGAGATCGCCGCACTCGGGCCGGAGCTGCCGGACGGCCTGGCGAGCCTCGAGGTCAAGAAGATCAACCCGGGCTACGTCAACATCGTGCAGATCGCGCTGGCGTCGGACACGGTGTCCTGGCGGACGCTCGAGGACGCCGCCGAGGCGCTCAAGGACCGGCTCGAACGCGTGCCCGGCGTGCGCGAGTCCGAGACCTGGGCCTTCCCCGATCGCGAGCTGCGCGTAGAGCTGGACCTCGCGCGCCTGGCCGAGCTGAAGCTGCGGGCGACGCAGGTGCTGCAGGCGGTCTCGGCGCAGAACACCAATGTCCCGGGCGGCGGCGTCGAGATCGGCAGCCGCCGCTTCAACCTCAAGACCAGCGGCAGCTACGACTCGCCCGAGGAAGTGCTCGACACCGTCGTCGCCGGTCATGGCGACAGCGTGATCCGCGTGCGCGACGTCGCCGAGGTGCGTTGGGATCACGGCCCGCTCGACCACACCGCACGGCTCGACGGTCGCCGCGCCGTCTGGGTCACGGCGAACCAGAAACCCGGGCAGAACATCTTCGTCACGCAGCAGGCGATCGCGACCGTCGTCGAGTCCTTCGCCGCCGAGCTGCCCGCGGGCGTCGAGCTGATCAGCGCCTTCGACCAGTCGAAGAACGTGCGCAACCGCCTCAACCGCCTGAGTGCGGACTTCCTCATCGCCATCGTGCTGGTGTCGGTGACGCTGCTGCCGCTGGGCCTGCGCGCGGCCGGCATCGTCATGGTGTCGATACCACTGTCGTTGCTGACCGGTGTCGCCGCCCTGTACTTCACCGGTTTCTCGCTCAACCAGCTGTCGATCGCCGGCTTCGTCGTCGCACTCGGCCTGCTGGTCGACGACTCCATCGTCGTCGTCGAGAACATTGCGCGCTTCCTGCGCATGGGCCACTCGCGCCAGCAGGCGGCGATCCTGGCAACGCGACAGATCTCGCTGGCCGTAGTCGGCTGTACCGCGGTGCTGCTGTTCGCCTTCCTGCCGCTGCTGTCGCTGCCCGGCAACGCCGGCAAGTTCATCCGCTCGCTGCCGGCCGCGGTGACGTTCACGGTCGCCGCCTCGCTGTTCATCGCACTGACGATCATTCCGTTCCTGGCCTCGCGCGTATTGCCACGCGAGGAACCGGCCGAAGGCAACCGCGCGCTGCAGGCGCTGCTGCGCGTGATCCATGGCGTCTACGCGCCGTGGTTGCGACGCGCACTCGCGTTTCCGCGCACGACGGTGCTGCTGTCGCTGGCTGCGGTCGCCGCGAGCTTCGCGCTGGTGCCGATGATCGGCATGAGCATGTTCCCCAAGGCCGACACGCCGCAGTTCCTGGTCCAGATCACGCTGCCGAACGGCAGCAGCATCGCGCGCACCGACGAGGTGCTGCGGCAGGCGGAGGACATCCTGCGTGCGCAGCCCGAGGTCGAGCACACGATGGCCAACCTCGGTCGCGGCAACCCGCAGATCTACTACAACGTCTTCCAGCGCGAGTACGCCGCGCACACCGCGGAAATCTTCGTGCAGCTGCGCGAGTTCCGCGGCGAGGCGACGCGGCGCCTGCTCGACGAGCTGCGCACACAGCTCGACGCCATTCCCGGCGCCGAGATCGTCCTCAAGGAATTCGAGAACGGCCCGCCGATGGAGGCGCCGATCGCGATCCGGGTGATCGGGCCGGACCTCGCCACCCTGCGCAGCATCGCCGCCGAGGTGGAGACACTGATGCGTGCGACACCGGGCACGCGCAACGTCGTCAACAACCAGCGCCGCCCGCGCGTGGACCTGGACCTGGGCATCGACACCACCAAGGCCGGCCTGCTCGGCGTCGCCCCGCTGGAACTGGACCAGATCGTGCGCATGGCGGTGGCCGGCATCGAGGCCGGCGAGTTCCGCGAGGCCGATGGCGACAGCTACCCGATCGTGCTGCGCGCGCCGCTGTCCGACCGCCCGACGCTGGGCGCGCTCGACGGCCTGCACGTGGGCAGTGCCAGCGGCGCGCAGATTCCGCTCGCACAGCTCACCGCACCGCGGCTGGTCGAATCGCCGCCGCTGATCTACCGGCGCGACCGCGAGCGCGCGATCCTGATCTCGGCGTACACCGAGACCGGCTACAACACCGAGCGCGTCACCTACGACGTCCTCGACCAGATCACCGCGCGCGACTGGCCGCAGGGCTACCGCTTCGTCGCCGCCGGCGAGATCGAGAGCCGCGAGGACAGCTTCGCCGGTTTCGGCACGGCGATCCTGGTCGCAGTCTTCGGCATCCTCGCCGTGCTGGTGCTGGAGTTCGGCAGCTTCAAGTCGACGCTGATCGTCGCCACCGTGGTGCCGCTGGGCATCATGGGCGGCATTCTCATGCTGTGGTTGACCGGCAATTCGCTGAGCTTCACGGCGATGATCGGCTTCATCGCACTGACCGGCATCGAGATCAAGAACTCGATCCTGCTGGTCGACTTCACCAACCAGTTGCGCCAGCAGGGACGTCCGTTGATGGATGCCATCGTCGAGGCCGGCGAGATCCGCTTCCTGCCGATCCTGCTGACCTCGGTCACGGCAATCGGCGGCCTGACGCCACTGGCGGTGCAGGGCGCGGCGCTGTACGCGCCGATGGCCTGGGTCATCATCGGCGGGCTGATCACCTCGACGCTGATCGGCCGCCTGGTCACGCCGGTGATGTACCGGCTGCTGCCGCCGGAACTCAACCCGGAAGCGGCCACCGGCGTCGCCGTGCCGGAGCTGCACCCGGCGCGTTAAAGCGGCGTTCATTGCCCGGCGGGTCAACTGCCGCCCTGCGATGATGCGCCGCTCTCCCGGCGGCGGCCGGACACGACCATGAATCGACGCGAACTGCTGCGCGCCGCGACGGCGCTTTCCCTCTACGGCCTGCCCGCGGCGGCCCTGCTCGGCGGCCGCGCAGCGGCGGCACCGGCCGCGCCCTTCGACTACGCCTGGCTCAAGGGGCGCGCGCGCACGCTCGCGGCGGCCGCGTACGTCGAGCCGAAAAACGAACTGCCGGAAGTGCTCGACAGCATCTCCTGGGACGACTATCAGAAGCTGAGCTTCGTCAAGAAGCACGCGCTCTGGCACGGTGACGATCTGGCCTTCCGCGTCGAGATGTTCCACCCGGGCCTGTTCTTCAAGCACCCGGTGCAGATCTTCGAACTCGTCGATGGTCAGGCGCGGCATGTCGACTACGACCCGGATCAGTTCGAGACCGGTCATCTGAAGCTGGGGCGCCTCTCGAAGAATCTGGGCTACGCCGGATTCCGCCTGCTGCACCACTCCGACTGGACCCGCGACATCGCCGCGTTTCTCGGCGCTTCGTACTTCCGCGCCGTCGGCGCCGAGCGCCAGTACGGCCTGTCGGCGCGCGGCCTGGCGATCGACACCGGCCTGCCGAGGCCCGAGGAGTTTCCGCGCTTCACCACGTTCTGGATCGAACGGCCGGCTGCCGGCAGCAACGAACTCGTCGTCTACGCCCTGCTCGATTCACCGAGCGTCGCCGGCGCGTATCGCTTCGGCATCGTGCCCGGCGAGAACCTGACCATGGACGTCGACGCCGCGCTGTATCCGCGCAAGCCGATCGAGCGTCTCGGCATCGCACCGCTGACGAGCATGTACCAGACCGGCGAGAACGACCGCCGCTTCGCCTACGACTTCCGCCCCGAGATCCACGACTCGGACGGCCTGGCGCTCGCGACCGGCGCCGGCGAATGGATCTGGCGGCCGCTGGTCAATCCGCGCGACGTCCGCGTCAACTCGTTCTTCGACGACAACCCGCGCGGCTTCGGCCTGCTGCAGCGCGACCGCGACTTCGACCATTACCAGGACGACGGCGTCTGGTACGACCGCCGGCCGAGCCTGTGGGTCGAGCCGCGCAACGGGCCCGCAGGGACCGGCTGGGGCAAGGGCGCGGTGCAGCTGGTCGAGATTCCGACCGTCGACGAAACCTTCGACAACATCGTCGCCTTCTGGAATCCGCAGACGCCCGTGCAAGCCGGCGAGGAGTATCTGTTCGGCTACCGCCTGCACTGGGGTGCCAGACCGCCCGTGCAGCCCGCACTGGCGACCGTGCAGGCCACGCGCACCGGTCTCGGCGGCGTGATCGGCCAGAAGCGCGAGTACTTCTCGTGGCGCTTCGCGGTCGACTTCGCCGGCGGTGCGCTCGCGCTGCTCGGCGACGAGGCCGACATCGAGGCCGAGGTCAGCGCTTCGCGCGGCCGCATCGAGCTGGTGTCGGCGCGCCCGCTGACGCCGATCAGGGGCCGTCGCGCCCTGTTCGACATCGTGCCGCCGGACGAATCGACCGAGCCCATCGACCTGCGCCTGGTGCTGCGCAATGGCAGGCAGCCGGTATCGGAGACCTGGGTCTACCAGTGGCAGCCGCCGCCGGCAGGCGAGCGCAAGCTGTACTGAGACGTCCGCCCGCTCGTCACGGCGTCCAGCGCAGCAGCACGTCGACGAGCCGCCGCAGCACCTGCTGCAGCGGCTGCGCCCTGCGCGCATCCCACGGCCACGGCGGCTGCTCGTCCATGTAGCACGCCTGTGCGATCTCGAGCTGCAGTGCGTGCACGCCGTCCTGCGGCCGACCGTAGTGGCGCGTGATGTAGCCGCCCTTGAAACGGCCGTCGCGCACGGCGCCGAAATCCGATCGCTGCAGCACCGCGAACGCGGCGTCGCCCAGCCCGGCCGGGCAACTCGCGCCGTCCGCCGTGCCGAGGTTCAGGTCGGGCAGCCGCCCGTCGAAGAAACGCGGCACGGCCGAACGGATCGAGTGGGCGTCGAGCAGGATCGCATGGCCGTGACGCGCGCGAATCGCGTCGAGCCGCTGCCGCAGGCGCCGGTGATACGGCGTCCAGTACCGCGCCATCCGCCGTTCGACCTCGGCGGCGTCGGGCGCGGCGCCTGCGTACAGCGGTTCACGGTCGAAGCTCAGCAGCGGCACACGCTCGCTGTTGTCGGCGCCCGGATACAGCGCAGCGCCCTGCGGATCGCGGTTCAGGTCGACGACATAGCGGGCATGGGTGGCCGCCATCAGGCTCGCCCCGACTTCACCCGCGAAGCCGTAGAGCAGATGCACGTGCCAGTCGGCGTCCGGCACGTTCTGCGCGATCGGCGTCATCTGCGCCCGCAGCGCCGGCGGCATGTACGTCCCGGCGTGCGGTACGTCGATCAGCAGCGGCGAGTCGCCGTCGATCCAGACGTCGAGCCTGTCGTCTGCCGATACGTCACCTACGGGTGCATCGTCTGCGGTCACGTCGCCTCCACCGGTACGCCGTCGACCACGCGGCCGACACAGGAGCGACCGCCGATCCAGTACGCGAGTTCGCGCGGATGCGCGACGTCCCAGAGGGCGAAGTCCGCGCGCAGGCCGATCGCGAGCCGGCCGCGATCGGCGTGCAGGCCGAGCGCCCGCGCGGCATGGCGGGTCATGCCGGCCAGGGCCTCGTCCGGCGCGAGCCCGAACAGCGTGCAGGCCATGTTGAGCATCAACAGCGGCGACGCGCACGGCGAGGTGCCCGGATTGCAGTCGGTCGCCACCGCCATCGGCACGCCGAGCCGCCGCATCGCGGCAACCGGCGGCGCCCGTGTCTCGCGCAGCGCGTAGTAGGCGCCGGGCAGCAGCACCGCGACGGTGCCGGCGCCCGCCATCGCCGCGAGTCCGGCGTCGCTGACGTACTCAAGATGGTCCGCGGACAACGCGGCCACGGACGCGGCAAGTTGTGCGCCACCGCCGTCCGACAACTGTTCGGCATGCAGCTTCACCGGCAGGCCGAGCATGCGCGCCGCGTCGAATAGGCGGCGCAGCTGCGCCGGCGTGAACGCGATCGGCTCGCAGTAGCCATCGACGGCGTCGACCAGATGCTCGGCGTGCAGCGCCGGCAGCAGCGTCGTTGCCAGCGCATCGATGTAATCGTCGGCGCGACCGGCGTACTCCGGCGGCAGCGTGTGCGCGCCGAGAAAGGTCGTCGTCACATGCACGCGCTGCTCACTGCCGAGCCGGCGCGCCACCCGCAGGCAGCGGCGCTCCGCGTGCAGTTCCAGGCCATAACCGGACTTGATCTCGACCGAGGTCACGCCCTGTGCCGACAGCGCATGCAGCCGCCGGAGGCTCTGCTCGTACAGTGCCTGCTCGTCGGCGGCGCGCGTCGCGCGCACCGTCGACAGGATGCCGCCGCCGGCCGCGGCGATCTCGGCATAGCTCGCCCCCTGAAGACGGCGTTCGAACTCGTCCGCGCGGCTGCCGGCCCAGACAAGATGCGTGTGGCAGTCGATCAGACCGGGCGTCAACCAGCCGCCGCCGCCGTCATGGCTGACGGCCGACTGCAGGTTCTGCGGCAGCCGCGCGCGCGGTCCGAGCCAGGTGATGCGCCCGTCGCGCACAGCGATCGCGGCGTCCTCGATCTCGCCGTAGCCGCTCGGCGTGTCGAGCGTCGCGAGATGCAGGTTGGTCCAGACCGCATCGACCTGCATCGCGCTATTCCCCTGCAGGAGCGCCTTCAGGCGCGACCCGACGCGACGCGAACCGGCCCGCGGTCGCGCCTGAAGGCGCTCCTGCATATCCGCTCATGCCACCAGACGCCGAAGCGTCGCGCGATAGCGCGCGAACGTCGCTTCGGCCTGCGGATGACGGCCGCCGCGCACCCGCCACCGCCCGCCGACCATGACGTCGCGCACCGGACGGCGCGCAGGGCCGAAGATCGCGGCGTCGAGCCAGCGGTCGCCGCGGTGCCCGGCCAGCGCCGGGTCGTCGGGGTCGAGCACGACCAGGTCGGCCCGCAGTCCCGGCGCGATGGCACCGGCAGCGAAGCCGAGCGCCTGCGCGCCGCCCGACGCGGCGGCGCGGTACAGCGCGGCGCCGACGCTGCGCCCTTCGCGGCGTTCGAACAGGTTGCGGCGCCGGCGCACGAGGCGCTGTCCGTATTCGAACAGGCGCAGCTCGGCGAACGGGTCGGTGCCGACATGACTGTCTCCCCCGATGCCGATATGCCCACCGGCGAGCAGGAAAGGCTCGGCATTGAAGAGACCGTCGCCCAGATCCGCCTCGGTGCTCGGACACAGGCCGGCGACGGCGCCGTGACTGGCCAGTGCTGCGGCCTCGAGTTCGCGCATGTGCGTGGCGTGCACCAGACACCAGTGGCGGTCCAGCGGCGCGTTCCACAGCAGCCACTCGACCGGGCGCTGGCCGCTCCATTCGAGACAGTCGTCGACCTCGCGCGTCTGCTCGGCCGCGTGGATGTGCACCGGCGCCTGGGCCGACATGGAGGCACGCAGCGCCAGGATCGCCTGCAGTTCGTCCGGCGTGACCGCGCGCAGCGAATGCGGCGCAAAGCCGATGGCGGTCACCTGCGCACAGCGCTCCGCGAGGCGTGCATAGCCATCGAGATCGCAGACGAAACGCCGTTGTCCGTCCGCCGGCGGTTCGCCGCCGAATCCCGCATGCGCGTAGAACACCGGCAGCAGACGCAGACCGATGCCCGTCTCCCCGGCGGCCGCGACCACGCGCAGCGCGGTCTCCGCCGGATCGGTATACGGCCTGCCGTCGGCATCGTGATGCAGGTAGTGGAACTCGCCGACAGTGGTATAGCCGCGCTCGAGCATCTCGACGTAGAGCTGCGCGGCGATGGCCTCGAGATCGTCCGGTGTGAGCCGTTCGAGAAACCGGTACATGCAGGCACGCCAGGCCCAGAAATTGTCGCCCTGCGGACCGCCCGCACCGGTCAGGCCGGCCATCGCACGCTGGAAGGCGTGCGAGTGCAGGTTCGGCATGCCGGGAATCAGCGGGCCGGCGAGGCGCTCGGCGCCGTCGGCCGACGCGTTCGCGGCTACACCGGACACGAGGCCGTCGTCGCCGATGTCGACGCGTACGTCCTGCGCCCAGCCGTCCGGCAGCCACGCCTGTGCGGCGAACAGCGCCTGGCTCACTCCGGCCTCCACGAGGGCAGCAGGTCGGCGACCATCGGCGTCAGGATCTCGCTCGCCAGCAGGGCGTCGGCGGCGGCGATATCGGTCGCCAGCACCCGGTCCTCGTCGAGCGCGGCGACCTGTTCGCGCAGCGCCAGGTGCACCGCCTGCAGGGGCTCGGAGGTCTGCAGCGGCGCGTGGAAATCGATGCCCTGTGCGGCCGCGAGCAGCTCGATGGCGACAATGCGCCGCGTGTTCGCGCACATCGGCAGCAACCGGCGCGCCGCGAACGTGGCCATGCTGACGTGATCTTCCTGGTTGGCCGAGGTCGGCAGGCTGTCGACGCTCGCCGGGTGTGCCAGCGACTTGTTCTCCGAGGCCAGTGCGGCCGCAGTCACGTGCGCCATCATGAAGCCGGAGTTCAGGCCCGGCTCGCGCACCAGGAACGGCGGCAGTCCCGACAGCGTCGCGTCGATCAGCAGTGCGATGCGCCGCTCCGACAGCGCGCCGGTTTCCGCGATCGCCAGTGCCAGCGTGTCGGCAGCGAGCGCGACCGGCTCGGCGTGGAAGTTGCCGCCGGAGATCACCTCGCCGCTGTCCTCGAACACGAGCGGATTGTCGGTGACCGCATTGGCCTCGATCAGCAGCGTGCGGCCGGCATTGCGGATCAGGTCGAGGCAGGCGCCCATCACCTGCGGCTGGCAACGCAGGCTGTACGGGTCCTGCACGCGTTCGTCGTTGACGCGATGCGAGGCGCGGATGCCGCTGCCGTCGAGCAGGCGCCGGTAGACCGCGGCGACGTCGCTCTGTCCCGGTTGCCCGCGCAGCGCCTGGACGCGCGGATCGAAGGGCGCATCGGAGCCGCGCGCGGCATCGACCGACAGCGCGCCGGTCACCACCGCTGCGGCGAAGACGTCCTCGGCCTCGAACAGCGCGCGGATCGCCAGCGCCGTCGACACCTGCGTGCCGTTGAGCAGTGCCAGCCCCTCCTTGGCCGCGAGCGCCATCGGCTCGAGGCCCGCATGTCGCAAGCCTTCGGCAGCGGGCACGACGCGGCCGTCGATGCGCACTTCACCTTCGCCGAGCAGCGCCAGCGTCAGGTGCGCAAGCGGCGCCAGATCGCCCGAGGCACCGACCGACCCCTGCGACGGCACGCACGGCAGCACACCGGCGTTGTACAGCGCGAGCAGCGCCTCGATCAGCTCCCGGCGCACTCCGGAGGCGCCGCGCGCGAGACTCGCGGCCTTGAGCGCCAGCACCAGGCGCACGGTGGCGTCGTCGAGCCATTCGCCGACGCCGACCGCGTGCGAGCGCACCAGGTTGAGCTGCAAGCGCTCGAGCTGGTCGTTGGCGATGTGCACCTTGGCGAGCTTGCCGAAGCCGGTGTTGATGCCGTAGGCCGGCTCGCCGCGTTCGACGGCGGCGGCCACGGCCGCCGCGGAGGCCTCGACGGCCGGCCAGAACGCCGGCTCGATCGACAGGCGCGCGCGACCGGCCAGCAGGTGACGCAGCTCGCTGAGCGTCAGATGCCCGGGACGCAGATGCCATTCAGCCACGGGATGCTCCCGCTGCCGCATCCAGCATCGGCAGCCGCAGGCCATGCTCGCGCGCGCAGGCGATCGCGTCCTCGTAGCCGGCGTCGGCATGGCGCATGACGCCGCTGCCCGGATCGTTGGTCAGCACGCGCTCGATGCGCCGCGCCGCCTCCGGCGTGCCGTCGCAGACGACGACCATGCCGGCATGCTGCGAAAAGCCCATGCCGACACCGCCGCCGTGGTGGATCGACACCCAGGTCGCGCCGCTCGCGCAGTTCAGCAGCGCATTGAGCAGCGGCCAGTCCGATACCGCGTCCGAGCCGTCGCGCATCGCCTCGGTCTCTCGGTTGGGACTGGCCACCGATCCCGAATCCAGATGATCGCGCCCGATGACGATGGGCGCCGACAGCTCGCCGCGCGCGACCATCTCGTTGAACGCCAGACCCACCCGCGCGCGCTCACCCAGGCCGATCCAGCAGATGCGCGCCGGCAGCCCCTGGAAGGCGATGCGCTCGCGCGCCATGTCCAGCCAGCGGTGCAGCGAGGCGTGGTCCGGCAGCAGGGCGCGCACCTTGTCATCGGTCTTGCGGATGTCTTCCGGATCGCCCGACAGCGCCGCCCAGCGGAACGGGCCGATGCCGCGGCAGAACAGCGGGCGGATATAGGCCGGCACGAAGCCGGGAAACGCGAAGGCATCGGCAACGCCTTCGTCCTGCGCCATCTGGCGGATGTTGTTGCCGTAGTCGAAGGTGGGGATGCCCAGCTCGTGGAAGCCGAGCATCGCGCGCACCTGCTGCGCCATCGAATCCTTCGCCGCGGCAATCACGCCTTCCGGGTCTGCGACGCGCTCACGCGCTGCGCGGTCGAGGGTCCAGCCGGCGGGCAGGTAGCCGTTGAGCGGATCGTGTGCGCTGGTCTGGTCGGTGACCATGTCGGGCCGCGCACGCGCATCGCCGTCCTGCGTGCGGCGCAGCACCTCGGGGAAGATTTCCGCGGCGTTGCCGAGCAGGCCGACCGAGACCGCGCGCCGCTGCGCGTGGGCGTCGTGGATGCACGCGAGGGCCTCGTCGAGGGCGTCGCAGCGCACGTCGAGATAGCGTGTGCGCAGACGCATGTCGATGCGCGAAGCGTCGCATTCCACCGCCAGCATCGAGGCACCGGCCATCGTCGCCGCCAGCGGCTGCGCGCCGCCCATGCCGCCGAGCCCGCCGGTGAGTATCCACTTGCCGGCCAGGTCGCCGCCGCAGTGCTGACGCCCGGCCTCGGCGAAGGTTTCGTAGGTGCCCTGCACGATGCCCTGGCTGCCGATGTAGATCCACGAACCGGCGGTCATCTGCCCGAACATCATCAGGCCCTTGCGATCGAGCGCGTGGAAATGCTCCCAGGTGGCCCAGTGCGGCACGAGATTGGAGTTCGCGATCAGCACGCGCGGCGCGTCGGCATGCGTGCGGAACACGCCCACCGGCTTGCCGGACTGGATCAGCAGGGTCTCGTCGTCGGCCAGCGTCTTCAGCGTCTCGACGATCGCATCGAAACAGGCCCAGTCGCGGGCCGCGCGGCCGATGCCGCCGTAGACGATCAGCGCCTCGGGATTCTCGGCGACCTCCGGATCGAGGTTGTTCATCAGCATGCGCAGCGGCGCCTCGGTGAGCCACGAGCGCGCACTGCGCCGCGCGCCGCGCGGCGCGCGGATGATGCCGGCGCGTCTCCTCCGGTCCGCCTGCAGATCGTGCATCGCGATCTCCGTTGTTCTCTTTGTCCGCCGCCATTCAATCCGCGCGACAATGCGCTGTCATGAGGAGCTACCCCCTGTTCGATGTTTTCCCGCGCCTGGGGGTTTTCCCTCGTGCGGGCCTGCTGGACGGCATCACGGCGGTGCAGCCGATGCCCGGAGCAGACGACATCTGGATCAAGCGCGACGACCTGTCTGCGAGCGATTTCGGCGGTAACAAGGTCCGCAAGCTCGACCTGTTGCTCGCGCAGGCGCGGGCGCGCGGCCGCAAAGATGTGCTGACCTTCGGCTACAGCGGTTCGAACTTCGTCGCCGCCACCGCCTGGCATGGCCGCAAGCTCGGCCTGGCGACGCAGGCCGTTCTGTTGCCGCAGGCCGATGCCCCCTACGTGGCCGACAATCTCGCCACCGGCCTGCACGCCGGCGCGCAACTGCATCTGGCGCGCGGCAACGCAGCTGCCGTGGCGCGCGCCATCGCGCTCAGCACGGCGAAGCTGCTGCGTCACGGTCGCGTGCCGCTCTGGATTCCGCCCGGCGGCTCGTCGCCACTCGGCGCGCTCGGCTTCGTCAACGCCGCGTTCGAACTCAGGGCGCAGGTCGAGTCCGGTGCGATGCCGGCGCCGGCGCGGCTCTACGTCGCCTTCAGCAGCATGGGCACGGTTGCCGGCCTCGCGATCGGCCTCGCACTCGCCGGCCTGAATACGCGCATCGAAGCCGTGCAGGTCGTCGGCGACGACTTCGCCTCAGCCGCCAAGCTCGATCGACTGATCCGGCGCACGCGGCAACTGCTGCGCCGCGCCGATCCCGCCGCCTGCCCCGGTCGCGTCGCCGAGGTGCGCATCCGCACAGAGTTCTTCGGCCGCGGATACGCGCTGGCTTCGCCGGCGGTCAAGGCCGCGATGAGCCGCTTCGGGAGCGCCACCGGCGCGCGCAGCGACAGCGCCTATTCCGGCAAGGCGATCGCCGCCCTCTACGCCGATCACGATGCCGGCGCGCTGCGCGGACCGACGCTGTACTGGCACACCTTCAATGCGCATGGCCGGCCCGCAGGCGTGGGACCGTTACCGGCGCAGGTACTTGCGTCTTATGTGCTTTGATCCGGGTCCAGCGCCCGACCAAGCGATTGCGGCGCCTGCCGGCAACCCAGAACGCGCCAAACCGTGCGAATCTCGTCTTCAAGACGGTAATACACGGCAAACGGAAACCTTCGAGAGAGAAGCCGGTGAAAGCCGAACACTCGAAGGTGCATACCGGCGTAAAGGGCCAGCGAGTCGATGTCGGAGAAGAGTGAATCCAGAAAGTATTCGCCGAGTCCTGCCTGTTGCCGCGCATAGAAACGGCGCCCGCGATCCAGATCGTCGAGCGCCGCGGGCAGAATCCTGATCTTCACTCGGCGCGTTTGCGCAGCTGTCGCTTCGCGTCTGCCCAGTCGACGGGTTGCTCATGCCCGGCTGCGTGACGCGCAGCAGTGAGGGCAAGTGCTTCGGCATGCCATGCCGGGGACTGCAAACGGTCTTCTTCACGGCTAAGGGACGCCCAGAGCGCTTCCATCGTGCGGAGCTTCTCATCCCAGGACATGCGCTCGATCGTTTGCGTCATCATGGCTGCAGAATAGCGCTCGATGACACTCATGTCATGGCGGCGGACACAGTTCGGCAACCCCGTCGCGGATGAGCTGCGCCAGCCGCTGTGCGCCCGGCCCGGCGGCATCGCCGTGGGTGACGATCAGGTACAGCTCGACCTGGCGTTCGGCACCCTCGATCAGCGGCAGCGGCTTGAGCGCACCGCTGTCGAGTTCCTCGCGGATGATGTTCTCGGCGTACCAGGCGAAGCCCAGACCCAGCGTCGCCGCGCGGATCGACGTGGCCTTGGCCGACACGGTCCAGCGCTGCTCGGCCCCGAGCCAGGCGCCGTCGCGCTTGCGCTGGCTGCCGGAGTCGCGGATCACGAGCTGACGATGCTGGCGCAGATCGTCGAAGCTCAGTGGCCGCCCGAGCCGGTGCAGCGGGTGATGCGGCGCCGCGGCGCAGACGAAGCGGATGGTGACCAGCGGATCGAGCAGGAAGCCCGGCGGCATGCGCGAGGCGATCGCCAGATCGACGCGCCCGTCGAGCACGGCCTCGTCGGTGCCGCCGAGCACCGTCTCGTACAGCTCGATGCGCGTTTCGGGGCGCTCTTGCGCGAAGCGGTCGAAGCACTGCAGCAGCAGCCAGGTCGGGAACACCACCTCGACCGCGAGCCGCAGCTCCGGCTCCCAGCCCTGGGCGAGACTGGCGGCGGCGCGCTCGACGCGCGCGGCCTCGTCGAGCAGGGCGCGGCCCCGGCGGTACAGCACCTGACCCGTCGGCGTCAGCTGCGCCTTGCGCCCCTGCAGCTGGAACACCTCGACGCCGAGCAGCGATTCGAGCTTCTGCACCGCGTAGGTGACGGTGGACTGGGTCTTGTGCAGGGTCTCGGCGGCCTGCGCGTAGCCGCCGGCCTCGACCACGGCAACCAGTGCGCGCCACTGTTCGAGGCTGATCTTCGGCCCGGACATAGGTCGATCCATTCGATGTATTCAGCCGAAATATTCCGCTTTTTTATCGACTGAAGCAATCGTTTAATGGCGACACTCTCACCACGTACCGGAGACCGCCATGACCACCACCCTGCTGCAGATCAACACCAGCCTGTTCTCGGAGAACGGCCAGTCCTCGAAGCTGGCCCAGGACTACGTCGAGGCCTGGCGCAGCCGCCACCCGCAGGGCCGCGTCATCGTCCGCGACCTCGCCACGAACCCGCTGCCGCACTTGACCGCCGAGCGCTTCCAGGCGTTCCTCGCCAAGCCCGAGGCGCGCACGCCGGAACAGCGGGCGATCGTCGCCGAGAGCGACGCGCTGATCGACGAGCTCAAGGCTGCCGACCAGATCGTCCTCGGCCTGCCGATGTACAACTTCGGCATTCCGTCGACGCTCAAGGCATGGATCGATCACGTCGCGCGCGCCGGCGTCACCTTCCGCTACACCGCAAACGGCCCGGAAGGCCTGGTCGCCGACCG
The DNA here is from genome assembly GCF_003201205.1 of Sinimarinibacterium flocculans. Taxonomy (GTDB): domain Bacteria; phylum Pseudomonadota; class Gammaproteobacteria; order Nevskiales; family Nevskiaceae; genus Solimonas; species Solimonas flocculans. Next base: position 290,319 of record NZ_QICN01000003.1, read on the forward strand.
CAAGCTGACGGTGCTCGCCGCCCGCGGCGGCCGTTATGCCGGCACGCCCAAGGACACGCAGAGCGGCTATGTCCGCGACTTCTTCAACTTCATCGGCATCCGCGACATCGACTTCGTCTACGCCGAAGGCATGGCCCTGGACGAATCGACGCGACGCGAGGCGCTGGACGCCGCGCACTCGCGCATCGACAAGCTGGCCGCCTGAACCGCAGCATCCCTCACATCACACCAAGGAGTCCCGTCATGAACCCGAAACTCGAAGCCGCCCAGCCCTGGGTCGAACTCGCCGGCCGCCTGCTGATCGCGCTGATCTTCGTCGGCGCCGGCTGGAGCAAGATCGGCGGCTACGCCGGCACCCAGGCCTACATGGAATCGGTCGGCGTGCCCGGCGCGCTACTGCCGCTGGTGATCTTCGTCGAACTCGGCGGCGGGCTCGCCATCGTCTTCGGCCTGCTGACGCGCATCGCCGCCGGCGGCCTAGCCGTGTTCAGCATCGCATCGGCCGTGCTGTTCCACGGCGGCGCGGACCCGATGCAGCAGATCATGTTCATGAAGAACCTGGCGATCGCCGGCGGTCTGCTGTTCCTGGTGGCGCGTGGCGCCGGCCGCATCAGTCTCGACCACAAGTTCTTCTCCCGCGCCTGACCCGCGCGCGTTTCACCGGAGTACTGCCATGACCATCCGTGAACTGCAGCAGGTGATTCCCAGTGTCGCGACCTCGGACGGCGCCGGCGTGAAGCTGCGCCGCAGCATCGGCGCAACGCCGGGGCTGCGCCTCGATCCGTTCCTGATGCTCGACGAGTTCGGCACCGAGAACCCGGACGACTACATCGCCGGCTTTCCGCCGCATCCGCACCGCGGCTTCGAGACCGTCACCTACATGCTCGACGGCCACATGCGCCACGAGGATCACCTCGGCAATGTCGGCGAGCTCAGGAGCGGTGGCGTGCAGTGGATGACCGCCGGCCGCGGCGTGATCCACTCGGAGATGCCGCAGCAGGAGTCGGGCCGCATGCGCGGCTTCCAGCTGTGGATCAACCTGCCGGCGCGCGAAAAGATGAAGCCGGCCGGTTATCGCGACATCCCGGCGCAGGACATTCCGTCGGTCGCGCTGGTCGGCGGCGGCTACCTGAAGGTGATCGCCGGCCGGGCACAGCACGACGGCCGCGTGATTGCCGGCCCGATCAACGGCACGCCGGAGGCAATGGCGACCGATCCGCTGTACCTGGACATCGGTCTTGCTGCCGGCGCGACGATCACGCAGCCGGTGCCTGCCGGTCACAACGCGCTGATCTATGTCTACGAAGGCCAGGCGCAGATCGGCGACCGCGCGCTGCCGCGCTACGCCGCCGGCGTCCTCGCGGACGGCGACGCCGTGACCGTCGGTGCGGGCGACGAGGGCGCGCGCTTCGTGCTGATCGCCGGCAGGCCGCTGCGCGAACCGGTGGTGCAGTACGGTCCCTTCGTGATGAACACGCGCGACGAGATCGAGCAGGCCATCGACGACTATCGCAACGGTCGGCTGGCGGCCTGAGCGGAGCGTCTTTCTTGCAGGAGCGTCTGCGGGCGCAACTGGCGACGCGGGTCCAAGACCTCGCACCTGAGGGCGCTCCTACAATGACCACCGCAGACCGAGAAGTTCACGACATGAGTACGACCGACCCCGACGCCAACCCGAATGCGGTGAAGCCCTGCGCGACCGACGGCCTGCAGCGCATCGCCGCGCGCGAGAGCATCCTCGGCGAGGACATGAAGATCCGCCGCGCGCTGCCGTCACGCGAACGGCGCACCATCGGTGCGTGGTGCTTTCTCGATCACTTCGGCCCGGTCGACGTGCGCAACGGCGACGGCATGCGTGTCGGCCCGCACCCGCACACCGGGCTGCAGACCTTCACCTGGCCGATCTCGGGCGAGATCCTGCATCGCGACAGCCTCGGCTACGAGCAGTTGATCCGCCCCGGACAGGTCAACCTGATGACCGCCGGACGCGGCATCTCGCATTCCGAGGAATCGCCGCGCGAGCGCTCGCCGGTCATGCAGGGCGCGCAGTTGTGGATCGCCCTGCCCGACAGCCATCGCCACATCGCGCCGGCTTTCGAGCACTACCCGCAGATTCCTTCGGACACGCGCAGCGGCTTCACGCTGACGGTCATGGCCGGCGACTTCGACGGCCTGTCGTCGCCGGTGAAGCTGCATTCGCCGCTGGTCGGCGCGGAGCTGCTGAGCGCCGGCAAGGCCGCGATCGAACTGCCGCTGCGCCGCGATTTCGAGTACGGCGTGCTCGTGCTCGAAGGGGCGGTCACGTTCTGCGGCGAGCGCGCGACGCCCGGCGAGCTGCTGTACCTGCCACCGGGCCACGACGCCGCGCGCCTGAGCACCGACGCCGCGTCGCGCACGCTGCTGATCGGCGGCACGCCGTTCACCGACGGCCTGCTGATGTGGTGGAACTTCATCGGCCGCAGCAAGACCGAGATCGAGCAGTTCACCCGAGACTGGAACGCTGGCGCCGAGGTGTTCGGCGAAGTACGCGGCTATCCGGGCAGCCGTCTCACGGCCCCGCCGCCGCCGTGGTCGCACCACGAGTAGGAGAAGGCCCATGAAAGAGATCGCCCGCGCCAGCGTCACCTCGGCCGAGACCGCCTACCGGCAGGACATCCGCAGCGGCCACCACACGCTGGTGGCCGACGAGCCGGCACATGCCGGCGGTGCGGACGCCGGCCCCGCCCCGTACGAGTTGCTGCTTGCGAGCCTCGGCGCCTGCACGGCGATCACGCTGCGCATGTACGCCGAACGCAAGCAGTGGCCCCTCGGCCGGCTGACGGTCGAGCTGCAGCTGCTGAAGAACAAGGAAGGCGAGACGCGCATCGACCGTCAGCTCGCCAGCGACGCTGCGCTCGACGACGCGCAGTGGCAACGCCTGCTGGAGATCGCCGAGAAGACGCCGGTGACGCTGACGCTGAAGGCCGGCGCAACGATCCAGACGCGCCGCGCCTGAGCCTTGCTCAGATCGCCAGCCGCCAGCCGATGGCCAAGCAGGCACCGACGGTGAGCGCGATGCGCAGCGCAAAGTAGCCGTCGACCGCGCCCAGCGTGCGCTCGCGCCAGAAATCGGCGACCAGCAACAGCAGGAAGACGACGATCAATCCGACCAGTGCCGGCACCAGCGGCAGGCTCATGGCAGTCCAGGCCGCAAGCATCAGCGCCATCGAGACCAGCAGGCCGAGGATGCCGGCCGGCCCTTCGGACGCCGGCAGCGCGAAGCCCCAGAAGGTACCGGCCATGAAGCTCGCGATCATGCCCACCCAGACGAACCAGGCGTGGTCGAGCCAGTGCGGTGCGGTGGCCGGCGACAGCGACAGCCAGGCCGGACCGACGAGGAAGGGGATCAGGCCGGCATAACCGAGCAGCGAGACCAGGCGCGGCAGCTTCATGCAGCACTCCGGGGCTTAGCAAAGATCGAAGCCAGTATAGAAGGCGCCCGCTAAACTGCGCGCGCCATGATCCAACTCACCCGCGCGACCCTGCGCCGCGGCGCCCGCACGCTGCTCGAAGACACCAGCTTCACCCTCTATGCCGGCTGGCACGTCGGCGTCGTCGGCCGCAACGGCACCGGCAAGTCGACGCTGTTCTCGGCACTGCTCGGCGAGCTTGCGCCGGATCGGGGCGACATCAGCGTGCCCCGGCAGATCGTCATTGCCTCCGTCGCCCAGGAGACGCCGGCGCTGCCGCAGCCGGCGCTCGAGTACGTGCTCGACGGCGACGACGAATTGCGTAAGATCGAGCGCCGGCTCGAAGCGGCTGAGGCGGCGCAGGACGCACTGAAGATCGGCGCGCTGCACGAGCGGCTGAACGCGATCGGCGGCTACGCGGCGCGCGCGCGCGCCGGCAAGCTGCTGCACGGCCTGGGCTTTTCCGCCGACGAGCAGGATCGCCCGGTGGCCAGCTTCTCGGGCGGCTGGCGCATGCGCCTGAACCTCGCCCGCGCGCTGATGTGCCGCTCCGACCTGCTGCTGCTCGACGAGCCGACCAATCACCTCGATCTCGATACGGTGATCTGGCTGCAGACCTGGCTGACCGGCTACGCCGGCACCCTGCTGCTGATCTCGCACGACCGCGAGTTCCTCGATGCGGTGACCGGCCACACGCTGCACCTCGAAGGGACGACGGCGACGCTGTATACCGGCAACTACTCGCAGTTCGAGCGCCAGCGCGCCGAGCGCCTGCGCCTGCAGGCGGCGCAGTACGCGCAGCAGCAGGCCCGCATCGCGCATCTCGAAAGCTTCATCCGCCGCTTCAAGGCCAAGGCGAGCAAGGCGCGCCAGGCGCAAAGCCGGGTCAAGGCGCTGGAGCGCATGGAACTGGTGGCACCCGCGCACTGGGATTCGGCGTTCTCGTTCGAGTTTCCGGTGCCCGAGAAACTGCCCTCCCCGCTGATCCGCATGGACAAGGCCGCCGCCGGTTACCCGGACAAGACCGTCCTGACGAACCTGCGCCTGCTGCTGGCACCCGGCGAGCGCATCGGCCTGCTCGGCGCCAACGGCGCCGGCAAGTCGACGCTGATCCGCACCCTGGCCGGCGAACTCGCACCGCTGGGCGGCGACGTCATGCGGTCGCCGGACCTGCGCGTCGGTTACTTCGCCCAGCATCAGGTCGAGCACCTGGATCTCAAAGCCTCCCCGGTCGTGCACCTGCGCCGCATCCATCCGCAGGGCACCGAGCAGCAGTTCCGCGACTTTCTCGGTGGCTTCAACTTCCGCGGCGACCGCGCCTTCGAGCCGGTCGGTCCGTTCTCCGGCGGCGAGAAGGCGCGGCTCGCGCTGGCGCTGGTGGTCTACCAGCGCCCCAACCTGCTGCTGCTCGACGAGCCGACCAATCATCTCGACCTGGACATGCGCCATGCGCTGGAGACGGCGCTGGCGGACTATGCCGGCGCGATGATCCTGGTCTCGCACGACCGCCACCTGCTGAACGCGACCTGCGACGATTTCTGGCTCGTCGCCGGCGGCGCCTGCGAAGCCTACGACGGCGATCTGGACGACTACGCGCGCCTGCTGTCGAGCCGCGATGCCAGCGCACCGTCGCGCTCGCGGGCGGCGGAGACGGCCAGGGATCAGCGCCGCGACGGCGCCGGACAGCGCGAACGCCTCAAGCCGCTGCGCGACACTGTGAAGAAACTCGACGCGCAGATCGCCAAGCTGCAGAAGCGGCTGACGGAACTCGATGTCCGGCTCGCCGATCCGGCACTGTACGCGAGCACGCAGGCTGCCGAGATCGCGCAGCTCGGGCGCGAACAGAACGAACTCAAGACCGACCTCGCCACGCTGGAAGAACAGTGGCTTGCGGCCGCCGAAGAGATCGAGCAACTGACGTAGGCGCGCCTCTCAGGCACGGCCGGCGCGGACGCGCCGGGTGCGCGTCCACGAGAGCGAGCGGAGCGCTCAGCCCTTGTCCACGACCTTGCGTTGCGCGCCCTGCAGGCGCCGACGGCGACGATAGGCCGCAGCCGCCTGCGGCGGTGCGCCCGCCGGCCTGGCCGGCTGTACATGCCGGTGCAGGCGGTACATCTCGCGCACCCAGCCGGCGCCCGGATGGTCGTGCCAGCGTTCCATCAGCGGCATCATCGCGTCACGGTACTCCGGGTCCGAGAACACGAGATGCTCGTTCGGGCAGATCAGCGGCGCCAGTCGCGACGCCGCGGTGATGTCGGCCACGGTGAAGCGGTCGGCGGCGAGGTAGACCCGGCCGCCATCAACGACCCGGCCGAGTTCGTTGAGCGCCCGCTCGACCACCTTGCGCGAGTGCTCGATCAGCACCGGCTCCATGCCCAGGCCGCGCTGGAACAGGCCGCGGATCACCGGGAACGCAGCGCGCAGCAGCCGCGCCTGCACGAAGCCGGCATCGAGCGACCACAGCCGGCGCACCAGGTCCGCGTCCGCGAGCAGGGTGGCGTACATCAGGCGCACCACGTGCATGCCGATGTGATCGAAGCGCGCCTCGTAGCGCATGACCTCGGCGCGGGCCTCCACGTCCGCCGGGATCAGCGTGAACGGTGCGCGGTGGCGCTCCAGCCATTCGAGGATCTGCGTGCTGTCCTGCACCAGTTCGCCGTCGGCCTGCAGTGTCGGCAGCGACACGCCGAGGCTGCCGCCGATGCGCAGGTTGCTGGCGTGGTGCAGGAACGGCGTGAGCCGATGCTCGCGGTAGCGCAGATGGGCGGCATCCAGCGCCCAGCGCACCTTCTCGCTCGATTGCGATGCGGCAAAGCTGTACAGCGTCATCCCCGGAGGTGTCGTCCTCGGGGGCGTCATGCCTGGGTCGGTCATCCTTGTCCTCCCGTCGAGTCCGCAGACTCTACTGAATCGAGGTGACAAGCATGCGGCGAAGGCCCGCTGCCGGCATGCTCGGCCGGCGTGTCCGGATCGATCCGGCTCAGCGCTGAATCGGTAGTTGCACGAAGCGTGCCGGTTCCGGGGGCGACGCGTCCGGCGGCGACCGGCGCACTGTGGAGCGCTTCACAGGCCGCGCAGCTTTTCCGGATTGCGCACGACGTAGAAGGCGGTGATGTGCTGGCGCGCGTCGGTCTCGATCGCCACGGTCTGGATCACGACCCCGTCGGGGCCGCGGACGACGAGGCCCGGCAGGCCGTTGATGCGCATGCGCTCGAAACCGGTACCCGGCGGCGGCGGGTGCTTGCCGGCGAAGCCGAGCCAGGTCTTGGTCACGCGCTCCAGCCCCTCGACGACGATGCGCGCGGCGGCAATGCGTCCGCCGCCGTCGGAGACGAAGCGCACGTCGTCGGCCAGCAGGGCCTTGAAGCGCGTCGCATCGCCGGAGGCGATCGCCTGCTCGAAGGCATCGAGCAGGCGGCGCGCCTCGTCGGCACGCGGGCGGAAGCGCGGGCGCTCGCTGCGCAGTTGCTCGCGGGCCCGCGTCGCCAGCTGCCGGCAGGCCGCGGGGCTGCGCCCCAGCGCCTCGGCGATCTCGGCGAAGTCGCAGTCGAAGACGTCGTGCAGCAGGAAAGCGGCGCGCTCCAGCGGCGACAGGCGTTCCAGCGCGAGCATGAAGGCGACGCTGACGTCGGCGGCACGCTCGGCCGCGAGCGCCGGGTCGTCCCCGGCAGCGAGGGTCTCGACCATCGGCTCGGGCAGCCACGGGCCGACGTAGTGCTCACGTTGCGCCTGCGCCGACTTGAGACGGTCCAGGCACAGGCGCGTGACCGTCTGCGCCAGGAAGGCGCGCGGATTCTGCACGGCGGCGACGTCCGCACCGTTCCAGCGCAGCCAGGCGTCCTGCACGGCGTCCTCGGCCTCGGCCTGGGAGCCGAGCATGCGGTAGGCCAGGCCACGCAGCCAGGCCCGATGCGGCTCGAACCCCAGCGCGGTATCCACGGCAGTGCTCACGCCACCGAGCCTGCCGCCAACCGCGGCACGATGTCCTCTTCGCCGACGCGGATACGGCTGCAGGCCTTGCCGTGGCCGAAGGCGACCTTGAGCGTCGGATAGAGGCCGGCGACCGCGATCTGCAGCGCCACCGAAGCCAGTGCGCGCCGCCCCCAGCGGCCGACGATCTGCTCGCGCAGCAGGTCGGCCTCGAAGTCCCGCACGCATACCGCGCGCGCATAGCGCCAGACCAGGGCCGCATCGTCGCCCATCGCCGCGAGATCGCCCGTCAGCATCGCGCGCAGCTGGGCGGCCGGCAGACCGTCGCGGGCGCCGAGCGTGACGTTGAGCTGCAGGCAGGGGCCACAGTCCTGCGCCAGCGTCGCGGCGATCTTCGCCGCGTACCAGGCGTCCAGCGGCACGTCCTCGCGGAAGGACGACAGCGCCCGCACGCCGGCAAAGCGCCGGAACGCACCGAGACTGGCGTCGGCCAGCTCGTGCAGGTAGCTCGCGTCGTAGCCGGCGGCGCGTTCGAAGCGGCGGATCTGGTGGTGGACGAGTGTCGTGATCATCGTGGGTCTCCGGCAGGCGGGTATTGCCGATGAGACGACGCAGCGAGCCCGGTTGTGACATCGGCGCGCGGCATCGGCGCCAGCCATCCGTCAACCGGACTTGACCACACCATCGACGTAGAACCAGACACCGTGCTCGCGCACGAAGCGGCTGGTCTCGTGCAGTCGCACCGCACTGGCACCGCCGACCCGGTACCGCGCCACGAACTCGACGACGCCCTCGTCCTCGCCGCTCTGCCCGCTGCGGACGATCCTGAGCCCGAGCCATGCCGTGCGCGTCTCGCCCAGGTCCACTTCGTCCGGCGGCGGACGGGTGCTCGGATGCCAGGTCGCGAGCAGGTACAGCGACAGGCGCAGGGCGTAGGCGCTGTAGCGCGAGCGCATCAGCGCCTCCGGCGTCGGCGCCGCCGCGCCCTGGTGATAGGGCTCGCAGCAATCGCGGTACGGCCGGCCCGACTCGCAGGGGCAGACCGTACCCTGAGCCTGTTTCCTCCGGCTCATCGTCGCCAGACCAGACAGCGGTTGTTGGCCGGCATCGCGACATCCTCCACCAGCCTGAACCCGATGCCACGTGCCAGCGCGTCCACCGCCTCGAAATCGCGGATGCCCATGTGCGCGGCATCGCCGCGCAGCCGCGCATCGAAGGCGGCGTTGCTGTCGCTGGTGAAGCGCCCGCCGTAGTTGAACGGCCCGTAGATCGCGAGTTTCGCGTCCTCGCCGACGACCTGCGGCAGCCGCGTGAACAGGCGCTCGACCTCCGGCCAGCCCATGATGTGCAGCGTGTTGGCGCTGTAGACGGCGTCGAACGGACCTTCTGGCCAGTCCGCGTCGTTGACGTCGAGCACCCGCGGCTCGGGCGTATTCGGCAGACCCGCTTCGGCGAGCCAGGCGCGGATGCCCGGCAGGTACGACGGACGGTCCGCGGACTGCCAGACCAGGTGCGGCAGCGCCGCGGCGAAGTGCACGGCGTGTTGCCCGGTACCGCTGCCGATCTCCAGCACACAGCGGCGATCGGCGAAGTGGCGCCGCAGCACCGCGAGGATCGGCTCGCGGTTGCGTTCGCTGGACGGCGAGTGGGGCTTGGAGCCCAGCATGCTCAAACCAGCAGCGCGGCGATGCCGCGCCAGACACACAGCAGGGCCAGCACCAGCAGCAGGATGAAGGTGACCAAGGTGCCGTAGAAGCGGCCGAACTTCCATTTGGCGGTGTACGACAGCGCAATGCCGTGCAGCACGCGCGCGACCACCAGCGTCGCCCCGAGCAGGTGCAGCAGCCACGCCGGCGTCGCACCGCCGACCTCCAGCATCGCCATCATCAGCAGGATCAGCGGCACGTACTCGGCGAAGTTGCCGTGACCGCGGATGCGCCGCAGCAGCTCCGGGTCGCCGCCGTCGCCGAGACTCACGTTCGAGCGCTTCTGCACGACGCGCAGGCTCAGCGCGAGAAACAGGATTGCCAGCAGGCCGGCGTAAAGCGGTGTGATCGTCATCGTCAGCTCCCCCCATGGATTGGCGGCGCCAGCGTATGCGTGTCGAACCCGGCTGACAACGGCGGCGAACCCGCGTAGAACGGATCACCGGACCCTCCCAGGAGCGTCGTCATGGATGACTGCCGACATCGTTCCGTTACCGTCACGGCGCTCGCGTCCGTCGTGAACCTGCTCACCGCTTGCGGGGGCGGCGGCGGCTTCGATGACGCGAGCCCACCGCCGGTGCTGGCCGTCGACATCGTCGAGGCGTTTCCGGCGCTGAGCTTCGATCAGCCGCTGGCCTTCGCGACGGTGCCGGGCGACGATGGCCGGGCGGTCGTCGCCATGCGCAACGGCCTGATCCAGATCTTCGACAACGACGCCGGTGCAGACACGCGCGACGTGTTTCTCGACCTGCGCGAAAGGGTCGACGACTCCGGCGGCGAGATGGGGCTGCTCGGCTTCGCCTTCGATCCAGCCTACGCCGACAACGGCATCGTCTACGTCAACTACACACCGGAGCCGACGCCGCTTCAGCCGCAACGCCGCACGGTGATCTCGCGCTTCTCGCCGCTCGACGGCGAACTCCCGGGGATCGAGTCGGAACTGCTGAGCTACGACCAGCCGTTCGAGAACCACAACGGCGGCTGGCTCGGCTTCGGATCCGACGGCAGGCTCTATATCGCCTCCGGCGACGGCGGCGGCGCCGGCGATCCGCAGAACAACGCGCAGAACCTCGGCACGCTGCTCGGCAAGATCCTGCGCATCGACACCGACGACGGCGCTCCGGACGACAATCCCTTCGTCGACGCGCCCGGCGCCCGCAGCGAAATCTGGGCGTATGGGCTGCGCAACCCGTTCCGCGCGAGCTTCGACCGCGACACCGGCGAACTCTGGGTGGCCGATGTCGGCCAGGGCGCGCTCGAGGAGATCAACATCGTCGAGCGTGGCGGCAACTACGGCTGGCGCAAGTTCGAAGGCACGCAGGTCTACAACGAAGGTGATCCCGATCCAGGCAACGCGACGCCGCCGATCTACGAGTACGACCATGGCAACGGCCGCTGCAGTGTCACCGGCGGCCATGTCTACCGCGGCGAGGCGATTCCGGCCCTGACCGGCCGCTATGTCTTCGCCGATTTCTGCTCGCGCGAAGTCTGGGCGCTGCGCCGCGATGGCGCAGGCGTCCGCATCGACCTGCTCGGCACGCTTCCCGGCAATCCGAGTTCCTTCGGCGAGGATGGCGCCGGCGAGCTGTACATCACCGCTTTCGACGGCAAGGTGTACAGGCTGGCGCCGGGAAACTGAGCGCACTTCTGTAGGAGCGCACCCGGGTGCGCTCCTACAAAGCGTTCAGGCGCGCGCGGCGTTCGCGGCGATCAGTTCGGCCCAGCGCGGCATCAGGCTCGGCGGCATGTCGTGGCCCATGCCGGGAATCAGCTCCAGCCGGGCGCCGCGGATCAGGCTCGCGCTGCGCTGGCCGCAGGCCGGGCGCAGCAACGGATCGTTGAGCCCGTGAATCACCTGGGTCGGTGCGCCGATCTGCGGCAGCAGCGCCTCGAAGCTACCGGTGGCGAGAATCGCGTGCGTCTGGCGGATGACGCCGCGCGGGCGGAAAGCCCGGTCGTAGGCGCGACCGACGAGCTGGCGGCGATACTCGATGGGCGTGGGGAAGCCCGGGCTGCCGACACGGCGCAGCATGGCCGTCGATCGCCGGATCACCTGTTCGCGCGTCTTCGGGCGCGGCCCGATACCGGCCATGCGCCACAGCACGTCGAAGCGCGCCGGCGGAAGTTTCGGATGATTGGTGCTCGACATGATCGAGGTCAGGCTTTTCACACGACGCGGCTGCCGTGCCGCGGCGATCTGCGCGACCATCCCGCCCATCGACACGCCGACCAGGTGGGCCCGCGAAATGCCGAGCTCGTCGAGCAGACCCACGGCATCGTCGGCGAGATCGTGCAGGCTGTAGTTCGAAGCGGTCGGCAGACCCAGACGCGAGCGCAGCCAGTCGCGCGGCAGGTTGATCGCCCGCCCGCGGTCGGCCTCCGCCGACAGGCCGGCATCACGGTTGTCGAAGCGGATCACGCGAAACCCCTGCGCGACCAGGCGCTCGCACAGCGCGTCCGGCCAGTGGATGAGCTGTCCGCCCAGACCCATCGCCAGCAGCAGCGGCTCGCCTTGCGGCGGTCCGGCCTGTTCGAAGCTCAGTTGCAGCCCATTGACGCAGGCGCTGCCGGCGGACCAGCACAGTTTCATTTCAGTTTCGCGTCTTTTCGGTGAATTTTGAGTGACGCGCCGAAACTAGCAGGAAGCGGGCCTGTCATGTCACCTCGCAGAAGGCCGGAAGCGACGAAAGCCGCCGCCGGCGGGTTCAGCGGCGCCACAGCCGGTTTTGCTAGCCTGTACGGCTGTCCTGTCCGATCCGCTCCGCGAGATGCCCCACTCGTCCCCGCCCACGCTGCCGGCCGCCGCCACGCCCAAGGGCGAACCGGCGCAGCTGAGCCTGGATCTGGATGCCCGCCGGGCATCGCTACGGGCGATCCTCGAGCTGCGGACGGAGCGCTTCGCCGTGCGCTCGCGCCGGCTGCCGGTCTCCCGCGTCGGCGTCGCCCGGCTTTGCTTCGACTATGGCGGCCGGCGTTTCGCTGCCGACGGCCACGGCGCCGGCATCGACGATGACGCCGCGCCGGTCGAGCGGCAGCACGCCTTCGAGGGCGAGGTCCTCGACCAGCTGCGTGGCTTCAACCTGATGCCGGCCGACGCCGTCGTCGGCCTGTTCCTCGACGACGACGAGCTCGCCCGCTTCGGCACCGGCGACCACATCCTCGAACGCGGCGAGGGCCGTCCCGCATCGCCCGATCACCTTGCCAAGGTCCTGCCGCGGCTCGCCGCCGCGGGCTTCACGCTGGAGTTCGGCGAGGACTTTCCGGTCGAGCTGCTGCCGGCCCCCAGCGACTGGCGGATCGACGTCGTCGACCGTGGCGGCGCCTGGTTCGATCTGCACCTGGGCATCGAGGTCGGCGACGAACGCATCGACCTGGTGCCGGTGCTGCGCGCGGCGCTGGCCGACCCGGGGTTTCCTGCGGAGCCGGCGCCGAACGAGGCACCGGACGCGGTGTGGCTGGCCGCCGTCGACGAACGCCGGCGCGTGCCGCTGCCGCTGGCGCGCCTGCGCGCGCTGATCGAACCGCTCACCGAATGGTTGTCGCAGCAGACCGATACGCGGAATGCGGACGACGGCGCGCTGCGCATGCGCCTGCCGCAGGCGGCGATCCTCGACGAGCTGCCGCTGCGCCTGGCCGGCAGCAACCCGCTGCGCGAGCGCCTGGCCGGACTGAACGCGGCGCGCGAGCCGGCGGCCGTCGCCGAAGGCTTCCGCGCCACGCTGCGCCCGTATCAGCAACAGGGCCTGGCGTGGCTGGATTTCCTGGCGTCCGCCGGACTCGGCGGCATCCTCGCCGACGACATGGGCCTGGGCAAGACCGTGCAGGTGCTGGCCCACATCTGGACCGAGCGCGCACGCGGCCGTCTGAAGAAGCCGGTGCTGATCGTCGTGCCGACCAGCCTCGTCGCCAACTGGCGCGCCGAGGCGCGCCGCTTCGCGCCGGAGCTGCAGCTGCTGGTGCTGCACGGCCCGGATCGCCGCGAGCTGTACGCGCAGATCGCGCACGCGCACCTCGTCATCACCACCTACCCGCTGCTGGCACGCGACCATGCCCTGCTCAAGCGCCGCGAGTTCGGGCTGCTGGTCCTCGACGAGGCACAGACGATCAAGAACGCGCGCACGCAGGCCGCACGCGTCGTCCGAGAGATCCGCGCCCAGCGCCGGCTCGCCGTCACCGGCACGCCGCTGGAGAATCATCTCGGCGAACTGTGGGCGCAGATGGACGCCGTCGAGCCCGGCCTGCTCGGCAGCGAGCGCACGTTCGCGACGCTGTACCGCACCCCGATCGAGAAGCACGGCAACGCGCACCGCCAGGAACGGCTCAACCGCCGCGTCGCGCCGCTGATCCTGCGCCGCCGCAAGGAAGACGTGGCGCCGGAACTGCCGCCGCGCACCGAGATCCTGCGCGCGGTCGACCTCGACGAGCGCCAGCGCGACCTCTACGAATCGCTGCGCGCGCTGCAGGAGACCCGCGTGCGCGACGCCGTCGCCGCACGCGGACTGGAGCAGTCGGGCATCGTCGTGCTCGACGCGCTGCTCAAGCTGCGCCAGGTCTGCTGCGACCCGCGCCTGGTCAAGCTCGATGGCGCGGCCACGGTCAACGAATCCGCCAAGCTCGACCACCTGCTCGAACTGCTCGACGAGCTGATCGCCGAGGACCGGCGCGTGCTGGTGTTCTCGCAGTTCACCGAGATGCTGGCCCTGATCGGCACCGCCCTGCGCGAGCGCGGCCTGCGTTTCCTCGAACTGACCGGCGCAACCCGCGATCGCGGCGCGCTCGTCGAGCGCTTCCAGCGCGGCGAGGTGCCGGTGTTCCTGATCAGCCTCAAGGCCGGCGGCGTCGGCCTGAACCTGACGGCCGCCGACACCGTGATCCACTACGACCCGTGGTGGAACCCGGCCGCCGAGAACCAGGCGAGCGACCGTGCCCACCGCATCGGCCAGGAAAAACCGGTGTTCATCTACAAGCTGATCTGCAGCGCCACCGTGGAAGAGAAGATCCAGGAGCTGCAGCAGCGCAAGGCCGCACTGGCGCAGGCCCTGCTGGAAGGCGGGACCACGCAGGCGGCCAGTTTCGGCGCCGACGATCTCGATGCCCTGCTCGCCGCCATCTGATCCGAACCCGCACGCGAGAACCGACCATGCCCTCCTTCGACATCGTTTCCGAAGTCGACAAGCACGAACTCACCAATGCCGTCGACCAGGCCCGCCGCGAACTCGGCAACCGCTTCGACTTCCGCGGCGCCGATGCCGCGATCGATCTCGACGAATTCGTCATCACGCTGAGCGCGCCGAACGACTTCCAGCTCAAGCAGATGCAGGACATCCTGCATCCGCGCCTCGCCGCACGTCACATCGACCTGCGCTGCCTCGATGCCGCCGAGCCGGAGGTGAACCTGTCGCGCGCCAAACAGAAGATCACGGTCAAGCAGGGCATCGAACAGGCCATCGCCAAGAAGATCATCGCCAAGGTCAAGGAATCCAAGATCAAGGTCGAGGCGCAGATCCACGGCAACAAGCTCAAGGTCACCGGCAAGAAACGCGACGACCTGCAGGCCACCATCGCCCTGCTGCGCAAGACCGAGTTCGAACTGCCGCTGCAGTTCGAGAATTTCAGGGACTAGCGGTCCGGGGCGGTGGCTTGCTTCGCTGCGTCGAGCAATGGAGCGCAAGCCAGCCAGATCTCCGCAACAAGCGTCGCAACCTCCGTTGACCTGACCACGTCGCACGTCGAATAAGGCAGAGTCACTCCAACCTGCATCTGAAGGTTGGACCGGCGGCCACGCATGACTTCCCAAGCCGCTCGCAACCACTCCGGCTGCCGCTTCACCCCGCCGCCACGGCCGACCGCCGTTCTCAGGTCAAAGACGAGCCTCGCATCGTGTATTGGCTCGGAGCGCTGCGACTTGTAGTGCCTCTGGACAATGAAAACGCTCGGTTGTGCTGTCGGCGCAGTTGTGGCGAGCACCGTGTCCAGGTTCGCCGCGATCCGCGCCATCAGACTTTCGAATTTCTCGTACGAATCCGTCACGATGGCGCTGCGCACCGCGGGCTTTGTTCCATTGGGGACGGTCACATACGCCAGCAGTGCGTCCGAGTGTATGGCAAGCGTGAGGTGCGGATACTGCGTGAACATCTGCGAAGTCCCGTCGCGCAGTATGGAAATGAAGTCCCAGACAGCTGTCCCGCGGCTTCCGGTGATAGCTAGACGTCCGGCGCTCTCAGCGTCTGCACTCAGTCGACTCACCAAGCGCCGATCTTCTAAAACCTTTGCGCGCAACAGGCCCAATATCCGCTTCGCCTGGGCGTAGTTGTATGGAGCTTCGCTGTCATCAAACGGAATGCCGGCAAACACGGTTAGTGTCCCTTCAGTCAATTTGAACTTTGCCTCCGCAATCTCGAAGTACTCCGCGCACCATCGCGCCCAAGGCGACACCGTCGCTTGGCGCTGTAACCAAGCGTAAAGCTCGGACCAGTGTCGGACTTGCGCCTCATCCGGAAGTCGCACCGCACCAGTTCGCACGCAAAGGACGAGCAACGAGCTCCCTTCCAAGCCGTATCGCCGTGCCGTATTGATGTGCCGACGAAGTTGATCCGAGCTCAGTTCCGCAGTGATCTTGCTCTCGATCAGCAACGCCCATCCCGTCTCGTCTCTGATACACCCATCCGGAAGGCCACGACGCTCCGCCTCTTCTGGACTGTCCACGGTCATACCGGGAAAGCCTTGTTCAACGACCTCGAAACGGTGTCCGCCTGGCCTCAAACCTGCAAAGTCGCGGATGAAGCTTCGAAGCAGCGTGCCGTCCTTGTCCAAGGACGACATCAATGCATGAGTCAGACGATTCTCTTCTTGCTCATATTGATCGAATAGTGAGCGCATCGCGGTCTATCCCAGCGCCGGCCGCTCTTCCTTGCCGTGCCAGATTCTGTTGACGGTGAGGATCTGGTCGTCGATGAAGTAGCGAACAACATAGTCGCCGGCGATCCACTGGCGCATTCCACTGGCCTGGTCGATCTCCCGGCCAATCTGCGGCTGATCGAGCAAAGTTCGGATCGAGCGGCGCAGCACGTCGATCTTGCGTCTGGCTGCAAGCGGATTGTCGTCGGCGATAAAGGCTCGCAGCCGTTGCAGGTCGCGCGTTGCGCGATTGGTGAAGCGCAGCTTCACCGATGGAGCCGCGGCGCTTCGAGTTCATGGTCGGTGCCCCAGCTGTCGATCCAGCGAAGCACTTCATCGCCATCGACCACACGGCCGGCGACGATATCGGCGCGGCCCTCCTCGGCTTCGGCTCGCACCGCAGCCTGATAGGCGACGTCGCGCCACGTCGCGTTCTCAGGCAGCTGCTCTGCGAGCTCGTGAACCTTTTGCTTCAGCGTGTTGGTGACGGGTGCGTTCGGCATGGCGATTCCTCCCGGGCGGCATCAGTTTAGCGGCTTGTCGACGTCGCGCAGAACCGCTACCACTGCGTACGCTGCGGCAGCAGGCCGTGGCGCTCGGCTGCGGTGAGGTCGCGCCACTTGCCGACCTTGAGGCCGCCGAGCGTCAGGTTGATGATGCGCACGCGCTGCAGGCGGCGCACGTCGTAGCCGAACACGGCGCACATGCGGCGGATCTGGCGGTTGAGGCCCTGCGTGAGCACGATGCGGAACACGCGGTCCGGGCGCTGCGGCGCGCGCTCGATGCGGCAGGGCTTCGTCGTGACGTTCAGCTCGGGCAGGCGCACGCCGCGCGCCATGCCGGCAAGGAAGGCGCCGGTGATGTCGCGGTCGACGGTCACCAGATATTCCTTCTCGTGGTGGTTCTCGACGCGCAGGATCTCGTTGACGATGTCGCCGTTGCTGGTCAGCAGAATCAGGCCCTCGGACTCCTTGTCGAGACGCCCGATCGGGAAGATGCGTTCGCGGTGGCCGACGAAGTCGATGATGTTGCCGGGCACGTGACGCTCGGTCGTGCAGGTGATGCCCACCGGCTTGTTGAGCGCGATGTAGACGTGCTGCTGCGCGCGCGCGCCGACGATGCGGCCGTCGACCTTCACCTCGTCGCCGTCGTTGACCTGCGTGCCCAGGGTCGCGACCGCACCGTTGACCCGGACGCGCCCGGCCTCGATCCAGGCGTCGGCTTCACGGCGCGAGCACGCGCCGGTCCCGCTGATGTACTTGTTGAGCCGCATCGGGCGCTGCTCAGGCGCGACGCTTGAGCCCCAACTGCGCGCCGATGACGCGGTCGACGACGCGCGCCGGCAGCAGGCGCGGAATCGTCCAGTTCTGCAGCTTGCCGGGCACGACGGCGTAGCGGGTCTTCGGCCGCTTGGCGGTCAGTGCCTCGTGGATCACGCCGGCGATCTTCTCCGGCGGAAACCCCTTCTTGCCTTCGGTGATGAAGAAGTCACGGAACTTGCGCAGCGCGGGCGCCGTCGGCAAGGCCTCGTAGGGGCGGACGTCCACTTCCTCGGCCTTGTCCCAGATCGGCGTGGCCACGTGCCCGGGCGCGACCATGATCACGTCGACACCGTAGAACTGCAGCTCGCGGCGCAGGCTGTCCGACAAGCCTTCGAGGCCGAACTTGGAGGCGACGTAGGGCCCGAGAAACGGTGCGCCGAGCTTGCCGCCGACCGAGCTGAGATTGACGATGCGGCCCGGCTCGCCCAGCAGCGCCGGATCGGTGCCGAGCAGCGGCAGGAAGGCCTGCGCGACCAGCATCGGTCCGACCAGGTTCACCTCGAGCTGCCAGCGGAATTCCGAGATCGGCAGGTGCGTCAGCGGCCCGGCCACCGCGACGCCCGCGTTGTTGACCAGACCGGCGAGGCGATGGCCGGCCAGACGCTCGCGGACCTGCGCGGCGGCATCGCGCACGGCACCGTCGTCGGTCACGTCGAACACCAGCGGCACGAAGGCGTCGCCGAGCTGCGACGACAGCGGCGCGGCGTCCGCCAGCTTGCGCACGGAGCCGAAGACCTGGAAGCCGCGCGCCGCCAGCAACGAGGCCGTTGCCCGGCCGATGCCGGTGGAGACGCCGGTGACCACGACAGCGCGCATGCGAGACTCCGATGAAAATGGCGCGCCAGCCTAGCAGGATCACCGCGCGGGCTGGCCACCCGGCCAGGCGCACGATCGAAGGCAGCGCACCAGGCCCCTCATCGATCGTCGCCGTCCTCGAGGATCCGTTGCGCCGCCGCGCGGCCGCTGAGCAGCGCCGCCTCGACGCGACCGCCGAGACACCCGTCGCCGGCGTAGTAGCGTCCGTCGCCGCTGGAGAGAACCGGCTGCTGCGCCGCCCCGGTCACCCGTGCATGCCGCCAGCGGTGCGCGACGGCGTGAACGGCTGCGGCGTCGATCCCGAGCCGTGTCGCCGCCCGCTGCCGGAGCGCGACGGCGACGTCGGGACCGTCTTCATCGAGATGTGCGGTGCTCCAGTCGGCGTCTGCATGGACGAGATAACGCGGCGCGCCATCGCGTCCCGGTTTGCCATCTTCGCGCGCGATCCAGTCCAGGCCGTCGGCCGCGGCGCCGAACACGGTCTCCGGCGGTAGCCGACCGGCAGCCGGCACCCACATCATCGTCCAGCACGGCGCATAGCGGATGGCCGCGAGCGCCGGGGCGATCCCGCTGTCGGCGAACCAGGGCCGCGCCTGGGGTGCCGGAACGGTGACCAGCACGCGCGAGAACGGCCCGGCGACACCGCCTCCGGCGAAGCGCAGCGACCACGAAAAGGGCGTGCCGTCGATGGCCTGCACCGCCTGCCCGCCATGCAGTTCGAACGGTCGCGCCCAGGCCGCGGCAAGCGCGCGCATCGACGGCGTCCCGACCCACGCCGGAACCTCCGCCGCCTGTTGCGGCCACCCGGCCAGGCAGCCCGCACGGCACCAGCGCGCAGCCTCGTCGCGCAAACCGGCGTCGCGCAGCCGCAGGAACTGCGCTGCATGATCGAAACCGCCCCAGGGGCTGTCGCGGGTCGCCAGCCGCCCGCCCGGGAACCGGCCCTTGTCGAACAGCACGACGTCGCCGCCTGCGGCCTGCAGGCTGGCCGCGGCCGCGAGTCCGGCTGCGCCGGCTCCGACGATGGCGATACGGGATACCGACATGGCCGCCAGTCTGAAGGTTTTTTGCACGATGGAATCCGGCACTTGCGCCCGCGGGCACGGGTGACGCTGCCCGATCGCACGGTGCAGCGCTATGCTGGCGTGATGCAGCAGTCCCTTTCCCTGGTGGACACGGGTCCGGCGGCCGACGGGCCGCTGGCCGGCCTGTTCCATCCCGCCGTGGCGGACTGGTTCACGTCCTGCTTCGGCCAGCCGACCGAGGTGCAGCGGCAGGCCTGGCAGGTCACCGCGCAGCGGCGCGACACGCTCATCACGGCGCCGACCGGCTCGGGCAAGACCCTCGCAGCCTTCCTCGGCGCGATCAACGATCTGGTCGTCGAAGGCCTGAGCCGCGGTCTCGACGACGCGGTGCACGTGCTCTACGTGTCGCCGCTCAAGGCGCTGTCGAACGACATCCAGAAGAACCTGCAGGCACCGCTGTCCGGCATCCGCGAACGGCTGCAGACGATGGGCCTGGGCGACGTGCCGATCCGCGACGCGGTGCGCACCGGCGACACCAGCACGCTGGAGCGCGAACGCATGCGCCGCGCGCCGCCGCACATCCTCGTGACGACGCCGGAGTCGCTGTTCATCCTGCTGACGTCCGAAGCCGGGCGCACGATGCTCGGGTCGGTGCGCAGCGTCATCGTCGACGAACTGCACGCCGTGGCCGGCAGCAAGCGCGGCGCGCACCTGGCACTGACACTCGAACGGCTCGACGCGATCTGCGAACACCCGCCGCTGCGCATCGGCCTGTCGGCGACGCAGAAGCCGATCGAGACCATGGCGCACTTTCTCGTCGGCCGTGCCGATCGCGACTGCGCCATAGTCGACACCGGTCACGTCCGCCGGCGCGACCTGGCGCTAGAGCTGCCGAAGTCGCCGCTGACGCCGGTGATGGCCAACGAGGTCTGGACCGAGATCTACGACCGCCTCGCGCAGTTCACCGAAGAACACCGCACGACGCTGATCTTCGTCAACCAGCGACGCATGGCCGAACGCGTGGCCCGGCATCTGGCCGAGCGCATCGGCGAGGAGCATGTGACCGCGCACCACGGCAGCCTCGCCAAGGAACACCGGCTGCGCGCCGAGCAGCGCCTGAAGTCCGGCCAGCTCAAGGCGCTGGTCGCGACCGCATCGCTCGAACTGGGTATCGACATCGGCGAGGTCGACCTGGTCTGCCAGCTCGGCTCGCCGCGCTCGATCAACGCCTGGCTGCAGCGCGTCGGTCGCTCGGGCCATGCGGTCAAGGCCCTGCCCAAGGGGCGGTTGTTCCCGCTGTCGCTCGACGATCTCGCCGAATGCGCCGCGCTGCTCGACTGCGTGCAGCGCGCGGAGCTGGACCGCGTACGCCTGCCGCTGGCGCCGCTCGATGTCCTCGCGCAGCAGATCACCGCCGAGGTCGCGTGCCGCGAGTGGGGGCTGGAGGAGCTGCACGCCGCCTGCACGCGTGCACTGCCCTACCGCGCGCTGTCGCTCGAACGCTTCGAGGCCATCGTGCAGATGCTCGCCGACGGCTTCGCCAGCCGCCGCGGCCGCCGCGGCGCGCTGCTGCACTACGACGTAGTCAACCGCCGCCTGCGCGGCCGCCGCGGCGCCAAGCTCACCGCAGTGACCAACGCCGGAACGATCCCCGACCAGTTCGATTACGAGGTCGTGCTCGCGCCCGAGGACCAGCGCGTCGGCACGCTCAACGAGGATTTCGCCTTCGAGAGCCTGCCCGGCGACATCGTCCAGCTCGGCAATACCTCGTACCGGATTCTGAAAGTCGAAACCGGCCGCGTGCGCGTCGAGGATGCCAAGGGCCAGCCGCCGAACATGCCGTTCTGGTTCGGCGAGGCGCCGGGGCGCAGCGACGAGCTGTCGGCCGCGGTGTCGCGGCTGCGCGAAAGCGCCGGACAGCAGCTGATCGACGCGGGCGTCGACGGCTGCGAGCGCTGGCTGCGCGACCGCCTCCATCTCGATGGCGCCGCCGCACAGCAGCTCGCGCACTACTACGCCGCTGCGCAGACGTCGCTCGGCCTGTTGCCGACGCAGCAGCGGATCGTCTTCGAGCGCTTCTTCGACGAGGTCGGCGACACGCACCTGGTGATCCACGCGCCGCTCGGTTCGCGCATCAACCGCGCCTGGGGGCTGGCGCTGCGCAAGAGCTTCTGCCGCCAGTTCAACTTCGAGCTGCAGGCGGCGGCCCTCGACGATTCGCTGGTGCTGTCACTCGGGCCGACACACAGCTTTCCGCTGGAGGACGTGCGCGGATTCCTGCATTCGAACAGCGCGGGCGACAAGCTGGTGCAGGCCGTGCTGCAGGCGCCGATGTTCCCGACACGCTGGCGCTGGGCCGCCTCGGTGGCACTGGCGGTGGCGCGCAACCGCAACGGCAAGCGCGTGCCGCCGCAGTTCCAGCGCAGCGACGCCGAGGACCTGCTGACCCACGCGTTCCCGGATGCCGTCGCCTGCCAGGACAACCTGCCGGGCGATCGCGAAGTGCCGGACCATCCGCTGGTACAGGTCGCGCTCGGCGATTGCCTGCACGAGGTGATGGACGCCGACGGCTTTCTCGCCCTGCTCCGGGGCATCGAATCCGGCGCCGTCGAGATCGTCTGCCGCGACCTGACCGCGCCGTCGCCGTTGTCCGCGTCGATTCTCAACGCGCGCCCCTATGCCTTCCTCGACGACGGCGCTGCCGAGGAGCGGCGCACGCTCGCGGTGCGCTCGCCCACGCTCGACCCGCAGGATGCCGCGGACCTCGGACGCATCGACCCGCAGGCGGTCGAACGCGTCCGCGAGGAGATGCACCCGGACCCGGCGAATGCCGACGAGCTGCACGATGCACTGGTCGTGCATGGCTTCATGACTGCCGAGGAGCTGCGGCCGTGGACGGCGATGCTCGACGAGCTGCTCGCAGCCCGCCGCGTCGCGCGGCTGGATGCCACCACGGACGGCGACGGCTTGTGGGTGGCGGCCGAGCGACTGCGGGAACTGCGCGCCGTGCTGCCGCACGCGACGGTGCACGGCAGCGCGCCGGCACTCGGACCGGACGTGGATGGCGACACCGCACTGCGCGAGCTGCTGCGCAGCCGGCTCGAACTGCACGGGCCGGTCACGGCGGCGGCGCTGGCGGCACCGCTGGCGATCGCTGCGTCGGATGTGGAGATCGCCCTGCTCGCCCTCGAAGCGCAGGGCTACGCCATGCGCGGCGAGTTCGGCGGCGCCGGCCCGACCCAGTGGTGCGAGCGGCGACGCCTCGCGCGCATCCACCGTTACACGCGCGAGCGCAAACGCGCCGGTTTCGAGCCGGTATCGCCCGCCGCCTGCATGCGCTTCCTGCTCGAGTGGCAGGGCATCGCCGGCGGCGCGACGCGCGACGGCCCGGTCGCGCTGGAGGCGGTGCTGGCACAGCTCGAAGGCGTGGCCGTTGCCGCCGCGGCCTGGGAAAGCGAAGTCCTGCCGGCGCGACTGCCGCACTACGACTGCGCCTGGCTCGACCAGCTCGCGGCGTCCGGGCGCATCGTCTGGCAGCGCCTGCCCGGCAGCGGTGATGCCCGGCGGTCCGGGCCGGTACGCGCGACGCCGATCCTGCTGCTGCCGCGCGACCGCGCCGCCGCCTGGCAGACGCCGCCGGACGACGAGGTCGAACTGTCCGGCGCGGCCCGCGCGGTGCTGGACGTGCTGCGCGCGCACGGCGCATCGTTCTTTGTCGAACTGGTTGAGGACACCGGCCTGCTGCGCAGCCACGTCGAGGCGGCCCTGGGCGAACTGGTGAGCCAGGGCCTGGCAACTTCCGACGGCTTCGCCGGACTGCGCGCGCTGGTCGCGCCGGCCGAGCGGAAGTCGCGCGCGCTGCGCCGCGGCGGCGCACGCGCGTCGTTCCAGAACCTGGAGAGTGCCGGTCGCTGGTCGCTGGTCGGCGCCCGGCGTCGCAGCGAGCCGGCGCCCGAACGGGATGTCGAGGCCACCGCGCGCCTGCTGCTGCGCCGCTACGGCGTCGTGTTCCGCGCACTGATCGAGCGCGAGTCGCGGCTGCCGCCATGGCGCGAGCTGCACTACGTGCTGCGGCGACTGGAGGCGCGCGACGAGATCCGCGGCGGACGCTTCGTCACCGGATTCTCCGGCGAGCAGTTCGCCTTGCCGGACGCCGCTGCTGCGCTACGGCGACACCGCGAGGCCTACGCGGACGACCATGTGGTGCTCGCCGGTTGCGATCCGCTGAACCTCACCGGCGTGCTGCTCGGGGGCGAGCGCGTACCGGCGATGCCGGGCAACCGCATCCTGCTGCGCGACGGTGTTCCGTTGGCGGCCTTCGTTGGCGGCGCGCTGCGCTGCTGGGCACCGGTGGACGCGGCGACGCAGAACGCCTGGCAGCGCCGCCTGTACGGCGCGACCGGTGCTGCGGCGCCGACGGCGCCGCAGCCACTGCAGCTCAGGACGCCGAAGGCGCCTGCGCGACCTCGACTTTGACCGGCGCCTCGACGAACAGCGAGCGCGTCGGATACGCGAAGCCGATGTCTTCCTTCGCGAACGCGCGCATCAGCGCGATGTTGATCGCCTGCTGCGTGTCCATGTACTTGGTGTAGTCGGGGTCCTTCATCCAGTAGACGACCTCGTAGTCGAGCGACGAGTCGCCGAACCGGGCGAAGTGCGCGCGATCGAACCGTGCGAGCGCCTGGGCGCGTACGACGTCCTCGACGATGCGCGGAATCTTCTCCGCCTGGTCGGCCGTGGTCTGGTAGAGGACGCCGAAGGCGAACACCACGCGACGCTCGTACATGCGCTTGTAGTTGCGCACGCGCGCCTTGAGCAGGTCGGTGTTCGAGAAGACGATCTGCTCGCCACCGAGGCTGCGGATGCGCGTGGTCTTCAGGCCGACGTGCTCGACCGTCCCCATGTAGTCGTCGACGATGATGAAATCGCCGATCACGAAGGGCTTGTCGATCACGATCGACAGGCTGGCGAAGAGGTCGCCGAGGATGTTCTGCACCGCCAGCGCGACGGCGATGCCGCCGACACCCAGGCCCGCCACCAGCGCGGTGACATCGACGCCCAGATTGTCGAGCGCCAGCAGCAGCACCACCGCCCACAACAGCACCCGGCCGATGAAGCTCAGCGCAGCCAGGCTGGTCGCCGCGCCGGCGTCGGTCTGCAGGGTGCGCTGGCGGTAGCGCTCGAGCCAGAAGTCGAGCCCGGCCATGCCCCAGGAGCCGAGTTGCAGAAATGCCGAGATCGTCGCCACGCCGATCAGCACCGTTTCGATGCGATCCGGCAATTCCAGATAGCGCGTGCCGATGAACAGCGTGACGCCGAAGACCAGCCATTGCCTGGTCCGTCGCGCCACCGCGATGAACGCGTCGTCGAAGGCGTTGCTGGTGGTGCTGGCGACCTTGGCGAGCCGCGCGATGATCGCCCACTTGACCAGGCCGACGACGAGATTGATCGCCAGCGCGAGCCCGAGTGCGGTCAGCCAGTGCTGCAGCGGGTTGCCGAGCAGCTCGACGTTCCAGTCCATGACAGTCCTTGAGAAAGCGGCTGGATGTTTTACCGTCCGAAGACGCTCAGCACAATCGCCTGCCCGTAGAAACGGCGCCGTTTGTCGTCGTCATAAAAGAAAACCCCCGGTGCGCTTGCGCCACCGGGGGCCTTCCGTCCCCTGCGCGCTCAGGCGCGCTCACCCCCCCCTGACGGCGGCATCCCTCTTTTCAGCCACCGCCCGGAATCACCAGCAAACGCCTTGCCATCCTCACGCCGCTTTCCGGCGAATCCGCCGACCGCAAGCCTGCCTGTTCGGTCGCCGCACCATGCCGACGAGCGCCGCGGCCATCAGGAGTAGCAGCTGACCGCCACCTGTCGCGCCGCCCCCGCCCGCTGCCGGGGTCGACGTGGCCGCAGGCGTTGCAGCGGGCGTGGGCGTGGCGCCGGGCGTGGGGCTCGGCGTCGGAGCCGCACTGGGCGTGGGCGTCGCCGACGGCGTCGGTGTGGCGCCAGGCGTCGGGCTCGCCGTTGGTGTCGGCGTCGGAGTCGGAGTCGGCGAAGGCGTCGGGCTCGGTGTCGGCGTACCCGCGTCGCAGACGTCACCGGTCCCGTCGCCATCCTGGTCGGACTGATCGGGATTGGCCGCCGTGGGGCAGTTGTCGAGACCGTCGACCACACCATCGTCGTCGCCATCGGCAGGGACGCCGCCCGGGTCATTCGACGGCTGCACACCGAGCACCGACTGGCAGAAGATGAAGGGGTCGGTTTCAGGGACCGTGCCCGTGGGGTCGCCGCCGAGTGCATCCGGCAGGAACGGGGCCAGGTTGTCCCAGTAGAGCTTGCGCTCCTGGATGATCAGTGTCTGGAACTCGCAGTATCCGTCGGCCTTGTCGTTGAGTACGGTGCCGAGGTTGAGGTGCCCCAGTGCCTTGGCCACGACCTCCTTCTCCTCGTTTCCGGTCACGTCACCCCAGCCGATCTGCAGCCACGGCGCCAACGGGTTGATCGGCAGTCCGCCGAGATCGAAGACGCCCTCGATCGGATCGTATTCGTCAATCCCCGGAATCCACGCCGCCTGCTCGAGTGCACGGCGCAGGAACCAGTTGCTGACCTCGAAGCCCTTGCCGGCCGCCATCAGCGGCTTGCCGTTGACCTCTGCGATACCGCCGGCGTGGCCGAGCAGCGTGCGTGCGCGCAGCAGCACCTTGGAGGCGACGCCCGCGGCACGCGGCGTCGAGAAGCTCGTGCCGGCGACGAACTCGTCGACCTCGGATTCGCAGTCCATGCAGTACGGCAACGACTGGGTGAAGTCGGACACGAAGTCGGGAAACACGCCCGAAATCAGCGTGTCGCCCTCGGATGAGCCCTCCTCGATACCGCCGACCCCGATACTCCACCACGGACCGGCGCCCGCGCGCAGCGGCGTCAGGCCGGGGCCGTTGCCGCCGGAGCTGAAGTGCAGCTTGCCCATCTCGACGACGGCCTTGTAGGTATCGTGGAAGGCGCGGGTTTCCGGCAGCGGAAAGCCCGTGCCCGGAATCGACACGCCGTAGCTGGTCGTGACGATGTCGACCTCGGGATGCAGGAACGCGAAGTCGTGCGACTCGTCGCTGCCCAGTGCCCCTTCGGTCTCGACGAACAGCAGGATCGCATCGGGGTTCGCATTGAGCACCGACGACGCCGTGCCCAGACCGTGCGCGCTCTTGTCCGTCGTCGGGATCAAGGGCGGCAGACCGGCGCCGACGAAAGACGTCGCGATGATGTTGGTCCCGCGGAAGTGATAGAGCTGCCCCGGAACGACGCTGTCCCAGAACGCCTGGTCGGCCGCCACGTCATTGGCGAAGTTGCCGGTACGCGTCAGCGTCACCACGTTCTGCGGGGGTACGCCGAACAACTCCAGCACTTCCTGCGTGACCGCTGACGGTACGGCGTCGCCGTAAAGCGGTCCATCGCGATAGAAGAGGTCATGATAGGGATTGATCGCCGAGTCGATGTCGGCCACCACGACCCGCGGCTGATCGGGAGCGGAAGGGACCCCGACGTAGTCGCCGCCGCCACTCCCACCACCACCGGAATCAGCAGCCCCGAGTTCGGCCGTCACCACGCCGCGCACTTCGGTCGGAGGATTCAGCCAGCCTGCAGCCCGCGCCGCATAGTTGCCTGCACCGGCCTCGACGACGAGTACTTCCTCGAAAGCTCCCTGCGACTGGTCGCTGGCCGACGATCGCTCGCTCCCGTCCGGCAAGGTGACATACAGATCGATGTCGCTACCGGCGTCGTCCCATTCGATGCGGACGCGCAGCTCTTGAGCCACGCAGCCCGCCGGGATCTCGAACGGCTCGGCCTCGGTGGGGACGATTTCCACGCCACCCACGGCCGGCCCGACGGCGACCGTCCATTCGTGCAGCGTTCGGCTGCCATCGGGCAGCGGGCACTGCGCGGTCGCGGCTGACGGGGCGCCCACGAGGCCGATCGTCAGTACGGCGAGGCCGGCGCTCGTCAAGATGGGGCTCGACCGCAGCCGCCCCCGGTTCGAATCGGACATCGTAGTAACCCCTTCGAAAAAGACCGATGACCCGCGCGCAATCCCGGTACCGGCTCCCCCTGTGGAGCCCGGACCTTCGCCACTCGTCGGGTAACAATGACCGTTCGACTCTAGGCGTGCCGACAGTCCACGGCAATGAGGAATTCAACCTAACTGTGGGGCCGGGCCTGACGCGGCCAGTGGCGCGACAGGCACAATCGGCTCGCCATCGTCGGCAGAGGCTGCGTCAGACCTGGCGATAGACCTCCGCGCCCTGCCGCCGGAATTCCTCCGACTTCTCGCTCATGCCCTGTTCGAGTGCAGACTGCTCGTCGGCGCCGACCTTCGCCGCGTAGTCGCGCACGTCCTGCGTGATCTTCATCGAGCAGAAGTGCGGCCCACACATCGAGCAGAAGTGCGCGAGCTTGGCGCCCTCCTGCGGCAGGGTCTCGTCGTGGAAGGCGCGCGCCTTCTCCGGATCGAGGCCGAGGTTGAACTGGTCTTCCCAGCGGAACTCGAAGCGCGCCTTGGACAGCGCGTTGTCGCGCACCTGCGCGCCGGGATGGCCCTTGGCCAGGTCGGCCGCGTGCGCGGCGATCTTGTAGGTGACGATGCCTTCGCGCACGTCGTCCTTGTCCGGCAGGCCCAGATGCTCCTTGGGCGTGACATAGCACAGCATCGCGCAGCCGTACCAGCCGATGTTCGCCGCACCGATGCCGGAGGTGATGTGGTCGTAGCCCGGCGCGATGTCGGTGGTCAGCGGCCCCAAGGTATAGAACGGCGCCTCGAAGCAGTGCTTGAGCTGCTCGTCCATGTTCTCCTTGACCAGATGCAGTGGCACGTGGCCCGGGCCCTCGATCATGGTCTGCACGTCGTGCTTCCAGGCGACCTGGGTCAGCTCGCCGAGCGTGTGCAGCTCGCCGAACTGGGCGTCGTCGTTGGCATCGGCGATGCACCCCGGCCGCAGGCCGTCTCCGAGACTGAAGGAGACGTCGTAGGCCTTCATGATCTCGCAGATGTCCTCGAAGTGCGTGTAGAGGAAGTTCTCCTTGTGATGCGCGAGGCACCACTTGGCCATGATCGAGCCGCCGCGCGAGACGATGCCGGTGACCCGATCCGCCGTCCACGGGATGTAGCGCAGCAGCACGCCGGCGTGAATCGTGAAGTAGTCGACGCCCTGCTCGGCCTGTTCGATCAGCGTGTCGCGGAAGATTTCCCAGGTCAGTTCCTCGGCCTTGCCGTTGACCTTCTCCAGCGCCTGGTAGATCGGCACGGTGCCGATCGGCACCGGGCTGTTGCGCAGAATCCACTCGCGCGTCTCGTGGATGTTCTTGCCGGTCGACAGGTCCATCACCGTGTCGCCGCCCCAGCGGATCGACCAGACCATCTTCTCGACTTCCTCGGCGATCGAGCTGGTCACCGCCGAGTTGCCGATGTTGGCATTGACCTTCACCCGGAAGCCGCGGCCGATGATCATCGGTTCGAGTTCCGGGTGATTGATGTTGGCCGGGATGATCGCGCGGCCGCGCGCGACCTCGTCGCGCACGAACTCCGGCGTGATCTCGTCCGGCAGCGTCGCGCCGAAACGCTGGCCGCGGTGCATGCGCTTGAGATAGCTGGCCTTGGCATAAACCTCGCGCAGCTCGGCCAGCCGCGCGTTCTCGCGCACCGCGATGAACGCCATCTCCGGCGTGACGATGCCACGACGCGCATAGTGCATCTGCGTCACATTGCCGCCGGCCGCGGCGCGGCGCGGCGGGCGGATGTGAGCGAACCGCAGTTTCGCGGTCGCATCGTCGGCCGCGCGGATACGCCCGTAGATCGAGCTGGGACCACGCAGTTGCTCGGTGTCGCCACGGGCCTCGATCCAGCCTTCGCGCAGCGCCGGCAGGCCGGCGGCGAGGTCGATACGGGCATCCGGGTCGGTGTACGGCCCCGAGGTGTCGTAGACCGTGACCGGCGGATTCGGCTCGAGGCCATCGGCGATGCGCGTCGCCGACAGGCTGATCTCGCGCATCGGCACGCGCACGTCGAGCGGCCCGTCGACGTGGATCTTGCGACTGGCGGGAAACGGCCGGCGCACCTCTTCGGAGAGTTCTTCGGCCTTCTGGAAGATCGTATCGGCAACGGCGCTCATCGCTGGCTCTCGGCTGCACGATGAACGAAGGCGTCGGCGGGAAGACGGATTCTCTTCTCCGCAAGCCTTCCCTCACCGTGATGGACGGTCAGGTTCCAAGGGTTTGATCTCAGCCCGAAGGACCTTCATGTCCACGGGCACCCCCGGCTTGTCCGCGCTAGTCTACTGCGGTCGTCAGCCGGCGACATCCACGCACACGCAACGCGCCCAGCCTGCCATGGCACACCGCTTCCAGCCTGTCGCCGCCACCCTGTCGCTGGCACTGCTCGTCACCGCGTGCGCGACGCTCGACGAGGGCGAGTGTCGCAGCGGCGACTGGCGCCGACTCGGCTACGTCGACGGGCTCAAGGGCTATGCGAAGTCGCGACTGGCCGATCACGACAAGGCCTGCGCACGCTATGGCGTGCTGCCCGACCCCAACGCCTGGCAGCTCGGCTACATCGAGGGCCAGATGCGCTACTGCACGGCGCGCAGCGGTTACGAGCAGGGACGCGACGGCAACGGCTACGCCGACGTCTGCCCGCCGGACACGGACGCGGCCTTCCGGCCGGCCTGGGAAGACGGCCGGCGCGTCGCGGCACTGCTCGACACGCTGGAGCAGACCGGCGACCGGCTGCGAGAGATCGCCGAGACGCTGGCCGAGGACGATCGTCGCAGCGCCGTCTACGTCGATGCCGCCCGCGAGGGTCGCGAGCCGCCGGAACGGCCGGTCCTGCTGTCGCGCGGCGAGCGCCGTGCGCTCGATCGGGAATATGATCGTCTCGCGGTCGACTACGAACGGGTGCAGGCCGAGCTGGCCGAGCTCGATGCGACGCTCAGCGTGCGCCACGGCGCACCGCCGCTGCAGCCGGTGCTGCGCAACTTCTGAACGCGATCGCGGTCTGCTGCAGGCCCGCGCGGGGGCGCGGCTCCGATCGCGACAAGGTCCATCGATACAAGGGGAGATGCATTCGTGACTGCCGATCCGATCACCACGGTATTCCTGCCGGTTGCCCTCGGCTTCATCATGTTCGGGCTCGGCCTGTCGCTACGCATCGCGGATTTCACGCGCGTGCTGGTGATGCCGCGCGCGGTGATCGTGGGGCTGGCGTGTCAGGTCCTGCTCCTGCCGGCGGTCTGCGTGCTGATCGCCCACGCGTTCGCGCTGGAACCCGCGCTCGCCGTCGGGCTGATGCTGCTCGCCGCCTCGCCCGGCGGCGCCACCGCGAATCTCTACAGCCATCTCGCCAACGGCGACGTGGCACTCAACATCACCCTCACGGCGATCAACTCGGTGCTGGCGATCATCACGCTGCCGATCATCGTCAACCTGTCGATGTTGCACTTCTTCGGCGAGGGCAAGGCCATTCCCCTGCAGTTCGCGAAGGTCGTGCAGGTCTTCGTCATCGTCCTCGGGCCGGTCGCGCTCGGCATGCTGCTCAATGCGAAGGCACCGGCGCTGACGCAGACGCTGGTCAAGCCGGTGAAATGGCTGTCGATCCTGTTTCTGGTCGCAATCGTCGCGCTGGCGGTCAACAAGGACAGCGGCAACATCACCAAATTCGCGCAGATCGTCGGCGCCGCCTGCCTTGCGTTCAATCTGGTCAGCCTCGCCGTCGGCTATGTCGTGCCCAGACTGCTCGGCCTCGGCGAGCGTCAGGCGATCGCGATCGGCATGGAGATCGGCATCCACAACGGTACCCTGGCGATCGCGGTGGCCCTGTCTCCGCTGATGCTCAATAACCCGACGATGGCGATTCCGCCGGCGGTCTACAGCATCATCATGTTCTTCACCGCCGCCGCCTTCGGCTGGTGGGCCAACCGGCGCCTGCGCGGCAGTGCCGGCGCTCCGGCTTCAGGAAGCTGACGCGGCGCCTTCGGGCTTGTACGCGGCGATGTCGCGCAGCAGGTCGTCGGCCGACAGCTGCGTCGCGTTCTTGCCGCCGAGGAAGGAAGTCAGACCGGATTTGTCGTAGTGCACCTTGATGCGGTCGCTCATCAGGCCGATGTATTCCAGGTTGGGGATCAGGCGCAGGAACATCAGGTGACGGAACGCCGCCATTGACGGCGCCTTCAGGACCACGTCGTCCCAGTCCTTCAGCGACAGCCGCCCCTCGAACCACTCGTAGTAGATCTCGTGCGACAGGAAGCGGTTGCGCATCAGCAGCGCGACCTCGTAGGCCCAGTCCTCGCGTTCGCGGATCTCCGCCGGGCTCAATTCCTTGGTGATGTGGTCGCGCAGGGCGAGCACGCCGTAGTGCACGTGGCGCGCCTCGTCCTGGATCACGTACTTGAGTAGCTGCTTGAGCAGCGGTTCCTTGGTGAAGTTGTACATCGTGCCGAAGGCAC
Source organism: Sinimarinibacterium flocculans (assembly GCF_003201205.1). Lineage (GTDB taxonomy): Bacteria > Pseudomonadota > Gammaproteobacteria > Nevskiales > Nevskiaceae > Solimonas > Solimonas flocculans. The sequence continues at coordinate 321,937 of NZ_QICN01000003.1, forward strand.
CGAGCGCCAGTCCCTCGACCATGATCTGCATGCCGAGAAACTTCACGTCCCAGCGGCCGTCGGTCAGCAGGTCGTCGAGAATCACGAACAGGTTGTCGTTGACCGCGTAGGTCTTCTGCAGCTTGGTGTCGAGGTAGCGCAGGAACACTTCGAGATGGCGGCCCTCGTCCATGACCTGGGTGGCGCCGTAGAACTTGCCGTCGAGCCAGGTCACCGACTCGGTGACCTGTGCCGCGGCATACAACGCACCCTGCTCGCCATGCATGAATTGCGACAGCGTCCAGCTCGCCAGGTCGTTCGCGAAGCGCAGCTTCTCCTTCGCGTTGAGATGGATGCCCTTCTCCGCGAGCCCGGCGAACGGCGGATAATCGAGCGGCATCACCGCCGTTTCCGGATTCTCCGGATCGACGTTCGTGGACCAGTCGAGATCGCGCTCGCCGTTCCACTGCCCGGCGACCGCGCGCCGGTACAGGTCGTACATCTCCGGGAATTCGTTCTGGTAGGTCAGGTCGAAGTGCGCCGCGTGCCGTGCCTGCATCGGCACGGCATCGCCGCTGTGGGCACGCCCGAGCACCAGTCCGCGCACGACCGATGGCGCCATGCTGGCGGCGACGCGGGCATTGCCGACGCTGCCCATCACGCGCAGGTTGTCGAGCACGCCGTAGATCCGGTTCTGCGCCTTGCGCGGCAGGCCGTCGAGCATGCGGTCCATCGTCGTCGTCGCGTTCATTGTGATCTCCTTCAGGCGTCGACCTGCAGCGGTCCGGTGGCGCAGGCCGAACAGGCCAGCGTCCAGCCGGTGCTCCGTTCCGCTTCGGACAGGCAGTTGGGTTCGTCCAGCAGCGGCGCGCCGTCGATCACGCGCAGCTTGCAGTGGCCGCAGCCGCCGACGGTGCAGCTGTATTCCAGCGCGACGCCGGCACGCAGGCCGGCATCGAGGATCGACTCGCCGGGTTGCTGTTCGACGCTGCGCCCGCTGCGCACGAACAGGATCGGTTGTGGCGTCGTCGGCCTGGGCTGCGGCCGCGGCGCCGGCACGAAACGCTCGCGATGGATGCGCGCGGCCGCCACGCCGGCGTCACGCAGCGCCGCCTCACCGGCGTCCATCAGGCCGGCCGGGCCGCACAGGTAGTGCTCGGCATCTGTCGGGGCCTGCAACAGATCGCGCAGCCGGGCCGCGTCGGGGCGCCCTCGGGCCGTCGCGTGCTCCACCAGGTCCAGCGAGGGATGTGCCGCCGCCAGCTGCCGCAGACGCCCGGCGAAGATCGCCCGGTCCGGATCCCGGTTCACGTAGACCAGCCGCAGCCGCCGCTCCAGGCTGCGCGCCAGGGCAGTCTCGATCAGGCTGATCACCGGCGTGATGCCGCTGCCGCCGGCGAGCAGCACCAGAGGTGCCTCAGCGGACTCCGGCAGAACGAAGTCGCCGGTGGGACCGATCACACTGTAGCGCGTGCCCGGACGAACCGTGCGCAGCACGTGCTGCGAGACACGCCCGTCGGGCAGCGCCTTGATCGTGCAGGCCAGATCCTGTCCTTCGGCGCTGCTGATGGAATAGGCGCGACGCTGGGGCTGGCCGTCGACGTCGAAGCAGTGCGTCAGATACTGGCCGGCGCGAAACGGTATCGGACGCCCGTCCTCCGGGTGCAGCACCAGGGTGATCGCATCGTCGGTTTCGCGACGCACGTCGACCACGAGCACGACGCGTGGCGCCGTCGGTGCATGCAGGCTCCAGCGGCGCGCCGGCCCATGCGGGCGCGGCAGCAGGATGCGTCGACCGCGTGTCGCGGTTGCAGCTTGGGCACTCATCGGCCCTCCGGATTCGGTTCTCCTCGTGGCCCGACTATGGCTGCCGCACCGACACGAGTCAACCGATCGTTCAATTACCGTCGGTGCCGGCGGACGCGACGCCGCTGCGGGCGCGGGCGAGCGCCTGTCCGTCGGTATCGCGGATCACGGCGGTGAAGGCGATGCGGTCGTGGATCGCCTGCCGGTTGTCGTCCCAGTAGACCTGCAGGAAGCCCAGGAGCCCGGTGGCGAAGCCCGCGGCGTAACCGCCGTAACGATCGAAGGCGTCCCAGTAGCTCAGCGGCTTGCCGGACAGCGCGATCACGCGGATGCCGAGCCAGCGCTTGCCGATCGTCTGGCCGTCCCACAGCACGGTCAGCAGCGTGAAGTACACCGCGCCCCAGCCGAAGCTGAAGCCCAGATCGTCGGCCAATGCCTTGAGCGTGCTGACGACGCTGAACCCGCCGGACTCGTCGAGCAGTGGCCGCTCGGCGACCGCCGCGGGCCGCTCCGGCGCGGCCGTCGGCGACGGCGTCGCGACGCTGTCGTCCGCCGCGTCGCGCAGACTCGGATGCGCATCGACCATCGCCCGGAGGCGTTCGCGCTCCGGCGCCGAATCGGCTGCCTCGGCGGCGAGATCCCGCAGCAGGCCGCGGCGCTCGGCGACGCCGAGATCGCCATCCGCGATCGTCGTTGCCAGTTCCGACAGGGCCTCGCTCCTGCACGGCTCGTCGTCGCAGCGGAACAGGCTGGCCGTCGCCAGCCCCGCCTGCATCGCCGCCCGCCCGCTCAGGCCGGCGCTGATCTCGCTTCCGGCCTCGCTGGCGTCATCGTCGTCGCCGAACCGGTCGATCCACGGCCCGACGTAGGCGACCGCGAGGCTGAAGGCGACGATCGCGCAGAACAGTGCGATCCCCGTGCCGCCGCGACGGCGCGCGCTCGGGCCCGGCGCGCCGCGCAGCCACGAGTACACCAGCACCGCCGCACCGACGCCGAGCATCAGGCCGCCGGACTGTGCGAGCACGACGACGATCAACCCGTCGATCGCGATCGCTGCGAGCCGGCGCCACGGCGCAGCCAGCGCCAGACCGAGCAGGGCCGGCGCGACCTGGAAGGCCTCCGGGGTGATGCGGGAGCGGGTCGGAGGATGGGCGACCGGTTCGGATCGGGGCATGCGCAGTCCGCGTCGAGAAAACGTTCGGAATGCTGGCCAGTGTAGGCGCTCGGCAGGCACTTGGCCCCTCTTTTGCTTCGGACAGCATCAGCACTCGTCCATCAGTGCGCCACAACGGAGTGGTCGCCGTGCAACGCCTGCACTATCTCGTGCCGCTGATCGCGGCCGCACCTGTCCCTGCGCTCGCCGCGCCGCTGGAAGCCCCCGCGGACATCGCCTGGGTATGCATCGCCGCCGCGCTGGTGTTCTTCATGCAAGCCGGTTTTGCGCTGCTCGAAGGCGGCTTCGCACGCGCCAAGAACAGCACCAACGTCATCATGAAGAACTTCGCCGACCTGGCCTTCGGCGCGCTGGCGTTCTGGGCCGTCGGCTTCGGCCTGATGTTCGGCGTCAACGCCACCGGCTGGTTCGGCGCCACGCATTTCCTGCCCGAGGCCTTGACCGGTTCGGAGTCGGTGTTCCTGCTGTTCCAGGCGATGTTCGCGGCCACCGCGGCGACCATCGTCTCCGGGTCGGTCGCCGAGCGCATGCGCTTCGGCCCCTACGTGATCGCCTCGGTCTTCATCACGGCGCTGATCTACCCGGTCTTCGGCTCCTGGGTCTGGGGCGGCTTCTTCGGCGGTGGCGGCTGGCTCGCCGCCCGCGGCTTCACCGACTTCGCCGGTTCCACCGTCGTGCACTCGGTCGGCGGCTGGTGCGCGCTGGCCGGCGCGATCGCCGTGGGCCCGCGCCTCGGCCGCTTCGCGCCGGACGGCACGCCGCGCAGCATTCCGGGACACAACCTGCCGTCGATCGCGCTCGGCGTTTTCATCCTGTGGCTCGGCTGGTTCGGCTTCAACGGCGGCTCGACACTGGCCGCCAGCACCGATGTCGGCTTCGTGCTGGTCAACACGCACCTGGCCGCCGCCGCCGGCATGGCCGGCACCTACCTCACGCTGCAGCTGCTGGGTCGGCCACTGCTGATGACGACGACGGTCAACGGCGCGATCGCCGGTCTGGTGGCGATCACCGCCGGCTGCGCGACGATGCCGGCCGGCTTCGCGATCCTGACCGGCCTGGTCGCCGCACCGGTGATGGTGCTCGGTGCGGACCTGCTCGAGCGGCTGCGCGTCGACGATGTCGTCGGTGCGGTGCCGGTGCACGGTTTCTGCGGCGCCTGGGGCACGCTCGCCGCCGGCCTGTTCTACGCCGGCGACCTGTTCAGCACCGATCGGGTCCTGGTGCAACTGCTCGGGATCGGTGCCGCGCTGCTGTGGGTGCTGCCGACGGCGGGGCTGGTGTTCTGGCTGCTCAAGCGGACGGTCGGACTGCGTGCCGACACGCTGCACGAGCAGCGCGGCCTGGACTACACCGAGCACTACGAGATCGGCTATCCGGAGTTCCAGAAGGAGCTCCTGCACGGCGGCAAGGGCTGATCCTGCAATGGCTCGCGACGACCAGGCCAGCGCCCTGCGCGACGCGCTCGCCGCCGGGTTCGAGGATGTGCTCGGATCACAGCATGTCGAGACCGCGTTGCGTCTGTGGGACCGGCATTTCGCAGCCGGCAAGTCGCACGCACTGATCGAGTACGTCAATCAGCTCGCGGCGGCACTGATGCTGCCCACGCGGCAGCGCCACGAGCTGCGCATGGCGCTGTACCGTGCGCTGCTGGCGCGCGGCATCGACCCGACACGCGGCAGCGACACCGCGCGCACGCCCAGAGCCGGCGCCGACAGCGCCCCGATTCCGCGCATCGACATCGGTGCGGGCGGCAACAGTCCGGCGTTCCGGGTCTTCCGCCAGGTGGCCTTGGCCGTGTTGCGCGGCATGCGTGCGGATGCGCTCGGCGCCGCGCGGACCTTCGCCGAGGCCCTCGACCGCCATGCCGGATCGCACGGCTTCGATGCCAGCGCCCGCTCCGCGCTGGTGCGCTGGGTCGATGGCGAGGCCGCCGACGACTTTCTGCGCAGCCTCGACGTCGAGCGCTACTCGGTGCTGACGCACCTGCTCTACGTAGCCGCCTGCGAGGCACTCGGCCCGGTGGCGGCCGACCGCCTGATGAGCCAGGCCGTCCGCAGCGCCGAGACCCTGCCAGAGGCGGCGACGTTTCCGCCGCAGCGCCTGCTCTGAACGCTACCCGCCGGCGCCCGCCAGACCGGCGCGCGTGACGAAGTACAGCGCCGCGTAGATCCGCGGCTCGATCAGGCAAGCTTCGTTCGCCCGCGCGACCAGCCAGCCATCGATGTCGTCGAGCAGCACGCGGTGCACGACGATGTCCTCGCCGTCGACCCCGCCGCCGTCGTGCACGCGCTGCAGGTCATGCACCCGGACCAGATGCAGCATCTCACTGGTCAGGCCCGCGGCGACCGGGCCGGAGGTCAGCGACTCGACGCGCGAGCCGCGATAGCCGGTCTCCTCCTCGAGTTCGCGCAGCGCGGCATCGGCCAGCGACTCGCCGGAGAACCGCGCCTCGTCGCCCATCATTCCGGCCGGCAGTTCGATCGTGCGGCCCCGTAGCGGCACGCGGTACTGCTCGACCAGCAGCAGTTCACGCGCCGCGGTCACCGCCAGGATGAAGACCGCACCACTGCTGTTGGTGCGCGCCACGTATTCCCAGCGGCCGTCCCGCTGCAGGGCGAGAAAACGCCCCTCGTGCAAGGTCTCGGTTTCGTTCATGTTTTCGAAGCTGATAGCGAGCGGCAACGGCCGCCGCGGGGCCGCTCATCGGAGATCCGCCCGCGCTCGTGTAAGAAAATGACTACATTCGTGGTCCGGCATGGGAGGCTGTGAAGCACACCCCCCGCGGTCCGTGCCGATGTCGATTCTCCCTGCTCGCCGCTTCCATCGCCAGCCCGGGCTGCCGCTCTCCGTCGCTGCCGCCGTGCTCGCCGCCGCGCTCGGTGCGTCGCAGCCGGCGCAGGCCGAGGCGATCCACCAGATCGTCTCCTATGGCCAGAGCGTGTCGTTCGGTACCGCGGCCATCCCCCCGATCAGCACCGAATCGCATCCGTCCAACCTGATGTTTGCGTCGGGTGTGCGTGCGCAGTTCGGCGAAGGCGATGCCACCGCGAACCGCGCAAGTCTCGTCCCCTTCCAGGAGTCGCATTACTACTGGCTCGGCGAGACGCCTGTCGCCGGCATGCTCGAGATGATCGATCAGTTGCGCATGCAGGAAGACGGCCACCGGTCCGCGGACCAGGGGATCCGCTACCTGGGCAGCGCGCCGGGCAAGGGCGGGCAAACGGTCAAGGCGCTTTCCTTCGGCACCGAGCCGTTCGAGCAACTCACCTGGGACCTGTATTTCGGTGCCGTCCATGCACGGATGCGCGGAGCCGAGTACCGCCTCGGCGCCGTCACCTGGGGCCAGGGCGAGAGCGACCAGTACTGGGGCACGGATGCGCAGACCTATCGCGCCAGCGTCGATGCCCTGCGCCGGCAGATCAACTGGGTCAACGAAGTGGTCACCGGCACCGCCGAGAGCGTGCCGATGATCGCCTACCAGATGTCCGCGCACGTCGCCGCCGGCAGCGCCAGCCCCGACATCGCGCTCGCCCAGCTCGACGACGGCCGCGAGAACCCGGACTTCCACCTCGCGACGCCGCTGTACATGATGGACTTCGTCGACGAGTACCACCTCGACGCGCGCTCCAGCAAGTGGCTGGGCGCCTACTTCGGCCTGGTCTACAAGCGCGCGGTCGTCGATGGCGAGGACTGGCAGCCGCTGCACCCGCTGCGGGCGCGCTCGACCGGGCGCCTCATCGTCACGGACTTCCACGTGCCGGTACCGCCGCTGGCTTTCGACACCGCGCAGGTCGCCGATCCGGGCCAGTACGGGTTTCGTGTGGTCGACCCCGATGGCAGCGACAACCCGGTCACCGGCATCGCGATCGACCGCGCCGGCACCCGTGTGTGGATCGCTGCCGCACGGCCGATCGCCGCTGGCTCGTCGCTGCGCTACGCCTGGGACGGCGACAAGCAGTCCGGCCGCCTGACCGGCCCGCGCGGCAACCTGCGCGACAGCCAGGGCGACCGCCTGGTCTTCGATCCCGAGGGCATCGCCGCACCCATGCACAACTGGTGCGTGATCTTCGAGCTGCCTGTCGAGCCGCTCTGAGAGCTTGCGAACTTTTCAAGCTCTCGGGCCGGCCAGGGATGGCCGGACGCGCATCTGGCCCGCAAGGGCTTGATGCGCGGGAGCAAGTCCGGGCGTGTACCGGACTTGCGACAGAAGAAATGCACAGGACGTGCATTTCCTCACAGACTCTGAGTCGTACGGGCCGCTTCAGGACGTTCCGGCAGGCCAGCGCTGCGCCGCATGCCCGGCACCGTCACCCTGGGCAAGACGGGGCGCGAGCCAGGCCAGCGCTTCGGCGATCGGTGCCTGCGCCGCATACGGCGGATTGACGACGAGCAGCCCGCAGGCGCGCATCTCGCCGTCCGCCGGATGGCTCACCGCCAGCTGCAGATCCAGCACTTCCCGCGGACATTCGCCTCGCACACGCCGTCGCCAGCGCTCGGTCGCGTGTCGCTGCTTGTCCGGATACCAGAGGGCGAACACGCCGCTGCCGAAGCGCCGCAGCCCCTGCGCCAGAAAGTCGGCCAGCACGTCGAACTCGTCGGCACGCTCGAACGGCGGATCGACGAGCACCAGGCCGCGCTTCTCCGCCGGCGGCAGCAGCGCCGCCAGCTCGTAGCCGTCACGCCGGTGCAGGTGCACGCGCGGGTCACTGCCGAGCGCCCCGCGCAGTTGCTCGGCGACCGCCGGTACGCGTTCGCACAGCAGCAGCCGGTCCTGCGCACGCGCCGCCTGTTCGGCGAGCCGCGGCGAACCCGGATACCGCCGCAGCGCGCCGTCCGGGTTGAGGCGTCGCACCTGCGCCAGATAGTCGGCGACGGCGAACGGTGCGTCGGTGCTGTCCCAGATCCGGCCGATGCCGTCGGCGAACTCCGCGGTCCGCCGCGCACCGGCGTCGCCGAGATCGTAGTCGCCGGCGCCGGCATGGGTGTCGGCATAGCACCAGGGCTTGTCCTTGGCGCTCAGGGCGCGCAGCAGGGCGAGCACCAGCACGTGTTTGAAGACGTCGGCGAAATTGCCGGCGTGAAAGCGGTGTTGATAGTGCACCGGCGCATTATCCGCGGCGGCCCGCTCGCGCGCCGGTCGCCGCAAAAAAAGACCGCGACACGCAATCCCGGGAGGGGAGGTTGCGGGCCGCGGTCCAGGCAATGTCCGGCCTAAGGGAGGGAAAGCGACCGGACGTTCACTTTTTTACACGAGGGCGCTGCGCATTTCGATACCTGCCCACTCAAGTGCCTGATGCACCTTCTTTTTCTGCGTTCCGGAGCGGCGGCGCGCAACCGGTCGGGGGAACCGGTCGCGCGCCGCCGGATGCGCCTTTTCAGTGCGCGTGCGCGGCACCGGCGCCGCGCGGCACACGGATGTGCTCGACGATCTGCTGCACGTCCCGCGGCGGCGCCTTGGTCAGTGCCGCCACGGCCGTGGCCACGGCGAAGTTCACGACCATGCCGATGGTGCCGAAGCCCTCGGGCGAGACGCCGAGGAACCAGTTGGCCGGCACGTTCGCAGCCGGGTTCACGAACTTGAAGTAGACGATGTAGGCCGCGGTGATGCTGATGCCGGTCACCATGCCCGCGATCGCGCCCTCCTTGTTCATGCGTTTGGAGAAGATGCCGAGGATGATCGCCGGGAAGAACGACGAGGCGGCGAGTCCGAAGGCGAAGGCGACCACCTGGGCGACGAACCCCGGTGGATTGATGCCGAGATAGCCGGCGATGCAGATCGCCACCGCCGCCGCACAGCGCGCGAACAGCAGCTCCTGCTTGTCGGTGATGCCGGGCATCAGCGTCTTCTTCAGCAGGTCGTGCGAGATCGACGTCGAGATCACCAGCAGCAGTCCGGCCGCGGTCGACAGTGCCGCCGCCAGACCGCCGGCAGCGACCAGCGCGATGACCCAGTTCGGCAGCTTCGCGATCTCCGGGTTGGCCAGCACCATGATGTCGCGGTCGATCGTCATCTCGTTGTCGGCGGGCGCGGCGACGTACTGCATCGCGCCGTCGGCGTTCTTGTCCTCCCACTTGATCAGGCCGGTCTTCTCCCAACTCTGCACCCAGGTCGGCGCCTCGGCGTAGGGCTTGTCGTGGATGGTCTCGATCAGGTTGGTGCGGGCAAAGGCCGCGATGGCCGGAGCCGTCGTGTAGAGGATCGCGATGAACACCAGCGCCCAGCCGGCGGAGCGACGGGCGTCGCGCACCTTGGGCACGGTGAAGAAGCGCACGATCACGTGCGGCAGGCCGGCGGTGCCGACCATCAGCGCGAGCGTGATGCAGAAGACGTCGATCGTCGGTTTGACCCCCGCGGTGTAGGCGGTGAAACCGAGTTCGGTCACCAGCCCGTCGAGCTTGTCGAGCAGGTAGACCCCGTCCGCGGTCTTGGCGCCGAAGCCGAGCTGCGGGATCGGGTTGCCGGTCAGCAGCAGCGAGATGAAGATCGCCGGCACCATGTAGGCGAAGATCAGCACGCAGTACTGTGCGACCTGCGTGTAGGTGATGCCCTTCATGCCGCCGAGCACGGCGTAGAAGAACACGATCGCCATGCCGATGATCACGCCGGCGGTGATGTCCACCTCGAGGAAGCGCGAGAACACGATGCCGACACCACGCATCTGTCCGGCGACGTAGGTGAACGACACGAAGATCGCGCAGATCACCGCGACCATGCGCGCCGTCGACGAGTAGTAGCGGTCGCCGACGAAGTCCGGCACGGTGAACTTGCCGAACTTGCGCAGGTAGGGCGCGAGCAGCAGCGCCAGCAGCACGTAGCCGCCAGTCCAGCCCATCAGGTAGACCGAGCCGTCGCGGCCCATGAAGGCGATCAGGCCGGCCATCGAGATGAACGAGGCGGCGCTCATCCAGTCGGCGGCCGTCGCCATGCCGTTGGCCACCGGCGAGACGCCGCCACCGGCGACGTAGTACTCCGAGGTCGATCCGGCGCGCGACCAGATCGCGATGCCGATGTACAGCACGAAACTCGCGCCGACGATCAGGTAAGTCCAGGTCATGACATCCATGCTGATCTCCTTAGTCCTCGTGGACGTCGTGCTCGCGATCGAGCTTGTTCATGCGCCAGACGTAGACGAAGATCAGCGCGACGAAGACGTAGATGGATCCCTGCTGGGCAAACCAGAAGCCGAGCTTGAAGCCGGCGATGCGGAACTGGTCGAGCCAGTCGGCCAGCAGGATGCCGGCCCCGTAGGACACCGCGAACCAGACCGCCAGCAGCCACAGGACCAGCCGGATGTTGGCTTTCCAGTAGGCTTCCGCGGCCGCCGATGTGTTCTCAGCCATTGATTGCTCCTCCTCATGCACGCGCGAAATGCGTCGACGGCCAATCTAGCAACCGCATCGGCTCCGGCCATCACGACTTTGGTCTAAGCCCCGGACCGGCCGGCTGCGACTTTGGTCGCAGGAAGGGGCGTCCGCGCGCACGCCGGGCGCGCGCGTGACTACACTGCGCGATCCATCGCCGCACCGGGGGAGGAGCAGGTGTCGGGCTGGTCGCTGCTGGTCATCTCTGCCGTCTATGTCGGCCTGTTGTTCGCGATCGCCTACTGGGGCGACCGGCGCGCCGCGCGCCGCCCGTCCGCGGCGCCCCGCCCCCTGATCTACAGCCTCGCGCTCGCGGTCTACTGCACCTCCTGGACCTTCTACGGCGCCGTGGGCCGCGCCGCCGACAGCGGCTGGGACTACCTGCCGATCTATCTCGGGCCGATGCTCGTCTTCCTGCTCGGCGGGCCGATGCTGGAGCGTCTGGTCGTGCTCTGCCGTCATCACAACATCACGTCGATCGCCGACTTCATCGGCGCGCGCTACGGCCGCCGCCAGGCGCTGGCCAGCCTGGTGACGGTGATTGCGGTGATCGGCGTGCTGCCCTACCTCGCGCTGCAACTCAAGGCCGTGGCCGACTCGCTGCGCGTGATGACGCAGCCGTCGCCGGCCGGCGGCAGCTGGCTGGGCGACGGTGCACTGGTGACGGCAGCGCTGCTGAGCGCCTTCGCCATCCTCTTCGGTACGCGACAGGTCTCGTCGAGCGAGAGCCACCATGGCCTGGTGCTGGCCGTGGCCTTCGAGTCCGTGGTCAAGCTGCTGGCCTTCGTCGCCGTCGGCCTGTACGCCGCCTACGGCGTCTTCGACGGCATGGGCGACGCGATTACCGCGGCCCTCGGACAGCCGCGCGTCACCGAGGCGATGGCGCGCCCGGACTGGATGACCGGCTTCATCGCGCAGACCGTGCTGGCGATGGCAGCCATCGTCTGCCTGCCGCGACAGTTCCAGATCATGGTCGTCGAGAACAACCACCGCAGCGAGCTGCGCACGGCACGCTGGGTGTTCCCGTTCTACCTGCTGCTGGTGTCGGTCTTCGTGCTGCCGATCGCCGCCGCCGGCGCGCTGACCGCAGGCAGCGGCGCGCAGCCGGACATGTACGTGCTCAGCGTGCCGCTGGCCGGCGAACGCGCGCAGCTCGCTCTGGCCGCGTACATCGGCGGCTTCTCGGCGGCGACCAGCATGGTCATCGTCTCCGCGATCGCACTGTCGACGATGCTCAGCAACGAGTTGGTGATGCCGGCACTGCTGCGCTGGCACCCGCTGGGGATTGCGCGCGGCAAGGACCTGTCCGGGCTGATCAAGACCGTGCGCCGCATCAGCATCGTCCTGCTGCTGGCGTTCGCCTACCTGTACACGCGGGTCATCGCCGACCGTACGCTGACCTCGATCGGCCTGCTGTCCTTCGCTGCCGTGCTGCAGTTCGCGCCGGCACTGATCGGCGGCCTGTACTGGCGGCGCGGCACGCACCAGGGGGTGCTCGCTGGTCTGGTCGCCGGCTTCGCGATCTGGGCGTACACGCTGATGCTGCCGGCCCTGCTCGGTGCCGACAGCGTGCTGCTGCGCGAGGGTCCGTTTGGCATCGGCTGGCTGCGACCGCATGCGCTGTTCGGCATCGACTGGCTGGACTCGGTCACCCACGGCACGGTCTGGAGCCTGGCGTTCAACCTCGCCGGCTACGTGCTGGTGTCCGGCTGGGTCACACCGGGTCTGCGCGACCATCTGCACGCCGTGCGCTTCATCGATGTCGCGGCGCCCGCCCCGGCTGCCGGCGGCGACATCGCCGGCACCGCCACCGTCGGCGACCTGCGCATCCTGCTGGAACGGTTCTTCGGTACGGATCGCGCCGCCGAGCTGCTGCGCGAATACGGCCGGCGCGTCGGCAGCACGCTGCAGGACCGCGACCGCGCGACGCCGCAGATGCTGCGCACCAGCGAGCGCCTGCTCACCGGCGCACTCGGCGCCTCCTCGGCGCGCGTGGTGATGTCGGCGATGCTGCGCGGTCGCGACATGCAGGTGGAGGACGTGATCCGCGTGCTCGACGAGACCTCGCATGCGCTGCAGTTCTCGCGGGAGCTGCTGCAGGCGGCCCTCGAGCATCTGCCGCAGGGCGTCAGCGTCGTCGACCAGGAGCTGCGCCTGGTTGCCTGGAACCGGCGCTACGTGGAGCTGTTCGACTACCCGCCGGATCTGGTCGTGCAGGAGCAGCCGATCGAGGACCTGCTGCGCTACAACGCACGCCGCGGCCTGCTCGGCACCGACGAGGACCGTTCCATCGAGGCGCTGGTGGAACGCCGCCTCGAGCACATGCGCGCCGGCCGCGCGCACGAGCACGAACGGCGCATGCCCGACGGCAGCGTGATCCAGATCCGCGGCAACCCGATGCCCGGCGGCGGCTTCGTCACCAGCTATACCGACGTGACCGCCTACAAGCAGGCCGAGGCACGACTGCAGGATCTCGCCGACACGCTCGAGCAGCGCGTGCGCGAGCGCACCGACGAGCTTTCGCACCTTGCCGGCGAGCTGGCCCTGGCCAAGTCGGCGGCGGAACGCGCGAACGCGGCCAAGACGCGCTTTCTCGCCGCCGCCTCGCACGACCTCGTGCAACCGATCAGCGCCGCCCGGCTGTTCGTCGCCGCGCGCGATCCGGCGCGTCTCGACGCCCAGGCCGACGCGCTGATGCGCAATGTCGAGGGCTCGCTCAACGCCGCCGAACGCCTGCTCTCCGCCCTGCTCGACATCTCGCGCCTGGACGCCGGCGCCCTGCCGGTGCGCCGCGAACACGTTCCGCTGCGCGACATCCTCGGCCCGCTGGCCGCGGAGTTCTCGGTGCTGGCCCAGGAGCGCGGCCTGCGCCTGCGCGCGCGCAGCAGCCGGCACGTCGTGCACAGCGACCCGGGCCTGCTGCGCCGCATCCTGCAGAACTTCCTGTCGAACGCGATGCGCTACACCGAGAAGGGCGGCGTGCTCATCGGATGCCGCCGCGCCGGACGCGACCTGCGCATCGAGGTCTGGGACAGCGGACCGGGCATCGACCCGGCGCGCCAGCACGAGATCTTCGAGGAGTTCCGGCGCCTGCACAGCCACGATGCGCTGGGCGAGCGCGGCATGGGCCTGGGCCTGGCGATTGCCGAGCGCAGCGCACGACTGCTCGGCCACAGCATCGGCCTGCGCTCGGTGCCGGGGCGCGGCAGCGTGTTCTGGGTCTGCGTGCCGCTCGGCAACGCCGCCGCCGTGCAGGCGCCGCTGGCGGTGCCGCCTCGACCCGCACCCGGTTTCGGCGGTGTGCGCGTACTGTGCATCGAGAACGAGGCCGACGTGCTCGCCGGCCTGCGCGCGCTGCTCGAAAGCTGGGGATGCCGCGTCATCGGCTGCCGCAATCTCGACGACGCGCTGCACGAGGCCTCGAGTCCGCCGCCGGACCTGGTGATGGCCGACTACCACCTCGACGACGGCGCCTCGGGAATCGATGCCCTCGATGCACTGCAGGCCCGCTGGGGCCAGCCGGTCCCCGGCATCGTCATCACTGCCGATCACACGCCGCAGGCGCGCCAGTCGGCCCTCGAACGCGGCTACGCCTTCCTGCCCAAGCCGGTCGCCGTCGCCAAGCTGCGCGCCCTGATGAACCGTCTGCTGGCGGCGCGGCCCTCGTAGACCCTGCCCGAGCCGCTCAGGGTTCGACGTCGTCGGGGACCTGCAGCGACGCTTCCTCTACATCACGCAGGCGCTGCGCGAGCAGCGCGGCCTGCGTGCGGCGGATGAAGCCGAGCTTGTTGAGGATCGCCGTCATGTGCGCCTTGACGGTCGCTTCCATCACGCCCAGTTCGAAGGCGATCTGCTTGTTGAGCCGGCCGTCGGCCAGCATCATGAACACGCGGTGCTGCTGCGGCGACAGGCTGGCGATGCGCTGTGCCAGCTCGCGCTCGGCGTCGGCGGGCGGCGGTGCATCGGCGAGCTGCGGCGGCGTCCAGATGCCGCCGGCCAGCACCGCCTCCAGCGCGGCCGCGATCTGCTCGAACCCGCAGGACTTGGGGATGTAGCCGGAGGCGCCGAAGTCCAGCGCGCGCCGGATCACCGTCGGTTCCTCGCGGCCGGAGACGACCACGACGGGAATGTCCGGATACTCGCCGCGCAGGAACAGCAGCGACGAGAAGCCTTGCGCACCCGGCATCTGCAGGTCGAGCAGCACCAGGTCGACCTCGCTGCCGTCGCCGACGCCATCGCGCAGGGCATCGAAATCCGCAACCTCGCGCAGCGTGGCGTCGGGCAGCAGCCGTCGCAGCGCCTGCACGAGCGCGGCACGGAACAGCGGATGATCGTCGGCGACGATGACCGTCTGCGCGTTCATGGCCCGAGTGTATCCCCCGACACCGGCATCGCCCATGCTGATCGATCCGGAACGGCCATCGTATTCGACCTTGGTCGTAGTCCCCGCGCGATTCGACCAAGGACGAATGGTCGCCGCGTCAGGCCGCACGCACAGTCCCTCCTCGAAGCGCCGTCGACGGCGCACACAACGACGAGGAGACGGCATGAACGGGAACGACACTCACACCGGACCGGCGCGGCGCGCGCCGCAGTGGCTGGGCAGCGCGGTGGCGGCGACACTGGCCTGCGGCGCCGGCGGCGCGCAGGCCGGCGAAGCCAAGGTCGGCGACACGACCCTGAGCTGGGGCGGCTACGTCAAGCTCGACGTGCTCTACAGCAGCTTCTCCGAAGGCGAGATCGCGCAGAGCACGTCGCGCGACCTGTACGTCCCGTCGACGATTCCGGTCTCGTCCGGTGGCGGCGAGAGCTACGATGCGCTCGATTTCCACGCCAAGGAAACGCGCCTGTTCCTCGGCGCGAAGACCCCGCTGGAGAACGGCGTGACGCTGGGCGCGCACATCGAGTTCGATTTCATCGTCAACCAGGGCAACGGCAACGAGGTCGTCACCAACGCCTACAACCCCGGCCTGCGCCGCGCCTTCATCACCTACGGCAACTGGCTGCTGGGCCAGGACTGGAGCACCTTCCACAACATGGGTTCGCTGCCGGAAACCCTGGACTTCGTCGCCTTTCCGACCGACGGCACCGTCTTCAGCCGTCAGCCGATGGTGCGCTACAGCGCCGGCAATTTCTCCATTGCCGCGGAAAACCCCGAGACCACCATCAACAGCGCCGGCACCGTCAGCGCCAAGAACGATGGCCGCGTCCCCGACCTGATGGCGCGCTGGATCGCGCCGGTCGGCAACGGCGGCAACTTCGGCATCGCCGGCGTCGTGCGCCAGCTCTCGGTCGACGACGCGGGCGGTCTCGACGCCACCGAGATGGGCTATGGCGTCAGCGTGTCCGGCAAGCTCGTGCTCGGCCCGAGCGACGACATCCGTTTCCAGGCCAACTGGGGCGACGGCATCGGCCGCTACATCGGCCTCGGCATTTCCGCCGACGCGGTCGTCGACGGGAATGACATCGAGCCGATCGGCATCGCCGCCGGCTATGTCGCCTATCGCCACGCCTGGACCGGCAAGCTGCGGACCACGGTCACGGCATCGGCCTTCCAGGCCGACAACGACGTGGTGCTCACCGGCGACGGCGTGACCAAGAGTGTGGTCAGCGGCAGCATCAACCTGCTGTATTCGCCGGTGTCGAAGATCACGGTCGGCGCCGAGTACCGGCATGCCGAACGCGAGATCGAGTCCGGTGCGGACGGCAGCCTCGACCGGCTGCAGTTCTCGGCCAAGTACGTGTTCTGATGCCGCTTGACCGAATCTGATCCAGCGGTTCCCGGTGACGGGCCGCCGCCGGTGGACGCCGGCGGCGGCCCGTGCCATAACCAAGGTCCCCCGGCGCGCATGCGCGCTCACCACCAGACCCCACAGACAGACCCAGAGAGGAGGCCGAAATGAGCAGCCCGAAGAGCGGTGAAAACATCCAGTCCGTCCTGAGCGAAAAGCGCCTGTTCGAGCCGGCCGCGGACTTCGTCTCGCGCGCGCGCCTGGATGCCGCCAAGCTCGACGCGCTGCATGCCGCCGCCGCGAAGGACTCCGTCGGCTTCTGGGCGGATCTGGCGAGGAGCGAACTGGCCTGGCAGACACCGTTCACGCAGGCGCTCGACGAGTCCGACGCGCCCAACTATCGCTGGTTCACCGATGGCAGGACCAACGTCTCGGTGAACTGTCTCGACCGCCATCTGGCCACGCGCGGCGACAAGATCGCGATCCGCTTCGAGGGCGAGAAGGGCGATACGCACACCTACACGTACAAGGCGCTCTACGCCGAGGTGTGCAAGCTGGCCAACGGCCTGAAGTCGCTGGGCATCGAGGCGGGCGACCGCGTCGTGATCTACATGCCGATGGTGCCGGAGGCGGTGATCGCGATGCAGGCCTGCGCGCGCATCGGCGCGGTGCACTCGGTGGTGTTCGGCGGCTTCTCGTCGACCTCGCTGAAGGACCGCATCGAGGATGCCGGCGCGCGCCTGGTGATCACCGCCGACGGCGGCCACCGTGGCAGCAACATCGTCGAGCTGAAGAAGGCCGTGGACGACGCGCTGGCCGCCGGGGCGAAGACCATCGAGAAGGTGGTGATGCTCAAGCGCACCGGTCATGACGTCCCCTTCGTCGAGGGTCGCGACCTGTGGTGGCACGAACTGATGGAACCGCAGGCCGACCGCTGCGATCCGGTCTGGGTCGAGGCCGAGCACCCGCTGTTCCTGCTCTACACCTCGGGCTCCACCGGCAAGCCCAAGGGCATCCAGCATTCGTCGGCGGGCTACCTGCTGGGCGCGACGATGACCTGCCAGTGGGTCTTCGACCTGCGCGACGACGACGTCTTCTGGTGCACTGCCGACGTCGGCTGGATCACCGGTCATACCTACGTCGCCTACGGCCCGCTGAGCAACGGCGCGACCATCCTGATGTACGAGGGCGCGCCGACGGTGCCCGACGCTGGCCGCTTCTGGAAGATCTGCCAGGACCACGGCGTGACGATCTTCTACACCGCGCCGACGGCGATCAGGGCCCTGATGAAGCTCGGCGAGGACTGGCCGGCGAAGTACGACCTGTCGAAGCTGCGCCTGCTCGGCAGTGTCGGCGAGCCGATCAACCCCGAGGCGTGGATGTGGTACCACCGCGTGATCGGCCGGGAGAAGCTGCCGATCGTCGATACCTGGTGGCAGACCGAGACCGGCAGCATCATGATCTCGCCGGTCCCGGGCGCGGTGCCGACCAAGCCCGGTTCGTGCACCAGACCGCTGCCCGGCATCTTCGTCGATGTCGTCGACGAGTCCGGCGAGCCGGTGCAGGGTGACAGCCAGGGCGGCTACCTGGTGATCCGCAAACCCTGGCCGTCGATGCTGCGCACGATCTGGGGCGACAACCAGCGCTACATCAACACCTACTGGGCGCAATTCAACAATCGCTACTACGTTGCAGGTGATTCCACGCACCGCGACGCCGACGGCTACTTCTGGATCATGGGCCGCGTCGACGACGTGCTCAATGTCTCCGGCCACCGTCTCGGCACGATGGAAGTCGAAAGCGCGCTGGTCGCCCACCCGCGCGTCGCCGAGGCCGCGGTCGTCGGCCGCCCGCACGACGTCAAGGGCGAGGCCGTGTTCGCCTTCGTGATCTGCAAGGGCGCGCGACCGACCGGCGCCGACGCCGAAGCACTGGCCAAAGAGTTGCGCGACCATGTCGCCAGGGAGATCGGCGCCATCGCCAAGCCCGACGACATCCGCTTTGCCGACAACCTGCCGAAGACGCGCAGCGGCAAGATCATGCGCCGCCTGCTGCGCTCGATCGCCAAGGGCGAAGAGATCACGCAGGACACCTCGACGCTGGAGAACCCGGCCATCGTCAACCAGCTCGCCGGCAAGGCCTGAAACCCGGCGGCCCGTTCTGCGTCCCCGCACCTGGGGACGGTGCCTTCCAGGCCCGTCCCCGCTTGAGGCGCACCCCCGTGCCGACGACAATGCGCGCAAAAGGGGAAGCGCGCGCATCATGCCCAAGCTGGTATTCGAGAAAGATGGAGCCGTCCGGGAATGGGATCTCGGCTCCTTTCTGGTTGCGATCGGACGTCGTCCGGACAACAACATCGTGCTCGACGACAAGTTCGTCTCGGGCCGCCATGCCGTGATCGGCTTCGAGCAGGGCCGCTACTACGTCGAGGACCTGAAGAGCAGCAACGGCACGCTGCTGAACGGCAAGCCGGTACAACGCACCCCGCTCGACGATGGCGATACCATCCGCATTGGCGCGCTGGAAATCCGTTTCGTCGACCGGCCGGCGCCGAGCATTCCGCTGGTGCCGACGACGCCGGTCAGCGCGCCCGACCCGTCGGCGACCGCAGAAGCCGACCTGCTCGACGAACTGGTCGGCTCGATCCGCTCGCACCGCGAGCGCGAGCAGCGCGAACGCGAAGAGGCCACCGCACGCGTCGCCGAGGAGTGGGAGAAGCTGCTGACGATGGCCGAGCAGCTCAAGGCCAAGGTCGCCGGCGATCCGCGGGTCAAGCACTTCGGCATCGACCGCAAGGCCGCCGACGTGATGATCCGCATCCAGCGCGAAGCCCGCGGGCCGCAGAAGCTGATCACGCTGGCGCTGCGCCACCCCGACTACCGCGGGCAGGTCCTGACCGGCATCTGGCTGATCCGCACTGACGAACCCGAGCGCTGCCTGCCGACGGCACAGGCCGTCGGCACCGAACTGGTCCGCGAACTGGCCTTCCTGCTCGCCTGATCCGGCGACGGACTGCCGCCTTCCGGGCGGACGCGGCTACCAGCCGCGCTTGGCCAGCTCCATGCGCACCATCAGCTTGATGAAGTCCCAGGCCTGACCGAGCTGATCCCAGACCGAGGGCTCGTGGCGCGCCCGTTGGCGGATGTAGTGCTGCAGCGCTTCGAGTTCGGCGTCGCTGAATTCCGCGAACGGCGGCATGCCGCGCGACATCAATGCACCGTCGCGCACGATGGCCGCAAAGGCCTCCGCCGACAGCGGCACGGTCGATGCCCGCAGGTCCGGGGCGTAGCCGCCGGCGACGACCGCGGTGCCGTGACAGATCACGCAGTCCTGGTAGATCAGCTTGCCGCGCTCGGCCTTGGCGGCATCGACGACGAATGCGGGATCGTCGACCGGCTCCACCTGTTCGACCGGCGGTGGCGAGTCCGGCAGCCTGGCCTTGCCATCGAGCGCGAACGCCAGCAGGCGCCGTGGAAACTGCCGGCCGACCCAGCCGTGCTGCGCCGCCAGCGAACCGAGCAGGGACGGTGCGCCGCCCCAGCCGGCGAGCACGGCGACGTACTGCACGCCATCGACCTCGTAGGTCAGCGGCGGTGCTTGCGTGCCCACCCCCATCGGATGACTCCAGACCTCGGCGCCGGTCTTCGCGTCGGTGGCGACGAAGCGCCCGTCGGCGAGTCCCTGAAACACCAGGCCGCCGCGCGTGACGATGACACCGCCCGCCGTCGCGCCCGGCGTCGGGTTGCGCCAGACCTCCTGCTGCGTAACCGGATTCCACGCCAGAAGCGAGGTGCTGCCGGCATTCTTCGGAATGTCGTCGAAGAAGCCCTTCAGCCCCATGACGTCATCCGGCGTCATCTTCCACGTGGCAGCCTTGCGCCCCTCGCCGTCGTAGACACCGGGCAGTTCGCGCGCCGGGATGTAGGCCAGACCGGTGTCCGGGCTGAACGCCATCGGATGCCAGTTGTGGGTGCCGCCGGAGCCGGGCCACACCAGCGCCGGGCCGTCGGTGTAGCGCGCGCCCGGGATCTCGACCGGGCGCCCGGTCGCGAGGTCGATGCGTTCGGCCCAGGTGACCTTGCCGATCTTCTCGGCCGAGATCAGGGTCCCGTCCTCGCGGTCGAGCACGTAGAAGAAGCCGTTCTTCGGCGCGTGCATCAGCACCTTGCGCGGCGCGCCGTCGAGCTCGAGCGTGGCCGTGACCATGTCCATCGACGAGTTGTAGTCCCAGGTCTCGTTGGGCGTGGTCTGGTAGTGCCAGGCGTACTCGCCGGTGTCCGCATCCAGCGCCACCACCGAGCACAGGTAGAGGCTGTCGCCGCCGTCCGGATTGCGCAGCTGTGCGTTCCACGGCGAGCCGTTGCCGGTGCCCAGGTAGACGCGGTTGTACTCCGGGTCGTAGGTCATCGCGTTCCAGACCGTCCCGCCGGCGCCGAATGTCCACCACTCGCCGCTCCAGGTCTCCGCGGCCCTTGCCATGGCCTCGTTCTCGAAGCCGTCGGCCGGATTACCGGGCACGGTGTACCAGCGCCAGAGCTGCTCGCCGGTATCGGCGTCGTAGGTCGTGACGTAGCCGCGCACGTGGCCGAAGTCGGCGCCGCCGTGGCCGATGATCACGCGCCCACGGCCGTCGCGGCCGCGCCAGACGCGCGGCGCGCCGGTGATGTAGCGGTTGTCGCCAGGCTCGGTGGTCTGCACCTCCCAGACCTTCTCGCCGGTCCTGGCGTCGAGCGCGAACAGCCGCCCATCCTGCACGCCGGTGATGACTTTGTCGTTCCAGAACGCCAGGCCGCGCGAGCCCCAGGCCATGCGCATCTTGCGCGGATCGACCTGCGGGTCGTACTGCCACAGCACGGCGCCGCGCTTCGCGTCGATCGCGTAGACGCGGCTGTAGCCCACGGCCGTGTAGATCACGCCGTCGATCGCCAGCGGCTGGCTGGAGACGTTCCAGACCTCGTCGAGTTCCAGCGACCAGGAGAGGCCGAGCTTGCCGATATTGCCGGTGTTGATCTGGTCCAGCGGGCTGTAGCGCTGCTCGCTGAAGGAGCGCCCCCAGGCCGGCCAGTCGCGGCCGTCGGCCGCGTCGGACAGCGCGGCGTTGTCCACGGCGGCAAAGGCCGTTCCCACCGCCAGCAGCGCCGGCACCGCGATCCGGAATCGAAGCGTCATCGTCTCCCCCTGCGCGCCCCGCCGGAGCTGACGGGACCTGGTCGCTGGCATTGTCGGCCACCTTCGCGCCCTCACCTTCAGCCGAATGCAGTATCCGCCACGGGTTGACGGCACCATTTGATTCCATAAAACTGGAACTATGAAACTACAGACCGCCGTCGCGCGCCTGTCGGCACTGGCGCAGGAGACCCGCCTGTCGATCTTCCGCCTGCTGGTGCAGAAGGGCCCCGAGGGCTTGTGTGCCGGCGACATCCAGGCCCGGCTGAAACTTGCGCCGGCCACGCTGTCCTTCCATCTCAAGGAGCTGACCCAGGCCGGCCTGCTCAAGGCCCGCCAGGACGGGCGCTTCATCTGGTACGCGCCGGACTTCAAGGCGATGAACGCGCTGATCGCCTATCTCGGCGAGAACTGCTGCAGCGGTGCCGGCTGCGAGATCACCGGCGCTGCCGCCGAGGATGCAAAGGCATGAGTGTCTTCGAGCGCTACCTCAGCCCGTGGGTCGCGGCCTGCATCGTCGTCGGCATCGCGCTGGGCCATCTGTTCCCCGCCGCGTTCGGCGCCATCGGCGACGCCGAGATCGCGCAGGTGAACCTGCCGGTCGCGGTGCTGGTGTGGCTGATGATCGTGCCGATGCTGGTGAAGATCGACTTCTCGGCACTGCGCGAGGTCGGCCGTCACTGGCGCGGCATCGGCGTGACCCTGTTCGTGAACTGGGCGGTCAAGCCGTTCTCGATGGCGTTGCTCGGCTGGCTGTTCATCGGACATCTGTTCCGCCCGTGGCTGCCGGCCGACCAGATCGAGTCGTACATCGCCGGCCTGATCCTGCTCGCCGCGGCACCGTGCACGGCCATGGTCTTCGTCTGGAGTCACCTGACGCGTGGCGAGCCGCATTTCACGCTGAGCCAGGTCGCCCTCAACGACGCGATCATGCTCGTTGCCTTCGCGCCCATCGTCGGCCTGCTGCTCGGCCTCTCGGCGATCGTCGTGCCCTGGAACACGCTGCTGCTGTCGGTGGGGCTGTACATCGTCGTGCCGGTGATCGTCGCGCAACTGCTGCGGCGCGCCGTGCTCGCCGCCGGTGGCGAGGCTGCGCTGGCGAACCTGCTCGCACGCCTGCAGCCGCTGTCGATGAGCGCACTGCTGGCGACGCTGGTGCTGCTGTTCGGCTTCCAGGGCGAGCGCATCCTCGCGCAGCCGCTGATCATCGCCCTGCTCGCGGTACCGATCCTGATCCAGGTCTACTTCAACTCCGGCCTCGCCTACCTGCTCAACCGGGCGAGCGGCGAGGCGCACTGCGTCGCCGGCCCGTCGGCGCTGATCGGCGCCAGCAATTTCTTCGAACTGGCCGTCGCCGCCGCGATCAGCCTGTTCGGGCTGCAGTCCGGCGCGGCCCTGGCCACCGTCGTCGGCGTGCTCGTCGAGGTGCCGGTGATGCTCTCCGTGGTCTGGATCGTCAACCGCTCGCAGCCCTGGTACGAACGAGGACTCCGCCCATGAACCATCACCGCCTGCGCGAACTGCCGGACCCCGATCATCTGCCGGCCCTGGACCTGAGCCAGGTGCGCGAGCGCCCGGCCGCCGATCTCGGCCTCGGCTACGGCGATCACGCGCCACGCATCCTGCTGTTGTACGGCTCGCTGCGCGAGCGCGCGTTCTCGCGGCTCGCGGTCGAGGAGGCGGCGCGATTGCTGCGCCACTTCGGCGCCGAGACCCGCATCTTCGATCCCTCCGACCTGCCGCTGCCGGACCAGGTAAAGCACGACGATCACCCGGCCGTGCGCGAGCTGCGCGAACACTCTTTGTGGTCCGAAGGCCAGGTCTGGTGCAGTCCCGAACGCCACGGCCAGATCACCGGTGTGATGAAGGCACAGATCGACCACCTGCCGCTGTCGATGGGCGCGGTGCGGCCGACGCAGGGGCGCACGCTCGCGGTGATGCAGGTGTCCGGCGGCTCGCAGTCGTTCAACGCCGTCAACACGCTGCGCCTGCTCGGCCGCTGGATGCGCATGTTCACGATTCCGAACCAGTCCAGCGTCGCCAAGGCCTGGCAGGAGTTCGGCGCCGACAACCGCATGCGGCCGTCGAGCTACTACGACCGCATCGTCGACGTGATGGAGGAGCTGGTGCGCATCACCGTGCTGATGCGTCCGCATGTCGCCGCACTGACCGACCGCTACTCAGAACGCCGCGAAGCCGCGGCCAAGAAAACCGCCGCCGCCGCTAGCTCATGAAAAAGATGCTCTTCCTCTGCGTCGCCAATTCCGCGCGCAGCCAGATGGCCGAAGGCCTCGCCCGTCATCGCTTCGGCGATCGCGCCGAGGTCGTCAGCGCCGGTTCGCAGCCCTCGCGCGTGAACCCGCTGGCCGTCGAAGTCATGCAGGAGATCGGCATCGATATCCGCAGCCATCACTCCAAGTCGGTCGACACGCTCGATGCCGCGCGCTTCGACCTGGTGATCACGCTGTGCGCGGACGAAGTGTGCCCGGTCCTGCCGGGCACCGTGCAGCGGCTGCACTGGCCGATTCCGGACCCGGCCGCCGTCGACGCACAGGCCGACCGCGCCGCGGCGCTGCAGGCGTTCCGCGACGCGCGCGACGCGATCGACGCGCGCCTGCAGACGATCCGCACGCTCGTCGACGCCTGATCCCTTCGCAGCGCCGCGGTTTGCGGCTAGGCTGCGCGCCGATGGATTCCGTTTCGCAGATCGCGCTGGGCGCTGCCGTCAGTGTCGCCGCCATGGGTCGGCACACCTCGCTGGGCCGCGCCGCGCTGTGGGGCGCGGTCTGCGGCACGCTGCCCGATCTCGATGCGCTGGTCGATCACGGCGACGCGGTGCGCAACATGGTCCTGCATCGCGCCGAAACCCATGCGCCGTTCTACCTCGTCCTGGCGGCGCCGCTGCTCGCGGCGCTGATCGCCGTGCTGCACGGCGAGGCACGGCTGTTCCGGCGCTGGTGGCTCGCGGTCACGCTGGTGCTGGTCACACATCCGCTGCTCGACGTGATGACGATCTACGGCACCCAGCTCGGGCTGCCGTTCACGAACCATCCCTACGGTGTCGGCAGCATCTTCATCATCGACCCGCTGTACACGCTGTCGCTGGTCGTCGGCGTCATCGCCGCGCTGCGCCTTCCGGACGACGACGGGCTGCGCTGGAATCTCGCCGGCATCGCATTGAGCTGTCTCTATCTCGCCTGGGGCTTCACGGTGCAGCAGCAGGTGCGCGGGATCGCTGCGCAGCAATTGCAGGCGCAGGGACTGCCGGTCGAGCGCCTGCTGGCGACGCCGACGCCGTTCAACAGCCTGCTGTGGCGCGTCGTCGCGGTGACGCCGGAGGCCTACTTCGAGGGCTTCCGCTCGATCCTCGACGGCGACGAAGCGATCCGTTTCGTCCGCCACGAGCGCCACCCGGCGCTGTACGAAACGCTCAGGGAGCACGAACCGGTCGCCCGCATCGCGGCGTTCAGCCACGGCTTCTTCGCGATGCAGGAACAGGGCGGACAGGTGCTGATCAGCGACCTGCGCATGGGACAGGCGCCGTATTTCTTCTTCACCTTTGCCGTCGCCAACACCGACGACGGCGCCGCTCCGACACCGGTTCCACCGCAGCCCCTGCGCTGGCGGCCGCCGGCCGCTGCCGGCATGGCCTGGCTCGGCCGCCGCATCTTCGATCCGAAGCTGCCGGCGCCGGAGTTGCGATAGGAGCCGATCAGAACACCGCGATCGCGGCGCGGACCGTCAGCGCGAACAGCACGATCGACGACAACGCGAAGATGCTGAAGCGCACCTCGATCTTGTTGACCGTGGACTGGAACAGGCTGTGGATCACGCGCAGAACCACATAGGTCCAGGCGAGATTGACCGACCAGCTCGTGGCGTCGCCAAGCATCGCCAGCGAGAGCGCGACGGCGTAGAACAACGTCGGCATCTCGAACAGGTGGTTGTAGTTGTCGGCCTTCCAGCGGACGGTGGCCGGCAGCTGGTTCATCAGGTCGCGCGGCGGCACATGCGGATCCATCTTCAGCTTCATCTTCTGGATCGCCGGAAGGCGGGTGACGTACATCCACAGCCACATGATGAACGTCCACATCACCAGTGCGATCACCGGCTGCAGCATCACGATCGACATCGTTTCCCCCGGTTGCGTCGAATGACCGCCGGATCATCGGCCGGAGGCGCCGCGCCGCGCAATACCCGGGCGCGTCGGCTCAGCTTTCCCGGGCACGCAGGTTGAGGAACTCGCGCCGCGTCCGCGGACCATAGGTCAGGAAGTGAGGGTCGGCGTCGTTGCGCCCGTTCTCCCGTTTCCGGGCGACGGCGTCACGCTGCAGATGCACGCCGAGCACCTCCTCGGGCACGGGGTAGAGCTTCAGCGCATTGAGACCGAAAACCTTCTGCCGCAGCGCCGGCGTGATCTCGGCATACCCGTGCTTCTCGCGCAGCTCGGCGGCGATCTGGAACGTCCGGAACGCCTGGATCTGGTCCTGCGGCGAGCCGTACCAGATCGAATCCGTCCCCCACAGCAGATTATCCGGTCCGCAGGCCTGGATCAGCTTGCCGAGCGCATGCGCGGCCGAGTCCGGATCGCGCATCAGGTAGCGCCAGGTCGAGCCCAGCTCGGGATAGACATTGGCACCGGGCTTCATACCGTTGTCGCGCAGCGAGGTCACCAGTGCGTCGATGCCGTCGGTGCGTTTCGGATCGTACGGCCCCTCGCTTGCGCCGGGCACGAAGCCGGCGTGGTAGATCAGGAAGTTCACGTCCGGGAAGCGCTTGGCGACGCGGCCGATGTCGGCACAGGTCGAATGCTCGTAGGAGCGCGGGCCGAACGGAATGCCCTTGTGGATGGCGATGTTGCGGATGCCCAGCTTGCGCGCACGCTCGATCATCGCGATGCCGACGTCGTCGTCGAGCCAGAAGCCGCGGCCGTCAGGTCCCCACTGCGTATAGGTCTTCCATGCGGCGATGTCGTAGCTGCCGGCAAGTTCATCCATGCGTTCGAGATCGCCCGGCTGGTTCGGGTTCACGCGCGCATGCAGATACAGCCGGTGCGTGCCTTCGAGCTTCTCGACGATCTGTGCCGTCGCCGCCGCTTCCTCGATCTTCAGCGGCTCGCCCTCGTAAGTGGACGGCACGAAGGACAGCACCATCAGGTCGGTGTCGGAATCGATGAAGACGTCCTGGATGAACTCCTCGCCGGACAGGCACTGCAAGTAGCTGCGCTCGCCCGGCTGATCGGCGAGCGCGCAACCGGCCTTGTTCATGCCGGACAGCGGCCTCGCGCCCGGCGGCAGCGTCTTCGTCCACGCGCCGCTCGGATTCACGAAATGGCCCTGCACGTCGAAGATGAATTCGTTCTTGCGCAACAGCGCCTCGGCCACCGCTCCATCCACGGCGGCCTCCCCGGGCAACTCGAAGTAGCCGCCGTGCGCGCCGGCTGCCGCGTACGCCGCATTCATGCCCAGCAGGGTCGTCGCCGCGCCGCAGGCCGAAACCAGGAACTCGCGCCGCGGCATGCCGACGCGACGCGCATTGCGCGTCGCCGCTTCCAGCGCTAGGCGGTTGGCGTACCGGTGCGCCGGCGCCAGCGGAATGGGTGCGAACTCGCCGTTGGTCGTGGAGTCGAGCTTGACCGGCAGCCGCAGGCCGTCGGGATCGTGTCGGGATCGCATCGCGAAGCTCCTGCTCGAGCGGGTGGTGCCCTTCTGCAGACAGGCCTGCCGCGGTGAAGTTCAGGCGGGGGCGCACGATGTGTCACGTACGCGGAACCCGTGCGGGCTACAGTGCGGCCTGACCCGGCCCCGTACCGTCCCGATGACCGACCGCAGCGCACGCTTCTGGAACCGCATTGCCGAGCGCTACGCGCGGCAACCCGTCGCCGACGAAGCTTCGTACCGGCGCAAGCTGGACATCACGCGCCAGTACCTTCGCGTCGATACGGATGTCTTCGAGTTCGGCTGCGGGACCGGCTCGACGGCGCTGGCTCACGCACCGCATGTCCATCAGATCGAGGCGATCGACGTGTCGCCGAAGATGATAGCGATCGCTCGGGACAAAGCGGCAGCGGCCGGGATCGAAAACGTTCGCTTTATCTGCGCGGGCATCGCCGATTTCACTCCCGGGAATCGACCGGACGTCGTGCTCGGGCTCAGCATCCTGCACCTGCTGCCGGATCGCGACGACGCCATCGCCAAGGTCTACGGCCTGCTCAAGCCGGGCGGTCGGTTCGTCACCAGCACGGCCTGCCTCGCCGACATGCCGATTCACTACCGTCTGCTTGGCGTCGTGCTGCCTCTCGGCGCGTTGCTCGGCGTGCTGCCCACCGTCCGGGTGTTCTCGGAGCAGGAGCTCGCCGACAGCCTCGTGGCGAGCGGCTTCGACATCGAGCACCGCTGGCGTCCGGCGCGCGACAAGGCCGCGTTCATCGTCGCGCGCAAGCCGGAGTAGCTTGCGCGCTACTTCGCCCAGTCCTCGTAGAACGGCGGCAGGTCGTCCGGCACCTGGGCGGTGAAGTTCGGCGCGCGCTTTTCGAGGAACGAGGCGACGCCTTCCTTGCCGTCCTTGACGCTGGCGTAGAACACCGCGAGCGAATCGACCTTGTGCGCCTCGATCGGGTGATCCTGCGCGGCGTTGCGGTAGAGCATCTGTCGCGTCAGTGCGATCGCGACCGGAGAGCGATTGTCGACGAACTTGCGCGCCAGCCTGTAGGCCTCGGGCAGCAACTGGTCCGGCGGCAGGATCGCCTTCACCAGACCACCGCGTTTCGCCTCCTCGGCATCGAGGATGTCGGCGCTGTAGCACCACTCGAGCGCCTGCGAGATGCCGACGATGCGCGGCAGGAACCAGCTCGAACAGGCTTCGGGGACGATGCCGATCTTGCCGAAGACGAAGCCGATGCGCGCCTTTTCGGAGGCCAGGCGCACGTCCATCGCCAGCGTCATCGTCGCGCCGATGCCGACGGCGGGGCCGTTGATCGCGGCGATCACCGGCTTGGTGCAGTTGTAGATCGACAGCGTGACGCGCCCGCCGGTGTCGCGCAGGCCGTTGCGGATGACCGGATCGTCGAGTCGTTCGTTCATGTCCTGCAGCGTCGGCTGCAGGCTCTCGTCCAGGCCGAAGACGTTGCCGCTGCGGGTCAGGTCCATGCCGGCGCAGAACGCCCGCCCGGCGCCGGTAACCACGATCGCGCGTACGGCGGGATCGTCGCTCGCGCGCTTGAACGCGGCTTCCAGTTCGTCGGCCATCTCGACGGTGAACGAGTTGAGCTGATCGGGCCGGTTCAGCGTCAGCGTGAGAATGCCGTCGTCGACGGTCCAGTCCAGGGTGTTGTACGTCATGTCGGAATGCAGGTATGAGGGCGTCGGGCCTGCGATTCTGCGTCAGCCCCGCAGACGATGCACACGGGGCGGGCGGTCGCTGCCACCGAACAGCGGAGGTGAAGACATGTCGCGAACGCGGGGAGACGCATTGTCGAAGCTGCTCGGCGAGGTTCGCGCCTGCCGGCTCTGCGAAGCCGTGCTGCCGATGGCGCCGCGCCCGCTCCTGCAACTCAACCGGTCGGCGCGCATCCTCATCGCCGGCCAAGCCCCGGGACGACGCACGCAGGAGGCCGGCGTGCCGTTCGCGGACGTCAGCGGCGATCGCCTGCGCGACTGGCTCGGGGTCGATCGCGACACCTTCTACGATGCCCGGCGCATCGCGATCCTGCCGATGGGATTCTGCTTTCCGGGTAGCGGAAAGGGGGGCGATCTGCCGCCGCGACCCGAGTGCGCCGCCACCTGGCGCACGCGACTGCTCGCGCAGCTCCCGCGGCTGCAGCTGACGCTGGTGATCGGTCAGTACGCGGCGGCCTGGCACCTGCCGCAGGCGTCGGGACAGCGCCTCACCGATCTGGCGGCCGACTGGCGCCGCTACTGGCCGCGGCTGCTGCCGATGCCGCATCCGAGCCCGCGCAATCAGCGCTGGCTGCGCGACAATCCGTGGTTCGCGGCCGAGGTACTGCCGGCGCTGCGCGAGCGGGTGAAGGCCCTGACCGCCTGAGCCTGCCTACGGCAGCATCGCGCCGCGGATCGCGTAGTAGATCACCGCCGCCATCAGCGCCGAGGCCGGCACGGTGATGATCCAGGCGGCGATCACGCGCATCAGCACCGAGCGCTTGACCAGGTTCTTGCGGTGCGCCTTGCGCAGGTCCTTGCGCTCCTGCTTCGAGATGTAGCCCTGCCCGAGCCGGGTCTGCTGCTTGAGTTCCTTGAGCATGCGGCTCTTCTCCGGCATCGGCGCCGCTTCGAAGGCCTGCAGGAAGGCTTCGACCGCATCGTGTCCGCTGTCCTGGTCGGCGTGGTGCTGCTTGATCTCCTCGATGATGCGTTCGTAATTGGCCTTGAGGTACTCGCGCAGAAAGCCGACGCCGAAGACCGCGCCGAGGGCGACATGCGTCGTGCTGATCGGCAGGCCGAGCTGCGAGGCGACGATCACCGTGATCGCGGCGGCCATCGCGATGGTGTAGGCCCGCATCGGGTCGATCTCGGTGATCTCGCTGCCGACGGTGCGGATCAGCCGTGGCCCGTACAGCGCCAGGCCCACGGCGAGCCCCAGCGCGCCGAGCGCCAGAATCCAGGGCGGCACCGCCGCCTTGGCGCCGCCGACCGAGGCATGCATCAGGCTGTCGTAGATCGCCGCGAGCGGGCCGACCGCGTTGGCGACGTCGTTGGAGCCGTGCGCGAAACTCAGCAGTGCCGCGGCGAACATCAGCGGCGCGGTGAACAGGCGGTTCACGCCCTCCCGATCATTGCTGAGCCACTCGGATTTCTGCGCCACGCGCTGCCGCGTGTACAGGTACACGAGGATGCCGACGACGGCGCCGTTAACCGTGGCGACGACGAAGCTGACCTTGACGATCTGGCTCAGCCCCTTCAGCAGCAGGTAGGTGGAGAAGGCCCAGGCCATGAAGCCGAGCAGTACCGGCACCATGCGCCGCGCCGCCTCCATCAGATCGCCCTGATAGGTGATCGTGCGCTTGATCGCGTAGAGGATCAGCGCCGCGATCACGCCGCCGAACACCGGCGAGATCACCCAGCTCATCGCGATCTGACCCATGGTGCCCCAGTTGGCGATGTCCCAGCCCGCGGCGGCAATGCCGGCCCCGAGCACGCCGCCGACGATGGAGTGCGTGGTCGAGACCGGCGCGCCCATCATCGTCGCCAGGTTCAGCCACAGGGCGCCGGCGAGCAGCGCCGCCATCATCAGCCAGACGAAGGTCTGCGGATCGGCGATGCGCGTCGGGTCGATGATGCCGCCCTTGATCGTCGTCACCACGTCGCCCCCCGCGACGATCGCGCCCGTGGCCTCGAAGATGGCGGCGATGACGATCGCGCGGAACATCGTGATCGCCCGCGCACCGACCGCGGGCCCGACATTGTTGGCGACGTCGTTGGCGCCGATGTTCATCGCCATGTAGGCGCCGAAGGCCGTGGCGACGACCAGCGTCAGGCTCGCGTCGCCGAAGCGCAGCACGGCGAACAGGCTCACCGCCGCCATGAACAGCACGGCCAGCGCAAAGCGGATCAGGCGCAGGGCCGAGGCTTCCGGCGCGGTGGCTGCAGGAGCGGGATTCTGCGACGTCATGCGGGGGCATCTCGCGAGTGCGTGGACGCGCATGTTAAGGAAATGCTTCCGTTTTGTGACAGACGGGCCGCCGACCGGGAGACGCAGCGACCGGGCCGGGCCCCGGCGCTGCTACAGTTAGACGTGCATTTCCATGGGGCCGCGGCCCGCCGGGGGAGAAAACCATGCGCGCGAAGTCGATCGCCACGCTGACCGTCCTTGCCGCCCTCGCCGGCCTGTACTGGTGGCTCTGGCTGGATCACCGGATGCCGGCCGACCGCGAATTCGCGATCGACGTCGCCGAGTTGCGGCGCCTGGCCGGCGAGGGCGACGGCGCCAAGCCGGACGCCGTGCGCTTCGAGAAATCCTCGGCGCTGGCCTTCACCGAGTCCATGATCGTGACCGGCGGGCGCTGGGCCGTGGTGGACATGCCGGTGTATGCCTTCCAGCTTCACTACCCGGACCGCACGATCGTCGTCGATACGGCGATGGACCGCAGCCTCGCCAAGCCGGCGTTCCTGCTGCAGTCGTTCGACGACGACGCCTATGCACGCGTCGAGCGTGCGTTGGACACGGCGGCGCTGATCGTCGTCACGCACGAGCACTTCGACCACAGCGGCGGCCTTGCGCAGCATCCGCGGCTCGCGCAGATCTGGCCCGCGGTGCGTCTGACCGAAACGCAGCTCGCGCACGTCGACCGCATGGCCCCGGCCACCCTGCCGCAGGCGCTGCTCGACGAGGCCGACGCCCTGCGCTACGAGCGTTACCACGCCCTGGCGCCGGGGGTCGTGCTGATCAAGTCGCCCGGCCACACCCCCGGCAGCCAGATGGTCTACGTGCAGCTTGCCGACGGGCGCGAGCTGCTGCTGCTCGGCGACGTCGCCTGGAAACAGCGCAACCTCGACCTCGTGCGCGAGCGGCCGCGCTTCGTCACCGCCCTGCTGATCCGTGAGGATCGCGAGGCCGTGCACGCGCAGCTCCGGGCCCTGCACCGACTCGCCCGCGAGCAGTCGGCGATCCGCCAGGTGCCGGGCCACGATGCCGGCGTCATCGACGCCCTCGCCGCGGAGGGCCTGCTGCAACCCGGGTTCGTGCTGCCGGCAACTTAGCAGGCGGCGCGCCGCTCGGCGACAATGGCGGCTCCCGCCACCCCGTCCCGCGCCGGATGCCCGCTCCCGATCTGGATTTCGTCCGTGCCCAGTTTCCGGCCTTCTCGGAGCCGGACCTGCAGCGACAGGCCTTTTTCGAGAATGCCGGCGGCTCGTACGTCTGCCGTCAGGTCATCGATCGTCTGGGCGAGTACTACCGTCGCCTGAAGGTGCAGCCGTACTACG
Source organism: Sinimarinibacterium flocculans (assembly GCF_003201205.1). GTDB lineage: Bacteria > Pseudomonadota > Gammaproteobacteria > Nevskiales > Nevskiaceae > Solimonas > Solimonas flocculans. The sequence goes on from NZ_QICN01000003.1 coordinate 354,096, forward strand.
CCTACGCCGCATCGACGGAAGCCGGGCAATGGATGGATGCCGCACACGAACGGCTCGCCGTGTATCTGGGTGTCGGTGCGGACGAGGTGCACTTCGGCCCGTCGACCTCGCAGAACAGCTATGTACTGGCGCAGGCCCTGGGACACCAGCTTCGGCCTGGCGACGAGATCGTCGTCAGCCAGCAGGAGCACGAGGCCAACAGCGGCGTGTGGAGACGCCTCGCCGACCGCGGCGCGGTGATCCGCGAATGGCCGGTCGACGCCGGCAGCGGCCTGCTCGATCCCGGGGCGCTCGACGGACTGCTGAGCGAACGGACGCGCCTGGTCGCCTTCACGCAGTGCTCGAACATCGTCGGTGCCCTCAACCCGGTGGCGGCGATCACCGCGAAGATCCGGCGCGCCGGTGCGATCAGCGTCGTCGACGGTGTCGCCGGGGCCCCGCACGGTCTGCCGGACGTCGCGGCGCTCGGCGCGGACATCTACCTGTGCTCGCTGTACAAGACCTTCGGCCCCCACCAGGGCCTGATGGTCGTGCGCCGTCCGCTGCTCGAACGACTGCACAACGAGGGCCACTACTTCAACGCCGCCGCGCCGCGCAAACGCCTCGTGCCGGCCGGCCCGGACCATGCCCAGGTCGCCGCCGCCTGCGGCATCGCCATGTATTTAGACGCGCTGGATGCGCATAACGGCGGCGCCGACGACGCCGGGCGTCCGCAGCGCGTGCGCGAATGCCTGCGGGCGGCCGAACAGCCGCTGATCGCGGAACTGCTGGACGCCCTGGGCGCGCGCAAGGACCTGCGCCTGATCGGCCCGGCACAGGCCGAGCGGCGCGCCGCCACGATCGCCGTCGTCCCGCGCGACGTTGCCCCGGGGGAGCTGGTGACGCGGCTAGCGGCGCAGGGCGTGATGGCGGCCAGCGGTCACTTCTACGCGGTGCGCCTGCTGGAGGCACTGTGCATCGACCCGGCGCGCGGCGTGCTGCGCCTGTCGTTCCTGCATTACACGAGTCCCGCGGATGTGCGCGCGGCGATCGAGGCCCTCGACCGGGCGCTGACGTCATGAGCCGGCAGCCTGCCGTGCGCGGGGGGCTGCTGTGGCGCCTGCTGCTGGTCGGCGCCGCATGGATGTCGCCGCTCGCCGGCGCGTCCGAAGCGGACGTCTTCGATTTGCAGATCCGACCGCTCAAGCCCGATCTCTACGTGCTCGAACGCCCCGACCCACTGCGCCAGCCGGTGGAGCCGAACGCCCTGGTGATCGTCAACGAAGCGGACGTCGTGGTGGTCGATGCCGGCGGCGTCCCGCGTTCGGCCGAAAACGCGATCCGCCTGATCCGCGGCATCACCGACAAGCCGGTCTCGGCCGTGGTCAACACGCACTGGCACGGCGACCACGTCCTCGGCAACCAGGTGTACCGGCGGGAGTTTCCGAACGTGCGGATCATCGCGCACGTGAACACCTACCGTGACATCACCGGCACGCCGATGCAGTACATCGGCCGTCAGGAACGCCAGTTCACAGATTTCATCGCGCAGCTCGAGAAGCTGGTCGCGCAGGGCACGGCCGCACCTCGGCAGCGGCAACTGCTCGCGGACGTGCGCCTGGCACGCGACGAGAACCGCAAGGTCACGCTGACGCCGCCGACGCTGAGCTTCACCGACGAGCTGATCCTGCATCGCGGCACGCGCGAGATTCACATCCGGCACCTGGGCCGCGGCAACACCGAGGGCGATGCCATCGTCTGGCTGCCGCGCGAACGCGTGCTCGCCAGCGGCGATCTCGTCGTGCTGCCGATTCCCTACGGCTTCGGCTCGTTCCCGAAGCAATGGATCGAGACGCTGGAAAAGCTCGCCGCCTACGACTTCGATCTGCTGGTGCCGGGCCACGGCGCCGTGCAGACCGACCGCGAGCACATCCGCCTCGTGCAGGCCATGCTCGCGTCCGTACGCGAGCAGGCGGCCACGGCGGTGGCCCGGGGGCTGGATCTCGAAGCGACGCGGTCGGCGATCGACCTGTCGCCATGGGAGCGCCAGATCGCCGGAGACGATCCGGAGCGTAAGCGCCTGTTCAAGGCCTGGTGGACCGATCCGATCACGCGCTCGGCCTGGCTGGAAGCGCAGGACCTGCCGATCGTGCAGGGCGCCGCGGACGAGACCGGCTGATGACCGCCTGCATCGTCTATCGCTGCAGCCGCCAGGACCAGATGTATCTCTACCTGCGGGAGGGGCTCGCGCTCGCCGACGTGCCGGAGGCCCTGCGTCAGCGCACCGGCCGGCTGTCCGAAGTCATGCGCCTGCAGCTGACCCCGGCGCGCCGGCTGGCGCGCGTCGACGTGCAGCGCGTGATCGAGCGCCTGCAGACCGATGGCTGGTTCCTGCAGATGCCCCCGGACGGGCAGGTCCGCGCGACCCTCAACGATGCCGACTGAGCCGGTCCCGCCGTTGATCGACGCCGTGACGCTCAGGCAGCGGCTGGCGGCGGCGACGGACCTGGTGCTGCTCGATGCGCGCCCCGATGCGAGTGCCTATGCACAAGGACATCTGCCCGGCGCGCATCATGCCGACCTCGAGACCCGGCTCAGTGCCGCGCACCGCCCGGGCGCCGATCCGCGCTGCGGCGGACGCCACCCGCTGCCGGCGCTGGCGGACTGGTGCACGCAGCTCGGGCGCTGGGGCATCGGCCCCGACACCACCGTGGTGATCTACGACGCCCAGTGCGGCGCGAACGCGGCGGCCCGTGCGTGGTGGATGCTGCGCGCCGTCGGGCATCGCGCCGTCCAGGTGCTCGATGGCGGATGGCCGGCGGCCCTCGCAGCCGGTTTCGTCCCGGTCCCGCACGCCGCCGTGGCCCGCCCTCGACAGCCCTATCCCGCAGACGACTGGCGGGCGCCGACGATCGACATCGATCAGGTCGCGCAGCGCGCCGGCGATCCCGCATGGTGCGTCCTCGACGTCCGCGCGCCGGAACGCTACGCGGGCCGGACGGAGCCGATCGACCCGGTGGCAGGCCATATCCCCGGCGCGACGAACCTGCCGTTCGCATCGAATCTCGACGGCGATCGCTTCGTGGACCCGGCGGTACTGCGCACCCGCTACCGGCAACTCCTCGACGGCCGGCCCGCCGACCGCCTCGTCGTGCATTGCGGCTCCGGCGTCACCGCCTGCCACACCCTGCTGGCGCTGGAACACGCCGGCCTGCCGGGCGCGGCGCTCTACGTCGGCAGCTGGAGCGAGTGGTGCCGCAGCGGCCGGCCGCAGGGGCGCAGCCCATGAGCGCGGCAACGCGCCGATCGCCCGGCACGGCGCGGGTGGTGGCACCGGGCCGACCGGCCGGATAGGCTGCTCCCATCATGGAACCCCTGCTCAACCAGCTCGCCGAGTCGGCGGCCGAGGCGCGCGACCTCGAAGGCCTGACGCGTCCGCTGCTCGAAGTCCTCGAAGCCGTGACCGGCATGGAGTCGACCTACCTGACGACGATCGACCTCGACCGCGGCGTGCAGAACATCCTGTATGCGCGCAACTCGGCGCAGATGCAGATTCCCGAGGGGCTGTCGGTTCCCTGGGCGGACACGCTGTGCAAGCGCGCGCTGGACGAGGGGCGTCCCTATACCGGCGACGTGTCCGGCTGCTGGGGCGACTCGGAAGCCGCCCGCGCGCTCGGCATTCGCACCTACCTGAGTCAGCCGGTGCTGAATCTGGACGGCAGCGTCTACGGCACGCTGTGTGCTGCCAGTGCCTCGCCGGTCGGCGTCTCGGACGCCACGATCAAGGTGCTGGCGATGGTGGCGCGCCTGATCGCCCACCAGGTCGAACAGGAGCGTCGCCTGTCCGAGCTGCGGCAGAGCAACGAGACGCTCAGCGCCCAGTCGCTCAGCGATCCGCTGACCGGCCTCCCCAACCGCCGCGCCCTGCAGCAGGAACTGCACCGCATACTCGCGCGCGCCGCGCGGGCCGGCAGCACGGTGCTTGTGGGCTACGTCGACCTCGACGGCTTCAAGGCGATCAACGACGAGCATGGCCACGACGTCGGCGACCGCTTCCTGATCCACATGGCGCATCGGCTACGGGCCGGCCTGCGCACCGGCGACTTCGTCGCGCGCGTCGGCGGCGACGAATTCGTCGTGCTCGCGCCGGACGGTGATGCGCCGCAGGCCTTCGACGAACGCATCGTCCGCTCCACGGCCGGTGCGTTCCGCTTCCGACAGATCGAGATCGACTACGCCGGTGCGAGTGTCGGCGTCACCCAGTCGAAGCCAGGCGAGTCCGATGCCCAGGCGCTGCTGGAACGGGCCGATGCCGCGATGTACGCGGTCAAGAAGGCGCGCCGGGCCGCTCGCTGACGGCGCCTAGGGTACGCGCCAGTTGGCGTGACGCTCCCAGTACTCGACGCTGCGCCGATAGGCTTCGCGATCCATCGGCACGCCGGAGCCGCCTTCGCCGACACCCAGCGCGTTGCGCATCATCGTGATCGGCGCCATCGGGATTTCCTGCGGCTCGGCGGTCGCCAGGCAGCCGACGACCCCCCAGTCGGCGTCGATGGCGTCATTCTCCTTCGCCATCTGCTCGCGCGAGTAGAGGATCACGATCAGATAGTCGGCGACCGGCGGGACGATGCCCTCGAACCAGCGCACCAGCACCGGCAGCTCGTCGCGCGTTCGTGCCTCGTAGCCGGAGCGCAGCAGGTGGCGATTGTCGTCGGTGATCGGCACCGTCAGGCAGCGGGTCTGCGTCCAGTTACGATGGACATGCAGCTTGCAGAACGGAGCGTAGCCGTCGAGCACCTTCAGCGGCGGATGTGCGTTCAGATGCGCCTCGAAGGCCTCGGGCGTGGCCCCCTGGACGGCATTGATGCGCGGCGGGCTCGGAAACAGGCGCGTGCGCGCGAACTTCGTCAGACGGATCTGCATCAGGCCTGTGGGTTGAGCAGTCGCACTTCGCGCTGCGGGAACGGAATCTCGATGCCGTTCTCGCGCAGCGTCTCGAAGATGATCAGCAGCAGGTCGCCGCCGACGCGGTTGCGGCCATCGTCGATGCCGTCCATCCAGAACTCGACGAACATGTTGACGCCGGAGTCGCCGAAGCTGTCGATCTCGCAGTCCGGACGCTCCTCGAACGGGATGTCCTCGCCGCTGATGACCTGCGGGTGTTTCGCCACCGCCTCGCGGATCAGCTCGCACAGCCGGCGGATGTCGGTGTCGTAGGCCACCGAGAAATCGACCCGATAACGCTGCTTGCGATCCTTGTGCGTCCAGTTGGTGAACGGCTGCGTGATGAACGAGTCGTTCGGGATCAGGATGTCCTTGCCGTCGAAGGTCTCGATCGTCGTGTAGCGCAGCGTCAGTTCGCGGACGTAGCCGGCCTTGCCGTCCTCGAACTCGACGTAGTCGCCGACGTTGAGCGAGCGGTCGAACAGGATGATGATCCCGGAGATGAAGTTCGACGCGATCGACTGCAGGCCGAAGCCCAGTCCGACGCCGAGCGCGCCGCCGAACACCGCGAGTGCCGTGAGATTGATGCCCATGACCTGCAGGAACAGCAGGCCGACGGCCAGCGTGAGGCCGATCTGGTAGAGCTTGGCGACGACCTCGCGCATGCGCAGGTCGAGCTTCTCCTGGCGGCGGATCGTGCGGATGCCGACACCGCTGAAGACCCAGCCCAGCCACAGCAGCAGCGAACCGAACAGCAGCACGCGCATCACGCCGCTGGCGGTGAAGCTGAGATTGCCGATCTCGACCGACATCGATTCGAGCACGGCGGCGATCGGCTCGAGCACGCCGAGCAGGTGCAGGGTCAGCAGCGGGATGCCGATGATCCGCAGGATGCGGCCGGCAATCGGTCCCACGCGCAGCGCGCGGATGCAGCTCTCGAACAGCCAGAGGATCGCCACGACCGCCGCGCAGCGCAGCACCCACTGCTGGCCGAGCAGGGTCTTGCCCAGGGCCGCCGCGACCAGCAGCAACAGCGCCGTGATGGCCGGCTGCAGGACCGGATCGAGGGCACCGATCAGCCGGCGCGGCAGCGAGGCCGGACCGGCGAGCCGCGACAGGCGCCGGTAGGCCAGCCACGCGAGTGCGAAGGCAGCGACGACGATGCCGAACTGCATCCAGGTCGTCGAATCGGCCAGCGCCTCCTCGGCGACGCGGGCCACGTCACGGGTCAGCGCGTCGAGCCGCCCCGCGGTCATCGTCGGTGCCGGTTGCGGCCCGCCGTCAGTTCGAGCGCCGTGCCATGAAGGCCACGCGCTCGAACAGATGGACATCGGCCTCGTTCTTCAGCAGCGCGCCGTAGAGCGGCGGCAGCGTCTTCTTGCCGCTGGCCTCGCGCAGCACGGCCGGATCGATGTCCTCGGCGACCAGCAGCTTGAGCCAGTCGAGCAGCTCCGAGGTGCTCGGCTTCTTCTTGAGTCCCGGAAGATCGCGCAGGCCGAAGAACACCTCCATCGCTTCCTGCAGCAGGTTCTTCTTGAGATTCGGGAAGTGGACATCGACGATCTTGGCCATCGTGTCCTTGTCGGGGAAGCGGATGTAGTGGAAGAAGCAGCGGCGCAGGAAGGCGTCCGGCAGCTCCTTTTCGTTGTTCGAGGTGATCAGGATGATCGGACGGTGCTTCGCCTTGACCGTCTCGCGCGTCTCGTGGACATAGAACTCCATCTGGTCGAGTTCGCGCAGCAGATCGTTGGGAAATTCGATGTCGGCCTTGTCGATCTCGTCGATCAGCAGCACCGGCTGCGTCTCGGAGTCAAAGGCCTCCCAGAGCTTGCCCTTGATGATGTAGTTGCGGATGTCCTTGACCGCCTCGTTGCCGAGCTGCGAATCGCGCAGCCGCGACACCGCGTCGTACTCGTAGAGACCGTGCTGCGCCTTGGTCGTCGACTTGATCGCCCAGTCGTAGAACGGGCGCTTGAGCGCGGCAGCGATCTCGCGCGCCAGCTGGGTCTTGCCGGTTCCCGGCTCGCCCTTGACCAGCAGCGGTCGCGCCAGCGTCACCGCGGCGTTGACCGCCATCATCAGGTCGTCGGTCGCGACGTAGCTCTCGGTGCCTTCGAAACGCACGGGATGTCCTTGATCGGGTGAGGGGGAATGCCCGCAGTCTACAGAAGCGCGGGGGCGTCCGGCAGTTCGTTGCCGGCGGCGCGCCCGGGCGGATGGCGCGCGAGCACGGCCGCCACCGCCTCGATGCCGGCGATGGCGCCCTCGCGGAATGCGCCGGTGCGGAACCGCGATTCCATGACCTGACAGCAGGCTTCCCATTGCGCCGCGGAGACGACGCCGCCGGCCACGCCTCGGTCGGCGACGATCTCGACGTCGCGGTCGGCGAGCAGCAGGTAGATCAGCACGCCGTTGTTGTGCTCGGTATCCCAGACCCGCAACTCCGAGAACACCTCGATCGCGCGCTCGCGGGGCGTCTGCCCCCGCCACAGGGCCGACAGCGGCAGGCCGGGCTCGACGGCGAAGCGGATCTGTCCGGCATGCAGCGATTCGGCGCGGCGCACGGCCTCCTCGATCGCCGCGAGCGTCTGCCGGTCGAAACGCCGCCGCACCATCAGGCTGCCGGTGCACAGGTGGCGGATGGCACGCAGGAGCCTCATCTCACCATCTCCCCGAGGCGCCGCCACCACCGAAGCCGCCCCCGCCGCCGGAGAATCCCCCGCCGAATCCGCCGCCACCGAAGCCCCCCCGCCCTGCGCCGCCACCGTGAAAACCGCCGCGCATGCCGACCAGGGTCGTGAAGAACACGGCCACGCCGACCAGGGCCGCGAAGAACGCCACGCCGACCAGCCACCAGATCAGCACGAAGCTCAGGCCGCCGACGATCAGACCGGCGAACGCCGGCCCGAGCGCCCGGCGCAGGCCCTGGCCGAGCGCCAGCGCGACGAAGAACAGCACCGGCAGGGCCGCAGGTGCCTCGCCGCGGGAGCCGGTGCGGCGCGTATCCGGCTCCGGCAGGGGCTCGCCGTCGACCAGGCCGATCAGGCGATCGACGCCGGCCTCGATCCCTCCCGGCAGGTCGCCGGCACGAAAGCGCGGGAGGATGACCTCCTCGATCACACGCTTGGCGATCGCGTCCGGGATCGCCCCTTCGAGACCGTAGCCGACCTCGATGCGCACGGCGCGGTCGCGCATCGCGACCAGCAGCAGCGCCCCGTCGTCCACGCCCCGGCGTCCGAGCCGCCAAGCCTCCGCGACGCGGATGGCGTACTGCTCGATGGTTTCCGGCTCGGTGGTCGGCAACACCAGCACCGCGATCTGGCTCCCCTTGGCTTGCTCGAAGGCGGCGAGCCGATCGCTCAGGGCCTGCTGCTGCGCGCGGCTGAGCGTGCCGGTCTGGTCAGTCACGCGAGCGACCGGCGGCACCGGCACCTCCGCCCACGCCGGCGCAGCGAGCAGCAGTGCCGCAGCGATCAGCCCTGCACGCAGGAACATGCCCTCAGCCGCCGAAGTCCACCGCTGGCGGTTTCGAGATCGCCTGCTCGTCCTCGACCGTGAAGCTGGGCTTGACCTGCATGCCGAAGATCATCGCGGTCAGGTTGCTCGGAAACGAGCGCACCGTCGTGTTGTAGGCCTGCACCGCCTGGATGTAGCGGTTGCGCGCGACGGTGATACGGTTCTCGGTACCTTCGAGCTGGGCTTGCAGATCGCGGAACAGTGCATCGGACTTCAGGTCGGGGTAGCTCTCGACGACCGCCAGCAGCCTCGACAAGGCACCGGAGAGCTGGCCCTGCGCCTGACCGAACGCCTGCAGGGCAGCGGCGTCGTTGACCATCTCCGGCGAGACGTTCACTTGGCCGACCCGCGCCCGGGCGTTGGTCACCTCGGTGAGCACGCGCTCTTCCTGGGCCGCATAGCCCTTCACCGTGTTGACGAGGTTCGGCACCAGGTCGGCCCGGCGCTGGTACTGGTTGAGCACCTCCGCCCAGGCCGCCGTGATCTGCTCGTCCTGGCTCTGCAGGGCGTTGTAACCGCAGCCCGACAGCAGCGGTGCGAGCAGCAGCGACAGCACCACGGTCCATCCCGCAAGGGTCTTCATCGGCGACTCCGGTGGTGGGGCGAGCACGAATATGGTCGGGCAGACGCCGTCCTTCAAGTCCGCGACCGGCCTTGTCCGCTGACGAGCTGCAGTTCCGCGCGCAGCTGGCGGAGAAAGTCGGGCAGGCGCTGCTGCGGGGGCTTGATGCGGTTCAGCTCGGTCAGTGCCCAGACGCCGAGCAGCACGAACACCAGCGGAAAGGCGACGAAGAAGCAGACCGCGATGGCGACCAGCCAGTACTGCCGCCGCTGCTTGAACCGGGCCGGCACCGGCCGACCCTTCTGCGCGATCAGGTGATCGAGCGCGGGGGTGCGCTGCCCCTTGCGGTGCGCGTGCTCGATCGCTGCCAGAAACTTCGGGGCCGGCTTCCCGTCAGTATCGATGCGCGTCGCGGTCGCGCGCGACGCCGCCGGCGCCGGCGCCGGCATTCGTTGGCGGGCGGCCGCCGGCGGCGGGGGGCGTGGCGGTTGCGCCGCAGCGCCGCCGGGGTATCCGCCGGCCGGCAGGCGGGCTTCGTGGTTGCGCGCCGCCAGCACACGCAGCAGCGCAAGCGCGGCCCAGACGACGAAACCGGACGAGGCCAGCAGCACGGTCAGTTCGACATAGCCGGTCAGCCCCCAGCACAGCGCGGCGGCGGCAAGACCCAGCAGCACAGCGGGCGCAGCGGGACTGCGCGCGACCTGCCATGCACCGACGAGAATGGCCAGCAGCACGACGCCGGCGAGCACGAACGGAACGACCTTGGGGCTCGTCGCTCCGCTGGCGCGTGCCTCCGCGAGCAGTCCGTAAACCCGCACACTCAGATCGGCCCACTGCCCCTGCGCGCGACGCCAGGCGGCAGCGACCGCAGCGGCGGGGTCCCGGCGAAGCGCCTGCGCCAGCGTGTCGCCGCCACCGTACGCCTCCGGCGGCGTCGCTTCGTCGGGGCTCGCATTCGGGACCGCGGCTGCTGCATCCGCACCCCAGCGCGCGACCATCACCAGTTCCCGGGGATCGCCGACCTCGCCCGACGCTTCGCCGGCGGCGACCATGAGGCCGTAGACGCCGTGCAGCATGCCGGCACCCACAGCATCCGCCGTCACCTGCGGCAAGACCTGCTCGCGCAACACCCGGGCGACTTCCTCGGGTGCCAGTTCGCGGCCGAACGCCGGACTTACCGCGACCGCGACCTCGCGCGTCGACGACCACATGAGCAGCGCCACGCGGGCGCCGGGATCGGACCGGGCGGCGACATAGGCCTGCAGGCTGACCCGCGCGTAGTCCTGCAAGGTGTCCGGAGCGAGATCGCCGACGGTCACCACCGCCATCGTGAAGCCGGTAGCCGCGGCATAGCTCGCGAGCGTGCTGTCGAGCTGCAGCATGGTGTCGACGTCGAGCACGCCGGCCATGTCGACGACACTGCCGTTCGGCGACACCGGTTCGGCCGCGACGACCGTCGTCGCCCAGACCCACAGCATCGCGGCCCATCCGGCCTGTCGCAGTCGCATCCCTGCCCCCTGCCTTGCTGCGGCGATCATGCCGGCCGCCGGCGGGGCGGGCAAGCGGCACTCCTATCGGGCGCGCTGCTCCAGCATCGCCACGGCCGGGAGCTTCTTGCCTTCGAGGAACTCGAGGAAGGCGCCGCCGCCGGTCGAGATGTAGCCGATCTCGCCGGCCACGCCGAACTTGTCGATGGCGGCGAGCGTATCGCCGCCGCCGGCGAGCGAGAACGCCGGGGACTCCGCGATCGCTTTCGCCAGGGCGCGGGTTCCGCCGGCGAAAGCGTCGTACTCGAAGACGCCGACGGGGCCGTTCCAGACGATGGTGCCGGCCGCGGCGAGCTGCGCGGCAAGCTTGGCGCGTGTCTTCGGGCCGATGTCGAGGATCATCTCGTCATCCTGGATATCGTCCACCGTACGCACCTCGGCGCGCGCCTCGGCAGAGATCTCCGTCGCGACGACGACGTCTTCGGGCAGCGGAATGTCACCGCCGCGTGCCTGGATCTTCGCGCGGATCGCCTTCGCCGTATCGAGCATCTCCATCTCGCACAGCGACTTGCCGATCGAGAAGCCGGCGGCGGCAAGAAAGGTGTTGGCGATGCCGCCGCCGATGATCAGCTGGTCGGCCTTGTCGGCGAGGTTGTTGAGCAGGTCGAGCTTGGTCGACACCTTGCTGCCGCCGACGATCACCGCCAGCGGACGCTTCGGTTGTGCGAGGGCCTTGCCGAGCGCGTCGAGTTCGGCGGCCAGCAGCGGCCCCGCGCAGGACACGGGCGCGAAGCGGCCGACGCCATGCGTCGAGACTTCGGCGCGGTGCGCGGTGCCGAAGGCATCCATCACGTAGACGTCGCACAGCGCCGCCATCTTGCGCGCCAGCGCCTCGTCATCCTGCTTCTCGCCGACCAGGAAGCGGGTGTTCTCGCCGAGGGCGATCTGCCCCGGCGCCAGATCCACACCGTCGATCCAGTTGCTGATCAGCGGCACCGTGCGCTCCAGCGCGTTCGACAGCCACGCGGCCACCGGTGTCAGCGAGGCATCGGGCTCGAACCGTCCGGCCTTGGGCCGGCCCAGATGGGAAACGACCAGGACCGATGCGCCGCGTTCGAGCGCCTGCCTGAGGGTCGGCAGCGAGGCCCGCAGTCGCGCATCCGAGGTGATGCGGCCGTTGGCGATCGGCACGTTCAGATCCTGCCGGATCAGCACCCGCTTGCCGGCGAGATCGAGATCGGACATGCGAAGGATGGTCATGGCGAGGCCCTCGTTAGGCGTTCGTGTTTCAGAAATCGAAAGGCCCCGTGGTGGACGGGGCCTTGCGTGATGGCTGCAGCGCGGCTTACTTGCCGGCGACGACGCGGACCATCTCCAGGCACTTGTTGGAGTAGCCCCACTCGTTGTCGTACCAGCTCACCAGCTTGACGAAGGTCGAGTCCAGCTGGATACCGGCGTCGGCGTCGAAGATCGACGTGCGCGCGTCGCCGCGGAAGTCGGTCGCGACGACCTTGTCCTCGGTGTAGCCGAGGATGCCCTTGAGTGCACCCTCGCTCTGCGCCTTCATCTCGGCGCAGATTTCGGCGTAGGTCGCCGGCTTCTCCAGCTCCGCGGTCAGGTCGACGACCGAGACGTCGGAGGTCGGCACGCGGAACGACATGCCGGTGAGCTTCTTGTTCAGCTCGGGAATCACGACGCCGACGGCCTTGGCCGCACCGGTCGACGACGGGATGATGTTCTCGAGGATGCCGCGGCCGCCGCGCCAGTCCTTCTGGCTCGGACCATCGACGGTCTTCTGCGTTGCGGTCGCCGCATGCACAGTCGTCATCAGGCCGCGCTTGATGCCCCACTTGTCGTTGATGACCTTGGCCAGCGGCGCGAGGCAGTTGGTCGTGCACGAGGCGTTGGAGACGATCGCCTGGCCGGCATAGGTCTGGTGGTTCACGCCGTAGACGAACATCGGCGTGTCGTCCTTCGACGGCGCCGACATGATGACCTTCTTCGCACCGGCGGTCAGGTGCTTCTCCGCCGAGGCCTTGTCGAGGAACAGGCCGGTCGATTCGATGACGACATCGGCGCCCACCGCGTCCCACTTGAGCGCCGCCGGGTCGCGTTCCTGCGTCAGGCGGATCTTCTTGCCGTTGACGATCAGCGTGCTGCCGTCGACCGCCACTTCGCCCTGGAAGCGGCCATGCACCGAGTCATAGCGCAGCATGTAGGCCAGATAGTCGGGGTCGAGCAGGTCGTTGATGCCGACGATCTCGATGTCCTTGCCGAAGTTCTGCACCGCCGCGCGCAGCACGTTGCGTCCGATGCGGCCGAAGCCGTTGATGCCTACCTTGACTGCCATTTCACTTCCTCGTCAGCACGTGCGCCGCGGCGCACCGGAAAACCTGATCTGGGCCGATCCCTGCCCATCCCGCCGGGCCGGGGCCAAAAACGGGGGCATATTTTACGCTAGTAGCTTCAAGGCCCGGTCGTGGACCGTTTCGGCGGTCAGCCCCAGATACTCGAACACCGCTGCCGCCGGCGCGGATTCGCCGAAGCGATCGACGCCGATCACATCACCGTCGAGCCCCACGAACGCGCGCCAGTACAGCGACACACCGGCCTCGACCGCCAGACGCTTGCGCACGCTGGACGGCAGGACCGACTCGCGATACGCGGCATCCTGCGCGGCAAACACTTCGGCGCAGGGCATCGACACGACGCGCACGCCACGACCGGCGGCGCCCAGCTTCTGCGCCGCTGCCATCGCCAGCTGCACTTCGGAACCGGTCGCGATCAAGATCAGCTCCGGCGTGCCGCCGTCCGAATCCGATGATTCCCACAGCACGTAACCGCCGCGGCGCGCGCCGTCGTGATGCGACGCGCCATGGGCCTGCGGCGGCAGGTTCTGCCGCGTCAGCGCCAACGCCGACGGACCGTCGCTGCGCGCGATCGCGCTGGTCCAAGCGACGGCGGTCTCGAACGGATCGGCCGGGCGCCAGACATGCATGCCCGGGATCAGCCGCAGCGAGGCGACATGCTCCACGGCCTGATGCGTCGGCCCGTCCTCGCCAAGACCGATGGAGTCGTGCGTGAGCACGAAGATGCTGCGCTGCTTCATCAGCGCCGCCATGCGCAGGGCGTTGCGCGCGTAGTCGGAGAAGACCAGGAAGGTGCCGCCGAACGGAATCAGGCCGCCATGCAACGCGATGCCGTTGAGCACCGCCGACATGCCGAACTCGCGCACACCGTAGTTCACGTAGTTCCCGTCGAAGGCGCCCGTGCGAATCGCCTTGTGCCCCTTGAAATCGGTGCAGTTGGATTCGGACAGGTCCGCCGAGCCGCCGAACAGTTCCGGCAGCTTGGGTGCCAGCACGTCGAGCACGGCCTTGGATGCCTTGCGTGTGGCGACCGGCTTGTCGGCCTTCGCGCTCTGGGCCAGCAGCTGCTCGACCGTGGCCGACCAGTCGTCCGGCAGTTCACCGGCCATGCGCCGCGTAAGCTCGGCGGCGTCCTGCGGAAACGCCGCAGCATAGGCCTGGAACCGCTCGTTCCACGCTTGTTCGCGCTCGGAACCCCTGGCCTTCGCATCCCAGCCACCGCGCACGTCTTCCGGGATCTCGAAAGGCGCGTGCGGCCAGCCGAGCTGTTCACGCGCCAGCGCGATCTCGGCATCGCCGAGCGGGGCGCCGTGACACTTTTCCTTGCCCTGCAGGTTCGGCGAGCCAAAACCGATGATGGTCTTGCAGCAGATCAGCGTCGGCTTGTCGGCCGACTTGCGCGCGGTCTCGATGGCCGTGCGGATCTCGGCGGCGCTGTGGCCGTCGACATTGCGGACCACCTGCCAGCCGTAGGACTCGAAGCGCGCGGGAGTGTCGTCGCGGAACCAGCCGTCGACCTCGCCGTCGATCGAGATGTCGTTGTCGTCATAGAACACGACGAGCTTGTTCAGGCCCAGCGTCCCGGCCAGGGAGCAGGCTTCGTGCGAGATGCCTTCCATCAGGCAGCCATCGCCGACGAAGACGTAGGTGTAGTGATCGACGACGCTGTGGCCATCGTGGTTGAAGCGTGCTGCCAGCACGCGTTCGGCCAGCGCCATGCCGACCGCATTGGCCAGCCCCTGGCCCAGCGGCCCGGTCGTGGTCTCGACGCCCGGCGTCAGATGATTCTCCGGGTGTCCCGGCGTCTTCGAGTGCAGCTGGCGGAAGTTCTTCAGCTCCTCGATCGGGAGTGCGTAGCCCGACAGGTGCAGCAATGCGTACAGCAGCATCGACCCGTGCCCGTTGGACACGACGAAGCGGTCGCGGTCCGCCCACCGGGGATTCGCCGGGTTGTGAACGAGAAAGTCGTTCCACAGCACCTCGGCGATGTCGGCCATGCCCATCGGCATGCCCGGGTGGCCGGAATTGGCCTTCTGCACGGCATCCATCGCCAGGGCGCGCACGGCGTTGGCCAGTTCGAAGCGAGTGGGCATCAAGCTCACCGTAGAAGCGGGGGAGAGGGGGGATCCTCGGGGGCGCGTATTGTCCGGGTTTGCACCCAGAGGGGCAACCGACCGGCGCTCAGCGCGGCGCGACCGGCTTGATCAGGTAAAGCGCGATCTGCGGATACCAGGGGTGCTCGCCGTACTCCAGACGCAGCAGCTGCCCGGTCTCCTCCGCCAGCCAGCGGGTGCGGGTCTGCCGGCGCGGGTCCGGCAGCAGGGCAACGCGCTCGTCGATGCGCAGGGCCATTCCCGAGTAGCCCGGCGTGACGATGGCTTCGCGCGTACAAACGACGCTCTCCCGCACTTCGGTGAAGAAGCGCTGCTGCTCGCGCAGACGCGAGTAGTGCAGCCGCTCCGGCACCGCGACGGATTGATCCCCGCCGCAGTCCACAGGTGTTTCGACCCGGCTGCCGGCAGCGTGGCTCTCGAAAAGGTCGACCGGCAGCCCGCGCGAGTAGATCACGCGCTGATCGCGCAGCTGCAGCGCCAGACCGTCGACGCCGTACCAGGTCTGGGTCCCGTCGCTGGCCACATGTCCCAGGAGCAGCAGGGCCTGGAAGCGGTCGCCGACGCGCAGAAACATCGACGCGTACGGCAGGTCCTCAAGGGTCGCCATCGGCCCACCCAGCGGCGAAGCCTGCTGCGCCCCCGGCAAGGCCTGCCGGATGGACTGGTCGGCACTGCAACCTGCGAGAACGGCGGCCAGAACCATGCCGGTGGTCCACAGCGCCCATCGCCGCGGGTCACTCTTCAAGGATCTGCTCCGCATTGAAATGCCCGACCGCCCCGTAGAGGCTGCGTCCATTGCCGACCTTCTGACCGCCGTCGCGGGTGAGGAAGCGGTAGCTGAAACTCGCCCCGCCCTTGTCCACACCGGGATAGAACACGGACATCGGAATGCGCAGGTAGATCCCCTTGTCGAACGAGCCCTCGCCGAAGTCTTCGGCGGAGACATTGGTCTTGGTCGCGAATGCCCCGAGCACGACACCGTTACGAAACTCGCGTGCCACGTCCAGCGTCGCCCCCCAGTCCCGGGCGAGATAGCGGCCGGCGCTGAGCGTGAGGATCACGCCCTCGATTGGCGTGCGGTAGTAGGCCGTCAGGTGCCCGGTCGCCACTTCGTAGTCGAGAAAGTCGAGACGCTGGTCGAAGTCGCGCTGTTTCACATAGTTCACGTCCAGCCCGATGGCGAACCGCGAGTGCAGCGGACGGTACAACACCTCAGCCGCCACGCCGCCGAACATCTCCTCGAAGATGCCGCCGGACAGGCGTCCGAACCAGTCGCGCACGATGGGGAACAGGTAGTTCAGCTCCCACTGATCGAGGTAGAAGTCCTCGGACGTGGTCTGATAGGTCTCCAGCCGGCTGCGCACCGGCGGCAGGCGCGTCGAGCTATCGCGCTGCTCGAGCTTGTCGAGATTGTCGAGAATATTGACCGCGAGCACGGTGGACATGCTCAGGCGCGGCGAGAACTGCAGTGTGACGAACGGCTTGGCCTGAAGCTGGCCGATGAGAAAACCGTCAAGGCCGCCAATGTTGGTCCGTAGCGCCGGATGAATCCCGTAGGCCCAGGACGGGTAGTCGAGCAGGTCCGGATACTGCGCCTGCGCACGCGTCTTCGCGGGCAGGGACGCGATTCCGACCGCAGCGCGCAACTCATCCAGCGAGACGTCGCCGCGCGCCTCGGCGTCCATGGTCTCGCGGTCCACCGACAGGGTGATTGCATCGAGTCCACCGTTGACCTCGACGAGCTGGAAGCGCTCGACGTCCTCCGGCATCCGTGCGAGGGTTTCGCGACTGGCGGTGCGCAGGACCTCCAGACTCTGGTCGGAGACCGTGTTGCTCTCCCACAATGTCAGCGTGCTGCGGGATTCGTCCAGATCCACGGCATGCGCATAGATGCCGCGACGGTCGAGTGCATCGACCCAGTCGCGCATTCCGTCCGCGCTGGCAACGTCGCGCAAATCGGTCCGCTGCCCCTCCCAGGCCAGATGACGCCCCGCCGGCTGGCCATGCTCCTGAACCGGCGAACGATTCCTGCCGAGCCGTGGCGCAACGCCGATATGCCCGATCAGGGTTTCGCCGCGGACGTAGGCAATTCCGGCAAACCAGCTCCTGCCCGGCAACTTGTAGCGCAACCCGAAATTGATGCGCGACCGCTGCTCGATGCGGTCATCGAAAGACTCCAAGCCGCCTCCCTGCCTGGAGAGGCGCAGTTCGGCCGGCTCCGCCGAATAGTCATTGCCGTCAAGCTCGACCTGAAACGACCACGGCAGATAGCGCGGCGCCCACTCGATACCGGCAATCACGCTCGCATTGCGTCCGGCAAACCAGCCATCCACGCCAGGCACGCCGCCCTGGGCCTCCGCTGGAGCCAGCAGCCGGCGCTCTTCGTTGCGCAGTCCTAGTGCGGCAAACGGGTTGCGCACATCCCCCTGCGTCCCAAAGCGACCGAAACCCAGCCCCAGAGTGAACGACCAATCATCGAAACGCCGCGTCGCGACGAGAAACTCCGAGGAGAACAAGCCCGTACCACCGAAGTCGTTGAGCCCCGCGGCGACCGCCGGCCACCAGGGGCCCTCCTCGATCAGGCGGACGACGACATCGAAGGACTTGTCCTTGAAGCTCTGATCGTTGCCGGGGTCGTCGTCGTACCGCCGGTTCGTGATCGCGATGTAGCGCGCGCCGAAATGCAGCCAGTCGGTGGGCTGCCCGGACAGATATAGCGTGTTGTAGGGGGGCGCTGCCGAGAATCCGACGCCGATGGTGCCGCTCGGCGGCATCTGCGCGGTCGGCACGGTGATCAGTGCCGGGTATCCCGACGGCCCGTGGACCACGGCCTGGCTTTGCGCGTGCGCCAGCAAGCTGCTGCTCATCAACAGCAGGGCGGACATGCAGCGGTACGACACGGGCGCGCTCAATCGGCAACCGGCAGGCAGACGTTGCGAGGGGCAAGCATCGAGCCGGGCGGTACTGCCGAGGGAGTGCGGTTCCAGGCACTCAGCGCCAACTCGGCCGCCTGTCCGTCCGGGTAGTGCAGTAGGTACTGACGCCGCGACGCAAGTTCGTGAGCGGGCAGCGCATCGAGGTAGTCCTTGACCGTCCACTCCGCCCGATGATCGAGCGCTTCGGCCCGACCGTCTGCAAGCACCACGTAGACGCGCTGCGAGCGCCCGGGCAAGGCCAGCACATCTCCAGACTGCAGTTTGGCCTCGCGGCCGCGATCAGTCCCCAGACGACCGAACGGTCGCTCGGCCGCCAGCACGCGCTGCATGCGTCCCGCGAGCAGGGCTTCGATGACGTTTCTTTCGCTTGTCAGCGTCGGATCGTCTTGCAGCAATTGTGCCGCGTGCAGCGCCGAGGGTGAGAGGCACGGCAAACTCACCGGGTGCGCCTCGTCGAGTCGCAGGATCATGGCGGCGAACCGGTAGGCACCTTCCAGCGGCCCGCCGAGCTGCTCCACGCCCCGGTCGAAATGTGCGTCGGCAGAAGCCAGCGTTGCCGGCCCCGGCCTCATGACCGCACCTCGCACCTCAACTCTGAAATTATGTGGAATCACAATATTGTGCTCCGCACCCGCCGAGGCTGCGAGAGATACGGCAAGCACGCACCCAACAGACACCATGCGCTTCACAATGAGATTCTCAATCGCTACTTCTGTTCGGGCTTCCAACGCGCAACGCCGCGACCGGGCAAACAGGGGGCGCATCACGCGCTTCTGATGCACGTGACCGTCGTGCACACTCGCTGGGAGGAGGCCTTTGCGCCACCGGGAGCGATGGAGCACAGCTAAAGACGCATCACAGTGTAAGGGCAGGAGCGCCGCTCTACAGCTTGGCAGCCTAGAAACTAAAAAAGAAAGGCTAGCCGAAGCTAGCCTTTCTCGGCAAAAGCTGCCTTAGCGTGTGCCGCTACCTGTTGAGCTGCCAGACGTTGTTGTAGTTGTCGTAGTAGTCGTCGTCGGCGGATTGCTCGGAGTTGCAGACGGCGTCGGCGTCGGCGTCGGCGTCGGTGACGGCGAAACAGAGGTCGTCGTCGGCGGATTGCTCGGAGTTGCAGACGGCGTCGGCGTCGGCGTCGGTGATGGCGAAACAGAGGTCGTCGTCGGCGGATTGCTCGGAGTTGCAGACGGCGTCGGTGACGGCGTCGGCGTCGGTGAAGGCGTCGGCGTCAGCGTCGGCGTAGCCGTGGGCCCCACCCCGGGACCATCGTCGTCATCCAGGAAGTCCACTGTCACGAAGATCAGCCCCAGAGCTCCTGCAACCAGCGCAGTGATCTGCAGCGGCGTCAGTGTGTCGGCAATCGGCACTCCAGCCGCGCCGGCACCGGCAGAGGTGATCACATAGGTACCCGGAACCTCTGCGGGCGCTAGGTAGCCGGCCTTGATCGCATCAGGCAGCGTCATGCCCAGCTTGTTGGCGAACTGCACCGCTTCCGCCTGCGTCAGCACGCCGGATTGACTGCTCTGCGCAATGGCGGCCGTGCTGGTGACGGTTGCAACAATGGGCGCGCCAACCAGACAGGCGGCGACGGAGACGATGATGGCTTTGTTCACTGATTACCCCGTAACGATCCCGGAAAGTTATGCAAGCGAACCGGTCGATACGACCCCCGCCCGCCTCTTATTAATACCGCGCTGCACACTAGCATAGCACGAAGAACTTGTTCGGTTGCAATGCGATAGGCCTCACACCTGACTAGATTCCGTTACCTAGAACCCAAGCCTTCAGGGCGTGGTCTGACCAAATCCTGCGGCGCCCCCCCACCCCCGGCAAACATCTGCAAGAAGTCCGCCATGATTGAACCGATCGGATCTGACGCCTGCACATTGCGCCCCCCCACCCGCTCAAGCTGTCCTTCCACACTGGCTTGATACTCGGCCGCGGACGCCTCCCACAGGTCTCCCACTGCCATCCCTTGGTCAATGCGGGGCGATTCCGTCGCTACCAACGCGGCGAAGAACGAAGTAGCAAGCATGCTCACGGTGAAAAACCCATGTCTGGCAACAATCGGTCGAAACCGCCCCTCCCAAGATCGGCCTTGCTAAACTCCCCTGAAGCTCTCAGCCGGTGCTATTCGCACCGCCGAGCCGCAGCCTCAAGAAACAAAATCGATCCTGCCACCGGCGATGATACTGAGTCAATTGCTACAGGTTTTCGCGGTCAGCGCGGTCTGCTCCGCTGCCCTGATCCTCGCACGGCGCTGGCATATCGGGGTCACCGGCGACATCGCCGGCTCCTCGGTGCACAAGATTCATACCGGGACGATACCCCGCGTCGGCGGTGCGGCCGTCTATGCCGCGGGGCTGACCGGGCTCGCCCTGATCTCCCGCAGTCTCCCGGACGTCACGGCGAAGATCGTGTGGATGATGTGGGGCTGCATGACGATCGTCTTCGTGGCCGGCCTGGTCGAGGACCTGACCCGCATGGTGCCGGCGGCGGTCCGCTACCTTGCAGCGCTCGCCGCTGCGGCATTGTTCAGCTTCGCACACGACAGCTACGGCATTTCGTCCATCGGCATCTCGCCATTCGATCTGCCGCTGAACTCCACGGCCGTGCGGGTGGCCTTCTTCGCCTTCGCAGTCGCCAGCGTCTCGCACGCCTTCAACCTGATCGACGGACAGAACGGACTGTGCGGGGGCGTGAGCCTGCTGGTCTTTCTCGCCCTGGGAATCACGGCAGACCGCACCAACCAGGAGATGCTCGCGACACTGAGCTATACGATGGCTGCGGCAAACCTCGGCTTTCTCGTCTTCAACTTCCCTTTCGGCAAGTTGTTCCTGGGAGACGGCGGCGCCTACTTCAATGGCGCGATCGCCGGAGTGATCACCGTCTTCGTGGTCGAGGGGTCCAGCGCGGTCTCGCCCTGGCTGGCCGTGCTCGTGCTGGTCTACCCGATCTGGGAGACGCTGTTCTCGATGATCCGTCGCACGCAGGCGCGCCGGCCGTTCCATCAGGCCGACAGCGACCACTTGCATCATCTCGTGGCGAGCGCCGACTTCGCTCGTCAGTTCGGCAACGGCCGCTACGTGGCCCTGCCGATTCTGGCCTGCTTCGCGCCCTTTGCGCTCGCGGCGCCGCTGCTACGCGAGCAGACTCCGGCGCTGGTCGCGGGGATAGCGATCTTCATCACCCTCTACAGCCTTGTGTACAGAGCGCTCGGCAAGCGGTCGCGCCGCTTTCTGGTTCGCGCCTGAGTCCACGCCCGTGACTGCCAGCGCTGCCGCCGGGCGCCTGCCCTCAGGCGTGGTCGTGACTTACAACCCGCCTGCGGGGCTCGTTGCACGCCTGCGCACCGTCCTGGCCCAGACCGAGCGCGTCGTCGTCGTCGACAATGGATCGAGCCTGCCTCCGGATCTGGATGATCTCGACGCCAGCGACGCCGCAAGGGTCGAACTTGTGGCGCTCGGTTGCAACCTCGGACTCGCTGCGGCACTCAACCGCGGCATCGAACAGGTCAGGGCGCTGGGGGCCACGCAGGCTCTGCTGCTCGACCACGACAGCCAGCCGGAACCGGGCTTGGTCACCCGCCTGCACCGCGCCATGCTCGATCATCCGCGGCAGGTCGCCGTCGCCGCCCCCCGGATCGCCTACGCCCATCCCGACATCCGTTGTCGCTGGCCGTCGTCGCGCCCCGGCCAGCGCTGGTGGTTCCGCTTCGCCTATGCCACCGAGATGCCGCACCCGCAGCCGGTCGACCTTGTGATCGGTTCCGGCATGCTGCTCGACATCGACGCCTGGGAGCGGGTTGGCCGATTCGACGAGAGTCTGTTCATCGATCTGGTCGATACCGAGTTCTGCTTGCGCGCTCGCAGCCTTGGCTACGACGTCCTTGCAGTGCCCCACGCCACGCTTTCCCACGTTCTCGGCGATGTCGAACAGCGCCATCTGCTGGGTGTGCCGGTCTATCCGACCCATCACAGCGCTATCCGGCACTACTATCTGAGTCGCAACCGCATCATCCTCACGCGACGCTACGGGTGGCGCTACCCGAACTGGCTCTACTACGAGACCATGAGTGCCATCAAGCTGACGATCAAAGTCGCTTTGTTCGAACCTGAGCGGGCTCGCAAGCTGGCCAGCATGTGGCAAGGCACCATCGACGGCGTGCTGCACGACGGCCAGAAAACGGCGGGCGCGGCCGGTACGCGGACCTGATCGATGAGTCCGATTTGGTCGGTTTCGGTCGTCAGCCATGGCCATGGAGCAGGCGTCGCGCGGGTGCTCTGCGACCTTCACGCACAACTGCAGACGACGCCGCACGAACTCACGTTGACACTCAATGCGGGCGAAGATCCGGGCTTCATCGCCGACCTGCCCTCCACACTGCGCTCCAGGCTGCGTGTCGTCCGCAACACCCGCCCCCGCGGGTTCGGCGCCAACCACAACGCCGCATTGCTGGGCTCTGATGCTGCGTTCGTTCTAGTCGCAGACCCTGACCTCAGGCTTCATCAGGCCATCTTCGACCCGCTCGCCAACGTGCTGTCGGCCCCCCGTTGTGGCATGGCCGCGCCGATCGCCATGGACGAGCGCGGGCGCATCGAGGACAACGGCCGCAGCCTCGTGACCCCGAAGCAACTGGTCCGTCGCCATCTGCTGGGCGGGCGAGGCCCCGAGCATGGCCCGGGTCAGGGGAACGTCGAAGTCACCTGGATTGCGGGCCTGTTCATCGCGATGCGCGCAGAGGTCTTCCGTCAGTTGCGGGGCTTCGACGAACGCTACTACATGTACTGCGAAGATGTTGACCTGTGCCTGCGCGCGCGCGCAGCGGGATACAGCTCGTTGCTGATGACTGACCTTCGCATTGAACATCCGGCACGCCGCAGAACTCTGAGGCGAATGGATCACTTCTCCTGGCATGTCGCCAGTTTGTCGCGCCTTTGGCGCTCGCCTGCATATTGGGCCTGCTACCGGCACGCGCACGACAAGACAGATTGAGCCACCCGCAGCTCCGGACAACCTACCCACGCCCCAGCAACGCCATGCGCAATCCCTACTTCGTCAGCCGCCCGTACTCTTGTGAGTTCATCGAGGGAGAGCGCAGCGCCGAACGCTTGCGGCGAACGGGCAGCAACACTGGAAATTTGCTGTTCATTCACGCACTCAAGCGGGTTGTCCGTCATGAGCGCTACAGTTGCGGCGTCAAACTCAATCCGTCATCGGTGCGCGAACAACACGATGGGCTGATCGTTCCCGCTGCAAACTGGCTGAAACCGAACGCAGCTTTGGGAAAGCTTGCTCACCTAGTCGAGTCCAGCAAACTGCCCTGCGTAATGGTAGGTCTTGGCGCGCAGGCAACATCGTACGACCGCGTGCCTGCCCTAGACGAAGGAACCGTGCGACTCGTCCGCGTGATCGCGGAACGTTCGCACTCGATTTCGGTGAGAGGGCAGTTCTCGGCGGAAGTGCTGAATCACTACGGCGTCAAGAACGTGACCGTGACGGGGTGCCCCTCGATGCTATGGCAAGTGAGGGCCCCGGTTGCAGTGCGCCGAAATGGCCCTGATCGGCCGGCGAGGGTGACGGTCGGAACCTCTCGCGCTGGAACCACAGAGCTGATTCGCACGCAGACCGTCCGAAATCGACTCAGCATTCTGCTCAGCGCGGCAGCCATGAAACATGGCTGGGACTATGTTGCTCAGACGGAGGTCCACGACATCGGCGTAGCCACGAGCGAAATATCAGACGCCGCGGGGCGGGAACAGGCTGCCGAGTATCTGAGGCTTGCGTTTCAGACCTCGGATGACTCCGCCATCTCAGACTATCTTCAACGGCATTTGAAGGTTTTCTTCAGAATCCCCGACTGGCTGGACTATGCCGTTACCCGCGATTTTATCTTTGGGACGCGTCTGCATGGCGTCATCATCGGACTAATCGCCGGAGTGCCATCCCTTCTTCTGACACACGACACCAGAACCGAGGAGGCAGCCCAATGGATGGGGTTACCCTCTGTTTCTGCTACGACCGTCCTTCAGGCGAAGAAGCTTGATCTACAGCGCCTCTATGAAAGCATCGACCTTGACTCTCTCAATTCGCGAATGCAGAAGTACTACGCTGAATTTCGACGGTTCTTCGAGCTCAACAACGTCGAAACCAATTTGGTCACAACCTGAAGAAGTCAGGCGCATCACTGTCGCCGCTCGATTCAGCGGACCGGCAACGTGTTGGAATCTTGCAAGTCCAACAACACTTCCTCGCAGGCGAGGTCAGCCATGGCTTCGGCTTCCACAATATGCTCCTCCGCATAGTTGGTGGAATGCCCTGATACGATCGGCCTTGCGTCACGTCCGGGTTCGTCCGTAACGTTCGACATGAACACACGCATGACGTGGTCCACGCCCGCCGCGGTCACAGAACGCCGATCGTCGCCGAAGTACTCACCTCCGGCGTGAGGGCCGGTGATGATCTCGTATGACGGAAAGTACATGACGTTGGCGAACGCGCGGCTGATCTCTTCTGCGGCAACCCGCAGCGCTGCCTTCGAGTAGGTCGTCGCGACGAGGACGTGCCGATCGGAGCGCGTTGCGACCAGCGGGACCGGGGAGACGGTCAGGATCACACGGGCACCGGGATTCACGAGCGCAAGCTTGTGCAGGAACCGGCGCAGGTCGGCAGTCACCTCTGCCGACGAGAAGTTCAGGAATTCATGGCGCTCGGCATCGAATTCGCCACCCGCGACACCCGGAGCGAGGGGATAGACGGCTCCGTCGAGTCGGGACGCGAAGCATTCGGTGAGTCCCAGCGTGAAAACGAAGACATCGAGTTCGCAGAACATCCTGCGCACCGCGCGCAGGTGCTGTTCGGCTGCCTTCTGCACATCCACGATGGCGGCATGGCCGTCGGCATCGACACGCGGGCGGAACGGATCGCAGAAGCGTCCGTCCGGCCTCAGCCATGCCGTCTCGAGGGGCACGAAGTACCCGAAGGCGCGGTCGAAGAGCTGCAGAAGCTGCCGGGCCGTGTAGATGTTGCCGTAGCGTGCACTGAAGTCGTAGCTGCGCTGACCCGAGGGCGCGCGCTCGTCCTCGACGACCATGAAGTCGAAGCCGGCCGCTTCGAGCCTGCGCGAAATGTGCTGTGCAAAGCAGCTCCCCGCGGTTGCCACCCGATCACTCTTGCGCACGCGGAACAGGGGCGAGACGACCGGGTCGACATCGGCGGTCGCGCGACGCGAGATCGCGCGCGACCAGAACGCGTAGTCGGGGAGTCCCGCGTACGGGTGCGTTCGCGTGTCGACCGGGTGGTGCGGCCGACCGGCAGGAGCGGTCTTTCCGCGGGCAGGGTCCGCCGACAACGCGGACTGCAGAACGCGCGCACCATAGATCTCGTTAGCGTGTGTCGAGTCGCCGGCGCGTCGGCAATCCTCCGCAAGAAATCCCGTCGAGGAAAACACGTCGGCGGGTGCCTCGCCGATCGGCACCGCGAACTCTCTGGCGACCGCGCGCACCGCGCGACATTGCGCTTCCCACAACGCCTTGCGCTCTGCTGCGACCATCAGCGTGCCGCGCGCGATAACGTCTGCGAGGGGACCGGGATTTTCACGGATCCACTGCTCGGACTCGATCGGCGGCGGTGGCAGCAGGATCAGCAGTCGATCCCCGAACAGGGGCTGCAACACGCGCAGCCACTCGGCATAGTTGGCGGCAACATTGCGCTCCAAGCCGGCGATGCGCGTCTTCAAGGTGACGGAGCCGTCGCCCGAGAACGCGGCGATATTGTGCTGGTTGCCATTGACGAGGCATAGAACCCGGGCCGCATGAGAGGTGTACCCTTCGAGTTCCGCCCTCAGTTTCTCGATGTCGACCGCCGCGACGCTGGCCTTCGACGGCGGACGCAGGTCCCCTGCCGCACCTGGGGGTTTGAGAAAGCGATCCGCGCGCAGATTGAGGAATTTCAGCCGGATGTCTCGGTGCTCGGAGTGGATGCGCTGCCAACCGACGACCAGCGCCGCAAGGTGGCTGTGGCCGACCATCAGCATCGTGGTTCTGCCGTCAGGCTGCTGTAGCACGAGAGTCTCCTGCTGTACGATCCGTCGGCTGGTCGCTGCATCGAACCGGATCACGAAGGGTGGACGGGCAGCGGGTCGGCTGCATGATCAGGTCTTCCTCAGGCAGAAGCAGTCCTGATGCTTCACCCAGCCACGAGCCTTGAAGTAGACCGTGTCGAGCCCTGCATCGAAGGCCATGGTCGCCAGTCGGTGGGGGCGGGTCAGCGAAATGCCGTAGTCGGTCATCCCGCGATATGCGGCAAACGCCGAGCCCTGTGCGTCGTACCGCTCCACCAGCGCGGCCACCGCGGTCTCCTCGAGATTGTAGGTCTTCTCACGGCTGCGCAAGCGCTCCGCAACATAGGGTCCGTGCGTCGTGACGACAAGCAGCCCGCGCGAGGTCAGGTGACCACCCAGGTAACGCAGGACTTCTACGATGTCAGCCTCGTTGAGATGCGTCAGCAGGGAGCCGACCCAGATGAGATCGTAGGATCCAAGTAGCCGGACGGACAGATCCTTGGCAATGTGCGTCGTGGGCACCCCGATGAGCTTGCCGACCGCATCGACGGCACTCGGGTCCAGATCGGCCGCATGCACCATGCCGGGAAAGCAGGCGGCGAGCCAGCGGGTAACCCGGCCGAACCCGCAGGCGTAGTCGAGCACGGCACCCACGTCGGCTCGGCGAGTACCCGCAGCCTCCAGTGACTGGAACAGCAAGGAGAGAGCCGATGCTCCTGCCTGCAGGTAATACTCGGAATCTCCCGAGTACATGCCATCGCCCTTGGACACGGTAGTGACCATCGGTACGCGTAGCGCCGTGGAAAGGCTCTGCTGCCGGCCCAGTAAGGCCTGGACATGCTCGGCAAGATCGACGTCCGCACGTGCCTTAGGGTCCATCCTGATCACCTTTCCTTAGACTGATCCGCGGCCTTGCCGCGCATCGTGTGTGATGCCCCACGCGGGGATGTCGCGCCCGAGGTAGGCCAGCAGCTTCTCGACATCCGGGAGCAGCAGCGCGCGCAGCTCCTCCCACTGCTTCTCATCGGCGCGAAGCCGTTGGTCGGCGGCCAGATCACTGCGGTTCTCCGACACATTGTGTGCAGCGAACGCCATGGACGTCGCAGCGCGGCCCAAGCCGAGAAACTCGAAGACCTGGCGCATGCCCGCTTCCGGGGCCGCGACGAACTCCTCGAAGATCAGCACCAGAAGCTGTTCGGCCGGGAAGCTTGCCCGATAGGCCTCGATCTGGAAGTGATACTGGCTGGTCAGCAATGCGATGCGCCCTTCGCCCGAGTTCAGAAAGTCCGCAATCGAGCCGGTACTCGTGCCGCGCCTGACCGAATGCAGATAATTCGAACGGATGCGCTCGAGCGGGTCACGGACGATATAAATGAGCTTCATCCGCGGATCGGCGGCCGCCATGTGCTGCGGAATTTGCTCGCGGCGGCTACGGCGACCGATGGTGTAGTAAGTGGACGCCTCGCCGAACAGCGGCTGGCCGCGATAGCCCTGCAGCATGTGCCTCTCCAAAAGCTCGTCCGGGCTTGCGACATCGATGCCCCGCCGCTTCCAGAACTGCGGGACGACGTCCGGGCCCAGGAAGTACCCAGGCTCCTTGAGCGGTGACGACATGAAGACATCGGGGTGCGCCCTCAGGTACTCGTAGAGGCTCGTCGTTCCCGATTTCTGCGCGCCGATAATGACGAAATTCGGTGTGGGGTTTTTCATCTGCATCACGATGCTTTCTGCGGTGTCGCCGAAGAAACCCGCGCCAGATTGTCGACCGTGTCCGATGCGCTGACGTCCGAGTGCTTCCGGCAGATGAGGGCGACCTGTGGTGCGTACTCGACGACGCTGCTGGCATAGGGCAGCCGGTGTTCACAGTCGAAACCCTCGCCGAGTGCGAGCCTGTCGCTCTCCTCGTCTGACGGCATCCGCCCGTCTGGCATGTAGATCAATGTGCCGCCCGCTTTCAGGCCGTCTCGGGCAGTGCACAGCGCGGCGGGAAGCCCCTCTTCTGCTGAAGGCGGTTCGCAGTGCAGGATCAGATCGAGACATGCTTCTCCGACATCCTCCGCAGCGGCGCGCGAGTCCAACCTGCGGTGGCGGAACGCGCGGGACAGGAATCCGTCGAGACATGCGTGCACGCCAACCGTCGCCACAACGAGGCCCCTGTATGTCCACGGACCCTCGGCCAACAGACGGTACAGGCTGCGCTCCCTCGGCCGCGATCCGCAGCCGGGGCAGACCGGCTCCGCCGCCTCGACCATAAACGACGCACCGTTCCAGCCGCAGACGTTGCAGAAACGCACGGCGCCCCTGGCGATCTGATCGAGCAAGGGCAGGTCCTGCAGGCGCGGCGGATGAATCACACGCACGTCTTCGTCGATGCGCGACCAGATATCGGGACGCGTCTTGTTGTAGAGCGCCAGCATGCCGTGCTCCACCGCGCCGAGCTGCCACCCGCAGCTTTCCACGTAGTAGCTGTATTCCACGTCGGTGTACGCATGCGGGACATCGACACTGAATCCGCCGATCTCGTCGAGCGTGCGGCGGCGCCAGATGAACAGCCCACCCTGGATGTGCGAGAAAAGTCGATCCGGGTTGGCGGCCGCAAACTCCGCATTCCGGAATCGCGCGAACTCGCTGATCCGCGGATAGTCGCGCCCCGTGAGGTAGCTGGGGCTGTAGCACAGCGTACCGCCCAGGCCGACACGCGGATGCCGCTCCATGTAGTCGACGAGTTCCGTCTCCCAACCTTCGGAGAGCACGAAACCTTCCTTGCCACAGAGGTAGATGATGTAGCGACCGATGCCCTGGCAGGCGGCAGCGTTGGTTCCGGGGCCCACAAAGGTGTTGCGCGGTCGATACGTGACCGTGACGTTGTCGTGTGCTTCCTGCAGGCCGCAAAGATAGGCGACGACCTGCGCATCGCTGGCGTTGTCGCAGATCGATAGATGGAACGGCGTCCGCGTGAAGCGGAACACGCGCTCGACCACCTCCCTGAGTTGCGGCAGGTTGTTCCAGCTGACGATGACGATGTCGACGACGTCCTGCCGCCAGATCCGCTCCAGCACGCCGACCAGGCGCCGGGCGTCATGGCGCCGCTCGACATCCCGCCGTGCGTTGCGGCTGAGCGCCTGCACGGTTGTCGGCGGCATCGCGAAGAACCGCCGGATGCCGTCGGCCAGTGATGCGGGATCACCTGGCTGCACGAGAATTCCGTTGAGACCGTCACGGACAAGGTCGGGGATGCCGGAGATCGCCGTGGCGATGACCGGCGTCCCGCTCGCCATGGCTTCGACCATCGCCGTGGGAATCCCGTCCATGTCACCGCTTGCGGTACGCACCGAAGGGCACGCGAACAGGTCGTGCTCGCGCAGCACTTTCGCGACGCTCGCGCCGCCCGGCAACGCTCCCCTGAAATGGACATGCGACAGCGCCTGCTGCTCCACGAGCGCCTGCAGTCTCTGCAGCTCCTCGCCGTAGCCGTAGAGATTGAACTCGATGTCCTCGTCACGAAGAAGCGCTGCTGCCGCTATGAGGTCGTGCAGCCCCTTTTTCTCGGTGAAGCGATGTATGGCGCAGATACGTCTGGCGGCACCGGACTGGAGACGACGCGGCGCCGAGTACGCAAAAGCCGACAAGTCGACGGCATTGGGATTGACGACGAGCTTTTCTTCCGGCACTCCCCGCTCGAGGAGATAGTCACGATGGAAGGCGCCGAGCACGAAGACCGCGCGACACAGGGGCGACTGTGCCACCTCACCGACCCGGTTCCGCCGGTCATTCTCGTGCTTGAAGATGTCCTGCGCGTGGGCGATGAAGGTGAAGGGGATGCCAACCTGCTTGCAGGCGGGCCAGACCATCTCCGTGACCGTGGGGAACGTGAAGTGCGCATGCACCAGGGTCCTGTCGCTTTGCTTGAGACGGTCCGCGAGCTCACCTGGCGAGTCGACACGCTGCCAGCGGATCGGAAAGTCCGGCGCGAACTCCGGATGGGGCGACTGCCGACAATAAACCTCGACATCGACGCCGCGCGCAACCAGCACCCTCAGCTCGTTGAGGACAAAGGTCTCGGACGGCACAGGGAAATGCCAGCAGAAGTACGCCAGCCGCAGCGGCTGGGGACGATGCGCCAGACCATGCCGCCGGGCAGGAACCACGATGTCCTCGTGTGCAGCGCGCGGCGAACGCTCGCGCAGCATCGCCTCGTAGGCGCGGGCCAGAGAGGCGGCGACGGCCTCGCGCGCGTAGTGCTCAACGATGAATGCCCTGCCCGCCTCGCCCATCTCGACGATCCGCGCAGGTTGTGCGCACAGTTGCTCCAGCAGGGGGATCGCGTCCTGGTACCGGCCGACCGGACAGACGAATCCGGTGCTTCCATGCGCAACCAGATCCTTTGCGGCACCCAGATCGTAGACCAGCGCCGGCCGCCGCGCCGCGAGTCCTTCGGCGACGGTGCGCCCGAACGATTCGGCAAACAGGGAGAGGTTCGCGATGATGTTGATCCGGCTGATCGCCTCGGCCGGTGACGGCTGGTAGTCGACGAACTCGAGATTGCCGGCGATACGACCGTCCTCCTGCGCAGCCTGCAAGGCGCGCACATGTTCGGTCTGCGGCCCTATGAGCAGGAAGCGCAGATTGGGAATGCGCTGTGCGCAGGCGTTCGCCAGTGCAGCGAAGTCCTCGATGCCCTTCTTGGGAATGTTGCTGCTGATCAGGCCAATGCGGATGCAGCGTGGGTCGATGTCGTTCGGCAGGTCGAGCGCGCCGACATCGAAAGAGTTCGGAACGACGAACGTATGGCCTTCCTTGTGGAACTCGGCGGCGCTGTGCTGCGAGTTGGCGATCACGTAATCGGTCTCGGCCAGAACCGTTTTGATGATCTGGTCGGGAGCAAGGCCGATCCGCTCACTGAGCCAGCGGTCGGCAAGAACGCTCTCGCGCACGTGCGTTGCGGTCGGAATGCCGAGTCGCCGGGCCGCAGCGTGCGGCGCCCGTGCAACGATAGTGTTGACGTGAACGAGATCGATCCTGCGCGAGATCAGCCAGGCACGGATCGCGGCAACGGCGCCGCCTTCGCGCTGATCGGCGCTCCACGTCGGATAGGCGATGCAGCAGACTTCGACGGCATGGGGCAGCAGCTCGGCGATGTAGTCGTCGTGGCGCCGCGGCAGGACGACGTGGACATTGCAGGCCACGTGCCGGAGCTTGGCGAGTACGTCGATAAAGCTGCGCTCACCACCGAAGATCTGACCCGAGACGACATGCGCGAACACCGCTATGTTCGGCAGGTCCGGCCGCCTCTCGATCGCACCCTTGAAGGTCTCCTCCGGCGGCACGCGCGGCGGAATGTTCTTCTTGGCCGCGGCCGCGATCCTCTCAGGTCCGCCTCGGCGCCCTTCCCGACGACCATGCGCAAGATAGTGCAGCAGCGGATTCATGCCTGCGGCGGCAACATCCGGATTCATCGACAGGTAGCGTGCGCTGTGAAACGCTGGCCCCGGATCCCGGCCCTCGAAGCCGCCCAGCAACAGATAATGCTGCACCGGTTCGCACGCGGACTCCGCAACATCCGGATTGCGATCCAGATACCAGGCAGGGTCGATGAGCGGGTGGGGCGCACGACGCTCGGCCGCCCCGTGCCGCAGGTAGTGCGCCAGCGGCTCGAGCCCGGCGGCGGCAACATCCGGGTTGTGTTCGCGATACCAGGCACTCGAGAACAGTGGCCCGGGATCACGCCCTTCCGCCGCCCCATGAGCAATGTAGTGCATCAAGGGGTTCACGCCGGCTGCCGCCACGTCGGGATTGCTCGTCAGATACCAGCGAGGATCGAAAAGCGGATTGGGTTGCCGGCCTTCCTTCCAGCCCGCGGTCAGCCAGTGCCACACCGGGTGATGGCCGAGACCGATGAGATCAGGGTACGCCTGCAGATACCAGGCTGCGTCGAAGTATCGGAGGGCCAGCAGCACCTTCGCCTCGCGCCGCAGCAGCCACCATCGGCGCGGCCCGCCCTGCCCTCCCAATGCGGTCCGGGGCGGGATCACCATCCGTTGCGCAGCATCGCCGCTGTCCCAGAGCCGCGGCTGAAGGCGGGTCGCCAACGCCAGGTGCTGGCGCCAACGCGTCAGGTTTCGCGTACGAAGTTGCACCAAAGCCACCTGCGTGGCGGCTTGCGCCCGTTCCAGGCGCTCATTCTCGCGACGCAGGGTCGCAAGCCGATTCCGTTCGCCTTCGAGTTCGCCACGCAACGTTTCGGCCTGCAGTGCAATCTGCCTGCTATGCGCCCGCAGCGCGTCGCGCTGCCCTTGCAAGGTATCGCGCTGGGTCTGCAGAGCGCTGCGCTGGTTCTGCAAGTTATCTCGCTGGGTCTGCAGGGCGTCGCGCTGCCCCTGCAGGGCATTACGTTGAGCTTCCAACGTCTCGCGATGTTTCGTCAGGATGTCGCGCTGCTCGACGAGCTTGCCGCGCTCGCGCTCCAGGTAGGACAGGGCGTCGGTCAGGCGTGTGACATCCGCCTGCAGCGCGGAGCGCCGTTTCTCGAGCTGTTCGTGCTCCACGCGCACCCGGCGCAGCGTAGCTTCGGCAGTCCGGCGGCCGACGTACTCGAGCGCCCATACCGGCCCAAGCAGATGGTCCGCTTCGTCGAAACTGCGCCGAATGGCATCGAGCTGCGTCAATCCCTCGACGGCCCCGGGCTCGGAGAGCAGCGCCGCCAGGCCTTCGTATGTCGCTTTGATCCAGCCGGCCACCGTTTCGTCAGCCGCCAGGTGGGCCGCATCGACGGCGTGGTGACGCAGAGCCGGCCGCAGAAAGCCGTCGATTGCCGACGCCGTCGCGGGCGTGGCACCGGATAGCGGGAGGTCGAGCACCCGCCTGATCCGCTCGGCCTCGGCATGCCATCCGGTCAGCAGATCCTCGTAGCGCAGCAGTATCCGCGGCAGCTCCCGCGTATGACGCTCTGCATCCAGTACATGGCGTAGCCAGAGCGCGTGCGAGTGGCGCTCGTCGAGCCCGTCACGACGTTTCAGTGAGACCGCCACCTCGACCGGGTTGCGGATCGGCAGTACGCAGCAGACGTCCGCGTCGAAGCTTCGCAGCACGTCGACCCAGAACGGAGCGAGACGACAGATCCGCGGGTCCTTGAGCACGAACAACGGTGAACTCGCGAAATCGCGTGCGAGTATGTGTCCGGCGTCGTTTCTGAATCGGCTCAGCGCTTCTGCCGGCACGCGCGAAAGGTCGATGTCGCGCCAGTCGTCCCATGCCGAACCCATGCTCGTCAGCAGGATATCGTTGATTCGGCGGACGTCCTCGGACTCCCAGAATCCGGTTTCGTTGTTCTGCTCGCGGGCGGGCATCAGGTTTGCCGGCAGGTCGGCGCCGAGCAGGCTGATCATCCGGGTCAGCGCGGATGTGCCGCTGCGATGCATGCCCAGCACCAGGATCGCGATCCGGCTTCCGCGGGAGCGGCCGACGGGGCCCGGGATCGAGCCTGGAATACGGGTCGTTTCAGTCATGTGCGAGCCGGGGCGAGCGTCGCGCGGCATTGGGAAAGCCGGCAATCATACATGTCGTAACGCCGACGCCTCATCGGCGTGGCTTGGCGCCGACCGGTGGCGCGGCACCGGCCTTCATACCGCTTCCTGGCAGGTCGATGACATCGCCGGCGATGCGGGCCGTCACGACATCGCCGGCCCGCACCTCGCCCGCCCCGCAACGATACAGAAAGCCGCAGTTTCCCGATGCATGAAGCCCCCGCCTGCGAATGTCTTGCCGTTGCAGATCGGCGGTGACGGTCGCCAGCGTCCGGCCGTTGACCGAGATCCGGACATCGACCGCCTCCCCGCGATCCGGCCAGCATGCCCAGCCTGCGATCGCCTCGCAGTCGGCGCGGCCAAGCCGCCCCTTGCCGCCCCAGTTGCGCGATGCCCTGAGGTATCGCGGCGAATCCCGGCGGATGAAACGCACCGCTTGTGTACACCCGGCCGCATCCGCGCCGGCAAATGTCGCGAGTGCGCTGACGAACGCCGCCTTGTCCAGCATCGCCTTCTCATAGGACACGAGCATCGTCGGCGCACGCACCTGCCGGACCCACTCGAGCAGCACGCCGTACTGGCGGTAGCTGGCGGCAAGGTTGTCGACCACGTTGGCGCGCATTGACACCCGGTTG
Organism: Sinimarinibacterium flocculans; assembly: GCF_003201205.1. Lineage (GTDB taxonomy): Bacteria > Pseudomonadota > Gammaproteobacteria > Nevskiales > Nevskiaceae > Solimonas > Solimonas flocculans. Next base: position 388,220 of record NZ_QICN01000003.1, read on the forward strand.
CGCGTCGCAATGGCCAGCATGTCGCGAAAGACGACGACGTAACGGGGGTTGGTGAAATGCCGTTCCAGTTCGCCGAGCGCGCCGAGCGAAGAGGGCCGCTTCCAACCCCAAGGCCGACCCGCTGCGTTCCGTATGGCGACGAGACGCCTGATCGGTCCCGTGTCGCCCGCCTCGAGCGCACGGCTCAGCTCGAGGTCTTCGTATACGGCGTTCGCCGCCGCGCCTCCCATCATGTCGATGCCAAGGTGGTGCAGCGCTCCGGCGACCATCGTCGTGCCGCTGCGCGCCAGGCCGGCGACGACCAGCGTACGCCGCGCAGGTGGGCGAGCGGCATTGAGCACACACAACCCGTCATTCCTCAGTGCCGCCAATGGGGATTCGGACACTTCCGTCATCCTCTAGTGCCCTGAGCACCGCTGTACAGCCAGCCAATGTACGGGCGCGGCACGTCCGCGAGCGAGAAGTCCTCGCGGGCCAGGGTCAGGTTCCGGTTGTAGTGCGGATCGCGCGCCAGCACCTCTGCCCAGCGCCGGCGCATGTAGGCCTTCTCGCGTTCGAAGGCACGTTTGCGCAGTGGCGTTTCATCGCTGCCCCTCGATAGCGATTCGTGATGCGTCAGTTCGGCGTAGGGCGTCCAGACGCAACGCAAGCCGCGCTCGCCGAGACGCAGACAGAAGTCGACGTCGTTGAAGGCAACCGGCAGATTGTCTTGGTCCAGACCGCCGAGTGCGAGGTAGTCCGATCGCCGAACCATCAGGCAGGCCCCGGTGACGGCGGAGAGCGTTTGCGGCAGCACCAGCCGAAAGAAGTAGCCTGCCGCATCGGCTGCGGCGAACTTGTGGCTGTGCCCGGCGACGCCGCCCAGTCCGAGGACGACGCCACCGTGCTGCACCCTGCCGTCAGGGTAGTACAGCTTGGCGCCCACCGCGCCGACACCAGGCGCATATAGACGCGACACCAGCTCTTCGAGCCAACCGGTGGAGCGCACTTCGATATCGTCGTTGAGCAGCAGCAGCACGTCTCCGCTGGCCTCTCGCGCCGCAAAGTTGTTGATCGCCGAGTAGTTGAAAGCGTGGTCATAGCGAATGACCCGCACCTTGTCGTGCGATGCGACGGCCTCGAGATACTGCAGCGTCTGCGGCTCGCGGCTCTGATTGTCGATCAGGATGATCTCGAAGGACGCATAGGTGCTGCGCTCCAGGATTCCGTCGACACAGCGACGCAGATGGTCCCCGCCGTCGCGTGTCGGAATCAGGATGCTGACCCGCGGCTCGGGAGCGGGAACGGGGTAGCTCACCCGGTATGTCGTCGGGAAGGGGCCGCTGTCGACGCGGACACCCGCGTCATCGGCGAACCGGCTCTGTAGCGCCGCAACGCCCGCTGCGTGCGCACCGCGCTTTGCCGAGGCATCCAGTGCCGTGGACCCGGGTGATTGCCGCCAGTGATACAGGATGGCCGGAATGTGCACGACCTCCTCCGCGGAAAGTCGGGCCTCGCAACGCAGGATCAGATCATAGTCCTGACTACCGTCGTATCCGCGGCGAAAGCCGCCGATCTCTTCGAGGAGGCCGCGCTCGATTGCAACCAGATGACCGACGTAGTTCACGGCGTGCAGCAGGTCGGGATTCCAGTCCGGCTTGAAGTGGGGTGCGCAACGCCGCCCCACCTCGTCGAGCTTGTCCTCGTCCGAGTAAAGGAGCCTGGCGCCCGGCGCCTTGCGCAGCGCAGCGACGATGAAATGCAGCGCCCATGGCGCCAGCATGTCGTCGTGATCGAGCAGTACGACATGACTGCCGCGCGCAAGCTTCAGGGCCGCTGCCGAGGCGCCGGCGATCCCGGTGTTCTCCGGGCGCAGGACGACGCGGATTCTCGTATCGCGCCCCGCCGCAGATTCGATCAATTCGCGCACCTGAGGATTCCGCGAGGCATCGTCGCAGATGCAGAGCTCCCAGCGCGTGTACGTCTGCGCGCTCACCGATTCGAGCGCGCAATGCAGGTGATCGATGCACGGATCGAAGACAGGCATCAGGATCGACAGCAGAGGTCCGTCCGGATGGTGTTGCGCACGCAGGCTTTCGATGTCGCCGGCTGACGGTTCGAGTCCCTCCAGCCATCTCGCGTAGTGGCGCATCGACCACGACGCGGCGGCGTCGTCACGCCCGGCCATACGCAGCAGCTTGCGAATGACACGCGCGCCGAGAACCCAGGCGCGCCAGCGGGCATCCGCCCAGGCGGCACGCACGCCTATGGACAGCGGCCTCTGCAACGGCTCCCCCGGCTCAGATGCTCAGCACGACGCCGGCGGACAGCGCGATCTGGTACAGCACCTGCACCATGTCCTTGGTCAGCTGGAAGTTCTTCGTGTCGACCTTGGGCAGGACGATCAGCTCGTCGCCGGGCTGCACTTCTGCGCGGGCGAACCAGCCCTGGCTCGCCTCCCGCATCTCACCGCTGGGACGGACCAGGAAGATCCGGTTGGCGTCCCCGCTCTGCGTCAACCCTCCAGCCTGTTCGAGATAGTAGGCCACACCCTGCCCCTCGCGGTGAACGAAGGATGTGGGGAAAAAGACCTCTCCCTGAACGGCCACGGTGTTGACCTTGCGGGGAATCCTCAGCACGTCGCCGTCCTGCAGATCCACGGTGCGCGGGTCGAACCCCGCGTGAAGCACCAGCCGCCCCTGGGGCTCGATGGCGCGTGCGCGCTCCACGAAGCGCAGTACCAGTTCCGCTTCGCGTGCGCGAAGCTCCGCTTCTTCACGAGTGCCCGAGCGTGCATTCAGGACAGCCTGTTCGAGCTTGTGCAGCATCTCGTCGAGCACCTGCTTTTGACGCTCCGCGATGCTCTTCCGGTAGAGCTGAAGGCCGTCCATATCCGAGCGTTCGGTCGTGCCGACTCTTTCGAGCAGGTCAGCCAGAGTGCTGCCGTAGGGCAACGTCACCTGGCCCAGCCCCGAAAATTCGCCTTCGACGCGTGCAACGATCGTTGCAACCTGTCGATCAGCGAAGACCTCGAGTTCGTCACCGGAAACGACCGTGACGGCGTCCAGATCGGCGTCGACGGAAAGGTACTCCGCCTCGCGTTCGCTGGTCTGATTGCGCGTCAGCAGCACGTGCGTGCTGCGCGGATCCGCACCGGCCATCTCGAGCAGATCGGCGACCGACACTGTCTCGACGAACTCGAACTGTCCGGGATTGCGCACGAGCCCTCCGATGCGGGCCGTGGCCTTCTTCGGCCAGACGACGATGGTGTCCCCGTCGCGGAACTGGAACAGCGGGAGTTCTCCCCGAATCAGGAAGTCATAAAGATTGAATCGGCCGACCGTCTGCCCACCGCGCAAGACGCGCACGTCGAGAAAGCTGCCAGTCTGTGGGTCGACGCCGCCAGCGAGATCGAGAAAGTGCAGCAGCGAGTCCGAGGCGAAGGCGCCGTAGAGCCCCGGCGCTCGAACATACCCGGTCACAAAGACCTTCACGGGCTCGGCCGTGGCCAGAGAGGCGTAGACGCCGACATTGTCCCTGTAGACCTCGCGGACCCTTGAGCCGACCAGGTCGTTCAGTTCGGCGTTCTGCACGCCGAGGACGCGGGTTGGGCCAACACGCGGCACAAAGATGTTGCCGTGCGCGTCGACTTCCAGAATCACGGCCAGATCGACAGCCCCCCACAGCTTCAGGTCGATCCGGTCGCCCACGCTGATGATGTGCTCGGGATTGAACCCGCGGAACGACTGTTGCGCGAAACGGCCCTGGAAAAGGCTGGCGCCGAATACGTCGCTGCGCTGCCCCGACGGCGCCGCAACCACCTCGCTGCTGGACGGCAGCGGCGGCGCGGAGCGGGTCGGCACTTCCACGGGCGGCGGTGCCACTGCAGACACCTGGGCCGCCGCGTCGGGCAACCACGGAAAGCCGGACAAGAGGCATGCGACCACCATTGCGCGGCCGAAACGCAGCACGTTCATTCCTTGTGATCCTCGATGGTCGCCACGACAAGGCCCAGGACGAAGTACAGCAGATTGAGCGCGACGAAAACCGTGACGGTCCAGTAACCGACCCGCGGGTGCTCAACGGCGTCTGGCAGACTGGGGGAAGACAACGCGACCAGATACTTCACTTTCCTGGCCGCGTCCAGGCGCGTCGCCTCGAGCGTACCCAGCGCAGTTTTATAGATCTCGCTGGCCAGGGTCAGATCCATCTGTGCGTCCTGGTAGGCCAGCAGCGTGTCGTTGATTCCGTTCCCACCGTTGCTCCCGACGAGCCGCTCCCGCTCCTGCTCGATCTGCTCCCGCAGCGCCTCGATTCGCGCCTTGGCCGCCGCAAGCTCCGCAGCCTGCGGCGTCAGATAGGCGCTCAGGGCCCGGTATTCGGTGCGCTGCCTGCTCAACTCCTGCTCGAGCCCGGAGAGGATGGAGCCGGCAACTTCCGCCTCCTTCTCTGGACTGAACACATCGTAGCGTCGCTGCAACGTGATCATGCCGCTGGATGCGGCCTTGAACCGTTCGTTCGCCTTCTCAACTTCGTCCTCGACGAACGCCAGCTGTTCGCGCGCAAGCTCGCGGCTGATCTCGTTGACGAAATGCTCGGCACGCCGAACCATGCCTTGCGCAACCCGCTGGGCATAGGCTGGATCGTGCGCCGTTACCTCCAACTCGACGATGTATGTCTGGTCATCGACATACGTCTTGATCCTGTCCCGGAAGTAGTCGAGAAAGTCTTCGTTGGGTGCATCAGGATCCAACCGACTGAAGATGTCGATGGCACCGGAACTGTAGTGGCCGCGAAGGTCGAACTCGGCGTCGAGGTATTCGAGCATCGCCCGGGATCTCATGAAGGTCTCGACAACCAGCGCGTCCGTCTTGCTGCTCTGCCCGCCCAGAGACAGCGCGCCCAGCGTCAGCTCGGCTGCGGCCATTGCGGTGCTGCTCTCTCGCTCGACCATGACCTGTGCGCGGCTGATGTAGCCGTCCGTCGCCACAAGGCCCAGGTACGCGAAAACCAGGAGCGTCGGAAGAAGCACCACGACGACGTACCGTTGCTGCCGGCTGCTCCCGACCTCTCGGAGTCGCTGCTTCACGCCTTCGATATTCATGCTGCGATCTGGTCCTTCTTGTAGGCCTCGACCGCGGCCCCGATATCGTCGTAGTAGATCGCCCGACCCTGCTTCATGTAGACGCCGACCTCGCAGTCGCGCTGAAGCGTGTCCAGGCTGTGGCTCACCATGATGATGCTGGCGCGACCCTTCTTCTCGTTGAAGGTCGCCTTGGCCTTCTTCTTGAATTTCTGGTCGCCGACGGCTGTCAGCTCGTCGATGAGGTAGTAGTCGTAGTCGAAGGACATGCTGATCGAGAATGCGAGCCTCGCACGCATGCCCGAGGAGTAGGTCTGCACCGGCAGATCGAAGAAGGAACCGAGTTCCGAAAACTGCCGAATGAAGTCGACCCGCTCCGCTGCGGTGTCAGGGTCATCGCCGCTGATGCGGCAGATGAAGCGGGCGTTGTCCCGTCCCGAAATCTTCTGCGCGAAACCACTCGTCAGGCCGAGCGGCGGGGAAATGGCGCCGTCGGCCTCGACCGATCCCGAATCCGGCAGTTCGATACCGCCGATCAGGCGCAGGAGCGTGCTCTTGCCCGCGCCGTTTCGTCCGACGATGCCCACATGGGTACGCGACGGCAACTGCAGGCTCAGGTTGCGCATGACGTAGTACCGGGACAGCCCCTGCAACGGATACGACTTGGTGATCGACTTGACCTGAATCATGCCCGTTCAGATCAGCTGGGAAAGATAGCGCCGGTACCCGGACAGTGCCGAAAAGGCGAGCACGAAGTTCATCAGCCACAGATAGCTCATGCTGGCCGGTGACGTGTACCCGTGGAGCACCGCATCCCGAACCAGATCGATACCGTGGAGTGCCGGATTCCACAGCAGATAGACCCGCAGGTTCTGCGGCACCATCTCGATGGTGTAGAACACCCCGGAGATGAACAGCATCGGCCGCATGATCAGCCCGAACACCTTCTTGAGGTCCTGGAAGACCGTCCCATAAACCTCGAACAGCAGACCCAGGCTGGTCCCCAGGACGAAGAGTGAAAACATGGATGCCAGCAGGAGCAGCGGGTCCTGGATGCGCAGGGGCTCGCCGAGCCACACCCAGCCGGCGAGGAAGATCAAGGTCACCCCCAGCAACAGCAGCGCGTCGATGATGCATCTCGCGAGCACGACGTCGACGGGCTTGATCTGGCGGTAGTTGAACAAGCCGTTCAGGCTCTCGCAGACACCCTGCGCGCGCTGGACGCAGTGCGTGAAAATGAAGTACGGCACCGCGCCGAAGACGAAGAAGATGATCGGGCTGTCGCCATACAGGGGCGCATGCCCGCCGCGGATCACCGCATGAAGGATCGTGAAGATGGCAACCATCGCCGCAGGCTCTGCGAAAGCCCAGAAATAGCCTGTCTGGAGCCGCCCGAACTGGTTCTTCAGTTCGCGCAGCATGAACGCGTGCAGTGAGGTCAGAAAGACCTGCACGCTCGTTCGTCCGCGTGCTCTCGGAGGTAGGGTCGGGATCAGCACGGCCGGTCCGACGTCTCTTCAGCGTCCCATGAATCGTTGTCGCGCATAGTCGTAAACCGCGAACTCCAGCGGATGACGCGCGATGAACTCTTCCCTCAGTCCGTCGGGCACAACCTGATCCCGAGGCGTGGCGTTGAGGTACTCGAGCTTGGAGTGTTGATTGTAGGGCTTTCCCAGGGCAAGCGCGATGCGCGCCAGCGATTCGTCCAGATGCTCGGTCAACCCGACTTCTATGAAGTCCTCCTCGATCACGTTCCGGTAGTTCTCGAGGGTCACGACGCGTGGAAAGTGATTCAACATCGGCGACGAGAACGTTCTCAGATAGTCCTGCAGCGGCTGTAGGGGTACGCGCCCCTGATCCCGCCACGAGCCGCCCGCCTTTCGTACGTAGAAGTATCTCGAAACCGCCATCTCGAACGGATCGCGCAGAATCGTGACGAACTGCCTGACGTCAGGATAGTAGTCCTGGACGCCGAACGACCTGGCCCGATTGAAGTGCCCGTAAACCACCACCGGACGCGAGACCGAATGCAGGGCGCGCAAATCGTGGCGTTCGGGCAGGCAGCCCTCACGCTCGTCGTAGTAGTGGCGCAGGAAGCCATCGCCGAACCAGCGCTCGAACACCGCTCGCGCCGTGATGCCGCCCGCCTTGGGAACATGAATCGCGATCAGCGGCTCGGCGCGGTCGTAGGCCCTCATGTCCGGCCAGGTGAATCCAGCCAGTGCCCGAGATCGCGCCCGAGGTAGCGCTGCAAGGAAACGATGCGCGGTCGGTAGATCCGATCCAGCTCCTTGCGCAGGAAGGGCGTCAGCTCGCGCGGTGGCCCCTCGCGAACGCGTGCACGCAGCGCCCGCTCACTGCCTTCCGGCAAAGAGGCAGCGTCCACGCCGATGTGGTCACAGACCTGCCTCACTGACTGTGCAGGGTCTCCGAGCAAGTCTTCGTAGTGGAGAATCAGCAGTTGTCCGGGCCTCATGTGAGGCTGCCAACGCCGAAGCGTCATCTCATAGTCGCCGCGGGAGACGGATCCGCGAGATTGCAGCAACGGCAGGAACCACTCGTCGGTCGCCTCGTCAGGCTCGAGTTGTGACCAGCCGTAAAACATCCGCGCCGCGGACCAGGCACGCTCGATCGGATTGCGCAGCACAAAGAGCACACGCACGCCGGGAAAAGCCGCCAGCAACGTGCGCACCGTCTCCTCGCGTAACGTGGCATAGGCGGGCGTCATGTCACCTAGCCGCCTCTCTGGCTGCCCGGAGAACAGCCGCCGGTATCCCTCGAGATCCGGCGGCTTGCGCCCACTCTCCACCCAATCCCAGTAGTGAACCTCCTTGCCGCCCGGGAACCCCAAGCCGGGGTGCTGGGCGAGGACCCGATGCAGCCAGCTCGTTCCCGCCTTCTGCGCCCCGATGCAGAGGAAGTCAGGCATCAGCGGTCAGCGCGGCTCGACGTACCACCACTCCCCGTCGACCTTGACCCAGGTGTCGGTCACGGGGGCGTCCAGTTTGAGGGGATCACTCCCGCCGAACCCTGAGGTCGTGAAGTACAGCGTGAGCGCCACCTTGGCGGATGGTGGCGTTCCCTCCTCGAACCTGACCGAGTCGATCCGAATCGAATCGCGCTGTACCTGCGCCGCGTACTGATTGTTGAGGTGATTGAGACTGTTGGCCTTTCTGTACGTGGGAGTAGCGAACTCGTAGACCTTGGCCATGTCGACCTTGATCAGGGCATCCCATCGGGCCTCAACGCGCGCACGAAGCGCCTGCTCCTCCTTTTCCAGGTTCCCCAGCCCCTCAACTTTCTTCGCGGGAGGGGCAGATACCTCTTCCGACTCGGGAGGATTCACCAGCGGCGTATCGGGCTTGAAGGGGCCGGGCATCGGCTGCTCAGCACCCGCCGCCCCCACTGGCGTTTCGCTGCCGCCATCGGCCGCCAGCGCATGGCCCGAAAGGCCCAGAGCGACACTCAAGAACCCAGCAGCAAGTGCAGATCGCGCCACGCGGATGTCCAGGAAAAAAAGCTTCGAATGACTACGGTTCATCTTCTTCTCACTCAATGATTGATCGCGAAGGGTCGTCCATCTGCTGTACGACGCCCCACGCACCTCGGCGGGCAATTGACTGCTTAGGCTCGCCGAGGTTCCCCGAACCAGCCACACCCTGCACTCAGGGCGTGGCTGGCTCGGCCGTCTCGCTCTCCGGCATCGATGCCCGCATCTCGCGCAGGAGGTTCTGGATGGCGGCGAGGTCGATCGCCTCATCTCGGGGGTAGGCATCGCCTCGAGCCTGCTCCATCGCGCTGAACCGAAGCTGCTGTCTGATCTGCTCTTCGATTGCCGGCTTCACCTCGTCGAAGCTGAGCTGCCGGGAGGGCTCGAGCTCGGTCAGCTTGATCAGGTGAATGCCATATGCGGTTTCGACAGGGCCGCTGACATCACCCACTTCCTTGAGCGCGAACGCGGCGTTCTCGAACTGGGGCACGGTCTTGCCATCACGCAACAGCCAACTGGAAATCTCGCCTCCGGCGCCCGCCGTCGAAGGATCGTCCGAGTACTCCTTTGCCAGGGCGGCGAAGGACTCGCCTTTCGCCAGCCGTCCCTGAATCTTGCGAATCGTCTCGGCAGGCTTTGGCACCTCACAGCGGCAGCCCGTGCCAGGGGTAACCAGAATGTGCGCAACCTTCCGCCTCTCGTGCGTCACCCATTTGTCCTGCTGCTGCAGATACCGCTCCTTGGCAAGGACTTCCAGATCGTCAGGCACTTCGATCTGACGGGAGACCCGACCGAGCATCGCAGCCACGAGAATCATCCGGCGCGCACGACTAAGCTGCGCGGCCACGACAGGGTCTTTGTCCAGGCCAAGCTCCGCTGCCTGCGCAGCGAGGTCGCTGTTGGAGTGGAAGTCGAGCACGTTGTCGAGCAGGGCCTCGCGACTGCCAAGCAGGCGGTCCGCTTGTTCGGCCTTCATCTCGATGAAGTTCGCCCGATAGTCCGCCAGTGTCAGGCGGGCGTTCTCCGATTCGCTGATCACGGCGGGGTCAGCGGCTTCCACAGCGGCACGCGCTCCCAAGCTCTGGCAACCCGCGAGCGTTGAAAGACCCAGTGCAGCGAAGCCCGTAATCAGAAACCTTGGGGCGAAGAAGACAGTTCGGTATGCCATACCTCAGATCAGTCCGGAGTTCAAAAAAAAACCGGCGGATTCCTCCGCCGGCCTCATCAGAAGGGGCGCCCCGAAGGGCGCCCCTATACTTCTGGCGGTCGATTGCCCGACCTTCGAACCAGATTACGGGGTCAGCGACCGACCGTAGCCGTGGTCCGCGGCGCTCGCATAGTTCTGCGTGGCGTCGTTGCGGTTACGCAGCTTCAGCAGGAAGCCGATGACCGGCAGGCCGTCCATCGCCGACAGCGCCTGACCGTTACCACCGAAGGCGGTCGGGTCGAGCGGCAGCGTGGCCGACTGGAAGCCCAGCGAGTTGGCCGTCAGGTTCATGCTCACCCAGCCGTTGTCGTTGTTCGGCGCCGGCAGACCCGTCGTCTGGACGGTGTTCTGCGGACCGGACGGATAGTTGGCCAGCAGACGGTTCAGACCCGTCGGGAAGCCCGTGCCCAGACCGCGGAAGCCGAGGGCCGACACACCGTCAAAGGTGATGACGTTCGACTCGTAGCACAGCTGAGCGACGAAGACATCCGGCGGCGGAGCCGGCGACACGACCGGACCACCCGCAGCAGCCTGACCGATGGCCTGCTCGGCACGATCGAACACCGAGAACTCCACCTCATTGCAAGCGCGGGCTTCGTTCGGCGTCGCACCGTTGAACGGGTTCTGGAACGGCGGGTAGGCAACCATCAGCGGACGAGCCACCGTGGCAACGTTGACGCCCGGTCCCGGCTGGCCCAGATCAGCTTCCGGACGGCCACGCGAGCCGGCGAAGCCGCCACCAGCAGCGATCGGCAGCGGGATACCGAACTGCACACCGGCGCCACGATCGACGTAGAAGCTCTTCGTCGGCATGGTGACAATCCAGTCGGTCGACACGCCGCGGGTATCGCCATCATCGACGTTCGCCCACTCGTTGTTGATGGCCGAACGCATGATCGTCGCGCTCATGGCGTCGATACCACGCAGTCCGCCGGCAACGTTCGTGTAGGTGGCATCCGGCTGCACCGACACCGCCTGGTTCAGGCTGTCATCCCACCAGTTGGCTTCCGGCGGGAAAGCGTCGTTCAGGCTCGGCTCCAAGAAGCCGTTGCTGAACTGGCGCGTGACCAGGTTCGGGCAGCTGACCGCGTTGGCCACCGCTGCGAAGGCGGTATCCAGAGCCAGCGCACCGCCCGGCTGCCAGAGGTTGGCATTCGCCGCTTCACGCTGATCGCCACGGGTGACGACGCAGTCGACGTCCGCAAGCGTTGCCGCGATGTTGGCCGCATCCATCGGCGCATCTGCAACGCCGCTGTTGTAGAAGTTGCCCCACACCGACGCGGCGCCGCCGGCTTCGGTACCGCGAGCCGGGTTCACCAGACGGAAGTTGTACTTCAGAGCATTGATCGGCTCACCGAACTGACGCGCCGTCGCGAGAATCTGACGGATCGTGTCGCTGCCGGTGGTGGCCTGGTCGTCAATGGCGGCGACCGTCTCGTCGACACCGTAGACGCCACCGACCACCTCAGCACGCGAACCCGGGCCGAAGGCACCGTCGAGCGCGCGGCAGTCGTGGTTCTCGATCGCGTTGCCGACGTTGATCACGCCGGTCGGATCCTGGGCGACGTACGACGAATCCTTCGTGCCGATGGTGCGACCCATGACGACGAACTCGACGTAGCCCTCACGCAGACGATCGACGCCAACCGGGCCGGTGTCGTTGCTGCTGGGGTTGCCGCCGCTGAAACCAGCGGTCGACATCAGCTGACCCGTGGTGTTGCGGTTGCTGATGTTGTTGGTCTGGCTGTTCAGGACAACGCTGCTCGGAATCGTGCAGGTGATGCGGCCGTTGCTGTCGGCGCTGTCTTCGCCGATGAAGCGCGGGCCGTTGTCCGAGTCAACCAGACGGCCAATGAAGACGTCGTAGCCCGAAAGCGCGACGTTGAAGTCGAGCACGTCGCGGCTGTTGAGCGCCTCGTGGAAGCGGACCTTGACCACGATCGGGTCAGGGCTCGTGTTGGTCAGATTGATCAGCGTCTGCCAGCCATCACGCACCGTGTAATACGGCGCGATGGCCACCTCGCCGACACCGTCGCCAGCGACATTCACCGCCGACGCGTTCTGCGAGAGCAGCGCCGCTGCGGCCGCAGCGAGTGCTCCAGTACTGCGAAGAAATTTCATTGCTTCAAACTCCCAAAGGTTGATGAACCCGGATGGTCGTCCTGACTAGCTGCGCGTGCCGGACGGGTACTGCTGACGGAACATCCGTGGCGAACTTTACCACCGACTAAGTGGAACTTCTATCCACGCACGCAGTGTTCCCGTGAGTCTGGTTTGAGTCTTGTTGTTCCTGCGACCCCTCCCTGACCAGCAGCAGTCAAGAACCAACTATCAAGGCCCCGCGTTACAGCGGCGAGTGCCGGGCCGGACACTAACCTCGCCGTTTTGGGCTGTCAAGGGAAATCCCCCGCAGCTCAGTCCTCTACGTCACACTTCGAAGCAAGCGAAGTCCGTGCCAAGCCTGTCATGACCCGACGCCCCCCGATCGTGACCGGGTGCACGGATTCGCCGCGCATTCGTGCCATTCAAGGAACACGCCGGTCAGCTCGCGGATTCGGAGCGTGCGACCCGCCATTTGAGTTCGAAAGGCGTCCGCAGCTCCGTGCCGCCGATGCTGGGCCACGCGAGGCTGCGTTCGACGTCTTCGGCCGCCGCGCGATCGAAGTCGCAGACGCCCTCCGGAAAGATGGCCTGCAGCTCGGCAAGCTGGCCAGAGTCGAGACGCCCGCCGTAATCGTCGGGGTCGATGGGGCGGAGTTGGCAACGGATGATGTCGTCGGTGAACGGCATGCCGGCCACCATGCGCGGTGTGCGCGTGACCGGCAGCGTCAGCGAGCATATGCCGATGCCCCGCCCCTCCGGGCCGAAGTCTTCCGGGACATTGACGCGCAGCGGCACGTCGACATCGAAACCAGGCACCTGCTCGTGCAGAGACTCGATCGTCGGCAGCAGGGGGAGCTGTGCAAGCCCGAGCGGCAACAGGATCGCGTCCGGCAGTTCGAGTCGCCCACCAATGGTGCCGAACGTGCAGTAGTCCCCGGCAAGGACCGGCTTGGCGGCCTGCACCGCCGCCACATGGTCGCCCCCGTACGCGGGCCGCAGGGGTTCGAGCGCCTCGAGCCACTGCTCCATCACCGGGTAGCCGTCGGCCTGGGTGACGACGCCGCGCCAGATTCCCTGCGTCACCGTCTGCCCGCTCTGCTTTTCGAGGCGGGCACGGATGATGAATGGCCGCACGGCCTCATGAGATGTTGGCGACCGGAATCAGATCGAGGTAGGGCGCGTGGTCGAGGACCGGTGTTTCCGCCAGCCGCCCGCGGCCGATGACACCACCGATGCGGTACGCAATGCGGGCCATGTCCTCATCCATGCGCATGCGGTCGGCGACGACGCGACCATCGACGCTGAAGCCTCCCACGTTGCGGTTCAGGTCGAGAAACTCTTCGGCACTGGTCGTGCCGTCCAGCAGCGCCTCCAGGCCATACTGGACGCCAGTATTGTCCAGCGGACGCCTCGCATAACCGGTTGCGGGGTCGCGGCCGAAGATATTGACGTTGGCGTCCTGCACCGTGCAGCGTACGCCATCGAGCTTCGGTCCGTCCGGATGGTCGGGACCGCGATAGCGGTCTTCCGCCGGCACCGGACCGCAGCCCACCTCCGGATTGAGCAGGTCCAGGAAGGCGTCGACCCAGGACGCGCAGATCGCATTGAGCTGGTTGCCGACGAGCAGGTTGTGGCCGTTGACGGCGGCCTGCTTGGCCTGCGACCAGTCGAGCGGGCTGTTCTCGTAGTAGTTCTGCAGCAGTCCGCAATCAGCAACGGTCATCGCCGTGGTCAGGATGTCGGCGAACGAGGCCGTGGGCATGGCCGCGCTGATCAGGCCCGGCGCGTTGTTCGCTGCGTTGTATTGCTGCAGGGCGGCTCCCGAACCGTTGGTGCCGATCAGGAAGCGCACGGGCCCGTAGCGCTCGATGATGTGCTCCTTGGTCATCATCGTCGTTTCGAGACTGATCATCGGATTGCAGTGGTTGCCGAAGGCACTGAGCGTGTTGTGCACGATCAGGTCGCCCTTGCCGAGGCGATCGGCGATCCCGACCAGATTGACCAGCAGGTTGTCGGCGGAGAACTCGGTCAGCGCCAGCGCGCCGAGCACGATGTTCGGATCGCTGCGCCCCTGCTGATAACCGACGCCGCAGGATTCCCCGAAGACGTAATAGACCTGCCGGTTCCACAGCGCCGGCTCGAATGACGCGTCGGGCCCGCGCGCCGCCGGATCGTCGAGGACCGCCATGCGTGCGATACCGCGGTTGATCGTCGAGGTCTCGAGGCGGACGACGAAGGGCACCGCCCGGCCGTCCTTGGTCTCCGTCATGATCACGTCGCCCGGGTACGGCGCATACGGATCCGTCAGTTCCTCGAAGCCCTGCGAGGTGATCGAGCGGTAGTACCAGCGATACTGGGTCTCGATCGAGCAGTTGGCATCGACCGGCTCGCCCAGCCCGGCATCGACGGTGCGGCAGACGAAGGGCGTCTGATGGGGGCCGGAAATGACCGGGCCCGAGCGCGGATGGTTGCGGACCTCGAGCGCCGCGCGACGCACGCCGGCAGTTCCTTCGACGACAGCCTCGATCGCATTGGCGCCCTCGACCAGCCCGGTCACGAGTCCGCGCAGGTCACCGCTGTCGTCGCGGCCGAACGCGGCACTGACGTCCTCCCCGTTGCGCCGCACCCGTAACCGGTCGTCCGCCGCCAGTCCGCGCAGGGCCAGCAGCACGTCGCCGCTGGTTACGGCGTCCGGCAGCGTCGACAGGGTGACCATCTCGAACTCCCCGGCAGCCAGAGCCGGAGTCCGCAAGGTATGCGGGTCCGCCTCGACCGTACGCGTTTGCGCGCCGCCGTCCGTGACGGAGGCCGGATCGCTGCTGCCGCAGCCGGAAAGCCACAACGCAGCCAGGATCAGGCCCCAGGCCGGAAACGCCGTCTTGCTCATCTCTCCCCCATCGTCGCGAAGTGCCCGGTCGTTCGCCGGGGGCGCGAGTATTGCACCCGCATGACAGCTTGCCGATGGGAATAGACGCCAGCCTTAGGATTTGCGTTCGCGTTTCGGCTCACCCGCGAAACGTCTCCGCGTGGCGCGATATAGCAGGTAAACCGCCCACGGATACGCCAGCAGCCACCAGCCCGCCGCCTCCTGCAGGGAGAGGGCCTGTTCGGGATAACGCGCCCGCGCGATCGCCATGTAAATCCACAGGAACAGCCACGGCAACTGCGAGGCCGCCGTCCACGCGAGCTTGCGCACCCAGCCGCAGCGACGCGAAAACAGGATCAGCAGGGCCGGCAGCAGGATGCAGGTCAAGGCCAGCAACCGGCGCCAGGCATCGTCCACGAGCAACCAGTCGGCGCTCACCGCATCACCCTGCGACCGGATGGCGAGCCAGGCGACGACGCGCTACCCGGCATCGGCGCGAACCTGCTTTGTCCACTTGATATTGCAGCCCATGCTGGGATGTTGCTGCTGCGAAGGCGGCTCCCCCGCCAGAACGGCGTCGATCGCCGCGCGCAGGTCGGCACCGGTCAGCGGGCGGGCGTTGCCCGGCGTCGAGTCGTCGAGCCGGCCACGGTAAGCCAGCTTGAGTTCGCGGTCGAACAGGAAGAAATCCGGCGTACAGGCGGCTTGATAGGCCCGTGCCACCTGCTGGCTGGCGTCATGCAGATAAGGAAACGGATACCCGAGCCGCAGCGCCGTCTCGCGCATCGCCTCGGGGCTGTCCTCCGGGTAGGCCGATGCGTCATTGCTAGAGATCGCGACGATCCCCAGCCGCGGCGGCCGGTAGTCCGCCGCCAGCCGCAGCAGTTCCGGATTGACGTGCTTCACGTAAGGGCAATGGTTGCAGATGAACATCACCAGCGTGGCGGCATCGCCGCGCAGCGTCTGCAGGTCGAGCATCTGGCCGCTGACGGTATCGGGCAGCCTGAAATCCGGCGCCGGCGTGGCCAGGGGCAGCATGTGGGAGGGCGTCAGGGCCATGGCGAAGCGGTGGGGCCGTCGAGCAGGGGCGCGAGTCTAGCGCAGCCCCCCGCAGGCTTCGCGGACTGCTAGACTATCCGCCTATCCGTATAGACAGATATGCGCGCTGCGGCCACGCTGACGCGATCCTGTTCCCTTCCATCGCGAACACCCGAGGGTTACCGCCGTGAGTCAGTTTCTCTTCACCTCAGAGTCCGTTTCCGAGGGCCATCCGGACAAGCTCGCCGACCAGATTTCCGATGCGGTGCTCGACGCCATCCTCGTGCAGGACAAGCGAGCCCGGGTCGCGTGCGAAACCATGGTCAAGACCGGTGTCGCCATCGTTGCGGGCGAGATCACGACCAGCGCCTGGGTCGATCTCGAGGCACTGGCGCGCAAGGTCATCAATGACATCGGCTACACCTCGTCGGACGTCGGTTTCGACGGCGCGACCTGCGGCGTGCTCAACCTGATCGGCAAGCAGTCGCCGGACATCGCCATGGGCGTGGACCGCAAGAAGCCCGAGGAGCAGGGCGCCGGCGACCAGGGCCTGATGTTCGGCTACGCCTGCAACGAGACCAGGGAACTGATGCCGGCGGCGATCTACTACTCGCATCGCCTCGTCGAGCAGCAATCGAAGGCGCGCAAGGGCAAGAAGGCCAAGCTGCCGTGGCTGCGGCCGGATGCGAAGTCGCAGGTCACGCTGCGCTACGACAACGACGTCGCCGTCGGCATCGATGCGGTGGTGCTGTCGACGCAGCACGATCCCGAGATCAAGCTCAAGGACCTGCGCGAAGCGGTCATGGAAGAGATCATCAAGCCGGTGCTGCCGGCGAAGCTGATCACCAAAGCCACGAAGTTCCACATCAATCCGACGGGCAACTTCGTCATCGGCGGCCCGGTCGGCGACTGCGGCCTGACCGGACGCAAGATCATCGTCGACACCTACGGCGGCTGGGCGCGTCATGGTGGCGGCGCGTTCTCGGGCAAGGACCCGTCGAAGGTCGACCGCTCGGCCGCGTATGCGGCGCGTTACGTCGCCAAGAACATCGTCGCCGCCGGCCTCGCCGCGCGCTGCGAGGTGCAGGTGAGCTACGCCATCGGCGTCGCCCAGCCGACCTCGATCATGGTGACGACCTTCGGCACCGGCAAGATCAGCGATGCCGGCCTCGAGAAGCTGGTGCGCAAGCACTTCGACCTGCGTCCCTACGGCATCAGCAAGATGCTCGATCTGGTCCATCCGATGTACCAGGCCACGGCCGCCTACGGCCATTTCGGCCGCAAGCCCTACGAGGTCAAGCTCGCTAACGGCGAATCCTTCACCGCGTTCTCGTGGGAGAAGACGGACAAGGCCGAGGTCCTGGCCGCCGATGCGAAGAAGCTGAAGTAGGAGCGGCTTCAGCCGCGACCGAAGGCCGCCGCGAGGCGGCCTTCGTGTTTCTGGCAACCGTCGAATCTATATCCCTTCATCCGCATAAGCGGATATACTCGACCTTCCGCCGCCGAGGGGCGTTGCGACCTGCGTACACCGCAGGCCAGGCTCGGCGGCCCCGTCTGCAACCGCGCCCACATCTGGCCACCACACCGAGAGTGAACGCATGAACGCCGTCATCAAGAATCTGCAGGACGCGGACTACAAGGTCCGCGATATCTCCCTGGCCGAGTTCGGCCGCAAGCGCATCCGCATGGCCGAGGAAGAGATGCCCGGCCTGATGTCGATCCGCGCCAAGTACGCGCCGCTGCAGCCGCTCAAGGGCGTGCGCCTGTCCGGCTCGCTGCACATGACCAAGGAAACGGCGGTGCTGATCGAGACGCTGGTCGCGCTCGGCGCCTCGGTGCGCTGGGCCTCGTGCAACATTTTCTCGACGCAGGACGACGCCGCTGCCGCGATCGCCGCCGCCGGCATCCCGGTGTTCGCCTGGAAGGGCGAGACGCTCGAGGAATACTGGGACTGCACGCTCGACATGCTCACCCATCCGGGCATGAAGGGGCCGGAGCTGATCGTCGACGACGGCGGCGACGCCACGCTGCTGATCCACAAGGGCGTGGAGATGGAGGACGGCGACACCTGGGTCGACTCGCCGTCCGGCAACCACGAGGAGCAGGTCATCAAGAACCTGCTCAAGCGCACCAAGACCGAGCGCCCGGGCTTCTGGAAGAAGGTCGCGGCCGACTGGCGTGGCGTCTCCGAGGAGACGACCACCGGCGTGCACCGCCTCTACCAGATGATGGAGGCCGGCAAGCTGCTGGTGCCGGCGATCAACGTCAACGACTCGGTCACCAAGTCCAAGTTCGACAACCTGTACGGCTGCCGCGAATCGCTGGCCGACGGCATCAAGCGCGCCACCGACCTGATGATCGCCGGCAAGGTGGCCTTCGTCGCCGGCTACGGCGACGTCGGCAAGGGTTCGGCGCACTCGCTGCGCGGCCTGGGCGCGCGCGTGATCGTCTCCGAGATCGACCCCATCAACGCGCTGCAGGCGGCGATGGAAGGCTTCGAGGTCAAGACCATCGAGGACGTGCTGCCGTTCGCCGACATCTACGTCACCACGACCGGCAACAAGGACATCATCACCCTCGAGCACATGAAGGCGATGAAGAACAACGCCCTGGTGTGCAACATCGGCCACTTCGACAACGAAATCCAGATGGATCGGTTGAATGCCTCGGGCGCGGTGCGCGACACCATCAAGCCGCAGGTCGACCGCTACACCTTCAACGACACCGGCCGCTCGCTGTACGTGCTCGCCGAAGGCCGCCTGATCAACCTCGGCTGCGCGCACGGCCATCCGAGCTTCGTGATGTCCAACAGTTTCTCGAACCAGACGCTCGCCGCGATCGACCTGTGGAAGAACAAGGACGTCTACGAAAAGACCGTCTACCGTCTGCCCAAGCAGCTCGACGAGGAAGTCGCGCGCCTGCACCTCGAGCAGATCGGCGTGAAGCTGACCAAGCTGACGCCGGAGCAGGCCGCCTATCTCGGCGTGCCGGTCGAAGGCCCGTACAAGCCGGATCACTACCGCTACTGAGGACGTGCCGAGGGGCCGCGAAAGCGGCCCCTTTGCTCTGCGCGCCATGACCGCACAAAAGATTCAATTCTCTTTCGAGCTGTTTCCGCCCCGCACGCCCGCCGGCTGGGACAAGCTGCCGGCGCTGGCCTCTGCACTGGCCGCGGTGCAGCCGGCGTTCTTCAGCGTGACCTACGGCGCCGGCGGCTCGGAGCAGAACGGCACCTACGACACCCTGATCCGCGTCGTCGAACAGACCGGCATCGAGACCGCACCGCACCTGACCTGCATCGGCTCGACCCGCGCCAGGATCGGCGCCCTGCTCGACCAGTACCGGGCGGCCGGCGTCACCCGCATCGTCGCGCTGCGCGGGGACCTGCCCGCCACCGCCGCATCGAGCGAGGCCCCCGGCGAACTGCGCTACGCCAGCGAACTCGTGGCCTTCATCCGCGAGACCCACGGCGATCACTTCACCCTCGAAGTGGCCGCCTATCCGGAAATGCACCCGCAGGCGGCGAACCCGGACGCCGACTTCGATGCCTTCCGCCGCAAGATCGACGCCGGTGCCGACGGCGCGGTCACGCAGTACTTCTTCACCGCGGAGGCCTACTTCGACTTCGTCGAGCGCTGCACGCGGGCGGGGATCACCGTTCCGATCGTGCCCGGCATCATGCCCATCACGAACCACGCGCAGCTGACCCGCTTCTCGGCCGCCTGCGGCGCGGACATCCCGCGCTGGATCCGCCTGCGCCTGGAGCAGTACCAGGACGACAAGGCCGCACTCCAGGACTTCGGCCTCGAAGTCGTCGCGCGCCTGTGCCGCGCACTGCTGGACAACGGCGCGCCGGGCCTGCATTTCTACACCCTCAACCAGGCCGAACCGACGTTGCGGCTGTGGCAGCACCTGGGTCTGCCGACGCCGACAGGGTCGTAGAGGCCTTCACCCCGGGTCACCGCATGGCGCACACTCGCGCGCCATGACCGCTGCCGCCCTGCTGCCGATACTCGACCTCGTCGGCGTTGCCGTCTTCGCGATCTCGGGCGCGCTCGCGGCCGGACGCAAGTCGCTGGACCTGCTCGGCGTGATCGTCATCGCGATCGTCACGTCGGTCGGCGGCGGCACACTGCGCGACCTGCTGCTCGACCGCACTGCATTCTGGATCGTCAACCCGAAGTACCTGGTGACGATCATCGTTGCCGCGCTCGCGACGATGGCCTACGTGCGCTTCCGTCGCCCGCCCGACAAGGCCCTGCAGGTGGCCGACGCCCTCGGCCTCGCATTCTTCGCCATCTCCGGGGCGCAGATCGCGGAAACCAGCGGCACCGGCGGCCTCATCGCCGTGGTCATGGGCACGATCACCGGCGTGTTCGGCGGCGTGCTGCGCGACGTGCTCTGCGCCGAAATCCCCATGATCCTGCGCAAGGGCAACATCTACGCGACCGCCGCCATTGCCGGGACCAGCGCCTATGTCGTGCTGCAGGATGCCGGCGTGGCAAGGCTCTGGTCAGCTGCGGCCGGTATGCTGGTCATCGCCGGCCTGCGCCTGGCCGCGATCATCTGGAGCCTGAGCCTCCCCGTCTTCACGATCAACGAGCGACGATGAAGCCGCGCCGTCCCCCGACCCTCCATCCACCCTCCCGACCGCCGGCGGCACCTCCGGCGAGCCCCTTGCTGCCGCAGCCGGCCCGGCGGCCGGCCGCTGCCACACCCGCGCCGGAACGGCTCACGTCCGATCCGCCGCTGCCGAGCCCGCCCCTGTCCCGGCGATGGCGCCTGCTGCCGGTGCTGATCGTCGGCCTGTTGTGGCTGCTGGGCTTGATCCTGGCCGTGGTCTTGGCCCTGCGCTGGCTGCCGCCGCCGACCACCGCCTTCATGCTCCAGAGCCCGGTCACGCCGGTGCGTTACGAGTGGGTGCCCGCCGAGCACATCAGCAATGCGATGCGCCACGCCGTCGTCGCCTCCGAGGATCAGAAGTTCTTCCAGCATCGCGGCTTCGACTTCGAAGCGATCGGCGATGCACTCGACGAGCGCCGCGACGGCGGCCGCCTGCGCGGCGCCTCGACCATCAGCCAGCAGACTGCGAAAAACCTGTTCCTGTGGTCCGGTGGCGGCTTCGCCCGCAAGGGCATCGAGGCCGCGTTCACCGTGCTGATCGAGACGCTCTGGGACAAGCCGCGCATCCTCGAGGTCTACCTGAACATCGCGGAGTTCGGTCCGGGCATCTACGGCGTCGAAGCGGCCGCGCAGGCCTTCTTCGGCAAGAGAGCCGCGCAGATCACCCCCGAGGAGGCCGCGCGCCTGGCCGCCGTGCTGCCCAGCCCGCGGCGCTGGAGCGCTCGCGAGCCGGGGCCCTACGTGCAGGAACGCGCGCGCTGGATTCTCGGCCAGATGGGCCATCGTCCGGCGGCGCCCGAATCGCTGCCCGACGAGGCCGACGCGGCGCTCCCGCAGACCGTCATCGAAACGGCGCCGGCGCAGGGTGGCGATGTCGATACCCGGGCCTTCGACGAATTCGAAGGCGAGTTCGGCGTTCCGCGGCCGATCGACCCCGACGAGCCGATCGGGTCGGCAAGCGGCGAAGCCGACGCCGAGGACTAGCCCGCGGCGATCGTCAGTCCACCGGAGTGACCTCGGGGGGCCGGCGCAACAGCGGCGGACGCTCGCCTTCGCTGAGCGCCCACCATGCGCCGTCGGCGTCGACCGTCAGCGCCTCGTAGAGCCGCTGATCGCGCGGCAGCGGCACCGACGCCTGCGGGCCGGCCGCGAGCGCGGCGCCCCAGTCCCCGGACGCGGCGGCGACGAAGCGCAGCACGCGCAGGTAGGTCATCACGAGCAGCTCGTGGCCGTTCGGATGCAGCACCATGGCGGTAGCGAGGTCGCGCCCCTTCCACCCCCGCGCCGACGCGCCCGTGTCCGCCATCACGCCGATACGGCGCGCAAGCTGTTCGTCGGGGCCGTCCAGATCCACGACATAAAGTTCCGCCGGCGGCACGCGCTTCTCGATCAGCAGGATCTGTCCACGGCGCTCGTCGACGGCGATGGCCTCGACATCGCGCGGGCCCTGCGGGAAGCGCAGTTGCAGAACGCGCTCGACCGCTGCCGTGCATGCCCCCGCTTCCGGCTCGACGAGCAGCAGGATCTGCACGCGGCGCCGCCAGGCCAGGTTGTCGCCGGTGTCGGCGATGGCGAGATGGGGTCTGCCCCGCCACTCGAACGCGGCGATGTCTTCCCAGTCACCCGCCGTGGCCTGCACCGCCACGCGCTCGCGCAGCCGCCCGTCGACGCCCAGGCCGTAGAGCACCGGCGCGTGACCGCTGTCGTTGTGCGTCCACAGCAGGCCCGGTTGCCGGCGTGACGCCGCCAGCCCGGAGGCCTCGGTCAGCTCGCCCGCGGAAACCAGACCCTGTGTCTGCCAGGACGGCGGCTCCGCGGCGCGCACAGGACTCGCGACGGCGAGACCCAGGACCAGCACAAGACGTGATATTCGATATGACAATGTGACTTACCGTGATCGAGGATGCACTTTAGGTTTGCGCGCTAACTCTCTTTTTTCCATAAAGAAGCTCGAGATTGCGCACAGCGATTGTGGATAAGTATGTGCACAGCCAACCGAACAATCGCCGGAAATGCCCGTCCCTGCGTGATTTCTGCGCATAGACGAGTTTCTATGCACAGGACTTTGTCATCTTGAATCAATGACTTGCACCAATATTGCGCCATTCTTGCAG
Source organism: Sinimarinibacterium flocculans (assembly GCF_003201205.1). Classification (GTDB taxonomy): domain Bacteria; phylum Pseudomonadota; class Gammaproteobacteria; order Nevskiales; family Nevskiaceae; genus Solimonas; species Solimonas flocculans. The sequence continues at coordinate 410,723 of NZ_QICN01000003.1, forward strand.
GAAAGTGTCGCAATTTCGCGGCTTGCACGGCCCACGCACCGCCTCTGTGCATAACCGCTCGCACCCGTTTGCCGCACTGCGGCATCGGCCGCTTACACTGCGCCCATGACAACCGCCTCTTCTCCGCCGCTGGTCCTGTGCATTTCGGGGCACGACCCCGGCGGCGGCGCCGGCCTGCAAGCCGACATCGAGGCCGTCGGCGCCCAGGGTGCGCACGCGCTGGGTGTCATTACCGCGCTGACGGTGCAGGACACCCGCAACGTCCGACGCGTCGAACCCGTGGCCATCGACATCTTCGCCGATCAGCTCGAGCTGCTGCTTGCCGACAGCCGGATCGCCGCGATCAAGCTCGGCCTGCTCGGCAGCACGGCCCAGGTGCCCGTGATTCTCGACGCCATCGCGCGCTGCCGTGTCCCGGTGGTGCTGGACCCGGTGCTGCGCGCCGGTGGCGGCGGCACGCTGGCTGCCGACGCCACCGCCCGGGCGATCGCCGATCGACTTCTGCCGGCGGCCACCATCGCCACCCCCAACGCCGACGAGGCGCGTCGCCTGAGCGGGGAACCGACGCCGGCAGCCGCGGCCGCAAGGCTGCTGGCGACCGGTTGCGAACAGCTGCTGATCACCGGCGGCGACGAAGCCACGACCGAGGTGGAGAACCGCTGGTACCACCGCGATGGTCGCGAGATCTTGTTCCGCTGGCCACGCTTGCCGCAGGGCTTTCACGGTGCCGGTTGCACGCTGGCCAGCGCCCTGGCCGCGCGTCTGGCGCTGGGCGAGGCAATGAACGTGGCGCTGGACCGTGCACAGCGGTATGTCCACACCTGCCTCGAGCGCGCACTGCAGCCGGGACGGGGGCGCGCAATTCCGGGGCGGTGGCCGCGATGAGCGGCGCGCGGCTGCGCGGGCTCTACGCCATTACGCCGGATGCGCTGACGAGCGATCCGGACCGCCTGCTCGACGCCTGTGCCGCCGCGCTGCGCGGCGGTGCGCGGCTGCTGCAGTACCGCGACAAGCGCAGTCCCGCGCCGACACGCCTCGTGCTGGCGCGCACGCTGGCCACCTTGTGCCGCACGCACGGCGCGCTGTTGGTCGTGAACGACGATGTACGACTCGCGATCGAGGCGGGCGCACACGGCGTGCATCTGGGTGCCGGCGACGGCAGTCTGGCCGACGCCCGCAGGCAGCTCGGCAGCGCAGCCATCGTCGGCGCCACCTGCGGCAACGATCTGATGCGCGCCGACGCCGCGATCGACGCCGGTGCCAGCTACGTCGCCTTCGGACGTCTCTACCCCTCGCGCTCCAAGCCCGATGCGCCGCCGGCCGATCTGGCCACGCTGACGCTGGCGCGCGAACGCTGGCCGGTCGCCGTCTGCGGCATCGGCGGCATCACGCCAACGCTGGCACCGGCGGTGGTCGCAGCAGGCGCCGATCTGGTGGCTGCGATCGACGGCGTCTTCGGCGCGGCCGACGTCGAGGCCGCGGCCCGGGCCTATGCGCAGGCCTTCGATGCTGGAAACACAGCGGTAGAAACCGGAAACTGACGCCCCTTCCGGGCATCCCGTATCCCATGAACCGTTCCGAAGCGCTGTTCCAGCGTGCCCAGCAGACCATTCCCGGCGGCGTGAACTCGCCCGTCCGCGCGTTCAAGTCCGTGGGCGGCACGCCCCGCTTCATCGCCGCCGCGCAGGGCGCGTGGCTGACCGACGCCGACGGCAGGCGCTACGTGGACTACGTCGGCTCCTGGGGTCCGATGATCCTCGGCCACCAGCATGCCGACGTCACCGCCGCGCTGCAGGCGCAGCTCGCGGTGGGCGTGTCCTACGGCGCACCGACGGAGCTCGAGATCGAGATGGCCGAGCTGCTGTGCGCGCGCGTGCCCGGCATGGCGCAGGTACGCATGTGCAACAGCGGTACCGAGGCGACGATGTCCGCGCTGCGGCTCGCGCGCGGCGCGACCGGACGCGACTTCATCCTCAAGTTCGAGGGCTGCTACCACGGGCACGGCGACGCGCTGCTGGTCAAGGCCGGCTCCGGCCTGCTGACCTTCGGCGTGCCGACTTCACCGGGCGTGCCGGCAGACCTCGCCAAGTACACGCTGACCGCGCAGTTCAACGACCTCGAGTCGGTGGAGGCGCTCTTCGACGAGCATCCGGATGCGATCGCCGCGGTGATCGTCGAACCGGTGGCCGGCAACATGAACTGCGTACCGCCCGTCGCCGGGTTTCTCGAAGGGCTGCGCGCGCTCTGCGACCGTCACGGCACGATCCTGATCTTCGACGAGGTGATGACCGGCTTTCGCGTCGGGCCGCGCGGGGCATCGGGCCGCTACGGGGTGACCCCCGACCTGACCACGCTCGGCAAGATCATCGGCGGCGGACTGCCGGTGGGCGCGTTCGGCGGGCGTCGCGAAATCATGCAGCAGCTCGCACCGGTCGGCCCCGTCTACCAGGCCGGCACGCTGTCCGGCAATCCGCTGGCGATGGCCGCGGGGCTGGTCCTGCTCAGGCAGCTCGACGACGCGGCCCTGTATGAACGCCTCGAGACGACGACGGCGGAGCTGCTGGCCGGGCTGCAGGCTGCCGCGGACCGCGCCGGTGTCCCCTTCGCGACGACCCAGGTCGGCAGCATGTTCGGCCTGTACTTCACCGGAGGCGGAACCCCGAGCCGCTTTGCCGACGTGACCGCCTGCGACATCGATGCCTTCCGGCGCTTCTTCCACGCGATGCTCGACCGCGGCGTCTATCTGGCCCCGTCGGCATACGAAGCGGGTTTCGTGTCCGCCGCCCACACGACCGCCGAGATCGCACACACCCTGCAGGCCGCCGAAGCGGCCATGGACGCCATCCGAACCTGACGCGCGCGCATGCTCGCCGCCCTGCAGGAGTCGCTGGCCTGGGTCAACGCGCACCCGCACTGGGCGCTGGTGCTGCTGTTCGCCTTCGCGTTTCTCGATGCGCTGTTCGTCGTCGGCGTGTTTGTGCCCGCGGGGCTGGCCCTGTTCGCCGCCGGCGCACTGGTGGCCTTCGGCACGCTCGACCTGGGTCTCACCGTCTGCGTGGCGGCGCTCGGCGCCGTCTGCGGCGACGGCCTGAGCTTCTGGCTCGGCCGTCACTACGGAGAGCGCCTGTTCTCGTCGGCGCTGCTGCGCCGCTATCCGGAGGCGCTGGCCAACGGCCGACGCTTCTTCGCGCGCCACGGCGCGCTGTCGGTCGCGATGGCGCGCTTTCTGGGGCCGGTCCGCGCCATCGTGCCGGCGCTCGCCGGTGCCGCCGGCCTGCGCGTCGCGGCCTTCGCCGTCGCCGATCTCGTCTCGGCGGTGCTGTGGGCGTTCACCTTCGTGCTCCCGGGCGTGGCCTTCGGTGCCTCGCTGGGACTCGCCGCCGAGGTCGCCGGCCGGCTGGCGCTGCTGCTGCTGGCCCTGACCGTGACCCTGGCGCTGACGATCTGGCTGTCGGCGCTGATCGGGCGCGCGCTGCAGCGCCATGCCGAGGCCTGGATCGGCGCGATGCTCGACTGGAGCCGGCGCCACCGGCGTCTGGGCGTCTTCGGCGCCGCGCTCGCCGACCCGACGCAGCCGGAAACGCCGGCGCTGGCGCTGCTCGGCTTGCTGCTGTTCCTCGTCAGCGGTGTCTGGCTGTGGCTGTGGGCCGGCACCGGCATGCACGCCTACCCGTCCGCCTTCGATGCCGCGATCTTCCAGTGGATGCGCGACCTGCACACGCCCTGGGGCCTGGCGCTGGGCAACCGGCTGCTGCTGCTGGGGGAGTGGCTGGTCTACCTGCCGCTGGCGCTGGTCGCATTCGCCGGCCTGGCGGCGGCACGCAAACGCCGCGCCGCGGCACACTGGCTGGCCGCGCTGGCCTTCGGTGCACTGCTGTCGGCGGGTCTGCACACGATACCGACCGTGGCGCCGCCCCATGTCTTCTTCGGCACGCCGGCGCCGGCGGAGCATCTCGACCGCGATCTGGTGCTGTCGACCGTGATCTACGCGTTCCTCCCGATTCTGCTGTCGACCGGTGCGCCGCGACCGCTGCGGCGCCTGCTGATCGCCGGCAGCATCGTCGTGCTGATGCTGACGACGCTCGGGCGCCTGTACGTGGGCGCGCAGTGGGCCAGCGTGGCCCTGTTCCTCACGCTGGTCGGCGTGACCTGGGCGGCACTGCTCGGGCTCGGCTACTGGCGGCACCGGCCGGAGCGCATGCCGGCGGCGCGACTGCTGCCGCCGGTGCTGATCGCCTTCTGCGCCGGCACCGCGCTGGCGTGGACCACGCTGCGGATGCCGCCGGACGCCGCGGCCGCGCCGCGGCAGACGGTCAGCACCGACGCCTGGGCGACACGGCTCTGGCAGGCGCTGCCGCGCAGCCGCATCGACGTGTCCGGGCGCGACCGGCAGCCGCTGAACCTGCAGTGGGCGGCCGAACCGGCGGCGATCACGCAGGCACTGGCCGAACAGGGCTGGACGCGGCCGCCGCGCCTGTCCGGCAGCACCGCACTGCGCTGGCTCGCCGCGGAGTCGACCATCGCCGAGCTGCCGATCCTGCCGCAGGTCCACGCCGGCCATCATCCGGCGCTGAGCCTGCGCCGGATTCTCGACGACGACCGCGCCGAGCTGTTGCGGCTGTGGCCCTCCGGCCTGCAGCTCGACGACGGGCGTCCGATCTGGATCGGCGCCGTCACCGCGCTCGAGGCTCGCCAGCGCTACCGGCTGCTGAGATACCCGGTGTCAGCGTCGACGGCGCTGTCACCCGCACAGGCCTTTCCCGCAGTCGCCGGCCTGCGCCTGCAGCCGCGCGAGGAAGTGTGGCTGCTATCCTTCGACGACGACGGCGACAACACCGCCGCGCACCCCGCCTCCGCAAGCCGATGAGCACCACCGACAGCGGCACGATCCGCAAGCTGCGCGCGCGTCTGAACAAGGGCGACTCTTGGCTGACGCGCGACATCAGCACCTTTTTCCGCAACGATCAGCTCGACGACGACGCGCTCGACGAGATCGAGACGCGCCTGCTCACGGCCGACGCCGGCGTCGAAGCCACCGAATGGCTGATGCAGCGGCTGCGCGCCGAAGTTGGCGCCGGCCGCGTCCGCAATCCGCAGCAGTTGCGCGCGGCATTGAAGAAGTCCCTGGTCGAGCTGCTGGCGCCGGTCGCGCAACCGCTGCAGGTGCCCGACTTCATCCGGCCGTACATCCTGTTCGTCGCCGGCGTCAACGGCGTCGGCAAGACCACGACCATCGGCAAGCTCGCGCTGCGCTACAAGCGCGAAGGCAAGAGCGTGCTGCTCGCCGCCGGCGATACCTTCCGCGCGGCCGCCGTCGAGCAGTTGCGCACCTGGTCGGAGCGCGCCGGCGTGCCGATCCTCGCCCAGGGCGAGGGCGCGGACTCGGCCAGCGTGATCTTCGACGCGGTGCAGTCGGCCCGAAGCCGCGGCATCGACATGGTCATCGCCGACACGGCCGGGCGCCTGCACACGCAGGCGCACCTGATGGACGAGCTGCGCAAGATCAAGCGCGTGGTGCAGAAGCACGATCCCTACGCACCGCACGAGGTGCTGCTGGTGGTCGATGCCACGACCGGCGGCAACGCCCTCGTGCAGGCGCTGCAATTCCACGAGGCGATCGGCCTGACCGGCATTGCCATCACCAAGTTGGACGGCACCGCCAAGGGCGGTATCCTGCTGGCCATTGCGCGTCGTCTGGCTCTGCCCGTGCGCTTCATCGGCATCGGTGAGGCGGTGGAAGATCTGCAGCCGTTCGACGCGGAAGCCTTCGCGGAAGCGCTGATTGGGGAATAGGGTCTTCTTGTGAGACGGGCGTCGTGACCGAGCTGATCCGCTTCGACCAGGTCGGCTACCGCTACCCGGGCGGCCTCGACGTGCTGTCCGGCGTCAGCTTCGAGATCGCGCAGGGCGAGATGGTCTACATCACCGGCCCCAGCGGCGCCGGCAAGACCACGCTGCTGCGGCTGATGGCCGCGCTGTGCCGCGTCAACCGCGGGCAGCTCGTGGTCATGGGCCAGAACCTCGCGACGATCAAATCGCGGCACGTGCCGGCGTTCCGCCAGCGCATCGGCATGGTCTTCCAGAACTTCAACCTGCTCTACGACCGCACGGTGTTCGACAACGTCGCGCTGCCGCTGGTGATCCGCGGCTATGCGCACAACGACATCGGCCGGCGCGTGCGCGGTGCGCTGGACGCCGTGGGTCTGCTCGGCAAGGAGCGCGTGCTGCCGCTGACGCTGTCCGGCGGCGAGCAGCAGCGTGTCGGCATCGCCCGCGCCATCGTCACCAAGCCGGCGCTGATCCTGGCCGACGAACCGACGGGCAACCTCGACCCGGAGATGGCGCTGGAGATCATGCGCGGCTTCGCGCGCTTCAACGAGGCCGGCGTGACCGTCATGATCGCCACGCACGCGATCGACCTGATCGAGGCGCTGCCGAGGCGGATCATCCACCTTGAGCAGGGCCACATCACCGACAAGCGGCCGCGCGCCGCATCGCAGTTGCGGGAGACGCAGGCCGATGGCGCTCGTTGAAGCCGGCCTCGACCGTCCGCGCTGGTTCGCGCGCTGGACGCAGGAGCACCTGCGCGTCCTGTTCTTCTCGCTCGGCAAGATCGCGCGCGCGCCGCTGGCGGCGGGCCTCACAGCCCTGGTGATCGGCATCGCCCTGGCGCTGCCGGCAGGTCTGTACGTGGCCGTCAGCAACCTGTCCAAGATCGGCTATTCCTGGCAGGAGTCGCTGCAGATCTCGCTGTTCCTCAAGGACAGCGTCGCCAGCGATCGTGGCGCGGCGCTGGCGCGCGAGCTCGGGAACGAGGCCGGCGTCGCCGGCACGCACTACATCTCCCGCGAACAGTCGATGGCCGAGTTCCGGGAGCTGTCCGGGTTCGGCGAGGCGCTGGACCTGCTGCAGGACAATCCGCTGCCCGCCGTGATCGCGGTGACGCCGGAGCCGCGCCAGAGCAAGGCCGATGTCCAGTCCCTGCTGGAGCGCCTGACACGGCTGCCCGAAGTCGATCTCGCCAAGCTCGACCAGCAGTGGATGGAGCGTCTGTACGCGGTACTGGCGATCGCCGAGCGTGCGGTGGGCATCATCGCGCTGCTGCTGGGGCTCGCGGTAATGGTCATCATCGGCAACACCATCCGCCTGGATATCGAGGCCCGCCGCGAGGAGATCGAGGTCATGAAGCTGATCGGCGCGCCCGGCAGTTTCGTGCGCCGGCCGTTCCTGTACAGCGGGTTCTGGTTCGGCCTCGGCGGCGGCACACTGGCATGGATCCTGGTCGCCGTCGGCACCGGGATGCTGGAAACACCGGCCGCCGACCTCGCGGCGCTCTACGGCAGCGACTACCGGCTTGCCGGCCTGGGGGCGCGCGACGGTTTCTCGCTGATCCTCGCCGGCATCGTGCTCGGCTGGGCCGGCGCCTTCGTGACCGTCACCCGGCGCATCGCGCAGATCGAGCCCAAGTAACCGCAGGCGGCATATTCATATTCACAATCAATCCGTTGACTTGAATCAACGGAACTCCCGCGGCCCCTTAGCACTCTATTCAAACGAGTGCTAACATCACCTGCATGGGAGACCGCACGATGAGCCACGCGACCGCCTTGACCTTGCGCCAGCCCACGGCGCTGGTGCCGCTGACCGGCAGCCTCGACGCCTATATCGCGAGCGTCAACCAGGTGCCGGTGCTCGACGCCGACGCCGAGCGGGCGCTGGCCGAAAAGCTGCGCGCCGAGAACGACCTGGGCGCCGCCCAGCAGCTCGTGCTGTCCAACCTGCGCCACGTCGTGCACATCGCCCGCGGCTACTTGGGCTACGGCCTGCCGCTGGCCGACCTGATCCAGGAAGGCAACGTCGGGCTGATGAAGGCCGTCAAGCGCTTCGACCCGGACGTCGGCGTGCGCCTGATCAGCTTCGCGGTGCACTGGATCAAGGCCGAGATCCACGAGTTCGTGCTCAAGAACTGGCGCATCGTCAAGATCGCGACCACCAAGGCCCAGCGCAAGCTGTTCTTCAACCTGCGCTCGGCCAAGAGCGAACTGGGCTGGCTCAACCGCGAGCAGGCCGAGGCGATCGCGGCCGACCTCAACGTCAAGCCCGAGGAAGTGTTCCAGATGGAAGCGCGCCTCGGTGGCGGCGACGTCTCCTTCAGCGCCAGCCCGAGCGATGCCGAAGACGCCTACATGCCGGAGGACTACCTCGCCGACAGCCAGGACGCGTTCGCCGAGATCGAGCAGGCCGAATGGCAGGAGGAGCGCGAGGCGAAGATGCGCGAGGCCCTGACCGGGCTGGACGACCGGTCCCGCGACATCCTGATGCGCCGCTGGCTGCACGACGGCGAGAAGACCGGCCTGCAGGAACTGGCCGACGAGTACGGCGTCTCCGCCGAACGCATCCGCCAGATCGAAGTGGCGGCCATGAAGAAGCTGCGCAAGGCGATCGAGGAGTAGTGTCCGGTCGATCGTTGCCTAAAACGCCGCGCCACTGCGCGGCGTTTTGGTTTCCGGAACCCGGAGCGGGCTGCCGTTACTGGAAACTGACCACGTAGTGGTCCACCAGCAGCAGCGTGAAGATGCCCATCAGGTAGACGATGGAATAGCCGAAGGTGCGCATCGGCAGACCCGGCACCGGCCACCACTTCAGGCGCACGGCGTAGGCCAGGAACACCGCATCGAGGATCAGCGTCCCGCCCAGATACAGCCAGCCGGACATGCCGGTCGCAAATGGCAGGACCGTCACCGCGGTCAGCAGGACGGTGTAGAGCAGCACCTGGGTGCGCGTGTAGTCGATGCCATGGGTGACCGGAAGCATCGGAATGTCCGCCTTGGCGTACTCGTCGCGGCGGTCGATCGCCAGCGCCCAGAAATGCGGCGGCGTCCATACGAAGATGATGGCGAACAGGATCAGCGCGTGGGCATGCACCTCGCCGGTCACGGCCGCCCAGCCCAGTACCGGCGGCGCCGCGCCGGCCGCGCCGCCGATCACGATGTTCTGCGGCGTCGCCCGCTTCAGGTAGAGCGTGTAGATGCCCGCGTAGCCGATCAGCGTGAACTGCGTCAGCACCGCCGTCAGCGGATTGACGAGCGCCCACAGCAGCGCGAATCCGAGCAGGCCGATCACCGTCGCGAAGACGATCGATTCGGTCATCGTCAGCGTGCCGGTGACCAGCGGGCGGCCGCAGGTGCGCGCCATGCGCGCATCAATGTTGCGGTCGATGATCTGGTTGACCGCAGCCGCCGATGCGGCCTGCAGTGCGATGCCGAGCGTGCCCCACAGCAGTGCAGACAGTGGCGGCAGTCCGGGTACGGCCAGGAACATGCCGACGATGGCGGTGAACACGATCAGCATGACCACGCGCGGCTTGCACAGCTCGTAGTACTCGTGCAGGCGGTACTTGCGTCCTGCGATCTTCATGCTGTCGGCCGTGGCGACCATCTTCAGGTCTCGCTCCGCGCCCAGGCGTGATGGTTCAGTGTCACCAGCACGGCCACGAGGATGGCCGCACCGGCATTGTGCGCGGCCGCGAGCCATAACGGAAGCTGCAGCACGACCACGCCGATCCCGATCGACAACTGCAGCGCCAAAGCTGCGAGCACGGCAATGCCGAGCGCGCGCCAGCGCCCCGCTCCCCGCCGCAGCAGCCACACGCCGAGCAGGGTGAGCGTCAGCGCGACGACGAGCGCGCCGACACGATGGAAATGATGGATCGTCACGCGCGCGCGCGCGTCGAGAATCCCGTACTCGTAGTTGATCCCCAGGCCGTGCCAGAGCGTGAACGCGGTCGGCACGTCCGTCTCCGGCCAGAAGCTGCCGTGACAGGTCGGGAAGTCGGGGCAGGCCAGCGCCGCATAGTTGGTGCTGGTCCAGCCGCCCAGGAAGATCTGGATCACGAGCAGCGCCAGCGCCGCGCCGGCGAACAGGCGCAGGCGCGGCGGGCGCCCGGCCGTGGCGTCTTGCGCGGCTTCGCGCTGCAGTGCAAAGGCCAGGTGACGCTCGCTGCGCAACTCGCGCAGCGGGGCATCATCGGTCGTCGCCGCGCCGAGCCGGCGCACGCTCAGATAGAGCCACAGCAGCAGCGCGAACGTACTCATGCCGCCGAGCAGATGCCCGGTCACCGCCAGTGGTTTGAGCTGCCAGGTCACGGTCCACATGCCCAGGATTCCCTGGAAGACCACCAGTCCGACCATCAGCCACGGCAGCACCCGCGGCCGCGCCGGATCACGCAGGCGTGTCGCACCGAAGGCCAGCGCGACGATCAGCAGGCCGAGCGTCGAGGCGATGTAGCGGTGGATCATCTCCTTCCACGCCTTGGGCGCCTCGACCGGGCGCTCGGGAAAGCGTTCCTGCGCGGTCGCCACTTCGTGGTCCGCCTGCGGAATCGTCAGATGCCCGTAGCAGCCGGGCCAGTCCGGACAGCCGAGGCCGGCGTCGGACAGGCGGACGTAGGCACCGAAGACGATGACGACGAAACACAGCAGCAGCGTCAGCAGGTTGAGGCGGCGATACCAGGCCATCAGGACTCGGAGCCGGGGGAAGGCGAAAGGGCGCGCATTCTACCAACCTCGTTCGGACCAGCCATGCCGAGGCAAAGCACCCACTCGCAACCCCGGCCGGCGCTTGCTTCGCTCGCCGCGACATTGCGTCACGGCTCGCCAAGGCAAGCGCTCCATGGCCGGGCGTTCGGCGCTTTCCGGCATGACGTTGAGTCATGCCGGAAATACCTCACCCGATCTGCGACACCCGCAGCAGCTTCTTGATGTCCTTGAGAATGCCCTTGGACTCGGCCTGACCATCGTAGACCATCAGCCAGTTGCCGAGCGGATCGACGAGGTAGAGCGTCTGCGGATCACGCGGACCGAAGAAGCGGCGGTAGGCGGCCTCCGGCGTGTCGGCGTAGACCTTCAGATCCGGATGGTCGGCGGCGAGCAGGGCCGCCGCCGCGGCCGATGCCTCGGGGTCCGGGGCGACATAGACCCGCTGCACGCGCTGGCGCTTCTCGTTGAGCAGGGTGCGGATCTGGCGGATCTGGTGCAGCTTGTCGGCGCAAGCCGCATCGCACTCGGCACCCGCGACGTAGACATAACTCCAGCGACCGCGCAGCTCCTCGGCCGCCACCGGCGTTCCCCGGGCGTCGCGCAGCGGCGCATCCGGCAGCGGCCGCGCAGGCGCGACGAGCTCGCCGTAGTTGGTGCGCGCATCCGGTTGCCAGTCGGGAAAGACAAAGTAGAACAGCACCGCGGCCAGCAGCGGCGCGAAGAACAGCGCCGCCAGCAGCAGGAACTGCAGACGGCCGCGGGACTGCACGTGTGTCATGTTCGAGGTCTGAAGCTGTAGATGATGAACAGGGCGGCGAGCACTGCAGCGAAGGCGAACCACTGCGCGGCGTAGCCGTAGTGTTTGCCCGGCGACAGCTCCGGGCCTGCGCCCCACTCGCGAACGTAACCGCCCGGCGCGTCGGCGTCCATCAGGAACAGTCCGCCCGGAACCGACTGCCCGTACAGACAGCGCAGCTCGTCTGCGGTCGGATACTGCACGATGCGCGGCCACGGCGCCGGCGCGCAGTTGTCGACCTCCAGGCGCATGCCCGGTTCCGGCAAGGTGCGCCAATACCCGGTGAAGCGCACTTCCCCCTGCGGGACGGGCACCGGCGGCGGTTTGCTGCGGTCACCGCCGGCCGGAATCCAGCCACGGTCGACGATGACGACACCGCCGTGATTCAGCAGCAGCGGCGTCCACACCCGGTAACCGGGTTGCCGCTCGTGACTCTGATTGTCGAGCAGCAGCTGTCGCGTGCCGTCGAAGCGGCCGGCGACACTCGCGCGCTCGATGACCCCCGGCTCCGCCCAGGCACCGGCCGTCATTTCGCGCGGCGGCCGCTCCGCGGCAGCCTCGTAGCGCGCCAGCAACTCCGCCTTGTCCTGTCCACGCCCGAGCTGCCAGATGCCGAGCGCGATCATCGCCCCGCACAGCACGACGGTCAGGCCCAGAGCCCACAGTTTCGGCCTGAACACCTTGTTGCCCATGTCGATCTCCCCCTGTCTCGCGGCGCCACCGACGCCCCAGCCATACGATCCGCAGCGGCTATGATGCCCCCGTCGACCGCCATCGTCTGCCCCTCATGCTCGTCAAGATCATCATCGTCGGCCTGCTTCTGGCCATCGTGGCCTCCCTGTTCACGAGCATGAGTTTCCTGATCCGCGATGACAGCGAGCGTCGCCGCACATTGACCGCACTCAAGATCCGCATCGCGCTATCGATCACGCTCGTGCTGTTCGTGCTGCTGTCCTGGCACATGGGCTGGATCGCGCCACACACGGCGATGCGCACGCCGATACCGACCCCCTGAACGAACAACGGGCGCCCGAGGCGCCCGCTGCTTGTTTGAGAAGTCCGGGCCGTGGATGGCCCGGTCTTGTACAGGACGTACCCGTGTCCTCTACAGCCAGTAGACCACGATGAACAGGCCGATCCACACCACGTCGACGAAGTGCCAGTACCAGGCGACGCCTTCGAAACCGAAGTGCGATTCCGGCTTGAAGTGACCCTTCATCAGGCGCAGCGTGATCACCAGCAGCATGAGGGTGCCCAGCGTCACGTGCATGCCGTGGAAGCCGGTGAGCATGAAGAAGGTCGAGCCGTAGATGCCCGAGCCCATCGTCAGGTTCAGGTCGTTGTAGGCGTGGATGTATTCCTCGGCCTGGAAGAACAGGAACAGCGCGCCGAGTGCCACCGTCGCCCACATCCACGCGATGCACGGCACGCGCTTGGCTTCCTTGAGCGCGTGGTGCGCCATCGTGATCGTGAAGCCGGACGTCAGCAGGATCAGCGTGTTGACCAGCGGCACGTCGAAGGCCGGAATCGTCTGGAACTCGCCGCCGAGGCCGGCAGGCCCGTTCGACGGCCACGTGGCCTCGAAGCCCGGCCACAGCGTGATGTTGGTCGCCAGCTTGGTGCCCTCGCCGCCCAGCCAGGGCAGCGACAGCAGACGCGCGTAGTACAGCGCGCCGAAGAACGCGGCGAAGAACATCACTTCGGAGAAGATGAACCAGCACATCGCCCAGCGGTAGGTGCGATCCACCTGCGCGCCGTACAGGCCACCTTCGCTCTCGCGGGCGATGCCCTGGAACCAGCGGAAGATGATGTAGATCGACAGCGCCGCCCCGAGCCAGATCGGCAGCGGGCCGATGTTGGAGTTCTCGAGGTATCCGGACACGCCGATGACGACGGCGACCAGGCCGACCGTGAGCGCGAACGGCCATGCACTGGGCGTCGGGACGTAGTAGCGGTCGGTGTTGTGGGCGGCGGGGCTCCCCATGATCAGCTCCTGATGCTCAATCCTGCTTGAGGGCGACGTCGGTGACGTCAAAGAAAGTGTAGGACAAGGTCACGCGATCGACGTAGTCCGGCAGCTCCGGGTCGAGCGTGAACACGACCGGCATGCGCTTCTGCTCGCCGGCCGCGAACGGCTGGTTGTCGAAGCAGAAGCATTCGGTCTTGCGCAGATACTTCGCCGCCGCCGTGGGCGCCACGTTGGGTACGGCCTGCGCAACCAGCTCGTGCCCCTCGGTATTCGTCGCGAAGAACTCGACAGTCGTCATCTGGCCCGGATGAACATCCACCGACGGACGCTCCGCATGGAACTGCCAGGGCCTGCCGCCATTGACGGTGGTGACGAACTCGACGGTCACCGTGCGGCTGGTATCGATCACCGCCGGCGCGGCCGAGGCCTCGAGCACGACGCGGCCGTTGATGCCGAGCGCGTCGCACAACATGTCGTAGATGGGTACCAGCGCATAGCCGAAGCCGAACATGCCGGCGACGACGACGCCGAGCTTCAGCGCGTGGCGGATCCGCGAGCCGCGGACGCCGTGATCGGCGTCTGTTGCGCCCGGGTGGCTCACTTGCTCACCACGGTGAAGACGAACCAGACGAGGAACAGGACGGCCAGCGCGACATGCCCCCAGAACAGGAGCAGGTTGCGCTTGGCCTTGCTGCGGTCCTCGCTCATCGTTCGCTGCCGCCCTGCCGGCTCAGTGCGCCTTGGCGGGCGCGCCGGTGGACTCGGCCTCGGTCAGCTGCGGCGGGTCCTCGAAGGTGTGGTAGGGCGCCGGGCTCGGCACCGTCCACTCGAGGCCGCGCGCGCCTTCCCAGACACGGTCGGGCAGCGCCTGCTTGCGGCCGAACCAGCCGAAGCAGCTCGCCAGCATGTTGAAGATGAAGATGAACTGCGCGACGAAGAAGCCGAAGGCACCGATCGACGACATCACGTTCCAGTCGGTGAACTGGACCGCGTAATCCGGCACGCGCCGCTGCATGCCGGCCAGGCCGGCGAAGTGCTGCGGGAAGAACGTCAGGTTGATGAAGATCGCCGACAGCCAGAAGTGGGTCTTGCCCCAGAACTCGTTGTACATGCGGCCGGTCCACTTCGGGATCCAGTAGTACACGGCGGCGATGATCGAGAACACTGCGCCCGGCACCAGCACGTAGTGGAAGTGCGCGACGACGAAGTAAGTGTCGTGGTACTGGAAGTCCACCGGCGTGATCGCGAGCATCAGGCCCGAGAAGCCGCCGATCGTGAACAGGAAGACGAAGCCGAGCGCGAACAGCATCGGCGTCTCGAAGGTCATCGAACCGCGCCACATCGTCGCGACCCAGTTGAACACCTTCACGCCCGTCGGCACCGCGATCAGCATCGTCGCGAACATGAAGAACAGTTCGCCGGCCAGCGGCATGCCGACGGTGAACATGTGGTGCGCCCAGACGATGAAGCTCAGGAACGCGATCGACGCCGTGGCGTAGACCATCGAGTCATAGCCGAACAAATGCTTGCGTGCGAAGGTCGGGATGATCGTGCTGACGATGCCGAACGCCGGCAGGATCATGATGTAGACCTCGGGGTGGCCGAAGAACCAGAAGATGTGCTGGAACATCACCGGGTCGCCGCCGCCGCCTGCCGAGAAGAAGCTGGTCAGGAAGTACTTGTCGGTCAGCAGCATCGTCACGGCGCCGGCGAGCACCGGCATGACCGCGATCAGCAGATAGGCGGTGATCAGCCAGGTCCAGACGAACAGCGGCATCTTCAGCAGGGTCATGCCGGGTGCGCGCATGTTCAGGATGGTCACGACTACGTTGATCGCGCCGGTGATCGACGAGATACCCATGAGGTGCACCGCGAAGATCAGGAACGGGAAGGCGTTGCCGGTCTGCAGCACCAGCGGCGGATACATCGTCCAGCCGCCGGCCGGGGCGCCGCCATCCATGAACAGCGTCGACAGCAGCAGCCCGAAGGCGAACGGCAGGATCCAGAAGCCCCAGTTGTTCACGCGCGGCAGCGCCAGATCGGAGCAGCCGATCATCATCGGCACCATCCAGTTGGCGAGGCCGACGAAGGCGGGCATGACGCCGCCGAAGATCATCACCAGCGCGTGCATCGTCGTCATCTGGTTGAAGAACTCGGGGTCGACGAACTGCAGGCCCGGCACGAACAGTTCGGCGCGGATCACCAGCGACATCAGGCCGCCGATGAAGAACATGGTGAACGCGAAGAACAGGTACAGCGTTCCCAGGTCCTTGTGGTTGGTCGTCTTGATCCAGCGCATGATCCCCTTCTCGGGACCGTGGTGGTCATCGTGGCCATGGGCGTCGTGGGCGTGTGCGTGAGCCATCTGCAGTACTCCGAAGATCTTTGCCGGTCGGTGAAGCGCGATCAGCGCTGGGCGGCCACGTCGGCGGCCTGAACGATGCCGGCGTCGTTGCCCCAGGAATTGCGGGTGTAGGTGATCACCGCGGCCAGGTCCGCGTCCGACAGGTGTCCGAACGGCGGCATCAGGTTCTTGCCCTTGAGCAGCTGCAGGATCTGCGCCACCGGCGCTCCCGTGACGACGGAGCTGCCGACCAGCGACGGGAAGTTCGGCGGCAGGCCGGTACCGTTGGCCTGGTGGCAGGCTGCGCAATTGGCCTTGTAGACCGATTCGCCCTTCTGGACGAGTGCATCCTTCGACGGGGCCTGCGCGGCATCGGCCGCTGCGACCTCGATCGGCGCGTCGACTGCGGCATCGCTCGCCGTCTGCGTCGGCGCCGCCGCGACTTCGATCGGCTCGCCGACGATGGCGGACGTCTCGGTCGGCGCTTCGCCGCCCTTCTGCTGCGCCAGCCATGACGCGTACTCGGCTTCCGGCAGCGCCTTGACGACGATCGGCATGTAGCCGTGGTCACGACCGCACAGTTCCGCGCAGACGCCGCGGTAGGTGCCCGGCTGTTCGATGCGCGTCCAGATCTCGTTGACGTAGCCCGGGATGGCGTCCTTCTTCACCGCGATCTCCGGCACCCACCAGGCGTGGATGACGTCGTTCGAGGTAATCAGGAAGCGGACCTTCTTGCCGACCGGCAGGACCAGCGGGTTGTCCACGTCGACCAGGTAGTTCGGCACCGCGTTGACGTCGACGCCCGACTTGAGCTGGCGCGCCGCATTGGACTCCGCCGTCAGCGTCGAGAAGTAGGCCACGTCCTCGCCGAGGTAGTCGTAGTGCCATTTCCACTGGTAGCCGGTGACCTTGACGGTCATGTCGGCGTCGCGCACGTCCTCCATCTTGATCAGCGTCGCCGCGGCCGGCACCGCGATGGCGATCAGGATGACGAAGGGCAGCGCCGTCCACACGATCTCGACCGTGGTGGACTCGTGGAAGTCGGCCGGCTTCGGGTGCTTGGAGCGGCGATGGAAGACGATCGACCAGATCATCGCGCCGAAGACGACCACGCCGATGATCACGCAGATCCAGAAGATCCACATGTGCAGCGTGAACACCTCCTGGCTGATCTCGGTGACACCCGTCGGCAGGTTGTAGCCCTTGCTGGTGTCGGTATAGGCCTGTGCCGACAGCGCCGCACAGATCAGTCCGGTACCTGCGGCCAGTCTCGCCAGCCATCCCTTCATCGACATCATCACTCTCCGAAAAGCTCGTCCTGCCAGGGCTCGCGCCCCGATCACGCCGGACTCCAGGCCGGCGTCAGCAACTGCCGGATGCGCGTCGCCAGTGCGCGACGCTCATCCTCGGTCAGGCAGGTGCCGATGCGCACCGACTGACCCCCAGAACTCAACAACAGCCGGCTCGGCGCATTGCGGTTGCCGCCCGGCTCCAGCAGCACGCGGGTCGGGCCGCGCTGCAGTTCCACGGCGCTGGCCACTCCCCGGCCGAGCATGCCGAACTCCACATACACCCGTCGCGGGCCGATCACCACGACCTCGCGGTACCGGTTGCGTCGCACCGACACGTACAAGGCGGCGCCCAGCGCCGACAGCTCGAGTCCGGCAAACGGAATCACCGGCCAGAAACCGAGGCCCGCCATGCCGATCGCGATGCCGAGCCCCAGAACCGAGGTCGCGCCCATGAACCACCACGCCTGGCGTACGCTCAGCGAGGCATTCGGACCGATTACCAGCCGGGATTCGGCGTCTGCGGACGCCATCGACGAAACCACCGATTTCGAAGCCGCGGGATTGTAGTCCATGCCCGGAAACTCTCGCAAAGACTTTGAGGCAAACCGGCCTGAACTCTACCCTGCCGGCTGCGTCCAATCACCGTATACAGGCGTAAGCCCGAGTCCAAGGAGCTTTTCGATGACCCGACGCGACCTGCTGTCGACTCTCGCCGCGCTCGGCGCCGGCGCCCTCGCCGGTTGCCGGCAGGCCGAAGCGGCCGGTCGCGGCCTCGGCACGCTGGGCCTGCCGGCCGAACACTGGCGCGACAAGGTCGCCGCCGCCGCCTGGGCGGTGCTGTTCGAAGAGGACACCGAGCGTCCGCATTCGAGCCCGCTCAACCGCGAGAAGCGCAAAGGCACTTATGTCTGTGCGGCCTGCTACCAGCCGCTGTTCAGCGCCGACACCAAGTACGAATCCGGTACCGGCTGGCCCAGCTTCTGGAAGCCGCTCGACGGCGCCGTCGACACCAAGCGCGACTTCCTGCTGATCATCCCGCGCACCGAGTATCACTGCCGGCGCTGCGGCGGGCATCAGGGCCATGTCTTCGACGACGGCCCGCAGCCGACCGGACTGCGCTACTGCAACAACGGGCTGGCGCTGCGTTTCGTGCCCGAGGGCGAACCGCTGCCGGAGCTGCGCTCGTGAGGCGCGCGGCCTGGGGACTGTGCCTGATGCTGCTGGCGCCGCTGGCGCAGGCCGGGGACGGCGTCGCCATCGTCGCCAGCGGCTGCTTCTGGTGCACGGAATCCGACTTCGAGAAGGTCGAGGGCGTCACCTCGGCGGAATCCGGCTACATCGGCGGTCGCGTCGACAACCCATCCTACGAACAGGTCTCGTCCGGCGGCACCGGCCACGTCGAGGCGGTGCGCGTGCACTTCGATCCGCAGCGCGTCAGCTACGACGAGCTGCTGGCGGTGTACTGGCGCAACGTCGACCCCTACACCGCCAATGCGCAGTTCTGCGACAAGGGACCGCAGTACCGCTCGGCGATCTTCGCGCTCGATGACGCCCAGCGCGCCAGCGCCGAACGCACGCGCGACGCGCTCGCCAAGCAGTATCCGGATCGTCCGGCCATCGTCACCGAGATCCTGCCGGCCACGCGCTTCTGGCCGGCCGAGACCTATCACCAGGACTACTACAAGAAGAATCCCCTGCGGTATCGCTACTACCGCTGGGGTTGCGGCCGCGACCAGCGGCTGGAAGAACTCTGGGGCCCCGCGAAAGCCCCGCAGCCGTAGGGCTCGCGGCGCCGCCGCGCAGCGCCGGCATCAACGCTGCCATCAGCGCCGCCAGCACGGCCCAGCCCAGCAGCGGCAGCGACATCGCCCCGCCGCCGCCGCTGGTCTCGGACCCGACCGGGGTGACGGGGTCCGGCGGCTCGATCGGCAGCGCGCCCGCCGGCGCAATGCGACCGCGATGCGCGATGCGCCCGTTGACGACACCGTCCGCGTCGCCCACACCGCCGTCCTCCAGCACCACACGCAGCCGCTCGCCATCGGCGCTGCGCGCGGCCTCCAGCGGATAGCAGCGGTCCGAACAGGCGTAATAGCCGGGATTCGACAGCGCCGGATCGACGCGGAACTCCGCAAGCACCGCCGCCCCGCGGATCGCCCCCGCGTCACCGTCCGGGACCGTGCGGATCGTGAACGCATGACTGGTCGTGCCGTCGGCCGCCTTGGGCACGGTTCCCGGCGCCGGGTCGACGCCTTCGGCGCCGAACACCAGCACCGCAACATCGGCCGGCACCGTCAACTCGCACCCCGAGAACAGCGCTGCGGCCGGCAGCGTCTGCGGCGCACCGGCACCGACCGGCACACCGATGACCGCGGTGTCGTCGTCGAGCACGGCGACGGTCGTCGTGTCCTGCGTGCCGACGAAGACCGGCACCGCCGCGTCCGGATCGCCCAGCACGCGGATGCGGTAGCGCTCCACCGGCTCGACGCGCGCGTCGTCCAGCGGCAGCAGCGGCAGGCCGACGCGATCGTCGGCCGCGGCGGCCTCGAGCTGGCCGGGCGCGTCGACGAAGTCCACGGCCGGCTCAGCATCCAGCGGCGTGTAGGCGAAGCCCAGCGACACCGGCAGCCCGCGCGTGGCCGTCGACGCCACCGCAAGCACCGCCTGCGCGGCGCAGTCGCCCTCGCGCACCGTCTGCAGCGCACTGGTGAAGGCCACGACGCGCGCGTCCGCCGACTCCAGCACGACCTCGGCCGAGGGCACGGCAAGCTGTGCTGACGGCGCGTCGGTCGACAGTTCCACGCGCGCATAGCGGCAGGTGTCCGCCGGTGCCTTGCTGCGCAGCGGCAGGTCCACGCGCAGCCGCGACTGACCGGGCGCGAACACGGCCCGCGTCGGCGCCGCGAAGAAGACCGGCGTGCCGCCGCTGGCCGCCGGCACGCAGCCGCGCGCATTGACGCCGTCGGGCAGCTGCGGCGTCAGCGTCACCGCCAGCGGCACGCCGAGCCGGCCGCTGCGTTCGATGAAGACCGGCGCGGCATCGCCCGCGGCAACGGCGTGCGAGAACGCCGGCGCCTCGAAGCCGACGCGCAGGTCATCGTCCGTGACGATGACGCGGCGTTGCACGGCGGTGCCGACGCTCGTCCCTTCCACCCCGGTCAGCGCGACGACGAAGGCACGGACATCCGACACCTCGGCATCGTCGAGCGCCTCGACCGACACGCGGCGTTCGCCGGTCTCGCCGGCCGCCCAGCGCACCGCGGCGGGATCGATGCGCAGGCGACTGCCATCACCGGCGGTGACCGCGAGCGTCGCGCTGGCCGCCGGCAGGTTCGTGCCCTGCGCCGTGCGCGCCACCGTGAGGGCCTGCGTCTCGCCCTCGGCGAGTCGCAGCACCGGGCTGCCGATGAAGCCGACGCGGTCGTCGCGCGGCGTCACCACGATCTCCACGCGCGCCGTCGCCACCTCGCCGGACGGATCGCGCACGGTGTAGCTGAAGCCGTCCTGGCCGGTGAAGCCGTCGGCGGGCCGGTAGCGGATCGCGTCCGCCGCCACCACCAGCGTGCCGCCCGGCGTCGCCGCCGGCGCCTCGATCGTCAGCGCATCGCCGTCCGGGTCGCGGTCGTTGGCGAGCACCGCAATCGACACCTCCGGCGTACCGGCCACGATCTCCACGCGATCGTCCACGGCGATCGGCGCGCGGTTGCCGGCCGGGCCGGTGTCGGCGTCGTCGTCGACGATGCGGATGCGCAGCGCATTGGGTGCCGCCGTGGTTGCCGAGCCGTCCGCGTCGGCGAGGAACACGAAGAACTCCTCGGGCGCGCGCTGTTCGCGCTCGGCATCGTCAAGGATCGTCACCGTCACCGTGGCCTCGGTCTGCCCCTGCGCGAACTCGACGACCCGGTCCAGCGGCTCGAAATCCTGCTGCGGCTGGGCCGGGCCAGGATCGGTGGCGAGCAGTCCGGTCATCACGCGCACCCGCGCCGCGGGCGTGGTCGCCGTGGCCGTGCGCAGCAGCTGCAAGGTGACGGTACCCGCATTCTCGGCGACATCGACCGCGGCGTAGTTGGTCGACGCCAGCCGTGGCGGATCGCGGAAGCGCACGCTGCCGATCGGCGCGAACTCCTCGGTGCGCAGGCGCAGCGTGCGCGGCGCGCCCAGCCGCGCACCGCCGCGCGGATCGGCCAGCGCGTAGACCGCATCGAGGCGCCGATCCGGATCGCGCTGCAGGGCGAGACAGCGCGGCACGCGGTCCCCGTCATCCCACTGCACGCTGCGCTGCGGCTGGGGCGCCACGGCGCCGACCTGTTGGCGGTCCACGCGCACGCTCACCGCGCCGCGCGAACCCTCGTCGCGCAGCAGGCAACCGAAGGCCGGGCGCAAGGTGTTCAGCACGAAATCCCCGACCCCCGGGCCGCCGAGGGCGGCCAGCGTCGCGGCCTGGAACCGCAGCTCGCCGTTCGGCCGTTCGCCGCGGACGACCTCGATCGTCACCGTGGCCTGCGCCGTCGCGCCCTGGCCGTCGGCGACGGTGTAGTCCAGTGTCAGCTCGCCGATGACATCGGCCGCCGGCTCGAAGCGGATCCCCGCTCCGCCGGTGAGGAGGATCGCGGCGCCGCGCGCGGGCGGTGTGACAGCCACGACGCGCAGCGCATCGCCATCGACATCGACGTCGTTGGCCAGCACGTCGAGCGTCACCGCTGTCGGATCGTCGGTCACGCGGAAGCGGTCGGCAGCCGCAACCGGCGCATCGTTGACCGGCGTGACCAGCACCGAGACGACCGCCGACGCCGTGCCGCCACGACCGTCGGACACGGTGTAGGCGAAACGGTCGGTGCCGTTGAAGTCCGGGTCCGGCGTGTAGCGCAGCTCGCGCAGCGGCGCGAGCAGGGTCACGCTGCCGTGCGCCGGCGGATCGATGCCGCCGATGGACAGGGGATCGCCGTCCGGGTCGATGTCGTTGCCCAGCGCCGCGATGTCCGCGACGCCGTCCTCGGCCACGCTGATGCTGTCGTCGCGGGCCACCGGCAGGCGATTCGGTGCCGGCGTCGGGGCAGCTGTAGGGGTCGGCGTGGGAGACGGCGTCGGAGCAGCTGTGGGAGTCGGCGTTGGCGTGGGAGGTGGCGTCGGGGCAGCTGTAGGGGCCGGCGTCGGCGTGGGAGACGGCGTCGGGGCAGCTGTAGGGGTCGGCGTCGGCGTGGGAGACGGCGCCGGACCGTCGTCGTCGGCGATGCGGATCAGCACGTAGTACGGCTGCGCGAGCACACCGGTTCCGTCGGCATCCGCGGGATCGTCGTCGGCCAGCACGACCAGCAGCTGCCGTGCCGCCTGCCCGGGGATGTCGTTGTCGAGAATGCGCAGCTCGACCTCGCGCGCATCGCTCTCGCCGGCCGCCCAGGTCACGCGCGCATCGAGCGGCGCAAAATCGACGCCGGCCACCGCCGTGGTGCCGCCCTCGACCTGCGCGTGCAGCACGCGCACTGCTCCGGCAACGGACGCGGGCGCGCGCGCGACGCGCAGGCGGATGCTGCCGGCCGACTCGTTGACCTCGATCAGCGGCTCGCGCCCGGGCTGGACGGTCCGCACGAAGAACGCGGCGCCGGCCGTGACGGCCTCTGCGGCCACCTCGACGCGCGCTGACTGTTCGGGCGCGGTGGTGCGCGGGGGCGCGACGGAGCCGTCCCGGTCATCGACCAGCCGCAGCCCGGCGAGCGCCGGCGTGCTGGCGCGCGGCTGTTCGCCGACGAAGACGCTTGCACAGCGTGCGCCGGACTCACCGTCCGCCCAGGCGAGCGTGCGCAGTCCCGGGCCGGTCACGCTGGTCAGTGCGTCGGTGATCCGCGCCTCGATGCCGCCATCGTCCTGCTGCTCGCGCAGCGCACAGGTGAGCACGCGATTGCCCAGCGAGGCGGTCTGGCTGCGGCTGGGGCCGGTGTCCTCGAAGCGTCCGGCAACCAGGCGCAGCTGCCCGGACGGCAGCCGCGGCCGCACCGTGACCGTGACGTTCGCGCTGCCGACGGCGCCCGCCGGATCGCGCAGGCGATAGGCGAACGTGTCGTCGCCGGTGAAACCGGCATTGGGTTGGTAGCGCAGCATCAGGCGTCCGTCCACCGGGAACAGGCCGGCCTGTCCGTTCGCCGGCGGTGTGCCGCCGGCCCCGGACAGCGGCTCGCCTTCCGGATCGCGATCGTTCGCGAGCACGTCGGCGGTCAGCACGTTGCCGGCAAACATCTCGAACCGGTCGTCGCCGAGCACCGGCGCATCGTTCACCGGGCGGATCGTCAGGTTCACGCGCGCGCTGGCGACGCCGCCGCGGCCGTCGCGCACGGCGTAGACGAAGCTGTCGCTGCCGTTGGCGTCGGGGTTGGGCGTGTAGCGCAGCACCTGCAGCGGCAGCAGCTGCGTCACCGTGCCGGCGGCCGGCTGGGTGAAGCCATCGAGGGTCAGCGCATCGCCGTCGGGATCGCGGTCGTTGGCGAGCACGCTCAGGTCGATGCGTCCGTCCTCGTCGAGCGTCGCCGCGTCGTCGACCGCAATCGGCGCGCGGTTGGGGATCGGGGTCGGGGTGGGTGTGGGTGTTGGGGCCGGCGTTGGACTCGGCGTCGGTGTGGGCGTCGGCGCCGGGGTGGGCGTGGGCGTCGGGGCAGGACTGGGCGCCACGCCGCCCGTCGTCGTCACGAAGGTTTCGCGGAACTCGTCGGCATCGGCGCCGAGGATCAGCGTCGTGGTGACCGAGGTCCCGTCGAGGCTCGCGGCGACATGGCGGACGCACAGCGTGTCGCCGTTGACCACCTTCTCCATCGCCGACGTGAAGCCGCTGCCGCAGCCTTTCGAGTAGGTGCCGTTGACGATGCGCACCAGCGCCGGCACGCCGTCCGGCAGGCCGGCGATGGTGATCGTGTTCGAGGTCTGCGTGCTGTTGCGCGCGACGCCGCTGCGATCCTCGAGCGTGAACGGCGAGACGCGCGTGCTGACGCTGGCACCGCCGCACAGCCGCGCGATGACGTGATCCGAATTGCGGCTGCCCCCCTCGCCCCCGCCACCGATGTCGGCGTCCTGGTCGACGATCACGATGCGCCCGAGCGGATCGATCGCCGAGGCGATCGATCCGAAGACGTTGCGATGACCGAACTGCACCGTGGCGATCTGCACCAGGTCGTCGGCAAAGCCGAGGTCCGGCGTGCCGTCGGCGAAGAAGCGTGCGAGCTGCATCGGTCCCTGGAACCCGGCGGCGCCGCGCACCACCCGCTTGCCGTCGGGCTGCAGCAGCAGCCCCTCGCCGGCGAGGCTGCGCAGCGCCGAGGTCAGCTCGTCCAGCCCCTGCGCGCCGCTGCCGCCGGCGCCGCCGAAGTCGCGCAGGATCAGGCCGTCGCCGTTGACGCCGAAGCCGGTATCGGGATCGCCGTCCGCGGTGAGCTGGCCCAGCGCGACCACGCCGGAGGTGAACAGCAGGCGCCCGTCTTCGAGCACCTGCAGATCGATGCGTCCGGAGAGCGACAGGTTCGGGTTGGTGTCGGGCACGATGCGTTCGCCGGCCGTGCCGAACGACGGGTCCGGATTGCCGTCGACGCCGAAGCGGTAGAAGTAGTGCCCCTCGACGAAGCCGCCGCCGGGGTTGCCGGCCGCGACCATCAGCACCGGCCGGCCGTCCTGCAGGCGCACGACGGCGTTCTGCGCGCCGCGCGCTTGGCGGCTGACGACGGCGCCGTCGATGGGGTCGCCGTCGTTGATGCCGAAGCCATCGCCCGGCGTGCGGTCCGCCGCCGAGCCGTCGTCCGGGCTGCCGTCGGCATTGAGCCGCCACAGCACGAAGTCGCTGAGCACGCTGCCGGCATTCGGCTCGTGCAGTCCCGCCACGAGGATGCGTCCGTCGTCCTGCACGACGAGCGACGTCGGCCCGCTGCGGAACGTGGTCGGGAACGCGCTGTGCGGCAGGAAGGCCACGCCGGCCGCGCCGAAACTGGCATCGACGCGGCCGTCATCGAACAGGCGCACCACGGCGAAGCCGGTGCCGGCGCCTGTGCGCGTGCCCTGCCCGGCGATCAGCAGCTTGCCGTCGGCCAGGCGCTGCGCCGCCAGCTGCGCGCCGTTGCTGAACAGGTCCACATCGCCCACGAGGTCCACGCGTGCCTGGCCGACCCCCTGCCCGCTGCCGGCGCCGAACTCCGGATCGGGTTCGCCCTGGGCGGTAAAGCGCGCCAGGCGCCAGTCGGCGGGACGTCCGGCGATGAGCAGCACGCGGCTGTCCGGCAGCGCCAGCACCTGCGTCGGCGCGCCTTCGCCGGTGCCCAGGTCGATCACGCGCACACCGTCGAGCACCTGCGCTCGCGGGCCGTCGCCATCGACATCGCCCGGCGCGAAGCTCCCGTCCAGCTCGCCCGGCAGGCAGGCCAGCGGGCCTACGGTCGTGGAGATGAAGTTCTCGACGACGGCATCGTCGTCCGCCCCGATGATCAGCCGCGAGATCGTGCGCGCGCCGGGCCCCGGCGCGCTGGTGTGCTGCACGACGATGACGTCGCCGTTGCGCACGAGGCGGATGCTGTCGTTGCCCGAGCCGTCCGACGCGCCGTTGATGGTGAAGCGGCCGTTGACGATGCGCGCGAGCGCGGGCACGCCGTCCGGCAGGCCCGCGATGGTGATCGGGTTCGACGTGACCGTACTCGCCGGCGGCACGCCCACGGGGTCATCGAGCGTGAAATCCTGCGCGCGAACCGGCAGCGAGGCGCCGCCGCGCAGCTTGGCCACGAACGGCGCGGCCGGGTTGGCGGTCGCGCCGCCGCGTCCGCCAGTGACGAACACGGCGCCGTCCGCCGCCAGCGCGAAGCTGGATACGTTCGCGGTGATGCTGTTCTGCGAACCGCGCACGTAGGTGCTGATCTCGCCGAAGCCGGTGTCCTGCAGTCCGCTGGCGAGAAAGCGTCCGACCTGCGCCCCGGTGAACGGATCGCTGCCGCCGACGCTGATCCGCGACAGCACCAGCGCCTTGCCGTCGGGCTGCAGCACCAGACCGCGCACGTCGCCTGCCACGGCGGCGAACGGTCCCGGACCGGTGGCGATGTCCTGGTCGTTGAGCCCCGCGCGACTGGCGACGCCATCGCCCTGCCCGAATGCGGTGTCGGGCGTGCCGTCCGCGCGCAGCTGCAACAAGCCGGCCGCAGTCGAGCTGCTGAAGACGAACAGCAGGCGCCCGTCCGGCCTCACCGCCACGCCCAGGCCGGCGCTGAGTCCGTCGGTGCTGCCGGCCAGCCCCGGCCGGGTTCCGGGGGCACGCCGCAGGATGCCGCCGTCGCCGAAGGCCGGATCCAGCGTGCCGTCGGCACGCAGCCGCACCGCGCCGAAGCGCCCGCCGATGCCGTCGACGACGGCGTCGCCGGTGAGAATCACCTCGTCCCCGGCCAGCGCCAGGCCGCGGATCGCGCTGAACTGCTCGCCCGCAGTGATCGCGATGCCGTCGGCCGGCGCCTGCGTCGCGCAGCCGCCAGTGCCGTAATCGGGATCGCGCTGGCCGTTCGGCAGGAAGCGGCAGACGGCGAAGACCCCGCGCTGACTGCTGTCGCCCGGCGCAGCCGGGCGCCGGTACGCCGTCGCGAGCAGGATGCGGTCCTGCGCGTCCACGACCAGCGGCTGCGCGACGACGGTGCTCTGGAACGCGCCGCCCGGCCCCGGCAGCGTGGCCGCCGGAAGCGAGGCGCGACCGTTCTCTCCAAAGCCGGTGTCCAGCGTGCCGGCTGGCGTGAGCTTGATCAGGTCGAGCTGGTCGTCGTTCTGTCGCGCGGCGAGCACAACGAAGCCGCCGTCGGCCGTCGCACGCACGCGCACGAAACCGTCCACGTTCACGCCGGCGATGACGTCCTGGTTGAACACGCCGTTGCTGCCGAAGCCGGTGTCGACGCTGCCGTCGCCGCGCAGCATCAGCGCGGCCGGCACGCTGTTGCTCGTGCCGCCCGGGCCGGAGTCCGTCACCAGCAGCACACGTCCGTCGGCCAGCGGCAGCACGTCGGCGAAGCTGCCGCGCGTCGTCAGGCCCTCCGGCACCAGGAAGCCCGGCACGGCGGCCTCCGCGGCGAACTCGGTCGCGAGATCGGCCGGCGCCGCAGCGGCGGTGCGCGCAAGCGCGATCAGCAGCGCGGCGGTCAGGATGCGCGGGCTCATGGCAGTCTCCGGCGAGGGGCGGACGGTCGGCTCAGGGCAGCAGGCGCAGCAGGTGGTTGTCGAGCGTCAGCACGAACTCGCCGCCGGCCTGCGCCTCCGAGACCTTGCCGTTGCCGATGGACGCGAACACCGCGCTCAGGTGGATCACGCGCGCGCCGCTGACCAGGCTCAGCCGGTAGCGGCCGTTGGCGAGCGTCAGCGTCTCGTCGACGGCCAGCTCCGCGAACTCGCCACCCGGCACCGGCGCGACTGAGGCCTGGAACACGACCTCGCCGCCGACGCGCTCGAGCTTCAGCAGCAGGCCCGGATACGCCGCCTGGAAGGCCGGCTCGATGAAGGTCTGCTGCGGATCGGTCGCGCGCACGCGCAGCGTGCCGCTCAGCTGCGCGACCGTCGGCCGCAGCAGGCTCAGGACCGCGAATTCCACGCCGGTGGCGGCAGTGGCATCGGCCTCCATGTCGCCGCGATTGGGTCCAGTGATGTGCGAGAGCGCATCGACGCTCGCCTCGTAGCGCTTCAGGTAGCCGCGCGAGGTGGTCTGCGCATCGTGAAAGGCCGCACCGTCGCCCTGCACCCGCGCATTCGGCGGCGTGTTCAGCGGCGGCTCGATGAAGCTGAGGGTGGCGATCGTCTCGCCCGGCTGGGTGCTGGCGGCGGTGTCGGCATCGCTGCAGACGCGCGTGGTCACCAGCTCCTGTCCCGGATAGCAGCGGCGCGGTCCGGCCGGAAACCCGTAGACCTCGCTGGCGCTGGTCTGCACCGACGCCGAGAACGTCACGGTGTCGCCGATGACGCCGCCGAGCAGCTGGGCCTGCGCGACGGACCAGGGGCCGGCGGCCGCGGCGGCCAGCATCAGGGGGGCAAGGAGATGTCGCATGTCGGGTCCCTCCGGGAGCGATCGCCGGCGGGTCGTGGCCGGCCTGGTGACGCTAGGGGAGGCCCCGCGCCGGGTCCCGACCGATTTCCTACTTTTTCCCGAAGAATGGCTTCGCAGCGAGGCTGGCGTGCGCTGGGTCACGCTGCACGCCGTGCGCACGCGCGGCCCGGTCCGGTGGATCGGACCGAGCCGCTATC
Source organism: Sinimarinibacterium flocculans (assembly GCF_003201205.1). GTDB lineage: Bacteria > Pseudomonadota > Gammaproteobacteria > Nevskiales > Nevskiaceae > Solimonas > Solimonas flocculans. The sequence continues at coordinate 438,885 of NZ_QICN01000003.1, forward strand.
ATCCGGACTCGCGAATGCCGGACAGGGCGCGATGGCCTCAGCGGGATCGGAAGACGGCACAGGATCGATGCGCGCGGCCGCCAGCGGCGAGCGCGGCGTCGTCTACCGGTTCGCCGACTGCTCGCTCGACGCCCGCACGCTCGAGCTGATCGTCCACGACGCGGTCGTCCGTCTCGAACCCAAGCCGCTGGACCTGCTGGTCTACCTGCTGCGCCAGGCCGGCGAAGTCGTCACCAAGGACGAGCTGCAGGACGGCGTCTGGCCCGGCCGCATCCTGTCCGAGTCGGTGCTGACCAAGACCATGGCCAAGCTGCGCCAGGGGCTCGGCGACCAGGACCAGCAGATCATCAAGACCGTGCACGGCTTCGGCTACCGCTTGGTGGCGCCGGTGACGGTCGAGGTTGTCGGGCCGGTCCGCAGCGTGCCGCGACTGGATTTGAGCGCCGGGCAGACGCCGCCGCTGCGCCCGCACTGGCGGCTCGTGGAGTCGATCGGCGGCGGCGGCTTCGGCGAGGTCTGGCTCGCGCAGCACGACAAGACCGGCGAGCGCCGCGTCTTCAAGTTCGGGCTCGACGCCGCCGGGCTGGGCGCGCTCAAGCGCGAGATCACGCTGTTCCGCGTGCTGCGCGAGACCCACGGCGAACGGCCGGACATCACCCGCCTGCTCGACTGGAACCTCGAGGAAGCGCCGTACTTCATCGAATCCGAGTACGCCAACGGCGGCTCGCTGGCGCACTGGGCGCAGGCGCGCGGCGGACTCGCGACGCCCCCCCTTGAACAGCGCATCGCGCTGATGGCGCAGGCCGCCGAGGCGCTCGCCGCCGCGCACGCCGCCGGCGTGCTGCACAAGGACCTCAAGCCCTCGAACCTGCTGGTGCACGTCGGCGACGGCGGCACGCCGCAGATCCGCCTGGCCGACTTCGGCAGCGGCCGCGTCATCGACCTCGCGCGCATCGAACAGCTCGAGATCACGCGCATGGGCTTCACGCGCGCGCAGGGTACCGACGACCCGACCAGCGGCACGCCGGCCTACTTCGCGCCGGAACTGCTCGCCGGCCAGCAGCCGACCGCGCAGACCGATGTCTACGCGCTCGGCGTGATCCTCTACCAGGTCATCGTCGGCGACCTGAGCCGGCCGCTGGCCCCGGGCTGGGAGCGCGAGGTCGACGACGAACTGCTGCGCGAGGACATCGCCGATGCCGCCGCCGGCGCCGCGGCACAACGCCTCACCGACGCGGCCGAGCTGGCGCGTCGCCTGCGCGAGCTCGACGCGCGCCGCGACGCGCGCAGCCGCCAGCGCGCGGAGGCCGCCGAACGCGCGCGCGCACGCGCCGAAGCCGAGACGCTGCGGCACGAGCTGGACCGCGCCCGCCTGCGCCGACGCTGGGCCACGGGCGTGGCCATGGTCTTCGGTCTGGCCAGCGTTGTCACCGCCGCGCTGCTGCTGCAGGTGCGCGCCGCGCGCGACACCGCGCAGGCCGCCGGTGATCGCGCGGAGCGCGAGGCCGCCGTCGCGCGCACGGTCAACGCCTTTCTGGTCGAGGACCTGCTGGGCCAGGCCAACCCGCTGCGTTCGGGCGCGGCCGATCTGTCGGTGCGCGCGCTGCTGGACGCGGCCGCCGCCGAGGCGGGCACGCGCTTCGACGGCCGCCCGGAACAGGAGTCGGCCATCCGCCTGGCGATCGCGCAGGCGTATGCCGGCCTGGGCGCGCTCGACCCGGCACAGGAGCAACTCGAGCGGACGCTGGCCATCGCCACCGCGCCGCCGTCGATCCGTGAAGGGGCACGGCTCGCGCAGGCGCAGCTCTGGGTGACGCGCGACCAGACCGAACCGGCCACGGCGCTGCTGGCCGAGCTCGGCACATCGGCGGACGTTCACGTGCGCCTGCGCGCGCGCCTGCTGCAGGCGACGATCGATTTCTACGCGTGGCGCTTCGATGTCGCGCTCGCCGAGATCGACGCGGTGAAGCCGGAACTGATCGCGCTGACCGGCGCCACCAGTCCGGACGCGGCGCGGGTCATCGGACTGCGCGCCGAAGTGCTCCGCCAGCTGCAGCGCTTCGACGAGGCGCTCGCGGAAGGCAAGGCGGCGCTCGAGGTGCTCACGCGCCTGTACGGCGAGGATGACGTGCGCACGCTGCCCGGCCTCACCGCGGTCAGCACCGTGCTGGCAGAGGCGGAACGCTTCGACGAGGCCCGCCCGTACATGGCGCGTCGGCACCGCCTCTCGACGCGCGTGCTCGGCGCCGAGCACGACGAGACGCTGCGCGCCGCCAGCGACCTGGCCTATGTCGATCGTGGCCTCGGCGACTACGAGCGTGCGCTGGCGCTGCAGCGTCCGACGCTCGAAGCACGTCTGCGCCTGTTCGGCGAGGCCCACGAGCGCACGCGCAACGTGATGACCTTCCACGCGATGACGCTCGACCAGGCCGGCCGTACCGCGGAAGCACTGCCGTGGGCCGAGCGCGTCTACGAAGTCGAGCGGCGCACCGTCGGCGAGACGGCGATGGACACGCTGATCGACGCCACCAATCTCGCCAAGTACTACTACAAGCTGGACCGGCATCAGGAGGCGGTTGCCCTCATGCGCCGGACGCTCGTGGGGATGGAGAAGGCCGGCGTCGACGACACCACGATGGCGATCGCGCAGTTCTTCCTCGCCCGGCCGCTGTGGGCGCTCGGCGAACGCGCGGAGGCCGAACAGCTCATCGACCAGGCCATCGTCACCCTGCGCCGCACCGCGGGCGACGAGAGTTCGTGGACGCGCGACGCGGTGGAGCAGCGCACGCAGTGGCACGCACGGAATGCCGACGCGGGCGCTTCACCCCCATGAACACGCGGCGACGCGACGCGCGGCTGTCGCACCCTCGATCCACCCTCCGGGAGATGCCATGAGAACGCTGTGGCTGTGCTGCATCCTGCTGCTGACGGCCTGCGCCAGTGCACCGAAAGCCCCGCTGCCGGCACCGGCGCAGCCGCTGGACGTCGAGCGCTTTCTCGGCCGCTGGTACATCATCGCCAACATTCCGTACATCGGCGAACGTGGCGATGTCGGCAGCTATGTCGAGTACCACGCGCGCGATGACGGGCGCATCGACGATCTGTATTTCTTCCGCGACGGCAGCCTCCACGCGCCGCTCGAACAGATGTCCGGCGTCGCGAAGATCGTCGACACGACGACCAACGCGCACTGGAAGGCACAGTTCTTCTGGCCGCTGTGGTTCTCGTTCCACGTGCTGTACGTGGACGAGGACTATCGCCACACCCTGGTCGGCACGCCGGACCGCGACCTCGGCTGGATCTACGCGCGCACGCCGCAGCTCGATCCTGCAACGCTCGACGCCCTGTTCGACCGCCTCGTCGCCGCCGGCTACCGGCGCGAGCAGTTCGTGATGATTCCGCAGCGGCCCGCGGGCGCATCGGCGCCGTAGCGTTCAGCCGGGCAGGGTCAGCGCCGCGGCCGCGGCATCGGGATCGAGACCCGTCGGCAGCACGCCCAGCAGCGGCGCCGGGATCTGCGTGACCAGTGTGTCGAGGCTCTCGCGCCAGCGCGGCATCTCGGGCGGCACGCGGTTGGCGATCCAGCCCGCCAGCCGCGTGCGCCGCAGGATGGATTCCGCGCTCAGCAGCGCATGGTTGATGCAGCCCAGCCGCATCGCCACGACCAGCACCACCGGCCAGCCCTGCGCCGCCACCCAGTCGTCGAAACCGAGCGTGTCGTTCAGCGGCACGCGCCAGCCGCCGGCGCCCTCGACCAGCACCAGTTCGTGCGCCGCGGCGAGCGCATCATGGCCGGCACTCATCGCCGCCGGGTCGAGCACGATGCCGGCCTCCCGCGCCGCGACGTGCGGCGCGATGGCCGGTTCGAGCGCCAGCGGGTTGACCTGCGCATAGCTCAGCCCGGGTGCCGATTCGGCCAGCAGGGCCAGGCCATCCTCGTTGCGCAGACCGTCGGGCGTGCGCTCGCAGCCCGACGCCACCGGCTTGTAGCCGCAGGCGCGCAAACCCTGATGGCGCGCGCGCCGCAGCAGCGCGCAGCTCGCATGCGTCTTGCCGACACCGGTGTCGGTGCCGGTGATGAAGTACGTGCTCACGCTTTGGCCGTCGCCGGCGAGGCGGCGGACATGCGCGCGTCGTGCCACGCGCCGGCGAGCGTTTCGACTAGGCCGTCGATCTGCGCGCGCGTGTGCGCGGCGGTCAGGGTGATGCGCAGCCGCGCGGTGCCGCGCGGCACCGTCGGCGGGCGGATCGCGGCAATCCAGTAGCCGCGCTCGAACAGCGCGCGCGAGATCGCCAGCGTTCGCGCCTCCGCGCCGATCACCAGCGGCTGGATCGCGGTCTGCGAAGCCATCAGCGGCACGCCGAGCGCGGCGCAGGCCTCGCGGAAGTAGGCGATGTGCGCGCGCAGCGTCTCGCGCAGCGCCACACCCTCCGCACCGGCAACGATGCGCAGCGCGGTACGCGCCGCGGCGGCGATCGCCGGCGGCGGCGCGGTCGAGAACACCCAGCTGCGCGCGCGCTGCACCAGGAACTCGACCAACGTGTCCGAGCCGGCGACGAAAGCACCGGCGCAGCCCAGCGACTTGCCGAGCGTGGCCACGTGAATGTCAGGCTGCACCTGCAGCAGCTCGCAGGCCCCCTGCCCGCGCGCACCGAGCACGCCCAGGCCGTGGGCATCGTCGACCATCAGCGCCGCACCGCGCTCGCCGCACAGGCGCGACAGCTCCGGCAGCGGCGCCAGGTCGCCGTCCATCGAGAACACACTGTCGGTGACCAGCAGGCGCAGCGCGTCCGGGTGCTCGTCCTGCGCGACGCGCAGCGCGGCGTCGAAGCCGCGCACGTCGCCGTGCCCCACGCGCAGGTAGCGCGCGCCGGACAGCCGCCCACCATCGATCAGCGAGGCATGGTTGAGTTCGTCGGCGACCAGCACGTCGTGCTTGCCGAGCAGGCCCCGCAGCACGCCCAGGTTCGCCGCCCAGCCGGTGGAGAACAGCAGCGCCCGCGGACGGCCGACGAACGCGGCCAGCTCATCTTCCAGTGCGCGATGCTCGCGGTTGTGGCCGGAGATCAGCGCCGACGCGCCGCTGCCGGTACCGTCACGAGCCAGTGCGGCGCGTGCGGCCTCGGCCACGCGCGGATCGGTCGCCAGCCCCAGATAGTCGTTGCTGCAGAAGTTCAGGCAGGCACGGCCGTCGACGCGCATCTGTACGCCGTGGCCGCCGTCGACGACGCGCCGCACGCGGTACAGGTCGGCCGCGCGCAGCCGCTCGAGCTGGGGCCGCAATCGCGTGTCGAGGCGATCCGTTTCCATGGGCTGCACCGGCGGCATCGGCTCAGGGCCCCCGCAGCGCAAGGAAGCGCGCTTCGGCCTGCGACAGCGTACCGAGACCGTCGAGCTGCGTGCCCATCGACTTGTCCAGGGCATCGAGGCGTGCGTCCGGGCGCGGATGCGTGGCGAACATCAGCGCCAGCGTCGAGTCCTGTGCGTCCATCGCCTGCAGCGTCTGCAGCACCGACGGCAGGCCGAACGGGTCGTAGCCGGCCCGCGCGGCCAGCACGACGCCGATGCGGTCGGCCGCGTATTCGTCGCCCTTGTCGAGGCCGCGGGTCAGCACCTCGCGCACACCGCCGAGCAGACGTTCGTTGACCGTCTCGTCGCCGCGCCCTTTCAGCGCGAACTCCGACAGCAGGTCGGCGCCCAGGCTCAGGCCCTGGGCCTTGCGGATCGCGTTCAGGTGATGCCGCGCGACCACGTGACCGATCTCATGTGCGAGTACGCCGGCCAGCTCGGCCTCGTTGCGCAGCCGCAGCAGCAGGCCACGCGTCACGAAGATGTAGCCGCCGGGCGTCGCGAAGGCATTCACGTTGGGCGAGTCGAGCACGCCGAATCGCCACGCCAGATCCGGGCGCTCGCTCTGCAGGGCGACCCAGAGGCCGACACGGTTGACGTACTGCTGCAGCGCCTCGTCGCGAACCAGCGGCGCGGCGCCGAGCAGGGTCGCCGCCCACTGCCGGCCGATCTCGCGTTCCTCGTCGACGCTCTTGGTCGTGACCACGTCGACCGCCTTCTTCGCGGCACCGAACAGCTTGCCGACGTCGAGCTGCGCCAGCGCCGGACCGGCGATCAGTACCAGGCCCAGCAGGGCCCACCGCAAACCGGCGCGGCTCATCGTTTCAGCTCCTTGACGGTCTGCGCCACCAGCACCGGCGCCTGCGCCGCGAACGCGCGGGCGTCGTCCTGCGTCGAAGCGTGGAGGTCCAACGCATCGACAGCCGCGAGGTCCGGCTCGACCGTGGCGATCTGTTCCTGGTCGAGACCGCGCACGCCGGTTGCGACCGCGGTACCGCTCGATCCCGACAGGGCCACGTTCACCGCCTTGCCGACGCCGCTGTCGCCGCGTGCGCGCGCGCCGCCGTCGAGGCGCACGGCGAGCAACCGCAGCCAGCCGCTGTGCTCGCCGGCGCTCACCTGCATCCATGCCCCTTGGCGCGCCAGCACGGTCAGTGCCGTCTGCTCGGGCAGCTCGACCAGTGTCGTCGCGTCGATGAACGGCGCGTCCATCAGCGCCACGGCGCGAATGGTGATTCCCGATTCCTGCGTTGCCGCTGCGCCGGCCCACAGCGCCAGCCCGGCGGCGATCCACATCCTTCCGATTGCCCTCATGCGTCCTGCTCCGGTTCGAACAACTCCACCGCCTGTTGGCGGCCCTTGACGGTATACGAACCGCGGGACCGGAACCGGGCGCCGTTCGCACATCCGGCCACGGTGTCGGCGGAGACCAGAATCCGCCCCAGCCCCTTGGTCATGCCCTCGATGCGGCTGGCGAGATTCACCGTGTCGCCGATGGCCGTGTACTCCAGCTTCTGCTCGGCGCCGATGAAGCCGACGACCGCCGGCCCGGAATGGATGCCGATGCCGATGTCGAAACCGTCCGCCAGCTCGCCCAGCTCGGTCGCGTACTCGGCCTTGAACGCCGCGAGCGTCCGTTGCATCTCCAGGGCACAGGCCACGGCCCGCTGCGCGTGGCGGGCGTCGGCGATCGGCGCGCCCCAGAACGCCATGATGCAATCGCCGATGAACTTGTCGAGCGTGCCGCCGTGGCGGAACACCACCGCCACCTGCAGGCTGAAGTAGCGGTTGAGCAGGTCGACGACCTGCTGCGGCGTGCGCTGCTCCGACAGCGTCGTGAAGCCGCGGATGTCCGAGAACAGCACGCTGATCTCGTGCGCACGCCCGGACAGCGACTCGACGGTCTCGCCGCGCGCGACCAGGCGGTCGACGACCTCGGGATTGAGGAAGCGCGCGAACAGCCGCACCGCCTGTTCGCGCGCGCGCTTCTCGCGCAGGTAGGCCAGCAGCGCGCCGCCGACATAACCGGCCCAGGCGGCCAGCACCGGCAGCATCACCGGGACGCGCCAGCCGGCGCCGACCGCGGCATGCGCACCGAGCAGCAGCACCAGCGTCGCCAGTGCGAGCCCGACGCCGATCACGCCGGCATGGCGGTGCCACAGGAAAGCCAGCCACAGCGATCCGAGCAGCAGCGCCGCCGCGGCGGCGGGCCACCACGCCGGCGCCGGCCGCATCGCGTCGCCGTTCTTCAGGTTGTCCAGTGCGGTCGCGAGGATGTCCACGCCCGGATACAGCGAACCCAGCGGCGTGACGCGCAGATCGCGCAGCCCCGACGCCGCCGTGCCGACGATGACGATGCGGTCGCGGAACTCGTCGGGCGGACGCTGGCGCTGGCGGCGCTGGAAATCGATGTACAGGTCCGCGAACGAGACGCGCGAATAGCTGCGGGCCGCACTGCCGCGCCAGTCGAGCAGCAGCGTGTCGCCGTCCGGAACCTCGTAGCCGAGATCGCGTGCGACCCGGGCGGGCAGCGACGGCAACCGCCAGCCGTCGATGTCGACGTACAGCGGATAGCGCCGGCCGACGCCGTCCACATCCTCGACGAAGTTGATCACCCCGGTCCGCCACAGCCCGGCCGGTACCGCGGCCGGCGGCAGCAGCATTGCGCGCGCGGCGGGATCGGCCCCTGCGCTGCGGTCGGCACCGAGCAGCGGCCCGAACTCGGCCAGCGCCAGGCCGCGCGCGTCGTCGGCCGGGTCGAGCCGCAGCATCGGCAGGTAGACGCGATCCTGCCCTTCGAGCACGGCGACGAAGGCGGCGTCGGATTCCGGGCGGAAACGGTCGGCCTCGGCGAACAGGATGTCGAACAGGATTGCCCGCGGTTGCTGCGCGAGCAGGCCCAGCACCAGCTCGGCATACACGGCGCGCGGCCACGGCCAGTTGCCGGCCTCGTCCTGCAGGCGCGCGAGACTGGCCTCGTCGATGTCGACGACGACGATGTCGGGATCGGGGGTGCGCGATGCGGCGTGACGCTGCACCGAGGCGTCGATCAGGCGCTGGTCCGGATCGTGAAGCAGCCGCGGTCCGGCCAGCTCGACCACGACCAGGGCGAGCAGTGCGCCGAACAGCAGATGCAGCGACGCGGCGCCGCGCATCCGGGGATGGGCTTACGCCGCCCTTGCGCCGTGCGGGCCGTCGCTGGCCGCCTGCGCAGCCGACGCGCAGCCGGCGACCTCGCCGTGCGCGTCGGCCTCCGCCACCTCGCCCGCCTGCGGCTCGATGCCGAGCCGCGCCATCAGCGCGCGGTCCTTGAGATTCTGCGGGTTCTCGGTCGTCAGCAGACGGTCGCCGTAGAAGATGGAGTTGGCACCGGCGAAGAAGCACAGCGCCTGCATCTCGTCGGACATCTCGGTGCGCCCCGCCGACAGCCGCACATGCGACTTCGGCATCAGGATGCGCGCAACCGCGATCGTGCGCACGAATTCGATGGGGTTGAGTTCCTCGGCGCCCTTGAGCGGCGTGCCTTCGACCTGCACCAGATTGTTGATCGGGACCGATTCCGGGTGCGGCTGCATGATCGCGAGCTGGCGCAGCAGCTCGGCGCGGTCCTTGTCCTGCTCGCCCATGCCGACGATGCCGCCGCAGCAGACCTTGATGCCGGCGTCGCGCACGTTGGCGAGGGTGTTCAGCCGGTCTTCGTAGGTACGCGTGGTGATGATGCTGCCGTAGAACTCCGGCGAGGTGTCGATGTTGTGGTTGTAGTAGTCCAGCCCGGCATCGGCAAGGCGCCCGGCCTGCTCGGGTTTGAGCATGCCCAGCGTCACGCAGGTCTCCATGCCCAGCGCCTTGACCTCGCGCACCATGGCCTCGACCTTGTTCAGATCGCGGTCCTTGGGCGAGCGCCAGGCCGCGCCCATGCAGAAGCGCGTCGCGCCGTTGGCCTTGGCTTCGCGCGCCGCCTCGAGCACCGCTTCGACCTCCATCAGCGCCTCGCGCGGCAGGCCGGTGTCGTTGCGCACCGACTGCGGGCAGTAGGCGCAGTCCTCCGGGCACGCGCCGGTCTTGATCGACAACAGCGTCGACAGCTGCACGCGGTTCGGATCAAAGTAGGTCCGATGCAGACTGTGCGCACGGAACAGCAGATCGTTGAACGGCAGGCGGAACAGCGCCTCGACGTCCTCGCGGCGCCAGTCGTGGCGCACATGCGGATGATCATTGGCAGCTACGGACATCGTGGTTTCCCCGACCGGCTCGCCCGCCCCGCGGCCAAGGCAAGCCGTGATGATTTGTTGAACTTAAAAGCGAAATACAGCATGTCGGCTCACCGCCGGAAGCGCGCGAGCCGCGGCAGTGTTCCGCCGGCAACCGTGAGTTGTCAACCGGAAGACCGGCCTCATGGTTGACGGATTCATCGAGCGCCTGCTGCCGCAACGCTGCCGGATCTGCGACGACGCCACCGGCGGCCCGCTGCTGTGCGACGCCTGCACGCTCGAGCTGCCGTGGAACGATGCCGCCTGCGTGCGCTGCGCGCTGCCGATGGCCGCGCCCGGCACCTGCCCCGACTGCCTGCGTCGCGCCCCGCGCTTCGACACAGCCTGGGCCGCATTCCGCCTGCAGCCGCCGATCCAGCACGGCGTGCACGCGCTCAAGTACCACGCGGACTTCGCCCAGGCGCGCCTGCTCGGCGAGCTGATGACACGACGCCTGCGCGCTCGCGCCGCAGCGCTGCCGGAGCGGCTGATTCCGGTGCCGCTGCACCCGCTGCGGCTGATGCGGCGCGGCTACAACCAGGCCGTCGAGATCGCGCGCGTGATCGCGCGCGAGTGCGCCATCACCCTCGACCTCGACGGCGCGCGGCGCACCCGCCCGACAGAGGACCAGATCGGCCAGTCGCGCGCGGCCCGTCGTCGCAACATGCGCGGCGCCTTCGCCGTGCGCGCCGACCTCGCCGGCCAGCACGTCGCGCTCGTCGACGACGTCATGACCACCGGCGCCACCTTCGACGAGCTCGCGCGCGCCTGCCGCGCCGCGGGCGCGGAGCGCGTCGAGGTCTGGGCTGCGGCGCGTACGCCGTAGACGTCGCCACCCGATCAGGTCTCGGCGTCGACCGCACGCAGGTAGTCGGCGAGGCTGGTGCCCGGGGCTTCCTCGAAGCGCTCGCCCGTCGCGCGCATCGTGCCGATGCGGTCGACACGGAAGTTGCGGAACCCGCCGCGCATCTCGCACCAGGCGCCGAGCGTCCATACCGCGCCCCAGTACGCGAGACACAGCGGCCGTACGCGACGCGTGGAGGTCTGCGCATCCTCGCGGCGATAGTCCAGCTCCAGCACCTCGTGCGCCTCGATCGCCGCGTGCAGCCGGTCGAGCATCTGCCCCACCGGCGCATGACGCGGCACCGGCGGCGCATACAGGCGCGAACGCTCGCCGCTGGCACGCAGCGACTCCGGCAGCACCGCCTCGATCTTGGTCAGCGCCTGCCGCGCGTTGCGTGCGAGCCGGCTGCCGGTCCAGGCCTCGACCAGCCGCGCGCCGACGACCAGCGCCTCAAGTTCGTCGCGCGTGAACATCAGCGGCGGTACGTCGGCGCCACGGCGCAGCATGTAGCCGACGCCGGCCTCGCCCTCGACCGGAATGCCGGAGAGCTGCAGGTCGCGCACGTCGCGGTAGACCGTGCGCTCGGACACCTCCAGCAGCTCGGCGAGGCGGCGTGCCGTGACGACACGCCGCCCGCGCAAGGCCTGGATCAGCAAGAACAGACGGTCGGCGCGGCGCATGGGCGCTCGGGAGCATGCGGCGCGGCGCCCGGTGCATCAAGCTTCACGCGTAGACGGCGACCGGCTCGAACAGCACGACACCGCCCGCCGCGTCCGACGGTTCCAGCAGCACGAAATAGGCCTGGCAAGCCGCGCTGGTGCCGACCGCCGCCATCGCCGTTTCCGCCGCCTCGCGACTGTCCCAGCGCACCAGGTCGACCCATTGCCCGTCTGCGCTCCGGAGCAGTTCGCGCGTACGGAATCCCGCCTGCCGTGCGACGAACTGCTCCTGCAGGGCGGCCGACGACGCCAGCAGCTGCGCCTCCGACACCCCGGAGCGCACGCGAAACGGCGCCCACTCGATGTAGTCACGCGTCGTCATGGCGCCATCACTCCGGCGAATAGAAGCCGACGCGGTTGCCTTCGCTGTCGACGAACTGCGCGAAGAAGCCCATGCCCTCCGGCAGCGGTGTCTTGCCGAGCAGCACCTGCCCGCCTGCCGGCTTGACCCGCTCCAGCGGTGCCGACAGGTCCTGCTTCAGGTTGAGATAGACCGTCGCGCCCTCTTCCGACGGCCGGTAGCCCGGCCCCTGCGCGAGGCAGCCGCCGCCGAGCTTCGGGTCATGCGGGAAGATCGCCATCTGCACCGGCCCCATCGTTTCCTGCTGCAGCGTCACGCCCAGCACCGACTCGTAGAAGCGCGTCGCGCGCTTCAGGTCCGGCGCCGGAATCTCGAACCAGTTCGCCACATTGCCTGCCAGCATCTTTCGTCTCCGATCGTTCGTGCATCGATGCACGACGCGCAGGCTAAGGACCGGCTCCTGACAGCGTCCTGTCAGCAGGGTGCAGGGAGTTTCCCGGCTTGCCGACGCCGGCGCGATGCCGGAGGCTTGCGCCTTTCATCCCTGCGAGTGAAGCCTTGAGCCAGACGCCCCTGATCACCAACGACGCCGTCGCCCTCGGCCTGCTGTGCGTGCTGCTCGGTCTGGTGTTCTGGACGTCCGGCAGCGCGCATCCGTTCTGGCGCCGGTTCTATACCTACGTGCCGGCGCTGCTGCTGTGCTACTTCCTGCCGGCGCTGTTCAACTCCTTCGGTGTCATCGACGGCGAGCACTCGCAGCTCTACCCGGTGGCCTCGCGCTACCTGCTGCCGGCGACGTTGGTGCTGCTGACGCTGTCGATCGATCTCAAGGCGATCCTGCGCCTGGGGCCCAAGGCGCTGATCATGTTCCTCACCGGCACCGTCGGCGTGATGCTCGGCGGCCCGTTGGCGCTGCTGATCTGGGGCACGCTCAGCCCGGAGACGGTGAGCGGCGAGGTCTGGCGCGGCATGACGACGGTCGCCGGAAGCTGGATCGGCGGCGGCGCCAACCAGGCGGCGATGAAGGAGATCTTCGCCGTCGACAACAACCTGTTCGGCATGATGGTGGCTGTCGACGTCATCGTCGCCAACATCTGGATGGCGGTGCTGCTGTACATGGCCGGCCGTGCCGACAAGCTCGATGCCAAGCGCGGCGCCGATACCACCGCGCTGGCCGACCTGCGCACGCGCATGGAGCGCTTCGTCAGCGAGCACGCGCGCATCCCGACGCTGCGCGACTTCATGTTCATGCTCGCGATCGGCTTCGGCCTCACCGGCGTCGCGCACGCACTGGCCACACCGCTGGCGGCCTTCTTCGACGAACAGGGCGCGTGGGCGCAACGCCTGAGCCTGTCGAGCACGTTCTTCTGGATCGTCGTGCTGGCGACGACCTTCGGGCTGATCCTGTCGTTCACCCGCGCGCGCGAACTCGAAGGCCCCGGCGCGTCCAAGGTCGGCAGCGCGATGCTCTACGTGCTGGTGGCCAGCATCGGCATGCACATGGACCTGCGCTCCATCTTCACCAACCCCGGCCTGTTCGGCGTCGGCCTGACCTGGATCGCCTTCCACGCCGGCCTGCTGCTGATCGTCGCCCGTGCGATCAAGGCGCCGACCTTCTATCTCGCCGTCGGCAGCCAGGCCAACATCGGCGGCGCGGCCAGTGCGCCGGTGGTCGCCAGCGCTTTCCATCCGTCCCTCGCGCCGGTCGGCGTGCTGCTCGCCGTGCTCGGTTATGCGCTCGGCACCTACGGCGCCTGGCTCTGCGGGCAGATGCTGCGCATGGCCGGGTCGTAGCGATCAGTCGCGCAGGTAACGGTCCAGAAAGTCGATCGCGCGATCGCGCGCCTCGCCGGGAAGGAAGAAGCCGACGATGTGGCCGCGCATTGGCAGCCAGTGCAGCTCGTTCGGCACACCGGCATCGTCGAGCGCGGCCTGCAGGCGTCGCGCATGCTCGGTGGCGACGATCCAGTCCCAGCGCGCGTGGTAGATGAAGGTCGGCGGCGCGTCCGCCGTCACCTGGTGTAGCGGCGAAGCCGCGCGATAGGCGTCGGGCATGTCGTCGAAGGGGCCGCCCATCAGCGCCTCCACCAACGGACTGGTGGACGCATAAAGCAGGTCCGCGGGATTGCCGCCGGACACCACCACACGCACGCGCGGGGCGTCGGTGACCAGCGCCGCGAGCGAAGCCAAGTGCGCGCCGGCCGAGTAGCCCCAGATGCCGAGCCTCCCGGCATCGATGTCCAGCGCATCGGCCTCGCGCGCCAGCCAGCGCAGCGCCAGCTGCACGTCCTCGAGCTGCGCCGGAAAGCGCCAGTCCGGCACCAGCCGGTACTGCACGCTGAACGAGGCGTAACCGCGCGCCGCCAGCGCCTCTGCGAAACCGCGCATGTGCCCCGGTTTGCCGCTCTTCCAGCTCCCGCCATGCACCAGCACGACGAGCGGACAGCGGCTGCATCCGTCGGGTCGCACCAGGTCGCCGGCGAGCGGCTGCGGCCAGTCGGGTGGCGAGAAGACCAGGCCCTCGTCGACGCGCATCGCCGCCGAAGCACCGCAGCCCGTCAGCCCCATGCCCAGGCACAGATACAGGGCTAGGGTCACGATCGGCTGGATCAGCGTGCGCAGCATGGACATCGGCGACTTCCGGGCAGGGATGCCGGCCACTACGCCACGACGCCGAGTGCGGATGCAAGCCACGGCCCGGCGTGATCCAGCGCCAGCCCGGCGAAGATCGCGAACCCGAAGCGGTTGTTGTCGAGAAACGCCGCGAAGCAGGCGGCCGGATCGCGGCTGCGCGTGCGCTGCCACTGCCGCAGCGCGAGCACCGCCGCCACCAGCAGGCCACCGAAGAACAGCGGGCCACGCCCGTCGGCGATCCCCAGTCCGCCCAGCAACAGCAGGCACAGCGCCTGCAGCACGGCGATGAGCAGACGATCGCGCGTGCCGAACAGGATCGCCGAGGACTTCACGCCGATCTTCAGGTCGTCCGCGCGGTCGGCCATCGCGTAGTAGGTGTCGTAGGCCACGACCCAGCACAGGTTCGCCGCCATCAGCACCAGCACCTCGCCCCAGGCGATCTCGTGGCGCACCGCCGCGTAGGCCATGGGAATGCCCCAGGAGAACGCCACGCCGAGTACCGCCTGCGGCATGCTGATCCAGCGCTTGGTGAACGGGTACAGCGCGGCGAGTACCGCCGCAGGCACCGACAGCGCCAGCGCCAGCGTGTTCTTCAGCGACGTGAGCAGGCCGAAGGCCACCAGCGACACCACCACGAACAGCCGCACCGCCTCGGCCGGCGTCACCCGGCCCGCCGCCACCGGCCGCTGCTGTGTGCGCGCGACATGCGGGTCGAACTCGCGGTCGGCAAAGTCGTTGATCGCGCAGCCGGCCGAACGCATCAGCACGGTGCCGAGCACGAACACGGCAAGCACGTGCAGATCCGGAACACCGTCGGCCGCGAACCATAGCGCCCACAGCGTCGGCCACAGCAGCAGCCAGATGCCGATGGGCCGGTCCAGCCGCATCAGCAGGGCGTAGTCGCGCAGCTTGTCGAGCGTCGGGGCGTTCATTGCGCGCCGAAGATTAGCGGCACTTGCGCTGCCGCGCTCGCATAGCCGGGTCAGCGAGACGTTCGCCGCACCACGAACAGCCGACGGCGCCCGCAGACAGCCGCGAGGAGCAACCACAACAGCGTGGCCGGCATCGCCCCGCCGCCACCGCCGCGGCTTTCGTCGTCCGCGATCGTCACGGTCGTTCGGTCCGGCGCCACGACCGCGCCGCCGCCATCGGCGCCGGTGAGCACGACATCGAAGGTTTCGTCCGCTTCCTCGATCGCGTCGTCGACGAGGCTCACCGGAAAGCTTGCGCGCGACGTACCTTCCCGGAACACGAACGTGCCTCCGCCGCCGAAATCGGTTCCGGCCGTAGCGGTCCCCGCCTCGGCCGCAAAGCTCACGGTGAGGTCGCCGACGCAGCCATCGTCGCGCCGCACCTCGATCAGCACCTCTGCATCCGGCTCGGGCGCGATACGCGCCGTGGCGACGACGCTCACCGTGCCCGGTGCACCTACCCATGTGTTGTCTGCCAGCGTGTCGTTGCCACCCACCGAATCGAACTGCTGGCTGGTCACCGACGCACGCGCCTCGGCGTCGAGGCACAGCGTATCCGGCCGCAGCAGCCGTAAGACCAGGCTGCGCTCATCGCCGGCGGGCAGCGAAGCGGCCGGCACACAACGCAGTGTCGCCGTCCCGCTGCACTGCCAGCCATCCGTCTCCACGTCGATGAGGCTGTGTCCCGCGGGCAGCGTAATCTGAGCCAGCACACCATCGGCTTGGCCGATGCCCGGGCCGGCAGGCATCCGCGTGTTCGTCACGGTCACCTCATAGCGGCCCTCGCTCGACCCGGGAGCCCCCGACGCGCCGTCGTCGATCGCGATTGCCAGATCGACATCGGCGGGCCCCGTCATCCGGCGGACGAAGGCATTGCGATCGGCCTCGTCCGTGCGCGTCGTCAGTTGCCACGCGATCACGGCATCGCCATCCGCATCCAGCGCGACATCGGGCCCCTCGACACTGGCGCCGTCCACCGCGGCGACGACGACGCCCGGCGCGGTCGCAGCGCCTGAGGCGTCAAAGCTCTGGGCAAACAACTCCGTGAAGCTCTTCGCAGCCCAGACGATGACCGCATCGCCGTCCGCATCGACATCCACAGAGACGCCGTCTACCGTGCCGGCGAAAACCTCCGTCTCGCCCTCCAGCGGCGCTCCTGTGGCGTCGTATCGCCGGCGCAGCACCCGGTCGGCCGCCTCGCCAACCCACGTCACGATGAATGCACCGGTGCCGTCCACCGCCAGGTCTGCGGCACGAACGCCAGCGGCAACGTTGACCTGGCTAACCGGCCCCGGCGGTCCGTTCAACGGCAGCCGCCTCCAGAACAGGTCATCAGCGAACACCCAGACGATCACGGCGTCGCCACTGTCGTCGATGCCGATGCGCACGCGCGGCACCTCGCCGGTGCTTCCGATACTCACTACCGGCGCCGGCGCCGCGACCGTGGCCCCGTCGCTGTCGAGGCGGATCGCTCGCACCTCGACGAGGCCTTCGTCCGGCCCTTCGCTCCAGACGATGATCGCCCTGCCATCGGGCGCCACCGCCACTTCCGGCCCGAGCGAGGCGCGGATGCCGAGCTCGATGCTCGTCGCCGGCCCGAGTGCGGCGCCGACAGGGGAGTAGCGGCGAAAGAGCAGCCGCGACCCCGGCTCAGTGGCAGAGGTCTGCGACATCCAGACCGCCGTGCTCACACCGGCACCGTCGATGCCGACCACGGTGTCCGAGTAGGACGTATCGGGAACACCGAAATACAGATTTTGCTGCGCGCCGCGCGCAGTGCCGTCCGCCCGGTAGAAGCGGACCCGGCCCTGCGCCGCCGGCGGATTCCCCGTGCGGGCCAGCTCGAGCCAGCCAACGACGGTATCGCCCGTGGCCGACACGGCCACCCGCGGCCGCAGCACGTCGAAGTCGGTGGCCGCATTCACCTGCTGCGCCTCGCCGCGGAACTCGCCGCGCTCGAGCGCCGCGCCTTCTGCCGTCCATACCAACGCCGCCACCAACACGCTGCTCATCCGCAATGCCAGCATGAGAACCCCTCCCTGATGTGCCGGCGGCACTGACGCCGCCGATATTCCGCGCCCCATGAGTCACACCGTCCGGATCAGCCCGCCCGACCCCACCGGTTGCTAGCGTCCGCCCAGGCAACCGTTGATGCCGAGTGGCAGGTCGAAGCACGGGTCATCGGCGTCGCCGGGGCTATCGTTGTCACCGTTGCCCTGGACGGTCGGGTTGCTGTCTTCGACGGCGTCGCCCACCGCGTAGACCACCAGGGCCAGCGCCGCGCCGAGGCCGAGCGCAATCATGCCGATGCGCGTGCCCCAGTTGCCGGAGCTGTCCTCCGACTGCGACGAGTCGGCGCCCAGCGACAGCCCAATGAGCCGCAGATCCTTCGCCGTGCCATCGAGTCTGAGTTCGAAGACAGCGGGCTTGTCGACCGCCATGGCCAGCTCGTCCGCACCCGCCGTCGCCCACAGGCGCTGCCAGCCCCGATCGTTCGGGAACAGGCCAAGACTCAGCGACGGCGTAGCCTGGTTCGCCCCGGCGCCGAAGGTCCAAGCGAGGCGCGCCCCCGGCTCGACCCATTGCGTCTCGCCAGCCAGTGCCGGCCACGCCACGACGCAGGCGAGTGCGCCTGCCGCAATCGATGAACGCTTCATGATCCCCCCTTTGGCGCTGGCGCCGGTTTCTTGTCTGCGTCCCCGTTGCTGCCGACACGGGCCGCACGAGCGATGCTAGCCACGCGCAAGACGGCGCGCCATCGCGATCGGCGGGGGAACTGAGTGCTGGATCGCAGTGCGGAGCGCGTCGTCCGCGTGGCCTGCCGTGCCGGGCTTCCGGCGTGCTCAGGCAGGCAGGCGCGACTGGAACGACACCTGCAGGCCACCCGGCGCCTTGAGCATGTAGATGCGCTCGCCGTGCGCGTCCATCGGCCCTTCCGGCGACAGGCCGTTGGCACGTGCATGCGCCGCAAACGCATCGGCGTCGTCGACGACCACCTGCAGCATCGTGCCCTCCGGCATCTGCGGGCCGGCCGGCCACAGCTCGATCCAGCTCTCGCCGGCCGGGAACACCGCGCCGGCGAACGGCTCGGCGGCGATGCCGAAGGCGCTCAGGTCCTTGCGCGACAGACCCAGCGCATCGAAGAACGTCGCCTGTGCGGCGGCCTCGCCGCTCACCGTGCACCAGCGGATGCCCAGAACCTTCATCGCGCACCTCCCGTTGGCGTGTCGTTGCGAGGCGCCGGCGCGCCGCCATGATGCGCGGCGATCTGTGCCTCGCTCAACCGCAGGAAGCGCGCGGCGTTGTGGTAGAGGATGTCGCGCTTCTGTTCCGCGGTGAGGAACGGCGCCTGCTCGATCGTCTCGATGGCGATGGGCAGCGTGTCCGGCCAGATCATCTGGTCGGAACCGAACAGGATGCGCTGGGCAAAGCCGGCATCCACGAGCTGCCGGAGCTGACGGTAGAAGTGCGCGCGCGGAAAGCCCCAGTTGTTCTGCGCCACGTCCACGTAGAGCTGCGGATGCGCGTACAGCAGCGCGATCATCTCTTCCACCAGCGGCGAGCCGTAGTGCATCACGTAGACACGCAGCTTCGGATGGCGCCGCAGCAGCGGGTCGATGTCGAGCGGCCGTCCCGCGGCCGGGCTGTAGCGGCTGCCCGGCATCACGTGCGTGCCGCCCGGCGGCCCTTCGCCCAGATGCAGCCCCACGGGGACGTCCAGCCGCTCGGCCAGCGCGAAGTACGGCGCCAGCCGCTCCGCCGTCGCCAGTTCGCCGTCGTACTGCGGGCTCACCTCCGCAAACAGCCGGATGCGCCCCTGCCGCACCTGCGCCTCCAGCGCATCGAGCGGCGGCAGATTGGCGTCGGAGAAATCCAGCGCCACCCAGTAGCGCCCGGGCGCGTGCGCCTCCCAGGCCTGCGCGTGGGCCAGGCTCGCGTCCAGCCCCTCGTCGCGCGTCACGTCGAGCACGCCGTAGACGTTGTGGCGCACCATCAGCTCGCCGGTGCGCCGGGCGTTCTGCTGGCCGCCCTGCACCGACATCAGCGGTCGCGCGCAGACGGCTGTCTTCTGCACCGTGATCGTCTCGCGCGGGTCCACCGGGGGAAAGCTCACCGCGTCCCGGTTGGTGCAGACCGTCTGCGGGCCGCCATAGCTCTGCGGGTCGCTCGCATGCAGGTGCATGTCGATCACCGGCAGCGGCTGCGCCTGCACTGCGACCGCCGCGACGGCCAGCGCCGGGCCCGCGAACCTCTGCCTGCGCCGGCTTCCCCTGACCTCGCTCCGCGCCATCGCTCAGCCTCCGTGCACCAGCAGATGTCCGACCAGCCCCGCCAGGAACCCGGCCACCGCACCCAGCGGAGGCGCCCAGTGATTCTTCAGCCGCACCTGCGGCGCGATGTCCTGGAAGATCAGGTACAGGATGCCGCCGGCCGCGAACAGCATGATCCCCGACACGATCGCCGGCTGCGAGGACAGCAGGAAGTGCCCCGCGATGCCGAACACCGGCCCCAGCAGCGCCATGAGCGTGAACGCGCCGATCAGCTTCGCCGATCCATAGTGCGTGGCACGCGACAGTTCGCGATAGGCGTTGAAGCCCTCCGGCACGTTCTGCAACGCGATGATCGCCGCCAGCACGATGCCGGCCGAGCGTGAGGTCACGAAGGTCGCGCCCAGCGCCAGCGCCTCCGGCACGAAGTCCGCCAGCATCGCCACCAGCTGCCCCATCGGCGTGCCGTTGCGCGCCAGTGCGCGGTCCAGCGCCATGAACGCCAGCGCCCCGGCCGCGAAGCAGACCGAGACCGTGACGGTCGACAATCCCCGCACACCCTCCGGCACCAGCACCAGCGCCACCGCGGCCAGCAATGCGCCACCGCCAAAGGCGATGACCCCGTGACGGAACTCGCTCTCCAACCAGCGCGGCCGGATGCGCTCCGCGCTCGCCAGTGCCGCACCCGCCGGCATCGCCAGCCCGGCCAGCAAGGTAATCAGGCCGATTTGCAGCCAGTCGCTCATGCGTGACGTACCCCAAGAGCTGTCGCTTCAGCGCTTCCCCGCGTCCTACGCGACGGTGCGACGGTGCGACGGTGCGACGGAGTAAGCTGCAGGCAGGCGCTCAACGTAGAGTGTAGAAAAAGTCCGAACATCTCCGTCGACCTCGTAAAAAGGCCAGAAGACGCTCGCGACAGTTCGCTCAAGGCGCGCTCAACATTCTGAGCGGCATCCAAGGCGGCTGTCGTGCCCATGCTTTCGATTGTCGTCACGGTAGCGGACCTTTTCTACAGCCTCAACGCCTGAGTTCAGCTGCGTTTGAGGCGACGCCGCTTTTGGCGGCAGCAAAAAGAGGTGGCGGGTCAAACGTCAGCTGCAACGATTTGTTATGTGTTGCCTGCACTATTGCGTCCGATGGCTCTTTTAGTGAAAGCTTCAAGGCTGTCACCTTCCGTTTCGAATTCATCCGGCCATAGCCGCAAATTACCAAAGGCGTTGTGGAAATCATCCCACGTTAGGGATGCGGATTCGAACGGCTCACGGTTTCTCGCATAGTCGAACAAACGCGCAACCAAAGCCTGGAGCTCTCCCAATCGGTACATGTACACGAGAAGGTTCGGCCTATCCGGATTGAACCTATGGGATAGACGGCCGCCATTCATGTAGTCCTGAAGCCTTGAGTCGTGCACTTGGAGCTTTGCAAGAATCTTCGCTAGGTAATCACCTACGGCTGGATCAGCATGACGTATGCAGTTCCCAAACACCTCTCTGTACTGGCCCGGCAGAGTGGGAATTACAAAATTCGGCCTTTCTCCGGGAGCCGAGTTCCAACCCAACCTGAATACTGCCGACGATTCCTCAAAGTAGGTAACTAATTCGCTGAGCGCGTGAGGGAGAAATGCCTTGGCAACTGCAAACTCACGCAGGCGCTGACGATCGGCATTGAATCTAGCGATATAGAAAGCTGTGACACTGGAGGCTAGCGCAAGCATGCCGACATTGAGGCCCTGCCACCGATCCCACACGCTTTGGACATATTCCCAACTTCCGCGGCCTTCAACGAACGGCGCAACGAACATGAAGGCTACGTAAACGGCCGCCACAATAGCCAAAGGCACGCGGACAGAACGGGCAATCAACTCGGAGTTCATCACAGGTGCCGGAATTGAACGGGATTAAGACACATAACGCCCAATTGAGGAACCAGACCGGTTCCATAACTCAGCTATAGGTTCGATAACTTGCCCCCGAAGGCTGTAAGCGGCTGAGTCGCCTGGTTGCAGTTCAATCGGCTCCGCGATAGGGCGCTCGAAAGGGGCAGCCACCCAGCGGACAGATCAGGGATGAGGTTATGCGGAGGGAATCGATCCGCGACCCGCCGGCTTAATTCTCAGATTGGGCACCGCTTCGAACGACGGCTTGCCGGCGAGCAGCCCGCGGATGCTGATGTCTTCGTCAAGCATCGGCCAGTGGATGCCCTGACCGTCCCCGAGAAGTTCGAACTTGGCGCGATCTTCCGGTCGCGCATTGGCCAGCCGCGGAAACCAAGTCAGCGGGACGGAGAGTGTGCGCCCGTCCGTCAGCGCCACGACAAGCTCATCGTCCGTGCAATGAACATGTTCCGCGTGAGGATCATCTTGCAGCGCCAAAGAACTCATTCCAAGCCTCCACCAGCAGTGCCGCGTTCTCCTGCACGACTCTGGACAGCCTCGTCAGCTCTCGTGCAGAAAACCCCGTGCTTGAAGCCAGCGCAACGGGCCTGAGCCAGAATTTAGCCAAAGCGCGCTCCCGTTGCACATGAATGTGGGGCGGCTCGTCGTTCTCGTTCGAGTAGAAGAACAGCCGGTAGGGTCCGATGCGGAGAACGACTGGCATGCTGGGCTGCCTCCCGTAAGCCCTCGACGACGCGCCAAGCCGAGGCAGGACGTCGAGCAGATACCCCCAACGCCGCACCTCGTCCAGGCCGCATTGAACCTGCATCGGCACCACGGCGCCGCGAACTTCCTCACACCATCGCGTACCGCTCCGGATCACCGACCCATCGGGCGATGAGCAGGCGGGCGAGCGGCGGGTGTTCGGCCAGCAGGCGGTCGGCCAGCGGTTGCAGCGGCGGCACGAGAGGGGCGTCGCGCACCGGGTCGGCGAGCTTCATGCCGATGTCGCCGGTCTGGCGGCGGCCGAGCAGTTCGCCGGGGCCGCGCAGTTCGAGGTCGCGCTGGGCGATGGCGAAGCCGTCGGTGGTGGCGCGTAGGGTTTCGAGGCGGGCGCGGGCCATGTCGCTCAGCGGCGGCTGGTACAGCAGTACGCACTGGCTCTCGCGTGCGCCGCGACCGACGCGACCGCGAAGCTGGTGGAGCTGTGACAGGCCGAGGCGTTCGGCGTTGTCGATGACCATGATGCTGGCGTTGGGCACATCCACGCCCACTTCGATGACAGTGGTGGCGACGAGCAGTTGCGTGGTGCCGTCCTTGAAGGCGCGCATCTGCACTTCCTTCTGGTCCGGCTTCATGCGGCCGTGGACCAGCCCCACCTGCAGTTGCGGCAGTTCCTCGCGCAGCCGTGCGGCGGTGGCCTCGGCGGCTTCGGCATCGAGTTCTTCGGATTCCTCGATCAGCGTGCAGACCCAGTAGGCCTGCCGGCCTTCGGCGCAGGCGCTGCCGATGCGCGCGACGATCTCGGCGCGCTTGGCGGCGGAGAGCGCGACGGTGGTCACCGGTGTGCGACCGGGCGGCAGTTCGTCGATGACGGAGACGTCCAGGTCCGCGTACAGCGTCTGCGCCAGCGTGCGCGGGATGGGCGTGGCGGACATGATGAGCTGGTGCGGCGCGAGCTTGCCGCCCTTTTCGCGCAGGGCGATGCGCTGCTGCACGCCGAAGCGGTGCTGCTCGTCGACGACGGTGAGCGCGAGGCGCGCGTAGTCCACGCCGTCCTGCAGCAGCGCATGGGTGCCGACGGCGATGGCCGGCTCGGGCGCGGCGAGCCGTTCGAGCACGCGGGAGCGCTCGGCCTTCTTCACGCGGTTGGACAGGAACAGCGGCGCGATGCCCAGCGGCTCGAACCATGCGCTCAGCGTGCGCAGGTGCTGTTCGGCGAGCAGTTCGGTGGGCGCGACGAGCACGGCCTGCAGGCCGTCGCGACAGGCCGCGAGCAGCGCGGCGGCGGCGATGACGGTCTTGCCGCTGCCGACGTCGCCCTGCACCAGCCGCAGCATCGGCCGGCTCGCCGACAGGTCCTTGGCCACCTCGTCGAGCACGCGGCGCTGCGCGCCGGTGGGCGCGAACGGCAGCACGCCGAGCAGGGCGGATACCGCATCGGCCGGCTTGCGGATGGCCGGCGCCGGCCGCGCCTTGAGCCGGCCGCGCAGCAGGCGCATGCCGAGCTGGTGCGCGAGCAGTTCCTCGTGGATCAGACGCGTCTGCGCCGGATGGCTGCGCTCGATCAGCGCCTCGGCGTCGGCATCGCTCTTCGGATGGTGGATGGCGCGCAGCGCGTCGAGCGTGGCGGGGCCGTCGAGGCCGGGGAGTGTCGTCGCCAGCGCCGCGTCGGCCGCCGCGAGGTCCAGCGCCAGCGCGATCAGGCCGCGCAGGCGCTGCTGGGTGATGCCGGTGGTCAGCGGGTAGATCGGCGCGAGGTACGGGTCCGGCTGCAGCGCCTCGGCCTCGTCGGCCACGCGGTACTGCGGATGCACCATCTCCGGCCCGGCGGTGCCGGTGCGCACGCTGCCGTAGGCCTGCAGCCAGCGGCCGACGGCCAGGCTTTCGCGCTGCGCGGGATTGAAATGGAAGAAACGCAGCAGCAGGCCGCCGGTGCCGTCATCGATCACCACGCGCAGCGTGCGCCGCCCGGCAAAGCGCACGTCGGCGGCGACGATACGGCCGCGCACCAGGGCGTCGGTGTCCGGCCGCAACCGCGCGCAGGGCGTGTGCTTGCGGCGGTCCTCGTAGCGCGTGGGCAGGTGGAACAGCAGGTCGCGCACGCAGCGCAGGTCCAGCGTGCGCAGGCGCTGGGCGACGGCGGGACCGGCGCCCTTGAGGTAGGTGATTTCCGAGTCGAGATTCAGCGGCGACCGTGCCGCCTTGCCGTTCCCGAGCTTCGACCGTGCAGAACGGAACACGCCGGCTGCGCCGTCGCCCCCCTCTCCCCGACCCTCTCCCCCCGCAGACGGGTGGCGAGGGGATTTTCGCTTTGGGTCAGTCAAGCACGAGGATGCCGTCGGCCTCGACGCGCGCGCCGCGCGGCAGGCTGGCGACGCCAATCGCGGCGCGCGCCGGATACGGCGCCTCGAAGTAGTTGGACATGATCTCGTTGACCTTGGTGAAGTGCGCGAGATCGGTGAGGAAGACGTTGAGCTTGACGATGCCGGCCAGCGAACCGCCGGCGGCCTCGCAGACGGCCTTGAGGTTGCGGAAGACCTGGTGAATCTCGTCCTCGATGGTCGCGTTGACCAGACTCATGGTCTTCGGGTCGAGCGGAATCTGGCCGGAGAGATACACGGTCTCCTTCGCGCTGCTGCAGGCGACGGCCTGCGAGTAGGTGCCGATGGCGGCGGGCGCGGCGTCGGTCTGGATGATGCGGCGGGTCATTTGCTTGTGGCCTCTCTATGGCAATCCGTCATTCCCGCGCATGCGGGAATCCAGGCGGCGCTAAGCGCCGTTCGCGCCGGACGTTACTGGATTCCCGCTTGCGCGGGAATGACGATGTTCAGCGGCGCCCGTGCGATCACGCGCGCCAGACGCGCTCGATCCACTCGATGCGGCGGATGCGGCGCACGACGCGCGCCAGATGCACGCGGCTTTTCACGGCGACGATGAAGCGCATTTCGACGGCCTCGCCGCCCGCGCGGTCGGGCATCTGCACGTTCTCGATCGAGGCCTCGGCGTTGGCCAGCTCGGCAGTGATGCGCGCCAGCAGGCCGCGCTTGTTGTAGGCCTTGATGCGCAGTTCGGCGATGAAGTCGCCGAGGACCTTCTCCGACCAGGCCAACGGCACCCAGTCCTGCGGCCGGCCCTTGACGTGCTTGCACTCGATGCGGTGCACGACGATGCCGCGTCCGACGCTGACGTGGCCGCGGATCTCGTCGCCCGGTAGCGGGTGACAGCAGCGCGCGTAGTCGAGCACCAGGCCCTCGGTGCCCTCGATCGCCAGCGGCGCGGCGCCGCCCTCGTCCTGCACCTCGGCCGCGCCCTTGGGCAGGAAGTGGCGTGCGACCAGCGGCGCGAGGCGCTGGCCGCTGCCGACGGCGGCGTACAGTTCCTCGATGTCGGCGAGCTTGTTGGCGGCGAGCACCGGCTCGAGCTTGGCATCGTCCTTGAGCACAGACGCCGGCACCGACAGCTCGCGCAGCGCGATCTCCAGCAGTCGGCGGCCGAGGCGCACGGCCTCGTCCTCGTGCTGCTGGCGCAGATAGTTGCGGATGGCCGAGCGCGCCTTGGCGGTCTTGACGAAGTTGAGCCAGGCGGCGTTGGGCCGCGCGTGACGCGCGGTGATGATCTCCACGGTCTGGCCGTTGGCGAGCGTGGAGTTCAGCGGCTCCAGCGCGCCGTCGAGCCGCGCGGCAACGCAGTGGTCGCCCAGGTCGGAGTGCACCGCGTAGGCGAAGTCCACCGGCGTGGCGCCGCGCGGCAGCCGGCGGATCTCGCCCTTGGGTGTGAAGACGTAGACCTCGTCCGGGAACAGGTCGACCTTGACGTTCTCGACGAAGTCGATCGGGCTGGCGTTGCCGAAGTCGTCGAACAGGCTCGCCACCCATTCGCGCGCGCGCGCCTGCGGCTGCTTGTGGCCCTCGCGCGCGCCCTGCTTGTACTGCCAATGCGCGGCGATGCCGCTCTCGGCCACGTGGTGCATGTCGCGCGTGCGGATCTGCACCTCGATCTTGTGGCCCATGGGCCCGACGCAGGCGGTGTGCAGCGACTGGTAGCCGTTGGCCTTCGGGTTGGCGATGTAGTCGTCGAACTCCAGCGGCACCGGCTTGTAGACGTGGTGCACGACACCCAGCGCGCGGTAGCAGTCGTCGACCTTGGAGACGATGACGCGGAAGCCCAGCAGGTCGGTGACCTTGAGCAGCTTGAGCTTCTTGCGCCGCATCTTCTGGTAGATGCCGAACAGGTTCTTCTGGCGGCCGACGACGCTGGCGCCGATGCCCTCCTCGCGCAGTGTGGTCGACAGCTTCTGCTCCACCTCGCGGATCAGCTTGCGCGTGTCGCCGAGCTGCGCGCTGACGCCTTCCTGCAGCACGCCGTGACGCTTGGGGTAGAGGTTGGCAAAGGCCAGGTCCTCCAGCTCAGTGCGGATGAAGTTGATGCCCAGGCGCTGGGCGATCGGCGCGTAGATCTCCAGCGTCTCGCGCGCGACACGACGGCGCTTCTCGTGCGAGACATGGCCGAGCGTACGCATGTTGTGCAGGCGGTCGGCGAGCTTGACCAGGATCACGCGCAGGTCCTTGGTCATCGCCAGCAGCAGCTTGCGGAAGCTCTCCGCCTGCATCTCGGCGCGGGTGCGGCCTTCGATCTTGGTGACCTTGCTGACGCCGTCGACCAGTTCGGCCACATCCTCGCCGAAGCCCAGCGCCAGCGATTCCTTGGACACGCCGGTGTCCTCGATCACGTCGTGCAGGATCGCCGCCATCAATGTGGTGTGATCCATGCGCATCTCGGCCAGCGTGCGCGCGACCGCGAGCGGGTGATACACGTAGGGCTCGCCGGAGGTGCGGCGCTGGCCCTCGTGCACGCTGGTGGCGAACTCGGCGGCGCGGCGCACCTCGGCGACGTGCTGATCCGGCAGATAGCCTTCGAGCATGCGGCACAGCGCGTCCACGCCGAAGGCGCGCTCCGCACGCTGGGTGCGGATCGCGTTCGACAGGCGCTGCATGACCGTCATCTCCATGGCACGAGTATAGGAGCACGACCGGCACGCGGCGTTCCGCCTGCGCGGGCGATCTGCCAGAATCGCCGTCCCATGCGAACGTTCCGGCACTTCGGCGTCTGGTTCGGCACCCTGGCGGTGCTGATGCAGCTGCTGTTGCCGCAGGTCCACGCCGCCGCCTACGCCGACCGGTCGGGCGATCCGCTCGGCTACGCGCTGTGCGGTGCCGGCGTGACGCCCAGCCTCGCCGCCGAACTGCGGCAGATCCTGCCAGCCGAAGTCGTCGCGGCACTCGACGCCGACCATGCCGCGCCGGAGCTGACGGACTGCCATGCCTGCGTCGGCGCGCATGCGAGCGCGGCGACGCAATCGCCGGCCGCAGCCGGCACCGCTCCGGAAACGGTCGTCATCGTCGCGACGCCGACCGATGCGGCGATCGCCGATTCTCGCCGCGCGCGACGACCACCCGCGCGCGCCCCGCCCCTGAGCACCTGAGCGAAGCCCGTCCGACGCGCCTGCGCGCGTCGCCGTTTCACTCAGCGACCGCTGCTGCGGTCGAGGGAGCCTTTCCATGTCATCCCGTCTCCGGGGCCCGGCCGTTGCCGCCGGCCTCGCCGCCCTGCTGCTGCAGGCGCCGGCATCGGCCTGTTCGACCTGCAAATGCGGGGATTACACGATCAGCCTGTTCGGCGCAGAAAAACCTTTCGAGAGCCGCTTTCGCGTCGGCGTCGACTACGTCCACCGCAGCGAGCGCCAGGGCGATCCCGCCGTGCTCGAACGCGAAACCGACGAGCAGCGCCTGCTGCTCGGCCTGTCCTACGCCGTCACCGGCGACCTGAGCGTCGCCGCGCAGATTCCCTTCGTCCGCAAGCAGATCCGCGATAGCGACCTGGCGCGCCAGCAGGCCGAGGGACTCGGCGACATCGACCTCGTCGGCCGCTGGACGCTGCTGCGCGAAGGCGGTGTCAGCGGCCGGCATCTGGCCGGTGTGCGCTTCGGCGTGCGTCTGCCGACCGCCGAGCAGGTCGAAGACGCCGCTGGCGAACGCCTCGACATCGACGTGCAGCCGGACGCCGGCAGCACGGTGCCGAACCTCGGCGGCTGGTACTCGTACTTCCGCTATCCGTGGTTCGTCACGACGACGCTGACCTGGTTCAGCTTCGGCGACGGCCATCAGGACTTCTCGCCGAGCGATGCCGTGGTCGCTTCCGCTCTGGCGCAGTACGGCCTCACGCAGACGCTCGCGCTGCAGCTGGGCCTCGACGCGCGGCACGCCGGGCGCAACCGCTTTTTGAGCATCGAGGACCGGGATTCCGGCGGAACGCTGGCGATGGCGTTCGGCGGCGTGGCGCTGCGCGTGTTCGACGAGCTGGTCGTCAGCGCCGGCGCACAAGTGCCGGTCTTCGACGACCTCAACGGCCACCAGGAGGAAGACCCGGTCCTGCGGGTCGGCCTCGCCTACGACTTCTGATCTTTCCTTTCGAGACTCTCACATGACACATCTTCAGCTTCTGCGCCTGGGCACCCTGCTGCTCGGCGCCGGCCTGGTCGCGGCCTGCTCCGACACCGGCAGCCGCAGCGACGGCATCTCGGTGACGCTCAAGGCGCAGCCGGTCGGCACGCCGCATGCCCACGACGACAGCCACGCCAAGCATTCGAATCCCGACTACGTGACCTTCCGCCGCAGCGATGGCGTGAAGGTCGATCTGCAGCTCGGCCTGCTCAACCTCGTCCCGGTCGAGCTGCAGCGTTGCGAGGCCACGGTGGCGCATCGCCTGCTGCCGCTGCTCGACGCGCTCAACCCCGTGGGCGCCGCGCAGGCCCACGCCGGCCACGGCGGAGAGGCCCCGGAAGGTGCGGTCAACGTCGTTTCGACAGAGCCGACCGGTCTCGGCACCCTGGTCGCATCGGCCGGCACCTACTGCGGTGTGGTGGTGGAGCTGCAGCCGGGCGCTGCGGCCAAGCACGGGGACGGTCTCGACACAGGCCTCGAAGGTGTGTCGGTGAACGTCTCGCCCTGCTACTACCCGACCACGGCGGGCCTGTCCGACGCCGAGGCGGCGGCCGTGACGGAACACGCGTGCATCCAGGCCAAGGCCGGTGCCGCCGCGCGCCGGGTGACCCTGCCGTTCGCCGAGCCGGTGCCGCTGGGCGCCGAGGACATGGCGCTGGAGATCACGATCGCGACACGCTACGAGGAGTGGTTCGAGAACGTGGACTTCGATGCGCTGGCCAACAGCGCCGGGCAGCAGGCGCTGCTGGTCGACAACATCGTCGCCTCGCTGCAGGCGCACGGCGATGACGAACAGCTCGTCAATCTCGCCTTCGCCTTACGCGTCAACGGCCACGAGGCGGTGTGCGGCGCGGCCTACCAGGGCCTGGGCAACACCGCCCAGCCGCTGCGCATGGAGGGCTTCCGCTTCTACGCCAGCAAGCTGACGCTCGAGAACGCCAGCGGCACGGTCCCGGTACGGCTCGCGGCCAAGCCCAACGGCACCGTCTACCAGGACGCCGAACGCAACCTTGCACTGATCGGGCATGCACAGGGGTGCGACAGCCCGGCGCGGCTGCGCAACCTGACGCTGACCGGCAGCGCGCCGCGAGG
The DNA here is from genome assembly GCF_003201205.1 of Sinimarinibacterium flocculans. Taxonomy (GTDB): domain Bacteria; phylum Pseudomonadota; class Gammaproteobacteria; order Nevskiales; family Nevskiaceae; genus Solimonas; species Solimonas flocculans. The sequence goes on from NZ_QICN01000003.1 coordinate 468,410, forward strand.
CGAGTACGACCGCCTGTGCTTCGAACTGGGCGTACCCTTCGAGCTGAACCACAGCGACGTCGCCACGGCGCCGAGCCCACTGAACGTCACCGGCATGAGCTGGAGCTGGCTGTCGGGCCGCGTCTTCCTGCGCTTCGACGCCAAGGTGCCGGGTGGCGACGGCGGTGGTGGCGGACACGGCCACGGCAAGCACGAGGGCGAGGACCATGGCGGCGGCGATGGCAGCGATGGCACCGGGACCGATGCCGAGCTGACGCAGAACTTCTTCGTGCACCTGGGCAGCACCGGCTGCAGCAACGGCACCGGCGATTTCGGCGCCCCGCCGGATGCCGCCTGCACCTACCCGAACCGTCCGCGCATCTGCCTCGACTACGCGCCGGTCGCGGCCGGCAACCCCGTGATCGCAGACATCGCACCGGTGATCGGCGAGCTCGACATCACGGTCAACACGCAGGACACGGCGCCGGGCTGCATGTCCTTTCCGGGCGACCCGGAGTGCGTGACCATCCTCCCCCAGCTCAACCTGGACTTTGCGCTGTCGCCGAACGAGCTGATCCCGCGTCGCGACCAGTCACTGTTCAGCGTCGGCCCGTGAGTCCGCGCATGCGCTGGCTCGTCCCCGTCGTCGCGGCGCTGCTCGGCGCCTGCGGCGGCGGGGGCGGTGGTACCGATCCGGGGCCGGTTCCGACGGCGCCGCCGCCGGATCGGTACGTCTTCGACCTGCCGCCGGGCTTCCCGGAACCGCGGGCGCCCGCCGACATGTCGGTCGCCATGGTCGAGCTGGGCCGGCACCTGTTCTACGACCCGCGGCTCGCGGCAGGCGGCAACGGCTCCTGCGCGAGCTGCCATGAACAGCGGCTGGGCTTCACCGACGCACGCACGACCTCGCTTGCCCCGGGTGGCGACGTGCATCCGCGCAATGCGCAGACGCTGGTCAATGCGGTCTACAACGCGCGACAGAACTGGGCCAATCCGAACGTCCGCACCTTGCGCGAGCAGGCTTTGCTGGTGCTGCTCAACGAGGACCCGGTGGAGCTGGGCTGGGCCGGCCGCGAGCAGCAAATGCTCGACCGCTTCCGTGCCGATGGCGACTACGTGCAGCGCTTCGCCGAAGCGTTCCCCGATGCGGCCGAGCCGTTCACGCTCGACAACGTCGCCCGGGCGCTGGCGGCGTTCACCGCGACGCTGATTTCCGGCAACTCCGCCTTCGACCGCGGCACGATGAGCGCGGCGGCACGAAGCGGCGAGGCCCTGTTCAACTCAGAGCGGCTGGAGTGCCACCACTGCCACAACGGCTTCAACTTCGCGAACTCGGTCGTGCACGCGGGCACCACGCTCGACAACATCGAGTACAAGAACACCGGCCTGTACAACATCCGCGGACCGGCAACCGGATATCCGCTGGCCAGCGGCAACTACCCGGCGAACAACCCGGGCCTGTACGCGTTCACGTTCCGCGACACGGACATGGGGCGGTTCCGCCCGCCGACGCTGCGCAATGTGGCGCTGACCGCGCCGTACATGCACGATGGCTCGATCGCGACGCTGCGCGAGGTCGTCGTCGACCATTACGCGCGCGGCGGCCGCCATGTCGCCGGCGGCCCGTATGCCGGCGACGGCGCGCGCAATCCGAACAAGGACGCCCTGATGATCGGCTTCGCGATCGACGAGAACGAGGTCGCGGACCTGCTGGCCTTCTTCGACGCCCTGACCGACTGGGATTTCGTCTGTGACGAACGATTCGGCGACCCCTTCGGTCAGATTCCGATGCACGAGGCCTGCCCGGCCTCGCCCTGACCACCCGCATGGAGCACCCGATGATGCCGACACGCCCCCCGAACCGTCCCTCACGAGCCGCCGCAGCGATGCTCGTCGCCCTGTGCGCGCTCGCGGCCTGTTCCAGGCCCGCCGCCCCCACGCCGGCCGAGCCCACGGGCGTCGCCACCGCGTCACCGCAGACCGCGGCACAGCCGAGCCTGTGGCGACTCGACGCCGAGGCCTCGCAGCTGAGCTTCGTCTCGATCAAGAACGATCGCATCGCCGAGGTCCACCGCTTCACCGATCTCATCGGCACCGTCGATGCCGAGGGCGAGGCGAACCTGAAGGTCGGGCTCGAGTCGGTGCAGACCGGCATCGAGATCCGCGACCAGCGCATGCGCGAACTGCTGTTCGAGGCCGCGTCCTATCCGCAGGCGGTGGTCACGCTGAGCGTCGACCCGCAGGTCATCGGTGCCCTGGCGCCGGGCACGTCGCAACTGCTGCGCACGGACGTTCGGCTGGAGTTGCACGGCCTCGCCGGCACGATGCCGGCGATGCTGCGCGTGACGCGGCTCGACGCCCAGCGCTGGCTCGTCACCAGCGAACAGCCGGTGATCGTCGATGCGGCGGCCTTCGACCTGGTGGCCGGTGTCGAGCAGCTGCGCGAGGTCGCCGGCCTGCAGTCGATCGCCACCGGCATTCCGGTCAGCTTTGCCTTGAGCTTCGTCGGCTCGTAGCCGCGGATCAGGCGACCCGCCGCAGCACGGCGCCGAAGAAGCCGTCGGTGCCGTGCCGGTGGGGCCAGAGCTGCAGGTAGCGCCCGGGGAAGCGGACGCCCTGCGCGGCGAGCACGTCGCCGGCGTCGACAGGTTCGAATGAGGGATGGCCGGCAAGGAAGGCCTCGACCACGGCGGCGTTCTCGGCATCGAGCAGGCTGCAGGTCCCGTAGACCAGGCGTCCGCCCGCTCGCACGTGGCGCGCCGCGCGTTCGAGGATCTGTCGCTGCTGCGCGGCCAGCGCCGCGACATCGAGCGGCTTGAGCCGCGCCTCCGGCTGGCGACGCCAGGTCCCGGTGGCCGAGCAGGGCGCGTCGACCAGCACGGCATCGAAAGTCGTTTCGTCGGGCACCGTGTCGAGCGCGTGCACGCGCACGCAGCCGACGCCGGCGCGCTGCAACCGCGGGCCGAGGCGCTGCAGACGCTGCGCGTCGATGTCGATCGCCCAGAGCTCGCCGCTGTCCCGCATCGCCGCCGCCAGCGCCAGGGTCTTGCCGCCGGCGCCCGCGCACCAGTCGGCGATGCGCTCGCCCGGCCGCGCGCCGACGAGCAAGGCCAGCAACTGGCTGCCCTCGTCCTGCGGCTCGATCCAGCCGTCGCGGAACGCGGCGAGCTGCTGCAGGGGCGCGCGGCCGGCGAGCCGCAGCCCCAGCGGCGCCCACGGTGTCGGCCCGGCATCCACGTTCGCCGCGGCGAGCGCCTCGATCGCCTGCTCAGGCGCGCACTTGAGCGCGTTCACGCGCAGGTCCACCGGTGCCTGCTGCGCGAGCGCGGCGGCGAGCGCACGGGTTTCCCCGGCACCGATCGCTGCGTCCCAGGCGGCGTACACCGTGTCCGGAAGGTTGAGGGCTTCGGCCGGCGTCAGCGTCGTGGCGTCGAACTGCGCCAGCCGTGCGGCCAGCGCCGCGGCGTCGGCCACGCCGAGGCGCGTCAGGGACTCCGCATCGCTCATGCCGGTGTCGAGTGCATGCACGGCGCAGAGGGCCGCCGGTTCCCTGCGACCCGCGACGCGCTGCAGGCGTCGCAGGTTACGCAGGCTGCCGTAGACGAGCTCGGTGACGCGGGCGCGGTCGCGGCCACCCATGGCCCGGCGCTCGCGGAAGGTCGCCTGCAACAGGCGGTCGGCCGCGCGTCCTTCGCGCAGCACCGTTCCCAGCACCTCGCAGGCGAGCTGCCACTGCGCGGGAAAGATCCGGGGACGGCTCATCGGGAGGCGGGGGCAATGGTCATGTTTTGACCGTTCGTCGGCTGGCTTGATACAAGGTATTGTGGCTTGACAAACGCGATGACACTATCAGTCGTGGTTGGCAGACCATAGACATCGGGTCTACGGAGCCAGCCATCTTTCGCAATCGGAGGTCGATCATGGCTGCCAAGAAAGCTGCGAAGAAGGCTGCAAAGAAGACCAAGAAGAAGTAAGTCGCTGCACCAGCGGTACGCTTCTTCGCGGCAGCGCCTGGCGCTGCCGCGTTTTTGTTGCGCCACCGTCCGCCGGCGATGCTAGATTGCAGCCCTCTGCACGCCACCGGGAGCTGGCATGGGCGAACGCATCGCGCTGGTCGTCGACGATTCCAAGTCGGCCCGCTTCGCATTGCGCAAGTACCTGGAGGGGCACGCGTTTCGCGTCGACACGGCCGACAGTGCCCGCGCCGCCTACGCCTGGCTGCAGGACCAGCGCCCGGACCTGATCTTCCTCGATCACGTGATGCCCGGCGAGGATGGCTTCGCCGCGCTGCAGCACATCAAGGACGATCCGCAGACCGCCGGAATTCCGGTGGTGATCTGCTCGTCCAACGAGGGCGGCGCCTTCGTCGCCGAGGCGCGCAGCCGCGGTGCGGCCGAAGTGCTGCAGAAGCCGCCGAGCCCGGACCAGCTGCAACGCGTCCTCAAGCAGATCGAGACCCTGTCGGCTGCGGCGCCGGCACCGGTGCCCTCCGCGCCCGCCGGGCAACCGCATCCCGTTCCGACCGCGCCCGCCGTCGACACCTCGGTGGCGGCAGCGCCCGCCCGGACCGCCGCGGCGACACCGGCTGCCGCCGACGCCGGCGAGCTGCGGGAACTGCGCGAATCGCTGGACCTGCTGCGCGCCGATCTCGCCACCGCGAGCACCGACAGCGCGCAGATCACGCAGGCGCTCGAGGCGCGCGCGGGCGCAATCGAGGCGCGCCTCAACGCGATCGAGCAGCGTCTCGGCAGCGACCTGGCGAACGTGCACAAGCACCTCGAACGCGAGATCGAGAGCCTGCGCCGCCACGGCGATCAGGCGGTCGAGGCGCTGCGCAGCCAGTACGAGGCGGCGCTGGAGGCCCTGCGCGAAGAGCAGCGTCAGACGATGGACGCCCTGCACCAGCAGCGTGCGCAGGACCACGACGCCCGGCGCCAGCAGTTCGACGTCGAACTGCGCGCGGTGCACGAACAGTTCCGCGAGGAGCTGGCGCAGGCGATGCAGTCGGCACGCGAGCAGGCGCTGCAGGACGTTCGCGCCCGCCTGCTGGCGGCGCTGGGCGAATAGCGCCGACAAGACGGCGGCGATCAGGCGCCGCGAAGCGCGGCCACCAGCAGCAGTGCCCAGCCGGCGAGCAGCAACATCCCGCCGAACGGCGTGATCGCCCCCAGCACGCGCACGCCGCTGAGGCACAGCGCGTAGAGGCTGCCGCTGAACAGCAGCACGCCGAGCGCGAAACCCGCACCCGCCCATTGCAGCGGCGCACTGGTGCCGAGCTGGCGCAGCAGCAGACCGACGCCGAGCAGCGCAAGCGCGTGATACATCTGGTATTCGACCGCGGTCTTCCACACCACGAGCAGTTCCGCGCTCAGGCGCGTCTTGAGTGCGTGGGCGCCGAAGGCGCCCAGCGCGACGCCGAGAAACCCGTAGACCGCGCCAAGCGCCAGCCAGAAAGCGGGCGTCACGGCTGCACCTCGACGACGCGGAACACGATGCCGGCGGCCTGCAGACGCGCGATCAGCGCATCGCCCATCGCCCGCGCCGGCGTCAGCACGCCGCCACCCGCAGGCAGTGCGTCATGCGCCAGGCACAGCGCCGACTCGGCCAGCATCTTCGCGGTTTCGCCGTAGCCCGGATCGCCGCCGCTGACCTCGCAGCGCACACGCCGCCCGCCGCCTTCGCCGATGAAGGTCACGCGAAACCAGCCCTTCGCCCGCTGCCGCGCGTCCGGCCCCTGCCCGGGCTCGCGCAGCGCCAGCAGGCGCCGGCGCGTCGGGCCGAACTGGCTGCCGACCAGCGCCGCGCCGGCGCCGCCGGCCAGCGCCAGCGCGCTGGGCAGCTTCTTGACCTGGAGGAAGTGGCCGTAGCGGAAATCCGGACCGTAGCGGTCGATCGTCGCGGCGCTGTGGCGCACGATCTGCGGGTCGATGCTCGGCATCGGCAGTGTCCACGTACCCAGCTCGCGCACGTAGCGAAGACCGCGATGGATCGCGCCGACGCGTCGCGCCTGCTCGGGGCGCTCGGCGCGGCGGCGTGCGCGTGCCACACGGGCGTAAGTGCCCAGGCGCGAGAACGCGGTGATCGCCGAATGCAGGGTGCCGCCGGAGAACTGCCCGCCGGCGCGCACGAATCCCTGCACGCGCAGCGGCACGTTCTCCGGCAGCTGCTGCACGGTGAACCAGCAGCCCAAGTCGTGCGGAATGCTGTCGAAGCCGCAGCAGTGCACGATGCGCGCGCCGCTGGCGCGCGCCGCCGCGTCGTAGCGCAGCCACATGCGGTCGACGAATTCCGGCTCGCCGGTGAGATCGACGTAGTCGGTACCGGCCGCAGCGCAGGCGGCGACCAGCCCCTCGCCGTAGCGGATGTACGGCCCGACCGTGGTGATGACGACGCGCGCGCTGCGTGCCAGGCGTTGCAGCGAGGCCGGATCGTCGACGTCGGCCTCGATCAGCGGCAGCTCGCGGCAGTGGGCGGCGGCGTCGGTCAGGCGCGCGCGCACCACGCGCAGCTTGTCCGGATTGCGCCCCGCGAGCGCCCAGCGCAGCGCGCGACCGCCGGCGCGGGCCAAGTACTCGGCGACGAGCTGACCGGTGAAGCCGGTCGCGCCGAACAGGACGATGTCGTAGGGACGTTCGGTGGGCATCGGACGAGCCTGTTCGAAAAACGGGCGCCGATCATACGCCCGGCCGCAGCGCGCGGACTACGGATCGAAGCCGCGACGGCCGACGCGCACATCCTCGACGCGGCCGTTCTCCAGCACGACGATGCGCAGCAACTGGTTGGAGCCGAAGTTGTACGTCCACTCCTCGCGGTAGACCCGGATCACCGCGTTGTAGCTGTCGTGCAGGCTGCCGCGACGGTGCCGCCGGTCGGGCACGAAGACGTGGTCGGCCACGCGCGCCAGCGGTTCGCCGCAGCGCGCCAGCAGCCGGTACTTGGTCATGCCGCGCAGGATGTCGGTCTGTCCGCAGCTGCCGGCGCCCTGTTCGGCGAAGCCGTAGCCTTCGGTGCCGATACTGTGGATACGGCCGTTGCGGATCTGCAGCACGCGCAGGAGCTGGCTCGACCCACGGTTGTAGATCCACTCCTCGATGCTGTCGTGCAGGCCGTAGCCGTAGCCATGGCCGCGGGGCGACGGCCAGACGTCGACGAAGTCGGGTTCGCCGCAGATCGCGACAGCCTCGGCGGCCAGCATGCCCTCGCTGAGCAGGCGCGATCCGCAGCGCATCGAACCGCTGGCCGCGGCCGGCGCCGGCGTCAGCCAGGCGCCGAGCAGCAACAGCGCGAGCAGGGCTTTCACACGGGGACTCATGCCCGCAGTTTGCCGCCGAACGCGGCGCGGCGAAACCGCAGGCGCGTCGCGGCGGCCACGCTGTTAGGCTTGCACGTCGTCCGTCGTCGCCCGGATGCTGAACCTCCGGCGGCGGATCGCGGTCTGACGCCTGTCCATCTCCGACGAATCCATGACTTCACGCCTTTTCACCGGCCGCTGCCTGAGCGCGCTGCTCGCGCTCGGCCTGTCGGGCATTGCGGCGGCGGCCCCGGTGCGCACTGCCGAGGTCGAAGCCGAGCTGCATGCGCAGCACACGGCCCTGCGCGTCGGCGACAACCTCGTCGGCCTGCGCCTGCGGCCCGAGCCGGGCTGGCACGTCTACTGGCGCAATCCGGGCGACTCCGGCATCCCCACCAAGCTCGAATGGACCCTGCCGGACGGCGTGCAGGCCGGCGAGATCCAGTGGCCCTACCCGCACCCGGAGTCGCTCGGCGAGCTGACCAACTACGGCTATGCGGAAGAAACCCTGCATCCGGTCACGATCCGTATCGACGAAGGCGTCGATGCGGCGACGATGACGCTGCAGTCCGAGGCGAGCTGGCTGGCGTGCAAGGACATCTGCGTGCCCGGCTCGGCGGCGCTCGAGCTGACGCTGCCGCTGACCGGCGACGCCCTGCAGCCGAACCCCGACTGGGCGCACCTGTTCGACAAGGCCCTGCGCGAGCTGCCGCGGCCGGCACCCGGATGGCCGGCGCGTTTCGCCGTCGACGCGCAGGACGTCTCGGTGGAGATCGAAGGCCCCGCACGCGAGGCCGCGCCCCGGTCGATCGCGTTCTTTCCCTACGCCAACGACCTGGTCAACCACGCGGCGCCGCAGCGGATCGCGGCATCACCCGGCAGGGTCCGCCTGAGCCAGACGACCAGTCCGTACTTCGTCGATGCGCCCGCCCGCGTCGACGGCGTGCTCGTCATCGAGAACGACGACGGCACCATGGCCTACGAAATCAGCGCCGAACCCGGCAGCGTCGCCGTCGTCCCGGGTGGGGCGCCGCTGCCCGCCGTCGATGCCGCGCCGCGTAGCGCAGGCAGCGATGCCGGTGCGCCGCCGCCGGCGCTGGTGCTGGTCCTGCTGTTTGCGCTGCTCGGCGGGCTGATTCTCAACCTGATGCCCTGCGTGTTCCCGGTGCTGTCGCTCAAGGCGATCTCGCTGATGAAGTCCGGCGCCGACGACCACGGCGAACGCCGGCGCCAGACCTGGGCCTACACCGCCGGCGTGATCGCTTCCTGCGTGCTCGTGGCCGCGGCGATGATCGGGCTGCGCGGCGCGGGCGAGGCCGTCGGCTGGGGCTTCCAGCTGCAGTCGCCGGTCTTCGTCGCACTGATGGCCTACGTGCTGTTCGCGCTCGGCCTGTCGCTCTCCGGCGCCGCGCAGTTCGGTGTCGGCCTGATGAATCTCGGCGGCGGGCTGGCGCAGAAACCGGGACTCTCGGGCGCGTTCTTCACCGGTGTGCTGGCCGTCGTCGTCGCCAGCCCGTGCACGGCACCGTTCATGGGCACGGCGCTCGGCTATGCGATGACGCAGCCGGCCTGGGTCGCCCTGCTGGTGTTCGCGACCCTGGGCCTGGGCCTGGCGCTACCCTTCCTGCTGCTCGGCTGGTTCCCGGCCCTGGCGCGCTGGCTGCCCCGGCCCGGCGCGTGGATGGAGACCTTCAAGCAGTTCATGGCCTTCCCGCTGTATCTGTCGGTGGTCTGGCTGCTGTGGGTGCTGGTGCGCCAGACCGATGCGCAGGCGCTGGCACGGGTACTCATGGGTCTGGTCGCGATCGCCTTCGCGCTGTGGCTGTGGCCGTCGCGCGGCGTGGTGGCGTCGAGCCTGAAGCTGGCATCGCTCGCCGGCGCGCTGGCGCTCGCGGCCGTGCCGGCGCAAAAGGGAACGCCGGCCGCGGTCGCGCAGGGGGCCGAGATCTGGTCGAGCGAGCGCGTCGCCGAGCTGCGCGCCGACGGCCGCACGGTCTTCGTCGACTTCACCGCGGACTGGTGCCTGAGCTGCAAGGTCAACGAGCGCGTCGCGCTCAAGTCGGACCGGGTGCAGCGCGCCTTCGCCGAGCACGACGTCGCCTTCCTGGTGGGCGACTGGACCCGCGCCGATCCGCTGATCACCGAAGAACTGTCACGTTTCGGCCGCAACGGCGTGCCGCTCTATCTCGTATACCCGGACGGTGGAGACCCCGTGGTGCTGCCGCAGTTGCTCACACCCGAGATCGTCATCGCCGCCATCCGCTAACCCGCCTTCCCGGGAGCCGCGACAGGGATGTCGTGATCCCGCCCCCGGAGGGCCCTGCAAGGAGTTGATCATGCGTCTGACTTCCGCCCTCGCCGTTGCCGCGGCCCTCGCCACCGGCGCAGCCGCAGCCGCCCCCACCGTCGGCAAGCCGGCTCCGGGCTTCACCGCCACCGACAGCAAGGGCGCGACCGTCGCCCTGTCGGACTTCAAGGGCCGGTTCGTCGTCCTGGAATGGACCAACGACGGCTGCCCCTTCGTGCAGAAGCACTACAAGGGGAACATGCAGGCGCTGCAGCAGCAGGCGCGCGACCAGGATGTCGCCTGGCTGTCGGTGATCTCTTCGGCGCCGGGCAAGCAGGGCCACGTCAGCGGCGCGCAGGCCGATGCGCTGAGCGAGAGCCGCGGGGCCGTGCCGACGCACGTGCTGCTCGACGAGAGCGGCGACGTCGGCCGTCTCTACGAGGCCAAGACCACGCCGCACATGTTCATCGTCGATCCCGAGGGTACGCTGGTGTACGCGGGTGGCATCGACAGCATCCCGTCGGCCGATCCCGACGACATCGACAAGGCCACGCCGTACGTGGAGCTGGCACTCGCGCAGGCGATCGCCGGCGAGCCGATCGAGCACGCCGTGACGCGGCCGTACGGTTGCTCGGTAAAATACTGAGCAGCCGCGCCGCACCCGCCGCAAGCGGGGCGCGGCGCCCTATCCAGAGGAGATCGAGATGCCCGGTGGTCTGAGGGGATTCGTGCGTCCGGCGCTGGCGGCGCTGGTTGCACTGTGCGCGTTGCCCGCGTCGGCGCTGTCGTTCCTGCCCTGGGAGAACGTGCGCATCACCTACGACACGTTCACCTACTCCGGTGACGGCGTCACCCGCAGCGTCGGCGTGATGCAGCCGCAGGACCGGGGCTCGCGCACACCCGCCATCGTCGTGCTGCACTTCAACCTCGGCAGCGCGTCGAGCATGGCCAACCTCACCGAGATCGGCGAGCTGGCGCGCGACGAGGGCGTGGTGATCCTGCTGCCGATCGCCGACGACGCCACCTGGGCCCACAATCCCAACGAGATCGGCGCGTCGGACGACGCCGGCTTTCTCGCCGCGATGATCGACGAATACGTCGCGCGATACGACCTCGATCCCGCGCGCATCTACATGACCGGCTATTCGCAGGGCGGCAACATGACCGTGCGCATGGCCTGCGAGTATCCGGGCAAGATCGCCGCCGGCGCCTCGGTGGCGGCGACGATGCGCAAGTCGCTGGCGCGGCAGTGCGCGCCGGCGGTGCCGACACCGATGGCCTTCTTCCACGGCACCGAGGACGAGCAGGTGCCGTACGGCCCCGGCGTTCCGTCGCTGCTCCGCGATCTGCTCGGCGTCGGTGCCCTCGGCGCCCAGGACGCCGCCGCGTTCTGGGCCGAGGTCAACGGCTGCGAGGCCAACGCCACGCGCACGACGCTGCCCGCACCTGTCGACGACGGCACGCAGATCCAGCTCGACAGCTACGACAACTGCCCGGACAACGGCGGCGCCGCGCTCTACACGATCGTCGGCGGCGGCCACACCTGGCCGGGTGTTCTCGACTTCGTGCCGGTGGCCGGCATCACCACCCAGAACCTGCGCGCGAACCGCGCGATGTGGGACTTCTTCAAGAGGTTTTCGCGATGATCCGCGCCGACATCGACCTGCGCCGCGGCGCCGCCGTCCTGCTCGTGCTGCTGGCCGCGGGCTGCGGTTCGAGCAACGAACCCGGGACCGGCGACTCCGCCGCGATCAACACGACGACCGCCCTCGACCAGCAGCGTCCGGTGGTCGCCGCCAACGGTGACGGCCGCGGTGTCGTCGTCTGGGAAAGCTTCGGCCAGGACGGCAGCCATTTCGGCATCTTCGCGCGCCGCATCGTCGACGGCGTGCCGGAAGGGCCCGAGTTCCAGGTCAACAGCTACACCGTCAGCCGGCAGAGCTTTCCCGCCGTGGGCATGGACGCCGAAGGCAATTTCGTCGTCGCCTGGCGCAGCTCGCTGCAGGGCAGCCCCGGCGGCACGATCTTCGCGCAGCGCTTCGCCGCCGACGGTACGCGCCTGGGCGAGGAATTCCGCGTCGGCCCGGACGATTCGATTCGCGACTCGCAGTCCGAGCCGCAGGTCGCGATGGGGGCCGACGGCAACTTCGTGATCGCATGGAGCAACCGCGAGGTCGGCGCGCTCGCCGAGGAGCTGGGCCAGAACCAGCTCGAGGACCGCTGGATCGAGGCGCGCGTGTACAGCGCCGACGGCACGCCGCGCACCGCACCGACGCGCACGACGGTGCAGGCCACCGACCAGTACCCGCGCGCGCCGCGCGTGGCGATGGACGCGCAGGGCAACTTCGTGCTGGTCTGGGCCACGGCCTCGGCCGGCACGGTGCTGCGCGCGCAGCACTTCGGCCCCGACCTGCTGCCGCTGTCGGAGCCTTACGACGTCAATGCGGTCGCCGACGGCATCGACGCGGATCTCGCCAGCGTGGCGATGGCGCCGACCGGCGAGTTCGTGATCGCCTGGGAGGCCTACACCTTCGGCAACGTGCCGCTCGGCATCTTCGTGCGCCGCTACGACGGTCCGTCCAGCCCGCTGGGACCGGCCGCGGTCGTGCTGCCGCCATCGTCCGGACTGGTGGAGCGCAACTCGATCGACCTGTCGCCCGCCGGCGACCTGCTGCTCGCGGCGCATGCCGCGGACCGGGTGCGCTTCGCCGTGCAGCATGCCGACGGCGGCATCTTCGGGCCGCTGCTGGTGAGCAGCAGCGCCTACGCTTCGCTGTTCCCGTCGGTGGCACGCAGCGGTGACGGCCGCGCGCTGATCGCCTGGCAGAGCCTGGGGCAGGATGGCGACGGCCGCGGCGTGCGCGCCCGCGAGCTGAGCTGGCGCTGACCCTGCGGGCGCCGCACGGCGCTCAGGCCGGCACGGTGCCGGCCGTGCGGCGCGTGCCGAGCGGCGACAGCAGCGCGTAGGCGGCGAAGGCCGCTGCCAGCGACATCAGGTAGGGATAGTCGGCCGCGCCGACCCAGGCGGCGCCGACATAGGTCAGCAGGCCGGCAAGCAGTGCCGCGTACGCCGCCGGTGCGGCGCCGAACCGCGGCGCCCACAGGGCCGCCAGCAGCGTCACGAGGATGCCGGCCGATCCCAGGCTCGATGCCGTGACGACGAGGTCGTAGACGCTGTCGCTCGCCAGCGCCAGCACATAGGCGGTCAGCCCGAACAGGATCACCGCGATGCGGTTCACGCGCAGCCGCGCCGCCTCGTCGAGCCGGGGGCGCAGCGGCAGCACGAGGTTGTGGGCGGCCAGCGAGCCCGACACCAGCAGCGCCGAGTCGACGGTCGACAGGATCGCCGAGACCAGCGCACCGACGAACATGGCGTAGAGCACGGTGGGCAACTGCGTCTGCGCCACCTGCATCAGGACCTGGTCCGGCTCGTCGAGTTCGCCCACGTAGTGCACGCCGACCAGCCCGACGCCGACCGGAATCAGCCCGACCAGCAGGTACAGCAGACCGGCGCCGGCGGTCGCGCGCCGCGCGAGTTGCGGCGAGCGGATCGACAGCATGCGCGCGACCAGCTCCTGGGCGACGATGGAACCGCAGATGGGCACGGCGAAGGTCTCGAGGGTGACCAGCCACGACGCCTGCCCGTCGACGAAGCTCAGGCGCTCGGGCGGCAGCGCCGCCAGCTGCTTGGCACCGCCGGACTGCCAGACGAGCATGCCGACGAGGATCACGCCGGCGATCAGCACCAGTCCCTGGACCAGATCACTCATCGCGTCGGCCCACATGCCGCCGGTCGCCGTGTAGACGATGACGACGACCGCCGCGAGGGTCACGGCGACGCCGACGCCGAGATCGGACGAGGCCGCGAGCACCTGGCCGAAGGCACGGATCTGCGCCGCCGCCCACAGCAGCGAGGTCGGGATCATGATGACCGCGGCGCATCGCTCGACCCCCGGGCCGAAGCGCTGGCGGAACAGGTCGGCGAGCGTGACGATGCCGCGCCGCCACAGGGGTACGGCGAACACCAGCCCCATGACGACGATGCCGAGCGCGTAACCGAAGGGATCGGCGTTCACGCCCGACAGGCCGGACACGTGCGCCTGCCCCGCGGCGCCGATGCAGGTCTCGGCGCCGAACCAGGTCGCGAAGACCGTGAAGACGCCCAGCCACGGCCCGAGCCGGCGGCCGGCAAGCAGGTAGTCGACCTCGTTGCGCACGCGGCGCGCGGCCCACGCGGCGAAGGCGAGCTGCAGGGCGATGTAGGCGAGGATGAAGCCGAGGATCAGGGTCACCGGCGGAGTATGCCGATCCTGCGCCGGGGAGACACCGCGGAAACGCTAGCGCTCGGCGACGCCGGAGATATGCGCGACGGCGGCGAGGCTCATGCGCTGCAGCGCCGCTTCCAGCGGCGTGTTGCGGAACAGGCGCGCGAGGCCGGGGAGTTCGAGGATATCGCCGCCGATGTCGAAGTAGCCGCTCATGTCCGCCCCCAGGCGCCAGTAACGCCCCTCGACGGTCGCGGCGTCGAGCACCCGCGCACTGCGCGCGTCGACGACGCGCAGGTCGAGCGCGACGTATCCGCGCGCGGCGCGCAGGTGCAGCAGGCCGATGCCGTCATCGCCGAGCGGCACCGGCAGCGGCAGTGCGCCCCCGTCCAGCCCGGGGTCGATCGCGGTGATCGCGGCCAGCACCAGGACGTCCGCCCCTTCGAGCGTCGCCGGCGGCAGCGCCAGCTCGGCGGCTTCGGCGACGAAGGCCTGCTCGACCAGCACGGCATCGAGCGCCTCCCGCTCGAGGACGACGAAACGTCCCGAGGCGAACAGCTCGGTGATCAGCAGGTCGCGCACGCTGGCGAGCAGGGCCTGCGACGTCAGCGGCGTCTCCGCGGACCGCCGCGCGTTGAGCGCCGCAACGGCGGCGTCGACCGACTCGTCCTCGCCGCTGCGGTCGACCACGGCCGCGACGACGATGCGCGGTCTCGCGTCCGCGGCGAGCGACCGCACCGCGGCGATCGACTCGCCGTCGCCGCGGCTGAGCCGTGCCGACGGCGCGCACGCGGTCAGCACGGCCGCCGTCAGCAGCAGGGCGGCGCGCACGTTTCTCAGAGCTTGGTCTCGACGATGTGCGCGACCGCTGCGTCGATGCAGGCGCGCAGCGCCTGTTCCATCGGCGTATTGCGGTAGGCGCCCAGGCCGATCGGCAGGTCGCTGCGCGCGTAGGTGAAGCCGACGCCGGCATTGCGCGACGAGCCCTCGACGGTCGTTGCGTTGACGATGCGGCCGGTACGCGCATCGATCACGCGCAGGTTCACCGCCATGCACGCCGTCCGGGTCGACGCCAGGATCACGGAGCCGCCCGCGCAGTCGCGTTCGAACTGCACGACCGATCCGCGCACCAGCAGTTCGGCACCCTCGATCTGCCCGGTCGCCGCGGCGGTCTGCGGATCGATGCGTCCGCTGGCGGCGAGGTCCTGCTCGGCAGTGACCTCGGCCAGGCGCGCGCGCTCCAGGACGATGAACCGGTCGGCATTGAACAGCGCGGCCGTGAGCATGTCGGCGAGTCCTGCGCCGAGTTCGGCATCGCCGCGAAACTCGAATGCGCTCACCGCGACGCGCGGCCGGGCACCCTGCGCCGGCTCGGCGCGGGCCGCGCGGATGCCGGGCCCGTCACCGGACACGACACGCGCCGACGGCTGCATCGCGCAGCTCGCGAGCAGTGCGGCAGCCAACAGCATCGGAAATCGATACATGAAACGCTCCGGGCGGAAAGATGCGCTAAGTTAGCCCCTCCCCGTGCACGCCGATGCAACGGCCGTCACACTCTTTTCGCGTCCGACATGATCCGACTTGCCCTGCATGGCGGCGCCGGCGATCTCGCCCTCGACCGCACCGACACCCGCGAACAGCGCGCCGCGCTGCGCGACATCGCCCAGCAGGGACGGCAGTTGCTGCAGGACGGCGCATCGGCAGTCGAGGCGGTGGAGCATCTGGTTGTCCTGCTCGAGGAATGCCCGCTGTTCAACGCCGGAATCGGCGCCGTGCTCAATCGCGACGGCCAGCCGGAACTCGACGCGGCGATCATGTCCGGACTCGACCGTGCATGCGGCGCGGTGGCCGGCGTGATGCGCGCGAAAAGTCCGATACGGCTGGCCCGCGCGGTGATGGAACGCTCGCCGCACGTGATGTTCACCGGCACCGGCGCCGAGACGCTGAACCGCGAACTCGGCCTCGAGGAAGTCACGCCCGACCACTTCATCACCGAGATCCGCTTCCATCAGCTCAAGGAGGCGCACGCCCGCGGCGTGATCGTGCTCGATCATGACGACGCGTCGTTCGCGGCGCCCGATGCCGCGTTCGGCACGGTGGGCGCCGTCGTGCGCGATGCCGAGGGCCACCTGGCGGCGGCCACCAGCACCGGCGGACTGACCAACAAGCATCCGGGCCGCGTCGGCGACACGCCGGTGATCGGCGCCGGCACCTTCGCCGACGACCGCAGCGCGGCCATCTCCTGCACCGGGACCGGCGAGGCCTTCATCCGCAGCGGCTTCGGCTTCGAGGTGCATGCACGGATGACCTACTGCGGCTGGGATCTGGCGCGGGCCTGCGACGACGGGCTCGACGAGGTGCGGCGTCTCGGCGGGCGCGGCGGCTGCATCGCCATCGACCACGAAGGCCAGCTCGCGCTGCCGTTCAACTCCAGTGCGATGTTCCGCGCGTGGATGGGCGCCGACGGCAACATCCACACGGCCGTGGGGCCACAGGACGCGGACTGAGCCGGTCGCGGCGTTCAGGCCGGCACGGCGTGATGCGCGACCGGACCGGCGAAACCCTTGAGCGCCGCTGGCGGCCGCGACTGCAGCAGCGGCGGATCGCCGGCCAGTTCCGCCGTGCGCGCATCGACGAGGATCTCGCCGTCTCCCGCCAGCTCGCACAGGCGTGAGGCCAGGTTCACGGCGGAACCGACCGCGGTGTATTCCAGTCGCGACGCCGAGCCGATGATGCCGACGGTGACCATGCCCGTGGCGACGCCGACGCCGATCCCGAGGCGATGCCCGGGCCGCTCCCAGCGTCCGCACAGCGCAGCGCCGACGACGCGGATGCGCTGCGCCAGTTCGATCGCGCGCGCGGCGTGGTACGCCACCGGCAGCGGCGCACCGACGAGGATCAGCACGCCGTCGCCGGCAAAGTCCTTGATCGTGGCCCCGAAGCTGGCGGCCTCGCAGCCGACGTCGTCGTAGTACTCGCGCAGCACCGCGAGCACCTGGCTCGACGGGTGCGCCGCAGCGTAGCGGGTGAACCCGCGCAGATCGCAGCAGACCACGCTGATCTCGCGGCTCGACTCGCGCATCGCCTGGTCGAGCCCGCGCTCGGACACCAGCCGCGCCACCTGCGGCGACAGGAAGCGCGACATGAACTGTCCGCGTTGGCCCTGCAGGACGTGGTAGTGAACGGCGCCGACCAGAAAGATCATCTCGCCGATGACCACGACCAGCGCTGCGTAGTCGATGGGCAGCACGAAGCCGGCGACGAACATCGGCGTGGCCAGCGCCATGGCGACGACGCGTACCGCCTCGGCGCGGTCTGGCCGCCGGTTGAGCAGCAGCAGGATGCCCGCCAGTCCGGCCAGCATCGCCAGCAGGACCGGCCCCATGAACAGCCAGAAGCCCGGCGTCAGGTAGAAGCGCGGCAGCTCGCCGGCACGGATGAAGGCCTGCAGACGCAGTTCCGGCTCGAGGACCGACGCGATGCCGTAGAACAGCCCGCAGAGCTGCCCGACACGCAGTGCGCGGTCGCCGGCGCGGGTGTCGACGCCGGGAGCGACCGGGAGCGTGCGGCGCACGCGCAGGATCCACTCGAGGACGCAGACGATGGCCAGCGCCTCCGGCCAGGCGAACCAGCCGCTCCACGCCGGCGGGACCGGCCAGGCGGCCATGACGACGACGTTGAGCAGGATCGACAGGCCGATGAAGGCGAATCCGGCCGCCAATGCGCGCGACGCCGGCGAGTTGCGGTCCGCCGAGACGAAGGCGATGCCCATGCCCAGGGCGACCAGCGAGACCAGCACGTCGGCGTTCAGGTCCATTCCATTCCCGGGATATGGCGCGGGCGCCTCGACCTCGGTTCCATTCAGAACCTCATGACCTGCTGATAATCCTTTTTATTACATGTAGATATAACTTAATTCTCAGAACTCCGTTGAAGGTGCGCGGGGTTTCGCGGACAATCGCCGAGTTCGAAATTATCTACAGTTATTTAAACTTGTGTCTGTTGTTCACAGATGGACGAGCACAGCAAGGCCGAGCGCATCTTACAGCTGGTGCATAAGCTCGGGGTCCTGCGTCCCAAGGACCTCGTACCTTATGGCATCCAGGCGGAGTACTTGCGCAGGCTTTGCGACCGCGGCCAGTTGCAGAAGCTCGGCCGCGGCAGCTACGTCGCCGCCAACACGCGCCTGTCCACCGACCTGATTCTCGCGATCGTCGCGCGCGCGATCCCCAACGGCGTCATCTGCCTCGAGTCCGCCTTGGCGTTCCACGGCCTCGCCGAGTTCGACCCGGACGAGGTCAGCGTCGCGATCGAACGTCGCGCCGCCAAACCGCGCGTGGAGTTCCCGGACATCCGCATCGCCCGTCTCGGCGGCCCGGCGTTCACCGAGGGCGTCGAGGTCCACGTGCTCGAGAACGTGAAGGTGTACATCTACTGTCTCGAGAAAACGCTCGCGGATCTGTTCAAGTTCCGCAACAAGATCGGCCCGCACATCGCCGTCGATGCGCTGCGCTCGGCGCTGACCGAGCACGAGGTCAGCATGCGCCGCCTGTGGCACTACGCCCGGCTGTGCCGCGTCGAGCGCGTGATGCGCCCCTACGTCGACGCCCTGCTGCCGACCTGAAGCCCGCCGACGCCGACTACAATGCGCCGCCGCTCCCCGCCGACCGACGCACCATGCGCCTGACCGTCCTGCTCCTGTGCCTGGGAGTTCTCCCGCGAACCCTGCACGCCGCCGACATCCTGGGCCCGGACGTGCCGCCGTCCGCCGAGCCGCCGGCGCCGTCGGGCGTGCCGATGGCGACACCGGAAGACAGCGCCCGCCAGGGCGGCCGCAACATCTTCGAGAACCTCGGCCGCAGCGACCGCTTCACGCTGGTCAGCGAAACCCCGGGACTGTCGTTCCACAAGCCGATCTACCTGCTGCCGCTGACCTGGTCGGACGATTTCCAGGGCGACGAGACCGAACTGATCTTCCAGATCAGCCTCAAGCAACGGCTGTTCAACCGCAACTTCTTCTTCGGCTACACGCAGAAATCGTTCTGGCAGGTCTACAACACAGATGACTCGCGGCCGTTCCGCGAAACCAACTACAACCCGGAGTTCTTCTACCGCTGGAAGCCCGAATGGCACAGCGCCCCCGGTCTCGGATTCGACGTCGGCATCGACCACGAGTCCAACGGCTCGGAACTGCCCGAGTCGCGCAGCTGGAACCGCCTTATCGGCGCGGCGTTCTACGAAACCGGCCGCCAGTTGCTGCACCTGCGGCTGTGGTACCGCCTGCCCGAGGACGACGACCGCGAGATCGACGATCCCAAGCGCGACGACAACCCCGACATCTACCGCTACTACGGCTACGGCGAACTGCGCTGGCAGCGGCGGCTGTTCGGCGAGTCCGGGCACTCGGCGGCCGTGATGCTGCGCGGCAATCCGTCGACCGGTTACGGCGCGGTGTCGGTGAACTACAGCGCCCCGTTCTCGGACTGGGCGTTCTGGAACCTTTCGATCTGGCACGGCTACGGCGAGAGCCTGATCGACTACGACCGCAGCACCACCCGGATCGGCCTCGGCTTCATGCTCGCGCGCTGAGCGGACGCCACAACGCAAACGGGCGCCCCGAGGCGCCCGTTTGCGTGTTCACAACCCTTCGCAGGCTCAGGCCGCTGCCGCTTCCTCGCCGCCCGCTGCCGTCGCCGCACCGCGGTCGATCAGCTCGACGTAGGCCATCGGCGCATCGTCGCCGGCGCGGAAACCGCAGCGCAGGATGCGCAGGTAGCCGCCCGGACGCGCCTTATAGCGCGGGCCCAGCTCGTTGAACAGCTTCTGCACGGCGTCGCGGTCGCGCAGACGTGCGAACGCCAAGCGACGGTTGTGCACCGAATCTTCCTTGGCGCGCGTGATCAGCGGCTCGGCGAAACGGCGCAGTTCCTTGGCCTTGGGCAGCGTGGTCTTGATCAGCTCGTGCTTGAGCAGGGCCACGGTGATGGCCTGCATCGTCGCCTTGCGGTGGGCGCTGGTACGGCCGAACGTGCGGCCTGCAATCTTGTGACGCATGACGTGTTTTCCTTAGCGGTGCGTCAGGCCGAGACCTTCGGCGACGACCAGTTGTCGAGCTTCATGCCGAGCTCAAGCTCGTGCGACTTGAGCGCTTCCTTGATCTCGTTGAGCGACTTCTTGCCGAGATTCGGGGTCTTCATCAGCTCCATCTCGGTGCGCTGCACCAGATCGCCGATGTAGTAGATATTCTCGGCCTTCAGGCAGTTGGCCGAGCGGACCGTGAGCTCGAGATCGTCGATCGGACGGAACAGGATCGGCGAGAGCTCCTTCTTGCCGGGCGCTGCGGCGGACTGCGCGGCCTCGGCCTCGAGGTCGACGAACACCGCCAGCTGGTCGCGCAGGATGCGCGCGGCGAGGCGCACGGCCTCGGCGGCGTCGACGCTACCGTTGGTGTCGACGTCGAGAATCAGCTTGTCGAGGTCGGTGCGCTGGGCGACGCGAGCGCGCTCGACGCTGTAGCTGACGCGACGAACCGGGCTGTACGAGGCATCGAGCTTGAGCACGCCAATGCCGCGGCCGTCCTCTTCACGGGTCGCGCTGGCAGCCGGCACGTAGCCGCGGCCGCGGGTGACCTTGAGCGAGATGTTGAGCTTGCCGCCGGTCAGATGGGCGATCTCGAGATCCGGGTTCACGATCTCGACGTCGTGGTCGAGCGCGATGTCGGCCGCGGTGACCACGCCCTTGCCGCTCTTCTCGAGCCGCAGCGTGGCTTCCTCGCGGGCGTTCAGGCGCACGGCGATGTTCTTGATGTTCAGCAGGATGTCGAGCACGTCTTCCTGGACGCCGTCGATCGCGCTGTACTCGTGGACCACCCCCTCGATCTGCACCTCGGTGATCGCGGCACCCGGGATCGACGACAGCAGGATGCGGCGCAGCGCATTGCCCAGCGTGTGGCCGAAGCCACGCTCCATCGGTTCGAGCGTGACGCGCGAGCGGTTCGCCGAAAGGGTTTCGACGTCGATCTGGCGCGGCTTGAGAAGATCGGCAATGACGTTCTGCATGAATAACCTCGCGTGAAGCGAATATTGCGTGTCCGGCGCAGTCGCGTTGACGGATCGTCAACGCGGCGACGGCAACGGCCGGGGTGCCGGCGGCACCCGTGGCCTCTTACTTCGAGTACAACTCGACGACGAGCTGCTCGTTGATGTCCGGCACGATCTGGTCGCGCGTCGGCACCGCCTTGAGCGTGCCCTTCAGACCCTTCTCGTCGACTTCCATCCAGTCCGGCAGGCCGACCTGGGAGGCGATCGACAGGGCCTCGGCGATGCGCGTCTGGCTGCGGGCAGCTTCGCGGACTTCGACGACGTCACCGACCTGCACCTGGTACGACGGGATGTTGACCGGCTTGCCGTTGACCAGGATGCCCTTGTGGCCGACCAGCTGACGGGCCTCGGCGCGGGTGCGCGAGAAGCCCATGCGGTAGACGACGTTGTCGAGGCGCGATTCCAGCAGCTGCAGCAGGATCAGGCCGGTCGAGCCCTTCTTCGAGGCGGCCTTCTTGTAGTAGTTGAGGAACTGGCGCTCGAGCACGCCGTACATCTGCTTGAGCTTCTGCTTCTCGCGCAGCTGCAGCGCGTAATCCGACAGGCGGGTCTTGGCGGCGCCGTGCTGACCCGGACGGGTCTCCATGTTGCACTTGCTGTCGATCGCGCGGGCGCGCGACTTGTGCAGCAGGTCGGTGCCGGCGCGGCGGGAAAGCTTGCACTTGGGGCCGATATAACGTGCCATTGTTCTGTCCTCGCCTTAGACGCGACGGCGCTTGGCCGGGCGGCAGCCGTTGTGCGGAATCGGCGTCACGTCGGTGATGCTGGTGACCTTGAAGCCGGCGTTGTTGAGCGCACGCACGGCCGACTCACGGCCGGGGCCCGGGCCCTTCACGCGCACTTCCACGCTGCGGACGCCATGCTCGGCGGCGGCCTGCGCGGCCTTGTCGGCGGCGACCTGGGCGGCGAACGGCGTCGACTTGCGCGATCCCTTGAATCCCGCGGCGCCGGCCGTGCTCCACGACAGCGTGTTGCCCTGCCGGTCGGTGATCATGATGATCGTGTTGTTGAAGGACGCATGAATATGCGCCACCGCGTCGGTGACGTTCTTCTTGACCTTCTTGCGCTTCGCCGTGGAGGCGGTGGACGGGCTTGCCATGTCTTGGGTCCGGAATCCTTGAACTTACGCTTTCTTCTTGCCGGCGATCGTCGCGCGGCGCGGGCCCTTGCGGGTACGGGCATTGGTACGGGTGCGCTGACCGCGCACCGGCAGGCCGCGGCGATGACGCTGGCCGCGGTAGCAGCCGAGGTCGATCAGGCGCTTGATGCTCATCGAGACTTCGCGACGCAGGTCGCCCTCGACGATGTAGCGGCCGACTTCGGTACGCAGCTGCTCGAGTTCACCCTCGGTCAGGCTGCGGATCTGCGTGGTCGGGTCCACCCCGGCGGCTGCGCAGATCTTCTTGGCGCGCGTCGCGCCGATACCGTAGATCGCGCGCAGTGCGATCACCGTGTGCTTGCGATCCGGGATGTTGACGCCCGCAATACGTGCCATTGTGCAGCCCTCGACTCAAAGTCGCGCGGAAAAGCCGCGCATTATAGTGAAACCGGGTGTAGCGTTCAATCGGTGCCGGCTCGGGCCAGCACTGTCCTTGCCGTCCCTGGCGCGGCGACGCGCCGCTGATCTGACCCCGGGGCGGCCATCCGTGGCCGCCCGTGATTCGCCGCGCGAGACCCCACCGGGGTCTCGCAAGCGCGGCGAATCACCCCTGCCGCTGCTTGTGGCGGGGGTCGGTGCACAGCACGCGCACGACGCCGTTGCGTCGCACGACCTTGCAGTTGCGGCACATCTTCTTGACGGAGGTACGAACTTTCATCGCTTTCGTCTCTTGAGGTAATCGGGCTGGCGCCGCCGCGTCAGCGGCCCGGCGTCGAGCCCAGCGTCTTCAGGTTGGCCTTCTTCAGCAGGCCTTCGTACTGGTGCGACATCAGGTGCGCCTGCAACTGCGCCATGAAGTCCATGACCACGACCACCGTGATCAGCAGCGAGGTGCCGCCGAAATAGAACGGGATGCTCGGCACGAACGAGCGCATGACCTCGGGGGCGAGGCACACCGCGAGGATGTAGATCGAGCCGATGACCGTCAGGCGCGTGAGCACCTGGTCGATGTAACGGGCGGTGTTCGCTCCGGGGCGCACGCCCGGGATGAACGCGCCGGACTTCTTCAGGTTGTCCGCGGTGTCGCGCGAATCGAACACCAGCGCCGTGTAGAAGAAGCAGAAGAACACGATCAGCAGGCCGTACAGCAGCGTGTACAGCGGCTGCCCAGGCGCCAGCGCGTTGGAGATGCGCTGCAGCACGCCGCCCGAGCCCTCGTCGCCGAAGAACTGCACCAGCGAAGCCGGGAACAGGATCAGCGACGACGCGAAGATCGGCGGAATCACGCCGGACATGTTGATCTTCAGCGGCAGATGCTGCGTCTGCGCGGCGAAAACCTTGCGCCCCTGCTGCCGCCGTGCGTGATGCACGGGGATGCGGCGCTGGGCACGCTCGACGTAGACCACGCCCCAGGTCACGAGGACCACGAGCGCCAGCACCACCATCACCGTGAAGGCACTCAGCGAACCCTCGCTGACCAGCTCGGTGGTCGAGGCCATCGCCCGCGGGAAACCGGCGACGATGCCCGCGAAGATGATCATCGAGATGCCGTTGCCGATGCCGCGCTCGGTGATCTGCTCGCCGAGCCACATCAGGAACATGGTGCCGGTGACCAGGCTGACGGTCGCCGTGAAGATGAACGCGAAGCCCGGCGAGATCGCGATGCCCGATCGCTGCAGCGCCAGCGCCGCACCGAAGGACTGGAAGATCGCCAGTACCAGCGTGCCGTAGCGCGTGTACTTGGTGATCTGCCGACGGCCGGACTCGCCTTCCTTCTTCAGCTCCTTGAGCTGTGGAACGACGGCGGTCATCAGCTGCACGATGATGCTGGCCGAGATGTACGGCATCACGCCGAGCGCGAAGATCGACAGGCGCTCGAGCGCACCACCCGAGAACATGTTGAACATGTCCAGGATCGTGCCCCGGCTCTGCCCGAACAGCTGCGCGAGCTGCTCGGGGTCGATGCCCGGCACCGGAATGAAGCTGCCGATCCGGAACACGATGATGGCGCCCAGCAGGAACAGCAGGCGATCCTTCACCTCACCGATCTTGCTGAGATCCGGCATCATCGAGCCGGAAGGCATTCCTGCGGTCTTGGCCATGCTTGCTCTGGTCTAGCGCTTTCGCTGCGGCGGGCCTTGCGGGGCCGCCTGCCTGCGTCCTTTTACTCTTCGATCGTGCCGCCGGCGGCCGCGATCGCCTCGCGCGCGCCCTTGGTCGCGAGCACGCCCTTGAGCGTGAGCTTGCGCGTCAGTTCGCCCGACTTGATCACCTTGGCGGTCAGCACGTTGGCGCCGACCACACCTTCGGCCTTCAGCGTCGACAGGTCGATCGTGTCGGCCTTCATCTTCTGCAGCTCGGACAGCCGCACTTCGGCGGTCAGCGCCTTGATCGGCGACTTGAAGCCGCGCTTCGGCAGGCGCCGCTGGATCGGCATCTGGCCGCCTTCGAAGCCCAGCTTGTTGTAGCCGCCCTTGCGGGCGTGCTGACCCTTGTGGCCGCGACCCGCGGTCTTTCCCAGGCCCGAGCCGATGCCGCGAGCGACGCGCGTACGCGCCTTCTTTGCACCCTTGGCCGGCTTGATCGTGTTCAGTTTCATCGCATCGATTCCCGAAGAGCTCAGAGCTCTTCAATCTTGAGCAGGTACGAGGCCTTGCGGACCATACCCATGTTCTCGGGCGTGGCCGCGACGACGACGCTCTGGTTCATGCGCCGCAGCCCCAGGCCGTGCACGCAGGCCTGATGGTTCTTCAGCTTCTTGGCGAGGCTGCGCACCAGGGTGATCTTGATCTGCTTGGTCTCGGACATCTGCCAGTTTCCTAACGATTAGCCCAGGATCTCTTCGAGCGTCTTGCCGCGCTTGGCGGCGACCTCGGACGGCAGGCTCATCTGGGTGAGCGCGTTCATCGTGGCGCGCACCAGGTTGATCGGGTTACGCGAACCGAACGACTTGGCGAGGATGTTCTGCACGCCGGCCACTTCGAACACCGCGCGCATCGCACCGCCGGCGATCACGCCGGTACCTTCCGAAGCCGGGCGCAGGAACACCTTCGACGCGCCGTGGATGCCCCAGATCTCGTGCTGCACCGTCAGGCCCTTGAGGGGCACGCTGACCATGCTCTTGCGCGCCTGCTCCATCGCCTTGGCGATCGCGGCCGGCACTTCGCGCGCCTTGCCGTAGCCGAAGCCGACGCGGCCGGCACCGTCGCCGACGACCGTCAGCGCGGTGAAGGCGAACTGCTTGCCGCCCTTGACCGTCTTGGACACGCGGTTGACGGTGACCAGCTTCTCCTTCAGCTCGTTGCCGGACTGCCCGTCGTCGTAGTTCATCTGGTTTGCCATGTCTTAAAACTCCAGGCCGGCTTCGCGCGCGGCGTCGGCCAGCGCCTTGACGCGGCCGTGAAACTTGAAGCCGCCGCGATCGAACGCGACCTTGCTGACGCCCTTGGCCTTGGCGCGCTCGGCGATCGCGGCGCCGATCTTCTTGGCGGCCTCGACGTTGCCGGGGCTCGACAGCCCCGAGATCAGATCCTTCTCCGCGGTCGACGCGGCAGCGATCGTCAGCCCGGCATCGGGGCTGATGATCTGCGCGTAGATATGGCGCGGCGTGCGGTGCACTGCCAGGCGATGCATGCCGAGTTCGCGGATGTGCGCGCGCGTGCGGCGGGCGCGGCGCAGTCGGCTGGTGTTCTTGTCTTTCATGGCTTACTTCTTCTTCGCTTCCTTGAGCACGACCTTCTCGGTCGAGTAACGCACGCCCTTGCCCTTGTACGGTTCAGGCGGACGGAAGCGGCGGATATCGGAGGCAACCTGACCGACCATCTTCTTGTCCGCGCCCTTGACCACGATCTCGGTCTGGCTCGGCGTTTCCACCGTGATGCCGTCCGGGATCGGGTACTCGATCGGGTGCGAGAAGCCGAGGCTGAGATTGAGCTTCTTGCCCTGGGTGGCGGCGCGATAGCCGACGCCGACCAGGTTGAGCTTCAGCTCGTAACCCTTGGACACGCCGATCACGGCGTTGCTCAGGATGGCCCGCGCCGTACCCGAAGCCATCGGGTTGGCCTTCACCGAGTCGGCATTGATCGTGGCGACGTTGCCGTCGACGTCGATCTTGACCGCAGGCGGGATGACCACGGTCAGCGACGCCTTGGCGCCCTTCACGGTGACCTGGCCGTCGCTGGAGCTGATCTGCACACCGGCCGGCAGCGGAACCGGCATCTTTGCTACGCGGGACATCTTCAGTCTCTCCTTAGGCCACGATGCACAGGACTTCGCCGCCCTGGCCGGCCTCGCGTGCGCGGCGGTCGCTGACCACGCCGCTCGGCGTGGACACGATCGCGACGCCCAGGCCGCCCAGCACCTTCGGCAGTTCGTCCTTGCCCTTGTATACACGCAGCGACGGACGCGACACGCGCTCGATACGCTCGATCACCGGCTTGCCCTCGAAGTACTTCAGGCCCACCGTCAGCGTCTTCTTGGCACCGTCGGCCACGACGTTGAACTCGGCGATGTAGCCCTCGTCCTTCAGCACTGCGGCGATCGCCTCCTTCACCTTCGACGAAGGGACGGCGATCTGCTTCTTGCGCGCCTGCTGACCATTGCGGATGCGGGTCAGAAAGTCGGCGATCGGATCAGTCATGCTCATTTCGCTAAACCCCAGTAGTCCTTGTCACCAGCTCGCCTTCTTGAGGCCCGGGATCTCGCCCTTCATCGCAGCTTCGCGCAGCTTGTTGCGGCCGAGCTTGAACTTGCGGTACACGCCACGCGGGCGGCCGGTCAGCTCGCAACGCGTGCGCTGACGCGCCTTGCTGGAATCGCGCGGCATCTTCTGCAGCGCCACCACCGCCACCTCCTTCTCGTCCGGCGTCGCCGTCGTGCTGGAGATGATGGTCTTGAGCTTCTCGCGCTTGGCGGCGAACCGCTTGGCGAGGCGGGCGCGCTTGACTTCGCGCTCGATCATGCTGGTCTTGGCCATGGTCTTACTGGCTCACTTGCGGAACGGGAAGTTGAAGGCCTCGAGCAGGGCCTGGCCCTGTTCGTCGGTCTTCGCCGTCGTGGTGATCGTGATGTTCATGCCGCGCAGCGCATCGACCTTGTCGTAGTCGATTTCCGGGAAGATGATCTGCTCGGTCACACCGAAGTTGAAGTTGCCGCGGCCGTCGAAGCCACGCGCCGGGATGCCGCGGAAGTCGCGGATACGCGGCAGCGCGACCATGATCAGGCGCTCGAGGAACTCGTACATGCGCTCGCGGCGCAGCGTGACCTTCACGCCCACGGGATAGTTCTCGCGGATCTTGAAGCCGGCCACGGCGATGCGCGACTTGGTCACCACCGGCTTCTGGCCGGCGATGGCCGTCATGTCGGCCACGGCGTGCTCGATGACCTTGCGGTCGGTCGTCGCCTCGCCCACGCCCATGTTGAGCGTGATCTTGGAGATGCGCGGCACCTCCATCGGCGAAACCCCGAGCTTCTTGCCCAGATCGGTCGCGATCTTCTCGCGGTACAGTGTCTGCAGGTTGGCTGTCATCGTCGACTACCTCAGCCGTCCACCAGTTCCTGGTTGGACTTGAATACACGCACCTTGCGGCGCTTCTCGCCTTCGCCCTCGACCTTGAAGCCGACGCGATCGCCCTTGCCCGCCTTGGCGTTCCAGACCATCACGTTGGAGGCCTGGATCGGCATCTCCTTCTCCACGATGCCGCCGGCGATGCCGGCGTTCGGGTTCGGACGCTGGTGCTTCTTGGCGACGTTGATGCCCTCGACCAGCAGCGTGCCGTCGGCACGCACCTGCGACACCGTTCCACGGCGGCCCTTGTCGCGGCCGGTGATGACGACGATCTCGTCGCCCTTGCGAATCTTGTTCATGCGATGCGCCCCTTACAGGACTTCCGGCGCCAGCGACACGATCTTCATGAAGCGGTCGCGCAGCTCGCGCGTGACCGGTCCGAAGATGCGCGTCCCCAGCGGCTCGAGTTTGCTCGACACCAGCACCGCGGCGTTGGTGTCGAAGCGGATGACCGAACCGTCGGCCCGCTTGATCGGGAACTTGGTGCGCACGACGACGGCGTCGTGGACCTCGCCCTTCTTGACCTTGCCGCGCGGAATGGCTTCCTTGACCGTGACCTTGATCAGGTCACCGACGCCGGCATAGCGCCGGTAGGTGGAGCCCTTGACCTGGATCACCTGGACCAGGCGCGCGCCGCTGTTGTCCGCGGCAACGAGAAACGATTCCTGCTGGATCATGGCTCAGCCTCCGGCCTGCGCCTGCTGCAGCGCACTGGCGCGCTGCAGGATCTCGACCAGGCGGAAATGCTTGGTCGCCGACAGCGGACGGGACTGGACGATGGCCACGAGGTCGCCCTCGTTGCACTCGTTGTTCTCGTCGTGCGCGCGCAGCTTGGTGGAGCGGCGCAGCATCTTGCCGTAGACCGGATGCCGCTCGCTGCGCTCGACGAGCACGGTAATGGTCTTGTCAGCCTTGTTGCTGACGACCTTGCCGACGATGCGGCGCTTGGCCGCTGCTGCGGCCTCAACCTGGGACTGTTCGCTCATGACGCTTGCACCGATTGCTTGGCCTGCTGTGCGACCACCGTCTTCAGACGCGCGATCTTCTTGCGCACTTCACGCGCCAGGTGGGTCTTTCCGCCCTGCCCGGTGGCGAGCTGCATGCGCAGGTTGAACTGCTCCTTGCGCAGCGCCTCGAGCTCGCTGCCGAGTTCGGCGGCGGACTTGCCGAGGAGGGACTTCACGTACTCTTGCGTTTTCATCACATGATCGTCCGGTTGACGAACGCGGTCTTCACCGGCAGCTTCGCGGCGGCCAGCCGGAACGCCTCGCGCGCGGTGGTCTCGTCCACGCCTTCCATCTCGTACAGCACCTTGCCGGGCTGCACCTTGGCAACCCAGTACTCGACGTTGCCCTTGCCCGAGCCCATGCGGACTTCGAGAGGCTTCTTGGTCACCGGAACGTCCGGGAAGATGCGGATCCAGACCTTGCCGCCGCGCTTGATGTAGCGCGTGATGACGCGGCGCGCGGCCTCGATCTGGCGCGCAGTGATGCGGCCGTGCTCGGAGGTCTTCAGGCCCCACTCGCCGAAGCTGACCTTGTTGCCGGTCAGCGCCAGGCCGGTGTTGGTGCCTTTGCGTTGCTTGCGGAATTTTGTGCGCTTGGGCTGCAACATGACGGTTGTCTCTCGTTTTTAGGCGGCCGCGGCTTCGCCGGCCTCGGCGCGGTCCTGGCGACGGTCGGCCTCGAACACCTCGCCGGTGAACACCCAGACCTTCACGCCGATGACGCCGTAGGTGGTCTTGGCCTCGCCCACCGCGTAGTCGACGTGCGCGCGCAGCGTGTGCAGCGGCACGCGGCCTTCGCGATACCATTCGGTGCGCGCGATCTCGGCGCCGTTGAGGCGGCCGCTGACCTGGATCTTGATGCCGCCGGCGCCCAGGCGCATCGCGTTCTGCACGGCGCGCTTCATCGCGCGGCGGAACATGATGCGGCGCTCAAGCTGCTGCGCCACCGAATCGGCGATCAGCTTGGCGTCGAGCTCCGGCTTGCGGATTTCCTCGACCGACAGGTGCACCGACTCCGCCTTGAGGCCGATGATCTTGGCGACCTCCTGCTTGAGCTTCTCGATGTCCTCGCCCTTCTTGCCGATGACGATGCCGGGACGCGCGGTGTGGATGGTCACGCGTGCCGACTTCGCCGGACGGTCGATCTGGATGCGGGACACCGACGCCTGAGCGAGCTTCTTCTTCAGAAACTCGCGGGCAACCATGTCCTTGAGCAGCGTTTCGCCGTAGGCGCTGCGCTCGGCATACCAGTTGGACGTCCACTTCGTCGTGATGCCGAGGCGGAAACCATTCGGATTGACTTTATGACCCATGAGCGATCTCTTGGCTTATCTCGCGCCGACGGCTACTGGCCGTCCGACACCCGGACGGTGATGTGGGCAGTGGGCTTGAGGATGCGATCGGCACGCCCCTTGGCGCGCGGCATGATGCGCTTGAGCACCGGCCCCTGGTCGATGAAGATCTCGTTGACCTTGAGTTCGTCCACGTCGGCGCCGTGATTGTTCTCGGCGTTGGCGATCGCGGACTCGAGCACCTTGCGGATGAGCTTGGCCGGCTTGCGGGTCGAGAACTTGAGGATGTTCAGGGCCTCGTCGACCTTCTTGCCGCGGACGAGGTCCGCGACCGGCCGCGCCTTCTTGGGCGACAGGCGAACGAACTTGAGAACGGCTTGCGTCTGCATGGCGGCGCTCACTTCTTCGTGGCTTTGTCGGCCGCGTGACCCTTGAAGGTCCGCGTCGGCGCGAACTCGCCGAGCTTGTGGCCGACCATGTTGTCGGTGATGAACACCGGCATGTGCTGCTTGCCGTTGTGCACCTGGATCGTCAGCCCGACGAAATCCGGCGTGATCATCGAGCGGCGCGACCAGGTCTTGATCGGACGCTTGACGCGCTGCGACGTCATATCGCCCACCTTCTTGGCGAGATGATGGTCGACGAACGGGCCCTTCTTGACGGAACGCGGCATGGCCTAGTCCTTACTTCTTCGAATGACGAGAGCGCACGATGAACTGCTGGGTGCGCTTGTTGCTGCGGGTCTTCATACCCTTGGTCTGCTGACCCCACGGCGTGACCGGATGCGGGTTGCCCTGACCGGACTTGCCCTCGCCGCCGCCGTGCGGATGGTCGACCGGGTTCATGACGACGCCGCGGACCGTCGGGCGGATGCCCTTCCAGCGCTTGGCGCCGGCCTTGCCGTACTGGCGCAGGTTGTGCTCGTGGTTGCTGACCTCGCCGATCGCGGCGCGGCAGGTCGACAGCACCTTGCGCATCTCGCCCGAACGCAGGCGGATCGTCACGTACTCACCCTCGCGGGCGACCAGCTGCACGGCGGCGCCGGCGCTGCGCGCGATCTGCGCACCCTTGCCCGGGCGCAGCTCGATGCAGTGGATCGTCGAACCGACCGGGATATTGCGCAGCGGCAGCACGTTGCCCGGCTTGATCGGCGCATCGAAGCCCGACTGCACGGCATCGCCTTCGGCAATGCCACGCGGCGCGATGATGTAGCGGCGCTCGCCGTCGGCGTAGCACAGCAGCGCCAGGTGCGCGGAACGGTTCGGATCGTACTCGACGCGCTCGACCCTGGCCGGCACGCCGTCCTTGTTACGCTTGAAATCGACGATGCGATAGTGGTGCTTGTGACCGCCGCCCTTGTGGCGGGTGGTCATGTGGCCGTTGTTGTTGCGGCCACCGGTGCTCGACTGCTTCTCGAGCAGCGGCGCGTACGGCTCGCCCTTCCACAGACCCTTCGTCACGACCCGCACCTGATGGCGCGTGCCGGCGGACGTGGGCTTCATCTTGACCAGTGCCATGAGTCGATCCCCTTAGTTCACGCCACCGGCCAGGAAGTCGATTTCCTGCCCTTCGGCCAGCGTGACATAGGCCTTCTTCCAGTCGGAGCGGCGGCCCTCGAAACGGCCGAAACGCTTGTTCTTGCCCTTGACCACGAGGGTGCGCACGCCGTCGACCTTGACGTTGAACAGCTTCTCGACGGCCTGCTTGATCTCCGGCTTGCCGGCATCGCTGGCCACCTTGAACACGGCGGTGTTGGCCTTCTCGGCCACGCGCGTGCTCTTTTCCGAGATCACCGGCCCGAGGATCACCTGGTGCAGGCGATCGGTGGCAGTCTTGTACTTGCTCATTGCAGCCACGCCTCCAGCTTCTTGACCGCGTCCGCCGTCATCAGCACCTTCTGGTGGCTGAGCAGCGTGAGCGGATTGATCGCCTCCACATCGCAGACGGCGACGTGCGGGATGTTGCGCGCGGACAGGAACAGGTTCTTGTCGAGCTCGCCGGTGACGATGAGGATGTCCGGCGCCGACATCGCCTTGAGACGGTCGGTCAGGCCCTTGGTCCTGGCGGCGTCGACGGTGAAGGTCTCGGCGACGATCAGGTGGCCCTGACGGGTCAGCTCGGCGACGATCGAGCGGATGGCGCCGCGATACATCTTGCGGTTGACCTTCTGCGAGAAGTCACGCGGCACGGCGGCGAACGTCTTGCCGCCGCCACGCCACAGGGGCGAGCGGATCGAGCCGGCACGGGCGCGGCCCGTACCCTTCTGCTTCCAGGGCTTCTTGCCGCCGCCGGAAACCATGGCCTTGCTCTTCTGCGCCTTGGTGCCCGCGCGCGCGCCGTTCATGTACGCCGTCACCACCTGATGAATCAGGGGTTCGTTGTACGCGGCGCCGAAAATCGCGTCGGAGACGTTGAGCTTGGCAGTGCTGTCGTGTAGTTGAAGTTCCATTGCCGTTTTTCCCCGGTAGCCTTAAGACTTCACCGTGGGGCGCACGATGACATCGCCATTCGTCGCGCCCGGCACAGCCCCCTTGACCAGCAGGAGGTTGCGTTCTGCATCGATCTTGACCAGGTCAAGATTCAGTGCCGTCACACGGTCTGCACCCATGTGCCCGGACATCTTCTTGCCCTTGAACACGCGGCCCGGACTCTGGCGCTGACCGATGGAGCCCGGCGCGCGATGCGACAGCGAGTTGCCGTGCGTCGCACGACCACCGCCGAAGCCCCAGCGCTTGACGACGCCGGCATAGCCCTTGCCCTTGGAGACGCCGGTCACGTCCACGGCCTTGACGCCGTCGAACACCTCGACCTTGATCTCCGAGCCGGTCTGCAGGTCCGCACCCTCGTTGTCGTCGAGGCGAATTTCCCACAGTCCGCGACCGGCGGCGACGCCGGCCTTCTTGTAATGCCCAGCCTCGGCCTTGGACAGGCGGCTGGCCTTCTGCTCGCCTACCGCCACCTGCACGGCGCGGTAGCCGTCGCTTTCCACGGTCTTGACCTGAGTGACGCGGTTGGGCGTGCACTCGATCACCGTCACCGGAATGGCTGCACCGGCATCGGTGAAGATGCGGGTCATGCCGGCCTTGCGGCCCACGATTGCGATCGTCATGTCCCGTTCTCCCTTAGTTCAGCGAGATCTGGACTTCGACGCCCGCAGGCAGGTCCAGCTTGGAGAGCGCGTCCACGGTCTTTTCCGTGGGATCGACGATCTGCATGAGCCGCTTGTGCGTGCGGATTTCGTACTGGTCGCGCGCGTCCTTGTCGACGTGCGGCGACACCAGAACGGTGAAGCGTTCCTTGCGGGTGGGCAGCGGGATGGGCCCGCGCACGACGGCACCGGTGCGCTTCGCGGTCTCGACGATTTCCCGGGCCGACTTGTCAATCAGTCGGTGGTCGAACGCCTTGAGCCGGATGCGGATAGATTGGCTTGTCGCGGCCATGCTGTGTCTTCCGGATTAAAGAGCGTGGAACAAAAGGGGCGCGAATTCTATTCGCGCCCCTGCGAAAAGTAAAGGCTGAAAATCAGGCGAGAATCTTGGTGACGACGCCGGCGCCGACGGTGCGGCCGCCCTCGCGGATGGCGAAGCGTACGCCTTCTTCCATCGCGATCGGGCTGATCAGCTCCACCGTCATCTGCACGTTGTCGCCAGGCATCACCATCTC
>NZ_QICN01000004.1 GCF_003201205.1 Sinimarinibacterium flocculans
TCGGCGCCGAGATCGAGCGCAAGCGCGCCATGGTGCAGATGCCCGATGAACCGGCACCCGCACCCGCGCCGGCAGCGCAGCAGGACGGCGAGGGCGAGCCGGCGGACGCTATGCTCAACCCGGAGATCGAAACGGCACACACCTGAGCGCAGGCACCGGCGCTTAGAGGACACGGGGGACAGGTCGATGAATGCAGAGCTGGACAAGAAGGTCGTCGTCGTCACCGGTGCGCTGGGCGTGCTGGGGCGGGCGGTGGCCGAAGCTGCCACCGCAGCCGGCGCGCAGGTCGTGGCCGTCGACCGCGTCGACGGGACACCGCCGACCGGTGCGGCGTCCTGGCCCGCGCTCGACCTGGGCAACGCGCAGCAGACACAGCAGGCCATGGCGGCGATCGCCGAGCGCCATGGGCGGATCGATGCACTGGTGAACGTCGCCGGCGGCTTTCGCTGGGAGACGGTGGCCGACGGCTCCATCGATACCTGGGACCAGCTCTACGGGCTGAACGTGCGCACCGCGGTCAACGCCTGTCGTGCGGTGCTGCCGCACCTGCCGACGGGCGGGCGCATCGTCAACATCGGGGCCGCGGGTGCGGTCAAGGCCGCTGCCGGGATGGGCGCCTATGCCGCATCCAAGGCGGGCGTGGCCCGCCTGACCGAAGCGCTGGCCGAAGAACTCAAGCCCCGCGACATCACCGTCAATGCGGTGCTGCCGAGCATCATCGACACGCCGACGAACCGGGCCGACATGCCCGATGCCGATGCTGCACGCTGGGTCAGCCCGCAGGCGCTCGCGGACGTCATCGTCTTCCTGCTCGGGCCCCGCGCGGCCGCCGTGACCGGTGCGCTCGTGCCGGTCACCGGCAGGGTCTGAAGGACGCTGTCGGATCGCGGCATCGCAGTATGACGACCGGATTGCAACACGGTTGCGGCGGCGTATGATGATAGTCAGCAGTGTTGACTTATAAGAAGGGCGCGTGTGGGCGTGCCGTTCGAAGGGTGTTGGGGGGAGTGATGCTGAAACGATAGGCCGGCTGCTGCAGGTCCACCGGGCCGGGCAGCAACGGCAGCAGGGCACAGGCCGCCTGCGTGCGAGAGAGGATCGGGCGGCGTCCGCCAGCCGCGCCGATCGGCCTGAATAAGGGGGAGAACCATGCTGCAGAGATTGTTGATGGCGATCTCCATCGGTGCGGCGATCGTCGTGCTGGTGGTGCTGGTCGTCCGCACCCAGAGCGAACCGCAGACGGTGCAGGGGCACCTGGCGCGGCTGACCACGCTTGCGCAGCTGCGCGTTGCCGACGAGAACGCCACGGCCCAGGTCACGCGCGCCCGCCTGCGCCTGTCGACCGAGGCGAAAGGTCTTGCGGATGCGGCGCGTCGCCTGGAGGACGCCGGCTCCGCGCTCGCAACGCATCGTGACGAGTTCCGGATGGTCTCGCGGGATCTCGCCGGTACGGCCGCGGGTCTGCTGCAGCAGATCGACGAGAAGAAGTCCCTGCTGGGCACCTATGAACGTCAGATCGAGCAGCTCGCATCGTCCTTCGAGCAACTGCGCGGACAGGCCGAGGCGCTGCTGGTCCATCCGGCACTTCCGGCGGGCAGCGCGCTGCACACGGCGGTGCGACGCCTGATCGAGGAGGTGACGCTCTATGCACTGCAGTCGAATCCGGACAACCAGCAGACCATCGAGGCACTGCTGAACCGCCTGAGCGCCGAGGCCGCGTCCGCGCGGGCGCTACGCGGTGCCCTGCTGGGCCTGGGGCGCGCGACGACGACCGTGCTGGGCGACAGCGACCGCGCGAGCGCGACGGCCGATCGCATCTCGCAGCTGCCGATCACGGCCGAGCTCGATCAGTTGCGGCATCGCTACGTCACGCACTACGCCAAGGCCGAAACCGAGATCGCCCGCTACCGCACGGTTCTGGTCATCTACGCGGGCGCGCTGCTGGCGGTGTTCGGCTTCGTCGGCTGGCGCCTGCGCCGCAGCTACGGCGAACTCGACCGCAGCCATGACGCGCTGCAGACCCTGAACACCAAGCTCGAAGCGACCGTCGAGGAGAGAACGGCGGAACTGCGCAAGGCATTCGACGATCTGCGCCTGCAGCAGGCGCAGCTGGTGCAGTCGGAGAAGATGGCGGCGCTCGGACAGATGGTCGCGGGCGTCGCTCACGAGATCAACACGCCGCTCGGTTATGCGCGAGGCAATGTCGAGACGGTACGCGAGGCCGTACCGCTGATCCGCGAACTGTTCGACGCCCAGGCGTCCGGCGACACGGCACGGCAGGAGCAGGCCCGGCGCAGCTGGCCGCCCGAGGAGGGACTGCCCGAGCTCGAGATGCTGCTGGGCGATGCGGAATACGGTCTCGAGCAGATCGGTGAACTCGTGCGCGGCCTCAAGGATTTCTCCCGTGTCGATCGCTCGTTCAACGAGATGTTCGACCTCAACGACGGCATCGACACGGCGCTGAAGATCTGCCAGAACCAGCTCAAGGGACGCGTCGAGATCCAGCGCGACTACGCAGAGCTGCCGCCGGTCCCGTGTGCGCCTTCGCAGATCAACCAGGTCTTTCTCAACCTGCTGAACAATGCCGGACAGGCGATCGACGGCGCCGGCACGATCGCGATCCGCACACGCGTCGAGGACCAGATGGCGGTGGTCGAGATCCGCGACACCGGTTGCGGCATGGACGCCGACACGCAGGCCCACATCTTCGAGCCGTTCTTCACGACCAAGCCGGTCGGCAAGGGCACCGGACTGGGGCTGTCCATCGTCTTTCGCATCATCGAGGACCACCGGGGTTCGATCGAGGTGGATTCGACGATCGGCGAGGGCACCACCTTTCGCGTGAAGCTGCCGCTGCGCTCGGCCGGCACCGGCGGGACGAGCAACGCAACCGCCCGTCCCGAGAACCTTCAGGAGACCGTCGCGTGAGTACCGCACCGCCCCCCAGCCGACCACGCCTGCTGTTCGTCGACGACGAGAGCCGGATCCTGCTGTCGTTGCGCGCGATCTTCCGCGCCGACTACGACGTCACCACCGCCGAGGGCGGCGCCAAGGCGCTCGAGGTGCTTCGCCAGGAACGCTTCGAGGTGGTCGTCAGCGACCAGCGCATGCCGGACGTTCCCGGCGTCGAGGTCCTGCGTGCCGCGCGCGAACTGCAGCCGCAGGCCATCCGCATGCTGCTGACCGGATACTCCGACCTCAACGCCATCATCGCGTCGATCAACGAGGGCGAGATCTTCCGGTTCATTCCCAAGCCCTGGACCAACAGCGAGCTGCGCGAGACGATCGCCGCGGCGGTGCGTGCCGCCTCGGTGGAGCACGTGGCGTTGCCGGAACCTCCGCCGGGGCCGCAACAGAATGCGGCATACAACGAGGTGGGCGTTCTGGTGCTGGACGAGGACCCGCAGACGACGATTGCCTTGCGGGCCGCGCTCGGCAGCGAGCGCGAGGTCTACACGGCGGACAGCATCGAGGCCGCGCTGACCTTGCTCGGCGAGCACCGTATCGGCGTCATCTTCACCGAGCTGGCGGTCGTCGGTCAGAGTGTCGCGCCCTTGCTGAGCGCGCTGCGCCAGCATCATCCGGCGCTGGTCGTTGTCGCCGTCACCTCGCAGGCGGACGCGGGGCACAGCATCTCGCTGATCAACCACGGTCAGGTCTTCCGCCTGCTGCAGAAGCCGGTGGCCACGACGCTGCTGCGCGGTACTGTCAACATCGCCAGCCGTCGCCACGAGATGCTGCGGCAGCATCCGGAGCAGGCGCAGCGGGTCGTGGCCGATACCGCGCCGATGCTGCAGGTCGCCGAACGCAGCGGATTGCTCGGCAGGATTCGCGGCCTGCTGCGCTGGATCTGAGCCATGGCCGACCAGAACGGGGGCAGGACCGGCGAAGGCGGCGTGTTCGCGCGGATCGCGGGTTCGGCCGAGTACTCGATCGCCGCGGCGTTGCTGGCCGTGTGCGTGGTCGTCGGCGGTGCCTTGTGGCTGCTGCAGCCGGAGTCGGCCGACGTGGTTGCGGCGCCGGTCGCCGCGCCGACCAGCGCGGTGGCCGCGGTCGACGAAGACGCGGCGCTCAGCGACTGGAAGCGGCGTCTCGGCGAGCAGTTCTCCCAGGCCGAGGCGGAGCAGCGGCAGCGGGCTGCCGACGAGGAGCGGGCGCGTCGCGCCCGCGTGGTTGCGGAGCAGGAGGCGGCTGCGGCGCGTCGGCAGGCCGAAGCCGACCGCGAGGCCCAGCGCCGTCTGGATGCGACCGCGCTGACCGCCCTGACGGCGCTGGCGACGCCCCGGCCGACGGTCGGGGCGCCGGTGGCTGCGCCGCGGACGTCCGCGCCGGTGGCGAGGCCGACGCCGCCGCCGGTCGCGGCGGTGCAGCCGACGCGCGTCGCTGCGGCGATCGACTGGTCGTCGTGCGAGGCGCCGCGCTACCCCGCGCTGTCGGTGAGCCGGGGCGAGGAGGGCGTGGTCGTCATCGCCGCCGATCTCGATGCCGCTGCACGGATTGTCGATCTGCGCATTGCCGAGTCCAGCGGACACTCGCGCCTCGACCGCGTGACGCTGGAGGCGGTGCGCGACTGCCGGTTCACGCCGGCGACGCAGAACGGCGTGCCGCAGGCGGCCACGGCCGAAGTCCGTTTCACCTGGAAGCTGCAGAACTGACGCGGCGGTAGGCAGCGGGTGCCGGGCCGGACAAGACGGCGGTCCCGACTTGTCCCTGCGCGAAATGTCGATGCGTCCGCGCAAACTGCGGGGACCTGTTCCGGGGCCGGGGCTAGCATCTTTCCCCACAAAGACTCCCGCGTCCCAACGCGGCGGGCGAGAGCTTCGGCTTCTGGCAGGAGATGACGATGGAAACCTTGTTCGCATTCGACAAACGCAACTATCAGGAATGCCAGACGGCGTTTCGCGGTCCGCGCAACCGCGAGTACTACGGCGGCGACTACTCGATCGAGTCGGACTCGGTAATCGACGTGCGCGCCGACCGCAAGGCGGTGGGTGCCTGCTCGATCATCCGTTTGCGCTCGCGCACCCGGCAGTTCTTCCGTCGCACCTGGACCCATATCCGCGAGGACGGGACCGATGTCGCCGTGCTCTGCTTCGTGCGCCGCGGCTGGCTGCGCCTGTCGCATCAGCGTGGCGAGAGTGTGGCGCGACCGGGCGACTTCATCGTCACCCGCTCGACCACGCCGTTCTCGGTCGAGAGCTTTCCCGGTGACGACGGGGCCTACGAGCTGCTGCACCTGACGGTGCCGACGCATCTGCTGCGGCGCGTGCTCTGCGACGATGTCCGCACCGGCTTCTGCGTGCCTGCAGGCAACCGCAAGTTCGCACTGGCCGAGCGCATCCTCACGGATCTCTTCGAGGATGCGGGCGAGATCAAGGATGCGGTGGCCGAGCAACTGGTCGATGCCGTGCTGTCGGTGCTCAGCGACGCGGTGCGCAGCCACGAATCCTTCACGCCCGAACGGCAGTCGCTGGCGGATCGTCGCCTGCACGACGTGCTGCGCTTCATCGAGACCCATCTGTCCGATCCGAAACTCAGCGTCGTCGCCGTTGCCCGGGGCTGCGGCATCTCGCCGCGCTATCTGTCGCTGCTGCTGCGCCAGCACGGTACGCCGTTCTCGGCGCTGGTCTGGAGCAAGCGGCTCGAGGCTGCAGGCCACTGGCTGTCCATGTCGCGGTCGGGAGAAGCCTCGATCAGCGAGATCGCCTACCGTGTCGGCTTCAAGAGCCCGGCGCATTTCAGCCGCATGTTCAAGCGCGAGTTCAAGATGAGTCCGCGGCAGTATCGCGCCGGCGCTGCGCTGCGCGCCGAACCGCAGACGGTGGTGGTCGACGGCGGCGAATCGCGCCACTGATCCGTTGCCGATGAACGACGCGCTGCGGGCCTACGACACTCTCGCCCTGAGTCGCCAGGGGCGGCGCCTGACCGTCACGCTGAACCGCGGTGACGCGCTCAACGCCGTCAACCTGCGCATGCACGAGGAGCTGGCGGACGTGTTCACGTTCGCCGCGCAGGACGAGCACTCGGACGTCGTCGTGCTCACCGGTGCCGGCCGTGCGTTCTCCGCCGGCGGCGACCTGGACCACGTCGCCCACAACGCGGCGAACCCGCACCTGTTCGACAACGAGGTGCGCCTGGCCAAGCGCATCGTCTTCGCGATGCTGGACCTGGACAAGCCGCTGGTGTGCCGCCTCAACGGCCACGCGGTCGGACTCGGCGCGACCCTGGCGCTGTTCTGCGATGTGGTCTTCGCCGCCGAGCACGCCAAGATCGGCGATCCGCACGTCGCCATCGGCCTCGTCGCCGGCGATGGCGGGGCGGTGATCTGGCCGCAGCGCGTCGGCCTGTGCCGGGCCAAGGAATACCTGCTGACCGGGGAACTGATCCCCGCTGCCGTGGCGGCCGAGATCGGGCTGGTCAATCACTGCCTGCCGATGGCCGAGCTGGACGCAGCCGTCGATACGTTCTGCGACAAGCTGCTCGCGGGTTCGCGCAACGCGATCCGCTGGACCAAGGTGCTGCTCAACCTCGAGCTCAAGCGCATCGCCACCGCGGTCATGGATGCCGGCATCGCCTACGAGGCGGTGGCGCAGCGCTCTGCCGACCATCGCGAGGGCATCCAGGCGCTGCGCGAGAAGCGCAAGCCGGTGTTCGGGCGCGAGTAGCGCCTCGCGGTCAGGCGGTGCGCGGCGCGTCTGCGCCGCGTGCGGGCCATGGGCCCGCGGAATCAATGCACGACCACGCGCACGCGGCCCAGATTCTGGACCCGGCCGTAGCGCGTCTGTGCGTCGCCCTCGCGCTGCGCGGTGGCGCGCAACACGGCGAAATAGGTGCCCGGCTGGGGGTACGCGTGCGTCGCGTCCAGCGTGAGCCTGGCCTGACCCGGCGCGATCTCCGCCGTGACCGGAAACGAGCCTGTGCCCTCGAAGTCCCATTCGGCCGCGACCAGGCTGCCGGCGTCCGGCGGCAGTTCGATGACCGCCTCGAAGTTCACCGCCACTCCGGCTGCAATCTCCGCTCGCACACCCCCGTTCACGCGCAGATCCACCACAGGCTGGATGCCGCCGCGATCCCGTGCGCCTGCCGGAACCTGCACCTGCGCGTCCTCGACCTGATAGCGCGTGTCGTGCGGTCGCCGCCCCTGTTCCACCCACGCGGCGAGATCGCGCAACCCCTGCTGCAGCACGCCGGAGAAGTTCACCGTGCGCGCCTGCGCGGCCGGCGTCTGCGGATTGTCGTGCTGGGCGTGGTCGACGAACCACAGCGCGAACTGGCTTTCGTAGTCCGCGCCGAGCGCGGCGCGGACCTTGTTGCGATACCAATCGGCCTGCCAGGCCAGTGCGTCGATGTCCATCAGGCACTCGACGACGAGCATCTTGCCGCTGATGCGTCCGTCCGGCACCGAGCCGGCGGTGCCGCTGGCGCCCAGCGGTCCGATCAGCACCTCGCGCTGCGGATACCGCGGCGTGCCGTCGGCCGTGCGGAACTGGTCCCAGCCGCAGTAGTCCGCGCTCGGCAGCTGGTGACGATGGTAGGTCTGCAACGCCAGCGCCCAGCGGTTGTCGATGCGCACGCGATCGCCGGCCGCCAGCGCGGCGACGGCGGTCTGGTCGGAGGCCAGCGCGAAGCTGACGATACGGCCGTCGATCCACGCGATGGGAATGCTCTTGCCCGCCGCCGCGCCGCTGAGCACGACCAGGTGAGCGTCGGCGAAGTCGCGCTCCGGCACGGCGGCAAGTTCGGCCTTCTTGTGGAAGGCGTCAATCGTGCGGACGACGGTCGTGTCGAAGGTGAAGCACAGGCGGTCGAGCCCTTCGGCCGGATCGCTGCCCAGATAGCCGGGCTGGGTCCAGAAATCGTCGATATAGGTCGGGTCGAGCATCGGCACCAGCGGCGCGACTTCGGAGAAGTAGCCGCTGCCGAGCGTCTCGTAGGCCCACCAGCCGCGCGGCGGGAAGCCCATGCGCGTGGCTTCGGACAGCGCGGCGCTTTCGCGGGCATTGAGCGTGGCATGCGGATCGCCGCTGCCGCCGGGATCGATCGCGTCCATGATCGCCGGCAGCACGTTGCGCTCGCGCAGCACGCGCAATGCATGCATGCGGATCGTGAACATGCTCGGGATCGCGTTGGGGGTGGCCATGACGAAGGGCATGAAGCCATCCCAGATGCCGCGCGTGTTCTCGGCGCTGCCGATGGTCTGGTACGAGCCGCCGCTGCCGCCGAACAGATAGCCCCAGGGACGATGCTCGCCGTACATCTCGCGCGCCACCTGGCGCGAGAACTTCGCCGCGGCGGCATTGACGCGATACGCCGCGATGGCCGGATCGGCCATGCCGGTGCGGTCCTTGCCGCCGAGATTGGTCTGGACGTAATAGGCGCCGCTGTCGAAGCTGAAACCCAGGTCGCCGGTGGCCACGTCGAAGGCGATCGGGAACGGGCCGACGTCCTCGTGCACCGCCAGCGGGTAGGTGTTGTGGAAGAAGCGCTTGCGGTACTGCGCCTGCGGCGGGAAGTAGAACGAGAAGCGCGCATCCGTGCCGGTGAAGCCGCCATGCACGTAGCGGTGCGGCGCCGGTGCGTCGCGCCATTCGTCGACGTCGATGTAGGCGTCGCGATACGTCGGGTCGACCGTGTCCTCGGTGAGCGGGCCGTCCAGTTCTGTGGCGGCCGGCGGCGGCGTCGCCGTTCCGGCAGCCACGCGTTCGCCGCTGAGCGTGGACGAGCCGAAGAGGCCGAGCTTCGCCGAGCCGCTGAAGCGGTCGCCGTCGATCC
The DNA here is from genome assembly GCF_003201205.1 of Sinimarinibacterium flocculans. Classification (GTDB taxonomy): domain Bacteria; phylum Pseudomonadota; class Gammaproteobacteria; order Nevskiales; family Nevskiaceae; genus Solimonas; species Solimonas flocculans. The sequence goes on from NZ_QICN01000004.1 coordinate 8,773, forward strand.
GGGCCTTGAAGCGCACCGTGATCGGCATTGGCTTGGCTGCTTTCATCTCCCAGCGCAATTCGCCGTCGGCACCGATGCTGCCGGCAATCTCGTGATTGCCCATCGGGCTCTCGATACGCCCGGTGAACCCCGTGTCGACCGTCAGGATGTGCAGCTGCATGCGCTGCGGCCCGACCGGTGTGGTCATGGTGACGTCCCAGGTGCCCAGGACATGCGGTTCGGCGGCACTCATCCGACGGGTCTCCTCCGGTCGTTGATGCAGCGGGCGCCGCCGGGCTTCGGCGGCGCCGGTACTCAGGCCGCGAAACCCTGCAGGCGTTCGCGGATGATGCGCGTGGCGTCGTCGACGATGCGCTGCATCAGCTCGGCCACGGTGGGGATGTCGTGGATCAGGCCCTGTATCTGGCCGGCCCAGATCAGGCCGGCATCGAGATCGCCGGTCTCCAGCGCGACGCGGCCCTGCGCGCCCTTTACCAGATGCGCGACGTCATCGAACTTCGCGTCCGGGCGCCTGAGGATTTCCACGACCTGATCGGACACGCTGTTCTTGCCGACGCGCGCGGTGTTCTTCAGCGACTTGAAGATGACATTGGTGCCGCGCTCGTCGTTGTCGACCAGCAGCTGCTTGATCTTGTCGTGGATCGGCGCCTCCACGGTCGCGCAGAAGCGCGTACCCATGTTGATGCCGTCGGCGCCCAGCGCCAGCGCGGCGACCAGGCCACGACCGTCGCCGAAGCCGCCGGACGCGAGCATCGGGATCTTCACCTTGTCGGCGGCAGCCGGAATCAGCACCAGGCCGGGAATGTCGTCCTCGCCCGGATGGCCGGCGCACTCGAAGCCGTCGATCGAGATCGCATCCACGCCCATGCGCTCGGCCGACAGCGCATGACGCACCGCGGTGCACTTGTGCACGACGGTGATGCCGTGAGCCTTGAAGTCCTCGACATGCTCGCGCGGGTTGTGGCCGGCGGTCTCGACGATCCTGATGCCGCTGTCGATGATCGCCTTGCGGTATTCCGCATACGGTGGCGGCTTCACCGACGGCAGGATCGTCAGGTTCACGCCGAAGGGCTTGTCCGTCATCGTGCGGCAGCGGGCGATCTCCTCGCGCAGCGCATCCGGGCTCGGCTGCGTCAGCGCGGTGAGGATGCCCAGGCCGCCGGCGTTGGATACCGCCGCGGCGAGTTCGGCGCGGCCGACCCACATCATGCCGCCCTGGACGATGGGGTATTCGATGCCGACGAGTTCGGTGAAGCGCGTCTTCAGGGTCATGGTTGGGTGTCGGGTGCGTGCGCCGTCATTCCGCGCTCACAGCGAGCGCGCGATGACCATGCGCTGGATGTCGGAAGTGCCTTCGTAGATCTGGCAGACGCGCACGTCGCGGTAGATCTTGGCGAGCCCGAATTCTTCGAGATAGCCGTAGCCGCCGAGCGTCTGGATCGCACCGGAGCATACGGCTTCCGCGGTCTCCGAGGCGACCAGCTTGGCCATCGACGCCTCCTTGAGGCAGGGCGCGCCACTGTCCTTCACCGCCGCCGCATGCAGCACGAGCTGACGCGCGGCTTCGAGGCGTGCCGCGAGGTCGGCGAGACGGAAGCCCACGGCCTGGTGATCGATGATCGCCTTGCCCATCGAGCGGCGTTCCTTGGCATAGCCGGCGGCGATTTCCAGCGCGGCGCGCGCCATGCCGATGCACTGCGCGGCGATGCCGATGCGACCGGCCTCCAGATTCGACAGCGCGATGCGATAGCCCTGGCCCTCGGCGCCCAGGCGCAGGCTGTCCTCGATGCGCAGACCGTCGAAGCGCAGGCTGCAGGTGTCGGACGCGAGCTGGCCGAGCTTGTGCTCGACCTTGTCGACGACGTAACCCGGCCGGTCGGTCGGCACGAGAAAGGCGCTGATGCCCTTCTTGCCGGCGGCCGGATCGGTGACGGCGAAGACGATCGCGAGCCCGGCGATGCGGCCCGAGCTGATGAACTGCTTGCTGCCGTTGAGCACGTAGCCGCCGTCGACGCGTTCGGCGCGCGTGCGCAGCGCACTCGCGTCGGAGCCGGCATCGGCTTCGGTGAGCGCGAATGCGCCGATCATGCGGCCCGCCATCAGCTCCGGCAGGAAATGCTGCTGCTGTTCGGGACTGCCGTCCTTGAGCAGGGCCGAGACGATCAGGCTGTTCTGGATCGACAGGATGGTCGACAGCGCGCCATCGGCGGCCGCGATCTCGATCAGCGACAGCGCGTAGGAAACGTAGTCGGCACCGGCGCCGCCGTGGTCCTCGGGCGCGGTCATGCCCATCAGGCCAAGTTCGGCGAGCTGTTCGAACAGCGCCGGCGGATAGGCGCGCGCCTGTTCGAACTGCGGCGCCTGTGGCCGGATCCGCGCCTGTGCGAACGCGCGCACGGAATCGGCAATGGCCTGCTGGGTTTCGTTGAGCAGCATGGGGGTCCGGAGAACGCGGAAATCGGAGTCGACGGCAGTCTAGCGGCGCGTTTTCCGCAGCCGAAGGGCGCGGCCACGGCAGGCAATTCTGTCTGCGTACCCGGTCATGCTCCGGCGCAGGGGCGACGGGATAATGCGTGGATGAGCCAAGCCCCGGAAGCCCTGCGCACGGAGGTGCGTGCGTGGCTGCAGAACAACATCCCGCGCGACTGGCGTGCCGCGATGACCGGCACCGACCAGGATGCCTTCGTGCGCGCGCAGCGCGAGTGGTTCGGCAAGCTGGTAAAGGCCGGCTACGCCACGCCGCACTGGCCCGAAGGCTGGCCCGGCGGCGGACGTTCGCTGGCCGAGCAGAAGATCATCTACGAGGAAGTCGCGCGCGCCGACGCGCCGCGCCTGATCCTGTTCTTCGTCGCGCTCTACCACGCGGCCTGCACGCTGATCGAGTGGGGCACCGACGAGCAGAAGCGCGCGCACCTGCCGGGCATTCTCGACGGCAAGCTCTGGTGCCAGGGCTTCTCCGAGCCGAACGCGGGCTCTGATCTCGCCGCGGTGCGCACGCGCGCCGAGCTGCGCGGCGACCGCTACGTGATCAACGGCCAGAAGATCTGGTCGACGCTGGCGCAGCACGCCGACTACTGCCTGTTACTGGTGCGCACCGACACCGCCGGACCGCCGCAGGCCGGGCTGACCTACCTGCTGCTCGACATGCGCAGCAAGGGCGTGTCGGTGCGGCCCATCGCGCAGATCACCGGCGACGACGAGTTCTCGGAAATCTTCCTCGACGATGTCGAGGTGCCGGTGTCCGATCGCGTCGGCGGGGAAGGGCAGGGCTGGGCGGTCGCGCAGTCGACGCTGGCCTCCGAGCGCGGCCTGACGCTGGTCGAGCTGTCACACCGCATGCGCTACGCGCTGAACCGGATCACCGGCCTGATGCGCGCGCGCGGCGTCGCGGGCGATGCGGCTCTGCGTCGCGACCTCGGGCGTCTGGCGCCGAAGGTCGATGCCGCCTGCGCGTTGGCCGACCAGTACCTGCTCAAGCGCATCGAGAACACCGAGGCGCCGGGCGACGCCTCCATCGTCAAGCTGCACTACGCGCGCACGCTGCGCGATTTCACCGCGCTGGGCCTGCGCATCGCCGGCCTGCAGGGCCAGTACCGCGAGCCCTTCATTCGCGGCGGTGGCATGGAGACCGGCAACTGGCCGTTCGACTTCATGAACTCCTACAACTGGACCATCGCCGGCGGCAGCGACGAGATCCAGCGCAACATCATCGCCGAGCGCATGCTGGGCATGCCGCGCGAACCCAAGGACTGGCGCCTGTGAACGCAGAACTGAGCGAACTGCGCGACAGCGCGCGGCAGGTGCTCGCCGCCGAAGGCCTGGCGGCACCCGAGGACAAGACCTGGCCGCTGGCGCTCGATCTGGGCTGGCTGCTGGTGGCCGTGCCGGAGGCGCAGGGCGGACTCGGGCAGGGCCTCGCCGGCGCTTGCGCCTTCCATGCGGAGATGGGCCGCAGCCTGTGCGCCGCACCGTACCTGCCGGCGATGCTGGCGATGGAGGCGGCGATCCACGCCGGTCGCGAGGACTGGATCGAGCGTCTGGGGGCGAGCGGCTTCGTCACGGCGCCGCTGGTCGACCCGACGCTGACGATCACGGATGGCGGCATCGTTGCCGGGATGGCGAGCGCCGTGCCGTCGGCCGATCGCGCCAGCCATGTGCTGCTCGGCAGCGAAGCCGGCGATTGCGTCGCCCTGGTGGCGCTGCAGCAGGCCGGCATCGACGCCCGTCATCGTGAGACCTGGGATACGACACGGCGGCTGTTCGACCTGCGTTTCGACAACGTCGCGGGGGACCCGTCGCTGGTGCTCGCGCGCGGCAACGATGCGCACGTGCTGAGCCGTCGCTTGGCGACGCATCGCGACTTCGCGCTCGCGGCGGATGCGGTGGGCGGCGCGGCCACAGCGCTGGAGATGACGGTCGAGTACCTGAAGACGCGGCGCCAGTTCGGTCGCCCGCTGGCGCTGTTCCAGGCGCTCAAGCACCGTTGCGCCGATCTCAAGGCGCGCATCGCGGCGGCCGAAGCCCTGCTCGCCGACAGCCTGGTGCGCGTCGGCACCGAAGTCGACAGCGAACGGGCCGAAGCCCTCGGCAAGGCGGCAAAGAGCTTTGCCGTCAGCGCCTACGCGGCCGTGGCCGAGGAGATGCTGCAGCTGCATGGCGGCATCGGCATGACGGCGGAGCACGCCTGCCACCTGTTCCTCAAGCGCGCACTGCTCGACGAACAGCTCGGGCGCTGTACGAGCTACGAGCTTGATGTTGCGGATACCCTGCTGGGGGCCGGCTGATGCGCCGGATGTCGGCATGCGTCAAATGTCGAATGGCTCGCAGAAGATGCCGGGATAGCCGGCGCGCCGACTCCTAGAATGCTTCGATCCCCCCACTTCCAGAACGACGGACCCCCATGTTCTCTGCAATCCTGATCAACAAGACCGACGCCGGACAGAGCGTCGAACTGACCCAGATCGACGAGGCCCAGCTGCCCGAGGGCGACGTCACCGTCGACGTGGAGTACTCCACGCTCAACTACAAGGACGGCTTGGCCATCACCGGCAAGTCGCCGGTCGTGCGCAAGTTCCCGATGGTGCCGGGCATTGACATCGCCGGCACCGTCAGCGACAGCAGCCACGCCGACTGGAAGAAGGGCGACAAGGTCGTGCTCAACGGCTGGGGCGTCGGCGAGACGCACTGGGGCGGCCTCGCGCAGAAGGCGCGCCTCAAGGGTGACTGGCTGGTGCCGCTGCCCAGTGCGTTCAGCAGCAAGCAGGCCATGGCCATCGGCACCGCGGGCTACACCGCGAGCCTGTGCGTCGAGGCGCTGGTCAACGCCGGGGTGAAGCCCGAGCAGGGCGAGGTGCTGGTCACCGGCTCGACCGGTGGCGTCGGCAGCGTCGCCATCGCCCTGCTGGCCAAGGCCGGCTACAAGGTCGTTGCGGCGACCGGCAAGGCCGCCGAGGGCGACTACCTCAAGCAACTCGGCGCCAGCGGCGTGATCGACCGCGCCGAACTGGCCGCGGCCGGCAAGCCGCTGCAGAAGGAGCGCTGGGCCGGCGTCGTCGACTCGGTCGGCAGCCACACGCTGGCCAATGCCTGCGCGCAGACGCGCTACGGCGGCGCCGTCGCCGCCTGCGGCCTGGCCCAGGGCATGGATTTTCCGGCCTCGGTCGCACCGTTCATCCTGCGCGGCGTGTCGCTGCTCGGCATCGACAGTGTGATGGCGCCCAAGGCGCGGCGCCTGACCGCCTGGGAGCGCCTCGGTCGCGACCTCAACCCGGCCGCGCTCGAACTGATCGCCAGGGAAATCGCGCTCGCCGACGCCATCCAGGCCGGCGCCGACCTGATCGCCGGCAAGGTGCGCGGCCGTCTGGTCGTCAACGTCAATCAGTAAGACAGTCTTTATGTAGGAGCGGCGTAGGGTGGGTTAGCGCCGAGAGGCGCGTAACCCACCGGCCTTGCGAACAGGAGGTCAACGATGATCGGCATGGACGGCGACAAGTGCCCTTTCACCTTCAACTTCGATCCGGCGACCTTCAAGGTCGGCGACACCGTGAGCTACCGGGTGCCCAAGCTCGGTGACTTTCCGTTCGCGGCGCAGATCGTCGCCGTGTTCGACGACCACATCGACATCGTTAATCCGGCCGAGCCGGACAAGGTGCTGCAGGCGACGCGCGAAGCGCGCCCGGTCGTCAGCGACGAGCAGGCATTGAGCTGAACCGCGACGATCGCCGATAATCAACAGCACTGTTGTATAGTGGCGTGAAAGCGCGCAGACAGGAGAACGCATGAGTACCCCGACATTCACGCCCCAGGTCCTGCTGGAAGTCTGGCGCAAGGCGCGGCAGATCAATCTGATCGACGAGAAGTTCCGCGGCCTGTTGCGCTCCGGGCGTCTGGCGGCGGTGTACTACTCGCCGCGTGGGCAGGAGATCCTCGCCGCGGCGATGGGCGTGCACCTGCAGCCCACGGACTACCTGGTCACCACCTACCGCGGCATCCACGACCAGCTCGCCAAGGGTATTCCGCTCAAGCCGCTGTTCGCCGAGTACTACGCCAAGGCCACCGGCGCCTGCAAGGGCAAGGGCGGGCCGATGCACATCACGCATCCGGAGACGGGCGTGATGGTCACCACCGGCATCGTCGGCAGCGGGCTGCCGATCGCCAACGGCCTGGCCTGGGCCTCGCAGCTCAAGAAGGACGGCCGCGTCACGCTGGTCACCTTCGGCGACGGTGCATCGAACATCGGCGCCTTCCACGAGGCACTGAACATGGCCGGCCTGTGGAAGCTGCCGGTGATCTTTCTGTGCCAGAACAACCTTTACGGCGAGTCGAGCAAGTACGAGAAGTGCACCTCGGTCGACCACATCGGCGAGCGTGCGGCCAGCTACAAGATGCCGGGCGTCACCGTCGACGGCAACGATGCCGAGGCGATGTGGCGCGCCTCTGCCGACGCAGTTGCGCGGGCACGCGCCGGCGAGGGCCCGACGCTGATCGAGGCCAAGACCTTCCGCTTCATGGGGCACTACTTCGGCGATCCGGGGGCGTACATCCCCAAGGAGGAGTACGAAGCCCACCTGGCCAAGGACCCGATGCCGAAGACGCGCGCCGCGGTGCTCGCCAGCGGCATCGCGACCGAGGCCGATCTCGAGAAATACGACGCCGAGGTCAATGCCAAGATCGAGGAGGCGCTGCAGTTCGCCGCCGACAGCCCGTTCCCGGATGTCGGCGAGATCGATATCGACGTCTATGGAGCCGCGGCATGAGCGCGACTGCAACCACCACTGAAGCCAAGCCCGAGATGATCACCTTCACCGAGGCCTTCTCGCGCGCGCTGCACGACGCGATGGAGATGGACCCCACCGTCATCATGCTCGGCGAGGACATCGCCGACGAAGAGGGCGGCGGCATCTTCAAGGTCACCAAGGGCCTGTCGACGAAGTTCGGCGGCGAGCGCGTGCGCACGACGCCGATCTCCGAGCAGGCGATCGTCGGTGCCGCCATCGGTGCCTCGCTGGCCGGCATGCGCCCGGTCGCCGAGATCATGCTGATGAACTTCATCACCGTGCCGATGGACCAGATCGTCAACCACGCCGCGAAGCTGCGCTTCATGTCGGGTGGCCAGACGCATGTGCCGATCACGATCCGCACGCGCACCGGTGCCGGCGCCGGCACCGGCGGCCAGCACTCGGACATGCTCGAGGCCTGGTTCGCGCACGTGGCCGGCATGAAGGTCGTCACGCCGTCGACGCCGGCCGATGCCTACGGCCTGCTGCTCGGTTGCATCTTCGACAACGATCCCTGCCTGTTCATCGAGGATCAGCTCACGCGCACGCAGACCGGCCCGGCGCCGGTCAAGGGCGAGATCATCAAGCTCGGCAAGGCGCACATCGCCCGCGAGGGCACGGACGTCTCCATCGTCGGCTACGGCCGCCCGATCCGCGACGCGATGGCACTGGCCGAGAAGCTGACCGGCGAGGGCATCTCCGTCGAGGTCGTCGACCTGCGCACGGTCTCGCCGATGGACACCGAAACCGTGATCAAGTCGGTCGCCAAGACCGGCCGCGCGGTCGTCGTGCACGAGGCGCCCCGCAGCTTCGGTTGCGGCGCCGAGATCGTCGCGCGCATCCAGGAGGCGCTGTACGGCCAGCTCAAGGCGCCGGTGCTGCGCGTCGCCTCGCGCGACGTCACAGTGCCGTTCTCGCGCGTGCTGGAAGCCGAGTATCTGTACAAGGGCGCTGACATCGAAGCGGCCGTGCGCCGCACGCTGGACACGGGGAGCAGGAAATGAGTGTGGAAGTCCGCATTCCGCAGATCGGGTTCTCGACGCAGGAAGGCACGCTGACCGAGTGGCTCGTCGCTGACGGCGGCCAGGTCGAGGCCGGCAAGCCGCTGTACACGCTGGAACTCGACAAGTCGGTCCAGGAAGTCGAGGCCCCGGCCTCGGGCACGCTGAAGATTCTCGCCGCGACCGGTGAGGTCTATCAGGTGGGGCATCTGGTGGCCGAGATCAGCTGAGGTCTATCAAACGTCGGGTCCTGCAAAGGCAGGAGGAGAGCCCATGAGCGTGAGTACACAGGCGAGCGGGACGCAGCACTGGCCCGACAGCTGGAAGGTTCTTGAACACGGCATCCGCAGCGGTCGCTACACCGACCCTGCGTTCATGCGCCTGGAGTTCGAGAAGCTGTGGAGCAAGGTCTGGCAGGCCGCGGCGCGGCTGGACGAGATTCCCGAGCCCGGCGACTTCACCACTTACGACATCGGCGACCAGTCGGTCATCGTCGTGCGTGTCGACGCCGACACGATCAAGACCTATCACAACGTCTGTCCGCATCGCGGCACCGCGCTGTCGGCGGGCGGCTGCGGGCATTTCAAGGACGGCAAGATCATCTGCCCGTTCCACGGCTGGCGCTGGAATCTCGAAGGCCAGAACCAGTACGTCCTCGAACGCGCCCAGTTCCGCGGCGGCAATCTGCAGAACAGCGATGTCGCGCTGCGCGAAGTCCATCACGAGGTCTTCGCCGGCTTCGTCTTCATCAACTTCGATCGCAACCCGCAACCGTTCGACGAGTTCATCGCGCCGGTGCGTGAGCTGATGGAGGGCCTGGCGATCGGCGACATGCACCACTACTGGTGGAAGTCGATCCCGATCGAGAGCAACTGGAAGGTGGCGCAGGAGGCCTTCTTCGAGGGCTACCACGTTCCGGCGACGCATCCACAGCTCGAGCCCGATGCCGCCGAGATCATCTTCGACGGCAATCCGGACGCCGCTGCCGAAGCCACGTTCGCGCACAAGAACGTCGTCTACGAAAACTTTGCCTACGGCCATGGCCGCTTCTTCGCCGGCCGCAACACGGCGATGCAGGGGCAGAGCAAGCCGCAACAAGGCGCCGTCGATCCGGTCGACGTGATGGCCGACCGTCTGAACCTGCTGGTCACCGGCATGGACGCGATGGTGCTCGCAGAAGACGTCGAGCTGGTGCGCTCGCTCAAGGGAAAACCCATTCCCGAGGGTTCGAGCCTCGGCGGCGAGTACGTCAAGGCGCTGTACACGACCGCGGCGATGCAGAAGCGCCCGATGCCCAAGCCGGTGCCGGAAATCCTGCGCATGTGGGGCGGCGAGATCTTCATCTTCCCAAACCTGCTGATCCTGCCGCAGGCGGGCAACGCGATGATGTACCGCGTGCGGCCCGATCCCCGGGACCCGAACCGCTGCAGCTTCGAGATCTTCTCGACCCGGACCTATCCCGCCGCCGTGACGCCGCCGCGTGCGGTGATGCAGCAGGTCACCGATCCCGAAGACCCGGAACAGGTGCTGCAGATTCCGCGGCAGGACCTCGGCAACATCTCGCGCATGCAGCGCGGCCTGCATTCCAAGGGCTGCAAGCAGATCTGGCTGGCGGTCGAAGAAGAAAAGATGATCCTGAACATGCATCAAGAGCTGGACCGCTATCTCGACGACAGCCAACCGGCAGCCGGAGCACGCGCGGCATGAATTTCGAGCTGTCCGAAGAACAGGAGCTGATGCGCGACAGTTTTGCGCGTTTTCTCGACGAGCAGAGCAGCACGGTGCGTGTGCGCGCGGCGATGCCGTCCGGCTTCGACGCGAAGATGTGGCGCGAATTTGCCGAACTCGGCGCGCTGTCCATCCGTGTGCCGGAAGACGCCGGCGGCCTGGGGCTGGGCCTGCTGGATGCGGCGCTGCTGATGGAAGAAGCCGGCCGCACGCTGGTATCGGGTCCGCTCGCGGAAACCCTCGTGTCCGCGCGGCTGTTGGCGCTGCTTGGTGGCCAGGACGACCTGTTGTCGCGCGTGCTCGCCGGACAGGCGGTCGCGAGCATCGCGCTGCACGACATCGCGCAGCAGCCGCTGCAGTGGATCGCCGGCGGCGCGGTGGCCGAGGCCGTCATCGCCCGCAAGGGTGACGAGGTGGTGCTCGTGGCGGTCGGTGCGGACGATCGTCGTGCCGAGGAAAACCTCGCGTCGACGCCGCTGGCCGAGATCGCGCTGGGCAGCCTGCCGGCGATCTCGCTGGGGCAGGGGACGCAGGCTGTCGCGCAGTTCGCGCAGGCCGTCGAGGAATGGAAGCTGCTGATCGGTGCCGGCCTCGCCGGCATCGGCCGCGAGGCGCTCAAGCTCGCCGCGGCGTATGCCAGCCAGCGCAAGCAGTTCGGACAGTTCATCGGCCAGTTCCAGGCCATCTCGCATCCGCTCGCCGATCTGCTGTGCGAGGTGGACGGCGGCAAGTTCCTGGTCTGGCGCGCGATCCGCAACATTGCCGACGGCGCGCCGGAAGCGGGCGCCGCGGTATCGATCGCCGCATGGTGGAATGCCGAGGCCGCGGGCCGCGCGGTTGCGCAGGCGCTACATACCTTCGGCGGCTACGGCCTGACCACCGAATACGACATCTTCCTCTACAACCTGCGCGCCAAGGCCTGGCCGCTGGTGTTCGGCGATCCGCAGTTGCTGCTCGCCGAAGCGGGCCGCCGTCTGTACGGCAGCGAGAAGGTCGCGTTGCCGGAAGCCGGCGATTGCCCGATCGAGTTCGACCTGGGCGACGACGCGCGCGCGATCGCGGCGGAGATCAACGCGTTCTTCGAGAAGAACGTCACGCCCCAGATGCGCGAGAAGTTCCACTACAGCTGGGAAGGCTACAACCCCGAGATCCACCGCAAGCTCGCGCAGGCCAAGCTGCTGTTCCCCGGCCTGCCTAAGGAGATGGGCGAGCGCGGTCTGGCGCCCTACGCCAAGATCGCGGCGATGGATGCCTTCGAGCACCAGGGCTACAACACGCCGGCGGCCAACGTCGCGCAGATGGTGGCGCTGATCATCCACCGCTTCGGCTCCGACGAGCTGAGGAAGGAAGTGCTGAGCAAGCTGATGGCCGGTGAGGCGATCGCCAGCCTCGGCTACTCCGAACCCGGCTCCGGCTCCGACGTCTTCGCCGCGCAGTGCAAGGCGACGCGCGAACCCGACGGCAGCTGGCGCATAGACGGCACCAAGATGTTCACCAGCGGCGCGAACCTCGCGTCCTACGTGCTGATGCTGTGCCGGACCAACCCCGACGTGCCCAAGCACAAGGGTCTGACGATGTTCATCGTGCCGCTGAAGGCCGAGGGCGTGACGATCCAGCCGGTGTACACCTTCCAGGACGAGCGCACCAACATCACGTTCTACGACGGCGTGCGCATTCCCGACAGCTGGCGCCTGGGCGAGGTCGACGGCGGCGTGCGCACGATGAGCGCGAGCCTCGAACTCGAACACGGCGGCGGCTTCTCCAAGGTCATGCGCGCCATGCTCAAGGCCGCCGAGCAGCTCTGCCGCGAACTGCAACGCGACGGCAAGCCGCTGATCGAGAGCACGTCCGCTCAATCGCGTCTGGCGCGCTCAATGGCCAACCTGTGGGTCTCCGACGTGCTCGCGTTCCGCGCGCAGTGGACCATCGCCGAGAAGAAGCCCAACCACGCCTTCGGGCCGATGGCCAAGCTGTTCTCGTCCGAGAAATTCCTGACCGACGCCCGCGACCTGCTCGACCTGACCGCGCCGCACTCGCTGTCCAAGCGCACGGGGCCGGCCGGCTTCCTGAATCAGTGCTACCGTCACGCGCAGGGCACGACGATCTACGGCGGCACCAGCGAGGTGCATCGCAGCATGATCGCCGAGCGCGCGCTGGAACTGCCGCGCACGCGGGCTTGAATCGTGATTCCCTCTCCCCGCGAGCGGGGAGAGGGCTAGGGTGAGGGGCGGCTGTTACATCGTGCGCTGCCCCTCACCCCAACCTTCTCCCCACCATGTGGGGAGAGGGAGCAAAGGGCTCCGAGGAAGAAGCTGATGTCAGACGAAGCACCCCACCTGCTGGTCGACCAGGACGGCGCGATCCTGATCGCGACGCTGAACCGTCCGGACAAGCTCAACGCGCTCAGCGCCGAGACGATGCGGCTGTTCGAGGAAGCCCTGCACCGCTTCCGCGATTCGCCCGATCTCAAGGTGCTGCTGATCCGCGCCACTGGCCGCTACTTCTGCGCCGGCGCCGACCTGCGCAGCGGCGACGCGCGCCGCCCGGCCGGCCCGCCGTCCGGCTCCGCGATCCGCGAGAATCATCGCCTGGGCCTGCACGGCATGCACCGCATCTACGACGAGATGGAGGCCATCGAAAAGCCCATCGTTGTCGCGCATCACGCCATGTGCATGGGTGGCGGGCTGGAGATCTCGCTGTCCTGCGACTTCCGCCTTGCCGCCAAGAGCGCGAAGTACGCCTTCCCCGAAGGCAAGATGGGCGTGATCCCGGCGTCGAACGGCGTGAGCCGGCTCACGCGGCTGGTTGGCACCCACTGGGCGCGCTACCTGATCATGGCCAACCTGCCGGTCGACGCCGACCGCGCGCTGATGATGGGCCTGGTCCACGAGATCTACCCGGACGACAGCTTCGAGCAGGACACGATGGCCTTCTGCCGTCATCTGGCCGAGCAGAACCTCGAACAGATGGGCACCGCCAAGCTCGCCATCGAACTGGCACGCGACGTGGAGAAGGCGCAGGCGCGCAACATCGAGCGACTGGCCAACAGCGCGCTGATGCTCAACCCGGCCTATCTCGAAGGCATGAAGCGCTACCTCGAAGGCGTCGGCAACAAGAACAAGTAGGCCGATGTCCACCGACGACCTGCACCGGCCGCGCTATGTGCCCGAGCTGCTGGTCGCCGCGCTCGACCAGACGCCCGACCGGCCGCTGCTCGAACTGGATGACGGCAGCGTCCTCAGCGTCGGGGATGTCCGCGACGCCACCGGCCGCTACGTGCAGGCGCTGCAGGCGGAGGGCATCGGCCGCGGCACGCGCGTGGCGCTGCTCTCCGGCACGCGCATCGAGGTGCTGTTCCTCGTCAACGCCGTGCAGCTCACCGCGGCGGTCTACGTGCCGCTGCATCCGCTCGGCAGTCTGGCCGATCACGCCCATGTGCTGGCCGACGCCGGCGTCGACCTGCTGATCTTCGATGCCGCGCGCTGCGCCGAACGGGCTGCGGCGCTCCAGCAGCGCCAACCCGCGCTGCGCCTGCTCGCGCTCGGTGACAGCCCGCTGGCGCCGGACCTCAACGCCTGTGCCGCCAACCATGCGCCGCGCCCGCTGCAGGCGCCCACCGTCGGTCCGCACGACATCCTGCGCCTGGGCTACTCCGGCGGCACCACCGGGCAGCCCAAGCGCATCGCCAGCGTGCAGCGCGTGGGCCTCGCCACCGTGCAGGCGATGATGTCGCAGTGGGAGTGGCCGGCCGCGCCGCGCTTCCTGTCGTGCACGCCGCTGTCGCATGCCGGCGCCGCGATGTTCCTGCCGCTGCTGCTGCGCGGCGGCACCATGCACGTGCTGCCGGCCTTCGAGCCGGTGGCGGTGATGCGGGCCATCCAGACCCACCGCATCAACTGCATCATGCTGGTGCCGACGATGATCTACGCGCTGCTCGATCATCCGCGCTTCAACGCGTTCGACCTGTCGAGCCTGGAAACGGTGTTCTACGGCGCCTCGGCGATTGCTCCGGCGCGGCTCAAGGAAGCCATCGAGCGCATCGGCCCGGTGTTCATGCAGTTCTATGGCCAGGCCGAGGCGCCGATGTGCGTCACCGTGCTGCGCAAGGCCGAGCACGACGTCAACGATCTGCAGCGCCTCGCGAGCTGCGGCCGACCGGCGCCGTGGGTCGAAGTCTCGCTACGCGACGCGAACAACCAGCCGGTGTCGGACGGGGAACCGGGAGAAATCTGCGTGCGCGGCCCGCTGGTCATGGATGGCTACCACGAGCAGCCGGACCTGACCGAACAGGCCTTCGCCGGCGGCTGGCTGCACTCGGGTGACGTGGCCGTGCGCGACCCCGGCGGCTTCCTGCGCATCATCGACCGCACCAAGGACATGATCGTCACCGGCGGATTCAACGTGTATCCGCGCGAGATCGAGGACATCCTCACCCAGCACCCGGCCGTGTCCCAGGCCGCCGTCATCGGCGTGCCGCACCCCAAGTGGGGAGAGGCCGTTGCCGCCATCATCGTCCTGCGCGACGGCATGCACGTCGACGCCCAGACCCTCACCGCGCTGGTCGCCGAGCGCAAGGGCGCCTACCAAGCACCCAAGACCGTCGAGTTCGTCGATGCCATCCCGCAGACCTCCGTCGGCAAGCCGGACAAGAAGGCGCTGCGGGCGCGGTATCCGGGCAATTGAGTAGCCGAGGCGTGTTCGGATGGCGTCCCGAGACAGTCGTGTGAACGAGACGGTCCGAGATCGCCCCCGAAGGGGGCGATCAGCTTTCAATGCACGACATAGCACTCCGACTGCGCTATGTTAAGTACGCCTTGGGCGGCATACGCCATGCGGCGTTAGGGGAACAACTGAATAGGTTGCATCGGCAAGCTGGCCCTGCAGCCCTTGCACGCCAAGTCGCAAGGCTTGGCGCACATGAAAACATAATTTTCGGGTTGCCTCCCTGCCAAGCCGCCCAAGGTCTATCTATCAGCCGAAACCAGCGATGGAAAAGGTATTTAGATCAGAGCTAACGGCAGAGTGCCACAAGCACATTCGTCGCCACGAAGATTACCTTCGTGATCTCGAGTTCGATGCGGTTCGAATTGAGAAGCGTACCGGTGTCGCGCCAATCAAGCGAGTGCAGCGTCCGGGGTACTGGTCTATCCACCGAAACTTCGATCCCTATAGAACCCGCTCTGAGAGACGTGTGGCGTCGCTTTCGTATGGCCTTGCAAGGCGATTCTTGGCAGCTACATATGATCCAGCACCGGCACTGATTTACACGGTCCCTAAGGCTAGCGGTGGTGAACGACATACCAACGTCTTCCAAATACCTGATGCGGTAGTCTCACGCTTCGTCTACAGCTCCTTGGTGCGCAAGAATAGGCACCGCATGAGTGGCTATTCGTATGCGTACCGTAGCGATATTGGCTCCCATGAAGCTGTAGTCAACATTCAGAACGACTTTATAGATCGTGCTCGGGTTTATGCAGCAGAATACGACTTTTCAGCGTTCTTCGACAACATCAGGCATGATTTCCTATGGAAGATGTTGGATCGTGGTGGCTTTCAGGTAACGAATCAAGAGCTGCACATCTTGGAGCGATTTGCTGAATGTCCGGCAATTGCGCTTGATCGCTATTTGACAGACAAGCCACCAAAGCGAGCCCGAGGTATTCCTCAGGGCACTTCTGTGTCGCTGTTTCTTGCCAATGCGGCGTGTTGGGGACTCGATCGCGCTCTTGAAAGGACCGGGGTTGGCTTCGCACGCTACGCTGACGATACCGTTATTTGGAGTGAAGACTACGCACGGATTGTCGATGCTTACGAGGTACTCAAAGCGTTCTCGATGGAGAGCGGAGTACCAATAAATGACGCCAAATCTGAAGGCATAAATTTGATAACTGACCTCCCCGGAGGCGGTGAGATTCGTAGTAAATCTAACGTTGTTTTTCTCGGGTACTCAATATCTACATCGAAGGTGAGCATAAGTCAGAAGCACCTTTCTCGGATAAAAAGAAATATCTCGAAGTTGATCTACTGCAATCTTCTTCAGGCGCCTCGCAAGGGCCTGTGCGTTGGGGGTCGTTATTCGCCAATTGACTGGGACTATTTGGTGTGTATTGCGCAGATCCGTAGGTATCTTTACGGTGGCTTAAGAACTATTGATCTTCTTAACTACACACGAGGCGTGACGACGTCCCTACGTTTTCGGGGATTGATGTCCTACTATCCTATAGTTTCGGATATTGATCAGTTGAGGGGCATGGATGGATGGCTGCTTCACTGCCTTAAGCGAGCCCTGTCGAAGCGCCAACGCCTTGTTGCAGCGATCGGAGGGCCATCCACGCTGCCAGGACCTAGGCCTGACTGGATTCAAAGCATAGAGAAGCTTCGAACTGAGTCGGTTGGCTCGCTCACACTTGACTATCGTCTTCCGAGCTTTTCACTGATCCTCTAAGTTCTCAAGAGAGCGTTGCAAACTGAGGGATCGTCACTTTTCTCGGGAAGCGGCTCCTCCTATTCGTCGGGGTTCTAGTCCGAGAATCATGCAATGGAGAGCGCAGTCGCCTAACCGTGTCTCGCTGCTAGCGACACGTGAATCGCGTGCAGGTCGGGCGGCAAATCGACCAGCGCCCGGAAGGCATCAGTTACGGACGTGAACTGCGACAGCGGCCGCTCGCGCAGGTTGATGCCAGCGTCCATCGCCGCCTTGCCGAAGGCCATGCGTGCCTCGGGCGGGACGTCCCAGGTCTTGCCTTCTTCGTACATCTGACCGGCGCGCACGCTGGTGACGCGGATGCCGGCGGATTCTAGTTCGTGGTGCAGGCCTTCAGAGAAGCGTTCCAGTCCGGCCTTGCTGCTCTGGTAGACGACCAGATGCGGGAAGCGCATGCCGACCGATTCGCTGCTCACGTTGAAGATGTGGCTGCCGCGGCGCATCAGCGAGATGGCTTCGCGGGCGCAGAGCATCGCGCCGACGAGGTTGGTCATGATGGTGTTGACGATCTGCGCGTCGCTGGCGTCGGCGACGAGGAAGGGTTCGAACACGGCGGCGTTGTTGATGAGCACGTCGATGTGCCCATGCTTACTCTTGATGGCGGCGAAGACCTGCTTCACCGAGTCCGGCGAGGCGACGTCGCAGCCGACGGCGATGGCGCGCTCGCCGAGTTCCTGGGCCACGGCCTCGACCTTCGATTCGGTGCGGCCGAGCAGGACGACCTGATCGCCGTCGTTGACGAAGCGGCGCGCCAGGGCGCGGCCGAGGCCGACGCCGGCGCCGGTGATGACGATGACTTTGGACATGGGGTTCTCCGGTTCTAGGCTGTGACTCGTCTTGCGCTTCACTTCCTTCTCCCCGCTTGCGGGGAGAAGGTGCCCGCAGGGCGGATGAGGGGCTGTTTGTCGCGCTTGCGCCTGCGGCGCGGCCCCTCACCCCGACCCTCTCCCCGCAGGCGGGGAGAGGGAGGTATCTGTTAGGCGAAACAGTGCTGCGCCACGGCCACGGACTGGCCGCCGCGCCCGCCCAGCTCGGACATCAGGGCCTTGAGCCGGTAGGTCCACAGGTGCAGCGGATGTTCGAGCGTCATGCCCATGGCGCCGAGCATCTGGTGCAGGTCGTAGACGATGCGGGTGGCACTGTCTTGCGCATGCAGCGCGGCGAGGGCGGCGTCGCCGTCGTCGGCGGTCGCAGCGGCCTGCAGCGCCAGCCAGCGCACGCCACCGGACAGCACGGCGCATTCGGCCATGCGGTGGCGCAGCGCCTGGAAAGCACCGAGCGGGCGGCCGAACTGCTTGCGCACGGACAGGTGCTCGACGGCGGAGGCGATCGCGGCCTGGATCAGGCCGGTGGCCTCGTTGGCCAGCGCCACGCGAATCCACTTGCGGACGGTGGCGGCGTCCTCTGCCGAGAGCTTTGTGGCCTTCGGTTGACGTTTGAGCCGGCCCATCGGGTAGGCGAACAGGGAGTCCACGGGTTCGACGTCGTCCGGCGTGACCTGCGCGAGGCTGATGTCGTCGCCGTCGATCAGGATCAGCGTCCTGGCGGTGGCGACGAAGCGGCCCGGACGGCCGTTCTCGACGACCGCCAGCGGACGCGGCCAGTCGCCGGGCAGGTGCGGGCGCACCAGCATCGACAGGGCGATGTCGGCGGTGTACGGCAGCCAGGCGAGCCGCTCGACCGCCATCGCTGCGGTCAGTGCGCCCATCTCGGGAATCTGCGCGATGTCGAAGTACTCGCCTTCGGTCAGCTCGCGTTCGAGATCGGAACCCACGAGTGCGAAGCCGTGGAAGTCGATCGGCTTGGATTCGAACGGGGCGACCAGACGGTCGAGCGCGCCGAGCAGCGCCGACTGATCGGAGGTCAGGGTGAAGTCCATAGTGAGCGGCGTCGGTCGTGTGCTGAGAACTCCCTCTCCCGCGTGCGGGAGAGGGCGGGGGAGAGGGCGCCGGCGCAGCCGGTGGTGTTCCGCGCTGCGCGCGGCCCTCTCCCGCCCCTTCGGGGCACCCTCTCCCGCACGCGGGCGAGGGAAGATTCCGGTTTGTGTGCGTCCCAAGCCATCAGCGCGGCTCCCTCGGCAACTGCAGCAGTTCCGTTGCGATCAGGTTGAGCTGAATCTCGGCGGCGCCGGAGGCGATGCCGGCAACGATGGCGCGCTGGTGATGCGCGAGCAGCAGCGGGTCGCCGCCGGCCAGTGCATCCGGGCAGTGCTCGACGACGAACTCGCCGACGAGTCGCTCGGCCATCACGGTGGCGTAGCGCGCGGCGCTGGCCTCGGGGCCGGTGGGCGTGCCGTGACGGCGCTGGTCGACGATCTGGTAGCTGTACAGGCGCGCGGCCTCGCAGGCGGCGAGGGCGCGTGCCGACTGTTCGACCGCACCGTGACCATAGCGATCTGCTTTCTTCAGTGCGGCGACGGCGCGGCGCAGCATGCGCGCGGCCAGCGCGAAGCGCGGAATGCCCACGCGCTCCAGCGACAGCGCGTTGCGGGCGATCTCCCAGGCCTGGCCTTCGGCGCCGAGCAGGGCGTCGGCGGGGACGAACACATCGTCGAAGAACACTTCGTGGATGTCGCCCTCACCGATCACGCTGGGAATCTGGCGCACGGTGATGCCGGCGGTGTCCATCGGCACCAGGAACACGGACATGCCGGTCTTGCCGATGCCGGTGCGGGCGAGCAGGAAGCAGGTGTCGGCGTGGCCGGCGTACGAGGTCCAGATCTTCTGGCCGTTGAGGCGGTAGCCGCCGTCGCAGCGCTCGGCGCGCGTGCGCAGCGAGGCGAGATCGGAGCCGGCCTCGGGCTCGGAGAAGCCCTGGCACCAGATGGTCTCGCCGCGCGCGATCGGCGGGATGTAGCGGTCCTGCTGCGCCTCGGTGCCGAAGCGCATCAGCGTCGGCCCGATCCAGTTCACGTTCATGTACTGGCCGCCGCGCGGTTCGCCGGCCATCCACATTTCCTCGGCGAGGATGAAGGACGTCCAGGCATCGGCGTCTCGACCGCCCCAGCGCTTGGGCCAGTGCGGCACCAGCAGGCCGGCCTTGGCTAGCGCGCCGCAGAAGGTCTTGGAGAACGCGCTCTGCGATTCGGAGCCCGGTCCATGGGCCAGCGACTCCCAGTCCGCGGGGAGGTTCTCGGCGAGGAAGCTGCGCACGGTGTCGCGGAAGGCGCGCTGCTCGGCGTCCCACTGAAAGTCCACTTAGCGCCCCAGGCAAACGGCCGAAGGCCGGCCGATGCTCCTCGCCCGCACAGCGGGAGAGGGGAGGACCATCCGCAGAGCGGATGGTGGGGAGAGGGCGGGGTCGCGCCGGCGACCCTGCCCGCTGATGCTCACAATCCCAGGCACAGGTACTTGATCTCCAGGTAGTCGTCGATGCCGTACTTCGAGCCTTCGCGGCCGAGTCCGGAGGCCTTCACGCCGCCGAACGGCGCGATCTCGGTCGAGATCAGGCCGGTGTTGACGCCGACGATGCCAGCCTCGATGCGCTCGGCGACGCGCCAGATGCGGCCGATGTCGCGGGCATAGAAGTAGGCGGCGAGGCCGAACGGCGTGGCGTTGGCCTGCGCGATGACGTCGTCCTCGGTCTCGAAGCGGAACACCGGTGCCAGCGGACCGAAGGTTTCTTCGCGTGCGACCTGCATCCGGGCGGTGACGCCGGCGATGACGGTCGGCTCGAAGAAGCGTCCGCCGCGCGCATGCGCCTTGCCGCCGACGACGATGCGTGCGCCGTGGGCCGTCGCGTCGTCGATGTGCTCGCGCACCTTGGCGAGCGCGCGCTCGTCGATCAGCGGGCCGATCTCCGTACCGGTCTCGGTGCCGGCACCGACCTTGAGCGCCTTGGTGGCCGCCGACAGGCGCTCGACGAAGGCGTCGTGGATGCCGGCCTGCGCGTAAATGCGGTTGGCGCACACGCAGGTCTGGCCGGCGTTGCGGAACTTGGACTGCATCGCCCCGGCGACGGCGGCGTCGAGATCGGCATCGTCGAAGACGATGAACGGCGCGTTGCCGCCGAGTTCGAGGCTGAGCTTCTTGATCGTCGGCGCGCTCTGCGCGTAAAGCTGCGCGCCGATCTCGGTCGAGCCGGTGAACGAGATCTTGCGCACCTTGTCGCTGGCGGTCAGCACGTCGCCGATCTCGCCGGCGCTGCCGGTGACGACATTCAGCAGGCCGTCCGGCACACCAGCTTCCTGCGCGAGCAGGCCAAGGGCCAACGCGGTGAACGGCGTCTGCGACGCCGGCTTGACGACGACACCACAGCCGGCGGCCAGTGCGGGGCCGATCTTGCGCGTGATCATCGCCGCCGGGAAGTTCCACGGCGTGATCGCGGCGACGACGCCGATCGGCTGCTTGAGCACGACGATGCGCTTGTCCGGCGCGTGCGCGGGAATCGTGTCGCCGTAGACGCGCTTGGCTTCCTCGGCGAACCATTCGATGAAGCTCGCGGCGTAGGCGATCTCGCCACGCGCCTCGGCGAGTGGCTTGCCCTGTTCGAGCGTCAGCAGCGTGGCGAGTTCGTCCTGGTGGGACATGATCCGCTCGAAGTAGCGCCGCAGGATCGTGCTGCGTTCCTTGGCCGTGCGCGCGGCCCACGGACCCATCGCCGTTTCGGCGGCGTCGATCGCCCGCAGCGTCTCGTCGCGGCCGAGGCGCGGCACGCGGCCGATGACGGTGCCGGTGGCCGGGTCGTCGACGTCGATCCAGCGTTCGCCGGCCACCCATTCGCCTCCGATCAGGCAGGCCTCTCGCTTGAGACGGGTCATCGACAGCAGCGCTTGAGGTCAAGTGTGAAGCGATCTTATCGGCAGGCCTGAGAGCCGCCGCCGCCCATTGCAGGCGCAGGCACATGACCCATCACCGACAGACCAAGGCTTGAGGAGACCTCACGCGCTCCGTCGGTGCGGGCCGAGTGCGGGACGCGGAGCGTGGGGTGTATCGAGGTTCTTGCTTCGGGGCCAAGCGCCCGCCGTTCGATACGACCGTGCGGCCACTCAGGGCAAGTTTGGATACACCCGCGTTGCGGGCTACTCGACGCGGACGGTTTGGGGTACTACGCGGCCTCGCGCAGATCGAGCTGACGCCGATAACGCTGCGGCGTCGATCCGGTCCAGCGCTTGAACGCGCGTCCGAAACTCGACTGCTCGGAGTAGCCGAGCATCGCGGCCACGTCGTCCAGCGTCATGTCGCCCTGTTCGAGATAGCTCTTCGCCAGCTCGACGCGGTGGCGCTCGAGAATGTCGGAGAAACGCAGACCCTTGTCGCTGAGCGTGGCTTGCAGGGTACGCACGGAGCTGCCGAGCTTGCGTGCGCATTGCTCGATGGAGCAGGTGCCCGACGACAGCGCGCCGCGCACGTAGTCCTCCACGCGCTCGACGATGCTGCGGCGCGACGCGGCGCGCACGCGCTCCAGGTAGCCGCCGAGCAGGCGGAACAGCAGGCGGTTGGCGCTGGCCAGCGGGTGGTCCAGCGTCGCCGCCGGGAAGGCGATGACGTTGGTCGGCGAGCGGCCGCGGAAGCGGCAGCCGAAGCGGCTCTCGACTTCGGCGAGATCCTTCTGGCGCACGTCCACGGTCAGGTTGACGTAGCTGGGGCGGAAGTTCGGTCCGGCGAGCTGGCGCAGCAGCTTGAGGTTCATCAGCGCGCCCTTGTACTGCGCCTGATCGGTCTGGCCCAGGTCGGTGTGCACGTGCCAGCGCAGTTCCGCGATCTCGCGGCCCTCCTCGATGTCCAGCGTCACCAGCGGGCAGTGGGCGACCGGGATGAAGGTCGCATAGCACTGCAGCGCCTCGCGAAAGCTCGACGCGGAGCGGCACAGCGTCGCCACCGAGCCGAACACGTCCGGGTCCTGGAAATGTGCGAGGCGCAGTCCGAACAGGGAGTCGTTGAAGGCGAGGCTGCAGTCCTCGAACAGCTCGACGATCGCCTTGCTGTCGACGTAGGAATCGGGATCGCGCATCGCGCGCGGGTCGATGTCGTGGCGTTCCAGCATCCGGCGCGGATCGCCGCCCAGGTTGCGGACCAGGTCGCCGAAGCCGGTCAGATTGCCGGCGCGCACCTGGCGTTCGACCGGCATCGTGTCGAGTGGGCCGTCAAGGCTGAAGAAATACCCATCGCTCATCGCTTGCGTCCTCCGCGCCGTCTGCAGCCTTGTGCAGCGGGTGTCACCTGGGGTCGTAGCGGGCACAGACAGAACCGGCCGTGCCATTGCTCCTCGGGACAAGAATATCGCGCTTCCGCGATAAATAATCAACAGTGGTGTTGTTTATTCATGGGTTAGTGCATGCTGCGCTGCGACATAGGCCCAGGTCAGCGCTGGGCCGATGCTGCCGCCGGGGCCGGGTTCGGCATGCCCCATCACCGAGGCGGCGCTGGTGCCGGTGGCATACAGGCCGTCGATCGCCGAGCCGTCTTCGCGCAGCACGCGCGCATGGGAGTCGGTGAGCAGGCCGCCATAGGTGCCGACATCGCCGGGGTAGAGCGCCACGGCGTAGAACGGACCCTGCTCGATCCTGCCGAGCGTGTTCGACGGGGTATCGGGCGAGGCGCTCAGCGGATCGCCGACCCAGCGGTCGTAGGCGGAATCTCCGCGGCCGAAGTCCTCGTCGCGGCCCCGGTCGACGAAACCGTTGTAGCGCTCGATCGTCTCGCGCAGGCGTGCGCCGTCGATCTCGCAGGCGGCGGCCAGCGCCTCGATCGTGTCGCCGCTGCACAGGAACTTCGCATCGAGCCAGGCCTGCGGCTTCTTCCTGCCGGGCATCGTGCCGGCGAGCATGTATTTGGCGAGATACTGGCTGTCGCAGATCATCCAGCTCGGCACGGCAGTGTCACGGCGTTCGAGCATGCGCTCGCTGAACTCCGGGTGTGAGCTCGATTCGCGCGCGAAGCGCACGCCGGTCCGGTCGACGACGATCGCGTGCGGCTTGCAGATGTCGTTCTGCATCGCCGCCTTGACCTTCATCTGTTCGCTGCCGGGCGGCCAGGCGATCTGCATGCCGATGCGTTCCGACATCTGCACGGTGGCGCCGCCGATGCGCTGCGCGGCCGCGATCACCTCGCCGGTGTCGGCCTCGATGGTGCTGGACCATTGCGCCGAGGTGCCGGGGATATGGCGGTCGAGCATCTGCTGGTTGCGCGCGAAGCCGCCGGCGCTGAGCAGCACGCCCAGCGCGGCCTCGAGGCGCTGCGGCTTGCCGTCGATCTGCGCGACCACGCCGCGGACACGGCCATCGTCGACGATCAGTTCCGAGACCGCTGTGTCGAGGCGGATGTCGACGCCGGCCTTCAGCGCGGCGTGCAGCAGCTGGCCTTGCAGGGCCTCGCCGGCGGTGCGACGGGCGCGGCCGGTGAACTTGTCTGCAATCGCACGGCCCAGCACCCGCAGCAGCACCTTCTTCGCCGCGCCGCTGCGCTTGATCAGCGGCAGCTGCATCGCCTCGTCGAGATGCGCCGGCAAGGGGACGAATCCGGGCCGCAGCTTCGCGCGCCACTCGCCGAGCTGCCTGACGTCGAACAGCTCGGAGACGACGGCCCGGCCCGGCACCGAGGCACCCGGCGCGTCGTAGTAGTCCGGCCACGACGGAATGCGCCGCAGCTTCAGGCCCTGCGCGACGAGAAAGTCGAGCATTCGCGGTGCCTGCTCGACGAAGGTCCGGCGGCGCTCGCGACTGGCGGCCGGCATGTCCGCGCGGTCGCCGACGACGGCGTCGAGATAGGCCATCGCCTGTGCGGCGCTGTCGTCGATGCCGGCGTCCTGCATGAACCGGTTGGCCGGAATCCACATCACGCCGCCGGACAGCGCCGTGGTGCCGCCGACCAGGCCGGTCTTCTCCAGGACTACGACACGCTTGCCGGCCGCGCGCAGCGCCAGCGCCGCGCACATCGAACCGGCGCCGCTGCCGACGATGACGAAGTCGAACGCGTGGCTCACGGAACCGTTGCCGTCCATCGCAGGCTCTCTCCAGATCGCAGGGGTGAGGTCGGCGCACGGGCGCCGGACGTTCTCTTGATGATAAACAGCATTGTTGATTGATGGACTGGGGCGGTCAAGCGCTCCGAAACGGGGTCCGCCGTGAACCGCAAATAAACAGCACTGTTGTATGTTAACGGGGTTTGTGAGATAAAGCCGGCGACACCGGCCGACCGCCGTCAGCGGCCGTGCCGGCATCTGGAGTGGACCATGAAAATCCGAATCGAGAAGGCGTCCTGCGTGGGCAATGCCCGCTGCGCAGCGGTCGCGCCGCAGCTGTTTCCGCTGGATGACGACGGCTATATCGCGGTCAGCGAGATCGACGTGCCGCCGGGCCAGGAACAGCTTGCCCGGCGCGGCGCCCGTGCCTGCCCCGAGCGGATCATCGTCGTCGAGGAAGATGCCCCGGACGGCACGCCGTAGCCGTCGTCATCACAACGGACAAGACCCGCAGCAGGAGACTCGGTAATGGACTTTTTGGGATACAGGAACAAGCGCGTCATCGTCAGCGGCTGCTTCTCGGGCATGGGCGAGGCCACCGCGCGCCAGCTGCTGGAGCAGGGCGCCGAGGTGCACGGGCTCGACTACAAGCAGACCGGCCTGAAGCTGGCGTCGTTCACCCAGGTGGACCTGCGTGATCCGGCGGCCATCGATGCCGCGGTCGCCGGCATCGGCGGCAAGGTGGATGCGCTGTTCAACTGCGCCGGCCTGCCGCAAACCGCGCCGCCGCTGGACGTGATGAAGGTGAATTACTGCGGCACGCGTCGCGTCACCGAGCAGGTGGCGAAGCTGATGGGCGAGGGCGGCGCGATCGTCAGCATCTCGTCGAACGGCGGCATGGGTTTTTCGCGGCGCATCCCGACGATCATGCAGCTGCTGCAGGTGCCGGACTACGCCGCACAGGTGAAGTGGTGCGAGGACAATGCCGACACCGTGCGCGAGGGCTATGCGTTCTCCAAGGAGTGCATCATCGTCTGGACGATGCTGATGTCGAACCAGCTCATCAAGAAGGGCATCCGCATCAACTGCACGATGCCGGGGCCGACGCAGACGCCGATGATGAGTCACTTCGAGCAGGCGACGAAGGCCTCGGTGCTGGAAGCCGCGATGCAGCCGATCAACCGTCGCTCGACGCCGGACGAGCAGGCCGGTCCGCTGCTGTTCCTCAACAGTGCGGCGGCGAGCTACGTCAACGGTGTGGCGATGGCGGTCGACGGCGGCTTCATGGGCGGTATCGCCACCGGCCAGATCGACCCGCGCAGCCTGATGGCGAACGCCTCCTGATCCGTTCCTCCTTCCAGCGGAAGTTCTCCCGATGACCCAAGCCAGACCCCTGAGCCCCGCCGTTGCCCGGCCGGCGCACGTGACCGATGCGGTCACCTACGATTTCGACATGTTCGCCGACGAGGCGTACGTGAAGAATCCGCACGACCGCATCCTCGATCTGCACAAGAACGCACCGCCGGTGTTCTGGACGCCGCGCAACGGCGGTCACTGGATGCTGCTGTCGCACAAGGCGAACTTCGACGCCTCGCGCGACGTGGAGACGTTCTCGAGCGAGGTGATTCCGCAGGCCCAGGTGCAGGCGATGCTGGCGCAGCGTCCGCCGGGTTCTCCGCACTTCCCGCAGCCGTGGCCGATCAACATCGACCCGCCGTTGCACACGATGCATCGTGCGCCGCTGCAGAAGGCCTTCTCGCCCAAGGCGATCATGGCGCTGAAGGACAGCATCCGCGAACTTGCCGGCGAACTGATCGATGCGATGAAGCCGGCCGGCACGGCGGAATTCGTCTCGGCGGTCGCCGAGCCGCTGCCGGTGCAGGTGTTTCTGAAGATGTTCGGCCTGCCGGTCGAGCGTCAGCAGGAATACCGCCAGGTGGTCAAGGAGCACATGGAGAGCATCTCGGTCTCCGACCCGCGGGCGGTGATGATGCGCATGCTCAAGATCACCGCGATCATGCGCGACACGCTGCTGGACCGGAAGGAGAATCCGAAGGACGACATCATCAGCATGCTCTGGCAGACCGAAATCGACGGCAAGCCGATGGGCATGGACGAGATGGAGAACTTCTGCGTGGTGCTGTTCGCCGCCGGACTCGACACCGTCGTCAACGGCATTTCGCTCGGCGCACGTCACCTGGCCGATCATCCGGAGCTGCAGCGGGAGCTGCGCGCCGACCCGACGCTGATCTCGGCGGCCACCGAGGAGATGCTGCGTCGCTACACCTTCACCGTGCCGCCGCGTCGCGTGAACAAGGACACCGAGTTCCACGGCGTGACGATGAAGGCCGGCGACAAGGTCATGCTGTTCCTGCCGGGCGCCGACCTCGACTCCAGGGAATACGCCAACCCCGAGCAGTACCAGCTCAAGCGCGAGACCGTGCACATCGCCTTCGGCGCCGGCCCGCACCGCTGCCTCGGCTCCCATCTTGCGCGTGTCGAACTCAACGTCGTCTACGAGGAGATGCTTGCGCGCCTGCCCGAGTTCCGCCTCGCCAGCGACAAGGAAGTTCGCTATCACGGCGGCCATGTCGTGGGGCCGGACGAACTCTGGCTGAGCTGGAACTGAGCATGGCGGCAGCCCGCCCCCTACCCAGACTCGACAACGACAACCGCTTCTTCTGGACCGGCGGTGCCGACGGCCGCCTGCGTCTCCTGCAATGCCAGGACTGCAGGACCTTCGTGCATCCGCCGCGTCCGGTATGCCGGAACTGCCTGTCCGAGCGGGTCGAGCCGACCGAGGTCGCGGGCACGGGCGTCGTCGACACGTTCACGGTCAATCACCAGAAGTTCCATCCGGCAATGGAGGTGCCGTACGTGATCGCACGCGTCGCCATCGACGGCGCGCCGGGCGTGATCCTGACGACCAACATCGTCGGCTGCCCGGTGGACAGCGTCGTCATCGGTGACCGGGTGCGGGCGAGGTTCGAGCAGCACGACGATGTCTGGCTGCCGCTGTTCGAGAAGATTGCGGCATGAAGGGGCAGGCCTACATCACGGGTGTCGGCATGTCGGAGGTCGCCGTCCGGCAGACGCGGCACCCGCTGCTGCTGACGCTCGATGCCGTGCGCGAGGCACTGGACGAGGCGGGGCTGACCATCGGCCAGATCGACGGCGTCTCCACATACCCGGGGCGCATGCCGGCCTACCTGGGTTTTTCACCGGTCGGCGCGGACGAGCTGATCGATGCCCTCGGCATCCGCGCGCGCTGGTACGCGGGCGGCGGCGAGATCAGCTCGCAGCTCGGCGCTGTCGTTGCCGCAGCGACCGCGGTGCGTGCCGGACTCGCGCGGCACGTGATCTGCTTTCGCACGGTCTACGAGGCCGCGGCGATGGCGCGGCCGGACGAGTATCCGCCGCTGCGCCGCGACCGCGTGGACGGCGCCTCGCAGTGGACCGCCCCTTTCGGGGCGATCTCGGCGGCGAACTGGACGGCGCAGTACGCGATGCGTCACGTCAGCAAGTACGGGCTGACGCGCGAACAGCTGGCCCAGGTCGCACTGACCGACCGCGCGCACGCGGCGCTGAATCCGCGTGCGCTGGTGCGCGAGCCGCTGACGATGGAGCAGTACCTGTCGGCGCGCATGATCTCCACGCCGCTGTGCCTCTACGATTGCGACCGCTTCACCGACGCCTCGACCGTGCTGATCGTATCAAGCGGCGATGCGCTCGATGAGGTCCGTTGCACGCCGGTGCGCATCGCCGCGATGGCCGGCAGCGTCGAGCGCCACAGCTGGGACCAGGCCGAGTGGATGGCCTGCTATCCGACCGGTGCCGAGCTGTGGAAGCACACGGACTACACGCCGGCCGACGTCGATACCGTGCAGCTCTACGACGGTTTCGCGTTCTACCCGATCACCTGGCTCGAGGCGCTGGGCTTCTGCGGCGTCGGCGAGGGCGGGCGTTTCATCGAGGGCGGCAAGCGCATCGCGCTCGACGGCGAGTTGCCGCTGAACACCTTCGGCGGCCAGATCGGCGCCGGGCGCCTGCATGGTTTCGGCTTCGCGCACGAATCCGTCGTGCAACTGCGCGGCAAGGGCGGCGAGCGGCAGATTCCCGGCGACCCGAAAGTCGCTGTCGCGACCTCCGGCGGCGGTCCGCTGGCCACCGCGTTGCTGCTGGCCCGGGATTGATTCCCGTGAGCGAGATCGACCGCCTGCCGGGGTTCCGCCGACGCTTTCGCGTCGATACCGGTGCCGGCTGGGTACGCAGTGCCGTCGAGGACGACTATCACTGCATGGCCGTGACGCTGCGCCACCGCGCAGGTGTGGTCGAGGCGGTCGAACCCGTCATGCAGCGCGCGCCCTGGAACACGTGCCCGGGTGCGGTCGCGCAGTTGCGGCAGACCTTTACCGGCGTGGCGCTGGACGGGTTCGTCAGCCGCGGCGAGAAGTCCGCCAACTGCACGCATCTTCACGATCTGGCGCTGCTGGCAGCCGCGCATGCCTGCGACGACGCGCCGCTGGTCTACGACATCCTCGCATCCGATCCGGTCGGATCGCGTCGCCAGATCGAGTTGCGCCGCAACGGGATGCGGTTGCTCGGCTGGGTCGAGCACGAGCACCGCATCGTCGAGCCGGCGGAGCTGGCGGGCCGGCGCCTCGACGAGCTGCGGTCGTGGTTCGACACGCTCGATCCCGATCTGCAGGAAGCGGCGCGCCTGCTGCGCTGGGGCGCGATGCTCGCGCACGGCCGCACGATTCCGATGGAACGGCAGTCGGACGCGAGCCGCATGCCGCCGAACTGCTACAGCTTTCAGCCGGAGCGGGCGCGCATCGCGCAGCGCGTCGGCGAGATCCGCGACTTCAGCCGGGGCGAGGCGCAGTTGCTCGACCGGCCTTTCGACATCAACAGCAGCCGTGACGGTCATGCGACCGCGCGGCTCCCTGCATGAGGAGCACGAGATGAAGATGAACGACATGGTGATCGTCAGCGTCGACGACCACATCAGCGAACCGCCGGACATGTTCAAGAAGCACCTGTCCGGCGACGATCTGGCGAGCGCGCCGACGTTCAAGGTGCTCGACAACGGCACCAGCTACTGGGAATACCAGGGCATGAAGATGCCGTCGGTGGGCCTCAACGCCGTGGTCGGCCGTCCGCTCGAGGAGTACGGCATGGAGCCGACCTCCCTGGAGCAGCTGCGCGCCGGCACCTACGACGTGCATGCCCGCATCGGCGACATGGACGTTAACGGCATCGCCGCGTCGCTGAACTTCGGCAGCTTTCCCGGGTTCGACGGCGGCCGCTTCCACAAGGCACCGGACAAGGCCAAGGCCCTGGTTCACCTGCGCGCCTACAACGACTGGCACATCACCGAGTGGTGCGGCGCCTATCCGGGCCGCTTCATTCCCTGCGCGCTGCTGCCGACCTGGGACATGCAGGCCACGGTCGAGGAACTCAAGCGCATCAAGAAGCTGGGCTGCAATACCGTCTCGATCAACGAGAATCCGACGGTGCAGGGCCTGCCGAGCATCCACAATGCCTACTGGGAGCCGTTGTGGAAGGCGGTGACCGAGCTCGACATGACGATCTGCCTGCACATCGGCGCCGGCAACCCCGCGCCGCACGCGTCGATGGAGACGCCGATCGAGGCGTGGATCACGACGATGCCGATGTCGATCTCGACCGGTGCCGCGGACTGGCTCAACCTTGCGGCGCTGCACCAGTATCCGACGCTGCGGATCGCGCTGTCCGAGGGCGGCATCGGCTGGATTCCGTACTTCCTCGAGCGCGCCGACTTCAGCCACAGCCGTCACCAGTTCTGGACGCACTCGCGCTTCAACTTCGGCGATCTCAAGCCAAGCGACGTGTTCAAGCGTCATTTCATGTGCTGCTTCATCGACGACGCCTTCGGCCTGCAGAACCTGCGCTACCTCAACGAGGACCTGGTCTCGTACGAATGCGACTATCCTCACTCGGACAGCCTGTGGCCGGAAGTGCCGGAGCGGCTGCACGAGACGGTCAAGCACCTGACCGACGTGCAGATCGACAAGATCACGCACGGCAACGCGCTGCGCTTCTTCAAGCACGACATGTTCAAGCACCACAAGCGCGAGGAGCTGACCGTCGGCGCGCTGCGCGCCAAGGCCAAGGCCGCGGGCGTGGACGTCACGCCGAAGTCCTCCGGCGGCGCGTCGCCGCTCGAGGCCGGCGAGCAACCGCGCGTGATCACCTCGGGCGACCTGATGCGCATGTTCTCCCACCATTCGAAGGCGGCGTGAAGGAACGGAAAATGACTGCAACTGCGGTGAAGCAAGCTGCCGTGACGGCCGTATCGCACTGGATCGATGGCGCCGAGCTGGCCGGCACGTCCGGGCGCACGAGCGATGTGTTCAACCCGAGCACCGGCGAGGTCGCCGCGCAGGTGCCGTTCGCCTCGCTCGAGGAACTCGATCGCTGCGTGGCTTCGGCGAAGGCCGCGAGCGCGGCCTGGGCGGCGACGCCGCCGCTGCGCCGCGCACGCGTGCTGTTCCGCTACCGCCAGTTGCTCGAGGAGGCCAGCGAGGAGCTGGCGCAGACGATCTCGCGCGAGCATGGCAAGACCGTG
Organism: Sinimarinibacterium flocculans; assembly: GCF_003201205.1. Taxonomy (GTDB): domain Bacteria; phylum Pseudomonadota; class Gammaproteobacteria; order Nevskiales; family Nevskiaceae; genus Solimonas; species Solimonas flocculans. The sequence continues at coordinate 39,775 of NZ_QICN01000004.1, forward strand.
GCCGACGCGCGCGGCGAGATCGTGCGCGGCCTCGAGGTCGTCGAGTTCGCCTGTGGTATCCCCGACCTGATCAAGGGCGAGTACAACGAGAATGTCGGCACCGGCGTCGATGCCTGGAGCATCCGCCAGCCGCTCGGCGTCGTCGCCGGCATCACCCCGTTCAACTTCCCGGCCATGGTGCCGCTGTGGATGTTCCCGGTGGCGCTGGCCTGCGGCAACAGCTTCATCCTCAAACCGTCGGAGCGCGACCCGTCGGCGTCGATGCTGCTGGCCAAGCTGCTCAAGCAGGCTGGGCTGCCGGACGGCGTGTTCAGTGTGCTGCATGGCGACAAGGTCGCCGTCGACGGCCTGCTGGCGCATCCGGACATCGCCGCCATCAGCTTCGTCGGCTCGACGCCGGTCGCGCGGCACGTGCACCAGCAGGGCACGCTCGGCGGCAAGCGCGTGCAGGCCCTCGGCGGCGCCAAGAACCACATGGTCATCATGCCCGACGCCGATCTCGACGACGCCGTCGAGGCGCTGCTCGGCGCGGCCTACGGTTCGGCCGGCGAGCGCTGCATGGCGATCTCGGTCGCCGTTGCGGTCGGCGATGCCTGCGCCGACGCGCTGATCGAGAAGCTCGGGCCCAAGGTGCGTGCGCTCAAGATCGGGCTGCCGACCGATGCGGCGACCGAGATGGGACCGCTGATCAGCGGCGCGCATCGCAACAAGGTCTGCGACTACATCCAGCACGGTGTCGGCGAAGGCGCGAAGCTGCTCATCGACGGTCGCTCCGGCCATGTCGACAAGCCCGGCTTCTTCCTCGGCGGCTCGCTGTTCGACGGCGTGCAACCCGACATGAAGATCTATCAGGAAGAGATCTTCGGACCGGTGCTCGGCATCCTGCGGGTGCCGGACCTCGAGACCGCCATCAAACTGATCAATGCGCATCCGTACGCCAACGGCACCGCGATCTTCACGCGTAGCGGTGCGGCGGCGCGCATCTTCACCTCGCAGATCGAGGTCGGCATGGTCGGCGTCAACGTGCCGCTGCCGGTGCCGGTGGCCTTCCACAGCTTCGGCGGATGGCGCAGCTCGCTGTTCGGCGATCACCACATCTACGGCCGTGAGGGCGTGCGCTTCTACACGCGTCTCAAGGCGATTACCCAGCGCTGGCCGAAGGACGCCGACGCCAAGGCGGAATTCTCGATGCCCACGATGAAGTGAGGGATCTGCGCCAACCGATTGGAGGCTCGTGATGCCGGACGGAACCACCATCATCCCGACGCGGCGTCCGCGTCGTCGCCAGGACCCGGAGCGCACCCGTGCCGCGATCCTGGAGGCGGCCTGCGCCCTGCTCGCCAAGGATGGGCCGGAAGGGCTGAGCGTCTCCCAGGTTGCGCAGCTCGCGAAGGTCAACCGCGGCACCGCCTACCAGCATTTCCAGACGCGCGAGCAGTTGCTGGAGGCGACGACCACCTGGGTCAGCGAGAAGCTGCGGCGCGCCGTCTTCGGCGAGGCGCCGGTGAACTCCGATGTCGCGACGCTCGGCGACGCCCAGGGCGTCGCCCTGCGCATGGCCGAGTTCGCGATGGAGAATCCGGCGCTCGGCCGTGTCTGGCTGTTCGAGCTGCTGGCGTCGAGCCGGCCGGCCAGCGATCCGTTCTGGAACCAGTTCAAGACCTCGCTGGAGAAGTTCGCTAGGTCCGACCAGGCGCAGCCGGGCATCGACGTCGACGTGCACGCGGTGATGGTGCTGATCGGTACGCTGTTGTGGCCGGTCTTCGTGCGTGCGGACAGCCGTAGCGCCAAGGATCGGCGTCAACTCGTCGAGCGTTTCTCCAACGAGATGTTGCGCCTGAGCCTGCAGGGCACGATGCGGCCGGAGAAGTTTCCGGAGCTCGACGCGCACCTGCGCGCGGCGCGGGGTGACAAGGCAAGGCGCGCCAGCGCCGCGAAGTAGATGTTATTCCTTCTCCCCGCGTACGGGGGTGAGGGATCGTGTCCTTGCGAGTGCCGGTGGCACTCGCAGCGATCCCGAACGCCCGGCCATGGATGGCCGGGCCGGGCGATCCGAGCGGCATGCCGTAGCGCCATGGACGGCCAGGACGGGGTCGCATAGAAGCTTGCGCCGCCGCTACGCCATCTCGCTCATCGACACCCACAGCGCGCAGGCGGCAGCGACGAAGATCGGCAGCGCGAAGTACAGCGACAGCGCCGGCATCGACACGCCCGCCGCGATCAGCAGGCCGGCCACCGCCGGGCTCAACACCGCACCGCCGCGACCCAGGCCCGCGGCCCAGCCTAGGCCGGTGCTGCGAATCTGCGCCGGGTAGACCGTCAGCGCCACGGTGTACAGGTTGGTGAATCCGCCCATCACCGTGATGCCGATCAGCAGCAGCGAAATCCAGACGACGACCGGCGGCACGGTGTCCGCCGCAAGCAGCATCGTGCCGAGCGCGGCGGCGGTGAGGCCGCCGATGACGAAGGCGACGGTGATGATGCGGTTCAGCGGCTTCCACTTGGCGAGTCCGCCGATCAGCGTCGTGCCGATCACCGAGCCGAAGGCCATCGTCACCGCGCCGCGGATCGCCTGGTCCTGCGGCCAGCCGGCGTTGACCAGGATTTGCGGCAGCCAGCTGGTGAAGAAGTAGACCGTCGCGAAGGCGAGAAAGAACGTCAGCCAGACCAGCAGCGTTTTCGGCCGCCGAGCCGGTGTCAGCAGGGAGATGACCGAGGCCGACTCGCTGCGCTGGCCCGCCCCGGTGTCCGGCAGGCGTTCGATCCGGTCCTGGCCGATGTAGCGCAGGATGCGGTTGACCTTGTCCAGCGCGCCGTGCGGCCGACGCTTGATGATGAAGGCCATCGACTCGGGCACGACGGCGTACTGCAGAAGGCCGACCAGGATCGTGAGGATGCCGGCATACAGGAAGATGCTCTGCCAGCCGTGCTCGGTGATCATCGGCGCGGCGATCAGTCCGCCGATGACCGGCCCGAGCGGACCGGCCGAGAAGATCGCGGCGAGGATCAGCGTGCGGTGGCGGCGCGGGCTGTACTCGCCGACCAGTGGTGCGAGGGCGGCCATCAGCGCGCCGAGTCCGAGTCCGCCGACGAAGCGCAGCGCGATCAGTTGCGGCACGGTCTGGGTGTAGGCGACGCCCACGGTGGCGGCGCCGGCCATCAGCAGCATCAGGCAGACGATCAGCCGGCGGCCGTAGAGGTCCGCCAGCGAGGCGAGGAACATCGCGCCCAGCGTCATGCCGAGCACCCCGGAGCTGAACACCATGCCGAGCTGGTCCGCCGCAATGCCCCATTCCGCACTGATGGCCGGCGCGGCGAACGAGATCACGGCGACGTCGAAACCGTCGAGGACGTAGGCGACGAAGCAGATCGCCATGATCAGCCACTGCTTCGGCGTGATCTTCGACTCGTGGACGATGTCGTCGTCGGGGGCGGCGGTGGGTGTCGTGCTCATCGGCTCTCGCGGTGGGTTTCGGTTGGCGGTTTGCGGCGAGAGTGCATGCGGGCGATGCGATCAGCCGGTCTGGAACAGCTTCTTCACTTCGCGCCGCAGCAGCTTGCCCATCTCGTTGTAGGGCAGGGCGTCGACGACGACGATGCGCTCCGGCACGCGCGAGGAGCGCAGGCGGTTGCGGATCAGCGTGCGCAGCTCGTCTTCCGAGGGCGCCGGGTGCGGCGCGCGCGCGGCGATGGCCACGCCGACCGCCTCGCCCCATTCCACCGAGGGCACGGCGACGGCGGCGGCATCGGCGATCGACGGATGGGTCAGCAGCACATCCTCGATCTCTCCGGGCGAGATATTCTCGCCGCCGCGCACGATGACGTCGTCGGCGCGGCCCGCGAGAAACAGGTAGCCCTCGGCATCGAGCCAGCCGGCGTCGCGGGTCGGGAACCAGCCGCCGGCGTCGAGCGCCTTGCGTTCGCGGTACTCGCCGGACACCTGCTCGCCGCGCACGTAGATTTCGCCGCGCTCGCCGGCCGGCAGCACGCGCCCGTCCTCGTCGCGGATCTCGATCTCCACCGTCGGCAGTGGCTTGCCGACCGATGCCAGGCGTGCCCGTACCGCCGGGTCGTCCGAAGCCAGCGCCGCGCGGTGATCCTCGGGGCCGAGCAAGGCGATCGTCGAGCTGGTCTCGGTGAGACCATAGGCGTTGGTGAAGCCGGTGTCCGGCAGCAGTGCCAGCGCGCGCTCGATCAGTTCCAGCGGCATGCGGCCGCCGCCGTAGGCGATGGCCTGCAGCGACGACAGGTCCGGGCGATGGCCGGCGTCCATGCGCGCGATGATGCGGGCGAGCATCGTCGGCACGACAAAGGCATTGCTCGCGCGTTCGCTCGCCGCAAGCTCCAGCCAGGCATCCGGATCGAAGGCCGGCAGCAGCACGATGCGACGCATCGCGTAGATCGAACTCATCAGCGCGGCGATGCCGGCGATGTGATACGGCGGCACGCAGACCAGCGCGGCTTCCTCGGGGGACGCCGAGGCGAAGTCGACGGTGCCGAGGATGTACGAGAGCAGGTTGGCGTGACGCAGCAGCGCCGCCTTCGGCGCTGCGGTCGTGCCGCTGGTGAAGATTTGCGCGGCGATGCCTTCGCCCTCGCGCGGGTCCTCCGGCGCGCCGACGGCGAGCGCTTCGGCACAGGCGACGAAGTCCCCACGGCTCAGCGGGATGTGGCCGGAGCGAGGGTCGAGCCGCTGCACGCGATCGACGTCGCCGATCACGCAGGCCGGCGCCACGCGCTTGAGCAGTGCGCCGAGATCCGCATCGGCCAGCCGGTAGTTGAGCGGCACGTAGGGCACGCCCGCCAAGGCTGCACCGAACAGGGCGATGGCGGCCGCCTCGCTGCTCTCGTCGAGCAGGGCGACGTGCGTCGCGCCGGTTTCGAGGATGTGTGCCGCGGCGCCGCGCGCGGCGCCGAGCAGGGCGCCATACGACCAGCGATGACCGTCGCAGACCAGGCCGATGCGGTCCGGCTCGGCCTCGGCGGCCATCTGAAGGAGCAGTGAGATGTTCATCGTTCAGTGTGCTGAAATACTGTTCCGTCAAGCGCAGTAGTGCTGCTCTCTTCTCCCCGCATGCGGGGAGAAGATGCCCGCAGGGCAGATGAGGGGCGGCTGCTACTTGTGCATGCTCCTGCGGCGCGCCCCTCACCCCGACCCTCTCCCCGCATGCGGGGAGAGGGGGAGGTTATGCAGTGGCTCAGGCAATCGCGCCGGCGGCCTTCAGCTGCTCGATGCGCTCCCATTCCATGCCCATTTCCATCAGCACGATCTCGGTGTGCTCGGAGGCCTGGGGCGCGCGCGTGGTCTTCACCGGTTCATGGTTGAACTGCACCGGTCCGCGTACCAGCCTGATCGGATCTCCGCCGTCGCTGGCCTCGACCTCGAACAGCATGTCGTTCGCCAGCGCCTGCGCGTCGTCGGCAATGTCGAGCAGACTCTGCACCGGTGCCCACTGACCCGAGTAGCTCGCGAGTTTTTCGCGCCAGTACTTGAAATCCCGCTGTGCGAAGGCCTCGCGGATGATGTCGCTCGCGGCCTGCCAGTTCTTCATCAGCGCCTCGGCGGTGGCGAACCGCTCGTCGTCGGCGCATTCCGGCCTGCCGATGTGCTCGAAGAAGTTGCGGATGTGCGGGCCCGGCGTGAGCGTGCACATGTTGATGGTCTCGCCGTCGGCAGTGGTGTAGTTGCCCATCAGCGGGTTGCCCGGGTTGCCACCCGAGCCGGGCATGCGGTTGCGCATGATCTGGCCGGTATCGATGCCCATGTCGATCGAGGTGCCGGAAGCCCACCACGCCGTGCTCAGCAGGGAGACGTCGACTTCCGTCGCCTCGCCGGTGCGCTCGCGATGGAACAGCGCCGCGGAAATGCCGCCGGCGATGTTCATGCCGCCGATCGAATCACCGAAGGCGGGGATGCCCTGCGAGATCGGTCCGCCCAGGTCGGGAGGTGACATCGCCCAAGCGATGCCGCTGCGGTTCCAGAAGGCCGTGCCGTCGAAGCCGCCGCTGTCGCGCTCGGGACCCTTGTCGCCGTAGGCGCTGCCGCGGGCGTAGATGATCCTCGGGTTCACCGCGCGGATGTGCTCGACGTCGAACTTCATCTTCTGCCGCTGGGCCGGCAGGTAGTTGGTCAGGAATACATCGGCGGTCTTGGCCAGCTCGTAGATCACCGCCATGCCTTCCGGCTTGGAGATGTCGACGCCGACGCTGCGCTTGCCGCGGTTCGGGTGTTCCATGAACGGGCTGCGGTTCGGGTTGACCTTGATGCCGCCCAGATTGACGAAGCCGCGCTGCGTGTCGCCGCGCTGCGGATGCTCGATCTTGATCACGTCCGCGCCCCAGTCGGCGAGAATCGCGCCGGCGGCCGGCACGAAGGTGAACTGCGCCACCTCCAGCACCCGAATGCCCTTCATCACCTGGGTCATGCGTCATTCCTCCAAGAATGCTAATCAACAACATTGTTGCATACTGATCGGGGGTGCGCTACAAAGGTCGGCAGCCGTTCGCCGCGGCAGCAACAATCCCTATCCTTCACAGACCAGAGCCGCGGGGCGGACACCGACGGCTCGCCAGCGGGGAGCACCATGCGCATCGATTCCTCCATCTCGGCCGTCGTCACCGGCGGCGCCTCGGGCCTCGGCCTGGCCACCGTCCAGGCCCTGCGGGCAGCCGGCGTCAAGGTCGCGATCTTCGACCTGAACCCGGAAACCGGGGAGAAGGTCGCCGCCGAGACCGGTAGCGTCTTCTGCCCCTGCGACGTGCTGTCCGACGAAAGCGTCGATGCCGCGTTTGCCCAGGCGCGCAAGGCCAACGGTCAGGAGCGGGTGCTCGTGTCCTGTGCCGGGGGCGGCAACGCGATCCCGACCGCACGCCGCGACAAGAACACGGGTGAGATCAACATCTTTCCCAGCGACAAGTTCGAGTGGGTGCTCAAGCTCAATACCGTCGGCACCTTTCGCTGCATCACCCGTGCGGCGGCCGGCATGATGACGCTCGATCCGGTCGACGGCGAGCGCGGCGTGCTGATCAACACGGCTTCGGCCGCAGCTACCGACGGGCAGATGGGACAGGCCGCCTATTCGGCGGCGAAGGCGGCCATCGTCGGCATGACGCTGACGATCGCCCGCGACCTGTCGCGCGAAGGCATCCGCGTGAACACGATCCAGCCCGGCATCTTCGACACGCCGGCAATGGCGCGCGCGCCGCAGCAGATGAAGGACGCGCTCGGCGCGATGGTGCCGTTCCCGCCGCGCCTGGGCCGTGCCGATGAGTACGCGAGCCTCGCGCTGGAGATGATCCGCAACACCTACTTCAACGGCGAGACCGTGCGCCTCGACGGCGCGATCCGCATGCAGCCGCGCTGAGCACTGCTTGAAGACCCAGTCCATCGAGTACGCCAGCGGCCCCACGCGCCTCGTCGGCCATCTGGCGTGGGACGCGGACATCGGCGCGCGGCGCCCCGGCGTCATCGTGTTCCCCGAAGCCTTCGGCCTGAACGCGCACGCGCGCGAGCGCGCCGAACGCCTCGCGCGCCTGGGCTACGTCGCACTCGCCGCCGATCTGCTCGGCGATGGCCGGGTATTCGACAACCTGCCGTCCGTGGTGCCGTCGATCAAGGCGCTGTATGCCGACCGCACCGCATGGCGCGCGCGGGCCCGGGCCGCGCTCGAGGTGCTGCTCGCCCGGCCGGAGGTCGACCGCGAACGGCTCGGCGCCATCGGCTTCTGCTTCGGCGGCAGCACGGCGCTCGAACTGGCGCGCAGCGGTGCGCCGCTGTCGGCGGTCGCCACCTTCCACGCCGGCCTGCTGCCGCGATTGCCGGAAGACGCCGGGCGCATCGGCAGCCGCGTGCTGATCTGCCACGGTGACGACGACCCGGTGGTCAACCAGGATGCGCTGGCGACGGTCGTCGACGAACTGCGGCGCGACCGGGTCGACTGGCAGCTTGCCCGCTACGGCAACACCGTGCACAGCTTCACCGACCCGCAGGCCGATGCGCGCAACAACCCGGGGTTCGCCTACAACGCGCTTGCCGACCGGCGATCCTGGGCGGCGATGCGGCAGCTGTTCGACGAGGCCTTCGCGCTGCCGTGATGCCGTCATAATCGGCTGACCAGTCCACCGGGGGAGCGCCGCCGCCCATGAGTTCGCCGCAGTCGGTCACGCGGGTGATCCACATCCTCGAAGCCCTGTGCGCGAGCACCGAGCCGGTAAGCCTTGCGCAGCTCAGCCGCAGCCTCAAGGCACCGAAGAGCAGCATCGCCGCGCTGCTGCGCGGACTGGCGCAGGCCGAGTTCGTCGTGCCGGCGGACGGTGCGTGGCGGCTGGGGCCGCGCGCCTTCGGACTGGGCAGTGCGCTGATCGAGGCGCGTCGCCGGCTGCAGTCCTCCGACCTGATCCGTGCTGGCATGCGCCGGCTCGCCGAGCGGTCCGGCGAAACGGTGTTGTTCGCCGTCGGGGATGTCGATGCCGACGCCCTGACCTATGTCGACGTGATCGAGAGCCGCAATGCCGTGCGCTTCTCGGTGTCCGTCGGCGATCGTCGGCCGCTGTTCTGCACGGCGGGCGGTCGCGCACTGCTGGCGGTGGCGTCGCCGGCACAGGTCCGCAGCTATTTCCGGACGCTCCGTCCGCGCGCGTTGACCGCGCAGACCGTCGTCGACAAGCGCCGGCTTGCCGGGATCATCGAGCAGGCACGCGAGAACGGCTTTGCGCAGACGATGGACCAGGCCGCGGACGGCGCGACCGGCACGGCGTCCGCCGTGCGCGATGCCACCGGCGCGGCGCTCGGCGCACTGATCGTCGCCGCGCCCAGTTCGCGTCTGCAGGCGACGCGCGACGAACTCGCGCGCCTGGTGCGCGAAGAGGCCGCCGCCGTGTCGGCGACACTGGGATTTCGTGCGGCCGGTGGATAGCGCCGGCCGATTCACTCGACGGGGGAGAAGGGGATGAGGATCTTTCTGGTGATTTCCGCGCTCGGCTGGGGCGGCTACGGCCTCTACTGCCTGATCAATCCGGCGATGCTCGCCGAGTTGGCCGGGGTGACATCGACGACGCCCACCGGCGCGATCGAGTTGCGGGCGATGTACGGCGGTGCGCAGACGGGGATGGGTCTGTTCGCCGCCGTGGCCGTGTTCTGCGCCGCGTGGCAGCGTTCGGCGGTACTGGCGCTGGCCTTCGTCACCGGCGGCCTGTTCACCGCGCGGCTGATCGGTGCGCTGCTGGCCGGCGACTTCTCGTCCTACACCGTCGGCGGCCTCGGCTTCGAATTCGTCTTCACGGCGATCGCCATCGCCTTGCTGCGGAAGAGCGCCGCGACGACCTGATCCTCGGGGTCAGCGTGAGGCTACAGTCGCGCCCACGCCCGCTTCATCGAGCACCTGCTGCGTGTGCGTGCCCAGTTCCGGCGCCGGGCCGGCGACGCGGCCGGGCGTGCGCGAGAACCAGGTCGGCACGCCGGGGAAGCGCACCGGGCCGTGTTCCGACTCGACCGTCTCGAAGAAGCCGACGGCGTTCAGGTGGGCGTTGTCGAACAGTTCATCCGGGGTGCGCAGCGGCGCCGCCGGAATGCCCAGTGACTGCAGCAGCTCCAGCCACTCGGCGGTCGTGCGTTCAAGGAAGGTGTCGCCCAGCAGGCCGTAGACGCGGTCGATCTGTTTGGCGCGCTGCTTGAGCGTGGCCAGTTCCGGACCGGCCCAGGACGGCTTTACCGCGTCGACGAACTTGGCCCACATCTTGTCGTTGTAGATCAGCGCCGAGATGTGGCCGTCCTTGGTGCGGTACGGCTTGCGGTTGCGCGCGACGGCGCGCGGGTAATGCGCCTTGGACAGCGGCGGGCTGAACATCGCGCCGTTGGCGTGCTCGACGAGCATGAACGAGGCCATGGTCTCGAACATGCCGACCTCGACCTCCTGGCCCTCGCCGGTGCGCTCTCGATGGAACAGCGCCATGACCGTCGCATACAGCGCGGTCAGGCCCGCGACCTTGTCGGCGACGATGGAGCCGACGTAGTTCGCCTCGCCGGTCAGCATCTGCTGCACGGCGGTGAGGCCGCACTCGGCCTGGATGGTGTCGTCGTAGGCGGGCAGGTCGCGGTCGGGCCCGCGACGGCTGTAGCCGTAGGCATTGGTGTAGACGATGTCCGGCTTGATGGGCGTAACGTCGTCGTAGGCGAAGCCGAGCCTGGCGATGGCCTTGGCGCGCATCGTGTGGATGAACACGTCGGCATCGGCGATCAGCCGGCGCAGCGCCTCGCGGCCGGCATCGGTCTGCAGGTCGAGCACCACGCTGCGCTTGCCGCGGTTCACGTTGGCGAACACGCCCCCCATCGTCGGCGACGGCCCGATCGAGATGTAGCGCGTGCCGTCGCCGTCGGGCGGCTCGATCTTGATCACGTCCGCACCCATGTCGGCCATGATCTGCGTGCAGTACGGCCCCATGACCATGGCGGTCAGGTCGACCACGCGCACGCCGGCGAGCGGACCGCTGCGCTGTGTCGGGTTGCCCATGCCTACTGCTCCTGCCTGTGCTGCGGGAGCCGGATTGTTTCATGGATGTCGTACGGATTCCAGCACGATGAGCTAATATCGGCACGATCACTTGACGGCGGACCGGGGCGCTTCCATGGACTTCTCCCTCACCGACGACCAGCAGAACATCCGCGACGCGGTGCTCCGGCACTGCGCGCAGTTCTCGGCCGAGTACTGGCTGGAGCGCGACCGCGAAGGCGTGTTCCCGCAGGACTTCTTCGATTCCATGGCCGATGCCGGCTGGATCGGCATCGCCATGCCGAGCGAGTTCGGCGGCTCGGGCCTGGGCATCACCGAGGCCGCGGTGATGATGCAGGCCATTGCCGAGTCAGGTGCCGGCATGACCGGTGCGTCGAGCATCCATCTGCCGGTGTTCGGCATGCAGCCGGTGGTGCTGTTCGGCACGGACGCGCAGAAGCAGGCGTTCATCCCGAATGTCGTGTCCGGCAAGGATCGCGTGTGCTTCGCGGTCACCGAACCCAACGCCGGGCTCAACACCACGGAGCTGAAGACGCGCGCCGACAAGGTGGACGGCGGCTACCGCGTCAACGGCGAGAAGATCTGGATCTCCACCGCGCAGGTCGCCAACAAGATGCTGCTGCTGGCGCGCACCACGCCGCTGGACCAGGTCAAGCGCAAGACCGACGGCCTCACGCTGTTCTATACCGATCTCGACCGCAGCAAGATCGAGGTGCGGCTGATCCACAAGATGGGTCGCCACGCGGTCGACTCGAACATGCTGTTCATCACCGACCTGTTCATCCCGGACGAGCACCGCATCGGCGAGGAAGGGCAGGGCTTCAAGATCATCCTGCACGGTCTCAACCCCGAGCGCGTGCTGCTCGGCGCGGAGTCGGTCGGCATCGGCCGCGCGGCGATCCAGCGCGCCGCGCGCTATGCGCGGGAGCGCGTGGTCTTCGGCCGGCCGATCGGCCAGAACCAGGGCATCGCGCATCCGCTCGCCAAGTGCTGGGCGCAGCTCGAAGCCGCCAACCTCATGGTGATGAAGGCGGCGACGAAGTTCGACCAGCACGAGGACTGCGGCGTCGAGGCCAATGCCGGCAAGTACCTTGCCGCCGAGTTCGCCTTCGAGGCCTGCCATACGGCGATGCTGACGCTCGGCGGCATGGGCTACGCGCAGGAGTACCACGTGGAGCGCCTGCTGCGCGAGGTGCTGATCCCGCGCACGGCGCCAGTCAGCCCGCACATGATCCTCAACTTCCTCGCCGAGAAGGTGCTGGAACTGCCGAAGTCCTATTGACGGTACTTTCTCCCTCCCCCCGCGAGCGGGGTGAGGGGTGCGCCGCAGGCGCGGGCGATCGCGCAGTCAGCCCCTCATCCGCCCTCCGGGCACCTTCTCCCCGCAAGCGGGGAGAAGGAAGACCAGCAACGACTGATGCACCTACGAACGATACTCACATGACCCAAGCCACCGAAACATTCAGCGCCCGATCCTGGCTGTTCGCGCCGGGCGACAGCGAGAAGAAGATGGAGAAGGCCGCGGCCAGCGCCGCGGACATCGCGCTGTTCGACCTGGAGGACGCGGTTGCCGAAGGCGAGAAGCCCAAGGCGCGCGCGATGGTGCTCGCCATGCTGCAGAAGGCGCAGCCTGCGGAGCGTGCGCGCCTGTGGGTGCGCATCAATCCGCTGCAGGGGCCGCATGCGCTGGCCGATCTCGCCGCAGTGATGCCGGGCAGGCCCGGCGGCATCATGGTGCCGAAGACGCGCGGCGGGCATGACCTGGTGGTACTGGATCACTACCTGTCCGCACTCGAAGCCGCGAACGGCATCGAGCCGGGCAGCACCAAGGTGTTCCCGCTGGTGACGGAGACCGCCGAGGGCATGCTCAGCACGGGCTCCTACGTCGACGCGCCGCGGCTGGTGGCGATGACCTGGGGTGCGGAGGATCTCGCCGACGAACTCGGTGCGAGCGAGAACAAGAACGCCGACGGCAGCTACGGCTTCACCTACGAACTGGCGCGCAGCCTGTGCCTGGTCGGCGCCGCGGCGGCGCGCGTGGCCGCCATCGACACGATCCAGGGCGACTTCAGGGATCTCGACGGTCTGCGCAAGCGCGCGACGCAGTGCCGTCGCGCCGGTTTCCGCGGCATGCTCGCGATCCACCCGGCGCAGGTCGAGGTGATCAACGAAGCCTTCCTGCCGACTGCCGAGGAGATCGCGCAGGCACAGGAGATCGTCGACCTGTTCGCGGCCAATCCGGGCGTGGGCGCCATCGGCTACAAGGGCGGCATGCTCGACCGGCCGTACCTGGCGCGCGCGCAGCAGCTGCTCAAGCTGGCGGGCAAGGCGTGACGACGGTGACCGACGCGGCCGGGCTCGATCTCGGCCAGTACCTGCGGCGCGGCGACCGCATCGTCTGGGGCCAGGCCTGCGGCGAGCCGACGACGCTGATCGAGACGCTGATCGAACAGGCAGAGGGCATCGGCGAGCTGTCCGCGTTCGCGGCGACCAGTTTCTCGAAGCTGCTGACGGTGGAGGCGGCGGGCAAGGTCCGCCTGTCGAGCATGGGCGCGATCGGCACGCTGCGTACGCTGACGGCGGCCGGCAAGCTTGATGTGATTCCGTGTCACGTGAGCCAGGTGGGTCCGTACATCGAGCAGGGCCTGATCGGCTGTGACGTGGCCTTCGTGCAGGTCAGCCCGGCCGACGCGCACGGCAACCACAGCTTCGGCCTGATCAGCGATTTCGTGCAGGCTGCGGTAAGCAAGGCGCGCGTGGTCATTGCCGAGGTCAACGACCAGGTGCCGTACACCTTCGGCGAGATGCTGCCGGCGTCGAAGATCACCTGTGCACTGCAGGTGTCGCGACCGCTGGTCGAAGTCCCTGCGGCGAAGATCACCGCCACCGACGAGGCGATCGCGAAATTCTCAGCGGCCTACATCGAGGACGGCGCGGTGATCCAGACCGGCGTCGGCGCGGTGCCCGACGCGATCCTGCGCCTGCTGGGCGACCGCAAGGACCTGGGCGTGCATTCAGGCATGCTCGGCGACGGCCTCGTCGACCTGATCGAGGCCGGCGTCGTCACCAATGCGCACAAGCGCATCGACCCGGGCGTGTGCATCAACGGCGCACTGATCGGGACCCACCGCCTCTATCGCTGGGCGCACCGGAACACGGCGATACGCATGTGCGCCACCTCGTACACGCACGACGCCGCGGTACTCGCGCAGCTCGACCGGCTGGTCACGATCAATTCGGCGTTGGAGGTCGATCTCACCGGCCAGGTCAACGCCGAGCAGAGCGGCAGCGCCTATCTGGGCGGCACCGGCGGGCAGGTGGACTTCGTGCGCGCCGGCGCACGCAGCCCCGGCGGGCGTTCGATCGTCGCGCTGGCCGCCACGGCCAAGGGCGGCAGCCTGAGCAAGATCGTGCCGGCGCTGTCCGGTCCGGTGACCACGGCGCGCACCGAGGCGGATGTCATCGTCACCGAGTTCGGCGCTGCCGAACTGCGCGGGCAGACCCTGGCCGAGCGGGCGCGGCGGCTGATCGCCATCGCGCATCCGGATTTCCGCGAGAACCTCGAGCGTGCGGCCCACGACACCTTCCGCCGCGGCTACTGATCGGCCTGAAATGATGAGACCTTGTTGGCATTACCCGCTGGACCGCGGTGCAGGCGGGGTATAGCGTAGATGTCGACATCGCGGCCATGGGGGGCGCGATCGGCTCCGGCCGCGATTTTCAGGGAGGAGAACATCATGAGCTTGACGCGACGCGCGCTCGTCGGAGTGATGCTGTGTATGCCGGTGCTGACGCATGCGGGCACTGATGCAGACGACGTCATGCGCTGCATGAAGCGCAATGTCGTCGAGCAGGGTGCGCTGCGCGCGCTCGAGGTCACGACGACCGATTCCTCGGGCAAATCGAGCACGCTTGCGCTCAACATGTACTGGCAGGGCGAGGGCGACGAGGCCCGCGTCACCCTGCAGGTGTCGGAGCCGGAGTCACTGGCGGGTTCGGCCTACCTGATCCAGGAGAACGGCGACGAGGCCGACGACCTGTTCGTCTATCTGCCGGCCGTGGGCAAGGTCCGCCAGATCGGTGGTGCCGCTAGGGGCGAGGACCTGTGGGGCACGACTTTCAGCTACGAGGACTTCAAGCTGGTCCAGGGCCTGCTGGTCGACGGCGCGGCGCGCAAGTTGGCGGATGCGACCGTCGCGGACCGGCCGGTCCATGTTCTGGAGACGGCCCTGGGCAGTATCGATTCGACGTTCAGCCGGGTGCTCGCCTACGTCGACAAGGAGAGCTGCACGATCCTGAAGGGCGAGTTCTTCGATCGTGAGGGCAAGTCGCTCAAGCTTCTCGAAGGCGATCTCTCGCTGCTGTTCGAAACGGCAGATGCGAAGGACCGGACGGTGTGGGTCCTGCTCGGCTACACGATGAAGGATTTGCGCAGCGGCACCCGCAGCCTGGTCGAGCTGGGCGACATCCACCTGATGAAAGAGTCGCCCGCCGTGCTGTTCGAATCCGACGGCTTCTTCAAGACGCCGTAGACCCATCGGCGATCCCGGCGGATCGGACGGCGTCCGTGCAGCTCGACCGGACTCAGGTCTTCTTGCGCGACCGCCTCGTGCGCTTGGCGGCCGGTGCCGGCGATGGGGCGGTCGCCGCCTCCAGCGCGACCAGTTCGTCTTCGAGGTAGTCGAGCACACGCTGCACCTGCGGCACCGTCTTGCGGCAGGCGATGAGGCCGAAGTCGACGAAGTCGTGGCGGCTGATGACCGTGATATTCAGGCCAAGGCCGTCGAGCAGCAGCGACGCCGGGTACAGGCCGGACAGCCGTGCGCCCTGCCAGTACATGTCCTCGCGCGGGCCGGGGACGTGCGACACCACCACGTTGCCGAGCGTGCGGTCCTTGAAGCGGCTCAGTACGGCGGCGATCGCGCCAGGCATCAGCATCAGCGCGGCATAGCTCTGCACCTGCACCGGGCTGAAGTCCTTCATGCGCTGTTTGGCCTTATCCATGCAGCGCTTGATCGCGCGCAGGCGTTCGAGTGGATCGTCGATGTGCGTGGCCAGGTGGGTGATGGTGAAGGCGACCTCGTTGCCGAAGCCGGTGTGCTCGCGGCGCACCGACACGGGCACGCCGGCGATCAGCGGCTTTTTGGGCAGCGCATCCAGGCTCTGCAGGTAGCGGCGCAGGGCGCCGCCGCACATCGCCAGCACCACGTCGTTGAGCGTCGCCTCGCAGGCCGCGGCCACGGCGCGCATGCGCGGCGTCGAGTACTGCTGCGCGGCGAAGCGGCGCGTGGCGCTGATCTTGCCGTTGAGGATGCACGGCGGTGCCTGGCCGACCAGGGCGACATCGGGATCGCGCAGGCGCGCATCGTTGAGCGCGTGGCGCGCCTGGCGCAGCACCGGCAGTGTCGAGCTGAAGCCGGCGCGGGCCACTTCGCGCAGCGCGACGAGCCCGCCGGCGGCCGGAGTCGGCACCGGCAGCGGCTGTGCGCCGGACTTGCGCGTCGGCACCTCCCAGATCGGCGGCATCGTCGCCGAGAGGGCCGGGTCCGTGGACATGGACTGCATCAGCAGGCGGATACCGGCGACACCGTCCACGACCGCGTGATGCACCTTGAGATAGACGGCGACGCGTCCGCCCTCGATGCCCTCGATCAGGTAGATGCGCCACAGCGGGTAGGCGCGGTCCAGGTGACCGCCGTGCACGCGAGACACCAGCGCCAGCAGTTCGCGGATGCGGCCCGGCGTCGGCAGCGAGGTATGGACGAAATGATGGGCGAGGTCGAATTCCTCGTCGTCGACCCAGTAGTGCAGGCCGCGTCGGCGTTCGAGCCGCTGGTTGAACGGGGGTACCGTGGCGGTGGACTGCCGCAGACGGGCGGCCAGCCGCGCGGCGAAGTCGGGGGGGGCATCGGCCGGTGGTTCGAACAGCATCAGCATGCCGATGTGCAGCGGCTGTCTGCGGCTTTCCAGCCGCAGGAAGGTGTCGTCGATCAACGACAGCTTGTGCATGGTTGCGTCCTCCCCCGTACCCGTCCGGTTTTCGGCGCGTCCGGCGCCGACCGTCTACGCGGAACTATTTACGCGAGTCCCGCGGGCTGCGCTACAGCGCGGCGTGCCCGGGCGTTGCCCCCAACGGTGGCGCGAATGTTCCCGGTCGGCAGCGCGCCGCGCGCCTTCGTTGACAGCGCTGCCACGCTCGCCGACCTTCTGGTCCGGCACGCGACAGTCGCCGGGAGCGCATCGATGACGGACAGCACGGATCTGAAAACGACCATCGCCGCTGCGCGCAGCTTCGGTCTCGGCGACCTGCTGCGGCGCAGCGCGCGACGCTTCCCCGATCGCACGGCGCTGGTCTATGGCGAGCTGCGCCAGAGCTACGCGGACCTCGACGCGACCGTCAACCGCACCGCCAACGCGATGGCGGCACGCGGCATCGGGCGCGGCGACCACGTGGCGCTGCTGTCGCGCAACAACCACGCCTTCGTCGTCGTGCGCTTCGCGCTGGCGCGGCTTGGCGCCGTGGAGGTGCCGATCAACTTCATGCTCAATGCCGCGGAAGTCGGTTACATCCTGGACAACGCCGAGGTCTGCGGCGTCGTCGTCGAGGATGGCCTGGCGACGGTGGCGCAGGCGGCCATGGCCGAGTCCGGCGTCCGGCCGCGGCTGCTCGGCGTGATTCGCGACAAGCAGCTCGAGGTCGACGCACGCTGGGAGCCGGTGGACGGCTGGATGCGCCACGACGACGATCGCGAGCCGGCGGTCATCGTCGACGACGACGCCCCGGTGCAGATGCTCTACACCAGCGGCACCGAGTCGCGGCCCAAGGGCGCGATGCTGTCGGCGCGCAGCCTGTATGCGCACTATGCGAGCTGCATCGCCGACGGCGAGATGACCGCCGACGACATCGAGGTGCACTCGCTGCCGCTGTTCCACTGCGCGCAGCTCGACGCCTTCCTGACGCCGGACCTGTACCTGGGGGCGACCAGCATCATCCTGCCGGGCCCCGATCCGGCCGCGCTGCTGCGCACCATCGCGCGCGAGCGCGCCACCAAGCTGTTCTGCCCGCCCACGGTGTGGATCGCGCTGCTGCGCCATCCGGACTTCGACCGGACTGACCTGTCGTCGCTGAGGAAGGGCTACTACGGCGCGTCGATCATGCCCGGCGAGATCATCAAGGAGATCCGCA
This sequence comes from Sinimarinibacterium flocculans, assembly GCF_003201205.1. Taxonomy (GTDB): domain Bacteria; phylum Pseudomonadota; class Gammaproteobacteria; order Nevskiales; family Nevskiaceae; genus Solimonas; species Solimonas flocculans. The sequence goes on from NZ_QICN01000004.1 coordinate 57,469, forward strand.
CGCGCCTGCCGCAGGTGCGGCTGTTCAACTTCTACGGCCAGACCGAGATGTCGCCGGTGGCGACCGTGCTGCGGCCGGAGGACCAGTTGCGCAAGCTCGGCTCGGCCGGACGGCCGGCGATCAACGTCGAGACCTGCGTCGTCGACGACGATGATCGTCCGGTGCCACCGGGCACCGTCGGCGAGATCGTGCACCGCGGTCCGCACGTCACGCTGGGCTACTGGAAGAATCCGGAAAAGACCGCCGAGGCCTTCCGCAACGGCTGGTTCCACAGCGGTGACCTGGGCGTCATGGACGAGGAGGGCTATCTCACTGTCGTCGACCGCAAGAAGGACATGATCAAGACCGGCGGCGAGAACGTGGCCAGCCGCGAGGTGGAGGAGGCGATCTTCCAGCATCCGGCGGTGTCGGAGGTCGCGGTGTTCGGCGTGCCGCATCCGCGCTGGATCGAGGCGGCCATGGCGGTCATCGTGCTGCGCGCCGGCCAGCAGGCCGACGCCGCCGCGATCATCGCGCACTGCCGCGAGCGGCTCGCCGGCTTCAAGACGCCCAAGCTCGTCGAGTTCGTCGAGCAGCTGCCGAAGAACGCCAGCGGCAAGATCCTCAAGCGCGAACTGCGCCAGCGCTTCGCCGGGCGCGGGGCTGCGGCGGCGGAGTAGCATCGCGTTCGATGACCCGCAGACCGGAGGCGGACAGGTGAGCGAGCAGGTGGACGTGCAGACGCACGGGGCGGTGGCGTGCGTGGTGTTCCGCAATCCGCCGAGCAACTTCGCGACGATCGCGCTGATGCGCGGCATCGCCGATGCGCTGGCGCGCGTGGATGCGGACCCGGCGCTGCGCGCCGTGGTACTCGCGTCCGAGGGCAAGCCGTTCTGCGCAGGGGCAGACCTGGTGTCACCCAACGGCTTCGGTGCGCGCAGCGACGATCCGCTGCGCGAGTTCTACGACCAGGTGCAGCGGGTGTTCGAGACGCGCAAGCCGGTGGTCGCCGCCGTGCAGGGGGCCGCGATCGGTGCCGGCCTGGGCCTGGCGGTGGCGGCGGACTTCCGCGTGGCCGCGCCCGAGGCGCGCTTCTCGGCCAACTTCACGCGACTGGGCTTCCATCCGGGCTTCGGGCTCACGTTCACGCTGCCGCGGCTGCTCGGCCCGCAGCGCGCCGCGCAGATGTTCCTGACCGCCGAACGCTACCGCACCGACGAGGTGCTGCCCTGGGGGTTGGTGGACCGCGTCGTGCCGGCCGCGGAGCTGCGTGCAGCGGCACTCGCGCTGGCCGGCGAGATCGCGCAGAACGCGCCGCTGGCGCTGTTGTCCACGCGCGAGACGCTGCGCGGCGGCGTAGCCGCCGGGGTGCGCGACGCGCTGGCACGCGAGCATGCCCAGCAGCTCACGCTCAAGGACACGGCGGACTTCGCCGAGGGCGTGCGCGCGATGAGCGAGCGGCGCGCGCCGCGCTTCGAGGGTCGCTGAGGATCGTTGATAGCGCTCGCCGGCCGCTGCCGGCGCCCTCTCCCCAACCCCTCTCCCGCTAGCGGGAGAGGGCGCCGCGCCGGGGGGTTACCCCTTGACCCGCTCGCCCTTGAGCTTGGCCGAGCCGAACACGCCCATCTTGCACTTGCCGGTCAGGGTGTCGCCCTCGACCACGGCCTCGTACTTGAGCGTGATCTTCATCGGCTTGGTGACCTTCAGGTCCCACTTGAGCTGGTTGCCGGTGACGGTACCGGTGAAGTGGGCCTCGTCCATGTTCATGATGAACACGCCGCTGAGCTGATCGCCGTCGGTGGCGAGCCGCCCGTCGAAGGCCTGCGGTCCCATCGGCGTCGACAGCACGAACTTCCAGCCGCCGTCGATGCGCGCGCCGGACGCCGGCGCGAACGGTTCCTGCGGCGCGGACGGGGCCGGGACGTTGTGTGCCGCGGCGGCTACCGGAACCGGGTCGGCCGGGGCATCGGCAGCGGGCGCAGGGGCCTCGCTCGCCTCGGCCGGCTTGGGTCGCGCGATCTCGGGGCGCTGCTCGATGTGCGCGAGCAGGCGGGCCGGCGTCAGCGGCAGTTCGAGTTCCAGTTCGCCGAACGGGATCAGGGCATCGGCGATGGCGTTGACCAGCGTCGGCGGGCCGACGATGCAGCCGCCTTCGCCCACGCCGCGGAAGCCGCCTTCGGCCTGCGACGGCATCGAGGCGTCGTGGTGGTACTCGAACTCCGGCACGTCGAAGATCGTCGGCAGCATGTAGTCCTTGTACGTGACCGCCGTGGGATTGCCGCGCGCGTCGAACGACACCTCCTCCATCAGCACGCTGCCGATGGCCTGCGCCAGGCCGCCGGCGATCTGCCCCTCGACGATGGCGGGGTTGATCATGTTGCCGCAGTCCTCGCTGGTCACCCAGCGGCGGATCTTCACGAAACCGGTCTGCGCGTCCACCTCGACGATGCACGCGTGCGCGGCACTGGTCATCGTGATCGGCGGCGGGCGGTAGCGGTACTGTGCCTCCAGGCCCGCGTGGCCGTCGGGCATGCGGTCGGGGTCGCCGTAGGCGATGTCGGCGAGGTCGCGCAGGCTTACGGTCTGCGGCTTGTCGCCGGTCACGTGCAGCACGCCGTTGCGCAGCACGATGTCGTCCGTGCGCACGCCGAGGATGTGCGCGGCGGATTCGCGGATGCGCGCGAGCAGCAGGTCCGCGGCGCGGATGCAGGCGCCGCCGCCGGCCACCGCCTGGCGGCTGCCGTAGGCGCCGGAGCCGTAGCCGCCGCGCGAGCTGTCGTCCTCGTAGACCTCCACGTGCTCGTACGGCACGCCCAGGCGGTCGGCGATGACCTGCGCCATCGTCGTCTGCGTGCCGTGCCCCTGCGAGTGCGTGGACACCACGGCGGTCACGGTGCCGGTGGGCTCGACGCGCAGGTGCGCCGATTCGCTCATCAGCACGGCCACGCCGGTGCTGCCGGCGGTCGGTTCGATGTAGGTGGCGAAGCCGATGCCCAGGTAGCGGCCCTCACGGCGGGCCGCGGCCTGTTCGGCGCGGAACGCCGCCACGTCGACCTTCTGCAGCAGCACGTCCAGGCACTCGGCCGGGCTGATGTCGGTCAGCTCGAGGCCCATCGGCGTGGTCCACGGCTGGTCACTGCGGCGGATCAGGTTGCGACGGCGCAGCTCGATCGGGTCGATGCCCATCCGCCGCGCCGCGCGGTCGAGCAGGACTTCTCGGGCTAGCGATTCGATCGCCCAGGGGCCGCGGTAGGCCGCCAGGCCCACGGTGTTGGTGAACCAGCCGCGCGCGCGGAACGAGAACGCCGGCAGCTTGTGGGCACCCCACAGGAACATCATCACCGCGATGTTGCTGTCGGCCCCCTGCGGGTAGGCGCCGTTGTTGAGGCCGTAGTCCGCATGCGAGGCCACCAGCCGTCCCTCGGCATCGAAGGCCGCGCGCAGCGTGATCTCCTGCTCGCGCGCCTGGTTGGCGGCGGTGAGGTTCTCGAGGCGGTCCTCGATCCACTTGAGCGGGCGCCTGAGCAGCATCGCGCCGAGCACGACCGCCACCTCCTCGCGCCACGGCTGGCCCTTGAGGCCGAAGGAGCCGCCGACGTCCTTGGAGATGACGCGGATCGAGGTCTGCGGCAGCTCCAGCGCCTGCGCGAACCAGCGCGCGCACAGCTGCGGTCCCTGGCAGGACAGGTAGACGGTCAGCTCGCCGCTGCCGTGGGGCTGCGCGACCACGCCGCGGGTTTCCATCGGCGACTGCGAGATGCGCTGATGCCGGAAGGCCAGCGTCTCCAGATGCGCGGCCGCCGCCAGCGCTGCTTCGAGGTCCTCGTCGAGCTCCTCGGCGCCGGTGGCGGCGGCGACGTTGGAGTCGGTGTCCGGATGCACCAGTGCGCCCGTCTTGGCGTCGTCGAGCGTGACGACCGGGTCTTCCTCGTCGTACTCGACGACAATCAGTCCGGCCGCGTCCTCGGCGAGGTAGCGGTCCTGCGCGACGACCATGACGACGGGATCGCCGACGTAGGTGACGCGGCCGTTTGCGAGTACCGGCACCGGCACGACCGGCTGCGCGAGGAAGAAGCTGAGCATGTCGACCTTGAACCGCGCGAGGTCGTCCGCCGTGACCAGCGCGAAGACGCCGGGCAGCGCGCGGGCGGCCGACAGGTCGATGGATCGGATGCGTCCGCGCGCGATCGGGCTGCGGTGGAAGGCCACGTGCAGCATGCCGGGCACGCCCACGTCGTCGACGTAGACGCCGCGGCCGGTCAGCAGGCGCGTGTCTTCCTTGCGGGCGACGCGCTGGCCGATGTAGCGGCCGGTGGTGGCAGCGGGACGAGCGTCATCCATGCGTCGGCGCTCCCTGCGTCGGCGCCAGGCCAGCGAGCCTGCGCGCGGCGCGGCGGATGCCTTGGTAGCCGGTACACCGGCAGATATGCCCGGACAGCGCGTTCATGACCTTGTCCGGATCGGTTGCGGGCGTGGCGCCGGTCAGCGACGCCAGCGTCATGACGATGCCGGGCGTGCAGAAGCCGCACTGCAGACCGTACTCGTCGCGCAGCGCCTGCTGCACCGGATGCAGGGTGCCGTCGTCGTCGGCCAGGCCCTCGACCGTGGTCACGGCGGCGCCATTGGCCTGTACCGCGAGCATCAGGCAGGACCGCACGGCGGCGCCGTCGACCATGACGGTGCAGGCGCCGCAGACGCCATGCTCGCAGCCGACGTGCACGCCGGTGCAGCCGGCATCGCCGCGCAGGAAGTCGCTCAGTGTCAGGCGCGACTCGACCCTGGCTTCGTGCGCGCGGCCGTTGATGGTGAGCTGGATCGCGTGCTCGCTCATGCGGCTTTCCTCAGGTTCAGGGCCTCGCCCAGCGCGGCCGCAAAGACGCGGCGGCCGACGGTGCGGCGGTACTCGGCGGTGGCGTGCAGGTCGTCGAACGGCGCGGTGTCGGCGATGGCGAGCTCGGTCAGCGCGCCGGCATCCAGCGCGTCGACGCGCTGGCCCACGAGCGCGGCTTCGAGCTGGCGTGCCTTGATCGGCGTGGGGCCCATGCCGAACCAGGCGACGCCGGCGCGCGTTACCACGCCGTCGGCCACCGTCAACGCACCGGTCAGGCCGACCAGCGCGAAGTCGCCGGGGCGCATCGCGATCTCGCGGAACAGGCTGACCGTTCCTGCGGGCCATTCGGGCACGTCCACGGCGGTCAGCAGCTCGTCGGGCTCCAGCGCGGTGGCGTAGGGGCCGAAGTACAGTTCCTGGGCGGGGATCGTGCGCGTGCCGCGCACCGAGCGCACTTCCACGCTCGCGCCCAGCGCCACCGCGGTGGCCGGCAGCTCGGCCGCCGGCTCGCCGAGCGCGATCGAGCCGCCGACGGTGCCGCGGTTGCGGGTCTGGTGGTGTCCCACATGGCGCAGCGCGGTCACCAGCAGCGGCTGGTGCTGCTGCAGGGTGGCGTCGGCCAGCGCCTCGTTCTGCCGCGTGACCGGGCCGATGCGCGTCGTTGCGCCGCTGCGGCTCACGCCGCGCAGCGCGCGGATGCGAGTGATGTCGACCAGCACGAAGGGCTGGCTCATGCGCAGCGCGAGCAGCGGCATCAGCGTCTGGCCGCCGGCGAGCACGGTAGCGCCGCCGCCGGCGTCGGCCAGCAGCTGGCAGGCCTCCTCGACCGACGCGGGCGCGTAGTAGTCGAACGGCGCGGGTTTCACGGTCCGTCCTCGCGCAGCAGGCGGGCGAGGGTGCGGGCATCGAGCGTCACCACCGGCGCCGCCGCGTGGCGGCCCCAGGCGAAGCCGGCGGCGCCGACGATCAGCAGCAGCAGGCCGATCGACAGGCCGACCCAGTGGTGCTGCGTGCTGTCGCCGCTGCCCACGAGATAGCCGACCAGCGCCGCGACGACGATGGCGAGCAGCCATGCGATGGGCAGGCCCCGCGACGGCGCCGCGCCGGCGTTGGCCGCGGCTGGAACACCGGCGGCCACGCCGGCGGCGGGCGCCGCGTCCTTCGCCGGGGCGAACACCTTGGCGAAGCCGCCGAAGAAACGTGCGGCGAGCTGCTTGGCGGTGGCATCCATGATCGGGCCGCCGAGCTGCGCGAGGCGGCCGGCCACCTGTGCATCGACGTCGTAGCTCAGCAGCGTCCCGCCGGCGTCGTCGCTCAGGCGCACCTTGGCGATGCTCTTGACGCTGCCGACGGTGCCGCCCTGGCCTTCGATGATCAGCGTGTACGACTCCGGCGCCTGGATGTCCGCCAGCTCCACCGCGCCATTGAAGCGCGCACCGATGGGGCCGATCTTGATCTCGACGGTCGCGACCATGCGCGTGTCGGATTCCTTGCTCAGCGACTGGCAGCCCGGAATGCAGCGCCGGAGCACCTCCGGATCATTGAGCGCTTCCCAGACCTGCTGACGCGTGGCAGCGATGCGCTGCTCGCCGGACATCTTCATCGACATGCTCCTCGTGATCGGGCCGCCCGGCCGTTGGACGCCGGGTCACCGCGGGACCGGCGCGCGCAGGCCTCCGCGGCAGGCGGTTTGGCATGCATCGAGCTTATCGGCCGGACCGGCGACTACAAGCGGCTTGCGCGAAATGTCGATGCCTGCGCACGGGGGACGCCGCCGGCGTGAACGGGTCCTAATCCGCCGCGCCGGCACCCTTGCGGGCCATCTCGAAGCTGCGAAGGATGTGATCCATCTGCCCGGACGGGACCGGCGGGAAGACCCAGGGGCTGCTGCGGTCGTCGATCCGCGTCATCTGCTCGCCGACCTGCTCGATGGTCCACGTCGGCTGGTACACGCCCCGGGTTTCGGCGATGTAGATCTTGGACACGCGGCCGGCCATCGAGCTGAGGATTTCGCCGGTGACGGCGCAGGATTCGTGGGCCAGATAGCCGACGACCGGCGCGACGAGTTCCGGCCCCATCGGCGGGTACTGCGAGGTGTCCAGGCCTTCGGCCATGCGGGTGACGGCACCCGGTGCGATGACGTTGCACCTGACGTTGTGCGCCGCACCTTCCAGCGCCGCGACGTTGCACAGGCCGATCATGCCGGTCTTCGATGTGGCGTAGTTGGCGACGGTCTGGTTGCCGTAGATGCCGCTGACCGAGGAGGTCAGCACGATGCGGCCGTAGTTGGCCGCGACCATGTGCGGGAACGCCGGGCGCACGACATGGAAGGCGCCGCGCAGGTGCACGTCGAGCACGGCGTTGAAGTCGTCGTAGCTCAGGTCCTTGAGCAGGCCGCGGCGGACGTTGCCGGCGTTGTGGATGACGATATCGATGCGGCCGTAGTGGTCGAGCGCGGACTGGATGATGGCCTTGCCGCCGGCTTCGGTGGCGACCGAATCGGTGTTCGCCACGGCCTCTCCGCCGCTGGCCCGGATCGCATCGACAGCCTCCTGCGCCGGACCGGCGTCGCTGCCGTGTCCCTGCAGGCTGCCGCCCAGGTCGTTGACGACGACCTTCGCGCCGCGCGCGGCGAGCAGTTCGGCGTAGGCGCGGCCGAGGCCGCGGCCCGCGCCGGTGATGACGGCGACGCGATTGTCGAAGCGAAGATCGGCCATGGTGCGCTCCAGATGTGCTGCCTCAGCTGCAGCAGAAACGTGTCCCCTCTCCCGCAAGCGGGAGAGGGGAGCTTTGACTCAAGCGGCCGGCGCCGGCTCGATCAGCGACTTGGTCTCCACGTACTCGTGGAAGCCGTGCTCGCCCCATTCACGGCCGTTGCCGCTGCGCTTGATGCCGCCGAACGGTGCCATGAAGTCGAAGCCGCCGTTGATCGACACCCAGCCGGTGCGCAGGCGCCGCGCGACGGCGAGGCAAGCGGCCGCATCGGCGCCGTTGACGTAGCCGGCAAGGCCGAAGTCGGAGTCGTTGGCGATCTCGATCGCGTGATCGATGTCGTCGTAGCCGATGATGACCAGCACCGGCCCGAAGATCTCCTCGCGCGCGATGGTCATGTCGTTGCGCACGTTGGCGAACACCGTCGGCTTGCAGAAGTAACCCTTGCTCAGCCCCTCCGGGCGGCCGGGGCCGCCGGCGACGAGCTCGGCGCCTTCCCGGATGCCGATCTCGATGTAGCGCTGCACCTCGTTGTACTGGCTCTTGGAAACCACCGGGCCCATCGCGACGTTGCCCTTCGGGTCGCCTACGGTGACGGCCGCCGCCGCCTCCTTCGCGGCCGCGATCGCCTCGGCCATGCGCGCCTTCGGCACCAGCAGGCGCGAGCCCGCGCTGCAGGTCTGGCCGGAGTTGAGCATCATGCCGCCGGTTGCGCCGGCGACATTCGCGGCGAAGTTGGCGTCGTCGAGGACGATGAAGGCGCTCTTGCCGCCCAGTTCCTGGCACACGCGCTTGACCGTCGGCGCGGCGGCCTTGGCGATCTCGACACCCACGGCCTCCGAGCCGGTGATCGATACCAAGTCCACCCGCGGATGCGCCGACAGCGCGGCGCCGACGACCGCACCGCTGCCCTGCAGCATGTTGAAGACGCCCTTGGGCACGCCGGCCTTGTCGAGCACCTCGGCAAAGATCTGCGCGGAGTAGGGCGCGAGCTGCGGCGGTTTGAGCACCATCGTGTTGCCGGTGGCCAGTGCCGGCAGCACCTTGACCGCGATCTGGTTCATCGGCCAGTTCCACGGCGTAATCAGGGCACAGACGCCGATCGGGTCCTTGGTCAGCAGCGTGTTGCCACGACGCTCCTCGAACTTGAAGGTCTTGAGCACCTCGATCGCGGTGGCGATATGCCCGCCGCCGAGGCCGATATGGAAGCCGCCGCCGAGCGAGGCGGGTGCGCCCATCTCCTCAGTGATTGCCTCGCCGATCTCCCTCTCGCGCTTCGCGTATTCGGCCTGGATCGCCTGCAGCAGGTCCAGGCGCTGCTCGCGCGTGGTCTGCGACCAGCGTGCGAACGCCCTGTGCGCGGCGGCGACGGCCTTCTCGACGTCGGCGACCGAGGCCAGCGAGATGCGGCCCGAGACCTCTTCGGTCGCCGGGTTGATGACGTCCGCGGTCTTCGGCGTGGCCGGATCGACCCACTGGCCGTCGATGTAGAACTTCAGGTACTCGCGCATGACGCTCTCCTCAGATCGTGCTCCCCCTCTCCCACGTGTGGGAGAGGGGTTGGGGGAGAGGGCGCTCGCGCAGCGAGCGAAGCTTCCGTTCACGACGCGAACGGCCCTCTCCCTGACCCTCTCCCGCAGGCGGGAGAGGGAACTACGGTTCCTTTACTGCTGCCCTTCCGCGTACCAGGTGCGGAAGCGGTCGTAGTTCGGCGTGTCCTTGTTCTCGTTGCCGCCGTGGTTGATCACCGGGTCGATCGGCACGTGGATCACGGTCGGCTTGCCGCTGGCGAAGGCGGCTTCCACGGCCTTGCCGAGGTCCTCGCCCTTGTCGACGTAGACGCCTTCGCAGCCGAGACCCTTGGCGATCTGGTCGAAGCGCACGTCTTTGCTCCAGTGCACGCCCGGCTCGGTGGTGTTGCCGTGACCGAAGGTGCGCTTGTAGACGCCCACCTCCAATCCCCAGGCGTTGTCGACGGCGACGACAACCACCATCGGCAGCTTGAGGCGCGAAACCACTTCCAGATCGCCGATGTGGTACAGGAACGACGAATCGCTGGTGGTTAGCAGCACCGGGCGCTTGCGGCCGTCGGCCACCGAGGCGCCGATCGCGTAGCCGAGGCCGGTGCCGAGGCAGCCGAAGTTCTGGTTCCAGACCACGTCGTGCGGCTTGGCCTGCAGGTAGGTCCAGGTGAACACCACCGTGCAGCCGCCGTCGCGCGCATGGATCGCGTTCTTCGGCATCGCCTTGGTCGCTTCGACGACCCACTGGCCCGTGTGCACGCGGCCGCTGTCGGTCTTGAAGTCCTGCTTCGCCAGCGCCGCCAGACGCTCCGCATCTTCCTTGATCCAGCGCCGGAGGTCCGGATGCGGCTTGCGCGGGCTGCCTTTCAGTGCCGCGGAGAGCTGCGGCACGACGGTGCGCAGGTCGCCGACCAGCGGCACGTCGATCGGACGGTTCTGGCCAATGGCTTCCGGATCGAGCTCGACGTAGATCCACTTGCGGTCGGTCTTGCCCTTGGCCCACAGGAAGCCGCGGCCGTAGTGCATCGGCTCGCCGAGTTCGGTGCCGATCGCGACGACGACGTCGGACTTGGCGACGATCTCGTCGCCCACCGTCGAGAACAGGTAGGGGAAGGTGCGGTCCTCGACGCCTTCGATGAAGGCGTTGCCGCCCGAGGTCTGCAGGATCGGGCAGCCCATCAGCTCGGCCAGTTCGCGCACCTTCTGGCCGGCGCGCGTGCACTGCACCGCGTGGCCGACGAGCAGGATCGGGCACTCGGCGTTCTTGATGAGCTCAGCGGCCTTGGCCACCATGTTGCCGTCCGCGCCCGGCTCGACCAGTCGATAGGACGACGGCGGCAGCGCGGGCGGCACGTCCAGCTCCTGCTGGATCACATGCGACGGATACTCGATGTAGACCGGACCCGGCGTGCCCGACTGGCAGACGCGCAGCGCGTGACGAAAGATCTCGTCGGTCTGGTCGGCGTACTCGACGCTCGCGCTCCACTTCACCGAGTTCTCGAACAGCGGTTCCTGCTGGATGAACTGGATGCGCCCGCGGCGCACGCGTCGTTCGGTGATGCGGGCGCGCTGGCCGCCGAGGTAGATCACCGGCGTGTTCTCGACCAGCGAGGTCATCATCGAGCCCGAGGCCAGCGCGACGCCCGGCCCGAGCGTGGCGATGCACAGCGCCGGCCTTCCGGTCATGCGCGCATAGCCTTCGGCCATGAAGCCGGCGGACAATTCGTGATGCGGCGTGACCACATTCCAGCCGCGCTTCTCGGCTTCCACGAACAGGTGCACGAAGTTGGGATCGGGAATACCGAAGACGGTATCGATGCCCTCGGCTTCGAGCAGCTCGAGGATGCGCTGGTAGACCTTCACCTTGCCGCGCCCGCTGGAAGCGACGGCCGCCGCAGGCTTCTTCTCATCTGCGTACATGTTCTGTTGCCTCGTCTGAATCGTTGTCTGGGCTGCCCGGTCCGGGCTGCTGATCCGGTGGGGAGCGGTCTACCGCCGCCCACCGATCGCCGGTGGGTTCACTTGTCGAGCAAATGCAGGTACCCCGCACCCATGACGTCGGCGAGGACGCGATGGAAGTTGGTGACCTTGCGTTCCTGGTGCGGGTTGGGCAGCGTGCCGCGGAAGCCGCGCGAGTGCATGCCGCGCTGCACGGCGGCCATGTTCGAGAAGTCCTGCGACAGCACCAGGCCCCACTTCTCCTGCGTGGCCTCGGCGTAGACCCACTCGGTCTTCGGTTCCTCGCCCGGCGGGAAGCGCTCGATGGCGTAGGCCTCGAAGATGCACTTGTTGGGATCGTCGCCGTAGGGCCGCGCGCGATAGCACAGCGCGAAGGTGATGCCCTGCAGGATCGACATGTTCGGGAACACGCTCCAGGCCAGTCCGGCCTTGCCCTGCTGCTCGGGGGTGATGGTCGGCCAGATCACGCCGCGCGCGGCATCGTCCTCGCGTGCACGCTTGAGCCAGTGCTTGATGACCTCCGGTGCCGGCGTGCCCTCCGGCAGCTCGTCGACCAGGCGCTTCGCCGCGTTGACCAGCGTCAGCGTGGTGCTGGCGTTGTTGACCGTCTCGTAGATTTCCTTCTGCAGCTCGTAGGTCGAGACGCGCGGGTCCTTGCCGGCCTTGCCGGTGCGGGTGACCGAGCTGGCTTCCTTCTCGCTGCTCGCGCCGGCGGTCTTGCGCACGTCGAAGCCGGAGACGCCGTGGATGCCGTGCGCCGCGCTGTAGGCGTAGTAGTCGCCGTTGGCCAGCATCTGCGAATGCGTGCCGGTGACGTGGTAGGGCTCCATGAACGCTTCGATCGCGGTCTTCCAGTTGCAGTCGAAGATGACCCACTGGCGCCACTTGTAGCGCATCTTTTCCAGCTCGAACGGATCGAGGATGTCCGCGGCCTCGTCCAGGTACTCGCGCAGCGGCTTGGCCTCCGGGTCCATGTTGACGAACAGCCAGCCGCCCCAGGTATCGACCTTGACCTCGGTCAGCCGCGTGCGCGCCGGATTGCTCAGGCAGCCTTTCCAGTCCGCCTCGTCGTGCTTGTAGGTGCACTCGCCGTCGATGTTGTAGCGCCAGGCGTGGAAGCCGCAGACGAAGCCCTGCTTGTTGCCGTGCACGCCGTTGGTGCCCGGCGGCGTGTCGATGAGCTGACGCGCGCGGTGCGAGCAGACGTTGTAGTAGGCCTTGATCCTGTCCCTGGCCGTGCGGATGACGATGATCGATTCGCGGCCGATCTCGTAGGTGAGGTAGTCACCGACATTGGGGATCTCCTCGACACGCCCTGCGTGCTGCCAGACCTTCGGCCACAGGCGGTCGCGTTCGGCGCGCGCGTAGTCCGGGCAGATGTACGCTTCCACCGGGAAGGTCAGCGGCTCGGTGAGGTCTTCGATGCGAAAGCTTTGAGGTTTGTTCACGACATCCTCCTCCTGGCTCTGCGCGGGTCAGGCAGCGGCGGCGCCGGACCGTGCGGTCTGCAGCTCCATGCCTTCAAACGCGCCCTGGTCACGCCAGTCCTGCAGCAGTTGCTCGAAGGCGGTGAAGCCGGCGAGATAGAACTCGCCGAGGTAGTAACGGAACTTGCCGCCGGCCTCGTTGTTGAGATAGCTCGGCGGACATTCGCTCTGCATGTGCTTCGCGAACTCGGTCGACGGCGCCATGATCCGGACCCACTCGTCCTGGGCCTGCTGCGTCGGTTCCACGGCGCCGACGCCACGCCTGAGCGCCTCGCTGATGATCCAGGCGATGTGATGTCCCTGGCGGTTGAACTGCTCGACCGTCGTCGCGTACAGGCCACCCTGGACGTAGCCGGTGAAGAACTGGTTCGGGAAGCCGCGCGAGACGACGCCGTGCAGGGTCTTGTAGCCGTCCGCCCAGTGCTCGTAGAGCGAGAGCCCGTTGCGGCCGGCAATCTCGTCGATGCCCCAGCGGACGTCGAGATCGCTGGTGACCTCGAAGCCGCTCGCGCAGATCAGCAGGTCGACCGGATACTCCTTGCCTTCGTGCACGAAGCCGTTGGCCGTCATGCGCTCGACGCCCTTGGTCGCGGACACATCGATCAGCTCGACGTTCGGGCGGTTGAAGGTCGGGTAGTAGGTGTCGCTGGACAGCGGGCGCTTGCAGTGGAAGCGGAACCAGGGCTTGAGCTTCTCGGCGGTCGCCTTGTCCTCGACGATCTCGTCGATGCGCCGGCGGAAGCGCTCCATGACGTGATAGTCCTCGACCTCGCGCATGGCCATGAACTTTTCCGGCGTCAGCCCGGCCCAGGCCTGCTGCGCGTCGAGCTTCGCCGCGACGTTGCGGTTGATCTCGGTCCAGAAGTCGCAGACCAGATCGCGTTCGCCAGGCGCGAAACCTTCCATCGCGCCGCGATGGAAGTTGTCCTGCCGCTGCTTCTGCCAACCCGGTTGCAGCGATTCTGCCCAGGCCGGATCGGTCGGCGGATTCGGGCGCGAGTCGACGCTGGGCGGCGTGCGTTGCAGCACGTAGAGCTGCTTCGCGTACTCGCCCAGATGCGGCACGATCTGGATCGCGCTGGCACCGGTGCCGACGACGGCGACGCGCTTGTCGCGCAGCTTGTCGAGCACCGGCTTGCCCCAGCTGCCACCGGTGTAGTCGTAGTCCCAGCGCGCGGAATGGAAGACGCGGCCCTTGAAATCCTGCAGGCCGGGAATGCCCGGCAGCTTCGGCCGGTTGAGCGGGCCGCCGGCCATGATGACGAAGCGTGCGCGGATGTCGTCGCCGCGGTCGGTGGTCACGTGCCAGCGCTGGATCGTGTCGTCCCAGCGCAGCGAGCGCACCACGGTGTGGAACAGCGCGCGATCGTACAGCCCGAACTGGCGGGCGATACGCACGCAGTGCGCCTGGATCTCGACGCCGTCAGCGAAGCGCTTGCTCGGGATGTAACCGGTTTCCTCCAGCAGCGGCAGGTAGCAGTACGACTCGTTGTCGCACTGGATGCCCGGGTAGCGGTTCCAGTACCACACGCCGCCGAAGTCGCCGGCGTGCTCGATGTTGCGGAAGCTGGTGACCCCGGCCTTGCGCAGATTGACTGCGGCGAGAATGCCGGTGAAGCCGCCGCCGAGCACGGCGACGTCGATCTCCTCGGACAGCGCCGGGCGCGGTTCGACGGCCCTGTACGGATCGACGGCGGGATCGCCCACCGCGCCGCGCGCCGGGCGCAGGTACTGCGCCTGTCCTTCGACGCGCAGCCGGCGTTCGCGTTCCCGCCGGTACCGCTCACGCAGGGCCGGGATGTCGATCTCCACCGCTTCCGGGGTCTGCGTCGGCTCGCACTTCATGATTCGACTGTTCGGTGGGGGTGGTCGGCGGGCAGGTGGTCAACGATGCTGTCCATCATCGGACTTCGATTGTAGGATCCGGGTCTGCCGCTGTAGACGACTGAACGGGCCGCGCTTGTGACTGCAGGTGCAGTCGCCGTCTACGGCAGGGCCGGGTCCGGGATTGCCGCTTCGGGCAGTGGCGTGGCGCTCTCCAGCGCCCGCGGCCGTCCGAGACTGAACACGGACACCGCGGCCGTGCTCATCATTGCCATCGTCAGGTAGAGGAACGGCTCGTAGCCGCCGTAGCGGTCGAACAGCATGCCGGCCGCCAGCGGGCCGAAGGCGGTGCCCAGCGACAGTGCCATGACCATCGCGCCATACAGCGCACCGAAGGCGCGCAGCCCGAAGAAGCGGGTCGCGAGATACGCGATCACGTCGACCTCGGCGCCGAGCGTCAGTCCGAAGATCGCGGCCGCGATCATCTGGTTGGCGCGGCTGGCGCCGTCGTTGAGCAGCAACAGGCAGGCGACCAGCGGAATCAGGAAGATGATCGCGCCGACCTTCTGCGCCGGGTAGCGATCGATCAGCACGCCGGCGCCCAGGCGCCCGATCACCGAGAAGATGCCGATGATGCCGGCGACCTGTGCGGCGGTGGCCAGCGCCGTACCCTTGTCGGTCAGCATCGGCACGAAGTTCGCGGACACGCCGATGGTGGTGAACGAGAAAAAGCCGGATGCGAGCAGCAGGCGGTAGAACACCGAGGAGCGCAGGCCTTCTGCGAACGTGATGCCGGTGAGGACCCGCGCGGGCATCGGCTGCTTCTCGCGTCGCATCTGGTCCTGTGCGCCGCGGAACACGCCGAGCAGAAGCAGCAGCACCGGCGTTGCCCACAGTGCGGCCATCAGCATGTAGGCCTTGCGCCATCCGAATTCGGTGATGCCCCAGGTGGCAAAGCTCGGGAACACCGCGGCCGCGAGTGCGCCACCGGACAGCGTGATCGCGAAGGCGAGGCCGCGCGAGGTCTCGAAGCGGCTGGCGACCGCGCTGGTCCAGACCGTGGCCTGAACGCCGAGGGTGCCGATGGCGACCACGGCCCACAGCAACAGCCAGTTCATCTGGCTGCCGGTCGCGGTGCCGAGGCACGACACCGTCAGGCCCATGAGCACGACGCCGACGAGTCCGACCCGACGCGGACCGATGCGATCGACGAGCACGCCCATCGGAATGCACAGCAGGCCGCTGATGATCGAGGCGATGGTCAGGCCGGAGTAGATCTGCGCGCGGGTCCAGCCGAACTCCTCGGTCAACGGCCCGACGAAGGGACCGAGCGAATAGACGTGCAGCACCGAGGTCGCGTAGCCGAGCGCGCCCGCCAGCGGCAGGAACCAGAAACCGCGCCATTCGGCCGCGGCACCGCGCAAAGCGCCACTCATGCGTACTCCTCCGTGTCGTCCTGCCCTTCAGTCGAAACTCGTAGGATCGGCTTTAAGCCGCGACGGCGTGCCCACACGGTCGCGGCTTGAAGCCGCTCCTACAGATGCCGGTTGCTGCGGATCAAGCAAACGCCTCTTCGCCCTGCAGCTTCGTGCGGTGCAGGCGGCGGCCGGACTTCGGGTCGTACGGTGTGGCGCGGTGCATCGTGCCGGTGTTGTCCCAGATCACCATGTCGCCGACCGTCCATTTGTGGCGGTAGGAGAACTGCGGTTGCGTGGCCCAGTGGCGCAGGCGCACGAGCAGTTCGATGCTGTCCTTGTACTCCATGCCGACGACGTGGCGCGCGGTGGCGCCGATCACCAGCGACTTGCGGCCCGAGCGGTGCTTCCACACCAGCGGCAGTTCCTGGTCGCCGATCTGCATCATGCCCTTGAGCAGGCGCGGGTCCGGTTCCGGGTCGTAGTAGAACAGCGTGTTCCAGGCGGAGTGCATCACTTTCAGACCGTCGATCGCCTGCTTGTCCTCCTCCGGCAGGTCGTCGTAGGCGGCGTAGGTGTTGCAGAAGTCGGTGTCGCCGCCGGTGGGCGAGAGCACCTTGGCCGACAGGATCGACGCCAGGATCGGCACCTTGTTCATCGTGCCGTCGATGTGCCAGTACCACGAGCCCTTGAGGTAGTCGGCCTTCGGGTTCACGGTGTTGTCGAGCGTGACCTTGTACATGATCTCGCCGTCGTGTTCCGGTGCGAAGGTGCCGAGCGTATTGGTGAACGCGATCTGTTCTTCGTCGTTGAAGTCGATCTGCGGAAACACGAGCACACCGCGCTGTTCGAGCAGCTCGCGGATCCTGCCGGCGTACTCGCCGCTCAGCAGTTCTTCCTTGCTCGCCCTGATCTCGGTGGCGATGCGGGGATTGATGTCGCGGGTGGTGAAGGCCATCGGTGACTCTCCGGGGTGATGCCGTTGTCGGTGTTGTGGGTTCGGGTGGCGCGGGGCGCTCAGCGCATGCGGCGCGGCGCGCCGCGGCCCATGTAGCGGGCCAGGTTGCGGTGCAGGTTGGTGGTGGCGCGCTCCATGTACGGATTGCACTGCGTGCCGCGGAAGCCGGAGGACTTCATGCCCTTCTGCACCGCGGCCATGTTCGAGAAGTCCTGCCCGAGAACGTAGGACCAGGCTTCGGGCGTGGCCGGGGCGTACTCCCACTCGGTCTTCGGCTCCTCGCCACTCGGGTAGAGCTGGTAGACCGCGGCTTCGAAGATGCACTTGTCCGGGTCGTTGCCGTAGGGGCGGGCGCTGTAGCAGAGCATGTTGTTGACGGCATGGCCGATCTGGAAGTTCGGGAAGATCTGCCAGGCCGTGCCGCTCTTGCCGACGTGTGCCGGATCGACGGTCGGCCACACCACACCGCGCGCCTCGTCGTCGCGACGCGCCGAGGTGATCCAGTGCGTGAGCACCTGCGTGGCCGGCGTGCCTTCCGGCAGCTCGTCCTTCAGGCGCCGCGCCGCATCGACCATCGTTTGCGTCGTGTTGGTATTGGCCTTTTCCCAGGTGTAGACCTGCATCTCGGCCGTCGACAGGCGCGGGTCGGCCTGGGTGCCGACGCGCAGCTTGCCGGCCTGGTTCTCGTCCATGCCCTTGGGCGCTTCGTAGCCGATGTTGCTGTGCAGGCCCTGGGCGCGCGCCCAGCCGCGGAACTCGCCGTACTTGTTGAATTCCGGATGCGTGGTCTGGACGTGGTAGGTCTCGTTGAAAGCCTCCATCGCGACCTTCCAGTTGCAGTCGAAGATGCCCCACTTGCGCCAGCGGTAGCGCATGTTCTGGAGCTGGAACGGTTCGAGCATCGACGCCGCGGGTTCGAGGTACTCGCGCAGCGGCACCGCGTCCGGGTTCATGGTGATGAAGACCCAGCCGCCCCAGGTATCGACGCGCACCTCGCCCAGGCGGGTCCGCTCCGGCGTCAGGGCGCCGCACCAGTCGTCCTGGTGCAGGATGTGGATGTTTTCGCCTTCGAGGTTGAAGCGCCAGCCGTGGAAGCCGCAGACGAACATCTTGCGCTTGCCGCAGGCCTGCTTCTGGCCGTCGGGAATGTCGACCAGCCGGCGCCCGCGATGCGGGCAGACGTTGTGGTAGGCCTTGAGCGTCTCCGCGCCGGTGCGCACGACGATGATCGAGTCGTCGTGGATCTCGTAGGCGAGGAAGTTGCCGACCTCGGGAATCTCCTCGACGCGGCCGACCTGCAGCCAGACCTTGCGCCACAGGAGGTCGCGCTCCTCGCGCGCGTAGTCGGGGCAGGTGTAGGCCTCGACACCGATGCTGACCGCTTCGGCCAGCTCGTCGGCGGATTCGACCGGGGTGCCGGCCGGCGCGGTCTTCGTCGTGTCCATCGTCACTTCTGGATCGCGGCCTTGAAGCCGGGGTCCTTGAGGAACAGCGAGGTGTTGTCGGCGCCGAGGTGCGTCCATTTCAGGTTCAGGCCGCCGTCGGTGAGGATGGTCTGGCCGGTGATGTAGCCGGCGAGGTCGGACAGCAGGAAGAGGATGGCGCCTGCCTGTTCCTCGGGTTTGCCGCGACGGCCCATCGCGATCGCTGCACGATCGCGCGCCTCGTCCTTGTCGATGAACATCTCGGACGCCGGCGTTGCCGTCGGGCCCGGCGCGATGCAGTTGACGCGGATGTTGTCGAGCGCGAGCTCGGCGGCCAGCGTGCGCGTCGCTGCGACCATCGCCGCCTTTGCCGTGCCGTAGGCGATGTGATAGGGCGCGGTGTTCATGCCGCTGATCGACGAGATCGAGACGATGGAACCCGGCAGCTTCTGCGCGCGCAGCTCGGCGGCGACGGCCTGGGTCATGAAGAACATCGACTCCAGGTTCTGGCTGAACAGCGCACGCCAGTCGGTGCGCGTCACGCGCGTGGCGCGCATCCAGGTCTGCGGCGCGGCGCCGCCGGCGACGTTGACCAGACCGTAGAGCGTGCCCCTGGCGCGCTTCGCCGCGGCCATCGCTGCGGCGATGCCCTCGTCGGTCTCTGCATCGGCGGCCACCGGTACGACTGCCAGGCCCTTGTCGGCGAGCGGAACGAGGTGGGTGTCGATGTTCTTCTGCGAGCGGCTGACGCCGATCACCGTGGCGCCCGCCTCGGCGAGCATGCGCGTAGTCGTCGTGCCGATGCCGCCGCCGGCGGCACCCGAGACGATGACGATGCGTCCATCCAGATTCAGCAAGCTCGGCTCCATCGAGGTTCTCGCGGCGATGCGAAAGGCGTTCGGCTGGGGGCGCGGGCGCCCCCAGCGATGTCGCGAAGACCTTAGCTCGCGCTCTTCTCAGTAGTCAACAACGCTGTACATTAACTGCCTAAAATCCCTGTGTGGACCGCGAGTTCGCCGATCAGGCTGGCACAAGGAAGTCGGGCATGGCCGTATCATCCGCGAACCTCTGCACGACGGCGGATAGCGAATTCCATGGCAGGCAAGTCCCGGGTCCCGGCAGTCAAGAATGCACACGCGCAGGCACTGGCCGAGGCGCTCGAGCAGAGCATGGTGCCGGCGGTCTCGCGCGCAGCGGCGATCCTGCGCCTGCTCGGCCGCTCGACCGAACCGGTCGGCGTGCAGGCCATCGCGCGGTCACTGCAGATCGTGCCCAGCACCTGCCTGCATATCCTGCGGACGCTGGTCGCCGAGGAATTCGTGCGCGTCGATCCGGTCACCAAGCTCTACTCGCTCGATGCCGGCGTGCTGCTGCTGGCGCGCCAGTGGCTGAGCCGGGATCGCTTTGCCGGCATCGCCCAGCCGGCGCTCGATCGCATCGCCCGCCAGTACGGGGTGACGGCCATCGGCGTGCAGATCGTCGGACTCGAACACATGATCGTCGTGGCGATGGCGCGCTCGGAAACGATGATCCAGTTGCACACGCAGATCGGCAGCCGGTTTCCCGCGACGATCAGCGCGTCCGGCCGCTGCCTCGCGGCGTTCGGCGACCACGACCGCGAAGACCTGCACCGGCGCTTCAAGCGACTGCGCTGGGACCATGCGCCCACGCTGGCCGAATGGGAGACACAGGTCGAGCAGACGCGGCGCAACGGCTACGCCGTCGACCAGGGCAATTACATGGCCGGCATCACCGTCGTCGCCGCACCGGTGTTCGGCGTGGGCCGCCGTCTGTCACATTGCCTGGTCGTCGTCGGCATCAGCGGGCAGTTGCAGAACGCGACGCTGACGCGCATCGGCAGCGATCTGCGCGAAAGCGCGGCGCAGTTGTCGACGCAGCTTGGGGCAGGGTGACGCCTGCAGCCAGGCCGGGTCGCCCGCACCGGGTATCACCCAGGCTTTCGAGCGGCAGCCGGTCGTCGAGCCCCCTCATCCGGACAGGCAATTTTTCCTAGTCCGAGCCGCGGCGTCCTCCCGGACGAATCTGGCATGCTCGTCAGCATCGCTGGGAAACAACAATCGGGGGAGCTATGACCACGTTCTTTGGGCGCCGTCTCGCGGGCGCAGCATTGACAGCGCTTGCGCTGGCGGCATGTGGCGGCAGCGGAACGAATCCGGCGGAGGGACCGGAGCCGGGCGAGGTATCCGATCCGCCGAACGAGGGCGTGATCCTTGCCGAGGAACTGGTGCATATCGTCGAGCGCAGCGGGCTGTACTCGCTGCCGTCCGATCCCACGCAGGTGCTGACCGCGCTGTCGACGCTGCCCGACGGGCTGGGCGACGTGATCGCGATGCATCTCGGACGGCTGCACCCGACGCCCGACGAGTTCACGCCGGGCATGGGGCCCTTGCTGGCGTTGCTGCAGGCGCGGGCCAATCTGCTGCTCGGACTCGGGCAGCCGGTACGGGTGCTGGAGGACACGGCCGGGGGCGAGCTGTCGATCCTGCTGCTGCCGATGGATGCGACGACCGTCATCGTGATTCTGCCGACGCAGGTCGTGAAGGCCAATCCGGCGGCCGCGGCGCTGCCGGCGACGCCGATCGACCTGAGTCAGCTCACCTACGAGGTGAACGGCAACACGCGCACGCTGGAGCAGTACATGCAGAGCGGCTCGACGAACGCGATCGCGTTCATGCACAACGGCCGCTTCATCTACGACGACTACCAGAACGGCTTCAACACCAACACCCGGGCGCACATGTGGTCGGTGACCAAGTCGGTCACCACGGCATTGGTCGGCATCGCCGTATCGGAAGGTCTGGTCGACTCGATTCACGATCCGGTCACGAAGTACATCCCCGAGGCGACCGGCACCGTCTGGGAGGGCGTCAGCGTCGAGGACCTGCTGCAGATGGAATCCGGCACCTACTGGGTCGACGTGCCGGTGCACCAGCCGGAAGAACTCGTGCTGATGGGCGCGGACTACCACTCGAACGGCCTGTTCGGCATGACCCGTGACGAGTATCTGCTGCGGCTGACGCGGGTCTCGCCGACCGGCGACCACTACCGCTATAACAGCGGTGACGCGCAGATGCTGGCGTGGCTGCTCGAGAACGTCTATGCGCGGCCGTACGCGGAGATTCTCTCGGAGAAGATCTGGCAGCCGGCGGGCATGCAGGACGATGCGCTGGTGATGGTCGACCGCCTGGGCAACACCTTCGCGTCGATGGGGCTGATGGCCACGCCCCGGGACATGCTCCGCTTCGGCGAGATCTACCGCAACGGCGGGCGCAGCATCGATGGCCGGCAGATCGTTCCGCAGGCCTGGGTCGCGGCTTCGCACAACTACGACAAGGCCAACGGCGGCGGCCCGCGCGGTTACATGTGGCCGCACTGGGGTGGCGAGGAGTCCGGCAACTACACGGCGGCCGGCTACGGGCACCAGCGTGTCAGCGTCGCGCCGTCGCTGAACATGGTCGGCGTACGCTTCGGCAATGATCCGGTGGACTCGATTGCGCCGAAGGAATGGGAGGCGGTTCTGACCGCCGTGGGCAACTACCTGGAGCAGGGCGTCGCCCAGTGAGGCATGGCGGCGGACCCGATGCGTGAGGGGTTCCATGTCCGCCGCTGAGCCGGGCGCCGGGCGCGAGGCCGGGCCGTGCGCCGCGGACGGTCGGCTGGCCGAACTCGCCGCGCAGGCATTGGCGCGACCGCGTACAGCGCCGGCGGTGGAGTACGGGAACCGCTGGATCGAATGGGGCGCGATGCGCGAGGTCGCGCACGGGCTGAACGCTGCGCTCGACGCCCACGGCATCGGCGTCGGCGCGCCGGTCGCCTTCGTGCCGCGCAACCGCCCGGCGGCGCTCGCGGCGCTGCTGGGCATGATCGCGTCGCGGCGCACGATCCGGATGATCTACGCCTTCCAGTCCGCGGCGGCGATCGCGCGCGACCTGCAGCAGATGCAGCCGGCTGCGGTGGTGCTGCACGCCGAAGACCTGCACGACGCGCTGCGCACGGTGCTGCGCGAGCAGAACATCGGCGTGGTCGTGCTCGACGGCCTGCAGGCACGCTGGGAGGGGCCGGAGGCGGTGCGCACGCAAGGCGCGCCGCAGACGCCGCGCATCGAGATCCTGACCAGCGGCACCACCGGCAAGCCCAAGCCGTTCACCGTGAGCTACGAGCTGATTCTCGAGCATCACATCGGCGCGATGGCCGATCTGTCCGCGGAGATTCCGACGCTGCTGTACTTCCCGCTTGGCAACATCACCGGCATCTACTCGACCATCCCGCCGCTGCTGAAGAACCAGCGCGTCGTGCTGCTCGACAAGTTCAGCGTGGCCGGCTGGCACGACTACGTGCGCCGCTACCGTCCGACGGCCACGGGCCTGCCGCCGGCCGGCGTGCAGATGGTGCTGGACGCCAACATCCCGCGCGAGGACCTGGCCAGCATCCGCCGTCTCGGCACCGGCGCCGCGCCGCTGGACCCGGAGGTGCAGCGCGCCTTCGAGTCGCGCTACGGCATCCCCATCCTGCTGAGCTACGGCGCCACCGAATTCGGCGGGCCGGTCACGGCGATGACGCTCGACCTGCATGCCGAGTGGGGCGCGAAGAAATTCGGCAGCGTGGGCCGCGCGCTGCCCGGCGCGAAACTGCGGGTGGTCGATGCCGACAGCGGCGAGGTCTTGACGCCCGATCGCGAAGGCATTCTCGAAGTGGTGTCGCCGCGCATCGGGCCGGAGTGGATCCGCACCTCGGACATCGCGCTGATCGACGGGGACGGCTTCCTGTTCCATCGCGGTCGCGCGGACGGCGCGATCATGCGCGGCGGCTTCAAGGTGCTGCCGGAAACCATCGAGCGTGCGCTGCTGCAGCATCCGGCGGTGTCGGCGGCCGCAGCGACGGGCATCCCGGACGCGCGCCTGGGTCAGGTGCCCGGCGTGGCGGTTGAACTCAAGCCCGGTGCGGCCGCGCCGGACGCGGCGGCGCTGGAGGCGCACCTGCGCGAGCGCGTGCCGGCGACGCATGTGCCGACGGTGTGGCGCATCGTCGATGCGCTGCCGCGCACGCCCTCGTTCAAGGTGGATCGGCCGGCGCTGCAGCGGCTGCTGTCTGACCGGTAGGAGCGCACCTGGGCGCGACCGTCGTGCGCGTCTGGTGTTGCGGTCGCGCCCGGGTGCGCTCCTACAACTGCATCGGTTTACACCCGCTTGCCGGTGAACGGAAACGAGCCCATGAACCCGGCCTTGAGCTTGCCGCTGATCTCGTTGCCGTTGACGGTGCCGTTGAAGGTCAGCTTCATCTTGATCGGCTTGCTGATCTTGTTGATCCAGGTGATCGCGCCGGTCTTGGCGTCGTAGCTCGCGCTCTCGATCTCGGTGGTCGTGCCTTCGCCGCTCTGCGCGCCACTGAGGCCACCGGCGCCGTCCTTGAGTTCCAGCGTGCTGTCCATCGGGCCGGTCGGGCCCTTGACCGTGATCGTCCACGTGCCGGCGACCGAAGCCGGCGCGCCCGTGACCGGCGCTTCGGCGGCGGCCTTCTCGGCCTGCGCACGCGCCTTGATCTGGGCGGCGCCGCGCGCGTTGACATAGGCGGGCAGGCGATCCCAGCCGCGCACGGTCGATGTGGACAGCAGCTCGGCGTTGGCGAGGTCGATATCCCACTCGGGCACGCGCTTGAGCAGCTCCTCGAAGACGACGCGGCCCTCGAGCCGGGCCAGCACGTTGCCGATGCAGGTGTGGATGCCCGCGCCAAAGGCCAGGTGCGAGCGCGTGCGGTCGCGATGGATGTCGAAGCGGTCCGGGTCGGCGAAGACGCGGTCGTCGTGGTTCGCGGCACCGACCAGCATCAGGATGGTGCTGCCGGCAGGCAGCTTCTGCCCCTGGAACTCGACATCGCTGGCGATGTAGCGACCGACGTGCGGCGCCGGCGGCTCCAGCCGCAGCACTTCCTCGATCGCATCGGGAATCAGCGCCGGATTGCTCACCAGCTCGCGGCGCTGGTCCGGATACTCGGCGAGCGTCTTGCAGGTCCAGCCGATCAGGCGGTTCGTGGTCTCGTTGCCGGCGCCGGCGAGCACGTTGCAGAAGGTGATCAGCTCGTCGCGCGTGAGCTTGCGCTGGGTGCCGATGTCGTCGGTGAACTCGACGCCGAGCAGCTCGGTGATGACGTCATCGGAGGGATTGTTCGTGCGCCACTTGATGTACTCGTCGAAGTTCTCCTCCATCTTGAGGCCTTCGGCGTAGTCGATCGGCTTGCCTTCCTCGGTGCGCATCTTGGCGTCGGTCAGCTCGCGCACGAGCTGCTGGTCTTCCTCGGGAATGCCGAGCAGCATGCCGATGACGCGCATCGGCAACTGGCGACCGATGTCGTCGATCACGTCGAACTCGTCGCGGCCGACGAGCTTGTCGAGCACCTTGATCGTCTCGCTGCGCACCAGCGGCTCCAGGCCGTTCATGCGCCGCGGCGTGAAGATGCGCTGCACGATCTGCCGGTACATCGTGTGCCGCGGCGGATCGTCGAAGATGAAGGTGCCGGCCGGCATCTCGATCTTCTGCTTGATCATCTCCAGGATGCCGCCGCGGCCGGAGATCAGCGCCTTGTGGTTGATGAAGCCGGCACGCACATCTTCGTAGCGGCTGATCGCGTAGAAGTCGTATTCCTTGTTGTAGTACAGCGGCGCTTCCTCGCGCAGCCGGCGATACAGCGGATACGGATCCTTGACGATGGAGCGCAGGTAGGGGTCGTAGTAGACGGGATCGTTGGACATGGCGGATTACTTCTTGAGCTTGTAGGCCATCACGCTGTCGCCCATCGTCGACTGGTACATCGTGTGGCCGCCGGCGGCGATGACGACGTATTGCTCGCCGTTCACCTCGTAGCTGACCGGTACCGCGGTGCCGGCGGCGGGCAGTTCGGTTTCCCACAGCGTCTTGCCGGTGTGCAGGTCGAAGGCGCGGAAGGTGTTGTCGAGCGTGTAGCCGATGAAGGCGACGCCGCCCGCGGTGACCAGCGGTCCGCCGGCGCCCGGCGTGCCCAGCCTGGTGTCGAAGTTGAGGAAGGCGGGTGGCTGGAACGGCATCATCTTGCCGATGTCGCCCAGCGGCACCTCCCAGACGATTTTCTTGTCGACGATGTCGATGGCGGTGAGCGCGGCCCACGGCGGCGCCGAGCACGGCGAGCCCAGCGGCGACAGCAGCGGCTTGATGTTGAAGACGTAGGGCGAGTCGTCCATCTTGAACGCCATGCCGGCCGCCGATTCGAGGCTGACCTCGCCGACGCTCGCGGTGCCCTTGGCCGACGGCACCAGCGACACGACGATCGGCACGCGGTTGGTCGGCACGACCATGATGTGGCTGGCGGGATCGTAGCCGCCGCCGCCCCAGTTCGGTCCGCCACCGACCGAGGGCACGACGATCGTGCCCTGCTCGGTGATCGGCGTGTAGATCGGCCCGTGGACGTACTTCTTCGTCTCGCGCTTGCACAGCCAGCGGTCGATGAAGCTGAAGCCCCAGGCATCGTCGGGCGAGAACGACTGCGGCATCAGCGCCGGCATGCCGGCGGGGAAGGGCTGCGTCGGCGACAGCGTTTCCCCCGCGACCTTGCCGTCCTGCGGCACCGGCCGTTCCTCGATCGGCACCAGCGGCTCGCCGGTGGCACGGTCGAAGATGAAGACCAGGCCCATCTTGGTGTTCTGCAGCAACGCCGGCACCATCTGCCCATCCTTGCCCGGATAGTCGATCAGCATCGGCCGCGCCGGCACGTCGTAGTCCCACACGTTGTGGTGCGTGAGCTGCTGGTGCCAGACCACCTCGCCGGTGCTGCCGCGCAGCGCGACCACCGAGCTGGTGTAGTGGTTGTCGCCCGGACGGATCGCGCCGTAGAAGTCGCTCGACGGGCTGGTGGTCGGCAGGTAGACCAGGTCGAGCGCATCGTCGGCCGCCATCGAGCTCCACACATTGCCCTGTCCGATGCCTTGCGTACCCTTCTTCCAGCTCGCCATCGCCGGCTCGTCGGCGCTGCGCGGCACCGGGTCGAATTCCCAGCGCGGCGCGCCGCTGCGGGCGTCGAAGGCCAGTACGCGACCGCTCGGCGAGTCCACGCGCTGGTTGTCGGCGACGGCTGAGCCGACGACAACCACGCCGTTGACGACAGCCGGATTCGACGTGGCCGCGACTTCGCCTGGCCACAGCACCGGCTTGCTCGTCGGCATGGTGACGGTCCCGGCCTCGCCGAAGTCCTCGCAGGGCGTGCCGGTCTTCGCGTCGATCGCGATCAGGCGGTAGTCCACCGTGCCCAGGAAGATGCGCGACTTGCACTGCGCGCCATCCTCGGCCTGCGCATCGACCCAGTGCCCGATGCCGCGGCACTTGCGGAACTTCACGTCCGGTTCCTGCGGGTCGAAGGTCCATTGCGTCTTGCCGGTGGCCGGGTCCAGCGCAGTGAGCTTGCGCTTGACCGAACACACCACGAGATTGCCGTCGATCAGGCTGGGCTGATCCTGGAACGACATCAGCCCGTCGAAGCCTTCGCCCGGGCGGTCGCCCGTGTGGAACTCCCAGGCCAGCTCGAGTTCCGACACGTTGTTCTTGTTGATCTGTGCGAGCGATGAATACTGCGTGACCGGGTCGTAGGCAGCCGCCTTACCCTGCGCGTGCGCCAGCGGCAGCAGGACGGCGAGACCGGCGATGCCCAGCGCGGTCGACCATCCCCCGGGCGCGCGAGCGCCGCTTGTCCGTCCGGTCGGCCTGGTCATGCTATATCCCCTCGAATGCTGGCGGTGTGGATGCACCTGCAGCGGGTTGCGCGCGCTCCGGGCGCCGCGATGACGGCAGGTGCTGCGTCGGGAATATATGTCACCGGACTGCCACCAAAATGACCGTCGTCCGGCGCTGGCCGTCGTGGACAAGCGGCCGTTCCCTCACGGTCTATTGCGGCGGTGGCGCCCTCAGTGCCCGCGCAGAACGCGCAGCCGGTAGTCGCGCGGCGTGTGGCCGGTGACCCTGCGGAATGCGAAGCAGAAACTCGATGGCGACGAGAATCCCAGCGTGTAGGCGATGGCCTTGACGCTCTGGTCGCCGCGCAGCAGCGCACGGGCGTGATCGATGCGGCTTTCGGCGATGTGGTCGCCGATCGACCGCCCGCGGCTGGCGCGGTAGCCGCGCGTGAGCTGCCGCACCGACAGGCTGCACAGCTCCGCGAGTTCGGTCAGGCTCGGCGCCGCCGTCGTCTCCCTGAGCCGCTCGTCGATCAGGCGCAGGCGCCAGGCGGCCAGACCGCCGGCGGGCGCCCGGCTCCGGATCTCGGTGCAGTAGCGCGCCAACTCGATCGCGATCTGCGCGACGACCAGTTCGACCAGCGCGGCACTCGCGAAGCCGGGCTGCCGCAGTTCGTCGACCAGCCGCAGCAGCAGCGCACGCAGATGGCTGTCCGGAATGTCGAGGGTGGCTTCCAGCCGGCGGTCGGCCCAGTGCAGATCGCCGTCGAACCAGCGGCACAGGGCCTCCGGGACCAGATGACACAGCACCGACGCCTGCGAGGGACCGCCATCGCTGCGCGCCTGCACGACCTCGCCGGGCGGCAGCAGCATCAGCTTGCCGATGCGTTCGAAACGGTGCGGGCTCCAGTGATCGCGGTAACAGGCGCGGGCGTTGTGCGGGCGCGGCGTCAGGCACAGGTCCAGCCAGTAGGTGTCCCGCAGGTCGCGGATCGTGTCTGCCGGCTCGTGCACATGGAAGCGCGCGAGCTGCACGGTTGCGGTCGGGACGCGGATCTCCGCGTCCAGCGTCATCAGCGGTGACGTGGGTCCGCCGGTCGTTCCCATCTCGAATCTCCTCGCTGCGCACCGCCGCGACCGGAGGCGCGGCGTGCCGGCCGCCGGAAGACGGCCGGATGTCGACATTATTGCGCGTTGTGCCGGCGCTGACGGACGCCGAGACTGGCCTGTGCGTGCAATGTCGCCGCGATGACGCCTGGAGCAGACGGATGGGCATCTCCCTCTATGACGCGACGGTTCCCGGGTTCGTGCAGACGGTCGAGGCGACGATCGGCGTGCTCGACAAGGGCATGACGCATGGGCCGCAACTCGGCATCGATCCGCGGCAGATCGTCGAGGCGCGACTGCATCCGGACATGCTGCCGTTCCGCTTCCAGGTGATATCGGTGATCAAGCATTCCATCGGCGCGGTCGAGTGCGCGCAGGCCGGACGCTTCGGTCCTCCTCCGCGGACGCCCGACGTGGACTACGCCGGCCTGCAGGCCATGCTCGAGGACGCGGCGCTACGCCTGAAAGCGGTCCGCCGCGATGAGCTGGATGCGCTGCAGGGGCGGGAGCTGGCCTTCGAACCGGGAAGCATGAAGCTGCTGTTCACCGTCGAGGACTTCCTGCTGTCGTTCTCGATTCCGAACCTGCATTTTCACGCGACCACGGCCTACGACATCCTGCGGATGAAAGGTGTGCCGCTGGGCAAACGCGACTATCTCGGACGCATCCGCGTGAAGGCCTGAGGCCTCGCTTCCGCGCAGGCCGGATTCCGGCGCAGGAGGCGCGCGCGTCCCGAGGATGGATGTCCGTCGTTGCGGACATCACGCTCGATCGACGGCCGCCGCGAAGCATCGGTGGCCCGATTTCGTCAGCCTGTCCCGGCGGCGATACCGATTGCGATTGAGCGTGGCGTGCCCCCGGCATACAACAGTGTCCACGATGCAGGAGGAGCACATGGCCAAGGGTTTGTTCGATCTGTCCGGCAAGGTCACCGTCGTCACCGGCGGCAACAGCGGGCTGGGGCTGGCGTTCGCGCGCGGGATCGCGAAACAGGGCGGCGACGTCTCGATCTGGGCACGCAACGCGGAGAAGAACGCCGCGGCCCAGGCGGAGCTCGAAGCCTTCGGCGTGCGCGTGAGCACGCAGCAGGTGGATGTGTCCGACGAGGCGCAGATCGTTGCCGGCTTCGAGGCGGTGCTCAAGGCGCACGGTCGTATCGACTGCGTCATCGCCAACGCCGGCCTGCCGCCGCCGCAGACGCGCTCGATGCTGGACCTGCCCAGCGCGGAGTTCCAGAAATTTCTCGACGTGAGCCTCAATGGCGCGTACTACACGCTGCGCGAAGGCGCACGCTGCATGGTCAGGCGCGCCGAGGCCGGCGAGCCCGGCGGCTCGCTGGTGTTCTGCGGCAGCCTGTCGATGTTCAAGGGCCTGGCCGGCAAACCTTCGTACGCGGGTTCGAAGGGCGCGATGGGCGCGATCGTACGCTCGATGGCGGTGGAGCTGGGCAAGTACGGCATCCGCGCCAACTCCATCGCACCGGGCTACGTGAAGACCGGCATGACCGGCGAGGGCGAACTCTCGCCGCTCGACAAGTTCATGCTGATCAAGAACGCGATTCCGCGGCCGGGCTACGGCAGCGACTACGAAGGCATTGCCGCGTATCTGGCGAGCGATGCCTCGGCCTTCCACACCGGCGACACGATCACGATCGATGGCGGCTGCATGGTGATGCTCTGACAGGCCCCAGGAGACGACGATGGGACAGGTGCTCAACATCCACGGCGTCAACGACGTGCGGCTCGATCCGGTCGAGCCGCCACGGCCCGGCGACAAGGACGTGGTTATCAAGGTCAAGGCCTGCGGCATCTGCGGCAGTGACCTGTCGTACATCAAGATCGGCGGCATCCACCGCAAACCCGGCGGCGTGACGCCGATCGGCCACGAGGCGGCGGGCGAGATCGTCGCCGTCGGTGCGGCGGTGCAGGGTGTGAAGCCCGGGCAGCGCGTCGTCGTCAACCCGATGATGACGCCGAGCTACATCGGCAGCGGCGGCCCCGAGGGCGCGTTCACCGAGGAGCTGCTCGTGCGCGATGCGCGCGTGGGCGACAGCCTGCTACCGATCCCCGACGATCTGCCCTGGGAAATCGCCGCGCTGACCGAGCCGCTGGCGGTGGCGCTGCACGGCGTCAACCGTGCGCAGGTCAAGGCGGGCGATAAGGTGGTGGTCTTCGGTTGCGGCCCCATCGGCCTGGGCATGGTGCTGTGGCTGGTCGATCGCGGCATCACCGACGTGGTGGCGCTCGATCTGGCGGCGGAGCGCCGCGAGCGGGCCATGGCCCTGGGCGCGCGCGCCGCCTTCGATCCGACGCAGGAAGACCTCAAGGCGAAGCTCACCGAGCTGCACGGTGCGGCGCGTGTCTTCAGCCGCGAGGCCGTGGGCACCGATGCGTTCATCGACGCCGCGGGCGCGCCCAACATCCTGTCGGACGTGGTGCGCATCGCCAAGTACCAGTCGCGCATGGTCGTGACCGCCGCCTACATGAAGCCGGTGGAACTCGATCTGGGCGCGATGCTGACCACCGAGATGACGATCACGACGGCGGTGGGCTATCCCACCGAGATGCCCGAGGTCGTCGCTGCCTTGCCGAGACTGAGCAAGACCGCCGCGCCACTGATCAGCCACCGTTTCCCGTTCCGGCAGATCATCGAGGCGCTGGGCGTGGCCGCGACGCCGGCGTCCGCCAAGGTGATGATCGACTTCGAGACGAACGCGTGAGCGCGAGCGACAAGCAGCCCTCGCTGGCATCGCTGGTGCAGGCCGGCGAGGCGCAGACCGAGGCGGTGGCGGTGACCGACTTCATCTTCATGGTGAAGGACATCTCCAACCTCTATCTGGTGAAGACCGCGGACGGCGACCTGCTGGTCAACGCCGGCTTCATGGATTCGGCGGAACGCAACCGTGCGCTGCTGGCGCCGCATCGCAGTGGTCCGCTGCGCCGCATCGTCATCACGCAGGGGCATCCGGATCATTTCGGCGGCGCGCCGGCACTGCGCGACGCCGGCACCGAACTGATCGCGCAGCGGCACTTCACCGACACCTGCGCGGACTTTCGCCTGCTGGCGCCGTACTTCCGTCGCCGCTCGTTCAAGTTGTGGGGCTCGACGATCAAGCGCAAGGGCCCGCCCAACGCACCGCCCGGCATGCCGCCGGTGATCGAACCCGACGTGGTGGTCGACCGCGAATACGGCTTCGAGCAGGGCGGCCGCCGCTTCGAGCTGCTGTCCACGCCCGGTGGCGAGGCGCTGGACTCGCTGGTGGTGTGGATGCCGGACGAGCGGGTGGTGTTCACCGGCAACCTGTTCGGCCCGGTGTTCCTCGCCGTGCCCAATCTGGTCACCGTGCGCGGCGACCGGCCGCGTTCGGTGCGCCGCTACCTGCGCGCGCTGGATCGCGTGCGCCAGCTCGGTGCCGAGCTGCTGATCACCGGCCACGGCGAGCCGGTGCGCGGGGCCGGGCACATCCGTGCGAGCCTCGATCGCATGCATGCCGCGGTCAGCTTCATCCACGATGCCGTGGTCGACGGTATGAACGCCGGCAAGGACGTTCACACCCTGATGCGCGAGATCCGCCTGCCGGAGACGCTGAAGCTGGGCCAGCCGCACGGCAAGGTGGCCTGGGCCGTGCGCAGCATCTGGGAGGAATACTCCGGCTGGTTCCATTTCGACTCGACGACCGAGCTGTACGGCGTGCCGCGTGCGAGCGTCGATGCCGACCTGGTCGAACTGGCCGGGGGTGCCGATGCGCTCGCCGGCCGCGCGCAGGGCCATGCGGACGCCGGGCGGCCGCTCGAAGCCCTGCACCTGCTCGACATCGCGCTGCGCGTCGAACCGCGCTGTGCCGCCGCGCTCAGCGTGAAGAAGGCCGCGCTGCAGCAGCTGCAGCGCGAATCGGCGGGCGAGAACCTCAGCGAAACGATGTGGCTGCGCGCCGAGATCGCCGCCGTCGATGCGGTGCTTGCGGGCGACGGAGCGGTCGCCCCGTGACCGTCGCCACTTCATCCCCTCTCCCGCGCGCGGGAGAGGGTGCCCGTAGGGCGGGAGAGGGCGGCGCCCAGCGCCGTGCCGCCCGCAGACAGCCAACGCCGCTGCGCGGCCCTCTCCCCCAACCCCTCTCCCGCAAGCGGGAGAGGGGAGCCCGCCGATGCGCTGCTTCCGGATCCCCCGCATGAACACGACTGACCTCATCGAAGCCGCCCGCAAAGCCACAGGCCTGTCCGACTTCGGCGACCCCAAGGCGCTCGAAGGCCTCGACATCCTGGTCAAGGCATCGAACGAGGAGGCGCGCCTGTCGCCGGCCGGCGCGATGCGCTGGCGCGAAACGCTGACCACGGTGCTCGTCAATCGGCTGCGCATCGTCGACTACCTCAAGCGCAAGCCCGAGCTGCTGCAGCGGCCGGTCGAGAAGCCGATGTTCGTCTTCGGCCTGCCGCGCACCGGAACGACGCTGACGATCAACCTGCTCGGCGCCGACCCGATGCGTCGCTGCCTGCTGCGCTGGGAGGCGCTGCAGCCGGTGCCGCCGGCGAAGAAAGGTGAGCTGCATACCGACCTGCGCTGCGGCGCGCAGCGGCAGATGCTCGACGCGATGCTCAAGATCGCACCGCAGATCGCCGCGGC
Source organism: Sinimarinibacterium flocculans (assembly GCF_003201205.1). Classification (GTDB taxonomy): domain Bacteria; phylum Pseudomonadota; class Gammaproteobacteria; order Nevskiales; family Nevskiaceae; genus Solimonas; species Solimonas flocculans. The sequence goes on from NZ_QICN01000004.1 coordinate 90,021, forward strand.
GCACTTCGAGGAGGCCGACAGCCCCACGGAATGCCAGTACGCGATGCAGCTCTCGTTCTGCGCCGAGATCTTCGACTCGATCCTGCAGATCCCCGGCTACCGTCGCTGGTTCCTGCATGAGACGGGGTATCGCCATGCCTTCGAGTTCCACAAGCAACTGCTGCAGCTGCTGCAGGAGCACAACGGCGGCCGCTGGACGCTGAAGAATCCCTGGCATCCGCTGTTCCTCGACGATCTCACCGCGGTCTATCCCGATGCCCAGCTGGTGATGACCCACCGCGATCCGGTCGAGGTGGTCGGCTCCGCGTGCGGGCTGCTGCGGCTGGTGCGGCCGATGTACAGCGACAAGGTGGACAATCGCGAGATCGCCGAGACGCTGCTCGAGACCTTCGACCTGATGATCGCGCGGCAGAACGCCTTCCGCGAGAAGCACGGCGCCGACGCGATCCACGACATCCAGTACCTCGAACAGCTGCGCGATCCGGTCGGCACGATGCGCAAGGTCTATGCGCACTTCGGCGAGCCGCTGTCCGCCGAGGCCGAGGCGCGGATGACGCGGCTGGCGCAGGAGAATCCGCAACACAAGCACGGCAGGCACGTGTATGCGCTGGAGGACTATGGCCTGACCGCCGCCGAGGTGCGCAAGCGCTATCGCGACTACATCGAGCGCTTCTCGATTCCGCAGAAGAGTCAGGAGCCTGGGCGGTAGGCACCGCGCAGGCGAGGCAAGGCCAGATCGGGAGAGGCCGCGCGGAAGATGGCCGCAATGGCGACATCGCAGTCGCGCGCGCTTCTGCCGCCCCGGGCTCCTGGGCCGGCGCGGCGGCGCCCGGCCTCAGGACAGGCCGGCGCGCTGCAGGCCGAAGGCCTCGTCGGCCGAGCCCGGCGGGTTGCGGAAGGCGACGTTGAGGCGATTCCAGGTGTTGATCGTGGCGACCGCAAAAGTGAGGTCGGACAGATCCTTCTCCGAGAACTGCGCGCGCGCCGCCGCGAAATCCGCGTCGGACACGCCGTGTTCCGGCAGACGCGTCAGCACTTCGGTCCACGCCAGGGCGGCGCGCTCGCGCGCATCGAACAGCGCCGATTCGCGCCAGATGGCGACATGGTGGACACGCAGTTCGCGCTCGCCGCGGATCTTGGCCTCCTTCACGTGCATGTCGAGGCAGAAGCCGCAGCCATTGAGCTGCGAGGCGCGGATGTCGACGAGATTGAGGATGGCCGGCGTCAGACCGCTGGCCTTGCTGGCCGTGCTCAGGGCGACGACCTTCCTGAACAGGTCCGGGGATTGCTGCATGTAGCTGAGGCGTGCGGTCATGGGGCGACTCGTCGGTGTGGGGTTTGCCCTTCACAGACGAGCGACGCCGTCACCGTGTGACATGCGCGGGCCGCGCGCCCTTCAGCCGAGCAGGGTGCGCAGACGGTCGGCGACGGGCCGCACGGCATGATCCGGAGCGGCCTCGCCACCGGGACCGTTGAGCCGCGACCATTCCGGATGGGCGCGGCAGCGCAGCACGGCCTGGCGCAGTCCGGCATCCGGCCAGGCCTGCGCGGGATCGGTGCGGACGCCGGCCTGGCTGGCGTGACCGCGGCGCAGCAGGGCCGCGAGCAGCAGATGCTGGCGCGCGGCCAGCAGCGCCAGCGTCGGCTCTTCCAGCGCGATGTCCTGATGGCCGCGCAGGCGATCGACCCAGGGCTGGCCGAAGCTGCGCAAGGCACTCCAGCCGGCACCGAGCCCGGCACCGAGCAGGGCGGCAGCGCCCAGGCTCATGCCGCCGACCGCGGCATCCACGGCGAGGCCCGCGGCGCCGCCGGCGGCAGCAGCGGAGCCGGTGCGGATGCCGAAGCTCCGCAGCGTTTCCGGGTCGAAGGCATCGAGTTGCCAGCGCCCCTGCTGCAAGGGCAGTTCCGGTGGCCGGTAGGCGTCCAGTTCGAAGCGGAACAGGCCCAGCAGCGTATCGACGCAGCGCTGCTCGGCATCGCGGATCGTGTCGCGCAATCGTTCGTGCACCTGCTCCGTATCGTCATCGAGCGTGCCGTGACGGCGCGCGCCCGCCGCATCGACGAGCAGTTCGGCGACGGCGCGGCATGCCGATTCGATCAGGGCCTCGCGTTCGCGAACGCGGCTGTGCCGCAGGCGCTCGAAGTCGCGGCGGCGGTGTTCGAGCAGGGTGGCCAGCCGTTCGAAGACGCGCTGTTCGGCCTGCGCGTCGTAGACCACGGTGTCGAACTGCGCGAGCACGTGCAGGCCGACGCGTGCGAGCTGTTCGCGCCAGGTCTCCGCATCGGCCTCGTCGTTGGCGACGAAGTTGAGCACCGGCATCAGCGGTTTGCCGCAGGCCGCGAGCAGGCGCAGTTCCTCGCGATGCTTCGCCAGCACCGGCTCGCGGGCGTCGATGACGTACAGGGCCGCGTCGCTGCGGCGCACCTGGCGCAGCACTTTGGCTTCCTGCTCGTAGCGGCCGTCGCCATGGTTGCCGGCGATGAAGGCGTCGATGGCCGCGACCGGATCGGTGGCACCGGCATGCGCGCGGGCCAGTACCGCCGCGACGCCCATGGCGTCCTCCAGACCCGGCGTGTCGTACATCGCCACCACCGCTTCGCCGTCGGCGAGCAGCATCACGCCCTGCACGTCGCGGGTCGTCGCCGGCCGGTCCGAGACCTCGCCGAAACGCGAATCGTGCGAGAGCGTGCGCAGCAGCGAGGTCTTGCCGGTATTGGTATGGCCGACGACGGCGATGTCGACAGGCGTCATCCGGCTCATGCCGCGGCCTCCAGCCCCTGCACGGCGACGCCGTTCCGGTCCGCCAGTCGCTGCCAGTCGTCGAGCCGGCGTGCATGGACGTCGGCCCCGCGCGCGCGCAGGCGGTCGAGATCGTCGAGCAGCAGCGTCGCGGGTGCCGGCGCGGCGGAGGCCAGTTCGCCGATGAAGCGTTCGATGCCGCGATCCGGCGTCATCGTCGCCCGCACGCGGATGGCCAGCGCCTCGACCCGTTCGCCGCGCAGCCGCTGCAGCGCGGATTCGCGCGAACCGGCATCGTCGACCGCGCCGAGCCAGACCCAGTCGACGTCGGCCAGCGGCGGTGCGCCGCGATCGCTGGACTCCAGGCAAAGCCCGTGGACGCGACCGCGTAGCACGGGCGTTGCGGTTGCTGACTCGCGACGGGGCGCGACGGTATCGGCTGGCGGCGCGACGTCGACCGTGCCGAGCGCCTGGTGGTCGGGAAGCAGGCGCGTCCGCAGACGTGCGAAACCGGGGCGGCTGGGATCGGAGGCGAGCGCGCGCTGTGCGCGCCACAACATCGCCAGGCTGGCGGCGAGCGCGGTCGCGCGCGGCAGCACGCCGTAGGCGATCGCTGCGGTCACCAGCCACAACGACCAGGCCTGCGCAGCGTCGCCGGCGTCGATAACCGGCAGGCGGTCGGCACCGGGGACGCCGAGCAAGGCCGGGCCGACGGACAGCAGTCGTGCCCAGGCGGTGAGGGCCTCGGCGTCGAGCAGCGTCGTTTCCCAGGACAGCGCATAGGCCCGCACGCTCAGCAACACGGTGAGGGCCAGCACGGCGCCGACGGCGAAGGACAGCCACGCCAGATGCACCAGTGAGGCCGCCGACCATCGCGCGAGGTTGCCGCTGGCGAGCACGCGGAGCAGGGCGTCCGGCGGCGGCTGTCCGTCAGCACGGCCCCGGCCGATGCCGCGTCGCCACAGCGCGAGCAGGACCGAGCCGATTCCCGGTGCGATCCGCGATCCCGGGAACTGCAGTAGCATCCACAGCACGAGGGTCAGCAGATTCGCGCCGACGACGACCAGCAGCACCAGCGGCAGGCTTGCCGGTTCGCGGGCACCGAGCGCGGTCGCGGCCGCGGCGATCCCGGCGAGCCCGGCAAGCACCGCGAGCACCATCGCCGCCATGGCGGCGCCGCCGAGCAGGCGGCGCAGGCGCCGGCGCTGTGCGTCACTGCCGGGTAGCGCGCCCGCGCGCACGACGATGCGTTGCACCAGACCGCCGCCGGCGCGGCGTGCCGCCTCGTCGGCCGTCGGGCAATCCGCCGGATGGCCGGCGGCCTCCTCGCGGATGCGGACCAGCTCCGCGATGACGCGGTCGGCGAAGGGCGCGATGGACATCACGAGGTTGTAGCCGAATCGCCACCGCGGCGAAAGGGCGCTGGCCGGCGGATGGCCGCCGCAGTATCGTCGGCCCATCGGGCGGGTTGCGGAGCGGCGCCATGGGGCAGGTGAAGCCGGAGGGGGTTCAGGCGACCGGGGTGCGCGCGGCCCGGCCCGCGGATGCCGATGCCCTCGCGCAGATCTACAACCACTACATCCGCGAGACCGTCGTCACCTTCGAGGAAGCACCGCTCGACGCCCCGGCCATGGCGGCCCGCCTGCAGGAGACGACCGCGGTTTCCCTGCCGTGGCTGGTCGCGGAGGCGGGTGGCGCCGTCATCGGCTACGCCTATGCCAGCCGGTGGAAAGGACGCTGCGCCTACCGCTACTCGGTCGAAAGCACCGTGTACCTGGATCCCGCGCGCACCGGTGGCGGTGTCGGTACACGGCTGTACGCCGCGCTGCTGGATGAGCTGCGGGCGCGTTCGCTGCACGCCGTGATCGGCGGGATCGCGCTGCCGAACCCGGCGAGCGTGGCGCTGCACGAGAAGCTCGGCTTCTGCAAGGTCGCCCACTTCGAGGAAGTGGGGTTCAAGTTCGGTCGCTGGATCGACGTCGGCTACTGGCAACTGCGGATCTGACAGGCAGTCCGACCCGGGAGCGTGGCGCCGGACGCGTGGTCCGACGCCATAGTCCCGGGTGAGCCGGCGGCTCAGTGACGGCGACGCGCGCGCAGCAGCCCCGCGGCCAGCAGCATCAGCAGCAACGAAGCCGGCAGCGCGCCGCCGAAGCGACCCGGATCGTCGTCGCCTTCGTTGCCGCCGCCGTTGCCGCCACCATTGCCTCCGTCGCCGCCGCCACCGTTGTCGTCCGGCGTCACGCACTGGTTGCCGACCACGCGGTAGTTCTCCGCTGCGGCACCGGAATCGGTCGTCAGGCCGATGCCGTTGACCGGAGTGGTCTGGCGGATGCTCGCGGCGAGGCTGCTGAGCACGGTGCCGCTCTCGATGCCGAGCGCGGCCTTGTCCAGCACCAGACGGATGGTGCCGTCGGCGTCATAGCCGCTCGCGGCGTCGAGGTCGCCGAGGACCGTGAAGGTGCCGACGCCGCCGACCGCGGGGACCGGAATCGCGCTGCGCGTGCCGTAGACGAAGCTCGGCGACAGGCCGACGCTGTCCATCGCCACGAAGTAGGCGTTGGTGTCGTCGGGCAGGCTGAAGTACGCGTACCAGCGGTGCAGCGGCGGCACGTTCGACAGGTCGGCGACCTTGATCGTGAACACGATCTTGCCCGGCATGTCGACCGGCTCCGCGACCCAGAGCTGGCGCAGGTCGTCCTGGCCGGTGGGCAGGCCGATGTTGCCGGTCACGCCGGCCGGGCTGGTGAACTGGGTCAGGCCGGGCAGCTCGCAGCTCTTCTCGGTCGACGGCGGCGGCACGCCGGGGTCGAGCTGGGTCGTGAACGCGCGGCCGAACATCGGGCGCTTGAGCAGGTCCGACACCAGCGGCAGGCTCGGTTCGTCCGGCAGTTCGGGCAGCAGGCCCGACGCGGACGGCGCGGCATCCAGGGTCGACAGCGCACCGTCGGCGAAGACGCGGATGTTGTGGATCGGCTCGCCCGGATCGGGGAACCCCAGATGCGCGTATGGCACGAAGAAGCTCAGGACGTTGCCTTCGAGCGCCGCCTGCTTGGCGACCGCGGTGTTGCCCGGGCCGCCTTCCGGAATCTCGACGCCGTCGCTGCCGGCGACGACCGTCGTCGAGACCGGCAGGCCGGCGACGTTGGCGGCGACCCGGAACGCGACGCGCTCGATCGGCGCTGCGCTCAGCGTCACGCGGTACTGGATGCCCGGCAGATCGTCGACCGCACCTTCCTGCATCGTCAGGGTCTGGATGTCGGCACCCGGATCGCTGATCAGCAGGTCGCTGTCGCCGTCGAGCACGATCCACTCCTCGGCCAGCGGCGGCATGCCGGCGTGCGGCGTGTCGAGGGCGTCGAGGATCGACGGCAGGTCGAGCAGTCCCGCGCCGTAGGCGAAGTGCGTCGTGCCGCCGGGCAGCAAGGGGTCGGGCTCGTAGTCGCTGCCGACCTTGCGCGCATTGAGCTTGATCAGCTTCTCGACGTCCGCCGGCGTCAGCTCCGGATGTGCCTGCAGCATCAGGCCGATCGCGCCGGTGACGTGCGGGGCCGCCATCGAGGTGCCGGAGATCGTGCCGTACCACGGCAGCCAGGTGCCTTCGATGAGGCCTTCGCTGCCGCCCAGGCAGATCGCCTGGCTGGGTTGCGACTGGAAGCAGGTGGAGGTGATCAGGTCGCCGGGCGCCGAGATGTCCGGATAGCGGTCGGACGCGCCCTTGAGCGCGCGGCTCGAGAACGTCGACAGCGCGCCGTCGCGCACGCCGCTGCCGGCGTCGTTGTAGCTGGCCACGCAGATCACGCCGGGGGTCGGGTCCTTGCAGGTCGAGGAGGTCTGGTCGCTGCTGCCGTCGCCGCCGTCGTTGCCGGCCGCGAAGACCATGACCACGCCGCGATCGACGATCTCCTTGATCAGGCACGAGGACGTCGAGCCGGGGTCGTACTGCGAGCCGGCGCCGTCGCCGTAGGAGTTGTTCACGGCACGCAGCGGCGGGTCGAAGCTGTCGAGGTTGTCGAGCAGGTGCCGGTAGGCGCTGGCCACGTCGAGCACGAGCAGTGCGGCGCCATTGGCCCAGTGGATGATCCTGGCGTCCGGGGCCACGCCGGCGTAGGTGCCGCGGACGTTGGGTGCGAAGTCCGGAATCGGGTAGAGGCCGTCGGAAGCGGCGCCGCTGCCGGCGACGGTACCGGTGACGTGGGTGCCGTGGCCGCCGACCTGGCTTTCGCTGTCGAGCGGGCCGATGTCGAGATACAGCGGGTCGGTGACCAGGCCCGGTACCAGCAGCTTGAAGTTGTGCAGCAGGTTGTCGGCGAAGTCCGGATGCAGGCCGTACAGGCCGCTGTCGATAATGCCGAGCGTGACGCCCTCGCCGGTGAGCCGGCGACCTTCGCTGTCGAAGTACGGGCCTCCCGCAACCGGTTCCTGGGCGACGCGTACGCGCGTGGCCCACGGCGCGGTGCTGCCGAGGTACTGCAGCGGGCGGTTGTGCTCGATGCGCGCGACCAGCGGCTCGTCGAGCAGCGCGGTGAAGGCCGCGGCCGGACCGGTGACGAAGACCGAGGACACGTAGCGGCGGAAGTCATGCGTCGCAGTCAGGTCGAGCCGTTCGAGCAGGCCGTCCTGCTGCTTGCGGGTGCCGCCGTCGAAGCGCACGAAGGCGCCGTAGATCGCGGTCTGCGCGAGGTTGGCGAGATCGGCGATCACGCCGGCGTCCATCTGCGCCGCGCCGCCATCGGTCGCTGCGCAGACATCGGTTTCGCCGCCGCCGTCGACGGGATCGGTCACCAGGCCGACGGTCAGCGTCGAGGTCGAGCCGGTGACCAGGAAGGGGATCGCCTCGACGCGCACGCGCGCCGGCAGCTCGGCCACGCGCAGCACGACGCGCTCGCCGGCATCGGCCGATGCCGACGCGCCGAGCAGGCCGCCGGTCTCGTCGTCGCGCACGTAGAGGTCCAGGTCGTCACCGCCATTGGTCCATTCCAGCGCGATCACCACCTCGGCGTCCGGATGTGCGCTGCGGTACGCCTCGTCGACATCCAGATCGAAGACGAAGGTGTCGCAGGTCACGCCGTCGCCGGTGCAGACCGGATCGAGCGCGACGCCGACCGGGTTGGAGATGACGTAGGGTCCACCTTCGGCGATCAGCGTCGGGCTGGTTTCGCTCAGGCTGCCGCTTTCCGGGCTGAAGGACCACGCGGCCAGCGGCAGCACACACAGGACCGAAGCCCAGACTTTCGACGGACGACGCAACATGGAACGGGAACCTCTTGTCTTGTAATCGGGCTTCGGAAGGCCGCGGGGCGGGCATGCGGGCCCGGGCGGCGGCGCGAGTGTGCCAATCCGCGCGCGGCGGCGACAGGGGGAAATCTTACAGAGCGCCGGGCGGGCGCCTGACCGGCGCCCCGGTGGCGGCGCGTCGGCGGAACGGTGCTTTAGGAACCTGAGCGGTAGAAACGCAGGCGGCTGCGGCTTTGCCTCGCCTGCCAGCTTCCTACCGCCCAGACTCCTAGGCCAGCATCTGCCGGACCAGGGTCTCGCAGGTGGGCCGATCCATGTAGCGCGGCACCGCGTAGGTCCAGTGCGCTTCCTTGAGCGCGGCGTCGGTGATCGCCGGCACATCTTCCGCGCGCAGCTTCTCGACTTTCTGTGGAATCTTGAATTGTTCGTTCAAGGCTCTGATATGGCTGACGAATCTGTCGGCGAGCTCGGTCTCCGTCTCGCTGCCCTGGCGCAGGCCGCCGGCCTCCGCCAGTTCGGCCAGGCGTCGCGTGCAGGCCGGCTTCGAGTAGTCGAGCACGTAGGGCAGGACGATGGCGTTGGCGAGCCCGTGCGGCACGTGGTAGCGCGCGCCGAAGTTGTGCGAGATCGCGTGGACGTAGCCGACGCCGGCCGTGGTGAAGGCCACGCCGGCCTTGTAGGAGGCCAGTGCCATGTTCTGCCGCGCGTCGAGGTCGCTGCCGTCGGCCATCGCCCGCGGCAGGTTCTGCATGATCAGGCGCGTGGCTTCGAGCGCCTCGGCATCGGTGGCCGCGGTGGCGTTGCGCGAGATGTAGGCCTCGACCGCATGGGTCAGGGCGTCCATGCCGGTGGCCGCGGTGATCGGTGGCGGCAGCCCGGTCATCAGCTGGCCGTCGAGCGCCGCACCCACCGGGACCAGCTTGGGGTCCATGATCGCGAACTTACGCGTGTTCGCCGGATCGGAGACGACCGCGGCGATCGTCACCTCCGAGCCGGTGCCGGCGGTGGTCGGGACCACGTACAGCGGCATCGGCTTGAACAGGATGCGCATCAGGCCGGCCATCCACGCGATCTTGTGCGGGTTGGTCGCACGTGCGGCGATGACCTTGGCCGCGTCCATCGACGACCCGCCGCCGATGGCGAGGATGGCCGTGCACTGTTCGCGCCTGAGCAGGGCCAGTCCGGTCTCGATCTGCTCGATCGTCGGGTCCGGCTGCACGCCGTCGTAGAGCACGGTGTGCACGTCGAGGGCCTTGAGCCGATCCAGCATCGGCTGCAGCAGGCCGATCTTCACCAGCATCGCGTCCGAGACGACCAGCAGCCGCTTCACGCCGGAGCCGGCGATGGCCTCGCACAGCTTCAGCGACGAGCCCGGGCCCGTGTGCAGCTCCGGCTGGCGGAAGTTCAGAATCTTGGTCGAGAGCTTCAGCGCCAGCATGAACAGGCGGTAGAAGAACACCTGGATCGGGAACGGGATCATGGCGGTGGGTCGGTTGGGTTGACGGGCGCCCGCGGCCCCGGCCGGCGGGCTTTCAGGGGGCGCATGATGACCGATTGTGACGGTATTGGCTGTAACCCTTGCAGCCCGGCGCCGGCACGCTGCCGGCGTCGCGCCGCGCATGGGGCCATGCATTAGACTCGGACGGAGCGTCGCCGCGACGCCGACGAAACGGATGTCCCGTTTGGCCACCACCCCCCTGACCATCTGCGAATGCTGTGACGCCGTGTACGAGCGCCGGCCGCTCGCGTCCGGCGAGATCGCGCACTGCCGTCGCTGCGGTGCCGAGCTGTACCGCAACCGCCGGCTCGATCTGGATGCGATGCTGGCGATCGCCTTCGGTGGCCTGATCACCTTCGTCATCGCCAACGTCTATCCGGTGCTGATCATGGAGCTGGGCGGGACCCGCGCCCAGGTCACGCTGTGGGACGCGATCCTGGCGACCTACGACGCCGGCGTCGGCCTGGTCGCGGTGCTCGCCGCGCTGAGCCTGTTCATGCTACCGCTGACGCAGATCCTGATGTTCCTGTACGTCCTGCTGCCGCTGCGGGCCGGCAGCGTGCCGGCGGGATTCGTGCCGGTGATGCATGCGATCCGCCACACGCGCCCGTGGAGCATGGTCGAGGTCTTCCTGGTCGGCGTGCTCGTGTCCGCGGTCAAGCTCGCGGCCGAGTCCGAGCTGGCGCCCGGCGTCGGGCTCTGGGGTCTCGCCGCGCTGACCGTGCTGCTGACGCTGCTGACCACCTTTGACCTGCAGGAACTGTGGGATCTCGCGGCCGACTGCGAAGCCGGGGAGGGCGTCGCATGTCCGCCGTGATCAGCGCGCGCGAACTCGGCCTGCTGCGCTGCCACGCCTGCGGCGCGGTGTACCGCGCTGCGGCGCCCGGTCTGCGCTGCCATTGCCGGCGGTGCGGCGTGCGCCTGCATCAACGCAAGGCCGACAGCCTGTCGCGCACTTGGGCGCTGCTGATCGCGGCGGCGATCCTGTACCTACCGGCGAACCTGATTCCGATCATGAAGACCTCGACGCTGCTCGAGGAGCGCTGGGACACGATCCTGTCGGGCGTCATCGCGCTGTGGCAGAAAGGTTCGCCGGAGATTGCGGTGATCGTGTTCGTCGCCAGCATCGTCGTGCCGCTGGCGAAGATCGCGGTGCTGGCGCTGCTGCTGGTGACGGCGCAGCGGCGTTCCGCGTGGCGGCAGGCCGAGCGCGCGCGCCTGTACCGCTTCATCGAATTCATCGGTTACTGGTCGATGCTCGACGTGTTCGTCGTCGCGCTGCTGGTCGGCCTCGTACACTTCCGGGGTCTGGCCGACGTGCAGCCGGGCGGCGGCGCGGTCGCGTTCGCCGCAGTGGTGGTGCTGACGATGATGGCCTCGAAGAGCTTCGATCCGCGTCTGATCTGGGACAGTGAGCCACCGCGCCGCGTTCGGCGCGAAGCATGAGCAAGGACCGCACGTGAGCGCATCGGATTCCCCCACCGACCTGAACCCCGGCGACCTGCCGCCGCCGGAGATCCGCCACAAGCGGCGCGGCATGCCGTCGCTGGTGTGGCTGGTGCCGATCGTCGCCGCGCTGATCGGCGTCGCGCTGGTGGTTCGCGCCGTGCTGTCGGCCGGCGTCACGCTGGAGATCACCTTCGAGTCCGCCGAGGGCCTGCAGGCCGGGCAGACCGAGCTGCGCTACAAGGACGTGGTCGTCGGCACGGTCCGGCGGATCTCGCTGAGCGAGGACCTGCAGACCGTGATCGTCTCCGTCGAGCTCGATCGCGATGCCGCCAACCTCGCGGTGGAGGATTCGCGCTTCTGGGTGGTGCGTCCGCGGGTCGATACCGGCGGCATCTCCGGGCTCGGCACGTTGGTGTCCGGCGTCTACATCGCCGTCGATGTCGGCAAGTCCGACGAGCCGCGACGCGAGTTCGTCGGACTCGAGACCGCACCGGCGGTGACCAGCGACAGCGTCGGCACGTCCTTCGTCCTGCGCAGCCTCGGGCTCGGTTCGCTCGGCGTCGGCTCGCCGGTCTATTACCGTCGCATCCAGGTCGGCCGCGTCGGTGCCTACGAGCTCAACGAGGACGGCAACGGCGTCACGCTGCAGGTCTTCGTCGACGCGCCCTACGACCGCTTCGTCACCGCCGATACGCGGTTCTGGAACGCCAGCGGCATCGACCTGTCGCTCGGCGCGAGCGGCCTGCAGGTCAACACCGAGTCGCTGGCCTCGGTGCTGGCCGGCGGTGTTGCCTTCGAGACGCCCAGCGATGGCGATCCGGCGCCGCCCAACACCACGTACTGGCTGCACGAGGACCGGGCGACGGCGCTGGCGCCGCCATCCGGCCGGCCGGTGCGCGTGCGCATGCGCTTCGCCGATTCGATCCGCGGCCTCGCGGTCGGCGCGCCGGTGGACTTCCATGGCGTCGAGTTCGGCACCGTCGAGTCGGTCGAACTGGAATACGACAGCGACAAGCGCGAGCTGTACGGCAACGTCGTCGCGCGCCTGTTTCCGAAGCGTCTGGGCCGCGGCTACGACAGCCTGCGCAAGGCCGCCGACGAGGAGCGCAGCGACACCCAGGTGCTGGCCGCGCTCATCGGCGACGGCCTGCAGGCACAGTTGCGCAGCGGCAACCTGCTGACCGGGCAGCTCTACGTCGTACTGGAGCTTTCGCGTCGGGCGCGCGGCCGCTCGGTGGGCCAGGTCGTCGCGGCGGATGGCGTCATCGAGATTCCGACCGTGCGCGGCAGCCTGGCGCAGTTGCAGGACCAGATCGCCAGCGTCGTCGAACAGCTCAGCCGGGTGCCGTTCGAGGACCTGGGCAACAACCTGCGCGACGCGATCGGCAGTGCCGACGATCTGCTCAAGCGCCTCGAAGGCGAGTTGACACCGGAGGCGACGCGGACGCTGGTCGAGGCACAACGTGCGATCGACAACGCCAACCGCGCCCTGCTCGCCGACGATTCCGGCCTGCAGCAGGATTTGCGGCAGACCTTGGGCCAGGTCGAGCGTGCCGGGCGCTCGCTGCGCGCCCTGTCCGATTACCTGCAGCGCCATCCGGAGGCGCTGATCCGGGGCAAGGCCGAGGAAGAGCTTCCGCCCGCCGCTGCCGGGGAGTCGCCATGATCCGATTGCCTGCTTCGATCCGCGCCGCCTGCGTGCTGGCCGTCGTGTCCGCGCTGGCGGCGTGCGCGAACCGCGCGCCGACGCAGTTCTACACGCTGTTGGCGCCGGCGGAGGCGACGCCGGTGCCGGCAGAGTCCGGCTACGCCATCGAACTGCTGCCGGTGGTCGTGCCCGAGCAGGTCGACGTGCCGCAACTGGTGCTGCGCAGCGGCAGCGGCGCGCTGCAGCCGGTCGACACGCGGCGCTGGGCGGCACCGCTGGGCGAGGAACTGCGTACCGCGCTGTCGGCACGACTGTCGGCGCGACTGGGTGTGCGCGACGTCTACCGGCTGGCGTCGCCGGCCTCGCTGCCGCTGTACCGCGTCCGCGTGCGCGTGGGCCGGTTCGACTCGGTACCGGCGGACTATGCGCTGCTCGACGCCGGCTGGAGCGTCGAGCGGCGTGACGACCGCAGTGTGCGCACCTGCGACGCGCGCTATCGCGAAGACGTCGGTGCCGGCATCGACGCGCTGGTCGCCGGGCACCAGCAGGCGCTGGCGCGTCTGGCCGACGACATCGCGGCGACCCTGCGCCGGTTCGACGCCGGAGGCTGTCCCGACACGCGGACCTAGGAGCCTGGGCGGTAGAAACGCAGGCGGCTGCGGCTTCGCCGTTTCGGGCATCTTGCGCGCTGCTTCTCGGCCAATAGAACCCGCTATTGGCCGAGAACCAACGCGAAACCCGCCTCGAAACCGCTTTGACTCGCCTGCCAGGTTCCTACCGCCCAGACTCCTGGCGGACAGCCTGCCGCGATCCTGCGCTGTCGCTGGCCTGACGGGCCGGCGGCGTGCGCCGCAACGGGCAGGGCGGCTACAGTGCGCCGCACACCCGTCGCGCGGAGCGCAGCTTGTCCACACACGACTACGACCTGTTCGTCATCGGCGGCGGCTCCGGCGGCGTGCGTGCCGCGCGCATCGCCGCCGGCCACGGTGCGCGCGTGGCGATTGCCGAGGCGGACCGTTTCGGCGGCACCTGCGTGATCCGCGGCTGCGTGCCGAAGAAGCTGCTGGTCTATGCCTCGCGTTTCAGTGACGAGTTCCACGACGCTGCCGGTTTCGGCTGGCAGATCGGAGCGCCCCGGTTCGACTGGCCGACCCTGATCGCGAACAAGGACCGCGAGATCGCACGCCTCGAAGGCTTGTATGCGGAAGGACTGGAAAAGGCCGGTGTGACGCTCTATCGCCAGCGCGCGCAACTGTCGGGCACGCAGGCCGTGCGTCTGGCCGATGGCCACAACGTCAGCGCCGCACACATCCTCATCGCGACCGGCGGTGTGCCGCGCCGCGACCCGGAGTGGGCCGCGCATCCGCGCGTGATCGTGTCCGACGACATGTTCGCTCTGCCGGCACTGCCGCAGCGCCTGATCGTCGTCGGCGGCGGCTACATCGCCGTGGAATTCGCCTGCCTGATGCACGGACTGGGGGTGCAGACGACGCTGGTCCACCGCGGGCCGGAACTGCTGCGCGGTTTCGACCAGGAACTCGCCGCCGCGCTGCGCGAGGCGATGGAAGCGCGCGGCATCGGCGTGCGGCTCGGCGTGCGGCCGGCCGCGTTCGCATCGCACGACGACAGGCTGAGCGTGCGTCTGGACGACGGCAGCATGCTCGAGGCCGACTACGCGCTGCTGGCGATCGGCCGCGAGCCGGCGACCGCCGGACTCGGCCTCGACACGGCCGGTGTCGCCGTGAAGGCCGGCGGTGCGATCGAGGTCGACGCGGCGTCGCGCACCTCGGTGCCGGGCATCTACGCGGTCGGCGATGTCACCGATCGCGTCAACCTGACCCCGGTGGCGATCCGCGAAGGTCATGCCTTCGCCGACACGGTGTTCGGTGGCCGGCCGGCGACGGTGGACCATGCGCTGATTCCGACGGCGGTGTTCAGCACGCCGGAACTCGGTACCGTCGGCTTGGGCGAGGCGCAGGCGCTCGCGGCGCATCCGCGGATCGAGATCTACCGTGCGCGGTTCCGCCCGCTCAAGGCCACCCTCGGCGGCAGCCCGGAGCGGACACTACTGAAGCTGATCGTGGACGCCGACACGCAGCGCGTGCTGGGCGCCCACATGCTGGGGCCGGACGCGGGTGAAATGGCGCAGTTGCTGGGGATCGCGCTGCGCATGCGGGCCACCAAGGCCGACTTCGACGCGACGATGGCGGTACACCCGACGCTGGCCGAGGAATGGGTCACGCTCAGGGGGCCGCCGCAGCGGGTCGGCAACGCCTGATCAGACGCCCAGGCGCTGCCGCAACGCCGCCGGCGTAAGGTAGGGCGGCGGCGACTGCCCTTCGAACTTCTGGATCAGACCGATGATCCGCGCATTGACCGGTGTCGGCACCTTGTGTTCGAGACCCAGGCAGACGATCTCGCCGTTGAGCTGGCCGATCTCCGTCGGCCGCCCGGCATCGACGTCGGCGACCATCGACGGATACGAGCCTTCCTGCAGGCCGTTGCGCAGTTTTGCGAACCACCACGGTAGCGGTGTGCGGCCGCCGAGCAGCGCACGGTAGACGCCGTACGGGATCGGCATCGGCAGTTTGTAGTCGATGCCGGCGGCGTCGAGCAGGCGGATCGCCTCGTCGAGCACGGCGACATAGATGGCGCGCAGGTCCGGGTGCGTCAGCAGGTCCTTGAACGTGGTGTGCGTCAGCGCGCAGATCGCGTTGGCGAGGTTGATCAGCAGCTTGCCCCAGGCGGCCGATTCGCCGGCGACGCGCGTGACCTGCATGCCGGTGCCGAAGGCGCGCAGCAGGCGTTCGTCGTCGCTGCCGATCAGCACCTGCGGGCGCGTGGTGATGCGTGCGTGCAGCGGCTCCAGCAACTGGCCGTTGAACATGATCGTCATCGGTACCGTGCGCGCGTCCGGGTAGCGCTCGCGGATGCGCCGCAGGGCGCCGACGCCGTTGAGCGTCGAGACGATGCTGCAGCGCTGAGGCACGTCGCCGAGCTGGTCGAGCACGGCGTCGAGCTGCGGGAACTTCACGCACAGCAGCAGGTAGTCGATGTCGTCGAGCGCCAGCGAGCGCGTGAGCTGCGGCTTGGGCGCGACGATCGGCGGATGGCCGGCGCCGGCGTGCTCGACGCGCAGGGTCTGCACCGTCTGCAGGGTCTCGACGTCCTTCTCCCGTACGTACAGCTTCGCCGGCTCGCGCCGCGCGGCCGTCAGATGGGCACACAGGATGGTGCCGACCGCTCCTGCACCGACCACGAGCATCATGTTGGATCTTCTCCCCGCTGGCTGACTGCTGGCTGTGGCGGCAACGTGGAGCATCGGCACGGCCAAGTCAATGCGCCCGGGCTATGATGGGCCAGGAGGTGATGGATGGATCAGCCAGGGGCACGGCAGTGCGGAAGCTGCGGGACGGAGAATCCGGCCGGAGCGCGCTTCTGCAACCAGTGCGGCAGCCGTCTGGATGCCCCGGCACGCGCCGCCTACACGCCGGCGCACCTGGCCGGCACGCTGGCCCAGGGTGCGGCGCTCCAGGGCGAGCGCAAGCGCGTGACGGTGCTGTTCGCCGATATCAAGGGATCGACCCGGCTGGCCGAGCAGGCCGGCGCGGAGCTCTGGCACCAGGTCCTCGACCGTTTCTTCGGCATCCTCGCGCGCGTCGTCCACACCTTCGAGGGCACGATCAACCAGTACACCGGCGACGGCATCATGGCGCTGTTCGGCGCGCCGCGCGCGCTCGAGGATCACGCCGGCCACGCCGCCTACGCGGCCCTGCAGATGCAGCAGGAAGTGCGCCGCTATGCCGACGAGCTGCGCCTGGCGCACGGTCTCAACCTGTCGATGCGCGTGGGCCTGAACAGCGGCGAAGTCGTCGTCGGCCGCATCGGCGACGACCTGCGCCACGACTACACCGCGCAGGGACCGACGGTGAACCTGGCGGCACGCGTCGAGAACATCTGCGAGCCGGGACTGGTCTACGCCACCTGCGAGACCGCGCGCCAGATCGACGACCGCTTCCGCCTGCGCAATCTCGGCGCGACCCAGATTCCCGGTGTCGAGCTGCCGGTCGAGGTGTTCGAGCTCGAGGCGGCGAAGTCCGGCCTGCGTACGCGCCTGCAGCGCAGTCTCGCGCGCAGCGGCTCCCCGTTCATCGGTCGCGACGCGGAGCTGCAACGTCTCACCGAAGCACTGGAGCGCGCCCGCGGCGGGCAGGGCCAGGTGGTCACCGTCGTCGGCAACGCGGGCATCGGCAAGTCGCGCCTGTGCCACGAGTTCGTGCGCGCCTGCGAGCGCGATGGCGTCAAGGTCCATCGCAGCAGCGGAGTGCCCTACGCGAGCCGCCTGCCGATGTTCCCGTTCCGCGAACTGCTGCGCAGCAAGCTCGGCGTACCCGACGACGCCGCGCCGACGGATGCGCGCCGCTGGATCGCCGGTGCGCTGCTGCTTGAGAGCCCGGACAACGCCGCGCTGCTGCCGCCGCTGTTCGAGTTCCTCGGCATCGGCGAGCACGACGACCGCACGCCGGATGCGGCCGTCACGATGCAGCAGCGCATGCTCGACGAGCTGGCCCAGTACCTGCCCTGCGACGAAGGGCCGATCATCCTGCTGATCGAGGACCTGCATTTTCTCGATCACGCCAGCGAGGCGTTCCTGCCGCGCCTGTGCGAGGCGGTGCGCGGACGGGCCTGCCTGCTGCTGATGAATCACCGCAACGACTACGCGTCGGAATGGCTGCAGCCCTTCGTCGACGAGGCCCTGCCGCTGACCGCCTTGCGCCCTGCGCAGCTGCATCGCCTGGCATCGACGCTGCTCGGAGAGGACCCGTCGCTCGAGGGTGTCGCCGACATCATCGTGCAGCGCGCCGCCGGCAATCCGTACTTCGTCGAGGAGGCGGTGCAGGCGCTGGTCGATGGCGGCTGGTTGCAAGGACGTCCGCGGGCTTGGACGCTGCGGCGGCCCATCGACGAGTGGCCGCTACCGGACAGCGTGCAGGCGCTGCTGGCCGCCCGCATCGACCGGTTGCCGGATGCCCTGCGCGCGCGGTTGCAGACCGCCGCGGTCGTCGGTCTGGAGTTCGATGCGCGGATTCTCGATGCGCTCGATGCCAGCGGCGACGCCGAGGCCGACTTGGCTGCGCTCCAGGATCTGGGCTTCGTCCACGACCGCGACGACGGCGGCAGCGCGTTCTGTCATCCGCTGATGCAGGAAGTGGCCTACCGCGGCCAACTCGAGACACGCCGGCGGGCGCTGCACGCCGACCTCGCCCGGCTGCTCGCCAGCCGCTGCGGCGGCCTCGACGCCGAGCCGTCCGCGGGCGCGCTCGCCGTGGCACTGCACTGGCAGCGGGCCGGCGAGTGGGCCCGGGCCGGCGCCTGGAACCTCACGGCCTCGCGCTGGCTGGTGTCGCAGGACATGCCCAGCACGGTCGAGCAGGCGCGGCTGGCCCTGGCGCATTTCGACCGGGCCGAGGAGTCGCCGGAGGTGCTGCTCGGCCGCATCGCCGCCCGTGCGGCACTGATCCGCATCGCACAGTTCGCGCCGGTGGGCGAGGAGACGGTCGAGCGGGTCTATGCCGAGGCGCGCGCGCTGGCCCGACGCTGCGGCGATGTCGGCGCCGACGCCGAGCTGCAGATCTCCTACGGCAACGAACTGATGCACCGCGGCCAGGTGGACGCGGCGGCGCAGATCCACGAGCAGGCGATGGACCTGTGCTTCGCCCACGGCCGTGCCGAGCTGATCAACCGGTTCCGCGTGGCGGTGCTGATCACCTTCAATGCAGCCGGGCGCCTGCGCCGCATCGTCGAGATTCTCGACCGCGCCGGCGGCGACTGGCGCACGCGCGCGGTCGACGAGGAGAACTATCTGTCGCGCGGCTTCTACGGCCTGATGCTGGCGTGGATGGGGCGCTTGCAGGAGGCCAGCCGACATCAGCAGGCGGCGATCGAGTTCGCCGCACGTGGCCAGCGCATGGCGAGCTGGATCTATGCGAGCACCGTCGATCTGGCGCTGCTCGGCGGCGACGACGGCGGCGCGCTGATGCACACGCGCACCGGGCTGGAACAGGCCGAGAAGTTCGGCAGTCCGTTCTTCCGCGCGGTGGCCCTGCGTGCGCACGGGCTCGCGCTGAGTCTGAACGGGCGCCACGCCGAGGCGCTGGCCCTGCTGCACGAGGCCCTGCCGCTGGTGGCCAAGGGCGCCCTCGCGCACCAGTTCGAAGCGAATCTGCTCGCGACTCTGGCGCAGGCGCAGCTGGCGGCCGGCGACGAGATCGCGGCCGAGGCGAGCGCGCGTGCGGCGCGCCGCAGTGCCCAGGGAGCCGGCTCGCGGATCTGGGAGATCGCCGCGTGGCTGGCCTGGCTGCGGTTGCCGACGACCGCGGAGCGCCGCAGCGAGGCGGTGGAGGGCCTGCAGCGTGTCGAGGCACTGATCGACTTCTGCGGCGCCGAGGGTTTCCGTCCCTGGTGGCACCTTGCCCGTGCGCACTGGGCCACCGATGCCGCCGTCGCGCGCAGCGAATGTCGCCACGCGCGCAGCGCGTTCCTGGCGATCGGTGCGCAGGTGCACGCCGCGCGCCTGGCGCAGGCCGATACTCAAGAGCGGACGGGGATGCGAGAATCGGCCTGAATCCGGGGCCAGCCGGGGAGAGACCATGGGCAAGGGAAAAGCGCGCATGCGGCTCGCGGCCGTCATGCTCGCGGCAATGCCGACGACACTCGCGTTCGCCGACGAGCCGCTCGACGCCGTGCTGTCGTGCATGCGCGCGAACGTGCCGCAGTCGGTGCAGATCAAGGAAGTCGAACTCACGGCGGTCGATCGCGTGGGCAGCAAGCGCGTGCTGCGCGGTCGCCTGTACGGTCAGCGCGAGAAGGAGCAGCTGCGCACGTCGCTGAAGATCGCCGCACCGCCGGATCTGGCCGGCGCCGCCTACCTGCTGCGCGAGAAAGGCGATGGCGACGAGATGTACATGTACGTGCCCGCGCTGCAGCGCGTGCGTCGCATCACCGGAACCGGCAGCGACGGCTCGCTGTGGGGCACCGACCTGTCCTACGGCGACGTCAAGCAGATCAACAACGCGTTCTCGGCCGGCGGCGGTGCCGTCGACGGGCAGGGCGAACTCGACGGGCGGCCGGTCCACCTGCTGACCCTGGTGCCCGATCCGGCCGAGGACTCGCGCTATGCCAGCATGAAGGTCTGGGTCGACCAGCAGACCTGCGTGAGCCTTCGCGCCGATTTCTACGAGGGCAGCACGGTGCGCAAGCGCTGGTCCGCCGACCCGGCCTCGCTGGCACGCGCCGGCAAGCACTGGTACGTCGGAAGGGCAACGATGAGTGATCTGGTCGAGGGCACGAGTACGAGTCTGCGCGTGCTCGGCGTGAGCAGCGACGTCGACCTCGCCGGGCGCTACTTCAATCCGCAGACCTTCTATCTCGGCAGTTGATGCAGCGGCTGCTCTCGTCGCTGGCGGCGCATCCGCTCGCGCTGGTCTGCGCGGTGCTGGCGCTGTCCGTGCTGGCGGCGGCGACGCTGTTCGACGCCCGCACGGGGCAGATCCGTCTGCGGGTCGATCCGTCGCTGGAGCGGCTGCTGCCGCCGCAGGACGAGGATCGGGCCCTGTTCGACCGCGTGCGTGCGCTGTTCGGCGAGACCGATCCGGTGCTGCTCGCGGTGGAACTCGGCAATGTCTACACCGCCGGGAACATCGAACGCATCGACCGTCTGACGCGGCGCCTGGCCGAGCTCGAGGGGGTGCGACAGGTCGTCTCGATCGCCAACGTGCAGAACCCGGTGGCCGACGAGTTCGGCATCAACCTCAGCACCTTCGCCGCGCAGGCGCGCGCCGATCCGGCGGCGGTCGCGGGCTTCGCCCAGCAGGTGGCCGACAACCCGATCTATCGTGACGCCCTGGTGTCCGAGGACGGCCGTGTCGCGGCGTTCGCGCTGAGCTTCGCCGATCTCGACGAGACCCGCTTTCGCGCCGAGGATTACACCGGCCGCATCCGCGCGATGGCCCACGAGATCACCGGCGCCGAACAGGTCTGGGTGACCGGCAGTCCGGTGATCAAGGCGGCGACCACCGACGCGATCCTGCGCACGCTCAAGTTCACGATTCCCGCGATCTTCGCGCTGGTCGTGATCCTGCTGCTCGCCGCCTTCCGCAGTCTGCCGACAGTCGTCTTCGCCGCACTGACGGTCGCGCTGGCGGTGCTGTGGACGCTGGCGATCGCCTCGGCCTTGGAACTGTCGCTGAACCTGGTGACCACGCTGGTCCCGGTGCTCGTGGCGACGCTGTGCCTGGCCTACACCGTGCACGTGCTCGCCGAGTACTTTCATCCGCGGCGCCCGGAGCAGCAACGCGACCGGCTCGAGCGGGTCTATCGCCGCATGGGCGCGAGCCTGACGTTGTCCGGCGCGACCACCGTGGCCGGCTTTCTTGCTCTGATTCCCGGCTCGCTGCCCGCCGTCGCGCAATTCGCGGCGCTGTCCTCGCTCGGCGTCGGCCTGTCCGTGCTGCTGAGCCTGCTGTTCCTGCCGGCGCTGCTGACGCTGATCGGACCGCAGGGCGGCCGTCGCCCGCTCGGCGCGGCGATGTTTGCGCGCAAGGCACGCAAGCTCGCGGTGTTCGACCTGAAGTGGCGCAACTGGATCATTGCGATCGCCGTGCTGTCGCTGCCGGTCGACCTGTATTACGCCAGCAAGATTCGCGTCGGCACCGAGTACATCAACGGCTTCGACGCCGACCAGACGGTGCGCGTCGACTACGAGGCGATCAACAGTGCCTTCGGCGGCGCCAATCTGGTGTCGATCCTCATCGAGACCTACGTCAACGACGCGCTGACCGATCCGGCGCTGATCCGCGAGGTCGAATCGCTGCAGGACTGGCTCGAGGAGCAGCCGGAAGTCGGGGCGACGGTGTCGTACGTCGACCACCTCAAGCTGATCAACCGCAACCTCAACGACGGCGATCCGGCGTTCCACCGGATTCCCGACGACGCCACCGCGGTCAAGCAGCTGCTGGTGTTCGGCGGCAGCGACGAGATCCGCCGCGTGATCGACTCGAGGTTCCGCACCGCCCTGATCGCGGTGCGTATCCGTGTCGACGCATCGATCGAGATCGCCGAGTTCGTGCGGCGCACCGAGTCGCGGCTACAGAAGATGAGTCCGCCGCTCAACGGTCAGGTAACCGGCAGCCCGGTGCTGGCGACGCGTACCGTCAACGAGATCGCCTCGGGGCAGCTCACCTCGCTGCTGGTCGCCTTCGCGGTGATCTGGGCGATGCTGGCGCTGATGTTCACCTCGGTGCGCTCGGCACTGCTGTCGATGCTGCCGAACGCGCTGCCGGTGGCGCTGTACTTCGGCACCCTGGGCGCGCTCGACATCACCCTCAGTCCGACCACGAGCCTGATCGCCTGCGTCGTGCTCGGCATCGCCGTCGACGACACGATCCACTTTCTCACCCGCTTCAATCACGATGCGCGTGCCAAGGCCAGCGAGAAGGCGGCGGTCAAGAGCGCGCTGGCCTCGGTGCTGCGCCCGGTCACGTTCACCACCGTCGCGCTCGCGCTGGGCTTTCTCGTGTTCACCGGCAGCGAGCTGCGCAACCAGGTGCAGTTCGGCGCGCTGGCCGCATTCACCATCGTGCTGGCCTGGGTCTCGGACGTGACGCTGACGCCGGCGCTGGGCTCGCGCCTGCGCATCGTCACCCTATGGGACATCCTGCGCCTCGACCTGGGTCAGTCGCCGCAGCACACGATCCCGCTGTTCTCCGGGCTGTCCCTGCGCCAGGCCCGCGTCTTCGCGCTGATGTCGCGCCTGGAGACCCATCCCACCGGCGCCCGCGTGATCAACCAGGGCGATTCGGCGCGCGACATCTACGTCGTGGTCGACGGGACCCTGCAGGTCTGGGTCGAGCGCAATGGCGACCGCAAGGCGCTGGCGGCGATGGCGCGCGGCGCGGTCATGGGCGAGGCGGGCTACTTCGGTCAGCGCCGCACGGCGAATGTCGACGCGCTGACGCCGGTGCGCCTGCTGCGCTTCGACTCGCAGGACCTGGAGCGGCTGCGACAGCGCTATCCGCGCATCGCGGCGGTGATCTACCGCAATCTCAACCGGATCCAGGCCGAGCGCCTGGCGCGCGCCACGGCAATGATCCAGTAGCCTTGCCGCCGCTTCCGCGCCGGGACGGGTAGGGCGCTCGGTCCTATCCGTTTGCAGGGTGCGGCGCCACCGGCGACGCGCTAGCGTTCGTCGCCTGACCGGACCGACATCATCGAAGAAGGGGAGTCCCATGAGCCTGAAAGGCAAGACGCTGTTCATCACCGGCGGGTCGCGCGGCATCGGCCTTGCGATCGCCGTGCGCGCGGCGCGCGACGGCGCCAACGTCGCCATCGCGGCCAAGACCGCGGAGCCGCATCCCAAGCTGCCGGGCACGATCTACACGGCGGCCGAGGACATCGAGAACGCCGGCGGCAAGGCGCTGCCGATTGTCTGCGACATCCGCGACGAGGCGCAGGTGCAGGCCGCGGTCGACAAGACCGTCGAGACCTTCGGTGGCATCGACGTGCTGGTCAACAACGCCAGCGCGATCAGCCTGACCGGGACGCTGGCCACGGACATGAAGCGCTACGACCTGATGAACGGGATCAACGCGCGCGGGACCTACCTATGCGGACGGCTGTGCATCCCGCACCTGAAGAAGTCGTCGAACCCGCACATCCTGACCCTGTCGCCGCCGCTGGACTTCCGCCCGCGCTGGTTCGCACCGCACGTGGCCTACTCGATTGCCAAGTACGGGATGAGCCTGTGCACGCTGGGCTGGGCCGAGGAGCTCAAGCGCGACGGTATCGCCGCGAACTCGCTGTGGCCGCGCACGACGATTGCGACCGCGGCGATCACGATGGTCGGCGGTGACGCGATCACGAAGATGTCGCGCACGCCGGAGATCATGGCCGACGCTGCGCAGGTGATCCTGAGCAAGCCGTCGCGCGAGTTCACCGGGCGCTACTGCATCGACGAGCTGGTCCTCCGCGCCGAAGGGCAGACCGACTTCTCGGCCTACGCCGCGGTGCCGGGCACGCCCGACAGCGCGCTGGCGCCGGACCTGTTCCTGCCCGACGATCTTTCGGCGCTGGCCTGAGCGGAGCACCGGAGTGGGGCGCTGGCGTCCGCCGTCGGCGAAGTCCTCGCCGCACATCACCGCCGACGGGCACGCGAGGCTCAAAGCGGAGTTCGAACAGCTCTGGCGCGTGCGGCGCCCTGAGGTCGTGCGCGCGCTGGCCGCGGCGGCGGCCGAGGGCGACCGCAGCGAGAACGCGGAATACCAGTACCGCAAGAAGGAGCTGCGCGAGATCGACGCGCGCCTGAAGTACCTGACCATGCGCCTGCAGGAGGTGACCGTGGTCGAGGTGCGGACGCGCAGCGACGGCAAGGTCTACTTCGGAGCCTGGGTCGAGATCGTCGACGACGACGGCAACGAACGGCGCTACCGCATCGTCGGCGCCGACGAGACCGACGCCCGCGCCGGGCTGATCAGCGTCGATTCGCCGGTTGCGCGCGCGCTGCTCGGCCGCGGCGAGGGCGAGGTCGTCGAGGTCGTGCTGCCGGGCGGACGCCAGCAGCTCGAGATCGTCGCCGTGCGCTACGACACCGCGTAGCGCACGGCGCCGTCCGGCCTCAGGCCGCCTTGCGCTCGGCCTCGGGGGCCGAGGTGCGGATCAGGTGGTCGAAGGCCGAGAGCGCGGCCTTGGAGCCTTCGCCCATGGCGATGACGATCTGCTTGTAGGGCACCGTGGTGACGTCGCCGGCGGCAAAGACGCCGGGTACCGAGGTGCGGCCGTGCGCGTCGACCTCGATCTCGCCGCGCGGCGACAGCGCAACCGTGCCCTTGAGCCACTCGCTGTTCGGCAGCAGGCCGATCTGCACGAAGATGCCTTCGAGCTCGATCGTGTGCGACTCGCCCGACACGCGGTCCTTGTAGACCAGGCCGGTGACCTTCTGGCCATCGCCGCTGACCTCGGTGGTCTGTGCCGAGACGATGATCTTCACGTTGGGCAGGCTGCGCAGCTTGCGCTGCAGGACCTCGTCGGCGCGCAGCTTGGCGTCGAACTCGATCAGGGTGACGTGCGCGACGATGCCGGCGAGATCGATCGCCGCCTCGACGCCGGAATTGCCGCCGCCGATCACCGCCACGCGCTTGCCCTTGAACAGCGGGCCGTCGCAGTGCGGGCAGTAGGCCACGCCCTTGTTGCGGTACTCGTCCTCGCCCGGCACGTTCATCTGCCGCCAGCGCGCACCGGTGGACAGCACCACGGTCTTCGACTTCAGCGATGCACCGTTGGCGAGCTGCACCTCGACCAGTCCGTCGGCGCCGGCCGGGATCAGCTTCTCGGCGCGCTGCAGGTTAATGATGTCGACGTCGTACTGGCGCACGTGTTCCTCGAGCGCCGCGGCCAGCTTCGGTCCCTCCGTCTCCTTGACCGAGATGAAGTTCTCGATGCCCATCGTGTCGAGCACCTGGCCGCCGAAGCGTTCGGCGGCGACGCCGGTGCGGATGCCCTTGCGCGCGGCGTAGATCGCCGCGGCGGCACCGGCCGGCCCGCCACCGACGACCAGCACGTCATAGGGCGCCTTGGCCCGGATCTTCTCGGCATCGCGTGCGCCGGCACTGGTGTCGATCCTGGCGAGGATCTCCTCGACGCCCATGCGGCCGGAGGCGAAGTCCTCGCCGTTGAGAAACACCTTGGGCACCGACATGACCTGTCGCTGCTCGACCTCGTCCTGGAACAGCGCGCCGTCGATCGCCACGTGCCGGATGCGCGGATTGAGTACCGCCATGAGGTTCAGCGCCTGCACCACGTCCGGGCAGTTCTGGCAGGACAGCGAGAAATAGGTTTCGAAGACGTAGTCGCCGTCGAGGCCTTTCACCTGCTCGATGACGTCCTGCGCGAGCTTGGACGGATGGCCGCCCACCTGCAGCAGGGCCAGTACCAGCGACGTGAACTCGTGGCCGAGCGGGATGCCGGCGAAGCGCAGGTGGATGTCCTGCCCCGGCGTGCCGAGCGTGAACGACGGCGTGCGCTCGTCCGCCTCGTGTGTCTCCTGCACGTGAATCTGGTCCGACAGCAGGGCAAGGTCCTGCAGCAGGCTGCGCATCTCCTGCGAAGCCTCGCTGTCGTCGAGATTGGCCTTGATCTCGATCGGGCGCGTCACGCGCTCGAGATAGGCTTTCAACTGCTCCTTGAGATCGGTATCCAACATGACTTCAGCTCCTGATGACGAAAGGCGGACGACGGACACAACAATCCCGTCATGCCCGCTGGCGCGGGCCGTAGGGCGGGCCGTGCCCGCCAACGGCGACCGGTGGCCGCCCTACGTCCCGCCACGCGAAGGCCCGTGGCCTTCGACGCGGCGGGAATGACGGGACGCGGCCTTAGATCTTGCCGACGAGGTCCAGCGACGGCGCGATGGTCTTGGCGCCTTCCTTCCACTTGGCCGGGCAGACCTGGCCCGGGTTCGCGGCGGTGTACTGCGCGGCCTTGAGCTTGCGCAGCGTCTCGGACACGTCGCGCGCGATCTCGTTGGAGTGGATCTCCAGGGTCTTGATCACGCCTTCCGGGTTGATGACGAAGGTGCCACGCAGCGCCAGGCCTTCCTCGTCGATGTGCACGCCGAAGGCGCGGGTCAGCTGGTGCGTCGGATCGCCGACCAGCGGGAACTTGGCTTTGCCGACCGCCGGCGAGGTCTCGTGCCAGACCTTGTGCGAGAAATGCGTGTCGGTGGTGACGATGTAGACCTCGGCGCCGGCCTTCTGGAACTCGTCGTAGTTGGCGGCGGCGTCCTCGACTTCCGTCGGGCAGTTGAAGGTGAAGGCCGCCGGCATGAAGATCAGGACGGACCACTTGCCCTTCAGCGTCTCATTGGTCACCTCGACGAACTTGCCGTTGTGGAAGGCCTGGGCCTTGAACGCGGGGACGGTCGTGTTGATCAGCGACATGCGTGCTTCCTCTTGGGTTGGGTGGTGAATGGGCGACAAGCTTATGCAAGTCGGGGCCATTAAGAAAATGGATTGTTCAAATGACGGTCATAGGCGTGGCGTATTCCGCGACGCTGCCGGAGCGGATTCCGTGGCAGGGTCCTCGCGATGGCCCGATACGCGATCTGCGCGAGCCGGGGCTCGCAAGAGACGTTCCGGCGTGGCCAGCGGAGCGCTCAGCGCGTCGAGGAACGCCACGATCTGCTGAACTTGGACGGCCGTCAGCCGCAGCGGTTCCAGATCGGTGCTGATGCCCGAGGACTGCGCCCGGTTGTAGTGGTCGACCACCTCGGTCAGCGTCGTGAAGCGGCCGTTGTGCATGTAGGGCCCCGTATCGGCGACGTTGCGCAGGCTCACGGCGCGAAAGGCGCCCGTCAGCTCGGTGCCGGTGCTTTTGACGAAACGCAGTTCGCCGCAGTCCTGCGAACGCGCCGGGCTGAACGGGCCCAGGCAGTTGAAAGGATCGGCCTGCAGCAGGTGCACGCCATCGGCGCGGCCGCGATCCGCCGGCGCGGTGCCCGGCGCTTCCACGCCCGTGTTGTGGAACTCGTTGTTGGCGAACAGCGGGCCGTTGTGGCAGTGGATGCAGTTGGCGCGGCCGACGAACAGCCTGAGACCCTGGCGCTGGTCGGCACTGAGCAGGGTGTTGGCACGGGCCTGATCGCCGGCCAGCAGCGCTTCGGCGAATGCATCGAACGGCGCCGGCCCCGGCAGCAGCCGGCGCTGGTACGCCTCCAGCGCCCGGCCGGCGTTGGCGAAGACCGTCGAGATCCGGTGGCGGTCCTCCGGCGTCATGGTCGCCCAGGCGGCGCGCTGCCCGGCATCGCCGTTCGGGCTGGCGGACGGGAAGCGCGCACGATCGCCGAGATCGGGCAGCGGACCGAACAGATTCTCGTAGGCGCGGCGGTAGTCGGGGTCGTCGCCCAGCTGTCGCGCGAGGTCCACCCGGCCGAGGCCTTGTTCCGCCGGGTCTTCCAGCGGTTCCAGCGCCTGCGCCCAGAGGCTGTCGCGGCGGCCGTCCCAGAACAGCCAGGGACTGTAGGCCGCTGCCACCACGCTCATGCTCTTGCGCCGGGTCTGACCCAGACCCTGCGAGCGGGCGAGCCCGTCCTTGAAGTTGCGTTCGGGCCGATGGCAGCTCGCGCAGGCCACCGCACCGTTCGCGCTGAGTCGCGGGTCGAAGAACAGCCGATGGCCCATTTCGACCGCGCGCGGATCGTCGGCCACCGGGTTGCCGGGCGAGGGCGGCAGCGGCGGCAGGCTGCCGATCCACAGCGAGCGGATGGCGCCGAGTTCCGCCGGCATCCAGAACTCCGCTGCCGGGCCGCGGTCGCCGCAGGCTGCGAGCAGGGCGACGATCAGGCCGCCGATCAGACTGCCGATGAGCGCCCGCCCGGTCATCGTGCTGCTTGCGGGGTGCCGTTTCACGTCAGAGTGCGAATTCCAGCGTCAGCGTCTCCGCGCCGGGTGCCGCGACGATGCGGAAGTGCAGCGCCCACTCACCGCCCATCTGGAACCTCATCCCTTCGAGCAGGTAGCGACCGGGGCCGAGGATCTCGGTGACGCGCGGTGCCGTCGGCAGGCCATGGTCGTGCGCGGGCATACCGCCGTCGACGGTGATGGTCGCACCCGGCACCGGCGCGCCGTCGCGGTCGCGCAGTTCCAGCTCCCAGGCGTGCAGGCGGTTGAGCGCAATAGGGTCCAGCCGGCTGCGGACCTGCAGCCGATAGTGCTTGCCCTGGAGTGCGTCGAAGCTTTGCGCGATCGCCGCAAACGGAACGGCCAGGCCGATGGCGAGCAGCAGCGCGGCGCAGCACAGACCCAGTCGCTGGAGGTTCATCGTCGTCAGGGAGCGGTCGGGGTTCGAGCCGGCTACGGTAGTCCAGAACCGTGCGGTCATGCAGGTCGGGCGCATCCCCGCATGCCCGGCAACCGTACTGGAGCCATATTTGCGATGGTCTGTCGCGTTGATCGACACTACCATCGGCTGGCGACAACATTATTTCAGCGGCGCGCGTCGGACGAACGTTCCGGCCGTTCCCGGGGAGACTTCGGATGATGATTCAGGAAACTCGCGCGCCCGCGCGCACGACGCGTTTCGGTATGCCGCTGCTTGCGGCCACACTCGCATCGCTGGTGTTGGCGGGCTGCGGCAACAGCAGCCCTGCGGTGACGCCGCCGGGCGACGGGGGCGGCAACCCGACCCCCACGACACTCGGGCGGTACGACCTGTTCAACCAGTGCTGGGTCATGCGCGCCGATGGCGATTACGTGGTGCGCGACGGCGAGGGATTCGCCGCCCGTGACGTCGGCGCCGACGACGCGGAGCGTTTCTACATGCGTGCGGCGAACCTCGCACGCTACCTGTTCTATACCCCGGACGGGATGCTGCTGACGGCAAGCGACGCCGGCGTGGCCGCCGTACCGCAGTCCGCGCCGGAAGACGGTTCCGACTGGACCTTCTCCGAGGCCGGCGATGCGCTGAACGCCGCCACGCTGGATGGCGTGCTCGCCGTCGCCGACGACGGGCAGCTGGTTCTGGGCAGTTCGCCGGCGGCGCTGCGCTTCGAGCGCGCGACCGGCTGCGCCGAATACCCGGAAATGCCGCTGGGCGTGATCGGCGAGACCTTCAAGGGCCGTGTCGACGCCCCTGCGCTGGGCTTTGCCGAGGTGCACACGCACATGGCGATGGGCAGCGAGATGTCGGACGGCAGCCGCAACGTCGGTCCGTCCGCCGGCGGCGTGATGTACGGCCAGGCGGTGAACCGCTTCGGCGTCACCGAGGCCCTGAAGGACTGCTCCGCGCTGCATGGGCCGGACGGCATTACCGACCCGGAGGCGCTCATCCTCGACATGACGCCCGGGCAGACCCACGACACCCAAGGCTGGCCGAGCTTCGTCAACTGGCCGTTCCACGATTCCATGCTGCACCAGCAGATGTACTGGCGCTGGGTCGAGCGTGCGTGGATGTCCGGTCTGCGCCTGATGACCATCCACGGCACCAACATCGAGGCGCTGTGCCAGGTGGCGCAGGCCACCGGTGCGACCCGCGGCCAGAACCCGGCCGAGATCGAGTGCCGCGACATGCCGGTCGGCGTTCAGCAGGTCGAGTATCTGTACGACATCCAGGACTACATCGACGCCCAGTTCGGCGGTCCGGGCAAGGGCTTCTTCCGCATCGTCGAGAGCCCCGCGCAGGCACGCCAGGTGATCGCCGACGGCAAGCTGGCCGTCGTGCCCGGCCTGGAGTTCTCCAATCTCTTCGGCTGCAACGTCACCTTCCTGCCGGACGGCAGCGAGATTCCGATGTGCAGCAGGGAGCAGATCGATGCCGAGGTCGAGCGGATCTGGGATCTGGGCGTCCGCCAGGTCTTCCCCTACCACGACATCGACAGCGCGCTGGGCGGCGCCGGCCTGTTCTCGGCGTCCAACGTGCTGGAGTTCTTCAACTTCATCGGCACCGGGCGCTTCTTCGAGACCTACAACTGCGAGGACGGCGGCAACGGCGACAGCTACTTCTACGACGCCGGCCTGACGTCCTTCCCCGATCCGCTGATGCTGGGCAACGATCCGCTGACCGACCTTCTGCTCGGCCTCACCGACGGCCTGACGCCGACGCTGCGCAGCGGTCGCCAGTGCAACGCCCGCGACGTCACCGACCTGGGCATCTACGCGATCGACAAGCTGATGAAGAAGGGCTTCGTCATCGACATCGACCATGCAGAACTGCGCAGCAAGCAGATCATGCTCGACCATGCGGCGACCACGCAGCCGGCGTACCCGATGGTGTCCGGTCATGGTGCGCAGGGCGGCCTGACGAATGCGCAGGCGCGTCAGCTGATCGCGCAGGGCGGCATCATCTATCCGATCAACCAGAACGGTAAGGGCCATGTCGACTTTCTGGCCCGGCTGGCCGAGCAGTGGACGCAGTCGGGCACCGATCGGCCGCTGTCGGCCGGCTACGGTGCCGATGCCAACGGCCTGCGCACTTTGCCCGGGCCGCGCGGCATGGCGCGCATCATGGAGACCGGGCCGGTCAGCTATCCCTTCCAGATGTTCGAGGGCGAGGGCTGGGGGCCGCAGTTCGATGGCGTTGCCCCGATCACCGTCGAGCTGCTCGCGGTGCCCGGCGCCGAAGGGCGGATCTGGGACGTGAACGAGTCCGGCATGTACCACTACGGCATGATTGCCGACATCGTCGAGGAGATCCGTCTGGAAGGCGGGCAGGCGGCGCTGGACACGCTGTACAACTCCGCCGAGACCTACCTGCAGATGTGGGAGCAGACGCTGGCGGCATCCGAGGATGCACGCACCCGGCCGGTGCCCCAGGCTGTTCCGCGCTGACGAGTCGCGGGCGCACGACGTGAAGGCGTGCGCCCGCCTCGCGCTGGCGGGCCCGCTGCTGCTGCCGGGCGAGGTGGCTGCGCATGGTTTCTCGGCGCTGTACAACCCGCCGGTGCCGGTGTGGATGTACGGCTGGGCCGCCGCGATCACGCTGGTGGCGTCGTTCGTCATCGCCGGAGTGCTGCTCACCGCGCGCCACGCGCCGGCGGCGCCGGCCAGCCGGGACATCCGTGGGACCGGCGTCGTCCGTGCCCTGCGTCGCTGCCTGCCGGCGCTGCGTCTGACCGGGGTGCAGGTGCTGATGCTGTGCGTGGCCACCGGCTATCTGGGCAGCCGCGACCCCGTGCGCAACTTCGGCATGACCTTCTTCTGGGTCATCTTCGTGCTGCTGTTTCCCTATCTCACCGTCGTCGTGGGCAACTTCTACGCGGCGTTGAATCCGTGGCGCACACTCGGCGATGCGCTGGACCGGCTCTGGCGCGGCTTCTCGCACGGCCGCGTGCGCTACCCGCAACGGCTGGGCGACTGGCCGGCGCTGGGCCTGTACCTGGGGTTCATCGCATTCGAACTGTTCGGCACCGGGCGCCCCGTGCCGCTGGGCCATTTCCTCGTCGGCTACACGCTGCTGAACCTGGCCGGCATCTGGCTGGTCGGGCGCCGGGCCTGGTTCGCGCACTGCGAGTTCTTCGCGGTGCTGCTTCGTCTGATCGCCTTGCTCTCGCCGGTCGATTACCGGCGCGGCGAGGGTGACGAGCCCGGAAGGCTGCACCTGCGCTGGCCGTTCGCCGGGCTGCTGAGCGAGCGTCCGCGCGACCTGAGCAGCCTCAGCTTCGCGCTGGCCATGCTGTCGACCACCGCCTTCGACGGACTCAAGGCCACGCAGTGGTGGGTCGGCCTGTTCTGGGCGGACCCCACCGGCCTGATGACCCGGTGGCTGGGCGTCGCGCCGGTCAATGCCTACGCCAGCCTGCGGCCGTGGTTTCTCGGCTGGGAATCGCTGTGGCTGTTCGCGTCGCCGTTCGTCTACCTCGGCGCCTACCTCGGTGCGATTGCGCTGGCACGCTGGCTCACCCGCAGCCCGCGGCCCCTGCGCGAACTGGCACTGGACTTCGCCTATGCCCTGCTGCCGATCGCCATCGTCTATCACATGACGCACTACACGGCGCTGCTGCTGGCCAACGGCCTGAAGATACTCAGCCTGGTTTCCGACCCCTTCGGCCGCAAATGGGACCTGTTCGGCACCGCACAGATGTTCCGAGCGCCGATACTTCCCGACTACAGCGTGGTCTGGCACACCCAGGTCGGCCTGATCGTTCTCGGCCACATCGTCAGCGTCTTCGTGGCCCACCGCATCGCGCTACAGCGCTTTGCGTCGCGTCGGGACGCGATGCTCAGTCAGCTGCCGATGCTGGCGCTGATGATCGCCTTCACCGTCGCGGGTTTGTGGATTCTTGCCCAGCCCCTCACCGCGGTGCTGATGCGCTAGCGTCCACGCGTCCGCGCACTTGCTTCGGGAGCAAGACGTCGCGCCTGGCCGAACAAGCTGCGTCGTGCGTTGAAAAAGTACACCATTGACGCACTACACCAGCGGTGTATGATCAAGCGCATGATCTTTATCGAGACAGCCGCCTTTAGCGAAGACATCAAGGCCGTCATGCCGGATGAGATCTATGCAGGACTGCAGCAGCACCTCGCAAGCTATCCGGACAGTGGCGACACCATTCAAGGTACGGGTGGTGTGCGGAAGATCCGATGGAACATTCCGGGCACCGGCAAGCGTGGCGGCGCTCGGGTCATCTACTACTGGCGGGTTGCCGAAGGTCAAATCCTCATGCTCTTGGTGTATACGAAGAACAAGAAGGACGACCTCTCGGCAGCTCAGAAGAAATTGCTCAAGAAGGTCGTGGAGAACTGGTGATGGATACAAAGCTCTTTAATCGACTGATGGAAAGCGCGGCGCAGGCCGGCGAAATCGTTCGTGGCGAGCGCGCGCCCTCTCGCGAGTTCCATGTCGACGCAGCCCAGGTTCGTGCGGTGCGTAACGCTACCGGCCTGTCGCAAAAGCAGTTCGCCATGCTGATCGAGGTCAACGTCGGCACCCTGCGCAACTGGGAACAGGGTCTGCGCACTCCGACCGGACCGGCTCGCGCACTGCTCAAGGCACTGAAGGCCAAACCGGAAGAAGTCATCAAGGCACTGCAGGCCGCGTAGCGGCTCGTTGATGCGATCGGACCGGTCGGAGCGACAGGATTCGACAATGACGCATCGCGTCATCGGACGCCCCGCAGGTTGGCCTCGAGCGTGAGCGAGCTGCGAGGCCGCATGTGGCCGAGCAACCTGCGGCCTTCGTTGTGCGCCGGGACGAAAAAGCCCGGCTGTGCCGGGCTTCGTCCAACGATCTCTGGTCGGGGCGACAGGATTCGAACCTGCGACCTCTTGCTCCCGAAGCAAGCGCTCTACCAAGCTGAGCTACGCCCCGCATTCGATCTTTCGATCAGGCGGCGCGCGTCAGGTTGAAGCGCGCCAGTTCCAGCAGTGCGTTCCTGTATGGCGAGTCGGGAATTTCGCTCAACGCCTGCGCCGCGTCGCGGCTGTGCCGTTCAGCGAGGGCGCGAGTGTAAGGAATCGCCCCGGTGGATTCAACAGCTTTCAGCACCTCGTCGAGTCGGTCGATGCGGCCGTCGCGGATCGCCTGCCGGATCAGCTCGGACTGCCCGGCATCACCGGCCCTCATCGCCTGGATCAGCGGCAGCGTCGGCTTGCCTTCGGCAAGGTCGGCGCCGAGGTTCT
Source organism: Sinimarinibacterium flocculans (assembly GCF_003201205.1). Lineage (GTDB taxonomy): Bacteria > Pseudomonadota > Gammaproteobacteria > Nevskiales > Nevskiaceae > Solimonas > Solimonas flocculans. The sequence goes on from NZ_QICN01000004.1 coordinate 123,758, forward strand.
TGCCGCTGACGGCCGGGTCGGCGGTGTAGTCGAGCAGGTCGTCGACGATCTGGAAGGCGATGCCCAGATGGTGGCCGTAGCGGGCGAGGGCGTCCTGGCGGGCCGCGGGCGCGTCGGCGGCAATCGCGCCGAGCCGGCAGCCGCCTTCGAACAGGCGCGCGGTCTTGAGTTCGATGACGCGCAGGTAGCGTGTCTCGTCGACGTCGGGGTCGCCGCAGTTGAGCAGCTGCAGGACTTCGCCTTCGGCGATGGCGTTGGTGGTGTCGGCCATCACGCGCATCACTTCCATGCGGCCGCTGTCGACCATCATCTGGAAACTGCGCGAGTAGACGAAATCGCCCGCGAGCACGGCGCCGGCATTGCCCCAGACGGCATTGGCGGTCTTCATGCCGCGGCGCAGGCCCGATTCGTCGACGACGTCGTCGTGGAGCAGTGTCGCGGTATGGATGAATTCGATCGTCGCTGCGTGCAGCACCGGCTCCTCGCTGGTGCAGCCGAGCGCACGCGCGCTGAGCAGCACGAGGGCGGGACGCAGGCGCTTGCCGCCGGCGGAGACGATGTGGGCGCCGATCTCGTTGATCATCGCGACCTCGGAGCGCAGGCGCTCGCGGATGGTCGTGTCGACGCGCCGCAGATCGTCGGCAATCGGGTCGAGAATGTCGGGGAGTTTCATGGGGCCGCGCGATGCTAGGTGTGCCCCGGCATGGCGTCAATCGCGGACGCTTGGCCGCGGCGTTCCGTTCTGCGGCAGACTGCCGGCCATGAGCTTCGACCAAGGCCTGATTCTGGCGATCCTGGGCATCGCCATCGTGATGTTCGTGTCCGGGCGCTGGCGTCACGACCTCGTCGCCGGCGCGACGCTGCTCGCCTGCGTGCTCGCCGGCCTGGTCGATGCGGACGCCGCGTTCTCGGGCTTCGGGCACCCGGCGGTGGTGACCGTGGCCGGCGTGCTGATCATCAGTCGCGCGCTGCAGTTGTCGGGCGCGGTCGACGCGATGGCGCGGCGCCTGATTCCCGCGGGTGCCGGCCCGGCGCTGACCGTCGCCGGCCTCACCGTGGTTGCGGCGGTGCTGTCGGGCTTCATGAACAACGTCGGCGCGCTCGCGCTGCTGATGCCGATCGCGATCCAGACCGCCGGCCGGCTCGGCCTGCCGCCCGGGCGGTTACTGATGCCGCTGGCCTTCGGCTCGATTCTCGGCGGCATGACCACGCTGATCGGCACGCCGACGAACCTGATCGTGTCCGGCTTCCGTGCCGAGGTCGGTGAAGGGGCGTTCCGCATGTTCGACTTTGCGCCGGTGGGTGTCGGCGTGGCGCTGGCAGGTGTCGCTTTCATCGTGCTGATCGGCTGGCGCCTGGTTCCGGCCCGCGAGCGCGCGACCGTGGAAGGCTTCGACACCGGGCGGTACTTCACCGAAGTGCGCATCGGCGAGAAGAGCAAGAGCGCCGGCAAGACCCTGTCCGATATCGACAAGGCACTGGAGAACAACGACGCACAGATCATCGGCCTGATCCGCAACGAGACCCGGATCACCGCGCCGATGCCGTACCGGCGGCTGCGGGCCGGCGACATCCTCGTCATCGAGACCGATCCCGGCGCGCTGGCCTCGGTGCTTTCGGCACTGGATCTGGAACTCGAGGAAGCGGACAGCCACAGCGACGAGGACGCCGAGCAGGCGGAGCGAAAATCGCGCAAGGCACCGGATGAAGACAAGGCCGACGAGGCGGAGCAAGGGCAGGGCAAGACTTCGTCGCGCGACGACGAGCGCGGCGAGATCGCGCTGGTCGAGCTGGCGGTGCTGCCGGGCTCCGCGCTCGGCGGGCGCTCGGCGACGCAGCTCGATCTTCGCAACCGCTACGGCCTGAACATGCTGGCGCTGTCGCGCGCCGGACAGCGCTCGATCTCGCGCCTGAAGACGACGCTGATCCGTCCCGGAGACGTGCTGCTGATGCAGGGGCCGATGCCGGCCGTTGCCGGGTTCGCCGCCGATTTCGGTTGCGTGCCGCTCGCCGATCGGGCGCTGCGGATTCCCGATCCGCGCAAGGCCGCGCTGTCGGTGGCGACGCTGGTCACGGCCGTCGCCGCGGCCGCGTTCGGCTGGCTGCCCGCCGCGGTGTCATTCGCCGCCGGCGCGCTCGCGGTGGTCGTGCTGGATCTGGTGCCGCTGCGCAAGGTCTACGACGCGGTGGACTGGCCGGTCATCGTATTGCTGGCGGCCCTGATGCCGGTCGCGGGGGCGATGGCCTCGACCGGGGCAGCCGGGCTGCTGGCCGACGTGCTGCTGAACACGGTGGCGCAGGGCAATGCCGTGGTGGCCGTGGGCTTGATCCTGGTCGTGACGATGACCCTGTCCGACTTCATGAACAATGCGGCGACCGCGGCGGTCATGTGTCCGGTGGCGCTAGGCACCGCCACCCAGCTCGGCGTGGGCGCCGACCCGTTCCTCATGGCGGTGGCGATCGGCGGCTCCTGCGCCTTCCTCACCCCGATCGGTCACCAGAACAACACGCTGATCATGGGGCCGGGCGGATTCCGCTTCGGCGACTACCTGCGCCTGGGATTGCCGGTCGAGCTGCTGGTGATCGCCACCGCGATCCCGTTGCTGCTGTGGGCCTGGCCGCTGTGAAAACGGCGCTAAGCGCCGATTTTTGTTGACCTTGGCGGGGGCGGTCCCTACAATTGCGCGCTTCATTCGGGCCGGGTGCGTCCAGCGCTGCGGCTTACAATTAAAATTAGATTTGGAGTCAACGATGTACGCCGTGATCAAGACGGGTGGCAAGCAGTACCGGGTGGCCCAGGGGCAGACCCTGAAGGTCGAGAGCCTGACGGCAGACGTCGGCAGCACCGTGTCCTTCGACGACGTGCTGATGATCGGCGAGGGCGAGCAGGTCAAGGTCGGCACGCCGAAGGTCGAGGGCGGCAGCGTGACCGCCGAGGTGCTGGCGCACGGTCGCGGCGAAAAGATCCGCATCGTCAAGCATCGCCGCCGCAAGCACTACCACAAGGAACAGGGCCATCGCCAGAACTTCACGGAAGTGAAGATCACTGCGATCCAGGGCGCCTGAGCGCCGGTCTCGATCAGAATTCAGGAGTAATCCGAAATGGCACATAAGAAGGCAGCCGGCAGTACCCGCAACGGACGCGACTCGGAATCCAAGCGCCTGGGCGTGAAGAAGTTCGGTGGCGAGGCGGTGATTGCGGGCAACATCATCATCCGCCAGCGCGGCACGCAGTATCACGCCGGCACCAACACCGGCCTGGGCCGCGACCACACGATCTTCGCGGTTGCCGAAGGCAAGGTCGAATTCCGCCGGCGCGGGCCGCGGAACCAGCTCTTCGTGGACGTGGTTCCGGCCTGATCCACCGCCAGCGCGACGAAAAGCCCCGGACTTCCGGGGCTTTTTTGTGCGCAGGAGCCTAAGCTCGCACCATGAAGTTCGTCGACGAAGCCAAGATCGTTGTGGAGGGTGGCCGCGGTGGTAACGGCTGCATCAGCTTCCTGCGCCTGAAGTACATGCCCTTCGGTGGCCCCGACGGCGGCGACGGCGGCGAGGGCGGCAGCGTGTGGGCCATCGCCGAACCCAATCTCAACACGCTCGCGGACTTCCGCTACACGCGACGCTTCCGCGCGCCGGCGGGTGTCCACGGCCAGGGCTCCAACTGCACCGGCGCGGCCGGCGACGATCTGGAAGTGCGCATGCCGCTGGGCACGCGCATCTTCGACCAGGCCACCGAGGAGCTGATCGGCGAGCTGATGCGCCCGGGACAGCGCATCAAGGTGGCGCAAGGCGGGCATCGCGGACTGGGCAATCCGCATTTCAAGTCTTCGGTGAACCGCACGCCGTACAAGGCGACCAAGGGTGGCGAAGGCGAGGTGCGCGAATTGCGCCTGGAGCTGTCGCTGATGGCGGACGTCGGCCTGCTCGGCCTACCCAATGCCGGCAAGTCCACGTTGCTGGCGTCGGTGTCGGCGGCGCGTCCCAAGATCGCCGACTACCCGTTCACGACGCTGTATCCGCAGCCGGGCGTGGTGTCCCTGGGCGCGGCGCGCTCGTTCACGATGGTCGACATTCCGGGCCTGATCGAAGGTGCTGCCGACGGCGCCGGCCTGGGCATCCGCTTTCTCAAGCATCTGCAGCGCACGCGTCTGCTGTTGCACCTGGTCGACATCCAGCCGCCGGACGGCAGCGACATCGTCGCCAACATCCGCACGATCAACGGCGAGCTCAAGGGCTTCAGCGCCGAACTGACGCACAAGGAGCAATGGCTGGTCTTCAACAAGACCGACCTGATGCCCGAGGCGGAGTGGCGGGCGCTGGTCGACAAGGCCATCCGGCGGCTGCGCTGGAAACGGCCGTGGTTCGCGATCTCGGCGGCGACGCGGCACGGCTGCGACGAGTTGTGCGAGGCGGCGATGGCCTGGGTGGAGGCGCAGGCGGTGCCCGCAGCCGAACCCGAGGCGCCTGCGAGCACCGAGGCTCCTGCACGCCCCGCACGCCGCCGGGCGAGCGTGCCGCGCCGCGACCCGACCGAGGCCGTCCCCAACAAGGATCTGGGCCGCAGTGTGAAGCGCGATACGCGTGCGCGTCGCCCGTCTGCCCCGAAACGTCCACGCGATTGAATCCCGGCGCCGAGCGCCCGTCAGCCCATGAGTGCCACACGCAGCAAGCTTGCGGCGAGCCGCCGCTGGGTCATCAAGGTCGGCAGTTCCCTGGTCACCGCCAAGGGGGCGGGCCTGGACCAGTCGGCGATCGCGGACTGGTGTGCCCAGATCGCGGCCTTGCGTGCCGCCGGGGTCCAGGTGGTGCTGGTCTCGTCCGGCGCCGTGGCCGAAGGCATGGCGCGGCTCGGGCTGGCGCGGCGTCCGACCGACCTGCACGCCCTGCAGGCGGCGGCGGCGGTGGGCCAGATGGGACTCGTGCGGGCCTATGAGCACGAGTTCAAGCAACACGGCATAAAAGCGGCGCAAGTTCTTCTTACGCATGAAGATGTGGCGGATCGTGCGCGCTATCTGAATGCCCAGGGCACGCTGACGGCCCTGCTCGAGTTCGGTGCGGTGCCGGTGGTCAACGAGAACGACACCGTGGCCACCGACGAGATCCGGCTCGGCGACAACGACACCCTTGGCGCGCTGACCGCCAACCTGATCCAGGCCGATCTGCTGGTGATCCTCACCGACCAGGACGGCCTGTTCGAGGCCGATCCGCGCGTCCAGCCGGACGCACCGCTGGTGTCCGAGGCCGAGCTGTCGGACAGTCGCCTGATGGCGATGGCGGGCAGCAGCAAGGGCGAGCTGGGCCGCGGCGGCATGCGGACCAAGCTGACGGCGGCGTATACCGCGGCGCGCTCGGGTGCGGCGACGATCATCGCCCATGGCCGCCAGCCGGATGTGCTGGGTCGGCTGAGGGGCGGCGAAGCACTCGGAACCCTGCTCAAGCCGGCGCAGGGGGTCATGGCGGCGCGCAAGCGCTGGATTGCCGGGCAGCTGCAGCTGCGCGGCCGCGTACAGCTCGACGAAGGCGCCGCCCGCGTGCTGCGCGAGCAGGGGCGCAGCCTGTTGCCGGTGGGCGTGCGCAGCGTCACCGGCGACTTCGCGCGCGGCGACCTCATCGCCTGCGTCGATGCCGACGGTGCCGAGGTGGCCCGTGGCCTGAGCAACTACGATGCCGCCGATGCCCGGCGACTCGTCGGCGCGCGCTCGGACGAGATCAGCGGGCGGCTCGGCCGGCCGGGCGAGCCGGAGCTGATTCATCGCGACAATCTGGTGCTCGCCGGCTGAGCGAGCGCACAACGAAAACGGGGGCCTTGCGGCCCCCGTCTTGCTTTCGTTTGCCGCCTCAGAAGCGCTGGATCACCCGCGCATAGGGCATGCGCCCCACCGGGTCGTACAGCGTCTGGTCGTAGAACGGGCTGGTCAGGTTGAAGTTGGTCGACACGCCGCGATCGAACAGGTCGCGCACGCCGACGATCAGCGTGCCGTTCCACGGCGATTCCCAGCTCAGCTGCAGGTCGTGCACGAAGTTGGATGCCACGTGGCCCGACTGCTGCAGGCGCAGCGGGTCCGGGTCGCCCGGGTCGGTCGAGGCCGCGGTCGCCGGGATGAACGTCGCATTCCAGGTCGTCGTGAACGCGCCGTAGGTCCACGGCACCGTGGCGGTGACGCGGTACTCGGGCACGCCCGGATCGTCCACCTGATCGCGCGCCGGCAGCACGCCGTCGTCTTCCTCGTAGCTCAGCACCCAGGTCGCAGCCAGCGACGGCCGCAGCATGCCCCAGTCGCCGAGGGCGAAGCGGGTGTTGAGCAGCAGGTCGAGGCCGTCGGTGCGGATCTCGGCGATGTTGTCGGTGGTCGTGACAACGTTGTCGATGCCGCCGTTGTCGCGCCGATTCACCGCCGTGCCCTCCGGCAGCGGCTGGCCGAGAAGCTCGCGGAAGATCAGGCTCTGCACGGTGTACGTGGTGAGCGAATCCTCGATGGTGATGTTGTAGTAGTCGAGCGTGAAGTCGGCCCAGTCGACCGGCTGCATCGCGATGCCGAAGCCGAACTGCGTCGACGTCTCGGGATCGAGATCCGGGTTCGCGGTGATGAAGGTGTTGTACTGCGACTCGGCGCACTGCGAGTCCGGCACGCCGGCTTCGCGGCAGACGACGAGGTCACGTGCGCTCTCGGCGCTGAAACTGTCCTTGGCGTTGAGCTCGGACAGCAGCGGCGCACGGAAACCCTTGCCGACCGAGCCGCGCACCGTCAGGTTGTCGCGGGCCTGCCAGCGGGCCGAGACCTTGGGGCTGAAGGCGCCGCCGGCCGCGTCGGAGTAGTGGTCGTAGCGGGCGGCAACGTCGACTTCGACCCCCTCGTAGACCGGCAGGCCCACTTCGCCGAAGACGGCGTAGGCGTTGCGCTTGCCGTCCGAGGAGTTGCCGGAGGAGCCGCCGACCGCGCCGGCTTCCGACTGCGAGTCGTACTTGTCGTAAAAGCGCTCCTGCCGGTACTCGGCGCCGAAGGCGCTGTAGACCGTGCCCAGCGGCATCTCGAACAGCGGCGCACGCACCGTGCCGAAGACCTCGCGGTACTCGGTGAGGCCGTCGCGCGTGGTCGTCACCGTCATCGAGTCGAGGGTCTCCTCGGAGCCCGGTTCGGTCAGGTCGAACGGGTTGTAGGCGCCGGACTCGGCGGCCGCAGCCGCGGACGACCGCAGCAGGTAACCCGAGCCCAGTTCGGTGAAGGTGAAGCGGCTGATGCGTGCGCCGACCTCGATGTCGAGCAGGTCGTAGGTGTACGTCAGCACTGGCAGCACGCTGAGCACGCCCGACCGGTTGCGGTTGTCACGCGTGCCCAGCGGCTCGAAGCGGTGGGCCACGTAGACGTCCTCGCCGAAGGGGTTGGTCGGCGCGGTTCCCGGCACGAACAGCAGGTCCGGGGCCTGTGCGAAGCGCCCGAAGCTCTCGGACTGCGCGTAGGTGGCGGTGATCTCGAAACCGAGGTCGAGGCTGATGTCGTAGCCGTACTTGACGAACACCGAGCTGGTGGTCAGCTCGGTCGAGTCGGCGGCGTACTGGGTGAAGTCGAAGCCGCACATGTCACCGCCCTGGATGCCGGTGAAGTTGCCGACATCGTCGATCAGGCGGTAGAAGCCCAGCGATTCCTGGCAGCCGGCGTCCGGCGCGCGCAGCGTGCGCGAGAAGTCGCTGCTGAGCACGGTGTTGCCGTAGCCGGAGATGCCGGTGGTGCCGGAGAAGTTGTAGCTCCCGTCGGCGTTCGGCTCCGGCAGCGTGCTGCGCGAGTAGTCGCGGTCGCGCAGGAACATCGGTTCCTTGTTGGTGTACGACGCGCCGAACAGCATGCGACTGTCGCCCGTCGAGACGCCGGCGACGATCGAGGCGTCCTCTTCGTCGGCCCCCGGGTTGTCCGGGCGGCCGAGACCGGCCGCGATCTCGACGCCGCTGTAGTCCTTGCGCAGGATCACGTTGATGACGCCGCCGATGGCGTCGGAGCCGTAGATGGCGGAGGCGCCGTCCGACAGCATCTCGATGCGCTCGACCGCCGCCAGCGGGATCGTGTTGAGGTCGACGCCGCTGCCCTGCAGCGACGGCGACGTGGCGATGCGGCGGCCGTCCACCAGCACCAGGGTGCGGTTCGAGCCCAGGCCGCGCAGCGACACGACGGTCTGGCCCTGGCCGCTGCTGCCGGAGATCGAGGTATAGGAGCCGAAGCTGTTGAAGGTCGAGGTGCGCAGGGCGTCGGCCACCGAGATCTTGCCGCTGGCGAGAATGTCCTCGCGGCTGATGACGGTGACCGGCAGGGCGCCTTCCATCGCCACACGGCCGAGGCGCGATCCGGTGACCTCGATCGCGTCGAGTTCGGTTGCACCCGGGGCTCCGGCGACGTTCTCGGCCAGGGCTTCGCTGCGCAGCGGGTCGACCGGAATCGTCTCTGCTTCCGCAGGCTCCGCGAAGAGTGCGTCGACGATGGTCTGGCTGTCGTCGATGACCGCGGGCTCGACGGCGATGTCGTCGCCTGTCTGGGCGCGGACGCCGTTACTGCCGAATAACGCGAGTGCAGCCGCGAGCGCCGACAGACGCACAGACGGCGCCCGGCGCTGATGCCGATTGAGAAGCATGCTCTGACCCCCTGAGTAGATTTGATCGCCTGACGGCTTTGTCATTGCCGACGACGGCGTCCGCGACGCCTGCGTCCGACCCCAAGCCGGATTCGTCCGACAATGTGCCGGCGAGTTTACTGACAGCCCCGCGGCGTCGAAAGGGTAGTTTCACCCCGGGGGTGGGACTGTCACGAACGCGCAACAAAAAAAGCGGGCCGAAGCCCGCTTTTTTTGCACTGCCCGAAAGGGCGTGCTTACGCCAGAGCGGCGATGTGTGCCGACAGGCGCGACTTGTGACGCGCAGCCTTGTTCTTGTGGATCATGCCCTTGGTGGCATAGCGGTCGATGACCGGCACCATCTCGTTGTAGGCGGCGACGGCGGCCGTCTTGTCCTTGGCCTCGATGGCCTTGACGACTTTCTTGATCGTGGTGCGCACCATCGAGCGCTGCGCAACGTTGCGTGTGCGGCGCTTCTCAGCTTGACGGGCGCGCTTCTTTGCGCTGGCGATGTTGGCCAAGGGGGATACTCCTGATGCCGGCCGGCGGCCGGGGTCAATCGAAAAGGCCGCGGAGTATGGGCATCGGGCCCGCCGATGTCAATCCACCGCCCCAAGGAAGCCGCTGAAAAGCCACGTATTTCGAGCGCAGCGGCTACACTTCCGCGGCCTATGTCCGCGTCCCTGCTCAAATCCTCCGGTGTCGTCGGTGCGATGACGCTGCTGTCGCGCGTGCTGGGCTTCGTGCGCGACGTGCTGTTCGCCAGCGCCTTCGGGGCCGGCGCGGCGATGGACGCCTTCCTCATCGCACTGAAGATCCCGAACTTCGGCCGTCGCATGTTCGCCGAAGGGGCGTTCTCCCAGGCCTTCGTGCCGGTATTCGCGCAGGCGCGAACGACCGGCAGCCCCGAGGAGGCGCGCGAGCTGGTGGCAGTGACCATGGGCACGCTCGCCGGGGTCCTGTCGCTGATCACGCTCGCCGGCTGCCTGGCGGCACCGCTGCTGATGTGGCTGTTCGCCCCGGGCTTCGGCACCGATCCGGCGAAACACGCGCTCGGCACCGAGCTGCTGCGCTGGACCTTTCCCTACCTGATGTTCATCTCGCTGACGGCGATGGCGTCGGGCGTGCTGAACAGCTGCGGCCGCTTTGCGGTGCCGGCGTTCACGCCGGTGATTCTCAACATCTGCCTGATCGCCGCGGCATTCATCGAGGCCGGCTCGGTACACCTGCTGGCGTACGCGGTCTTCGTCGCCGGCGTGCTGCAGTTCGCCTTCCAGTTGCCGTCGCTGTGGCGGCTGCGGCTGCTGCCGCGCCCCCGCTGGGGCTGGCGCCACGCCAAGGTGCGCCGCATTGTCGGTCTGATGATTCCGGTGATGATCGGCTCCTCGGTGGCGCAGATCAGTCTGCTGCTCGATTCCGCGCTGGCGAGTTTTCTCGGCGACGGGGCGGTGAGCTGGCTGTACTACGCCGACCGCCTGATGGAGTTCCCGCTCGGCGTGTTCAGCATCGCGATCGGCACGGTGATCCTGCCGGCGCTGGCGACGCAGCACGCGACGCAGTCGGCGGGGGCGTTCTCGCAGACGCTGGACTGGGCGCTGCGCGTGCTGCTGCTGATCGGCGTGCCCGCGGCACTGGGGCTGGTGCTGTTCGCCGGGCCGCTGGTGGCCTCGCTCTTCGGACACGGCGCCTTCGACGAGCGCGACGTGCGCATGACCATGTACGCGCTCTGGGCCTACGGGGCCGGCTTCATGGGCTTTTCGCTGGTCAAGATCCTGGTGCCCGGCTTCTACGCCCGCCAGGAAACGCGTGTGCCGGTGCGCTACGCGATCACCGCGCTGTGCTGCGGCATGGCGCTGAGCGTGACGGTCTTCGTCAGCGCAAAGCTGTTCGAGCTGCCGGCGGCGCACGCCGGACTCGCGGCGGCAACGGCAACGTCGGCATGGATCAACGCCGGGCTGCTGCTGCGTCGTCTGCGTCAGGACCGGGCCTACGTGCCCGGGCCGGGCTGGGGCGCGTTCGGCCTGCGGCTGGTCATTGGCAATCTGGTGCTGGCGGCGCTGCTGCTGACCCTCGCCGGCCCGCTGGAGAGCTGGCTCGCGGCGGGGCTCGCCGATCGTGCGGGGCGGCTGGCCGCTGTGATCGCGGTGGCGGCGACGGCATACTTCGCGGCGCTGGGCATCGTCGGTCTGCGGCCCCGGCATTTCCGGCGCGCGGAGGCCGTCTGATGGAGCTGGTTCGTGGGCTGCACAACCTGCCCGATACCGCGGGCCCCTGCGTGCTGACGATCGGCAACTTCGACGGCGTGCATCGCGGGCACCAGGCCCTGATTTCGCGCACCGTCGAGCATGCGCGTCGGCTCGGCGCGGCGGCGACGGTCCTGAGTTTCGAGCCGACGCCGCGCGAGTATTTCTCCCGCGAGCGCGCCCCGGGCCGGGTCAGCACGCTGCGCGGCAAGTTGCTCGACCTGCATGCGATGGGCGTGGCGCGGCTGATCGTGCAGCGGTTCCATCGCGGATTCGCCGCGTACGAAGCGGTGGCGTTCGTGCGCGAGCTGCTGGTCGGGCGGCTGCAGATTCGCGGCATCGTCGTCGGCGACGATTTTCGCTTCGGCGCACGACGCGCCGGGGACCTTACCTTGCTGCGACGGCTCGGACGCGAGAACGGATTCGAGGTCGACGTGGTCGGCGGGGTCGAACACGACGGACTGCGCTGCAGTTCGACCGCAGTGCGCGAGGCGCTCGCCGCGGCCGACCTGCGGCGTGCGCAGGCGCTGATCGGCCGGCCCTACCGGCTCGTCGGCCGCATCCGCAGCGGTCTGCGCCTCGGCCGGCGTCTCGGCATGCCGACGGCGAACCTCAGCCTGCAGCGGCGTCCGGCGCTGCGCCTGGGCGTCTATGTGGTCGAACTGCGGCGGCTCGACGTAGACGGCGCGGCGGCGCTGCCGGGCGTGGCGAACCTGGGGGTGCGACCGACACTGGGCCTCACGCGCTGTCTGCTGGAGACGCATGTGCTCGGCCACGACGTGAATCTCTACGGCGCCTGCGTGGAAGTGCGCTTCCGCGAGTTCCTGCGCCCGGAGGCCCGGTTCGAGTCGCTCGATGCGCTGGCGGCCCAGATGCACCGCGACAAGGACGCGGCATTGGCGTTTTTTGCGGCCGAGTCCGCATAATTCACCGGTTTTTCGGCCGGGCCGGCGTCACGGCCGGCCCCCGCATTCGAAGACACTTGCCCCCCGTGACCGACTACAAAGCCACGATCAACCTGCCGCAGACCGATTTTCCGATGCAGGCGAATCTGGCGCGGCGCGAACCGGAAATGCTGGCGCGCTGGCAGCAGGAGGACCTGTACGCTGCGGTGCAGGCGGCGACCGCCGGGCGCGAGCCGTTCTGGTTCGTCGATGGCCCGCCGTATGCGAACGGCGACATCCATATCGGCCACGCGGTGAACAAGGTCCTGAAAGACATCGTCGTCAAGGCGGCGCGCCTCGACGGCCATCGCGCGACGTTCACGCCGGGCTGGGACTGCCATGGCCTGCCGATCGAGCTGCAGGTCGAGAAGAAACACGGCAAGGTCGGCGAGAAGCTGGACGCACCGGCGTTTCGCGCGCAGTGCCGTCGCTACGCCACTGAGCAGATCGACCGCCAGCGCGAGGACTTCAAGCGGCTGGGCGTGCTCGCGGACTGGGACACGCCTTACCTGACGATGCAGCCGGCCTTCGAGGCCGAGCAGCTGCGCAGCCTGGCGCGCATCGTCGAGAACGGTCACGTGGTGCGCGGCTTCAAGCCGGTGCACTGGTGCCTGGACTGCGGCTCGTCGCTGGCCGAGGCCGAGGTCGAGTACCAGGACAAGGATTCGCACTCGATCTACGTGAAGTTTGCCGCCGTCACCGACGAGGCCCTGCGGCGGGTGTTCGGCGAGCATGCGGACGGCCCGCTGCACTTCCTGATCTGGACGACGACGCCGTGGACGCTGCCGGCCAACCGGGCGATTGCGGTCGGCCCGGAGCTGACATACGCGCTGGTGCGGGCGGCCGGCGAGTATCTGGTTGTGGCCGCCGACCTGGTCGATCCGCTGGCCGACGTGCTCGATCTAGCGCTCGAAGCCGTCACGACCGTCGCCGGCTCGGCGCTCGAGCACCTCAAGGCCCGTCACCCGTTCGCCGACCGCGAGGTGCCGGTGGTGCTGGGCGATCACGTCACGCTCGATGCCGGAACCGGCCTCGTGCACACGGCGCCCGCACATGGCCAGGAGGACTACGCGGTCGGTCAGCGCTACGGCCTGCCCGTGGACAATCCCGTTGCGGCGAACGGTGTGTTCATCGACGGCACGCCGGTGGTTGCCGGCCAGCACGTGCGCAAGGCCGATGCCTTGGTCATCGATGCACTGAACGCCGGGGGGCAACTGTTGCGGCACGCGAGCATCCGGCACAGCTATCCGCATTGCTGGCGCCACAAGACGCCGCTGATCTTTCGCGCGACGCCGCAGTGGTTCGTGTCGATGGATGCGAACGGCCTGCGCGACGCGGCCGTCGAGGCGATCGGGCGGACGCGCTGGATTCCCGGCTGGGGCGAGAGCCGCATCCGCGACATGGTGGCGGGACGTCCGGACTGGTGCATCTCGCGGCAGCGCTACTGGGGCGTGCCGCTGGCGCTGTTCGTCGACCGCGCGACGCAGGACATGCATCCGCAGACGGCGCAGCTGCTCAGGCAGGTGGCCGACCGTGTCGAGCAGGAGGGGCTCGAGGCGTGGTTCGGCTCCGCGCCGGCCGACTGGGGCGTGGATGCGGGGCGCTACGAGAAGTGTCCGGACACGCTGGACGTATGGTTCGATTCCGGTGTCGTTCACCAGTGCGCGTTCAGGTCGGTGGTGCCGGACGCGCTGGCGGACGGGCAGGCGCCGCAGGCCGACATCTACCTCGAAGGTTCCGATCAGCACCGCGGCTGGTTCCAGTCGTCGCTGCTGACCAGCGTCGCGATGCAGGGCAGGGCGCCCTACAAGGTGGTGCTGACGCACGGGTTCACCGTCGACGAGCAGGGCCGCAAGATGTCCAAGTCGCTCGGCAACGTCGTGGCGCCGCAGCAGGTCACGAAGACGCTCGGCGCGGATGTGCTGCGGCTGTGGGTGGCCGCCAGCGACTACTCCGGCGAGATCGCGATTTCCGAGAAGCTGCTGGCGCGCATGGCCGATGCGTACCGCCGCATCCGCAACACGGCGCGCTACCTGCTCGGCAACCTGCACGGGTTCGACCCTGCACGGCAGATGGTGCCGCCGGAACAGTTGCTGGCGGTGGACGCCTGGGCGATCGCGGAAGCAGCGCGGCTGCAGGACGAGCTGCGCGAGGCTTACGGCCGACGCGAGTTCCACGTCGTCTATCACAAGCTGCACAACTACTGCGTGGTGGATCTGGGCGGGCGCTATCTCGACCTGCTCAAGGACCGCCTCTATACGATGCGGCGCGACTCGGTCGGTCGCCGCTCGGCGCAGACCGCGCTGTTCCACATCGCCGAGGCGCTTGTGCGCTGGATCGCGCCGGTGCTGTCGTTCACGGCGGACGAGATCTGGCGTGCGCTGCCGGGTGATCGCGGCACGCCGGTGTTCGCGCAGCGCTGGCACGTCTTCCCCTTGGTGGCATCCGGCTCGCTCGATTGGGGCGTGCTGTGCGAGGTGCGCGAGGCGGTGAAGAAGGTGCTGGAGGACCTGCGTGCCGCGGGCAAGATCGGCTCCGGCCTGAATGCGCAGGTCGTGCTTCATGCGGACGGCGAGCTGGCAGCACTGCTGAACCGGGTCGGAGACGAGCTGCGGTTCTGGTTCATCACCTCCGAGGTGCAGGTGCGTCCGATCTCGCCGGATGCGGACGTCGCTGTGCGCTTCACGCTGGAAAACGGCGCCGCGCTCGGGGTCGAGGCCAGGCCGAGCCCCCACGGTCGCTGCGAGCGCTGCTGGCATCAACGCCCCGAGGTCGGCCAGAACGCCGTGCACCCGACCTTGTGCGACCGCTGCATCGACAACATCTCCGACGAACGGGACGGCGAGCGCCGGGTCTATTTCTGATGTCCTTCCAGTACAAGAACGTCTACCTGCTGTGGCTGTCGCTGCTCGTGATCGCGTTCGACCAGATCACCAAGCAGCTTGTCGTCCGCCATCTCGACTGGTACGACGTCGTCCCGGTGATGCCGTACCTCAACCTCGTGCACATGAAGAACACCGGCGCGGCATTCTCGATGCTGTCCGATGCTCCGCCCGCGTTCTTCGTGCTGCTCGGCACCGCGGTGAGTGTCGGTATCCTCTGGTGGCTGCGACGCAATCCGCGCGGACAGACGCTGCTTGCTGCCGCGCTGTCGCTGATCATGGGCGGGGCGATGGGCAATGTCGTCGATCGCGTGACGCGCGGTCACGTCGTCGATTTCATCGACTTCTACGTCGGCAACTGGCATTTCGCCGCCTTCAACGTCGCCGACATGGCGATCTCGGTGGGCACCGGCCTGCTGATTCTCGACATGCTGCTCGACTGGTGGCGCACGCGCCGGGCCGAGAAGGCGGAAACGTCCTGATGCAGATCCTGCTGGCCAATCCGCGGGGCTTCTGCGCCGGCGTCGACCGGGCCATCGAGATCGTCGAGCGCGCGCTCGAGGCACTGGGCGCCCCGATCTACGTGCGGCACGAGGTCGTGCACAATCGCTTCGTCGTCGATGACCTGCGCGCCAAGGGTGCCGTCTTCGTCGAGGAGGTCGACGAGATTCCCGACGGCGCGACCTGCATCTTCTCGGCGCACGGCGTCTCGCAGGCGGTGCGCGAGGCAGCGAACCAGCGTGGCCTGACCGTGTTCGACGCGACCTGTCCGCTGGTGACGAAGGTTCACATCGAGGTGCAGCGCTACTCGCGCGAGGGGCGGGAGGTCGTGCTCATCGGCCACGCCGGCCACCCGGAGGTCGAAGGCACGATGGGGCAGTTCGATCCGGCGCAAGGCGGGGCGATCTATCTGGTCGAAACACCGGACGACGTTGCCGCCCTGCCGATCCGCGACCCGTCGCGCCTGGCCTTCGTCACGCAGACCACACTGTCGATGGACGACACCGCACGCGTGATCGACGCCTTGCGTGCCAGATTCTCGGAGATCCACGGGCCGCGCAAGGACGACATCTGCTATGCCACGCAGAACCGCCAGGATGCGGTGAAGGATCTCGCCGGCCGCTGCGACGTCGTGCTTGTGGTCGGCTCGCGCAACAGCTCCAATTCCAACCGCCTGCGCGAGCTCGCCGAACAGCGCGGCGTGGCCGCCTACCTGATCGACGGCGCACAGGACATTCGTGAGGAATGGCTGAAGGGGAGGGCCAGGGTAGGGGTGACGGCCGGCGCGTCGGCGCCGGAAGTGCTGGTGAGGGACGTGATCAATCGACTCGAGGCGCTCGGTGGCACTGCTGCGACCGAGCTGGCCGGACGCGCAGAGAACGTGGTGTTCTCGCTGCCGCCGGCATTGCGTAAGGCGATGCGCCGGGCCGAAGGGGCGTGACCCACCCGCGCAAGTCCTTTTATAGGAGCGCACCTGGGCGCGACCAGCTCGCCTGTCGGTTCGCGCAGCGGCCGCGCCCAGGCGCGCTCCTGCAAGTGTGGTAGTGAAGCCGGTGTCGTGGCCATCACGCCTGAGTATCTGCTCTGCGAGCGACTTCGCTCCGTGCGCATCAGAAAATGCAGATCGCGCCTGAGAGGCACTACGCACTGCGTTGCGCATTAGCCAATCGGCTAACCCCACCTAATACTTCCGGCTAAGTTACATCCCGGCGCTGCCATTCTATCTTGCCGTCGAGTGCGACACGCGACGGCCGGAAGGGGGGCGGACGATGGCGTACCGGAGAACAGGCGGCTTCACGCTGCTCGAGTTGTTGATCACTCTGGCCGTAGCGGCAGTGATCACCGCGTTAGCGGTGCCATCCTTCAAGGCGATCACGGCACGCAATCGGCTCGCCATGTCGTCGAACCAGCTGCTCGGCGGCATGCGGGCAGCGCGCATGCTGGCGGTGACACGCAATACGGCCGTCAGCATCTGCGCCGGAAACGCGGACGAGGGTTGTCACGCCGACTGGTTACAAGGGGAGTGGATCGTGTTCATTGACCGGCCTCCCCTTGGTGTGTTCGATGCAGATGACGAACTCCACCTTGCCGATTCGATGGACATGCCCGACGGCTTGTTTCTAGCTGGCAACGGGCCTTTCAACCGTGCAATCGTCTTCAGACCGTCGGGCTTGGCGAGATGGCCTAGCGGCGCCTTTGCTGCCGGTCGACTGCGCGTATGCGTGAACGAGAGCATCTCTCCCAATGCGACCGAACTGGTGCTGATCGGCAGCGGGCGCGCGGTGTCGCAAGCATGCGATCTGGGCGGCGTCTGTCCTGCGCTTTCCGCATCAGGTGCAAATTGCCTCTAGGGGCGCAAGGACTCCTTAACGGGTCGGCCGCATCCGCGCGTTCGCCGATGCAACGTCCCGCGCTGTTGCATCCCGACAATCCGGCCGGTCGTTGTTGTTCTAGTCAGGAGGCCGTCGGCTACCAGCAATCATCCACCGTGCCTGTGGCACCGCCGGCGATGCCACGCACGCCTGTGTGTGTCAGGGTCAGCGTCTTGCATGTGGTATCGCGGGTGGCTTGTACGCCCTTGGGTGCGGCCTGGAGCGAGAAGGTGTTGGCGGCGACCGCAGATAAGGAATAGTCGTAGTGTTGGCCGGTGTCATTCGCCGAGGCACAGTCTAACGCCGGTAGCGCAATTGCGGTGCCCGCGAGATCCTGGTCATAACGCAGGTTTGTCGTATAGAACCGCTCCATGTGTGTTGCGTAGTTCGTCAGGCAGGCTCGCGCAGCGGCGCGGTTGGAGCGCGTGATCGAGTCCATGTACGACGGATACGCGATCGCCGCGAGAATGCCGACGATCGTGATCACGATCACGATCTCCACCAATGTCATGCCACCACTCGCGCGACGATTGACTCGGGCCAGGGTGTCCATGGCCTCTACTCGTCCACCAGCTCGCGCCAGCCCGTACGCCTGGGGACGCCGCCGGCGCCAGCTGTGGCGATGCTGCTCGTCGTCGCGTTGTCGAAGCTCGTCAGCATAACGTTACCCACGAAAATCGGATTGTTCGGGATTGAGGTGAAACCGATACCGGTGACGATTTCCCCCTGCACCTCATCGTCATCGTCGAAATCGCCGTCGCCGTTGAGGTCGAAGAACGTGCTGCTGGGACGGCCGCCAGTAAACGGGTCTATCGCCATGATCCAGCCGTCGCCGGACGGATTGCAGGGGTCGCTTCCTTGCCCGGGAATGCGCGTGGTGCCGAGCAGCATGCGACCCTGGAACTGGTTGGGGGTGACGATTCGTTCCCCACGCAGCGTCTGATAGCTCAGATTCATGAACCAGCCGGACTTGCCGGCCATGTCGCCGTCCACGGCCTCTTCGGTCACGCGTGCGCCCAGTGAGCTGGACGTGGCGGCGACCTCGTCTTCGATGCTGCGCTGTGTCAGCGGCGGGTCGGCACTCGCAGTCGCCGTCGACACTGCGCCGTCGCCCTGCACGATGAGGCCATACCAGGTTTGCAGAGCCGTGCTGCTGAGATCGCCCTGCGTCAGATAGCGTCCAGTGCCGAAGAACACCCAGACCTTGCCCGTGTCTGGATCCTTGCCCGCAAGCATGCCGCCGGTGATGGGCTGCGCGCTGCCGCTCGCCTGAGCGGTGAAGCGATGTGTGCAGGTTCCTGCTGTGAGGTTGCAGTCCCACAGCTTTCCGTTCAGGTCACCGGCATAGGCGATCGTACCGACCGTTGTGCCCACGTCAGCGTCCGCGATCCACACCACCGGCTGTGCGAGGCCGTTGTTGTCCTCGGTATCGGTTTGCAGCACGCTCAGCGCACCGCTGGCGAGGTCGAACTTCAGCAGCGCCGCCGAGTTCTCGTCGCTGTTGTAGCCGTTGCCCATGACGACTGACCAGGTGCCACTGGAGCCATCCGAAGTGCGCGCGATCACCGGCTTGCCGATGATCTGCCCGATCCATTCGTCATTGGCCAAGCCATCACCCGCGGAACGTTCCCAGAGCAAGGTTGGCGCACTCGGGTTGGTCACATCCAGCGCGTAGACCGCTCGCGACGGGCCACGGCCGGTCGTGCCCACTAGCACCGTTCTCCATGCGCCGCTGACATAAGCATCGGCGACGGTCAACTCGCCATCGTTGTAGAACTTGTGTTGGGCCGCGCCACTTCCATAAATCGGATTCGCGAGGTCGCGGATACCACTCTTGATCACTGCGCCCGGCAGATAGGCAAAGGTTTCCGCACCAGTTTCGGCGTTGAAGGCATGCACCATACCGTCGTTGGCGGCGACCCAGATGCGTGACTCGCGGTTGGCGTTGTTGCTGGCGAAAGTCGAGTAACCGCTCGGCACGTTCTTACCGGCGTACAGATTGGAGTTTGGTGCGCCGACGAAAACCGGCTGGGAGTTGACGATGTCCCCGAGCAAGCGGCGATTGCCGTTCAGGGCGGAGCGACTGCGCAGCGTTCCGCTTGCGGTGCCCTGTTCCAGTGCACTGTCTCCACGTAGCCAGTCGATGATGTTCTGTGACTGATGAACCGTGCTGCCGATGGTCAAGGTCAGGTCAGACTGTTGCTGCGCGGACAGGTCAGCTGCCGAATCGAAGGCCACCATCGTCACACCGGACCCGCAAGGATTGCAGGTCTTGATGTTCCGGCTGTCCCAGTTTTGCTGCAGGATCGGGTGCTCGGACGCCACCCAATCCGGTGTCGCACTGATGGCGCCGCTGCTCGTGTCCACCGGATAGGCAATCAGGTCACCGTTCCAGGCGCCGCTGTAGTACAGCGACTGATAGGTTGTCGTGCCGGTGTCCAGCCGGGTGCTGTTCGCGGCAAGACTCGCGCCGGTGCCGACGCGATCCTGGACACGGCGCAATGCGTCCTGCAAGCCTCTTTCGAAAGCCTTGGGATTTCCCGCGGAGTAGAAGCCGCCACGGCCGTTGATGCCGGCGTGCACCAGGTCGGAAATGTTGTTGGGGGAGCTTGCATCCGGTGTGGGCCAATCGAAATTGTTCGGCGCGCCGCCTGTGGCGGCCCACGACGCGATTTCTTCGGCCGTCCTGCCGGTCAGTCCCGGCAGGTTTGTATCCTGTCCAAACAGGCCGACCGTGAAGGTGGACATGTGTTGCCAGAACGCAGGGTCATCGCTGCTCGTGGGGACTTCATTGGCCGTATTGCGCAGATCGGTCAGCCAATAGTACATGGCGACATCGGCCAGCGTGTTGGAGGCGCTGCCCACAAACGGCTCCGGCTCGACCGGTGATCCGCAGGCGGACCCGGCAGACTTGTTCGGATACTCGAAGCACTGACCGTTCGGACCTTCGCGGCGAATGATGCTGCTTGGATCGTCCGCGTTTCCAATATTCGGATTGCTGCCGTTCCAGTAGCCGTCCGTCATGAGAATCGAGTACGACTGGCGGCAGGCAAGTTCCTGCGTATTGATCGCGCTGGTCTGCCAGGGTTGTGCCTCGGTTCGGTAGTATTCGCCCACCGCCTTCAGGGCTTGCCGCAACGGCGTGCCGCCGACCGCTTCGGCCGCGCTCAGCCAGCTCCACAAAGTCCCTCGGTTGGTGCTGAAGGGTTTGACACGTGCAATCGAGGGACTGCTGTTTGCAGAGCCCGTGGTCTTGTCGGCCGGCAGATTGTCGTCATTGTCGTTGCTGCTGCTGTATCCGCCATTGATCGAGCCAAACCCGAAACGCACCTCTTCGGCCGGATCGTTCAGATCCAGCGGTGCCAGCGCATTCATCAGGCCGGATTTGGCCATGTAGATGCGCTTGCGGTAGTAGGAGAACCAATTGGCGATGTTCTGGCCGACGGTGATGATATTGCCGGCGTCGTCGCGATGGCCGCTGTCGTCTGTGACGGTGCGGCATCGCGCTGCGTCGATGCCGTCGGTAGCGGAAGTGCCGGTCTGCAGGTTGGTGACCGGGTTGCCCGTGATTTCTGCGCACGTGCCGGGTAGCGGAGAGTTCTCACTGCCATCGTTGCCGGTGTTGCTCTCGACACCGACGTAATTGAGGGCATTGCCGACCTTGTACACAAACAGAGAGCGGTACTTTGTACCGCCTGCCTGCAGAAGGCGGCGGCAGTCCTCTCCATTGGGGCCGGAATTCAGGCTGAAGCTGTAGCCATCAGGACAGTTCGGCGGCTGTGGAATGCCACTGCTGCAGATGTCGTTGTTGTTCGAGTTGCTGCCGCCGCTAACATTGACGAGCTGCAGCCCCGATGAGTTCGGGTTGCCATTGGTCCCTGGAGCGCGGGTGTCGCCGCAGGGTTCCGGGCGAAAATCCTCTCGATCGCAGCGGTTGCTCCCGGAATTGTATCCGCCATAGCCCTGGCACTGTGGATACTCGGAAGTCTGGCCAGCACGACATCTGTCGTTCGATAGCGAAAGGCCAGGTGAGTTTGGAGTTCCCGGTGCCTGGGGACCGCGGATACTGCTGCAGGGGTCAGGGCGAACGTTGCTGATCTGGTCGCAACGGTCGTCGCTGTCGTTGTAGTCGCCGGTTCCGTAGCCCTGACAGCGCGGGGGCTCTGTGACAGGATTGGGTTCGGTGCATAGGCCGCTGGCGTTCGGACCGGTGGTGCCAGTGGGGCAGCCCAGGTGGTTCGCGTACTCGAACTGCGGTGCGGCATCCACTCTGAACGTGTGCGAGACACGAGGCGCCTTGTTGCAGATCGCCGTGGGTCCGTCTGCCCGTACGCTACTGCACGAGGACGTCGAACTGTACTCCGGGGGTTTGTAAGTGGCGATGTTGTGCCGATCGCTGTACGGAACGGTTGTGTCCGGGTCGAATCCGTCGTACCACGCAGACTCGAAGCTGGCGTTCGGGAAACGGTCCGTGCTCGGCGTAGCTGCTGCCGGCCGTGCGGCCGCAGCGTACGGCGGCGGGTAAACGGTATCGGGGTCGTAGTAAACGCCGTTGATCGCCGGATTGATCAGCTCGTCATCTCTTGCGGCGTCGTCGCCCGTCTCGCCGACGCCGGTCGGGCGATCGGGCATCACCATCCACTGCATCGAGCCGGAGTCGTCTAGCATCAGTACGATGTTGGGCTCAAGCGCGCTGCGCACGGTTAGCGGCGACTGGTCGATCGACACAGCCGCATGGCCGGTGGCGCAGCCGAACAGCACGCACACGGCGCCCGCTGTCGAGCGGGCGGCGGCGATCATCGGAAGCTTGCGAGTCATGTCCGTCTCCGGATTCAACGCTTGTAATAGGCCTGTAGCGTCACTGTCGAGCGGTCTACGGTCGTGGCGGGATCACCGCTGCGTGCCGTGATGCGGTAGTAGCGCGACTGGATCGTCGTGCCCTGGGCGTTGTACTGAAATGAATTGGCCGTCTGGTCGAAGCCGGTGTCGGTGTCCGGATCGGGAAACTCGCCCATGTCTTCCACCACGAACTGCGGCGCCCCCGCGGCGTTGGCGTGCTTGGCGTAGGCGGAGCCCGCCACCGTGCGGATGTCGGTGGGCTGGAGGTTGGTGGTCGTCGCGGCAAACGGGTTGATGGGGCAACCGTCAACGAGGGTGCCGGACCAGCAATCGCGTGCCGTCGTGCCGATGACGGGGAGGATATTCGCCGCTTCGCGAAGGCCGGCCTCCGCGTTCTGGAATGCGATCTCGCGGTCGTAGAAGTTTGCGGACATGCGCTGTTGCGCTGTTGTGCCACGCGCCGCCGCAAGACCGATGAGCGTGACCACCAGCAGCAGGATCAGCGAGACGGCCAATGCCATGCCGTGCTGGCGCGGCGCGCGCGCGGGTTGTCGGCGTGCAGGTCTGTTCATGGTCAGTTCACCCGGTTGCGGATCGTGACGGAGGCGGTATACGAGCGTTCGATCTTCCGGTCAACGTCACCCGCAGAAGTGGCGTTGGTGCCGGTGAAGCGCTCGTCGCCTTCCAGTGTCAGCGTCACCCGTACTGCTGTGATGCGTGGTGGATTGACAGCAGTCCACGCCGCTGGCGGGACCGCAGTGGCATTCACATAGTTGGCGTTGTCAACAAGGTACTGGAGCTGCATGCTTGAAACGTTGCGCACCATTTCCTCGGTGATGAAGTTGTTGTTTCTGGTATCGCGGCGCTGGCGGTAGAGCGAGCGCCCGCCGACCGGATTTGTGCCGATGTACCAGAACACGGCCGAAGCCTTTGCAATCTGTGAGTTCGAGCCGTACGTGTAGCACTGGGCGTTAGGGCCGTTGTTGCACTGGGACCCGCAGTTCGCGCCGTTCGGATCAAGCGGGTTGTAGGTCAGGTTCGTGGTGCAGTTGCCGGGCGTCTGGGTGTTTCCCGTGTTGTGGACCACTGTGGTGTTGGCCCCGCAGGCGGCAACGGCCGGGCCGGTGACCTGTACGACCGCGGCCTGCACGGGGTCGCAGACGAAGACAATATCGCCTGCGCAAATGTTGTTGGTGGTGGCATTGAGCGGGAATTGCGCTGAGGGCGCGTTGTGACTCTCAATGCTGACGCCAAGGTCTTCCAGGCCCTTCAGTACGATGGAGTCCTCGGCGGCAACCAGGTTCGCCGGCGCCGGAGCACCCGTGCCGCTTGGCGCGCCTTCATATCCGCGCACGGCGACGGCGAAGTCGCTCCACCAGTCGTCTTCGGCGTCGTTAAGCACCACGGCGACACGGTTGTTGCCGCAGCCCGTCAGTCCCGCCTGTCGGATATCGCGAGCCAGCAACTCGAAGGCAATGCGCGAACCTTCCTGAACCTGCGACAGTGCGGTGTTGGAGCGATAGGACTGCTTGTTGGACAGGAATACCGATGTGACGCCGCCGATGACCATAAGGCCAAGCAGCAGCGCGATCATCAGCTCGACGAGTCCAAAGCCGCGCTGGCTGCGTGCAGAGCGAGTCATAGCATCCCTTTGGTGACGACTGTCTGCGTGGCATTGCCACCTGCGCCGATGCGGCTGTCGTCGTAGGTGATGGTAATGGTGCATTCGCCGTCGGCAGCGCAGGTCACTTCGCCGGTGGTGTTGGCGACCGCTCCAAGCGCTGCCGCAAGTTCATTGCACCAGTTGCTGAGCTGGGTTTGCACGAGCGTGCCGGGGTCTGGGCATGCGTTTGTAGTGACGGTGCCGTTGTAGGCCGTGGCGTTGACTCGATCGGCGCGCAAAGCGTCGAGAATGCTGTAGCTGGCGACAACCGCCATTGAGCGGGCCATTGAGCTGTTGTTGCTGGATAGCGCACGCGTCTGCACCCAGGCAATGCCGAGCAGGCCGATGGAGAGAACCAGTACGGATACGAGGACCTCGATCAGTCCGACGCCATGCTGGTGATATTGGCTACAGGCAGTTCGTCGGTTCATTGCTTGGACACGTGCTCGTGCCGGTAACGGTACAGGTGCTGATAACGCTGCCCGCCGCCATGTAGATGCAGCGGCGGTTCTTGCTGGACAGCTGTGCCGATGAGATCTCGGCGACCAGGCCAGCGGCCAGCGCAGTGCCGCCGGGCTCGCGCGCGAGCCCCTGGCCACTGAAGCGCAGCGCTTTGACGTTGGCGACGCTGAGCGCGGTGTAGCTGGGCGGTTTGACGCGGATCACGTCGGTGGCGCCGCTGCCGGTCAGCGCGACTACGGTGCCGGCGCCTGCGCACGCGCTGTCGAAAGGGGCAGGGTTGCCGGTTGCGGCGCAGAGCAGGGTCGGGCGATTCCGCTTCACCGCCTCCATCTTGGCCTCGGTGAGTGCGGCGATGTACTCGTTTGCGGCCGATGACAGGCGATTGGTAATGATGATGGTGCGAAAGCCCGGAATGGCGATCGCCGTCACGATGCCGGCTACTGCGATGGCCACCAGCAACTCGAGCAGCGTGAATCCTCGCTCCGCTTTCATCAGGGCAGAATCCCGGCTCTGCGACGTGTG
The DNA here is from genome assembly GCF_003201205.1 of Sinimarinibacterium flocculans. Classification (GTDB taxonomy): domain Bacteria; phylum Pseudomonadota; class Gammaproteobacteria; order Nevskiales; family Nevskiaceae; genus Solimonas; species Solimonas flocculans. The sequence continues at coordinate 148,283 of NZ_QICN01000004.1, forward strand.
TATCGCCATAAGCCGACGACCGGCCGGCGTACCCGGACCGATGGCCGAATGTACTCTCAATCCGCCCCCCGGCAATACGTCCATGTATGTCCCCCGTGCCTGACCTCGGCATTCGGAGGCTAGCACAGGCCCGTGACGGATTGAATGCCACGATTGTACGGCGGATCAACAACTCAGCGGACGTTGTTGATGCGGCTGCGGGGGACGCCGCGGAGGATTTGGTGCCGGGAACAGGAATCGAACCTGCGACCTACTGATTACGAATCAGTCGCTCTACCGACTGAGCTATCCCGGCGCGGGGGCGGATTATAGGGGCGGGGACTCGATGCCACAATCGCCAGTGGACCCTTACTGCATTCTCGGGTCGACCAGGCCCATACGCGTGGCCTCGAGCGTGGCTTCGGCACGGCTGGAAATGTCGAGCTTGCGGTAGATCGCCTTGATGAAGCCTGCCGCGGTATTGCGGCTGACGCCGAGCTGGGCGGCGACCTCCGGCAGGCGGAAGCCCTTGGCGATCAGGGTCAGCGTTTCGTGCTCGCGGTTGGACAGTCTGGCGTCGATCCGCTCGGCCGGGTTGGCAGGCGCTCCGAATACCCGCAACAGGCGCTGGGCGATGACCGGGGACAGCGGCGGCTCTCCGGCGACGATGCCGCGCAGGGCATGGACGACCTTGTCGCCGGGCTGATCCTTGAGCAGATAGCCGCAGGCGCCGGCGCGCAGCGCCGGGAAGAGGTGGTGGTCGTCTGCATAGATCGTCGTGACCACGCACTGGCAGCCGCGGGGGGCCAGATCACGAATCAGCTCGACGCCGGAACCGTCGGGCAGGCCCAGGTCGATCAGGGCGATGTCCGGGGGATGCTGGCGCAGCAGCGTGCGGGCGTTCGCGAGCGAATCGGCATGGTGGACGCGAAGGTCGGGAAAGGCCTCGGCCAGGATTTCCTGCAGCCACTGCGCCGGTGCCTTGAGGTCTTCCACCACCCAGCCGGTTTGCACGCCCGTGTCCGTTCGATGATTCGGGTCAAGGGTATCGGAAGCAGCGGGCTGCGGTCGATCATCACGCACTGCCCGGACCTTCGCTGAGCGGCAGCCGCAGCGCCAGGATCAACTGGCGTCCGGCAGCCCGGGTCTGCAGGTCGAGTCCCAGCGCGAGCGCGCGCTGACGGAGTGTGCCCAGTGGCGTTTCGGGTACGGGGCAACCCTCGGAGAGGGTGAGACGGCCGTCGATGTCGAGATGGTGGTCACGCACCTGCAGCACGATCCGGACGGCCTGTTGCCCGGTGCTCGCCGCAAGGTCGATGAGTTCGCGCAGGCTGCGCAGCAGGAGCAGGCTGCGATGGGCGTCGAGGCTGGCATCCGGAAATTGCGGGGGGGCGTCCCAGTCGAGCTCGACCCCGATCGCGTCCGCGTGCTCGCGAAGCTCGCCGCGGCACCATCCGAGGATGTCGTCGAGGGCCTGTCCGTGCGCAGCCAGACCCTGCAGCACGAGGCGGAGTTCCGCCAGCGCGCGACGTGCAGCGGTCTGTGCGGGGCCATTGCTCTCGTGCAGTACGCTCAGCAATGCCGAGCCGACGTCGTCGTGCAGCGTGCGGGCGATGCGTTCGCGTTCCCGCTGTGCCCCGCGTTCGACGGCAGCGCGATAGGCGTGCAGGCGCTCGGCAATGGAGTGCGCAGATTCAGCGAGGCGGACATCGGCCGGGATGAACAGCCGCCCGCCGGCGTCGGCGAATTCGAGGCGCAGCGCGCCGGTCCCGGCGAGACCCGGAACCAGCAGCGCCGTGCCCTGATCGGTGATCTCGGGCGTGGCCGGCGCCGCCGGCGCATCGAGAATCCGCAGCGGCGAGAACAGTGCCCGGATGGCCTCGCGCCAGTTTTCGCCAGCGGACCTTTCCGGTGCGGACGCGAGCGCCGTGAGCGCGCCATCGAGCCGACGGCGTTTGCGGCGCATGCGGTGCTGCAACCATTGGCGTGCCGGCAGGTAGATCCACGAAACGGTCAGCAGGGCCAGCAGCGTGGCCTGTTCCGCGGCCAGGGACAGTATCTTCACCATCGAGATGTCGAGCAGCACGAATAACACGCCGCCTGCGGCGGCCGTCCATGCGGTGAACCACCAGCGATCGAGATCGAACAGGCGGTAGCGCACTACGCCCAGGGCAAGGCCGCCATAGATGATCAGGAACAGGGCGAAGGCCGGCGCCTGGCTGTTGCCGACATCGTGGCCCAGCAGGGCCGGCACGAAGACCACGGCGAGGAACGCGCCGCCGCCACCGAGCCAGGCCAGCAGGAACCAGCGCAGGGCGGCGCGTTCGAGCGGCCGCTGACGGGAGCGCCGCCACTGCGCCAGGGCAAAGGCCGCAGTGAGCGCGAAGCCGCCCAGGACCGGCAGGCGCAAGGCCAGATCGAAGTTGCCCGCCAGCCCGGTCAGCAGGCCGAGGAAGACCAGGCCGTATGCCGCCAGCAGCAGTCGCCCGACCGGCGCCTGTCCGAGTCTCAGCGGGTAGTGCCACAGCGTGGCGGCGAATGCCGCGCAGAACGCCAGTGCGCCGCCACCATTGACCAAGTGCAGGCCGCGGAACAGCTCACCGTCGATGGCCAGCTCGCGGCTGCCGTACACCGCTGCGGCGCCGGCACTGGCGAGCAGCGCCAGCCCGCTGATCCCGACCCAGCGAGCCGCCGTGTCGTCACGGCGGTAAGCCCAGACTGCGGCGCCGATCGTTGCACCCAGGCAGCCGACGACGAGCTGCAGCCAGAACATGGCCGGCAGATCGGTCATCGGACGTTGCGGCGCCGGGCTCAGGCACCATCGTTGCGACGACGGGCTTTCGAGGCAGACCTCGTCGCTGGCGAGCAGGGTCGCCAGCTCGGTCTGGCGTGCGAGGAAGGCATGAAAGGCCTCGAAGGCAACGAAGCGGGTATCGGGTTCCGGGCTGAGGTCCGCGCCGTCCAGGGTCATCCAGCGATCCGCCGCGCCGATGCGCAGCAGCGGAGTTCCGCCCGGCACCTGCGCCGACGGACCGCCGGACCCGGTCACCATGACCCGTCCCGCGCGCTCTTCTGCGGGTTTCAGGTCGAGTCCGGTCCAGGGTTGCCGCACGCTCAGGGCGACGAGGCCCGCAGCCGTCGCCAGCACGACTGTAAGCGTCACGGTGAGACGGGCAGCGGGCGTCCGCCAGGCGTCCAGGATGCGGTGGTGGGTAAGGCTCACCGGCGGAGCATAGCGGGGCGGTCTTCATCGGGCGCCCCCGATTCGGGGTGTGTCAGGCGGTCGGAGGCGCCTGGCCGCTCCATTTCCGCACCGGGCGCAGGCGTGATCCCCGCTCGGGCCGGCCGCTGCCGCGGCTTCGCCTCCCACCCTCGGCGTGTGGCGGAGAGGGTGGGAACCTCGCGTCGGCTCGGCCATCCTGGCCTCGACGCGCTCGCCTGGGCAGGCCATCCATGGCCTGCCCTTCGAATCCCGCCCGCGCCTTCCACTTCACACAAATACAAAAGCCCCATTCAAGGGGCTTTTGTATTTGTGTGGCGGAGAGGGTGGGATTCGAACCCACGGAACCTTGCGGTTCAACGGTTTTCAAGACCGCCGCAATCGACCACTCTGCCACCTCTCCATGGGGCATCGAAGCGGCGCGATTGTAGCCAAACGTCGCGGCCGCGGCTGACCGGACACGCTGTTTTCGTTAAAATTCAGCCCCTTTTGCCGGGCCCGCCCCGGCTGAATCGACAGACGCGGAGCAGACGAGTCCATGAATGAGCAGGTTTTGAACGACACCGCCCGGGCCATGGTTGCGGACGGTCGCGGCATTCTCGCCGCCGACGAGAGCACCGGTACCATCGAGAAGCGCTTCAAGAGCATCGGGGTCGAGAACACTGAGCCCAATCGCCGTACCTACCGCGACATGCTGTTCACCACGCCGGGCTTCGAGCAGCACACCAGCGGCGTGATCCTGTTCGAGGAGACCCTGTTCCAGTCGGCACTCGACGGCACGCCGTTTCCGAAGCTGCTGGCGTCCAAGGGCGTCATTCCGGGCATCAAGGTCGACAAGGGTGCCAAGCCGCTGGCCGGCGCGCCGGGCGAGACGGTGACCGAGGGGCTCGACGGTCTGCGCGAGCGCCTGGCGAAGTACCACGAGGCCGGCGCCCGCTTTGCCAAGTGGCGTGCCGTCATCACCATCGGTGAGGGCATTCCCAGCGACACCTGCATCCACACCAATGCCCATGCGCTGGCCCGTTATGCGGCGCTGTGCCAGGAAGCCGGCATCGTGCCGATCGTCGAGCCCGAGGTGCTGATGGATGCGGACAACACGCTGGAAGTCTGCGCCCAGGTTACCGACCGTACGCTGGAAGCCGTGTTCCAAGAACTGTACCTGCAGCGCGTTTTGCTCGAAGGCATGATCCTCAAGCCGAACATGGTGATCTCCGGCAAGAAGTGTCCGATCCAGGCGGACCGCGAGACGGTGGCGCGCGAGACGCTGCGCGTGCTCAAGCGCCGGGTGCCGGCGGCGGTGCCGGGCATCGCCTTTCTCTCGGGCGGCCAGTCCGACGAGGACGCCACGGCGCACCTCGACATCATGAACAAGCTGGGTCCGAACCCGTGGAAGCTCACCTTCTCCTACGGACGTGCGCTGCAGGCCGCGGCGCTCAAGGCGTGGAGCGGCAGCAATGCCGATGCGGGTCGCAAGGCCCATCTGCACCGGGCCAAGATGAATGGCCTGGCAGCGCAGGGCAAGTGGGAGGCCGGCCTGGAAAAGGCAGCCTGAGCACGTCCGGTTGATCGGGGCGACCGCCCGCAGCGCAGGCTGCGGGCGGTTTTTTCGTTGTGCGGGTCAGCGTGCGGCGGCGTCGAGCAGGAACAGCACCCGGCGCTCGGCCCAGCTCTCGAGATCGAGATTCTCGATGAAGCCGCAGTGGCCGCCGTGGGCGGTGACCTCGAAGGCTTGCAGCGCGCCGCGGACGTCGAGGCCGCGGAAGTCGCCGAGCGGGATCACCGGATCGTCGGCGGCGGTGATGATCGCCAGCGGCGAGGCGGCGCCGACGATCTGTTCGGGCGCGAGCGTGTAGGCGGCCAGATACGGCTCCAGCGCGCCGTACTCGGTCTGTTCCTCGGCGAAACGCGCGGTGATGTCGATCAGGCGCTGCATGCGCAGATACGACTCGGCCGCCGCTGCGTATTCGGGCCAGGCCGCCGCCTTGGCATTGACCGTCGCACGCCACTTGCGCATGAAGTACCAGCGGAACATCGCCGAACCGTTGTCGATGGCCTCGACGGTCGCGCGCGGGTTGATCGACGGGCAGATGCCGATCGTCAGCCGCGGCTGCACGCCGGCGGCGGGGCCGTGCATGCCGACGCGCAGTGCGAAGTTGCCACCGAGCGAGAAGCCGACGACGAACAGCGGCTGTGCCGGCGCCAGCACCTGCACCGTACGGATCGCGCCGAGCACCTCGGCGATACGTGCCGAGTGGAAGACTTCGCGGTTGAGGTGGTGCGTGCCGCCGTGGTCGCGCAGGTTGAGGCGGAAGACGTCGTAGCCGGCGCCGTGCAGGGCGCAGGCCATCGAGTACAGGTAGGTCGATTCGTGGCTGCCTTCCCAGCCATGGATCAGCACGACCAGGCCGCGCGGTTCGCGATCGTCCTGCCGGGACAGCCAGCCGGTGAGGCGCACACCGTCCCCGGCATCGAGCATGTGATGGGTCGACACGGACTCCATGCGGCTGCCGCGGCGCAGCCACTTGCGCCGGCGCGGGCTCTTGGTCGCCAGAACCGACTGGATCTGCGCGTGGCGGATCAGTGGCGCGGGGCGGAAGTCGTGCGTGTTGATCACAGCAGGCGATCGATGACGCCTTCGTAGATCGCCGACAGCCGTGGCAGATCGGTGACGTTCACGTGTTCGTCGACCTTGTGGATGCTGTCGTTCACCGGGCCGATCTCGACGACCTCGGCGCCCCAGGGCGAGATGAAACGGCCGTCCGACGTGCCGCCGCCGGTGAACAGCGTCGGCGTGAGCCCGGTGGTCTCGCGCACCGCCGACTGTGCGGCATCGATGAGTCGACCCGGTGCGGTGAGATAGGGCTCACCGCTGTGCCACCAGTCCGCCTCGTAGCGCAGGCCGTGACGATCGAGAATTGCGGTCACGCGCGACTTCAGCCCGTCCGCAGAGGACTCGGTGCAGTAGCGGAAGTTGAAGACGACGTCGGCGTGGCCCGGAATGACGTTGTTGGCGCCAGTGCCGGCGTTGACGTTGGACACCTGGAACGAGGTTGGCGGGAAATGGTCGTTGCCCTCGTCCCAGCGGATCGCGACCAGCTCGGCGAGCGCCGGCGCCAGGCGGTGGACCGGATTGTCGGCCTTGTCCGGATAGGCGACGTGGCCCTGCCTGCCGAGCACGCGCAGGTTGCAGCCGAGCGAGCCGCGACGGCCGATGGTGATACGGTCGCCGAGCTGGCTCGACGCCGTCGCCTCGCCGACGATCGCGTAGTCGGGACGGATACCGCGCGACTGCAAGACCGCAACGGCGTGGCGCGTGCCGTGACGCGCGGCGCCTTCCTCGTCACTGGTGATGAGATAGGCGAGGGTGCCCCTGAGCGCACGGCGCGCGACGATGCGTTCGGTTGCGCAGACCATCGCTGCGAGCCCGGATTTCATGTCGGCCGCGCCGCGACCGTAGAGCACGCCCTCGCGAACCGTCGGGTCGAAGGGATCGGAGGCCCAGTGTTCGCGCGGACCGGTCGGCACGACGTCGGTGTGCCCGGCCAGGATCAGCAGCGGCCCTTCGTCGCCGAGCGTCGCCCACAGGTTGGTGACGCCGCCGGCATCGATGTACTCGATGCCGAAGCCGAGTGCGCGCAGGCGATCCGCGATCAGCGCGCAGCAGCCGGCATCGTCCGGCGTCAGCGAGCGCCGGGCGATGAGCTGTCGCGTCAGGGCAAGGACGGCGCCGTCGTCGGCCATCGGATCAGAGATCGCGCAGCAGGGCGTTGATGCCGACCTTCTTGCGCGTCTGTTCGTTGACGCGCTTGACGATGACGGCACAGTTCAGGCTGTAGCGCTCGCCCTTGGGCAGGCTGCCGGCGACGACGACGCTGCCGGCCGGCACGCGGCCGTAAAGCACGCGATCCGCCTCGCGGTCATAGATCGGCGTGCTCTGGCCGATGAACACGCCCATCGAGATCACCGCGCCCTTCTCGACGACGACGCCCTCGACGATCTCCGAGCGCGCGCCGATGAAGCAGTCGTCCTCGATGATGGTGGGGCTGGCCTGCAGCGGCTCGAGCACGCCGCCGATGCCCACGCCGCCGGACAGGTGGCAGTTGGCCCCGATCTGCGCGCAGGAGCCGACCGTGGCCCAGGTGTCGACCATCGTGCCGCTGCCGACCCAGGCGCCGATGTTGACGTAGGAGGGCATCAGGATCGCGTTCGGCGCGATGTACGCGCCCTTGCGCACCGCAGCGGGCGGCACCACGCGTGCGCCCTGAGCCTTGAACTGCGCATCGGTCCAGCCGGCGAACTTCAGCGGCACCTTGTCGAAGCCGACCAGGCCGCCCATGTCGATCGTCGTGTTGTCGTGCAGCCGGAAGTACAGCAGCACCGCCTTCTTCAGCCACTCGTTGACCTGCCAGCCGGCGGCGGTCGGTTCGGCCACGCGGCCCTTGCCGCTGTCCAGCAGGCCGATGGCGGTTTCGACGGCGTTGCGAAGCGCCGTGTCTTCGCGGTCGAGAGTGTCGCGCCCTTCCCAGGCGAGGTCGATGGTCTTCTGCAGGTCAGCGGTCATGGCATTCGTGGACATGGAAGCAGGGGGCCGCAGACGCATCGGTCCGCGGGGCGGGCGCGATTATCGCCCGTTGCGCCGCTTCACGCCGCTTCGCGGCGATCCAGTGTGCGCACGAGCACTTCGCGCAGCTCGTCGAGCACCTTGTCGTCGGCGATCGGGCGGTGCATGCGGTCGGTGACGTAGAACACGTCCTCGGCGCGCTCGCCGATGGTGGCGATCTTGGCGGCGTTGAGCAGGATGCCGCGCTTCTGGAACACACGGCCGATCAGCGACAGCAGGCCGGGCTGGTCCGCGGTCACGAGTTCGAGCAGTGTGCGTGCCCGTGCCTGGTCCTGGCTGAAGTAGACCTGCGTGGGCGTGTCGAAGTGCTTGAGCCGCTGCGGCGTGCGGCGGTTGACGTCGATGGTCGAGACTTCCGGGTCGCTGAGCACCTTGCGCAGCGCATCGCGGATCTCGTCCTTGCGCATGGCCGATGCGATGGGCGTGTTGTCGCTTTCGATGACGACATAGGAATCGAGCACGAAGCCGTCGTCGGTGGTGTGCAGGCGCGCATCGAGAATGTTCAGGCCCAGACGGGCGAGCACCCCGGTGGTCAGGCCGAACAGGTGGTCGCGGTCGCGCGTGTAGACGAACACGGTGGTGCCGCGCTCGTCGATGGTCTCGACCATGACCAGCGGCAATGCGGCTTCCTGTACGCCGGCGATGGCGGGGAGCTGCCAGACCAGCTCGGCGGGGGTATGTCGCAGGAAATAGTCCCCGTCGAAGCGCTTCCACACCGCTTCTGCGGTCTCCGCCGAGATCGTGCGGTCGGCGAGCAGGGACAGCGCTTGCGCCCGTGCCTGGTCCGCCCGTTCGCGTTCCAGCGTGCTCTGGTCGATGCTGCCCTCGAGCAGGCGGATGCTCTGGCGGTACAGGTCCTTGAGCAGGGACTCACGCCATGAGTTCCACAACGCCGGGTTGGTGCCGCGGATGTCGGCGCAGGTGAGCAGGAACAGGTAGTCCAGCCGGGTACGGTCGCCGACCTTCTGAGCGAAGTCGGCGACGACGCGGGCGTCGCTGAGGTCCTGCTTCTGCGCGGTCAGCGACATCAGCAGGTGATGCTCGACGAGCCAGGCGACGATGCTGGCGTCGGCGTGCGACAGGCCGTGCGAGAGGCAGAAGGCGCGGGCCTCGTCGGCGCCGATCTGCGAGTGATCGCCGCCGCGACCCTTGGCCATGTCGTGCCAGAACGCCGCCAGATACAGCAGCTCGGGCTTGGCCAGCCGCTCCATCACCTCGCTGCAATGCGGCAGCTCGTGGCGGAAGCGCTGCATCGCGAAGCGGCGCGCGTTGCGCAGCACGTAGAGGATGTGTTCGTCGACCGTCAGCGTGTGGAACAGGTCGTACTGCATCAGTCCGACGATGCGGCCGAACTCCGGCACGTAGCGGCCGAGCACGCCGTAGCGGTTCATGCGCCGCAGGTTGCGCGTCAGGCCGCGGCCTTCGCGGAACATCTCCATGAACAGGGCGCGCGCCTTGACCGAGGTGCGCACCTCATCGGTCAGGAAGCGGCCGTCGCGCAGGATCATGCGCAGTGTCTGCGCGCGGATGCCTTCGATGCGCGGGTTCTGCTGCAGCAGCAGGAACACCTCCAGCAGGGCCCAGGGTGCGCGGCGGAAGACCTCGTCGTCGCGCGCCTCGAGATAGCCGTGGCGGATCTGGAAGCGGGCGTTCAGCGGCTCGGGTTCGTCCGCGCCTGCTTCGTCGGCATGCAGGATCGCTTCCTCGAACAGCTGCAGCAGCATGTCGTTGAGACAGGACAGCGTCTTGATCGTGCGGTAGTACAGCTGCATGAACTGCTCGACGGCCTTGTTGGCGTCGGTGTCCACGTAGCCGAACAGCTGCGCGATCTTCACCTGGCTGTCGAACAGCAGGCGGTCCTCGCGGCGGCCGCTGATCATGTGCAGCGCGAAACGCACGCGCCACAGGAAGTCCTGGCCGGCGAACAGCTCGTCGCACTCCTGCTTGGTCAGGAAGCCGCGCTCGCGCAGCTCGGCGAGCGTCTGGGCGTTGAAATGGCGCTTGGTGACCCAGCCGATGGTGTGGATGTCGCGCAGGCCGCCCGGGCTTTCCTTGACGTTGGGCTCGAGCTTGTAGCCGGTGTCGTCGTACTTGCGATAGCGCGCCGCCTGCTCGGCCTTCTTGGCCTCGAAGAAGGCCGGGACCGGCCACACCCGGTCGGGCGTCAGCGCCTGCTGCATCTGCCGGTACAGGTCGCCGTCGCCGGTGAGCAGGCGGGCCTCGAGCAGGTTGGTGATGACGGTGATGTCCTTCGCGGCCTCGGCCACGCAGTCGTCGACGGTGCGTGCGCTCTGGCCGATCTCGAGGCCGATGTCCCAGCCGAAGGCGGTCAGATGCTCGAGCGCCTTGCGGTGCAGTTCGAGTGCGTCGCCGCTGTGCAGCAGCAGGATGTCGATGTCCGAATGCGGCAGCAGCTCGCCGCGGCCGTAGCCGCCCACGGCGACCAGGGTCAGCCCCTGCGTGACCTCGGGCAGGAACTTCTGCCAGGCCGCCCGCAGGACCTCGTCCACCAGGTGCGCGCGGGCGTGCACCAGCGAGTCGGCCGGCACGCCGTCGTGGAACAGTGCGTACAGGCGGTCGCGCCCCCAGGTCAGGGTTTCGCGGAACGCGGCGATCGAATAGCCACCCTTGGCCAGCCGCGAGCGGATGCGCGGCGCGCTGAAGATGGTCGCCGCTTCCTCCTCGGCCAGGTCGATTTCAGCGCCCATGGCCGCTAGAGTTCGCCGTTGCGCAGGGTCAGCACTTCATAGCCGGATTCGGTCACGAGCACCGTGTGTTCCCACTGTGCCGACAGCGAATGGTCCTTGGTCACGACGGTCCAGGCATCGGGCAGCAGCTTCACGTCGGCGCGCCCGGCGTTGACCATCGGTTCGATCGTGAACGTCATGCCCGGCTGTAATTCAAGACCCGTGCCAGGACGCCCGTAATGCAGGACCTGCGGGTCCTCGTGGAAGATGCGGCCGATGCCGTGCCCGCAGTACTCGCGCACGATGGAGAAGCCCCGCTGCTCGGCGTGGCGCTGGACCGCGTGGCCGATGTCGCCCAGGCGAGCGCCCGGCGCGACGCGACGGATGCCCTCGATCATCGCCTCGCGGGTCGTCTCGGCCAGGCGCCGCGCCAGGATGCTCGGCTCGCCGACGTAGAACATCCGGCTGGTGTCGCCGTGGAAGCCGTCCTTGATCACGGTGACGTCGATGTTCAGCACGTCGCCCTTCTTCAGGACCTTGGGGCCGGGAATGCCGTGGCAGACGACGTGGTTGACCGAGGTGCAGATGGATTTCGGAAACGCCGGCCGGGTCGGCGTCTGGCCGTAGCCGAGCGGCGCCGGCACGCAACCCAGGTCGCGCACGATGTAGTCGTGGCAGATGCGGTTGAGTTCCTCGGTGCTGATGCCGGCGCGCACGTGCGGCTCGATCATCACGAGGACCTGCGCCGCCGCTGCTCCGGCTTCGCGCATCTTCTGTTGTTCTTCGGCAGTCTTGATCGTGATCGACATCGGGTTCTGCCGAGGCAGCGGAAAGCGTTGTTTGCCAACGTTGTTTGCGAGGGGGCGCTATGGTATAAAGCGCGCCCTTCAAAGGCAATGCGGAAGATTCCGGGCCTTTGAAAATCCATCCGCGTCCCTCCTGGGTGAACTCAACCGGACGCGGTTTGCTATCAACCCAAGGAGCTTCACCAATGGCGAATGTCACCATGCGCCAGTTGCTGGAGGCGGGCGTCCATTTCGGACACCGCACCCGCTACTGGAACCCGAAGATGAACGAGTTCATCTTCGGCGATCGTAACCGAATCCACATCATCAACCTCGAGCAGACCCTGCCGATGCTGAAGGACGCCTGTTCCTTCGCCGGCAAGGTCGCCGCCAGCGGCGGCCGCGTGCTCTTCGTCGGCACCAAGCGCGCCGCGCGCGACGCCATCGAGGAAGAAGCCCGGCGCTGCGGCATGCCCTACGTCAACCAGCGCTGGCTGGGCGGCACGCTGACCAACTTCAAGACGGTCAAGGGCTCTGTCAAGCGCCTGATCGAGATGGAAAAGCAGGTCGAGGACGGCTCGATCAACCGCCTCACCAAGAAGGAACAGCTCAACTTCTCGCGTGAACTGGAGAAGCTGCGCAAGTCGCTGGGCGGCATCAAGGAAATGCCGAGCCTGCCGGACTGCCTGTTCGTCATCGACACGGGTTACGAGAAGAACGCCGTGGCCGAGGCGCGCAAGCTCGGCATCCCCGTCGTCGCCGTCGTCGACACCAACAACGACCCGGCGCAGGTCGACTACGTCATTCCGGGCAACGACGACGCCACCCGCGCGATCAAGGTCTACACGCAGTGCGTGGCCGACGCCGTGATCGAAGGCCGTGGCAGCAACACCACGGGCCGCGTCGAGGAGTTCGTCGAGGTCGCCGAGGAGCGGCAGGCGCCGCGCCGGCCGCGCAGCGCGCCGCGCAAGCCGGGCGGGGACAGCCGCGGCCGTGGACGCCGCACCGAACAGACGGAGGGTTGAGCTGATGGCGCAGATCACAGCCGCGCTGGTCAAGGAGCTGCGGGACCGCACCGGGGCCGGCATGGGCGACTGCAAGAAGGCGCTCGAGGCGACCGGCGGCGACATCAACGCCGCCGTCGAGAAGCTGCGAATGGACGGCGCGGCCAAGGCCGACAAGAAGGCCAGCCGCACGGCGGCCGAAGGCGTGCTGGCCTTCGCCGTCGCTGCAGACGCCGTGGCGGTCGCGGAACTGAACTGCGAGACCGATTTCGTCGCCAAGGGCGACGAGTTCCGTGATCTGGCGAAGCGTTCCGCCGAGGCGGCGCTCAAGCACCGGCCGGCGAACATCGAGGCCCTCGTGCAGATCAAGGACGGCGCCGAGACGCTCGACGAGACGCGGCGCGCGATGGTGGGGCGCATCGGCGAGAACATGACGATCCGCCGTTTCGAGGTCGTCGCCAAGGCCGGCGGGCCGCTGGTGACCTACATGCACCCGGGCGACAAGATCGGCGTCATCGTGTCGATGGAAGCCGGCGACGAGGTGACGGGCAAGGACGTGGCGATGCACATCGCCGCGATGAGCCCGCGCTTTCTCGACGCCGCATCGTTCTCGGCCGAGGCGATCGAAGCCGAGCGCCGCATCATCGAGGCCACGGTGGCCCAGGAGCAGGCCGAGGCCAAGGCCGAGTCCGAGAAGTTGGCCGGCGTGCTCAAGGAAATGGACGCCGAGAAGCAGAACGGCGTCTACGAAGGCCTGTCCGAAGAGGACCGCAAGCGCTGGGACGACGACTACGCGACGATCAAGAAGAAGTTCGGCGGCGGCTTCAAGCCGAAGCCGGCCGAGATCCTCGCCAAGATGATCGACGGCAAGGTCAAGAAGTTCATCGCCGAGAACACGCTGATGGGCCAGACCTTCGTCAAGAGTTCCGACCAGACCGTCGAGCAGATGCTCAAGGAGAAGGGGGCCAAGGTGGCGCGCTTCGTCCGTTTCGCGGTGGGCGAGGGCATCGAGAAGCAGCAGACCGATTTCGCCGCGGAAGTGATGGCGCAGGCGGGCATCAAGAGCTGATTCGCGCTAACATTTCGGCGGTACGAGGTGAAAGGCCCCGGTCATCGGGGCCTTTTGTGTAAAGCGGGCTGCGGCCGCCCGCCGGCAGCGCGGTCGGGCGGCATCGCCGTCCCGCGTTCCGGTGCCGGGCGGCACCACAAGAACCCATCACGAGAACCCGGGACCAGCGAAGGCGCATGAGCGGCAAGCCTGCATTCCAACGAATCCTGCTGAAGCTGTCCGGCGAAGCCCTGATGGGGCAGCTCAACTTCGGCATTTCGCCGGACGTGACGAGCTTTCTCGCGCACGAGATCAAGGGCGTGATCGAGTCCGGCGTCCAGGTGGCGCTGGTCGTCGGCGGCGGCAACATCTTCCGTGGCGAGGGCCTGGCCCGGGCCGGGATGGACCGGGTCACCGGTGATCACATGGGCATGCTGGCGACCGTCATCAACGGTCTTGCGCTGCAGGATGCGATCGAGCGCGTGGGCGTGCCGGTCCGCGTGCAGTCCGCGCTGCGCATCAACGAGGTCTGCGAGGACTACATCCGCCGCAAGGCAGTGCGGCACCTCGAGAAGGGGCGCGTCGTGATCTTCTCGGCGGGCACCGGCAATCCGTTCTTCACGACCGACTCGGCGGCCGCGCTGCGCGCCATCGAGATCAATGCCGACCTCATGCTCAAGGCCACGAAGGTGGACGGGATCTACACGGCCGACCCCAAGAAGCATGCGGACGCACGCCGCTACGAGGAGCTGACCTACGACGAGGCGCTGTCCAAGCGGCTCGGCGTGATGGACCAGACCGCGATGGTGCTGTGCCGCGATCACGGCGTGCGTCTGTGCGTCTACGACATGGACCGCCCCGGCGCGCTGCAGGCCATCATCGGCGGCGACCTGTCGATCGGCACGCGCGTGCATACCTGATTCGCAGTGCCGCCGGGAAGGTCCGGCGGCAGACGGAGACCCCAATGCTCAACGACATCAAGAACGACGCGACCAAGCGCATGCAGAAGAGCGTGGACACGCTCAAGGCGGAGCTGATGAAGCTGCGGACGGGCCGCGCCAATGCGGCGCTGCTGGACCATGTCCGCGTCGACTACTACGGCTCCGAGGTGCCGATCTCGCAGGCCGCTTCGGTGACGGTCGAGGATGCGCGCACGATCACCATCACGCCCTGGGAGAAGAACCTGGTCGGCGCGATCGAGAAGGCCATCCTGACCTCGGATCTGGGACTGACGCCCAACACCGCCGGCACCACGATCCGCATCGTCATGCCGCCGCTGACCGAGGAGCGCCGCCGCGATCTCACCAAGGTCGTGCGCCACGAGGCCGAGGGCGCCAAGGTCGCGATCCGCAACGTCCGCCGCGATGCCAACCAGGCGATCAAGGATCTGGAGAAGAGCAAGCAGATCAGCACCGACGACGTGAAGCGCGGCGAGACCGAGATCCAGAAGCTCACCGACCAGTTCGTCGCCAAGGTCGACGAGACCGCGAGCGCCAAGGAAAAAGAGCTGCTGTCGATGTGAGCGACGGCGCTCTGCCCATGTCCCAGCAGGCCCCCAGTCCGCGCGACCCGCAGGTGCCGCGCCACGTCGCCGTCATCATGGACGGCAACGGGCGCTGGGCGCAGGCGCGGGACCGTGCACGCACCGTTGGGCACCGCGCCGGCCTGCGGGCGGCGCGCAAGATCGTCCGCGCCGCAGGCCGTGCCGGCGTCGAGGTGCTGACGTTGTTTGCCTTCTCCCAGGAGAACTGGAAGCGGCCCGAAACCGAGGTCAGCCTGCTGATGCAGCTGTTCGTCAGCACGCTGTCCCGCGAGATGAACTCGTTGCACAAGAACAACGTGCGCGTGCGCTTCATCGGCGAGCACAGCGACTTCGCCCCCGAGCTGCGCGAGGAGATGCGGCGGGCGCAAATGCTCACCCGCGACAATCACGGCATGCAGTTGCTGGTCGCCGTCGGATACGGCGGGCAATGGGACATCGTCCAGGCGGCACAGCGCCTCGCCGCGAGCGGCCGGCCGATCACGCCCGAGAGCCTCGAAGCCGAGCTGGCGACCGAAGAGGTCTGCCCCCCGGACCTGCTGATCCGCACCGGCGGTGAGAGCCGGATCAGCAATTTCCTGCTGTGGCAGCTGGCCTATACCGAGCTGTACTTCACGCCGACGCTGTGGCCGGATTTCGACGACGAGGCCTTCGCCGACGCGCTGCGCTGGTATGCCGGCCGCGAGCGCCGCTTCGGCCGCGTTCCGGAAGCGGCGTGATGGAGCGGCTTCCGGTGTCGAGTGTCCGCTTTCCGCAAAGCCGCGAACCGGCGGCGGGGGCCGTCTGCACCGAAAGCCGGAAACGACTGACGGTAAACGGCCGTTCATGCTGATACAGCGCGTCGTCACTGCCCTGGTGCTGCTGCCGGCGCTGCTCGCGCTGGTGTGGTTCGCGCCGACCTCCGCGGTCTTCGCGGTCTTCGCGCTTGCCGGGGCGCTGATCGCCTGGGAATGGTCCGGGCTGATGCGTCTGCCGTCACCGGCGTTGCGGCAGGGCTATGCGGCCGCCGTGGGGCTGATCCTCGTGCTCGCCTGGTTCACGCCGCTGCGGGCGCAGGCACTCGTCTGGCTGCTCGTGCCGGCGGCCCTGTGGTGGCTGCTGGTGCCGCTGCTGTTCCGCGGATTTCCCGGCAACCTGCAGCGGCGGCCGATCCCGACGCTGCCGATGGGCCTGCTCGGTATGCTGCTGGTGGTCGCGACGATCCTGTCGCTGGCGTGGGTGCACGCACTGCCGGGTGGGCCGCTCAAGCTGCTGTACGTGTTCTTCCTGGTGTTCGCGGCGGACACCGGTGCGTTTCTCGCCGGTCGCAGCTTCGGGCGGCGCAAGCTCGCGCCGGCGATCTCGCCGGGCAAGACCGTGGAGGGGGCGATCGGGGGCATCGCACTATGTGCCGCGTGGGCGCTGACCGGCGGCGTCTATGCCTTCGGCGTGGCCGGCACCGGTCTGTGGTGGCTGCTGGGCCTGTCGCTGTTCGTGGCCGCGGGCAGCATCGTCGGCGATCTCGCCGAGTCGATGTTCAAGCGCGTTTCCGGCATCAAGGACAGCGGCAGCCTGCTGCCGGGGCACGGCGGCCTGCTCGACCGTGTCGACAGCATCCTCGCCGCGGCGCCGCTGATGGTGCTGGGCCTGATCGTCACGGGCCTGTGATGCAGGGCCTCGTCGTTCTCGGTGCGACCGGATCGATCGGGCGCAACACGCTGGACGTCGTGCGCCGCAACCCGGAACGGCTGCGGGTGCTCGGTCTGAGCGCCCAGCGCGACGTCGCCGGGCTGCACGCGCAGTGCGTCGAGTTCCGGCCACGCCATGCCGTGCTCGCCGATGCCGCTGCGGCTGCCGAGCTGCGCGAGCGACTGCGTGCGGACGGCATCGATACCCGCGTCGGCGACGGCGCCGAGGCGCTGGCCGAGCTCGCCGCGCATGACGAGGCGGACCAGGTGATGTCGGCCATCGTCGGCGCCGCCGGACTGCTGCCGACGCTCGCGGCGGTGCGTGCCGGCAAGCGCGTGCTGATCGCGAACAAGGAGCCGCTGGTGATGGGCGGGCCGCTGCTGCTCGCCGAGGCGCGGCGCTGCGGCGCGACGCTGATTCCGATCGATTCCGAGCACAACGCGATCTTCCAGTGCCTGCCCCCGGGGAGCCGTTGCGGCGAGGCGCCCTCGGGCGTCCGGCGCCTGATCCTGACCGCGTCCGGCGGGCCGTTCCGGCAGACGCCGGTCGGCGATCTGGACCACGTCACCCCGCAACAGGCGGTGCGTCATCCCAACTGGGTCATGGGGCCGAAGATCTCGGTCGACTCGGCAACGATGATGAACAAGGGGCTGGAGCTGATCGAGGCGTCGGTGCTCTATGCGCTGCCGGACGAGCGTCTCGACGTCGTGATCCATCCGCAGAGCACGGTGCATTCGGTCGTCGAGTACGTCGACGGCTCGATGCTTGCGCAGCTGGGCGAGTCGGACATGCGCGTGCCCATCGCCCATGCGCTGGCGTGGCCGCAGCGGTGGACCTCGGGTGTCGGTGGCCTGGATCTCGGCCGGCTGGGCAGCCTGCAGTTCGAGGCGCCGGATCTGCAGCGCTTCCCCTGCCTGGGGCTGGCGCGCGAGGCCCTGCGCGGCGGCGACGCGTTGCCGAACGTGTTGAACGCCGCCAATGAAATCGCGGTCGAAGCGTTCCTGAACGGACGCCTGCGTTTCACCGGAATCGCCACCTTGATCGAGAAGACCCTGGACCAAGCCCTGGGCGGGGCGCCGCCGGATGGCGGCGATCTTGCATCCATCCTGGCCATCGATGCGTGGGCGCGTGCGCGCGCCGGAGAGCTGCTGAATGCCTGATCTGGTCTGGTCGGTCGCCGGCTTCGTCGTCGCCATCAGCGTGCTGGTGGCGTTTCACGAGTTCGGGCACTACTGGGTCGCGCGCCGCTGCGGCGTCCGGGTTCTGCGCTTCTCCATCGGTTTCGGGCGGCCGCTGTGGATGCGCCGCGATGCCGACGGCGTGGAGTGGACGCTCTCGGCCATCCCGCTCGGCGGTTACGTCAAGATGCTCGACGAACGCGAGCAGGCGGTGGCCCCCGGCGAACGCCACCTCGCGTTCAACAATGCCAGCGTGTGGCGGCGCATCGCGATCGTCGCGGCGGGGCCGCTGTTTAACTTTGCGCTGGCGATCGCCCTCTACTGGGCGGTCTTCGTCGTCGGGGTCGAGGGCATGCGGCCGATGCTGGCGCCACCGCCAGCCGAGAGCATCGCGGCGGATCTGGGGCTGCACGGCGGCGAGGAGGTACTCGCGGTGTCCGGCGCGCCGGTGGCCACCTGGACCGAGCTGCGGACCGAGCTGATCGACCGGGCGCTGGACCGCGAAACGCTGGTGTTGCGCTGGCAGGATGCCGCGGGTGCACGTCGCGAGGCGGCGCTTGCGCTGGACGGCGTGCGCATCGACCCGGAGTTCCTGTTCGAGGATATCGGTCTGCTGCCGTATCAGCCGGCCATCCCGGCGGTTCTGGATCAGGTCCTGCCGGGCGAGGCGGCGGATGCCGCCGGCTTCCTTCCCGGAGACGAGCTGCTCCGGCGCGACGGCGAGCCGATCGTCTCCTGGCAGGCCTGGGCGCAGTGGCTGCGCGAACATCCGGGCGAGGCGGTGCAGATCGAACTGCGCCGCGGCGGGCGCGTGCTGACGCTGCCGCTGGTGGTCGGGCAGCTCGCCGACGGCGACCGCGTGATCGGACGCTTCGGTGCTTCCGTGGCGAACCCCCCCGAGTTGTGGCAGGATTTGCGCGCCGTGAGCCGCCTGGGCGCGTTTGCCGCGGTGCCCAGAGCCATCGAGCAGACGTGGCGCATGTCGTGGTTGACCGTGCGCATGCTGTGGCGGATGGTGACCGGCGACGTATCGTTCAAGAATGTCAGCGGGCCGATCCAGATCGCGCAGGTTGCGGGTTACTCGGCGCAGGTCGGTCTGGTGTCGTTCCTGAGCTTCATGGCCATCGTCAGCGTCAGCATCGGTGTGCTGAACCTGCTGCCGGTGCCGGTTCTGGATGGGGGACACCTGTTGTTCTACGCGGTCGAGGCGGCCAAGGGCTCGCCGTTGTCGCAACGCGCCCAGGAGGCCGGTCAGCGTGTCGGGCTGACCCTGCTCGTGGCGTTGATGGGACTGGCGTTCTTCAACGACATCGCGCGCCTGCTCAACTGAGCAGGCCCTCCGATTCTTCTCAACTGACCGAACAACCAGACAAGCATCCCGGTGAGAGCCATCAAGTTTCCGAAGACCGCCATCGCCTGCGCGGTCGCCGCCGCCGCTTTGACGGGCAGGGCGTACGCGTTCGAGTCGTTCCAGATCCGCGATATCCGCGCCGAGGGCCTGCAGCGGCTGGAGATCGGCACGGTGCTGACCTATCTGCCGCTGGCGGTCGGGGACGAACTCAACACCGCGACGTCGCGGCAGGCCATCCGGGCGCTCTACGGGTCCGGCCTGTTCCAGGACGTGCAGTTCGAGCGCGAGGGCGGCACGCTGATCATCCGCGTGCAGGAGCGCCCGGCGATCACCAAGTTCGAGATCGACGGCAACGACAAGGTCGGCGGCGACGAGGTCGACGAATCGCTCAAGAATCTGGGCCTGGCCGAGGGCGAGCTGTTCCGCCGTGACCTGCTGGATCAGGTCGAGCAGGAGCTGCGGCGCCAGTACTACGCCAACGGTTACTACGACGTCGAGATCGAGAGCCAGGTCAACGAGGAACCGAACAACCGGGTCAGCCTCAAGATCGAAGTGACCGAAGGCAAGGTCACGAAGATCTCGGACGTCAACATCCTCGGCAACAGCGTGTTCGACGACGAGACGCTGCTCGAACAGTTCGAGCTCAAGGCGACCAACTGGATGCCGTTCCAGCGCTCCGACCGCTACTCCAAGCAGAAGCTCGGCGGCGATCTGGAGAAGCTGCAGGCCTGGTACCAGGATCGCGGCTATCTCAAGTTCAACGTGCGCTCGGTGCAGGTCGCGCTGACGCCGGAGAAGGAGTCGATCTACGTCACCGTCAACGTCGAGGAGGGCGAGATCTATACGGTCAAGGATCGCCGTTTCTCGGGCGAGACGATCCTCAACGACCGCTTTCTCGAGGCGCTGACCAGCACCCGCTCCGGCGATACCTTCTCGCGCAAGCAGGCCACCGATTCGGCCGACCGCATCGAGGCGGCGCTGTCGGACATCGGCTATGCCTTTGCCGAAGTCACGCCGATCCCGGAGATCGACGAGGACAAGCGCGAAGTCAGCATCAACTACTTCATCGAGCCCGGCAAGCGCGCCTACGTGCGCCGCATCAACTTCGTCGGCAACGTCGGCACCAACGACGAGACCCTGCGTCGCGAGATGCGTCAGCTCGAGGCCGCTCCGTTCTCCAAGTCCGCCGTCGAGCGTTCGCGCGTGCGCCTGGCGCGCCTGCCGTACATGGAAGAGGCGGAGGTGGAGACGCAGCCGGTACCCGGCACCGACGATCTGGTCGACATCGTGTTCCGCGTCAAGGAACGTCCGCCCGGGTCGGTGCAGTTCGGCGTCGGCTATTCGGGTGCGGCGGGCTTCCTGGTCACCGGTCAGGTCACGCACACCAACTTCCTCGGCACTGGCAACCGCATCGACGCGTCGATCGAGAACAACACGATCGCGCGCGCGATCAACCTCGGCTGGACCGACCCGTACTTCACCGAGGACGGCATCAGCCAGACGATCTCGCTGTTCTATCGCGAGTCGGAGTCGGTGATCCGCTTCTCGTCGGGCTTCAACTCCAACATCCTCGGCGCGAACCTGACCTACGGCATCCCGCTGTCGGAGTTCGTTGCGCTGCGCGCCGGTTTCGGGTTCGAGGAAGTCGCGCTCGAGACCTTCCCGGGCACGACGTCGGACGAGGTGCTCGAGTTCGTCGTGCGCAACGGCACGCGCTTCTCGACCTATCAGCTGCGCACCGGCATCAGCTACGACTCGCGCAACCGCACATTCTTCGCCACACGCGGTGCGCTGCACTCGCTGTCGGTCGACCTTGCCGTGCCGGGCAGCGACATCGAGTACTTCAACGCGAGCTACCGCGGCCAGTTTTACGTGCCGCTACCGTTCGACTTCGTCATGCAGTTCGACAGCGCCATCGGCTATGTCGACGGCTACGGCGACAAGAGCGACGTGCCGCCCTACGAGAACTTCTTCGCCGGTGGCCCGCGTACCGTCCGCGGCTATCGCGATGGCTCGCTGGGGCCGCTGGACACGCCGTTCCTCAATCCGTTCGGCGGCAAGCTGCGCACGACCTTGCAGTCCGAGCTGATCATTCCGCTGCCGATCGAGAGCGACGGACGCTCGACACGCCTGTACGGCTTCTTCGACATCGGCAACGTGTTCGCGGAGCCGGGCGACTTCGAGTTCACCGAACTGCGGCAGTCGGCGGGTCTCGGCTTCTCGTGGTTCACCCCCTTCCTCGGACTGCTGGAAATGAGTTATGCATTCCCGCTCAACGAGGAGATCGGCGACCGCACCGACCGATTCCAGATCACATTCGGCTCCGGCTTCTGATCCGGCAGCCGGTTTTCCAAGACACCGATGAGAGAGACCATGACGATGTTCAAGACTGTTTTCGCCGCGGCTGCCGTCGCCGCTTCCGTCTTCGCCGCCACGCCGGCGCTGGCCCAGACGCTGAAGATCGCCTCGATCCGCTCCAACGAACTGCTGCAGCAGTCGCCGCAGTTCAAGGCCAGCCAGGAAAAGATGAAGCAGGAGTTCGAGCGTCGCGCGAACGACCTCGAAGCCGAAGCCAAGGCGCTGGGCGAAGACATCAAGACCTTCCAGCGCGAGGCGGAGCTGCTGAGCTCGGCCGACCGTGCGCGCAAGGAGAAGGACCTGAACACGCGCAAGATCGACTTCGAGTACAAGACGCGCCAGTTCCAGGAAGAGCGCCAGACCCGCGAGCGTCAGCTGTTCGCCGAGATGATGGGCAAGATCAAGGGCATCATCGAAGTCGTTGCGAAGGAAGAAGGCGTCACCATGGTGATCGAGAACCCGGTGTACGCGGCCGACGACTTCGACATCACGGACAAGGTCCTCAAGCGCCTGCAGTCGGCAAACTGAAGCACCTGATTCGATCGGGGCCGGGATTGGCTATGCTCTTCCCGGCCTTTGTTTTGGGCGTTGGATACCGATGACCGCAGTGACCCTCGGCGAGATCGCGCAACGTTTCGGCCTGAAGCTGGTCGGCGACGCCGGTGTGTCCATCGATGGCGTCTGCTCGCTGCTGCCGGGACGCGCCGGCGGGATTGCGTTCCTGAACGACGCGAAGCTGCGCGATCGCCTCGGCGATTCGGCGGCGTCGGCAGTGATCGTGCGCGAGCAGGATGCGCAGGGACTGTCCGGCGCCGGCCTCGTCGCGGCCGATCCCTACCTGGCCTATGCGCGCATCGCGCGGCTGTTCGATCCTGACCGTCCGTTTTCACCCGGGCGGCATGACAGCGCGCAGATCGCGGCGGACGCGCGCATCGGCGAAGGTTGCTGGATCGGCCCGCAGGCGGTGATCGAGTCCGGCGTGGCACTCGGCTCGCGGGTCTTCGTCGGGCCCGGCGTCGTCGTCGGTCGCGACGCCCGCATCGGCGACGACAGCCGGCTTTCGGCGAATGTCTTCATCGGTCCGCGCGTGCGCCTGGGCGCGCGCTGCCAGGTGCAGCCGGGCGCGGTGGTCGGCGGCCGCGGCTTCGGCAACGCGCGCGGGCCGGACGGCTGGGAGGAGGTTCCGCAGCTCGGCGGCGTGCATATCGGCGACGACGTCGAGATCGGCGCCAACACCTGCATCGATCGCGGCACGATCGAGGACACGGTGATCGAGGACGGTGTGCGCCTCGACAATCTGATCCAGATCGGCCACAACTGCCGCATCGGTGCACACACGGCCATCGCCGCGTGCACCGGCATTGCCGGGAGCACCCGCATCGGTCGTCGCTGTATGATCGGCGGCGCGGCCGGCATCGCCGGGCACATCGAGATCGCCGACGACGTCATCCTGCTCGGGCGCGCGATGGTGACCGGCTCGATCACGCGCAAGGGCGTCTACGGCTCGGGGCTGCCGCTCGACGAAGTGCGGGAATGGCGCAAGACCGTGGCACGCGTGCGTCGTCTCGGGCGCCTCGACGAGCGCATCAAGGCGCTGGAGCGCGGGCGGGACGGGTCGTCCGCCGCTGACACGGAGGCCAAGGGGGAAGATGTTTGACATCGGCGAGATACTGAAGCTGCTGCCGCACCGCTATCCGTTCCTGCTGGTCGACCGCGTGCTGTCGATCGAGGACGACGGGCGCGTGCTGACGGCGATCAAGAACGTCACCTACAACGAGCCGTTCTTTCCCGGTCACTTCCCGGGCCTGCCGACGATGCCCGGCGTACTGATTCTCGAGGCGATGGCGCAGGCCTGCGGCATTCTCGCGATCCAGAAGTCCGGTGTGCGCAAGGACTCCGGCTTCATCCTGTACTTCGCCGGCATCGACGACTGCCGCTTCAAGCGGCCGGTGGTGCCCGGTGACCAGCTGCGCTTCCGCGTCGAGCTGGAGAAACAGAAGCGCGATCTGTGGAAGTTCAAGGCCCAGGCCAGCGTCGACGGCGAGCTGGCCTGCGCCGCGGACATGATGTGCGCGCTCAAGAATGCCGGACGCGACACCGCCGGCGACGGCCACGCATGAGTCGCATCCATCCCACCGCCGTCATCGATCCCGCCGCGGAGCTGGACGGCAGCGTCGAGGTCGGGCCGTACACGGTGATCGACGCCGGCGTGCAGGTCGGGGCGGATACCTGGATCGGGCCGCACGTCGTACTGCGCGGGCCGATGACGATCGGACGCGACAACCGCATCTTCCAGTTCTGCTCGCTCGGCGAGATCTCCCAGGACAAGAGCGCGCGGCGCGAGGATGCGACGCGCGTGGAAATCGGCAACGGCAACACCATCCGCGAGTACGTGACGATCCAGCGCGGCACGCTCAAGGAGCAGGGACTGACGCGCGTCGGCGACGACAACTGGATCATGGCGCAGGCGCACATCGCGCACGACTGCATGATCGGCTCGCAGACGATTCTCGCCAACGGCACGACGCTGGCGGGTCACGTGACCATCGAGGATCACGTCGGCCTCGGCGGTTACACGCTCGTGCACCAGTTCTGCCGGGTCGGCGCCCACGCCTATACCGGCGGCGGCGCCGTGGTCCTGCGCGACCTGCCGCCGTTCGTGATCGCCGAGGGGCAGCCGGCGCGCCCGCGCGGCATCAATACCGAGGGTCTCAAGCGCCGCGGCTTCACCGCCGAGGACATCGAGGCGATCAAGGATGCCTACAAGGCGATCTATCTGTCGGGCGCGCTGATGAGCGAGGTCAAGCAGCGGCTCGCCGAGATGGCCAAGGGCTCGGCGCACGTCGGCCGCATGCTGGCCTTCATCGAGTCGTCGAAGCGCGCGCTGTCCCGCTGACGGCCGTATCCGCTCGCAGTTTCCAGGTTCGGGCATGAACGGCGATCCGGCTGCTTCTCGGGAAACCGGAAACCGGGAACCGGCCTCTGCTCCTCCACGCGTGGCCTTCGTCGCCGGCGAGATTTCCGGCGACATCCTCGGCGCCGCGATCGTCCGCGCCTTGCGCGAACGTGTGCCCGGGGTCCGGTGCTACGGCATTGCCGGACCGCGCATGTCGGCTGCCGGCTGCGAGGCGATCGAGTCCATCGATGCGCTTTCGGTCATGGGCTTGGCGGAGGTCCTGCGCGAGCTGCCGCGGTTGCTGCGACTGCGCAGGAGCCTGGTGGAGCGGCTGCTGCACGAGCGTCCGGATCTGGTCGTCGGCATCGACGCGCCGGATTTCAACCTCGGCCTCGAGCGCCGTCTGCGGGCGGCGGGACTGCGCACCGTCCACGTGGTCAGCCCCACGGTCTGGGCATGG
This sequence comes from Sinimarinibacterium flocculans, assembly GCF_003201205.1. Classification (GTDB taxonomy): domain Bacteria; phylum Pseudomonadota; class Gammaproteobacteria; order Nevskiales; family Nevskiaceae; genus Solimonas; species Solimonas flocculans. Next base: position 173,078 of record NZ_QICN01000004.1, read on the forward strand.
CGGGCCGGGCGGGTGAAGACGATCGCCCAGGCGGTCGAACGCGTGCTGTGCCTGTTTCCGTTCGAACCGCACTGGTACGCCGATCACGGGGTTGCGGCGGACTACATCGGACACCCGCTGGCCGATGAGATCGACGCCGACACTGACGCCCCCGCGGCGCGGCGCGAACTCGGCCTGCCGTCCGACGGACCGTTGCTGACGGTGATGCCGGGCAGTCGCGGCAGCGAGATCCGCTATCTGGCTCCCGTCTTCGCGCAGGCCGCTGCCGATCTGCATCGCGTAGTGCCGGCATTGCGCGTCGTCACGCCGGTGGCCAAGCCGGCGCTGCACGCCGGTATCGAGCGCGCCATCGCGGCGCATGCGCCTTCGTTGCCGTGGACGCTGGTCGACGGCGAATCCCGCGCGTGCATGCGCGCCGGCGACGCCGTGCTGCTGGCGTCGGGTACGGCGACGCTGGAATGCCTGCTGACGCGCCGCCCGATGGTCGTCGCCTATCGCGGCAGTCCGCTGACGGCCTTCCTCATGCTGCGCCTGGGCCTGCTCAAGTCGCGTCATGTGAGCCTGCCGAACCTGCTGTGCGCCGAGCCGGTCGTGCCGGAACTGCTGCAGTCGGCGGCGACACCGCTGGCGCTGGCCGGCGAACTGCTGTCGCTGCTGCGCGAGCCGCAGATGCGCGAGCGACAGTTGCTGGCCTTCGACGCCGTGCGCGCGAGCCTGCGCTGCAATGCCGGCGAGCGTGCCGCCGCGATTCTCGACGAACTGCTGCGGACGGCATGAGGCCTGGGCACTACAATCGGCCGCGCATGAACGTCGCCAGCGCACCATCGCTTCACGCCGCTGCGCCCCGCCGGGGGGAGCGATGATCGCCGGGATCGACGAGGCCGGACGCGGCTGTCTCGCCGGGCCGGTGTACGCCGCGGCGGTGGTATTGGGCGAGGTGCGACCCGAAGGGCTCAACGACTCCAAGAAGCTGTCGCCGGCGCGCCGCGAGCGGTTGTTCGACGAGATCCGGCGGGATGCCGTCGATTTCAGCATCGCCTGGGCCGATGCGGCGGAGGTCGACCGGCTCAACATCCTGCGTGCGACATGGCTGGCGATGCAGCGCGCACTGGCCGGTCTGCGCGCGTTGCCGGTCGAGGCCTGGGTGGACGGCAACCAGGCGCCGCCGCTGGGCTGCGCCGTTCGCACCATCGTCGGCGGCGACGGCCTCGAGCCGGCGATCATGGCGGCGAGCATTCTCGCCAAGGTTTCCCGCGACCGCGCGATCTGCGCCCTCGACATCGAGCATCCGGGTTACGGCTTTGCCCGGCACAAGGGTTACGGCACGGTGGAGCACATGGCGGCGCTGCGCCGGCTGGGCCCGAGCCCGATCCATCGCATGAGCTTCGCGCCTTGCGCGCAGAGCGTGCTCGACCTGCGCACGGCCTGAGATGAGCGCGTTCGTCCACCTGCGTGTGCACACCGAGTTCTCGCTGACCGACGGCGTCGTGCGCGTCGAGCCGCCCAAGCGCAAGGGCGGCGGCGTCGGCGGCACGCTGACCTCGCGTGCGGCCGAGCTCGGCTACCCGGCCGTCGCGATCACCGATCGCAACAACCTGTTCGCGATGGTGAAGTTCTACAAGGCAGCCGAGAACGCGGGCATCAAGCCGGTGGTCGGGGTCGACCTGTGGCTGGAAGAGCGCCTGCCGCAGGAGGGGATCGAGCGGCTGACCCTGCTGGTGCAGAACGACGCCGGCTACGCCAATCTCGCGCGCCTGATCTCGCTGGGCTACACCGAAGGGCAGGCGAGCGGCCAGCCGTTGATCCGCTGGGACTGGCTCGCCGCGCATGCCGACGGACTGATCGCACTGAGCGGGCGCGACGGCAGCATCTTCCGCGCGGCGCAGGCCGATCAGGTGGACGCCGCGCTGGCGCACCTGCAGGCCCTGCAGGCGATCTTTCCGCAGCGGCTGTATCTCGAGATCGCCCGCTGCGACCGCCCCGGCGACGAAGAGTGGGTCGCGGCGGCCTGCGCGCTGTCGCGCCACAGCGGCGTGCCGGTGGTGGCGAGCAACGATGTGCGCTTCCTCGATGCCGGCGACTTCGAATCGCACGAGGCGCGGGTGTGCATCGCCCAGGGGCGTGTGCTCGCCGACGAGCGCCGGCCGCGCGACTACAGCCCGGAGCAGTACCTGAAGTCGCCGGCGCAGATGGCCGAGCTGTTCGCGGACATTCCCGAGGCGCTGCAGAATAGCGTCGAGATCGCGCGGCGCTGTTCGCTGACGCTGAAGTTCGCGCCGCCGTACCACCTGCCGAACTTCCCGGTTCCGGAGGGCCACAGCACCGACTCGTGGCTGCGCGAGCGCGCGCACGCCGGGCTGCTGGAGCGCTTCGACGAGCTGCGCGCGGGGCCCGGGCTCGCCGGCGAGGCGCAGGCCTATCATGAGCGGCTCGACTACGAGCTGGGCATCATCGAGAAGATGGGCTTCGCGGGCTACTTCCTCGTGGTGTCCGACTTCATCCAGTGGGCCAAGGCCAACGGCTGTCCGGTCGGCCCCGGGCGCGGCTCCGGCGCCGGTTCGCTGGTGGCCTACGCGATCCGCATCACCGACCTGGACCCGCTGCCGTACAACCTGCTGTTCGAGCGCTTCCTGAATCCCGAGCGCGTGTCGATGCCCGACTTCGACGTCGACTTCTGCATGGACAACCGCGATCGCGTGATCGAGTACGTCACGCAGAAGTACGGCCGCGACCGGGTCGGCCAGATCATCACCTACGCGACGATGGCGGCGCGCGGTGTCGTGCGCGACGTCGCGCGCGTGCTGGGCCACGGCTACGGCTTCGGCGACTCGATCGCCAAGCTGGTGCCGGGCACGCCCGGTGCGACGCTGGCCGATGCGATCGAAACCGTCCCGGAACTCAAGCGCCGCTACGAAGCCGAGGAGGACACGCGCGCCGTGCTCGATATGGGGCTCGCGCTCGAGGGCATCACCCGCGGCGTCGGCGTGCATGCCGGTGGCGTGGTCATCGCGCCGCAGCCGCTGACCGACTACACGCCGATGTACTGCGAAGCGGGCGGTGGCGGCATGCGCACGCAGTTCGACATGAAGGACCTGGAGATGGTCGGACTGGTCAAGTTCGACTTCCTCGGCCTGAAGACGCTGACCGTCATTGAAGAGGCGGTGAGGACGATCCGGGCGCGCCATGGCCGGCAGATCGACATGCTCGCGCTGCAACTGAACGATCAGGAGACCTACCGGCACATCTTCCAGTCCGGCGATTCCTCGGCGGTGTTCCAGATGGAATCGCCGGGCATGCAGAAGGCGAGCCGCGAGCTCAAGCCGGACTGCTTCGAGGACATCGTCGCGCTGGTGTCGCTGTACCGGCCCGGGCCGATGGACAACATCCCGACGTTCTGCTCGAACAAGCGCGACGAGCGCAAGATCGAGTACCTGCATCCGGAGATGGAGCCGGTGCTCAAGTCGACCTACGGCATCTTCGTCTACCAGGAGCAGGTGATGCAGATGTCGCAGCGCCTGGCCGGGTACACGCTCGGCGGCGCCGACCTGCTGCGCCGGGCGATGGGCAAGAAGAAGGCCGACGAGATGGCCAAGCAGCGCCAGATCTTCACCGACGGCGCCGTCGGCCGCGGCGTGGACGCGGAGACCGCCGGCAAGGTCTTCGACCTGATGGAGAAGTTCGCGAACTACGGCTTCAACAAGTCGCACGCCGCCGCCTATGCGCTGGTGTCCTACCAGACGGCCTGGCTGAAGACGCACTATCCCGCGGAGTTCATGGCCGCGGTGCTGTCCTGCGAAATGGCGCATCCGGATTCGGTGGTGGTCATGCGCGAGGAATGCGTGCGCATGGGCCTGCAGGTGCTGCCGCCGGACATCAACGAGAGCCACATCCGCTTCACGGTCCCGGCCGACGGACAGATCCGCTACGGGCTGGGCGCGATCAAGGGCGTGGGCGAGGGCATGCTCGAAAGCGTGCTCGCCGAGCGCGAGCGCGGCGGACGGTTCAAGGACCTGTTCGATTTCTGCGGCAGGATCGACACGCGCAAGGCCAACAAGCGCGTGCTCGAGGCGCTGATCTTCTCCGGCGCACTCGACAGCCTCGGCGCCAACCGTGCGACGCTGTTCCGCAACCTGCCCAAGGCCCTGCAGGTGGCCGAGGCCGCGGCACAGCAGGCGACCACCGGTCAGGGCGACATGTTCGGCTCGGTGGCCAGCGCGGTCGAGGCGCCGGGCGGGATCGAACTGCAGTGCGAGGAGGAGTGGGCCCTGCGCGAGCGGCTCGCGCGCGAGCGCGAAACGCTGGGCTTCTACCAGTCCGGGCACCCGGTCGATGCCTACGCCGAGCTGATCGAGCAGATCTGCAGCGGCCGCCTGCCTGCGCTGCTGCAGCAGGTGCTAAGCGCGCCGCCGCCGTCGGGCAAGAGCGGCTGGCAGCCGCGCAGCAAGCTGCTGTTCGCCGCCTGGGTCAAGGACCTGCGCTTCTTCCGTGGCGATCCCAACGGTGACGGCCGCGCGGCCCGCGCCAGCTACCGGATCACCGTCGAGGATGGCGGCCGCGAGATCTCGTGCTGGATGGATGCCGATCCGTTCGCGCGCGTGCAGACCGTGGTCAGGCCCGATTCGCTGGTCTTCGTGCTCGGCGAGATCGGCATGTCGCCGCCGCGCGAGGGCCGCGAGCCCGAGCCGCGGCTGTACGCACCGGACTTCTACGGCCTCGACCAGGTCCTGCGCGAGTACGCGCAGCGGCTGACGCTGACCTGGACCCGGCCGGCGGGCGACGTGATGGCGCTGCGGCGCATGCTGATGCCGCGCCGCTCGCCCGACGGGCTGTCGCCGCAGGTCCACTACCGCTCCGGCCATCTGACCTGCACGCTCGACTTTCCGGGCGAGTGGCGCGTGCGCGTCGACGATGCCCTGCTGCTGGAGCTGCGGCAGCTGCTGGGCGAGGACTGCGTTAAAGTCGCATACCGGAAGTACGTGGCTCCGGCCGTGGAGCGTCGCTACGCGACGGCAGCCGGGGGCGCCGATGATGACGAGTAGCCTCTCCGCCCGGGCGGAAGGCGCGGGGATCGTCCAAGACAGCCTATGAACCTGAACTACCTGGAATTCGAGCAGCCGATCGCCGAGCTCGAGCAGAAGATCGAAGAGCTGCGCTTCGCCACGTCCGGCTCGGGCGTGAACCTGACCGAGGAAATCGAACGCCTGCAGCTCAAGAGCCGCGAGCTCACCGAGCAGATCTTCAACAAGCTGACGCCGTGGCAGATCGCGCAGGTCGCGCGCCATCCGCAGCGGCCGTACGCGCTCGACTACATCAAGGCGCTGTTCACAGAGTGGGAGGAACTGCACGGCGACCGCCACTATGCCGACGATCCGAGCATCGTCAGCGGTGTCGCCCGCCTGGATGGCCGTGCGGTGGTGGTGCTGGGCCAGCAGAAGGGGCGCGACGCCAAGGAGCGCGTCTACCGCAACTTCGGCATGCCCAAGCCGGAGGGCTACCGCAAGGCGCTGCGGCTGATGAAGCTGGCCGAGAAGTTCAACCTGCCGCTGCTGACCTTCATCGACACGCCGGGCGCCTATCCCGGCATCGGCGCCGAGGAGCGCAACCAGTCCGAGGCGATCGCGCGCAATCTCTACGAGCTTTCCCGTCTGCACACGCCGGTGCTGGCGACGGTGATCGGCGAGGGCGGCTCCGGCGGTGCGCTGGCGATCGGCGTCGCCGACCACGTGATGATGCTCCAGTACAGCATCTATTCGGTGATCTCGCCCGAGGGCTGCGCGTCGATCCTGTTCAAGAACGCCAGTCGTGCGCCCGAGGCCGCCGAGGCCATGCGCATGACCGCCAACGACCTGTACCAGCACAAGCTGATCGACGAGATCGTGCCCGAGCCGCTCGGCGGCGCGCATCGCGATCCGGCGGCGATGATGAATGCCCTGCAGCAGAAGCTCAAAGGCAATCTCGAGCGCCTGTGCCACCAGCCGATGAGCAAGCTGCTGTCGGCGCGCTACGAGCGTCTGCTCGGCTACGGCGCGTACACGACGGTCCACTGAGGGCGACGGCGCCGCGATGCGCGCGCCGTTCGAATTGCCGCCATCGCCGCTGGGTCCGCGCGGGCGGCTCTGGGTCGGCTACAGCGGCGGGCTCGATTCGACCGTTCTGCTCGACCTGCTGCACGCCGCCGGTGCGCCGGTGCGCGCCGTGCACGTCCACCACGGTCTGCAGTCGTCGGCGGACGACTGGGTCCGTCACTGTCGCCGATTCTGCCGCGCACGCGGCATTCCCCTGCGCGTGCTGCACGTGAGCCCCGCCCGGCGGCACGAGCAGGGCCCGGAGGCGGCGGCACGCGAGGCCCGCTACGACGCGCTGCGCAAACTGTTGCGCGAGGGCGACGTGCTGGCGACGGCTCACCACCGCGACGACCAGGCCGAAACGGTGCTGATGCGCGCACTGCGCGGCACCGGCATCGCCGGCCTGGGCGCGATGTGCCACGAAGAGCCGCTGGGCACGGGCCTGCTCTGGCGCCCGCTGCTGGACCGTCCGCGCGACCAACTGCGCCAGCACGCCCGCCGGCAGGGGCTGGAGTGGATCGAGGACCCGCACAACGCCACGCCGCGCTACACGCGGGCGTTTCTGCGCCAGCGGGTGTGGCCGGTGCTCGACGAACATTTCCCGGCGGCGACGGCGCAGCTCGCGCGGCTGGCGGCGCATGCACGCGATACCGGAAGCCTGCTCGCCGACATCGCGGCCGAGGACGCCGGGCGCTGCGCCCAGGGACAGGCGCTGCGCGTCAGTGCCCTGCTGGCCCTGTCGCCGCAGCGGCGGCGCAACCTGCTTTACCACCGCTGGTGCGCGCTCGGTCTGTTGCCGCCGCCGGCGTCGTGGTATGCCGAACTCGAACGCAGCGTGCTGCGCGCGCGGGCGGATGCAACGCCGCTGCTGGCCTGCGGCGGGGGCGAGGCGCGCCGCTACCGCGACGGCCTGTTCCTCATGCGCAGCCTGCCGCCGCCGAGCGGGCACGTCCTGCGCTGGCCGCGCGGCCGCACCGTCGAGCTTCCGGACGGCTGCGGCCGCGTGTGTGTGGCGCGGCGTCCGCCGGCGGGCAGCACGGTCGGTTTTGCCGGGGGCGGCGAGCGGATCCGTCTGGACGAGAGCGGCCCGGCGCGCCTGCTGACGCGGCTGTGTCAGCAGGCCGGCATGCCGCCGTGGCTGCGCGAGCGCATGCCCTTGCTCTGGCATGACGGCGAGCTGCTGGCGGCCGGGGGACGCTGGCAGGCGCCGGCCGCGCGCCGGCTGGGCCTGCAGATGCGTTGGGAACACACGCTGCCGGAGCCGTCGAATTGAGCGCAGGGGGACGCTTCACGTAAAATTCGCGAAACCCACCGCCGCTATCACCCATGGCCGACGCGCCGCATCAGACGCGATACATCTTCGTGACCGGGGGGGTGGTGTCTTCGCTGGGCAAGGGCATTGCCGCGGCCTCGCTGGGCGCGATCCTCGAATCGCGCGGCCTGAAGGTCAGCATGATCAAGCTCGACCCGTACATCAACGTCGACGCCGGCACGATGAGCCCGTTCCAGCACGGCGAGGTGTTCGTCACCGAGGACGGCGCCGAGACCGACCTCGACCTGGGGCACTACGAGCGCTTCCTGCGCGGCAAGACCACGCGCTGGTCCAACCTGACCACCGGACAGGTCTACCGCAACGTGCTCGAGAAGGAGCGCCGCGGCGACTATCTCGGCAAGACCGTGCAGGTGATTCCGCACATCACCGACGAGATCCAGGCCAATGTCCTCAAGGGCGCGGCGGGCGCCGACATCTGCATCGTCGAGATCGGCGGCACCGTCGGCGACATCGAGTCGCTGCCGTTCCTCGAGGCGATCCGCCAGATGGGGGTGGAGCTCGGTCGCTCGCATGCCCTGTACATGCACCTGACGCTGGTGCCGTTCGTCAAGGCGTCGGGCGAACTCAAGACCAAGCCGACGCAGCACTCGGTCAAGGAACTGCGCGGCATCGGCATCCAGCCGGACGTGCTCGTGTGCCGCACCGAGCGCCCGCTGCCGGACGGCGAGCGTCGCAAGATCGCCCTGTTCACGAACGTGCCGTACAAGGCGGTCATCGCCGCCGTCGACGTCGACGACATCTACAAGATTCCTGGCTGGCTGCACCAGCAGAGCCTCGACGATCTGGTCGTGCAGCACTTCGGACTCGAATGCCGGCAGGCCGATCTCTCCGCCTGGGAGCGACTGGTCGATGCGCGCGTTTCGGCGGATACCGAGGTGCAGATCGCGATGGTCGGCAAGTACGTCGACCTCGCCGATGCCTACAAGTCGCTCAACGAGGCGCTGTTCCACGCCGGCATGCACACCGGCACGCGGGTGAAGATCCGCTACGTCGAGTCCGAGACGCTGGAGACCCAGGGGCTGCGCGCGCTGCAGGGCGTCGACGCGATCCTCGTTCCCGGCGGCTTCGGCGAACGCGGCATCGAAGGCAAGATCGTGGCCGTGCGCTATGCGCGCGAGAACCGCATCCCGTACCTGGGTATCTGCCTGGGCATGCAGGTGGCCGTGATCGAATACGCGCGCAGTGTCTGCGGCCTCGACAATGCACACAGCACCGAGTTCGATCCCAAGACGCCGCATCCGGTGATCGCGCTGGTGACCGAGTGGCGCGATGCCGACGGGCGCATGCATACGCGCACGCTGGAGTCGAACAAGGGCGGCACGATGCGCCTCGGCTCGCAGGCCTGCCGTCTCAAGGCAGGCTCGCGTTCGCGCGCGCTCTACAACGCCGAGATCATCAGCGAGCGCCATCGTCACCGCTTCGAGTTCAACAACAACTACAAGCAGCAGCTCGCCGACGGCGGGCTCGACCTGGTCGCCGAGTCGGTCGAGAACGAGCTGGTCGAGATGGTCGAGCTGTCGAACCATCCGTTCTTCGTCGGCTGCCAGTTCCATCCGGAGTTCACGTCGACGCCGCGCGACGGTCATCCGCTGTTCGAGGGTTTCGTGCGTGCCGCGCGCGAGCACCACCTCGCGCACCAGGCGGCTGCCGATTCGGCGAATCCGGCGCGCGTGGCATGAACAGGCTGCTCGGACGCGACATCGGCGACCGGCATCCGATCTTCCTGATCGCCGGCCCCGATACGCTGGAGTCGGAACAGCTGGCGCTCGACGTGGCCGGGCACATCAAGCCGATCGCCGAGAAGCTCGGGATTCTCTTCGTCTTCAAGGGCTCCTTCGACAAGGCCAACCGCAGCTCGCACAAGAGCTACCGCGGACCGGGTCTCGAAGGCGGCCTGAAGATCATGGAGAACGTCAAGAAGCAGATCGGCGTGCCGGTGCTGACCGATGTCCACGAGGACACGCCGCTGGGCGAGGTCGCCAGCGTCATCGACGTCATCCAGACCCCGGCCTTCCTGTGCCGGCAGACCAACTTCATGCAGAACGTCGCGCGCACCGGGCGGCCCATCAACGTCAAGAAGGGGCAGTTCATGTCGCCCTGGGAGATGGGCAACGTCATCGACAAGATGACGGCGGTGGCGCCCCACCAGTTCCTGCTGTGCGAACGCGGCTTCTCGTTCGGCTACAACAACCTGGTGGCCGACATGCGTGGGTTGGCGATCATGCGCAAGTTCGCGCCGGTAGTCTTCGACAGCACGCACACGGTGCAGCTGCCGGGCGGGCAGGGCAACGCCTCCGGCGGCATGCGCGAGATGATTCCGGTCCTCGCGCGCGCGGCGGTCGGCGCCGGCGTCGCCGGGGTGTTCATGGAAACCCACCCGCGCCCGGACGAAGCCCTCTGCGACGGCCCGAATTCCCTGCCGCTGACGCATCTCGAATCGCTGCTCACCACCCTGGTCGAGATCGACCGGGTGACCAAGGCCGGCGGTCTGCTCGAAGACCGGCTGCGCACCTGAACCCACACGCCAACACCACCGCACTACATGTCCCAGATCGTTTCCGTCTCCGCTCTCGAAATCATCGACTCCCGTGGCAACCCGACCGTGGAGGCCTGCGTGACGCTGGCGTCCGGCGCCCGCGGTGTCGCGGCAGCGCCGTCCGGCGCGTCGACCGGTACGCGCGAGGCGGTGGAGCTGCGTGACGGAGCCCCGACCCGGGGCAAGACGCGCTACCTCGGCAAGGGCGTGCTGAAGGCGGTGAAGAACGCCGAAGGTCCGCTGGCGAAGGCCGTCATCGGCCTGGATGCGCAGGACCAGGCGCGCGTCGACCAGACCATGATCGCGCTCGACGGCACGCACAACAAGGCGAAGCTCGGCGCCAACGCGATTCTCGCGGTGTCCCTGGCCACGGCGAAGGCGGCGGCGACGGAGAAGGGCGTCTCGCTGTACCGCCACCTCGGCGGCGTCGGCAGCCGCACCTTGCCGGTGCCGATGATGAACGTCATTAACGGCGGCGCGCACGCCGACAACAACGTTGACATCCAGGAGTTCATGATCCTGCCGGTCGGCGCGGCCAGCTTCTCGGAGGCGCTGCGCTGCGGCGCGGAGATCTTCCACACGCTCAAGAAGGTGCTGCAGGGAAAGAAGCTCAACACGGCCGTCGGCGACGAGGGCGGTTTCGCCCCGGACCTGCCGTCGAACGCCGCGGCGCTCGACTGCCTCGTCGATGCCATCGCCAAGGCCGGCTACAAGCCGGGCAAGGACGTCTACCTGGGCCTGGATGTCGCGTCGAGCGAGTTCTACGAGAAGGGCAAGTACAACCTGCATGGCGAGGGCAAGTCGTTCACCTCGGAGCAGTTCGCCGACTTTCTCGCCGGCCTGTGCGCGAAGTACCCGATCATCTCGATCGAGGACGGCTGTGCCGAGAACGACTGGAAGGGCTGGAAGACGCTGACCGAGAAGCTCGGCGGCACGGTGCAGCTCGTCGGCGATGACCTGTTCGTGACCAACACGAAGATCCTGGGCGAAGGCATCGCCAAGGGCATCGCCAACAGCATCCTGATCAAGCCCAACCAGATCGGCACGCTGACCGAGACGCTGGATGCGATCGAGATGGCGACCGTCGCCGGCTATTCGAGTGTCGTCTCGCACCGCTCGGGCGAGACCGAGGATGCGACGATCGCCGACATCGCCGTCGGGTCGGCAGCGACGCAGATCAAGACCGGCTCGCTGTGCCGCTCCGACCGCATGGCCAAGTACAACCAGCTGCTGCGCATCGAGCGCGAGCTCGGCAGTCGCGCGCGCTATCCGGGCGCGTCGGCGTTCCCGGTGGCCTTGTAGGCGATGGGCCAGCGCGTCGCCCTCGGCGTCCTGATCCTGCTGCTGCTGGCCATGCAGTGGCGCCTGTGGATCGCCGACGGCGGCATTGCGCATACGCATCGACTCAAGCAGCAGGCACAGGCCATGCAGGACGAGAACGACGCGCTTCGCGCGCGCAATGCGGCGCTCGATGCCGAAGTCCGCGACCTCGGACAGGGGACGGCAGCCATCGAGGCCCGTGCGCGCACCACCTTGGGCATGATCAGGGACGGCGAGACCTTCTATCTCGTCGTCAATCCCTGATCGCCTCCGACCGTTTTCGAAGCGACGACCCGACCGTGCCCCGGCACGCGCGCTACTGGGTAGTGATCCCCGCTGCCGGCGGCGGTACACGGATGAACCTGGGTCGTCCCAAGCAGTACGCCGAGCTGCGCGGACGCACGATACTCGAGTGGAGCGTCGCGCCGTTTCTCGATCTGGACTGGATCGATGGCGTGGTGCTGGTGCTCGCGCGCAACGATGCGGAGTACCCGCGCCTGCCGCTGGCGCGTCATCCGCGCGTGCATACCGCGATCGGCGGCGCGGCGCGGGCCGAGTCGGTACTCGCCGGCCTCGCGGTCGTCGCCGAGCACAGCCGCGGCTTTCGCGACGTGCGCGTGCTGGTGCACGACGCGGCGCGCCCCTGCGTGAGCTGGAGCGACGTCGAGCGGCTGCGCGATGAGGCCGACGAACGCAACGGCGGGCTGCTCGCACTGCCGGTGGCCGACACGCTCAAGCGCGCGCAGCAGACCCGTGCCGTGGAAACGATCGACCGCAGCCAGTTCTGGCGGGCGCAGACGCCACAGCTGTTCGGCCTCGAGGCCCTGAGCGCCGCGCTGCGCGAGAGCCTGCAGGCCGGGGCGGAGATCACCGACGAGGCCGCGGCCATGGAGCGGGCCGGCCTGCAGCCGCGGCTGGTGCGGGGACGTGAGTCGAACATCAAGGTGACGTTTCCCGAGGACCTGCGGCTGGCCGAGTTCTGGCTGGCCCGGCTGGAGGAGGGACCATGAGCACCAGCCTGCGGATCGGCCACGGATTCGACACGCACCGCCTCGAACCCGGCGATGGCGTCACGCTCGGCGGCGTCTTCATCGAATGCCCGTACCGCATCGTCGCCCACTCGGACGGCGATGTGCTGATCCACGCGCTCTGCGACGCCCTGCTCGGCGCCATCGGTGGCGGCGATATCGGACGCCTGTTTCCGGACAGCGACCCGCAGTACAAGGGCATCGACAGCCGCCGGCTGCTGGCCGAGGTGATGCGGCGCATCGGCGACGCCGGATACGGCGTGGTCAATGCCGACCTGAGCCTCATCGCCCAGGTGCCGCGCGTGGCGCCCCACGTCGAGGCGATGCGCACGGCGCTTGCCGACGCGCTGGGCATCGGTCGCGACCGGGTCAACGTCAAGGCGACGACCAACGAGGGCATGGACGCGATCGGCAGCCGGGAAGGGCTGGCGGCACACGCGGTGGTGCTGCTGCACGGCGGCTGAGTGCGGTTGTCTCGCTGTTGGCTAGGGGAATACACTCAGGCGATGTTGCAGACCGCCCCCCCAGCCGAAGACGCCAGGGCGCGCCGCGCCGGCCGCCGCGACACCCGGGAAGCGATCCTCGAATGTGCCGAGGAGCTGCTGCAGCGCCGCGGCTACGGCGGCTTCGCCTATCAGCACATCGCCGTTCAGCTCGGCATCCGCAACGCCGCGATCCACTACCACTTTCCGTCGAAGGAAGATCTCGGCGTCACGCTGGTGCAGCGCTATCGCGAGCGCTTCCATGCTTGGGTCGCGGCCCTGTCACCCGATCTCGATGCCTGGGCGCGGCTGCAGGCCTATTTCGGCACCTACCGCGCCTACCTCGGCGAGCCGCGCAAGGCCGACGACTGCCTGCTGTGCCCCGGTGGCGCGCTGGCCTCCGAGTTCTGCGCGCTGCCGGAACCGATGCGGCTCGAGACCCGTCTGCTGATGCGCGACGTGCAGGAGTGGTTGCGCGGCACGCTGGAGCAGGGTCGGCGTGAGGATGTGCTGCAGTTCAACGGCGACGCGCTCGACAAGGCCGTCGAGATCTGCGCGGCCTTGCAGGGCGGCATCCAGATCGCGCGCATGTCGGGGGCATCGCGATTCCGCCAGTTGCTCGACCAGCTCGCGCTGGAGCTCAATCCGATGCGCGCCGCGGCAGCCGCCGGCTCGCTGCCGTAGAAGCCGTCAGCTGGCTCGCAGCAGGACGTAGACGGCGCCGGTGCCGCCATCGGCCGGGCGCGCACTGCAGTAGGCGAGCACGTCGCGCCGCCGCCTCAGCCAGCCGTCCAGCAAGCGCTTGAGCACCGGACCGCTGTTCGGCGATCCGTTGCCCTTGCCGTGGACGATGCGCACGCAGCGGCGGTCGCGTACCGCGCAGTCGGCCAGAAAGCCCGCCACCGCCTGCTGCGCCCGCGCGCGGTTCATGCCATGCAGGTCGAGGTTGCCGTCGAGGCGATAGTGGCCGCGCCGCAGCCGGCGCAGCACGCCGTCCTGCACCCCGGGGGCACGGTACTGCAGGGTTTCGCCATGTTCGAGCCATTCCGGGTCGGGTTCGGCGAGCAGGGAGTCGATCACCTCGCGATCGTCGGCGGCGCGCGAGCGCGCGATCGGCGGCGGTCGCGGCAGGCTGCGCCGGGCGACGCGTTCCGACGGTGCCAGCGGGCGCACGTCGCGCATGGCCTGCCGGAACAGTTCGGCGTCGTCGTCCATCGATAGCTCCTGTGCGGGGCGGCGCCATCCCGGGTGCGGATGGCCTGATCCCGGAGGCGAGTCCGGGCTGACGGGCATCGGGACTGGTAAACTTACACCAACCGATTCGCCCTCATGAAAATCCTTCTCTCGAACGACGACGGCTGTATGGCGCCGGGCTTGCTGTGCCTGCGGGACACGCTGCGCCAGGAGCACACCGTCACCGTCGTGGCCCCCGACCGCAATCGCAGCGGCGCCAGCAATTCGCTGACGCTGATGCACCCACTGCGCGTGCAGCACCATGCCGACGGCACGATGTGCGTCGACGGCACGCCGACCGACTGTGTCCATCTGGCGCTGTCGGGCCTGCTCGACGAACAGCCGGACATGGTCGTGTCCGGCATCAATGCCGGCGCCAACCTCGGCGACGACACGCTCTATTCGGGGACGGTCGCGGCGGCGATGGAAGGCCGTCATCTCGGCTACTCGGCGATCGCCGTATCGAACGTGTCGATCACGCCGCGGCACTACGACACCGCGGCCCGCGTCGCCCTGCGGCTGGTCGAGCGGCTGCAGGTCGCGCCGCTGGCCGGCGACACCATCCTCAATGTCAACGTGCCCGACGTGCCCTGGGACGAGCTGCAGGGTTTCGAGGTCACGCGCCTGGGCAACCGCCATCGTGCGGAGAAGGTGTTCGAATCCAGCGATCCGCGCGGTCGTCAGATCTACTGGATCGGCGCCGCCGGTTCGGAGGCGGACTGCGGGCCGGGCACCGATTTCCACGCCATCACGCGGCACCGCGTCGCCATCACCCCGCTGCTGGTCGACCTGACCCGCCATGCCACGCTGGAGCAGCTCGGCGAATGGGCGCAGGCCCTGTGAACGTGCCGCGTTCTCCCCGTGGGCTGAGCGCTTCGTCGGCGACGCCCAGCAGCGGCCAGCAGCGCCTGGTCGACGAGCTGCGCAGCCAGGGCGTCACCGACGAGCGCGTGCTCGCCGCGGTCGCCCGGGTGCCGCGCCACGAGTTCGTCGACGACGCGCTGAAGAACCGTGCCTACGAGAACAACGCGCTGCCCATCGGTCACGCGCAGACGATCTCGCAGCCGCTGGTGGTGGCGATGATGACGATGGCGCTGCTGCGCGGTCGCAAGCCGCAACGGGTGCTCGAGATCGGCACCGGCAGCGGCTACCAGACCGCGATCCTCGCCGAACTGGTGCCGACGGTCTTCACCGTCGAGCGCATCAAGCCGCTGTCCGAACTCGCACGGCGGCGGCTGGCCGGGCTGCACTACCGCAACGTGCACTTCGGCTACGCCGACGGTATCAACGGCTGGCTGCCGTATGCGCCGTACGACGGCATCGTCGTCACCGCGGGGACCGAGACCGTGCCGCCGGCACTGATCAGCCAGCTCTCGCCCAGCGGGCGTCTGGTGATCCCGGTCGGTCCGCAGGGCGCGCAGAGCCTGCGCCAGATCGACCGGCGCGGCGCCGGCGTCCGCGAGCAGGACCTGGGCCGCGTCAGCTTCGTGCCGTTGCTGCCGGGCAAGCATTGATGGGTCCTTTCGGCCGCCTGTACGACTGGATGATGCGGGCCTCGCGGCACCGTCACGCCAACTGGTACCTGGGTGCGGTGAGCGCGGCGGAGTCCTCGTTCTTCCCGATCCCGCCGGACGTGATGCTGGCGCCGATGACGCTGGCACGGCCACGCGATTGGGCGTTCCTGGCGCTGCTGACGACCGCGGCCTCGGTGCTCGGTGGCCTGCTCGGCTACGCGATCGGCCATTTCCTGCTCGACGCGGCGCTGCCGCTGATCGAGCGTCTGGGCTATCTGCCGGCCTACGTGAAGGTCGGCGCCTGGTTCGAGCGCTACGGCTTCTGGGCGGTGTTCGTCGCCGGCTTCACGCCGGTTCCGTACAAGATCTTCACGATCTCCGCGGGAGCGGCGCAGATGGGGTTGCTGCCGTTCGTGGTCGGTTCGCTGGTCGGGCGCGGCGGACGCTTCCTGCTGGTCGCCGGCCTGATCCGCATCGCCGGACCGCGCATCGAGCCGACCCTGCGACGCTACGTCGATGCGATCGGCTGGACGGTGCTGGTACTGCTCGCGGTAGGATTGCTCGCATGGCAAACCGTCCGTTGATTCGCGGCGCCTCGCTCGCCTGTGCGCTGTTGGTCGGCGGTTGCGCCGGCTGGTCGACCTGGGACGAGGAACGCACCGTCGTCGTGCCCGAGCGCGAGGTCGGCGCCGACGACTACATGGTCGTGAGCGGCGACACGATGTACTCGATCGCCTTTCGCCACCAGCTCGACTATCGCCAGCTCGCGCGCTGGAACGGGGTCGGCTCCGACTACCTGATTTTCCCCGGGCAGGTGCTGCGGCTCAAGCCGGCGCCGGGCACCGAGGTGGCGCGCGAGCGCTACGTCACCGGCGAGATCGAATCGGTCGGGATGGACGACGTCGCGATCGGCAAGCCGCGTGCGATCCAGCCGGGCAGTCCCGCGCCGCGGGTGCCGCCGGCGCCGGAAGAGCCGCCGCAGACGGCGGTCGGCGGCTACGCCTGGAGCTGGCCGACGGCCGGCACGGTGCTTCGCGGCTTCGGCAAGGACGGCAACCGCGGACTGGATCTGGCCGGAAACGACGGTCAGCCGATCCTCGCGGCGGCACCGGGGCGCGTGGTGTACAGCGGTAACGCGCTCAAGGGCTACGGCGAGCTGATCATCATCAAGCACGACGAGCTGTTCCTGTCGGCCTACGGCTACAACGCGCGCCGCCATGTGAAGGAAGGCGACGTCGTCACCGCCGGGCAGCCCATCGCGACGATGGGACGCGGCCCGGAGAACCGGCCGATGCTGCACTTCGAGATCCGCCGCAGCGGCAAGCCGGTGAATCCGGCCAACCTGCTGCCGGCCCACACGGTGTCGGCGAACGGCGGCTGACGGCCCTGCGCGCAAGCGCGCCTTTGCTTTGCAAGTCCGGGGCCGCGCGGGAATAATACCGGCCCTTTTGCGTCCGCCCGCCGCTGTCGGCTCCCTCCCGGAACTGCCGTGAACACCCCCGTCGTTCAGATCCCTGCCGTCCAAACGGATTTTCCGCGCATCCAGCGCCTGCCGCCCTATGTCTTCAACATCGTCGGCGATCTGAAGAAGGCTGCACGAGCCCGCGGCGAGGACATCATCGACTTCGGCATGGGCAACCCGGACCAGCCGGCGCCGCGGCACATCGTCGACAAGCTGGTCGAGGCGGCCGTCCGCGGAACCGAGTCGGAATACATCAAGCCCGAGCACGCCGACGAGGATGCGGTGCACACGCATCGCTACTCGGTGTCCAAGGGCGTGCCGCGACTGCGGCGCGCGATGGCGCGATGGTACAAGCAGCGCTATGCGGTCGATCTCGACCCCGAGTCCGAGGTGATCGCGACGATCGGCTCCAAGGAAGGGCTGGCGCATCTGGCGTTCGCGACCCTGGCGGCCGGCGACGTCGTGCTGGTGCCCAACCCCGCGTATCCGATCCATCCCTACGGCGTCGTGCTTGCCGGCGCGGACGTGCGCCACGTGCGCCTGACGCCGGACGTCGATTTCTTCGAGGAACTGCAGCGCGCGATCAAGGAGACCTGGCCCGCGCCGAAGATGCTGATCCTCAACTTCCCGGGAAATCCGACGACGCAGTGCATCGACATCGGATTCTTCGAGAAGGCCGTCGCGCTGTGCCGCGAGCACGGCATCTGGCTGATCCACGATCTGGCCTATGCGGACATCGTCTTCGACGGCTACAAGGCCCCTTCGGTGCTGCAGGTTCCGGGCGCCAAGGATGTCGCGGTCGAGTTCTTCACGCTGTCGAAGTCGTACAACATGCCGGGCTGGCGCGTCGGCTTCATGGCCGGCAACCCGACGCTGGTCGGGGCGCTGGCGCGCATCAAGTCCTACCTGGACTACGGCATGTTCACGCCGATCCAGGTGGCCGCGATCACGGCACTCGAGGGACCGCAGGACTGCGTCGGCGAGATTCGCGACATGTACCGGTCGCGCCGCGACGTGCTGTGCGAGGGCCTCAACGCCGCCGGCTGGAAGGTCGACAAGCCCAAGGCGACGATGTTCGTCTGGGCCGAGATTCCCGAGGCGTACCGGCATCTCGGCTCCCTGGAGTTCTCCAAGCGCCTGCTCGACGAGGCCAAGGTCGCCGTCTCGCCGGGCGTCGGCTTCGGCGAGTACGGCGACAGCCACGTCCGCTTCGCGCTGATCGAGAACGAGCATCGTACGCGCCAGGCCATCCGCGGCATCAAGCGGATGCTCAAGAACGCCTGAACGGCGGTTCCGGCCGGCCGCCTGCGGCTTCCCGGGGTCTGGAAAGCGCGAGCCGGATGACGGAACGCGGCCACTGACACAGGAAACGGATTCAAGCATGAGCGCTCCCGTACGAATCGGCGTCATCGGCCTGGGCACGGTCGGGCAGGGCGTCGTCCGTCTGCTGAAGAACAACGCCGCGGAGATCACGCGCCGCGTCGGCCGGCCGGTGGTCGTCACCGACGCCGCCACGCGTACGCCGGGTCGTGCGCGCGACTGCAACCTGGACGGCGTGCAGATGTGGGACGACGCCGGCCGGCTGGTGCGCGAAGCCGACGTCGACATCGTCGTCGAGCTGATCGGTGGGACCGGCGTTGCACGCGAACTGACGCTGGCGGCGATCGCGCGCGGCAAGCCGCTGGTGACCGCCAACAAGGCGCTGCTGGCCGAGGCCGGCAACGAGATCTTCGCCGCCGCCGCGGACGCCGACGGCGTGATCGGTTTCGAGGCCGCCGTCGCCGGCGGCATCCCGATCATCAAGGCGATCCGCGAGGGCCTGGCCGGCAACGTGATCGATGGCATCGCCGGCATCATCAACGGCACCTGCAACTACATCCTCACGCAGATGGCCCTGCGCGGGCAGTCCTTCACCGACGCCCTGGCCGATGCCCAACGCCTGGGCTACGCCGAGGCCGACCCGACCTTCGACGTCGAAGGCGTGGACGCCGCGCACAAGCTGGCGATCCTCGCTGCGCTGGCCTTCGGCATGCCCCTGGCCTTCGACGACATCGCCATCGAGGGCATCACGGCCGTCACGCCGCAGGACATCGAGATCGCCCAGGTCTTCGGTTACCGCATCAAGCTGCTCGGCATCGCCAAGCGCGGCGGCGACGGCGTCGAGCTGCGCGTGCACCCGACACTGATTCCCGACGACACGCTGCTGGCGAAGGTCGACGGTGTGCTCAATGCCGTCGTCGTGCACGGCAATGCGGTCGGCGAGGTCGGCTTCTACGGTCGCGGTGCCGGCGGCGATGCGACGGCGTCGGCGGTCGTCGCCGACATCCTCGATATCGCCCGCGCCCTGTCGGCGGAAGCGCGCCACTCGGTTCCGGCGCTGGCCTTCCAGCCGGACGCGCTGCGACCACTGCCGGTCATCTCGATCCGGGACGCGCAGAGCGCGTTCTACCTGCGCCTGCGCGTGGCCGACGAGCCGGGCGTGCTGTCGCAGATCACCGCCATCCTCGCGGCGCACGAGATCAGCGTCGAGGCGATCCTGCAGCGCGAGCCGCGCGGCGGCGAAGATGCGACGATCGCGCTGATCACCTCGGTGATCGCCGAGCATCGCTTCGGCGATGCGCTGGAGGAGATGCAGAAGCTGCCGTTCGTGCGCTCGGGCGCGATGCGCCTGCGCGTGGAGAAGTTCGACTGATCGCATGCCCATGACCCGCTATACCGGCCTCATCGATGCCTACCGTTCCCGGCTGCCGCTGGCGCCGGATGCCCGTGCGATCTCGCTGGGCGAGGGCCGCACGCCGCTGATCCGGCTGGAGCACATTCCGCGACAGATCGGTTTCGAAGGCGAGCTGTACGTCAAGTTCGAGGGGCTCAACCCCACCGGCTCGTTCAAGGACCGCGGCATGACCGTCGCGGTCACGCAGGCCGTGCACGAGGGTGCCCGCGCGGTCATCTGCGCCTCGACCGGCAACACCTCGGCGGCCGCGGCGGCGTATGCGGTGCGTGCCGGCATCACCGCGTTCGTGCTGATTCCTGACGGCAAAATCGCGCTGGGCAAGCTGGCGCAGGCGGTGGTCCACGGCGCCGTCGTGATCCAGATCCAGGGCAACTTCGACGACGGCATGCGCCTGGTCAAGCAGATCGGCGAAACGACGCCGGTGGCCATCGTCAATTCGATCAACCCCTACCGCCTGCAGGGGCAGAAGACCGCGGCCTTCGAGATCGTCGAGGCGCTTGGTCGCGCGCCGGACTATCACTGCCTGCCGGTCGGCAACGCCGGCAACATCTCGGCCTACTGGATGGGCTACAGCGAAATGAGCGGCGGGCACTCCGATGCATCCGCCGCCTTCGGCACGCCGCCGGCTTACGAGACGACGGCACTCGTCGATCGCCGGCCGGTGATGGCGGGCTATCAGGCCGCCGGCGCCGCGCCGTTCCTGCGCGGGGCCCCCGTCGCCGAGCCGGAGACGGTGGCCACGGCGATCCGCATCGGGCATCCGCAGTCCTGGGAGCTGGCCTGGGCGGCGCAGAAGGCGTCCGGCGGCTGGTTCGACGAATGCAGCGACGCCGAGATTCTCGCCACGCAGAAGCAGCTCGCGGCGACCGAGGGCGTGTTCTGCGAGCCGGCGTCCGCCGCGTCGCTGTGCGGCGCGCTGCGCGACATCCGCAGCGGCCGCATCGCCGCCGGCAGCACGGTGGTCTGCACCCTCACCGGCAACGGGCTGAAGGACCCGGACATCGTCATGAAGGATGGCCTGCAGGGGCTGATCCGCGTGCCGGCAGAGCGCGGCGCCGTCGAGCAGGCCCTGCTCGCGCACATGAAGTGACGCCGAGACTGCGCCGCCGGCCACCGGGCAACCCGGAGCTGTTGCCGGCGACGCTGCCGCCGGTCTTGCGCCGGATATTCGCGGCGCGCGGCATCGGTGAGGACTCGCTGAGTCTGGACGTTGCCGGCTTGCTGCCGCCGGACTCGCTGACGGGCGCAGCCGAAGCGGCGGTGCTGCTCGCCGATGCCCTCGAGGCCGGCGCGCCCATCGTCATCAGCGGCGACTACGATGCCGACGGCGCCACCGGTACGGCACTCGCGGTGCTCGGTCTGCGCGCGCTGGGTGCGGCGCAGGTGCACTACGTCGTACCGGATCGCTTTCGCATGGGCTACGGCCTGTCGCCGGCGCTGGCCGATGCCGCCGCGGCCACCGGCGCACGGCTGCTGGTGACCGTCGACAGCGGCATCAGCAGCGTCGCCGGCGTCGCCCGGGCACAGGCGCATGGCCTGCGCGTGATCGTGACCGACCACCATCTGCCCGGGGCCGAGCTGCCGTCCGCCGACGTCATCGTCAATCCGAACCAGGCCGGCTGCCGGTTCGCGTCCAGGCATCTGGCCGGCGTCGGCGTCATGTTCTACGTGCTGCTGGCCCTGCGCGCGGAGCTGCGCGCGCGCGGACGATTCGGCGACGACGGCGGTCCGAGACTTTCGAGCCTGCTAGATCTCGTCGCGGTGGGCACGGTGGCCGATGTCGTGCGTCTGGACCGCAACAACCGCATTCTCGTGGAACACGGTCTGCGCCGGCTGCGCGCCGGCCACGCGCGACCGGGGCTGCTCGCGCTGCTGCAGGTTGCGGGGCGCGAGCCGACCTGGCTCACGGCACAAGATCTCGGCTTCGTGCTCGGCCCGCGCATCAACGCGGCGGGTCGCCTCGACGATATCCGCACCGGCATCGAGTGCCTGCTCGCGGAGGATGCCGGGCAGGCCCTGCGGCTCGCGCGCGAGCTGGACCAGTACAACCGCAGCCGCCGCGATATCGAGGCGCAGATGCGCGAGGACGCGGCTGCGCTGCTGGTCGACGACGAGGCCGTGGGCATCTGCCTGTTCCGCGAGGATTGGCATGAGGGCGTCGTCGGCATCGTTGCCGGCCGGGTGAAGCAGCAGCGCCATCGGCCGGTGATCGCGTTCGCCCCCGCTCAGGAAGGCGAGCTGCTCAAGGGTTCGGGGCGCTCGATTCCCGGTCTGCATCTGCGGGATGTGCTCGCCGCCATCGACGCCGGTGCGCCGGGCCTGATCGAGCGCTTCGGCGGTCACGCGATGGCCGCGGGGCTCAGTCTCAGGCCGGGGGCACTCGACGCCTTCCGTAGCGCGTTCGACGCGCAGTGCCGTGGAACGCTGGACGCCGCCGCACTCGAACACTGCCTGGAAACCGACGGCGAGCTGGCGACGGACGAACTGACGCTGGAGACGGCGCGCATGCTCGAGACGTCGGGGCCATGGGGGCAGGGATGTCCGGAGCCGCTGTTCGAGGGCTGTTTCGACGTGCTCGACGCGCGCCCGGTAGGCGCCGACGGTGCGCACATCAAGTACCGCCTGCGCCATGCCGGAACGGTGCACGACGCGATCGACTTCAACGGAGTGGAGCGCCTGGCACGCCGAGGGTCGGCGGTCCGGATCGCCTATTCGCTGGCCGTCAACCGCTGGCAGGGCAGCGAGCGCCTGGACCTGCGCATCGTGGCACTCGAACCGGCCTGAAAAGCGATCGGCGCGTCAGGGGTGGTAGTAGCCGGCGACGGCGTGATACAGCTCGTGGCCCAGCAGCGAGGCGATGAAGTCGTCCGGGCGCTCGCGCTCGGTGATGGTCGCCTGGTCGAGCATGATCACCGCCGAACCGGGCCAGTAGCAGGACACGCCGGTGGGGCAGTCGCCGTCGTTGTCGATCCACACCGTCTGGCCGAAGAAGGCTTTCCAGCTCGTCACGTAGGGCTCGGCCTCGCCGGACAGGCATTGCTGCATCGATGCGCCGATATGGGTCATTGCCGAGATCGCCGGATCGAGCCAGTACAGCAGCAACTCCACGGCGTTCAGGCGCGGCGCGAAGATGACGCAGGTGCCGTTCACGAGGGCGGGCGCAGCCGGACTGGCATCGACGAGCTCGACGTCGAGGCCGCGAAGCTTGGCGTCGGCGCTCGCCGCCGGATCGGTGCCGCCGCTCTCGGTGCAGCCCGTCACGACGAGCAGCAGACCGAGCGTCACGAGCCTGCGCAGGCCGGTGACCGCCGCGCGAGCGGCCGGGGGGAATACGTCTGATGTCATGGGATGGCAACAGCAACTTCGATGCCATCCAGCCTAACCACGGCGTGCGTCGATTTTGCGACGCGGCCGACCGACGCCGTCGACGGCGGCCCCGGCGGTCGTGACCGCCAAGGATGTGGGTATGAACGGTTGCGGCCTGCGGACCGGCGGTCAGTCGAAGAGTCGTGCCACGGTCTTCAGCGCATCGACGAGCTGGTCGATGTCCTCGCGGTCGTTGTACATCGCGATCGACGCGCGCGCCGTCGCCGGAACGTCGAAGCGTCTCATCAACGGCATCGTGCAGTGGTGGCCGGTGCGGATCGCGACGCCGGCCTGATCGAGGATGCTGCCGATGTCGTGGGCATGCGCCTGCGCCATCACGAACGACAGGATGCCGCCCTTGTCGGGCGCCGTGCCGATCAGACGCAGTCCGGGAACGGTAGGCATGCGCGCCGTCGCGTACTCCAGCAGCGCATGTTCGTGTGCGGCCACGGCTTCGAGACCGACGCCAGCCAGGTAGTCGAGTGCGGCGGCGGCGCCGATGGCGCCGGCGATGTCCGGCGTGCCGGCCTCGAACTTGTACGGCACCTCGTTCCAGGTGCTGCCGTCGAAGGCGACCGTCTCGATCATGTCGCCGCCGCCGTCGCGCGGGGCCATGCCTTCCAGCAGCTCGCGGCGGGCGTACAGGAAGCCGAAGCCGGTAGGTCCGTAGAACTTGTGCGCCGAAGCGGTGTAGAAGTCGGCGCCAAGCGCCCGCATGTCCAGCGGCACGTGCGCCAGCGCCTGGGCGCCGTCGACCAGCACCGGAATGCCGCGCGCATGCGCGGCCTCGATCATCTCCGCGACCGGATTGACCGTGCCCAGCGAGTTGGAGACGTGAACGACGGCGACCAGCCGCGTGCGCGGACCGAGCATCGCGCGCCAGGCATCGAGGTCGAGCGAGCCGTCGTCGCGGACCGGTGCCGCCACGGTCTTCGCGCCGGCGAGCTGCCACGGCACGATGTTGGAGTGATGCTCCATCGTCGTCAGCAGCACCTCGTCGGCGGCCTTCAGTCGCGGCGCGAGATAGCTGCGCGCGACCAGGTTGATCGCGTCGGTCGTGCCGCGCGTGAACACGATCTCTTCGCGGTCGGCGTTCATCCACGCGGCGATGCGGTCGCGCGCCGCCTCGTAGGCGGCCGTCGCCCGAGCGGCGAGTTCGTGCACGGCCCGGTGCACGTTGGCGTTGCGATGGCGGTAGTAGTCGTCGAGCGCGCGCAGCACGGCTTCCGGCTTCTGCGTCGTCGCCGCATTGTCGAGATAGGCCAGGCGCTTGCCGTGGATGATCTCGCCGAGAATCGGGAAATCGGCGCGCACGCGTGCGCTGTCGAAGCCGGGGGATGTCGTCGAGGCTGCCGGTGCCGTCATGCCAGCACCTCCGGGTCGATCTCGTTGCCGATGCGTTCGAGCAGGCGCGCGACGACGGCCTTGCGCAACTCGGCAGGCTCCAGGTGCTGGAGCACCGCCTCGGCGAAGCCGTGGATCAGCAGCGCTCGCGCCGTGGCCTCGTCGACCCCGCGCGAGCGCAGGTAGAACAGGGCCGCAGGGTCGAGCCGGCCGAAGGTCGCGCCATGCGCACACTTGACGTCGTCGGCGTAGATCTCGAGTTCGGGCTTGGCGTTGATGCGCGCGCGCGGCGACAGCAGCAGGTTGGCGATGCGCTGTTCCGAGTCGGTCTTCTGTGCGCCGGGACGCACGACGACCTTGCCGTTGAAGATACCCTGCGCACGGTCCCACGCCAGGCCCCTGAACCACTGGCGGCTGCGCCCATGCGCGGCGGCGTGTTCGGTGAGGAACTGGCTGTCGACATGGGTGCGTCCGACCGGCGCCATCAGGCCGCGCAACACCACGTCGGCGCCGGGCCCCAGCAGGCGCGGGCGCCAGTCATTGCGGACGATGCCACCGCCGAGATCGACCTGGGTCATGTCGAGCGACGCGTCGCCGTGGACGGCAGCGCGCGCCTCGAACCAGCCGCGCGTGCCGGCACTCTCGTCCTGAAGGCGGACGAGTCGCAGCCGCGCGCCGCGCGCCAGCTCGATATCGAGCAGGTGCGTGCTCCAGCGCGGCGCGTCTCCGCGCCCGAGTTCGTGCACGACCACGGTGGCGCTCGCGCCTTCGCCGAGCACGATGCGATGTCGCAGATGCACCATCTCGCCGTCGCCCTGCGGCTCGGTCACGAACAGCGCGTGCAATGGCGCGTCGAGGCTGGCGCCGTCGTCGAGGAGCAGGTCGATTCCGGGCAGCGCGAACGCCGCATTGAGATTAGCCAGACCGTCGTGCGCGTGCTCGCCCGAGGGCGTCTCGACGGGACCGGCTTGCGCATCGACATCCGGCGCACGGCCGTTGACCCAGCAGCGCGTGTGCATGCCCGGGAATTGCGGCAGCGGCGTCTCGGGCCGGCCGCGGACGCTCGGCGCGGCCACCGCTTCGGCGCCGAGCGGGCTCAGGTCGGTGTACTTCCAGGCCTCCAGTCCCTTGCCGGGCAGGCCGGTGTCGAGGAAGCGCTGCAACGCGGCGCGGCGCGGCGCGATCGTCGCGGCCGGCAGCGTCTCGGAGAACCGGGCGAAGGCCGATTCGTAGGCGTCGCGGTTGAGCATCAGGCCGCCCGCTGTTCCGAGAGCCAGCCGTAGCCCTTTTCTTCCAGCTCGTGCGCGAGCTCGGGGCCTCCGGATTTGATGATGCGTCCGCCGCTCAGCACGTGCACCTTGTCCGGCTGCACGTAGTCCAGCAGCCGCTGGTAGTGGGTGACCAGCAGCGTCGCGCGCTCGGGCGAACGCAGCGCGTTGATGCCTTCCGCGACGATCTTCAGCGCGTCGATGTCGAGCCCGGAGTCGGTTTCGTCGAGGACCATCAGCCTGGGTTCGAGCACGAGCATCTGCAGGATCTCGTTGCGCTTCTTCTCGCCGCCCGAGAAGCCCTCGTTGACGCCGCGCGACAGCATCGCCGGGTCCATCTTCATCTGCTTGACGCGGTGCCGGACCCAGGCCAGGAAGTCGCCCGCCTCGAGCTCCGGCTCGCCGCGCGTCTTGCGCTGGGCGTTGAGGGCCGACTTCAGAAACACCATGTTGCTGACGCCGGGAATCTCGACCGGGTACTGGAAACCGAGAAAGACGCCGGCGGCGGCCCGCTGTTCGGGGGACATGTCGAGCAGGTCCTGTCCGAGCAGCCGCACGCGGCCTTCGGTGACGGTGTAGTCCTCGCTGCCGGCGAGAATCTTCGACAGGGTGGATTTGCCGGAGCCGTTCGGCCCCATGACGGCGTGGACTTCGCCGGCATTCACCGTGAGGTCCAGGCCCTTGAGAATGTCGGTCTCGCCGACGCGGGCATGGAGGTTGTTGATTTCAAGCATGGCTGACTCGGTTGGCTAGCTTATTGGTGTCGCAACGCCGTCGGTGGCGTGAACTCGCGTCCGCGGTCCGGCTTGCGACCCGGACCCGTGGGTCTGCCATCGACGATCGCCGTTGCGGGCGACCGGCGACGGCCGCGGCTCATCCGACGGCGCCCTCGAGCGAGATCTGCAGCAGCTTCTGCGCCTCGACGGCAAACTCCATCGGCAGTTCCTTGAACACCTGCTTGCAGAAGCCGTTCACGATCATCGAGACGGCGTCCTCTTCGCCGATGCCGCGCGAGCGGGCGTAGAACAGCTGGTCGTCGCTGATCTTCGACGTCGTCGCCTCGTGTTCGAGGATGGCCGTCGGATTGCGGATTTCCGTGTACGGAAAGGTATGGGCGCCGCACTGGTCGCCGATCAGCAGCGAGTCGCACTGCGTGTAGTTGCGCGCGTTCTCCGCGGATTCGAGCACGCGCACCAGACCGCGATAGGACTGCTGGCCGCGGCCGGCGGAGATGCCCTTGGAGACGATCGTCGAGCGCGTGTTCCTGCCGACGTGGATCATCTTGGTGCCGGTATCGGCCTGCTGGTGATGATGGGTCAGCGCCACCGAGTAGAACTCGCCGACCGAGTCGTCGCCGCGCAGGATGCAACTCGGGTACTTCCAGGTGACGGCCGAGCCGGTTTCCACCTGCGTCCACGAGATCTTGCTGCGCGCGCCGCGGCAATCGCCGCGCTTGGTGACGAAGTTGTAGATGCCGCCGCGGCCCTGCTCGTCGCCCGGATACCAGTTCTGCACCGTCGAGTACTTGATCTGCGCGTCGTCGAGCGCGACCAGCTCGACGACCGCGGCGTGCAGCTGGTTCTCGTCGCGCTGCGGGGCGGTGCAGCCCTCGAGGTAGGAGACGTGGCTGCCTTCCTCGGCGACGATCAGCGTGCGCTCGAACTGACCCGTGTTGCGCTCGTTGATGCGGAAGTAGGTCGACAGCTCCATCGGGCAGCGCACGCCCCTGGGGATGTAGACGAAGGAGCCGTCGGTGAACACCGCGGAGTTGAGCGCCGCGTAGAAGTTGTCGCCGAACGGTACGACGGTGCCCAGATACTTGCGCACCAGCTCGGGATGTTCCTGCACGGCCTCGCTGATCGAGCAGAAGATCACGCCGGCCTCGGCGAGCTTCTTCTTGAACGTCGTGCCGACCGAAACCGAGTCGAACACCACGTCGACGGCCACGCCGGCCAGCATCTCCTGCTCCTTGAGCGGGATGCCGAGCTTGGTATAGGTCTCCAGCAGCTTGGGGTCGACCTCGTCGAGCGACTTCGGCCGGTCCTTCATCGACTTCGGCGCCGAGTAGTACGAAATGCCCTGGTAGTCGATCTTCGGGTAGTGCACGTGCGCCCACGTCGGCTCGCGCATCGTCAGCCAGCGGCGGTAGGCCTTGAGGCGGAAGTCGAGCATCCACTGCGGCTCGTTCTTGCGCGCCGACAGTGCGCGGATGACGTCCTCGTTGAGGCCGGGGGGGAGCGTCTCGGCGTCGATCTCGGTGATGAAGCCGGCGCTGTACGGACGGTTGCGGACCAGCGCCTCGATGTCCTGCGTGTTCGTCGACATGGCTTATGCGGGGTTCTGCGGGGAGGCCAGCGCTTGCGGCCGGTGGAAGGTCAGCGGGAACTCGCCGTCGCGCGCGGCAGGCGGCGGGGCCGCCATCTGCGCCAGGCTCACGGCTTCCAGGGCCTGGCGGATCGCGACGTTGATCAGGCGCCAGTTCGCGCGCGTGCTGCAGCCGGATTCCAGCGTGCAGCCGCCGGGGTGGGTGGCGCACTCGGTGACGCCGATCGGTCCTTCCAGCGCGGCGATGATGTCGGCGACGCTGATGTGCTCCGGCGCGCGCGCGAGGCGGTAGCCGCCATGGGCGCCGCGCAGGGACTGCAGCAGGCCGCCGCGTGCCAGCGACTTCAGCAGCTTGGCGACGGTGGGCGCCGGCAGGCGGCTGCGCTCGGCGAGTTCCAGGCCGCTGTGCAGGCGCTGCGGCTCGCGGGCGACGAGCGTCATCAGCACCGTGGCGTAGTCGGCAAGTTTGCTGAGCTTGAGCATCAAAGAAGACCGATTCAGTACGATATGAATTCTACGCGCCGCCGCCGGCCGCTCGCAATGTCGGTGCAACGGGATTCGCTAAGCTGCGGACTTCCACGCAAGCCCGATGACTGCCCATGACGCCTGACGATGCCGCGCGCGCCTTCGACTGGGACGTCGAGCGTCCGCACCTGGATGCGGTCACGGTCGGCGCCGAGCACCTCGACCGTTTCGGTCATACCAACAACGTGGTCTACCTCGCCTGGCTGGAGCGGGTGGCGTGGAGCCACTCGGTCAGCCTGGGCCTCGATTTCGAGGCCTACGAGCGCATCGGCGCCGGCTGCGTCGCGCGTCGTCACGAGCTCGACTACTTGGCGCCGACCTTCGGTGGCGACCGCCTGTGGCTGGCGACCTGGGTGCACGAGAACGACTTTCGCCTGTCGATGTGGCGTCGCTACCAGATCGTGCGAGAGGGGGACGGCAAGACCGTGCTGCGCGGAGCGACGCAATGGGTCTGCGTGGACATGGCCAGCGGTCGCCCGCGACGGATGCCGGCCGAGTTCCGGGCGTACGAGCCGTGGCCGGAAAAGCGGCGATGAACCGCGTCGTCATCGGCTACTGCCCGAAGTGCCGCTGGCTGCTGAGGGCCGCATGGCTTGCGCAGGAGCTGCTCTCCACGTTTGAGGATGAGCTCGAAGAAGTGGCGCTAAGCAAGCGAAGTGCAGGGGTTTTCCTCGTCGAGCTGAATGGCGAGGTCATCGCCGACCGCAAGCGCGACGGTGGCTTCCCGGAGCTGCCGGCACTCAAGCGGCTGGTCCGCGACCGGATTGCGCCGGGCCGCGATCTCGGACATCTCGATCGGCAGGGCTGAGCGCCACGCGGGTCCACACCAGGCGCGGCGGCGCGCCGGGCGCGCCGAATACCCAGGCGGTCTGCCCGAAACGGCGCGCGAACTGCTGGACCACGGACGGCGCGACGTCGAACAGGCACAGGCCCGGCTCCCGCCAGCGACCGTCGACGGCGCTGTTCGACGCCGGCAAAGCCCGCCAGCCGCGATGGCGGACCAGCTCGCGCAGCCGTCGCAGTCGCTGCGCGTTGAGCGCGGCGGGCCAGCGTCGCGAGCCCGGATTGCATGGTGTGAGCAAGCACCAGTGCGAGCGGCAGCCGGCGCGTCGCAGCACCTCGTCCGCTTCGGCATCGACACGCCCGATCGCAAGGTCGAGTCGCCGGCGACCGATGCTCACCGTGTAGCGCGCCGACCTATAGGCGTGCTCGAGCGCGGGCGAGGCACGCATCAGTCGGCGCGCACACGATCCAGCAGGCCGGCGAACAGCATGGCGATCAGCTCGATGCGCGCGTTGAGCGTGTGTTCGGCGTCGATCAGGTGCAGCTCGGCGCGATGGCGCTGGGCGAAGCGCAGGCTGCGTTCGGGGGGAACGACGTCGTCGTGCCAGCCGTGGACGATGCAGCTCAGCGGCGGGATGCCCTGCGGTTCGGCGTCCCAGCCGGGGAAGTAGAGCGCCGGGGCCATCAGGAACAGCGCCTGCGGCTGCAGCGTCGCGCAGGCCATCGCCGAGACGTAGCCGCCCATGCTCGATCCGGCGAGCACCAGGCGCCGGGCGCGCGGGCGCAACGCCAGCAGCATCGCGACGCGCTCGTCGGGGTCCTGCGTCTGTCTATAATCGGGGCTCATCACCTCGAAGCCCGATCGCCGTGCAAGCTCCGCGAGCCGCGTGATCTTCAGGCCCCAGGGGCCGCTTTCCTTGCCGTGGGCAAAGCAGACGAGGTCGCCAGTGGCTGCGGACGCATTCATGAGACAGGCGCTACCAGGAACGGACGCATGATACGCAAGGCCGCGCAATCGAAGCCGCGTCGCCCCGCCACACGGCGCCGGCAGGCGGAGCCGCTCGAAGTGGACCTGACGGTGAGCTTCCGCTTCGGCAGCGAGCCCGAGGACCGCATCACGCCGATCGACGGCCGCCGGCTGCCGATGGTGAATTCCGTGTTCCAGAACCGCGACCGCATCCTGCGGGCCTTCGTCGGGCTGATGTTCAAGGCCGGGCTGTCGAGTCCGCGGGTCGTCGGTCACCTGTTGCCGGCCGCAGGCGCCAAGCGGCGCGGCGCATGAAGGGCCTGCAGATCTTCAACGCCGTGGTGCTCGCGCTGTGTGTCACCTTCGCGGTGACGCTGGGCGTCGTTGCGTTGATCTACGCGGTCTATCTGGACGTCTCGCCGCGGATGCGCGCCGAGTGGCCGACGGTAGCCGTGGTGACGGGCGTCTTCTGGGTGCTGAGCGCCATCACCGGCCTGGCGTTCTGGGCGCAGCGCCGGACACTGGCGTGGCGCTGGCCCGCGCAGCTGCTCAGCGCCGGCGCGCTGGCGCTGGGCGCCTTCACGCTGATGAACGTCCTGAGGGACTGACATGACGACCGTGCACCTGCCGCCGCCGCGGCCCCGCGAATGGCTGGCGCTGCTGCCGGTCGCCACCGGCCTGTACTGGCTGCTGGCCGATGCCGGTGGGCTCTGGCTGCTGCTGGCGCTGCTGCCCGGGCTGCTGCTGATCGGAGGCGGCGTCGCCCTGCTGCTGTTGCCCGGCGATGCACGCACGCTCGGACCGATGGCCCTGGGCGCCGCACTCGGCGCGCTGCTGACGCCGCTGGCGTGGTGGGTTGCGGGCCTCGCCGACGCGTTCTGGCTGTTGCTGCTGTCGATCGGCACCTTTCTCGTGGCCGGGCGACTGAGCCTGTTGCGCGCGGCCCAGTACGACGGCATGCCCGAGCCGGAACGTTCGACGCGGATGGACGCCAAGGTCGCGCTCGACGAACTGGTCCTCGGCTACTTCGTCGGCGCGGCGTCGCTGCCCAGCGGCGCGCTGGCAGCGCGCAACTGCGAGGATGCCGCGCGCCTGGAGAGCGCGATCGCCGAGCACGGCTGGGACGAGGACCCGAGCCGCCTGCATCCGGCGCCGCAGGCGCCGGAAGACACGCAGGTCGAACGGGCGCGGCTGTGGGGAATCGACTACGAGATCCTGCGGTTCGAATCCGGCTTCCAGCCGCCGGCGCCGCTACCGGGCGACGACCGCTGGCTGCGCGGCGAGGCCAACCGGCACTGCCACGTGCGCCTGCTGCGCCATCCCGGGCCGCCACGGCCGTGGCTGCTGTGCATCCACGGCTATCGCATGGGGCCGGCCTGGATGGACCTGAGCCTGTTCGCGCCGCAGTGGCTGCACCAGCGCATGGGCCTGAACATGATCCAGCCGGTGCTGCCGCTGCACGGGCCGCGCAGCGTCGGCGCCAAGTCCGGCGACCAGTTCCTCGATGGTGACCTGACCGACCTGCTGCACGCCGAGATGCAGACCCTCTGGGACCTGCGGCGCACGCTGGCGTGGCTGCGGCGTCACGAACCGGAGGCGCGCGTCGGCGTGCTCGGCTTTTCGCTCGGCGGCTACAACACGGCGCTGCTCTCCGGCTACGAATCGGACCTGGACTTCGTGATCGCCGGCATCCCCGTGGTCGATCTCGCCTCGGCCCTGTGGCGGGCCTTGTCGCCGGCGCACCTGCGCTACTTCGCCGCCCGCGGGCTGGACGAGACGCGCTACCGCCGGCTGCTGGCACCGGTGTCGCCGCTGTCGCGGCCGCCGCTGCAGCCCGTCGAGCGCCGCCACATCTTCGCTGCGACCGGCGATCGCATCGTGCATCCCGAGCATCCGCTGGCGCTGGCCGAGCACTGGCAGGTGCCGGTCACCTGGTACCAGGGCTCGCATCTGTCGGTGCGTCGCGAGCGCACGATGCGCGAGGCGGTGCGCAAGGCGGTCGACGGTGCCGGCTGGGCGCTGCGCTAAACTCCGTCCCCGGCCTCTCCGATCGCCTCCCATGATTCCTGTCGCCATCACCGGCACCGGCCTGTACACGCCGTCGCAAGCGGTTTCGAACGACGAGCTGGTGGCCTGCTACAACGCCTACGTCGAGCGCTACAACGGCGAGCACGCCGCCGATATCGCGGCCGGGCGCACGCCGCCGCTGCAGGCGTCGAGCAGCGAGTTCATCGTCAAGGCCTCGGGCATCAAGGCGCGTTACGTCGTCGATCGCGAGGGCGTGCTCGACGTCGACTGGATGCGACCGCGCATCGCCCTGCGCGGCGACGACGAACCGTCGCTGATGTGCGAGATGGGCGTCGATGCGGCCCGCCAGGCGCTGGCCGCCGCCGGGCGCGAGGCGGCGGACGTCGACTTCGTCGTCGTGGCCTGCTCGAACATGCAGCGCGGCTACCCGGCGATCGCGGTCGAGATCCAGCACTACCTGGGTGCGCGCGGCTATGCCTACGACATGAACGTCGCCTGCGCCTCGGCAGCCTTCGGCGTGCAGGCAGCGGCCGATGCGGTGCGCATGGGCAACGCCCGCGCGGCGCTGGTGGTCAGCCCCGAGATCTGCAGCGGCCACCTGAACTGGCGCAACCGCGACTGCCACTTCATCTTCGGCGACGCGGCCACGGCGATGCTGATCGAGCCGGCGGAGCGGGCGCGCGACGGTCACGGCTTCGAAGTGCTCGGTACGCGCCTGCAGACGCAGTTCTCCAACAACATCCGCAACAACTTCGGCTTCCTCAATGCCTGTGAGCGTCCGCAGCGCAGCTGGGACGACGTGCTGTTCCATCAGGAAGGCCGCAAGGTGTTCAAGGAGGTGGTGCCGCTCGCCGCCGAACTGATGCTCGGTCATCTGAACGACCTGGGCATCGAGGCCGGCGCGGTGCGGCGCTTCTGGCTGCACCAGGC
This sequence comes from Sinimarinibacterium flocculans, assembly GCF_003201205.1. Classification (GTDB taxonomy): domain Bacteria; phylum Pseudomonadota; class Gammaproteobacteria; order Nevskiales; family Nevskiaceae; genus Solimonas; species Solimonas flocculans. Next base: position 206,321 of record NZ_QICN01000004.1, read on the forward strand.
GAACCTGGGCATGAACCAGCTCATCGCCAAGCGCGTGCTCGGCCGCGAGCCGGGCACCGACGAGGCGCCGGTGATTCTCGACGAGTACGCCAACACCAGTTCCGCCGGATCGGTGATCGCGTTCCACAAGTACCATGACGATCTCGCGAGCGGCGACGTCGGTGTGCTGTGCGCCTTCGGTGCCGGCTACTCGGCCGGATCGGTCGTGATGAGGCGCCGCTGAGCCGTCCCCTGCAAACCAACCGACCGAGCCGTATGAGCGAACAAAAGTCCCTGCTGCGTCGTGCCTTCGATCTGCTGTGGGGCGCCGTCGTGCTGCTGTACCGCCTGACGGTGATCGCCGTCGTCGTGCTCGTGCTCGGCCTGCTGTGGCTGGCCTTCAGCGGCGGGCCGCCGGTGGTGGTCGAGGACAATGTGGCGCTGGTGCTGGCGCCCAGTGGCATCCTGGTCGAGCAGGTGGACGTCGACCCGGGACAGGAGATCGTCGAGAGCTTCAGCGGCGAGATGCCGTCGCAATCGAGTCTGCACGACCTGATCGAGGCGCTCGAGGTCGCGCGCAACGACGAGCGCATCCGATTCGCGGTGCTCAAGCTCGACGGCCTGTGGGGCGCCGGCCTGGCGCAGCTCGACGAGCTGCGGGCGGCGATGACGGCTTTCCAGGCCGCCGGCAAGCAGATCGTCGCCTGGGGGCCGTGGTACGACCAGGCGCACTACTACGCGGCCGCGCAGGCCGACGAGATCAGCCTCGACCCCTACGGCATGGTCTATGTCGAGGGCTTCAGTGCCTACAATAACTATTTCGCTGAAGCCATTGAAAAGATTGGAATACAGATGAATGTATTCCGCGTCGGCGCGTTCAAGTCGGCGGTCGAGCCGTTCACCCGCAACGACATGTCCGCAGAAGCGCGGGAAGCCAACCGCGAGTGGCTCGGCGACCTGTGGGGCGCCTACCGCGACGTCGTGTCCAGCGGCCGTGGCCTGCCGCCGGAAGCGGCGGACCGCTATGTCGGCGGCATGCGCGCCGGTTTCGAGGAACTGGGCGGCGATGCCGCGGCCTACGCCCGGGATCAGGGCCTCGTCACGCGCATCGAGACGCTGACCGAGTTTCGCGCGCGCATGGCCGAAACGGTCGGCGTGGACGAGGACCACGGCAGCTTCCGCCAGATCCACTACCTCGACTACCTCAGCGCCGTGCGCCGTGCGCCGGAACCGCCGTCGGCGGGCGGTGCGAGCAAGGTCGCCCTGGTCGTTGTGCAGGGCGAGATCGTCGACGGGCCGGGGCAGGTGGGGCAGGCCGGCGGCGACACCATCTTCGAGCTGCTCGAGGATGCGCGCCGTGACGAGGAGGTCGCTGCCGTCGTCCTGCGCATCGACTCGCCCGGCGGCAGTGTCTGGGCGGCCGAACAGATCCGACGTGCCGTCGGCAACCTGCGGGCGGCTGGCAAGCCCGTGGTGGCGTCGATGTCGAGCGTCGCGGCCAGCGGCGGCTACTGGGTGGCCATGGATGCCGACGAGATCTGGGCGCACGAGACGACGATCACCGGTTCGATCGGCGTTTTCGGACTGGTGCCGACCTTCGACCGCACGCTCGACAAGCTGGGGATTCACACCGACGGCGTCGGCACGACGCCGCTGGCCGGCGCGTTCCGTCTCGACCGGCCGCTCGGCGCCGATGCGCGCGCGATCATCCAGTCCGGCGTCGAGAAGGTCTATCGCGATTTCATCGAGGGCGTGGCCGGTGCGCGTGAGCTGGACGTCGACGCCGTCGACGCCATCGCCCAGGGCCGCGTGTGGAGCGGTGCGGATGCAAAGCAGCTGGGCCTGATCGACCAGTTCGGCTCGCTGCGCAATGCCGCCGATGCCGCGGCCGGCCTCGCCGGGCTCGCCGCGGACGACTATGCGCTCGACGAGCGCCGGCCGCCGCGCAGCTTCACCGCCCGGGTGCTGTCGCAGTTCTCCGGCTCCTTCGGGGCAGCGCTGCCGCAGGGCTGGCTCGGCTGGATCGAGCGGCTGCGTACGCGTGTCGATGCCCAGTACCTGCTGACCGCGTTCAACGACCCGCGGGGGCTCTACGCCCATTGCTTCTGCACCCCCGGCGTCTCGGGGCAGGCGGCGCGCTGAGCGCGCGTCCGGCCCGTTCCTGCCGCCGGCTGCGAGCCGATGCCGCGCGTTCGAGTCGGCGACGTCGACCTGTACTACCGCGAGGCGGGTAGCGGCGCGCCGCTGCTGCTGGTGCACGGACTCGGCGGCAGCAGCCTCGACTGGGAGCATCAGCTGGCGTACTTCGCCGCGCGCTACCGCGTGCTCGCGCCGGACCTGCGCGGATTCGGCGACAGCGCGCGTGGTCGCGGCGCGCTGAGCGTGCGCGCGCACGTCGCGGACATCGCCGGTTTCCTGGACGCCATGAAGGTGACGCGCTGTCGCCTGATCGGCCACTCGATGGGCGGCGCCGTCGCGCAGCAGTTCGCGCTGGAGCAACCGCAGCGGGTCGAGCGGATGGTGATCGCCAACAGCGTGCCGAGCTTCCGGCCGCGTTCGCCGCGTCACCACCTGGAATTCCTCTACCGCCTCGTGGTGATGGCCGTACTCGGTCCGGCGCGTCTGGCGGAGATCGGTGCGCGGCGCTCGTTTCCCGATCCGGCGCAGGCGGCCCAGCGCGCCCGCGCGGTCGCGCGCGGCGCGCGCAATTCGCGGCGCAACTATCTTGCGGCCCTGCAGGCCCTGTCGACGTGGTCGGTGATCGAACGCCTCGACGAGCTGCAGATGCCGGTGCTCGTGGCCGCCTCCGAGCACGACTACTTCGGTCACGACGAGACGGTAATGTTCGCGCACGCGCTGCCCCGTGCACGCCTGCACCTGTTCAAGGGCGCGCACCACGGGTTGCCGGGGGAGCAACCGGCGGCGTTCAACGCCGTCGTCGAACGTTTCTTCGACGCCCCGCCGCCGGCGCGGCGCAAGGCGACGGCATGAGCAACGACGCGCCCATCGGCGTCTTCGACTCGGGCGTCGGCGGCGTGTCGGTCCTGCGCGAACTGCGCGCGCTGCTGCCGCGCGAGGCCTTGATCTACTACGCCGACAGCGCGCACTGCCCCTACGGCGGCAAGCCGCGGGACGCGATTCTCGCGCGGGCCTGCGCGATCACCGAGGAGCTGCTGACTCGGGGCTGCAAGCTCATCGTCGTCGCCTGCAATACCGCCACGATCGCCGCGGTCGAACATCTGCGGGCCACCTATCCGGTGCCCTTCGTCGGCATGGAGCCGGCGGTCAAGCCGGCCGCTGCGGCCACGCGCAGTGGCGTCGTCGGCGTGCTGGCGACCGGGGCTGCCCTGGCCGGCGAGAAATTCCACCATCTCGTCGCGACCCATGCGCGTGATGTGCGTGTGATCACCCAGCCCTGTCCCGGCCTGGTCGAGCAGGTGGAGCGCGGCGCGCTGGACACGCCGCAGACGCGCACGCTGGTCGAGCACTACGTGCAGCCGCTGCGAGAGCAGGGGGCAGACGTGCTGGTGCTGGGCTGCACCCACTATCCGTTCCTGCGGCCGCTGATCCAGCAGGTCGCGGGCGCGGACGTTGCGCTGCTCGATACGGGGGCGGCCGTGGCGCGGCAGGTGCAGCGCGTGCTGCAGCGCGAGGCCCTCGCGCGTGCGGGTGAACCGGCCGGCGAGGTGCTGTGGCGGGCCAGCGGCGATGCGGTGCAGACGGCGCGCCTGTGTCAGGCGCTGTTTGCCGGGCCTTGAGCCGCGGCGAGTCGCGCAGGTCCCGCGCCGGCCTCAGGTGAAGCGCATCGACAGGTCGATCGCGTGCAGGTGCTTGGTGATCGCGCCGACCGAGATGCGGTCGACGCCGGTTTCGGCGATCGCGCGGACGCGCTCGAGACTGGCGCCGCCGGAATACTCGAGCAGCGTGCGGCCGCCGCGGTCGCGATGCGCATGCGTGCGGCGGACCGCCTCGCGCAGAGCGTCGAGATCGAAGTCGTCGACGAGCAGCAGATCGACGTCGGCGGCGAGGGCGGCGTCGACCTCGTCGAGCGTCTCGGCTTCGGTCATCAGCGGCACGCCGGCCTGCAGCGCCCGCGCCTGCGCGATGGCCGCGGCGATGCCGCCGGCTGCGGCCACGTGGTTTTCCTTGATTAGGATGCCGTCGTACAGGCCGATGCGATGGTTGACGCCGCCACCGCAGAGCACGGCGTACTTCTGTGCATTGCGCAGGCCGGGAAGGGTCTTGCGCGTGTCGGCGATGCGGCAGGAGGTGCCGGCGACGGCATCGGCGAAGGCGGCGACTGCGGTCGCGGTGCCGGACAGCGTCTGCAGGAAGTTCAGCGCCGTGCGCTCGCCGGTCAGCAGGGCGCGCGCCGGGCCGCGCAGCGTGTAGACGACCTGATCGGCGCCGACGCGCTCACCCTCGGCGCATTGCCAGTCGAGCACGACGTCCGGGTCAATCCGCCGGAACACCGCGTCCACCCACGGCCGGCCGCAGATCACGGCGGCCTCGCGGGCGATCACCCGTGCCTGCGCCCGGGTCCCGTCGGCGACCAGCCGCGCGGTCACGTCGCCGCTGCCGGCGTCCTCGGCTAGTGCATGGGCGACGACGGCATCCAGGTCGTCGACATAGGACGGCAAGGTGCGCATGGGCGTGCTCAGCCGAGCTGCCAGAGATGTTCGAGCAGGGCCATCTGTGCCCACAAGCGGTTCTCGGCCTCGTCCCAGACGACGGACTGCGGACCGTCGATCACCTCGGCGCTGACTTCCTCGCCGCGATGTGCCGGCAGGCAGTGCATGAAGATCGCGTCCGCGCGCGCCTGTGCCATCAGCGCGCGGTCGACCTCGTAGCCGGCGAAATCGGCGAGCCGCTTCTGCGTCTCGGCTTCCTGGCCCATGCTGGTCCAGGTGTCGGTGACGACCACCTCGGCGCCGTCCACCGCCGCGCGGGCGTCGGCGACGACTTCCACGTGGCGTCCGGCGGCGGCCACGAGCGCCGCATCCGGCGCGTAGCCGGCCGGCGCCGCGATGCGCAGCGTGAAACCGAACATGCCGGCGGCCTCGATCCACGAATGGCAGACGTTGTTGCCGTCGCCGATCCAGGCCGCGACCTTGCCGCGCGGGTCACCGCGATGCTCGAACCAGGTCTGCAGGTCCGCCAGCAGCTGGCAGGGATGGTGCAGCTCCGACAGGCCATTGATTACCGGAACCTGCGCATTCACCGCCAGCTCCGCCTGATCCGCCTGCGAGTCGTTGCGGATCATGATCGCGTCGCACATGCGCGAGAGCACCTTGGCCGTGTCGGAGATCGGCTCGTCGCGACCGAGCTGGGTCGCGCCGGGCTGCAGGAACAGCGCGTGCCCGCCGAACTTCGCCATGCCGGCCTCGAAACTCACACGCGTACGCGTCGAGTTCTTCATGAAGATCATGGCCAGCGTGCGGCCGGCGAACTGCTGCCGGTTCAGGGCGGGCTTCGCGCGCAGCGCCATTGCACGCTCGACCACCGCGCGTGCCTCTTCGGCGCCGAGATCGGACAGCTTCAGGAAATGCCGGACCATGAATCAGTTCCCTCACAAACGAAAAAGGGCCGCGACGAACGCGGCCCGGACCAATGCCGGGTTGTGTCGAGGCCATCCATGGCGCAACTGCGGCCACTTCTCCGGACCCCGGCCGCGCCATCCGTGGCGCGGTGTTCGCCGGGGGCGATTGCCAATCCAGGCAATCGCCCTGATCCGACTCACCCGAGATTCTGTTCGACGAAGTCCCAGTTCACGAGCGCCCAGAAGTGCTCGAGGTAGCTCGGACGCGCGTTGCGATAGTCGATGTAGTAGGCGTGCTCCCAGACGTCGCAGGTCAGCAGCGGCTTCTTGCCATCGGTCATCGGGTTGCCGGCGTTGCTGGTGTTGACGATCGCCAGGCTGCCGTCGGCGTTCTTGACCAGCCAGGTCCAGCCGGAGCCGAAGTTGCCGGCGGCCGACTCGGTGAACTGCTTCTTGAAGTCCTCGACACCGCCGAAGGCCTTGACCAGCGCGTCGGTGAGCTTCTTGCCCGGCGCCGCCTGCTTCGGCGTGAGGCAGTTCCAGAAGAAGGTGTGGTTCCAGACCTGGGCGGCGTTGTTGAAGATCTTGCCGGAGGACTTCATCACCATCTCGTCGAGCGGCATGTTCTCGAACTCGGTGCCGGCGATCAGCTTGTTGCCATTGTCGACGTAGGCCTTGTGATGCTTGCCGTAGTGGAAATCGAGCGTCTCGGCCGACATGTGCGGGGCGAGCGCGTCGCGGGCGTAAGGCAGTTCGGGGAGCGTGAGGGCCATGGTTCGTGTGTCCTTGGTGTGACCGGCGCCCGTCGGGTGCCGGTGCCTGGGGGTTTTCAGGGGGGAAACAAAATAGGCGACGGGGGAGTCAAATTCAATAGTCGTTCAACTGCGACTCAGCTCCGCGCGTATAATCCGCGGCCGTTACCAACTCCCCAATGCCGGAGACCTCGATGGATGCACTCGAGCGCATCAAGCAACAAGTCACCGACAACCCGATCATCCTCTACATGAAGGGGACGCCGGACTTTCCGCAGTGCGGTTTCTCCGCGCGCACCGTGCAGGCGATCAAGACCTGCAGCGTGCCGTTCGCCTACGTGAACATCTACGAGGACGAGGAGATCTATCGCGCGCTGCCGAAGTTCGCGAACTGGCCGACGTTCCCGCAGCTCTACGTCAAGGGCGAGCTGATCGGCGGCTGCGACATCACGCTGGACCTGCACCAGTCCGGCGAACTCGAGAAGATGCTCAAGGAAGCGGTCGGCGAGAAGAAAGCCGCCTGACCGGTTCCGGCTGTACGAAAAACGCCCGCATCGCGGGCGTTTTTCGTTGGCGGGTCAGGTGGCGTGATGCAGCAGGGCCTCGGCCACGCTGCGCCGCGTCGCCTCGCCGCACAGGGCCTCGACCAGCGCGAGCGCGAACGCTATTGCCGACGCCGGTCCCTGGCCGGTGATGCAATGGCCGTCGACGACGACCGGCCGGTCGACCCAGTGCAGCAGCGCGTCGCGAAACGACGGGTAGCAGGTGGCCTGTTTGCCGTCGAGCAGGCCGCGAGGCGCCAGCGCCAGCGCCGGTGCGGCACAGATGCCGCCGTACCAGCGATGCTGCATGCGCTGGGTCTCGACCTTGTCCATGACGCCCTTGTGCGCGCCGAGCGCCCGCGCGCCGGCTTCGCCGCCGGGCAGCGCGATCAGATCGAAGTCCTGCGCCGCGACCGCGTCGAACAGGCAGTCGGCGACGAGCCGTACGCCGCGCGTGGCGTCGACGCTGGTCGTGTCGGCGATGCTGGCCACGGTGACGTCGATGTCGGCGCGCCGCAACACGTTGACGATGGTGACGGTCTCGATCGACTCCGAGCCGTGAGTGACCGGGATCAATGCCTTCATCGATTCTTCTCCGAGTGGTGGCATGACGGTAGCGCAGACCGGTCGGGCCGTCACTCCGGGGCGGGCGAAGCGGCGTAAAATCGGGCCGCCAATCCAGCCGCAGATCCGGCCGAGAATCCGGCCGAGAATCCGGCCGTTTCGAGCACCGACGGCACGTACCACGGAGACCGCCTGCATGTCCGCTTACCGGCACATCAAGATTCCCTCGTCCGGCGAGAAGATCACCGTCCGCGACGGCAGGCTGCACGTGCCCGACCAGGCGATCGTCGGCTATGTCGAGGGCGACGGCATCGGCCCGGACATCACCCGGGCCTGCCTGCGCATCTGGGATGCTGCGGTCGAGAAGGCCTACGGCGGCAAACGCAAGATCCACTGGTGCGAGACCTACCTGGGCGAGAAGGCGGCCGGGCTGTACGACGGCAACTACTGCCCGGACGAGACGCTCAAGGCGCTGGCGGAACTGGTCGTGTCGATCAAGGGACCGCTGACCACGCCGGTAGGCGGGGGCTTTCGCTCGCTCAACGTGGCGCTGCGCCAGGACCTGGACCTCTACGCCTGCGTGCGCCCGGTGCGCCACTACGCGGGTGTGCCGAGCCCGCTGAAGAATCCGGGCAAGGTCGACGTGGTCATCTTCCGCGAGAACACCGAAGACGTGTACGCCGGTATCGAGTACAAGACCGGCACGCCGGAGAACGAGAAGATCGCGCGCTTCCTGCGCGAGGAGATGAAGGCGAAGTTCTTCGAAGGGGCGGGCCTGGGGATCAAGCCGATCTCCGAGTTCGGCTCCAAGCGCCTGGTGCGCAAGGCCATCCAGTACGCGATCGACAACGGTCGCGAATCGGTGACCCTGGTGCACAAGGGCAACATCATGAAGTTCACGGAAGGGGCCTTCCGCAACTGGGGCTACGAGGTCGCGCGCGACGAGTTCGGCAGCGTGACGATCACCGAGGAACAGCTCTACGGCGAGTACAAGGGCAAGCAGCCGGACGGCAAGATCGTCATCAAGGACCGCATCGCCGACATCATGTTCCAGATGATGCTGCTGCGGCCGGAGGAGTTCGACGTCCTGGCCACGATGAACCTCAACGGCGACTACCTGTCGGATGCCATCGCGGCCGAGGTCGGCGGCGTCGGCATCGCGCCGGGCGCGAACATCGCCGATCACGTCGCGGTCTTCGAGGCGACCCACGGCACGGCGCCCAAGTACGCCAACCTCAACAAGGTCAACCCGGGTTCGCTGCTGTTCTCCGGCGTGATGATGCTGGAGTACATGGGCTGGAAGGAGGCCGCGGACCTGATCACGCTGGTCTATCCGGAGGTCGTCTCCGACGGCATCGTCACCTACGACTTCGCCCGGCAGATCGACGGTGCGACCGAGGTCGGCACCTCGCAGTTCGCGGACGCGCTGATCGAGCGCATCCACGGCGGCGTCGATCTCGAGGCCAAGCGCAAGGCGCAGCAGGCGCAGCTCGTCAAGGAGCGCAAGCAGCGCGAGATCCGCCGCCTGCTGCAGCCGCTCGAGGAGATGGTGGACACCGGCCGCGTGCCGACGACGGTCGGCGACCTGATGACGCGTTCGCTGATCACCGTGAGCGATGGCGAGACCGTCGAAAGCGCGATGCACGTGATGACCGACAACGACATCAGCTCGGTCGTCGTCGAGCCCGACGCGAAGGGGGAGTGGGGCATCCTGACGCGCCGCGACATCGTCACGAGGATCGTGCACGCCGGCAAGAATCCGGCCACCACGCGTGTGCGCGACATCTGCAGCCGCCCGGTGACCTCGGTGCCCGCCGAGATGAGCATCCGCGAGGCGGCGGCGATGATCTCGGATACCCACTTCAGCCGCCTGACCGTCGCCCAGGGCGAAAAGATCATCGGCATCGTCACCGAAACCGACATCTTCAACGCCGTCGACAAGTTCGCATGGACGGCAGAGTGAGCCGATTCGGCTCGCGAAGCACCGCTTCGCGCACCGGCGAACGCCCGGCCATGGCGTGCTTGCCTGGGCCCGGGGTGACCCGATGTGACCCCGAGTTGGGCAAGCGCCGGGGCAGCGGTCGTATGGCGCATTCCGTCGCGCCTTGGATGGCCGGCGCGCGACGATCGTTTTGGGCGCGCTGATGCACATCGGCCTGCTCATCGTCGGCGACGAGATCCTCTCCGGCAAACGCCAGGACAAGCACCTCGCCCGGGTGATCGAGCTGTTGCGTGCCCGCGGCATGGAGCTGTCGTGGGCACGCTTCGTCGGCGACGACGAGGCCGATATCGCCGACGCGCTGCGCTGGGCGATCGCACGCGGCGACGTGGTGCTCAGCTGCGGCGGCATCGGCGCGACACCGGATGACCGGACCCGGCAGGCGGCGGCACGCGCCTTCGCCGTGCCGATCGAGCGCCACGCCGAGGCCGAGGCGATCATCGTCGGCCAGTACGGCGCCGCGGCGCGCCCGAACCGGGTGCTGATGGCGGACTTCCCGCGCGGCGCCGGCCTGATCCCGAACCCGGTCAACCGGGTCGCAGGCTTCTACTGCGGCGATTGCCACTTCGTGCCGGGCTTTCCGGAGATGGCGTGGCCAATGCTGGAATGGGTGCTCGATACGCGCTATCCACAGTTGCATCGCGGCTCGCCACCGGTCGAGTACCGCCTGCGCGTGCTCGGGTCCAGCGGCGAGGGCGACCTGCTGCCGCTGATGGAGGACACACTGGCGCGTCATCCCGGCATCAAGCTGTCGAGCCTGCCGTTTCGTGGCGATGCCACGCGGCAGCGGCAGATCGAGTTCGGCTTCAAGGGCGAGGCCGCGCCCGCGGCGGCGGCCTGCCGGCATTTCCGCGAGGGCCTGCGCGCGTTCGACGGCGTGCAGATCGAGTGGCTGCACGAGCCGCCGAGACCGGACTGATCAGCGCATCGACGGCTTGCGGCCGGCGAGGGTCACCAGCAGGCAGGTGGCGATGACGAGGCCGGCGCCCAGCAGCGACCAGTGGTCGAGGCGTTCGTCCCAGACCAGCCAGCCGATCCCGGCAGCCAGCAGTACCGTGACATAGGTGAACGGCCCGACCAGTGCCGCCGGAGCGCAGCTGTAGGCCTTCGTGAGGTGGATCTGGCCGAAGGTCGCGAGCGTGCCGGCCGCCACCAGTAGGCCGAGGGCCTGCAGGCTCGGCGGCTGCCAGGCCCACAGCAGCGGCACGCTGGCGATGGCGGTGCCGAGCAGCGCGAAGTAGAACACCACGCGTGTCGCCGGCTCCGTGTCCGTCAGTCGGCGGATGCTGACCATCGCCCCGGCGGCGAGCAGGCCCGAGGCGGCGCCGACGAGCGCCGCGAAGGGGTCGACCGGATGCAGGCCCGGGCGCGTGATCAGGCCGATGCCCACCAGCCCGATAAATGCGGCCGGAAACACGACAGGCGATGGCCGCTCGCGCAGCCAGATCCAGGCGATGAAGGGAATCCACAGCGGCATCGAGTAGGTCAGCAGCATGGCCTCGGCCAGCGGCAGGTGCGCAATGGCGTAGAAGAACGCGTACATCGAGGCGATGCCGAATCCCGCGCGCAGCAGATGGCCGCCGAGCCGGGCGGTGCGGATGCCGGCGCCGCTGCGGCGCGTGAGCCACGGTAGCAGGATCGCCAGGCTCACGGCGCAGCGCACGAACACGACGAGTTCGTTGGGCGTGGTCTGCGCCGCCTGCTTGATGCAGGCGCCCATCGCCGAGAACGCCGTCGCGGAGATCAGGGCGTGGAGCGCGCCTCGGCGCAGGTCGTGGTGCATGGCGGTCGTTCGCGGACGGGGCGGCATTGTACGGAGGGTGCTGGACCGCGCGCCGCCGAAGCTTGAAAATCCGCGCACCGTCCCGATCTGTGAGATCGGGATTTGCCGGTTCACGAGGGACTCATGCCGATCTACGAATATGTCTGCGCTGCCTGTGGTGCCGAGGCCGAAGTGATGCACAAGGTGTCCGAGTCGCCCGGCGACTGTCCTTCGTGCGCGAAACCGGCCTTGACCAAGCAGATTTCTGCGGCCGGCTTCAGGCTGTCGGGCGGCGGCTGGTACGAGACCGACTTCAAGGCCTCGAACAAGCGCAATCTCGCGGGCGACAGCGCCGGCGGGTCCGCGCCCGCCTCGAACGATGGCGCCAGCTGCACGCCGTCGGGTTGCGAGAAGCCGGGCTGCGCCACCAAGAGCGAGGCTGCCGCCTGATCCGCAGCCGCTGAAGGCCCCGGCCAGCCCGGGACGGAGCCCGTCTTGACCCTTCTTCTGCGCCGCTGGCTGATTGCCGGCCTGCTGGTGTGGCTGCCGCTCGGCGTCACGCTGCTGGTCATCCGTTTCGTCGTCGGCCTGCTCGACACCAGCCTGCTGCTGATCCCGCCGGCCTTCCGGCCGGAGATTCCCGGCCTGGGCGTGCTGCTGTCGATCGTGCTGGTGCTCGGCACCGGAGCGATCGCCGCCAACTACGTCGGCAAGCGCTTCGTGCTCTGGACCGAGGCCCTGTTCGCGCGCATCCCGCTGGTGCGCACGGTGTACGGCGGCATGAAGAAGCTGGCGGAGACGATCTTCTCGGACCAGTCGGTCTCGTTCCGCCAGCCGATCCTGATCGAATATCCGCGCAAGGGCATCTGGTCGGTGGCCTTCCTGACCGGCTCGCCGATCGGCGAGGTCCAGGACAAGACCGCCGACCACGTGCTGACCTGTTTCGTGCCGACGACCCCGAACCCGACCTCGGGCTTCATCGTCCTCGTGCCGGAGAAGGACGTGATCCGGCTGAAGATGTCGGTCGAGGAAGCGATGCGACTGGTGATCTCGCTGGGCGTGGTCACGCCCGAACGCACCGATCCTCCGGCGGATCCGCCGCCGCCGACGCCCTGAGCCGGCACCGCCGCGGCGTGTGAAACGGCCCGCGAGGCTCTAAACTACGCGGCTTCGCCGGCCCGCCCCCCGCTGCGCCGGCACCCTTCCCAGACAGCAGGCGGCGAGCGGCCGCCGATTTCATCCAGCACGAACATGCGTAGTCATTACTGTGGCCAGGTGACCGAGAAGATCGTCGGCGAAACCGTGACGGTCTGCGGTTGGGTCCACCGGCGCCGCGATCACGGCGGTGTCATCTTCATCGACCTTCGCGACCGCGAGGGCCTGCTGCAGTGCGTGTTCGATCCGGATACGAAGGACGCCTTCGCCGCCGCCGACCGGCTGCGCTCGGAATACGTCGTGCGCATCACCGGCAAGGTGCGGCCGCGCCCCGCGGGGACCGAGAACGCCGGCATGGTCACCGGTCGCATCGAGGTGCTCGGCAAGGAAGTCGAACTGCTCAACCGTGCCGAGACGCCGCCGTTCCACCCGGACGACGAAACCGTGGGCGAGGATACGCGGCTGAAGTTCCGCTACATCGATCTGCGGCGGCCGGAGATGCAACAGAACCTGCGCCTGCGCCACCAGGTCATCAAGCGCATCCGCGACTACATGGATGCGCACGGCTTCATCGATGTCGAGACGCCGATCCTGACCCGGGCGACGCCCGAGGGTGCGCGCGACTATCTGGTGCCGTCGCGCACCCATGCCGGCAAGTTCTTCGCGCTGCCGCAGTCGCCGCAGCTGTTCAAGCAGCTGCTGATGATGTCGGGGCTGGACCGCTACTACCAGATCGCGCGCTGCTTCCGCGACGAGGACCTGCGCGCCGACCGCCAGCCGGAGTTCACGCAGCTCGACGTCGAGACCTCGTTCCTGTCGCAGGACGAGATCATGGCGCTGATCGAGGGCCTGGTGAAGGACATCTTCGGCCACCTGCTCGACGTCGACCTGGGCACGCTGCCGCACATGAGCTATGCCGAGGCGATGGAGCGCTACGGCTCGGACAAGCCGGATCTGCGCAATCCGCTCGAACTGGTCGAGGTCAAGGACCTGGTCGCGGACGTCGACTTCAAGGTGTTCTCCACGCCGGCCAAGGACCCGAAGTGCCGGGTCACCGCGCTGCGCGTGCCGGGCGGTCGCGAGAAGCTCACGCGCGGCGAGATCGACAAGTGCACCGAGTTCGTCAAGATCTACGGTGCCAAGGGCCTGGCCTACATCGTCGTCAACGACAAGGCCAAGGGCCGTGAGGGCCTGCAGTCGCCGATCGTCAAGAACCTGCACGATGCCGCACTGAGCGGCATCCTCGAGCGCACCGGCGCGCAGGACGGCGACGTGATCTTCTTCGGCGCCGACAAGTGGCGGGTGGTCTGCGATGCCCTGGGTGCGCTGCGCCTGAAGCTCGGCAACGAGCTGGGCCTGACCGCGGCAGGCTGGCGCGCCCTGTGGGTCGTCGACTGGCCGATGTTCGAGTTCGACGAGGACACGCAGGGCTGGATCTCGCTGCACCATCCGTTCACCGCACCCAAGCCGTTCGACGCCGACGCGCTGCGGGCGAACCCGGGTGCGACGCTGTCGCAGGGCTACGACATCGTGCTCAACGGCATCGAGCTCGGCGGCGGCTCGGTGCGTATCCACCGCCCGGACGTCCAGCAGGCGGTGTTCGACCTGCTCGGCATCGGCGCCGACGAGCAGCAGGAGAAGTTCGGCTTCCTGCTCCAGGCGCTGTCCTACGGTGCGCCGCCGCACGCCGGCATCGCGCTGGGTCTCGACCGCCTGGTGATGCTGATGGCCGGCCGGCCGAGCATCCGCGACGTCATCGCCTTCCCGAAGACGCAGACCGCGCACTGCCCGCTGACCGACGCGCCGAGCAGCGTCGACGCGCGCCAGTTGCGGGAACTGCACATCCGATCCACGGTCCAGCCCAAGGTGGCGCCTGGGACCGACACCGCCGCCTGAACACCCGGAGCCCGACTGCATGATTCGCCCGCATCGTCTGCACCACGTCCTCGCCCTTGCGTTCGCCGCAGCGGTCGTTTCCGCCTGCGACATCAGCGGCGTCGGCGACGGCAGCAAGCCGGAAAAGCTGGAGATCGTGCGCAATCCGAACACGGACCTGATCGACCTCGGCGGCGATGTCGAGCAGTACTTCCTGTGCTTTCCCGAGCAGTTGCAGGCGGTGGTCACCTTCAGCAATGGCGGTATCGACTCGAGCGGCCTGCTCAATCAGCGCGTCCTCTGGTCGACCTCCGATCCCGCCGTCGTCGAGGTCAGCAACGCCGCGGCGACCGGTGGCGAGGTCGTACTGATTCCGGGCAGCGAGACCCAGGCCTTCTCGCCGGGCATTCTGGTACCGCGCGGTGTGGGCACCGCAAAGATCACCGCCGAGTTCATCGGGCTGAGCGCCAGCTACGACGTCGAGGTCCGCGAGGTCGACTCGGTGCAGATCAACAAGACCGAGGTGAAGGTCGCGCCGGAAACCGGCGATCTGCTGACGCTGACGGCGGTGATCGACGGCTACTCGCTCGACGTCACCCAGTCGCCCCTGTGGCAGTTCGATACCGACGACGAGGACGTCGACGACATCGCCACGATCGGCCAGTCGACCGGCGTGATCACCGGGGTCGGCCTTGGCGGCCCGCTGACGGCCAAGGCGGACTTCCCGCTGTGCCGGGAGGACTCGAAGTTCGGCGACCTGACCGCGACCGTCGTCGTCGAGGAGCTGACCGGCCTGCAGATCGCGCGCGAGTTCGCCGATGCGCCGAACGACGAGCTGATCGTCGGCACGACCGAGAAGCTCACCGTGACCGGCAGCTTCGCCGACGGCACGACGCTGGATCTGTCCGGCCAGGTGCGGGTGGAAAGCAGCGAGGTCGAGGTCGTCGCACCCGGCACGGTGTTCCCGCAGTTCCTGACGGCTCTGGAGGCCGGCACGGCGCAGCTGCAGGCGATCTACGGCGGTGACGACGAGAACGACGAAGAGGGGGACACCGACCCGCCGGAGGTGCGCAGCAACACGATCACGCTGAATACCGTCGACGGCGAGCTGCAGGACTTCGACATCACGCCGCTGAACCCGACCATCACCACGCTCGGCGTGCAGCAGTTCGTCGCCACCGGCACGTTCAGCGTCTCCGGCGAGACGCGCACGCAGCCGATCACCCGCGGCGTGGTGTGGGCCGAATCGACGCTGGACGACAAGGCGACGACCCTGGTCGATATCTCCAACAGCTCCCTGTCGGCAGGGCGCGCGGTGTCGCGCAGCATCGACGCGGGTGCGTTCAAGATCACCGCCTCGCGCAAGCTGCCGAGCGACGACGAGGAGGAAGAGGACGACGACAACGAGCTGGTTCGCGAGACCGTCCTGTGCGTCGTCAAGCCGAACACCCCGGGCGCGCCGTGCCCGCCGCCGGACGAGGACGACGAAACCGCCCCGTGAACACCGGCAAGCGTCGTCCTCTCCAACCCGTAGTGGTCGGGGCTGGGGGCGGGCTACAATAACTGGTGGTTTGTCAGCAGTTCGCTGGGACGGCGCAGTCCGCGTGGCTGCCGGAGGTTCGAGGTCATGGCCGCAGTACTCAAGCTCGACGAATTCAATCTGCTCGATGACGGCGAATGCGATGCGCGCATCGCCGCCGCCAAGGCGCTGCTGGGCGATCGCCTGTGCATCCTCGGCCATCACTACCAGCGCAACGAGGTCTTCCGTCACGCCGATTTTTCGGGCGACTCGCTCAAGCTATCGCAGATGGCGGCGAAGACCGAGGCCGAGTTCATCGTCTTCTGCGGCGTGCACTTCATGGCGGAAGTGGCGGACATCGTCACCCACGGCCAGCGCAGCGTGATCCTGCCGGATCTCGCCGCCGGCTGTTCGATGGCGGACATGGCCAACCTCGCCAAGGTCGAGAAGTGCTGGGCCGAACTGGCCGAGGTGCTCGACCCGGACGAGGCCGTCACGCCGGTGACCTACATCAATTCGGCGGCCGACCTGAAGGCCTTCTGCGGCCGCCACGGCGGCATCGTCTGCACCTCGAGCAATGCGCGCGCGGTGCTCGAATGGTCGTTCGCGCGCCGCGAGAAGGTGCTGTTCTTCCCGGACCAGCACCTGGGCCGCAACACCGCCTACGGCATGGGCATCGGCCTGGACGAGATGATCGTCTGGGACTTCAACAAGCCCATGGGCGGCAACACGCCGGAAGCGATCCGCGCGGCGAAGATGATCCTGTGGAAGGGTTTCTGCTCGGTGCACCAGATGTTCCAGCCGGCGCACATCAAGCACTTCCGCGAGCGCGTGCCGCAGGGCAAGGTCATCAGCCACCCGGAGAATGCCTTCGAGGTCTGCCAGAACTCGGACTTCGTCGGCAGCACCGAGTACATCCTGCGCACCGTGCGCGCGTCGGAGCCGGGCGCGCACTGGCTGGTCGGCACCGAGCTCAATCTGGTCAACCGGCTGGCCGACGAGATGCGCGAGAAGGACGTGACGGTGGAGTTCATGTCGCCGACCGTGTGCATGTGCTCGACGATGTTCCGCACCGACCCGCAGCATCTGGCCTGGACGCTCGACAACCTCGTCGCGGGCAAGGTGGTCAACCAGATCCGCGTCCCTGCCGCAGTCGCCGAACCGGCGCGCGCCGCGCTGGACCTGATGCTGGAAGTGGTGGACTGACTCCTGCCCGAACCGGTCCCGCGCCGCCCCCTGCGTTTCTCCCCCTGTCCGATAAACGAAACATGTACACGAACGCCCCGAGCCTAGCCGCCTACGATCCCGAGCTCGACGCCGCGATCCAGGCCGAGCGTACGCGCCAGGAGGCGCACATCGAGCTGATCGCCTCCGAGAACTATGCGAGCCCGGCGGTCATGGAGGCGCAGGGCAGTGCGCTGACCAACAAGTACGCCGAAGGCTATCCGGGCAAGCGCTACTACGGCGGCTGCGAGCACGTCGACGTCGCCGAGCAACTGGCCATCGACCGCATCAAGCAGGTCTTCGATTGCGACTACGCCAACGTGCAGCCGCACTCGGGCGCGCAGGCCAATGCCGCGGTGTTTCTCGCGCTGGTATCGCCCGGTGACACCGTCATGGGCATGAATCTCGCGCAGGGCGGGCACCTGACGCACGGCAACCCGGCCAACTTCTCCGGCAAGCAGTACAAGATCGTCCCCTACGGCCTGAATCCCGAAACCGGACTGATCGACTACGACGAGATGGAGCGCATCGCCGTCGAGACCCGGCCGAAGATGATCATCGGCGGCTTCTCGGCGTATTCGCGCGTCAAGGACTGGGCGCGCATGCGCCAGATCGCCGACAAGGTCGGCGCCTGGTTCTGGGTGGACATGGCGCATATCGCCGGTCTGGTCGCCGCCGGCGAGTACCCGAGCCCGCTGCCGCACGCCCACGTGGTGACGAGCACCACGCACAAGACCCTGCGCGGGCCGCGCGGCGGCATCATCCTGACGAAGAATCAGCCGGAGGACTTCAACAAGAAGTTCCAGTCCGCAGTGTTCCCGGGCATCCAGGGCGGTCCGCTGATGCACGTCATCGCCGCCAAGGCGGTGGCGTTCAAGGAAGCGCTCGATCCGGGCTTCAAGACCTACCAGAAGCAGGTGGTCGCCAATGCCCGGGCCATGGCCCGGGTCTTTCTGGAGCGCGGCTACAAGGTCGTCTCCGGCGGCACCGACAATCACCTGTTCCTGCTCGACCTGATTGCCAAGAACGTCACCGGCAAGGACGCGGAAGCCGCGCTGGGGCAGGCGCACATCACCGTCAACAAGAACTCGGTGCCCAACGATCCGAAGAGTCCGTTCGTGACCTCGGGCCTGCGCCTCGGTTCGCCGGCCTCGACCACCCGCGGATTCACCGAGGCGGACATGGGTCAGGTCGCGGGCTGGATCGCCGACATCGTCGATGCGATGAGCGCGAGCGGCGATGTCGATGCCGTGATCGCCCGCGTGCGCGGCGAAGTCGAAGCGCTGTGCGCACGTTATCCGGTGTACCGGGCCCCGCGGTGACCGCATCGCGCGATCGGCCTTCCGACCCGCAAGCGGGTCGGCGCTCGTCGGGCGGATTGCCATTCAAGGCAATCCGCTAAGGACCCGGCTCACGTGCAGTGTCCCTTCTGCAAGGCGCCCGATACCCGCGTCGTCGATTCGCGTCTGGCGGAGGACGGCACCCAGGTGCGGCGTCGCCGCGAGTGCGAGACCTGCAACAACCGCTTCACGACCTTCGAGCGCGCGCAGCTGTCGATGCCGAATGTCATCAAGCGCAGCGGTGATCCCGAACCCTTCCGCGAGGACAAGCTGCGGCAGGGCATCGAGCATGCGATCTACAAGCGGCCGGTGACCCCGGAAGCCGTGGACCACGCGGTTGACGCGGTGATGCGCAAGCTGCGTGCGAGCAGCGAGCGTGAAGTGCCGTCGCGGCAGGTCGGGGAATGGGTCATGGAGGAGCTGCGCGATCTCGACCATGTCGCCTACGTGCGGTTCGCGTCGATCTACCGCAGCTTCGAGGACGTCAACGCCTTCCGTGAGGAAATCGAGCGCCTGCAGGCGCTGCCGAGCGCGGAAGAGCGGCGGTCGCAGTTGCCGCTGATCGAGGAGACCGGCGCCCGCAGCCCCGAGCCGGGCAGGAAGCGAAGCGCCAGGCCGTGAACGCCCGGGTGTCAGCGGCCGCCTCCGGCGAGGCGTACATGGCCCGCGCGATCGCGCTGGCGGCGCAGGGGCGGGCGACCTCGCAGCCGAACCCCAGCGTCGGCTGCGTGATCGTGCGTGACGGCGAAATCGTCGGCGAAGGTTTTCATGCGCGCGCCGGCGAGGCGCATGCCGAGCCGCAGGCGCTCGCGCAGGCGGGCGAGCGGGCGCGCGGTTCGGTCATGTACGTGACGCTGGAACCCTGCGCGCATCATGGGCGCACGCCGCCGTGCGTCGATGCGGTGATCGCGGCCGGCGTGCGCAAGGTCTGCGCCGCGTTGACCGATCCGAATCCTCAGGTCGCCGGCGGCGGCCTGGCGAAGTTGCGCACGGCCGGTATCGACGTCGAAACCGGTCTGCTGTGTGACGAAGCCGAGCGCGTGCATCGCGGCTTTCTGTCGCGCATGCGGCGCGCACGGCCGTGGCTGACGCTCAAGCTCGCGTCGAGCCTCGACGGCCGCACGGCGATGGCGAATGGCGAGAGCCGCTGGATCACCGGCGATGCCGCCCGCGTCGACGTGCACCGCCTGCGTGCCGAGGCCGGCGCCGTGCTGACCGGGAGCGGCACCGTGCTCGCCGACGATCCGCAGCTCAGCGCACGGGGAATCCACTCGGTGCGCCAGCCGGATCGCATCGTGCTGGACGCCGCTGCGCGCACCCCCTTGACGGCGAAGGTCTGGGCCGCGGGCGCGCGGCGGTTCTGGTTCACCGCGGACGACGGTCCGGCCCCGGCGGACGTCGAGCGCATCGTCGTGCCGCGGGCGGCCAGCGGCCTGGCGCCGGACGCGGTGTTGGCCGAACTGGCACGTCGCGAGGTCAACGAGGTCCTGGCCGAGTGCGGGCCGACGCTGGCCGGCGGCCTGCTGCAGTCCGGCAGTGTCGATGAGCTGGTGCTGTACGTGGCGCCGTCGATGCTCGGTCACGAGGGGCGGCCACTGGCCCGGCTGCCGGGCCTCGAAACGCTCGACCGCCGCTTGCGGCTGCGCTGGCAGTCCATCGAGCGCATCGGCGACGATGTGCGCCTGACCCTGATTCCCCATTCCTGAGCCACGTCCCCGACCCCCATGTTCACCGGCATCATCGAAGCGCTCGGGCACATCGAGACCATCGACAGCGTGGGCGGCGATGCGCGCATGCGCTTCGTCGCGCCCGGCTACCTGGCCGGCGTGCAGGTCGGCGACAGCATTGCCGTCAACGGCTGTTGCCTGACCGCGACCGACTGCAGCGACGATGCGTTCTGGGCCGATCTTTCCGGCGAAACCCTGAACCTGACCACCGCCGGAACCTGGCGGGTCGGCGAGCCGGTGAACCTGGAACGCGCGCTGACGCCGGCCAAACCCCTGGGCGGACATCTGGTGACCGGCCATGTCGACGGCATCGGCCGCGTGCTCGAGCGCTACGAGGACGCGCGCTCGTGGCGGTTCCGCTTCGAGGCGCCGGAGGGGCTGGCCCGCTACATCGCCCGCAAGGGGTCGGTGTGCATCGACGGCGTGAGCCTGACCGTCAACGAGGTCGAGGGCGCGCGCTTCGGAGTTAATATCATTCCGCATACGCTGAGCCACACAACGCTCGGCGCACGCGCCGTCGGCGACCGGGTCAATCTTGAAGTCGATCTGGTCGCGCGCTATCTCGAGCGTCTGCTCGAAGGCCGGACCGATGCCGTTTGATGCACGATCCGCTTGTATTGAATCCCGGCGCCAGGGACGGCGCCGTCCTGTACAGGACGTACACGACGTACACGTGAGGCAACCGTGAACAAAGTCAGCAGCATCGACACCGCGCGCGACCGCGCGCTGGATCCGACCGAGGACATCATCGCCGACATCAAGGCCGGCAAGATGGTGATCCTCATGGACGACGAGGACCGCGAGAACGAAGGCGACCTGATCATGGCCGCCGAACTGGTGCGGCCGGAGGACATCAACTTCATGGCGCGCTACGGCCGCGGCCTGATCTGCCTGACGCTGACGCCGGACCGCTGCCGCCAGCTGCGCCTGCCGCAGATGGTCTCGCGCAACGAGGAGAGTCATCGCACCGCGTTCACGGTGTCGATCGAGGCGGCCAGCGGCGTGACCACGGGCATTTCCGCGCACGACCGCGCCCACACGGTGCGCACCGCGGTGAAGGCCGACGCGCGACCGGAAGACCTGGTGCAGCCGGGTCACATCTTTCCGCTGATGGCGCAGTCCGGCGGCGTGCTGACGCGTGCCGGGCACACCGAGGCCGGCTGCGACCTCGCGCGCCTGGCAGGACTTGCGCCCGCCGGCGTCATCGTCGAGATCCTCAATGAGGACGGCACGATGGCGCGGCGCCCCGATCTCGAACGCTTCGCGCGTGAACACGGGCTCAAGCTCGGCACCATCGCCGACCTGATCCGCTACCGGCTCGACAACGAGCACACGGTCGAGCGCGTGGCCGAGACCCACGTGATGACCGAGTTCGGTGAGTTCCGGCTGGTCACCTACCAGGACACGCTCGACAACACCGTGCACATCGCGCTGATCAAGGGTGCGATCGACGCACGGCAACCGACGCTGGTGCGCGTGCACCTGCGCAACACCCTGCAGGACGTGCTGTGCGTGCAGCACGAGGAATTCGGCTGGCCGCTGCGGCGCGCGATGCACCGTGTCGCAGAGGAAGGCTCGGGCGTGATCGTGCTGCTGCGCAAGCCGGAGGCTTCGCGTGAACTGCTGCAGCAGATCGTCTCGCTGAACAAGCAGCAGCCGCTCGACGAGCCGGCGCACGACCCGCGTCAGGTCCTGCGCACCTACGGCATCGGCGCGCAGATCCTGTCGGATCTGGGCGTGCGCAAGATGCGCGTGCTGTCGGCGCCCAAGCGCATGCAGGGCATTTCCGGCTTCGGCCTCGAGGTGGTGGACTACGTCGCCTGCGATTGATGAAGAAGAACAGAACTGCGGCACGGGCAAAGCCGGCATCGCCGGCCGATGCGAAGACCGGCTATGCGGCCCCGGACAAACCCGGCAAGAACGAGTTCGCGCGCACGCGAGTGGCCCTGCTGTCGACGCGCTGGAACGTCGGTATCGTCGATGCGCTGCGCAGCGGGGCGAAAGCCTGCTGCCGCGACTGGGGGCTTCCGGCAGCCAACCTCGTCGAGTTCCGTGCTCCGGGGGCGTACGAGGTGCCGCTGGCGGCGCTGCAACTGCTGCGCGACGGCGGCTTCGACGGCGTCATCGCGCTCGGTGCGGTGATCCGTGGCGAGACACCGCATTTTGATTTCGTGGCCGGCGAATGCGCGCGCGGACTCATGCAGGTGCAGATTAAGACGCGCAGGCCCGTCGGCTTCGGCGTGCTCACGGTCAACACCGTGGAGCAGGCCTGGGCGCGCGCCGGCAAGGGGCACGACAACAAGGGCTACGAGACCGCCGCCGCGACGCTGGAGATGATCCGGCTCGGCCGGAGCCTGCGATGACGAATTTCTCCGGAGCGGGCGCGAACGGCCGCAAGGGCGGCGTCACCGGGGCGGATGCGCCGCACCCAAGCCGTCGCGGCCTCGCGCGTCGCGTGACGGTGCAGGCGCTGTACCAGTGGCTGGTCAACGAGACGCCGCCGACGGCGTTGCTCAAACAGTTCCGCGAGCAGGATGAGGGCCTCGGACGCGCCGATCCGGCGTACTTCGAGGAACTGCTCGACGGCGTCGTGACCCACGCGGCCGAGCTGACCGTCGAGATCGTGCCGCACCTGGATCGCGCGCTGAACCAGCTCGATCCGGTCGAGCACGCGATCCTGCTGCTCGGTACCTACGAGCTGCGCCACAAGCCCGAGGTGCCGTGGCGCGTCGTGGTCAACGAGGCGGTGAATCTCGCCAAGACCTTCGGCGCCGAGGACGGCTACAAGTTCGTCAACGGCGTGCTCGACAAGCTGGCGCGGCAACTGCGGCCCGACGGCTGAGATCAGCTGGCGCGATGGACGAGTTCGCGCTGATCCGCCGCCACTTCGCCGGTCTCACGCCGCAGGGGGACGGCGTAGTGCTCGGTGTCGGCGACGATGCCGCGGTGCTGCAGCCTGCAAGCGGCTGCGAACTCGTCGTCACCAGCGACACCCTGGTCGCGGGCCGGCACTTCCCCGCGGAGACCGCGGCCGGCGACATCGGCTGGAAGTCGCTGGCGGTCAACCTGTCGGATCTCGCCGCGATGGGCGCGCGACCGCGCTGGTTCACGCTGGCGCTGACGCTGCCGGATGCCGACGACGCCTGGCTCGCGGCGTTCGCCGCGGGGCTGCGAACGCTCGCCGACGCGCACGGCGTGGCCCTGGTCGGCGGCGACACGACGCGCGGGCCGCTGTCGATCACGATCACGGCACTGGGCGAGGTGCCCGCCGGTCAGGTTCTGCGCCGCGACGGCGCCCGTCCCGGCGATGCGATCTGCGTGACGGGCACGCTCGGCGACGCGGCGCTGGCCCTGCAGCAGGGTTCTGCCGCCGACGCGACACTGCGGGCGCGGCTCGACCGGCCGGCGCCGCGGATCGATGCCGGGCTGTCGCTGCGCGGCCTCGCTCATGCGGCGCTCGACCTCTCCGACGGCCTGTTCGGCGATCTTCGGCACATCCTCGACGCCAGC
Source organism: Sinimarinibacterium flocculans (assembly GCF_003201205.1). Taxonomy (GTDB): domain Bacteria; phylum Pseudomonadota; class Gammaproteobacteria; order Nevskiales; family Nevskiaceae; genus Solimonas; species Solimonas flocculans. The sequence goes on from NZ_QICN01000004.1 coordinate 229,808, forward strand.
CGTGTCGGCGCCGTGCTCGAGGTCGATGCGCTGCCGATGTCGCCCGCGTTTCGTGCCGCCGCCGCGGCATCGTCGCGGCGCGCGCTGCAGCTCACCGGCGGCGACGACTACGAACTGTGCGTCTGCCTGCCGGCCGACGCGGTCGATCGCGCGGCTGCGCGGCTCGACGTGCCGCTGACGCGCGTCGGCCGGATCACGGCCGAGCCGCAGCTGTGTCTGGTCGACGCTGCAGGGCATACCATCACGCCATCGTTCACTGCCTATCGTCACTTCCCATGACCGTCCGCAAGTCCCCGCGTCCGCCGCGCGCCCTGATCCTGAGTACGCCCGAGCACCTGATCGCCTTCGGTTTCGGCACCGGCCTGTCGCCGGTGGCGCCAGGAACGGTCGGCACGCTCGTCGGCGTCCTGCTGTTCCTGCCGCTGTCGCTGCTCGATGCACCGGTCTACGCCGCGGTGCTGGCCGTGCTGTTCGCGTCCGGCTGCTGGATCTGTGGCGAAAGTGCGCGCCTGCTGGGCGTGCACGATCACGGCGGCATCGTCTTCGACGAGATCGTCGGCTATCTGGTCGCGGCGGCGCCGCTGCTGTGCTTCGCACCGCAGCCGCCACTGGTGGTCGCGCTGTCGATGTTTGCCGCTTTCGGGCTGTTCCGGCTGTTCGACATCTGGAAGCCTTGGCCGATCCGCGCGCTCGATCGCAGCGTCCACGGCGGATTCGGCATCATGCTCGACGACCTGCTGGCCGGCGCGGCCGCAGCGCTGCCGCTATGGGGCGCGCTGTACGCCTGGACGGGCCGCCTGGCGTGAGCGCGATTCTGCGCATCGGCTGCGCGTCGGCCTTCTGGGGCGATACCGCGAGCGCCGCGGCCCAGCTCGTCGAGCGCGGCGGAATCGACTTTCTGGTCTTCGACTATCTGGCCGAGATCACGATGTCGATCCTCGCGGCGCGGCGCATGCGCAATGCCGACGAGGGGTATGCGACGGATTTCGTCGAGCACGTGATGGCGCCGCTGCTGCCGCAGCTTTGCGAGAAGAACATCCGCGTCGTCGCCAACGCCGGCGGCGTCAATCCGCTGGCCTGCAAGCGTGCGCTGGAGGCGGTCGCCGAAAAAGCCGGCATCGCACTCAAGGTGGCCGTCGTGCTCGGCGACGACCTGCTGCCGCGCAAGAAGGACTTCGCCGACTGCCGCGAGATCGACAGCGGCGCTTCGATGCCGCCGACACTGGTGTCGATGAACGCCTATCTCGGCGCATTCCCGATCGCGCGTGCGCTCGATGCCGGCGCGGACGTGGTCGTCACCGGCCGCTGCGTCGATTCGGCCGTCGCGCTCGGCCCGATGATCCATGCCTTCGGCTGGCGCCAGACCGACTACGACCGGCTGGCCGCCGGCTCGGTCGCCGGGCACATCATCGAGTGCGGCGCGCAGTGCACCGGCGGCAACTTCACCGACTGGGAGCAGGTGAGGGACGGCTACGCCGACATGGGCTTTCCGATCGTCGAGGTCGAGCCTACCGGCGCGTTCGTCGTCACCAAGCCCGAGGGTACGGGCGGTATGGTGTCGGTGCACACCGTACTGGAGCAGATGCTCTACGAGATCGGCGATCCGCGCGCCTACCTGCTGCCCGATGTCGCTGTCGATTTCACCGATGTGTGCCTCGAACAGGTCGGCGAGCAGCAGGTCCGCGTCACCGGCGCGCGCGGTCAGGCGCCGACGGATACCTACAAGGTCAGCGCGACGTATCCGGCGGGCATGCGCTGCGCGGCGCTGTTCATGATCGGCGGCATCGATGCGGCGAGGAAGGGGCGTGCGTCCGCCAACGGCGTCGTCGACAAGGTGCGGCGCCAGTTGCTGGCCGCGGGGCTCGGCGACTTCAGCGGCGTGGACATCCATTGCATCGGCGCCGAGGAAAGCTACGGTCCGCATGCGCGGCCCGGCGCGCAGGCGACACGCGAAGTGGTCGTCAAGATCGCGGTCCAGCACCCGAACCCGAAGGCACTGAAGCTGTTCGCGCGCGAGATCGCGCAAGCGGCGACCGGCATGGCGCCTGGGTTCACCGGTTATTTCGGCGGCGGCCGGCCGGAACCGCACATGATTCCGAAGCTGTTCTCGACACTGGTCCCCAAGTCGAAGGTGCCGGTCGAGGTAGCGATCGGCGAGACGCGCCTGGCCGTCGACGTGCCGGCCGCCGGCGGATTCGTGCCGCCGCCGGAGCCGGCCGGGGACGCCGCGCCGGCGGTGATCGGGGATCCGGTGACGGTTCCGCTGGTGCGGCTGGCGCTCGCGCGCTCGGGCGACAAGGGCGATCACGCCAACATCGGCGTGATCGCGCGCGATCCGCAGTACATGCCGTACATCCATGCAGCGCTGACGACGGACGCCGTGCGCGGCTGGTTCGCACACGTGCTGGCCGGCGGCGACCAGGGACGGGTACAGCGCTGGATGCTGCCGGGTACGCACAGCCTCAACTTCCTGCTGCATCACGCGCTCGGCGGCGGCGGCGCGGGCTCGCTGCGCACCGACCCGCAGGGCAAGGCGTTTGCGCAGATGTTGCTCGATTTTCCGGTACCGGTTCCCCGCGGTCTGTTGCCCGCGGAGTGAGGCCTGGATGACCGTGACGCCAGCGCCGACTGTTCGGCTGGCGCTGCGAGGCCGGGCGCGGTCGACTACAATTCCGCGCTTGTCACTTGAACTCACGAGTCCGAGCGCCCGCTCGCGGGCCCGCCAGGAAGCAGACGCATGTCCGTAGAACGCGATGTCATGGAATACGACGTGGTCGTCGTCGGTGCCGGTCCCTCCGGCCTGTCGACCGCGTGCCGCCTGAAGCAGCTCGCCGAGGCCGCCGGCAAGGAGCTGAGCGTCTGCGTCGTCGAGAAGGGCTCCGAGGTCGGCGCGCACATCCTCTCCGGCGCCGTGTTCGAGCCGCGGGCGCTCAACGAACTATTCCCGGACTGGAAGGAGCGCGGTGCGCCGCTCAATGTCCCGGTCAGCGGCGACGACATCTATTTCTTCCGCAGCGAGACGGCGGCATTCAAGATGCCGCACCTGTTCGTGCCGAAGACGATGCACAACGACGGCAACTACATCATCTCGCTCGCGAACCTGTGCCGCTGGCTGGGCCAGCAGGCCGAGGGGATGGGCGTCGAGATCTACCCGGGCTTCGCCGCGCAGACCGCGATCATCGAGGACGGCGTGGTCAAGGGCATCACCGTCGGCGACATGGGCGTCAACCGCGAGGGCGAGCACAAGCCGGACTTCACGCCGGGCATGGAGCTGCGCGCGAAGTACACGGTGTTCGCGGAAGGCTGCCGCGGTCACATCGGCAAGCAGCTGATCGCGCAGTACGCGCTGGCCCAGGACGCCGATCCGCAGCACTACGCGATCGGCATCAAGGAAATCTGGACGGTGCCCGAGTCGCAGCACAAGCCGGGCCTGGTCGTGCACGGTGCGGGCTGGCCGCTGGACCTCACCGGCACCAGTGCGCTCGGCGGCTCGTTCCTCTACCACTTCGAGAACAACCAGGTGCTGGTCGGCCTGATCGTCGACCTGTCGTACACCAATCCGCACCTGTCGCCGTTCGACGAATTCCAGCGCTTCAAGCATCACCCGGTCATCAAGCAATACCTCGACGGCGGCACGCGCACGTCCTACGGCGCCCGCGCGATCTGCAAGGGCGGCTTCAACTCGCTGCCCAAGTCGGTGTTCCCGGGCGGCATGCTCGTCGGCTGCGATCTGGGCACGATGAACTTCGCCAAGATCAAGGGCAATCACACGGCGATGAAGTCCGGCATGCTCGCCGCCGAGGCGATCGCCGAGGCGCTGCTCGCCGGCGGCGAGGGCGGTGACACGCTCGACAGCTACCCGGCGAAGTTCAAGGCCAGCTGGCTGTACGACGAGCTCTACCGCTCGCGCAACTTCGGTCCGCTGCTGCACAAGTTCGGCGCGCTGGTCGGCGGTGCGCTCAACTACATCGAGCAGAACTGGTTCGGCGGCAAGTTCCCGTTCACCGTGCACGACCTCAAGCCGGATCACGCGACGCTCAAGCTCGCGTCGGCGTCGTCGAAGATCACGTACCCGAAGCCGGACGGCAAGCTGAGCTTCGACAAGCTCTCGAGCGTGTTCCTGTCGAGCACCAATCACGAGGAAGACCAGCCGGTCCACCTCACGCTCAAGGACGCCGACATCCCGATCGCGAAGAACCTGCCGATGTACGACGAGCCGGCGCAGCGCTACTGCCCGGCCGGCGTCTACGAGGTCGTGGACGAAGGCAGCGGTCCGCGCTTCCAGATCAACGCGCAGAACTGCGTGCACTGCAAGACCTGCGACATCAAGGACCCCGCGCAGAACATCAACTGGGTGGCGCCGGAAGGTGGCGGCGGTCCGAACTACGCCAACATGTAGCCCCCCAGCGGTTTAATTCGACACGACTCCCGTAAAGAGAACAGCAGATGAAAGCACTCGTCAGCGTCAAGCGCGTCGTGGACTACAACGTCCGCATCCAGGTGAAGTCCGACGGCAGCGGTGTGGTCACCGATGGCGTCAAGCACTCGATGAATCCCTTCGACGAAATCGCGATGGAAGAAGCGGTGCGTCTGAAGGAGAAGGGCAAGGTGACGGAGATCGTCGCCGTGACCATCGGCGGCGCGAAGAACGAGGAGACGCTGCGCACCGCGCTGGCCTTCGGTGCCGACCGCGCCATCCACGTCAAGGAAGAGGGCGAGGTGCAGCCGCTCACGGCCGCCAAGGCCTTCGCCGCGGTGCTGAAGAAGGAAGAGGCCAAGCTGTTCCTGGCCGGCAAGCAGGCGATCGACGACGACGCCAACCAGACCGGCCAGATGGTCGCCGCGCTGCTGGACATCGCGCAGGCGACGTTCGCGTCCAAGGTCGAGATCGACGGTGACAAGGCGACGGTGACGCGCGAGATCGACGCCGGCCTGGAAACGCTCGAAGTCGACCTGCCGGCGGTGATCACCACCGACCTGCGCCTCAACGAGCCGCGCTATCTCAAGCTGCCGGACATCATGAAGGCGAAGAAGAAGCCGATCGAGGCGGTGAGCTTCGCCGATCTGGGCGTCACCCCGGCCGCGGGCCTGAAGACCACCAAGACCGTGCCGCCGCCGGCGCGCTCGAAGGGCATCATGGTCAAGACCACCGACGAACTCGTCGAAGCCCTCAAGAGCAAGGGCCTGCTCTAACCGCATATCGAGGACAGACCAGACATGAGCAAGATTCTGATTGTTGCCGAGCATGCCGAGGGCAAGCTCAATGGCGGTGTCGCCAAGACCGTGGCCGCGGCCAAGGGCGTGGGCGGCGAGATCCACGTCGCCGTGTTCGCGGCCGACGCCGCGGCCGTGGCCGAACAGGCGGCCAAGCTCGATGGCGTGACCAAGGTGCTGGCGGTGAACAACGCTGCCAATGCCAATCCGGTGGCCGCGGTGCTGGCGCCGCAGATCGTCGAGGTGGCGTCGGGCGGCTACACGCACGTGTTCGTGCCCGGCACGACCTTCGGCAAGGACCTGGCACCGCGGATCGCCGCCAAGCTCGACGTGCAGCAGGTCAGCGACGTCATGGCGGTGCACGGCCCGAACAGCTTCGATCGTCCGATCTATGCGGGCAACGCGATCACCACCGTCGAGACGCCGGCCGGCACGGTCGTCGCCACGGTGCGGCTGGCCTCGTTCCAGGCCGTGGGCGCCGGCGGTTCGGCGAGTGTCGAGACCGTCAGCGTGGGCGCGGCGGTGCCGACGCACACGCGCTACGTGAAGCTCGAAGCGCAGAAGTCGGAGCGCCCGGACCTGCAGTCGGCGGCCCGCGTGGTCTCCGGCGGTCGCGCGCTCGGCTCGTCCGAGAACTTCAAGGTGATCTTCGACTTCGCCGACAAGATCGGCGCCGGCGTCGGTGCCTCGCGTGCGGCGGTCGACTCGGGCTACGTGCCCAACGACATGCAGGTGGGCCAGACCGGCAAGATCATCGCGCCGGAGCTGTACTTTGCCGTCGGCATCTCGGGTGCGATCCAGCATCTGGCCGGCATCAAGGATGCCCGCACGATCGTCGCGATCAACAAGGACCCGGAAGCGCCGATCTTCGAGGTGGCCGACATCGGCCTCGTCGGCGATCTGTTCCAGGTCGTGCCGGAGCTGACCGGCAAGGTCTGATCGGCACCCGCCCGACGGGATCCCGGGGCGCGGACGTCAGTCCGCGCCCTTTTTCGTGGGCGGCTCGCGCAGATGCCGCTCGAAGAACGCGACGATCGCCGCGAACATGCGTTCGCGGGTGCGCACGTCGAAGATGAAGTGATCCTCGTCGTCGAGGATCTCCAGCGTGACCGGCATGTCGCGATCCCGCAGCGCCGCGTACAGCGCCCGGCTTTCCCGCGGATCGACGGTGCCGTCGCGTCCGCCGTGGAACAGCATCACCGGCAGGCGCAGCGCATCGATGGCGCGGATCGGCGATTGCGCATCGAGCAGTTCGGCGGACTCGCCGACGAAAGCATCGACGAAGCGTGCCTCGTCGGCGCCAGCCTGGCTGCGCACTGTGCGCGCATAGCGGCGCAGGTCGTAGATGCCGGCGATGCCGACCATGCAGCGGTACAGGGCCGGCTCGCGCACCGCGCTGGCCAGTGCCGCATAGCCACCGAAGCTGTGTCCCATCAGGCCGATGCGCGCGGGATCGGCGACGCCGCGTTCGATCAGTGCGCGCACGCCGTCGGTGATGTCGTCGATGACCCGCGTCCCGAGCTGCTGGCGCGCGGCATCGCGAAACGCGCGGCCGAAGCCTGCCGATCCACGGAACTGCGGCTGGAAGACGGCGTAGCCACGGCTGGCGAGCAGCGCAGGCTCGGCCTGCCAGTCCCAGGTGTCGCGGACGTCGAAGGGCCCGCCGTGCGGCATCACCACCAGCGGCAGCGCCGTCCCGTCGGCCGCGCGCGGCGCGGTCAGGTAGCCGCGCAGCGCGGTGCCGTCGCGTGCCTGCCAGTGCACCACGCGGCGGGGCGGCATCGCCTGCGGATCGATCCAGGTGCGACGCGCGAGCAGGAAGCGCAGGCTGTCGGTCGGGCGGTCGTAGAGGAAAAAGCGGCCCGGATCGGTGTCGCTCGATGCCTGGATCACGAAGCGGCTGGCGTCGCGCGAGCGCGAAGTCAGCTCGATCCGGTGGCCGGCGAGTTGTGCGGCGACGCGTCGCAGCAGGGCTTCGTCCGGATCGTCGGTGCCGAGCCAGCGGATCTCGGGGACGCCGGGATCGAACCGCGCCGCAACGGCGTGGCCGGTCGTCGGCGAGACGAGGATGTCGGCAAGGTCGGCCTGCGGGTGGCAGGCGAGACGTTCGCGCGACCGGTCGGCGAGCGACTGCCGCTCCAGGCAGTAGCGGTCGCCGTGCTCCCGCACCCGCAGATAGCCGGTCCCGCCGTCGTCGGAGACCGTCAGCGGATCGAAGTCCGCGAGCGGATCGTCGGAGTCCAGTTCGCGCCAGCGCATCGCCCGTGGATGGTGCAGGAAGGTGCGGAACACGCCCGGCGCGTCGCCGCGTCCCTGCGCATAGCGCACCTGGCCGGCGCGGTCGGCGACGAAGCGCACCGGGCCGCGCAACGGCGCCTGCGCCGCCCAGCGTGTCCGGCCGTTGCGGACGTCGAGGCGTTCGACGAACGCGAACTGCACACCCACCGGTTCGTAGTAGCTGTAGCTCTGGATCAGCGCGAAGTCCGCCGCATCCGGCCAGGCGGCGATCTGCCGCGCGTGGCGCATGCGCCGCGTCGGGTCCGGGTTGTGCTTGGTCTCGGCGCGCGCGCCGCGTACACCGTAGAGGTAGCGGCCGTTGCCGCCGTCGCGGTCGATCGCCATCAGCTCGCCGGTGGGTGCCGGACCATTGCCCCAGCCGCGGCTGCTGGCCAGGCTCACCAGCAGGCGCCGGTCGCTGACCCAGTTGAGTTCGAAGACATGCTCCTCGTCGCCGGGCGACACGCTGAAGGCCAGCCGCATGTCGTCGAGATCGATGACGCCGATACCGCGACTGCGCGCGTCGATGACGCTGACGGCAAGGCTGCGGCCGTCCGGCGAGATCGCGACTTCGCCGAACTCCGCATGCCGCGCGAAATCCATCACCGGCGGGAGCGCCGCCGCGGCGTGATGCGACAACCACAGGCCGAGCAAGGCGAACCCCATCTGCCGCATGCCGATCTCCGGGAGACTGCCGCTGCGATGGTACGTGCGTCTGTCGGGTGCGCAAGCAGGGCCGGATCGCGGACGCCGGGTCGGCTTTGCGCTATGGTCGGCGGGCCGCGCAGACGCGGCGCTCGACGACAAGGAGTGGCGATGGGCATCCTCTCGTGGATCGTGCTGGGCCTGGTGGCCGGCCTGCTGGCCAAGGCGCTGATGCCGGGCAAGGACCCGGGCGGGCTGATCATCACCATCCTGCTGGGCATCGCCGGCGCCTTCGTCGGCGGCTGGCTGGGGACGGAGCTGGGCATCGCCAGCTTCAACGGCTTCACGCTGCAGGGCATCGGTGTCGCGACCGCAGGTGCGGTGGTGCTGCTGGTGCTCTATCGCCTGATCAAGAAGAAAACCTGACGGAGCAAGACGACGTGGCAGACATCCAGGACATCCCGGTCCAGCGCATCGACGGCCAGCCGGCCACCCTCGGCGACTTCAAGGGCAAGGTGCTGCTGGTGGTGAACGTGGCCTCCAAGTGCGGCCTGACGCCGCAGTACGAGGGGCTGGAGGCACTGTATCGGAACAAGCGTGCAGCGGGCCTCGAAGTGCTGGGGTTCCCGGCGAACGATTTCAAAGGGCAGGAGCCGGGCAGCGACGCCGAGATCGCCAGCTTCTGCTCGACGAAGTACGACGTGAGTTTCCCGATGTTCTCGAAGATCGTCGTCACCGGCGCCGACAAGCATCCGCTCTACGCGGCGCTGACGCAGGCGCAGCCGGAGGCGCGCAACAGCGAGGGCATGCGCAAGAACCTGCAGGGCTATGGCATCACGCCGAACCCGGCGCCCGAAGTCTTGTGGAACTTCGAGAAGTTCGTGCTCGCCCGCGACGGCAGCGTCGCCGCGCGCTTCTCGCCGGACACCAAGCCCGACGATCCCGCACTGCTGGCCGTGCTCGACGCGGAGTTGTCGCGCTAGGAGCCTGGACGGCAGGAACCGCGCAGGCGAGGCAACGCCATTTCGAGACAGGTTTCGCGTTGATTCGAGGCCAATAGCAGGGACTATTGGCCGAGAAGCAGCGCGGAAGATGGCCGAAATGGCGAAGTCGCAGCCGCGCGCGTTTCTGCCGCCCAGGCTCCTGGTGGCCGGGTTCAGGGGTGTAGCGGCACCGAAGGGGACGCCGCTGCACGCCGTCGCAGTGCGGACGGCGTGGTGCCGAACCAGCGGCGGCAGCAGCGCGTCAGCGCCGACTGCTCCGACAGGCCGAGCAGGCCGGCGAGCTGGCTGAGCGGGATGCGGGTCTCGCACAGGTTGCGCAGCGCGGTTTCGCGGCGCACCTCCTCGCGCAGCGCGTCGAAGCTGGTGTGTTCCGCGTCCAGCCGTCGCTGCAGGGTGCGCGGGTGCAGCCCCAGCAGCTGCGCGATGCCGGCGCGGCTGTTCTCCGGGGTGCCCAGCGTGCGGCGCAACGCCTGGCGCACGCGCCCCGTGACGGTCTGCCCGGGATCGTTGAAGTTCAAGGCGAGATAGTTCTCGGCGAGCTGTCGCAGCGCCGCGTTCACGTCCTGCAGCCCGGCATCGAAGGTGGCATGGGCAATGTGCAGGCCGCCGTGCGGCTGTGCCGGGAGCACGGGGGCGCCGTAGAAGCGGGCATAGGTCGACAGCGGCGCGATCGGCGCGTGCGGCAGCGCGACGCTGCGCAGCTCGTAGTGCGGTCCCGCGAGCAGCGCGATCATGCGATGCACGTCGCCCAGGCAGACGTCGAAGGTCTGCCGCAGCGACGCGAGGCCGGAAACGGACAGCTCGAAACGCACCTCGACGGCGTCCGGCACCAGGGCGCTGCGGGCGTGCACGGACAGCGCCATACCGGGGCTGTGGACGAACAGGTAGCGCGAGGCGATGTCGATCGCGCCGGCGACTGTCGGAGCGTTCTGCATCGCGATGGCCACCGGGCCGAGCACGGAGATGTCCTGGATCTGCGCCAGGCGCAGGCCGAAGTCCGCGCAGCCGGTCGTGGCCGCACTGGATTCGAGCAGCAGGGCCGCCGAGCGCAGCGGCAGCAGCGCGTCGTCGTCGTCGTCGAGCAGTTCCGCGGCGATGCGATAGCGTCGCAGCATGGCGTCCGCATCGGCGCCGAGCGCATGCATCAGCGTGCGGTAACCGCGCAGGCCACTGGCTCGAACCATCGCCGTCATGTCCCGCAAAGTCCAGACTTTGTCCCGTCGAGTCAAGCCACCCGAACGGGTATTGTCCAGACTGCGGCGATCATCGACCGTAGTCGTGTACGACAGCGGCCATAGTTCGCGAGGAGAAACGCATGACGCAGCATTACGACGTCCTGATCATCGGCGCCGGCCTGTCCGGCATCGGTGCCGCCTGCCATTTGGCACGCGAGTGCCCGACCAAGAAGGTCGGCATTCTCGAGCGTCGCAACGCCATCGGCGGCACCTGGGACCTGTTCCGCTATCCCGGCATCCGCTCCGATACGGACATGTTCTGCTTCGGCTTCGAGTTCCGGCCGTGGCAGCAGCTCAAGGTCATGGGCGACGGTCCGGTGATCCGCCAGTACATCGCCGACACCGCGCGCGAGTACGGCGTCGACAAGAAGATCGAGTTCGGTCTGAAGATGACGCATGCCGAGTGGTCGAGCAGCGAGCAGCGCTGGACCGTGCGCACGCTGCACGAGGCCAGCGGCGAGACCCGGGTGTTCCATACCAGGGTCCTGCTCGGCGCCACCGGCTACTACAACTACGACAAAGGCTATCTGCCGAGCTTCCCGGGCGAGGATCGTTTCAAGGGGCAGCGGATTCATCCGCAGCACTGGCCGGAGGAACTCGACTATCGCGGCAAGAAGGTCGTCGTCATCGGCAGCGGCGCCACCGCAGTGACGCTGGTGCCGTCGATGGCCATCGGCGGTGCGGGTCACGTGACGATGCTGCAGCGCTCGCCGAGCTACATCTTCTCGATCCCCAACTGGGACAAGCTCTCGGAAGTGCTCAAGAAGGTGCTGCCGGCCCGATGGGTGTTCGGGCTGGCACGCAAGCGCAACATCCTGATCCAGCGCGCGCTGTACCTGGCGTCGATGCGCTGGCCGCAGGCGATGCGCAAATTCCTGATCAACGGCGTGAAGAAGCAGCTCGGCGACGGCTACGACATGTCGCACTTCACGCCGCGCTACATGCCGTGGGAGGAGCGCCTGTGCGCCGTCCCCGATGCCGACCTGTTCGCCGAGATCCGCAAGGGTCGTGTCGACGTGGTGACCGACCATATCGAGACCTTCACCGAGACCGGCATCCAGCTCAAGTCCGGCAAGCACCTGGATGCCGACATCATCGTCACCGCCACCGGGCTGCAGGTGCAGCTGTTCGGCGGCGCCGAGGTGAGCGTCGACGGTCATGTCGCACCGCCCAGCAGCGTCATGACCTACAAGGCCGTGCTGCTGCAGAACGTGCCGAACATGGCGTTCATCGTCGGCTACACCAACGCGCCGTGGACGCTGAAGGCGGACATTGCCTGCAAGTACGTCTGCCGCCTGCTGAACCACATGGACCGCAAGGGCTATGCCGTGGTCACGCCGCGGGCACCCGACGACATGGTCGAGGCCGACCAGACGATCCTCGGTTCGCTGAGCTCGGGCTATGTGCGCCGCGCCGCCGACCAGCTGCCGCGTCAGGGCGGCGACCTGCCGTGGCGGGTCCTGCACCACTACGGTCGCGACAAGCGCATGCTGCTCGACGGCCCGATCGAGGACGAGTTCCTCGAGTTCGCACCGGCGCAGGTGTCGGCCGGCGCAGACCCGCTCAAGGCTGCGGCGTGAAGCCTCTGCGGCGGCGGGGACGGCCTGCCGCCGCGTCCGCCGTATCGGGCGGCGTCGGCGGCGCCACGCCGACATAGCTGGCACGCGGCCGGATCAGGGCGCCGCCGGCCTGTTGCTCGAGGGCATGCGCGAGCCAGCCGGCGACGCGGCCGGCGGCGAACAGGATCAGCCCGCCTTCGGTGCCCAGCTCGTAGACGTCCGCGAGCGCGGCCAGCGCGAAGTCGGTACTCGGCGCCTGGCCCGTGGCCTCCTCGGCCGCCGCCAGCAACCGGTGGATGCGGGCGAGCCGGGGCGGGCGAGGGCGCACGGCGTCGAGCCTGTCCAGCAGCAGCCGCGCGCGCGGATCGCCCGACGGGTACAGCGGGTGGCCGAAGGTCGGCAGGCTCTCGCCGCGCTGCAGGCAGGCGATCACGTGTCGCTGCGGCGATTCCGCGCGCAGTGCATCCTGGATGAAGTCGTAGGCACGCGCGGTCGCGCCGCCGTGCGCAGGGCCGAGCAGCGCGGCCAGTCCAGCGGCCACCGCGCCATTGAGGCTCGCGCCGGTCGAAGCGACCACGCGGGCGGCGAAGGCCGAGGCGTTGAGTTCGTGATCCGCGCACAGCACCAGGGCGGTACGGATCAGTTCGGCGAGATCGGCGTCGCCCGGCCGCCAGAGCCGCGTCAGCAGTTCGTGCGCGGGGCGCGGATCGGGCGTGACGCCGGCGAGCAGCGCGGTGGTCTGCCGCAGCAGCCTGGCCGCGCTTTCGCGACGGCGGCGCGGGTCCGGCGACAGGTCGCCGACCGAACCGAGCGCCAGCAGCGGCAATGCGGCGGCGGTGCGCTCCAGCGCACGCAGATCGCCGTCGCGCAGCAGCGCGCGCACCGGCGCCGGCCACGCTGCCGGTGGCGGTACCGCGAACGGATCGTGCTCGCCGCAATCCCAAAGCAGGCGGGCCACGTCTTCGAGTGTCAGTCCTTCGGCGACCAGATCGGCGACGGCGCGGCCGCGGTAGTAGTGGCCTTCGGCGCGGATCAGCGAAACCCGCGTCTCCAGCACGGGAAGACCCCAGGCCAGGCTGTGTGCGGCGCCCTGCGCCGCGCTGTGCCCGGACTCGCGGCGCGCCATCAGGCGTTCGATGTCCTGCGCGCGGTACAGGCGTTTACGCGCTTCGTCGCCCGGTCGCGAGTGGATCTGCCCGCGGCTTACATAGGCGTAGAGGGTGGCCAGGCTGACGCCGAGCCGGCTGGCGGCCTCTCGGGCGCTCACATAGTCGCCGGCGCGGGTGGGGGAGTTCGGAGCATCCATGCCGATATATTGATCCAGGTAATCAAGATTGATCAATAGATCGCGGGGTGACACCATTGCGGCCCATCATGGCGGGTCGGGACCCCATCCAGGCGCCGCCGGGCCCCGAGGCCAAGAACCCAGGAGGTTTCCCAAGATGAGCTCGCTTTCTTCCGCCGGATCCAGGTTTCGCGCAGCCGTCGCCGCCGAGAAGCCGCTGCAGGTCGTCGGCGCGATCACTGCCTATGCCGCGAAGATGGCTGAGGCCGTCGGCTACAAGGCGGTGTATCTGTCCGGAGGTGGCGTCGCCGCCAACTCGCTCGGCATTCCGGACCTGGGTATCAGCACGATGGAAGATGTGCTGACCGATGCCAATCGCATCACCAACGCCTGCTCGCTGCCGCTGATGATCGATATCGATACCGGCTGGGGCGGTGCGTTCAACATCGCGCGCACGATCAAGAGCTGCATCAAGGCCGGCGTCGCGGCAGTGCACATCGAGGATCAGGTCGGCCAGAAGCGCTGCGGCCACCGTCCCGGCAAGGAAGTGGTGTCGAAGGAAGAGATGGTCGATCGCGTCAAAGCCGCCGTCGACGCCAAGACCGATGCACAGTTCGTCATCATGGCGCGCACCGACGCCGCCGCCGTCGAAGGCATCGACTCGGCGATCGAGCGCGGGATCTCCTACGTCGAGGCCGGCGCTGACATGATCTTCCCCGAGGCGATGAACACGCTGGATGACTACCGCAAGTTCAAGGCGGCCGTGAAGGTGCCGATTCTCGCCAACCTCACCGAGTTCGGTTCGACGCCGTTCTTCCATGTGGATGAGCTGCGCGACGCGGGCGTCGACATCGCGCTGTACTGCTGCGGCGCGTATCGTGCGATGAATGCCGCGGCGCTGAATTTCTACGAGACCACGCGTCGCGAAGGTACGCAGAAGAATGTCGTGCCGACGATGCAGTCGCGTGCCGATCTCTACAAGTATCTTGGCTACCACGCCTATGAAGACAAGCTGGACTCGCTGTTTGCCCAGGGCAAGAACAAGTGAACTGAAGGAGAAGATCCTATGAGCGAAACCCCGACCACCCCGACCTTCAAGCCGAAGAAGTCCGTTGCCCTGTCCGGCACCGCCGCCGGTAACACCGCGCTGTGCACCGTGGGTCGCAGCGGCAATGACCTGCACTACCGCGGCTACGACATTCTCGATCTCGCGACGACGAGCGAATTCGAGGAGATCGCGCACCTGCTGGTGCACGGCAAGCTGCCGACCACGGCGGAGCTTGCCGCCTACAAGGCCAAGCTCAAGGCGCTGCGCGGCCTGCCGGCCGCGGTGAAGACCGCGCTGGAACAGTTGCCGCCGTCGGCGCATCCGATGGACGTCATGCGCACGGGTGTCTCGGTGCTCGGCTGCGTCAAGCCGGAGAAGGACGACCACAACCATCCGGGCGCGCGCGACATCGCCGACAAACTGATGGCTTCGCTCGGCTCGATGCTGCTGTACTGGTACCACTACGCCTACAACGGCAACATCATCGACGTCGAGACGGATGACGACTCGATCGGCGGGCACTTCCTGCACCTGCTGCACGGCGAGAAGCCGCGCGAGAGCTGGGTGCGGGCGATGCACACCTCGCTGATCCTCTACGCGGAGCACGAGTTCAACGCCTCCACGTTCACGTCGCGCGTCGTCGCCGGTACCGGCTCGGACATGTACTCGGCGATCTGCGGCGGCATCGGCGCCCTGCGCGGCCCCAAGCACGGCGGCGCCAACGAGGTCGCCTTCGAGATCCAGAAGCGCTACGACAACCCGGACGAGGCGGAAGCCGACATCAAGGCGCGTGTCGAGAAGAAGGAAGTCGTCATCGGCTTCGGCCACCCGGTCTACACCGTCAGCGATCCGCGCAACAAGGTGATCAAGCAGGTGGCCAAGGAGCTGTCGGCCGAGCAGAACAACATGAAGATGTACGACATCGCCGAGCGCCTCGAGACGGTGATGTGGGACATCAAGAAGATGTTCCCGAACCTCGACTGGTTCAGCGCGGTGAGCTACCACATGATGGGCGTGCCGACCGACATGTTCACGCCGCTGTTCGTGATCGCGCGCACCGCCGGCTGGAGCGCGCACGTCATCGAGCAGCGCATCGACGGCAAGATCATCCGTCCGAGTGCGAACTACACCGGTCCGGAGGACCAGAAGTTCGTGCCGATCAAGGATCGCAAGTAAGGCAGTGAGTCGCTTGGAGGAGCCCCGTGCCAGGGCGCGGGGCTCCCAGCGTCACGAAGTGCCCGCCGCAGCGCCGAACACAGCCATCTGAGTCACCGCCATGAACACCGCACACCGCAAGAATCTGCCCGGCACGCCGCTCGACTACTTCGACGCCCGCGAGGCGGTCGAGGCACTGTCTCCCGGCGCCTGGGACCGGCTGCCGTACACGGCCCGCGTGCACGCCGAGAACATCGTGCGCAAGGCCGATCCGGCGAAGATCGACGCCTATCTCGGACAGCTGATCGAGCGCAAGCGCGACCTCGACTTTCCCTGGTTCCCGGCGCGCGTGGTGTGCCACGACATCCTCGGGCAGACCGCGCTGGTCGATCTGGCGGGCCTGCGCGACGCCATCGCCGACAAGGGTGGCGATCCGGCGGCGGTCAATCCGGTGGTGCCGGTGCAGCTCATCGTCGACCATTCGCTGGCGGTCGAGCACGCCGGATTCGAGAAGGATGCCTTCGAGAAGAACCGCGCCGTCGAGGACCGCCGCAATGACGATCGCTTCCATTTCATCAACTGGACCAAGAAGGCGTTCAAGAACGTCGACGTGATCCCGCCGGGCAACGGCATCATGCACCAGATCAACCTGGAGCGGATGAGCCCGGTGATCTACGTGCGCGACGGCGTCGCGTTTCCCGACACCTGCGTCGGCACCGACAGTCATACCCCGCACGTGGACGCGCTCGGCGTGATCGCCGTGGGCGTCGGCGGGCTGGAGGCTGAGAACGTGATGCTCGGCCGCGCCTCGTGGATGCGTCTGCCGGACATCGTCGGCGTCGAGCTGAGCGGCCGTCCGCAGCCGGGGATCACCGCGACCGACGTGGTGCTGGCGCTGACCGAGTTCCTGCGCAAGGAGCGCGTCGTCGGCGCGTACCTGGAGTTCCGCGGCGAGGGGGCGAGCGCGCTGACGCTCGGCGATCGCGCCACCATCTCGAACATGGCGCCCGAGTACGGCGCGACCGCGGCGATGTTCTTCATCGACGAGCAGACGATCGACTACCTCAAGCTCACCGGGCGCGACGATCAGCAGGTCCGTCTGGTCGAGACCTACGCCCGGCACACCGGCCTGTGGGCCGATGCGCTGAAGACCGCCGAGTACGAGCGCGTGCTCCGGTTCGACCTGTCGTCGGTGGTGCGCAATCTCGCCGGGCCGTCGAATCCGCACAAGCGCCTGCCGACGAGCGCGCTGGCCGAGCGCGGTATCGCCGCCGCCTGGGAGCTGCCCGACCTGAACGACTGGCAGGGGCGGATGCCGGATGGCGCGGTGATCATCGCGGCAATCACCTCGTGCACCAACACCTCGAACCCGCGCAACGTCATCGCCGCCGGCCTGCTGGCCAAGAAGGCCAACGCGCTGGGTCTTGTGCGCAAGCCCTGGGTGAAGACCTCGCTGGCCCCCGGTTCCAAGGCGGTTCAGCTGTATCTGGAGGACGCGGGGCTGCTGTCGGAACTCGAGCAGCTCGGCTTCGGCGTCGTCGCCTTCGCCTGCACGACCTGCAACGGCATGTCCGGCGCGCTCGACCCGAAGATCCAGCAGGAAATCATCGACCGCGACCTGTACTCGGTCGCCGTGCTTTCGGGCAACCGCAACTTCGACGGCCGCATCCATCCCTATGCCAAGCAGGCGTTCCTGGCCTCGCCGCCGCTGGTCGTGGCCTACGCGATCGCCGGTTCGATCCGCTTCGACATCGAGAAGGATGCGCTCGGCGTCGATGCCGACGGCAAGCCGGTGACGCTCAAGGACCTGTGGCCGAGCGACGAGGAGATCGACGCGATCGTCCGCGCCAACGTCAAGCCCGAGCATTTCCGCCAGGTCTACGAGCCGATGTTCAACTTCAAGGTCGTCGAGGACCGGACGATCAGCCCGCTGTACGACTGGCGCCCGCAGAGCACCTACATCCGCCGTCCGCCGTACTGGGAAGGCGCGCTCGCCGGCGAACGGACGCTCAAGGGGCTGCGGCCGCTGGCGCTGCTGCCGGACAACATCACCACCGACCACCTGTCGCCGTCGAACGCGATCCTGCTCGACAGCGCGGCTGGCGAGTATCTGCACAAGATGGGCCTGCCGGAAGAGGACTTCAACTCCTATGCGACCCATCGCGGCGACCACCTGACGGCGCAGCGTGCGACCTTCGCCAACCCCAAGCTGGTCAACGAGATGGCCGTCGTCGACGGCAAGGTCAAGCAGGGGTCGCTCGCACGCGTGGAGCCGGACGGCCAGGTGATGCGCATGTGGGAGGCGATCGAAACCTACATGGAGCGCAAGCAGCCGCTGATCATCATCGCCGGC
Organism: Sinimarinibacterium flocculans; assembly: GCF_003201205.1. Classification (GTDB taxonomy): domain Bacteria; phylum Pseudomonadota; class Gammaproteobacteria; order Nevskiales; family Nevskiaceae; genus Solimonas; species Solimonas flocculans. Next base: position 247,583 of record NZ_QICN01000004.1, read on the forward strand.
GCCGACTACGGTCAGGGCTCGTCGCGCGATTGGGCCGCCAAGGGCGTGCGCCTGGCCGGCGTCGAGGCGATCGTCGCCGAGGGCTTCGAGCGCATCCATCGCACCAATCTCATCGGCATGGGCGTGCTGCCGCTGGAGTTCAAGCCGGGCACGACGCGGCTCACGCTGCAGCTCGACGGCACCGAGACCTACGATGTGATCGGCGCGCGCCGGCCGCGCGCCGATCTCACCCTGGTCGTCCATCGCCGCAACGGCGACACGGTCGAGGTGCCGGTGACCTGCCGCCTCGACTCGGACGAGGAAGTCTCGATCTACGAGGCCGGCGGCGTGCTGCAGCGCTTCGCCCAGGACTTCCTCGAGTCGTCGAAGGCGGCCTGAGCGGCTGAATCAGGCAGCGCAGCCGCTCGCGCACGGTATTGATCCATGCCGTCAGCCTGCGCGCGCTGGGCTGCGGTGCGGGGGCAGAGAGCGTTCAGGCCGGTATTGCGGACGCGATACCGGCCGAGCGCCGCTGCCCCTGGGTGGGCAGACGTCGCTGATGCGGCTGGCGCAGCTCGCCGAGCCGGGCATTCCGGACGGCGTCTGAGCCTCGATGGAGAGAAGGCCGCGGTCGCTTGCGGCCTGTGGAGCGCGGCAGTACGCTTCATTGGCAATCTTTGCCATAAGGTGTTGCGATCATGGCCACGATGAACATTTCCCTCACCGATGACCTCAAGGCCTTCGTCGACCAGCAGGTGGCCGAGCACGCCTACGCCTCCACCAGCGAGTACCTGCGCGACCTGATCCGCAAGCAGCGCGACATCGAAAAGCTCCGCGGCTTGCTGCTGGAGGGCTTCAACTCCGGCCCAGCCGAGCCGATGGAGCCTGACTTCTTCGACCAGATGCGCCAACGCGCACGGGATCGGGCCGCCAGCAAGTGAAGCCGCTGCGCTGGCATCCGCAGGCTAGACGCGACGTGGACGATGCGGCGGCTTGGTATGCCGGGCAGGGCGGCCTTGCATTGGAACTCGCATTCGCCGACGCACTGGAAGGCGCAATCAAGCAGATCGCGCGGCATCCCGGGACAGGGTCCAGCCGATATGCCGACGTGTTGAAGGCCCACGCGTTGCGCTTCTGGCCCTTGAAGAAGTTTCCGTACCTGATCTTCTACGTCGAACGCGAGCAGTACATCGACATCAGTCGCGTGCTGCACGCACAGCGCGACATTCCGGCATGGATGGCGCCATCCGGATGAGCGCCTTCAACGAAGATTCCCGCGTCAAGATCCCGGCCCTGCTGCACCTGACCCGGCTGGGCTACCACTACCTGTCGCTGAAAGGGGCTGAGTGGGATCGGCGCAACAATATCTTCACCGGGATCTTCGAGTCCGCCATCACCCGCATCAATCCGGGCATCGAGCGCGGCGACGTTCAGCGGCTGCTGGACGACATCCATCTCGACCTGCAGAACGAAGACCTCGGCAAGGCCTTCCACACGCGCCTGACCGCCCGTTCCGGTTTGCGCCTGGTCGACTTCGACATTCTCGACAACAACAGCTTCCACGTCGTTACAGAACTTCCGTTCGAGAGCGGCGAAGACCAGTTCCGGCCCGACATCGTGCTGCTCGTCAACGGCCTGCCGCTGGCGATGATCGAAGTCAAGAAGCGCATGAACGCAGGTGGCATCCTCGAAGAGCGCCGCCGCATGGATCGCCGTCACGCCAATCCGAAGTTCAGGCATTTCTTCAATCTCACCCAGCTCCTCGTCTTTTCCAACAACATGGAATATGACGATGGCGTAGCCGAGCCGGTTCAAGGTGCGTTCTACGCCACATCCACGTACGGAGCCGCGCATTTCAATCACTTTCGCGAAGAGCAAACAGCCGCAGTGGCCGTTGCCGCCGGCCCCCTCGACGAAGCTTTCGAGGATCTCATCCTCCGCGACAACAATCTGGTCAGCATCAAGGGGACGCCGGAGTTCGAGCGCAACAAGCGGCCCGACACCCCCACCCATCGCATCTGCACGTCACTATTCAGCCGCGAGCGGTTGGCCTTTCTGCTGCAGTACGCGTTCGCCTGGCTGGACCATGAGGAGGGCATCGAACGGCATGTCATGCGCTACCCGCAGATGTTCGCCACGCTGGCCATCGCGCGGAGGCTGGACGAGGGCGCGCGCAAGGGGATCGTCTGGCACACACAGGGCAGCGGCAAGACCGCGCTCGCGTACTACAACGTCGCCTTTCTGACCGACTGGTTCCAGCGTCGCGGCCAGGTGGCGCGGTTCTATTTCATCGTGGACCGGCTGGATCTGCTCAAGCAGGCGCGCGACGAGTTTCGCCTGCGCGGCTTGACCGTCAACGTCATCGACAGCCGTGATGCATTCGCACGCGATATCAAGAAAAGCGTCGCAGCCCTCAACGACCGGGGTGTGCCGGAAATCACCGTGGTCAACATCCAGAAGTTCAAGGACGACCCGGAGGTCGCTGCCGCGCAGGACTACAACCTCAACGTCCAGCGCGTGTACTTTCTTGACGAGGTGCACCGCAGTTACAACCCCAGGGGCAGCTTTCTCGCCAACCTGGAGCAATCAGACCGCAACGCCATCAAGATCGGCCTCACCGGCACGCCGCTGATCGGCGAAACCCTGCAGTCGAAGGCATTGTTCGGCGACTACCTGCACAAGTACTACTACAACGCCTCGATCGCCGACGGTTACACCCTGCGCCTGATCCGCGAGGAGATCGCCACGCGCTATCGCATGCAGATGCAGCAGGCACTGGAAAGCGTACGTGTGCAGCAGGGCGACATCGAGAAGAAGGCGCTGTTTGCGCATCCGAAGTTCGTGGCGGCGATGCTCGACTACATCCTGAGCGACTTCGACCAGGCGCGAATCACCCACGGCGACACCAGCATCGGCGGCATGGTCATTAGTGACAGCGCCGAACAGGCGCGCGAGCTGTACCAGCAGTTCCAATTGCGTGCGCAGGCCAGGATCGATCCCGCGACCGATGCCGCCAACGACCCCGAGGCGCGGACGGTGCGGGCGGCCTCTTCCGGCCCGGCCTACGGCAAGGCGCCGCTCACCGCTGCGTTGATCCTGCACGACGAGGGCGACAAGCAATTCCGCGAAGACCAGATCAAGGACTTCAAGCGCGGCCGGGTCGATCTGCTGTTTGTCTACAACATGCTGCTGACCGGCTTTGACGCCCCGCGCCTGAAGAAGCTGTACTTCGGCCGCGTCATCAAGGACCACAACCTGCTGCAGGCCCTGACCCGCGTCAACCGCCGCTACAAGGGCCTCCGCTACGGCTACGTCGTGGACTTCGCCGACATCCAGGCCGAGTTCGACAAGGCCAACAAGAGCTACTACGACGAACTCAGCGCCGAGCTTGGCGACGAGATGCAGCATTACAGCCAACTGTTCAAGACCGCGGACGAAATCCGCAGCGACATCGAAGCCATCAAGGAGGCGCTGTTTGCCTTCTCGCTGGATGATGCCGAACTGTTCTCGCAGCAGGTCGGCGCCATCGAGGACCGGCAGCAGTTGCTGGCCATCGTCAAGGCCCTGGCCAGCGCACGCGAGCTGTACAACCTGATCCGTCTGAGCGGGCAGGACGAACTCAAGGCGCTGCTGGATTTCAACATGCTGCGCAGGCTGCACATCGAGGCGCAGAACGCGCTCGCGGCGCTCAACCTCAAGCAGCAGATCGAACAGGCCCACGACAGCACCAGCCTGCTCAATCAGGCGCTGGAAGACGTGATCTTCCGCTTCGAGAAGATCGGCGAGGCAGAACTCAAGCTCGCCGACGAACTGAAGGACACCCTGCGCCGCACCCGCGAGGCCCTCGGCGGCACGCTGGACCCGGCCGACCCCAAATGGATCGCGCTGAAGCAGGAACTCGAACGCCTGTTCAAGAAGAAAAAGCTCAGCGAAGTCGGCCAGGCAGAAATGCAGGGCAACCTCACCGCGCTGAAGAGCATCGAGGCCCGCGCCCGCCGGCTCAACAATGACAACGCCAACCTCCAGGCCAGGTACGCGGGCGACGCCAAGCTGATGCGTGTGCACAAGCGCCTGCGCGAATCCGGCCAGCTCGGCGGAGACACGCGCCTGCACGCGGCCCTGTCGGGCATCAAGCAGGCGACCGACCAGATCGTGCTCGGCAACCGGCAGTTGCTCGGCAACATGGCCTACTTCGAGCGCCAGCTCATGCCCATCGTGGTCGAGCACTTCAAGGCGGCGCCGCCGCCGCCCGATGCCAACACCTGCAAGCTGATCCAGCAATTGCTGGCCCGTGAGTACCTGAGCGAGTCGCAAGGGACGCTGCCGTTCTGATGACCAAGCCACCAGTACAGAACACAACCGGCAGCGCGAAGAGTCGCGCACGGAGGATCAAGCGCTTGCAGGATGCTCTGAGGGCCGGCGAGCGTTCAGGCCAACCGCGCCCCTTCGATAGCAAGGCCTTTCTCAAGCGTATGCACGACACACTCAAGGCATGAACCCGCCCAGCTACCAGCAGCAGACCCGCGACCTGATCGATGGCCTCAAGGCCGTCTGCGCCCATCATGGTCTGGGGAATGACGGCAACGAATACAAGATCATCGTCCAGACCTTCCTCTACAAGCTGCTGTGCGACAAGTTCGCCTGGGAGATGAAGCGGCTGGAGCCGAAGCTGGCGAACGCCGACGACTGGATCAAGGCCTGGCAGGCTCTGCCCGTCAGCGAACGCGACATGCTGGAACTGCAGCTCGGCCCCGATGTACCGCGCCTCACCGCCGAGCAGCTCATTCCCAGCCTGTTCAACCGGCTCCATGAGCCGGGTTTCGCGAAGCGCTACGACGACACCCTCGTCGCCATCGCGGCGGCCAACCACGAGATCTTCGCGGTGCGCACCGAGGACGGCGAGAAGGTGCCGCTGTTCGACCGCCTGAGCGAATACGTCACCGGCAGCGCCGACAAGCGCGATGCCTTCTGCCGCGCCATCTTCAACAAGCTGGTCGCCTTCAGCTTCGAGCGCCTGTTCGAGCAGAAGTACGACTTCTACGCCGCGTTGTTCGAGTACCTGATCAAGGACTACAACAAGGACAACGGCGGCAAGTACGCCGAGTACTACACGCCGCACGCCGTCGCCACCATCATGGCCGAGATCCTCGTGCCGCAGGACCGGCGCGGCGCGGTGCGTGATGTCACCTGCTACGACCCGGCGAGCGGCTCCGGCACCCTGCTGATGGCGCTGGCCCACGCGATCGGCGAAGACAAGTGCAGCATCTGGGCGCAGGACGTCTCGCAGAAGTCCTCCAGCCTGTTGCGCCTGAACCTCGTGCTCAACAAGCTGGTCCACAGCATCCCGAACGTCGTGCAGGGCAACACCATCCTGCATCCCGTGCACCGGGACAAGGACGCGCCCAGCCGCCTGCGCCGCTTCGACTACATCGTCTCCAATCCGCCGTTCAAGATGGACTTCGCGGAGTTTCGCGACGATCTCGACACCGACGCCAACGCCCCACGCTTCTTCGCCGGCATTCCCAGGGTGCCGAACAAGGCCAAGGACAAGATGGCGATCTATCTCTTGTTCATCCAGCACATCCTGTTTTCGCTCAAGGACAGCGGCAAGGCGGCCGTCGTCGTGCCCACCGGCTTCATCACCGCCGCCAGCGGCATCGAGCGGGCCATCCGCCAGAAGCTGGTGGAGGAAAAATGGATCGCCGGCGTCGTCTCCATGCCGAGCAACATCTTCGCCACCACCGGCACCAACGTCTCGATCCTGTTCATCGACAAGGGCGCACACGACAAGGTGGTGCTGATCGATGCCTCGAACCTCGGCACCAAGGTCAAGGAAGGCAAGAACCAGAAAACCCTGCTCAGTGCGGAGGAAGAGCAGCGCATCATCAAGACCTTCAACGCCCGCGAGGCGGTGGAGGACTTCTCGGTGGTCGTCAGCTACGACGAGATCGCCGCCAGGAACTGCTCGCTGAGTGCGGGACAGTATTTCGATGTGAAGATTGAGTACAGCGATCTGACACCGGAACAGTTCGCTGAAATGCTCGGCGCCTATCGATCGAATCTCGTACAGATGTTCCAGCAGTCACGCGAACTCGAAGCCAAGATCATCGAGGCTGTTGGGGTCTTGAGGCATGAGTGAGATCAAGGCGTGGCGCAGCAGTGCGTTGAAGGGACTTATTCACGTCAAGCATGGGTTTCCGTTCAAGAGCGAATACTTTGCGGATGCCGGAAAGCATGTCGTCCTGACGCCGGGGAACTTTTGGGAGTCGGGCGGCTTCAAGTACCAACCTGGAAAGGAAAAGTTCTACGACGCTCAGTTCCCGGCCGATTATCTGCACAAGCGCGGTGACCTGATTGTCGCCATGACCGAGCAGGCCGAAGGTCTCCTCGGAAGCATGGCCTTCGTGCCTGAAGACGGCCGCTATCTACACAACCAGCGAATCGGCAAGGTTACGGCGACGAGCGGCGACATTGATCTTGGCTTCCTCTACTACGCGTTCAGGACGCAATCCGTCAGGACACAACTCAGCAACACGGCAAGCGGAAGCAAAGTAAGGCACACCTCGCCCGAGCGGATCTATGAGGTATCGCTTCCCTTACCTCCCGTCGAAACTCAGAAGGGAATCGCGGCAGCCCTGTCAGTTCTCGACGCCAAGATCGACCTCAACAACCGCATCAACGCCGAGCTGGAGGCGCTGGCGAAGACGATTTACGACTACTGGTTCGTGCAGTTCGACTTCCCCGACGACAACGGCCGCCCCTACAAGACCAGCGGCGGCCGGATGGTCTGGAACGACACCCTCAAGCGCGAGATTCCGGCCGGGTGGGCGGGTGACAACATTGGTTCAGTGGCGGATGTCTTGGGCGGCGGCACGCCCACCAAGGCGAACAACAGCTATTGGAATGGCGATATTCCGTTCTTCACACCAACCGACGCCACGGGCGACACTTTCCAGCTCGTGACAGAGGAAACGATCACGGAGTCGGGTCTGGCGAACTGCAGCAGTCAGACTTTCGATCGTGGAGTGGTGTTCATCACCGCAAGAGGCTCGGTCGGAAAGGTGGTGATTGCAGGGCGCGCAATGGCAATGAACCAGTCTTGCTACGCGCTTCGGCCGAAGACCCCGGAAAGCTATCCCTATGTGTTCCTGCACGCCAAGAGGCTGGTGCATCACCTGAAGGTCAAGGCGTCCGGCTCCACGTTTAACTCCATCGTCACCAACGACATTGATTGGACACAGCTTGTCAGACCCCCGACCGAGAAGATTCTGGCGTTCTGTGCTGTTACCCGACCGATGTTCGAACGTATCGAGAGAGGTTTGCGGGAAAACCGCGAACTCACCCAGCTCCGCGACTGGCTCCTCCCGCTGCTGATGAATGGTCAGGTGCGGGTGGCATGATCGTCCTGCGCTGCACCGCCAAACTGCTCAGGCGCCTGCGCCAGCCGGCGAAGCTGCCGGAGCCGCCGCCGTCAACCAACCCGCTGGGCGAGTGGTATGCGGACGTGGACTTTCTGGATCGCGAGCCCTTCGTGACACTGCTCAACGCGGCCACCGGTGCGGGGCTGGTGCTGCCGGGGCGGGCCGAGAGCCTTCGCCAGCTGAACCACTACGCCGGTGAGCAATTGTTCAAGCTGTTCATGCACTACGGCTTCGATCTGAACGAGCATCCGCTGGCCGGCGACGAGATCCGGGCCTGGGAAGCGCCACCGGTCTTTGCCAATACGCGCGACCGCAGCCTGCTCGGTTCGCTCAACCGCTTCAAGGATGAGGCCTGGATACACTTTGCCCACCGCAATCGCTCGCTGCCCGAGGCAGCGGCGGGGCAGTGGGAAGGACTCTTTCGTCACCCCTCGTTTGCCCGGCCCGGGCGCCGCTACGGTTACCAGGACTGGCAGAAGCCGCTGGACCTCGTCCGTGCGCGTCTGCTCTCGGCCGATCTTTCCTCCATCACAACCCAGACACGGCACTGACCCCCATGACGCACATTCCCCAGACCAAGATTCCCGCCACCTACATGCGCGGCGGCACCAGCAAGGGTGTGTTCTTCCGGCTCGGCGATCTGCCGGAGCGTTGCCGGCAGCCGGGGCCGGCGCGCGACAAGCTGCTGATGCGCGTGATCGGCAGCCCCGATCCGTATGCCGCGCACATCGACGGCATGGGTGGGGCAACCTCGTCGACCAGCAAGTGCGTGATGCTGTCGAAGAGCACGCAGCCGGATCACGACGTCGACTATCTCTACGGCCAGGTGTCGATCGACAAGGCCTTCGTCGACTGGAGCGGCAACTGCGGCAACCTGTCGACGGCGGCCGGCGCGTTCGCGATCCATGCCGGGCTGATGGACCCGGCGCGCGTGCCGCGCGACGGCATCTGCACGGTGCGAATCTGGCAGGCCAACATCAAGAAGACGATCATCGCCCACGTGCCGGTCACGAACGGACAGGTGCAGGAGACCGGCGACTTCGAACTCGACGGCGTGACCTTCCCGGCCGCCGAGATCGTGCTGGAGTTCCTCGATCCGTCGGACGACGGCGACGAGGGCGGGTCCATGTTCCCGACCGGCGCGCTCGTCGACGATCTCGATGTCCCGGGCATCGGCACGCTCAAGGCGACGATGATCACGGCCGGCATTCCCACCGTGTTCGTCAACGCGGACGAGATCGGCTTCACCGGCACGGAGCTGCGCGAGGCGATCAACACGAAACCGGAGCTGCTGGCCCGATGCGAGGCGATCCGCGTCGCCGGCGCGCTGCGCATGGGGCTGATCAAGACGCCCGAGGAGGCCGCGCAGCGCCAGCACACGCCCAAGATCGCCTTCGTGTCACCGCCGAAGGACTACGTCGCCTCCAGCGGCAAGGCCATCCATGCCGGAGACATCGACCTCAACGTGCGCGCGCTGTCCATGGGCAAGCTGCACCACGCGATGATGGGCACCTGTGCGGTGGCCATCGCCACCGCGGCAGCCGTCCCGGGCACGCTGGTCAATCTCGCCGCCGGCGGCGGCGCGCGCGAGGCGGTGCGCTTCGGACACCCGTCCGGCACGCTGCGTGTCGGCGCGGCGGCCGAGCAGGTCGACGGCCAGTGGATCGTGAAGAAGGCCATCATGTCGCGCTCGGCGCGGGTGCTGATGGAAGGCTGGGTGCGCGTGCCGGGCGACGCGTTCTGAGACGCAGCGGCTAGCGCTGGCCGCGCCGGGCTGCGAGCCGGCAGAAGAAGTCGACGTACTGGCCGTGTCCGAGCGGGAAGATCAGGTTCAGGCGCAGCGGGTCATCGGCATCGCTGATGCCGCTGAGCGCCTGCCACAGGCGTGGGTCTTGCGCGTCGTGGGCCTGTGCGAGCAGGGCGGCGTCGATGCCCGCGCGCCGCACCTCGCCGCCACTGCTGTCGACGTAGCAGACGAGGTTGTCGCGGCCGAAGCGCCGGCCCAGGTTCTGCACCAGCGTGAGGAAGCCGCGGTCGCTGCCGCCGCGCCGGCGAGTGCCGTCGGCATCCTCGACCGAGGTCACCGTGTCGCCGACGCCGATGAGACGCGGCATCAGGGCCTTGTCGAGGCTGCGCTCGGCGAGATCGAGCAAGGCATCGAGCGTGTGCGGCGCCTCGCGCGCATTGAAGCGCTCGCCGAGCGGATGGCTGCCGGTCCTGCGCGCGTAGTAGTGGTTGAGCGCGACGAGCACGCCGACCTCCTTGACGGCGCCACGCAGCATCAGCTGGAAATCGGTCGTGCCGGCGTGTTCGGCATCGGCAGGCTTGATGCGCTCGCGGCCATCCGCCTCGTGGCCGAGATTCGGCGCGTAATGCACGAAGAAGGCGGCGCCGAGGCCCTGCGCCTCCGCCTGCCGCAGCTGCTCGGCCATGAACGCCGCCGCCGCCTGTTGCAGGCGCGCATAGAGCCCGGGCCGATCGGCATATCGGTGATGCAGGGCGTTGAGGTTGAGGGTGGGGGACGCAGGGTTGTCGAGCACGGTCGTCTCGACCAGCCTCTCCAGTTCGTCGGACGGGATGTCGAACGGCGGCGACGCCAGCATCGTGCGCAGGGCCTGCCGGGCGCGTTGCGGAACGCCGGCGAGGAAGGCCAGTTCGGCCTCGCTGACGCCGGGATGCGACACCGCGCCGAAGCGGTCCTGCAACTGGATGCCGCCGGCGCCCAGGCCCGGCAGATAGAGCCCGTGCGAACGCGCCAGCGCAGCGTCGCCCAGTGCGCGCTCGACGATGCCGTTCACGCCGCGGCGACCGATGTGCTCGCCGTTGGTGAGCACCTGGAAATGTCCGTCGAGTTCGCGTGCCGCCTCGATGTAGTGGCGCGCCAGGGTCCGCGTCAGCGGGTCCCGGGCCAGGGGCATGCAGACGCCGTCGAGGTCCTGGATGAGCAGCAGGTCCGGCGTGGCGGCCAGAGCACTCAGTGCGGCGTCGTGGTCGAGCGAGTAGAGCGGGTGCATGCCGTCATGTTAGCCCCGCGTCACACGCCGGCGTCGCGCAACTGGCGCTCGACCAGCGCCCGGTAGCCCTGGCCGAACAGCGTCAGGTGTACCAGCGCCGGCCACAGGCGGTAGATGGGCAGGCGCTCGGCGTGACCGGGCCGCCGCGGACCGTATCCGGCATGAAAGTCGGCATCCGGCCGGTCGAACAGCTGCAGCATGGCCAGATCGACCTCGGCATCTCCGTAGTAGCAGGCAGGATCGATCAGCGCGGCGACGCGATGGCCTGCGCACAGCACGTTGCCGTGCCAGAGATCGCCGTGCAGCAGCGAGGCCGGCGGTGTCGCAGGCAGCCGCGCGTCGAGCGTGCCGGCGAGGCGTTCGATGCGCCGCGCCAGCGCGGAGGGCAGCGACGGCACGAGGGGCAGCAGGCGTCGCTGCGCCCAGAACGTCGGCCAGTGCGCATGAGTACGGTTGTCGATCGGCAGCGGGCCGAAGGCGTAGTCCTGCGCCCAGCCGTAGCCGGGTCCGGTACGGGCGTGCAGGCGTGCGAGGACGCAACCGAGGTCGTGCCAGGCCGGGGCGACCGCTCCGTCCGCATCGACCCAGGACAGCACCAGCACCTGCCCGTCGCAGGCCAGCACCTCCGGTGTCGGGGCGCCGGCCGCACGCAGCGCCTGCAGCATCGCGGCCTCCACCGGCGCGGCGCCGCCGGCCTTGACGACGGCGTGCAGGCCATCGTCGAACACGAGTCGTTGCACCGTCGACAGGTCGCCGCCGGCAAGGGGCTCGGCGCGCTGCAGGCGGCGTCCGAGCAGGTCGGCCGCGTGCCGGGCCGCGTCGGTCATGCACGCAGCGTGTGGACGAGCGCCGCGGCGCCGGCGCTCACGTCCGCCCAGGTCAGGTCGAAACCTTCGGCGTCGCCGTAGTAGGGATCGGCCACCGATTCGCCGGCGCGACCGGCCACGTGATCCAGCAGCAGGCTCAGTTCGGCGCGCGCGTCGGCGGGCCGGAGTCGCCGCAGCAGGCGCAGATTCTCGCCGTCCATGGCCACGACATGGGTGAAGCGATGGAAATCCGCCGCGCAGACCTGGCGCGCGCGGTAGTGCGCGATGTCGATGCCATGACGACGCGCCACCGCCTGCGCGCGACGGTCGGGCGCATGCCCGACATGCCAGTCGCCGGTGCCGGCGGAGTCGATCTCGACCTCCAGGCCCACGCGCGAGGCCTCGGCACGGAACGCCGCTTCCGCCAGCGGCGAGCGGCAGATGTTGCCCAGACAGACGAACAGCACCGCAGGTTCGCGCATGCGGGACTCCGGTGATCCATCGAAACGAGGATCAGAGGATACCGCTCGGCGTCAGCAGCGCTCGTAGAGCGTGACCACGCAGGCGCCGCCGAGGCCGAGGTTGTGCTGCAGCGCGAGACGTGCGCCGTCGACCTGGCGCTCTCCGGCGCTGCCGCGCAGCTGATGGACCAGCTCGGTGCACTGCGCCAGTCCGGTCGCACCCAGCGGATGGCCCTTGGACAGCAGGCCGCCGGACGGGTTGGTGACCACGCGTCCGCCATAGGTGTTGTCGCCGTCGCAGACGAAGCGTTCGGCCTCGCCCTCGGCGCACAGGCCCAGACCTTCGTAGGTGATCAGCTCGTTCTGCGCGAAGCAGTCGTGCAGCTCGACGACGTCCACGTCCTGCGGGCCGATGCCGGCGGCGGTGTAGACCGACTGCGCCGCGCGGCGGGTCATGCCGTAGCCGACCAGTTCACGCATGTCGCGCGACTCAAAGGTCGCGGGGGTGTCGGTGGTCATCGCCTGTGCGCGGATGCGCACGTCGCTGCGCAGGCCGTGGCGGCGCGCGAAGCCTTCGCTGCACAGCACCGCGGCGGCGGCGCCGCAGGTGGGCGGACAGGCCATCAGGCGCGTCATGACACCGGGCCAGATCGCCGGCGAGGCCATGACTTCGTCCTCGTCGACCACCTTGCGGAACAGCGCGAGCGGGTTGTTCGCGGCGTGCCGGCTGGCCTTCGCGCGGATCTTGGCGAAGGTCGACAGCTGCGTGCCGTACTGCTTCATGTGCGCCAGCCCGGCGCCGCCGAAGTAGCGGATCGCCAGCGGAATCTGCGGTTCGCCGACGAGTTCGTCGGCCAGTGCATCGAAGCGCTCGAAGGGGCTGGGCCGGTCATCGAACTGCGTGCCGAGGGCGCCCGGCTTCATCTGCTCGAAGCCCAGCGCGAGCACGCAGTCGGCGGCGCCCGAGGCGATGGCCTGGCGCGCAAGGAACAGCGCGCTGGAACCGGTCGAGCAGTTGTTGTTGACGTTGAGCACCGGCACACCGCTCATGCCGACCTCGTAGAGCGCGCGCTGTCCGCAGGTCGAGTCGCCGTAGACGTAGCCGGCGTAGGCCTGCTCGATCCAGGCATGGTCGACAGCGGCGTCCTCGAGCGCCAGGCGCGCGGCGCTTGCGCCCATCTGCGGGTACGGCGCCGAGGCGCCCGGTTTTGCAAACGGAATCATGCCGACGCCGGCGACGATGACGGGCTGCATGGGGTGCTCCTCGACGCATGCTGGACCCCGACCGTAAGGCGCAGAGGCCGCGGACACACCGCCCATTGAGGTAGGGCGCACTGCAGGCGCGGGTCCCAGACTGCGGCCGCGACCACGAGGAGAACAACATGCCCTTCGACTTTCACGACAAGACCGTGCTGGTCACTGGCGCGGCGTCCGGTATCGGGCTGGCGATCGCGCGGGCGTTTCTCGATGCGGGCGCTCGCGTGCTGGCGACCGACATCGACGAGGTGGCGCTCGCAGCGGTGCCGGTGCCGGAAGCGTCGGATCGGCGCTGGTTCGCCCGGCGGCTCGATGCGGCATCCGCTACGGAGATCGCGGTGTTCATGAAGGCCGTCGAGCAGGAGTTCGGCGCGCTGGACGCACTGATCAACAACGCCGGACTGGCACGGCTCGAGCCGATCGCCGACCTCAGCGAAGCGGCGATCGACCTGCAGTTCGCCGTCCTGCTCAAGGGGCCGATGCTGGCCGCGCGCCACGCCTTGCCGCTGCTCGCGCGCAGCGGCGGCAGCATCGTCAACATCGCGTCGATCGCGGCCATCATCCAGGCCGGCGGCCATGCCTGCTACAGCGCCTGCAAGGCCGGCCTGGTCAAGTTCACCCGCGATCTGGTGAAGGAACAGCCGAACATCCGGAGCAACGTGATTCTGCCGGGCTTCATCGATACGCCGATCCTGCGGGCCTACGGCGAGGGCGAGGCATTGGCGCGGATCAAGCGCGACGTCGCGCAGCGGGTGCCGCTCGGCAGGCTGGGGTCTGCGCAGGACATCGCCGACGCGGCGCTGTTTCTGTGTTCCGACCGCGCCCGCTACGTGTCGGGCGCCGCACTGGTCGTCGACGGCGGCGTGACCTGTACCAGCCTGGAGAACATGTAGGCGGACGCGCGCACCGGGCGTGCCCCTCTTTCGGGTGGGGCGGGGGTGGCCCTGCCACCCTAAGCTCGGGCAAAACGGGGCATTGCCCATCACATCAGCGAGGAGAACCGAATGCCGACCACGGCGCGCCACTGGTATTACAACCAGCCTCCCAAGGGCGACATCGATGCGCAGACGCTGGTCCTGCGGTCGGAGCCGGTGCCGGCGCTCGAGGACGGCGAGTTCCTGATCCGCGCGGTCTACATGTCGCTGGATGCGACCCATCGCCTGTGGATCGGCGAGTGGGACATCTACATGGATCGCATCCCGCTGGGCGAGCGCATGCGCGGCTTTCTCGTCGGCGAAGTCGTCGAATCGCGCCACGCCGGCTACCAGGCGGGCGACCGGGTTGTCGGTCTGGGCACCTGGTCGGAGTATCTCGTCGACGACGGTTCCGCCTTCCAGAAGCTGCCGCCGCTGCCGGGCCTGCCGCTGGCCGATGCCTTCGGCGTGCTCACCGTGGCCGGTCCGACGGCGCTGGTCGGCCTGATGGAGATCGGCAAGCCCAAGCCGGGCGACACCGTGGTCGTCACCGCCGCGGCCGGTGCGGTGGGCATGCTCGTCGGTCAGATCGCCAAGATCCACGGCTGCCGCACGATCGGCGTCGCCGGCGGCCGCGAGAAGTGCGACTGGCTCAAGCGCGAGATGGGCTATGACGAGGTCGTCGACTACAAGAACGAGAACGTCGTCGAGCGGCTGAAGGCGCTGGCGCCCGGCGGCGTCGATGTGCATTTCGAGAACGTCGGCGGCGACGTGCTCGATGCCGGCCTCACGGTGATGAAGGACTTCGGCCGGGTGGTGATCTGCGGACTGATCTCCACCTACAACGCCTCGGGGCCGGTGCCGGGACCGTACATGTTCCGCAATCTGATCATGCGGCGGCTGACGGTGCAGGGCTTCGTGATTCTGGATTATCTGGACCGCTATCCGGAGTTCCAGCAGAAGCTCGCCGGCTGGATGCTCGAAGGCCGGCTCAAGTATCGTCTGCACGTGGTCGACGGCATCGAGAATGCCGTCGATGCGCTCAAGCTGCTGTACAGCGGCGGCAACAACGGCAAGGTGATGGTCCGCATCGGACCGGATCCCGGCTGACGCGAACGACGCAGACGGCGCGCCACGGCAGGCAGCCGAGGAGGTGGCGGACATGCAGGGCAGCCCCAGGCGCCGCAATGCGGCGATCGACTCGGTGGCGGCGGGCATCGCCAACGATCCGCAGTACGGCGGCGCGGAAGGCGCGCTGCGCACGCACGTGCTCCGTCACGAGCCGCTGGAACGGCTCAAGCAGCATCAGCGGGTCCCTCTGGTCATCGTCCGCGGCCCCGCCGGTTTCGGCAAGACCACGCTGCTGCGCCAGTACTCGCAGTTCCGCGCCGACCAGGGCGACCGCATCGCCTGGGCGCGCATGGACGCGCAGGCCACCGACACCACGCAGTTTCTGCGCCTGCTCTGCGATGCGGTCGACGGCTTCGACGAACACCAGCGCCAGCGTCGCGTGCGCAGCGACCCGCGTCCGCCGACCCTGCAGAACCTGGCGCGCACCCTGCAGCGCATCGACGGCGCCGGCCTGGTCGTCGTCGACAACTTCGAGCAGGCCTTCACCGACGGCCTCGAGGGTGTGCTGGCGCAGATCGTGCGGCTGCTGCCGTCCGGGGTGCAGCTGTGCCTGGGCACGCGCGTGCTGCCCGGCGGCCGTCTGGCCGGACTGCAGCTGCGCGAGCAGGTGGTGATCGTCGACGAGGACGAGCTGCGCTTCCGTCCCGCGGAAAGCCACGAGTTCTTCCGCGAGTTCGCCGACCTGTCGCCGCGCGAGATCGACGACATCCACGCCAGTACCGACGGCTGGCCGGCTGCATTGCAGTGCTACCGCCTGTGCCTGCGGCGCGGTCGTCGCCATCGCAGTCTGGCGCGTGCCGGCAAGGGCGTGACCAGCGACCTGATCGACTTTCTGGCGACCGAGGTCTTCGAGCATCTGGCGACGGACCTTCAGGCCGCACTGTTCGATCTGAGCGTGCCGGAGAAGATCAGCAGCTCGCTGGTCGAACATCTCACCGGCGTCGAGGACGGCGAGCAGCTGATCCGCCGCATCGAACGTGCCGGCCTGTTCCTCGCCAATACCGATCTCGAAGGCCGCTGGTACCGCTTCCACAACCTGTTCCGGCGCTTTTTGCTCGCGCGCATGCGCCGCGAGGTGTCGGAAGCCGAGCTGCGACAGCGCCATCGCTGCGTCGCCGACTGGTACGCCGAGCACGGCTACCGCGAGGAGGCGATCCAGCACGCCATCGAGGCCGGCGACCATCCGCGCGCGCTGGACCTGCTGACCGGTGTCATCGATCACCTGCTGGCACAGGAACGCCTCGCGCTGATCGAGCGTTACGTCGACGCGCTGCCCGTCGAGCTGATGCTCGACTGCGAGAACGTTGCCTCGGCGGCAATCATCGCCTACGGCTACCGGCGCGCCTTCGACAAGGCCAACCGGCTGATCGAGGCGCGCGCGCAGCGTCTGGGCGCCAACGGCGACGCCCATGCCCGCGCCGTGCACGACTACGCGCAGCTGTTCGTACTCGCGGCGCAGGACCGCATCCAGGAGCTCGGCGAGCGCGCGCTCGACGCCAGCACGCGACTGGACGAGCGCGACGGCTTCCAGTACGCGGTGACGCTGAACGCGCGGGCGATGCAGCTGTGCGCGCAGTCGGATTTCGAGCAGGCGCGCGGCCTGCTGTTGCGTGCGCGTCCGCTGCACGACCGCGACGGCTTCCTGTTCGGGCAGGCCTATCAGGAGGCCATCTACAGCATGACCCTGAGCGCCGAGGCGCACATCGCCGAGGCGGTGCGGGGCCTGGGGGCGGCACTGCGGCGCACCGAGGAGGAAGCCCATGGTTCGGTGACTGCCGGCTCGGTGCTGGCGATGTACCTGGCCGATGGTTACTACGAACAGAACCGCATTCCGGAAGCCGAAACCCTGCTCAACGAGTACGGGCCGCTGGCGGAGAAGCAGGTCATCGTCGACTCGCTCGGCGTGATGTACCTGGTGCAGGCGCGCATCGCGATGAACCGCGGCGATGCCGCCGCGGCCGAACACGTGCTCGAGCGTGCGCTCTACGCGGGATACCAGCACGGCTTCCAGCGACTGGTCGGCTATGCCCAGGCCGAACGGGTGCGCCTGTCCACGCTCGGCGGCGATCTGGACCTCGCCGAGCGGCGGCTGCGCGAGTTCGATGTCGCGCGCTTCTCCGCGGACGCCGCACTGATGTTCCATGCCGGCGAGACGGAGGCGCATACCGTCACCTGGGCGCGGCTGATGATCCGGCTCGGGCGGCTGTCCGAGGCGCGCACCGAGCTGCAGTGGGCCCTGCGCATCGCGCGCAGCCGCCGGCGCCGGCGCCGCGAGCTCAAGCTGCTGGTCATGCTGGCGCTGGCGCACCAGGCGGAAGGCCACGCAAACCTGGCGCGACGCGCGCTGCTCGATGCACTGGAAATCGGCCTGCCGCGGCAGTTCGTCCGTGCGCTGCTCGACGAGGGGCCACCGGCGCTGGCGCTGCTGCGCGATCTCCGGCGCTGTTTCGACACGCTGCCCGACATCGCACGCCAGGAGGCCGTGCTGGCCGACCTCGATCATCTGCTCGCCGAAGCCGGCGAGCCCGGGCCCAGCCTGCTGCGGCCGGTGGCGCCGCCGCTGGATGCGCAGGGCGGGCTGCTGGAGTCGCTGACCAACAAGGAACGCCGCTTGCTCACCTATGTCGCCATGGGCCTGTCCAACAAGGATCTGGCCGAGCGCCTGTCGGTGTCGACCAATACCGTGAAGTGGCATCTGCGCAACATCTTCGAAAAGCTGCAGATCAACAACCGCATGCAGGCGGTGGCGGTGGCCCGACAGCTCGGGCTGGTCGAGTAGGGGGACCGGCGAAGGGGTCTGCGCGCGGGACGGGGTGCAGATCAATTCTTTCGGGTGGGGTGCCGCGGGTGGCTTTGGCCGAGTCTTCTCCCAGCAATGCGCACGACAGCGCAACGGAGGAGACGCACTTGAAAGTCCTGATCACGGAAAACCTGCGCATCGACCTGGACAGCGAGCAGTGGGAGTGCCGCCACTGCGGCGGCGTGCTGCACCCGGCGCGCGACAACTACAAGCGCGGTCTGCTGGTCTACAACCGCGATCCGCGCGAGATCCACAAGCCGCTGCTCGATCCGTCGAAGTACACGCTCACCTACTCGCCGAACCCCGAGTGGTGCCGGATCCTGGAGTACTACTGCCGGCACTGCGGCGCGATGATCGAGACCGAGTACCTGCCGCCGGGCCACCCGCCGGTGCGCGACATCGAGCTGGACATCGATGCCCTCAAGGCCCAGTGGAAGGACCGCCCGGAGGTTGCCGAGGCCCCCATCGGCAGCGATCCGCCGCGCAAGGTGCACAGCCACGACCACGGAGCGCACCGGTGAAGCGCGTCTCGGTGGATATCGGTGGCACCTTCACCGACTGCTTCGTCGCCTGGGAAAACCGCTACGTCGAGAGCAAGGCGCTGACGACGCATCACAACCTCGCGCTAGGTTTCAACGAGGCGCTGAAGAACGCCTGCGCCGAGCTGCAGCTCGACGAGCGTCAGCTGCTGTCACAGGTCGATTCGGTGCGCTACGCGACGACGCTCGGCACCAACGCGCTGATCGAGCGCAAGGGTCCGCGCCTGGGCCTGCTGACGACGGCGGGCTTCCGCAGCTCGGTGCCGCTGGCGCGCGCCAAGGGTTACGGCGTCGGCCTGCCGCACAAGCAGCAGATGGACGTGCCGAACGCCCAGCGTCCCGATCCCATCGTGCCGATTCCGATGATTCTCGACGTGCGCGAACGCGTCGACTACGACGGTGACGTCGTGCTCGGTCTCGACGAGGACGATCTGCGCGACAAGATGCGCCAGCTCGTCGACAAGGGCGCCGAGGTCATCTGCGTCGTGTTCGCCAACTCGGTCGTCAATCCGGTGCACGAGCTGCGCGTGCGCGAGATCTTCCTCGAGGAGTATCCGGGGCATCTGCTCGGGGCGGTGCCGATCCTGCTGTCGCACCAGGTGGCCGGACGCAAGGGCGAGTACGTGCGCGCGATGTCGACGATCATGGACGGCTTCCTGCACCAGGTGATGTATCACGGCCTCGGCACGCTGGAGCTGAACCTGCGCGGCGCCGGCTACGACAAGCCGATGCTGGTCAACCACAACTCCGGCGGCATGGCGCAGCTCAACTCGACCGATGCCCTGCAGACGGTGCATTCCGGTCCGGTGTCGGGCATCGCCGCGAGCGAGCACCTCGCGCTGCAGGCGGAGCTCGGCAACATCGTCGCCACCGACATGGGCGGCACCAGCTTCGACATCGGCATCGTCGTCGAGGGCGGCGTCAAGCACTACGACTTCAACCCGGTGATCGAGCGCTGGATGGTCAGCGTGCCGATGGTGCACCTGGTGACGCTGGGGGCGGGTGGCGGATCGATCTGCCGCTACGACCGCATGTTCAAGACCATCCAGGTCGGTCCCGAGAGTGCGGGGTCCGATCCCGGACCCGCATGCTACGACCGCGGCGGCATGAACCCGACGGTCACCGACGCCGATCTGCTGCTCGGCTATCTCGACCCGAAGAACTACGCCAACGGCTACATCCCGCTCAATCCGCGTCGCGCCAAGCAGGCCTACGAGGACCTGTGCGACGAGCTGGACATGGAGCTGGTCGAGGTCGCCAAGCTGGTCAAGCAGACGGTCGACACCAACATGGCCAACGGCATCGCCCGCGAACTGCGCACGCGTGGCTACGAGCCGCACAACTTCACGACGCTGGCCTATGGCGGCAACGGCCCGCTGCATGCCTGCGGCATCGCGCGGGCGCTGGGCGTGAAGACGATCCTCGCGCCGCCGTTCGCGTCGGTGTTCTCCGCCTGCGGTGCGGGCAACATGAGCCAGTTGCACATCCACGAGATGAGCACCTGGACGACGCTGTTCGACGCCAACCAGCGCAGGTTCTTCACCGACTATCCGCGCTTCAACCGCATCGTCGAGGAGCTGGAGCGGCGTGGGCGCGAGGACCTGGTCCGCCAGGGCTTCGCCGACGACGAGATCGGCTATCGCCTGGAACTGGACATGCGCTACGGCAACCAGCGCGTCGAGACCGCGGTCGTCACCGACCTGAACCGGGTCAGCTCGCCGGAGGACGTGCTCAAGCTGATCGAGCAGTTCCACACGCGCTACGGCGAGCGCTTCGGCAAGGGCAGCCAGACGCCCGAAGCAGGCGTGCGCATCAACACCATCCGCGTGTGCTCGTTCGTGCAGCACCCGGGCATCACCTTCAAGGGCATCAAGCCGAACGGACATGCGCTGCCGGCGCCGGCGCCAGTCGGCGAGCGCGTGTGCCACTTCGTCGGCCACGACCAGGGCATCACGACGCCGATCTACGACGAGGCCGCGCTGGCGGCCGGCACCACGATCGACGGCCCCGCCATCGTCGTCACCCGCGCGACGACCTACCTGATCGAGCCGGGCTGGCGCTACCAGGCGGCGGCGCAGAACGCGGTGTGGTTCACGCAGATCAATTAGAGGAGAACGACATGGATGACATCCGCCCGAGCGCCGCCCAGCAGGCCTTGATCGACGAATTCCTCGATCAGAACAAGCTGTTCCTCGCCCCCGATCCGGCGATCATGGAGAACCACCGCATCGAGCCGCGGTCGGCGATCGAGGACGAGCTGCTGAACAGCGGCCGCATCGACGCGCACAAGATCAACGAGGTGCGCGGTCTGGTCGTCGCGGCACTCGACGAAAGCCACACGATGATCGAGCAGATGGGTGTGGCCCCCGGTGCGAAGTGGGGCGACATGACCACCGCGATCTTCACCGCGAGCGGCGACCTGTCGATGATCGCGCCGCATGGCGTCGGCGGCTTCGCCGCCGCGGTGTTCTACCCGATCAAGTTCATCAACAAGTACTGGGCGAACGAGCCCACGGTCGGCGTGCGCGACGGCGATGGCTTCATTCACAACGACGCCCGCTACGGCGGCATCCACAACACCGACCAGTCGATGATGATGCCGGTGTTCTGGAAGGGGAAGCTGGTCTGCTGGCTGTCCGCGACCATCCACGAAGGGGAGAACGGCTCCTGCGAGCCGGGCGGCATGCCGGCGGCCGCCGAGAGCAAGTATGACGAAGGCCTGAAGATGCCGCCGTTCCGCGTCGCCGAGAACGGCGAGCTCAAGCGCGACCTGGTGACCTTCCTGCAGAACTCGGTGCGCGATCCCAAGCTGCAGCTCGAGGACATGAAGGTGCGCCTGCACTCGGTGCTGCGCCTGCGCGAGCGCATCCTCAAGGTGCTGGAGGAGCATGGCGAGGAGGCGCTGATCGCCACGCTGCGCCAGCACATCGAGGACGTCGTCGAGGAGGTGAAGCGCCGCATCCGCGAGCTGCCGGACGGCACGACGCGCACGGTCTCCTTCGCCGACTCGACGCTGCGCGAGAACGCGATGCTCAAGCTGAACATGGCGATCACCGTGAAGGGTGACCGCATGATCGTCGACATGCGCGGGTCCTCGCCGGAGCTGCTGAACCGCTCGATCAATGCCTGCCAGGCCTCGTTCAAGACGATGCTGTTCACCGGCTACATGCAGAACATCTGGCCGGACCTGCCGTTCACGATGGCGGTGTTCACGCCGTTCGACTTCATCTTCGACGACAAGTCGCTGATCAACGGCTCCTTCGAGACGCCGCAGGCGATGAGCCTGATCCCGCTGTTCAAGACCATGACCATCGCCTGCATCCCGATGGCCAAGCTCGGCTACAGCCTGCCGCACCGCTATACCGCGACGGTCGCGCCGCAGTACGACCAGCCGGCGACGCTGATCTACGGCGGCCTGACCCAGCACGGCGAGTACGTCGGCAACTTCTGCGCCGACATCAACGGCATGGGGCAGGGCGGACGCGCGCACCGTGACGGCGAGCATTCGGTGTCGCCGCCGTTCGCCGCGCACTGCGACCTCGGCGAGATCGAGCTGCAGGAGGAAGACCTGCCGATGATCCGCCTCGGCGCCTTCACGCTGGCCAAGGATCGCGTCGGCTTCGGCAAGTACCGCAGCGGCCTCGGCTACGAGCAGATCCACACCTACCGCAAGTCCGGCCTGTGGGGTTTCATGACCGGCTGCTCGGGCTCGCTGTTCTCGTCGGCGCAGCCGCTGTTCGGCGGCTATGCCTCGCCGACCTATCCGCTGTGCAAGGTCAAGGGCATCAACATCTTCGAGGTGCTCAAGGACAAGCCGGAGCTGTTCAGCTTCGACATCATCGACATCATGAACACGCAGCCGTTCGAGGGCGCGAGCTACTCGACGCACGACATGGGCATGACCTTCGAGCTGGCCGCGCCTGGCGAGCTGTACATGATGTGCCAGGGCTCCGGCGGCGGTTACGGCGACGTGCTGCAGCGCGATCCGGCGCTGGTGATGAAGGACATCGAGGAAGACCTGATCTCGCACGACACCGCGCGCGAAATCTTCAAGGTGGCCTTCGATCCCCAGACCCTGATGCTGGACGAAGCGGCGACACAGGCCGCGCGCGACGCCGAGCGCAAGGCGCGCCTCGCGCGCGGCGTGCCCTACGACGCGTTCGTGCAGACCTGGACCACCCCGGAGCCGCCGGCGCACCTGCCGTTCATGGGCTGCTGGGACGATCCGGACGAGGTCTACGGCGTGATGATGGGCCAGCGCGTGAAGATGGAAGGCAAGGCCCTGCAGAGTCAGTTCATGCTCAATCCCAAGGACGTGCAGATCGCCGGCCTGCAGGCCGAACTGAAGGCGGCCAAGGACGAGCTGGAGCAGTGCCGGCAGCAGTCGCGCTGAAGGGGCATCGGCGATGACGGTCGAAGGGGAGCTGCTGTGGACGCCGCGGCCCGAGTTCGCCGAGGCGAGCAACGTCGCGCGCTTCCAGCGCTGGCTGCGACGCGAGCGCGGGCTGGATCTCCCTGACTACGACGCGCTGTGGCGCTGGTCGGTGAACGAGATCGAAGCCTTCTGGGGCGCAGTGTGGGACTACTTCGACGTGCAGTCGTCGACGCCGTATCACGCGGTGCTCAGCGAGCGGCGCATGCGCGGCGCGAAGTGGTTCGAAGGCTCGCAGCTCAACTACGCCGAGCACCTGCTGCGCCACGAGGCCGAGGCGCCGGAGCGGATCGCGCTGCATCACCTGTCGGAGCTGCGGCCGCTCGCACGCATGAGCGTGGCCGAGCTGGGAGGGCAGGTGCGGCGGCTGGCGACGGCCTTGCGCGAGCTGGGTATCGGCCCCGGCGACCGTGTGGTCTCGTACCTGCCGAACATCGCCGAAACCGCGGTCGCGATGATGGCGACGATGGCCGTCGGCGCGGTGTGGTCGTCGGCCGCGCCGGAGTTCGGCGTGCAGACCGTGGTCGACCGCTTCGCGCAGATCGAGCCGAAGCTGCTGTTCGCGGCCGACGGCTACCGCTTCGGCGGCAAGGACTTCTCGCGCACGGCCGAGGTCCGGCGCATCGCCGAGGCCTTGCCATCGCTGCAGACCGTCGTCTGGCTGCCGTACCTGGATGCGGGTGCCGCGGCGCCGGTGGCGCAGGCGCGAAGCTGGGCGTCACTGCTCGACCGCCCTGCGGTCGCGCGCGAGGCGTTCCGTTACGAGCGCGTGCCTTACGATCATCCGCTGTGGGTGCTGTTCTCCTCGGGCACGACCGGCCTGCCGAAGGCGATCGTCCACAGCCACGTCGGCGCGCTGCTCGAACACCTCAAGCTCACGCATTTCCACTTCGGGCTCGGTCCCGATTCGGCGATGTTCTTCTACAGCACGACCGGCTGGGTGATGTGGAACCTGGTGCTGTCGTCGCTGCTGACCGGCGGTGCGGCGGTGCTCTACGACGGCAGCCCCGCGCATCCGCAGCCCGACCTGCTGTGGAAGCTCGCGGCGGATACCGGCACGACCTTCTTCGGCGCCAGCCCGACCTTCATCCAGATGATGGAGAAGGCGGGTCTCAGGCCCGGCGAGCGTTTCGACCTGTCGAAGCTCGACGCGATCATGGTCGGCGGCTCGCCGTCGACGCCGGAGACCTTTGCCTGGCTGTACGACTGCGTGAAGCGCGATCTGTGGGTCACCTCGCAGTCGGGCGGCACCGAGATCGCCAGCGGCTTCGTCGGCGCCTCGCCGACGCTGCCGGTCTACGCCGGCGAAATCCAGCGGCGCATGCTGGGCATGGACGTGCATGCCTGGAGCGACGATGGCGAGGAGCTGGTCGACGAGGTCGGCGAGCTTGTCGTCACCCGTCCGTTTCCGTCGGCGCCGCTGTACTTCTGGAACGACACCGATGGTCGCCGCTACCAGGAGGCCTACTTCGACGTGTTCCACGGTCCCGACGGCGAGGACGTCTGGCGGCACGGCGACTTCATCAAGATCAACGCGCGCGGCGGCTGCTACATCTACGGGCGCAGCGACTCGACGCTGAACCGCTACGGCGTGCGCATCGGCACCGCCGAGATCTACCGCGCCGTGGAGCAGATCGAAGGCATCGCCGACAGCCTGATCGTCTGCTGCGAGCAGTCCGGTGGGCGCTTCTACATGCCGCTGTTCGTGCGACTCAAGGACGGGGCGGTGCTCGACGAGACGATGATCCGCGCGATCAACGCGCGCCTGCGCCAGGACTGCAGCCCGCGCCATGTGCCGGACGAGATTCTCGTCGTGCCGCAGATTCCGTACACGCTCACCGGCAAGAAGATGGAGGTGCCGGTGCGCAAGCTGCTGATGGGCTGGCCGCTGGAGAAGGCGGCGAGCCGCGACGCGATGATGAACCCGGCGGCGATCGAGCCCTTCGTCGCGCTCGCCGGGCGTCTCGCCGCAGCGCGGTAAGGGCGGTTTCCGCAACTCGCCGCCGGTGATGGCGGTGCGTGCCTATAATCGGGCGGTCCCTGCGCGACATCGGCGGGATCGTTCCGTAACCATCCTTTCCTGGAGCCCCGCATGCCGTACCGCTCGGCCTTCCGCCCGGACCTATTCGCCGGCCAGACCCTCGTCGTTACCGGTGGCGGCTCCGGCATCGGGCGCTGCACTGCGCACGAGCTGGCGGCCCTCGGCGCCCACGTCGTCATCACCGGCCGCAAGCAGGAGAAGCTGGATGCGGTGCTCGCCGAAATCCGCGAGGACGGCGGCGAGGCGTCGAGCTATGCCTTCGACATCCGCGACGAAGAGGCGGTGAGCGCGAACATCGCGCAGATCGTCAAGGACCGCGGCCGCATCCACGGCCTGGTCAACAACGCCGGCGGCCAGTACCCGATGCCGCTGGCGATGATCAGCAAGAAGGGCTGGGACGCCGTCGTCGCCAACAATCTCACCGGCGGCTTTCTCGTCGCGCGCGAGACCTACAAGCAGTGCATGAAGCAGCACGGCGGCGCGATCGTGAACATGATCGCGGACATGTGGGGCGGCATGCCCGGCATGGGCCACAGCGGCGCCGCGCGCGCCGGCATGCTCAACTTCACCGAGACCGCGGCGATCGAATGGGGCGTGTCCGGCGTGCGCGTGAACGCGGTCGCGCCCGGCTTCGTCGCCTCCAGCGGCATGGATCACTACGACCCGGCATTCGCCAAGGAAGTGATTCCCAAGCTCTCGGGCCTCGCGCCGCTCAAGCGCATGGCCGAGGAGGCCGAGGTCAGCAGCGCCATCGTGTTCCTGCTGTGCGAGGCGGCGGCCTTCGTGACCGGTACCTGCATCAAGATCGACGGTGGCGCGAGCCTGGGCATGGGGCCGTTTCCGCTGCTCGATCACGATCGCTCGAAGCCATACGACGGCTTCCATCGAGCGGTCCGGCCCAAGGCTGTCAACTAGCCTTTGAGGCTCGCGCGGCGGCGATCGCGGACATTAGCGGCGTGCGGTCGAAGTACACCTCGTTGCGGCGGATGCGGCCCTCGGCGTCCAGCTGCACCAGGCAGACGCCGACCACCTCGAGCACGTGCGCGCCGACCGGAATCGACGCCCGCCACTTGTTGAGGAAGCCATCCTCCATCGGGATGCCTTCGATCTGCTTCCAGACCCACGCCGGGTTGTAGGCGAGCAGCTTGCGGAAATAGGCGAGCAGTGCCGGCTTGCCGCGGACACCGTCCGGTGCGCCGGGGTCGAGATAGAACGCATCGTCGGCGTAGAACGCGGCAAGACGCTCAGGATCGTTGCCGGTCCACGCGGGTAGCCAGCGTTCGGCGAAGGACCGCGCCTCGGCGGCAGTCAGGGCTTTCATGGTGGGTAGTCTCCGTCGTCTGGGAGAGGGCGAAATCCGGTGTGCGGGCAAGAAGAAGCGGTGTGACGCTTGCGCCGCCCCCCTCAGCGAACGCGCCGCGTGCGAGCGGGCGCGGGGGCGGGCGTGGATGCTGCCGATGCCGCGCCGCCGGCGCTGACGGCGCGCACGCAGAACTCGCAGATCGCCTGTGTCAGTCGGTCGCGATCCTTGACGCGCTCGGCGCGTGGCGCGATCGGTCCGACCAGGGCTTCGGTATAGGCGCCGACGATGCACGCGGCGCTGGCGTCGAGATCCTGCGGCGGAAACTCGCCGGCCTCGATCCCTTGCCTGAGGATGGTCTTGAACACGTCGCCGAGCCGCTGGCGCACGCGGATGCGCGCGGTGTCGACCTCCGGCTCGGCCGGTTCGGCAATGAATGCGTAGGCGAGTCCCGGCCCGGTGAGCGCACGGCGGGTGAAGCATTCGACGGCCGCGTACAGGCGCTGCCGGGCCGTTCCGCTTCCCTCGGCGATGGCGTTGAGCAGTTCGATCTCGTGGCCGACCGCGGCTTCGAGCACCTCGATGAACAATTCGGCCTTCGAGCGGAAGTAGCGGTAGATCATGCCGGTCGACATACCGGCTTCTGCGGCCACGGCAGCGATCTGCGCCTCGCGGTAGCCGCCGGCCGCGACCAGGCGTCGCGCGGCCGCGAGGATGCGCTCGCGGTTGCTCGCGAGCCGCTCTTCCATCAGCGGGGAACGGCGGTAGGCCATGGCGGGAGTCTGTAATGAAGTGAGCCGATATTCAAGAAATGAATTGAGCTTCACGTATTGCGAGGCCTTGAGTAGGATGGCCGCTCCCTTCCAGAGCGGCCGGCACGCCGGCAACACGACATGCCCATCATCGAATCGAAGGTCGACACCGGCAGCGCGCAGTTCAAGCAGAACCGCGAGGGCATGCTCCGGCAGATCGACGAGTGGCGCGCCATCGAGGCCAAGGGTCGCAAGGAAGAAGAATCCAAGCGCGACCGCTATCACCAGCGCGGCCAGATCCTGCCGCGCGAGCGTGTGCACCTGATGCTCGATCGCGGCTCGCCGTGGCTGGAACTGTCGACGCTCGCCGGCTACAAGATGCACGACGACAAGGACGGTTCGCTGGCCGGCGGCAACAACATCATCGGCATCGGTTACGTCTCCGGCGTGCGCTGCATGGTCTCGGCGTCGAATTCGGCGATCAAGGGCGGCACGATGACGCCGTGGGGCGTGCAGAAGGGCCTGCGCATCCAGGACATCGCGCTGCAGCAGAAGCTGCCGGTGATCTCGATGATCGAGTCGGGTGGCGCCAATCTGCTGTACCAGGCCGAGGTGTTCATCCCGGGCGGCAAGACCTTCGCCAACCAGTGCCGCCTGTCGGCCGCGGGCATCCCGCAGGTCACCGTCGTGCATGGGTCGAGCACGGCCGGCGGCGCCTACATGCCCGGCCTGTCGGACTACGTGGTGATGGTGCGCAAACGCGCCAAGGTGTTCCTCGCCGGGCCGCCGCTGCTCAAGGCCGCCACCGGCGAGATCGCCGACGACGAGGACCTGGGTGGTGCCGAGATGCACTGCCAGGTGGCCGGCACCTCGGAGTTCATCGCCGAGAACGACGCCGACGGCATCCGCATTGCCCGCGAGATCGTCGCCAACCTGAACTGGAACGCGCAGCGACCGAAGCTCGAGCTGCGCAAGGTCGCAGCGCCGCTGTACGACATCGACGAGCTTTGCGGCGTGGTGTCGCCGGACTACCGCAAGCCCTTCGATTGCCGGGAGGTCATCGCGCGCATCGTCGACGGCTCGGAGTTCCTCGAGTTCAAGAACGAGTACGACCAGCAGACCATCTGCGGCCGCGCGGTCCTGCACGGGCACCAGATCGGCATCATCTCGAACAACGGACCGATCACGACCAAGGGCGCGACCAAGGCCGGCCAGTTCATCCAGCTGTGCTGCCAGGCGAACATCCCGATCGTGTACCTGATGAACACGACCGGCTACATGGTCGGCACGGAGTCCGAGCAGGGCGGCATCGTCAAGCACGGCAGCAAGATGATCCAGGCCGTCGCCAACGCCACCGTGCCGCAGCTCACGATCGTCATGGGCGGGTCCTTCGGCGCCGGCAACTACGGCATGTGCGGCCGCGGTTTCGGTCCGCACTTCATCTTCGCGTGGCCGAACTCGCGTACCTCGGTGATGGGCGGCGAGCAGGCGGCCGGCGTGATGGAGATCATCACGCGCGAGAAGTGGTCCAAGTCCGGCAAGCAGATGTCCGAGGCCGACGAGAAGATGCTGGCATCGATCCGCCAGAACATCGTCGACCAGTTCGACCGCGAGTCCCACGCCTTCGCCGCGACCGCGCGCCTGTTCGACGACGGCCTGATCGATCCGCGCGACACCCGCAAGGTGCTCGGCCTGTGCTTGTCGGTGTGCCGCGAGGCGCAGGCGCGCCAGACCTTCCCCAACAGTTTCGGCGTCGCACGCCTGTAGGAGCGACCATGCAGTACACCCACGAACACCAGCAGCTGTTCGACACGACCAAGGCTTTCGTCGACAACGAGATCAATCCGCACGCCGCCGAGTGGGAGAAGGCCGGGCTGTGGCCGGCGCGCGAAGTGCTCAGGAAGATGGGTGCGCTCGGGCTGCTCGGCATCAGCAAGCCGGAAGAGGTCGGCGGCCTGGGGCTCGACTACAGCTACCAGGTCGCGTTCGCAGAAGCGCTCGGCCACTGCAAGGTCGGTGGCCTGCCGATGGCGATCGGCGTGCAGACGGACATGGCGACGCCGGCGCTGGCGCGTTACGGCAACGACTATCTCAAGCAGAACTTCCTGAAGCCGGCCGTCGCCGGCGAGATGGTCGCCTGCATCGGCGTCAGCGAGCCGGGCGCGGGCTCGGATGTCGCCGGCATCAAGACCACGGCCGTGCGCGAAGGCGACGAGTACGTCATCAACGGCCAGAAGATGTGGATCACCAACGGTACCCAGGGCGACTGGGTGTGCCTGCTGGTCAACACCGACGAGTCGAAGGACGGCAGCCGTCACGGCAACAAGTCGCTGATCGTCGTTCCGCTCGACGCCAAGGGCATCGACCGCCGGACCAAGCTCGACAAGCTGGGCCAGCGTTCGAGCGATACCGCGATCATCTTCTTCGACAACGTGCGCGTGCCGGCGCGTCACCTGATCGGCGAACCGGGCAAGGGCTTCGTCTACCAGATGCAGCAGTTCCAGGAGGAGCGCCTGTTCCTGTCGGCGAGCATCCTCGCATCGATGCAGCAGTGCATCGACACGACCGCGGACTACACGCGCCAGCGCGCCGCCTTCGGCCAGACCGTTCTCGACAACCAGTACGTGCAGTTCCGGCTTGCCGAGCTGTCGACGGAAGTCGAGGCCTGCCGGGCACTGGTGTACCGCGCGACCGAGGACCTGATCGCCGGTCGCGACGTCACCCTCACGGCGTCGATGGCCAAGCTGAAGACGGCGCGTGTCGCGCGCGAGGTGGCGGACGGCTGCCTGCAGTTCTGGGGCGGCCAGGGCTACATGTGGGACAACCCGGTCAGCCAGTTCTACCGTGACCTGCGCCTGCACTCGATCGGCGGCGGCGCCGACGAGATCATGCTCGGCATCATCAGCAAGCGCCTGGGTTACGGCGGCAAGCGCAAGGCCTGAGCCGATGGATCTTCCCGAAACGACGACGCTGCTGCTGCGCCGCGAGAGCGGCGTGCTGCACCTGACGCTCAACCGTCCGGACGCGCGCAACGCGCTCAACGCGACCATGGTCGCCGAGCTCAATGCCGTCTTCGACGCGATTGCCGCGGATGCGACGATCCGCGTGGTCGTGCTGCGCGGTGCCGACGGCCACTTCTGCGCCGGCGCCGATCTCAAGGAGATGATGGCCGGCGGCCTGAAGGCGCCGACGGCCGGCGAAGCCGATCCGGTCGAACGCTGGTCGCGCAGCTTCGGCGCCATGCTGCGCAAGGCCGGCAGCCTGCCGGCGGTGCTGATCGCGGTCTGCGAGGGTGCGGTGCTCGGCGGCGGCTTCGGCTTCGCCTGCGTCTCCGACATTGCCCTGGCGCATCGCGAGGCGAAATTCGGCATGCCGGAAACCACGCGCGGCCTGCCGCCGGCACAGATCGCGCCGTTCGTCGTCGAGCGCATCGGCCTGACGCAGGCGCGACGCCTGTGCCTGACCGGTGCGCAGTTCCGCGGCAGCGAGGCGCTGGCGCTCGGACTCGTGCACGCGTGCTTCGATGACGAAGCCGGGCTGCAGGCGCAACTCGCGGACACCCTGCAGCAGGTGCTGCGCTGCGCGCCGCAGGCCAACGCGGTCACCAAGGACATCATCCTCAAGGTCGCGCGCATGGACATGGATGCCGTGCTCGACGATGCGGCGGCGAAGTTCGCGGTCTGCGTGCGCGGCGCGGAGGCCCCGGAGGGCATCGCGGCGTTCATGCAGAAGCGTCAGCCGCGCTGGGCATCATGATCCTTCGTCACTGCGGTCGCGGCGGCGCGCGCACACGTCGAGTCCGCCGGACCTTTCCTTTCTCGTGCCGTGCCAAGACCATTGCGTTAACCGTTCTCAAGCCATGACAAAGACCCGATTCGACAAGGTGCTGGTGGCCAACCGCGGCGAGATCGCGGTGCGCGTGATCCGCGGGGCCAGGCGCCTCGGCTACCGCACGGTTGCGGTCTACAGCGAGGCGGATGCCGATGCGCTGCACGTGCTCGAGGCCGACGAGGCGGTGTGCATCGGCCCGGCGCCGGCAGCGGAATCGTACCTGCGGATCGATCGCATCATCGACGCCGCCCGGACCGCGGGTGCGCAGGCGATTCACCCGGGCTATGGCTTTCTGTCCGAGCGCGAGGCCTTCGCCCAGGCAGTGCAGGATGCGGGACTGGTCTTCGTCGGCCCGGACCCGGCCTCGATCGAGGCGATGGGCAACAAGTCGGCCTCGAAGATCCGCATGATCGCGGCCGGCGTGCCCTGCGTACCGGGCTACCAGGGCGACGACCAGTCGGACGACACGCTGGTGGCCGAGGCCGTGAGGGCCGGCCTGCCGGTGATGATCAAGGCGGCGGCGGGCGGTGGCGGCCGCGGCATGCGCCTCGTGCACGAGGAGGGGGCGCTGCTCGAGAACATCCGCTCCGCGCGCAGCGAGGCTGAGAATGCCTTCGGCTCCGGGCAGCTGCTGGTCGAGAAAGCGGTGATGGACGCGCGGCACGTCGAGATCCAGGTCTTCGGCGATCGTCACGGCAATGTCGTCCATCTCGGCGAACGCGACTGCTCGGTGCAGCGCCGCAACCAGAAGGTCGTCGAGGAAGCGCCGAGCCCGGCCGTGGACGAGGCGCTGCGCGCGAAGATGGGCGCGGCGGCGGTCGCGGCGGCCAAGGCGGTGAACTACGTCGGCGCCGGCACCGTGGAGTTCATGCTGGCGCGCGACGGCGCGTTCTACTTCCTCGAGATGAACACGCGCCTGCAGGTCGAGCATCCGGTGACGGAGCTGGTCTACGACGTCGACCTGGTCGAATGGCAGTTGCGCGTCGCCCAGGGCGAGCCGCTGCCGATGACGCAGGACGAGGTGCTCGCGCGCCGTCGCGGCTGGGCTATCGAGGTCCGGCTGTGCGCGGAAGACCCGCTGCAGAACTACCTGCCGCAGACCGGCACCGTGCTCGGCTGGCGGGCGCCCTCCGGCGCCGGCATCCGCGTCGACAGCTATCTGCAGGAAGCCCAGCGCATCAGCCCGTACTACGACTCGATGCAGGCGAAACTGATCGCCTGGGGCGAGGACCGGGAAACGGCGCGCAGCCGCCTGATCCATGCGCTGGACGAAACGAAGCTGCTCGGCGTGGTCAGCAACAAGGAATACCTGCGTCGCATCGTCGCGCACGCGGCATTCGCCGGCGGCGACTTCTCGACCGGATTCATCGGCCAGCATTTCCCGGCCGAAGCCGTGGCACAGATGCAGCCCGACCTGCGGCATTTCGCCCTGGCCGCCGTGGCGCTGTACATGGACGATGCGTTCGCGCTCGCCGAGGCGCACGGGCTGGCGCCGGAGTTCATCGGCTGGCACAGCTCGCACGAGTCGCCGGCGGACTATCGCCTGAAGTGGCGCGAGCAGACGCGCGACCTCGACGTCCTCGTCCACGACGGGCATGTCTTCACGATCGTGACCGACGGGCAGACCATCGTCGTCGACGTGGTCCGCAATCTCGCGCACGAGTTCCACTACGTCTGCGACGGTGTGCAGGGCAAGGCCCGCACCGCGCGCGACGGCGGATCGATGTGGCTCGATGCCGAAGGTGCGGTCTACTGCTACGAGGATGTCACGCTCGCGCCGGTGGCCGCCGCCGCCGCGGGGTCGGACGGCCGTCTGCTCGCGCATTCGGACGGCAAGGTCGTCGCCGTCCACGTCCAGGTCGGCGATGTCGTCGCCAAGGGGCAGACGCTCGCGGTGCTGGAGGCGATGAAGATGGAGTTCCAGCTCGCGCTGCCGGTGTCCGGCAAGGTCACGGCCGTGAGCGTCGAGGCCGGCCAGCAGGTGAAGAACCGCCAGCTGCTGGTCGAGGTCCAGCCGCAGGACGACTGAAACGTCCGGCGTGTCCGCCCCCTGAGAACGAAGAACCCCGCGCAAGGCGGGGTTCTTCGTTTGCGGCAGCCGCGGGCTACTCGATGACCGTCAGCTCCACGCGACGGTTCTCTTCGCGGCCGTCCTCGGTGTCGTTGCTGGCGATCGGCTGGCTCTCACCGTAGCCGACCGGGCGCATGCGCCGTCCGGTGATGCCGCGGCCTTCGAGGTAGGCCTTGACCGCGACGGCGCGGCGCTCGGACAGGCCGAGGTTGTAGTTGTCGGTGCCGACGGCGTCGGTATGTCCTTCGAGCTCGACGTCGAGGTTGGGGTAGGCCTGCAGCGTCGCCGCGACCTCGTTGAGGATCTCGCGGGCCGCCGGCGTCAGGCGGTCGGAGTCGAACTCGAACTTGACGCCGCGCAGGATGAAGCTGCGATCGATTGCGCAGCCGTTGGCGTCGACCTGTTCGCCCGGGCGCGGCTTGCGGCAGTCGCCTTCGAGCGCGCAGCCGTTCGGCAGCACCTTGGCACCCGGCGGCGAGTTCGGGCACTCGTCGAGGTAATCCGGGATGCCGTCGCCGTCGGAGTCGAGCGGGCAGCCGTCGGGACCGACCGGCAGACCCGGCGGCGAATCGGGGCAGCGGTCGAGGCCGTCGGGCACGCCGTCGCCGTCCGCATCGAGCGGGCAGCCTTCCGCGTTGACCTGCGCGCCGGGCGGCGTGTTCGGGCAGCGGTCGAGGCTGTCGGGCACGCCGTCGCCGTCGCTGTCGAGTTCGCAGCCGTCCTGGCCGACGAGTACGCCCTTGGGCGTGTTCGGGCAGCGGTCGAGGTAGTCGGGCACGCCGTCCTGGTCGAGGTCGGTCGGGCAGCCGTCCGAATAGACGGCCACACCCGGCGGCGTGTCCGGGCACTTGTCGAGCGCGTCCGGCACGCCGTCGCCATCGGCGTCGTAGGGGTCGGCGCCGAACTTGTAGCTGACGCCGAGCCCGGTGGTCCAGATGTAGAAGGTGTCGTCCGGAACGGTGACGTTGTTCTCGGTCTTCTCGCTGATGAAATCGAGGTTGTAGCGCACGTCCAGGCGCGCATCCCAGCGCGGCGCCAGCTTGAACAGGGCACCGCCGCCAACGGCGACGCCGGCACCGTCCAGTCCCACGCCGAGAAAGTCGACGCTGTGCAGGTTGCCGTTGGCAAGCAGGAACGGACGGATATTCGCGGTGTCGCGCGCGAAGTAGCCCAGCAGGTTCACGCCGAGCGCCAGGCGCTCGTACTTGTTCTCCGCTGGCAGGTCACTGACATCGAGCGCGCTGTAGTTCAGATCGAGCTCGAGTCCGAAGAACGGCGAGACGTTCTTGCCGAAGACGAGTCCGCCGAGCGGTCCGGCGTCCAGCCCTTCGGAATCGGCGAAGACGCCACCGATCATCGGCGCGATGTAGAAGCGGTCATCGAACTCCTTGGCGTGAGCGCCGGTGGCCGCGGTACCCATGAGGACTGCTGCGGCGGCGAGCCAGGCATGCTTCGACATCTGACGATCTCCCGATCCCTGAAGAGGCGCCGGCTGCCATTCGCCAGAAGGTGCGATGGCCTGTCCGATGCCGCGATGTGACGGCTGCAAGTGTGGTCCTGAACCGCGCTTTTGCGCAGGCGGATGCATTATGATGATCCGCACGAAGGCCGTAAATAAGCAGGCATACGGCAGACACCTCGACATCAACGGTTAGGCGCGGGAGTCGGCAGATGAAAGCGTTGCGTTCTTGGATACCGGCGGCGTTGGCGGCCGTCCTGGCAGCTTGCGGAGACGGCGGCATCCAGAGCCCGGACTTCACGCCGGTGGTGTCCATCACCAACCTGCGCATCCAGCCGCTGGACCCGCAGCAGGGCACGCAGATTCCTGTCGGCACGACGCTGCCGTTCCAGGCCATCGCCACGTTCGAGCAGACCGTGCCGCCCGGAACCGAGGGCGCACAGAACGGCGTCGTCGTCCGCGACGAGGACGTGACCGGCATCGCGGACTGGCAGTCGCAGAACAGCGGGTTCGCGACCGTGGACAGCGGCATCGTCCGGGGCGTGTCGCCCAGCGGTGGTCAGGTACGGATCACCGCGGCCTACGAAGGGCTCGTGGCGCAGACGTTCGTGACTGTCACCGAAGCCGTGCTCGTCGGGGTCGATCACGTGCGCCCGCGGGCTGCGACGGCCCGCGACCCGGCGGACCGCTACACCGCGGCAGCCGGCAGCGCCGTGCCCTTCGAGATCTTCGGCGAGTTCAGCGACGGCGCGATCCGGCAGCTGGACGAAGGCAGTTTCGACGTGAGCTGGACCAGCAGCGACACGACGGTCGCGGACAATCCGGCCGACGACGAGACCTTCAACACCCTGACCGTCGGCACGACGCAGATCCGCGGCACGGTGACGAACGCGCAGGGCATCGACCCGGCCTTCGCAACGGCGCAACTGGTCGTGGAGCCGCTCAATGCGTTCTGCGAGTCGGAGTTCGTGGCGCCGCCGTCGGTGTTTTCCGACGCCGCGTCGGACCTGTGCCTCGCCTGCGATGTCGAACAGCCCGCGGCGATCTTCGACGCCAACATCGAAACCTTCGGCACGATGAGCATTCCGCTCGGCCTGCTGCTGCAGTCCAGCGTTTCGGTGACGGTGTCGCAGACGCCGACGAACCCGCTCAGCGTCGGTCGCCCGGCGGGCTTTCTCGTCAGCCGCAGCGATTCGCTGCTCAGCGCCGAGCTGCTGTCCGACGTGACCATCGAGACCGTGGCCTGCGATGTCGGCGGTGGCAACTGTGCCGTGCGCGAAACCTTCGGCGTCGGCTCCACGCCGCTGTATCTCGCGCTGCTCGGCCTCATCGGCGGCGAGGACGTGAGCCTGCTGTCGACCGGGCCGCTGGGCGACGCCAGCGCCGACGCCAACGGCCTGCGCCTGACGTTCTCGGGCGGGCTGGTATCCGCCCTGGCGACGCTGAACGTGCATTCGAGCTGCGCAGTGGCGCGCGATGCGGAAGAGGAAGCGCCGGCGCCCTGAGGCGCCGGTCGCTCTGCCGCGTCGGTAACCCATCTGCCTCGCGGCAAGGTCCTTCATGACTTCCGGGGAACCGCCGCCGATGGTCAGGACCTTGGTTTCGCGGTGCGGCGGCGACACGGTGCCGTCAGCCCGCCGGGCAGGCGGGCGAGCGTGGGTGCGGGAGCCGCCGCTCTACCGCGTCAGTAGCCCATCTGTCTCGCGGCGAGGTCTTTCATGATTTCCAGGGAACCGCCGCCGATGGTCAGGACCTTGGTTTCGCGGTAGATGCGCTCGACCTTCGCGCCCTGCAGGTAGCCGGCCCCGCCGAAGATCTGCATCGCCTCGTTGGCGACCCACTCGAGCGTCGTCGTCGCCAGGTTCTTCAGCAGGCAGACTTCGGCCACGGGCATCTGCTTGCGCGCGACCCGCCAGGCGAGGACGTCGAGGTTCGCGCGCACGGCCTCGATGCGCATGCGCATGTCCGCCAGCTTGTGGCGGATCACTTGGCTCCTGATCAGCGGCCGGCCGAAGGTCTCCCGGCTGCGGGCGTAGGCCAGCGATTCGTCGTAGCAGACTTGAGCGAAGGCCAGCGCCTGCGCGGCGAGCATGATCCGCTCCTGGTTGAAGTTCATCATGATTGCCATGAAGCCGGCGTTCTCCGGGCCGATGCGGTTCGCGACCGGGACCCGGCAGTCTTCGAAGTAGAGCGTCGCAGTGTCGGAACACCACCAGCCCATCTTCTGCAGCGGCGAGCGCGTCAGGCCCTTCGTCGTGCCCTCGATCACCAGCAGCGAGATGCCGCCCATGCCGTCGCCGCCAGTGCGCACGGCGGTGGTGATGTAATCGGCACGCAGCCCGGAGGTGATGAAGGTCTTGGAGCCGTTGACGACGTAGTGTTCGCCGTCTCGCACGGCACGCGTCTTCAGGTTGGCGACGTCGGAGCCGCCGCCCGGTTCGGTGATCGCCAGCGCCGCGATCTTGTCGCCGGCCAGCACCGGCGCGACGAACTGCTGCTTCTGCTCGTGGGTGCCGGCATGCACGATCGGCGGCGTGCCGATGCCATGCGACATCA
Organism: Sinimarinibacterium flocculans; assembly: GCF_003201205.1. Classification (GTDB taxonomy): domain Bacteria; phylum Pseudomonadota; class Gammaproteobacteria; order Nevskiales; family Nevskiaceae; genus Solimonas; species Solimonas flocculans. Next base: position 284,347 of record NZ_QICN01000004.1, read on the forward strand.
GGCTGGCGATCACCCCACCGCTGCCGGCGCGCGCGAGTTCCTCGGTCAGCACGATCAGATAGTGCAGGTCCGGCACTTCGACGCCGCCGTAGGCTTCGGGAAAGCCGATCTGCAGCAGGCCGGCGTCGGCGGCCTTGCGGTGCAGTTCGCGCGGCAGCGACTGCTCGGCCTCCCAGCGGTCGACATGCGGCGCGATCTCGCGCTCGACGAAACGGCGGACCTGCTGGCGGAACGACTCGTGGTCGGCCGTGAGAAACGGATGAGAGTTGGTCACGGAGATTACCCTGAAGGACGAACGATGCCCGATCGCCTCACGATAAACCGTTGCTGCGCAGGCATCCAGCGCGAAGGCGCGCCGTAACGGCGCTTACCGTCCGCTGTCGTCGGCTGCCTGCAAGGTGTTCTGCATCAGCATCGCGACGGTCATCGGACCGACGCCGCCCGGCACCGGCGTGATGGCGCGCGCACGCTGGCGGGCGGCCTCGAACTCGACGTCGCCGACCAGACGCCCGTCGTCCAGGCGGTTGATGCCGACGTCGATGACGATCGCGCCGGGCTTGATCCAGTCGCCCCTGACCATCGCCGGCCGGCCGACGGCGACGACGAGGATGTCGGCGCGCGCCACTTCGGCGGCGACGTCCGCGGTGAAGCGATGGCAGCAGGCGGCGGTGGCGCCGGCGAGCATCAGTTCCAGCATCATCGGGCGGCCGACGTGATTGCTGGCGCCGACGACGACGGCGGTGCGCCCCTTGAAGGTTTCGCCGGCGCTGCGCAGCAGCTCCATGACGCCGTACGGCGTGCACGGCCGCAGGGCCGGACGGCGTTGTGCGAGCCGGCCGATGTTGTACGGATGGAAGCCGTCGACGTCCTTGTCCGGGCGGATGCGTTCGGTGACCGCGGTGGCGTCGAGATGTGCCGGCAGCGGGAGCTGCACGAGGATGCCGTCGATCAGCGGGTCGGCGTTGAGCGCATCGACCGCGGCGAGCAGCTCGTCCTGACCGACGCCGGCATCGAAATGCATCGGCACCGAGCGGATGCCGACCTTCTCGCAGGTCAGGCGCTTGTTGCGGACGTAGACCTCGGACGCCGGATCGTTGCCGACCAGCACCGTGGCCAGTGCCGGCGCGCGCAGGCCGCGGGACTTGCGGGCCTCGACGCCGGCGCGGACGCGCTCGTGGACGCGGGCGGCAACGGCCTTGCCATCGATCAGTTGGGCGCTCACGGCGTGGGTCGGGTCGGCGTGCGGACGGTCGCGCATTGTAAGGGGGGACGACGCCGTGTCGTGCGTGGTGTCGTGACTGCGATCCCTTAAACTGCGCGCCTCGTGACGCCGCCCAAGCCCAGACCTTGCTGCAAATCGACCGCCTTTCGATAGGTCGCGGCGACCGCGTGCTGTTCGCGGGCCTGAGCGTCGCGTTGCAGCCGGGCGAACTGCTGCACGTGCGCGGCGCCAACGGCTGCGGCAAGACCAGCCTGCTGGAGGCCATCGCCGGACTGCGGCGCTGCGCGCAGGGCGGGATTCGCAGCACGCCCGACGAGCTGGCGCGGCACTGGATCGGGCATCGCAATGCACTGTCCCCGTCGCTGACGCCGCGCGAGAACCTGCAGTTCTGGGCCGGCCTCAACGGCGCCGACACCGGCGCTGCGGACGAGGTGCTGGCGGCCGTGGGCCTGGGCGCCGGCGTGCGCCGGCGCGCGGTGCGCTCGCTGTCGGCAGGACAGAAGCGGCGCAGTGCGCTGGCGCGGTTGCTGCTGCAGCCGCGGCCGCTGTGGCTGCTCGACGAGCCTCTGGACGGGCTCGATGCCGACGGCATCGCGCTGATTGCGGGACTGCTGCGCGATCACCTGCATGGCGGCGGCGGCGTCATCATGACCAGTCACCAGCCGCTGCCCGCCGGGCTGCCGGCGGTGCGCGAGCTGGCACTGGACCGGGCGGGACAGCCATGAGTGCGGTGGCGGCCCTGTTGCGGCGGGAGGCATGGCTCGCCGCACGATCGCGCAGCGACTGGCTGATGCCGCCGTTCTTCCTGGTCGTCGTCGTCACCCTGTTCGGCCTCGGCGCGGAACCGAACGATCCGCGCCTCGCGCGCTTCGCGCCCGCGATCCTGTGGGTGGCGAACCTGCTCGCGGCGCTGCTGACGCTCGAGCGGCTGTTCCGCGCCGACCACGAGGACGGCACGCTCGAGCAGATGGTGCTCTCGCCGCTGCCGCTCTATCTCGTGGCGGCCTGCAAGCTGTTGTCGCACTGGCTGCTCACGGGCCTGCCGCTGGTGCTCCTGTCGGCGCCGCTGGGGGCGATGCTCGGCCTCGATACCGCTGCGGTGGTGGCGCTGGTCGCCGGTCTGGTGCTGGGCACGCCGTGCATCAGTGCGGTCGGCGGCTTCGTCGCCGCGCTCACGGTCGGCTTGCCCCGTGCCGGTCTGCTGCTGCCGGTGCTGGTGTTGCCGCTGATCGTGCCGGTGGTGATCTTCGGTGCTGGTGCCGTCCGCAGCGCGCAGCAGGGTCTGCCGGTGGACGCTCCGTTATACTTTCTCGCCGCGATTCTCGCCGTGTGCGTGACCCTGGTGCCCTGGGTCTGCAGCGCAGCCTTACGCAACGCCGTCGACTGACCCGCGAACGACCCCATGTGGACCTGGTTCCATCGTCTTGCCTCGCCGCCGCATTTCTACCGGCTGGCCGAACGCTGGCTGCCGTGGGTCGGCGTCGCCGCGGCCGGCCTGCTGGCCTGGGGCTGGATCGGCGGGCTGGTGTTCGCGCCGCCGGACTATCAGCAGAAGGACGCCTTTCGCATCATCTACGTCCACGTGCCGACGGCCGCGGCGTCGCTGTCGCTGTACACGATGATGGCGGTGGCCGGTGCGGTGGCCCTGATCTGGCGCATGAAGCTCGCCGAGTGCGTGCTGGTCGCGACGGCGCCGGTCGGCGCCGGCATGACCGTCGTGGCGTTGATCACCGGCATGCTCTGGGGCAAGCCGATGTGGGGCACCTACTGGGTCTGGGATGCGCGGCTGACCTCCGAGCTGGTGCTGCTGTTCCTCTACCTCGGCGTGATCGGTCTGCAACAGGCCTTCGAGGACGCGCGGGCGGCGGCGCGTGCCTGCGCGCTGCTGGCGATCGTCGGCGTGGTCAACGTGCCGATCGTGAAGTACTCGGTGGAATGGTGGAATTCGCTGCATCAGACTTCGACGATTCTCAAGCTGGGCAAGCCGACGATCACCGCCGACATGGCCGTGCCGCTGTACGCGGCGCTCGCCGGCACTTTCCTGTTGTGCGCCTACGCGATCCTGCGCCGCGTGCAGAACGAGCTGCTGTGGCGCGAGCGCCGCACCGGCTGGGTGGCGGAACTGCTGTGATGGACAAGGGTCTTGGCTTGGGTCGCACGCAGCCGGTGGCGTGATCGGATGGACGCGAATTTCTGGCACATGAGCGGGTATGCGGCCTACGTCTGGGGCAGCTTCGGCGTGGCCGCGCTCGTGTTCGTCTGGGCAGGGCTGGCGCCGCGGCGACGCCGGCGCGAACTGCTCGACTCGATCCGCGGGAGCGCGGAGGACGTATGACCAAGCGACAGCAACGCATGGCCGCTATCGGCGCGCTCGTGGTGGGTCTCGGCCTGGCCGCGACACTCGGCTTCACGGCGATCCGCAAGAACATGATGTATTTCTACACGCCGAGCGACGTCGCGGCCCAAGCGCCGTCCGCAGATGCGACGATCCGGCTCGGCGGCCTGGTGGTGGCCGGCAGCGTCCGGCGCGGCGAGGGGCTCAGGGTCGCGTTCACCGTCGCCGACTGCGAATCCGAGGTGCCGGTGCACTACGAGGGCATCCTTCCCGACTTGTTCCGCGAAGGTCAGGGCATCGTCGCCACCGGTCGCGTCGGCACCGATGGCGTGTTCACCGCACAGGAAGTCCTCGCCAAGCACGACGAGGAATACATGCCGCCGGAGCTCGCCGAGAAACTGACGGACGAGAACGGCAAGCACTCCTGCGCCGAATTCAAGAGGGTGGTGCAGTCATGATCCCGGAACTCGGCCACTTCGCGATGCTGGCGGCCTTCGCGGTCGCGGTGATCCAGTTCGTCGTGCCGTTCGCCGGGACCTGGAAGCGCGAACCGCGCTGGATGGCGGTGGGTGCATCGGCGGCGCAGGCGCAATTCGCCCTGATCCTCATCGCCTATGCCTGCCTGACCTGGGCCTTCGTCGAACGCGACTGGTCGGTGGCGTACGTCGCCGCCAACGCGCATTCGCAGCTGCCGCTGATGTATCGCATCAGCGCCGTCTGGGGGGCGCACGAGGGCTCGATGCTGCTGTGGATGCTGATGCTGACCGGTTGGGGCGCCGCGGTGTCGGTGTTCAGCCGCAGCCTGCCGCGCGACGTGCAGGCGCAGGTGCTCGCCGTGCTGGGAGCGCTGTGCATCGGCTTTCTGCTGTTCATGCTGCTGACCTCGAACCCTTTCGAGCGGCACTTCCCGGTGCCGGAAGACGGCCGCGATCTCAATCCGCTGCTGCAGGACCCCGGGCTGGTCGTGCATCCGCCGCTGCTCTACATGGGCTACGTCGGCTTCTCGGTGGCGTTCGCGTTCGCCATCGCCGCGCTCATCGGCGGACGCATGGATGCGGCCTGGGCGCGCTGGACGCGACCGTGGACGACATCGGCCTGGCTGTTCCTGACGCTGGGCATCACGCTCGGTTCGTGGTGGGCGTATCACGAGCTCGGTTGGGGCGGGTGGTGGTTCTGGGACCCGGTCGAGAACGCATCCTTCCTGCCGTGGCTGGTCGGCACGGCGCTGATCCACTCGCTGGCAGTGAGCGAGAAGCGCGGCCTGCTCAAGTCATGGACGGTGCTGCTGGCGATCCTGGCCTTCGCGCTGTCGCTGCTGGGGACCTTCCTGGTGCGCTCCGGCATCCTCGTGTCGGTACATGCCTTCGCCACCGATCCGGCACGCGGCGTCTTCATTCTCGCGTTCCTCGGCATCGTCCTCGGCATCGCGTTCTCGTTATACGCGTGGCGGGCGCACCGCTTCGTCGCCGACGGCGAGTTCGCACTGCTGTCGCGCGAGGGACTGCTGCTGCTGAACAACGTCTTCCTGGTCATCGCCGCCGCCGCGGTGCTGATCGGCACCCTGTATCCGCTGATCGTCGATGCCCTCGGACTCGGCAAGATCTCGGTGGGCCCCCCGTACTTCAATGCCGTGTTCCTGCCGTTGACGGCGCCGCTGGCGGTACTCATCGGACTGGCGTCGGTCATCGGCTGGAAGCGCGCCGGGCGCAGCGAGGTGCTGCGCCGGCTGCGCTGGCCGGCGGTGCTGGCGGTCGTCGGCGGCCTCGCGCTGCCGTGGCTGGTCGAGCAGAAGCTGCTGCTGGTCGCCGCCGCCGGCGGCATGCTCGCGTTGTGGGCGATGCTGATGGCGCTGGAGGAACCGTGGCGGCGCTGGCGTGCCCGCGGTGCCGCCGGGCTGACGCAGATGCCGCGCGGCATCTGGGGCATGACGCTGGCCCATTTCGGCATCGGCCTGTGGGTGCTGGGCGTGACCTTCGTCAGCCTGTACAGCATCGAGCGCGATGTGCGCCTCGGGCCCGGGCAGAGCACGGATCTGGCCGACTACCGCTTCGAGCTGCTGCGCGTCGAGCCGTTCTCCGGGCCGAACTACGACGCCGATCGCGCCGTCGTCGAGATCACGCGGGACGGCCGGCACATCGCCGAGCTGTATCCGGAGAAGCGCCTGTACCGCGCGCAGGGCAGCGTGATGACCGATGCGGCAGTCGAACACAGTCCGCTGCGGGATCTGTATGTCGCGCTGGCCGAACCGCTGGACAACGGCGAGTGGGCGATGCGCGTGTACGTCAAGCCGATGATGCGTCTGGTCTGGCTGGGCGGCGTGCTGATGGCGCTCGGCGGCGTGCTCGCGGCGAGCGACCGCCGCTATCGGCTGGCACGGATGCTGCGGGAGTCCGCGACGGTTCCCGGCGGAGCGACAGCCTGATGCGTTTGCGGTTCCTTCTGCCGGCCGCGGTGCTGGTCGTCCTGATCGTCCTGTTCGCGTTCGGCCTGCAGCACGACCCGCGCGAGGTGCCGTCGCCGCTGATCGGCAAGCCGGCACCGGATTTCGCGCTGCGCGTCGTCGGCGAGGACACGCCGTTCTCCCGCGACGACCTGCTCGGGCGCCCGCTGCTGGTGAACTTCTGGGCGAGCTGGTGCCTGGCCTGCAGGGTCGAGCATCCGCTGCTGATGGAGCTGGCGCGCCAGGGCGTCGAGATCGTCGGCATCGACTACAAGGACACCGACGCCGACGGCCTGCGCTGGCTCGAGCGTCACGGCAACCCGTATCGCCACATCGTCGCCGACGAGCGCGGCAGCGCCGGACTCGACTGGGGGGTCTACGGCGTACCCGAGACCTTCGTGCTCGATGCCAACGGCACCATCGTCCACAAGCACATCGGCCCGATCGACGAGCAAGCCTGGCGCCGGACGATCCAGCCCCTGCTGACGACGGCGCCGGCACGCGCCGCCACGGAGACCCGCTGAAATGCGTCACCCGACCGTGAAGGCCGCCGTCCTGAGCGCCGCACTGCTGGCGGCCGGCGCCCTGGTACCGTTGCATGCGCAGTCCGACGGACTGAGCGCCGCGCAGGCCGAGCGCTACCAGGCGCTGGTGACCGAGCTGCGCTGCCTGGTCTGTCAGAACCAGTCGATCGCCGATTCCAATGCGCCGCTGGCGGCCGATCTGCGCGAGCAGGTGCGCAACCAGATTCTCGCCGGGCGCAGCGACACGCAGATCCATGACTACGTGACCGAGCGCTACGGCGATTTCGTGCTGTACCGTCCGCCGTTCAAGCCGTCGACGTGGCTGCTGTGGTTCGGGCCGTTCCTGTTGCTTGCGGCCGCACTGGCGGTCGCGCTGCGTTTCGCGAAACGGCGGGCGACGCCGCAGACGCCGCCGCCGGTCGACCGCGAGCGCCTGCAGCGCCTGCTCGAAGACACTCGCCAGTGAGGCTGTGACGATGACGTGGATGTGGATGGGTGCGATCGCGCTGCTGGCCGTCGGCCTGGCCCTGTGGCCGTTGTGGGCGGGGCGACCTGCAAGCGGACCCCAGCGGCGCGCGCTCAATGTCGTGGGCTACCGCGGGCGGATGGCGGAGATCGACGCGGAGCTCGCGGCCGGAACGATCACCGAGGAGACCGCCACGGCGCTGCGCGACGAGGCCGGTTCGCGTCTGCTCGTCGACGCCGGGGAGGCCGGCGACAGCGCAGCCGTCGCGTCGCGGCACGGACGGTCCTGGGGCGTGTTCGCGGCGGCGAGCGCGCTGATCGTGCTGGTCAGCGGCATCGGCTACTGGTCCGGTGACAGTCGCGAACAGGCGCACTGGATCGCGCAGGCGCGCAACGACCCGGCGGGCGCCCAGCGGCTGTCGATCGACAGCATGGTCACGCGGCTGGAGAAGCGGCTCGCGGACGACGATCAGGACGCCGAGGGCTGGGCGATGCTCGGACGCTCCTACTTCGTGCTCGGTCGTCACGCCGACGCGGCCGGCGCCTACGAGCGGGCGAACCGTCTGAGTGCGTCGGCGCCGCGCGCGGACTGGCTCGCCGACGAGGCCGAGGCCCGGGTGCTGTTGCAGGGACACGACTTCCGCGGACTGCCGCGCCAGCTCTTCGAACGTGCGCTCGCCGTCGAGCCCGGCAATCCGAAGGCGCTGTGGTACGCGGGCCTGGCCGCGGCGCAGGCCGGCGAGTTCGCGCTGGCCGTCGAGCGCTGGCAGGTGCTGCGGCGCGGCGAGCTGCCCGACGACTTTCGCGCCGTGCTCGACGAGCGCCTGCGCGAACTGGCCGAGCTGGCGGGGCAGCCGGCGCCGGAGCCGGCGGCGGAGGTCGCCGCGTCGGAGCCGGCGCCGCAGCAGGCCATGTCACAGGAAGCCGCGACGCCGGACGCAGCGCCGCAACTGCTGCTCGACGTCTCGCTGGCACCGGAATTCGCCGACGCCGTCGGCGCCGGCGACGTGCTGTTCGTGATCGCCCGGCGCCCGGGCGTGCCGGGGCCGCCGCTGGCAGTGCGGCGTCTGGCCGCCGGCATGCTGCCGGTGCAGATCCGGCTCGACGACAGCCACGCGATGGCGCCCGGCATGACCCTGTCGCTGGCCGACGAGTGGGAGGTCGTGGCCCGCGTCAGCCGCAGCGGGACACCGCAGGCGCAGCCGGGGGATTTCGAGGGCCGCCTGCGCATCGGCAGGTCCGCCGCCGGCCAGCCGATCGCCTTGCGCATCGACCGTCGACTGCCCTGAGTCTGCGCCGACGTCCACCTTTCGAACGATCAGGATTGCGAAGATGACCGAAGTACTGCCGCGGATTCCCGACGCCGGCCGCCTCTACCTGAAGGCTGCGGGCACGCTGACCAAGAAGCCCAGGGGCGAGCCGGCACTGCCGCCGCTGGAGGTGCGTGTCGAGGATGTCGGCGTCGACGCCGGGCATCTGGCCGACTACGCCGCCATCTGCGGCTTCGACGAGATCGAACACCTGCCGATCACCTTTCCGCACGTGATGGCCGGTGCGCTGCATCTGCACCTGCTGACGCAGAAGCGCTTTCCGTTCCCGCTGCTGGGGCTCGTGCACATCCGCAACGACATCCGCCAGCACAGGCCGCTGACGGCCGACACGCGTTTTTCGCTCGGCGCACGCATCGGCGAGGCGAGGGCGGTGCGGCAGGGCATCGAGTTCGACGTGATGACCGAGGCGACCGCCGACGGCGAGACGGTGTGGAGCGAGACCAGCACCATGCTGCACCGCCGTCCGGCGCCGAAGACGGCGGCAGGGCCGCGGCCGCAGGCGCCGGCGACGCCGCTGGCGGAGTACCGCAGCTTCGCCGCACCGGACGACATCGGCCGCCGCTATGCGAAGGTCGGTCGCGACTACAACCCGATCCATCTTGCGCCGTGGACGGCGAAGCTGTTCGGCTTCAAGCGCCACATCGCGCACGGCATGTGGTCCGCGGCGCGCTGCGCCGCCGCGCTCGAGCGCGAGCTGGGACGGCCGCCGGAGGCGCTATCGGTGCAGTTCAGGCAGCCGCTGTTCCTGCCGGGCAAGGTCGCCCTCAAGTTGCTGCGCGGCGACGGCGGTATCGACTTCTCGCTGTTGTCCGCACGCTCGGACAAGACGCATCTGACAGGGGTGCTGCGTTAGACTACGCGCCCGCTGAAGAACGAAAAGGAACGCCTCATGCGCATCCGCAAAGCGGTATTTCCGGTGGCCGGTCTGGGAACGCGGTTTCTGCCCGCGACCAAGGCCAGCGCCAAGGAGATGCTGCCGATCGTCGACAAGCCGCTGATCCAGTACGCCGTGCAGGAGGCGATCAGCGCCGGCGCCCAGGAACTGATCTTCATCACCGGCCGTTCGAAGAACTCCATCATGGATCACTTCGACAAGGCCTACGAACTCGAAGCCGAGCTCGAAGGGCGCGGCAAGGAAAAGCTGCTGGCGGCCGTGCAGGATATCGTGCCGCCGGGCGTCACCTGCATCTTCATCCGCCAGGCCGAAGCACTGGGGCTGGGACATGCCGTGCTCTGCGCCTGGCCGGCAGTGGGCGACGAGGACTTCTACGTGATCCTCGCCGACGACCTGATCGACGGCCGGCTGCAGCCGGCGCTGGCGCAGATGCATCGCGTCTACCAGCAGTACGGCACCAGCGTGCTCGCGGTGCAGCGTGTGCCGCAGGAAGACGTGCGCAGCTACGGCATCGTCGACACCCAGCCCGTCGGCCCCGGGCTGTCGGAGATCCGGCGGATGGTGGAGAAGCCCAAGCCGGAGGAAGCGCCGAGCAACCTCGCCGTTGTCGGCCGCTACATCCTGACGCCGCGCATCTTCAAGCTGCTGGAGCGCACGCAGCGCGGCGCCGGCGGCGAAATCCAGCTCACCGATGCGATCAGCGCGATGCTGCAGGAGCAGACCGTGCTGGCCTACGAGTTCGAGGGCACGCGCTATGACTGCGGCTCCAAGCTCGGCTACCTGCGCGCGAACGTCGAGTACGCGCTGCAGCACCCGGAGCTGGCGGACGAGTTCCGCGCCTACCTGACGGCGCTCACGGCGGACCTCAAGGCGCCGCCGAAGAAGGCCAAGGCCTGACGGACGATGCGCCGAGCCATGGTGGAGCGACACAGCGGTTGTTTCGATCGTCGGCGCCATGGATCGCGTCGGCTGGGACAGGACGCAGCCTGATGACCACGAGCAAGTACAAGAGCTTTCTCGAATCCTCCTCGATCCAGGGCGCCAACGCGCCCTACATCGAAGCCTTCTACGAGCAGTTCCTCGACGATCCCGAGTCGGTGGACCCGGCCTGGCGGGCCTACTTCCGCTCGGTGCAGGATCAGAACGCGCCGCGCGAGACCGCGCACAGCGACGTCGTCGCGCGCTTCGAGCGTCTGGCGCGGGAACCGCGCCGGGTGGTCGCGGCCGAGGCCGGCTTCGACGCGCGCGCCGCGGAGAAGCAGGCCGGCGTGCTGCGCCTGATCAACTACTACCGGGTGCGCGGCCACCAGGCGGCGCGCCTCGATCCGCTGGGGCTGGCCCCGATCGCCCGCGTGCCGGATCTCGATCCGGCCTTCCATGGCCTCGGCCCCGAGGACATGGATACGGTGTTCAACACCGGTTCGCTCGCTGCAGGACAGGATCGTCTGCCGCTCAAGGACATCATCCGCCTGCTGCGCAGCGTGTACACCGACACGATTGGCGCGGAGTACATGTATCTCACCGAGACCGACGAGAAGCGCTGGATCCAGCGCCGGCTCGAAGGTGTCGCCTTCCAGCCGAAGCTCTCGGCGGACCGCAAGCTCGAGGTGGTGCGCCAGCTGGTCGCCGCCGAGGGACTCGAGCGCTACCTGCACAAGAAGTACGTCGGCCAGAAGCGCTTCTCGCTGGAAGGCGGCGACGCGCTGATTCCGGCGCTCGACGAGGTGCTGCAGGGCTGCGCGGCGCGCGATGTCGACGAGATCGTCATCGGCATGGCTCACCGCGGACGCCTCAACGTCCTGGTGAACATCCTCGGCAAGTCGCCCAAGGAGCTGTTCGCCGAGTTCGAGGGCAAGTACAGCGCCGAGGACCTGAAGAAGGCCGGCGACGTGAAGTACCACATGGGCTTCTCGACCGACGTCGAAGTCAGCGGCAAGCGCCTGCATCTGGTGCTGGCGTTCAATCCCTCGCACCTGGAGATCGTCAATCCGGTGGTCGAGGGATCGGTCAAGGCACGGCAGGTGCTGCGCGACGATCACCGCGGCGAGAAGATCGTGCCGGTGCTGATCCACGGCGACGCGGCGTTCGCTGGCCAGGGTGTGGTCATGGAGACGCTGCAGCTCTCCGAGGCGGCGGGCTACAGCACCGGCGGCACGGTGCACATGATCGTCAACAACCAGATCGGCTTCACGACGCCGAATCCGATCGAGGCCGAGGCCGGCCGCGAGGCGCGCACTTCGCGCTACTGCACTGACCTCGCCAAGATGCTCGAGGCGCCGGTGTTCCACGTCAACGGCGACGATCCGGAGGCCGTGGTCTTCGTCACGCGGCTGGCGATGGATTTCCGCAACGAGTTCCACAAGGACGTCATCGTCGACATCTGCTGCTACCGCCGCTGGGGGCACAACGAGGCCGACGAGCCATCGGTGACCTCGCCGCTGATGTACGAGGCGATCAAGCGGCAGCCGTCCACGCTGACGCTCTACACGCGCAAGCTCGAAGAGGAGGGCGTGCTGCCGGGTGGTGAGGCGGAAAGCCTGTCGCAGCAGTACCGCGACGGTCTCGACCAGGGCGAGAACATCACGCGCACGACGCTGGGTCTGGTCGGCAACAAGCACACCGTCGACTGGCGCAAGTACACACAGGGCGAGTGGGACAGCGTCGTCGACACGACGATCACCGCCGAGGCCGTGCGCAAGCTCAGCAGCCGGCTGCTGGCCGTGCCCGAGGGCTTCACGCTGCATCCGCGCGTGCAGAAGATCTACGACGACCGCACCCGGATGGCGGCCGGCGAGCAGCCCATGGACTGGGGCTTTGCCGAGACCATGGCCTACGCCGCGCTGATCGGCGACGGCTTCTCGGTGCGCCTGTCGGGGCAGGACTCGCGCCGCGGCACCTTCTTCCATCGCCACGCCACGGTCCACGACCACAAGACCGGCGCACGGCATACGCCGCTCGAGGCCATGGGGCGCGAGCGCGCCCGCTTCACCGTCAACGACACCCTGCTCTCCGAGGTCGGCGTGCTCGGCTTCGAGTACGGCTACTCGACGACCGACCCCGAGACGCTGGTGATCTGGGAGGCCCAGTTCGGCGATTTCGCCAACGGCGCCCAGGTGCTGTTCGACCAGTTCATCTCGTCCGGCCAGGCCAAGTGGGGGCGGCTGTGCGGCCTGACCATGTTCCTGCCGCATGGCTACGAAGGGCAGGGGCCGGAGCATTCCTCGGCGCGTCTGGAGCGTTACCTGCAGCTGTGCGCGGAGAACAACCAGCAGGTCTGCGTGCCGTCGACGCCGGCGCAGATGTTCCACATGCTGCGGCGGCAGATGAAGCGCGCCAAGCGCCTGCCGCTGGTGGTGCTGACGCCCAAGTCGCTGCTGCGCCACCCGCTGTCCGTCTCGGACGTCAGCGAACTCAGCGCGGGAGGTTTCCAGCCGGTGATTCCGGAGATCGATCCGATCGATCCGCAGCAGGTCACCCGCATCGTGTTCTGCGCCGGCAAGGTGTACTTCGATCTTTACCAGGCGCGGCAGAAGGACGGGCTCGGCAACGTGGCGCTGGTGCGCATCGAGCAGCTCTACCCGTTCCCGCGCGAGGGCTACGAGGCCGCGCTCGACGCGTATCCGAACGCCAAGGAGATCGTCTGGTGTCAGGAGGAGCCCGAGAACCAGGGCGCCTGGTACCAGATCAAGCACCGCCTGCACGCCTATCTGCGGCCACAGCATCAGATGCTGTACGCCACGCGCAAGGGTTCGGCGACCACGGCCGTCGGCTACCTCAAGGTGCACCAGATGCAGCAGGAGGCCGTCGTGCAGGCCGGCCTCACCGGCGGTACGCGGACCTGACCGGTCCTGATCCCATCCCCGCGACACCACATCGAATAGCGAGAACAAGTCGGAGCACGCATGGCCATTGAAATCAAGGTTCCCAACCTGCCGGAGTCGGTCTCGTCGGCCACCGTGGCGACCTGGCATGTCCAGCAGGGGGATGCCGTCGCGCGCGAACAGAACCTGCTGGATCTCGAGACCGACAAGGTCATGCTGGAAGTCCCTGCGGTCGAAGGCGGCGTGCTCAAGGAAATTCGCGTGCAGGCCGGTGCGACGGTGCAGGCCGGCGATGTGCTGGGCGTGATCGAGGCCGGCGCCGCGGCGCCGGAAAAGAAGGCCGAGGCTGCAGCGCCGGCCAAGGCCGAGGCCCCGGCAAAAGCCGCGCCGACTGCCGCCGCCGACAACGAGTCGCAAAGCCCGGCCGTGCGCAAGCTGCTGTCCGAACTCGGGCTCGCAGCCGCCGATATCCCGGCCAGCGGCCGTGGCGGACGGCTGACGGTCGAGGACGTCAGGACCTACGCCGAGCAGCAGAAGTCGAAGCCGGCGGCACAGCCCTCCGCGCCCAAGGCCACAGCCCCCGCGCCGGCGCGTCTGGCGCCGGGCGCGCGCGAGGAGCAGCGCGTGCCGATGACGCGGATCCGCGCACGCATCGCCGAGCGTCTGCTCGACGCCAAGAACAACACGGCCATGCTGACGACCTTCAACGAGGTCGATCTCAAGGCCGTCTCGGAACTGCGGGCGCGCTACAAGGACAGCTTCGAGAAGGCGCACGGCGCCAAGCTCGGCTTCATGTCGTTCTTCGTGCGCGCCGCCATCGAGGCACTGAAGAAGTATCCGGTGCTCAATGCCTCGGTCGACGGCAACGACATCGTCTACCACGGTTACTACGACATCGGCATCGCCGTCTCCAGCGAGCGTGGCCTGGTCGTGCCGATCATGCGCGACGCCGACATGCTGTCGATGGCCGAAATCGAGAAGACCATCGGCGACTTCGGCAGCCGCGCCAAGGCCAACAAGCTGACGATGGAAGACCTGACCGGGGGCACGTTCTCGATCACCAACGGCGGCGTGTTCGGTTCGATGCTGTCGACGCCGATCCTCAACCCGCCGCAGTCGGCGATTCTGGGCATGCACGGCATCACCGAGCGGCCGGTCGTCGTCGACGGGCAGATCGTGATCCGGCCGATGATGTACCTCGCGCTGTCCTACGATCACCGCATCATCGACGGCAAGGAGGCCGTGCTCGGCCTGCGTACGATCAAGGAATGCCTCGAGGATCCGGCCAAGATCCTGCTGCAGCTCTGAAGCCGATGTCCGCCTGCCCGCTGTGCGCGGGCAGGCGGACCGAGCCGTTCGCCGCCGTCGACGGCCGCGACTACTGGCGCTGCGCGACGTGTGCGCTGCGCTTTCTCGATCCGCGCCAGCGCCCGGACGCGATCAGCGAGCGGCGCGAGTACGGGCTGCACCGCAACGATCCGGACGATCCGGGTTACCGTCGTTTCCTCGACCGGCTGCTGCAGCCGCTGCTGGCGCGACTCTCGCCGCGATCGCAAGGCCTCGACTACGGCTGCGGCCCGGGGCCGGCGCTCGCATCGATGCTGCGCGAGGCCGGGCATGACGTTGCCCTGTACGACCCGTTCTTCCACGCCGACCCAAAGGCGCTGACCGGCGACTACGATTTCGTCACCTGCACCGAGGTCGTCGAGCACTTCCACGAGCCGGCGGGCGAATTCGCGCGCCTCGATACGCTGCTGCGGCCCGGCGGCTGGCTCGCGGTGATGACCTGCTTCCAGACCGAAGACGCGCGCTTCGCCGGCTGGCATTACCGGCGCGATCCGACGCACGTGGCGTTCTATCGCGCCGAGACCTTCGGCTGGATCGCGCGGCACCACGGCTGGCAGTGCGAGATTCCGATGAAGGACGTCGTGCTGCTGCGCAAGGCGCGCTGACCTGCGCAGCGCTACGGCATACTGCGGCGCATGCCCGCGCCGCTGCATACCGATCCCATTCCGTTCATCACCTTGCCCAACTGGGTCAAGGCGGCAACGGTCTGCGGCTTCAACATCGAGCCGATCTTTGCGCGGCTCGGCATCCAGACCGACCTGCTGCATCTCGAGGAGGCGACGATCTCGGTGCCGGCGCTGGGCCAGGCGATGGAGGCCTGCGTCGCGGCGTCGCGCACGCAGCACTTTCCGTTCGTGCTCGGCGAGACCTTCGCCTTCGACTACCTGCCGGACATCGGCACCTTCCTGGCGACCGCGCCGACGCTGCGCGACGCGACGCGGGTGTTCGACTGGGTGCGCGAGCTGATCAACCCGATGATCGACATCCGCATCGAGGAGTCGGGCGACCGCGCTGCATTGACGCTGGCCGGGCAGGGCGCGGTCACCGGGCAGGACCGCTACTTCATCGAGTCGCTGTTCGCAGCGATCGTGAAGTTCGGCCGCATGCTCGCCGCCGATGTCGAGTCGCAGGCCAGCCTGCAGTTCCGTTACGCGCCGCCGGACTACGCCGCCGCCTACGAGGCGTACTTCCGCATTCCGGTGCGATTCGCGCAGCCGCGCAACGCGCTGGAGATTCCGCGCGAGCGCCTGGACGCGCCACTCGAAGGCAGCTTCGCGAAGCTGCACGCGCAGGCGCAGGTCCGCGTCGAGCAACGGCTCGCCGAGCTGCCACGGCGCACCGGCCTGATCGCGATGCTCGAAGCCGTCTTCGAGGAGCGGCCGGCGCTGCTCGGCGATGGCATCGAAACGGTCGCCGACCACCTGGGACTGCACCCGCGGACGCTGCAACGGCGTCTGCGCGACGAGAACGAAACCTATGCGGGGGTCGTCGACCGCGTGCGCTACCGGCTGGCGCTGCGCGCCCTGCAGGATCCGCAGACCGACCTGGAGTCGCTGAGCGAACGGCTCGGCTTTTCTGACCGGCGCAGCTTCACGCGCGCCTTCACGCGATGGTCCGGGGTCACGCCCAGCAGCTTCCGGCAGCGGCGGGAGATGTAGGGCGATATGCAGCCCCCCGCCGGCGTAAGGGGCGCCCGGCAGCGTTGTGAGTCTTGCCCTCGGCAGAGCCTCAGGCGTGTCGCGTAAAGTTCCCTCGCGTCGCCGACGGTCATAGCCTCGTCTTTGCCGTCGGACTTACAGTGGGATCAAGCACTTTCACGGAGTTGCGCATGGACGGCAGCAGGCAGGGCATCACGCCGCGGCAGGGGCCGGATTTCGGTCTCGACGGCGACATCCCGAAGTACTGGTTCGGCGGCGATCCGTTCAAGACGCGCTTCTTCGACGCGATGTCGCTGCTGTTCCCGGAGGGCGAGAAGTTCTTCATCGCCTGCGTGCGCGACTACCGCGACCGCATCGACGATCCCGATCTGCAGGCCCAGGTCAAGGACTTCATGTATCAGGAAGGCCAGCACGGCATGGTGCATACGAAGTTCAACAACCGCCTGAAGGCGCAGGGCATTGCCGTCGACGAGGTGCTGCGACGCCAAAACGAGATCATGTTCGGCTTCTTCCGCAAGCGGTTCTCCGCGGCCTACACCCTCGGACAGACCGCCGCGGCAGAGCACATGACCGCGCTGATGGCGCACGGCTTCTTCGGCACCGACATGTTCGCCGACGCCGATCCGCGCATCCGTGCGATGTATGCCTGGCACGCGGTCGAGGAGATCGAGCACAAGGCCGTGGCCTACGACGTCTACGAGAAGGTGGCCAAGGGCGGCTACTGGACGCGCGTGCTGAGCATGCTGCAGGTGTCGCTGACCTTCCCGCTGCACGTGTTCATGATCATGAGCCACATGTTCAAGGTCGACGGCGTGAAGAACCGCTTCCGTCTCTGGGTTCGCGGCCTGTGGTGGCTGTACGGGCCGGGCGGACTGTACCCGCGCCTGCTGCCGCACTTCCTGACCTACTTCAAGCCGGGCTTCCATCCGTGGAAGCACGGCGACATGGACATCTACCGCCAGTGGGTACGGGCCTACGAGGCACGCGGCGGCGATGCGGTCGCAGCCTCCGACGAAGTGATGGCGCGCACACTGGCCGCGGCCTGAGGCCAGGCGGCCTGCTCTCCCGGACGTTCGTGGCGGCCCCTAGCCGGGGCCGCTAGAATGCCGTGCGCCATTTTGCCGCGGCGCAGGTGCGCGCGGCACTGCCAAGGAGAGTCATGAGCAACGAGTACGATGTGGTCGTGGTCGGTGGCGGTCCCGCCGGTTATCCCTGCGCCATCCGCGCCGCCCAGCTGGGCTTCAAGACCGCCTGCATCGACGCGTGGCTCAACCGCGACAACACGCCGGCCTTCGGCGGCACCTGCCTGAATGCGGGCTGCATCCCGTCCAAGGCGCTGCTCGAGTCCTCGGAGCTCTATCACCGCATGCAGCACGAGGCGGCCGCGCACGGCATCGGCGCCGGCAAGCTGGCGCTCGACATCGCCAAGATGCAGGCGCGCAAGGATGCGGTTTCCAAGCAGCTCACCGGCGGCATCAAGCAGTTGTTCGCCGCGAACAAGGTCACCGGCCTGCAGGGATACGGCAAGCTGCTCGGCAACGGCCAGGTCGAGTTCACCTCGCACGACGGCAAGACCGAGACGCTCAAGGCCAAGCACATCGTCATCGCCACCGGCTCGGAGCCGGTGAATCTCAAGATCGCGCCGTTCGACGGCGAGCGCATCGTCGACTCCTGGGGGGCGCTGGATTTCACCGAAGTGCCGAAGACCCTCGGCGTGATCGGCGCCGGCGTCATCGGCGTCGAACTGGGCAGCGTCTGGAACCGCCTGGGCGCAAAGACGGTGATTCTCGAGGCGCTGCCGACCTTCCTGCCGATGGTCGACCAGCAGATCGCCAAGGAGTCGCTGCGTCATTTCACCAAGCAGGGTCTCGACATCCGCCTCGGCGCCAAGGTGCTGTCGGCCAAGGCCGGCAAGAAGAACGTCACCGTCGAATACGAGATCGGCGGCGAGAAGAAGACCGAGACCTTCGACAAGCTGATCGTCGCCGTCGGCCGCCGGCCGTACACCAAGGACCTGGGCGCGGATGTCGCCGGCGTCGCGCTCGACGAGCGCGGCTTCGTCAAGGTCGACGCGCACTACAAGACCAGCGCGCCGGGCGTCTACGCGGTCGGTGATGTCATCGGCGGCGCGATGCTCGCGCACAAGGGCATCGAGGAAGGTGTTGCGCTGGCCGAGCAGCTCGCCGGCCATCACACGCAGGTGAACTACAACGCTGTGCCGAGCGTGATCTACACGATGCCGGAAGTCGCCTGGGTCGGCCTGTCCGAGGAACAGGCGAAGGAGAAGGGGCACGAGGTCAAGATCGGCACCGGGCCGTTCGCGGCCAATGGCCGCGCCAAGGCGATGGAGCAGGCCGCAGGCTCGATCAAGATCATCGCCGACGCCAAGTCCGATCGCATCCTCGGCGTGCACATGGTCGGGCCCTACGTTTCGGAGCTGCTGGCCGAGGCGGTGCTGGCGCTGGAGTTCGCGGCGACCTGCGAGGACATCGCGCTGACGATGCACGGCCATCCGACGCTGTCCGAGAACTTCCACGAGGCGGTGCTGCTGGTCGACGGTCGCGCCGTGCACGCGGTCAACAAAGTCAAGAAATAGTGGTTCCACGACAACGCGAAGCAGGGGGAAGAGACGAATGAAGAAGGTCTACGCGTGGCTGGGCGCCGCGATGCTGTGCGCCGTGGCCGGTAGCGCGCACGCGGAGCGGTTCGACCTGTCGATCGGCGACGACAGCTACCGGATCGCGCTGAACGGTCCGCTGTCGCGGGTGTTCTCGCAGACGACGGGGCAGTACGACATCGGCGCCGTGGTGCGCCCGGAGCGCGACGACGACCTGCTCGTCGCCCACGTCGGCGCCCTGGTGACCGGCGACGCCGGCGCCCGCAGCTTCGACTCGGCGGCCGGCCTGGGCCTGCGCGCCGTGTACATCGGGCGTGACGACAACCCGGGTGGCTCCATCGCGCCCGGCGGCCAGTTCGAAGCACGCTTCCCGGGCTACGAGCGCATCGGCTTCTCGGTCTATGGCTACTACGGGCCGGAAGTGCTGACCTTCGGCGACTTCGAGGAGTACTACGAGGTCGGCACCGGCGTCGACTACCAGGTGCTGCGCGATGCCTCGCTGTACGTCGGTTATCGCAACATCAACGTGAAAGTCGAGGACGGCCCGCGCATCACGGCCGACAACGGCCTGCACGTCGGCATGCGCCTGAGTTTCTGATCGCGGGGTTCGCACATCCATGGGTCGAGGTCCGAGTATCGCCGCGCGCAAGGGCGCCGAAGACGCCCGTCGCGGCAAGCTGTTCACCAAGTTCATCCGCGAGATCACCGTCGCCGCGCGCACCGGCGGCGGTGACCCGCGCAGCAATGCGCGTCTGCGCCTGGTGCTGGACAAGGCCTTCGCCGCCAACATGCCGAAGGACACGGCCGAACGCGCGATCAAGCGCGGCACCGGCGAGCTCGGCGACGCGCAGTACGAAGAGATCCGCTACGAGGGCTACGGCCCGGGCGGTGTCGCGATCATGGTCGACTGCATGACCGACAACCCGACGCGCACCGTTGCCGACGTGCGCCATGCCTTCAGCAAGAACGGCGGCAACCTCGGCAACAGCGGCTCGGTCGCCTACCTGTTTGCCGAGATCGGCCAGATCTTCCTGCAGCAGGATGCGTCGAAAGAAGAGCAGATTCTCGAGGCCGCGCTGGAAGCCGGCGCCGACGATGTCATCAGCGACGACGGCTACACCGAAGTCCTGGCCTCGCCGGACGCCTTCGAGGCCGTCAAGAACGCGCTGACCGCCAAGGGCTTCGAACTGCTGCAGGCCGACGTGACCATGCGGCCGGCAACGATGGTGCACGTGACCGGCGAGCAGGCCGAGTCCGTCGCGCGCATCGTCGAGATGCTCGAAGACCTGGACGACGTGCAGAAGGTGTACTCCAACGCCGATCTGGACGCCGCCTGAGGGTGACGCGCATCCTCGGCATCGATCCGGGCTCGCGCTACACGGGCTACGGCGTGATCGACACCGAGCGTGGCCGCAGCCGCCTGGTGACCTGCGGTCGCATCGTCGCCGGCACCGGCGCGATGCCCGATCGCCTGGTGACCATCGACCGTGAGCTGGCTGGCATCGTCCGCGACTACGTGCCCGAGGAAACCGCGTTCGAGGAAGTGTTCGTCGACCGCAACGTCCGCAGCGCGCTGGTCCTCGGCCAGGCCCGTGGCGTCGCGCTGTGCGTGGCGGCGCGCATCGGCCTGCCGATCGCCGAGTACGCGCCCGCACAGGTGAAGATGGCGCTGACTGGCAGCGGGCGCGCCGACAAGGAGCAGGTGCAGCACATGGTCAAGCTGTTGCTCAAGCTGCAGGGACGACTGGTGGCCGACGCGGCGGACGCGCTGGCGGTCGCGCTGACGCATGCGCAGGTTCGTGGCATGCGGCAGCGCACCGGACTCGCGCTGACCGGAAGCTGGAAGAAGAGCGGATGATCGGTCGACTGCACGGCAAGCTGCTGCTCAAGCAGCCGCCCTGGCTGCTGGTCGATGCCGGTGGCGTGGGCTACGAGGTCGAGGCGCCGATGTCGACCTTTTACAGGCTGCCCGCCGTTGGCGAGCCCGTGACGCTGCACACGCACCTGACGGTGCGCGAGGACGCGCACCTGCTGTTCGGCTTCGCCAGCCTCACCGAGAAGACCCTGTTCAGGGAGCTGATCCGCGTGTCCGGCGTCGGGCCGAAGCTGGCACTCGCGGTGCTGTCCGGTGTCGGTGTCGACGAGTTCTGGGTGACCGTGCGTGCCGGCGACGCCGCGCGGCTGGCGAAGCTCCCGGGCATCGGCCGCAAGACCGCCGAGCGCCTGATCGTCGAGATGCGCGACCGCGCCGCCTCGGCCGACGCGCCGCCGACGGTCCAGGCCGCAGTCGGCAGCGTCGACGCCTCGCCGCTGCAGGAGGCGCGGCATGCGCTGGCGGCGCTGGGCTACAAGCCTGCCGAAGTTCAGCGCTTCACCGAGGCCGTGTATAAGGACGACATGAGTACCGAGCAGATCATCCAGGAAGCCCTGAAGCGGGCGGTGCGCTGAAGCCGCGGTGGATGCGATGAGCGACCAGGACCGCCTCGTCTCCGCGGGTGCGAGCGCCGACGAGGACCGCATCGAACGCGCGATCCGGCCGCAGCGTCTGGCGGACTACGTCGGCCAGCCCGCCGTGCGCGAACAGATGGGCATCGCCATCGAGGCCGCGAGCCGCCGCGGCGAGGCTCTGGACCATGTGCTGATCTTCGGGCCGCCGGGCCTGGGCAAGACCACGCTGGCGCACATCCTGGCGGCGGAGATGGGCGTCAATCTGCGCCAGACCTCGGGGCCCGTGCTCGAGCGTCCCGGTGACCTGGCGGCACTGCTGACCAACCTCGAGCCGCGCGACCTGCTGTTCGTCGACGAGATCCATCGCCTGAGCCCGATCGTCGAGGAAGTGCTGTACCCGGCGATGGAGGACTACCAGCTCGACATCGTCATCGGCGAAGGACCGGCGGCACGCTCGATCCGCATCGATCTGCCGCCGTTTACGCTGGTCGGTGCCACGACGCGCGCCGGCGCACTGACCAGCCCGCTGCGCGACCGCTTCGGTCTGGTGCAGCGTCTGGAGTTCTATTCGGTGCCGGACCTGACGCAGATCGTCCTGCGCAGCGCCGGCATTCTCAAGGCCCAGATCGACGACGGCGGTGCGGGGGAGATCGCGCGTCGTTCGCGCGGCACGCCGCGTATCGCCAACCGCCTGCTGCGCCGTGCGCGGGACTACGCGGAGGTGCGCGCCGACGGCGTCATCACCGCCGACACCGCCGGCGAGGCGATGCGCCTGCTCAGCGTCGACACCAACGGCTTCGACCTGATGGACCGGCGCCTGCTGCTGACGCTGATCGAGCGCTTCGACGGCGGCCCGGCCGGGCTCGACAACCTAGCTGCGGCCATCGGCGAGGCGCGCGACACGATCGAGGACGTGATCGAGCCTTACCTGATCCAGCAGGGCTATCTGATGCGCACGCCGCGCGGCCGCGTCGCCGGCAAGGCAGCCTACGAGCACTACGGCCTGAAGACGCCCGAGCGGCTGGCCACGCCGGACCTGTTCGCGCCGTGAGCGACCCCGCGTTCCGGATGCCGCTGCGGGTTTACTACGAGGACACGGACGCCAGCGGCGTCGCCTATCACGCCAACTACCTGCGCTGGTGCGAGCGTGCCCGCACCGAGTGGCTGCGGGCGCTGGGTTTCGAGCAGGCGCGCGTGCACGATCAGCTCGGCGTGGTCTTCACCGTCGCCAGTCTCGAAGTCGGCTACCGGCGCCCGGCCCGCCTCGACGACGAACTGCAGATCGAGGTCCGGGTGCCGCGGGTCGGGCAGGCCAGCCTGCTGTTCGAGCAGCGCGTGCTGCGCGCCGCCGATAGCACGTTGCTGGCGACGCTGCGGGCCAAGGTCGGCTGCGTCGGCGCGGACGATTTCCGCCCGACGGCGGTGCCGGCCGCCCTGCGCGAGGCCATGCAGCGCTGGGCGCAGACCGCGTAGGCGAGGTCCGACACCGGCCGCCCGGATGTTCGGTCGTCGCCGGCGCAGGTCCGCTCGGCGCAACGCTGCCAGCAATACAGGGCGCTGTGATAATGTTCCGCGCCCGTGAAACCTGTACGCGCAGGTACGGGTCTATCCGCTTTCTCCTCCGGTTCCCCGGGGTCGGCCGCACGACCCACCAACATCCGAGCCCATGAACGCCGACATGTCCTTCACCCACCTGATCCTGCAGGCAAGCCTGCTGGCGCAGCTGGTTCTCCTGGCCCTGGTCCTCGCCTCGATCTTCTCGTGGGCCGTGATCCTCAAGAAGCGCAAGCTGCTCGCCGAGGCCAACCTGGAGGCGGACCAGTTCGAGGACCGGTTCTGGAGTGGCGGCAATCTCTCGGACCTGTACGAGCAGCAGCGCCGTGCGACCAACAACCGCGGCCTGGCGGCGATCTTCGTCGCCGGCTACGAGGAATACACGCGCCAGCAGACCGGCGGGCACGCCGATAACGACGACGTCATCGCCGCCGTGCAGCGGCAGATGCGCGTCACCCAGGTCCGCGAAGTCGAGGCCCTGGAGGAAGGCGTCGCGCTGCTGGCGACGATCGGTTCGACCAGCCCCTACGTCGGCCTGTTCGGTACGGTCTGGGGCATCATGAACGCGTTCATCGCCATCGGAAACCAGAATCAGGCCTCGCTGGCGACGGTCGCGCCCGGCATCGCCGAAGCCCTGATCGCAACGGCCATGGGCCTGTTCGCCGCCATTCCGGCGGTCATCGCCTACAACTTCTTCACCCGTGGCGTCGAGAAGATGGAAAGCCGCTTCCACACCTTCGCCGAGGAAATGATCGGCATCGTCGATCGCGGTCTTCGCCACGGTGCCGCGAAGAGCTGATCATGGCCAAGCGCAAGCTGTCTTCCGACATCAACGTCGTGCCGTACATCGACGTGATGCTGGTGCTGCTGATCATCTTCATGGTCACGGCGCCGCTGCTGGTGCAGGGCATCCAGGTGGACCTGCCCGAGGCCGACGCCGAGTCGATGACCTCGCAGCAGGACGAGATCTACATGTCCGTCGACCGCGACGGCCAGCTGTTCCTCACCATCGGTGAGAACCAGGCCGAGCCGCTGAGCGACGAGCAGCTGATCGAGAAGGTCGGTGCCCTGGTCCGGGCCAAGCCCGAGCAGCTGATCTACGTCGAGGGCGACAGCGCGGCCGACTACGGGCACGTGGCTCGCGGCATGGCGCTGCTGCAGCGGGCCGGTGCGCGCAAGATCGGCTTCGTCACCAAGCCAGAAGAGGCGGCGAAGTAAACCCCAATGGTCGTCGAGCGTCGCTATCTGGTGATAGCAGCTGTCGGGCACGTGCTGCTGCTCGCCCTGCTGTCCGCCAGCGCCCTGTTCCATCGCCGGATCGAGGCGCCGCCGGTGATCGAGGTGGCGCTGATCGAGGATCCCCGCATCCAGCGCAAGGCCGAGGTCGAGCGCGAGCTGGAGACGCAGCGTCAGCGCGAGCTCGAGGAGCAGCAGCGCCAGCGCGAGCAGGAGCAGAAGGCCGCTGCCGAACAGCAGCGCCAGGAGCAGCAGCGGCGGGTCGAGGAACAGCGCAAGGCCGAGGCCGAAGCCAGGGAGCGGCAGAAGCAGGAAGAGACGCGGCGCAAGCTCGAAGAGGAGCAGCGCAAGAAGCGCGAGGAACTCGAACTCAAGGCCGATGCCGAACGCAAGCGGCGCGAGGAAGAGCAGCGCAAGATCGACGAGGAGAAGCGCCGACAGGACGAGATCCGGCGCCAGCAGGAAGAAGAAAAGCGGCGCCAGGAAGAAGAACGCAAGCGGCGCGAGGAGGAGCAGAAGCGCCTGCTCGAGGAAGAGCGCCAGCGCCAGCTCGCCGAGGCCGCGGCCGAGGCCGAGCGCATCCGCAAGCAGCGCGAGGCCGAGGAGAAGCGCCGGCGCGACGAGTTGGCGCGGATCATGGCCGAGGAAGAGGCGGCGCGCGCGGCCGCGGAGCGCCAGGCGGCACAGGCCCCCTGGGGGGCGATGATCGCCGAGAAGATCCGTCGCAACTGGACGCGTCCGCCGGGCTCCACCGACGATTTCACTTGCGTCGTCGAGATCGAGCAGATCCCCGGCGGCGAGGTGGTCAGCGCGCGGATCGTGCGCAGCTGCGGCAATGCGACGCTGGACCGCTCGGTGGAGAACGCCGTGCGCAAGGCCAGCCCGCTGCCACCGCCGCCGGATGCCTCCCTCTTCGAGCGGCGCATCCGGTCCGTCTTCTGCCCGCGACGGGATGGGTGCTAAGGTCCGCGAGCCGTTTTTCGGGGTCTTGAATTCAGCAGGGCTTCATTCACTTCACGTAGAACTCCCGGTCTTATGAAATCCCTACGATGGATTGCTGCGGTACTTCTCGCCGTCTCGGGCGTTGCCCGGGCCGAGCTCGAGATCACGGTGCAGGGTGGCGTCGAGCAGGCGCTGCCGATCGCGATCGTGCCGTTCACGCAGATTCCGGACGTCAAGCTCGACGTCGCCCAGGTCGTCGAGGACGACCTCAGGCGCAGCGGCCGCTTCAAGCCGCTGGATCGCCGTGACATGCTGCAGAAGCCGAGCGCCCCGGCGCAGGTCGACACTTCGGTCTGGCGGGCTCAGGGCATCGACAACGTCGTCATGGGACAGGTGTCGAAGACCGAGCAGGGGTACTTCGCGCGCTTCTTCCTGGTCGACAGCATTGGCGGCCAGCAGGTGCTCGGCTATGACATCCCGGCGCGCAGCGTCGACCAGATGCGCTATGTCGCGCACCAGATCGCCGACCTGATCTACGAGAAGCTGCTCGGCATCCCGGGCTACTTCAACACCAAGATCGCCTACGTGTCCGCCGAGGGCATCGGCTACCAGCGCAACTTCGAGCTGATCGTCGCCGACGCCGACGGCTGGAATCCGCGCGTCGTGGCCACCTCGCGCGAGCCGCTGCTGTCTCCGGCGTGGTCGCCGGACCGCAAGCAGCTGGCCTATGTCGGCTTCGAGCGCGGGCGCTCGGCCATCTACCTGCACACGCTCGCCACCGGCGACGTCAAACGGCTGGTGTCCGAACGTGGCATCAACGGCTCGCCGACGTTCTCGCCGGACGGGCGCTTCCTGGCGATGACGCTGTCGTTCGAGAACAACCCGGACATCTATGTCGTCGACCTGAAGACCGGCAACCGCAGGCGGCTGACCGATCACTACGGTATCGACACCGAGCCGGCATGGTCGCCGGACGGCAGCAAGCTGGCCTTCACCTCGGATCGTGGCGGCCAGCCGCAGATCTACGAGATCTCGGTCAACGGCGGCGACCCGCGACGGGTGACCTTCGAAGGACGCCAGAACCTGCGGGCCAGCTACTCGCCGGACGGCCGGTCGATGGCGCTGGTCAACAACACCGACGGTCGCTACCGCATCGGCCTGCTCGACCTCGGGTCGGGCGAGATGCGCGTACTCAGCAACGGCCCGCTCGACGAGAGTCCGAGCTTCGCGCCCGGCGGCGCCGTCGTGATCTATGCAACACAGGGCCGCAAGGGCGCCGAACTGGCGACGGTGTCCGTCGAAGGCAGCGTGCGCCAGAGCCTGCGGCAGTCCGGCGGCGACGTCCGCGAGCCGGCGTGGTCGCCGCTGATCCGCTGATCGGCGGCCCGGTCGTTCCCATCTGACAACGGTTTATCGAAGGAGTGAGGGTCATGAATAGCAAGATCTGGCTGCCTGCGGTGCTGGGCCTGGCGCTGGTGCTGCAGGCCTGCGGCTCGAACAAGGATCGGACGTCCTCGGACGGCACCTACGGTTCGACGACACAGACCAGCGAGCCGTACACGGATCGTATCGCGCCGCAGCCGGCGCCACTGGACGACAGCGGCTTCGATACGGCGGCTGCCGCCGAACGCGCCCTGTCGACGAACGTCATCTACTTCGACTTCGACGACACCGCGATTCGCGCCGAGTACCGCGGCGTCGTCGACGCCTACGCGCGTTTCCTCAAGGACAACCCGTCGGCGCGGCTGCGTCTCGAAGGGCACGCCGACGAGCGCGGTACGCGCGAGTACAATCTGGGCCTCGGCGAGCGCCGTGCGCTCGCCGTCGAATCCGCATTGCTGGCCCAGGGCGTGAGCCGCGAGCAGCTGTCGATTCTCAGCTATGGCGAGGAACGCCCCGAGGATCTGGGGCACAGCGAGAGCGCCTGGTCGAAGAATCGTCGCGTGCAGCTCGTCAGGCAGTAAAGTAGGGGCCTGACACACGGCGACTTTGAAGAGGATGCGTATGAACTGGCTGCGACTTACCGGCATCGTCTGCCTCACTGCGGGGATCAGTGCCTGCGCGAGCAGCGACTTCGGCGGACCGATCTCCGGCGGCGACCGGGACAACCTGTCGCCGGCGGAACGCAGGCTGCAGGCGGTCGAGTCGCGCGTCGCCGAGCTGTCGCGGCGGCTCGATGCCGTCAACCTGACCGGCATGGACCAGGAGAACCTGCGTCTGCGCGACGACCTGCGTTCACTGCGCGGCGAGCTGGAACGGCTGCGCTACGACGTCGACCAGATCCAGAAGCGCGCCCGCGACCAGTACATGGATCTCGACCGCCGCCTGCAGCGCCTCGAAGGCGGTGCCCCGGCCACCGTGGGCGGAACCGGCGGTTTTGCGCCGCTGCCGTCGACCGGCGCCCGCGTCGAAGCCAGCGGTACGGTGACGACGCCGGCTGCGGGAGCCGTCACGCCGCCGGCCGCGGCGGGAGGCGAGCGCGTAGCCGCCCCGGTGACGATTTCCTCGGGCTCGGGGGCTTCGCCGGAGGAAGAAGGCGCCTACCTGACCGCGTTCGACGCGCTCAAGAACGGCAAGTACGACGATGCGATCCGCGGTTTTCGCAGCCTGCTCGAGAAGTGGCCGCGCGGGCGCTACGCCGACAATGCGCTGTACTGGAGCGGTGAGGCCTACTACGTGAAGCGCGACTACCGTTCGGCGCTCGGTGCCTTCCAGGCCGTGCTGCAGCGCTTTCCGGACAGCCCCAAGGGTCCGGACGCGATGCTCAAGGTCGGGCTGTCGCAAATCGAGCTGAACCAGCAGGCCGAAGGCCGCGCGACGCTGCAGAGGCTGGTCGACACCTATCCGCAATCCAGCGCCGCACGGCTGGCGCAGCAGCGACTGGCGCCGGGTTGAAGCCGGCGGCGGATCAGGCCCGGAGCAGCGCGGAGAATCCCGACGGCGAAACGCGGCTGAAGATCACCGAGATCTTCTGCTCGTTGCAGGGAGAGAGCTCGTCGGTCGGCTGGCCCACGAGCTTCGTGCGGCTGACCGGCTGCCCGCTGCGCTGCCAGTACTGCGACACCGCCTATGCCTTCCACGGCGGGCAGTGGATGACGGTGGCCGCGATCGTCGACACGGTTCGCGCGCATGCCACCCGCCACGTCTGCGTCACCGGCGGCGAGCCGCTGGCACAGAAGGGCTGCCTGCCGCTGCTGAGCGCGCTGTGCGACGCCGACTGGCGCGTCTCGCTGGAGACGAGCGGTGCGCTCGATATCGGGAGCGTCGATGCGCGCGTGGTCCGCGTCGTCGACATCAAGACCCCCGGCTCCGGCGAGGTGCAGCGCAACCGTTGGGACAACCTGCCGCTGTTGCGCGATCACGACGAGGTCAAGTTCGTGATCTGCAACCGGGACGACTACGATTGGGCCTGCGGCGTCGTGCGCGAGCACGCGCTCGACCGGCGCGCCACCGTGCTGTTCTCGCCCAGCCAGTCCGAGCTGCCGGCGGCTGAACTGGCGGACTGGCTGCTCGCCGATCGCCTGCCGGTGCGCTTCCAGATGCAGCTGCACAAGGTGCTGTGGGGTAACGTGCCGGGCCGCTGAACACGACGGGACGAAGCATGGGATCCGAAGCGCGCAAGGCAGTGGTGCTGTTCTCCGGGGGGCTGGACTCGGCGACGGTGCTGGCGCTCGCGCGCGAGCAGGGCTTCGCTCTCCATGCGCTGAGCGTCGCCTACGGCCAGCGTCACGATGCGGAGCTGGCCGCCGCGCGCCGGATCGCAGAACGCGCTGGCGTGGTCGAGCATCGGTTGATCCAGGTGAATCTCGACGCGTTCGGCGGCTCGGCACTGACCGACCGGCGCATCGACGTGCCAGAAACGCCGAGCGAGGGTGTGCCGGTGACCTACGTTCCGGCCCGCAACACCCTGTTCCTGTCGCTGGCGCTCGGTTGGGCCGAAGTGATCGGTGCGCGCGACCTCTTCGTCGGCGTCAACGCCGTCGACTATTCCGGGTACCCGGACTGTCGTCCGGCATTCATCGAGGCTTTCGAGCGGCTTGCCCGCGTCGCAACCAAGGCCGGCGCCGAAGGGCAGTCCTTCGTCGTGCATGCACCGCTGATCAAGATGAGCAAGGCCGACATCGTCCGCACCGGCACCCGCCTGGGTGTCGACTACGCGCAGACGGTATCGTGCTATCAGGCCGATGCCGAAGGCCGTGCCTGCGGACGCTGCGATGCCTGTCGACTGCGCCGGGAGGGATTCGCCGCGGCAGGCCTCGCCGATCCGACACGCTACGTCGGCCAGCGGTAGGAGATGGGGGGCGATTTGGGTATCATTCGCGACCCTGTGATGCGACCGGGTCGTTAGCTCAGCCGGTAGAGCAGCTGGCTTTTAACCAGTTGGTCGTTGGTTCGAACCCAACACGACCCACCAGCATCGGCAGTCCGGTCGGGGTGTAGCTCAGCTTGGTAGAGCACCTGCTTTGGGAGCAGGGGGTCGCAGGTTCGAATCCTGTCGCCCCGACCACCTCACCGTCCGTGCATCGATTGAGGACGACGCGCCCTGTGCGGCAGCGACGTGCCCGCCTGCCGTAACGAACGGCAAACCCCTGTCGACGTCGTGGGCCGCGCCGCCCCGTGCGGCGGCTACGTCCTCTTCCGTTTCCCCGCCCGTGCCTTCGCCGGCTTCGCCGCTGATGTGCAGGGCCCCGCGAGACCGGCGGCGATGTAGTCGTAGAAGTAGCGCAACATGTCCAGCGGCCGCTCCTTGTACAGCCGGTCGACGCTGCTCATCGGCTCCTGGCCGAGCAGGGTGATGTCGGCCAGGCCGTGAATCACGTTGGCCGCCGCCATGTAGAGCTGGAAGTCCAGCGCCTCGGCGGACTTGTGCGGGAGCGCGCGTTCGAGGAAGGGCAGCAGACGCAGGAAATAGGGGCGCACCTTCTCGAGCATCAGCTTCTGCGCATCGGCGCCGGATTCCCAGGTCAGGCGTGACAGGAAGCGCAGGGCGCGCTCGCCTTCGTCGGATGTCTGGTGCAGGTGGACGTAGGGTGAGAGTCCGATCCGCACGATCTCGTCCACCGACGGCCTGCGCTCGCGGGCGACGGCATCGAGCTCGGCGATCGCTTCGGTCTGCAGCGGGCCCAGCATCTCGTTGACGTGGTCCAGTACCGCACGCACGAGCCCGAGCCGGTTGCTGAAGTGATAGTGGATCGCCGACTGGTTGGCGGCGCCGGCGGACGCCGTGATCCGCCGCAGGGATACCGCGCCGACCCCTTCCATCGCGAACAGCCGGAACGCAGCGACGACCAACGCCTTGCGGGTGGCGTCGTCGCCGGTCGCAGCGGCGATCGGAGCGGAGATCGTCTGGAGCTTTGCCATGCTCGGGCAGTCGTGCGGATGACGCGGCAGTGTAGCCGCAGCCCGTGGCAGCGACAATGCACTTGCATTAATGTGGGTGCATTACTACACTCCATCGCATCGAGACGGGGCAACAGACAGCGGCGAAACAGCCGCAGGTGCGAGGAGCCGAGGATGAGAATCGTGCGGGCGGGACTGCTGGCGCTGTGTCTGGCCGGCTGCGGTGGCAACGGCGAGCCGGAGGCGGATGTCGCGCCGCCGCAGGCCGAGGCTTTCGTGCGCGATTGCAGCTGGCTGTCGCACGAGGATCCGGAGCTGATGAACGTCTTCTTCCCGGATACCCAGGCGCACTACTGGCTCGGCGTGTTTGCGATCCCTCCGGGCGGCGAGCTGCTGCTCGAGGGCGAGTTCCCGCACGCCCGCTACATGTCGTTCAATCTCTACGATCCGACGCTGGCGCCGTTCGAGGGCATGAACGATGTGTCCATCGTGCCGGATGCCGGGTCGGTCAATCCCTTCGTGCCCGGGGCGGCGCGTGATGGGGACGCCCGGCGCTATACCCTGCGCGTCGTCGCCGAGGCGGCGCCGGAAGATCCGGCGCAGCGCGCACCCAACACGCTCTATGCCGGCATCGAGGGCATCCCGGTGCCTGGCGGCGTGATCATGTATCGCATCTACGTGCCGGACGAAGGTGCTTCGCTTGCCGGCAACGTCGATCTGCCGGACTTCCGCTACTTCCTGCCGGGCGGCAGCGAACTGCCGGTGCCCGACGCCTGCGCCTTTCTCGAGCAGACCCGGCTGGGCTCCGGGCTCAACGCGCAGCTCGCGTCGATGAACCTCTCGGTCGCGCCGATTCCGCTGTCGCCGACCGATCCGCTCGACTGGAAGCGCTTCCACAATCCGTTGCTGACCGTCGTCGAAAGGACCGGTCCGGTCATCGGCGATCTGCCGATCTACGACACGCTGCGCGGACTCGCGCTGGACAGCGGTCTGCAAGGCGGTTTCATGAGCAACCGCGACAATGCCTACATCGCGGCGGCGATCAACAACAGCGCGGGCGAACTGCTGGTCTTCGGCGCGCAGGCACCGACGACACCGCGCACCTACGAAGGTGCGCCGGTGATGGCAGCGGCGCAGCTGCGCTACCTGTCGATCTGCACGGTCGACTTCCCGACGCAGCGCTACTGGGATTGTCTTTACGACGAGCAGCTGCAGCGCGACGGGCAGGACCGTTACCTGGTCGTCATCAGCCACGCCGACGAGCGGCCTGCGAACGCCAGGCCCGAGTGCGGTGTGACCTGGCTCAACTGGGGTCCGCTGTCCGCCGCGGCCGTCATCCTGCGCAACATGCTGCCGGCGCCGGGCTTCCTGCAGGCGGTGCAGCAGATCGAGGCGCTCGATACCGAGCGCGAGGTGATGCAGGACTACTACCCGTACGGCACCTACACCGATCGCGTGGCCTTCGAGGCGTTGAGCATCGATCCGCAGGGCGGGGCAGACGCCTGCCGGGTGGACGCCAGCGCCCTGTTGCAGCGCGCCCGCGGCTGAGCGTTCCCGGAGTCCACATGTTGCGAATCCTTCCTTGCGGACGGGCGTTGCTGCCCGCGATCTGGTGCTGCCTGATGAGCGCCTGCGGCAGCAGCGCAGACGGCGGCGCCGAGCCGGCGCCGGTGTGGCCACAGTACGAGCGTCCGGCGTCGTTCGACGGCATTGCCAAGGTCGGCGGTCTGAAGATCGTTCTGCGCGACGGCATCAAGCTGTCGGCGAGCGTGCTGTTGCCTGCCGATGCGGACGGAGAGGCGGCGCAGGGGCCGTTCCCAGTGATCCTGACACAAACCGGCTACAACAAGAGCGTGCCGCTGCTGCGCACGTCCAACGAGTATTTCGTGCGTCGCGGCTATGCGCATGTCAGCGTCGACGTCCGTGGAACGGGCCTGTCGGAGGGCGAGTGGGAAGCCTTCAGCGAAACCGAGCAGGCGGACTACCGGGAAGTGCTCGACTGGGTGGCCGGCCAGCCCTGGAGCGACGGCCGCATCGGCACCTGGGGCGCGTCGTTCGCCGCGATCACGCAGTTGTTCACCGCGGCGCACCGGCATCCGGCCCACAAGGCGGTGTTCGCGATCGTGCCGATGGGCGACGCCTACCGCGACATCGTCTTCACCGGCGGCCAGATCAACGCCGGTTTCATTCCGCTGTGGATGGGCCTGGTGACAGCGCTGGGCCTGATTCCGGCCGAACCCGACCCGGCAGCGCTGCAGGTGTTGCCGCAGCATCTGCTCAGCGCGCTGACGAACTTCCAGGTGCCGGTCATCACCCGCTCCTTGCTCGGACTGGGCGATCAGAACCACGACGGACCGTTCTGGCGCACACGCTCGCCGCTGGAGGTCGCCGACCGCATCCGCACGCCGACCTTCGTCGTCGGCGGTCTCAACGACATCTTCCAGCGCGGCGAGCCGCTGCTCTACGAGGCCATCCGGCGCAACACCGAGGCGCGGTTGCTGATCGGACCGTGGATGCATGTCGCCGGATCGTCGGGCGAAGGGCTGCCGGCGGACGGCGTGCCCGATCTCGATCACATCGCGCTGATGTGGTTCGACCGCCATCTGCTCGGCATCGACAGTGACGCGGATGCGATTCCCGAGGTCACGCAGTACGTCTACGGGGCCGATCGCTATGTGACCAGCGGCGGCTGGCCGCATCCCGATGCGCGGGCACAGCGCTGGTATCTGGGTGACGGCGGTCTGCTGACGCGCGAGATGCCGCGGGCGGACGGGGGCGCGGTCACGGTGCTACAGCAACCCCTGAACGGGCTGTGCTCGACCAGCACCGCGCAATGGACGGCCGGCGTCATCGGCGCCGTGCCGCTGCCGTGCCAGAGGGACAACCGCTACAACGAGTTGCTCGAAGCCACCTACACGACGGCGCCGATGGTGCAGGACATGTACATCGACGGACCGATCCAGGCCGATCTGTGGATCTCGACGACGGCAGGCGACGCCGGCGTGCTGGTGCGCGTGACCGATGTGTCGCCCGACGGGGTCTCGCGCGAGATCACCAACGGCATTCTCACGGCGTCGCTGCGCGCGGTCGATGAAACGCGCTCGCGCTATCTCGACGGCGAGATGATCCAGCCGTGGCATCCGTTCACCGCCGACTCGCGACTCGAGGTCGGCCGCGGCAACCCGGTGCGCGTCCCGGTCGAGGTGTTTCCGACCAGCCTGCTGATCCGCGCCGGACACCGGCTGCGCATCACCGTCGGTGCCAGCGACTTCCCTCACGGTCTGCCGCCGCTGCCGGACCTCGTCGACCAGGCCGTCGGCCTGCTGACGATCCACAGCGATGCAGAGCGACCGTCGAGCGTCGTGCTGCCGGTCGTGCCTGCATCGGACATCGCTGCGCCGTCGCGCTGATGGCCGGCCCAACAGAACCATCGACGAGGAGGCACGCCATGCAGGCCAGGCGTTCGATTGCTGCGGTCTTCGCGGCTGCGTGGGCGGTATTCGCCGGTGGTTGCGGCAGTAGCAGCACACCCGGCTCGGCCGTTCCCGATCCGGTGCCGACAGCCTGCGATCCGCCGGCACTCAAGGCGGCAAGTCCGGGTGACGCGCAGGCGGATGCCGCCGGGCTCGGGCAGATGTTCGAGCAGATCGAGCTGGCGGGTCTGACGGACGTCGTCGTCGAGGCTGGCACCGGCGGACTGGCCACGGCCGATCTGAACGGCGACGGCCTGCCGGATCTGTTTGCCGTCAGCGAGGAGGGCCTGTTCCCGGATGCGCTGCGCCTGTACATCAACCAGGGATGCTGGCAGTTCGTCCGCGAGACCGTAACGCTGATCAATCCGGGCGGGCTGCCCGAAGGCAATCACGCCATTCCGGTGTTCGCGGATTTCGATGGTGACGGGCTGCTGGACTTCTATCTCACCGGCGATCCGGCCACGCTCGGCACCGAGCCCCATCCGAACATGCTGTTTCTCGCCCGCGGCGACTACCGCACCTTCGAAGAGGTGGGGCGCCGCATGGGCGTGGCCAGCGAGACGGCCTACAGCCGCCAGTCCTCCGTTGCGGACATCGACGGCGATGGCTGGCTCGACATCGCCGTGGCCGCAGACCAGATCGGCGATCGCACGTTCCGTCCGGGCGTGCCCTGGCAGCGGCTGTTCCTGTATCGGCCGGCTTCCGGGTCTTCGCGCTTCGAGGATGGCCACTTCGAGGACATCGGTGGCACGCCGACGATCCCCGGCTTCGGCGGCGAGCCGACCAGCGATCCCGGGCACGATCGCGCCTCGCCGAGCATCCTGCTGCGCGACATCGACGAGGACGGCGA
The DNA here is from genome assembly GCF_003201205.1 of Sinimarinibacterium flocculans. Lineage (GTDB taxonomy): Bacteria > Pseudomonadota > Gammaproteobacteria > Nevskiales > Nevskiaceae > Solimonas > Solimonas flocculans. Next base: position 318,845 of record NZ_QICN01000004.1, read on the forward strand.
CATCGACCTGGTGCAGAGCTACCACGTCGACATGCTGTTCTCGCAGTGGTTTCACCCGCAGGCGACCGGCGAGAACCATCACGGCGTATTCGTGTGGAAGAACCGGCGGGCGCAGATCGGCGCGCTGCACTTCGAACAGGAGCTGCCCGGAACCGGCGGCCTGGCCGAGGAAGGCTGGTCGCGCTACAGCGTCGTGCAACAGCAGTACGTGCCGGTGCAGCACGCCATCGGCCTGCCGTACCTGAGCGCGGCCGATGTCGACAACGACGACGATCTCGATCTGCTCGCCGTCGGACCGACCGACACCGGCTGGCATGTGCACACCGACCAGATCGCCGCGAAGTTCTGGCGCAACGAAGGCAACGCGGGCTTTCGCAGTGCGCTCGACGAGATCGGCCTCGGCGCGCTCGACTGGGGTTATGGCGAGTGGTTCGCGTTCATGGAGGCCGAACCGCCGCCGCTCGTCGACACCGCACAGGCGGTCGTCTGCGCCACGTCCAACCAGAAACCGAAGTGTCTGGCGCAGAGCCCGGCGGAACACAGCTTCTACCATGCCGATTCGGTCTGGGCGGACTTCGACAACGACGGCTGGATCGACCTGCTCGCCGTCGACCGGCGCGAGAACCAGACCGGTTACGGCAAGCTGCGGAACATGCTGTTCATGAATCGCGGCGACGGCCGTTTCGAGCTCAAGGCCACCGGCTTTTCCGGCATCGACGAGAACAGCATCGCCGCCGAGGCAGCCGATCTCAACGGCGACGGACTGCTCGATCTCTACCTGATGAAGGACGTCACCAACTCGTCGCCGTTCTCCCGCGACGACGGGCGGATCACGCCGCACAGCGAGTTCACCGACAGCGTCTTCTGGAACACGGGCGTGCTGGGCGGCCGCGACAACCACTGGGTCATCGTGCGTCTTTCCGGCCTGCCGCATGGCCGGCTCGTCGGGGCAAAGCTGCGTCTGCGCGATGCGCAGGGGCGTCTGCTCGGGCGGCGCGACCTGTTTCCCGTGACCTCGTACAAGACTTCGGTGCACCTCGAGGCGCATTTCGGTCTGGGCCGGACGACCTCGCCCCGGCTCGAGATCGAGTTGCCGGACGGCGGCATCGTCCAGGCGGGGGCGCTGACCATCGACGCCGTCGTCGAGGTCGACGTCGCCACCGGGAGCGTCTCAGTCGTGCGCAGGGCCACCGGCCAGCGTGCGGCGGAGGACGCGTCATGACGAGCGTCGCTATCCGTGTGTTCGCCGTGGCGTTGTCGTCGGTGCTGCTGGCGGCCTGCAGCAGCTCCGAGTTGCCGCAGATCGCGCCGCCGGTGGCGCCGGGCGAGTGCGGCGACCACACGCCGTACCGCAACGCGTACTTCGGCGACCTGCACGTGCACACCGCGTACTCGTTCGATGCCTACCTGTTCGGCAATCACGTGAACGATCCGCAGATCGCCTACGACTTCGCCAAGGGCGAGCGCATCCGGCTCAACGACAGCGCCAGGGGAGAGCGCTACGTCCAGCTTCAGCATCCGCTGGATTTCGCCGCGGTGACCGATCACAGCGAGTACGTCGGCGAGGTGCGCATGTGCACCGATCCCGAGCAGAGTCCGCTCGCCTATCACGATCCGCTGTGTCTGCAGTTCCGTACCGCGCAGCCCGGCGACAGTGTCGGCTTCCTGGTCTGGGGGCTGCGGCTGACGCGGCCGTATTACGGCCGGCACCTGTTCTGCGTCTACGGCGACTGCCCCGCTGCCGCGCAGAGCGTCTGGGAGCAGACCGTCCGCGTCACCAACGCCGAGAACGCGCCCTGTCGTTTCACCGCATTCAACGGGTACGAGTACAGCCCCTCGTCCGACGGCAGCCGCATGCACCGCAACATCATCTTCCGTGGCAACGAGGTGCCGCAGGCGCCGGTCAGCTATTTCGATGCGCCGGAGCCGATCGAGCTGTTCCGCCGGCTCAATGACGTCTGCAGGCCGGAGGACGGCTGCGAGTATCTGTCGATTCCGCACAACTCCAACCTGTCGCACGGGCGGCTGCTGTGGGCCGATCCCGAGCGCTTCTCCGATCCGCAGTACGTGGCGGATCTGCGCGAGATCTCGCGGCTCAATCCGGTGCTCGAGATGATGCAGATCAAGGGGGCCAGCGAGTGCAAGCTGGGCCTGGGCGGCAGTACCGACGAGGAGTGCGAGTTCGAGCAGGTGCGGGCCAAGCCGCTGTGCTGTGACGCTGCCAACGGCATCACCGAGCACTGTGTCGATCCGCTGCCATCGGTGCCGTTCCGTGGAGAACCGAACTGCCACGAGGTCTGCCCGGGCGACCGGCCGCGCGCGTTCCAGAACGAGCCCGACAACTCGCAGGGATGTCTGGCCAGCCACGACTTTCTTCGCGGCGCATTCCTCAAGGGCATGGCTGCGCAGAAGACCCTCGGCTTCAATCCGAATCGCTATGCGCTGATCGGCTCGACCGACAATCACAACGCCGCCTCGGGCGACACCGAAGAAGCCGGCGGGCCGGGTGCGGTACTCGGCTGGGAGGGCGCGCACGGCGGCCAGGACGACGACCCGGAAGAGCGCTTCGACGTGCTCACGAATATCGGCCGCATCACCAACCCCGGCGGACTCGCCGGCATCTGGGCCGAGCAGAACACGCGTGAATCACTGTACGCCGCGCTGATGCGGGGTGAGGTGTTCGCCACCAGCGGCACGCGTCTGCGGCTGCGGCTGTTCGCCGGCGACTATCCGTCCGGACTCTGCAACGAGCCGGACGAGCGCCTCAAGCGCATCGCCTACGAACAGGGGGTGCCGATGGGCGGCGACATTCCGCTGACGGCGGCCGGCATACCGCGCTTCCTGGTCCAGGTTCTCGCCGACCGGCACCCGCTGCAACGCACGCAGATCGTCAAGCTGTGGGTCGATGCGCAAGGGCAGGGGCACGAACGGATCTTCGAACTCGGCCGCTATGCCGAGCCTGCGGCGGTCGACGAGCAGTGCGGGGTGCGGTTCTCGGTCCCGCCGGAGTCGCGCATGTCCGCCTGCCATGAGTGGCAGGACCCGGATTTCGATCCCGCGCAGGCCGCGAGCTACTACGCGCGCGTGTTCGAGGATCGCAGCTGCCGCTGGACCGGGCACCTGTGCGCCGCATTGCAGCGGTCCGGCGAGTTGCACTGCGCCGACCAGCCGCAGCACCCCTGCTGCACCAGCGGCGAGGACGCGGTGATCAAGGTCCAGCAGGAGCGCGCGTGGTCATCGCCACTCTGGTACGCGCCGGGGTCGCCATGAGCACGCCCGATCGCGGCCCGACGGCGTGGGTCAAGCTCCGAGCGGGGCCGGAACTGCTGATGATTGCGCTCGGAGTGCTCGCCTTCGCGGTGGACGCGCTGCGCGTGCAGTCGTCGCTGCCACCGGTGCCGGGCGAAGACCGGCGCATCGAAGTGCCGGCTGCGGAAGCCCCGCGACAGACACCGCTGGCCCTTGCCGACGATGCCGTCGGCCAGCGGGGCGGCGAAGCGGAGACCGCGCGCTGGATCCGCGCGGAGGTGTTGTATCGCGAAGCGCTGCGCCTGGGCCTCGACGAAGGCGATGTCATCGTGCGGCGTCGTCTCGTGCAGAAGATGGAGTACCTGCTCGAGGGCATGAGTGCCGTTCCCGAGTTCTCGCCGGCGGAAGTCGAGCGCTACTTCCACACGCACGCGGAGCGCTATCGGCAGACGCAGGCCTACACATTCACGCACCGCTTCTTCAGCAGCGAGCGCGGGATCGATGCAGCCACCGCGCGTGCGCGCGAGGCGTTGTCGCAGTTGCGCGACGGCACGGCACTCGCGGAGACACTCGGTGACCCGTATACGGACGGCAACCGCCACGGGCAGATGCCGGCAGCGCGCGTGTTGCAGCGCTTCGGCGACGCGTTCCTGCAGGGTCTGGATCGCGCGCCGGCGGGCGAGTGGTCGGGACCGCTGCGCTCGCGGCACGGCGTCCATCTGGTGCGTCGCGAGCGGACGCATCCGTCGCGACTGCCGTCGCTCGATGAGGTCCGTGCAACCGTCGTGCGTGATCTGGTCGATGAACTGCGTCGCCGCCAGGTCGAGCAGCGCTACGGAGAGATCGAGGCGCGATATGAGATCGCGCGGCGCTGACAAGTGGCGAGCGCTGACGCTGGCCTTGCTGCTGGCAGGGTCGGGCGCGGCCGTCGCACACGAGTTTCGCATCGCCTATGTCGAGGTGCGCGAGGACGACGCCGATCGCTACCACGTGTCCTGGCGCGCGCCGTTGCCGTTGTCGGCGCCGCCGCCGGTGACGCTCGTCGCGCACCCGGACTGCCGGCTGGACGCCCGACGGCAGCTGACGCTGGAACGGCTCCAGGTGCGCGACTACCAGCTCGATTGCCGCGCCGCGCAAGCGTCCGGCTGGATCGCCCTGCGCGGACTGGAACGGGTACCGGACGACGCCCTGGTCACGATCGTCCGCGGCGACGGCAGCGAACGGTCGGTGCATCTGCGGGGCACCCGACAACGCGTCGATCTGGCGGCGCCGGCGGCGGCGAGTCCGGCCGCTGGCAGCCTGTTCGCCGAAGGGGTCACGCACGTGCTGGGCGGATACGACCACCTGCTCTACATCGCACTGCTGTTCCTGTTCCTGCGGCGCGACTGGCGTCAGCTGCTGGTGGGCGTCACCGTGTTCACCGGCGCGCACAGCCTGACGCTGGGTCTGGCGGCCGTCGGCTGGCTGCGGGTCCCGGTGCGGCCGGTTGAGGCCGTGATCGCGCTCACGATCGCCTACTTCGCCGTCTCGCTGCTGCGGGGGCGCAAGCCGCAGGGGACGGCGTGGCGCTGGCAGGCGGTGATTGCGCTGTGCGGCCTGGTCCACGGCCTCGGCTTCGCGAACAGCCTTGCCGGCCTCGGCCTATCGCGTGAGACGATGCTGTGGGGACTGTTCACGTTCAACCTGGGCATCGAGGCCGCGCAGCTCGCCTGTGTCGGGCTGGCCGGCGGGCTCGTGCTGGCATGCCGCCGCCTGAAGCTGTCGCGGGATCTCGGGCACGCCGCCGAGCACGGTGCAGCCCTGTGCGCGGGCGCGGTGGGCGTGTACTGGTATCTGCTGCGGCTGCTCGCCTGAACCGATGGCTCGGCAGTCCCCGCCGCCGGGTTCACGCCGCTAGCGCAGCGCCTCGAGCGATTCCCAGCGCGCATAGGCCATCGCCAGCTCGCGTTCGATTTCCAGCAGCCGCGCTTCCACCTGTGCGATCGCCGCGCGCTCGCCGGCGTAGAAGTCCGGTGCGTTCATCCGGGCGGCGAGTGCGGCTTGTTCGTCCTCGAGCTTCTCGATCCGCCGTGGCAGGGCGTCGAGTTCACGGCGCTGGCGGGCGTCGAGTGCCGGACGCGCGGCCGGTGGCGTTGCCGCCGGCGTCGGCGAGGGTCGTAATGGCGGGGAGGGCGCGACCGGCGCGGGTGCCGGGCGCTGGCGCAGCCAGTCGGCATGGCCGCCGACGTAGTCGCCGACGGTACCGCCGCCTTCGAAGACCAGGCTGCGGGTGACGACGTTGTCGAGGAATTCGCGGTCGTGGCTCACCAGCAGGACCGTCCCCTGGTACTGGATGAGCTGCTCCTCGAGCAGGTCCAGCGTTTCCATATCGAGGTCGTTGGTCGGCTCGTCGAGCACCAGCAGGTTCGACGGCTTGCTGAAGAGCTGCGCCAGCATCAGTCGCGCGCGCTCGCCGCCCGACAGCACCCGCACCGGCACACGCGCCCGGTCCGGGGTGAACAGGAAGTCCTGCAGGTAGCTGATCACGTGACGGCGGTTGCCGTCGATCTCGACGAACTCGCGACCGTCGCCGACGGCATCGATCGCGGTCATCTCCTCGTCGTGCAGCGCGGCACGCAGCTGGTCGAAGTAGGCGACCTCGAGCTTGCTGCCCAGGCGCACGCTGCCGCTGTCCGGCGTGAGCTGCCCGAGCAGGATGCCGAGCAGGGTCGTCTTGCCGGCGCCGTTGGGGCCGATGATGCCGATCTTGTCGCCGCGCAGGATGGTCGTCGACAGCCTGCGGATCAGTTCGCGCCCATCGAAGCCGTGACTGACCGCATCGAGTTGCGCGACCAGCCGCCCGGAGCGCTCGGCTTCCTGCACAGCGAGCCGGACGTCGCCTTCGCGGTTGCGGCGCTGGCTGAACTGCTCGCGCATCTGCAGCAGGGCCTTGACGCGCCCGGCGCTGCGCGTACGGCGCGCCTCGACGCCCTTGCGGATCCAGGCTTCCTCCTGTGCGAGCTTCTTGTCGAACAGGGCCTGCTCGCGCGCCTCGGCGTGCAGGGCTTCGGCCTTGCCACGCAGATACGCTTCCCAGCCGCCGACCCAGTTACTGAGCCGGCCGCGGTCGAGGTCGCAGATGCGCGACGCCAGACGGCGCACGAAGGCGCGATCGTGGCTGACGAAGATCAGTGCGCCGGAAAAATCGAGCAACAGGTCTTCGAGCGCGGCGATGCTGGGGATGTCGAGATGATTGGTCGGCTCGTCGAGCAGCAGCACGTCCGGCGACGACACCAGCGCGCGTCCGAGCAGCACGCGGCGCTTCTGCCCGCCGGACAGCGCGGCGAAGGCCGTATCTGCCGGCAGATCGAGTCGCGTCACCACGGCCTGTACCTGGGATTCGACGTTCCAGGCGTCGTGCGCCTCGATGCGCGCCTGCACCGCGGCCAGGCGCGACAGGTCCGGCTGCGCCGCGTGCGCGATCTGGTGATACTCGGCCATCAGGGCACCGATCTCGCCGAGACCATCGGCGACGACGTCGTAGACGCTGCCGGCCTGGGCGGCCGGCACGTCCTGCTGCAGGCGCGCCAGCTTGATGCCCTGGGCCCGGATCAGTTCGCCGCTGTCGAGGTTCTGTTCGCCGGCGAGCACGCGCATCAGCGTCGACTTGCCGGCGCCGTTGCGGCCGACCAGGCAGACCCGTTCGCCGGCGACCAGCGTGAACTCGGCCGCGTCGAGCAGGACGGTGTTGGCGATGCGCAGGTGTGCGTTCTTGAGGCCGAGCAGCATGGCGCGCGACGAGGCAGGGCGATGAAAGGGCGCCAAGTGTAGCCGCGGTCGTGCCGGGATCGCCCCGACGCGCGGAATGTCAGGCTGCCGCTAAAGTACCGCGCACCGAGGCCGGTAGCGGAGCCCCGTGAACAACGGATACGAAGTCGTCGCGATCATCGCTCTGGGTATGGGCCTGGTGTTCTGGGTCACCGACCGCGCCAGCCCGACGAGCCGCACGCTCGCGTTCTTTCTCGGCCTGCTCGGTGTGTCGGTATTCGGCAACGCGCAGGTGGTCGACCACTGGCTTGAGACGCCGTTGCCGGCCTGGGTGCGCCTGATCGGCCTGCTCGACGCCGCGGTGTTCATCGCCGGCTGCCAGTGGGGCCTGCGCGTGTCGCAGACCGTCAGCGACGTGCCGGACGAGGATCGTCAGGACCGCCTGATCCGCATCGCGCAGGCGCTGAGCCTGCTGTACGCGCTGATGGTGGCCGCGGCGCCGGAGCTGCGTTACCACGAGCTGGCGCTGGCGCTGCGGGAACAGCGCCTGCCGTCACCGGCATTCGCCCTGTTCGTGATGCCGGCGCTTGCGGCCGGCGCGCTGGTGCTGTTCGCGGGCGTGCTGCTGCTGCGTCGCCGCCCGGATCAGGCCGAACAGGTGCGCATCTTCGCCGCACTGGCGGCGATGCCGGTGCTGACGGTGGCCCTGGTGCTGCCGGCGCGGATCGCACCGCTGGCGCTTGCGGTCGGCGAGGTGATCTTCCTGTACGGCGCCCTGCGCTACTACATGATTCTCGGCGCGCGCGGCATGTTCATGTCGCAGTTCCTGTCACCGCAGGTCGCCGCGCTGGTGCGCGAGCGCGGGCTGCGTCACGCGATGGCGCGCAAGCGTGTCGACGTCACCGTGGTCTGCTGCGACATCCGCCGCTTCACCGCCTACGCGCAGGCGCATTCGCCGGAGCAGGTCATGCGTCTGCTGCGCGCCTACTACGCCGCCGTGGCCGCGGCCGCGCAGGACTTCGGCGGCACGGTCAAGGACATGGCCGGCGACGGTGCGCTGATCCTGATCGGTGCGCCGGTGCCGTACCCGGACCGCAGCGCGCGGGCGATCGGCCTGGCGCGACGGCTGCAGGCGCGCGTGCGGCCCGTGCTCAAGCGCTATTCGCCGGACCTCGGTCTGGGCGTGGGGGTGGCCGGCGGCAGCGTCGCCGTCGGCATCGTCGGCGAGGGCGGCCGGTACGAGTACATGGCCGTCGGGCCCGCGGTGAACCTCGCGTCACGCCTCTGCGACAAGGCGCTCGATGGCGAGATCCACATCGACGAAACGACGCTGCAGGCCAGCGGCGAGTCGCTGCCGGCGCGCCGACGCCGTCGCTACGTGCGCGGCATCGGCGTACTGGTGACGACCTACGTGCTGGAGAGCGGCGACTGAGCCGGCGTCAGCACTTCATCCGCAGCGTGCGCTGCGTGCGGGCCTCGACATAGCTGATCGTCGATTTCTTGAAGATCAGGTCGACGAACAGCTCGCAGTAGTGTTCGCCCAGGCGCCAGCTCATGCACACGCTCTTGGCGTTGGAGTAGACCAGCGCGAAGCGGCCGTTGAACGCCGGGTACTGCGAACGGAACTCCATCAGCCGCGTCAGACGGCGCACGACCGACTGCTTCACCGCCGCGTCGACCTCCTCGAGGCTGTAGCGATGCCGGTTGATGTCGCGCAGCTCGCCGGTCGACTCCATCAGTTCGTGGTCGTTGGTGCCGGCGAGCCAGCCGACGTAGTAGACCTGCGGAATGCCGGGTGCGAAGAACTGGATGGCGCGCGCGGCGATGTAGGCGTCGTCGTTCTGTTTGAGCGCGTCGTAGTACGTGCAGGTGAGCTGGTAGATCGCGCCGACACTGTGCACGTTCGCGGCCGAGCGCCGCATGATCGGATCGGCGGAACGCTGCGAGACGTTGTCGACCACCGCCTGGATCATGTCCTGCGGCACGATCCCCTCGACGTCTGGGATGCAGATGCCGTCGTGCGTGTCGAGTACCGTGATCTGGTTGCGCGGACACATGCGCAGCCACTGCTTGAGATAGCGGCTGTCGGCGTCGAGCAGCGCATGCAGCAGCAGCATCGGCAGCGCGAAACCGTACGGCCGCATGCCGTGCAGCCCGATCGCGTACTGGTAGCTCGGGTGGTCGTGGACCTCCGGCAGCACTTCGGCGCCGTGCTCGGCGGCCGCGTCGCGGATCCAGCGCAGGATCTCGTAGACGTCCGGTTCGACCAGAAAGCAGCTGGTTCCGAGCTTCTTGGTGGTGTAGCCGAAGGCGTCGAGCCGGAACAGCTTGGTGCCGCGCGCCGTCAGGAAGCGGATGTAGTCCTCCATCAGCGCGTAGGTGCGTTCGGAGTTGTAGTTGAGGTCGATCTGGTGCTCGGTGAACGTGCACCAGACGCGCTCGCTGGTGCCGTCGGCGAAGCTGATCTCGCGGAACGGCTCCTTCTCCTTGCGGATGTGGATCTTGGCCAGGTCGTCGGGCGTGATCTCGCCGAGCTGGTCGACGTGCACGAACAGATCCGCGTGCTCGGAGCGATAGCCGTTCTGCAGGAAGTCCTGGAACTCCGGCGAGGCGTCGGAAATGTGGTTGATCATCAGGTCGAGGCACAGGTCGTAGTTCGACGAGATGCGCTCGATGTCGTCCCAGGCACCGTAGACCGGGTCGACTTCCTTGTGCGTCAGCGGCGAGAAGCCGCTGTCGGCATTGGACGGATAGACCGGCAGGATGTGCACGCCGCCGATCGCGCGCGACAGGTGCTGGTCGATGACGGTGCCGAGGTCGGCGAGATTCCGGCCGAGACGGTCGGGATAGGCGATGAGCTGGACCTGGTTGCGCAAGGGCAAGGGGATTCTCCTGCAGGTGGCCGTGGGAGCCGGCGTGCGTCATCGCGCGCCGGCCTGCATCGTCAGGACAGGTAGCCGCCGTCGACGGTGAGCGTCGTACCCGTCACATAGCTGGCCGCATCGGAGACCAGGAACAGGATGGCGGGGGCGATCTCCTCGGGCTGCGCGACCCGCCCGAGCGGGATCTGCGGCAGGAACATGTCCAGCATCTGCTTGTTCTGCGTCAGCGCCGACGCGAACTTGGTTTCGGTGAGGCCGGGCAGCACGGCGTTCACGCGCACCTTCCACGGCGCACATTCCTTGGCGAAGGACTTGGTCATGTTGATGACCGCACCCTTGGTGATCGAATAGATGCCCTGGTACCACCCCGGTTTCACGCCGTTGATGCTGGCGATGTTGACGATGGCGCCACCGCCATTCCTCTTCATCAGCTTGGACGCCAGCGCCGACAGTTCGAAGTAGCCGCGCACGTTGACCTGGAGGGTCTTGTCGACCATGCCCATGTCGGTGTCGGAGATCTGGCCGAAGTAGGGATTGGTGGCGGCGTTGTTGACGAGGATGTCGAGCCGCCCGAAGCGCGCGTCGATGTCCGCGACGAGGCGCCGGATGTCCTCGCTGCTGCCGGCGTGGGCCGGCATCACCACGGCCTGACCGCCGTCGGCCTCGATCTGCGCGCGCACCTTCTCGAGATCCTCCGCCTTGCGCGACGACAGCACGACCGTGGCGCCCTGGCCCGCGAGCAGGCGGGCGGTGGCCGCACCGATGCCGCGCGAAGAGCCGGTCACCAGGGCAACGCGGTCATTCAGGTCGAAAAGGCGAGTGGGCATGCGCGGTTTCTCCGTTGTGGTTCTGGGCAGTCCTGCGGCTATGGAAACCGAGTTTGCCTGCGGAACTCAAGCGGCGACGCCCGGCAGATAACAAAAGGCCGCCATCGGCAGTACCGACGGCGGCCCGGTGATCCTTCGAGGCCGGCTTACTGCACGCGCACCGGCCCCTGCAGTGGGTTGCCAACGGTACGGCCATCGCGATCGGCGAGTCCGCCACCGACGGTGACGGTATAGGTCCCGGTCCGGGCGACCGGGAACAGCAGCATCCGCCGATTGCTGGTGCCGACTTCCCAGCGTCCCTCGACCGCCTTGCCGGCGGCGTCGCGTACGCGCAGATGCTGCTGCGCGGAGGAGGCATCGGCGAAGGCGCCATTGAACATCAGCACGATCGCCCGCGTGTACGCGGCTGAGCCGGCGTAGACCACCGACAGGCGGCCGTCGGCTTCCGGTCCCCACCACTGCGTCAGGCGCGCCGCGGCCGGGGCGCTCGCGGTCGCCCTGGGCGTTGCCGCCGGTGTCGGTCTGGGCGTCGCGGCCGGCGTCGGTGCGGCCGTCGGTGCCGCGGTGGACGTTGGCGTCGGGGCAGGCGGCTTCGGCGTGGGTGCCGGGGTGGTCACCGGCGCCGCGGCCTGCGCATCGGCCGGCGCGGTCTCGGTGTCGGCCGGCGCCGCGTCCTCCGCTGGGGGTGCGTCCTCGAAGCCGGCGTCCGCGTCCTCGGCGTCCTCTGCGGTGTCGTCGGTCGGTGCCTCGTCGGCGAGGCCGTATTCGCCGTCGGCCGTGCCGTCGACGGCGTCGGGCAGCGGGTCCGTCATGCCATCGGCGGTGTCCGGCGTGGCGGCGGGCTCGCGCTCGGCGACGGCGGGCGCGTCGTCCGCCATGGCCGTCTGTGCCGCGTCGGTCTGCAGACTGCTGCCGAAGACGGCCTCAGGCGGAACCAGACGCAGGTCGACATCGCCGTTCTTGGACGGCGGGTAGAGCGTTTCGAGCGTGAAGTACGTTCCTGCGGCGACGGCGATCGCCACTGCGGTCATCGTCCAGCCTTTCGCAGCCATGGATGGTCCCAATCCTCCGGAAATTGTTGTCTGTGTCTGGGTGCCTGCAAACCCCGGCGGCACCGCGATATCGGGCCGCGGCCGGGCTCCCCGTGCCAGGCGCCGCAGTCAGCCGCGCAAACGACGCGCGGCGGGCAGACTATCAGCCACAGTCCGGTGCGCGTCAATGGCAGCGGCGGCGCCCGGGTTCGCAGTGCGCGCCGCGTCGATCCTCTTGCTGCGCTGCGATAATGGCGTCATTGCGTCTCCGCTTCCCACCCCATTTTTTGACTCCGTGGACATCCGATGAACGACCGTTATCTCGACTTCACCCATTCGCCGTTCGGCAAGACCCTGGCCTCGATGCTGGGCCTGCCGACACCGCCGCGCCTGAACCGCGCCGATGCGGCGTGGGCGGCGCAGGGCCTCGCCGGCGCCCATGTGCTCGTCGGTGGCGACAGTGCGGCGCAGCTTTCGCAGCCGCTGCTGGCGGCGCTGACCGCGAGCGGGACGCAGCTGCGCATCGTGCCCGAGCATGCCGGCCTGCCGCCGCTGAAGGCCGCCGCGGCGACGCTCAAGCTGGCGCTGGCGGGCAATCCGGGCCCCGCTTCCGGGGAAGCGCCGAATCGCGCGATCGTGTTCGATGCCAGCGGCCTGTCGTCGCCGGCGCAGATGCGCGAGCTGTACGACTTCCTGCAGCCGCTGGTGCGCGGCCTCGTGTCGAACGGCCGCATCGTGCTGCTGTCGCGCGCCCCCGATGCCGCCGACAGTGTCGGCGCGAAGACCATGGCCACGGCGCTGCGCGGCTTCATGCGGGCACTGGCCAAGGAAGTCGGCAAGAACGGCAGCACCTGCAACCTGCTCGAGATCGCCGCCGGTGCCGATTCGGCGATCGAGTCGCCGCTGCACTTCTTCCTCAGCCCGCATTCGGCCTACGTCTCCGGCCAGAGTCTGCGCATCACGGCGGCCCGGGGCCAGCCGGTGGCGCTGGCCGGCAGCCTGGCCGGTCGCAGCGCGCTGGTGACCGGCGCGGCGCGCGGCATCGGCGCGGCGATCGCCGAGGTGCTGGCGCGCGAGGGCGCGCAGATCATCGGCGTGGACCATCCCTCGCAGGAGGGCGCGCTCGGCGAGACGATGGCGCGGATCGGCGGTCGCGGTCTCGCCCTGGACGTGACGGCCGCCGATGCGGCGCAGCGCATTGCGGCGGAAGCCGGCGGGCTCGACGTGGTCGTGCATAACGCCGGCGTGACCCGCGACAAGATGCTGCGCAACATGAGCGCACAGCACTGGGACATGGTCCTGAACATCAACCTCGCCGCGATCCTCGACATCAACGAGGGCCTGCTCAAGCGCGGGCTGAACGAGGGCGCGCGCGTGGTCTGCATCTCGTCGATCGGCGGCATCGGCGGCAATGCGGGCCAGACCAACTACGCTTCGACCAAGGCGGGCGTGATCGGGTACGTCGATGCGATGGCCCCCGCCTTCGCCAAGCGGGGCGGCGCGATCAATGCGGTAGCACCGGGCTTCATCGAGACGCAGATGACCGCGGCGATGCCGATGGGGCCGCGCGAGATCGGCCGGCGCATCAACTCGCTGTCGCAGGGCGGCCTGCCGCAGGACATCGCCGAGGCCGTGGCCTTCTTCTCGTCGCCGGCCGCCGCCGGCGTGAACGGCCAGACGCTGCGGGTCTGCGGCCAGAACTGGTTCGGCGCCTGAACCGCGCGGCCTCACTATTTGCGTGCGGGGACCGGTAAACTCCGGTCCCCGCACGCCGCCGTGCGGTCCACAGGCCAAGCCAAGAGAACGCAGTGTCCACCCCCGATCCCGACCTGGAGCTGATCGCCGAGTCGCGGCTGCCTACCCGGCATGCCGAGTTCCGCATTGGCGTCTATCGCAGCGTCGACGGCAAGGAACACGTCGTACTTTCCCTGGGGGATCTCGACGGCGATCCGCCGCTGGTACGGGTGCACTCGGAGTGCCTGACTGGTGACGCGCTGTTCTCGCAGCGCTGCGACTGCGGCGCGCAGCTCGAGTCGGCCTTGCAGCAGATCGCTGCCGAGGGTCGCGGTGCCGTGCTGTACCTGCGGCAAGAGGGGCGGGGCATCGGCCTGGGCAACAAGATCCGCGCCTACGCGCTGCAGGATCGCGGTGCCGATACCGTCGAGGCCAACCACCAGCTCGGCTTTCCGGCCGACGCACGCGAGTACGGGCTCGCGGTTCAGCTGCTTCACCAGCTCGGCCTGTGCCGCATCCGCCTGATGACCAACAACCCGCGCAAGCTCGATGCACTGCGCGCCGACGGCATCGACGTGATCGAGCGGGTCGCGGTCGAGAGCGGACGCAACCCGCATAACGAAAAATATCTCGCGGCCAAGGCGGCCAAGCTCGGGCACTGGCTGACGCTGCCCTGATGGCGAGCAAGGCCGAATCGCCGCCGCCCGGCCTGCTGCGCGAACTCGGCGCCCTGACGACATCGACGTACCGGCTGTCGCAGGGTTTCGTGCCGCTGCTGCGGCTACTGGCGTCGGATGCGGACGTCACCCGCGACGACCTCGCGCAGGCGGTCGACCAGGCCTTCGCCGGGCTGTACCGGCATCCGCTGCTGCGCCAGACCGAGCGGCTGACCGGCTATCTGCGGGCGCGCCGGCTGATTCCCAACGAGCAGTCGACCGAAGATCTGATCCGCTTCATGGTCGACCAGGCCGTCGCCCGCTCGCCGGTGCAGGTGCCCGAACAGATCGTCGACGAGTTCTGGCAGTTCTTCGAGGAGCTGTTCTCGTCGCCGGAGCTCAAGGGGCTGGGCGAACTGAGCCTGGACATGGTGCGGCTGGTGATCCGCACCTACGAACCGTTGCTGGTCGAGATCGTCAACATCCTCAAAGCCGGTCGGCGCTTCAACGCCTGGCAGCTGCAGGAGATCCTGCGTCGCGCGGCACTGATCCGCGGTGACGTGCTCATCGTGCGGCGGCAGATCCGCGCGCTGCGCTACATCAAGCCGTTCTTCCAGACCGATCCGCGGGATTTCAAGGCGCAGGCGCAGATCGTCGCGCGCATGGTGCGCGAGTTCGGGCCGTTCTTCGTCAAGATGGCCCAGGTCGCCGCGGCGAACGCCGATTTCCTCCCCGAGGAGATCGCGCGGGAGCTCGCGGTGTTCCATGAAGACGTGCCGCCGATGAGCGAGGACGAGGTGATCCAGGCCTTCGTCGAATCGCATGGCAAGCCGCCGCACAAGCTCTACCTGGATTTCGACCCGGCGCGACCGGTGAAGTCCGGCTCCATCGGGTCGGTGTACTTCGCCAAGAAACCGTTCGCCGAGGACGGCCGCGAAGTGCTGCGACCGGTGGTGATCAAGGTCGGCCGGCAGAACATCGACCGCGAATTCGCGATCGGCAAGCTGGTGCTGGGCCTGGCCATCATGTCCTCGCAGTACTGGGCGCCGCATTCGAAGCTCACGCCCTTCCTGCGGGCGATGCAGGAGCAGGTGGACGAGTTTGTCGCCGGGTTCATGGCCGAACTCGACTTCGATGCCGAGGCTGCCAACCACCTGCGCTTCGAGCAGCGCAGCCTGCGTTCGACGATGTGGCGGGTGCCGCAGATCTACGGACACTCGCGCCGGATCATCGAGATGGAGTACCTCTCCGATGCGGCGAGCCTGACGCGCGCACTGGCGTCGATGCCGTCAGCGGAGCGGCGGCGCTTCCAGCGTCAGGTGTCGGAGCGCCTGCTGTACACGCTGCTGCACCATGTCTTCGTGCATCACGAGATTCATGGCGACCTGCATCCCGGCAACATCATGGTCGACCGCACCGGCACGCTGTACCTGATCGACTGGGGCAACGTCGTCGGGCTCGACGGCAAGTGGGGGGCGGTCTGGGACTACCTCGCCGCAGCGGTGACCGCGGATACCGATCTGCTCGCCGATGCGCTGATCCGCGTCAGCACGCAGCCCGAGGCGACCGCGGCGCGCCGGCCGCAGATCAAGGCAGCGCTCGACGAGACGCTGCGCAAGAAGGGCGTGACGCCGCTGACGCGGCGCAACTTCGTGACCGAGCTGCGTCGCGGCGGCTTCGACGGCCTGCACGCGCGCGGCCAGACCGTGTTGCACCTGATGTCGAACACCCAGCAGACCGGCCTGGTGATCCAGCGCGATTACCTGCATCTGTCGCGCGCCCTGTTCGCCGCGGCCGGCAGCTTCGGCTCGCTGTACGAGAACGATCCCAAGCAGCGTCTGGCAGCCGACCTGCTGCGCAGCCTGGTGCGCCTGCCGGTCACGCTGACGCAGGACCGGCTGCATGACGAGCTCGGCCTGCTGCGCGGTCGCATGGCCCGCGTGCTGCCGCTGCCCAGGGGCTGGCGGGCACGGATCGCTGCGCTGCCGTCCGCCTGATGATTCCGATGCTCTACCGGACTGCCCGCAACCTGCTGTTCTGCCTCGATGCGGAGCAGGCTCACGAACTCACGCTCGACCTGTTCAGGCGTGCACCGCTGCTGGCGACCGCACCGTTTCGTGGTCGCGTGCCGTCGGCGCCGGTCGACCTGCTGGGGCTGCGCTTTCCGAATCGCGTGGGCCTGGCGGCCGGCCTCGACAAGAACGGCGAGTGCCTGCGGGCCTGGCAGGCCCTGGGATTCGGGTTCGTGGAGATCGGCACGGTGACGCCGCGGCCGCAGCCGGGCAATCCGCGGCCGCGCATGTTCCGCCTGCCGGAGCACGAGGCACTGATCAACCGTCTGGGCTTCAACAACAAGGGCGTCGATCACCTGCTGCGCTGCGTGGCCGAGTCGGACTACGACGGTGTGCTCGGCATCAACATCGGCAAGAACTTCGACACGCCGATCGAACGTGCCGACGAGGACTATCTGAGCTGCCTGCGCAAGGTGTACGCGGCCGCGTCCTACGTCACGGTGAACATCTCGTCGCCGAACACGCGCAACCTGCGCGAGCTTCAGCAGGCCGAACGCCTGCGCGGGCTGCTGTCGGCGCTCGGCGCCGAGCGCGCCCGGCTGGCGCAGGAGCACGGGCGGCATTGTCCCATCCTGGTCAAGATCGCACCGGACGTGAGCGCCGCGGAACTCGACGGCATCGCCACGGCGGCGCGCGAATGCGGCATCGACGGCCTGATCGCGACGAACACCACGATCGAACGACCGGGCCTCGACGGTGTGCCGCTGGCGTCGGAAACAGGCGGCCTGTCGGGTGCCCCGCTGCGACCGCTCGCCGACGAGACCTTGCAGCAGCTGCGCCGCCGGGTCGGCGCCGATTTCCCGCTGGTCGGTGTCGGCGGCATCCTCGGTGCGGCGGACGCCCGCCGCAAGCGCGAGGCCGGGGCGGATCTCGTGCAGATCTACACCGGGTTCATCTATCGTGGGCCGGGACTGATCGCGGACTGTGCCCGGGCGCTGGCGGATCGCTGAGACAGGGGCCTGCAGATCCGTGCGGCGAATGCTGACACGGCGACCTCGGGCAGGGCGGCGCCAGCCTGTGCAAAGCCTTCGCAGCGCGGTTGCTGCTGTCACGTTGAATCCAGTACATTCGCGGCGCTGATAACTTACTAAGACTGCCCAGGGGACGAGACAATGCGCAAGATGCTGATTCCGGCAGCGGCGGGGCTGCTGTGGTCCGGCGTTTCATCGGCTGTGACCGTCGATGGCTACGACATTCCGTACATCGGCGCCGGCTACACCCACGAGTTCGGCGACAGCGCCCGTGACTCGGACGATGGCCAGGGCTTCGAGGTCCGCCTCGGCTGGCCGCTGAGCCACTACGGCTATCCCAACCTTTCGATCGAAGGCAACTACCACTCGCTGCGCCGCGACCGCGACATCGACGGTCGTCCGGACTACCAGCGGGGCCTGATGTTCGACGTCGTCTACGACTTCGGCCTGTTCGGCTGGGGCAGTGACGCGTCGGTGGGTCCGCGCTTCAAGCCCTTCGCGCTCGCCGGCCTCGGCCTCGTGCAGGAAGACGTGCGCGGTGACGAGCACGAGCACTTCGGCGTGAATGTCGGCGGCGGCCTGCTGATGCCGCTGAACTGGCACGGCCTGGCGGCACGCCTCGATGCGCGTGTGCTTGCTCAGGACAACGACGAGTCGGCCGACGGCGAGGACATGCTGATCGACTATCGCGTGAGCCTCGGCCTGCAGCTGCCGTTGACCTTCATCTTCGTGGCGCCCGACCGCGCAGCGCCGCCGCCGGTCGACGAGTGCGAGCTGGCCGTCGTCGATCCGGTCACGGGGCGCAGCGACTGCGGGCTGGACTCCGATCGTGACGGTGTGCTCGACGGTCTCGACGAGTGCCCGGCGACGCCGGCCGGTTCGACGGTCGACGCGCGCGGCTGCACGCTGGACCTCGGCAGCGACGCCGACAATGACGGCGTGCCCAACGACGCCGACCGTTGCCCGGACACGCCGGCCGGCGCGCAGGTCGATGCCATCGGCTGCGTCATCGCACAAACGATGGTGCTGCGCGGTGTCAACTTCGAGAACGACTCGGCCGTGCTCGCCGACGAGTCGCGCGACATCCTCGACGGCGTGGCCGAGTCGCTCAAGAGCCAGCCGAACGTCCGCGTCGAGATCGGCGGTCACACCGACAGCATCGGCAATGACACCTACAACGACTCGCTGTCGCAGCAGCGTGCGGAATCGGTGCGCCAGTACCTGATTTCGCGCGGTGTCGAGGCCGGCCGCATGGAAGCGATGGGTTACGGCGAGTTCAAGCCGATCGCGTCGAACGAGACGGCCGAAGGGCGTGCCGAGAACCGTCGCGTCGAGTTCAAGCTCATCGTCGAGTAGTTCGCGGCAACAGGCTGTCGCAGGAACGCGGCCATCGGTAAGATGGCCGCGTTTTTTCGTACCGCGCCCTCTCTTGTCGAAGTCGCCGAGTTCCGCTGCCGAAGACGTGCCGTCACCCTGCGTGCAGGTGTGCGAGCTCGATGCTGACGGGATCTGCACCGGCTGCCTGCGCAGCATCGGCGAGATCGCGGCCTGGGGCGGCGCGCCGGCCGCCCGCCGGCGCGAGATCCTGCAGGCCGTCGCCAGGCGGCGGATGCGGCAGGACCATCCCCCGGACCGACAGGGCGAGCACGGCGCAGACCCTCCGACCGACCACGGGGCAAGGACTTGAGCAAGACCGTTTCGCCGCAGGATTTCGCCTTCGTCTTCCGGCTGCCCACACGCTGGTCCGATCTCGACATGCTCGGCCACGTCAACAACAGCCGCTTCTTCTCGTTCGACGAGAGCGCCCGGCTGGAGTACTTCGGCGAGCTGATGCGCGACGACCCCACGTTCTGGAAGCAGCGGGGCTTCATCCTGGCGCGCATCGAGTGCGACTTTCTGGCGCAGCTGCACCATCCGGCGCAGGTCGACGTGGGCTTTCGCATCGCCCGTATCGGTCGCAGCAGCATGGACACGTTGGCCGGCATGTTCGTCGACGCCAAGCCGGTGGCGACCAGTCGCGGCGTACTCGTGTGGTACGACTACGAGCAGCAGAAGCCGCAGCCGGTGCCGGACGACGTGCGCGCCCTGATCCGCGAGCGCGAGCGCATCGCCCCCGAGGAGTGAGCAGGGCGGGGCGCTTGCGGCGCCAGGCGCCTAGATCTTCAGCTCGCTGAACTCGCGAGCCGGCACGCCGCGTTCCCAGAGTTCGTCGAAGGTCTTCAGGTGCGGGCGCGCCTCGAGCGGCGCGTCCGCCAGATAGCGTGCTTCGAGCTGATCCGGCGTCTCGCGGTGCAGCAGGCTGCGTCCGTCGCCGATCGCCAGCTCCTCGATCACCCCACGGTCCTCGTCGTCGAGCTGGCGAAAGCCGATGCGGCTGGGCATGCGGCGACCGAGTTCGACGAACCGGTGTGCGCTGCGCATGGCCAGCGCCGGCTGGTTCACCAGCACGCGCACGCGGGCGCGCTCGTGTGCGAGGCAGAAGGCCTTGACCCGTTCGACCAGGGGTTCGGCGCCGTACACCGCGGCATCGAACGCGTGACTCAGGATCACCAGTTCCATGCGTGCCGAGGCCGCCATCTGCTCGAGAATCGCCGCGTAGGCCTGGCGGCCGGCGATCAGGCTTGCCGATGGCGGTTCCCGGTCCATGATTCAGGCCTTCTTGGCCTGCTGCACGGCGTTGCCGATGTAGCTGCCGGGGGTCATCCGCAACAGCCGCTGCTTCTCCGGCTCAGGCAGGTCGAGCTCCGAGACGAAGGCGCGGATCGCGTCGCGTCCGATTTTCTGCCCGCGTGTCAGGCGCTTGAGCTGCTCGTACGGCTCGGGCAGGCCATAGCGGCGCATCACCGTCTGGATGGCCTCGCCGAGCACCTCCCAGTTCTGGTCGAGATCCTGCCCCATGCGCCAGGCGTCGGCCTCGAGCTTGCCGATGCCCTTTGCAATCGACTGGTAGGCGATCAGGGCGTGCGCGGCGCCCACGCCGAGATTGCGCAGGACCGTCGAGTCGGTCAGGTCGCGTTGCCAGCGGGAGATCGGCAGCTTCTCGGCCAGATGCTGCAGGACCGCGTTCGCCAGTCCGAGATTGCCTTCGCCGTTCTCGAAGTCGATGGGGTTGACCTTGTGCGGCATCGTCGAGCTGCCGACCTCGCCGTCGACGGTCCTCTGTCGGAAGTAACCGACAGAGATATAGGCCCAGATGTCGCGGCAGAAGTCGATGAGGATGGTGTTGATGCGCGACAGCGCGTGGAAGTACTCCGCGATGTAGTCGTGCGGCTCGATCTGCGTGGTCGCGGGCGATTCATCGATGCCGAGGCCGGCAAGGACCTCGTGCGCCACGGCCGGCCAGTCCACGTCCGGATAGGCGGCCAGATGCGCATTCCAGTTGCCGACCGCGCCGTTCATCTTGCCGAGGATCGACACCTGCGCGAACTGCTCGCGCTGGCGCCGCAGCCGCTGTGCGAACACCGCCATCTCCTTGCCGAGCGTCGTCGGCGAGGCCGGCTGGCCGTGCGTGCGCGACAGCATCGGCTGCTCGGCGTACGCCTGGGCGAGGCCGCGGATCGACTTGATCAGCTGGTCGATCGCCGGCAGCAGCACCTGTGCGCGTGCGTCCTTGAGCATCAGCGCATGGGCGAGGTTGTTGATGTCCTCGGAGGTGCAGGCGAAGTGTATGAACTCCTTGATGCCGCTCAGGTCCGGGTGCGAGCTGATGCGCTCCTTGAGGTAGTACTCGACCGCCTTGACGTCGTGGTTGGTCGTGTCCTCGATCGCCTTCACGCGCTGGGCCTCCTCCAGCGTGAAGTTGTCGGCGATGCGATCGAGCTTCTCGCGCGCCGCAGCCGACAGGGCGACGACCTCGGCGATCGCCGGCTGGGCGGCCAGCGTCTCCAGCCAGCGGATCTCCGAGAGGACGCGATACCGCATCAGGCCGTACTCGCTGAAGATCCCGCGCAACTTCACGGTTTTCTCGGCGTAGCGGCCGTCGACGGGGGAGATGGCGGACAGCGAAGTCAGATTCATGAAGGAGGCGCCGTTAGGGAACATGGGCGCGCAGCGCGCGGCCCTCAGGCGCCGTATTGTATCGGACGAGCCCCTCTTGCCCGGAGAAACGCCATGTCCAGAGCCGCGCGGCCACGCCGGCCCGCCTACCGCACCGAGCACGACACGCTGGGGCCGTTACAGGTGCCCGCCGATGCCCTGTGGGGTGCGCAGACGCAGCGGGCGATCGAGAACTTTCCGGTGTCCGGACGTGCCATGCCGCGGGGCTTCATCCGCGCCCTCGGGCTGATCAAGGCCGCTGCGGCGGATGCCAATGCCGCGCTCGGGCTGCTCGAGCGCGATACCGCGGAGGCGATCGTCGTCGCCGCGATCGAGGTCGCCGACGGCGCGCACGACGCGCAGTTCCCGGTCGACGTGTTCCAGACCGGTTCCGGCACCTCGAGCAACATGAACGCCAACGAGGTGATCGCGCATCTGGCGGCCCGCGTGCTGGGGCGCGCCGTTCATCCCAACGATCACGTCAACTGCAGCCAGTCGTCGAACGACGTCGTGCCCAGTGCGATCCACCTGTCGGCCGCACTGGCGATCCACGAGTCGCTGCTGCCGTCCCTGCGCCATCTCGCGTCGACCATCGAGCGCAAGTCGCGTGGATTGCGGCGGGCGACCAAGACCGGCCGCACGCACCTGATGGACGCCATGCCGCTGCGTTTCGAACAGGAGCTGTCGGGCTGGGCTCAGCAGATCCGCCACGCCGTGGCGCGCATCGAATCGGTGCAGCCGCGCCTGCAGCGGCTCGCGCTCGGCGGCACGGCAGTGGGGACCGGCATCAACGCGCATCCGCGATTCGCCGCCCGCAGTTGCGCGGCACTGTCGCGGCGCATGCGCCTGCGGCTGGCGCCCGCCGAGAACTACTTCGAGGCGCTGGCCAGCCAGGACACTGCCGCCGAACTGTCCGGACAGCTCAAGGTGGCCGCCTGCGCGCTGATGAAGATCGCCAACGACCTGCGCTGGATGAACTCCGGACCGCTGGCCGGGCTGGGGGAGATCGAGTTGCCGGCGCTGCAGCCGGGGTCCTCGATCATGCCTGGAAAGGTCAATCCGGTGATTCCCGAGTCGGCCTGCATGGCGGCGGCCGCCGTGATCGGCAACGACGCCGCCATCACCGTCGCCGCCCAATCGGGCAATTTCCAGCTCAACGTCATGCTGCCGCTGGTCGCCGACCGCCTGCTCGACAGCCTGCAGCTGCTGACGAGCAGCGCGCGCCTGCTGGCCGATCGTGCCATCGCCGGGTTCAAGGTCCGCAGCGCGCGCATCGGCGAGGCGCTGGCGCGCAATCCGGTGCTGATCACCGCGGCCAACCCGGTCATCGGCTACGAGCGCGGCGCCGCCATCGCCAAGCAGGCCTACGCCGAGGGGCGGCCGGTGCTCGATGTCGCGGTCGAAGTGACCGGTCTGCCCCGCGCGGAACTGGCGCGCCTGCTCGATCCGGCGGCGCTCACGCAGGGCGGATTGCCGGGTCGGGCAAAAACCTGACAGCCGCTGCCCGACACCGTTGATCGGCGTCCGCCTACGGCCCGTCGGTTGCTTCGTTCGTATGCTCGAAGCTGTTCTAACTTGCGGTGAAGCCCGTGAACGGAAAGCCACCGATGTTCGAATTCAGCTGGCGCAACGCCCGCCGCAGATCGCCGGAAGAGGCCATGGCGGGGACCGCCCCGCAGCCGTCGCCGTTCCTCGCGGTCTATGCGCCGACCGAATGGGGTCTGCGCGATCCCGCCTGGCAGGACATGCTGCAACGCGTGCTGCCGCCCGGGCGCCAGGTCGCGATGCGTGCGGTCGAGGCGTCGCAGCCGGACGATCCGGTCGTCGCGCTCGACGCCGAATTCGCACTCGGCCTGTTCGTGGAGCCGGCGGCGCTCGACCACCTGGCCGACCGCGTGCTGGCCGCCCGCGAGGCCGGCCGCAGCGCGACGCTGATCGTCGCCGTGCAGGGGCGGCAGCTCGCCGGACTCGGCCGCTGGTTGCAAGCCCGTGCCGGCAAGGGGCGGCTGGTCGGGCTGCGCCTGATCCTGGCGCGTGACACCGAGGACTTGCTGCGCCAGTTGCCGGAGCGCATGCGCCACGGCGTCGAGGACAACCTGATCCGTATGCCGGTGTCGACCGAGATCGAGGACTCGCCGCACAAGAACTTCTTCGTTTTCAGCCCGGAACTGCAGTCGCTGGTCGGCCGCATCCGCGCCTTTGCGCGCAACGGCATCGCCCGGGCCTACCTGCTCGGCGGGCCGGGAAGCGGCAAGACCTCGCTGGCGTACTTCTACTACCTGGTGCGCAACAAGGGCCGGTTCGTGTCGGTGAACCTCGCGGCCGAGAACACCGGTGACAAGGCGGCGGTGAAATCGCTGCTGTGCGGTCACGTCATGGGCGCCTTCCCGGGCGCCGGCTCGCGCCTGGGCGCGTTCACGCATGCGCGCGACGGGGTGTGTTTCATCGACGAGGCCCACGGCGTCACCGGCTCGGTCATGGAAGTGCTCATGGAGGCGCTCGACAACGGTCAGTACATGCCGTTCGGCGCCTCGGCCAAGCAGCCGCTCGATTGCGCGCTGCTGTTCGCCACCAATCGCACCTGGGCCTCGCTGCAGGCCTCGGTGAACATCGACGAGTTCACGCGCCTGGGCGCGGCCGTGCTGGAAGTGCCGGAGCTGCAGAAGCGCGAGGAAGACCTGATCGCCGTGATCGCCACGACGCTGGCGCGCCTCGGCGGCAGCTGCACCACCTGGACGGCGCCCGAAGGCATCGACGATGCCGCCTGGCGGCGCATCCGCGAGTGCCGCTGGCACGGCAACGTGCGCGCGCTGGTGCGCGTGATCGAGGCCGCCTTCGTCGAGACTGCTGCCGACGGCGCTTCGCCGTTGATCCCGGCGACGGCCATCGACGACGGCATTGCCCTGTGGGAGCCGGCGCAGCACCACAGCCACCGCCTGTACGCCGCCGCATAGGGCCGTCCCGGCGGACGCCGCGAACAAAACGGGGTAGCATTCGGCCCCGTCCTTTTTCGCCCCAGCCGCCGCCGTCGAGCCCATGACCGTGATCCGCCAGGACGACTTCGTTTCGTCCATCGCCGACGCTTTCCAGTACATCAGCTACTACCATCCGCTCGACTACATCCAGGCGCTCGGCGAGGCCTGGGAGCGCGAGGAGAACCCGGCGGCGAAGGACGCGATCGCGCAGATCCTGACCAACTCGCGGATGAGCGCGGAAGGTCACCGGCCTATCTGCCAGGACACGGGCATCGCCACGGTGTTCCTGAAGATCGGCATGAACGTGCGCTGGGACGCGACGCTGTCGCTCAGCGAGATGGTCAACGAAGGCGTGCGCCGCGCCTACAACCACCCGGACAACAAGCTGCGCGCGTCGGTGCTCGCCGACCCGGCCGGCAAGCGCGCGAACACCAAGGACAATACGCCCGCGGTGATCCATACCGAGATCGTTGCCGGCGATCACGTCGAGGTGATCTGTGCCGCCAAGGGTGGCGGTTCAGAGGCCAAGGCCAAGATGGCGATGCTCAACCCGTCGGACTCGATCGTCGACTGGGTGCTCAGGACGGTGCCGACGATGGGCGCCGGCTGGTGCCCGCCGGGCATCCTCGGCATCGGCATCGGCGGTACGCCGGAGAAGGCAATGCTGCTGGCCAAGGAATCGCTGATGGCGCCGGTGGACATCCACGAGCTCAAGGCGCGCGGTGCGCAGAACCGCGCCGAGGAACTGCGCCTCGAACTGTTCGAGAAGGTCAACCAGCTCGGCATCGGCGCCCAGGGTCTCGGCGGCCTGACCACGGTGGTCGACGTCAAGGTCATGGACTATCCGACGCACGCGGCCAACCTGCCGGTCGCCCTGATTCCGAACTGCGCGGCTACCCGTCACGTGCACTTCGAACTCGACGGCTCCGGCCCGGCCGAGTTGCCGACGCCCAGGCTGGAAGACTGGCCGCAGGTCACCTGGCAGGCGGATACCAAGACCGCGACGCGGGTCCATCTCGACACGCTGACCAAGGAAGAAGTCGCGTCGTGGAAGCCGGGCCAGATCCTGCTGCTCAACGGCAAGATGCTCACCGGCCGCGATGCCGCCCACAAGCGCATCCAGGACATGCTCGCCAAGGGCGAGAAGCTGCCGGTGGACTTCACCAATCGTGCGATCTACTACGTCGGTCCGGTCGATCCGGTGAAGGGCGAGGTCGTCGGCCCGGCCGGCCCGACGACGGCAACGCGCATGGACAAGTTCACCGAGATGATGCTCGCGCAGACCGGGCTGATCGCAATGATCGGCAAGTCCGAGCGCGGGCCGGTCGCGATCGAGTCGATCAAGAAGCACCGCAGCGCCTACCTGATGGCGGTCGGCGGGGCGGCCTATCTCGTCGCCAAGGCGATCCGCAGTGCGAAGGTCGTCGGGTTCGAGGACCTGGGCATGGAAGCGATCTACGAGTTCGAGGTGCAGGACATGCCGGTGACGGTTGCGGTCGATGCCGCCGGAACGTCGGTGCACGAAACCGGTCCGAAGCAGTGGCAGGCGAAGATCGCCGGCCGCATCGGCAACATTCCGGTTGCCCTGGCCTGATGCCGAGAACTGCATGATCGCCAACTATCGCTCGCTCGCGTTTCTCGGGTTCCTGGCCTGTGCCGTCGGCATGGCCTTCGCGCTGTACCTCGAACACTTCCGCGGCTACGAGCCGTGTCCGATGTGCATCTTCCAGCGTGTGGCGATGATCGGTGCCGGCCTGATCTTCCTTGCCGCGACGCTGCATGGGCCGACCGGCTTCGGTCGCTGGATCTACGCGCTGCTGGCGGCGACGGCGTCGGGTATCGGTGCCGGCATTGCCGCCCGCCACGTCTGGCTGCAGTCGCTGCCCGAAGATCAGGTGCCGGCCTGCGGTCCGGCGCTTGACTACCTGATGGACATGATGCCGCTGATGGAAGTCGTGCAACTGGTGCTGTCGGGCGACGGCAATTGCGCGAAGATCGATGCACAGTGGCTCGGCGTCTCGCTGCCGGGCTGGACCCTGGTCGCCTTCGTCGGGCTGGCGCTGTGGGCGCTGATCACGCCGCTGTTTGCGCGTCGCCCGAGCTGGTGAGCGCCACGCGATTCCCGATTCCCCTTCGACTGTCCGTTCCCCATGACCTACGCCACGACCGATCTTTCAGACGCACATCCCGAAGCGCAGGTCGCCGAACCGATCTTCGGTGACTTCGGCGGCCTCATCGACTTTTACGGCGCGATCAAGACGATCAAGGTGTTCGAGGACAACGCCCTGGTGCGCGCCACACTCGAGACGCCGGGCGAGGGCAGGGTACTGGTCGTCGACGGTGGCGGCTCGAACCGCTGCGCGCTGGTCGGCGGCAATCTGGGCCAGCTCGGTGTCGACAACGGCTGGGCCGGCATCGTCGTCTTCGGCTATGTCCGCGACTCCGAGGAACTCGCCGAACAGGCGATCGGCATCAAGGCGCTGGGCACGCATCCGCGCAAGTCGGAAAAGGGCCTGCACTCGGCCGCACAGGACAAGGCCGTGGGCTTTGCCGGGGTCACTTTCAAGCCGGGCGCCTGGCTCTACGCCGATGCCGACGGCATCGTCGTGAGCGATGTACCCATCCATGGGTAAGCCGGGGCCATCCGTGGCCCCGACTGTTGAAACAAGCTAAAGTCCGCGCCGTTTTTTTTGCACCCATTTTCCGAATGACGAGAGGTAGATGATGAGCGGAGTCAAAGGCGTTGAAATCCTCGGCGCACTCAAGCCGGCCTACAAGAAGATCCTGACGCCGGAGGCACTCAAGTTCCTCGCCACGCTGGTGCGCAAGCACGGCGCGACGCGCGAAAAGCTGCTGGCCTATCGGGTCGAGCGCCAGGCCGCGGTCGACGCCGGCAAGCTCAAGCTGGGCTTTCTCAAGGAGACGGCGAAGGTCCGCGCCGGCAAGTGGAAGATCGCCGGCATCCCGGCGGACCTGCAGGACCGTCGCGTCGAGATCACCGGTCCGGTCGACCGCAAGATGGTCATCAACGCGCTGAATTCCGGCGCCAAGTGCTTCATGGCGGACTTCGAGGATTCGGCGGCGCCGACCTGGGAGCTGATGATGGACGGGCACATCAACCTGTCCGACGCGGTGCGCCGCAAGATCAGCTTCACCAACGAAGCCGGCAAGCAGTACAAGCTCAACAAGGACATCGCCACGCTGATCGTGCGGCCGCGCGGCTGGCACCTGCTCGAGAAGCACATCCTGATCGACGGCAAGCCGGCGCCCGGCGGCATCGTCGACTTCGCGCTGTTCTTCTTCCACAACGCCAAGGAGCAGCTCAAGCGCGGCACGGGGCCGTACTTCTACCTGCCGAAGATGCAGTCGCATCTCGAGGCCCGCCTGTGGAACAGCATCTTCAAGGATGCGCAGGACCTGCTGAAGATCCCGCAGAAAACGATCAAGGCCACGGTGCTGATCGAGACGATCTGGGCTGCGTTCGAGATGGACGAGATCCTCTACGAACTGCGCAACCACATCGTTGCGCTCAACTGCGGCCGCTGGGACTACATCTTCAGCTTCATCAAGACCTACCGGAACCACGGCGACCGCATGATTCCGGACCGCCACAGCGTCGGCATGGACCGCCACTTCCTCGACAGCTACTCCAAGCTGCTGTGCGAAACCACGCACAAGCGCGGCGCGCAGGCGATGGGCGGCATGGCCGCGTTCATCCCGGTCAAGAACGACGAGGCCAAGAACAAGGCCGTGTTCGACAAGGTCTCGGCGGACAAGCTGCGCGAGGTCAAGAACGGCCACGACGGCACCTGGGTCGCGCATCCGGGCCTCGTGCCGGTGGCGATGAAGGTGTTCGACGAGCACATGCCGACGCCGAATCAGGTCGCCCAGCAGTTCAACTACAAGATCAAGGCCAAGGACCTGCTCGAACTGCCGCAAGGCAAGATCACCGAGGACGGTCTGCGTAACAACATCAACGTCGGCATCCAGTACATGGAAGCCTGGATCAACGGCAACGGCTGCGTGCCGCTGCACAACCTGATGGAAGATGCGGCCACCGCCGAGATTTCGCGCGTGCAGGTCTGGCAGTGGATCAAGTACGGCGCCAAGCTGGCCGACGGCCGTACCGTCACCCGCGAGCTGGCGCTGCGCATGATCGACGAGGAGCTGGCGACGGTGCGCAATCAGCTCGGCGACGAGCGCTTCTACAAGGGGCGTTTCGCCGAGGCTGCCGGCATCTTCGCGCGCATGTCGACGGCCGCGCAGTGCGCGGACTTCCTGACGCTGCCGGCCTACGAGTACCTCGACTAAAGGCGGATTGCGGCAAACACGACGGGGCGCGATGTTGGCGCCCCGTTTTCTTTGGCTTGTCTGAAAAGTCGCAACCTTGGATGGTTGTGGCGGTGCCATGGACGGCATATGTGTCAATGGCACCTGCAGTAGCAGACAAGATCGCCTGCGTCCTTGTGCGCTGCAAAATGATTGCCGCTATAATCGCGCCCCCTAAACGGCGTACCCCCGCGTCAGTCCGTGTTTTCCGATTCGCGCTGAACGCTTGGTCGACCGCCACAAGGCTCTGTTTTGATGAGCCGATTTCGGTTTCTTTCACCCGAGAGGACTGTTGCAGATGACGACCCGCGACGAGCAGATCAAGGCCCTGGAAAAGGATTGGGCGGAAAACCCCCGCTGGAAGAGCGTCAAGCGTGGCTACAGCGCCGCTGACGTGGTTCGTCTGCGCGGTTCGCTGAACGTCGAGCACACCCTGGCCAAGCGTGGCGCCGAGAAGCTGTGGAAGCTGGTCAACGGCGACGCCAAGAAGGGCTACGTCAATGCCTTCGGCGCGATCACCGCCGGCCAGGCGATGCAGCAGGCCAAGGCCGGCCTCGAGGCCGTGTACCTGTCGGGCTGGCAGGTCGCCGCCGACGGCAACACCTCCGAGACCATGTACCCGGACCAGTCGCTGTACGCGTACGACTCGGTGCCGACGATGGTCCGTCGCATCAACAACACCTTCAAGCGCGCCGACGAGATCCAGTGGGCCAAGGGCGTCGGCCCCGGCGACAAGGACTTCGTCGACTACTTCCTGCCGATCGTCGCGGACGCGGAAGCCGGCTTCGGCGGCGTGCTCAACGCCTTCGAGCTGATGAAGAACATGATCAGCGCGGGCGCTGCGGGCGTGCACTTCGAGGACCAGCTCGCAGCCGTGAAGAAGTGCGGCCACATGGGCGGCAAGGTGCTCGTGCCGACGCAGGAAGCGGTCGAGAAGCTGATCGCGGCGCGTTTCGCCGCCGACGTCATGGGCGTGCCGACCATCGTGCTCGCGCGCACCGACGCCGAGGCTGCGAACCTGCTGACCTCGGATCACGACGCCAATGACAAGCCGTTCGTCACCGGCGAGCGCACCTCGGAAGGCTTCTACCGCGTCAAGAACGGCCTCGAGCAGGCGATCTCGCGCGGCGTCGCCTACGCGCCGTACGCCGACCTGGTGTGGTGCGAGACCGGCACGCCGGACCTCGGCTTCGCCCGCGAGTTCGCGCAGGCCGTGCACGCCAAGTGCCCGGGCAAGCTGCTCTCGTACAACTGCTCGCCGTCGTTCAACTGGAAGAAGAACCTCGACGACAAGACCATCGCCAAGTTCCAGGACGAGCTGTCGGCACTGGGTTACAAGTACCAGTTCATCACGCTCGCCGGCATCCACATCAACTGGTACAACACCTTCCAGTTCGCGTACAACTACGCGCGCGGCGAAGGCATGAAGCACTACACCGAGATGGTGCAGGAGCCGGAGTTCAAGGCGCGCGACCAGGGCTACACCTTCGTGTCGCACCAGCAGGAAGTCGGCGCCGGCTACTTCGACGACGTCACCACGGTGATCCAGGGTGGCAGCTCGAGCGTCAAGGCGCTCAGCGGCTCGACCGAAGAAGAGCAGTTCCACTAAGAGCCGAACGGCATGCCGGCCCGCGCTGCCGAGTGGCGGGGGCCTTGGCATCGCAGTGCCGAGAGCTTTAAAGTACTTTAAGTTTCAAACAAAACCCCCGGATTATCTGGGGGTTTTCTTTTTTTGCGTCTGTGGTCGCGGGAGCGCCGCCGCGGCCGCTTGTCTTCCGCCACGGACAGGCGTATGACTGCGGTCCCGGGACCGTTCGGGGGCGTCATGAACAAGCACCGCATTGTAGCCGCCGCGCTGCTCGTGGCCGTCGTCGTCGGCTTCGCCTGGTACCTGCAATCCGCCGGGCGGCGACCAGCCGAGACGGCCGAGGCACCGCCACCGCCGACGATTCCCGGCGCGAGCATTCTCGAAGGGCTCGAGGGCTACGACTATCCGGTCACCGCGAACGCCGAGGCGCAGCGCTGGTTCAACCAGGGCATGGTGCTGACCTGGGGCTTCAACCACGATGCAGCGGCGCGCTCGTTCCTGATGGGGACTGCCGCCGATCCGGGTTGCGCGATGTGCTGGTGGGGCGCGGCGCTGGTGCTCGGGCCGCACGTCAACGCGCCGATGGCCCCCGAGGACGTGCCCCGTGCCTGGGCCCGTCTCCAGAATGCCCTGGAACGGGTCGACACGGTGACACCGCGCGAGCGCGCGTATATCGAGGCCCTGGCGGCGCGCTACGCCGAGCAGTCCGGTGACGACCGCAGCGCTCTCGACAAGGCTTGGGCCGAAGCAATCGGCCAGGTCGTAGCGCAGTATCCGGACGACCTCGATGCCGCGACGCTGTATGCCGAGGCGCTGATGGACCTGCAGCCCTGGGACTACTACGACGCAGACGGCCGGCCGCGCGGGCGCACGCCGGAGATCATCGCGACACTGGAAGCGGTGATGGCGCGGGATTCCGGGCATCCCGGGGCGCTGCACCTGTACATCCATGCGGTCGAGGCCTCGGACGCGCCGGAGCGCGGTGTCGCGGCAGCCGACCGGCTGCGCGAGGTGCTGCCGGGTGCGGGACATCTGGTGCACATGCCGGCGCATATCTATACGCGCGTCGGTCGCTACCACGACGCCGTCGTCGCGAACCAGAAGGCCATCGAGGCCGACGATGCCTATCTCGCGCTGTGCCGCCCGGCCCCGGGCGTCTATCCGCTGGGCTACGTGCCGCACAATCATCACTACCTCTGGTGGGCGGCATCGATGCAGGGGGCCGGCGAGACGGCGCTGGCGGCAGCCGACGAAACTGCCAAACGGGCCTGGATTCCGGAGCTGATCCGCGAACCGACGCTGATCGCACTGCAGGACTTCTGGGTCACACCGCTGAAGGCGCGCGTGCAGTTCGGCCGCTGGGACGAGCTGCTGGCGACGCCGGCACCGCCCGAGGATCTGGCCTATCCCACGGCGATGTGGCATTTCGCGCGCGGGATGGCGCACGCACGTACCGGGGACGTCGATGCCGCCGCGCAGCACCTCAAGGCCTTGTCGTCCGCCGCCGCCGACCCGGCATTCGAGGCCTTGCTGATCGGGCCGCAGCATCCGCTGTCGACGACGCTGCGTATCGCCGAACGCCTGCTGGCAGGGACGCTCGCGGCGCAGGTCGGCGACGGCGACGCCGCCATCGCGGCGTTCGAGCAGGGGCTCGCGCTCGAGGATGCGGCAGCCTACTTCGAGCCGCCGCTGTGGCACGCGCCGGTACGCCAGACGCTGGGCGCTGCACTGCTCGCCGACGGCCGGGCAGCGGACGCCGAAGCGGTGTATCGCGAAGACCTGCGCCGCAATCCTGAGAACGGCTGGTCGCTGTACGGACTGGAGCGCAGTCTGCGTGCGCAGGGACGCGACGCTGATGCCGACGCCGCACGCGTGCGGTTCGAGGCTGCGTGGTCGCAGGCGGACGTACGGCTCGACGCCTCACGCATCTGATAGAGGGCTAAAACCCGATCCAAGGCAGACCGCCTGCCTGTGCAGAAGGAGAAGTCTCGTGCGCGTGCTCAAGTGGCTGGTGATCGTCGTTGCGATCCTGATCGTTGCGGCGATCGGCATCGGTTTCGTGCTCCCCGACCGGGCCAGCCTCGAACGCTCGGTGGTCGTGGATGCGCCGCCGGCAACGGTCTACACCGCGCTCAACGGCTTCAGGCAGTTCAACCACTGGTCGCCGTGGGCCGCGCTCGACCCGGACGCGGTCTATCTCCACGAAGGGCCGCCCGTGGGTGTCGGCGCGAAGATGAGCTGGCGCAGCGATGACCCCTCGGTGGGCAGCGGCAGCCAGGAGATCGTCGAAACCGTACCGTTCGAGCGTGTCCGCATGCGCCTGGAGTTCGAGGGCTTCGACAGCGAGAACTACGCGAGCCTCTCGCTCGAGCCGGAGGGTGAGGGCACGCGGGTCACCTGGGGCTACGACACCCGCTTTCACGGCGACCTGCTGGGGCGTTACTTCGGACTGATGCTCGATGGCATGCTCGGCCCGTTCTACGAGCGCGGGCTGGCGGCACTCCAGTCCTTCGTCGAGACCCTGCCGGTCGAGGACATCAGCAATCTGGAGGTCGACGTGATCGAGGTCGAGCCCCGGCCCATCGTCTATCTGTCCGCCGCGGCAGGACCGGATGATGCGGCGCAGGTGCTCGCGGCGGCGCATGCGCGGCTCGCGGCGCATCTGGCGGCGAACGGACTCCAACGGAGCGCGCCGCCGATCGCCATCACCCGCGAGTACAACGAGGAAACCGGCGCCTGGCGCTTCGATGCCGCGATGATCGTGAACCGCGCCGATCCGCCAGCGGACGAGGCCCAGGGCATCCGCAGCGGCCAGCGCTACAGCGGCTGGGTGGCGCGTGCCGCGCACACCGGACCTTACGAGACGAGCGCAGTCACCTACCGGCAGTTGCTGGCGTGGCGCAGCGCCGCAGGCCTCGAGGACAACGGCGATTCCTGGGAGCAGTACCCCGGCGATCCGGCAGCGACGGAACAGCCGTCGATGTACGTGTTCTGGCCGATCCGCTAGCCTGCATTTCTCACAGGGTGATCGAGCGATGGCCGTACGTCGAGGATGCCAGCGGCGCCGGGCTGGAGCGAAACCGATGGTTGTTCCATCGGTTGA
This sequence comes from Sinimarinibacterium flocculans, assembly GCF_003201205.1. GTDB lineage: Bacteria > Pseudomonadota > Gammaproteobacteria > Nevskiales > Nevskiaceae > Solimonas > Solimonas flocculans. The sequence goes on from NZ_QICN01000004.1 coordinate 352,044, forward strand.
GTGAAGCCCAAGCTGATGGCACCGCAGGCAGGCCAGTGCCGATCAGCCTTCGATCCCGATGACCGCATTGTTTTGCGAGCGCATCACGAAATCCTAAATGAGTTCCGGCTCTGGTGCGGGGATCGAAGGCGACCCTGTGAGAAATGCGGGCTAGCGTCGGACGGCCATAGAAAAGGGCCCGCTTGCGCGGGCCCAGTCGTACGGGAAGGGTGCTGCTGGCGAAGCTTCAGATGCCGATCGTGCCGCCGTCGTCCTTGGTGATGACGATCGTGGCCGAGCGCGGGCGCACGCCGGCGGCGCCGGTCTCGAGCGCGTTGCGGCTCGGGTTCGGCCAGCTGCCGTCCGGCTCGGCCAGCGAGCCGTCTTCACCCGGGTGCTGGATGTTGACGAACAGCGTCTTGTAGTCCGGCGTCATGTCGATGCCGGTGATTTCGCAACCGCGCGGGCCCACCAGGAAGCGGCGCACGGTGTCCGGTGTGGCCTGTGCGCCGGCGATCGTCGGCGCGTCCGTCGTCGTGACCACGGAACCGTCGCCGACCTGACCGGGCAGGGCGGCCAGCATCTGGTTGTTGCTGCGGTCGGCGCCCGGAAAGACGCCGTCGTCGGTCTGGATCCACAGCAGGCCGCGCGAGTCGAACCACAGGCCGTCGGCGCTCGAGAAGTCGTTGTCGTCGGTGAGCGACGATACGTTGGTCGAGGCCTCGGCGTTGGCGGCTGCGCCGAACAGGAAGATGTCCCAGTCGAAGCTCGTCGCTTCCTGCACGCCGCCGGTCTCGCGCCAGCGGATGATGTGGCCGTTGGCATTGGCCAGACGTGGGTTGGCGGCGTCCGCCTGTCCGGGCTCGGTGCGACGGGTGTTGTTGGTCAGGGTCATGTAGACCTCGCCGTTCACCGGGTTTACGGAGCCCCATTCCGGGCGGTCCATCTTCGTCGCGCCGACCGAGTCGGCGGCCAGACGCGTGGCGATGCAGACGTCGGCCTGGCTGGCGAACGGGAACAGCGTGTTGTTGATGTCGAGACCGTTCTCGTTGACGCTCAGCTCGATCCACTCGCCACTGCCGTCGGCGTTGAACCTGGCGACGTACAGCGTGCCGTTGTCGAGATACTTGGCGCCGACGGCCAGGCGGTCCGTGCGAGAGGCATCCGCCGGGTCCCAGTTCTCGGCGGAGACGAACTTGTAGATGTAGTCGAAGCGGTTATCGTCGCCCATGTAGAACACCAGCGGGCGGCCCGAGATCGCCGGGGCGGTCCAGCAGCCCTCGTGGACGAAACGGCCGAGCGCCGTGCGCTTCTGCGGGCGGGAATCGGGGTCGAACGGATCGATCTCGACGATGTAGCCGTAGGTGTTGGCTTCGTTGCGGTAGTCCGTCGTCGCGCTGCCGCCGGCCTGGGCCGTGATGTTGAAGCGGCGATAGACGTCGGCGTTGACGGTGTCCCACTTGCGGTAGGAGAAGCCGCGCGTGTCCGGGCCGAGTCCCGCCCGGGCGAGTTGGGCGTTGTCGGCGGCGTTGCGCAGCGCGGCGTCGTCGCCGCGATTCCAGTACGAGAACCAGTTCTCCTCGCACGCGAAGTAGGTGCCCCACGGCGTGCGGCCGTTGGCGCAGTTGTTCAGCGTGCCGCGCGTGCGCGTGCCGTCGGGGGAGAACGGTGTCGACAGGCGTGCGCTGCCGCGCGCCGGGCCGGTGATGTCCATCTCCGTGAACGGCGTGATGCGGCGGTTGAAGGCGGAGGTCTGCACATACGACATGCTGTTGCTGCTGCCGTCGCGGCGCACTTCGACGATCGACACGCCGTGTGCGTTCATCTCCTTGTCCACCTCGGCCTGCGGGCGGTTGCCGTTGATGTCCTCGGTGGGGCCGGCGGCGTGGATGTAGGCGTCGAGCACCTGCTCGTGATTCATCACCAGCAGACCGCGGTCCGAGCGGCTCGGCGCGTACTGGCCGTCTTCGGACAGGCCGAAGTAGGCCATGCCGTCATGCTGGTCGCCCGCGCGGCGGTCGGATGCCGTATCGGTGCCATTGTTGAGGAAGTCGGGGGTTCCCCCGTCGATCGGATCGCCAAAGGCGTACAGCACGGCAGCGCTGTAGCCGGCAGGCAGGGTCACCGCATCGTTGAGATTCTTGGCGACTGCCTGAAAGCCCAGAGACCGCGGGCTGCCGCCGCCATCGTTGTCGTCATCGCTGCAGCCGACCAGTGCCAGACTGCTCAGCGTCGTCGCGCTGGCCAGCGTGACACCGCCACGCAGGAAATCGCGGCGCTCCAGGCGCTTCGACAGGACTTCCTGGAAGCTGGTGTTCGCAGAGTGGTTATGGACTTCGTCGGGGTGATTGCTCACGGGTGCTCCTTAGCTTGCAGTGGAGGGCTGGCATCAAGTGACGGGAGCCTATGCGGGGTCAATGACGGTTTCGGGACGTTTCGATGACGGCCGCCTCCGCGGCTGCGGTCCGAGCGCGACGGATCGACGCGTGGCCGCCGGATACCGGGCAATCGCTGCTAAGATCGGTTTGCAACAGGAGATTCACGATGATTCGCATCATGCTGGTCGACGACCACCGCCTCGTTCGCGCGGGCCTCAAGCGCGTGCTGACCGAGGTAGCGGACATGGAGGTCGTGGCCGAGGCGAGCAGCGGCGAGGAAGCGCTGGAACTGGTTCGCGACATCACGCCCGATGTGGTGCTGATGGACATCAACATGCCGGGCATCGGCGGGCTCGAGGCGACGCGGCGGCTGTTGCAGCGCAACCCCGCAGTAAAAGTCATCGTCGTGTCGATGCACTTGGAAGAGCCGTACCCGAGCCGGATGCTGGCAGCGGGCGCGGCCGGCTACATCAGCAAGGATTCGGCAGCCGACGAGGTGGTCACGGCGATCCGGCGGGTGCATGGCGGCGGTCATTACGTGGCCGCGGACGTGGCCGGGAATCTAGCCGCGAGCCTGGTCAAGGGACCGGGCGGTGCATCGCCCTTCGACCAGCTCTCGCAGCGCGAGACGCAGGTCATGCTGATGGTGACCAAGGGCTATTCGACGCAGGAGATCTCCGATCGTCTGCATCTATCGCCGAAGACCGTCAGCACGTATCGCTACCGCCTGTTCGAGAAGCTGGGCGTGGGCAATGACGTCGAGTTGACGCGCATGGCGATGCGTTACGGCCTGCTCGACGAGCGCGCCGAGGTCCGCAGCGAAGCCTGAGCGGGCGGGAGTCTGCGCGGCGAGCCATGGCCCCGACGGACGCGGCGTTCGATCACAAGGCGTTTCTCTCGCAGCTGAGCACGCTGCCCGGCGTCTATCGCATGATCGGCGCCGGCGACGAGCTGCTCTACGTCGGCAAGGCGCGGAACCTGCGCAAGCGCGTGGGCAGCTACTTTCTGCGCGCCAGCGGCAATCCGCGGATCGAGAGCATGGTGTCGCAGATCCGGCGGATCGAGGTCACGCTGACGCACACCGAGGACGAGGCGCTGATCCTCGAGGCCAACCTGATCAAGGACCTCAAGCCGCGGTACAACATCTATTACCGCGACGACAAGAGCTATCCGTACGTCCGCTTCAGCGATCACGCCTATCCGCGGATCTCGTACTACCGCGGTGCGCGCAGCGGACGTGACCAGTACTTCGGGCCGTTTCCCAGTGCTTCGTCGGTGCGCGAGACCTTGCAGTCCCTGCAGAAGCTGTTCCGGCTGCGGCCCTGCCGTGACAGCTTCTTTGCCCATCGCGACCGCCCGTGTCTGCAATACCAGATCAAGCGCTGTTCGGCGCCGTGCGTGGGGCTGATCACGCCAGAGGACTACGGTCGCGAGCTGCGCAATGCCGCGCGCCTGCTCGAAGGCAAGGGCGACGAGCTGGCACGCGATCTCAATGCGCAGATGGAGCAGGCCGCCGAGGCCCTCGAGTTCGAACTGGCGGCGCGCCTGCGCGACCAGATCGCCGCCCTCAAGCGCGTGCGCCAGAACCAGGTGATGACCGGTGGCGCGGAGGACCTGGATGTGGTCGTCGTCGCGCCGCATCCGGCGCACAGCTGCGTGACCGTGGTCAGCGTCCGCGACGGCGCCAACCTCGGGCACAAGAGCCACTTCCCCCGGCACCCGCTTGGCGCCGATCCGGCCGAGCTGCTGGAGAGCTTCGTCAGCCAGCACTACCTCGAGCATCCGCCACCGCCGGAGATCCTGCTCGGCGACCGGCTGGACGAGGCCGGCCTGCTCGAAGAGGCCCTGAGCCGCCATGGCGGACGCCGGGTGCGCATCCACCATCCGCAGCGCGGGATCAAGCAGCGCCTGCTGGAGATGGCCCAGCAGACGGCGGCGCAGGCGCTGTCGGCCCATCTTCTGGAAGCCGCGACGATGGACCAGCGGCTGCTGGAGCTGCAGCAGGCGCTCGATCTGGAACGGCCACCGCAGCGGATGGAGTGCTTCGACATCTCGCACACGCAGGGAGAGCGCGCGGTCGCCTCCTGCGTGGTCTTCGGCCCCGAGGGGCCGCTCAAGGCCAGCTACCGGAAGTTCAACATCGACGGCATCGAGCCGGGCGATGACTACGCCGCCATCCGGCAGGCCGTGGGCCGGCGTTTCGCGAAGATCAAGTCGGGGCAGGGCAGTGCACCGGACATCCTGTTCATCGATGGCGGGCAGGGGCAGCTCAACGCGGCGCTCGAGGCGCTCGAGGAACTGGAGGTCACGGAGCTGCGCGTCGTCGCCATCGCCAAGGGGCCGACCCGCAAGCCGGGCCTCGAGGAGCTGATCCTGCCGGAGCAGGAACATGCGCTGCGCCTGCCTCCGGACTCGCCGGCCCTGCATCTGATCCAGCGGATCCGCGACGAGGCCCATCGCTTCGCGATCACCGGGCACCGGGGACGCCGGGAAAAGGCGCGCCTGGGTTCCGGGCTCGACGACATCGACGGACTCGGCCCGGCGCGGCGCAGGGCGCTGCTGCGGGCTTTCGGCGGCACGGCGCAGATCCGCCGCGCGGGCGTCGACGAGATCGCGCGCGTCGAAGGCGTGTCGCGCACCCTGGCAGAACGCATCTACGCGCACTTCCACTGAGCGCCGGCGTGCTGGGCTATCCTGTGCCCGGCGTATCGCCAACCGCACCGTAATCGACGTCCGTGATTCTCACCCTGCCGCTGCTGCTGACGATGATGCGGGTTGCCGCCATCCCCGTCGTCCTCGCGCTGTTCTATGTCGACTGGCCCTATGCCCGTCAGATGGCCACCGTGCTCTACACCCTGGCCGGGATCACCGACTGGCTGGATGGCTGGCTGGCCCGGCGCTGGAACCAGGAGAGCAAGTTCGGGGCGTTTCTCGATCCGGTGGCCGACAAGCTGCTCGTGGCGGTCTGTCTCGTCATGCTGTTGCGCGACGACCCGGGCGGCATGCTGGCGGTGGTGGTCGCCGTCATCATCGGGCGCGAGATCACGATCTCGGCGCTGCGCGAGTGGATGGCCGAGCTCGGACAGCGCACCAGCGTGGCCGTGAGCCGGATCGGCAAGTGGAAAACCGGGTTCCAGATGACGGCCATCGGCATGATGATCTGGCGCATCCCGGTGCTCGGCATCCCGATCTACGAGATCGGCTACATCCTGCTGCTCGTTGCCGCCGCGCTGACGCTGTGGAGCATGTTCGTCTATCTTCGTGCCGCATGGCCGGTCATGGCCGATCGCCGCGAGCTGCCGGATTGAGGCGAAATCTTGCCGGCGACACGTATTGGCATGAAAGCGCGGGTGAAATCTTCTTGACTTCATTCTGCCGGCGCCTACAATACGCGCCTCACGCGGGAATAGCTCAGTTGGTAGAGCGCAACCTTGCCAAGGTTGAGGTCGCGAGTTCGAGCCTCGTTTCCCGCTCCAAGTTTGCTGAAAGACCCCGGCGCCCATCGACGGGGTTTTTTGTTCTGCGACCTGCCGTAACGGGCTGTTAGAATCGGTCGCGGTTCAAATATCAAGGCTAGGTGGCAGAGTGGTTATGCAGCGGACTGCAAATCCGCGTACGCCGGTTCAATTCCGACCCTAGCCTCCACTCCTTTCAGGCTTCATCGCTGTCGCCGCCCGTGTGGCGGAATCGGTAGACGCAAGGGACTTAAAATTCCTCACCCTACGGGTATCCCGGTTCAAGTCCGGGCACGGGCACCAAACAAAACAATCACTTAGCCTCGCCGAGCGCAAGCCGAGCGGGGCTTTTTGTGCTCGGCCCGTATACCACTTGTATGCTACGAGAGGGCAGGGCTATGGTTGCGATGTTGAAGGTGACGGAACCGGGCATGGCGGCGAACGATACGGCCAGCGGGGAAGTAACGAGGTTGTCGGTGCCCATCACGCCGGCCCTGATCAAGCAGCTTGCGAGACAAGGGGCGTCTGAAAGCGATCGCTACATCCAGGACAGCGAGGTTTCAGGTTTCAAGCTTCTGAGAAGAAGGGGGCCGGGTCGGCCGCGTCTCGTGTTCCAGTTCATTGGCCGAGTGAAGGGAGCGGGCAAGGTTCTCAAAGTGACAATCGGTCCGGCTTACGGCCGCGGAGCAGTGACACTCGCCAAGGCTCGCGCTGAGGCGTTGCGACACTCCGAAGCGTGTAGGGAAGGGCGTAACCGTGTTGCGGAGCAGAAGGAGCGCAACGCAGCCGTTGCTGCTGCGGCCCATCAATCGGGCAACCGTGCGCAGTGGACGATCCAGTATGCCTTCGACGATCTCTTGCGCTACAGGCACGAACTTGGGCAGACGGTTGAGAAGATGAAGCTGCGGCCTGCTACGCAGGTCGTGTACGCACGGTGCATCCGCAACACCGGGGCATTGGCAAAGCGTCCCGTTATGGACGTGACCAAGGCAGAGATTCACGATGCCTTGATGAGGATTCCGACGATGGCCGAGCGAGCGAAGGTGAGGCGCGTCCTTTCCCTCACCATTGGCCATGCCTTCGACCGGCTCAACATCGAAGACAAGGCCAATCCTGTATCGAAGTTGGCGCGAGGCGTGTTCGCGGCCCCGAAGGCGCGGGAAACCTACCTGTCGGAATCGAAGGTGGGGCCGTGGGTGCTGGCGGTTCGTGGCGTGACGAACGCGAGGGACGAACGGCTCGCATTCACCGCTGGGAACCTGGCACTGACGTTGCTGTTGTTCGGCATGCGTTACAACGAAGCCGCGATGATGGAATGGGGGTGGTTCGATGACGATGAAAGCGCCTTCACCATCCCGGCAGCAATCGTGAAGACGAAAGAACCGCGAACCTTGCCTGTTACGCCTTGGTTTGCTCGCATCCTGACGGTCCAGCGGGAAACGTGCGCGAGGCTGCAAGAGCAGCGCGGCGTCTATCCGCGTCACGTCTTTCCCGGACGAGGGCAGGGGGAGCGGATGAAGGACATCCGTGCGGTGATGGATGCGGCCGGATGCCAGACGCACTTTCCTAAACCACAGGCCGGGGGCGCGCCATCGTTCCGCCCGCACGACCTGCGTCGGACGTTCGCCACGCACTTTGCCGCTCAGGTCAGCGATGGAAGTCGGCTTAAATGGATTCTCGGGCACACGGCGAAGGACATCACCGAACGCTACATCCGCCCCGAACCCGAACAGATGCGGCGCGACCTTGAGCGCTACCAGGGCTGGCTTGAGATGCAAGCGGCCTGGGCTTCCGACGCAACGGCGCAACAGTACGCAGCAGAGGACGCCGAACGAGCGCGAAGGAATGAGGCCGGCTATCCGTGGCCAGTGCCAGGGGCAGCCCAAGCGTGAAACTGACCGAACGGGGAGCGGACTGACGCCCTGCAGTAGAGAATGTCCACTGCAAGTTGTTGATAGCCGTTGTAAAGGGTAAGTGTCCGGGGTTGCCGGAGCGAGCGGACTGGCACGGTTCCGGTGACCATCCTGACCGGCTCCAGTGTGGCGCCAGCACCCGTCCGGGAGTACAGGAATCGTTGATCAGTGAACTTTCTCGAAAGTCCGATATCTAACTATATCTCTATATCTATCTCTATAGTCGGATAGCTAGAAGATACTATCGTATCTCCTAGCCATCCTCCAAACAGACCTAGAATATAGTAGGTAGTAAGCGACGTTACCCCGCGTTGAGTAGCGTTTCGATTAGAGCCCGTGAGTTGATGATATCGCTGTGGCAGCGAGCTGCCGTGCATAGTCGGCGGGCGTC